>NZ_JAJCXF010000001.1:0-2693466 GCF_020567405.1 Enterobacter sp. TCD1-1 | reverse complement strand
CTCAGAAGTGAAACGCCGTAGCGCCGATGGTAGTGTGGGGTCTCCCCATGTGAGAGTAGGGAACTGCCAGGCATCAATTAAGAAGAACCCCGTACCGGAAGGTGCGGGGTTTTTTGCTTTTGTTTTTCCACTCTGGCTTTTGTCTTAATCCCTTATCTTGCTAATGGAATGTGTGATCTCTGTCTCAATGTGATTTATAACAAAATTATAACATTTCATTTACGAGGTTATTGAGTCTCCAGGCTCAATACGCCGCAGTTTATGGCAGGAGCATAATCACAATGACAGAAAGCATGACATCAAACGGGACGCTGGCTCACAGTGATACCCGAAGAAGGGTATGGGCAATCATCAGCGCCTCTTCAGGGAATCTGGTTGAATGGTTCGACTTTTACGTCTACTCATTCTGTTCACTCTACTTTGCACATATTTTCTTCCCCTCCGGCAACACCACCACGCAGCTGCTACAAACGGCAGGAGTCTTCGCCGCAGGCTTCTTGATGCGACCCATCGGGGGATGGCTGTTCGGCCGTATTGCGGATCGTCGCGGGCGTAAGGCCTCTATGCTGATCTCGGTGTGCATGATGTGCTTTGGCTCGCTGGTGATCGCCTGCTTACCGGGATATGCATCGATTGGTACCTGGGCTCCGGCACTACTTTTGCTGGCACGCTTATTCCAGGGATTATCGGTGGGCGGTGAATACGGTACCAGTGCAACCTACATGAGTGAAATTGCACTGGAAGGCCGTAAAGGTTTTTACGCCTCATTCCAGTACGTCACGCTGATTGGCGGTCAACTGCTGGCCATTCTTGTGGTGGTGATCCTGCAGCAAATTCTGACGGACGAACAACTTCACGCCTGGGGATGGCGGATCCCTTTCGCAATGGGCGCTGTACTGGCGGTCGTTGCACTTTGGCTACGCCGTCAGCTAGATGAAACCTCTCAGAAAGAGGTCAGGATGCTGAAGGAGGCGGGAACATTCAAAGGATTATGGCGTAACCGTAAAGCTTTCCTGATGGTGCTGGGCTTCACCGCGGGCGGCTCTCTCAGTTTTTATACGTTCACCACCTATATGCAAAAATACCTGGTAAACACCACCGGCATGCACGCAAACGTCGCCAGCGTGGTCATGACCGTGGCACTGTTTGTCTTTATGCTCATACAGCCGATCGTCGGCGCGCTCTCGGATAAAATTGGCCGACGTACGTCGATGCTCATTTTTGGCGGATTGTCGGCATTATGTACCGTCCCCATTCTGACTGCGCTTCAGCATGTCTCTTCACCGTATGCTGCCTTTGCGCTGGTGATGGTGGCGATGGTGATTGTCAGTTTCTATACCTCCATCAGCGGGATACTGAAAGCCGAGATGTTCCCGGCGCAGGTCCGTGCATTAGGGGTAGGGCTCTCTTATGCGGTCGCCAACGCGGTGTTTGGCGGATCGGCGGAGTACGTAGCGCTGTCGCTTAAATCATGGGGAAGCGAAACGACATTCTTCTGGTACGTAACGGGAATGGGGGCACTGGCGTTTGTTGTCTCCCTGATGCTGCATCGCAAAGGGAAAGGCATTCGACTTTAATACCGCGCCATCTGCCATACGGCATAGCCGGTCGTTGCGCCAGCGACATCCCAGGCGAAA
The DNA here is from genome assembly GCF_020567405.1 of Enterobacter sp. TCD1-1. Taxonomy (NCBI): domain Bacteria; kingdom Pseudomonadati; phylum Pseudomonadota; class Gammaproteobacteria; order Enterobacterales; family Enterobacteriaceae; genus Enterobacter; species Enterobacter sp. TCD1-1. The sequence goes on along the minus strand of NZ_JAJCXF010000001.1, from coordinate 2,691,829 downwards.
TCTTTCCAGCTCCAGCCGCTCCCTGCGGGGCGGCTATCCCACAGTTCTTTTGATGCCCCAAGACTTACTGAGAACATCAGCCCGATCGCCGCGCTACGGTCCCGGCTGTATCCCTGATGCTGGGCATATTCATTACCGGCTGCGGACAACATCGCGGAGGCGAGAAAATGCTGTGCTTTATCCTGTCCGGACCAGCTATCGTTGGCCATATGGCTACAGCCACTCAGGAAAATGACGCTCAGTAACAGAGGAATACGCATCAACGGGCCCCATAAAAAAGCCCTGCGGGTGACAGGGCCTGGACATTACAGAATACGGCTGATAAGTCGGTCGATACGGATACGACGTAAGCGGCGAATAAGCTTGCGAACTTTCACCGGATAATCGGCAATGCTCTGCAGTTCGCGGTAGTGATTCACCACGGTTGTATGGGTGCGAATCAGCTCCAGCTCGCGTTCACGTTGGGCGGCTAACTCATGCTGCGGATCATGGATCAGGATAGCGTTTTCCAGATCCAGTCGCCACGCGCGCGGGTTCAGGTTGTTACCGGTCAGCAGCATCCACTCATCGTCGACCCACATGCCTTTCAGATGGTAACTATTGTCTTCATCTTTCCAGAGACGCACAACCAGCTGGTCAGTGTTGACGTAATACTGTAAGCGGCTCAGGAAACGGCGAAGGTTAATCTCATAGAGATAAGGCAATGCACCGATGATTTTGAACGGCTGATCTTCGGGAATAAAGAAGTCGTTTGCCGTTTTATCACCCACGATGATTTCCACTTTTTTACCCTCGCGCAGCAGCTGAATGATATTACGCACCAGCACGGCAGGAAGGTTGAAATACGGCGTGCAGATAGTGAGTTTCTGCTCCGCGCACGGCATCAGATGGAAAATCGTTTTGTTCAGCAGGCTCGATTTGCCGAGCCCTACCAGCGGGGTAACGGATAACTCTTCGTTATTCGCATCGCCCTGGAAATGATAGACCGCATCGCGCAGCTCCTGGCGGAAGGCGCGAACATCATTTTTGATTTCCGGGCTTTTAGGGCGCTCGGGATCGTCAAGACGATTAACACCACGGCCATGAACCAGATTTTTATCAACCCAGTTGAACATGATATCGGCCATCTGCGGATTACGGATCAGATGGTAACGGTCGTAGCGATATTTATCGAGCTGATGAAGGTAGACATCATTGAGACTGGCGCCGCTGTATAGCACGCTGTCATCAATAATGAACCCCTTGAAATGAAGAACGCCGAGCGCTTCACGGGTATTCACCGGGACGCCATAAACAGGCACGTCAACGCCAGGATTTTCCTGCGCTGTGCGGCAATACCAGTCAGCATTGGTGTTTGACGCGGCAGCGCCAATACGGCCACGCTGGGCGCGATGCCAGTCTACCAGCACGCGTACATCCAGTTCCGGACGCTGACGTTTGGCTTCATAGAGCGCGTTCAGGATCGCGCGCCCGCCTTCATCCTGTTCAAGATACAGTGCCACAATGCAAATGCGTCGCGTAGCGCTGGCAATCTTTTCCAGAAGCGTCTCCCGAAAATGAGCGGGAGCGTAAAAGAACTCTACATCATCAACTGACTGAGAAATCTTCGGTAGTTGAGCAAGGTGTTGTTGATGTTTATTACGCTTAAATTTTGACAACATCACAGTGCGTTTCTTCTCTGTTCATTGAAGGGTTGTCTGTACTATGCAAACAACATAAGCGGACAATGATACCACCAGTCCCGTCCAAAGTGGGTAACATTTCCAGTAGCTTACTCGCGTTTGTCTGCTGATGACAGACTGAGGGACAAGGCAACAATACCTTCGTCCAGCTGAATATCAACGTCAAACCCAAGTTTTCGCGCCAGGGTCACCATACCGCGATTGTTAGGCATAGTAATGCCATTAAGGCGTAACAATCCGTGATCTCGCGTATAACTGATGAGTTTTTCCAGCAGTCGTCTTCCCAGGCCCAGACCTTTAAGATCGGAGCGTACCAGCACGGCAAACTCCGCATCGACGTTATCCGGGTCAGAAATCGCACGCGTGACGCCGAGGATCTCATCACCCTTATCGGCGCGACGAACGGCAACAAACGCCATTTCTCGATCGTAGTCGATCTGGGTCATATTGGCTAAATCATCGTGGGTAAATTCGTTGATTTCGCTAAAATAGCGATAATAGAGATCCTCTTTCGTGACCTGAGAGATAAAGGCCCGCAGCTGGGGCTCATCTTCCGGCAGAATAGGGCGGAACAAGGCGCGTTCCCCATTTTTCATCTCAACCCACTCCTCCAGCTGCAGGGGATACGGGCGGATCGCCAGACGGCTTTCTCTGTCTCCTTCAAAGGGCGCGATATCCAGGGTCACGTCCAGCGCCGTAAACTCATTGCCGGAGGCGAGCAGCGGATGAATGTCCAGCCGCTGGATCTCGGCACAATCCACAATCAGGTTAGAGACCTGTACCAGGAACTGACTTAGCCCGGCAATATCAAGCGGACGCAGCGCGCTCCGGCCGCGGATCTTTTTGCTTTTGATCGCCTGGATAATCAGATAACGCGCCAGGTTCATGTTCAGCGGCGGTAACGCCACCACGGCCTGTTCCTCCGGGCGCCACTCCACACCGCCTTCCCCCAGCATGATGAGCGGGCCGAAGACGGGATCGTGTTCGACCACCACCCGTAACTCCTGAGCGCCTGCGCGGTTAGCCATGCTTTGCACCAGCAAGCCGTGGATCCTTGCCTGTGGCCACGCCATTTTGACCCGGTCAAAAATGGCATCTGCGGCCTGCTGCACCTCAGTCGCCGTTCGCAGGTAGAGCATCACCCCCTGGACGTCAGACTTATGCGGGATATCCGGGGAGCGCAGCTTCAGGGCAACCGGATAGCCAATCTGCTCGGCAATATGCACGGCCTCAGCACTGTCGCTGGCGATCCAGGTCGGCAGGGTCTGCATCCCGTAGCTGCCCAGAATGGGCTGGACTTCATGCGTATCCAGCGACGTCGCGCCTTCTTCGATTGCCTGCTGCAACAGCCGGTGAACGTCGACGGTATTGGCCGTCAGATTACCGGGCAACGCCGGCGTCTCGCGGAGCTGTTTCTGATTGCGGCGATATTCCACCATGTGCATAAACGCGGTAATGGTGCCTTCCGGCGTGCGGTAGGTTGGCAGTCCGGCTTCGCTGAACAGGCGCCGAGCCTCCTGCGAAGAAAACTCACCGCACCAGTTGGTCAGCAGGGTGACATATTTGCCTCGCGGATGATTGCGCACGGCCTCAATGAGCGCGCGCGCGCTTTCGCTGCCCGGCGCGACCGCGCTGGGGGAGTGGATAATCATCAGCGCATCGAAATCCTGGCTATCCAGCAAAATGGAAATGGCCCTGATATAGCGGTCACTGCTGGCGTCATCGCGCAAATCAAGCGGATTGCCTGGCGTCACGCTGGCCGGAAGCGCGTCTTTCAGGCGCTGCAGCGTCTCTTCGCTCAGCGTGGCCAGCTTGCCGAAACGCCGCCACAGCTCATCCAGGGCGAGTGCGGCAGGGGCGGCGCCGTTACTGACAATCATTAACTTCTCGCCGCGCAACGGGCGCATATGGCTTAACGTCTCAACGGCGGAAAAAAGCTCGTGCGTATCCTGTACCCGCAGCAAACCCGCGCGCTGAATGGCGGCGTCCCAGGCGGGATCCATGCCGGAATGCGAATGCAGCAGACGCTGTGCCGCAGGGCTGCGTCCGCTTTTGATCACCAGGATCGGCTTATTGCGCGACGCGCTTCGCGACGCCGAGACAAAACGACGCGCGTCGCTGAGGTGCTCAAGATAAAGCAGGATCGCACTGGTTTTGCCGTCGCGCGCCAGAAAATCCAGTAGCTCATCGACGTCGATATCCAGACTGTCGCCGAGCGCAATGAAGTAGGAGAATCCCATTTCACGCTGCTGCGCCCAGTCGAGAATGGTGTTCGATACTGCAGCCGACTGCGAGATAAACGCGAGCTTGCCTTTGCGGATTGGAACCGGAGAGAAGCTGGCATTCAGCCCCTGCCAGGGGGCGAGCAGGCCCAGACTGTTTGGCCCAAGAATGCGCATTTGATAGCGGCTGGCGCAGGCCAGAAGCTCGGCTTTCTGTTCAGGCGGAGACGAGAGAATAATGCAGGTTTTACAGCCTTTCTTGCCGAGCGATTCCAGCAGTTCCGGATTCCGTTTTGCGTTTGTACACAGTACGGCAAGATCCGGTACGAAAGGCAGGCTCTGTACATCAGGCCATGCAAGCACTCCCTGAACCGCCTTATACGCCGGTGTGACGGGCATGACGGGACCATTAAATCCCCCGGCCAGCAGGTTGCGCATCATCAGATAGCCAGCACGATCCGGTTTCATTGATGCGCCGATGACGGCAATGGATTTAGGACGAAGTAGCGCTTCTAACCCTCGCTGGCTCATGCAGGCCTCCTGTGAATGCAAGCGACCTGATGATTTTAAACGCTTTCCGTCTCGGCTGCTGTGACGCTGCCCTTATGAACGGTTTTTCCCGCCAGATAGCGTTCCCGGAAACAGGAGAAATGGTTGCCCAGGGCGTGAGCCGCAGCGGTATCACCCGCCAGGTCCAGAAGCGCAATGGCCACTTCGGCGGTGCAGTATTGCCCGTCAGCATGCGCTTCACGCAGGCGATAGGCGGAGACGCGGGACAGATCGACAGAAATCACCGGCAGTGCGTCGAGATACGGGCTTTTACGAAACATTTTTCGCGCTTCGGTCCAGGTGCCGTCCAGCATAATAAACAACGGCGGTTTACCGGATGGCGGCGTCGAAAGCACCTGGCGATCGACACCTGCATATGACGCAGGGAAAACGACCATCGGCTGATAGTCCGGGCTTGCCACTAAGTCGAGCAGCGCCTGAGGGGGCTCAGTACGGGACCACTGAAATGCCGAGGTATCCGGCAGAATATCGGCAATGAGGCGACCTGTATTGCTGGGCTTCATCGGCTCGGTATCAAACATGACCAGACAAAAACGGCTCTGGGCCGTACTCGGCGCCAGCGTCTCGCACAGGCAAACCTTCAGCGGCAGCAGGCAGCGCTGACAGCGGCGAATACGGTTTCCGCGCGCGAGGAAGGGGCGGGTAGCGCGCGCAAGGCGTTCGGCGCGTAATTGAAGAACAGCGTTATCAGTCATGGGCGAAATGCAGGAAAAACCCTATTTTCGCAGAGGCGAGAACGGGGCACAAGATGTGCCCCGAGAATGTTACAGCGACTCGTTTAACCAGCTTTCAAAAGGCGCTTTAGGCACCGCACCGTTGAGCATATCGAGCACTTCACCATTTTTGAAAATCATAATGGTCGGGATGCTGCGAATGCGAAAACGGGCGCTCAGTTCAGGTTCAGCTTCAGTATTGACCTTAACGAAACGTATTTTTCCGCTGCGCTCTTCGGCCACGTCTTCGAAGATCGGCGCGAAGCTACGACATGGGCCGCACCAGGGCGCCCAGAAATCAACCACAACAGGAAGATCGTCCTTGAGGAGTTTGTCCAGCGTAGCACCCGTCGCGTTAATGACCTCGCCATCAAACAATTCATGGCCGCAGCGTCCGCATTTCGCACCATCTTCAATCCGATCGTCCGGAATGCGGTTAAGAGCCTGACAGTTGGCACATACGGTATTCATAACTAACCTCTGATAGAGCCGTGGGACAGCGGCAAAATGCCGATAATGTTTCTAATATGTTACATATTATCAATGAGCCTGTTTGAAACAACAATGCGTTTTATTCAATGAGAACAATAGTCACAGGCTTTTGTACGAAATTATGGCTATGCGCTGGCACATCGGGTAATCTGCGCGCTTCGCGCAGCGCTGGTGGAGAAAAGCATGAACGACGAAATGAAAAATAAAAGCGGCAAGGTCAAAGTGATGTATGTCCGCAGTGATGATGACTCTGATAAACGCACCCAAAATCCGCGTACCGGAAAAGGTGGCGGGCGTCCGGCGTCTTCTCGTGCAGACGGTGGCCGTCGCCCCGCCCGCGATGACAGAAACAACCGCGGTGATGACCGCAAACGTGATGACCGCAAGCGTGACGATCGCAAACGCGATGACCGTCCACGGGATGACTTCTCACGTGATAACGCCTCCCCGTGGCGCACCGTTTCTCGTGCCCCTGGCGACGAAACGCCAGAAAAGGCCGATCACGGCGGTATCAGCGGTAAAAGCTTTATCGACCCGGAAGTGCTGCGCCGTCAGCGTGCGGAAGAGACTCGCGTGTATGGTGAAAACGCCTGCCAGGCGCTGTTCCTGAGCCGTCCTGAATGTATCGTCCGCGCCTGGTTTATTCAGAGCGTAACCCCGCGCTTTAAAGAAGCGCTGCGCTGGATGGCGGCAAACCGCAAAGCCTACCACGTGGTTGATGATGCCGAGCTGACCAAAGCATCCGGTACCGAACACCACGGCGGCGTCTGCTTCCTGATCAAAAAACGTAACGGTACGACCGTTCAGCAGTGGGTCAGTCAGGCGGATGCCGATGACTGTGTACTGGCGCTGGAAGACGTGGGCAACCCGCATAACCTGGGCGCAATGATGCGTAGCTGCGCTCACTTTGGCGTGAAAGGCGTGCTGTTGCAGGATGCCGCGCTGCTGGAATCCGGTGCCGCGATCCGTACTGCGGAAGGCGGAGCCGAACACGTACAGCCGATCACCGGCGACAGCGTGCTGGATGCCCTTGAGCAGTTCCGTAAAGCGGGTTATTCCATCGTGACCACCTCGAGCCATGCCGGTACGCCGCTGTTTAAAGCGACGCTGCCACGCAAAATGGTGCTGGTGCTGGGTCAGGAACGCGATGGTCTGTCTGATGCGGCCCTCTCCAGTGCGGATCTGAGCGTCTCTATTGATGGGACAGGCAATGTGGAAAGTCTGAACGTATCCGTTGCGACCGGTGTACTGCTGGCCGAGTGGTGGCGTCAGAATAAGGCATAAGCCCCTTCATGTGCCGGGTCAGACCCGGCACATTCAAATACTATTCGCTCTCTGCCGGTAACACAGGCATCCAGTCAATGGGCGTTTCGCCACGTTTTTTCAGCCATTCGTTCGCCAGAACAAAATGATTACTGCCAAAGAAACCGCGATGTGCAGACAGCGGTGACGGGTGCGGCGCTTTCAACACGTGATGACGCTGACGGTCAATAATCGCCCCTTTCTTCTGCGCGTGCGATCCCCAGAGTAAAAACACGACCCCTTCACGGTGTTCGTTGATCAGGCTGATGACTTTATCGGTGAACGTCTCCCAGCCCAGGCTGGCGTGCGAGTGCGCCTGGCCGGCCCGAACGGTGAGTACCGTGTTCAATAACAGCACGCCCTGACGCGCCCAGCTTTCCAGGTAGCCATGGTTTGGTCGGGTAAACCCGGGCACGGTTCCCTCAAGCTCTTTATACATGTTGAGCAGAGAAGGGGGGATCGCCACGCCGGGACGTACGGAAAACGCCAGCCCATGCGCCTGACCCGGGCCGTGATAGGGATCCTGGCCCAGAATGACCACTTTCACATCGCTCAGTTCGGTGTAGCGAAAGGCGTTGAACACATCTTTCTGCGGCGGGTAAATCGTCTGTCCGGACTGGCGCTCAGCCGCAACGGTGCTGAGCGTATTGATAAAATAGGGCTGCTGCTTTTCTTCTGCCAGCACGTCATGCCAGGTTAAAGGTGTCGTCATCTCGCTCTCCTGCGAATTTCAATCTCTGACTAGCTTACCTGTTAAAGCCCGGTGAGCAAAATAGCACACTGAAATGCGCGCTAAGTGGCTAAATTTATGTTGAAAATGTGCAGGTTAAATTGAATTGGTAAGGTCATGAAATTGATCTAAAGCAATAAATTCAAACCACACTCTTTATGTGGTTGGTGTTTTTGTTGATTTAAATCAATAAATCACCGGGGTGTGAATGATATATATACACACAAGAAACAATGGTTTTACCAATTGGCCGCGAGAGGCCGACATCAGTTAATGTAGCCTAAGGGAGGCAACACATGATTACAGGTATCCAGATTACTAAAGCTGCAAATGACGATCTGCTCAACTCTTTCTGGCTGCTGGACAGCGAGAAAAACGAAGCGCGCTGTGTCGTCGCGAAAGCGGGTTTTGCTGAAGATGAAATCGTGCCGGTGAGCAAACTGGGCGAAATCGAATACCGTGAAATTCCAATGGAAGTGAAACCGGAAGTGCGCGTGGAAGGTGGTCAGCACCTGAACGTAAACGTACTGCGTCGCGAAACGCTGATGGACGCGGTTGAGCACCCAGAAAAATACCCTCAGCTGACCATTCGCGTGTCCGGCTATGCGGTACGCTTCAACTCTCTGACCCCAGAACAGCAGCGCGACGTTATCGCGCGTACCTTTACTGAAAGCCTGTAAGGCTTCAGCTACGGGGGGAATAAAAAAGCCGGGGATTTCCCCGGCTTTTTTTTACTCTTCCGTTTTTGTCTCTGGTGCAGCAGAGCTTGGCTTACGGCGCTTACCAATATTTTTGGTATCGCGGTGGCGCTGCTTCACGCGCGGTTTCTCTTTTTCTTTCTCTTTTCTCTCAGCACGTTTCGCGAGCGCTTTCTTGGACGGTTTACCCGTCATTTTTTCACTCGGCGCACGCGTGGTTGGGCGCAGGCCATCAATAACGCGCGCTTTCAGCGGCTCGTCAACATAGCGGCCAATTTTCTGCAGCAGCAGGTAGTCATGCGCTTCGACCAGTGAAATCGCAATCCCTTTGCGGCCCGCGCGGCCGGTACGGCCAATACGGTGCAGATAGGTATCGCCGCTGCGCGGCATATCGAAGTTAATGACGTGGCTGACGTCAGGGATGTCGATCCCGCGAGCGGCAACGTCTGTAGCAACCAGCACGTTAACGCGGCCATCGGTCAGGCGCTTAATGCCTTCGGTACGCTTGATCTGCGCCATCTCGCCTTCAAGATAGCAGTTGTTGATCCCGGCGTTACGCAGCATTTCTGCCAGCTCATGCACGCGCTCGCGCTTACGGACAAACACGATTGTGCGCAGCGCATCTTCCTGCTTCAGCAGGTGTTTGAGCAATTCGACCTTGTGCTCAAGGTTGTCCGCGCGGTAGTACCACTGGTGGATCTTCTTACGCTCACGGGTGGACGGCGTCGCCGACACTTCTACCGGATCTTCCAGCAGACGCTCTGCGAAGTCTTTAATCGCTTCCCCTTCGAGGGTGGCAGAGAACAGCATCGTCTGGTTACGCCAGCGCGTTTCCCCGGCAATGTGCTCGATATCCTGTGCGAAGCCCATGTCCAGCATACGGTCGGCTTCGTCGAGGATCAGCGTTTCAACCGCACGGCAGTCGAAGTTCTCTTCTTTAATGTACTGCAGCAGGCGGCCCGTCGTCGCAACGACGATGTCCTGGTTTTCGCTGAACACTTCGGCGTGGTTCATATACGCAACGCCGCCGGTGATGGTCGCGATATCCAAGTGGGTATTTGCCGCAAGTTCACGCGCGTGATCGGCCACCTGCATGGCCAGTTCGCGCGTCGGCGTCAGGATTAAAATACGCGGCGGGCCAGATTTTTTACGTGGAAAATCGAGCAGATGCTGCAACACAGGCAGCAAATAGGCTGCTGTCTTCCCCGTGCCGGTTGGCGCAGAACCGAGCACATCGCGGCCCTCAAGCGCAGGCGGAATGGCCGCTGCCTGAATGGCGGTCGGGCGTGTAAAGCCTTTGCTCTCAAGTGCATTGAGCAGGCTTTCATCGAGTTCAAGTTCGGAAAAAGTCGTTACAGTCATGTTCTACCTCTGTGTGGGGCGCTGATTATAGACGTTACGGCTGTAATCTTCATCTGTTTGTATGGATATCGCTTTTCGGCCACTTCGCTTTCCCCTATGCTACTCCAGTTTCACTTAGAAGGTTGCTCCGACATGTCTCAACTCAAAGCGCAGCTGCGCCGCGATGGTTTTACGTTTAAACAATTTTTTGTCGCTCACGATCGCTGTGCCATGAAGGTCGGTACGGACGGTATTTTACTGGGCGCGTGGGCGCCTGTCGCAGGGGTTAAGCGTATTCTTGATATCGGTACCGGCAGCGGGCTGGTGGCGTTAATGCTGGCGCAGCGCACGGAAGAACATGTCACCATCGATGCCGTCGAACTGGATGCGCAGGCGGCAGAGCAGGCAAGTGAAAATGTGGCCGAATCCCCCTGGGCTGCCCGCATGAAAGTGGACTGCGCCGATGTGCTCGCCTGGGCGCCTGAACAAACCGCGCGTTACGACCTGATCGTCAGCAACCCTCCCTACTATGCGCCCGGCGTTGAGTGCGGGACACCCGAGCGCGAACAGGCGCGTTATACCCGTTCCCTCGATCATAAAGCGCTGCTCACCAGTGCGGCCGAACTCATCTCCGAAGAAGGCTTTTTCTGCGTGGTCCTGCCAGAGAGTACCGGCAACACGTTCATCGGTATCGCGCAGGAGATTGGCTGGACGTTACGTCTGCGTACCGATATTTCGGATACGGAAGGGCGACTGCCACACCGCGTGCTGCTGGCGCTCTCGCCGAAAGAGGGTGAATGCTTTAACGATCGAATGGTGATCCGTGGGCCAGACCAGCGTTATTCCGAAGATTACACTGCCCTGACCCAGGCGTTTTATCTGTTTATGTAAACCTGCGGGGCGAGGATCGACGGGCCGGACTCCGCAAGCTGATCCGGATAGTCCAGCGTATAGTGCAACCCGCGACTCTCTTTACGCATCATCGCGCAGCGAACGATCAGCTCGGCAACCTGCACCAGATTGCGCAACTCCAGCAGATTATTCGATACGCGGAAATTGGCATAATACTCATCAATTTCCTGCTGCAGCATGGTGATGCGGCGCAGCGCGCGCTCAAGACGTTTCGTGGTACGCACAATCCCGACGTAATCCCACATGAACAGCCGTAGCTCATGCCAGTTATGCTGGATCACGACCAGCTCGTCCGGATTTTCCACGCGGCTTTCATCCCAGGCAGGCAGGCGCTCTGTCTCGCGGGCGTAGGGCATGCGTTTGGTGATGTCTTCTGCGGCCGACCAGCCGTAGACCAGGCACTCAAGCAGCGAGTTAGACGCCATACGGTTCGCGCCATGAAGCCCGGTATAGCTGACCTCACCGATAGCATACAGGCCATCGACATCGGTACGCCCATGATCGTCAACCATCACCCCACCGCAGGTATAGTGGGCGGCTGGCACAATTGGCACCGGATCGCGCGTTAAATCGATGCCAAGGTTGAGCAGCTTTTCGTAAATCATCGGGAAATGCTGGCGAATAAACTCTGCAGGCTTGTGGCTGATATCAAGATACATGCAATCCACGCCAAGACGCTTCATTTCATGGTCGATGGCGCGGGCAACGATATCGCGCGGAGCCAGTTCGCCACGAGAGTCAAAGTCTGGCATAAAGCGGGTGCCGTCAGGGCGTTTCAGATAGGCGCCTTCGCCGCGCAGGGCTTCCGTCAGCAGGAAGTTGCGCGCCTGAGGATGGAACAGGGCGGTTGGGTGAAACTGATTGAACTCAAGGTTCGCCACCCGGCAGCCGGCGCGCCAGGCCATCGCGATACCGTCTCCGGAGGCAATGTCCGGGTTCGTAGTGTACTGATACACTTTAGAGGCACCGCCCGTGGCCAGCACTACAGCTTTCGCCTGGCAAGTTTCCACCTTCTCTTTATTGCGGTTCCAGACCCAGGCGCCCACCACGCGACGCGTGCCCGGCAGGCCAATCTTGTCGGAGATAATCAGGTCAACGGCGTTACTTCGTTCAAGCACCCGAATATTAGGATGGCTCAGCGCCTTGCCGACCAGCGTGGTCTCCACTTCTTTACCGGTGGCATCCGCTGCGTGCAGGATGCGGCGGTGGCTATGACCGCCTTCGCGCGTCAGATGGTAGCTCTCTTCACCGTTGGGTTGAACCTGCGTATCGAATAAGACGCCCTGGTCGATGAGCCACTGCACGCAATGGCGGGCATTGCTGGCGACAAACTCTGCGGCGTGCGCATCCACGATCCCGGCCCCGGCAATCAGCGTATCGTCGACGTGGGAGGCAATGCTGTCTGTCTCATCAAACACGGCGGCAATCCCGCCCTGGGCATAAAACGTGGAACCCTCGCTTATCGGCCCTTTACTCAGAACGATAACGTTTTGATGCTCGGCCAGGCGTAGCGCCAGAGAGAGACCGGCAGCGCCGCTGCCGATGATCAGTACATCACAATGGAGTTCAGGTGTTGTGTTCATGATTGTTGTTTAATTTACTAAACAGTGTTGGGCCAGAATAGCACCTGAATGCGATTTATCGCACGTTTTTTTTAATGACTGTTGCAATGACTAAACGCGTAAGCAGAGGTAAACGGAGGGTAAATGAGTGAAATTATTTTGCGAAGCAGATCGTTAGCGTCAGATTTTGTGATGAAATAAAGACTGGCTTGCGTTACTCTTCTGGCGGGAAAAAGATGTTTCTTGTCAGAAAGTGGTGCGTATCGTGAACAGACTTATAATGAGAGAAAATGAACAGTCTGCGGCGCGATGAACAAAAACAAAGGCGTTACGGAACTTATTGAAGATCAGACACTCTAATTCGGTGCTTGCTCAAAGTGCGGTATTTTTAGAGTGGCGTTTCGATAACGCGTGGAATTTAGGTTTGGGGAGACATTACCTCGGATGAGCGAGCAGTTAACGGACCAGGTCCTGGTTGAACGGGTCCAGAAGGGAGATCAGAAAGCCTTTAACTTACTGGTGGTGCGCTACCAGCATAAGGTGGCGAGCCTGGTTTCCCGCTATGTACCGTCAGGCGATGTGCCTGATGTGGTGCAAGAGTCTTTTATTAAGGCCTATCGCGCGCTGGATTCGTTCCGGGGAGATAGTGCTTTTTATACCTGGCTGTACCGTATTGCGGTCAATACGGCAAAGAATTATCTGGTCGCTCAGGGCCGTCGTCCGCCTTCTAGTGATGTGGACGCAATCGACGCCGAAAACTTCGAAAGTGGCGGCGCATTGAAAGAAATTTCGAACCCTGAGAACTTAATGTTGTCAGAAGAACTGAGACAAATCGTTTTTCGCACGATCGAGTCGCTTCCGGAAGATTTACGCATGGCAATTACGTTACGGGAGCTGGATGGTCTGAGCTATGAAGAGATAGCCGCTATCATGGATTGTCCGGTCGGCACGGTACGTTCACGAATTTTCCGTGCGCGAGAAGCTATTGATAATAAAGTTCAACCGCTTATCAGGCGTTGACGATAGCGGGATACTGGAAAAGGTATTAGGCATGCAGAAAGAAAAACTTTCCGCTTTAATGGATGGTGAAACGGTGGATAGTGAGCTGCTCAACGAGCTGTCTCATTCTCCCGAAATGCAAGAGACCTGGGAGAGTTACCATCTCATCCGTGACACCCTTCGCGGTGACACCGGCGAGGTTCTCCATTTCGATATCTCAGCCCGCGTCATGGCGGCGATTGAGAATGAGCCTGTTCATCAGACCACTCCGCTGATTCCTGAAGCTCAACCCGCGCCTCACCAGTGGCAGAAAATGCCATTCTGGCAAAAGGTGCGTCCGTGGGCCAGCCAGCTTACCCAAATGGGTGTGGCTGCATGCGTATCGCTTGCAGTTATCGTTGGCGTCCAGCACTATAATACTCAGTCTGAAACTAATCAGCAGCCAGAAGCGCCAGTGTTTAACACACTGCCGATGATGGGCAAAGCCAGCCCGGTAAGCCTGGGCGTACCGGCTGATGCTTCCGCCAGCGGCGGTCAGCAACAGCAGGTTCAGGAGCAGCGCCGTCGCATTAATGCGATGTTGCAGGATTACGAGTTGCAGCGTCGTCTGCACTCTGAACAGCTTCAGTTTGAGCAGGCGCAGACACAGCAAGCTGCTGTGCAGGTGCCCGGAAACCAAACTTTAGGAACGCAATCGCAGTAATGAAGCAACTTTGGTTCGCCATGTCTCTGATGGCGGGTAGCCTGTTCTTCTCTGCCAACGCCTCGGCTGATGTATCATCCGGGGCGTTGTTGCAGCAAATGAATCTGGCCAGCCAGTCACTCAATTACGAGTTGGCATTTATCAGCATCAATAAGCAGGGCGTCGAGTCGTTACGCTATCGCCATGCCCGTCTTGATAATCAGCCGCTCGCCCAGCTTTTACAGATGGATGGCCCGCGTCGGGAAGTTGTCCAGCGTGGTAACGAAATCAGCTATTTCGAGCCCGGCCTGGAGCCTTTCACGCTGAATGGCGACTATATCGTTGATTCTCTGCCGTCACTCATTTACACCGACTTCAAACGGCTGGCCCCTTACTACGATTTTATCTCGGTAGGGCGTACGCGTATTGCGGACAGACTGTGTGAGGTGATCCGTGTTGTCGCCCGGGATGGAACGCGCTACAGCTATATTGTCTGGATCGACGCGGAAACCAAGCTCCCCATGCGTGTAGATCTGCTTGACCGTGACGGTGAAACGCTGGAACAGTTCCGCGTTATCTCCTTCAGCGTGAACAATCAGGTTGGCAACAGCATGCAGAATCTGGCTAAGGCCAGCCTGCCGCCGCTGCTTTCCGTTCCGGCAGGCGATTCCGTTAATTTCAACTGGGTACCTGCCTGGATCCCACAAGGGTTTAGCGAAGTGTCCAGCAGCCGTCGTCAACTGCCAACGATTGAAACGCCGGTGGAATCGCGCCTGTATTCCGATGGTTTGTTCAGCTTCTCGGTGAATATCAATCGCGCAACGGCAAACAGCGCCGAACAAATGCTGCGTACCGGGCGCCGTACGGTGAGCACAACGGTACGCGATAACGCAGAGATCACCATTGTGGGTGAACTTCCTCCGCAAACGGCGAAGCGCATCTCCGACAGCATTAAATTCAGGGCCGCACAATGATCAAAGAGTGGGCGACGGTAGTCTCGTGGCAAAACGGCATTGCGCTGGTGAGTTGCGATGTAAAAGCCTCATGCAATAGCTGCGCATCCCGAGCCGGTTGCGGCAGCCGCGTGCTGAATAAGCTCGGGCCGCAAACATCGCACACGATTTCTGTGCCAAGCGAACAGCCGCTGATGGCCGGGCAGAAGGTTGAACTGGGCATCGCGGAAGGCAGTCTGCTCAGCTCCGCCATGCTGGTCTATCTCTCTCCGCTGATCGGGCTGTTTATTATGGGCGGCGTTTTCCAGATGCTGTTTGGCACCGACGGAGCCGCCATGTGCGGTGCCGCATTAGGTGGTCTGGGGGGATTCTGGCTTGCCAAAGGCCTCTCCCCGACGCTTGCCGCGCGCGAGGAGTGGCAGCCTGTCATTCTCAGCGTTGGGCTGGCACCAGACCAGCTTCGCGTAGAGACGCTCTCTTCTGAGGCCCGGTGATTCATCGGGCTTTATCATTTTTACGTCTTAAAACAGAAAACGTCCTTTCTTCACGCTATACCCGGCGCTAAGTCCATTTCCAGGTAGCGGAGATGTAGTGTAGAATGCTGCGTTTTCGCACTGAAAAACGTCAGGCTAAGAACAGCGGCCTCCAGGAATTCGTAAGGCATAATTATTTAACTATATGAAGAACATACGTAACTTTTCGATCATTGCTCACATTGACCACGGTAAGTCGACGCTGTCTGACCGTATTATCCAGATTTGCGGTGGCCTGTCTGATCGTGAAATGGAAGCCCAGGTTCTGGACTCCATGGACCTGGAACGCGAACGCGGTATCACCATCAAAGCGCAGAGCGTCACGCTGGATTACAAGGCGGCTGATGGCGAAACCTATCAGCTGAACTTTATCGACACCCCAGGCCACGTTGACTTCTCCTATGAGGTTTCACGCTCGCTCGCTGCCTGTGAAGGCGCGCTGCTGGTAGTCGATGCCGGGCAGGGCGTAGAAGCCCAGACCCTGGCAAACTGCTACACCGCGATGGAAATGGACCTCGAAGTTGTGCCGGTTCTGAACAAGATTGACCTGCCAGCCGCCGATCCTGAGCGCGTCGCGGAAGAGATTGAAGATATTGTCGGCATTGACGCGACCGATGCCGTGCGCTGCTCTGCTAAAACCGGTGTCGGCGTGACCGACGTGCTGGAACGCCTGGTGCGTGATATTCCGGCCCCGGAAGGCGATCCGGATGCCCCGCTGCAGGCGCTGATTATCGACTCCTGGTTCGATAACTATCTGGGCGTTGTCTCCCTGGTGCGTATTAAAAACGGCACTATGCGCAAAGGCGACAAAATCAAGGTTATGAGTACCGGACAGGTTTACAACGCCGACCGTCTGGGTATCTTCACGCCAAAACAGGTTGACCGTACCGAGCTGACATGCGGCGAGGTAGGCTGGCTGGTATGCGCCATCAAAGACATCCTCGGTGCACCGGTGGGCGATACCCTGACCGGTGCGCGTAATCCGGCAGAAAAAGCGCTGCCGGGCTTTAAAAAGGTGAAGCCGCAGGTTTACGCGGGCCTGTTCCCGGTTAGCTCTGACGACTATGAAAACTTCCGTGATGCGCTTGGCAAGCTGAGCCTGAACGATGCCTCCCTGTTCTACGAGCCAGAAAGCTCAACGGCGCTGGGCTTCGGCTTCCGCTGCGGCTTCCTCGGCCTGCTGCACATGGAGATCATTCAGGAACGTCTGGAGCGTGAATACGATCTGGACCTGATCACCACCGCGCCGACGGTAGTGTATGAAGTTGAAACCACCTCGAAAGAAGTGATCTACGTCGACAGCCCGTCCAAGCTGCCGCCGCTGAACAATATTCACGAGCTGCGTGAGCCTATTGCCGAATGTCACATGCTGCTGCCGCAGGAATTCCTCGGTAACGTCATTACGCTGTGTATTGAGAAGCGCGGCGTGCAGACCAACATGGTTTACCACGGTAACCAGGTCGCGCTGACCTACGAAATCCCGATGGCGGAAGTGGTACTCGACTTCTTCGACCGTCTGAAGTCCACCTCCCGTGGCTATGCGTCACTGGATTACAACTTCAAACGCTTCCAGGCCTCCAACATGGTGCGTGTGGACGTGCTGATCAACGGCGAGCGTGTGGATGCGCTGGCGCTGATCACCCACAACGACAATGCGCCATACCGTGGTCGCGAACTGGTTGAGAAGATGAAAGATCTGATCCCGCGTCAGCAGTTCGATATCGCGATTCAGGCGGCGATTGGCAACCACATTATCGCGCGATCCACCGTGAAACAGCTGCGTAAAAACGTTCTGGCGAAGTGCTATGGCGGTGACGTCAGCCGTAAGAAAAAGCTGCTCCAGAAGCAGAAAGAAGGTAAGAAGCGTATGAAGCAGGTCGGTAACGTCGAGCTGCCGCAGGAAGCATTCCTTGCCATCCTTCATGTTGGTAAAGACGGCAAATAACCCTAAGGAGTTGGCATGGCGAACATGTTTGCCCTGATCCTGGTCATTGCTACCCTGGTGACAGGTCTGCTGTGGTGTCTGGATAAGTTTATCTTCGCCCCAAAACGTCGTGAACGTCAGGCTGCCGCACAGGCAGCCACAGGCGATGGTATTGACGCGAAAACCCTGAAGAAAGTCGGTCCGAAACCGGGCTGGCTGGAAACGGGCGCCTCGGTGTTTCCGGTGCTGGCGATTGTGCTGGTGGTACGTTCGTTTATTTACGAACCGTTCCAGATCCCATCAGGTTCAATGATGCCAACGCTGCTGATTGGTGATTTTATTCTGGTAGAGAAGTTTGCCTACGGCATTAAAGATCCGATCTACCAGAAAACGCTGATCGAAACCGGTCATCCGAAACGTGGCGACATCGTGGTGTTCAAATATCCGGAAGATCCGCGCCTGGACTACATCAAGCGTGCGGTAGGTCTGCCGGGTGACAAAGTGACTTACGATCCGGTTGCGAAAGAAGTCACCGTTCAGCCAGGCTGCAGTTCCGGTACCGCATGTGAAAACGCGCTGCCAATCACCTACTCAAACGTCGAGCCAAGTGATTTTGTGCAGACCTTTGCCCGTCATAACGGCGGTGAAGCGACCAGCGGATTCTTCCAGGTACCGAAAGGCGAAACCAAAGATAACGGTATCCGTCTGGTTGAGCGCAAAGAGACGCTGGGCGACGTGACGCACCGGATCCTCACCGTGCCAATCGCGCAGGATCAGCTGGGTATGTACTATCGTCAGCCGGGTCAGCAGCTGGCAAGCTGGATTGTACCGCCGGGCCATTACTTCATGATGGGTGACAACCGCGATAATTCTGCGGACAGCCGTTACTGGGGCTTTGTGCCGGAAGCGAATCTGGTGGGTAAAGCGACCGCGATCTGGATGAGTTTTGAGAAGCAGGAAGGCGAATGGCCGACCGGCGTACGCCTGAATCGTATTGGCGGAATCCATTAATTCTCACTAAATGAACGTGTAGCCGCTAATTAAAGCGGCTACACGAATTATTTCACCGATAAATCTCTTCGAACTAACGACATCCCCTGTCGTTGTGTATAGAATATTCCCCCGAAGTTTAAGGTTGGCCCTGCAAGGGTGCCACGGCACACGAAACCGCGTTGGTTTTCTCAGGTCGGTTTCGTGTGCTGCATTTTTGACGCATTCATTTATTGGTATCGCATGAACCCCATCGTAATTAATCGGCTTCAACGGAAGCTGGGCTACACTTTTCATCATCAGGAGTTGTTGCAACAGGCATTAACCCACCGCAGTGCCAGCAGCAAACATAATGAGCGTCTCGAGTTTTTAGGCGACTCTATTTTAAGTTTCGTGATTGCGAATGCGCTTTATCATCGTTTCCCGCGTGTGGATGAAGGGGATATGAGCCGCATGCGTGCCACGCTGGTTCGGGGTAATACCCTTGCGGAAATCGCGCGCGAATTTGAACTGGGCGAATGTCTGCGTCTTGGGCCGGGTGAACTGAAAAGCGGCGGCTTCCGTCGTGAATCTATTCTTGCCGATACGGTCGAAGCATTAATTGGTGGTGTGTTCCTGGACAGCGATATCCAGACCGTCGAAAAGCTGATCCTGAACTGGTATCAGACCCGTCTGGACGAAATTAGCCCGGGCGATAAACAAAAAGATCCGAAAACGCGCCTGCAGGAATATTTGCAGGGTCGTCATCTGCCGCTGCCATCTTATCTGGTGGTGCAGGTTCGTGGCGAAGCGCACGATCAGGAATTTACCATCCATTGCCAGGTCAGTGGCCTGAGTGAACCGGTGGTGGGCACAGGTTCAAGCCGTCGTAAGGCTGAACAGGCTGCCGCCGAACAGGCGTTAAAAATGCTGGAGCTGGAATGAGCGAAGAAAAGACCTATTGCGGATTTATTGCCATCGTCGGACGTCCGAACGTTGGCAAATCTACTCTGCTGAATAATCTGCTTGGGCAGAAGATTTCTATCACCTCGCGTAAGGCGCAGACCACGCGTCACCGCATCGTCGGGATCCATACTGAAGGCGCGTATCAGGCGATTTACGTCGATACCCCGGGCCTGCACATGGAAGAGAAGCGTGCCATCAACCGTCTGATGAACAAGGCGGCGAGCAGCTCGATTGGCGACGTGGAGCTGGTGATTTTCGTTGTGGAAGGCACCCGCTGGACGCCGGACGACGAGATGGTGCTGAACAAGCTGCGCGACGGTAAAACGCCGGTCATCCTCGCCGTCAACAAAGTTGACAACGTGCAGGAAAAGGCCGATCTGCTGCCGCATCTGCAGTGGCTCGGTAGCCAGATGAACTTCCTTGATATCGTCCCGCTGTCTGCGGAGACGGGGCTGAACGTGGACACCATCGCGGGCATCGTGCGTAAGCACCTCCCGGAAGCGATTCACCACTTCCCGGAAGAGTACATCACCGATCGTTCTCAGCGCTTTATGGCGTCTGAAATCATCCGTGAAAAGCTGATGCGTTTCCTGGGTGCTGAACTGCCGTACTCTGTGACGGTGGAGATCGAGCGTTTCCAGAGCAACGAGCGTGGCGGCTACGACATCAACGGCCTGATCCTCGTTGAGCGTGAAGGGCAGAAGAAGATGGTGATCGGCAACAAAGGCGCCAAGATCAAAACCATCGGTATCGAAGCCCGTAAGGACATGCAGGAGATGTTCGAAGCGCCGGTTCACCTCGAACTGTGGGTGAAAGTGAAATCTGGCTGGGCCGATGATGAGCGTGCTCTGCGCAGCCTCGGTTACGGCGAAGACCAGTAACTCAAGACGACGAGCATATGGATGGATGGCAGCGTGCTTTCGTCCTGCATAGTCGTCCCTGGAGCGAAACCAGCCTGATGCTGGACGTCTTCACGGAAGAGTCGGGCCGCGTGCGCCTTGTTGCGAAAGGCGCACGTTCCAAACGTTCTAACCTGAAAGGCGCCTTACAGCCTTTCACGCCGCTGCTGGTACGTTTTGGTGGGCGAGGGGAAGTTAAAACCCTGCGCAGCGCCGAAGCCGTCTCCCTGGCGCTTCCTCTCTCGGGCATCACGCTCTACAGCGGCCTGTATGTCAATGAACTCATCTCACGCGTTCTTGAACATGAGACGCGCTTCTCTGAACTTTTCTTTGATTATCTGCACTGTATCCAGGCGCTGGCTGGCGCAACCGGCACGCCCGAGCCTGCGCTGCGGCGTTTTGAACTGGCGCTGCTGGGCCATCTTGGGTACGGGGTCGATTTTCTGCACTGTGCGGGCAGCGGTGACGAAGTGGAAGACACCATGACCTACCGCTACCGCGAAGAAAAGGGTTTTATTGCCAGCATCGTGATCGACAACAGCACCTTTACCGGGCGCCAGCTCCGGGCGCTGTATGAGCGCGAGTTTCCCGATCAGGATACCCTGCGCGCAGCAAAACGCTTTACCCGGATTGCCCTCAAGCCGTATCTTGGCGGCAAGCCCTTAAAGAGCCGCGAATTATTCAGGCAGTTTGTGCCGAAACGTTAGACTACAGAATCGAAAAGAAAACCGAGGATTGTCATGGCTGAATTACTGTTAGGCGTCAACATCGATCACATCGCCACGCTGCGTAATGCGCGCGGCACGGCGTATCCCGATCCGGTTCAGGCGGCGTTTATCGCTGAACAGGCTGGCGCCGACGGCATTACCGTTCATCTGCGTGAAGACCGTCGCCACATCACCGACCGCGACGTGCGCATTCTGCGCCAGACGCTGGATACCCGTATGAATCTGGAGATGGCGGTCACCGAAGAGATGCTGGCGATTGCCTGTGAGACTCAGCCGCACTTCTGCTGCCTGGTGCCGGAAAAACGCCAGGAAGTGACGACCGAAGGCGGTCTGGATGTGGCCGGTCAGCTCGACAAAATGCGCGATGCCTGCAAGCGCCTGGCGGATGCCGGTATCCTGGTTTCGCTGTTTATTGACGCCGATTTCACCCAGATTAAAGCGGCAGCCGACGTGGGCGCGCCGTATATCGAAATTCACACCGGCTGCTATGCCGATGCCAAAAATGATGAAGAGCAGGCGAAAGAGCTGGAGCGTATTGCCAAAGCGGCTACCTACGCGGCGAGCCTGGGTCTGAAGGTCAATGCCGGTCACGGCCTGACCTACCATAACGTGAAGCCCATTGCCGCCATCCCGGAAATGCACGAGCTGAACATCGGTCACGCGATTATTGGCCGTGCGGTGATGAGCGGCCTGAAAGAGGCGGTCTCAGAAATGAAACGCCTGATGCAGGAAGCGCGTCAGTAATGGCCATTTTGGGCTTAGGCACCGATATCGTTGAAATAGCTCGCATTGAAGCGGTGATCGCCCGCAGCGGCGATCGCCTCGCAAGACGCGTGCTGAGCGATAACGAATGGGCCATCTGGGAAGCGCATCAGCAGCCGGTGCGTTTCCTGGCGAAGCGCTTTGCGGTAAAAGAGGCGGCCGCCAAAGCCTTCGGAACAGGTATTCGTAACGGTCTGGCGTTCAACCAGTTTGAAGTGTTTAACGATGAGCTGGGTAAGCCCAGCCTGCGCTTATGGGGCGAGGCGCAAAAGCTGGCCGAGAAGCTGGGCGTGAATCACGTGCACGTGACGATCGCCGATGAGCGCCACTATGCCAGCGCAACGGTGATCATCGAAAGTTAAAGTTTGTCCGCGTGGTGCATCAGGACAAACTTATCCCACAGCTGCTCTTCGCTCTCGACGTGTGCCGGATCCTTCAGGATGGTATTGGGGATCGGGCACACTTTCTGACAGGTCGGCGTTTCATAGTGGCCGATGCATTCGGTGCAGCGGTCGCTGTTAATCTCATAAATGCTGTCGCCCATCGAAATGGCCTGGTTCGGGCATTCGGGCTCGCACATATCGCAATTAATGCATTTTTTGGTAATTAACAGCGCCATCAGGAAATTCTCAGAAACAACACAAACTGGGCGGGCATTATACGCGTCAAACCAGTTTCTTTACCAGTTCTTCGCTGTGGCGAATGCGCTCGGGCGCACGCTCCAGATCCTGCTGCACCAGCGCCATAAACAGCAGGTCCGTCAGCATCATTTGTGCGCTGGTGGACGAGATAGCCGCACTGCGCGTGGCCTGCTCCTCGGCAATGGTATATAAACAGCGCGTGGCTCGCTGCTGCAGGGCATTCGGCGTAAAACCGGTGATCGCCAGAATTTTACCGCCGACGCGCAGGACTTCATCGGTGGCCATGTTGATCTCGCGGCGCTCGCCGGAATAGGAGATCGCCAGCAGCAGATCGTCAGGATCCATCGCCTGTACGGTCGCCAGCAGGGCGTGCATATCCTGCTCGACGATGGCGTTAAGGCCAATTTTTGTCAGCTTCCAGCCAAAGTTACGCGCCACAAGTCCGGACGCGCCGATGCCGGTCAGAATGATTCGCCGCGCGCCGCGCAACATCGCCACGCTCTCCAGCAGCTTCTCTTCCGTATTCACATCGAGCGTCGCATGCATGGCCGCCACGTTCTCTTTGATCAGCTTTTCGCCGACCAGCCGCATCGGATCGTCTCCGCGGATCTGATTATGCACCGGCATGGACTGCGGATTGGGGTTACTGACCAGCGCTTCACTGATCGCCAGCTTGAGGGCGGGGAATCCCTTAAAGCCAATCTTCTGCGCAAATTTCACCACGCTGGACTGGCTCACCCCGGCTTCACTCGCCAGCTGCTGCGAGCTGAGATGGCGCGCGTGATCGGGTTGAGAAAGCAGAAAATCCGCCAGCTTCTTGTCGCTTTGGGCAAAGCCTGCGTAGCGCTGGCGAATGCGAATTAAACAGTTCATACGGTCTCCTGGCGAAAATGTGATTATCTGCGCAAATACGGATTTTGCTCGCCTGAATGAATTTTATATTCCATTATAGTGTGATTATTATGAATTAAAAATTCTTGAGGTACAAAAATGAATCTTGGCTCACTTGTTTCTGAAACGCGTAACCCGCAAACCATGGATCTGGATGCGCTCTCCACCCTGGAGCTGGTTAACCGCTTTAATCAACAGGATACGCTGGTCGCGCAGGCAGTGAAAGAGACATTACCTGAGGTGGCGAAAGCGGTAGATGCGGCGGCGGAAGCCCTCAAGGCAGGTGGACGTATTATTTACATGGGGGCGGGGACCAGCGGGCGTCTTGGGGTCCTGGACGCGTCAGAATGTCCGCCCACCTTTGGAGTGCCGCATGGTCTGGTGGTTGGGCTGATTGCCGGTGGACCCGGTGCGCTGCTGAAAGCCGTTGAAGGGGCGGAAGATAACAAACAGCTGGGCGAGGATGACCTGAAGGCGCTGAATCTGACGGCGAAGGATCTGGTGGTCGGGCTGGCGGCATCCGGGCGCACGCCGTACGTGATTGGCGGGCTGGAATACGCTAACCAGACCGGCTGCACGACGGTCGCCATCTCCTGTAACCCTGGCTCACCGATTGCACAGGTGGCCGCTATCGCTATCTCTCCGGTGGTTGGGCCGGAAGCGCTCACCGGCTCCACGCGCCTGAAATCCGGGACCGCGCAAAAGCTGGTGCTCAATATGATCTCCACCGGCGCGATGGTGAAGTTCGGCAAGGTGTATCAGAACCTGATGGTGGATATGCAGGCCACCAACGTCAAGCTGGTGGACAGAGCCTGCCGCATGGTGATGGAGGCGACCGGCGCAGGGCGTGAAGAGGCGGAAGCGGTGCTCAAACAGACCGATCACGATGTTAAGCCTGCCATTCTGATGATCTTAAGCGGGCTGGATGCGGCGAGCGCGAGAGCCAAACTCGATGCGCATAACGGCTTCTTACGGGCGGCATTAGAAAACTAACAGAGGCGTGTATGGACAAAACAGCAGCGCTCGCCAGCGGTATCCTGCAGGGGATCGGTGGGGAAAAAAATATTCAGCGTCTCGAAAACTGCATGACGCGCGTACGCGTCGAGGTGCATAACGACGACCAGCTTGACGTGCCACGTCTGAAGCAACTGTCCGGGGTCAGCGGCTACGTGAAACAGGGTCAGCAGCATCAGCTGATTGTCGGCCCGGGGAAAGCGGCGCAGGTTGTCGATGCCATGCGGGCGCTGATGGGCGTTAGCGCGAGCGTGTCGATTGACGATGCTGAGCGCACCAAAGCGCAGGTGAAGGCCAAATATAAAGCCCCGATGAGCGACGCGCTGCGACAGCTCGCAAACGTCTTTATTCCGCTGATCCCGGCGTTTATTGCTTCGGGCCTGATCACCGGGATCATCAATATCCTCAAGCGACCGGATATTGTGGGGGATTTCGCCACGCAGTATCCGAACCTACTGGGGATTCTTGGGATCTTCGGCAGCGCGGTGTTCGCCATCATGAACATTCTGGTCGGGGTCAATACCGCGAAGGTGTTTGGCGGATCGCTGGCGATGGGCG
This sequence comes from Enterobacter sp. TCD1-1, assembly GCF_020567405.1. Taxonomy (NCBI): domain Bacteria; kingdom Pseudomonadati; phylum Pseudomonadota; class Gammaproteobacteria; order Enterobacterales; family Enterobacteriaceae; genus Enterobacter; species Enterobacter sp. TCD1-1. The sequence goes on along the minus strand of NZ_JAJCXF010000001.1, from coordinate 2,667,086 downwards.
GGGTGATGGCGGGCATCTTGTCCAGCCCGCAGCTGGCGCAGATCACGCTGTTTGGTGAGGCGCTTCAGCCGGGCCGCGGCGGGGTGATCGCGGTGCTGCTGGTGGTCATCCTGATGTGCTGGATCGAGAAACGGCTGCGCGCGGTTCTGCCAGGCTCGATTGAGCTGATTCTCAACCCGCTGCTGACTACGCTGATTACCGGTAGCGTAGCGATTGTCGCCCTCCAGCCGTTAGGCGGGTGGATCTCTGAAGCCATCGCCCACGGTGCGTCGCTGGCGATTGACCGCGGCGGCCTGTTAGTGGGCGCGGTGCTGTCGGGTACTTTCCTGCCGCTGGTGCTGACCGGGCTGCATCAGGGTCTGGTGCCGATCCACGTCGAGCTGGTGCAGGCGCATGGCTATAATGCGCTGCTGCCTATCCTGTCGATGGCGGGGGTAGGGCAGGTCGGCGCGGCAATTGCGGTACTGATGAAAACCCGCAACGCGCGTCTGAAAAAGGTGATTAAAGGCGCACTCCCGGTCGGCCTGCTCGGTATTGGCGAGCCGCTGATTTTTGGCGTCACGCTGCCGCTGGGTAAACCGTTCCTCGCGGCCTGTCTGGGCGGCGCAGTAGGCGGGGCGCTGATCAGCTACTGGAAGGTCGCAACCGTTATTACCTTTGGCATTTCGGGTTTACCGCTGGCATTAACCATCGTGACCGGAAAAGTGATGCTCTATCTGTTAGGCTATTTAGTAGCGGTGATCGCCGGGTTCCTGTTTACCTGGCTATTAGGATTCAACGACCCAGAGGAGTAAGGTTTGGCAAATCACGCGCGTCGCGTTGTCTTTTTCGACCTGGATGGCACGCTGCATCAGCAGGATATGTTTGGTACGTTTATGCGTTACCTGCTGCGGCGTCTACCTCTGAATGCGCTGCTCGTGCTACCGCTCTTACCGGCGATCGGTATCGCGCTGCTGGTGAAAGGCCGTGCGGCGCGATGGCCGATGAGCCTGCTGCTGTGGGGATGTACGTTTGGGCACAGCGAAGCGCGGCTTAAGCAGCTGGAGCAGGATTTTGCGCACTGGTTTCGCGGCCACGTTGCCGCCTTTCCGGTGGTGCAGGCGCGCCTTACCGGCTATCTCGACGCGAACGATGCCGACATCTGGCTGATTACCGGCTCCCCGCAGACGCTGGTGGAGCAAGTCTATTTTGATACCCCCTGGCTACCGCGCGTGAATCTTATCGCCACGCAAATTGCCCGCGGCTACGGCGGTTGGGTACTGACGATGCGCTGCCTGGGGCATGAAAAAGTGGTCCAGCTGGAGAAACGCATCGGTACGCCGCTGCGCCTGTACAGCGGCTACAGCGACAGTAAACAGGACAACCCGCTGCTCTATTTTTGCCAGCATCGCTGGCGCGTTACGCCATCAGGTGAACTCCAGCAACTCGAATAGTCTTATCCATAATCGGCGTGTATAATGCCGCCCGCTTTTCGACTGGAGTATCAACCGTTGTCCAACCCTGAACTCGACCATGAATACTGGATGCGCCATGCGCTGACGCTGGCTCAGCGTGCCTGGGACGAGGGCGAAGTGCCCGTGGGCGCCGTGCTGGTCCACAATAACCAGGTGATTGGTGAAGGATGGAACCGCCCCATTGGCCGCCACGATCCTACCGCGCACGCCGAAATCATGGCGCTTCGTCAGGGCGGTCTGGTGCTGCAAAACTATCGCCTGCTTGATACCACGCTGTATGTGACGCTTGAGCCATGCGTGATGTGTTCCGGGGCGATGGTGCACAGCCGGATCGGGACTTTAGTCTTCGGTGCGCGGGATGAAAAAACCGGCGCGGCCGGTTCACTGATGGACGTGCTGGGTCACCCGGGGATGAACCACCAGGTGAAGACTATCGGCGGGGTGCTTGCACCAGAGTGTTCGGGGCTATTAAGCGATTTCTTTCGAATGCGCCGTCAGCAGAAAAAGCAGCAAAAGGCAGAATTGAAGCCGTCGGCCGATTAAGCTCGTCCGGCGCCACGACAGGGTAGCTTTGGGCCAGCTGTTTGGCCTCTGTCGCCTCTTTTTCTTTCTCCAGCAGATACCCGACCAGGCTAATCTGATATTTACGGATATTTTCCACGTAGGCGTAGGCTTCATGCCCGCGCGCGTAGCCGTACGTCAGCTTGTTATACCATGGCTTCTGGCTCAGCAGCGGCAGCCGCTGCTTTACGTCTGACCAGCTGTCCGGGTTGCCTTTCGTTTTGGCCGTCAGCGCTCGCGCATCCAGCATATGCGCATAGCCCATATTGTAGGCCGCCAGCGCGAACCAGATCCGCTCCTCTTCCGGCACCGTTTCCGGGACTTTGGCCATCATATCCTGCAGGTAGCGCGCACCGCCGCTGATGCTCTGTTCCGCATCGGTACGGTCATTGACGCCCAGGCTCAGCGCGGTATTTTTGGTTAACATCATCAAACCACGTACGCCAGTCGGAGACGTTGCCTGGGTATCCCAGTGGGATTCCTGATACGAAATAGCCGCCAGCAGTTTCCAGTCAATTTCCTGAGCGTATTTTTCGAACAGCGGCTGCAGGTCCGGCAGGACGCTGTCTACCGCACGCAGGAAGCTGCGGGTGTCAACGTAATCAAAGTCATCACCATGCCCGAGGTACTTCTCCTCCAGGCGCGCCAGCGTACCGTCTTCATTCATGGTGTTGAAGAAATCGAGCATCGCGGCAGAGAGGGTCTGATCGTCATCGAGCTGAGTAAACCAGGTCACAGGCTGCTCGTCGGTGACGTCCAGCGCCACGGCGATTTCAGGATGCACCCGCTGGAACAGGCTGATCGCGACCGAATCGGCGATGGTGTAGGGGACTTTCTGATCTTTTACCTGCTCCAGCAGCTCCGTCGTGCCGAGTTTCGCATCCACTGTCCAGCTCAGGTCCGGATATTTCTTCTCCTTGAGCTCACGCAGATCGTCAATCACCACGTGACCGGGGGCAATCGTCAGCTGCCGATCGTTAATCGAGGCCAGCGAGCGCGGGCGCAGGCTCCCGACGCGATAAACCAGCTGCTGCGAAACGGAGTAGTAGGTCGGGCCTGGCTGGTAGTTTTTGCTGCGCTCGCTGTTATACACCAGCCCGGCGGCAAGCATATCGGCATCGTCGTTATCGAGGTCATCAAACAGCTGGTTGATATTCTGGCGGACGGTGATTTTTAGCTTCACGCCAAGATAATCGGCGAACTGTTGTGCCAGTTCATAATCCAGACCAATGATTTTGCCGTTGATGTCGCTGTAAATCAGCGGAGAGTTAAGGGTACTGACGCGCAATTCCCCCCGCTCCTGAATGGCGGCGATACGGTTTTCGGCTTTGCCGATCCAGGGGAGGGAAGGCCAGAGGGCCACTGCCAGCAGCAACGTTACAATGCCGATGAGCAGATAATTAATCTTTAATTTTTTCAATTAGTTAATTCTCTGCGACGCCGGTTGCCTCAGTCTGCTGTAGCCATGTTAACAATAAGGTTTGCCATTGAATGAGCGGCATTTTGCGTAAACTTGCGCCACTTGGCAACCAATTAGAGAGACAGGTCACATCTATTGTTAAATCTCTTCGTCAATTTTATTTCGACGCAAACGGTTTCGTCGGCGCTCAGGATTCTCTATAATGACGCCCGTTTTCCCCCCTTGCGCACACTGTAAGCGCCCCGGCGCTTCGAAGACGAGAGACTTATGATGGAAATTCTGCGTGGTTCGCCTGCACTGTCTGCCTTCCGTATTACCAAACTGCTGGCACGTTTTCAGGCGGCCGACCTTCCGGTAAGCAATATTTACGCTGAGTATGTCCATTTTGCTGACCTGAATGCCCCCCTGAATGCAGAGGAGCGCGTACAGCTGGAACGCCTGCTCAAGTATGGCCCAAGCCTCAGCAGCCATACGCCAACCGGCAAACTGATCCTTGCGACGCCGCGTCCGGGCACCATCTCCCCCTGGTCTTCCAAAGCCACCGACATCGCCCACAACTGTGGCCTGAGCCAGATTAACCGTCTGGAGCGCGGCGTGGCGTACTACGTGGAAGCCTCTACCCTGAGCGACGCGCAGTGGCAGGCGGTTGCGGCTGAACTGCACGACCGCATGATGGAGAGCGTATTTGCCTCTCTTGATGACGCGCAGAAGCTTTTCTCCCACCATCAGCCTGCGCCGGTACAGAGCGTGGACCTGCTGGGGCAGGGCCGTCAGGCACTGATTGACGCCAACCTGCGTCTCGGCCTGGCGCTGGCAGAAGACGAAATCGACTACCTGCAGGATGCGTTCGTTAAGCTCAACCGTAACCCGAACGACATCGAACTCTATATGTTCGCGCAGGCGAACTCTGAGCACTGCCGTCACAAGATTTTCAATGCCGACTGGATTATTGACGGCGAACAGCAGCCAAAGTCGCTGTTCAAAATGATCAAAAACACCATGGAGCAAACCCCTGACCACGTGCTGTCTGCCTATAAAGACAACGCCGCGGTGATGGAAGGTTCCGAGGTGGGCCGCTTCTTCGCCGATCGCGAAGCAGGGCGCTATGACTTCCATCAGGAGCCCGCGCATATCCTGATGAAGGTTGAAACCCACAACCACCCGACCGCGATCTCCCCGTGGCCGGGTGCGGCGACCGGCTCCGGCGGTGAAATCCGTGACGAAGGGGCGACCGGTCGTGGTGCAAAACCCAAAGCCGGTCTGGTCGGTTTCTCCGTCTCCAACCTGCGTATCCCGGGCTTTGAACAGCCGTGGGAAGAAGATTTCGGCAAGCCAGAGCGCATTGTGACCGCGCTGGATATCATGACCGAAGGCCCGCTGGGCGGCGCGGCGTTTAACAACGAATTTGGTCGTCCGGCGCTGAACGGTTACTTCCGTACCTATGAAGAGAAAGTGGACAGTCACAACGGCGAAGAGCTGCGCGGCTACCACAAACCGATCATGCTGGCGGGCGGGATCGGCAACATCCGTGCCGATCACGTGCAGAAAGGCGAGATCGTCGTCGGCGCGAAGCTGATCGTGCTCGGCGGCCCGGCGATGAACATCGGTCTGGGCGGTGGTGCGGCCTCTTCGATGGCCTCCGGCCAGTCTGATGCGGATCTCGACTTCGCGTCCGTGCAGCGTGACAACCCTGAGATGGAGCGTCGCTGCCAGGAAGTGATCGACCGCTGCTGGCAGCTGGGCGACGCTAACCCGATCCTCTTCATCCACGACGTGGGCGCGGGCGGTCTGTCTAATGCCATGCCGGAGCTGGTGAGCGACGGCGGCCGCGGTGGTCGTTTCAACCTGCGCGATATCCTGAGCGATGAGCCGGGCATGAGCCCACTGGAAATCTGGTGTAACGAATCCCAGGAGCGCTACGTGCTGGCCGTTGCGGCGGATCAGCTGCCGCTGTTTGACGAGCTGTGCCGCCGCGAGCGCGCGCCGTATGCCGTCATCGGTGAAGCGACCGAAGAGCAGCACCTGACTCTGAGCGACACCCATTTCGACAACCAGCCGATCGATCTGCCGCTCGACGTCCTGCTCGGTAAAACGCCGAAGATGACCCGCGACGTGCAGACCCGTAAAGCGGCGGGCAAAGCGCTGGATCGCCAGGGCATTACCGTGGCTGAAGCCGTTAATCGCGTGCTGCACCTGCCAGCTGTTGCTGAGAAAACCTTCCTGGTGACCATCGGCGACCGTACCGTGACCGGTATGGTATCCCGCGATCAGATGGTTGGCCCGTGGCAGATCCCGGTGGCGAACTGCGCCGTGACCACCGCGAGCCTCGACAGCTACTACGGCGAAGCGATGGCGCTGGGTGAACGCACCCCGGTCGCGCTGCTGGACTTCGCGGCCTCTGCCCGTCTGGCGGTCGGTGAAGCGCTGACCAACATCGCCGCGACGCAGATTGGCGATATCAAACGTATCAAGCTCTCCGCAAACTGGATGGCCGCTGCCGGTCACCCAGGCGAAGATGCGGGCCTGTATGAAGCCGTGAAGGCGGTGGGTGAGGAGCTGTGTCCTGCCCTCGGCCTGACCATTCCGGTGGGCAAAGACTCCATGTCGATGAAAACCCGCTGGCAGGAAGGTAACGAGCAGCGCGAGATGACCTCCCCGCTGTCGCTGGTGATCACCGCGTTTGCCCGCGTGGAAGACGTGCGTCACACCGTTACGCCGCAGCTGGCGACCGAAGATAACGCCCTGCTGCTGATTGACCTGGGTAAAGGCCACAACGCGCTGGGCGCCACCGCGCTGGCGCAGGTTTACCGTCAGCTTGGCGATAAGCCAGCCGACGTGCGCGACGTGGCGCAGCTAAAAGGCTTCTACGACGCCATCCAGGCGCTGGTGGCGCAGCGTAAGCTGCTGGCCTACCACGACCGTTCCGACGGCGGCCTGCTGGTGACCCTGGCAGAGATGGCCTTCACCGGCCACTGCGGGGTTGAAGCCAACATCGCTACGCTGGGTGAAGATCGTCTGGCGGCGCTGTTTAACGAAGAGCTGGGCGCCGTGATTCAGGTGCGTGCGGCAGATCGCGACGCGGTTGAAGCGATTCTGGCGCAGCACGGTCTGGCTGACTGCGTGCACTATCTGGGTAAAGCCGTTAAGGGCGATCGCTTCGTCATTGAAGCTGACGGTCACGCCGTGTTCAGCGAAAGCCGCACCACGCTGCGCATGTGGTGGGCGGAAACCACCTGGCAGATGCAGCGCCTGCGTGATAACCCGGAATGTGCCGATCAGGAGCACAACGCGAAGGCCAATGACCAGGATCCAGGCCTGAACGTGAAGCTCTCCTTCGACATCAACGAAGACATCGCCGCGCCGTACATTGCGACTGGTGCGCGTCCGAAAGTGGCCGTGCTGCGCGAGCAGGGCGTTAACTCCCACGTTGAGATGGCTGCCGCCTTCCACCGCGCGGGCTTTGACGCTATCGACGTTCACATGAGCGACCTGCTGGCCGGACGTACCGGTCTGGAAGATTTCCAGGCGCTGGTGGCGTGCGGTGGTTTCTCCTACGGTGACGTGCTGGGTGCGGGCGAGGGCTGGGCGAAATCTATCCTCTTCAACAGCCGCGTGCGCGACGAGTTCGAAACCTTCTTCCATCGTCCGCAGACCCTGGCGCTGGGCGTGTGTAATGGCTGCCAGATGATGTCTAACCTGCGCGAGCTGATCCCGGGCAGCGAAGCCTGGCCGCGCTTTGTGCGTAACCAGTCTGACCGCTTCGAAGCGCGCTTCAGCCTGGTGGAAGTGACCCAGAGCCCGTCTCTGCTGCTGCAGGGAATGGTCGGGTCGCAGATGCCAATCGCGGTGTCCCATGGCGAAGGTCAGGTCGAAGTGCGTGATGCCGCGCATCTGGCTCAGCTGGAGAGCAAAGGTCTGGTAGCGCTGCGCTTTGTCGATAACTTCGGCAAGGTCACCGAAACCTACCCGGCCAACCCGAACGGTTCGGTGAACGGTATTACTGCGGTAACCAGCGAAAGCGGTCGTGCAACCATCATGATGCCGCATCCTGAACGTGTGTTCCGTACCGTGAGCAATTCCTGGCACCCGGAAAACTGGGGCGAGGACAGCCCGTGGATGCGTATCTTCCGCAACGCGCGTAAGCAGCTGGGTTAAGTTTCAGCGTCCTGACTGTAGGCCCGGTGAGCGCGAGCGCCACCGGGCTTTTTTGTCTCTGTCGCAAAATCGCGACAACCCTTTGGTTTGAGTGTCTCCAAAAGGAGACATTTAACTTATTGATTTATATGTGGCAGGAAAGGTTCCCGTTAAGGTGTTGCTGAACAGCGACACTTAGCCTGAAAATCATTCAACCGATAACGAACGGGTTAAGCGAGTAAAAACTATATATTTCAAGGTGTTAATTTTTTGTTTTGCATTCTGGCACGGGTGTTGCATAATATTAACCAGTGGCTCATTCACCTTCTTATGTCAGCCCCTTCGGGACGTGCTACATAAACTTCGAATGACGCACAAAAAGGTGCCTGCCGTCCAACTACTGATCATAGCGATGCTTTATCAGGCCAGGGCGAAACGTCGAGTTAGGCACCGCCTCATTCCATGACAAAGCCGGGTTTTTACCCGGCTTTGTTGTATCTGAAGGGCAGACTCAGTTACGCTCTGCGTAAACCCCATTAAGAGAGTAATGCGTTGAAACGCTGGCCCGTTTTTCCCCGCTCCCTGCGACAGCTCGTCATGATGGCCTTTCTGCTGATCCTGCTGCCGTTGCTGATCCTTGCCTGGCAGGCGTGGCAAAGCCTGAACGCGCTGAGCGCGCAGGCGGCATTAACCAACCGCACGACGCTTATTGACGCCCGGCGCAGTGAGGCCATGACCAACGCCGCCCTGGAGATGGAGCGCAGCTATCGTCAGTACTGCGTGCTTGACGATCGCACGCTGGAAAAGGTGTACCAGAGTCAGCGCAAGCGCTACAGCGAAATGCTGGACGCCCACGCCGGCGTATTGCCTGACGACAAGCTGTATCAGGCGTTACGTCAGGATCTGAACGATCTCGCACAGCTGCAGTGCCAAAATAGTGGACCCGATGCCGCCGCCGCCGCGCGCCTGGAAGCCTTCGCCAACGCCAACACCGAGATGGTGCAGTCAACCCGCACGGTGATTTTCTCGCGCGGCCAGCAGCTTCAGCAGGAGATTGCCGAGCGCGGCCAGTTCTTCGGCTGGCAGGCGCTGGTGCTGTTCCTCGTGAGCCTCGGGCTGGTTCTGCTCTTTACCCGCATGATCATCGGCCCGGTGAAGGGGATCCAGCGGATGATCAACCGCCTGGGGGAGGGAAAATCGCTGGGTGATACAGTCGCTTTTAAAGGTCCCCGGGAACTGCGATCGGTGGGTCAGCGTATTATCTGGCTGTCCGAGCGCCTGGCGTGGCTTGAATCACAGCGTCATCAGTTCCTGCGCCATATCTCCCATGAGCTTAAAACGCCGCTCGCCAGCATGCGCGAAGGGACGGAACTGCTGGCGGACGAAGTGGCTGGGCCGCTTACGCCCGAACAGAAAGAAATTGTCGAGATCCTGGATAACAGCAGCCGCAATCTGCAGAAGCTGATTGAGCAACTGCTGGATTACAACCGCAAGCTGGCTGACGGGGCGGTTGTACTGGAAAACGTCGACATTGAACCGCTGGTGGATATGGTGATCTCCGCCCATAGCTTGCCAGCAAGAGCTAAAATGATGAATACCGGTGTAGAGCTGAATGCGCCGACCTGTCTCGCTGAACCCATGCTGCTAATGAGCGTGCTGGATAATCTTTATTCCAATGCGGTGCACTATGGTACTGAATCCGGTAACATTTATATCCGAAGCTATATGAAGGGTTCCCGGGTGTTTATAGACGTCGCTAACACCGGCACCCCGATCCCCGATGACGAAAAAACCATGATCTTCGAGCCCTTTTTCCAGGGGAGTCATCAGCGGAAAGGTGCGGTGAAAGGCAGTGGTCTGGGCTTAAGCATCGCCCGGGACTGCATACGACGCATGCAGGGTGAGCTAAACATTGCCACGGACGAACGTTCGGATGTTTGCTTCCGTATTGAACTGCCCCTGAGCCGGAAAAATCAATAAAATGAATCTATGTCTGGTGAGTATGTCACACGTCTTTTCCCGCGCCGTACGCGCGGTGTTTTCCCGCAGCACGCTTCGCCTGAGCCTGCCCAGTTTATTTCTGGCTGGGTGTGTTTCCCATGTGCCGCAAAGTGCGATTAGCGATAAACAAGAAGATAAATGGCCCGATAACCAGCTGGCCGATTTCCTCTCAACCCGCTGTGACGACATCTGGAACCTGTCGGGGCATGACGTCGAAAGTAACCCGCTGTTCTGGCTGCGCGGGATAGACTGCGCCCAGCGTCTGGCGCCGGTTGACGCCCGCGCGAAAGCGGCGATGTTGGATGATGATACCTGGCAGGACGCGTTCAAGCGTGGGATTTTGCTGGCGGATGCGAAAATCACTCCCGTTGAACGCCGCGCCAACGTGACCCGACTGGACACGTTTGTGGTCAATCTTCCGGTACAGATCCGCCCGGTATACCAGCTCTGGCGTGAGGGACAGACGCTACAGCTTCAGCTTTCTGAAGAGCGCTCCCGCTACAGCAAGCTGCAACAGTCAACCGATAGCGAGCTTGATACACTGCGCCAACAGCAGCAACATTTACGTACGCAGCTGGATACCACGACGCGTAAGCTGGAGAACCTGACCGATATCGAAAGACAGCTCTCGTCGCGTAAATATCAGCCGGGGAGTTCATCCGCTGCGCCGGACAGCGATACGCCGAAACAAGAGGATGTGAAGCATGACGAGCCGTAAACCAGCCCATCTCTTACTGGTGGATGACGATCCCGGTCTGTTAAAGCTGCTGGGGATGCGTCTGGTGAGTGAAGGTTACAGCGTCGTGACCGCGGAAAGCGGGCTGGAGGGGCTGAAAATTCTCAGCCGCGAGAAAATCGATCTGGTGATAAGCGACCTGCGGATGGATGAAATGGACGGCCTGCAGCTGTTTGCGGAGATCCAGAAGCAGCAGCCGGGGATGCCCGTGATTATCCTGACCGCGCACGGGTCGATCCCGGATGCGGTTGCCGCGACGCAGCAGGGGGTATTCAGCTTCCTGACCAAGCCGGTGGACAAAGATGCGCTGTATAAGGCTATCGACAGCGCACTGGAACATGCCGCTCCGGCGGGGGATGAAGCGTGGCGGGAGCCTATCGTCACCCGCAGCCCCGTGATGCTGCGCCTGCTGGAACAGGCGAGGATGGTGGCGCAGTCTGACGTCAGCGTGCTCATCAACGGCCAGAGCGGAACCGGGAAAGAGATCCTCGCGCAGGCGATTCATAACGCCAGCCCGCGCAGCAAGAACGCCTTTATTGCGATTAACTGCGGCGCGCTCCCGGAGCAGCTGCTTGAATCTGAACTGTTTGGTCATGCCCGCGGCGCATTCACCGGCGCGGTAAGCAGCCGTGAAGGGCTGTTCCAGGCGGCGGAAGGCGGCACGCTGTTCCTGGACGAGATTGGCGACATGCCCGCGCCGCTGCAGGTCAAGCTGCTGCGCGTGCTGCAGGAGCGCAAAGTGCGCCCGCTGGGCAGCAACCGCGATATCGATATTAACGTGCGAATTATCTCCGCTACCCACCGCGATCTGCCAAAAGTGATGGCCCGCAACGAGTTCCGCGAAGATCTCTACTACCGTCTGAACGTGGTCAACCTGAAGATCCCGGCGCTGGCCGAACGTGCGGAAGACATCCCGCTACTGGCGAACCATCTTTTGCGCCAGGCGGCCGATCGTCATAAACCGTTCGTGCGCGCGTTTTCCACCGATGCGATGAAGCGGCTGATGGCCGCAAGCTGGCCGGGTAACGTGCGTCAGCTGGTGAACGTGATTGAGCAGTGCGTGGCGCTGACCTCCTCACCGGTCATCAGCGACGCGCTGGTGGAGCAGGCGCTGGAAGGGGAAAACACGGCGCTGCCGACGTTTGCCGAAGCGCGTAACCAGTTTGAGCTGAACTATCTGCGTAAGCTGCTGCAGATCACCAAAGGCAACGTGACCCACGCGGCGCGGATGGCCGGGCGCAACCGCACCGAGTTTTACAAGCTGCTCTCGCGTCACGAGCTGGAAGCGAACGATTTTAAAGAGTAGTACCGCAAAATTCGCCTGAATATGGTACTGTGAGCAATCGATTACGAGGCAGCTTACAGGCAAGAGTTTAAGGACCCACCATGAAAAAGATTGATGCGATTATTAAACCTTTCAAACTGGATGATGTGCGTGAAGCGCTGGCGGAAGTCGGCATCACCGGGATGACCGTGACGGAAGTGAAAGGTTTTGGTCGTCAGAAAGGTCACACCGAGCTTTACCGTGGCGCAGAATACATGGTCGACTTTCTGCCGAAAGTGAAAATTGAAATCGTGGTCAGCGATGATATCGTGGACACCTGTGTGGACACCATTATCCGCACGGCGCAAACCGGCAAAATTGGCGACGGTAAAATCTTCGTCTTTGACGTGGCGCGCGTGATCCGTATCCGTACCGGCGAAGAAGACGACGCCGCAATTTAACGTTCTTGCCGGGTGGCGCTGCGCTTACCCGGCCTACAAAACTCTTCGTAGGCCCGCGCAAGCGAAGCGCCGCCGGGCGATTACAGCACCTTATGCGGGCCGAAGCACTCGTAATGAATGCTGTCTTTGTTCACACCCAGCCCCACCAGCTGCTGCGCGGCATACTGCATAAATGCCACCGGTCCACAGACGTAGAACTGCATGTCCGGCGCGCTAAACGCCCCTTCCATCTGGCTTAAATTCATCAGACCTTCGCTGTCAAACCGTGCGGCTGCGCGGTCTGCTTCCGTCGGCAGGCGATACCAGGTGTGCGCGGTGAAACGCGGCAGGGAGGCCCCGAGCGTTTTCACCTCATCCGCAAAAGCGTGCACGTCGCCGTTTTCGGCGGCATGGAACCAGTTAACCTGTGCACCGTGGTGTGATTTTGCCAGCGTATCAAGCATCGCCAACATCGGCGTCTGGCCGACGCCCGCAGAGATCAGCGTGACCGGCGTATGGGCTTCAACGGCCATAAAGAAGTCGCCCGCTGGCGCGGCCAGATGGACCACGTCGCCCACGTTCGCTTCGTTGTGCAGCCAGCTGGAAACCTGACCGCCGTCCTCACGCTTCACCGCAATGCGGTAGCCTTTACCGTTTGGCTTGCTGGTAAGAGAATACTGACGTATCTCCTGATGCGGGAAACCTTCAGGCTTCAGCCACACGCCCAGATACTGCCCTGGCTGGTAATCGGCCACCGGTTGACCGTCCACCGGCTCAAACTCGAAGCTGGTGATTAACGCACTGCGCGGCGTTTTCTCAACGATGCGGAACGCGCGCGTGCCTTCCCAGCCGCCGTTCTTACTGGCGTTTTCGCTGTAGATCTGCGCTTCACGGTTGATAAACACGTTTGCCAGCACTCCGTAGGCTTTACCCCACGCGTCCAGCACCTCCTGGCCCGGGCTGAACATCTCGTCCAGCGTTGCCAGCAGGTGACCACCCACGATGTCGTACTGCTCGGGTTTGATCTGGAAGCTGGTATGTTTCTGCGCGATTTTTTCCACCGCAGGCAGCAACGCTGGCAGGTTTTCAATATTGCTGGCGTACGCCGCGATGGCGTTGAACAGCGCTTCACGTTGATCGCCGTTACGCTGGTTGCTCATGTTGAAAATCTCTTTGAGCTCCGGGTTGTGCGTGAACATGCGATCGTAGAAATGGGCGGTGAGTTTAGGGCCGGTTTGCACCAGCAGGGGAATGGTGGCTTTTACGGTAGCGATGGTTTGAGCGTCGAGCATGAGCGCGTCCTTTTGATGTTACTTTAATGATGTATTTTAAATGCATCTTATAAAAAATACCCCTGCGTTGTAAATGGTTCTTTGCAAGATGAAAAATATGCATCACAAACCTGAAAAGAAATCCGCTGGAAAGGGCGAGAGCTTTATTCCTCAAACCCTTGCGTGGCGGGTAGGAAAACGTTTGCGTAAAATCGTTTGTCAAGACCTGTTATCACAGAACTAATCAGTTATACTGTTGCCCGTCGTCCAACAGGACTGCCTTTTCAGGCCAAAATTTACTTGTTAGCTGAGTCAGGAGATGCGGATGTTAAAGCGTGAAATGAACATTGCCGATTATGATGCCGAACTGTGGCAGGCTATGGAGCAGGAAAAAGTACGTCAGGAAGAGCACATCGAACTGATCGCCTCCGAAAACTACACCAGCCCGCGCGTTATGCAGGCGCAGGGTTCTCAGCTGACCAACAAATACGCTGAAGGTTACCCGGGCAAACGCTATTACGGCGGTTGCGAGTACGTTGATATCGTTGAGCAGCTGGCTATCGATCGTGCGAAAGAACTTTTTGGCGCTGACTATGCAAACGTCCAGCCGCACTCTGGCTCTCAGGCTAACTTCGCGGTCTACACCGCGCTGCTGCAGCCGGGCGATACCGTTCTGGGTATGAACCTGGCGCAGGGCGGCCACCTGACTCACGGCTCCCCGGTTAACTTCTCCGGCAAACTGTACAACATCATCCCTTACGGTATTGATGAGTCCGGTAAAATTGACTACGAAGACATGGCGAAGCAGGCTAAAGAGCACAAACCGAAGATGATCATCGGTGGCTTCTCTGCTTACTCCGGTATCGTTGACTGGGCAAAAATGCGCGAAATCGCAGACAGCATCGGTGCTTACCTGTTCGTTGACATGGCGCACGTTGCGGGTCTGATCGCTGCAGGCGTTTACCCGAACCCGGTTCCACACGCTCACGTTGTGACCACCACCACCCACAAAACCCTGGCGGGTCCACGCGGTGGCCTGATCCTGGCGAAAGGCGGTGACGAAGAGCTGTACAAAAAACTGAACTCCGCGGTGTTCCCAAGCGCGCAGGGCGGCCCACTGATGCACGTTATCGCGGCAAAAGCGGTCGCGCTGAAAGAAGCGATGGAGCCAGAGTTCAAGGTTTACCAGCAGCAGGTTGCTAAGAACGCCAAAGCGATGGTGGAAGTGTTCCTGAACCGTGGCTACAAAGTGGTATCCGGCGGGACTGAAAACCACCTGTTCCTGCTGGATCTGGTTGATAAGAACCTGACCGGTAAAGAAGCTGACGCAGCCCTGGGCCGCGCCAACATCACCGTGAACAAAAACAGCGTGCCAAACGATCCGAAGAGCCCGTTCGTGACGTCCGGTATCCGTATCGGTTCTCCGGCCGTGACTCGCCGCGGTTTCAAAGAAGCAGAAGTGAAAGAACTGGCTGGCTGGATGTGTGACGTTCTGGACAACATCAATGACGAAGCGGTTATCGAGCGCGTCAAAGGTAAAGTTCTGGATATCTGCGCACGCTTCCCGGTTTACGCATAATTCCTCTGCTTTGCAGAAATAAAAAAGGCCGCGCATGCGGCCTTTTTTTATGGCTTAACGCCGGTCCAGGGAGATGGCGCCTGGCCCCACAATCGCCAGCAAAATAAAGGCGCCAGCAATACTGACGTTCTTGTAGAAGTTAATCATGTTCGGTACGACCGCATCACCGGTCATATCCCAGTAATGATGCCCAATCACCGCCGTTCCGAGAGTGTAGAACACAAACAGTACCGCGAGAGGACGGGTGAAAAACCCCAGTACGATCAGAATAGCGGCAGGCACTTCCATGACTACCGCAATAATGGCCGCCAGCATGGGCATCGGCGTGCCCAGCGAGGTCATGTATTGTACGGTGCCGCTAAACCCCGTCAGTTTTGGATAACCAAAGATAATAAACAGCACGACAAGCGCGATGCGGCCAATGAGCAGCAGCAGGTGACGTGACTGGCCGAAATCAAGATAACGTAGTGAGTTCATGGCAGAAAAACCTCTGCAAGTGGAGTAATTTAAACGTAATACATATTTTCATTCCCTGCCATAAGCCAGACGATTGCACAAGATGTTAATTTTTCGTTAATTTATAGCAGGCTATCTACTTGCTTAATTTTTATATTCTCGCCAGACTATGGCCTCGATTTCGGGAGGGATTCATGGTCTTGCATTCCACGCGCTGGCTGGCGCTCAGTTATTTCACCTATTTCTTTAGCTACGGCATTTTTCTGCCTTTCTGGAGCGTCTGGCTTAAGGGTATCGGCCTGACGCCCGAGACCATCGGCGTCCTGCTGGGGGCCGGGCTGGTGGCGCGTTTCCTCGGCAGCCTGCTGATCGCCCCGCGCGTCAGCGATCCCTCCTTACTGATTAAGGCCGTGCGTATTCTTGCTCTGTTGACCCTGGTCTTTGTGGCCTGCTTCTGGGTCAGCCACCAGTTTGCCTGGCTGATGGTGGTGATGGTTGGCTTTAACCTGTTCTTCTCACCGCTGGTGCCGCTGACGGATGCCCTGGCGAACACCTGGCAAAAGCAGATCACCATGGACTACGGTGGCGTGCGCCTGTGGGGCTCTATCGCTTTTGTGATTGGCTCGGCGCTGGTGGGCAAACTGGTCAGCCTGTACGATTACCGCGCCATTCTTGCCCTGTTGAGCATCGGTATTGCCTCGATGCTGCTGGGCATGCTGCTGCGACCATCGGTGATGCCGCAAGGGGAAAGCCGCCATCAGGAGAGCGCTGGCTGGCCCGCATGGCGGAGCCTGGTCGCACAGAGCTGGCGTTTTCTGGCATGCGTGTGCCTCCTTCAGGGGGCACATGCGGCGTACTATGGTTTCAGCGCCATCTACTGGCAAGGCGCAGGATATTCCGCTTCCGCCGTGGGCTATCTGTGGTCGCTGGGCGTGGTGGCCGAAGTCATTATCTTTGCCCTGAGCAAAAAACTGTTCCGCCGCTTTGGCGCGCGTGACCTGCTGCTGCTTTCCGCCGTGTGCGGCGTGGCGCGCTGGGGGATTATGGGCTGGACGACCAATCTGCCGTGGCTGATTGTGGCGCAAATTCTTCACTGCGGCACCTTTACCGTGTGCCATCTGGCGGCCATGCGCTATATCGCTGCGCGCGAGGGCGGGGACGTGATTCGCCTGCAGGCCGTCTATTCGGCAGTGGCAATGGGGGGCAGTATCGCGATCATGACGGTGTTTGCGGGGTTCCTCTATCAGCACCTGGGGCACGGCGTCTTCTGGGTGATGGCGCTGGTCGCCTTGCCCGCCATCGTTGTTCGCCCTAAAGTGGCCGCACGCGCGTAACTACGATTCCAGCATGGCGCGAATATGTTCTTGCTGCTGCGCGTTCAATGTCTCAACGGCATGGATCAGCGGCGGCGAGAACAGCGGCAGGGCAGTCGGGTAGGGGGTGATAACTAGCGCAGCTTCGCGCGGCGCTCCCTCTTTCTGGAAAGCCTGCAGCGTCAGATAACGAATGTTGAGCGGCAGCAGCGTCAGCTCGCGAAGCTGCTGTTCGATCTGCTCCTCACTGGCTTTGTCTTCTCCCGTCAGCAGGATCACCTGTTTTTCATGCAGGTCAGTCTCCTGCATCAGCCAGGCCCCAAAAATCACCGCCACGAGGCTCATCTCTTCATCGGAAAAACGTAGCCCAAATTCCGCCTCCAGCTCAAACAGCGCCTCTTTCGTCGTGCGTAACAGTCGGGGATAAAGGCGGTGGATCTCCTCCGGCAGGCTATTGTCGATGCCGATCTCAAACAGCGAACGGTCCAGCGCCTGAGCCAGATGGATATACAGCTGATCGGTCAGACCTTGTTCATCGCTGAAGTTCATCCCGGTCTGCGAACGAAAGCGGGCCACCATGCGCACGATGGCCCGGCGCAGACGCTGATCCTGCTGGTGCTTATCAAGCACCGGATCGGGGGTGCGGAGCATCATAAACAGCAGCGCCAGAAACAGCTGTTCATCCCCGTGGGCACCCTGCGGGACGCGCCGTCTCCAGTGGCGCACGATCTCCTGTGCCGTAAAATACTCCCCTCTCGACTGGGTCCAGCTGCGCTGAACGTGGGAAAACTGCGGCGTATTCCCGAGCTGGTGCTGAATAAGGCAGTATTGCAGATAGAGCTGTAAAAACTGGACGTCGCGGCATTCAAACTGGCGCTGGAGCTTGCGTGAGCAGAAGCCGATCAGCGCCCGCAGGTTCGCATCGTCGTAAAGCGGGCGCGCGATGCCGTGTTGTTTAAGCGCGGTTTTTAATGCGGGGGTAAACTGGTGCGAGACGAACTGCGGGCAAAGCCGTAGCGCCCGACGCAGCCAGTGCAGCAGGCATAAACGCTGATTCAGGGCTGTGCCTTCAATCCGGTAGCAGCCGTCGTGGTGCGTAACGATATCCAGCCGGTGATAGCGCTGGATTTCATCGCGCGTCTCGGCTATATCTTGCCGTGCCATCGCGTCGTCCACGCCGTTGGCAGCGATTATGCTCTGTGCGGTGACGGCAGCATCGGGCAGGTAAAGCATCAAAAGCACCTGGCAGCGGCGCTGCGAACTGGAAAGCACAGATGGAATTTCAAGCGTCGTCATCATCTGTCGGGTATCCAGTGTGAATGTTTGATAAGAATAGCTAAAGGATGAGCGCTGAAAAGCGCGCCGGCAGGCCTTTCATTCAGGATTGCTGGGGAACATCACAGAATTTTTGACGTGAGGAATTGATGCAAACAGTTAAACAATGTGCGATAGCGTTATTTTTGGCGGTTATCAGCTTAACTGCCAGCGCACACCCTCACAGCTTTATTGACCTTAAAACCGAGCTGGTCACCGACGGCACGCAATTGAGCGGCCTGAAAATGCGCTGGACGATGGATGAAATCACCTCGGCTGACCTGCTCTATGACGCGGGAAACGCGAAGCCCGGCGACGAGATCTGGAAAAAGCTGGCAGCGGAAGTAATGGCCAACGTGCTCGGCCAGCACTACTTCACCGAGTTCTGGCATAACGGCCAAAAGGTCAAATTTCTGAACCGACCAACGGAATACGGGATGACGCGTGAAGGGCACCAGGCGGTGCTGACGTTCGTGCTTCCGCTGGCGCATCCTCAGCCGCTGGCCGGGCAAACGTACACGTTTTCCACTTTTGATCCCACCTACTATGTTGATATGCGCTATGACAAAGACAGTGACGTACGACTGCCGGACGCGCTGCAAAAAAGCTGCAAAATTGGCGTTCATACCCCGAAGCCCAGCGAAGAGATGCTGAACTTTGCGGTCTCACTCGACAAGGACGATGCCCCACCCGAGGATATGGAATTGGGTAAACAGTTCGCACAGGAGGTGACGTTACAATGTCAGTGATCTCCTCTCCGGTTCGGAAACCTCGCCGCTGGCTGCATCTCTGGCCGCTGGCGCTCTTTTTGCTGTTAGCGGTTTGCGGCGCGCTGTGGCTGTGGCACGCCTGGCCGCAGGTCATGATGAAAAGCATTATCTGGCAGCGTGAGGTCAACCTGCAGATGAGCGGACTGCTGAAGGCGGTGGCGGAGAACCCGACCAAAGCGGGCGGATCCCTGCTGGCGTTCAGTTTTGTCTATGGCGTTCTGCACGCGCTGGGGCCGGGGCACGGCAAAATCGTGATTACGACCTGGCTCGCCACCCATCCGTCAAAGCTGAAATCGAGCATCGGCCTGACGCTGGCCTCCTCGCTGCTGCAGGGCGGCGTGGCGATTGCGCTGGTCGTTGTTGTGCTTTCACTTTTGCAGCTTCCGGCGCGCCAGCTGCATATGAGCAGCTTCTGGCTGGAGAAAGGGAGCTACGCGCTGGTGGGCGTGCTGGGGCTGATCCTGTGCTGGCGGGCGCTGAAAAAGCTGCGCGTGCTATTGCAAAAACCGACATTCAAAGCCTTTACGCCGCACCACGTTCATGATGAACACTGCGGCTGCGGACATCAACATTTGCCCACGCAGGAACAATTACAGAACGGCGACGACTGGCGCGCGCGGTTGATGATTGTTCTCTCGATGGGCATGCGCCCGTGCTCGGGTGCCATCATGGTGCTGCTGTTCAGTAAGGTCATCGGCGTGTTCGGCTGGGGCATGCTGTCCGCGCTGGCGATGGCGGCTGGAACCTCTCTCACCATTTCGTCTTTAGCGCTGCTGGTACACAGCTTCCGTCAGCTGGCGGTCAAACTCAGCGGCAATAAAACGCCGGTGCTGTGGCGACAGATAGGGTGGACCACGCTTGCGCTGGCGGGTGGAGTGATTCTGCTGGCGGCGGCGGTGACGATGTGGATGAGTGCGGTACCGGTGGGAAGGGGATTACGGCCTTTCTAGCGTACTGAGGGATTTTGTAGGCCCGGTAAGCGTAGCGCCACCGGGCTTAACAAACTGGATTAACGCTTCAGCGCATCGCTCAGTTCATCACGCATGTTGGCCAGCATGGCTTTAACAACGCGTGGGTTACCCGCAACGATGTTGCCGGTAGACATATAGTTATGGCCGCCGGTGAAGTCGCAAACAATGGCGCCTGCTTCACGCGCGATCAGCTCGCCCGCAGCAAAATCCCATGGCTTCAGTGAGAGTTCGAAGTAACCGTCAACGCGGCCGGTTGCCACGTAGGCCAGATCCAGCGCAGCAGAACCGGTGCGACGGAAGTCCGCGCATTCGGTGAACAGTTTGCCCAGGATATTCATATAGGTGGTCGCGTGCTGTTTCGCCTTGAACGGGAAACCGGTCGCCAGGATGGTGCCGTCCAGATCGCGTGCGTTGCTGCAGCGCAGACGGTAGCCGTTCAGCTGCGCGCCCTGACCGCGGGTCGCGGTGAACAGTTCGTTACGCATTGGATCGTACACAACGGCGACTTCAGTACGGCCTTTAATGCGTACTGCGATAGACACAGAGAAGTGTGGCAGGCGTTTGACGAAGTTGGTGGTGCCATCCAGTGGATCGATAACCCATTGAACATCCTGATCGGTACCTTCATGTTCACCGCTTTCTTCGGTGATGATGGTGTGCTGTGGGTAAGATTTGCGGATCGTTTCGATAATAATCGCTTCTGCGGCTTTATCGACGTTTGTCACGAAATCATTGCTGCCTTTCTGGCTGGTTTCTACGGAGTCTGGCGTTTCGTAGTGTTTGGCAATTACATTACCCGCCTTGCGCGCTGCGCGCACGGCGATGGTCAGCATCGGATGCATCGGTCTCTCTCACTGGATGTTAAAGAACAGGAAAATCGGCGCAGAGTATAGCAGCGGGATCGGATTATGTCTCCCGTTTATGATAATATGCCCGAATATTCTTCAGACACTGAATTCAGACATTAAAAATTATGCTGCAAAACATTCGAATTGTGCTGGTCGAAACATCGCATACCGGCAACATGGGCTCCGTTGCCCGCGCTATGAAAACCATGGGCTTAACGAACCTGTGGCTGGTTAACCCGCTGGTGAAACCTGACTCGCAGGCTATTGCGCTGGCGGCCGGGGCCAGCGACGTGATCGGCAATGCCCAGATCGTCGATACCCTTGACGAAGCGCTGGCTGGCTGCAGCCTCGTTGTCGGTACCAGCGCGCGTTCGCGCACGCTGCCGTGGCCAATGCTCGATCCGCGTGAATGCGGCCTGAAAAGTGTCTCGGAAGCAGAACAGGCACCGGTTGCGCTGGTGTTTGGCCGCGAACGCGTTGGCCTGACCAACGATGAACTGCAGAAGTGTCATTATCACGTCGCGATTGCGGCAAACCCGGAGTACAGCTCGCTGAACCTGGCGATGGCGGTGCAGGTTATCGCCTATGAAGTGCGTATGGCGTGGCTGGCAACGCAGGAAAAAGAGGTTGAGCCTAAAGAAGAGACGGCTTACCCGCTGGTGGACGACCTTGAGCGTTTCTACGGTCACCTGGAGCAGACGCTGCTCTCGACCGGCTTTATCCGCGAAGGCCACCCGGGTCAGGTGATGAATAAGCTGCGCCGTCTGTTCACCCGCGCGCGTCCGGAAAGCCAGGAGCTGAACATCCTGCGCGGGATCCTGGCGTCGATTGAGCAGAAGAATAAAGAGTAGTGTCGTCTGTTCGCCGGGTGGCGCTTCGCTTACCCGGCCTACAAAACCGTCGGTCGGGTACGCGAAGCGTCACCCGACAAAAAACGGCACAGAAGGTTAAATACCTGACTAAAACAGTCAAGTAAATAGTTGACCATTTTAGTCAGGAATGTCAGACTTGGCCCTGCTATGCAATACCCCATTTTACAATAAAAAACCCCGGGCAGGGGCGAGTTTGAGGTTAAGTAAGACATGAGACTGACATCTAAAGGGCGTTATGCCGTGACCGCGATGCTGGACGTTGCGCTCAACTCCGAAGCGGGCCCGGTTCCGTTGGCTGATATTTCTGAACGACAAGGGATCTCCCTCTCTTATCTGGAACAGCTGTTCTCCAGACTGCGTAAAAATGGACTGGTTTCCAGCGTTCGTGGCCCAGGCGGCGGTTATTTGCTGGGTAAAGACGCGGGCAGTATTGCAGTTGGCGAAGTGATCAGCGCAGTTGACGAATCCGTTGACGCGACCCGTTGCCAGGGTAAAGGCGGCTGCCAGGGCGGCGATAAGTGCCTGACCCACGCGCTGTGGCGCGATCTGAGCGACCGTCTGACCGGCTTCCTGAACAATATCACCCTCGGTGAGCTGGTGAATAACCAGGAAGTTCTGGACGTATCGGGCCGTCAGCACGGCCATGATTCCCAACGCAGCACCCGCGCGCAGGACGCTATCGACGTCAAATTACGCGCGTAATAAAACGATAAGTATTTCAGAATCAGGCCGGGGCGAAGACTCGCCCCGTGTACTCGGTCGTACATCCAGCCGGTTGCCTGATTCCTTGCATTGAAGCGATGTACGGAGTTTATAGAGCAATGAAATTACCGATTTATCTCGACTACTCCGCAACCACGCCGGTGGACCCGCGTGTTGCCGAGAAAATGATGCAGTGTCTGACCCTGGACGGAAACTTTGGTAACCCAGCTTCCCGTTCACACCGTTTTGGCTGGCATGCTGAAGAGGCGGTCGATATCGCCCGTAATCAGATTGCTGACCTGGTGGGTGCCGACCCGCGTGAGATTGTTTTCACCTCCGGTGCGACCGAATCCGACAACCTGGCGATCAAAGGTGCAGCCAACTTTTATCAGAAAAAAGGCAAGCACATCATCACCAGCAAAACCGAACACAAAGCCGTGCTGGACACTTGCCGTCAGCTGGAGCGTGAAGGCTATGAAGTCACCTACCTGGCGCCACAGAGCAACGGCATTATCGATCTGAAAGAGCTCGAAGCGGCCATGCGTGATGACACCATTCTGGTCTCCATCATGCACGTCAACAACGAAATCGGCGTGGTACAAGACATCGCGACCATCGGCGAAATGTGCCGCGCGCGCGGTATCATCTACCACGTTGACGCGACCCAGAGCGTGGGCAAACTGCCTATCGACCTGAGCCAGCTGAAAGTGGACCTGATGTCCTTCTCCGGCCACAAGATCTACGGCCCGAAAGGGATTGGCGCGCTGTACGTTCGTCGTAAACCACGTATCCGCATCGAAGCGCAGATGCACGGTGGCGGTCACGAGCGCGGCATGCGTTCCGGTACGCTGCCTGTTCACCAGATCGTGGGCATGGGCGAAGCCTACCGCATTGCAAAAGAAGAGATGGAAACCGAGATGGCACGCCTGCGCACGCTGCGTAACCGTCTGTGGGACGGCGTGAAAGATATGGAAGAAGTGTATCTGAACGGCGATCTTGAGCAGGGTGCTCCGAACATCCTCAACGTCAGCTTCAACTATGTTGAAGGCGAGTCGCTGATCATGGCGCTCAAAGACCTGGCGGTTTCTTCCGGTTCTGCCTGTACGTCTGCAAGCCTTGAGCCATCCTACGTGCTGCGTGCGCTGGGCATGACTGACGAGCTGGCACATAGCTCTATCCGTTTCTCTTTAGGTCGTTTCACTACCGAAGAAGAGATTGACTACACCATCAAGCTGGTTCGCAACTCCATTGGCCGTCTGCGCGACCTTTCTCCACTGTGGGAAATGTTCAAGCAGGGCGTGGATCTGAACAGCATTGAATGGTCACATCACTAATCGGTACATAAGGAGAATTCAATCATGGCATACAGCGAAAAAGTCATCGATCATTACGAAAACCCACGCAACGTTGGCTCTTTTGACAACAGCGACGAATCTGTTGGTAGCGGCATGGTCGGTGCGCCAGCGTGCGGCGACGTGATGAAGTTGCAGATTAAAGTCAACAATGAAGGTATCATTGAAGACGCGCGCTTCAAGACCTACGGCTGCGGTTCTGCAATTGCGTCCAGCTCCCTGGTCACCGAATGGGTGAAGGGCAAGTCTCTGGACGAAGCACAGGCAATCAAGAACACGGATATTGCTGAAGAACTCGAACTGCCACCGGTGAAAATTCACTGCTCAATTCTGGCAGAAGACGCGATCAAAGCCGCCATTGCGGATTACAAAAGCAAACGTGAAGCAAAATAATTGAGGTTTGAGTATGTCGATTACCCTTAGCGACAGCGCTGCCGCGCGAGTAAGCTCTTTTCTGGCGAACCGTGGTAAAGGCTTTGGCCTGCGACTGGGCGTACGTACCTCCGGCTGTTCTGGTATGGCTTACGTACTGGAGTTTGTTGACGAACCGGCGTCTGACGACACCGTGTTTGAAGACAAGGGCGTGAAGGTGGTGGTCGATGGCAAAAGCCTGCAATTCCTCAACGGCACTCAGCTGGACTTCGTTAAAGAAGGCCTGAACGAAGGGTTCAAATTCACGAACCCGAACGTCAAAGACGAGTGTGGTTGCGGCGAAAGCTTCCACGTTTAACCGCGCGTCATCCGAAACCCCACCGTGGCGTTACCCGCTACGCGTGGGGTTTGTTTTAACAGGCTACCCCTGAGATTGTTATGGATTACTTCACTCTCTTCGGACTACCCGCTCAATACCCGATTGATCTCCAGGCGTTGACGATCCGTTTTCAGGATCTGCAGCGTCAGTACCATCCGGACAAATTCGCGAGCGGTACTCAGGCAGAGCAGCTGGCTGCGGTTTCCCACTCTGCCACCATCAACCAGGCCTGGCAGACGCTGCGCCATCCGCTGGCGCGCGCTGAATATCTGCTCTCGCTCCACGGTTTTGATCTGGCGAGCGAACAGCATACCGTGCGTGACACGGCGTTTCTGATGGAGCAGCTGGAGCTTCGCGAAGAGCTCGATGAGATTGAACAGGCCAAAGACGAAGCGCGTCTGGAAAGCTTTATTACGCGCGTGAAGGGCATGTTCGATACCCGCCATCAGCAGATGGTGGAGCAACTGAACAACGAGACCTGGGACGTGGCGGCAGATACTGTGCGCAAACTCCGTTTTCTCGATAAACTGCGAAGCAGTGCTGAACAACTCGAAGAAAAGCTGCTCGATTTTTAATTTCGGAAGCAATTATGGCCTTATTACAAATTAGTGAGCCTGGCTTAAGTGCCGCACCGCACCAGCGTCGTCTGGCGGTGGGTATTGACCTGGGCACCACCAATTCCCTCGTGGCGACCGTGCGCAGCGGCCAGGCGGAAACGCTGGCTGACGAGCAGGGGCGCCATCTGCTGCCTTCCGTGGTCCACTACCAGCAGCAGGGTCACGCGGTAGGCTATGACGCCCGCGCTAATGCCGCGCGCGATCCGGCGAATACCATCAGCTCCGTCAAGCGCATGATGGGCCGCTCGCTGGCCGATATTCAGACCCGCTACCCGCATCTGCCGTATCAGCTGCAGGCAAGTGAAAACGGCCTGCCGATGATTGCGACCGCGGCCGGTCTGCTGAACCCGATTCGTGTTTCTGCTGACATCCTCAAAGCGCTGGCTGAGCGCGCTACGGCAACGCTCGGTGGCGATCTGGACGGCGTGGTGATTACCGTTCCGGCCTACTTTGACGATGCACAGCGTCAGGGCACCAAAGACGCCGCGCGTCTGGCGGGCCTGCATGTGCTGCGTCTGCTGAACGAACCGACGGCGGCGGCGATTGCCTACGGCCTCGATTCCGGTCAGGAAGGGGTGATCGCGGTTTACGATCTCGGCGGCGGGACGTTTGATATCTCTATCCTGCGCCTGAGCCGCGGGGTGTTTGAAGTGCTGGCGACCGGCGGGGATTCCGCGCTGGGCGGTGATGACTTCGACCATCTGCTGGCGGACTACATCCGCGAGCAGGCGGGCATCAGCGATCGCAGCGATGCGCGCGTACAGCGTGAACTGCTGGATGCGGCCATCGACGCCAAAATCGCCCTGAGCGATGCGCAGACGGTTACCGTCAATGTTGCGGGCTGGCAGGGTGATATCACGCGCGATCAGTTCAGCGATCTGATTGCCCCACTGGTGAAACGCACCCTGCTGGCCTGCCGTCGCGCATTGAAAGATGCGGGCGTTGAGGCGAACGAGGTGCTGGAAGTGGTCATGGTGGGCGGTTCGACCCGCGTGCCGCTGGTGCGCGAGCGCGTGGGCGAATTCTTTGGCCGCACGCCGCTGACCTCCATCGACCCGGACAAAGTGGTTGCCGTAGGTGCCGCAATCCAGGCCGATATTCTGGTTGGCAACAAGCCGGACAGCGAAATGCTGCTGCTGGACGTCATCCCGCTGTCGCTGGGCTTAGAAACCATGGGCGGCCTGGTGGAGAAAGTGATCCCGCGTAACACCACCATTCCGGTGGCGCGCGCGCAGGAGTTCACCACCTTTAAAGACGGCCAGACCGCGATGTCCATCCACGTGATGCAGGGCGAACGCGAGCTGGTGCAGGACTGCCGTTCTCTGGCGCGCTTTGCGCTGCGCGGTATCCCGGCGCTGCCTGCGGGCGGGGCGCATATTCGCGTCACCTTCCAGGTGGATGCCGACGGCCTGCTGAGCGTCACGGCGATGGAAAAATCCACCGGCGTGGAATCGTCCATCCAGGTGAAGCCGTCCTACGGCCTGACCGATGGCGAAATCGCCTCCATGATTCAGGACTCAATGAGCTACGCCGAGCAGGATGTGAAGGCGCGTATGCTGGCGGAACAGAAAGTGGAAGCCGCACGCGTGCTGGAGAGCCTGAACGGCGCGCTCGCTGCCGATGCCGCGCTGTTAAGCGCCGCTGAGCGCCAGGTGATTGACGAAGCCGCCGCGCGCTTAAGCGCCGTGGCCGAAGGTAATGACGCTGACGCAATAGAAGAAGCCATTAAAAACGTTGATAAACAAACCCAGGACTTTGCTGCTCGCCGCATGGACAAATCTGTCCGCGTCGCGCTGAAAGGCCAGTCCGTGGACGAGGTTTAATATGCCAAAGATTGTAATTTTGCCTCATGCGGACCTCTGTCCGGATGGCGCTGTACTGGAAGCGAAGACCGGTGAAACCATTCTCGATGTTGCCCTGCGTGCAGGTATCGAAGTGGAACACGCCTGTGAAAAATCCTGTGCCTGCACCACCTGCCACTGCATCGTGCGTGAAGGTTTTGACTCTCTCGCCGAGAGCACCGAAGACGAAGACGACATGCTGGATAAAGCATGGGGTCTGGAGCCAGACAGCCGCTTAAGCTGCCAGGCTGCGGTGACCGATGAAGATCTGGTCGTGGAGTTCCCACGCTACACCATCAACCACGCACGCGAGCATTAATATGGGACTGAAGTGGACAGACAGCCGTGAAATCGGCGAAGCGCTCTACGACGCGAACCCGGATCTCGATCCGAAGACCGTACGATTCACCGATATGCATCAGTGGATCTGCGATCTGGAAGATTTCGACGACGATCCAAACGCATCCAATGAAAAAATTCTGGAGGCGATTCTGTTAGTCTGGTTAGATGAAGCAGAATAAATAACAAAACGGGCTGCCTTCAGGCGGCCCGTTTGCTAGTTGCTAATAAGGAAAAATAAAATGACCGAAGCGATGAAGATTACGCTCTCTACGCAGCCCGCTGACGCACGCTGGGGCGAGAAAGCCAGCTACAGCATCAACAACGACGGTATTACCCTGCACCTGACGGGCAACGATGATTTGGGCCTGATCCAGCGCGCCGCGCGTAAAATTGACGGTCTGGGCATTAAGCATGTCTCGCTGGAAGGCGAAGGCTGGGACACCGACCGCAGCTGGGCGTTCTGGGCGGGTTACAAAGGGCCGAAAGGCACCCGCAAAATTGAGTGGGCGAACCTCGACGAAGCCGGTCAGAAAGAGCTGGAAAGCCGACTGCAAATCATCGACTGGGTACGCGACACCATTAACGCTCCGGCGGAAGAGTTAGGCCCTGAGCAGCTGGCGCAGCGCGCCGTTGACCTGCTGTGCGGCGTGGCGGGCGACAAGATGTCCTACCGCATCACCAAGGGTGAAGACCTGCGCGAGCAGAACTACATGGGTATCCACACCGTGGGCCGTGGTTCTGAGCGTCCACCGGTGCTGCTGGCGCTGGACTACAACCCAACCGGCGATAAAGACGCCCCTGTCTTTGCCTGCCTGGTAGGTAAAGGTATCACCTTCGACACCGGCGGCTACAGCCTGAAGCAGAGCGCGTTCATGGACTCCATGAAGTCCGACATGGGCGGCGCGGCCACCATCACCGGTGCGCTGGCGTTTGCCATCACCCGCGGTCTGAAAAAGCGCGTGAAGCTGTACCTGTGCTGCGCGGACAACATGGTCAGCGGTAACGCCTTCAAGCTGGGCGACATCATTCGCTACCGTAACGGCAAAAACGTTGAGGTGATGAACACTGACGCCGAAGGCCGTCTGGTGCTGGCCGATGGCCTGATCGACGCGTCTGCCCAGAAGCCTGAGCTGATCATCGACATGGCGACTCTGACCGGTGCGGCGAAAACCGCGCTGGGTAACGACTACCACGCGCTGTTCAGCTTTGACGACAAGCTGGCCGCACGCCTGCTGGCCAGCGCTGCGGCGGAAAACGAACCGTTCTGGCGTCTGCCGCTGGCCGAGTTCCACCGTAGCCAGCTGCCGTCCAACTTTGCCGAACTGAACAATACCGCCAGCGCGGCGTACCCGGCGGGGGCAAGCACCGCAGCAGGCTTCCTGTCTCACTTTGTTGAGAACTACCATGAAGGCTGGTTGCACATTGACTGCTCCGCAACGTACCGCAAAGCGGCGGTTGAGCAGTGGTCCGCGGGCGCGACCGGTCTGGGCGTGCGTACCGTAGCGAACCTGCTGACGGCTGAGTAATCTTTTTAGCCGGGTGGCGCTACGCTTACGCGCGCCTTCGGAGTCATCATATTGCCCGGCGGCGCTGCGCTTGCACGGACCTACGGTTTTGTAGGCCGGGTAAGCGAAGCGCCACCCGGCGTTTTTTGAAGTAGCCAAACTATGTCAGATACCAAAAACGAATTAGAGACTCTGCTGGAACAGGCGGCGACCGAGCCCGCCCACCGTCCGGCATTTTTCCGCACGCTGCTGGAGTCCACCGTCTGGGTACCAGGTACCGCCGCGGAAGGTGAGCAGGTCGTGGAAGACAGCGCGCTGGATCTGCTGCACTGGGAGAAAGACGACGGCACGTCGGTGATCCCGTTCTTCACCTCGCTGGAAGCGCTGCAGGAAGCGGTTGAAGACGAACAGGCGTTCGTGGTGATGCCGGTGCGTACCCTGTTTGAAATGACGCTCGGCCAGACGCTGTTCCTCAACGCCAAGTTGCCGACCGGGAAAGAGTTTACGCCGCGTGAAATCAGCCACCTGATTGGCGAAGAGGGCAACCCGCTCAGCACGCAGGAAGTGCTGGAAGGGGGCGAAACGCTGCTGCTGTCTGAAGTGGCCGAGCCGCCCACGCAGATGATTGATTCTCTGACGACGTTGTTCAAAACGCTCAAGCCCGTCAGGCGCGCGTTTCTCTGCTCCATCAAAGAGCGCGCGGACGAAAAGCCGGTGCTGTTGATCGGTATTGAAGCCGATGGCGATTTCGACGAGATCGTTCAGGCGGCGGGCAGCGTGGCGACCGACACGCTACCGGGCGATGAACCAATTGATATCTGTCAGGTGAAAAACGGTGAGAAGGGCATCAGCCACTTTATTACCGAGCACATCACGCCGTTCTATGAGCGTCGCTGGGGCGGGTTCCTGCGCGATCTCAAAACCAACCGCATCATCTGATTTCTGCGGGGTGAATGTCACCCCGTTGCTTCCAGCAGCAGTAAATCCATCAGCAGCACCAGATTCGACTCAAACGACGTCACCCCTGCGGCTTCGGCGGCGTAGTGCACCGCTTCGTCATAGAGCGCAAAGTGAACGTCGGCCATCTCCGCCAGCGTGTTGGCCGAGGCGCGGGTAAACGCGACGATGGTCATGCCGACGTTTTTGGCTATCCGCGCTTTATCCAGCACCTGCTCCGTTTCGCCGCTGCGCGAGACGGCAATAAACACCTGATAGCGGGCGGCATTGCTGAGAAAAATGTTCCGGCTGTCGCCCGGTCCGGAGATAAACGCCGTTTTGCCCAGCACCTGCAGCTTCTTGGTCAGGTACTCCGCAAACAGATAAGAGAACCCGGCTCCGTAGAGAAAGAAACTCTCTTTCTGGCGCAGCAGGTTAGCAAACTGCTGGCGTTTGTCCTGGGTGACCCACTGAAAGGTGTGCTGATAGTTGGCGATAAACTGATTAAACAGCGCCGGGAGCTCAGGGGGCGATTGCCCCTGAACGGCAATGTGCGGCGTGTCGGTGAGCAACTGCTTGCAGTGCCAGATAAACTCGCTAAAGCCGCTGAACCCCAGCTTCTGGCACAGCCGCATAATGGTGGCGGTAGAAACGAATGTCGCCTGTGCCAGCTCGCGAACCGTAATATTGCCCACCAGCAGCGGATGCTCCGTGAGGTGGGCGAGGACGCGATACTCCGCGCGGGTCAATGACGCTCCGCGCGTTAACAGCGTGGCCAGGCGGTTATCCATTATTTCGCGGGTTCGACAGGCAGATCGTCTCGCGCACCCCATTCGCTCCAGGCGCCGTCGTAGAGCGTGACGTCGCTTACGCCGAGCGTGGCGAGCGCCAGAATGACCACGCAGGCCGTTACGCCGGAACCGCAGCTGGCAATCACTGGACGATGTAAATCAACCCCTGCCCGGTCAAAAATGGCGCGCAGTTCGTCGGTAGTTTTCAGCTCGCCCTCAAATACCAGATCGCCCCACGGCACGTTCAGCGCGCCCGGAATATGTCCGCGCTTCAGCCCCGGACGCGGTTCATCCGCTTCGGCCTTGAAGCGAGGAGCAGGGCGGGCATCGACGATTTGCGCCGTTTTTTCATGGCTCACGACCAGCACGTCGGTCAGGCGTTTTACCACGTGGGTGTCAAAGGTCGCGTCGAATTCACCTTCCGGCAGCGTGACGTCACCCTGCTGAAGCGGCAGCTCGTCGCGCTTCCAGCCCGCCAGCCCGCCGGCAAGAATCGAGACTTTTTCCACGCCGAAGTTTTTCAGCATCCACCACGCGCGCGGCGCGGAGAAGAGGTTACCTTCATCATAGACAACGAGGTGTTTGTCTTTGCTGATGCCCAGCTCGCGCATCGCCACGGAAAACGCTTCCGGGCGCGGCAGCATGTGCGGCAGGGGAGAGGTGTGATCGGAGAGGGCTTCAATATCAAAAAATACCGCACCCGGCAGATGCCCGGCACGGTATTCACCGGGCACGTCACGATGCTCTTGTCCCGGAGGGGCCATACGCGCGTCGATAATCTGAACTTCCGGATCGTCGCCGTGCTCAATCAGCCAGTCGGCAGCGACAAAATATGAGGTGGACATGGTTTGCCTCCATTCTTTTCCGTAAAAAAGGATTGTCGGTGTTTTTTCTGACACCGACAAGCAAACCACGTTCAACTCGCGAGCAAGCCCCTATTTTTTCACCGGTTCACCGTCCTGCCAGGCTTTTTGCAGCGCTGGCCAGTAGTCGCGGTTGGCCTCAATCATCTCATCCAGAATGGCTTTTGCATGTTCCATGGTCGGCACGGTGCGGTTGAGGGTAAACGCCTGCAAGGCTTTCTCATAGCTGCCTTCGATAGTCGCCTCCACCAGCAGCTGTTCAGATGCGAGCTGCTGTTGCAAAAGCGTCTGATGGAACAGCGGCACCTGACCAATACGGATCGGTTCTGGGCCCTCGGAGGTGATATAAGCGGGAACTTCCACCACCGCATCGTACGGTAGGTTGGTAATCGCCCCGCGGTTTTCCACCATCACCAGATGGCGGCTTCGCAGGTTAAAGGCCAGCGAGCAGGCCACATCGACGATAAACTCGCCGTGGACGCCCACGTGGAAGGCATCCGGTAAAATTCCGGTGCGTTGATATTCTTCGGCGGCGGCGAACAGCTTTTTCTCGCGCCCGTCCATCACTTCATTCGCGCGGGTATAGTCCGGGTTCTGGTGCGCCACAATCTGGTTCGGCATCAGGTAATACTGCAGATACGGGTTCGGCAGATACTCGGGGAAATTGTCCATGATCGGCTTGATGTTGCGCCAGGTTTTCACCCAGGAGGGGTCAGAATGCTGCGGATCGGTTTTAGCCGCATCTTCCGTCAGCAGGCCAAACTTAGCGATATGCTTACGCAGCGCCGGGAGCTTGTCTTCGCCGTCCACCAGCACGCGGGTAAACCAGCCGAAGTGGTTCAGGCCGAAGTAGTCCACTTCCAGCTTGCGGCGATCGACACCCAGAATCGCCCCCATATTGCGCATGGCGGCCACCGGCATATCGCAGATGTTCAGCACCCGCGCATTTGGCCGCAGACGGCGCACGCCCTCCGCGACGATCGCCGCCGGGTTGGAGTAGTTCACGATCCAGGCTTTTTCATGCGCGTAGCGATCCACCAGATCGATAAGCTCCACCATCGGTAGGATCGTGCGCAGTCCGTACGCCAGGCCACCGGGTCCGCACGTTTCCTGACCCACCACGCCGTGACGCAGCGGGATCTTCTCATCCTGCTCGCGCATCTTATACTGACCGACGCGCATCTGGGCAAAGACGAAATGGGCGCCGCTGAAGGCCACTTCCGGGTCGCTGGTGACGGTAAATTTGATATGCTGACTGTGGTCGCGAATGACCTTCTCGACGACCGGCGCAATGGTGTTCTGACGCGCCTCGTCGATATCGTACAGGCGAATTTCGGCCAGCGGGAAATCCTGCAGGCGCACCATCAGGCTTTTCACAATGCCCGGCGTGTAGGTGCTGCCGCCGCCGGCAATCGACAGAATGAATGGGGGTGTAAACATCTTTAGCTCCTTTCAGAGAAACGTCTCAACGGCTTCTCGCATTTTTTTGACATGCAGCCCGTAGACCACCTGAACGTTGTTACCTTGTTTGATAATCCCTTTCGCGCCGGTCGCCTTCAGACGCGGCTCGTCGATAATGGCGACGTCCTTTACCGTGACGCGTAAGCGGGTGTAGCAGTTGTCCACCACTTCAATATTTTCCCGGCCGCCCAGCCCCACCACGATGGACTCGCCCAGACCGTCGTTATTGCCCTTCGCCTGGTACTCCTGCTTGCTGTAGAGGCGCGTCTCCTGGTCCTCATCTTCACGACCCGGCGTTTTCATGTTGAAGCGCAGGATCAGAAAGCGGAACACCACGAAGTAGAGAGCGAACATGATCAGTCCGACCAGGATGTACATCGGCCAGTTGGACTTGGCCGTGCCGAGCGGCAGGTTGTAGAGGATGAAGTCGATAATCCCGTTGGCGCCGATGGCGTGAACGCCCAGCAGGGAGAACAGCATCATGCCGATGCCGGTCAGCACCGCATGCACCACGAACAGCAGCGGGGCGACGAACAGGAAGGAGAATTCAATCGGCTCGGTGACGCCGACCAGCAGCGAGGTCAGCGCCGCCGGGATCAGAATCGCTTTCGCCGCCGCTTTACGCTCTGGCCTGGCGGTCATATACATCGCCAGCGCCGCGGCGGGCAGGCCAAACATCTTGCTGATGCCGCGGGCGTCCCACACCACGGTGCTGCTGAGCTGCTTCACGTCCGGGCAGGCCATCTCAGCGAAGTAGATGTTGCGCGCGCCCTGATACACCGTGCCGCAGACCTCCTGCGTGCCCCCGAGTTCGGTATAGAGGAACGGGGTATAGACCAGATGGTGCAGGCCAGTGGGGACCAGAATGCGTTCCAGGAAGCCGTAGATGGCCACGCCAAACGGTCCGGAGCCTTTGATGGCCAGCGCCAGGGCGCTAATGCCGTGCTGGGCAAACGGCCACAGTTCGCTCATCACCACGCCGAGCAGCATGGAGACTGGAAGCATTACAATGGCGACAAAACAGTGGCCGGAGTAAATCGCCATCGCGCCGTTAAACTGTACGCCGGAGTATTTGTTGTACAGATATCCGGAGAGCGCTCCGGTCAGGATCCCGGCGAAAACGCCCATCTCCAGCACCTGGACGCCCAGCACCATGGTCTGCCCGGCCGCCTTCATTTCGGCTGCAGGCGCCAGCGCGCCCTGCAGCTGCAGCGTGACGTTCATGGCGTTGATGAATACGACAAAGGTGACCAGGCCAATCAACGCGGCATAGCCTTTATCGCGCGTCGCCAGACCAATCGGAATACCAACGGCAAACACCAGTGCCAGGTTCACCAGCACCGACACGGCCGATTTCGCGATAAGCTGACCAAGATGCTGAATCAGCGGATGGCCAAGAAAGGGCAGGTATTCAGCGAGATTACCGTTACCCAGCACGTTACCAAAGGCGATAAACAGACCGACGATCGGTAAGATAAGCACCGGTCCGTACAATGATTTTCCGAAATTTTGTAGGGCATTCACGGCTCGTTTCATGGCTTTCTCTCTTATTGAACCGCGCACTCGGGGTGCGTCATGGCTATAAAATTAGCAGCCTTCATGGACGCTTATCCAGCTATCCTCTTGTTTTAAAAACAAATGACGTGAAAGGTAACATGTGACGTTTGGGGCTGTGATCGCGATTCCATCACGGCGTAGCGGCGTGTTGCCATTCTGCGAGGCGCTTTCCAGATTCTAAAATTGGACTTTTTGAATTAATGAAACTTGCGGATAATACTTATCCGGACGACGACCAACAGGCCCCCTCAGGGCCAGGGACAAAGGATGAAACCGTTTCGCTTAGCCGCGCTCTCCCTTGCGCTGCTTACCACGTTTACGCTTGTCGGCTGTGATAACAGCGACGATAAATCTCAGGCTGCGGCTCCCGCGGCATCCACCGCATCCACACCGAAAGCCGCGGAAAAGCCAAATGCTGAAACGCTGGCTAAGCTCGCCGCCCAGAGTCAGGGAAAAGCGCTGACCCTGCTGGATGCCTCTGAAGTTCAGCTCGACGGTGCCGCCACGCTGGTGCTGACATTCTCGGTTCCGCTGAATCCCGATCAGGATTTCGCGAAAACCGTGCATGTCGTGGACAAAAAAAGCGGCAAAGTTGACGGGGCGTGGGAACTTGCGCCTAACCTGAAAGAGCTTCGCCTGCGCCATCTGGAGCCCAACCGCAACCTGGTCGTCACCGTTGAACGGGGCCTGCAGGCGCTGAACAAGGCGACGTTCGGCATTGATTATGAGAAAGCCCTGACCACCCGGGACGTTGAACCCACCGTTGGTTTTGCCAGCCGCGGCTCGCTGCTGCCGGGGAAGGTGGTGGAAGGGTTGCCGGTAATGGCGCTCAACGTCAACAATGTTGACGTCAACTTCTACCGCGTGAAGCCGGAATCGCTGGCTTCCCTTGTCAGCCAGTGGGAGTACCGTAACTCGCTGACCAACTGGGAATCCGACAACCTGCTGAAGATGGCGGAGCTGGTTTATACCGGTCGATTCGATCTTAATCCGGCGCGCAACACGCGCGAAAAATTACTGTTGCCCCTGAAGGATATTAAACCGCTCCAGCAGTCTGGCGTTTATATCGCGGTCATGAACCAGGCCGGGCACTACAACTACAGCAACGCCGCGACGCTCTTTACCTTAAGCGATATTGGCCTGTCCGCTCACCGTTATCATAATCGCCTGGACATCTTCACCCAGAGTCTGGAGAACGGTGCGGCGCAGTCTGGCGTCACCGTCACCCTGTTGAACGATAAAGGGCAGACGCTTGCCGAAGCGAAAAGCGACGGCGATGGCCACGCAAAGCTTGAGACCGACAAAGAGGCCGCGCTGATCCTGGCCAGTAAAGACGGCCAGACCACGCTGCTTGACCTCAAGCTACCGGCTCTTGATCTGGCGGAGTTTGATATCGCCGGGAGTCCGGGCTACAGCAAGCAGTTCTTTATGTTTGGCCCACGCGATCTCTACCGCCCGGGCGAAACGGTGATCCTCAACGGCCTGCTGCGCGACAGTGACGGTAAGCCACTTCCCGATCAGCCCGTGAAGCTCGACGTGCTGCGACCGGATGGACAGGTCGCGCGTACGATCGTCGTCAAGCCGGAGAACGGACTCTATCGCTTCAACTATCCGCTGGACAGCGGGGCGCAGACCGGCATGTGGCATATCCGCGCCAACACGGGCGATAACCTGCAGCGTCTGTGGGACTTCCACGTTGAAGACTTCATGCCAGAGCGTATGGCGCTCAACCTGAGCGGACAAAAAACGCCGGTTTCACCGCAGGATAACGTCGACTTTAACGTGGTCGGCTATTACCTGTATGGCGCTCCGGCCAACGGTAACTCTCTGCAGGGCCAGCTCTTCCTGCGTCCGCTGCGTGACGCGGTGGCCGCGCTGCCGGGCTTCCAGTTTGGTGATATCGCCGAAGAGAACCTGAGCCGCAGCCTGGATGAAGTGCAGCTTACGCTGGACGAGCAGGGACGTGGGCAGGTTTCTACCGAAAGCCAGTGGAAAGAGGTGCACTCTCCGCTGCAGCTGATTCTGCAGGCCAGCCTGCTGGAGTCGGGCGGTCGTCCGGTGACGCGTCGTGCTGAGCAGGCGATCTGGCCGGCGGCTGAGCTGCCGGGTATTCGCCCTCAGTTCGCCAGTAAAGCCGTTTACGACTACCGCACCGATACGACCGTCAACCAACCGATTGTTGATGAGAACGGCAACGCCAGCTTCGACATCGTGTATGCCGATGCCAGCGGCGCGAAAAAGGCCGTTTCCGGGTTACAGGTTCGTCTGATTCGCGAGCGTCGGGACTACTTCTGGAACTGGTCTGAGAGCGAAGGCTGGCAGTCTCAGTTCGATCAGAAAGATCTGGTCGAAGGTGAGCAGGAGCTGACGCTTAAGGCCGATGAAACGGGTAAAGTCACCTTCCCGGTGGAATGGGGCTCTTATCGTCTGGAGGTGAAAGCGCCTGATGAGATGGTCAGCAGCGTGCGCTTCTGGGCGGGGTACAGCTGGCAGGATAACAGCGACGGCACCGGCGCTGCACGCCCTGACCGCGTGACCTTGAAACTGGATAAGCCAGCCTATCAGCCAGGCGACACCATCAACCTGCACATTGCCGCGCCAGCCGCAGGCAAGGGCTATGCGATGATCGAGTCCAGTGAAGGGCCGCTGTGGTGGAAAGAGATCGACGTACCGGCAAACGGACTGGATCTCGCTATCCCGGTCGACAAGGCCTGGAAGCGTCACGACCTCTACCTGAGTACACTGGTGGTACGTCCCGGAGATAAATCCAAATCCGCCACGCCGAAACGCGCGGTCGGCCTGCTGCATCTGCCGATGGGTGACGAAAATCGCCGCCTGAATATTGCGCTCGATAACCCGCAGAAAATGCGTCCAAACCAGACGCTCTCGGTGAAGGTGAAAGCCAGCGTGAAAGAGGGGGCCGTGCCGCAGAAGGTGAACGTCCTGGTATCGGCGGTGGACAGCGGCGTGCTGAATATTACCGATTACGTCACGCCGGATCCGTGGCAGGCTTTCTTTGGTCAGAAGCGTTACGGCGCGGATATCTACGATATTTACGGCCAGGTCATTGAAGGGCAGGGCCGTCTGGCCGCGCTGCGCTTTGGTGGCGATGGGGATGAACTGAAGCGCGGCGGCAAACCGCCGGTGAACCACGTCACCATCATTGCCCAGCAGGCACAGCCGGTTACGCTGGATGCCAACGGGGAAGGCACAATTACATTGCCGATTGGAGACTTCAACGGTGAGCTGCGTCTGATGGCGCAGGCCTGGACGGAAGAGGATTTCGGCAGCAGCGAAAGCAAGATTATCGTGGCCGCGCCGGTCATTACCGAGCTGAATACCCCGCGCTTCCTGGCAAGCGGAGATACCTCGCGGCTGACGCTGGATATCACTAACCTGACCGACCAGCCGCAAACGCTGAATATCGCCCTGAACGCGACAGGCAAACTGGCGCTGGAAGGCGCGCAGCCTCAGCCGGTTCAGCTGCCACCGGGCGCGCGCAGCACGCTGTTTATTCCGGTACGCGCGCTGGACGGTTATGGTGACGGTGAAGTGACCGCGCAGGTGACCGGCCTGCAGCTTCCGGACGAGACCTTCGCCCCGCAGCAGAAGAGCTGGAAAATCGGCGTGCGTCCGGCGTTCCCGGCGCAGACGGTCAATACCGGTGCCATGCTGAACCCTGGCGAATCCTGGACCGCACCGGCGCAGCACAGCAACGGTTTCTCTCCTGCCACCCTGCAGGGGCAACTGCTGCTGAGCGGCAAACCACCGCTCAACCTGGCGCGCTATATTCGCGAACTGCAGGCCTATCCGTATGGATGTCTGGAGCAGACCACCAGCGGTCTGTTCCCGTCGCTCTACACCAACGCGGCGCAGCTTACGGCGCTTGGCATCAAAGGTGATACGGACGATAAACGCCGTGCCGCCATTGATATCGGCATTTCCCGTCTGCTGCAGATGCAGCGTGAAGACGGTGGGTTCGCGCTGTGGGATAAAAACGGTCCGGAAGAGTACTGGCTGACGGCCTACGTGACCGACTTCCTGGTCCGTGCGGGCGAGCAGGGCTACAGCGTGCCTGCCGATGCGGTGAATAATGCCAATAGCCGGTTGCTGCGCTACCTGCAGGACCCGGGCATGATGTCTGTTCGCTACAGCGACGATACGCAGGCCAGCAAGTTCGCCGTGCAGGCCTATGCCGCGCTGGTGCTGGCACGTCAGCAAAAAGCGCCGCTGGGCGCGCTGCGTGAAATCTGGGATCGTCACGCTCAGGCGGCGTCCGGCCTGCCGCTGATGCAGTTGGGCATGGCGCTCAAGCTGATGGGCGATGCCCCGCGCAGCCAGCAGGCGCTGGATCTGGCGCTCAAAACACCGCGCAACGACAGCAAAACCTGGATGGCCGATTACGGTAGCCAGCTTCGCGATAACGCGCTGATGCTCTCTCTGCTGGAGGAGTACAAACTTCTGCCGGATGCGCAAAATACGCTGCTGAATGCCCTGTCTGAGCAGGCCTTCAGCCAGCGCTGGTTGTCCACTCAGGAGAGCAATGCGCTGTTCCTGGCCGGTCGTTCGCTGCAAACCTTGTCGGGTGCGTGGCAGGCGAAAACCTCCCTGTCAGATTCCGCATCAGGTGGCGATAAAGCGCAGGTACAAAACGTGAGCGGCGACCAGCTTGGCGCGCTGCAGGTGACCAATACCGGCACTTCACCGCTGTGGGTACGCCTTGATAGCACCGGTTATCCTGACTATGCTCCTCAGCCGAGCTCGAACGTGCTGCAGGTTGAACGCCATATTCTGGCAACGGACGGCAGCACGAAATCGCTCTCTTCGCTGAAGAGCGGCGAGCTGGTGCTGGTATGGCTGGAAGTCAAAGCCAGCCAGAACGTGCCGGACGCGCTGGTGGTTGATCTCCTCCCTGCGGGTCTGGAGCTGGAAAACCAGAACCTGGCAAGCAGCAGCGCCAGCCTGCAGGACAGCGGTAGCGAAGTGCAGAACCTGCTCAGCCAGATGCAGCAGGCGGACATTCAGCATATGGAATTCCGTGACGACCGCTTTGTGGCGGCCGTACCGGTAAATGAAGGTCAGCCGGTTACGCTGGTTTATCTGGCGCGCGCCGTGACGCCGGGAACCTACCAGGTGCCGGTTCCGATGGTCGAGTCTATGTATGTGCCGCAGTGGCGGGCAACGGGTGCGGCCAGTGGCCCGCTGATTGTTGTTCCGTAATATGCGAATGGCACGTTTGACACGCTCCCGCTGGCTGTGGCTGGCGGGAGCGCTTCTCGTTTTATGGGGGCTGATTGTCGCCGCCGACCGCCTGTGGCCGTTGCCGCTGAAAGAGGTTAACCCTGCCCGGGTGGTGGTGGATGAGAAGGGCACGCCGCTCTGGCGTTTTGCCGATAGCGACGGGATCTGGCGCTATCCGGTGACGATCGAAGAGGTCTCTCCCCGTTATCTTGAGGCGCTGATCCAGTACGAAGATCGCTGGTTCTGGGATCACCCCGGCGTAAACCCGCTTTCTGTCCTGCGCGCCGCCTGGCAGGATCTCAGTTCCGGGAAAGTCATCTCTGGCGGAAGCACGCTCACCATGCAGGTCGCGCGACTGCTGGACCCGCATCCGCGCACCTTCGGCGGTAAAATTCGCCAGCTCTGGCGTGCCATGCAGCTGGAGTGGCATCTTTCCAAACGCGAAATCCTCACGCTCTATCTCAATCGCGCCCCATTTGGCGGTACGCTGCAGGGCGTGGGAGCGGCAAGCTGGACGTATCTGGGCAAGCCGCCGTCGCAGCTCAGCTATTCCGACGCGGCGCTGCTGGCGGTGCTGCCGCAGGCACCGAGTCGTTTACGCCCGGATCGCTGGCCTGAACGGGCCGAAGCGGCGCGCAATAAAGTGCTCGACCGCATGGCGACGCAGGGCGTCTGGTCCGCAAAGCAGGTCAAAGAGTCCCGTGAAGAATCAGTATGGCTGGCGCCCCGGCAGATGCCGCAGCTGGCGCCGCTCTTTGCACGCATGATGCTCGGCAAAAGTCGCGACACGAAAATTGTCACCACGCTGGATGCCGGACTGCAGCGGCAGCTGGAAGAGCTGGCGATGAACTGGAAATCCCGCCTGCCGGCACGCAGCTCGCTGGCGATGATCGTGGTCGATCATACCGATATGAAAGTGCGCGGCTGGGTGGGATCGGTGGATATTAACGATGACACGCGTTTTAGCCATGTGGATATGGTCAATGCGATCCGATCACCGGGATCGGTGTTAAAACCCTTTATCTACGGCATGGCGCTGGATGATGGCCTGATCCATCCCGCCTCGCTGCTTCAGGACGTTCCCAGAAAAACCGGTGATTATCGGCCCGGGAATTTTGACAGCGGGTTTCATGGACCGGTCAGCATGAGTGAAGCGCTGGTACGCTCCCTCAACCTGCCTGCCGTTCAGGTGCTGGAAGCCTACGGACCAAAACGATTTGCCGGGATGCTGAGCAACGCAGGCTTGCCGCTGATCTTGCCTGCGGGGGCGCAGCCGAATCTGTCTCTGATCCTCGGCGGGGCGGGCGCGCGGCTGGCAGATATCGCTGCGGCCTATAGCGCCTTTGCCCGACACGGTAAGGCGGGAAGGCTGCGGTTACAGCCGGGCGATCCGCTGACTGAACGCCCGCTGTTATCGCCAGGCTCGGCGTGGATTATTCGCCGTATTCTGGCCAATGAAGCGCAGCCGCTGCCGGACAATGCGCTACCGCAGATTGCGCCGCTGGCGTGGAAAACCGGCACCAGCTACGGGTACCGTGATGCCTGGGCCATCGGTCTGAATGCCCGTTATGTGATAGGCATCTGGACCGGACGACCGGACGGCACGCCCGTGGCGGGACAGTTTGGGTTTGCCAGCGCGGTTCCGCTGTTAAACCAGGTCAATAATCTGCTTCAGTCACGTTCAACGGTAGACGAAGCCCGCCTGCCGCGCGATCCGCGTCCGGAGAGCGTCGGGCGGGGCGTGATCTGCTGGCCGGGCGGCCAGTCTCTACCGGAAGGCAGTGAAAACTGTCGACGTCGCCTGTCGACCTGGCTGCTGGAAGGGAGTGAGCCGCCCACGCTGCTTCTCCCTGAACAGGAGGGCATACGCGGCATTCGTTTCCCGGTCTGGCTGGATAAAACGGGCAAACGCGTGGCCGCAGATTGCCCGGATGCTACTGAAAAAGTCCTGGATGTCTGGCCGCTGCCGCTGGAGCCGTGGCTGCCTGCAACCGAGCGTCGTGCGGTACGGATTCCGCCTTCATCAAGAATTTGTCCTCCACTCTTGCAGGACGCACCTGCGCCACTCATTCTGACCGGCGTGCGTGAAGGGGCCGTTATTAAACGTCTGCCGGGGGAATCCCGCGTTTCGCTGCCGCTTCAGGCGACCGGCAACAGCGGTGAGCGCTGGTGGTTTTTGAACGGTGAACCGCTGAATGTGAAAGGAAGCGTTTACACATTACAGCTTGATAAGTCGGGCGATTATCAGTTACTCGTTATGGATGAGACCGGGCAGGTCGCGACGGTGAATTTTACGCTTCAGTGACCTGAAAACAGCTTTCTGATGTGAGCTGTTGCTAAAACTCGTCTTATTTTAAAAAAATGTTACCTGAATCCATAGGCAATGGCGCCATTGCTCATTATAATCCGCGCCACACCATACTCAGGTATGCAAAACAACAGAACATTGACAGAGGTTATCATGGCTATTGAACGTACTTTTTCCATCATCAAACCAAACGCGGTGGCAAAAAACGTTATTGGCAGCATCTTCGCTCGCTTTGAATCTGCAGGGTTCAAAATTGTTGGCACCAAAATGCTGCACCTGACCGTTGAGCAGGCGCGCGGCTTCTACGCTGAGCACGAAGGTCGCCCATTCTTTGACGGCCTGGTTGAGTTCATGACCTCCGGTCCAATCGTGGTATCCGTACTGGAAGGCGAAAACGCCGTACAGCGTCACCGCGATCTGCTGGGTGCAACCAACCCGGACAACGCGCTGGCAGGAACTCTGCGCGCTGACTACGCTGACAGCTTCACCGAGAACGGCACCCACGGTTCTGACTCTGTTGAATCTGCTGCACGCGAAATCGCTTTCTTCTTCGCAGAAGGCGAAGTGTGTCCACGTACCCGTTAATTTAACGGTTTCGTTTACACATTATTTTCGTAAATGCCGCGTCCAGACGTGGCATCCCTGCGCCAGACTTTGTACAATGCAACGCCCCGGACGAGCAGACCGCTTTCCGGGGCGTTTCTATTCAACCCTCCATGGGCCATAACGTGTAACAACGAGGCCGGTAAATATTATGTCTGAATTAGTGAATACCTCCGAAGTCGCCATTCCTGCGGTTCCCAATAAAAATGGAAAAATCAACCTGCTGGATCTGAACCGTCAGCAGATGCGCGAGTTCTTTAAAGAGATGGGCGAAAAGCCGTTTCGTGCCGATCAGGTCATGAAGTGGATGTACCATTACTGCAGCGACAATTTTGATGACATGACTGACATCAACAAGGTCCTGCGCAATAAGCTCAAAGAAGTGGCAGAAATCCGTGCACCGGAAGTGGTGGAAGAGCAGCGCTCCGCGGATGGCACCATCAAATGGGCGATTGCGGTCGGCGATCAGCGTGTTGAAACCGTCTACATCCCGGAAGAAGACCGCGCGACGCTGTGCGTCTCCTCCCAGGTTGGCTGTGCGCTGGAGTGCAAATTCTGCTCAACCGCGCAGCAAGGCTTTAACCGTAACCTGCGTGTTTCAGAAATTATCGGCCAGGTCTGGCGTGCTGCGAAAATCGTGGGCGCGGCAAAAGTCACCGGCACGCGCCCTATCACCAACGTGGTGATGATGGGTATGGGTGAACCACTGCTGAACCTGACCAACGTCGTTCCGGCGATGGAAATCATGCTGGATGACTTTGGCTTTGGCCTGTCCAAGCGTCGCGTCACGCTGTCGACCTCAGGCGTTGTGCCTGCGCTGGACAAACTCGGCGACATGATTGACGTCGCGCTGGCGATCTCCCTGCACGCACCAAACGATGAAATTCGTGACGAAATTGTGCCGATCAACAAAAAGTACAATATCGAAACCTTCCTCGCCGCCGTACGTCGCTACCTGGAGAAATCCAACGCCAACCAGGGCCGCGTGACCATCGAGTACGTGATGCTGGACCACGTCAACGACGGCACCGAGCATGCGCATCAGCTGGCTGAACTGCTGAAAGATACGCCGTGCAAAATCAACCTGATCCCATGGAACCCGTTCCCGGGCGCGCCGTATGGCCGTAGTTCGAACAGCCGTATCGACCGTTTCTCCAAGGTGTTGATGGAGTATGGTTTCACCACCATCGTGCGTAAAACGCGTGGTGATGATATTGATGCCGCATGTGGACAGCTGGCAGGTGATGTCATTGACCGTACCAAGCGCACCCTGCGTAAACGCATGCAGGGCGAGACGATCGCGGTTAAAGCTGTTTGATTATTATGCACTCGCGGCGCATTATCTGCGCCGTGAGACATAACCTTACTGAATAATCAGTCAGATTCGTGAAGACTGATCAATAATTACGGTGCGTTTCATCCGACTTTCGGGCAGTATGTAACGACGTAACAACAGTTTAGCCGTACGGGCAGGGCTGTACTGTCATCTCCGGGCTGACAGTCTTATACTCTCTGTTCAAGGTTAACTGACCAGAAGTTTCGCGGTGCGGGTGGCATTGTGACTCACCGGCGCCTGAACCCTTATTTTTCACGTACCAGTAGTTGTAGCGAATGAATACTGAAGCCACTCACGACCAACATGAAGCACTCTCCACTGGCGTTCGTCTTCGCAACGCCCGTGAACAACTCGGACTCAGCCAGCAAGCCGTTGCGGAACGCTTGTGCCTGAAGGTTTCCACGGTTCGCGATATTGAAGAAGATAAGGCGCCTGCCGATCTGGCTTCAACGTTCTTGCGCGGTTATATCCGCTCTTACGCAAAACTGGTGCACATCCCCGAAAACGAATTACTGCCAATGATGGAGAAGCAGGCGCCGGTCCGTGCAGCAAAAGTTGCGCCGATGCAGACCTTCTCCCTGG
Source organism: Enterobacter sp. TCD1-1 (assembly GCF_020567405.1). Lineage (NCBI taxonomy): Bacteria > Pseudomonadati > Pseudomonadota > Gammaproteobacteria > Enterobacterales > Enterobacteriaceae > Enterobacter > Enterobacter sp. TCD1-1. The sequence goes on along the minus strand of NZ_JAJCXF010000001.1, from coordinate 2,622,894 downwards.
GGAAACGTCGTAAAAAACGTGATGGCTGGCTGATGAGCTTTACGTGGCTGGTGCTGTTTGTGGTGGTCGGTCTGACCGGTGCATGGTGGTGGCAAAACCACAAGGCGCAGCAGGAAGAGATCACCACCATGGCCGATCAATCCTCCGCCGAACTCAACCAGGCCGGAAATGATAACGCCCAGAGCGTGCCGCTGAATACCGACGGTGCGGCGTCCTCCAGCGAGCCACAGACCGCAGCGCCAGACGCATCGGCGACTGGTGCAGCACAGGCCCCGGCAGCAACGGCTAACACCGCTGCGCCGCAGGCTCAGGATCAAAACGCGGTGGTTGCCCCTTCTCAGGCAAATGTTGATACGGCGGCGAACGCGCCTGCAGCTACTCAGCCTGCAGACAATACCGCAGCGTCTCTGCCAACCAGCCCGGCGGGTACGGCGACACCCGCAGCCGATCCTAACGCGCTGGTCATGAACTTCAGCGCCGACTGCTGGCTGGAAGTGACTGACGCGACAGGTAAAAAACTGTTCAGCGGCCTGCAGCGCAAAGATGGCACGTTAAACCTAACAGGCCAGGCTCCTTATAAACTTAAAATCGGCGCTCCGGCAGCGGTACAGATCCAGTATCAAGGAAAACCTGTCGACCTGAGCCGCTTTATCAGAACTAACCAGGTTGCACGTCTTACCGTTAATGCCGAACAATCAGCAGCACAGTAACAGACGGGCAACGCGGGAGATTTTTCATGCATAACCAGGCTCCGATTCAACGTAGAAAATCGAAACGGATTTACGTTGGGAATGTGCCAATCGGCGATGGGGCACCTATCGCCGTTCAGTCGATGACCAATACGCGCACCACCGATGTGGAAGCGACGGTCAATCAAATCAAAGCATTAGAACGTGTAGGCGCGGACATTGTTCGCGTCTCCGTCCCGACCATGGATGCCGCTGAGGCGTTCAAACTGATCAAACAGCAGGTCAGCGTTCCGCTGGTGGCGGATATTCACTTCGACTACCGCATCGCACTGAAAGTGGCCGAATACGGCGTCGATTGCCTGCGTATTAACCCGGGCAACATCGGTAACGAAGAGCGTATCCGCATGGTCGTGGACTGCGCCCGCGATAAAAATATTCCTATCCGTATCGGCGTTAACGCCGGTTCGCTGGAAAAAGATCTGCAGGAAAAATACGGTGAGCCTACCCCACAGGCGCTGCTCGAATCCGCGATGCGTCACGTCGATCATCTCGATCGTCTCAACTTCGATCAGTTCAAAGTCAGCGTAAAAGCCTCCGACGTGTTCCTTGCCGTAGAATCTTACCGCCTGCTGGCAAAGCAGATCGACCAGCCTCTGCACCTCGGGATCACCGAAGCGGGCGGCCTGCGCAGCGGCTCGGTAAAATCCGCGATCGGTCTGGGGCTGCTGCTCTCTGAAGGGATCGGTGACACCCTGCGCGTCTCGCTGGCGGCCGATCCGGTCGAAGAGATCAAGGTCGGTTTCGATATCCTGAAGTCGCTGCGTATTCGCGCGCGTGGGATCAACTTCATTGCCTGCCCAACCTGTTCGCGTCAGGAGTTTGATGTGATCGGGACGGTGAATGCCCTGGAGCAACGTCTGGAAGACATTATCACCCCGATGGACGTCTCCATCATCGGCTGCGTGGTGAACGGTCCGGGTGAAGCACTGGTGTCAACCCTGGGCGTGACCGGCGGTAACAAGAAAAGTGGTCTCTATGAAGATGGCGTTCGTAAAGATCGTCTAGATAATAGCGACATGATCGACCAGCTTGAAGCCCGCATCCGTGCGAAAGCCGCCATGATGGACGAGACACAGCGTATTAACGTTCAGCAGGTTGAAAAATAACGTGATGGGAAGCCGCGAGCTTCCCATGTATGATTGAACCCATTCTTTGGGTTTTTTTTGTATATAGAAAGAGAATAAACGTGGCAAAAAACATTCAAGCCATCCGCGGCATGAACGATTATCTGCCTGGCGAAACCGCCATCTGGCAGCGCATTGAAGGCACGCTGAAGCAGGTGCTCGGCAGCTACGGTTACAGCGAAATCCGTTTGCCGATTGTAGAGCAGACCCCGTTATTCAAACGCGCGATTGGTGAAGTTACCGACGTGGTTGAAAAAGAGATGTACACCTTTGAGGACCGCAACGGCGACAGCCTGACCCTGCGTCCGGAAGGTACGGCGGGCTGCGTACGCGCCGGCATCGAACATGGTCTTCTGTACAATCAGGAGCAGCGCCTGTGGTATATCGGCCCGATGTTCCGCCACGAACGTCCTCAGAAAGGGCGTTATCGCCAGTTCAATCAGCTGGGTGTGGAAGTCTTCGGCCTGCAGGGCCCGGACATCGACGCTGAACTGATTATGCTGACCGCCCGCTGGTGGCGTGCGCTCGGTATTGCCGATCACGTTTCCCTCGAGCTGAACTCTATCGGTTCTCTGGAAGCGCGCGCTAACTACCGCGATGCGCTGGTGGCGTTCCTGGAACAGCATAAAGAGAAGCTGGACGAAGACTGCAAACGTCGCATGTACAGCAACCCGCTGCGCGTTCTGGATTCCAAAAACGCAGATGTTCAGGCACTGCTGAACGATGCGCCTGCGCTGGGTGATTATCTGGATGAAGAATCTCGCGAACACTTCGCGGGCCTGTGTAAGCTGCTTGAAGCGGCTGGCATCGCCTACACCGTAAACCAGCGCCTGGTACGCGGTCTGGACTACTACAACCGTACCGTGTTTGAGTGGGTGACCACGAGCCTCGGCTCTCAGGGCACCGTGTGCGCGGGCGGTCGTTATGACGGTCTGGTTGAGCAACTTGGCGGTCGCGCAGCACCTGCTGTAGGCTTCGCGATGGGTCTTGAGCGACTTGTTTTGCTGGTTCAGGCAGTTAATCCGGAATTTAAAGCAGATTCCGTTGTCGATATATACCTGGTGGCCTCAGGCGCGGAAACGCAGTCTGCGGCAATGCAGCTTGCCGAACGCGTGCGCGATGCGCTGCCGGGCGTTAAGCTGATGACCAACCATGGCGGCGGCAACTTCAAAAAACAGTTTGCTCGTGCCGATAAGTGGGGCGCAAGTATCGCACTGGTGCTGGGTGAGTCCGAAGTGGCCAACGGCGAAGTGGTGGTGAAAGACCTGCGCTCTGGTGAGCAGACAACGGTAACGCAGGACGGCGTTGCGGCGCACTTGCGCACTCTATTGGGCTAAGGAGAAGGACTGCGTGGAAATTTACGAGAACGAACACGATCAGGTCGACGCGATTAAACGCTTCTTTGCTGAAAACGGCAAAGCGCTGGTTGTTGGGGTTATTTTAGGTGTCGGTGCGCTGGTAGGCTGGCGTTACTGGAACAATCATCAGGCGGATTCCGCGCGCGGCGCGTCCCTGTCCTATGAAAATACCGTGAGCGCAATTCGTGCCGATCAGCCGCAAACGCTGACGGCGGCAGAAAAATTTGCGGCTGACAACAAAAACACCTACGGTGCACTGGCTGCGCTGGAAGTGGCTCAGCAGTACGTTGATAAGAACGAACTGGATAAAGCCGTAGCACAGCTGTCTCAGGGCCTTGCTGCCGCCAGTGATGAAAACCTGAAAGCGGTGATCAATCTGCGCCTGGCACGTATTCAGGTTCAGCAGAAGAAAGCTGACGATGCGCTGAAAACGCTCGATACCATCAAAGGCGAAGGCTTTGCTGCCATCGTTGCCGATCTGCGCGGTGAAGCACTGCTGAGCAAAGGTGACAAAGCGGGCGCGCGTAAAGCGTGGCAAGCTGGCGTAGAGAGCAATGCTTCACCTGCGCTGAGCGAAATGATGCAGATGAAAATAAATAATTTGTCCGTCTGAGAGGGACCCGATGCAATTGCGTAAATTACTTCTGCCAGGACTGCTTTCTGTTACGTTATTGAGTGGTTGTTCACTGTTCAGTGGCGAAGAAGACGTTGTGAAAATGTCCCCACTGCCGACGGTTGAAAACCAGTTTACCCCATCCACCGCGTGGGATGTCTCCGTGGGCAATGGGATTGGTGATTTCTATTCCAACCTTCATCCAGCGTATGCAGACAGCGTTGTCTATGCGGCTGACCGCAAAGGTACCGTGAAAGCGGTGAACGCGGATGACGGAAAAGAAGTGTGGTCCGTTAACCTGGCGGAAAAAGACGGCTGGTTCTCCCGTAAGCCGGCACTGCTGTCTGGCGGCCTGACCGTTGCCGGTGGCCACGTCTACGTGGGCAGCGAAAAAGCGCAGGTTTATGCCCTGAACAGCAGCGACGGCTCCATTGCCTGGCAAACAACCGTGGCGGGTGAATCCCTGTCGCGTCCGGTAGTGAGCGACGGCCTGGTGCTGATTCATACCAGCAACGGCCAGCTGCAGGCGCTGAACGAAGCGGACGGTCTGGTGAAATGGACCGTTAACCTGGATATGCCTGCGCTCTCTCTGCGCGGCGAATCTGCCCCGGCTACCGCATTTGGTGCTGCCATTGTCGGCGGTGACAACGGTCGCGTGAGCGCCGTGCTGATGCAGCAGGGCCAGATGATCTGGCAGCAGCGTATCTCTCAGGCCACAGGCTCAACGGAAATTGACCGTCTGAGCGACGTGGACACAACGCCGGTCATCGTTAACGGTGTGGTTTACGCGCTGGCCTACAACGGCAACCTGACCGCGCTGGATCTGCGCAGCGGCCAGATCATGTGGAAACGTGAGCTGGGCTCGGTAAATGATTTCATCGTTGAGGGTAACCGCATCTATATGGTTGACCAGAACGACCGTCTGCTGGCCCTGAGTACCGAAGGCGGCGTGACGCTGTGGACGCAAAGCGACCTGCTGCACCGTCTGCTGACTGCGCCAGCGCTGTACAACGGTAGCCTGGTTGTGGGCGACAGCGAAGGGTATATGCACTGGATCGATCCGGATAACGGCCGCTTTGTTGCGCAGCAAAAAGTCGACAGCTCCGGTTTCCTGACCGACCCGGTTGTGGCCGACGGCAAACTGCTGATTCAGGCAAAAGACGGCACGCTGTACGCGATCACGCGTTAATTACCCGGCGGTTGTAGTATACTAAACGGCTCCTGTTCACTCAGGAGCCGTTTTGACATTTTTAAAAACGCCGCGAAAGCGACGTTATTTTGAATTTTATGAGGCTTCAAACATGGTACCTGTGGTCGCGCTTGTCGGGCGCCCTAACGTTGGAAAATCCACTCTTTTTAACCGTTTAACACGCACCCGTGATGCGCTGGTTGCGGATTTCCCGGGGCTGACGCGTGACCGTAAGTACGGTCGTGCAGAGGTGGAAGGACGCGAGTTCATCTGTATTGATACCGGTGGTATTGACGGCACAGAAGACGGCGTGGAAACCCGCATGGCGGAACAGTCGCTGCTGGCGATTGAAGAAGCGGACGTGGTGCTGTTTATGGTGGATGCACGCGCTGGCCTGATGCCGGCGGACTCCGCTATCGCTAAACACCTGCGTTCACGCGAAAAACCAACCTTCCTGGTGGCGAACAAAACCGACGGCATCGATGCCGATCAGGCCATCGCGGATTTCTGGTCTCTGGGCCTGGGTGAAATCTACCCTATCGCGGCATCGCATGGCCGTGGCGTTACCAGCCTGCTGGAAACCGTTCTGCTGCCGTGGGTTGACGAAGTGAACCCGCCGGAAGAGGTGGACGAAGACGCTGAATACTGGGCGCAGTTTGAAGACGGAGAAGAGGGCGAAGAAGAAGAGCCTGAGGACGACTTCAACCCGCAGGATCTGCCGATCAAGCTGGCTATCGTGGGCCGTCCAAACGTAGGTAAGTCTACACTTACTAACCGTATTCTGGGTGAAGAGCGCGTGGTCGTTTACGACATGCCAGGCACCACCCGCGACAGTATCTACATCCCGATGCAGCGCGATGAGCGTGAGTATGTCCTCATCGACACTGCCGGGGTGCGTAAGCGCGGGAAAATCACCGATGTGGTGGAAAAATTCTCCGTTATCAAAACCCTGCAGGCGATCGAAGATGCCAACGTCGTGCTGCTCGTCATCGACGCACGCGAAGGGATCTCCGATCAGGACCTCTCTCTGCTCGGCTTTATCCTCAATAGTGGGCGCTCACTGGTTATCGTGGTCAACAAATGGGATGGCCTGAGCAACGAGGTTCGTGAGCAGGTGAAAGAGACCCTCGACTTCCGTCTGGGCTTTATCGACTTTGCTCGCGTACACTTCATCTCTGCGCTACACGGCAGCGGCGTGGGTAACCTGTTCGAATCCGTGCGCGAAGCTTACGACAGCTCCACCCGTCGTCAGAGCACCGCCATGCTGACCCGTATCATGAATATGGCTGCGGAAGACCATCAGCCGCCGCTGGTGCGCGGTCGTCGCGTGAAGCTGAAATACGCCCACGCCGGTGGTTATAACCCGCCAATCGTGGTGATTCACGGCAACCAGGTGAAAGACCTGCCGGATTCCTACAAGCGCTACCTGATGAACTACTTCCGTAAATCGCTGGACGTGATGGGCACGCCTATCCGTATCCAGTTCAAGGAAGGGGAAAACCCGTTTGCCAACAAGCGCAACACCCTGACGCCAAACCAGATGCGTAAGCGTAAGCGCCTGATTAAGCACATTAAGAAAAGCAAATAAGCTTTGCTGCTCTCACGAAAGCCCGCGATGATCGCGGGCTTTTTTTTGCCCAATCATACCGCCGGTTTTCCCTGTGTGAAGTCAATCACTATTCACTTTTAACCATGTTTAAATCTAAGAAAGTAGACAATCGTCGAATTTTCATCTTAAAGTCCAGGGTCCGGTACTAGACAAAACTAGCGCCTGGTTATCAAATGGTTAACTAACTTTTCGCCGCATGTAAAAAATCGGCCAGATACGTAACTGGCCGGCGTACCTGCTGGTGTTTACAAGCACGACGACATACCTTTCGGGAGAATTATGCAATCCTCTGTTAATCAAAAAGAAAGCCGAACGTTCTTCGGCCATCCTTATCCGCTCGGTTCCCTGTTCTTCACCGAGATGTGGGAGCGTTTCTCGTTTTACGGCATTCGTCCGTTACTGATCCTGTTTATGGCCGCCACCGTCTATGACGGCGGGATGGGTCTGGCGCGTGAAAACGCCTCGGCGATTGTCGGTATCTTTGCCGGTACCATGTACCTGGCTGCGCTGCCGGGCGGCTGGCTGGCGGATAACTGGCTCGGTCAGCAGAGAGCCGTCTGGTACGGTTCGATCCTGATTGCGCTCGGTCACCTGTCGATTGCGCTCTCGGCGGTGATGGGCAACAACCTGTTCTTTATCGGCCTGATGTTCATCGTGCTCGGCTCCGGGCTGTTCAAGACCTGTATTTCAGTCATGGTCGGTACCCTGTATAAAAAAGGCGACGCGCGTCGCGACGGCGGTTTCTCGCTGTTCTATATGGGTATCAACATGGGCTCGTTCATCGCGCCGCTGATTTCCGGCTGGCTGATTAAAACCCACGGCTGGCACTGGGGCTTTGGCATTGGCGGTATCGGGATGCTGGTGGCGCTGATTATCTTCCGCGTGTTTGCCGTTCCGGCCATGAAACGCTATGACGGCGAAGTCGGCCTCGACTCCACCTGGAACAGCCCGGTGGTGAAGCGTAACGGCGTGGGCGTTTGGCTGCTGGCGCTGGCGGCAGGCGTGGCAACGCTCGTGACGCTGATTGCGCAGGGCGTGATTGTGATTAACCCGGTCGCGGTAGCCAGCGTGCTGGTCTACGTGATTGCGGCGTCCGTGGCCCTCTACTTTATCTATCTGTTTGTCTTTGCGGGCCTGAACCGTAAAGAGCGCGCCAGACTGCTGGTCTGCTTTATTCTGCTGATCTCCGCGGCGTTCTTCTGGTCCGCGTTTGAACAGAAGCCAACCTCGTTCAACCTGTTTGCCAACGACTACACTAACCGCATGATCGGCGATTTCGAAATCCCGGCGGTGTGGTTCCAGTCAATCAACGCCCTGTTCATCATCCTGCTGGCACCGGTATTCAGCTGGGCGTGGCCGAAGCTGGCGAGCATGAACATTCGCCCGAGCAGCATCACCAAGTTTGTTATCGGTATTCTGTGTGCCGCAGCGGGCTTTGGCCTGATGATGCTGGCGGCACAGAACGTGCTGAGCAGCGGTGGGGCGGGCGTATCGCCGTTCTGGCTGGTGGGCAGCATCCTGATGCTGACGCTCGGCGAACTGTGTCTCAGCCCGATTGGCCTGGCGACCATGACGCTGCTGGCGCCGGAGAGAATGCGCGGTCAGATGATGGGGCTGTGGTTCTGTGCCAGCGCGCTGGGTAACCTGGCGGCGGGTCTGATTGGCGGCCACGTGAAGGCCGACCAGCTGGATATGCTACCGGATCTCTTTGCGCGCTGCTCCGTCGCGCTGCTGATTTGTGCCGCGGTACTGATCGTCCTCATTGTTCCGGTACGCCGCATGCTGGAAAATGCGCAGACTAAACCGGCAGCTAACGCCTCATAAACCTCGGGCTTGCCGGGGCGGCGTTATGCCCCGGCAATTTACTCAACGAGGTAAGAACATGCTTTTAGGGTTTGTTGGTCTTGGCGCAGTCGTTGAAACAGCTTACCTGCCCGCAATACGAAAATGCTTTGATAATCTCCCGCACTGTTTAGGCTTTGATATCCAGCCCGTAAAACAGCCGGAGGGGGTAACGCGCTGTGCCACACTGGCTGAACTCCTCTCCCGGCCGCTTGATACCCTGTTTATTACCACGGCGTCGCTCCACCATCTTGAGGTGCTTGAACACGCTCTCGCCTCATCGGTTTCCCGCATCGTGGTTGAAAAACCGATCGTTGCCACGCTTGCCCAAATCGCAAAGCTCAACGCGCTGCTGGCAAACCCCGACGTTGCACCCCGCGTGCTGGCGCTCGATCACTGGATGGCGCGCCTCGAAACGGTGAAGCGGTCGCTGGTGGGTACTGTCTCTGAGATCGTCAAAATCGACGGCTTTTTGCAGGAGCCGAGCGGAGTTAACGCCGCAGGGGAGCCCATCGCGCTTAACTTTGCTACCGGCGAACCGGACACCCGTAAGCTTCGCCACCCGGATGGCGTGATTCTGGATATCGGCACGCACGTGCTGGCGATGCTGCGCGAAACGCTGCGTTATCTGGACGGGAATGATGAGATGACGTTGCAGGTGGTGACGGCTAAAGACCGCCTGGGCCGCGCTATTGCCAAAGGCGACCTGACCACGGCGGAGGGCGAGGCGCATCTGCAGGGCCGCATCAGCGGCGTGCCGGTGGATCTCTGGCTTAATAAATATGCGGGACCCGCTGGCGGGCAAAAAGGCTTACGGCTCTGGTTACGCGACGGGCGGACCATCAGTTACGACCGGCACGGCGCTGAAGATGTGCTGGAGATGATCGATGGCGACACGCGCCAATGCTGGACAATTCCCGGCTCGATCTACGAGCACTGTCTTACCGGACACATTCTGGGCACCAACAGCCTGTTTGAACGGGATCCGCACGAGGTGAGCCGCACGACGCGTCGCCGAATCGAGGAAGTTGAGCTGCTGCTGACCTTGCAGCAACAGCTGCGTGGCCCGCACTGAACGCAACGTGGTAAAATTATTGCAGACCAGAATGCTTTAAGGAGTCACCATGACGATTACCTGCCCGGATTGCCAGGCACCGCTTGAGCCCCTGAACGGGGTGGCACACTGCGAGAGCTGTAATAAGGATATTGCGCTTGAAGCCCGCTGCCCGGAGTGCCATCAGCCACTCCAGGTCTTAAAAGCCTGCGGGGCGGTGGACTACTTCTGCCAGAACGGCCACGGTCTTATCTCTAAAAAACGCGTGGAGTTTGTTCGGGCCGAAGGTTAATCGCACACGCAGCCTTCGCCTTTCTTCCACAGCTCGACCAGCGACTCGGGCGCTTCCTGCTCCGGTACCAGCACGATGATATCGGCGTAGTGCGCCTGATTTTGCCCGGTCCAGATAATCTGGATGCGGAAATAGCGCTGGTCGCCGCTGCCGGGTGACGAGGCCTGTCCCGGCGGCTGACCGCGCGGAAAGGCCTGCTCCAGGATGCTTATCAGACGCTGGCGCTGGGCCTCATTGAGCGAGGAGAGCGCGATGGTGCGCTGGCCGCTCAGCTTGGGAATATAGGCGACGCCGCCTTCCCGGGCCAGCTCAACCACGGCGTCATCCGTCAGTTCCGGAACCTGCATTTACAACACTCCCACCTGTTCCCAGGCTTGTTTAATGGCCGCCCCAACGTCGCCGCCGGAGCGTTTCTCTCCGTGCGCGATCGTCAGTTTTGCGAAGGCCTCAAAATCTGCATCCTGCGCCAGATTGCGATCGCAAACCGTGTCGTACCAGGCATAACCCGCTTTTTCCCAGGCGTAGCCGCCGATCGCCGTCGCGGCCAGATAAAATGCCCGGTTGGGGATGCCGGAGTTCAGATGTACGCCGCCGTTATCCTCACGCGTTTTGATGAAATCCTTCATATGTGCAGGCTGCGGGTCTTTGCCGAGCAGCGGATCGTTGTAGGCGGTGCCCGGTTCAGACATCGAGCGCAGCCCTTTGCCGTTGATGCCTTTTGCCAGTAATCCCTCACCAATCAGCCAGTCCGCTTTATCAGCGGTTTGCTTCAGATGGTACTGCTTCACCAGTGAGCCAAACACGTCCGACAGCGACTCGTTCAGCGCGCCGGACTGCTCAAAGTAGATAAGCCCGGCTTCGGTCTCGGTCACGCCGTGGCTCAGCTCATGCGCCACGACATCTATGGCGATGGTGAAGCGGTTAAATATTTCCCCGTCGCCGTCGCCAAAAACCATCTGCTGACCGTTCCAGAAGGCGTTCTGATATTCCCGGCCATAGTGAACGGTACCGGTTAAAATAAGCCCTTTGTTATCGAGCGAATCGCGCTGATATTCCTTCCAGAAGAAATCATGGGTAATACCCAAATACTCGTAGGCTTCGTCTACTGCCACATCGCCGTTCGACGGCTGACCTTCATAACGCACCTGCGTACCCGGTAGCTCCTGAGTTTGCTTCGCGTCGTAGATATCCCGCTCCAGCTGCCCGGCTTTATTCACGTGCGGCGCGGCGGGTTTGCCCGGCATATGGGCCATCAGCGTCTGGACGTGGGTTAAGGTCTGGCGGGCACAGCGCTGCTGCGGTTCGGAACCGCTTTCGATAATACGACGAAGAATATACGGGGGGATCACGCTATAAAGATGGAACATGCTGCTCTCCTTATTAAAAAAGGGAATAGCAGCAGTATAGTAAGTAACCGGCGAAGAATTATCCGGTTTTACGCTGACGGGTCTTTTTCACCGGTTTAATTGATTTCACTTCGCTTTCTACCCAGCCGTCTGACAGACGCGTCGTCAGCACATCGCCGGTATTCACCTGTTTGGTTTGCTTCAGCACCTTGCCGTCTGTTGCCGTCGTCACGCTATAGCCGCGCGCCAGCGTGGAGAGGGGGCTGACCGCTTCAAGGTGGGTCACCGCATTGCCAAAGCGTTCGCGGGTGGTGCTCAGTCGCGCGCGGAGAGTTTCCGCCAGACGGTACTCCAGCTGCTGAATCCGCGTTTGCGCGCGATAAATTTTCGGCTGCGGGTTCTGCTGGTTCAGACGCTGCGTCACGCGCTGCTGGCGCGACACCGCGCGCTTGATCTGCGTGTCCATCGCCACGTTCATGCGCTGGCGCAGACGCTCCAGCACGGTTTGCTGACGCGCCAGACGCAGCTGCGGATGTTGCTGCTGGAGACGGTGATTAAGCTGGGTAAAGCGCCGGGTCCGATTGGCGAGGTAGTAGTCCATCGCCATCTCAAGACGCTGCTGGCCGCTCTGGATCTGACGCAGCAGTTCCAGCTGGTTGCGGCTGACCACCTCTGCCGCCGCGGACGGCGTCGGCGCGCGGAGATCCGCGACAAAATCGGCGATCGTCACGTCCGTTTCGTGGCCGACGGCGCTCACCACGGGGATCTGACTTGCAAAGATTGCCCGCGCCACGCGCTCGTCGTTAAAGCTCCACAGATCTTCCAGCGAGCCGCCGCCGCGTCCGACGATTAAGACGTCGCACTCCTGACGCGCGTTCGCCAGCGCTATGGCGCGCACAATTTGGCCCGGCGCATCGTCACCCTGAACAGCGGTCGGGTAGATGATGACGGGCAGGGAAGGGTCGCGACGCTTCAGAACGTGTAAAATATCGTGCAGTGCTGCACCGGTTTTCGAGGTGATGACACCCACGCAGTGGGCAGGCGAGGGTAGCGGCTTTTTGAACTGCTGGTCGAAAAGTCCCTCTTCCGAGAGCTTCGCCTTTAACTGTTCGTACTTTTGCTGCAGCAGGCCTTCGCCCGCAGGCTGCATGCTCTCGACGATAATCTGATAATCACCGCGCGGCTCATACAGGGTGATATTGGCGCGCACCAGAACCTGCTGGCCGTGCTGAGGACGGAACGTCACGCGGCGGTTGCTATTGCGGAACATCGCGCAGCGCACCTGGGCGGTATCGTCTTTTAGCGTAAAGTACCAGTGGCCGGAGGAGGGCTGCGTGAAGTTAGAGATTTCACCGCTGATCCAGACCTGCCCCATTTCCTGCTCAAGCAGCATACGCACCGTCTGATTCAGGCGGCTGACGGTATAAATTGAGGGGGATTGAGAGGATAACATGTGAGCGGGATCAAATTCTAAATCAGCAAGTTATTCAGTCGATAGTAACCTGCTGAGAGGCAATCGCAAGCTTTTTTATAAAAAAGTGTAGATGCAATCGGTTACGCTCTGTATAATGCCACGGCAATATTTAACCACCCAGGTCAGAGATATTGCCCATGCTACGTATCGCTAAAGAAGCACTGACGTTTGACGACGTCCTCCTCGTTCCCGCTCACTCCACTGTTCTGCCGAATACTGCCGATCTCAGCACGCAGTTGACGAAAACCATTCGCCTGAACATTCCTATGCTCTCTGCGGCAATGGACACCGTGACTGAAGCGCGCCTGGCTATCGCCCTGGCACAGGAAGGTGGCATTGGCTTTATTCACAAAAACATGTCTATCGAACGTCAGGCGGAAGAAGTTCGCCGCGTGAAGAAACATGAATCCGGCATCGTGTCCGACCCACAGACCGTTCTGCCAACCACCACCCTGCACGAAGTGAAAGCCCTGACCGAGCGTAACGGCTTCGCCGGTTACCCGGTGGTGACTGAAGAGAACGAGCTGGTTGGTATTATTACCGGTCGTGACGTGCGTTTCGTGACTGACCTGAACCAGCCTGTCAGCGTGTACATGACGCCAAAAGAGCGTCTGGTCACCGTTCGCGAAGGTGAAACCCGCGACGTGGTGCTGGCAAAAATGCACGAAAAACGCGTTGAAAAAGCGCTGGTTGTTGACAGCAACTTCCACCTGCGCGGCATGATCACCGTTAAAGATTTCCAGAAAGCAGAACGTAAGCCTAACGCCTGTAAAGACGAGCATGGCCGTCTGCGCGTTGGCGCTGCGGTAGGCGCAGGTGCCGGTAACGAAGAGCGCGTTGACGCGCTGGTTGCTGCGGGCGTTGACGTCCTGCTGATTGACTCCTCTCACGGCCACTCCGAAGGCGTGCTGCAGCGTATTCGCGACACCCGTGCCAAATACCCTGACCTGCAGATCATCGGCGGTAACGTGGCCACTGGCGCAGGCGCTCGCGCACTGGCTGACGCTGGCTGCAGCGCGGTCAAAGTGGGTATCGGTCCTGGCTCTATCTGTACCACACGCATCGTGACCGGCGTGGGCGTTCCGCAGATCACTGCGGTGTCTGACGCGGTTGAAGCCCTGGAAGGGACCGGTATTCCGGTTATCGCTGACGGCGGTATCCGCTTCTCTGGCGACATCGCGAAAGCGATCGCTGCGGGTGCAGCGGCGGTGATGGTGGGCTCCATGCTGGCCGGTACCGAAGAATCCCCGGGTGAAATCGAACTCTACCAGGGCCGTTCTTACAAATCCTACCGCGGCATGGGCTCCCTGGGCGCGATGTCCAAAGGTTCCTCTGACCGTTACTTCCAGACCGATAACGCTGCTGACAAACTGGTGCCGGAAGGTATCGAAGGTCGCGTTGCCTATAAAGGCCGCCTGAAAGAGATCATCCACCAGCAGATGGGCGGCCTGCGCTCCTGTATGGGTCTGACCGGCTGTGGTACCATTGACCTGCTGCGTACTAAAGCGGAATTCGTACGCATCAGCGGTGCGGGTATCCAGGAGAGCCACGTTCACGACGTGACGATCACCAAAGAGTCCCCGAACTACCGTCTGGGCTCCTGATAAGTTTCCGCGCCCGGCTTCTGCCGGGCGCTCTGTTTTTGTTTCACTTGCCTCGGAATTAGCGTCAATGACGGAAAACATTCATAAACATCGCATTCTCATCCTGGACTTTGGTTCTCAGTACACTCAGCTGGTGGCGCGTCGCGTGCGTGAACTGGGCGTTTACTGTGAACTGTGGGCGTGGGATGTCACGGAAGCACAGATTCGCGAATTCAATCCAAGCGGCATCATCCTGTCCGGCGGCCCGGAAAGCACCACCGAAGAGAACAGCCCGCGCGCGCCGCAGTACGTGTTCGAAGCTGGCGTGCCGGTATTCGGCGTTTGCTACGGTATGCAGACCATGGCAATGCAGCTGGGCGGCCACGTAGAAGGCTCCAGCGAGCGCGAGTTCGGCTATGCGCAGGTTGAAGTGGTAAACGACAGCGCGCTGGTGCGCGGTATCGAAGACTCCCTGACCGCAGATGGCAAACCGCTGCTGGACGTGTGGATGAGCCACGGCGATAAAGTCACCGCCATCCCGTCTGACTTCGTGACCGTTGCCAGCACAGAGAGCTGCCCGTTTGCCATCATGGCGAACGAAGAAAAACGCTTCTACGGCGTGCAGTTCCACCCGGAAGTAACCCACACCCGTCAGGGTATGCGTATGCTGGAGCGCTTCGTGCGCGACATCTGCCAGTGTGAAGCCCTGTGGACCCCGGCAAAAATCATCGACGACGCCGTTGAGCGTATCCGCCAGCAGGTTGGCGATGACAAAGTGATCCTCGGCCTCTCCGGCGGCGTGGACTCCTCCGTGACCGCGATGCTGCTGCACCGCGCCATCGGTAAAAACCTGACCTGCGTCTTCGTGGACAACGGCCTGCTGCGCCTGAACGAAGCCCAGCAGGTTATGGACATGTTCGGCGACCACTTCGGTCTGAACATCGTTCACGTGGAAGGCGAGCAGCGCTTCCTGGACGCGCTGAAAGGCGAGAACGATCCGGAAGCGAAGCGTAAGATCATCGGCCGCGTGTTCGTGGAAGTGTTCGACGAAGAAGCGCTGAAGCTGGACGACGTCAAATGGCTGGCGCAGGGCACCATCTATCCTGATGTGATCGAGTCTGCGGCCTCCGCCACCGGCAAAGCGCACGTTATCAAATCTCACCACAACGTGGGCGGCCTGCCGAAAGAGATGAAGATGGGTCTGGTTGAGCCGCTGCGCGAGCTGTTCAAAGACGAAGTGCGTAAGATCGGTCTGGAACTGGGTCTGCCGTACGACATGCTCTACCGTCACCCGTTCCCGGGCCCGGGTCTTGGCGTGCGCGTGCTGGGCGAAGTGAAGAAAGAGTACTGCGATCTGCTGCGTCGCGCGGACGCGATCTTCATTGAAGAGCTGCACAAAGCTGACCTGTATAACAAAGTGAGCCAGGCGTTCACCGTGTTCCTGCCGGTTCGCTCCGTTGGCGTAATGGGCGACGGCCGCAAGTACGACTGGGTTGTTTCCCTGCGTGCGGTGGAAACCATCGACTTCATGACCGCGCACTGGGCGCACCTGCCGTATGACTTCCTGGGCCGTGTGTCTAACCGCATCATCAACGAAGTGAACGGCATTTCCCGCGTGGTGTATGACATCAGCGGTAAGCCACCGGCTACCATTGAGTGGGAATGATTTCCCAACCGGATACGTCTGGTACTAACAGGTTCTAAATTATCTCTAAGCCCGCGGATTGCGGGCTTTTTTTTGGGCCATGGCTGGCAACATCATGTCAGGTGAGTGCCAGGAGCGGGCGCAACGTAATACTATCCATTAAATCCTTATTCGATGCGTTCCACATTTGGATGACGATCGGTTGCGGCTTCATGGAAAATGTCACCCAGCCAACCGGCAATCTCACCTTCAGTCATATCGTCAGGAATAGCGATGTCATAGAGTCGAGAAAACTTTCTCTCCGTCAGGTCAGCACGAAATACCAGCCACCGATCATGCTTACGTTGAACGCCAATATGCCGTCCAAAAACGTTATATATCAGCATATGCAATCTCCGATCATGCTAGTGAGTTCCTGTATCTATGATACATGTCAGATCAGGCCAGAGTGTAAATTGTACAAAGATGAAAGGTCAGCGTTCGCATCTCGCTCACAGTGGACATCATGCTTCTGTATCTGCTCTGTCTGCTCTGTGCCTGCAGCAGACGCTGCAGTATATTCCACTTTCGGCTCGAATCGGACTGAGGTAACGTAGCAGAAATATTTATCCGGACTCAACCAAGATGCCTTCCATCGAAACGTTTATCACTTTTCTTCTCGCGCTGACGCTTCTGGAGATTTCTCCGGGGCCAGACATGATGCTAACTATCGCCAGAGGCGTCGGTCAGGGAAGACGTATTGCACTGTTTACGGTACTGGGTAATGTATTTGTAGCGGGTTTTGTGCAAGTTTCTTTTCTTGTCCTGGGGCTGGTAGCCGTTGTTCATGCCTGGCCGGTTGCACTAGATCTGTTAAGGTGGGCTGGAGCGGCTTATCTGATGTGGCTGGGCATAAAAATGATTGCGACTTCAGGCACAGATACGCGGCTGCGAAAAACGGCCAAAATTTCTGACTGGAGTGCCGTTAAGGAAGGCGCCCTGAACAGCCTGACTAACCCAAAATCCCTGCTGTTCATGTTTGCTTTTCTTCCTCAGTTTGTCGATCCTGCCGCGGGTCCTGTCTGGCTGCAATTGCTTGTTCTGGGTAGTATCCAGAAGCTGGCAGGAATTATTTCCCTGGGGTCAGTCGCGATGGCATCAGGGACATTTGGAAACTGGCTAAGTAAACACCCTGGCTTTATCAAATGGCAGGAACGATTTACAGGTGTTGTCATGATAGGCCTCGGTATCCGCATGTTGTTTAGCGGGTCTGGTGTCGTATCGAAATCTTCCAGTTAAGTTTTACCGAAAGGGTAAACCCAGTGTCCGCTCCGTGCCAGAAGCGGACACTGTCGAAGAAGGATGTGTAGAAATAAATAACAGAAAGATAAAACGCTTATTGGCTCTCTGTTTCTTGATCGGTTAGTCCCAATTTTTCCGGTACGATATCTTTGAATATTGCTATCAACTCAGGATCCATAAAAAGATAATCGTCAGAGATATCGAGCACATGCAGAGGCTTGAATGCGATGATCCTGCCATATTGGGCCACTAAGCGATTTTTGTGCTTCTGCTCCATCACACAGACAACATCAGCCCATTGAAGCAATTCGGCAGAAACTCTTTTTTTTGCATTCCGGCTAGTCCCAGCGGAAAGTACGGCAAGGGATGGATAACGGCGGAACACCTGTTCCGCCGTGGGGCTTCGCCATTGATTACGACTGCATATAAAAAGTACGTTCATCCGAATAGAGGTATTCTTCCAGACCTCTCAAGGCAAGCTGTTGGTTAGTAATACGTGGATACTCAAGCCCCAGTTGTGCGGCACGCAACAATTTATCCGACCGCGTGTAAAGCATCTTCCAGTTTTTTTCGCCACGGAATTTTAATAAGGTCTTGCGGATATCACGAGACTTGTTACGTCGCTTCTGTGCATTGCGCCAATCTCGAGTACGTTTTGTTTCCATTGTTTTACTCTCTCAGATTAATCGGGTCAGCAGCCGCGATAATACGGGGAGAACAAACTGTAGAAGCTTAGCATCTTACGGGGGCAGTTAATACTCCCGTTTATGGTGAGTCATAGTCAAGTTTCTGGCTTCGGTGATAGGTATACTCCGCTCAAACGAAGGGTGAATACCCCATCAAAACAGAACATTCGTTTTTAGAAAATTGTCCGAAAATGGTCGAGTTAATCATAAAGCTCACTTCCACTCCTGGCTCATATAGGACAACCATAATCACATCTACTAACCCAATGGAGATTGAACATGACAATAGCTCCATGGAACAAAAGCCGCATTATGGGTCAGAAGGGTTGTAAAATGCGTGAGGCACCCTTCCTGGCTGGATAAAAACCAGTCCAAATCATATTCTACAAACTCATCGTCAATTTCCTTCATTTTTAACACCACGTAGCAGTCATATTAATCAGCCCTGTCTTTTCCAGACAGTGATGTCACTGCTTGTTGCCGATATAATTAACTCACCATCCCATGAGAAACCAACACAGTGAAAGTAATCATTCGCAAGTCTGAGACACCCTTCTTTATGGGATGTGATTAATGCACTCTTGCCCGGCGGGCACCAGATTAACATTTCCAGAGGCCACTCTGGCGATACTCGCTCGAGTGCTTCTCCATACCGGTTATACATTGGTAAACCACCGCCACACAGACCGGCGATGGAAAGAGTTTCACCGCTCAGCGGTCCTATACCTGTACATGCAAGGCCAATTGAGTCGTACCAGTTACCATATTCTTCATAATCTCTGGCAATAATCTCTCCACTCAGGCAATCAAGCACCCCTCTTCCGGAAGAGGAAATGATCAGGAGCAAGTGGTTATAATTGCGTGAAAAAGCGACTTCGGTTAAACCACCTACAGCCCTCTTGACACAAGGCACCCAATTACAATCAGGAATATCTCTGAGTAGCAATTTAAGGCTATTTTCGCGGCTCTTTGGCTGCCAGATAGACATCTGAACTCCTTATCAGTGTTAGGCGGCACATAGCATCTCATAATGAGTAGAAATGTTATTTTAACAGCAGTTAGGATGAAGTGTCATAAACTGTCATCTATACGCGCGCCCCTTCGTTCAGGTTCAGACAGACAAGCATTGACCTGCACCCTGTTGATTCGCTCAGAATGCTGTTAGCAATGTCCGCTGGTCAGATAGCAGGGGAGCAAACTGCCATGGACAGAATCACTGCAAAATCCACCAGAACGAAAACGAATATCACCCCTACATTTAGTGGTGAGTGGTGGCTACGTGAAGTTGGTTCATCTATTCTGCTTGTATCAGCGGGCAGGGCGGAGTCACTCTTTGTGGATAATCCATCCTTCAGAAAACCATCATTACCTTTATTCTCATCCTGTGGGTAATCGATGAATTCAGGGCCAGGAAAAGAAAATGTTCTGACCCCGCTATTGAAGCAGCTGATGCCAGATAACGCCATGAATGGCGCTATCTCAGATGGGGGTTCCGGACTATACAAGTGGCAGCGACAGTGTATATCTTTGTTCAGCTGATTCAGGTATTACTGAGATAAATGCCACAGGCAGGTACAACTGGACAAAAACATCTTACTGTCCAGTTGAGCCTCATGATCGCCGTTGTGTAGGTCACCTGAGTGCCAAGAACGGACATTTCACACTTCTGTCTATGTTGCCAAAATCGGAATGCCACTACGCCGGACTATCCTGCGGGTACGGGTTATTTCAATATATACTCGAACTTTTCTTCCCAATTTGAATTCAGGTCTTGCAGTTTTGCCCTCTCAAAAACCTTGATAATTTCGTCGAAATAACTGCCAAGATATATTCTGGATAAGTCAGAGTTTAACCATATTATTTTTACCGGCCTTTCAATATCGGTGCTAAGGCGATCCCACAATGCATCGAGATTTCTACCATAGTAAGGCCCAAAGTCTAATGATGCAGACATAATGGAATGAAACTCTTTTTCAGATAGGACGTGCGCTCCATCCAAATACAATTCACCTACACTCATTCCTGTTCACTCACTTTGACTTTCTACCCGTTAATTAATACACGACAATGCACGTAATGTCCGCCTTGATGGTTTCAACAATTACCATCTTCCGCTCTTCGCTCAGAGCGGACCTAACCCGCCCCACAAACCCACTCCGTATACAGCATATTAGTTCAGCTCTTTAAAATCGCATGACTCACCGGGATAGGGCCCTTACAATTGCCTACGAGCTGAACTTTCGACGACGTTTCGGTCGACAAAAAGCCATTCGGGGCGTTCCCTGCTGAAGCTTAAAACCCTCCAGGGTTTTTCACCCTCATGATGGTTCCACCGCGCCCGGCGTAAAGCCGACATTCATTAACCAACGGAGATTATCATCTTGAACAAATCAATACTCGCATGCTCTGTGGCCGCGCTGCTGGCCGTGTCCGCCATGTCCGCCCAGGCCAGGACCCCCGCCAGGCTCAAGTCGCCAGTATCGGGCGTGCTCTGCGACCGATATGTATGCGCCAATGACAAGGGATTATCCCGCGCGTTGACAGAGACCTATCTCGGTAAGAAGGCTGCTGCAAACGAGGTGTTCACGTCGAGCAATGTCGATCTGACTGAATTCACCTTTGCCAACGGTATTTTCTGCGATGTGAAGGAGCGACTGTGCCGTGAAGATCGCTATTATGGCGCGAACGGACAGCGCTCCGGGGCGGTATCTAAAAAGTACACAACGCTGCTGTTTGGCGAATAATGGCGATGAAAAGAGACCACAGTGAAAGGCTACGTTATAGAGATATAAATTATATTTTGTAGTGTATATTATAAATTATGATCGGGTTGTCAAAATTAAATTTCTTGTTAGTGGTTATGTTGCGGAATATTACTCTGTCACTACGCTTTAGCTGAGCGTAACAGTGAAGCGGTCTGGTTACGTGAATTCCCATTCACTACCATGAGCGAATAAAGGAATGAAAAACCGCATAATGATTGTCGGCGGCGGCACGGGAGGAACCATTGTTGCCAACCTGCTGGCCAGGAAATTACGACGTGAAATTGCTGCCGGTCAGGTAGAGCTGGTACTGATTTCCGAATCACCAGTGCACTACTACAAACCCGCCTTTATGTACGTCGCCTTTAACCTCTTCCATCACCATGAACTGGCCCGGCCTGAACGGCAATTACTGAGTCCGGAAATTCAATTTATTACCGACAGGATTGAATCTTTCGATTTTAAGCAGCGTCGACTGTACGGGGCCAGTAAGCGACATTACGACTGGGACCTGCTGGTTATCGCCACCGGCTGCACACCTTTTACACAAAAAATCCCTGGCCTTGCCGACGCGGGTGATCATTTTTATCAATATGCGGCGGCAAGACAGCTAGCGCATAAGCTCGCCACCATTGAAAAGGGGCGAATTTTTATTACCGTCTCTTTCCCGGAAACGCCGAATGTGCCCCACCAGTGCGGCATCGCCCCCATTGAAACCACGCTGATGGTTGATGACTATTTGCGTCAGCGCGGCGTACGTAATCAGGTTGAGATTGTTTATACCTATCCGACCGTCGCGCAGTTGCTGCGAAACTGCCTGTTCCTGCAACGTCCGGTGGGGGAGGCGCTTGGCGATATTTTTGCCGCCAAAGGAATACAGCATCAGCGTGGTTTTACCTTAAGCCATGTCGATCCTGACAGCAAAATTGCCTATTCCGCCGAGGGCGATTCACAGAATTTCGACATCCTGATGGCAACGCCGCCCATCCGGGCAGTCGACGCGGTGCGTGATACCGGGCTTAGCGAGGTTCAGAACGGGGAAGGCTGGCTACCGACGGATCACCAGACGCTGGGCGTCTACGGTTTAGAAGGCGTATATGTGATCGGCGATACCGTCGATCTGCCGATCAGTAAAGCGGGAGGGTCGTGCCACAACCAGGCGCCCGTCATTGCTGACAACATTGTGGCGGAGCTCTACGGCAGACTGCCCGGAAGTGGTAACCATTATGATGGACGGGTTCAGGCCGTCGCGCAGATGGGGCTCTGGGCCGGCATGCCGTTGGTATATGACTATCGCAATGACGTGACCCCCATGCCGGCGACAAAACTCGGCGGCATGCTGCGAAACGGTTTTAACCGTGGACTGTATTGGGGCGTCGTGAGGGGGATGTTCTGATGAGTGACCAGGAACAGTTACTAAAAAGCCTTGCCCCGCTTATGGCGGGCAATCGCCTGAATAATCTGGTTGATCTGCTTGCCGTCGTCGCAGACCTGCTGGAAATGGCCGATAACGCGATGGTCGAAAAACTGGCTGGCGTTTTTGACGATGTCGTGACCGTCGGCTGGGAAGGGGGAACCGCGCTACGCATGGCGTGGGGGGAGCAGGTTAACCGGGAAGGGGATATCTCGCTTCGTCAGGTGTTCACTATGCTCAACGACCCTGATACCCGACGCGGCATCATGCTTCTGCTGCGCGTGTTACAGATTACGGGGCAGCGTCTAAATGCCCTCGCTTCGGTCAGCTATCCTGAGTGTCCTGAGATCGAAAACCGCTAAGATCGGGCGGATGTACACCGGAAACGGCGATTATGCCGGGTAGCGGGTTTATGTTACCCGGCCTGTTGAGCGGTACCGTGGGCTATTTATCCCCGCCACCCAACCGATACGCCAGCGCCACCACCAGCGACTGCACCAGGCACAGCGTCGCCGACTGAGACCGAAACGCGTCCACCTGCGCCTCTTTCACCACAAAGCAGAGATCGCTGAACGTCGCCAGCGGGCTGATCTGGCTGTCCGTAATCACAATCTGCCGCGCGCCAACGCTGGCGGCGGTTTCGCTGACCATCACCGTCTCTTCCGCGTACGGCGAGAAGCTTATCGACACCACAATGTCGCGTGCCTTAATGCGGCTGATCTGCTCGCGCAGCATCCCGCCCATACCGTCGAGCAGGATAGGGCGGCACTCCAGATGGCTCAGGGCATAGGTAAGGTACGCGGCGACGCTAAAGGAGCGGCGCAGCCCGGCGATGTAGATGGTGTCGGCGTCGGCCAGCAGCTGTACCGCGCGCTCCAGCATCTCCGGCTCGGCGCGGGCGGCCAGCTGCTGCAGCGCCTGCGCGTTTGAACGGGCAAACTCCTGCAGGATATCGAGCGGCGTTTCCGGCACGGCCTCGCTCTCCATCTCGCGGAACAGACGGGCGCGGTCGCTGTAGCTGGCGGTCTCCTCCACCAGGTTCATGCGAAACAGCTGTTTCATTTCGTTGAAGCCGGTGAAGTCAAAGGCATTAGCAAAGCGGATCAGCGTCGAGGGCGGCACGTCGGCGCGCTCGGCAATGACGGCAACCGTATCGAAGGCCACGCTGTTGGTATTGTCCAGTACGTAGCGGGAGACCTGCTGCAGCCTCTTGCTCAGGCTATCGTAGCGATCGCGGATTTGCTGCTGCAGTTCGTTCAGGCTGGTTGCTGTCGTCATCTTATCCCCCAAATACAGTCATATGATTCTAAACGCAAAACCGCGTCTTTTAAATGTCGGCCATCCATCTGGCAGCAAAAATGAAACAGAAGCTTCAGTCATTTCCTCGCCCGAAATCCCTTAATAGCGCACGCGGCGTCAGTGGTGCTGGCTGTTAACATAAAAATCCATCCTTGATCACAATAATCATCATTTATTTTATTTCAACTTAAAATGGAATATTTGTTTCATATATAGTGGTCAGTACACAGTGTTCAGGTCACAGTCACGTATCAACAGCGAGAGGTTAAGGATGGAGACGGTAGCGAATTTTATTCACGGCGAATGTGTCACCGGTTCAGGCCAGCGCGTTCAGGCGATCTTCAACCCGGCCACCGGCGAGCAGATCCGCCAGGTGGTGATGAGTACGGCACAGGAAACGGAGCAGGCGATTGCCGCCGCGCAGCAGGCGTTTCCGGCGTGGGCGCGTCATGCTCCGCTTAAGCGCGCGCGCGTGATGTTCCGCTTCAAAGCGCTGCTGGAAGAGAACATGGATCGCCTGGCCCGCCTCATCAGCGAAGAGCACGGCAAGGTCTTCTCCGACGCGGTGGGCGAACTGACCCGCGGCCTGGAAGTGGTGGAGTTTGCCTGTGGTATTCCGCATCTGCAAAAGGGCGAACACTCGGCGAACGTCGGGACCGGCGTCGACAGCCACTCGCTGATGCAGCCGCTCGGCGTCTGCGCCGGGATCACGCCGTTTAACTTCCCGGCGATGGTGCCGATGTGGATGTTCCCGATTGCGCTGGCGACCGGGAATACCTTCGTGCTGAAACCGTCGGAAAAAGACCCTTCTCTGGCGCTCGCGCTGGCGCAGCTGCTGAAAGAAGCCGGCCTGCCGGACGGCGTCTTCAACGTGGTGCAGGGCGATAAAGAGTCCGTTGACGTGCTCCTGACCGACCCGCGCGTGCAGGCGGTGAGCTTTGTCGGCTCCACGCCGATTGCGGAATACATTTACCAGACCGCGTCCGCCCACGGTAAGCGCTGCCAGGCGCTGGGCGGTGCGAAAAACCACTGCATTTTAATGCCGGATGCCGACATGGAGATGGCGACCAACGCCATCATGGGCGCGGCCTACGGCGCGGCGGGCGAGCGCTGCATGGCGCTCTCGGTGGTGCTGGCGGTGGGGGATAGCACCGCCGATGACCTCTGCGCCCGGCTCGAAAAACAGATTGCCGCGCTGCGCGTCGGACCGGGGCTCGACCAGACGCCGGAAAACGAAATGGGGCCGCTCATCTCCTCCGCGCACCGTAGCAAGGTGCTGGGCTACATCGACAGCGGGGAAGCACAGGGGGCGACGCTTCGCGCGGACGGCCGCGGCTTTAGCGTGAAGGGCCACGAGCAGGGCTATTTCGTCGGGCCGACGCTGTTCGATAACGTCACTCCGGAGATGACCATCTATAAAGAAGAGATTTTTGGTCCGGTGCTTTCTGTGGTGCGCGTAGCAGATTACGCCAGCGCGGTGGGCCTGATTAACCGCCATGAATATGGTAATGGCTCGGCAATCTTCACCCGCGACGGTGGCTGCGCGCGTCGCTTCTGCGAAGAGGTGCAGGCGGGCATGGTGGGGGTCAACGTGCCAATCCCGGTGCCGATGGCATTCCACAGTTTCGGCGGCTGGAAGCGCTCCATCTTCGGGGCGCTCAACGTCCACGGCAACGACGGCGTGCGTTTCTACACCCGAATGAAAACCATCACCGCTCGCTGGCCGGAAATGCAGCAGGAGACAGGCGCTGCGTTCTCCATGCCGACGCTGGGCTGACAGGAGGCGTTATGCAAACCGAACGTATGACCATGGCCCAGGCGCTGGTCCGGTTCCTTAATCAACAGTACGTTAGCGTGGATGGCCACGAGACGCCCTTCGTGGAGGGCGTCGCCACCATCTTTGGACACGGCAACGTGCTGGGTATCGGCCAGGCGCTGGAGCAGGAGCCCGGCCATCTGCAGGTGATGCAGGGCTGCAACGAGCAGGGCATCGCCCATATGGCGACGGGATTTGCCAAACAGCACCGTCGTCAGCGCATCTTTGCCGTCACCTCCTCCGTCGGGCCGGGCGCCGCCAATATGGTCACGGCCGCGGCAACCGCCACGGCGAACCGTATTCCGCTGCTGCTGCTCCCGGGCGATATCTATGCCAGCCGCCAGCCGGACCCGGTGCTGCAGCAGATTGAGCAGTATCACGACCTCAGCATCAGCACCAACGACTGTTTCCGTCCGGTCTCCCGTTACTGGGACCGCATTAACCGCCCCGAGCAGCTGATGAGCGCGATGCTCAGCGCGATGCGAACGCTTACTGACCCGGCAGATACCGGTGCGGTGACGATTTGCCTGCCGCAGGACGTGCAGGGGGAAGCGTGGGATTACCCGCTGAGCTTCTTCGCGCGTCGCGTGCACCACATCGAGCGTCGTCCGCCCGATCCGCAGCGTCTGGCGCAGGCGCGGGCGCTGATCGCCCGCAAGCGTCGTCCGCTGGTGGTGTGCGGCGGCGGGGTGCGCTATTCCGGCGCACATGAGGCGTTTCGCGACTTTGTCGAGACGCTGCAGCTGCCATTTGCCGAAACCCAGGCCGGAAAGGGGGCGCTGGTAAGTGACCACCCACTTAACCTCGGTGGCGTAGGGGTGACGGGCGGAATGGCGGCCAACCAGCTCGCGCCGCAGGCTGATCTGGTGATTGGCATCGGCACGCGCCTGACCGACTTTACCACCGGCTCCAAGGCGCTCTTTTCCCATCCGGATGTCGAATTTCTGCTGCTGAACGTGGCCGAGTTTGACGCCCTGAAGCTGGACGCCACGGCGCTCATTGCCGACGCTCAAACCGGGCTCGAGGCATTGACCCACGCGCTCGGTGATTACCGCAGCGGCTGGGGAGAGGCGATCGCTGAGGCGAAATCCGCCTGGCGCGACGAGTGCCGTCGCCTGTGGGATCGCCAGTGGCGTCCGGACGACGCGCCCGAAGTGGCGGGGCACCTGGACGCGCAGCTGGCGGAGTACGGCGAGACGCTCAACACCCGCCTGACCCAGACGCGGGTGCTGGGGCTGATCAACCAGCATATTGAAGATAACGCCATCGTGGTGGGCGCGGCCGGTTCGCTGCCGGGGGATTTACAGCGCCTCTGGCAGGTCAAAACGCCGGACAGCTATCACCTGGAGTACGGCTACTCCTGCATGGGCTATGAGATTGCGGCAGCCCTCGGCGCGAAGCTTGCCCGACCCGGGCAGCCGGTATACGCCATGGTGGGGGATGGCTCCTACATGATGCTGCACTCCGAGCTGCAAACCGCCGTTCAGGAGGGCATTAAGGTCACCGTTCTGCTGTTTGATAACGCCAGCTTCGGCTGCATTAACAACCTGCAGATGGGGCACGGCATGGGCAGCTTTGGCACGGAAAACCGCCATCGCAACCCGGAAACCGGACGGCTTGACGGTCCGCTGGTGAAGGTCGACTTCGCGCAAAATGCGCAGAGCTACGGCTGCCGCGCGTGGCGGGTGCACGACGAGCAAACCCTGCTGGCGGCGCTGGAGGCGTCCCGCGCGCATCCTGGCCCCACGCTGCTGGACATCAAGGTGCTGCCGAAGACCATGACCCACGACTACGCCTCCTGGTGGCGAACCGGTGATGCGCAGGTGGCGGAATCGTCTGCCGTGCGTAAAGCCGCGGAGCAAACGCAGGCGCAGGTGAAAAAAGCCCGTCAGTATTAAGTTTTTCCGTCGTAACGAAATTTTCATTTCATTTTCCCCTCACCCTAACCCTCTCCCCAAAGGGGAGAGGGGACGGTGTGGTGCACTCTTTTCTCCCTTGCCCCTTTGGGGAGAGGGCCGGGGTGAGGGGAGCTGCTGTATGTCCTCCCATGTTGTGAGATTGATAACAAAATTTATCTCATTCATCTCAAAAGTGTTAACCCGCACTCAAAAACATAATTTTCACTATTTATAAAAATGAAATAAATGTTTTATTTATAGGGTCGTTAGTTCACAGCATTCACCAACACCGGGAGCCGTTATGTTTAACATTGCTTTACTGGGCGCTGGCCGAATTGGCCAGGTACATGCAGCTAACATCGCCAGCCACGGCGCGACCACGCTCTGGTCCGTGGTTGACCCGAATCAGGAATTTGCCACCCGCCTCGCCACGCAGTATCAGGCCCGCCAGCAGAGCCTGGATGAAACGATGACCGACCCTAACGTTCACGCCGTGCTGATCGCCTCCGCCACCGATACCCACGCGGACCTGATTGAAATGGCCGCCCGCCACGGTAAGGCCATCTTCTGCGAAAAGCCGGTCCACCTCGACCTTGCCCGCGTGCGCGACTGCCTGAAGGTGGTCAAAGAGTACGACGTGCCGCTGTTTATCGGCTTTAACCGCCGCTTTGACCCGCAGTTCCGCCGCGTGAAAACCGACGTGCAGGCCGGGCGCATCGGCAAGCCGGAATCGCTGCTGATCATCTCCCGCGACCCGTCTCCACCCCCTGCGGAGTACGTGCGCGTCTCCGGCGGCATGTTCCGCGATATGACCATTCACGATTTTGACATGGCCCGCTTCATCATTGGCGAAGAGCCGGTGTCGGTGTATGCCCAGGGCAGCAACCTGGTGGATCCGGCGATTGGCGAGGCAGGCGACATCGATACCGCGTTTATCGTTCTGAAATACGCTTCCGGCGCGATGGCGACCATCGTCAACAGCCGCCGCTCATCTTACGGCTACGACCAGCGCCTGGAATTGCACGGCTCCGAAGGGCTGCTGTGCGCGGGCAACATTCTGGAAAACCAGGTGCAGCACTACGGCAAACAGGGCTGCACGAGTGCGCTGCCGGAACACTTCTTCCTGCAGCGCTACAAATCCGCTTACGCCGCGGAATGGGAACACTTTGTCGCGGTCCTGCGCGGTGAAGCGGTGCCTGACTGCAGCGGCGATGATGGTGAACGTGCGCTGTACCTTGCGGATAAAGCGCTGGAGTCACTGCGCAGCCAGCGCGAGATCATCCTCTAAACACCACAACCCTACACAGAGAGACATAATAATGAAAAAACTGATCGTAGCCGCCCTCATCGCCATGACGTCCGGGGCCGCCCTCGCCGAAAACGAGCAAATTGTTTTCAGTACGCCAAACCTGGCCATGCCGTTTGAAGTTCACATGCAGCGCACGGCGGTAAAAGCCGCAAAAGAGATGGGCGTGAAGCTTCAGGTACTGGACGGGCAGGGCAGTTCACCGAAGCAGGTGGCTGACCTGGAAAACGCCATCACCCGCGGCGCGCAGGGCTTTATCGTCTCCCCGAACGACGTGAACGCGGTCTCCAGCGCGGTGGATGAAATTCAGGATGCGAAGCTGCCGGTGGTCACCCTTGACCGCTCCGTCGACAGCCAGAAGAAGGTGCCGCACTTTGGCGCCAACAACTACAAAGGCGGCCAGGCGATTGGCGACTTCGTCAAAACCAAATTCCCCGACGGGGCGGAGATCATTCTGCTGACCGGCCAGCCGGGCTCCTCCTCCAACATCGAACGCACCAAAGGGATCCGCGACAGCCTGAAGGCGGGTGGCGATAAGTACAAGATCGTCGCCGATCAGACCGGCAACTGGATGCGTTCTGAAGGGATGCGCATCGTGGAAAGCGTGCTGCCCTCGCTGCCGAAACGTCCTCAGGTGATCCTCTCCGCCAACGACGACATGGCGCTGGGGGCGATTGAAGCCCTGCAGAGCCAGGGCGTGAAGCCGGGCGAAATTCTGGTCACCGGCTTTGATGCGGTACCGGAAGCGCTGGCCCGCGTGCGCGACGGCTGGCTGGCGGTGACGGCGGATCAGCGTCCGGGCTTTGCGGTGCAGACGGCGATGAGCCAGCTGGTGGCCAACGTGCGCGAGAAAAAAGCCATCACCGGGGCCGACTACCCGCCGACGCTGATCACCAAAGAGAACCTGCAGCAGGCTGAGCGTATCGGTGAGGCCGGTAACTGATTTATCCGCAGCCGCCGCTGGCGCGGCGGCTCACTCTAAAGGAGGAGCAGACCGATGTCGCAACCCTTACTGAAAGTGACCGACCTGGCAAAAAGCTTTTCCGGCGTCTGGGCGTTAAGCAGCGCCCAGTTGACCGTCGGCGCGGGCGAGATCCACGCCCTGCTGGGGGAAAACGGGGCGGGTAAATCCACGCTGCTGAAGGCGCTCGCAGGGGCGCAGCCGCAAACCCGCGGGGAGATCTGGTTCAACGGCGAAACGCTGCCGGTGGACGACTCCCCGGTGGAACGGCAGAACAAGGGCATTATCACCATCTATCAGGAATTCAACCTGCTGCCCAACATGACCGTCGCGGAAAACATGTTTCTCGGGCGAGAGCCGCGTAAACGTAACCTGATCGTCGACGAAAAGGCGGTCAATCAGGAGGCGCAGGTCATTCTCGACTATCTGCAGCTGAACGTTGCACCGACCACCCCGGTCGCCCGCCTGAGCGTTGCCCAGCAGCAGATGGTGGAGATCGCCCGGGCGCTGACCCTCAACGCCCGCTTAATCATTATGGACGAACCTTCCGCCGCGCTGAGCGACAGCGAGGTGGAAAGCCTGCACCGCGTGGTGCGCGAGCTTAAAAACCGTGGCGTGAGCATTATCTATGTCACCCACCGCCTGCACGAAGTTTTCCAGCTCTGCGACCGCTTCACCGTTTTCCAGGACGGCCGTTTTACCGGCACCGGTGCGGTGGCGGAGACCAACGTCGAACAGCTGATCCGCCTGATGGTCGGGCGCGACGTGGCCTTTAATCGCCGTCCCGCCAGCGAAACCCATCATGAGGACAAACCCGTCCGCCTGGCGGTGAAGGGGCTGAGCCGCGAAAAGCCGCCGCTGGATCCGCACGGCATCGCCCTGCACGACATCAGCTTCCACGTCCACGCCGGGGAGGTCTTAGGCATTGCCGGACTGGTGGGCGCTGGGCGCACCGAAGTGGCCCGCTGCCTGTTTGGCGCAGACGCGTTTACCGCCGGGAGCTTTGAGCTGGACGGCGTACCGTACCAGCCGCGCGACCCGCTCTATGCCCTCGACCAGGGCGTGGCGCTGGTACCGGAAGACCGCAAAAAAGAGGGGGCGGTGCTGGGACTGTCGATTCGCGACAACCTGTCGCTCTCCTGCCTCTCCTCGCTGCTGCAGTGGCGCTGGTTCGTGAACACCCGCAAAGAGGACGATCTGATCGAGTCCTACCGCAAGGCGCTGCAGATCAAAATGGTCAACAGCGCGCAGGAGGTGCGCAAGCTCTCCGGCGGTAACCAGCAAAAGGTGATCCTCGCGCGCTGCATGGCGCTCAACCCGCGGGTGCTGATCGTCGATGAGCCGACGCGCGGCATCGACGTGGGGACCAAATCGGAAGTGCACCAGGTGCTGTTTGACATGGCGAAAAAGGGCGTGGCGGTGATCGTGATCTCCTCCGATCTGCCTGAAGTGATGGCGGTGTCAGACCGGATCATCACCCTCAGCGAAGGCCGGGTGACCGGCGAGATCCACGGTGACGACGCTAACGAAGAACGGCTGATGACGATGATGGCCATCAACCACAACGCCCTGAACGCGGCATAACGGAGTTTCTCATGACGCAGATGATTTCTAAAACGCAGGCCCCGGTCAAACGCGCCGGACGCATCGATCCCATCGCCTTCTTCGAGCGCTTCGGGGTTCTGATTTTCATGATCCTGCTGCTGATCTTCTTCCAGTCGCAGAACAGTAATTTTTTCTCTGAACGCAATATTTTCAACATCCTGACCGAAGTCTCCATCTACGGGATCATGGCCGTGGGGATGACCTTCGTCATCCTGACTGCCGGGATTGACCTCTCCGTGGGATCCATTCTGGCGGTCTGCGCCATGACCGCGGCGTACGTGATTAAGGGCGACAACTTCACCACCGTCGACCCGAACGCCTGGGGCGGCATGAGCTGGCTGATTGGGCTGGGGATTTGCCTGGCGATGGGCACGGCGATTGGCTTCCTGCACGGTCTGGGCGTGACCCGCCTGCGTCTGCCGCCGTTCATCGTGACCCTCGGTGGGATGACCATCTGGCGCGGCCTGACGCTGGTGATCAACGACGGCGCGCCGATTGCCGGTTTCGATCAGGGCTACCGCTGGTGGGGGCGTGGGGAGCTGCTCGGCATCTCCATTCCGATCTGGATCTTCGCCATTGTCGCCCTCGGCGGCTATCTGGCGCTGCATAAAACCCGCTGGGGCCGCTTCGTCTACGCCATCGGCGGTAACCCGGAGGCAGCGCGCCTGGCGGGGGTGAACGTCAAGCGCGTACTGGTCAGCGTCTACGTGCTGATTGGCTGCCTGGCGGGGCTGGCGGGCTTCATTCTGAGCGCGCGTCTGGGGAGCGCCGAGGCGGTGGCCGGGATCTCCTTTGAGCTGCGCGTCATCGCCTCGGTGGTGATTGGCGGCACCTCGCTGATGGGCGGCTACGGGCGCATCGGCGGCACCATTATCGGCTCCATCATCATGGGGATTCTGATTAACGGCCTGGTGCTGATGAACGTCTCGGCCTACTACCAGCAGATTATCACCGGATTAATTATCGTTCTGGCGGTGGCGTTTGATACCTACGCCAAGAGCCGTCGCGGCGCACTGTGAGGATCACGATGAAAGAGGTTCGTATTGGATTAATTGGCACCGGATATATCGGCAAGGCGCACGCTATCGCCTATGCCCAGGCCCCGACGGTGTTCAACCTGCGCGGCAGGCTGGTGCGCGAGATGGTGGCGGAAGTCACGCCGGAGCTGGCGGCAGCGCGCGCGCAGGCGTTTGGCTTCAACCGCTCCACCGGCGACTGGCGGGCGCTGGTGGCCGACCCGGCGATTGACGTGGTGGATATTTGCTCACCCAACCATCTGCATAAAGAGATGGCGCTGGAGGCGATCCGCCACGGCAAGCACGTCTACTCGGAGAAGCCGCTGGCGCTGAACGCCCACGACGCACGGGAGATGGTCGACGCCGCGAAGCGGGCCGGGGTGAAAACGCTGGTGGGGTTCAACTACATGAAAAACCCGACGGCGCAGCTGGCGAAGGAGATTATTGCCCGCGGCGAGATTGGCGAGGTGATCCACTTCTACGGCACCCACAACGAAGACTATATGGCCGACCCGCGCTCGCCCATTCACTGGCACTGCTTCAAAGAGACCGCCGGGCTGGGAGCGCTGGGCGACCTCGCGGCGCATATCGTCAACATGGCCCAGTACCTGGTCGGGGAGATTGAGCAGGTTTGCGGCGACCTGAAGATCGTGGTCCCGGAACGCCCGGCGAAGGCCGGATCGTCGGACATGATTGCCGTCGAAAACGAGGATCAGGCCCACGCGATGGTGCGCTTCGCGGGCGGGGCGCAGGGCGTGATTGAAACCTCCCGCGTCGCCTGCGGCCGCAAGATGGGGTTGTCGTACGTCATTACCGGGACGAAAGGCGCCATCAGCTTCACCCAGGAGCGCATGGCGGAGCTGAAGCTCTATCTGCATGACGATCCGGTTAACCGTCAGGGATTCCGCACCTTACTCGTCGGCCCTGCACACCCCGACTACGCCGCGTTCTGCATGGGCGCAGGCCACGGGATAGGCTTTAACGATCAAAAAACGGTGGAGGTGCGCGATCTGGTGGACGGGATTGCCGCCGACGTGCCGATGTGGCCGGACTTCGAAGAGGGCTGGAAGGTGTCGCGCGTGCTGGACGCGATCGCGCTCTCGCACCGGGAAGGCCGCTGGCTGAACGTGAACGACATTGTCTGATGAGGTATCAACGTGGAAAAGCAGTTTGATGTGATATGCATGGGCCGCGTGGCGGTAGACCTCTACAGTCAGCAGATTGGTGCCCGTCTGGAGGATGTGTCGAGCTTTGCCAAATACCTCGGCGGCTCGTCCGGCAACGTGGCGTACGGCACCGCACGCCAGGGCCTGCGCTCGTCGATGCTGGCGCGCGTCGGCGATGAACATATGGGCCGCTTTCTGCGGGAAGAGCTTAACCAGGTGGGCTGCGATACCAGCCATCTGATTACCGATAAAGACCGCCTCACGGCGCTGGTGCTACTCGGCATTAAAGACCGGGACACCTTTCCTCTGATTTTTTATCGCGATAACTGCGCGGATATGGCCATTACGGCCAGCGATGTGGACGAAAGCTACATTGCCTCCGCACGTTGTCTTGCCATCACCGGGACTCACCTTTCTCATCCCCAGACCCGCGAGGCGGTGCTGACGGCGCTGGGCTATGCCCGCCGTCACGGCGTGCGCACGGTGCTGGACATCGACTACCGTCCGGTGCTGTGGGGGCTGACCTCCTTAGGCGACGGTGAAACGCGCTTTATCGCCGCCGATAAGGTCACCCGCGAGCTGCAGGAGGTGCTGCACCTCTTCGACGTCATTGTCGGCACCGAGGAGGAGTTTCACATTGCGGGCGGTAGCACGGAGACCCTGCAGGCGCTGGGGCAGGTGCGTGCCGTGAGTCAGGCCACGCTGGTCTGCAAGCGCGGCGCCCTCGGCTGCTCGGTCTATACCGATGCCATTCCGCCCCGGCTGGACGACGGCCTGACGGTGACCGGCGTGCGCGTGGAGGTGCTGAACGTCCTCGGCGCGGGGGACGCGTTTATGTCCGGCCTGCTGCGCGGCTACCTGAACGACGAGGGCTGGGAGCAGGCGTGCCGCTATGCCAACGCCTGCGGCGCGCTGGTGGTCTCGCGCCACGGCTGCGCCCCGGCGATGCCGAGCAAAATCGAGCTGGATGACTATCTCTCCCGCGCTGCGGATGTGCCGCGCCCGGATCTCGACCCGCGTCTGAACCACCTCCACCGGGTGACCACCCGCCGCCGCGAGTGGCCGGAGCTGTGCGTGATGGCCTTCGATCACCGCAGCCAGCTTGAGGACATGGCGCTGCAGTGCGGCGCGTCGATCGGGCGCATTCCGGCGCTGAAGCAGCTGATCCTGCAGGCCAGCCGCGAGGCGGCGAGCCGGGCCGGGCTGGAGGGCAAAGCCGGCCTGCTGTGCGACGGCACCTTTGGTCAGGACGCGCTGAACGCCATCACCGGCGAGGGGTGGTGGATTGGTCGCCCCATTGAGCTGCCGGGCTCGCGTCCGCTGGAGATGGAGCATGGCAACATCGGCACCCAGCTCATCAGCTGGCCGCAGGAGCACGTAGTGAAGTGTCTGGTCTTTTTCCATCCGGAAGACGCTCACGGCCTGCGCCTGGAGCAGGAGCAGAAAATTGCCGAGGTGTATCACGCCTGCTGTCAGTCCGGGCACGAGCTGCTGCTGGAGGTGATCCTGCCTGCCAGCATGCCGCGTAGCGACGAGCTCTACCTGCGCGCCATTTCCCGCTTCTACAACCTCGGCATTTACCCCGACTGGTGGAAACTGCCGCCGCTTTCCGCCGAGGGCTGGACGGCGCTGAGCGAGATTATCGAACGCCGGGACCCGCACTGCCGCGGGGTGGTGATCCTCGGCCTGGACGCTCCGGCGGAACAGCTGCGCGCCGACTTCAGGGCCGCAGCGGGGCAGACGGTAGTAAAAGGCTTCGCCGTAGGGCGCACGCTGTTTGGCGATGCCTCCCGCGCGTGGCTGAAGCACGATATTGACGATGCGCAGCTGGTGGCGCGCATCCGGGACAACTACCTGCAGCTTATCGCCTGGTGGCGCGAGCGCGGACACGCATAATGGAGACGACAATGAGTGTACAACTGGGCATTAACCCGCTGACGTGGACAAACGACGATCTGCCTTCACTCGGCGCGGAGACGTCGCTGGAGACCTGCCTGAGCGAAGGTAAAGAGGCCGGTTTCGCCGGTTTCGAGCTGGGCAATAAGTTCCCGCGCGAAGCGCGCCTGCTCGGCCCCATCCTGCAGCGCCACGACCTGCAGCTGGTCTCCGGCTGGTATTCCGGCCGCCTGCTGGAGCGCAGCGTGGAGGAAGAGATCGCCGCCGTGCAGTCCCACCTGACGCTCCTGCGCGAGCTGGGGGCGAAGGTGCTGGTCTTTGCGGAAGTGAGCGGCTGCATTCACGGCGAGCAGCAGACCCCGGTGCACCTGCGCCCGCGCTTCCCGCAGTCGCGCTGGAAGGAGTACGGCGAGAAGCTTACCGAATTTGCCCGCTACACCCAGCAGCAGGGCGTGCAGATTGCCTACCATCACCATATGGGCACGGTGATTGAGTCCGCCGACGACGTGGACAATCTGATGACCCACACCGGCGACGCGGTGGGGCTACTGCTGGATACCGGTCATCTGACCTTTGCCGGGGCCGATCCGCTGGCGGTGGCGCAGCGCTGGGCGTCGCGTATCAACCACGTTCACTGCAAAGACGTGCGTGCCGACGTGCTGGCGGACGTGAAAAACCGCAAAACCAGCTTCCTTGATGCGGTACTGAGCGGCGTGTTTACGGTGCCGGGCGACGGCTGCGTGGATTATCCGCCGATTATGCAGCTGCTGAAGGCGCAGGACTATCACGGCTGGCTGGTGGTGGAGGCGGAGCAGGATCCGGCCATTGCCCATCCGCTGACCTACGCCCGTCTGGGGTATAACAATCTGAGCCGTCTGGCGCGCGACGCCGGACTGATTTGAGGAGGTGACATGTCACGTCTGTTATCACGCTGGCAACAGCCGAACGCGGAGGGACGCACCCAGTCCGTCACGCCGGAAAGCGCAGGGTGGGGGTACGTCGGCTTTGAGGCGTATGAGCTACAGGAGGGGCAGACGCTGACGCTGCCCGCCGTCCGCGAAGAGCGCTGCCTGGTGCTGGTGGCAGGACGCGCCTCCCTCAGTACGCCTTCCGCGCAGTTTAACGACATCGGCGAGCGGATGAGCCCGTTCGAGCGCATCAAGCCGTGGGCGGTGTACATCACTCCGCAGGAGACGGTGCAGGTGAAGGCGCTGACGACGCTGGAGCTGGCGGTCTGCGCTGCGCCGGGCAAGGGCACCTGTCCGACCCGGCTGATTGCGCCGCAGGATATCGACGCTGAGGCGCGCGGCAAGGGCCACAACCAGCGCTACGTGCACAACATTCTGCCGGAAGACAAGCCCGCCGACAGCCTGCTGGTGGTGGAGGTGTGGACCAACGAGGGCTGCACCAGCTCGTACCCGAGCCACAAGCACGACACGGATAACCCGCCCCAGGAGACGTATCTGGAGGAGACCTACTACCATCGCCTCAACCCGGAGCAGGGGTTCTGCATGCAGCGGGTTTACACCGACGACAGAGCGCTGGATGAGTGCATGGCGGTCTACAACCGTGATGTGGTCATGGTGCCGAAGGGCTACCACCCGGTGGCGACGATGGCCGGGTATGACAGCTATTATCTCAACGTGATGGCGGGGCCGGTGCGCAAGTGGATGTTCACCTGGGAAGAGGACCACGCGTGGATTAATCGGGATTATCCCGCGGATGGCGGGCGCTGAGGCTGTTTTTTGCCGGGTGGCGCTGCGCTTACCCGGCCTACAATTCGCAAAAAATTACTCTGCGTCAATCGCCTGCTCAATCGTCCGGGCAACGATCTGCGGCTGGCTCACCATCGACACGTGGCTCGCCGCCACCTCGGTGGTTTTCGCGTGGATCGTCTTCGCCATCGCACGTTCAAGATCGGGGTTGATCATTCGGTCATTTTTGCTGACCACAAACCAGCTCGGTTTGTCATGCCACGCCGCGTGGGCGACCTTTTCACCAAACGCCTCGGCCTTAATTGGCCCCTGCGTGGCTGCAATGGTCTGTTGTTCACCCGGTTTCACATCCGGCGCGAAATCCTTCCTGACGGCGTCCGTTGGCAGATATAAATAGCCGTCCGCCGTTTTGGCAATGCCCGCGCTGCCCGGCGGTGCAGGGTAGCTTCCTGCCAGGTCCGCCGTCGACTGGCCAGAGTCCGGCGCGAAAGCCGCCACATACACCAGCGATTTTACCCGCGCATCGTTACCCGCCTCGCTAATGACGGTGCCGCCCCAGGAGTGACCCACCAGCACTACGTCACCCTGCGCGCGGGCGATGGCCCGCTTTGTGGCGGCAACGTCATCTTTTAGCGACGTGAGCGGCAGCTGGACGGCAATGACCTCTGCGTGCTGTTTCTGCAACAGGGTAATGACCTTATTCCAGCTGCTGCCGTCGGCAAACGCGCCGTGGACCAGCACGACGCTGGTTTTACTCTGCGCAAAGGCGCTGGCGGAAAGCGCCAGCAGGCCTGCCGTGACTACAGACAGTGCTTTCATCTTCAGACTCCTTAAAAATGGTGGACCGCCGCGTGGGGCGGGACGGTGAATTCAACGGTTTTGTGGTCGAGCGGCTTGTGCGTCGGGTCGGCCAGAATTATTGTCACCTTGTGTTTACCGGCGGGCAGCCCCACCAGGATCACCGGCTCTCCGCTGGTGTCAGCCCAGTGCCACGGCGCGTCATCCACCACCACGTGAATGTGCCCGATTCGCGGGGTGACCTTGAGCGCGTCGGGCCCGAATACTGGCTCGATGCGAAGGTTTTCGGCGCGGTACTGGATAAACACCGCGCCTTTGCTCAGCGGCCCGGCAAGCGGCGGATCGACGATCAGTTTTGCAGGCGGCTGCGGCTGCGCCAGCGGGGCAACGGCGGCGGGGCCGTTAACGTCCGCGGCGCTCAGATTGTACAGAGGTGTGGCCTGGGCACCTGCGACGGATGTTAGGACAAGCAGGGGGAAAAGTACGTAGCGACGAATCATTGCTCTCTCTCCTCATCAGTTCTCAATGGCGACAGGGAAAGAAAACCATTTTTATGTATCGGAGATATTTGCCGGAGGGGGCGTTTTGTACCCGTTTGTCACCGTGGCCCGCGGGATACAGTGCGATACAGTTTGCCTCCCGGGACGGCGCACAATGGCTATCGCCAGCCCGGCAATCAGCAGCGTCAGGCCCGTCGATACCCCCATTGCACCCGCGATCCCCAGCGTTTTATTTAGCCACGCATAGGCATACGGTGAGGCTGCAGTCATAAGCTGACCGGGGATAAGCAGCATGCCCGTGCGGCGGGCATAGCTTTCCGCGCTAAACAGTTCCAGCGGCAGGGTGGCTTTGACTAGGGTAACCAGCCCGTTGATGGCGCCATAGCCCAGCACAAAACCGGCCGCACACCAGACATACAGGGGGCTGCTCAACCCAACAAGAAAACAGAGCGGCATGGCGAGAGCGGTAAAAAGCGTTAACGTGAAGGGCGTTAAGCGAGCCCCCGCCAGCACCTCCAGCGAGCGCGCGCCCGTCTGGCCGATTCCCCACAGCATGCCGATAGCGACCGGCAGACCGTAGTGGGCAATAAACTCCGGCAGATGGGTGGAGGTGCCGTTAGAGACAAAGGTGATGAGGGCAATGAAGGCGGCATAAAGCCAGCCGTTTCGGCGCTCGTTGTTTAGCGGCGGTGCGGCGATTTTCGTCGTCACCGTCAGCCGCTGCCGGGGAAGCCTGCGGATCAGCAGCGCGCTCAGCAGGCCAAGCAGGGCATAAATGCGTAATGCGTCCTGCCAGCGCATCACGTGAAGCAGCGCATCGCCCAGCGGCCAGAAGACGACGGAGGCCAGCCCGCCCGCCAGCGTGACGCGCGAGATTGTTCTTCGCGCCTGCTGTCCGTAGATGTTGACCAGCGCGGCGAAGAGCGCATCGTACAGCGACAGGCGCATTCCCACGCCCGTGATCAGCCAGGCGCCGTACCAGCCATAAAGCGTCCGGGTATACGCCATACAGGCGCAGCTTGCGGCGATCAGCAGCGTTCCGCCCATCACCACCTTTTGACCGCCTAAGCGTGCCAGCAGGCGGGCGACAAAAGGGGAAACCGCCGCCATCACCAGCATCGCCAGCGTCAGGCCGAGGTAAATCTGCGGTGATGACCATCCCCGGTCGGCTGAAATGGCCAGCGCAAAGGTGCCGGGCATATAAAACGAGATCCCCCAGTTGATGAGCTGATTGCACCCGGCCGTGAGGGCGAGGCGGTGTGGCAGGGCAGGTGTTTCCATGAGTTTTCATTCCGCTATGCAGTTGTCCTGAGCATAACGGGCGCGGTATTGTGCTGGCAGGGCCGCAACCTTATGCGCGGTATAAGAGAAACTTTGAATGACGACGCTTAATCTGGGCTATCTCGCCACCTTCCGTCTGGTGATCCAGCGCGGCAGTTTTTCAGCGGCAGCGGACGTGCTGGGCCTCTCCCAGCCCGCCGTCAGCCTGCAAATACGCCAGCTGGAGCAGTTTCTGCAAACGCGGCTGGTGGAGCGTACCGGGCGAGGGATTAAGGCGACGGCTGCCGGAGAAACCTTGCTGGCGCACGGGGAGCGTATTCAGCAGGTGGTGGATGACGCCATCCGGGCCGTGAATGCGTTTAGCCACGACGTAAGCGGCACCATTACGCTTGGCACGGGCGCAACGGCCTGCATCCATCTTCTGCCGCCGCTGCTGGAGGAGCTACGCCGCGACTATCCGCTCCTGAGCGTGGGGGTGACGACGGGCAACACCCTCGACATCGTCAGAGCTATCGAAGAGAACCGTCTCGATATGGGGCTGGTCACGCTGCCGGTGAGTGGCAGAGCGCTGGACGTGATGCCGGTGATGGACGAAGAGTTTGTCTTTATCGCCTCAAGGGAACAGCTGGCTGCATTCAGGGACTTCACCCCAGCCGCGCTGCACACTCATCCGCTGATAGCCTTTGAATCAGGCAGTGGGACCCGGGCGCTGATCGACGGCTGGTTTGCCGCCCAGGGTTTAGCTATCGCGCCGGTGATGCAGCTTGGCAGCATCGAGGCGATCAAACGGATGGTTCGCGCAGGGCTGGGCTACAGCATCGTGCCGCGCATGGCGGTGGAACAGGAGGTCGATCGCGAAGGGCTATGGGTGATGTCGCTGATGCCCATGCTGCAGCGGCAGCTGGCGGTAGTCATGCGGCAGGATAAAATCCTCAGCAAAGGGATCGCGGCCCTTATTCGGCTCGTGCAACAGCCTTCGGCGGGTTAGCGGTCAGCGGTGTCGACGGTCAGGCTGGATTGCTGCGACTGGGTTTTATCCTGATGGTGGTACCAGGCGCCAATCGAAGAGTAAACGAAGCGGCCAAAGAAAAACAGGAAGCTGATGAGCAGTATGATGCGGGTCATTCGGGTGTTAAATCGATGTCGTTTGCGCATACGCGTGACCTGACTCACTCTGTTTTTCCTGGATAAGCCCTTCCGGGCGATAAGGATATTAAGGCACAGCGGGAAGATGGGGTCAATTCTGTGATGTGTAAATAACCGTCAATGTTTACATTAATTAATGTTATTGAAATTAATCAACGCATTTACCATATTGATAATATGAAGAAAAAGATGTCGAAAAAACGCCACAAAATGTTATTTGCGTAAAGTAGTTTGATTTATGTCAACGGATTCCCGGCCCTGATATTTAAAATCCTTCCTCCACACTGTTCGCCCGACATGCTGCCGGGCGGCGCGTACGTCAGGTTGGATGCCTGTCTTTATTTCCCTCTGGAGCGATAGGGGTTTAACCGGGCATCTATGACTATTCTCGCTTTCCTGAAAAACAATGCAAACCGCTGGTGGGCATTGCCGCTTATTTTACCTGTGGTTTTACTTCCCGCGCTGAGCGTTGCGAATACGTTTACGCAGCTGGGCGACGGCATTGTGGCACTCTATTATTTACCGCTCTCATTTTTGCTTTCGCTGATGATGTTCTTTGGCCTGGAAGCGCTGCCCGGGATCGTATTATCCCTGTTTATCCGCTATTACCCGTCGGTCGGGATGTTTGAAACGGTTGCCGGTGTGCTCCATTTTATCGTCCCTTTAGTGCTCAGCTGGGGCGGCTACCGGGTGTTTGCGCCCAGACGCAATATGACGGCGTACGGCGACATCCGCTTGATGGCGCAGCGCATCTTCTGGCAGGCCTTCTGCCCCGCGACGCTGTTTCTGGTGCTGTTTCAGTTTGCCGTGTATCTGGGCGTGTATGAGAGCCGCCAGAGCCTTGCGGGATTAAACCCTCTTAACATTCGTACGCTCATCAACTACCAGGCGCTGCTGGTCAGCGGGCTGACGGGCGTGCCGCTGAGCTATCTGCTGATCCGCCTGATTCGCCATCCGCGCTATATCAAAAGTCTTTTCTCGCAGATCCGTGCCCAGATAGACAAAAAGGTGACGGTCGCTGAGTTTGTGCTGTGGGCGATTACGCTAGGTGGGCTGCTTACGCTGCTGCTGCTCCCGATGAATGAAAACAGCTCCATATTCACCACAAACTATACCCTGTCGCTGCTGATGCCGGTGATGCTCTGGGGCGCGATGCGTTTCGGCTATAAGCTGATATCGCTGATCTGGACGCCGGTGCTGCTGGTGTCTATTCACTACTATTATCACTATATCCCGCTGAACCAGGGGTATGACATTCAGCTGGCGATCACCTCGTCCAGTTACCTGGTCTTCTCGTTTGTGGTGATTTATATGTCGATGCTGGCGACTCGCCAGCGCGCCGTGAATAAACGCTCCCGCAGACTGGCGCTGCTCGACCCGGTCGTCCATATGCCTAACCTGCGGGCGCTGTCGCGCGATCTGGCGAAGAATCCGTGGTCGGCGCTCTGCCTGCTGCGCATTCCGGAGCTGGAAATTCTGGGCCGAAATTACGGCGTGCTGCTGCGTATTTTGTACAAACAGCAGCTGGCGCAGTGGGTAAACGGTACCCTCCAGCCCAACGAGCAGGTGTATCACCTCACCGGGTATGACATGGCGGTGCGGCTCAACGCGGAATCGCACCAGCAGCGAATTGAAACCCT
The DNA here is from genome assembly GCF_020567405.1 of Enterobacter sp. TCD1-1. NCBI lineage: Bacteria > Pseudomonadati > Pseudomonadota > Gammaproteobacteria > Enterobacterales > Enterobacteriaceae > Enterobacter > Enterobacter sp. TCD1-1. The sequence continues at coordinate 2,580,830 of NZ_JAJCXF010000001.1, read as the reverse complement.
GGACGAGCATATCAAGCAGTTCCGCTTTGTCTGGGACGGCATGCCGCTGCAGCCGCAGGTGGGCGTAAGCTACTGCTATGTCCGGTCCCCAGTTAACCATCTTTATCTGGTGCTGGGTGAGCTGGGGGTGGTGGCCGATCTGTCACTCTCCTCAAACCATCCGGAAAATCTTCAGCAGCGTGGTGCCGTCCATTTGCAGCGCAGCCTGAAGGATAAAGTCGCGATGATGAGCCGCCTGCAAAAGGCGCTCGATAACGACGAATTCACCCTGCTGGTTCAACCCGTTCGCGGCCTGCGTGGCGATCGCTATCACGAAGTCCTGCTGCGGATGCCGGATACAAACGGGCTATTGATCTCTCCCGACCAGTTCCTGCCTGTCGCGCAGGAGTTTGGTTTGTCCTCCCGGGTGGACCTGTGGGTGCTTGAGCATACGCTGCGCTTCCTGGCCGCGCATCGCGAGAGCCTGCCCGGCCAGCGTTTTGCCATTAATCTGGCCCCCTCAACCGTATGCCGGGTGCCGTTCCCGCTTGAGGTGAGTCGCCTGCTGGCGAAATACGCCATTGAGCCGTGGCAGCTGATTTTTGAGGTGACGGAGTGCAGCACTTTCGGCAGCGGGGAGCAGGCGCTACACATCCTCCAGCAGCTGCAGAAAATGGGGGTACGCATTGCGATTGATGATTTCGGGACCGGCTATGCAAGCTATGCGCGGCTGAAAAGCGTGGATGCCGACATTCTCAAGATCGACGGCAGCTTTATCCGCAATATCGTCAACAACAGCCTGGATTATCAGATCGTGGCGTCTATCTGCCATCTGGCGCGCATGAAGAAGATGCTGGTGGTGGCAGAGTATGTCGAGACCGAGGAGATACGTAGCGCGGTTCACGCGCTAGGCATCGATTATGTGCAGGGCTATCTGATTGGCAGGCCAGCGCCGCTTGAGTCACTGCTGGAAACAGAGGCGTCCTGCGCGGACGCCTGAACCGTTACGCGGCGACGTCAGCGCTCTCTTCTTCAATTTTGAGCAGCCAGCCGGTGACCGCTTCCCAGTACTGTTGCTCTTTTTCCAGGTCCAGCAGGACCAGCGCATTCTGGCTGAACCAGTCGTGCGGGAAGCTCAGCGTCCAGTGATGGTCGTCGGTTTTAAGCTTCAGCGTGGGCGGCGTGGTGGTCGCCTGACGCTGGTTATTAAGTAGCACGCCAAGACGCAGCAGCTGAATGAGCGGCAGGAACTGCTTTTTCTTGAACAGCGTGAAGCGCGGCAGGTCGTCGAGCTTGATGGCTTTGCGGTGATACCGCACCAGGGTCGCCATCATGGTTTGCTGCTCCTGGTTGAAGCCAGGCAGATCGCTGTTTTGCAGAATATAGGCCGAATGGCGGTGCATCCCGCTATGGTTGATGTTCAGCCCCACCTCATGGAGCATCGCGGCCCATTTTAACAGCGCGGCAAGCTGCGGGTGCGCGAGCTTCGGATTCTGCTCTTCCCACTGCTCGTACATCTGCACCGTGGTGTCCAGCACGCGCTTCGCCTGCTCGCGGTCGATGTTGTACTGGTTAGCCAGGCTTTGTGCGGTGCGGCTGCGAATATCCTGATGGCGGAAACGGCCTTCCATTTCGTACAGCACGCCTTCGCGCAGCGCGCCGTCGGAAAGGCGCAACTCTTTAATGGCGAGAGCGTCAAACACGCCGCAAAGGATGGCCAGCCCCGGCACGAAGACCGCCTTACGCTCGTCGGAAAGACCTGGCAGGCTTAAGGCGTCAAAACTTTTATGCTTCAGCACTTCGTCGGTCAGCAGCGTCAGGCGTTCGGGCGTGATGAACCCGTCTTTTTCACCCATTGCCAGCAGCACCTCATGCGCCGCTTTGATGGTGCCTGACGCGCCCAGCGCCACGTTCCAGCCCTGAATACGGTACTGCCAGGCCAGGTTTTCCAGTTTCTGGACAGCTGCCATACGCGCACGCTGGAAGTTCTCGCGGGTGATGGTGCCGCCCGGGAAATACATCTGCGCGAAGCTGACGCAGCCCATACGGCGGCTTTCCACCAGGCGAGGCTCAAAGTCTTCGCCGATCACCAGCTCCGTAGAACCGCCGCCGATGTCGATCACCAGCTTGCGCCCTTTTTCCGGCTGGGTGTGTTCGACGCCCATGAAAATCAGACGCGCTTCCTCGTTACCGGAGATGATCTCAATCGGGTAGGGGATCACTTTTTCGGCCCGCTTGAGAAACTCTGGCGCGTTCAGCGCCTGGCGCAGGGTGTGGGTGCCCACGATGCAGACGCTGGAGGGCGAGAAGCCCTGCAGGCGTTCAGCAAACAGCGACAGGCAGTTTAACCCACGCTCCATTGCCTCTTCGCTGAGCATGCTGCGTTCATCAAGGCCATCCGCCAGGTGCACGCGCTGCTTCAGACGACCGATGATCTGCAGCGCGCCATCCACCTCACGGGCGATGACCATATGGAAACTGTTAGAGCCTAGATCGACCGCGGCGAATTCCTGCGGGCGTGGGGTCTTATCATTTATCGGCATAGGTTAATCGGGTTGCTCGAGTGATTTGATATAGTCGTAAATCGCCAGTTGCGACCGCACTTTGCGGCGGTTGCCGCGCGGTACATAGCGGTTACTGAGTTCTTTGTCGATATAGCGTGCTTTCACGGTATCGCTGAACAGAATCTCGATGATGTCGAGGATCTGCTGCTTCAGGCGCGGATCCAGCAGCGGTGCCGCGACTTCAATTCGGTAGTCAATATTGCGCGTCATCCAGTCTGCCGAAGAGAGATAGACCTGTTTATCACCCGCATTATCGAAAATATAGACCCGATCGTGTTCCAGGTAGCGGTCAACAATGCTGATCACGCGAATATTGTCGCTGATGCCTTCCAGTTCCGGGATCAGCGAGCACATGCCGCGGATCAGCAGGTTAACCGGTACGCCGGAGCTGGACGCGGCGTACAGCCTGTCTACCAGCCCTTTGTCCACCAGGTTGTTGAGCTTCAGCGTGATGCCGGACGACAGCCCTTTCTGGGCATTGGCGATCTCTTTATCGATCATATCGTACAACAGACGGCGCGAGTTCTGCGGCGAGACCAGCAGATAGTCGAAGCTTACCGGACGGTACGGGTTCTCAATAAAGTTAAAGACCCGGCGCACCTCGTTGGTGATGCGGGCATCGGCGGTCAGCAGCGAGTAGTCGGTATAGATTCGCGCCGTTTTCTCGTTAAAGTTCCCGGTACCGATGTGGGCGTAGCGCACCACCTCGTCGCCCTCTTTACGGGAGATCAGGAACAGCTTGGCGTGAATTTTCAGCCCCGGCGCGGAGAAGATGACGTGTACACCGGCTTCCGTCAGACGACGCGCCCAGTGAATGTTCGCCTCTTCGTCGAAGCGCGCCTGCAGCTCCACCACCACGGTCACTTTTTTGGCGTTGTGCGCCGCGTGGATCATCGCATCGATGATGCGGGAATCTTTTGCCACGCGGTAGATGTTAATTTTGATCGCCAGCACGCTCGGGTCGAACGAGGCCTGACGCAGCAGTTCCAGCACGTGTTCAAAGGTGTGATACGGATAGTAGAGCAGGACATCGCGTTCGCGGATGGCGTCAAAACCGTTGCGGAATTTATCGAACCAGAGATGGCGCAGGCGCGGCAGCGGCTTGTTCACCAGATTGGCTTTGCCGACGTTCGGGAAACCGATAAAGTCTTTAAAGTTGTGGTAACGGCCACCCGGCACGATGGAGTCATAGCGCGAAATGGTCAGCTTCTCGCGCAGCATCTCCACCATGGCGTCCGGCATATCGCGCTGATAAACAAAGCGCACCGGCTCGGCCGTCAGGCGCTGTTTCAGGCTGGAGGACATCAGCTCCATCAGGCTGGCTTCCATCTCGTGCACCAGGTCATATTCGGCGTCACGGGTCATCTTCATCGAGTAGGCGTTTAAGGCATCGTAATCGAAGAAGCCTTTGAAGATGTCGTCCAGACAGTAGCGCAGGATGTTATCGAGCAGGATCATCGGCTTGCGTCTGCGCGGGGTTTCCGGCGGCAGGTTCACAAAGCGCGGCACTTTGTCGGACGGGATCTCCAGCAGCGCGTAACGGATGGATTCACCGCGGATAATTTCCACGGCCAGATAGGTGTAGTCATCTTTCAGGAACTGCACCAGATCGGTTTCGCGGTTGATGAGAATCGGGGTAATGTGCTGGCGCAGGTACTGTTTAAAATAGTGGCGCAGCCAGTTTTGTTGGTTAACGGAAAGCTGACGTTCGTTAATCAGGAAGATTTGATTACGCGCCATCTCCAGCAGCAGTTCGTTATACAGGCCGTCAAATTCCTGATCGGCTTTCAACACGCGGGACTGGATTTTGCCCAGCAGGTGCCGCGAGTGCGAGTTTAGGCCCTGTTCTTCGCTGATGATGATGCGTCTCTTCAGCTCGGCAAAGCGAACCTTGTAGAACTCATCCAGGTTGTTGGAATAGATGCCCAAAAAACGCATGCGTTCGATCAGCGGGTTACTTTTGTCAGCCGCTTCCTGGAGTACACGTTCGTTAAATGCTAACCAGCTTAGCTCTTTCTCGATATATAACTTTTCCTGACCCATTACAGCTCACACTCCAGTTCAATCACAGGACGTGGTAAATCCGTCTCGTCCTTATTATGGCGAGCATTTCCACGATATGTCCAACAGTGCCAGAAAAGTATGACAGTTATTTTTTTTGTTGGGGAATTTAGAGGGTTGGGGGAGGGGGGCGCTGCGCTTATCACGACCTACGGGATCGTAGGCCCGTGCAAGCGAAGCGCCGCCGGGCAATTCAAAGAGACTACTCTTCGGCAGCATGACCCTGTGGGGGTAACTTCACGCCATCCAGCCAGGCTGCGCCGTCGCGCATTTCAAGACGCTCGTCGACAAACCAGCTTACCACCAGTGGGTAAATGGCATGCTCCTGGGTCTGCACGCGTTCGGTCACGTCTTCTTCGCTGTCGCCTTCAAAGACCGGGACTTTGGCCTGCAGGATCACCGGACCGCCATCCAGCTCGTCGGTAACGAAATGCACGGAGGTGCCGTGCTCCTCATCGCCGTTTTCCAGAACCTGACGATGGGTGTGCAGGCCGGGATATTTCGGCAGAAGAGAAGGGTGAATATTCAGCAAACGTCCGGCGTAGTGCGCGACAAAGGCCGGGCTCAGAATGCGCATATAGCCCGCCAGCACCACGACGTCCGGCGCGTAGGCATCAATCTCCTGAACCAGCTCGCGGTCAAAGGCTTCACGCCCGGCGAACTGGCTGGCTTCCAGCGCGTGCGCGGGTATGTTCGCTTCCCGCGCGCGCTCAAGGCCGAACGCGTCGGCCTTGTTGCTGAATACTGCCCGAATGGTGCCGTTGATTTTCTTCTGCTTGCAGGCGTCTATGATGGCCTGCAAATTACTTCCGTTGCCGGAAATGAGCACCACGATGTTTTTCATTCAATGACCACACGCTGTTCGGAATCGGAGGCTTTAATCGTACCGATTTTCCACGCGTTTTCACCTTTTTCGGTCAGCAGCTTGACCGCTTTATCCGCTTCGCTTGCCGGCAGGGCGATAACCATGCCCACGCCGCAGTTAAAGGTGCGGTACATTTCGTGAGAGCTCACGTTGCCTGCGGTCTGCAGCCAGTTAAAGACCGCTGGCCACTGCCATGAGGACTCGTCGATCACCGCCTGGGTGTTGTCCGGCAGCACGCGCGGGATGTTTTCCCAGAAGCCACCACCGGTCAGGTGGGCAATGGCGTGCACGTCGACGTTCTCGATCAGTTCCAGCACGTTCTTCACGTAGATGCGGGTTGGGGCCAGCAGATGGTCAGCCAGCGGTTTCCCTTCAAGCTCGGTCGTCTCTGGGTCGCAACCGCTCACCTCGAGGATTTTACGCACCAGGGAGTAGCCGTTGGAGTGCGGGCCACTGGAGGCCAGCGCGATCAGCACATCGCCATCCGCCACTTTGCTGCCGTCAATAATTTCTGATTTTTCTACTACGCCGACGCAGAAGCCCGCGACGTCATAATCTTCGCCGTGATACATGCCCGGCATTTCCGCGGTTTCACCGCCGACCAGCGCACAGCCAGACTGCAGGCACCCTTCCGCGATACCATTAATGACGCTTGCCGCGGTATCCACGTCCAGTTTGCCGGTCGCGTAGTAATCGAGGAAGAACAGCGGCTCTGCGCCCTGAACCACCAGGTCATTCACGCACATCGCGACCAGATCGATACCGATCGTGTCGTGACGTTTTAAATCCATCGCCAGGCGCAGTTTTGTGCCTACACCGTCAGTTCCCGAGACCAGAACAGGTTCACGATATTTTTGCGGCAGCGCGCACAGTGCGCCGAATCCACCCAGACCACCCATCACTTCCGGGCGGCGGGTTTTTTTCACCACACCTTTGATTCGGTCAACCAGCGCATTACCTGCGTCAATATCAACACCGGCATCTTTGTAGCTGAGAGAAGTTTTGTTGGTCACGGCTTAAATCCCCACGCGATTGCATAGCTAGTAAGAAAAATCGGCGCAATTCTAACAGTCCAGGCAAACGTTTGCGAGCCTATTCTCGGCGAGAGGATCTTTTTTTACGCGCAGCCTGCCAGTGCGCCCAAACTTGCGTCTGTTCACGAAAATGAAACCGGTTTCGGTATTCTCCTTGCAACCCGAAACGGCTTTGCACATCATTCAACTGAAACCGGTTTCTGTAATTGTTTTTGCAGAAAATAACGCAGAATGAGGGAAAGCGAATGTCAGGATTTAAAGCAGATTTTCTGTGGGGCGGTGCGGTTGCGGCGCACCAGCTGGAAGGCGGCTGGAAAGAAGGGGGTAAAGGCGTAAGCGTAGCCGACGTCATGACTGCGGGCGCGCACGGCGTGCCGCGTGAAATCACCAACGGCGTGCTACCGGGGAAAAATTACCCTAACCATGATGCCATCGATTTCTACCACCGCTATAAAGAAGACATCAAACTCTTTGCCGAGATGGGGTTCAAATGCTTCCGCACCTCTATCGCCTGGACGCGCATTTTCCCGAAAGGGGACGAGCTTGAGCCGAACGAGGCTGGCCTAAAATTCTATGACGACCTGTTCGACGAGTGCCTGAAGTACGGTATCGAACCGGTTATTACCCTCTCTCACTTCGAGATGCCTTTCCACCTGGTCACCGAATACGGCGGCTGGCGCAACCGTAAGCTGATCGACTTCTTCGTTCGTTTTGCAAAAGTGGTTTTCCAGCGCTATCAGCATAAAGTGAAGTACTGGATGACCTTTAACGAGATCAACAACCAGGCCAACTTCCATGAAGACTTTGCGCCGTTCACCAACTCCGGGCTGAAGTACGCGCCGGGCGAAGACCGTGAGCCGGTGATGTTCCAGGCCGCACACTATGAGCTGGTGGCCAGCGCGCTGGCGGTGAAGGCGGGGCGCGAGATTAACCCGTCCCTGCAGATCGGCTGCATGATTGCCATGTGCCCAATCTACCCGCTGACCTGCGCGCCGGACGACATGATGATGGCGATGAACGCCATGCACCGCCGCTACTGGTTCACCGACGTGCACGTGCGCGGCAAGTACCCGCAGCATCTGCTCAACTACTTCGAACGTCGCGGCTTCACGCTGGATATCACCGAAGAAGATAAAGCCGCGCTGACGCAGGGCTGCGTGGATTACATCGGGTTTAGCTATTATATGTCCTTCGCCACCAAGGCAACGGCGGACAACCCGCAGCTGGACTATGACGAAAGCAAGAGCCTGGTCTCCAACCCGTACGTGCAGAAATCCGACTGGGGCTGGCAGATTGACCCGGTGGGGCTGCGCTACTCCCTCAACTGGTTCTGGGATCACTACCAGCTGCCGCTGTTTATCGTTGAGAACGGCTTTGGCGCAATCGACGTGCAGGAGAGCGACGGCACGGTGAACGACCAGTACCGCATTGACTACCTGGCCGCCCACATTCGCGAGATGAAAAAAGCGGTGGTGGAAGATGGCGTAGACCTGATGGGCTATACCCCGTGGGGCTGTATCGACCTGGTGTCTGCCGGTACCGGTGAAATGAAAAAACGCTACGGCTTTATCTTTGTCGACAAAGACAATGAAGGAAACGGCACGTTGAACCGCAGCAAGAAGAAGTCGTTCGACTGGTATAAGCAGGTGATCGCGAGCAACGGGGAGCAGCTATAATTGCCCGGTGGCGCTGCACTTACCGGGCCTACGGGATGTGTAGGCCGGGTAAGCATTAGCGCCACCCGGCAGAACCCCGCACCCAAGCCGGAGCCCAGCCTCTGGCTTTTTTGTTTTTGATTGATGTACATCAAGCAACATGGGTATGGCCTAATCCGAAAAAAGCGGTATAATCCCGCGATTTTTTTGCGGATGCCATTCAGAGGAGAAAGAGAATGAAGATTGTGGAAGTGAAACACCCACTCGTTAAACACAAGTTGGGCCTGATGCGTGAGCATGACATCAGCACGAAGCGTTTTCGCGAACTGGCCTCTGAAGTCGGCAGCCTGCTGACCTACGAAGCGACCTCTGATCTGGAAACGGAAAAAGTCACCATCGAAGGCTGGAACGGTCCGGTACAGGTTGAGCAGATCAAAGGTAAGAAAATTACCGTCGTGCCTATCCTGCGTGCTGGTCTCGGCATGATGGAAGGCGTGCTGGAGCACGTGCCAAGCGCGCGCATCAGCGTGGTGGGGATCTACCGTAACGAAGAAACCCTCGAGCCAGTTCCTTATTTCCAGAAGCTGGTGTCCAACATCGACGAGCGTATGGCGCTGGTGGTTGACCCGATGCTGGCAACCGGCGGTTCAATGATTGCCACTATCGACCTGCTGAAAAAAGCGGGCTGCAGCAGCATTAAAGTGCTGGTGCTGGTTGCGGCACCGGAAGGGATCGCGGCGCTGGAAAAAGCGCACCCGGACGTTGAGCTGTATACCGCCTCTATCGACCAGGGCCTGAACGAGCACGGGTACATCATCCCGGGGCTCGGCGATGCCGGCGATAAGATCTTTGGTACGAAATAATCGAATAACGATAAATAAGCCGACTTTGATAGTCGGCTTTTTTTTGAATAAAACACCAACAACGATACTACTCAGAGGAAAACACTATGACGCGCCGTGCTATCGGGGTGAGTGAAAGACCGCCGCTTTTACAGACTATCCCGCTTAGTTTGCAGCACCTGTTCGCCATGTTTGGCGCAACCGTGCTGGTGCCAATCCTGTTCCACATTAACCCGGCTACCGTGCTGCTGTTCAACGGCATCGGTACGCTGCTGTACCTCTTCATCTGTAAAGGCAAAATCCCGGCGTATCTCGGGTCGAGCTTTGCCTTTATCTCTCCGGTGTTATTGTTGCTGCCGCTGGGTTATGAGGTCGCGCTGGGCGGCTTTATCATGTGTGGCGTGCTGTTCTGCCTGGTCTCCTTCATCGTGAAGAAAGCCGGGACCGGCTGGCTGGACGTGATGTTCCCACCTGCGGCGATGGGCGCCATCGTGGCCGTCATCGGTCTCGAACTGGCGGGCGTGGCGGCGAATATGGCCGGTCTGCTGCCTGCTGACGGCCAGTCACCGGATTCCAAAACCATTATCATCTCGCTGGTGACCCTGGGCGTAACGGTGTTTGGCTCCGTGCTGTTCCGCGGCTTTATGGCGATTATCCCGATCCTGATCGGCGTGCTGGCGGGCTATGCGCTCTCCTTCGTGATGGGCGTAGTGGATACTACCCCGATTGCCGAGGCGCACTGGTTCGCGCTGCCAACCTTCTACACGCCGCGCTTCGAATGGTTTGCGATCTTCACCATTCTGCCTGCGGCGCTGGTGGTGATTGCGGAGCACGTCGGCCACCTGGTGGTAACGGCGAACATCGTTAAGCGCGATTTAATCCGCGATCCGGGCCTGCACCGCTCCATGTTTGCGAACGGTTTCTCCACCATCATCTCCGGTTTCTTTGGGTCTACGCCAAACACCACCTACGGTGAAAACATCGGCGTGATGGCGATTACCCGCGTTTACAGCACCTGGGTTATCGGCGGCGCGGCGATCATCGCCATTCTGCTCTCCTGCGTCGGCAAGCTGGCGGCAGCGATTCAGATCATCCCGGTTCCGGTGATGGGCGGCGTGTCTCTGCTGCTGTACGGGGTAATTGGTGCCTCCGGTATTCGCGTGCTGATTGAATCTAAAGTGGATTACAGCAAGGCGCAGAACCTGATCCTGACATCGGTGATCCTGATTATCGGCGTGAGCGGCGCGAAGGTGCACATCGGCGCGGCCGAGCTGAAAGGCATGGCGCTGGCAACCATCGTCGGCGTGGGCCTGAGCCTGATTTTCAAGCTGATCTCCGTGATCCGTCCGGAAGAGGTGGTGCTGGACGCTGACGAAAACGAAAAAGCGTCACACTGATCCTATAACCGGGCGGACGATCCGCCCGGTTCTCTCCTTGCAGGTTCCGTGTTAAACTCCATGCCGATTTTATGTCAGATCTGGTTGAGGTACTTCTGAACGGACCGGCACAGCTCTCTCTGCCACTCTATCTCCCTGACGACGAAACGTTTGCGAGTTTCTGGCCGGGTGATAACCCCTCTTTACTGGCTGCACTGCAAAACGTGCTGCGTCAGGAACACAGCGGATACATCTATATCTGGTCACGCGAAGGCGCGGGGCGCAGCCACCTGCTGCATGCCGCCTGCGCGGAGCTCTCTGCGCGCGGTGATGCGGTAGGCTATGTGCCGCTGGATAAACGAACCTGGTTTGTCCCTGACGTGCTGGAGGGGATGGAACATCTCTCCCTGGTCTGCATCGATAACATCGAATGCGTGGCGGGGGATGAGCCGTGGGAAATGGCGATCTTTAACCTCTACAACCGCATTCTGGAATCGGGCAAAACCCGGCTGCTGATCACCGGCGATCGTCCGCCTCGCCAGCTGAATCTGGGACTGCCGGATCTGGCGTCTCGCCTGGACTGGGGCCAAATCTATAAGCTTCAGCCGCTGTCGGACGAAGATAAGCTTCAGGCGCTACAGCTGCGCGCAAAGCAGCGCGGCTTTGAGCTGCCGGAAGACGTGGGCCGTTTCCTGCTGAAGCGGCTGGATCGCGAAATGCGTACGCTGTTTGACACGCTGGATCAGCTCGATCGCGCCTCCATTACCGCCCAGCGCAAGCTGACCATTCCGTTTGTGAAAGATATTCTGAAGCTATAGTTGTGCCGGGTGGCGGCTGCGCCTTACCTGGCCTACATATGGCATCCGTAGGCCCGGTAAGCGCAGCGCCACCGGGCGAAACCATCAGAGGATCTCGAGCACGTCTTCCGGCGGGCGTCCAATGCGCGCCTGGCCGTTCGCCACGACAATCGGGCGCTCAATCAGCTTTGGATTTTCAACCATCGCCTGTATCAGCTGAGCCTCGGAGAGACGGCTGTCATCCAGGTTAAGCGACGTATACAGATCTTCTTTCTTGCGCATCAGATCTCGCGCACTGCCCATGCCCAGCATATGCAGCAGCTGGCGGAGGGTCTGCGCGTCCGGTGGGGTGTCGAGGTACAGCACCACCTCCGGCTCCACGCCGTTAGACTTCAGCAGGCTCAGGGTATCGCGGCTCTTGGAGCAGCGCGGGTTGTGGTAAATTTTTACGGCGTCTGTCATGACGTGAATTCTCCTTGATTACATCTTCTCGTACGGCTTGAAGCGCTGCTGCAGGCCGCGAAGCTGATCGATACGCGCGTCGTATCGGGCCTGCTGGAGGCTGCCGAGTTTGACCTGCGAGCTGGCGCTACTGAGTGCGGAAATGGCCTGATCGAGGCGCCCCACCAGGGCAAAGCCTTCTGCGCGCGCCGCCAGCTCCTGATCGCGGTTGCCGAGCTGGGCTTCCGCCTGAGCGAGCAGATCCCAGCCGTTTTGATCGTCTTTATTATTAAAGGTGTAGCGGTTCAGAATGGTCGCCGCTTCACCCGGCTGGCCGCCCTGCAAGTAAGCATTCGCCAGGTTAAGCTGCAGCACCGGGTTGGTACGGACGTCTTTCGCCCCTTTCAGGCGGTTAATCGCATCGGCAGGCTTCTTCTGCCCCAGATCGATATCCGTCGACAGATCGAGGTACCACGGGTTGTTTGGGTCGGCAGCCAGAAGCGGCTGCAGCGCCTTACGTGCCTCGTCGTATTTACTGGCTTCCATCGCCTGGAGCGCCTGACCATACTGCGCGGCGTTCTTCTCGCGCACGTTGCCTTTCGCCAGGGTATCCAGCAGGTCGCTGGTGAGCTGGTTACGCCCGGAATTGTACATCCCCAGCGTTCTCACTTTCGCCATGTAGAAATCCTGCGAAGACTGGACCACGACCGGGCGCATCTGGTTGGCACGGTTACGCGCGTCCGACAGACGGCTTTCAGGCAGCGGGTGCGTGAGCAAAATTTCCGGTGGACGGGAAGAATAACGCGCCTGATCGAGCAGTTTTTCGAGGAAGCTCGGCATGGCCTGCGGATCAAAGCCTGAGCGCTGTAACACCTGAATGCCGATGCGGTCCGCTTCCTGCTCGTTTTGTTGGGTAAAGCTGATCATCCCCTGGCGCGTTCCTGCCAGCGTACCGGTCAGCGCTGCCATCCCGGCCTGCGGGCTGGCCATCGCCAGCAGAATCGATCCCAGTGCGCCCACCCAGGTAAGGGGAGCGTTACGTTTCTGGTCTTCCATCGCACGCGCCAGGTGACGCTGCGTGACGTGCGAAATTTCGTGCGCCATCACCGAGGCCAGCTGGCTTTCGTTGTCTGAGTAACGGAATAACGCCGAATGCAGCACCACGTTACCGCCAAAGAAGGCGAAGGCGTTGATTTCGTCGTTATTAATTAAATAGAAATGGAAGGGGGTTCTGACCGAATCGGCATGCGCCACCAGACGCATTCCCAACCCGTTTATGTACTGTACCAGCAAAGGGTCGTTAATCAGCGGGGCGCTGCCGCGCAGCTGGCGAACATAGTAATCCCCCATTTGCATCTCTTGCCCAATAGAGAGCGTGCTTCCTGCTGTGGTGCCCATGTCCGGCAATGTATCGGACGAGTCAGCAAAAGCGGGCAACACCTGACCGACCGTCACCGCGGCAATCAGTGTTGCAACCAGTGTTTTTCTCAATTGCCTGAACATAACCACTGTCCTGTATGTTGGATGTGCTAATTTGACCGATGAACCGGCATATCGTTCATCTCTGCTGCCCTGCGAGTGTAGCCGTGTTGTAGCATGAAGAAAATCCCATTCATCAGGCTTTTGCGGATTGCGATCGGGATACAAAAAGCGAAAGTCTTTTTTGTGACAGTTAGATACAATTCACCGTCTCACTCCCGCCATTCGATTCAGGGAAGGGTTGTATGCTCGAAATGTTAATGCAGTGGTACCGGCGTCGCTTCAGCGACCCGGAAGCCATTGCTTTGTTGGTTATTCTGGTTGCCGGGTTCGGTATCCTGTTCTTCTTTAGCGGTCTGCTCGCCCCTCTGCTGGTGGCGATTGTGCTGGCGTACCTGCTGGAGTGGCCCACGGCGCGCCTGGAACATATCGGCTGTTCCCGCCGCTGGGCGACCAGCATCGTGCTGGTGCTGTTTGTTGGCATCCTGCTGCTGATGGCCTTTGTGGTGATGCCGGTTGCCTGGCAACAGGGAATCAACCTGATCCGCGATATGCCCGGCATGTTGAACAAACTGTCTGATTTCGCCGCCACGCTACCGCGCCGTTATCCTGCGCTGATGGATGCCGGGATTATCGACGCGATGGCCGAAAACATGCGCGCCCGCATCATGACGATGGGCGATTCGGTGGTGAAGTACTCGCTGGCGTCCCTGGTCGGACTGCTGACACTGGCGGTCTACCTTGTGCTGGTGCCGCTGATGGTCTTCTTCCTGGTGAAAGATAAAGACCAGATGCTTAACGCCGTGCGCCGTATTCTGCCGCGCAACCGCGGGCTGGCGGGGCAGGTCTGGGAAGAGATGAACCAGCAGATCACCAACTACATTCGCGGCAAGGTGCTGGAGATGATTGTCGTGGGGGTCGCCACCTGGATTGGCTTCCTGATTTTCGGCCTGAACTACTCGCTGCTGCTGGCGGTGCTGGTGGGGTTATCGGTCCTGATCCCGTATATCGGCGCGTTTGTGGTGACCATTCCGGTGGTTGGCGTGGCGTTGTTCCAGTTTGGGCTGGGGACCGAGTTCTGGAGCTGCTTCGCGGTGTACCTGATTATTCAGGGGCTGGACGGTAACCTGCTGGTACCGGTGCTGTTCTCCGAAGCGGTGAACCTGCATCCGCTGGTGATTATCTTATCGGTGGTGATTTTCGGCGGGCTGTGGGGATTCTGGGGCGTGTTCTTCGCCATTCCGCTGGCAACGCTGATTAAAGCGGTCGTCCACGCGTGGCCGGATGTGCCGGCGGTAGAAGAGAAGTAGGTTTTGCCGGGTGGCGCTGCGCTTACCCGGCCGACTTATCCTTGTAGGTCGGGTAAGGCGAAGCCGCCACCCGACACTCACTTTCAGGCACTTTCTTTCAGCCAGTTCAACACCACGTCGTGGTGGTTGCTGGTTTTGAAGTCGTCAAACACGTGTTCAACTTTACCGTCAGCGTCAATCAGGAAGCTGATGCGGTGAATGCCGTCGTAGGTTTTACCCATAAACGTCTTCTCGCCCCAGACGCCGAACTGCTCGCAAACCTGATGATCTTCATCAGAAAGCAGCGTGAAGTTCAGCAGCTCTTTTTCAGCAAATCGTGACAGCTTTTCTGGTTTATCGGTGCTGATACCCAGCACTTCCACGCCGACTTTCTTCAACTCATCCATGTTGTCGCGTAAGCCGCAGGCCTGTACGGTGCAGCCGGGGGTCATGGCTTTCGGGTAGAAATAGACCAGAACACGCTGTCCCTGGAAGTCGGTCAAATTTACTTGCTCGCCGTCTTGATCCGGTAAGCTAAATTTCGGTGCGATGTCACCGGCTTTCAGTGGATTCATTACTCAACTCCATCCTGTTCGTGCTGCGAATAATTGACGACGCTTATACTGCCCTGCGCGTTTAATTCTGTACAGAGGGCTTTGAACGCTTGCTCGATATTTGACGCATCCTGTGATGCAGGACTGTGCGCGGTAATTTGAATAAAGAGCGTGGGAACCGTGCTTGCGTCCCCCGGCTGTGTGCGGGAAACGAGCTCGGCGATGTTCATCTGATGGCTGTCAAACAGCGCGGTGAAGCGCTCAATCAGATGCGGAGAATCAGGCACTTCAACCTGCACCCAGACGGTAGAAGGCATAGCTGGACGCGGTCGCGCGGTGGTGCGCTTCATGACGATCAGCAAGTCCAGCTCGGCGCCTTTCAGCGGCAGGGTCGATTCAATCAACGTGATGGCGTTCCATGTCCCGGAAAGCAACATAATGAATGTGAACTCTTCGCCGAGCATGGCCAGACGGCTGTCTTCGATATTACAGCCGCAGCTGCTTACGTGGCGGGTGATGGTGTTCACGATACCCGGCCTGTCGGCACCCAGCGCAGTGATAACCAGGTAATGTTGTGATGAGGTTGTCAAACCTGTTCTTCCTTTGCATGGTTAAGTCTTCCTAAGGAAAGCATAAAAAAAACATGCATACAACCGCCTGAGGGCCTCAGGTCGCTTGCTTTTATTACAGTTCCAAACGTACCATTGAGACTCTTGTTCGCACAGAGGATGGCTCATGTTCACGGGAAGTATTGTCGCGCTTGTAACACCGATGGATGAAAAAGGTAACGTCTGCCGGTCTAGCATGAAGAAGCTGATTGATTACCATGTCGCCAATGGAACCTCGGCGATCGTTTCGGTAGGGACTACCGGTGAATCTGCAACGCTGAGCCACGACGAGCACGGCGATGTGGTTATGCTGACCCTGGAACTGGCTGACGGACGTATTCCGGTCATCGCGGGCACAGGCGCGAATGCCACCGCAGAAGCGATCAGCCTGACTAAACGTTTTAACGACAGCGGCATTGTCGGCTGTCTGACGGTGACCCCTTACTACAACCGTCCCACTCAGGAAGGTTTGTTCCAGCACTTCAAAGCCATCGCTGAACATACTGACTTGCCACAAATTCTGTATAATGTGCCGTCCCGTACCGGTTGCGATATGCTGCCGGAAACCGTTGGCCGTCTCTCGGAAGTAAAAAATATTATCGGTATTAAAGAGGCGACAGGGAACTTAAGCCGCGTTCATCAGATCAAAGAGCTGGTTTCAGACGACTTTATCCTGTTGAGCGGTGATGATGCGACCGCGCTGGACTTTATGCAGCTCGGTGGTCATGGCGTGATCTCCGTAACGGCAAACGTTGCGGCGCGCGACATGGCTGAAATGTGCAAACTGGCCGCGGCCGGTCACTTTGATGAAGCGCGTGTCATCAATCAGCGTCTGATGCCGCTGCACAATAAATTATTTGTCGAACCCAATCCGATCCCAGTGAAATGGGCATGTAAGGAGTTGGGGCTTGTAGCAACCGACACGCTGCGTCTGCCAATGACACCGATTACCGACCATGGTCGTGATATCGTCAGGGCAGCGCTGAAGCATGCCGGTTTGCTGTAGAGTTTAGGGAGATTTGATGGCTTATTCAGTACAGAAGTCGCGCCTGGCGAAGGTTGCGAGTGTTTCGCTTGTTATGCTGCTCGCTGCCTGTAGTTCAGACTCGCGCTACAAGCGCCAGGTGAGCGGTGATGAATCCTATCTGGATGCGACCCCGCTTGCTGAACTTCACGCACCGGCTGGTATGATCCTGCCGATTCAGAACGGCGATTATAATATTCCCGTGACCAACGGCAGCGGCCTGGTCGGTAAAGCGCTTGATATTCGTCCACCAGCACAGCCTCTGGCGCTGGTGAACGGGGCGCGTACCCAGTTCACCGGTGATACCGCGTCTCTGATGGTTGAGAGCGCGCGCGGTAGCACGCTGTGGCCACAGGTTGTCAGCGTCATTCAGTCGAAGAACTACACCATCGATAAACGCGATGACGCCAGCCAGACGTTAACCACCGACTGGATCGAATGGAACCGTCTGGATGAAGATCAGCAGTACCGCGGTCGCTATCAAGTCTCCGTAAAACCACAGGGTTACCAGCAGGCGGTCAACGTTAAGCTGTTGAACCTGGAGCAGGCGGGTAAACCGGTTGCGGATGCCTCGTCCCTGCAGCGTTACAGCACCGAAATGCTGAACGTGATTGCCGCAGGTCTGGATAAAACCGCGACCGATGCCGCCAACGCCGCGCAGAGCCGCAACGGTGTAACCTTCGATGTCCAGAGCGGCGCGGATGATACTGGCCTGCCAATGCTGGTGGTGCGCGCACCGTTTAACCAGACCTGGCAGCGTCTGCCTGCGACGCTGGAAAAAGTGGGCATGAAAGTCACTGACAGCACCCGCTCAACCGGCAGCATAACGGCAACCTATAAGCCGCTCTCCGACAGCGCATGGCAGGAACTGGGTGCAAAAGATCCTCAGCTTGCCTCCGGTGACTACAAAATTCAGGTCGGTGACCTTGATAACCGCAGTAGCCTGCAGTTTATCGATCCAAAAGGTCACACGCTGACCCAGTCGCAGAACGATGCGCTGGTCGCTGTCTTCCAGGCAGCATTCAGCAAATAAATACGAGGGCTGGTGAATCCAGCCCTTTTTATTTTCGTGCTACGCAAACGTGTGCGTGGCATAATATCCCCAGTTTTGAACACAAATCATCACACCAGGAGTAATGAAGATGCAGAAGCAAGCTGAGTTGTATCGTGGCAAAGCGAAGACCGTATACAGCACGGAAAACCCGGATCTGTTGGTGCTCGAGTTCCGCAATGATACGTCAGCAGGGGATGGCGCACGCATTGAGCAGTTCGATCGTAAAGGCATGGTGAACAACAAGTTCAACCACTTCATTATGACCAAACTGGCCGAAGCGGGTATCCCGACTCAGATGGAATCGTTGCTGTCCGATACGGAATGTCTGGTGAAAAAACTGGATATGGTTCCGGTTGAGTGCGTTATTCGTAACCGTGCGGCGGGCTCCCTGGTGAAGCGTCTGGGCATTGAAGAAGGTATCGAACTGAATCCACCGCTGTTCGATCTGTTCCTGAAAAACGACGCCATGCACGACCCGATGGTCAATGATTCCTACTGCGAAACCTTCGGCTGGGTGAACAAAGAGAACCTGGCGCGCATGAAAGAGCTGACCTACAAAGCCAACGACGTGCTGAAAAAATTGTTTGATGACGCGGGCCTGATCCTCGTCGACTTCAAGCTGGAGTTTGGTCTGTTCAAAGGCGAAGTGGTGCTGGGCGATGAGTTCTCTCCGGACGGCAGCCGCCTGTGGGACAAAGAAACCCTGGATAAAATGGACAAAGACCGTTTCCGTCAGAGCCTGGGTGGCCTGATTGAAGCCTACGAAGCGGTTGCTCACCGTTTAGGCGTTAAGCTCGACTAACTCCCTCACTTGCCAAAGGATGTTCGCATCCTTTGGCGTCTTACCTTTGTTTCCTATGGTAATCTTGTCGTTAACCGCCTACGATCATAGCTATTATAAATGGAATAGTTCGAGGTGGTTATGCGCTGGCAAGGGCGTCGTGAAAGTGACAATGTAGAAGACAGACGCAGTGATGGCGGCGGCGGTCCTTCCATGGGGGGACCCGGCTTCCGTTTACCCAGCGGCAAGGGCGGTATCATCCTGCTGATAGTGGTGCTGGTCGCGGGGTATTACGGCGTCGATCTCACCGGGTTAATGACCGGTCAGCCGCTGCAACAGCAGCAGCATTCTCAGCGCTCCATCAGCCCGAATGAAGATGAAGCGGCCAAATTTACCTCCGTGATCCTCGCCACAACGGAAGACACCTGGGGTCAGCTCTTCGAGAAAATGGGGCGTACCTACCAGCAGCCGAAGCTGGTGATGTACCGGGGCGCAACCCGCACCGGATGCGGTACCGGACAGTCCGTGATGGGGCCGTTCTACTGCCCGGCGGACGGCACCGTCTATATCGATCTCTCTTTTTACGATGACATGAAACGCAAGCTTGGCGCTGACGGCGATTTTGCCCAGGGCTACGTGATCGCGCATGAAGTTGGCCATCACGTGCAAAAGCTGCTGGGGATTGAGCCAAAAGTGCGCCAGCTGCAGCAAAATGCGTCTCAGGCGGAAGTGAACCGTTTGTCCGTCAAAATGGAGCTGCAGGCGGACTGCTTCGCGGGCGTCTGGGGCCACAGCATGCAGCAGCAGGGCGTGCTGGAATCCGGCGATCTTGAGGAGGCGCTGAATGCCGCTCAGGCGATCGGTGACGACCGTCTTCAGCAGCAGAGCCAGGGGCGCGTCGTGCCGGACAGCTTCACCCACGGTACCTCACAGCAGCGCTACAGCTGGTTTAAACGCGGTTTCGACAGCGGCGATCCGGCGCAGTGTAATACCTTCGGCAAAGCGATGTAATGCTGGCGTTTGATCAGCTGATACGCGAGCTTGAGCGCACCGGCCATCGTCGGCTGGTGGTGCTCAGCGGCGAGGCGCAGTGGACGTTGAGTCAGGCGACTGACCTGCGTAATACCCTGCCGGGAGACTGGCTGTGGCTGGATGATAATCCCTCTAAAGCCCTCAGCGGACTGCTGGGACGCGAATATCGGCATGCTGTCTTTGACGCGCGCGCCGGGTTTGACGTCTCAGCGTTCGCCGCGCTCAGCGGGACGCTGCGCGCCGGAAGCCTCCTGGTACTGCTGGTCCCTCCGCTTGCTGACTGGGCCGACAGGCCAGACAGCGATTCTTTGCGCTGGAGCGACAGCGCGGAGCCGATCGCCACTCCACACTTTGTGCACCACTTCTGCCGGACGCTTGCCGCCGATCCGGATGCGATTGTCTGGCAACAGCATCGTCCCTTGTCCGTTCCCGTTGCGCCGGATTTACCCGCCTGGCAGCCTGCCAGCGGCGCACCGCAGCGCGAGCAGGCGGAGATCCTCGACGCGCTTCTGACCATGCCTGCGGGCATCGCAGCCGTAACGGCACCGCGCGGGCGCGGAAAGTCAGCGCTGGCGGGGATGCTGCTCAGTAGCATTCAGGGGCGTGCGGTGGTCACGGCACCGGCTAAAGGGGCAACGGATGTCATCGCGCGCTTTGCGGGCGAGCATTTCCACTTTATGGCCCCGGATGCGCTGCTGGCCTCCATGCTGCAGGCCGACTGGCTGATTGTCGATGAAGCGGCTGCCATCCCGGGCCCGCTGCTGGAGAAGCTGGTCACGCGCTTTCCGCGCGTAGTGTTAACCACCACGGTTCAGGGCTATGAAGGGACGGGCAGGGGGTTCCTGCTGAAGTTTTGCGCCCGTTTCAGCGGACTGCGGCATTATGCCTTATCGACCCCCATTCGCTGGGCTGCCGGATGTCCGCTTGAGCGGTTCGTGGCGAATGCTCTGTTATTTGATGATGCGCTTATCGACCGCAAACCGGAAGGCGACGTGCGTATAACGCCGCTGGCGCCGCGGATGTGGGAGAGCGACCCGGCACGCGTGGCAAGCGTTTATGAACTGCTGTGTGCTGCACACTACCGTACTTCACCGCTCGATTTACGCCGGATGATGGACGCGCCCGGCCAGCACTTTGCTGTTGCCGGGACGGAGGCAGAGATTGCAGGCGCGCTCTGGCTGGTGGAAGAGGGCGGGTTGTCCCCTGAGCTTAGCCGCGCCGTGTGGGCAGGATACCGGCGTCCACGCGGGAATCTCGTGGCGCAGTCCCTGGCGGCGCACGGCGGCTCTCCGCTTGCGGCGACGCTGAAAGGGCGACGGGTTAGCCGCATTGCGGTTCACCCCCTGCGCCAGCGGGAAGGCATCGGGCAACGGCTTATCCGTAGCGCCCGCGGGGAAGATTATCTGTCGGTGAGTTTTGGCTACACCGACGAGCTGTGGCATTTCTGGCAGCGGTGCGGGTTTGTGCTGGTGCGGATGGGGAGCCATCGGGAAGCCAGCAGCGGCTGCTACACGGCGATGGCGCTGCTGCCGCTGAGCGAGGCAGGGCATCGGCTGTGCGCGCAGGAACATCAGCGTTTGTGCCGGGATATGCGCGTCCTGTCGGCCTGGAACGGTGAAAAGATCCCGGTGGACGACGGCTGGGAAGCTACCCTTAATAGTGATGACTGGCGGGAGCTGGCGGGGTTTGCTTTTGCCCATCGCGCGTTTTCAACCTCGGTTGCTGCGCTGACGCGGTTGTTGCTCACCGTTGATATGCCGCTTCCGGCCCTGCGGGGGAAAATGGCAGGGAAAACGGATGAGGTCGGGCGAAAAGCGTTGCTGGCCAAGCTGCGCAGTGAAACCGCGCAAGCGCTTGAAAGTCTTGATTATCCCCGCTGCCAGCAGTTGAAGGAAGCCATTTTGCAATGGCAATTTTTTCAATGACTTCTTCAGTAAAGTGGCATGGTCATTCCCGCCGGGAGGCGTAGAATCCAGGTCATCTATTAAGGAGACCACCATGAAACATGACCATTTTGTTGTTCAAAGCCCTGACAAACCGGCTAAACAGTTACTGCTTCTGTTTCATGGGGTTGGCGATAATGCCGTCAATATGGGTCAGATTGGCAGCTGGTTTGCGCCCGTTTTTCCGGAGGCATTGATTGTCAGCATTGGTGGCGTAGAGCCATGCGGCCCGAACGGGCGCCAGTGGTTCTCGGTTCAGGGCGTGACGGAAGAGAACCGTCAGGCGCGCATTGATGCCATCATGCCGACCTTTATCGAGGTCGTCCGCTACTGGCAGCAGCAGAGCGGCGTAGGAGCCGATGCGACCGCGCTGATTGGCTTCTCGCAGGGGTCAATCATGTCGCTGGAAAGCGTAAAGGCGCAGCCAGGTCTGGTGTCACGGGTGATCGCGTTTAACGGCCGTTTTGCGACGTTACCGACAAGCGCAACCACGCAGACCACGATCCACTTAATCCACGGCGGTGAAGACCGGGTGATTGAACTCTCGCATGCGGTTGCTGCCCAGGAAGCGCTGATTCGGGAAGGTGGGGATGTGACGCTGGATATCGTTGACGATCTGGGCCACGCCATTGACGACCGCAGCATGCAGTTTGCGCTCGATCGTTTACGCTATACCGTACCGAAGCACTACTTTGATGAAGCGCTCAGCGGCGGTAAGCCGGATAACGATGATATTGTTGAGTTTATGTGAGGTTATCCCCTCTCCACAGGAGAGGGGATACAGACCGGTTACTTCTTCTGGTCTTTCTTCGGCCAGTCGTCGTCATCGTCCCACTTGTCGTTGAAATCACGGTGCGGGGGAAGATCCGGTTTGTTGGCGAGAAATTTTTTATGGTCCACGCGCTTAAGGTCTTTAATCACGTTAAGCAGTACGCCGACCAGAAAAACCAACACCAGAACCCACCAGTACTTTGAAAGCCAATCCATTCGCTATTCCTCTCAGAGCGTTCGTCAGGCGACGATTTGCTCCATAATACGTTGATACATACGGGCCAGCAGTTGTAAATCTGCCGCATTGACACACTCATTTATTTTATGAATGGTTGCGTTCACTGGCCCCAGTTCGACAACCTGAGCACCCATACGGGCGATAAAGCGTCCGTCTGAGGTGCCACCCGTTGTCAGCAGCTGTGGCTTAATTTCATTATAGTGCTCGATGGCGTTCACCACCGCATCCACCAGTTTGCCACGCTGCGTCAGGAACGGCTGGCCGGAAAGCCACCACTCCACGGTGTAGCGCAGCTGATATTTCTCCAGCAGGGCGATAACGCGCGCCTTGATCATCTCATCGGTCAGTTCCGTGCTGAAGCGGAAGTTGAACTGGACGAAGTAATCCCCCGGGATCACGTTATTGCTGCCGGTCCCGGCCTTGACGTTTGCTATCTGCATGCTGGTCGGCGGGAAGAACTCGTTACCCTTATCCCACTCAATCGCCACCAGCTCGCTCAGCATTGGCGCGGCGCGGTGGACCGGGTTATCGGCGAGATGCGGATAAGCGACGTGGCCCTGTACACCGTGAATGGTCAGGTTACAGGTCAGCGAGCCACGGCGTCCATTTTTGACGACGTCACCCACCACTTCGGTGCTGGACGGCTCACCAACCAGGCAGTAGTCGAGACGCTCGTTGCGTGCCATCAGCGCTTCAACAACCTTCACGGTACCGTTGTGCGCGCTGGCTTCTTCGTCGGAGGTGATCAAAAACGCGAGGCGGTTTTTGTGGTTCGGATGCTGCGCCACAAAGCGCTCTGCCGCCACGACCATCGCCGCCAGAGAACCTTTCATGTCTGCCGCGCCGCGACCAAACAGCATGCCATCCCGAATGGTCGGCTCAAACGGCGGGTTAATCCAGCGATCCGCGTCACCGGCGGGAACGACGTCAGTATGCCCGGCGAAGGCCAGCGTTTCGCCCTGTCCGCGCCACGCCCAGAAGTTCTGGGTATCGCCAAAATCCATGCGTTCAACGGTAAAACCGATGGCGCGCAGGCGTTCAATCATAAGAGCCTGACAACCTGCGTCGTCCGGGCTAAGGGAAGGACGGCGAATAAGCTGCTGAGTCAGCTCAATGACCGGGCATGACATAAACTACACCTCAACGAAAAAAGTCGGAATAAAGGGTTTCACTGAAACCCAGCAGCATAGGCTGCCCTGGCGCGCAGAGCAATGGGCGTTTGATAATTGCCGGCATCTCGAGCATCAGTTTTGCCGCGCTGTCGGCATCTTTGATGCTGGCGCGCAGAGAGTCGTCCAGTTTACGCCAGGTGGTACCGCGGGTGTTCAGCAGGGCTTCCCAGCCCAGTTCGCGAATAGCGCTATGCAGAAATTCTGCATCGAGCCCATCGGCACGGTAATCGTGGAAGCGGTACTCCACGCTGTTAGCGTCCAGCCAGCGGCGGGCTTTTTTGATGGTGTCGCAATTTTTAATGCCGTACATCACAACCATGGTGAATCCTTTTGATGTTCTGATAATTAAATGTTCAGTAAATTCGAAGATATATCCTTAAGTGGAATATAACACATTCAGGAATTGTCTGGATTAATGCGCCTGCTTAATTCGACTTACAACTGTACGCTGAATATTCTTTCATCATTTAAGCATAGATGTCCATAAACTTTAAAAACCCAATAAACTCAGCCAATAAAATAAAACTCACCCGTTCGTAGGGTTATTTCAAAATATTGCTGGCCGTCACAAAAAATTGAGGGCTCTCCGTTCATATTTATCATAAATCCCCGCAGGACGTGGGGTACAATCACAGCAATTGGTTAAATAGTCTTCACAATGATGGTACGTTTTTGTAGAATGCGCATAATAATAAGAGAGGTTGTTATGATTGAACGTGAACTGGGGAACTGGAAAGATTTTATCGAAGGCATGCTTCGTAAATGACATTCAGTAAGAATTGCAAGAGCACTAAAATAAGTAAAATAACCATAGTGTGAATTAATCACACAGTAAAAAGGCGGCCGATAAAGCCGCCTTTTTTTATTTCAACCACTTACTCAGGACGTTCCTTTAGCGGGAAGCGGCGACGCACCAGCACAAAGAACAGCGGAACGAAGTAAATGGCCAGGATGGTGGCCGAAATCATGCCGCCCATCACCCCCGTGCCGACGGCATGCTGGCTGCTGGAACCTGCACCGGTGCTGGTCGCCATCGGCAGCACACCAAAAATAAACGCCAGCGACGTCATCAGGATCGGACGCAGGCGCTGACGGCAGGCGTGCAGCGTGGCGGCCATCAGTTCGTGGCCTTTGGCATTCATCTCGTTGGCAAACTCAACGATCAGAATGGCGTTTTTCGCCGATAGCCCAATGACGGTGAGCAGGCCCACCTGGAAGTAAACATCGTTCTCCAGGCCGCGCATCCAGGTCGCGAGTAGCGCACCGATAACCCCAAGGGGCACGACCAGCATGACCGAGAACGGGACCGACCAGCTCTCATACAGTGCGGCAAGGCAGAGGAAGACCACCAGCAGCGAGAGCGCGTAAAGGGCGGGGGCCTGCGCCCCTGAGAGACGCTCCTGGTAAGACATGGCCGTCCACTCGAGACCAAAACCGGCGGGCAGCTGTTGCACCAGTTTTTCCATGGTGTCCATGGCGGTACCGGTGCTGACGCCCGGCGCGGCTTCCCCGACGATTTCAACCGCAGAATAGCCGTTATAGCGTTCCAGGCGTGGCGATCCGCTCTCCCAGTGCGAACTGGCAAAGGCGGAGAACGGCACCATGCCGCCAGCATTATTTCTGACAAACCAGCGGTTAATATCATCCGGCAGCATGCGGAACGGCGCGGCGGACTGGACATACACTTTTTTCACGCGGCCGCGATCCATAAAGTCATTCACATAGCTCGACCCCCACGCCGTTTGCAGGGTGTCGTTGATATCGTTGATCGAGACGCCCAGCGCCTGCGCCTTACGCTGATCGATATCCACCTGAAGCTGCGGGCTGTCGTCGAGGCCGTTATGGCGAACGCGGGTCAGGCCAGGATCGTTGCCTGCCAGCGCTAACAGCTTATCGCGTGCCGCCATCAACGCCGTGTGGCCCGCACCAGCGTGATCCTGCAGCTCCATATCGAACCCGGCGGAACTGCCCAGCCCGCTTATCGCCGGCGGACTGCTGGCAAAGACGCGCGCCTCTTTGATGTGCGCAAAGGCTTTTGTCGCACGTTCAATGATGGCAAACGAGGTGCCCGTCCGGGTATCGCGCTCGTCCCAGTCCTTCAGGCGGACAAACATGCGGGCGACGTTCTGCCCGTTTCCACCCGGGCCGGAGCCGACGGTGGAGAAGACCGACACAACGTTATCTTTCTCTTTGGTGAAGAAGTACTGTTCCACTTTCTGCACCACTTTCAGCGTCTGCTGCTGCGTTGCGCCGCTCGGAAGCTGCACCGAGGTGGTGAACATCCCCCGGTCTTCCATCGGCAGGAACGAGGTGGGCAGGTGCAGGAACAGCCAGACCATGCCGCCCAGCAGCACAACGTAAATCATCATCCAGCGCAGGCTGCGGTGCAGTACGCGACCAACGGCAGATTCATACCGCGCGGCGTTGCGGTTGAACATGCGGTTAAACCAGCCGAAGAACCCTTTCTGCCCGTGATGCTCTCCTTTGTGCAGTGGTTTCAGAATGGTGGCACAGAGCGCGGGGGTGAGGATCAGCGCGACCAGCACGGAGAGCACCATCGCCGAGACGATGGTGATCGAGAACTGGCGGTAAATCGCCCCGGTGGTGCCGCCAAAGAAGGCCATCGGGATAAAGACGGCCGACAGCACCATCGCAATCCCGACCAGCGCCCCCTGAATTTGCCCCATGGACTTGCGCGTCGCCTGGCGCGGAGAGAGCCCTTCTTCGCTCATGATGCGCTCGACGTTTTCAACCACCACGATGGCATCATCCACCAGAAGGCCGATTGCCAGCACCATCGCAAACATCGTCAGGGTATTAATGCTGAACCCGAAGGCGTAGAGCACCGCAAAGGTCCCCAGCAACACCACGGGGACGGCAATGGTGGGGATCAGCGTCGCGCGGAAGTTTTGCAGGAACAGGTACATGACCAGGAACACCAGCGCGATGGCTTCCAGCAGAGTCTTCACCACGTCCTCAATAGAGGCTTTTACGAAGGAGGTGGTTTCATAGGCGACTTTGTACTCCAGCCCGTGCGGGAAATACTGCGACAGCTCGTCCAGACGGTCCAGCACCAGTTTTGCCGTCGCCATTTCGTTTGCGCCTGAGGCCAGTTTAATCCCCAGACCGGAGGCCTGATTGCCGTTAAAGCGGCTCAGGTAGTCGTATTTCTCCGCCCCCATTTCCACCGTGGCGACATCGCCGAGACGCACTTCCGACCCGTCCTGATTCACGCGCAGGGTGATATTACGGAACTGGTCCGGCGTCTGCAGCAGGGATTGTGAATTAATGGTGGCGTTCAGGGCTTGCTTATCAACGGAAGGCGTTCCCCCCAGTTGCCCCACGGCAATCTGGGCGTTCTGGGCTTTAATGGCATCCGTCACGTCGGTTGCCGTCATCTGGTAGCTGTTCAGCTTGTTGGGATCGAGCCAGATACGCATGGAGTATTGTGAGCCGTAGGCGTCGATATCCCCGACGCCGTTGATACGGCTGATGGGATCCTGAATATTACTGGCGACGTAGTCCGCGATGTCCTGTTTATCCATCGAGCCATCTGTCGAGACAAACGCGATGGTCAATATGTTGGTATCGCCGGTTTTACGCACGGTCACGCCCTGGTTTTGCACAGCCTGGGGCAGCTTGCGCATGGCCGACTGCAGCTGGTTTTGGACCTGCTGCACCGCTTCGTCCGGGTCGGTGCCCGCCTTAAAGCTCAGGGTAACCGTCGCCTGTCCCGTGGCGCTGCTTTGCGAGGACATGTACATCAGGTTATCCAGACCCGTCATGTTCTGCTCGATAACCTGCGTCACGGTATTTTCCAGCGTCTGTGCCGACGCGCCGGGATAGTTTGCGGTGACGCGCACGTTCGGCGGTGCCAGGTCGGGGTATTGCTCAACGGGAAGTGAAGTAATCGCCAGGACGCCTGTCAGACACAACAGGATGGCAAGCACCCAGGCAAAAATGGGGCGATCGATGAAAAAATTCGCCATGAAAGTGTGACCTCGTTTTGCTGCACGTCATTATTGTTTATTGCCCGCATAACTTTAGCGGTAAGGCCCAGGTCAAACGTGGAGAAATAAAGGAGATAGTGTAAATTATCATGCGCTTTTCCCTGCGCTTCCCTCTTTACCGTTATTTACCCGTTAACGGCGTGGGCGCCGGAAACGTCACGCTGACCAGCGTGCCGCCGTTTTGCGGCTGCGAGAAGTGCAGCACTCCTCCAAGCCGCTGCGCGCGTTCGCGCATGATGTTCAGCCCGTAATGTCCCGGCGGCTCGCTGGCTTCGCCAATCCCGATGCCGTTGTCGCGAATGCTGACGCTGTGTGTACCGTCCGCTGCAGTCACGCAGCTGACGGTGATTTCGCTCGCCTGCGCGTGCTTAATGGCGTTCAGCACGGCTTCACGAACGATCTGCAGCAAATGCACCTGCTTTTGCGCGTCCAGCGCCAGCGAGGAGAGGCGGCAGTCGAGATGCAGTTTCGCCTGCGTCTGGCTCTGCAGCCCGTCGAGGGACTCCTGCAGCGCCGCGGGTAAATTCGCATGGTTCAGCGTCAGGCGGAAGGTGGTCAGCAGCTCGCGAAGCTGCTGCCAGGCGTTGTTCAGCTCACGGGAGAAGTCGGTGATAATAGCCTGCGCTTGGGTATTTTCTTCCGGCACGGCGCGTTTGAGCAACGCAAGCTGAATGCGCAGATACGACAGCACCTGCGCCAGCGAATCGTGCAGCTCGCGGGCAATGGTGGCGCGCTCTTCCATCAGCAGCAGCTGCTGGTAATGCTTTTGCGCCTGGTTAAAGTACAGCCCGCGCCCGAGCATGGTCGCCACGCTTCTCATCAGCGGAAGGGGGACGCTGTCCGCCTCGCTTTGCCAGCGCAGCTCGCCGTAGAGCGTGTCCTGCATCAGTACCGGCAGGTTTTGCAGAGGGATACCCTCAGCCTCCGTCCCTTCACACAGCCGCCAGTCGTCGCTGGTGCGCAGTTCCAGATAATTCATCTGCGTATAGTCATGGACAATCTGCAGGATATGCCGGAAACAGTGGCTGTCTATCTGGCCGGTATTGAGCGCCTGCGAGCACTTGAACAGCATGTCGAGCTGCTGGTGGGCTTCGTGCAGGTGCCGCGTCTTTTCCGCAACCGAGGCTTCGAGCGAACGGTAGAGCGTATCGAGCTCGGCTGACATGTGGTTAAAGGCGCGTGAAAGCTGGCCCAGCTCGTTCGGCAGGGCGCTATCCGGCGCAGGAGTGGCAAATTCGCCGCGCTCAATGCGTTCGCTGGCCGCCACCAGGTTATTCAGCGGCAGCACCACCTGACGACGGATGCGTCGCAGGGTAAACAGCGTCAGCAGCAGGATCCCGAGTGCGCCAGCCAGCGAGAGCAGGGTGACCGTCTGAATTTTATGTTCGGTGTAGTGCTGGAGGGCGAGCACAAAGGCATCAATGCGGCCGACAAAATCCTCAATATTGCGTTGATACCACGCGCTGTCGCCGCGGGCGATGCGCGCATCCATCTCCTGCCAGGCCACATGCAGCTGCTGATAGCGTGCTTTCACATTGTCCGGGACGTACCAGCGGTTCAGCTTCTGCAGGGCAGGCGCGCCGAGCGTCTGTTGCCAGCTCTCGCGATGTGCCGCAAGGGAAGGGCTGTTGCGCTGCATCTCGTAGCCCAGACGATAGCTCTGCATGCGCAGCGAACCGGCGATATTAATGGCTTCGGCATCGCGCTGGCTGCTGGCCAGCGTCAGCAGCGCGACGGTGCTGCTGAGCACGGATAGGGCAATGATCGAAAAGAAAGCCCA
Source organism: Enterobacter sp. TCD1-1 (assembly GCF_020567405.1). Taxonomy (NCBI): domain Bacteria; kingdom Pseudomonadati; phylum Pseudomonadota; class Gammaproteobacteria; order Enterobacterales; family Enterobacteriaceae; genus Enterobacter; species Enterobacter sp. TCD1-1. Next base: position 2,551,481 of record NZ_JAJCXF010000001.1, on the reverse strand, counting down.
GGCAAGGCTTCCGGAAACGGGTCGTTTAACGGTCACAGAACGGCTCTCTGAATAAAATTGATCTGCCACAGGTTCACTGGAAATAATTGGGCGTTCCGGGCATTTGAACATTGCCCGAACGCACCGTGATGCGTAAATACCATACTCTTATAAAGAGAAAGGTTATTGAACCAAAAACAGGTGTGGTTATGAATCGTTTTATTATGGCTAACAGCCAGCAGTGCATTGGGTGTCGCGCCTGCGAAGTGGCCTGCGTGATGGCGCACAACGATGAGCAGCATGTCCTGAGCGAGCGCTATTTTCATCCCCGTATCACGGTCCTGAGATCCGGCGAGAAGAGCCGCCCGGTGACCTGCCATCATTGCGACAATGCACCCTGCGCGCAAAGCTGCCCGAACGGTGCCATCAGCAAATGCGATGACAGCGTACAGGTGAATCAACAAAAATGCATCGGCTGTAAGGCCTGCGTGGTGGCCTGCCCGTTTGGCACGATGGAGATTATCGTCACCCCGCTCGACAACGGCAGCGTGAAGGCCTCGGCGAATAAATGCGATCTCTGCCTGACGCGTCCACACGGCCCGGCCTGTATCGAAAATTGCCCCGCAGATGTCCTCTCCCTGGCGACGCCTGCCGTGCTGGATAATCTGGCGAAATCGCGCCGACAGCGCACGGCCTGCCTGGAGGCGCAACCCTGGCATGATGCGGAGGCCGTCAGCGTGGACGCGCCGCGTACCAAACAGCAGCAGATGCAGGCGACGGCGCCCCGCGGCGAGCCCGATAAGCTGGCTGCCGTCGAACGCGTGAGCCATTTTAACGAAATTTACCTGCCGTTCCGGGCCGAACAGGCCGCCCGCGAGGCGTCGCGCTGCCTGAAGTGCGGCGAGCACAGCATTTGCGAATGGACCTGCCCGCTGCACAACCACATTCCGCAGTGGATTGAGCGCCTCAACGCAGGGGATATCACCGGCGCGGCTGAGCTTTCTCATCAGACCAACTGTTTACCTGAAATTACCGGCCGCGTCTGTCCGCAGGACCGGCTATGCGAGGGTGCCTGCACGCTGCGTGAAGCGGTGGGCGCCGTGACCATCGGCAACATTGAGCGCTATATCGCCGATCGGGCGCTGGCGATGGGCTGGCGGCCGGATGTGTCCGCCGTCACGCCGTCAGGTAAACGTGTCGCGATTGTCGGCGCGGGGCCCGCCGGGCTGGCGTGCGCCGACGTGCTGGCGCGCCACGGCGTGAGCGTGACGGTCTATGACCGGCATCCGGAGATCGGCGGTTTGCTGACCTTTGGCATCCCGGCATTTAAGCTCGGCAAATCGCTGCTCGCGCGGCGCAGAGAGATATTTACCGCGATGGGGATCCGCTTCGAGCTGAACTGCGAGGTGGGCCAGGACGTGTCGATGTCACAGCTAAAGCACGATTACGACGCCCTGTTTATTGGGGTGGGAACCTATCGTTCGATGAAGGCGGGTATCCCGAACGAGGACGCGCCAGGGGTCTACGACGCGCTGCCTTTCCTGGTGGGCAACACGCGGCATGTTATGGGGCTGGAGGCGACGGCCAGCGAACCGTTCATCGACACCCGTGGCCTGAACGTGGTGGTGCTGGGCGGAGGCGACACCGCGATGGACTGCGTCCGCACTGCGTTACGCCACGGGGCGGCAAACGTCACCTGCGCCTATCGTCGGGATGAGGCCAACATGCCAGGCTCGAAGAAAGAGGTGAAGAATGCCAGAGAAGAGGGGGCCGCGTTTGAGTTTAACGTTCAGCCGGTTGAGCTGACGCTGGATCCGAACGGTAAGGTCAACGGTATCCGGATGCTGCGAACCGTGCTCGGTGAACCGGATGCGCAGGGACGGCGTCGGCCCGTTCCGGTGGCGGGCAGCGAGTTTGTGATGGCCGCGGATGCGGTCATCATGGCGTTTGGTTTTAATCCTCACGCGATGCCCTGGCTGCAGGCGCAGGGGGTTGAAACAGACGACTGGGGACGGATCGTGGCCTCGGTTGAGAGCCGCTACCGTTACCAGACGACCAACCCGCAGATCTTCGCCGGGGGCGATGCGGTACGCGGCGCGGATCTGGTGGTGACCGCGATGGCGGAAGGACGTCATGCCGCGCAAGGGATACTCGACTGGCTGGGAGGTAATGCGCCACAGCATCATTAATCCGGCGGGCGACAAAGCGGGATTCACGGCGTAGTATAGGACGACTCATTGTGTCGTGGAGCCCGTATGACCCTGAAAATAGACGTTATCAAAGACAAAATTCTCTCTGAAAACTACTTTGTCCTGCGTAACATCACCTACGATCTGACGCGTAACAACGGTGAAGTGATCCGCCACAGGCGCGAGGTCTACGACCGCGGCAACGGGGCAACTATCCTGCTCTATAATCGTGAAAAGCAGAGCGTGGTGCTGATCCGCCAGTTCAGGGTGGCAACATGGGTCAATGGCAACCCGGACGGACGTCTGATTGAAACCTGCGCGGGCCTGCTCGATGACGATGAGCCGGAAGTCTGCATCCGCAAAGAGGCCGTCGAAGAGACCGGCTTCGAAGTAGGCGAGGTCAAAAAGGTCTTCGAGCTGTTTATGTCGCCGGGCGGCGTGACGGAAATCGTCCATTTCTTCATCGCGGAATACAGCGACGCGCAGCGCACTCACCGGGGCGGCGGCGTAGAAGATGAAGATATCGAAGTGCTGGAGCTTCCTTTTGCCCGGGCGCTGGAGATGGTGCGTTCAGGCGAAATCAGGGATGGTAAGGCGGTGATATTACTGCAGTATTTACAGACGACCGGGCTGATGAATACCCCTTTCGAACGGATATAGCCTGTTTTTCGGGTATATCTGATAAATCCGATTGAGCAACCCCGGCGGGAACACGAAGATACTGCCCAGTTACGCGTTTTCGTTCCGGGATTGTGCCATTCATGCGCTACAGCGTTTTTTTATTTTCCCTGTTTTGTGTGCTCCTCGCGCCGCAGGTGCGGGCTGCACCCGCGCAGCAAGCCTTTTCTGACTGGCAGGTGACCTGCAATAACCAGAACTTTTGCCTTGCCCGCAACACGGGCGAACACCGTGGTCTGGTCATGACTCTCACCCGAAGCGCCGGGGCGAAAACGGATGCCACGCTGCGTATCGATCTCGGCGGGCTTGATACCCCTTCCGTGAAAGAGCCTGAGATTGCCCCCCGGCTGCTGCTGGATAATATTCCCCTGAAGCTGGACAAACAGCGCTGGCAACTCACGCCCTGGCATCTGAAAACGGACGATGCGGCCACCATCACCGCCTTTCTGAAAAATATCCAGGAAGGGAAGGCCCTGACCCTTCGCGGTGGTAAGCAGGTGATATCTCTGAGCGGTCTGAAAGCCGCGCTGCTGTTCATTGATGCGCAGCAAAAGCGCGTGGGCAGTGAAACCGCGTGGATCAGAAAAGGTGACGATCCGCCGTTAAGCGTACCGCCCGCACCCGCCCTGAAAAAGGTGGCGACCGTTAATCCTACCCCAACACCGCTTTCCCATGCCGAACTGAACGACCTGCTGGATTATGGCACCGGCAGGATGAACAGCAGCCAGTGCTCGCTGGATCCTAACCGCCGGGAAGTGCGCGTCACCGCGTTGACCGATGACAAGGCGCTGCTGATCGTCAGCTGCGAGGCGGGGGCCTATAACACCGTCGATCTGGCGTGGCTGGTGTCACGTAAGAAACCGTTCTCTGCCCGCAGCGTCAGGCTGCGTCTGCCGTTTACGCCGTCAAGCGACAGCAGCGAAATAGAGTTGATGAACGCCAGCTTTGATGAGAAGACGCGCGAGCTGACCACGCTCTCGCTGGGGCGCGGTATGGGCGACTGTGGGTTCCAGACGCGCTGGCGGTTTGACGGCCAGCGTTTCCGCCTGGTGCGTTATGCAGAGGAACCCAGCTGCGATAACTGGAACGGGCCAGACGCCTGGCCCACGCTGTGGATCACGCGGTAGCTTTTAGCCGGGTGGCGCTATCGCTTATCCGGCCGACAAAAAAACGAGCCGTAGGCCGGGTAAGCGATAGCGCCACCCGGCAGGCAGACCGCACGACAGAAACGTAGGCCGGGTAAGCGACTGCGCCACCCGGCAAAGCAGACAGCTTCCCGTTACTGTTTACGGAAAAAGTCGTTATACAGCATATACAGATGCGCCGCGCTCCAGGAGAAGTTAGGCGCGCCCTGCTGCGCGCCGGTCAGCGGGTTGTAGTTTTCCTGAATCGGGCCGTCGGACGTTAACCCCTTCGCGTGCTTAAAGAAGTTTTCTGCCAGCGTTTGAGCCTGCTCACGGTAACCATAGCGTTCCATCCCTTTCAGGCCAAACCAGAACTGGTCGACCCACACCCGGCCTCGCCAGTAGATATCCGGACCAAATGCCGGATTGGTGAGCGCGGCAGTCCCGAGCGGCACATAGGTATTGAACTCTTTCGGATCAAGCATCACCTTCACCACGGCATCCGCATGCGCATGCGTTGCCGCACCGTTAAACAGCGGCGACCAGCCTTCCGGCCCTTTACCGCGCTCGACGATAGGCTTGCCTGCGCAGCCGTTCGCCAGCGGTTTATCCTCGATACGGATGTCATAGTAAAAACCGCTCTTCGCGTCGAACATGCAGGTATTGATGTAGGTCGCGAGCTTATCCGCCAGCTGGCGATAGCGGCTGGCCTCCTGCTCTTTACCCAGCAGGCTCGCCATTTGCGCCAGATAGTGATTGTCGCTGTACATGTAGCTCGCCTGATCGACGGACTCCTGCAGCAGCGAATAGCCCAGCAGCTTGCCCTCGTTATCGCGGTTTTCGGCAAATTTCACCGTCCAGTCGCTGCGCTTGCCGCCGTTTTCAACGTATTTATCCAACTGGGCCTTATCGATAAAACCGAAGACGGCGGCATCATCGCGGCCTGACTCCCACGAGGCTGCAACCTGCGCCGGGATCTCCAGACTGTCGTAATGGCCCTTGTCGATCACCCGGGCATAGTTGTTCAGGCCGGAAAGCGATTCCTCTTTATCGCCTTTTTTGACCGTAAAGAGCATCTCCCCGCTGGCGGTGTTATGGGCTTTGTCACGCGTCGCGCCGTACTCCGGCACACCGTTGCCGTTATGGTCGCGGTTGCGCAGCCACCAGTCGTGGTAAGCCACCAGTTTAGGGTACATTTCCGCCAGCCAGGCTTTATCCTGCGTGGTGTTATACACCTCCATCACCGACCACGCAGCCAGGCTTGGTTTAGTATTGCGCTCATTCCAGTTACCGCCGTCGCCGCCGCGTTCCGGGTTCAGGTTCCAGGCGATGAGATCCGGCACAAAGCCGGCATCCTGCGGGCGTACCGGATCGTCGGGTTTGATTTGCCAGGAGAAGACCGCGCGAATGTTCTCTTTGGCGATATCCGGGTTGAAATGCGACATGGCAAACGCCTGTTTCCAGGTATCCCACGGCCAGGTCTGGTTGCCGGAGAACCACCGTCCGGTGACGGATGGCGTCACCGTGTTATAGCGCACCGCGCCGCCGGCCGAACGCCAGTTGCCGTTCAGCGTCTCGATGGCCTTCACCGCCACGCGCGTTTGCTCTGGGGTCGCATCAGGGTTGGTCAACCCTTTCTGCAAATAGCCTTCCCAGCGCCGTTGCGAGGCCGCCATATAGGCTGCCGGGCGTGCCAGAATATCGCGGATCTGCACCTGCTCGCGCTTCACCTCTTCGGCATTCAGCAGATGGGAGTAGGTGGTATACAGCGTGGTGCTGCCGGTAACGTGCGCCCGGCTGGTAAAGCGATGCCCGTCGATGGTGGTGTCAACGGGGAGGGATTTATGAACCTGATATTCGGAACTGCCGGAGGTCAGCAGATCCCAGGTGGAGCGCACTTTGCCAAAAGTCACTTTCAGGCCGTCACGTGTGGGGACCAGCCTGCGCTGATAGTCTGGATACGCGGCGTCGATAGTCTTATCCGACAGCGGTTTGCCCTCTTTGGCCTCCAGTTTTTCCAGCAGTTCGCCGTCCCACACCAGCTCGAGTGGTGCCTTGCTGGTGATGCGGGTCTCCAGCAGCGAGGTGCGCGCGGTGGCAAAGCGCAGCGTCATCGCGATCTGCACATCTTTCGCGTTCAACTTCTGCACCAGCGCGCCGGGAAGGCTGTAAGCCTCAAGGGTAAAATCGACTTTTTTGCCGTTCTGATACACGCTCAGGCGATCGAAATTGGTCGCCATAAAGTTGATGTACTCTTCGGTGAGCAGCGCTACGCCGGGAAATCCTCCCTGGGTCTGCGGCCCGTTCGGCAGCAAATGACCATGCCAGGCACCCAAATCGAAAAAGGGATTAAACCGCTGGTGGTCGTCAGCGTCGAAATCGTGCATGTATTCCGGCGCACCGGAACGGTTGATGACGTTTTTAAAATCAGCAGGGGTGGCGGCGTGAGCCGAAAAGCTGATCGCCAGCGCGCAGGCCAGCGGTGTAAGGCTGAGTTTCATATTGGAAGATCCTTTTACCAGTAGAAATATTGCATCAGGAAGACCTGATCGCTCGGGTCGCCGGAGGCATTTTTCATATAGAAGCGGCTGTCGGCTGCGGTGGCAAAGCGTCCACCGCCGTACTCATACCAGATGCCGAACTGCATAAATGAGGTTGTTTCATCGGCGGCATTGTCCGGGCGGTGCTTTGCATAGCTGTAAGCGGTGGAGAGATAGACACCTTTTAACGCTTCAACCATGGCGCTGACCATATAGCCAGTTTCAGTCCCGGAGACGTCCTTGCCGCTGGCGCGTCCGGTGTGATGCCAGGCGCGCGCCGCCAGATTGGGCGACAGAATGCCGGTCAGGAAAAGTTGTCCCGTGCCGTCGGTGACCTCAAGTCCGTTCATCCAGGTGACATCTTTGACGATGTCATACTGGATATAGCCGTTGGCCATTGCCGGATAGGTATACTTATCGTCATAGCGATCGTATTTACCAAAATGCAGCCAGGCTTTGCTTTCGTCATGGTGCCCCGCAGGCGTGGCGGTGACGCTATAGCGCAGGTTCCCGGAGAGGTTCTGCACCTTCAGCGCGTACATAATGTCGCGGGTGTTGGGGATCACGTAGCCCAGATCGGGCGTGAAATCTCCCCACCACTGCAGGTCATCAAGCGATGAGTCCTGACGCAGGCTGAGCATGATTTCGGTGTTGCTGTCGGTCTTGTAGCCGCCGTACAAGCGGTTAAGCCCACCTTCAAATCCGCCCCAGCTGTGATCGGGCACCCAGGCATTACCCTGATGGTCAGCCTGTACGGTCCAGCCCTCGCCGTAAATCAGGCCGAACCAGTGTCCGTGCTTCATTTCCAGACCGCCTTCAATATAGGTGCCGTCACTGTATTTATGTTTATTCTGACCTTCTAAATCCATATATCCGCCAACACCCAGTTCGCCATAAAAACGAAACGACGGAGAGGTAATTTCCGGGGTTCGGGTATCGTCATGTTCAGCGGGTCTGGCTTCTTCTGCGGCGAATACGGGGCAGCAGAAAGAGAGGGCAGCGAGTGCCCCAATTGTTTTCTCTTTAATTTTCATGCACTCATCCCAATGAGAGAATATCCATGCCTTCAGCGTTAGTGAAGATGTGAGGCAGGTGACGCTTCTGTTTGTTGTTGTTCTTTTGATAATCCCTTGACGTATTTGCTGTATTTCCACCAGGCAAATCCGAGGAATAACACAATGCCACCGACGTTATAGAAAATAATCGTCAGAATATTGGCACCGGTGGGGAAAGTTGAGGCCACAAAGCCGATGGCAAAAATTACAATCAGCATCGACACCACCACAATACCGGTGGTGCGCGAGCCCATTTGGAAGTCGCGCGGGAGATGATCGAGCTTACGACGCAGGTTCAGGTAGGCCAGCATAATGAACAGCGGCGGCAGCATGGAGGCAGCGGCGGTCATATTGATGACGGTGTTCATCAGCTCCTGCGCGGTATTCGACCCCATGGTTGGGATAATCATGAGCGGAATGACGATCAAATACTGGATCCACGCCGCGCGCGCCGGTACGCCGTTCTCGTTCAGCGCCACGGTTTTTGGCCCAAAAATGCCGCTTGGGATTTCGGAGAAGAAGATTTTGACCGGCGTTGCCGTCCACATCAGCAGGGAGCCGAACATTGCGGTAAAGGAGACCAGGCCGACAAAGCGGTTCATCAGCACCTCCGGCAGGCCAAACCATACCGCCAGACCGTGGAACACCTGCACCGAGCCGCCGGTAAATTTCAGTTCTTTACTGCTGATGAAGACGTTAATCAGCACCGAAGAGATGGAGTAGAGCACGCCGATGAAAATGCCCGCCAGAATGATCACCTTCACGAAGGATTTTGAGCCGCCCTTAACGTCGTTAACGTATACCGCAACGGACTCTGCGCCCCCGGCAGCCATGAATATCCAGGTGGTGATGCCGAGGAAGGCCCAGTTGAAGTTGGGGATCATCGCGTCAACGGTAATCGGGTCGGCTGGCTGGACGCCGCCCACCAGCGCCGCGCCGGCCAGCAGAATGTAGGAGAGGGTGAGCAGCAGCATCAGCGTAGAGGTCACAGAGGTGATCGGCCCCAGCATTTTCGCCCCGTTGGTGGAGACCCAGGTCGAGAAGGCAAACAGCACCATGCTCAGTACCGTGGTGGCGAACGGCGTAAGAATGTATTCATACCCCAGAAAGGCGTAAGAGGCGTAGGCAATAACGCGCGGTAATAACGAGGTGAAGAAAAACAGGTTCACGAACCAGTAGGTGTAGGCGGTAATAAACGCCCATCGCCCGCCCAGCGAGCTTTTCACCCAGGCATACACGCCTGCTTCGGAGTTTTTATTCAGGGAGACAAATTCCGCGATAATCAGGCAGAAAGGAATGAAGTAGAACAGAGTGGCTAAAAAGAACATCGGCGCGGAGGCCAGCCCCAGCTCAATGTTGTTATTAATCACGTTGTTAAAACTGAATACGGCGGCAAACGTCAGCGACAGCAGGCCGAATTTGCCGATGGTATTACGCTTGGTAGTTTCAGACATAATCTTTCTCCGGGTACGAGGAGGAGAGCGGTGCTTCATTGGCACCGCTGGATTTTTTATTTGTTATGGAAATAGCCGTCTTCGATGGTCACATAGAGGACGACTTTTTTGGCCGGCGTTTCGCTGATAAAGCGATACGCCTCGTGGTTTTCACATATCACGATCTGTCCCTCGCGCACCTGTTCGGTTTGACCCACGCCTTTCAGGTATTCGCGGTCGGTTTCATCTCGGTAGCACTCCACAAGCTGAAGGGCATCTTTTGCGGCGTATTCAATTTTCTGCGTGCCCTGCAGGTAGTAATGCACCTCGAAATAGCGGCGATGGCCGACGAACAGCGCGTCAGTGCGGGTATCATTGGTCACGCGGTAGGCCAGAGAGTCGCCAATCGAGTGGGCAACGCCGGGCTGGATGTTGTCGATGTTATTAATGGCCTCTACGCAGCGCTGCCATTTACGGCCTGTGCGATAACGCTGCTGGAACTGTTCCAGGCTGTCGAGAACGATCATTTGTCTGCCTCGCTGTGCGAATTCATGGAGAAGAAACCGGTGCCGAACCGATGGCGCGCCAGTGCCTGCGCGGCGGTGTGTCCGCCTTCCAGCGGAAGTAGGGTGAAGCCGTAGCGGAACGGTCTGAACCAGACGCGCCAGGTATCCAGCACTTCGCTTCCCCAGGAGTTGGAGCCTAAGCCCAGTACCTGGTGGTCGAGATTGAGGGTAATGTCCTCGCCACGACGCAGTTCGTTGCAGTGCTGCGCAGCGTGGATGTTCTCTGCTGTGTAGCGCCAGGCGCTGAGGTGAATCGGCTGCTCAGGTACCACCAGCAGGCCGCTGCCGTGACGGCTGGCAAGCGTAGCCCAGCGCACCTGTTGGTGGTTGCCGTTGTTCTGCGGGAACGGGTAGTTCTCAAACATCTCATCCACCGTGGTGTGCCACAGATCGACGGTGCTGGCCTGCTGGCTGTCCGGATAGTTCTCTCCGGGTCCGCGTCCGTAGTAGCTTACCTGGTCGAATTCGCCGTTGATGCCGAGGGTAAAGCCGATGCACGGGATAATGTGCGGATAATCACCGTAGCGTTCTCCGCTCAGCTCAACGTTGATTTGCCCGTCGGCGGCGATGCGCCAGCGATAGGTACAGCGCATGCCAAAATCAAATACCGGCGGAGCAATCAGCGTGCGGGTCGTAATGATGACCGCATCATCCTGCTGCTCGATCTCAAATCCGCGCAGGTGCTCCTGCATAATCTGCAGGTGGTTGGGCTGCCACAGGCCTTCATACTCCTGCCTGTGGTTATCGATCGTCGGCTTGAAGAAATTAATCTTTGGCTCGCGGGTGAGGTTTTCCTCACCGTTAACCTGCCAGGAACAGAGTTTCCCCGTCACTTTTGAGAACCGTGCGCGGAAGTTGTGCCCGGTCACGGTACAGTTCAGGCGGTCTTCTTCCAGCAGCAGCGGCGTCGCATTGGGGTTAATAAACGGCGTGGCGTGAGCCGTACGCGCCTTAAGCGGGAACTGGTACACCGCGATCTCGTGCCCGGCTTCGCTGTAGCGCGTGCGGCTGTTTTTGCTGATACGCACGGTCAGGAACGTTTCGCGCTCGTCGGATTCCGGCAGCTCCAGACGCAGGCTGCGCGCGCTGTTGGGGGCGAGGCCGGAGATTTGCAGCGGCTGGCTGTAGCGCGTTTCACCTTCTGCCCGCACCTCGACCAGCAGGGTGTAATCATCCAGGCTAGTGAACCAGAAGCGGTTTTCAACGCGCAGCTCGCCGTCCTGCCAGCGCAGTTTGACCGGGGCAATCACCTGCTTATATTCACGCAGCCCCGGACCCGGCGTTTGGTCGGAGTAGATCAGCCCGTCGAGGCAGAAGTTGTAATTATTCGGGTAGTCGCCAAAGTCGCCGCCGTAGGCGTAATACGTATTGCCGCTGGCATCTTCCGCCTGAATGCCGTGGTCGCACCACTCCCAGACGTAGTGGCCCTGAATGCAGTCGTGGCGATCGAAGACGTTTTGATATTCCGTTAACCCGCCTGGGCCGTTGCCCATCGCATGGGCGTATTCGCAGATAATGCGCGGTTTGGCGTGGGGATATTCACCGAATAAATTCATCAGCGGCACGCGGGTGTACATGGTGGAGATGATATCCACCACCTCGGCATCGCGATCTTCTTCGTAATGCAGCAGGCGCGTGTCGTCCAGCGCCTTCGCGGCCCGGGCCATGGCGCGAATATTGCAGCCGTAGCCGGACTCGTTTCCAAGCGACCAGATGATGATTGAAGGGTGGTTTTTCTGGGCGTGAATATGGCGCTCGATGCGCTCAACGTACACCGGTTCCCATACCGGATCGTCCGTGATGCGGCTCAGGTCGCCGACGTTGGCAAAACCGTGGGATTCCACATCTGTCTCCGCCATCACGAACAGGCCGTAGAGGTCGCACAGCTCGTAGAAGCGCGGATCGTTGGGGTAGTGGGCAGTGCGTACCGAGTTGATGTTGTGCTGCTTCATCAGGATCAGGTCACGCTCGACGCGATCCATGCCCACGGCGCGGCCCTTCAGGTGATCGTTGTCGTGACGGTTTACGCCGTGCAGCTTCAAGTAGCGGTTGTTCACGTAGAACAGACCGTCGCGTACCTTGATGTCGCGGAACCCGATGCGCTGCGGGATAACCTCCAGCGTCTGCCCGTGCTCATCTTTTAGCGTCATCACCAGATGGTAGAGGTAGGGCGATTCTGCAGACCACTGCTCAGGCTGTTTGACCTCAATGCTAAAGGTCGTTTCCGCGCTGCGGGTCACGGTCAGGCCGTTGGTCATGCCCTGATGGAGCATCGTCTCGCCATCGTACAGGGCATACTCCAGCGACACGGCTGAAGCCTGCGGGGCCAGGTTTTCCAGCTCAAGCTGGCAGAAGAGGGTGGCGTCTTTCCAGGCCTCGTCAAAGGTGGTTTTAATCGTGATGTCGCGCACGTGGGTTGGATTTTTGCCGATCAGATAAACGTCGCGGAAAATACCGGCCGTCCACCACATGTCCTGATCCTCAATGTAGGTCGAATCCGCCCACTGCAGCACCCGCACGCACAGCAGGTTTTGTCCGCTGCGCACCGCGTGGCTGATATCAAACTCGGCGGTCAGTCGACTGCCCTTGCTAAAGCCAATGTAGTGACCATTCACGTAGACTTCGTACCAGGTTTCGACGCCGTCAAACTTAATGAGGGTCTGCTTCCCCTGCCAGCCGTCCGAGAGGGTGAAGTGGCGCTGGTACGCCCCGGTTGGGTTGTCTGCCGGTACCCACGGCACGTCTACCGGGAAGGGAAAGCCTTCGTCGGTATACTGCAGCTCGCCGTGGCCTTCCATCTGCCACATGGCGGGTACGGTAATGTCGCCCCAGTCGGTCATGTATTCAGATGTGAAGTTTTCCGGTACCAGAAGGGGATTGGTGAAAAAGCGAAAGTTCCACTTACCGCTCAGAGACAGAAAGTGGCTGCTGGCTTCGCGAGCAAAGGTACGAGCCTGTGCGACGGTGTCGTAAGAGAAGAAGTATGCACGCGGCGCAAGCCGGTTCTCATGCGTGAGTTGAATATTTTCCCAGCGATTCATGCGATCTCCCTGTTGGAGGTAAACATCATTGCTGGGAATTTTAGTAAATATTTTACTAAATAAAATCAGTAAAATTGATTTGCTTTAACTCGATCACGAAATAAAAAAATGCCGGGCATGCCCGGCATCGTGTAAAACGAGGGAGTTTAGCGGGTCGTGCCGCGCAGTTTCAGCACGCTCGGCACGAAAACCTGAAGCGGCAGCGTCCGGCCGTCGCGGGCTTTTTCCAGCAGCAGATTCACCCCCTGGCTGCCCATCATTTCCGAGTGGATACGTACGGTCGAGAGCGGCGGAAAGGTGAAGCGGGCGGTCGGGATATCGTTGACGCTGATGAGCGAAATATCCTCCGGGATCGCCAGCCCTTTTTCGTGGATAGCGCGCAATACGCCGATGGCAATGGAATCCGATGCCACAAACAGCGCAGTGGGCCAGCTGTCCCGGGCCAGCATGGTTTTTGCCAGTTCGTATCCGGATGAGCTGGAAAAACCGCCGCGCCAGATATCCTCTTCTGACACCACTCCTTTCAGGCGGCCATACTCCACGAAAGCGGCTTCGCGGATATCGGCTTTGCCGGGCTCATCTTCCCCACCGATAAAACCGATGCGCTTAACATCCTGACGAATAAAGAAATCAACGATCTGCTTGCTGATGCGGGAGAGATCAATGTCAACGGAATCGTACTCGCTGCCGGGCTCGTGGAAATCGATAAAGCAGACGTTGTCCGTCAGGGCCATCGCGGTACGACGAATGGCTGAGGCAGGCTTGCCCACAATCAGTACGCCGGTGAGTTTTTTAATCTCAGGCAGGGTAGCATTGGCGTAACAGTTGCTCAGTTCGACGCCCAGCTTTTCACACTGCGTCTCAATGCCGTGGCGGATGGCAAGGTAGTAAGGGTCGTTAATCTCCAGCTCTTGCTGGTAGCTGTAGAGCGCCAGAATGTGTTGCTGACCCACCGCGGCAGACTGCATTTTGCGGGACGTGGTACTCTTATATTCCAGCTTTTCAGCAATCTCCAGAATGCGGTGTTTGGTCTCTTCTTTTACGTTCAACGTTGGGTCATCGTTTAAAACCCGGGATACCGTCGCCAGCGAAACGCCAGCCTCCGTCGCGATGTCTTTGAGCGTAGCCATGTTTGTCCTTATTCCCCACGTGATAACCCATTGTAAAGGATGGGGCAGGACATGCATCAGTTTTTACTAAATATCCTGCCCATTGCTTCCGATAAATGCTGTGCTAGTATTTAGTAAAATTTTACCTGGAGGGAAAGAATGGATACCGTAGCTTACGATGATTTTGCAAAGCTGGAGATCCGCGTGGGGACGATTGTGAACGTTAAGCGCCACGCCAACGCAGATAAACTCTACATCGCCCAGATTGATGTGGGGGGAAGAACGCTGCAAACCGTCACCAGCCTGGTGCCGTATTACCGGGAAGAGGAGCTCATGGGAAAAACGGTGGTGGTGCTGTGTAACCTGGCGAAAGCGAAGATGCGCGGCGAAACGTCTGAATGCATGTTGCTCTGCGCGGAAACCGATGACGCCAGCGAAAGCGTGTTGTTAACGCCGGAGCGGGCGATGGCGGCAGGGGTTCGGGTGGTATAAAAAAGGGTGGCAATGCCACCCGATTTTTTATAGGCCGGGTAAGCGACAGCGCCACCCGGCAACGCAGGCCGCATTAGATCACGCTCAGCGCCTTCTCCACCACGTTCTCAACGGTAAAGCCGAAGTACGGGAACAGCTTATCGGCAGGGGCGGACTCACCGTAGCCCCGCATGCCCACAATCGCTCCTTTGAGCCCGACATACTTGTACCAGTAGTCGGCAATACCGGCCTCCACCGCCACGCGCGCCGTGACGCTGGACGGCAGGACCGATTCCCGGTACGCCTCGTCCTGGGCGTCAAAGATATCCGTGGAAGGCAGGGAGACGACCCGCACCGCGTGGCCCTCGGCGGTCAGTTTCTCCGCCGCTTTCACCGTGATTTCCACCTCTGAACCGGTCGCAATCAGGATCACGTCCGGCTTGCCGCCGCTGTCTTTCAGGATATAGCCGCCGCGAGCGATGTTTTTCACCTGCTCCGGAGTGCGCTCTATCTGCGCCAGGTTCTGGCGTGACAGAATCAGTGCCGTCGGGCCGTTATGGCGTTCTACCGCCAGCTTCCAGCCCACCGCCGCTTCGACCTGATCGCAGGGACGCCAGGTGCTGAAGTTTGGCGTCAGGCGCAGGCTCGCCAGCTGTTCAACCGCCTGGTGGGTGGGGCCGTCTTCTCCCAGACCGATGGAGTCGTGGGTATAGACCATAATCTGCCGCGCCTTCATCAGCGCTGCCATGCGCGCCGCGTTACGGGCGTACTCGACGAACATCAGGAAGGTGGCGGTGTAGGGCACGAAGCCGCCGTGGTGAGCGATGCCGTTGGCGATCGCGGTCATCCCGAACTCGCGCACGCCGTAATGGATGTAATTCCCGGCAATGTCCTCTTTCAGCGATTTTGAGCCCGACCAGATGGTCAGGTTACTCGGTGCCAGATCCGCCGAGCCGCCCAGCAGTTCAGGGAGAAGAGGGCCAATCGCATTCAGGGTGTTTTGCGACGCCTTACGGGTGGCGATTTTTGCCGGGTTGGACTGCAGGTTTTCAATCAGCGCCTGAGTTTTATCGTCCCAGTCCTCCGGCAGACCGCCGCTCATGCGGCGGGAAAACTCGGCGGCCAGATCCGGGTGCGCTTTTTTGTACGCGGCAAACTTCTCGTTCCAGGCGTGCTGGGCTTTTTCACCCGCTTCACGGGCATCCCAGGCTCTGTAGATCTCTTTCGGGATTTCAAATGGCGGGTATTTCCAGCCCAGCTTCTGGCGGGTCAGCGCCACTTCTTCGTCACCCAGCGCCGCGCCGTGCGCCTCTTCTTTGCCCGCCTTGTTCGGTGAGCCGAAGCCTATAACCGTGCGGCAGATAATCAGGGACGGTTTGTCCTTCACGCTCTGCGCTTCCTGAATCGCTTTTTTCACCGCCTCAGGATCGTGGCCGTCGATCTCGTGCACCACGTGCCAGTGGTAGGCCTCGAAGCGTTTTGCCGTGTCGTCAGTGAACCAGCCTTCGGTTTCCCCGTCGATGGAGATGCCGTTGTGATCGTAGAACCCGATCAGCTTGCCCAGCCCCAGGGTGCCCGCCAGGGAGCAGACCTCGTGGGAGATCCCCTCCATCAGACAGCCGTCACCCATAAACACATAGGTGTAGTGATCGACAATCTCGTGGTCCGGCTGGTTGAACTGTGCCGCCAGCGTACGTTCGGCAATCGCCAGCCCGACCGCATTTGCCAGCCCCTGACCGAGCGGCCCGGTGGTGGTCTCCACGCCCGGCGTATAGCCGATCTCCGGGTGTCCCGGGGTTTTGGAGTGCAGCTGGCGGAAGTTTTTCAGCTCCTCAAGCGGCAGATCGTAACCGGACAAGTGTAGCAGGCTGTAGAGCAGCATCGAGGCGTGGCCGTTGGAGAGAATAAAGCGGTCACGGTCATACCAGGTGGGATCGTTGGGGTTGTGCTTCAGGAAGTCGTTCCACAGCACTTCGGCAATATCGGCCATGCCCATCGGTGCGCCGGGGTGGCCGGAATTGGCTTTCTGCACGGCATCCATGCTGAGGGCGCGGATGGCATTGGCGAGCTCTTTACGGGACATAGTTCACTCCGTGGCAAGGTTAAAGTTTGGCAGCGAGAAGATCTTCAAGTTTGCGCTGGTCGACGGCGAACAGACGGATACCTTCCGCCAGTTTTTCCACGGCCATTGCGTCCTGATTGTGCTCCCAGCGGAACTCCGCTTCGGTCATGGCTTTCGGTTTTGGCAGAACGGTAGAGGTTGGCACCAGCTTGCGGATCACCGTCTCTTCTTTGTCCTGTAGTTCTTTGAGCAGGTTAGGGGAGATGGTCAGGCGGTCGCAGCCTGCCAGGGCAAGGATCTGCTCGGTACGGCGGAAGCTGGCCCCCATCACGATGGTTTCGTAGCGATGCTGCTTGTAGTAGTCGTAAATATTGCGCACCGATTTCACCCCCGGGTCCTCATCCACCACGTACGGATCCATCGGCTGTTTCGCCTGGTACCAGTCGTAGATGCGGCCTACAAACGGTGACACCAGGAACACGCCCGCTTCGGCACAAGCGCGCGCCTGGGCAAAGGAGAACAGCAGCGTCAGGTTGCAGTGAATCCCCTCTTTTTCCAGCACCTCTGCGGCGCGGATGCCTTCCCAGGTCGACGCCAGCTTGATCAGAATGCGTGATTTATCGATCCCCTGCTCCTGGTAGAGTTCCACCAGACGACGCGCTTTATTAATGCTCTTTTCTTTATCGAACGAGAGGCGGGCGTCGACTTCAGTCGAGACGCGGCCCGGAATGCTTTTAAGAATTTCCGCACCAAAATTAACCGCCAGCTTGTCGCTGGCTTCGGCGACCTGCTGCTCCTGCGTTTTCCCGCGCTGCTTACCGTAGGCAATGGCGTCATCAATCAGATGACTAAAATGGGCAAGCCCGGCTGCCTTGAGCAGTAGCGAAGGGTTAGTGGTCGCATCCTCCGGCTGGTAGTGACGAATCGACTCGATATCGCCGCTGTCGGCTACCACGGTGGTGAATTGTTTGATGCCGTCTAGCTGGTTCATAAATGATTACTCCTTGGAAATAAAAGAGTTAGATGAGTGCGTTAGTTCACACTTCTGGAAAAATCATGATGGACTTAACAAAAAAGCATAGCAGACGGGGGAGGCATTGCTTTTGAGACGGGTAACATGGCTGTTATAAATTGATAACAATTTTTAATGTGTGATGGTGAGAGTTTGGCAGCCTTCAAAGTTTAGGAGGCAGTCTGAGGCGATACTAGGCGGCACACCAGGGTGTGCAACCGGATCGCTTTCGTCACCCTTTTGACCGATACGTGAAAGGATAAATAAGATGGATGAGCAGTTGAAACAGAGTGCCCTCGATTTTCACGAGTTCCCTGTCCCGGGCAAAATTCAGGTCTCCCCAACCAAACCGCTGGCAACCCAGCGCGATCTGGCGCTGGCCTATTCGCCGGGCGTAGCGGCCCCGTGTCTGGAAATCGAAAAAGATCCGCTGGCGGCCTACAAATATACCGCGCGTGGCAACCTTGTTGCCGTGATCTCTAACGGCACGGCGGTACTGGGTCTCGGTAACATCGGCGCGCTGGCCGGTAAGCCGGTGATGGAAGGCAAGGGGGTGCTGTTCAAAAAATTCGCCGGTATCGACGTGTTTGATATCGAGGTGGACGAGCTCGATCCTGACAAATTCATCAACGTGGTGGCCGCGCTGGAGCCGACCTTCGGGGGGATCAACCTGGAAGACATTAAAGCGCCGGAATGTTTCTATATCGAGCAGAAGCTGCGCGAGCGTATGAACATTCCCGTGTTCCATGACGACCAGCACGGTACGGCCATTATCAGCACCGCCGCCATTCTCAACGGCCTGCGCGTGGTGGAGAAAAATCTCTCCGACGTGCGCATGGTGGTGTCGGGCGCAGGCGCCGCGGCGATTGCCTGTATGAACCTGCTGGTAGCGCTGGGTATGCAGAAACACAACATTGTGGTCTGTGACTCTAAGGGCGTGATTTACAAAGATCGCGAGCCGAACATGGCGGAAACCAAAGCGGCGTATGCGGTAGAAGACGACGGTAAACGCACGCTTGAGGACGTGATCGACGGCGCGGATATCTTCCTCGGCTGCTCGGGTCCGAAGGTGCTGACCCAGGAGATGGTGAAGAAGATGGCGCGCGCGCCGATGATCCTGGCCCTGGCCAACCCGGAACCGGAAATTCTGCCGCCGCTGGCGAAAGCGGTGCGTGAAGACGCCATTATCTGTACCGGGCGTTCCGACTACCCGAACCAGGTCAACAACGTGCTCTGCTTCCCGTTCATCTTCCGCGGCGCGCTGGACGTCGGCGCGACGGCAATCAACGAAGAGATGAAGCTGGCCGCCGTGCACGCCATCGCGGAGCTGGCCCACGCCGAGCAGAGCGAAGTGGTTGCCTCAGCTTATGGCGATCAGGATCTGAGCTTTGGCCCTGACTACATCATTCCAAAACCGTTCGACCCGCGTCTGATTGTCAAAATTGCCCCTGCGGTGGCCAAAGCGGCGATGGATTCCGGCGTGGCGACGCGTCCGATTGAGGATTTCGACGCTTACGTCGATAAACTCACCGAGTTTGTCTATAAAACGAACCTGTTCATGAAGCCGATCTTCTCCCAGGCGCGCGCCGACGCGAAGCGCGTGGTGCTGGCGGAAGGGGAAGAGGCGCGCGTGCTGCACGCCACTCAGGAGCTGATCACCTTAGGCCTGGCGAAGCCGATTCTGATTGGTCGTCCGAGCGTGATCGAAATGCGTATCCAGAAGCTGGGCCTGCAGATTAAGCCGGGCGTCGACTTCGAGATCGTCAACAACGAATCCGATCCGCGCTTCAAAGAGTACTGGAGCGAATACTACGCGATCATGAAACGTCGGGGGATCACCCAGGAGCAGGCGCAGAAAGCCGTCATCAGCAACACGACGGTGATCGGCGCGATCATGGTCCATCGCGGCGAGGCGGATGCGCTGATCTGCGGCACCATCGGCGATTACCACGAGCACTTTAGCGTGGTGCAGGAGATCTTCGGCTATCGCGACGGCGTGCACACCGCCGGGGCGATGAACGCCCTGCTGCTGCCAAGCGGCAACACCTTTATTGCCGATACCTACGTTAACGACGATCCCACCCCGGACGAGCTGGCGGAGATCACCGTGATGGCCGCTGAGACCGTGCGTCGCTTTGGTATCGAACCGAAGGTGGCGCTGCTGTCGCACTCTAACTTTGGTTCGTCTAAATCGGCGGCGGCCTGCAAAATGCGTGAGACGCTGGCGCTGGTGCGCGAGCGCGCGCCAGAGCTGATGATTGACGGGGAAATGCACGGCGATGCGGCGCTGGTGGAGAGCATCCGTAACGAACGTATGCCGGACAGCCCGCTGAAGGGATCGGCAAATATCCTGATTATGCCGAACGTGGAAGCGGCGCGTATCAGCTATAACCTGCTGCGCGTCTCCAGCTCTGAAGGGGTGACCGTAGGACCGGTGCTGATGGGCGTGGCAAAACCGGTGCACGTGTTAACGCCGATTGCCTCCGTGCGCCGTATCGTGAATATGGTGGCGCTGGCGGTGGTTGAGGCGCAGACGCAGCCGCTGTAAACCCCTCACCCTAACCCTCTCCCCATAGGGGAGAGGGAACTGCACCGAGCCGTCTTTCACCCTCTCCCCTATGGGGAGAGGGCCGGGGTGAGGGGAGTTACACCCAATCCCGCACCTGAATAAACTCTTTTAAGGCAGCCTCCGGGCTGCCTTCTTTTGGCTCGTAGCAGTACTCCCAGCGCACCAGCGGCGGCATCGACATCAGAATCGACTCCGTGCGCCCGCCGGTCTGCAGGCCGAACAGCGTCCCGCGATCCCACACCAGGTTGAACTCCACGTAGCGCCCGCGGCGGTAGAGCTGGAACTCACGCTCGCGCACGCCGTAGTCGGTGTTTTTACGGCGTTCGACGATGGGCAGATAGGCGTCGGTATAGCCTTCACCTACCGCGCGCATAAAGCTGAACGCGGTATCAAAATCAGGCGTGTTGAGGTCGTCAAAGAACAGTCCGCCGATGCCGCGCTGCTCGTCGCGGTGCTTCAGGTAAAAGTAGTCGTCGCACCACTTTTTATATTTCGGGTAAACGTCTTCGCCAAACGGCACACAAAGGTCCCGCGCGGTGGTGTGCCAGTGCACGGCATCCTCTTCGAAGCCGTAGTAGGGCGTCATGTCGAAACCGCCGCCAAACCACCAGACCGGATCGGCCCCCGGCTTTTCGGCAATGAAAAAGCGCACGTTGGCGTGGCTGGTCGGCACAAACGGGTTGTGCGGATGCACCACCAGCGAGACGCCCATCGCTTCGAAGCTGCGGCCTGCAAGCTCAGGACGATGTGCCGTCGCAGACGCGGGCATCGCGTCGCCATGAACGTGGGAAAAATTCACCCCGGCCTGTTCAAAGATGCCGCCGTTACGCAGCACGCGGCTGCGTCCGCCACCACCGGCCTCGCGCTGCCAGGTATCTTCCTGAAATTCTCCGCCGTCTGCGGCGGCCAGTTTCTGGCAAATCTCATCCTGCAGCTGCAGCAGGAACGTTTTGACCAGTTGAGCATTGGGTTTCATCAACGTTTCCTGGAGTGCGCTTTTTGGTTATCGAACCAGTTGAAGTAACTGATAATGCCGGAAGCGATGGCGTTGGCAATCTTCTGACGAAACGCCGCGGTGCCGAGGAGTCGCTCCTCTTCCGGGTTGGTAATGAACGAGGTTTCCACCAGTACGGACGGGATGGACGGTGATTTCAGCACCACGAACGCCGCCTGCTCGGTGCCTTTACTGTGCAGTCGATGCACCGGCTTAATCTTTTTCAGAATATGCGAGCCGAGCGTCAGGCTATTTTTGATCGTATCCGTCTGCACGAGGTCGAACAGCACCTGCTGTAGCAGGTGGTCCTTGTCAGTGGCTTTCTTCCCGGCGACTTCATCCGCCCGGTTTTCGCGATCGGAGAGGTATTTCGCCATGGCGCTACTGGCGCCGCGGTTGGAAAGCGCAAACACCGAGGCGCCGGCGGCAGACGGGTTGGTAAAGCCGTCGGCGTGAATCGACATAAACAGATCCGCCCCGTGCTGGTGGGCGATCTCTACGCGGTCATACAGCGGAATAAAGGTATCGCCAGAGCGCGTCAGGCGGGCGTCAATGCCGTTGCTGCGTAAAATCGCCCGCACATTTTTTGCAATCGCCAGCACGACGTGTTTTTCTTTCGACCCGTTTTTGCCGATGGCGCCGGTATCAATACCGCCGTGGCCTGGGTCGAGCATCACCAGACGCTTCGCGCCCGGCTTTTTCGTTTTCGGTTTGCTGTGTCCGTTACTGGTTTTGAGCGTGCTCTCGTCTTTCGCCTGAGCCTGCTTTGCGATGCCCGTTAACGTTAAGGCCGCCAGCCCCGCTTTGAGAACCTGACGACGCGATGTGAGTGCTTTTAATGGTTTGAATGTGCTCATGCGGCCTGAATACTAAAAAATGGGGTCCTGGTGTTATATCGTATCGCGTTTAGCGTTACGACAGTCCATAGTGAGAATTGTTTTACTTTTCATTTCAATACGTGACAAAGTGACATTATGCCAAATTTTGGCGAGATTTTCCCCGGTTATTGGCTAAAGGCGTGGTTCGCGCCATAATCACTGTTTTTAAACCCGAAAAGGCGGTTAATACCATGGAGATACGCGTTTTTCGCCAGGAAGATTTCGAAGAGGTGATCACCCTTTGGGAGCGCTGCGATCTGCTGCGTCCGTGGAACGATCCGGAAATGGATATCGAACGTAAGGTGAATCACGACGTCAGTCTGTTTCTGGTCGCGGAAGTCAATGGCGAGGTCGTGGGGACAGTCATGGGCGGTTACGACGGCCATCGCGGCTCGGCCTATTATCTGGGCGTGCATCCGGAATACCGTGGTCGCGGCATCGCCAATGCGCTGCTCAACCGGCTCGAGAAGAAGCTG
Organism: Enterobacter sp. TCD1-1; assembly: GCF_020567405.1. Classification (NCBI taxonomy): domain Bacteria; kingdom Pseudomonadati; phylum Pseudomonadota; class Gammaproteobacteria; order Enterobacterales; family Enterobacteriaceae; genus Enterobacter; species Enterobacter sp. TCD1-1. The sequence continues at coordinate 2,529,305 of NZ_JAJCXF010000001.1, read as the reverse complement.
ATCGCCCGCGGCTGTCCGAAAATCCAGATCATGGTGCGGGAAGATAACGACGTGGTGCTGGGTATGTATGAACGCCTGGGCTACGTACACGCTGACGTGCTGAATTTAGGAAAGCGTCTCATCGAAGATGAAGAGTACTGAGATCCATCCGGCAGACTATGACGCGCAGGGGCGCGTCAGGCTGCCCTTTTTATTCTGGTGCGTTCTGCTGCTCCAGGCCCGGACCTGGGTGCTGTTCGTGATGGCCGCCGCGTCGCGCGGGCAGGGCGACACGCTGCTGACGCTCTTTTATCCCGATCACGATGCCTTCTGGCTCGGCTTGCTGCCGGGCGTACCGGCGGTGGTGGCTTTCTTATGCAGCGGCCGACGGCATGCAATCCCGCGTTTGTGGCGCGCGCTTCGCGGGCTGCTGATCCTTGCCCAGATTGCGCTGCTCTTCTGGCAGCCGGTACTCTGGTGGTACGGTGAACCGCTGACGGGCATCGGCGTTGCGCTGGTGGTTGCCGATATTGTGGCGCTGCTGTGGCTACTGACCAACCCGCGCCTTCGGGCCTGTTTTGCGCCGCAGGATGATTAATCCGGCACTTTTTGCCGATGTCGCACTCCAACAAGCGTTGATTTAACACGTAAGGACGTTTCAATGAAATCGCTGCGTTTACTCTTATGCGCTCTCCCGCTGGCATTGACCGGCTGTTCGACGCTCTCCTCCATTAACTGGTCCGCCGCGTATCCGTGGAACTGGTTTGGCTCATCAACGGAAGTGACCGAGCAGGGCGTGGGGAAAATTACCGCCGCGACGGCGCTGGATCAGAATGCTATTCAGGATGCGCTCAGCAGCGATTACCGCCTGCGCAGCGGCATGAAAACAGAGAATGGCAATATAGTTCGCTATTACGAAGCGCTGAAGGGCGATAAGCTGGCACTGGTGATCAACGGTGACAAAGGCACGGTAAACCGGATCGCGGTGATGGACGAAGATATTCCGACCGCCAGCGGCGTGAAGGTCGGGACCCCGTTTAGCGATCTTTATAAGCAGGCCTTTGGCAACTGCTCCAGCGCGCCATCCGACGATGAAGTGGCGGTGGAGTGTAAGGCGGAAGGCAGCCAGCACATCAGCTATGTTTTTACCGGCACCTGGAGCGGTCCGGAAGGGTTGATGCCGTCTGACGACACGCTGAAGAGCTGGAAGGTGAGCAAAATACTCTGGAAGCAGTAATTTGCGTCTGAACAAACCGCCCCGCTGAAATCCGGGTATAATAGCCGCCATCAATGCCACGCTGACGTGGCATCTTTATTTCAGGAGGAGCGATGTCTCAGGTTCAGAGTGGCATTTTGCCAGAACATTGCCGCGCGGCGATTTGGATTGAAGCCAATGTCAAAGGGGACGTGGATGCCCTGCGTGCGGCCAGCAAAGCGTTTATTGATAAACTGGCGACCTTCCAGGCCAAATTCCCGGAAGCCCACCTCGGCGCCGTCGTTGCGTTTGGCAATAACGTCTGGCGTCAGCTGAGCGGCGGCGAAGGGGCGGAAGAGCTGAAGGACTTCATCCCTTACGGCAAAGGCCTGGCTCCGGCGACCCAGTACGACGTGCTGATCCACATTCTTTCTCTGCGTCACGACGTGAACTTCTCCGTTGCCCAGGCGGCGGTGGCGGCCTTTGGCGACAGCATTGAGGTGCAGGAAGAGGTTCACGGTTTCCGCTGGGTCGAAGAGCGCGATCTGAGCGGCTTCGTCGACGGAACGGAAAACCCGGCGGGTGAAGAGACGCGTCGTGAAGTCGCGGTAATCAAAGACGGCGTGGACGCGGGCGGCAGCTACGTGTTCGTGCAGCGCTGGGAGCATAACCTCAAGCAGCTTAACCGCATGAGCGTGCACGACCAGGAGATGATGATTGGCCGTACGAAAGAGGCCAACGAAGAGATCGACGGTGATGACCGTCCGGTCACCTCGCACCTGACCCGCGTTGACCTCAAGGAAGACGGTAAAGGACTGAAGATTGTCCGCCAGAGCCTGCCGTACGGCACGGCAAGCGGCACGCACGGCCTCTACTTCTGCGCCTACTGCGCGCGCCTGTATAATATTGAACAGCAGCTGCTGAGCATGTTCGGCGATACCGACGGCAAGCGCGACGCCATGCTGCGCTTCACCAAACCGGTGACCGGCGGCTACTACTTCGCGCCGTCCGTTGAGCGTCTGCTGGCGCTGTAAAACCGCTCTCCATACGTAGGCCGGGTAAGCGTTAGCGCCACCCGGCAATTTTCCCTGCCCCTTATTCCCTTTTCTGCTTCTAAATCACCAAACGGTATATAAAACCGTTACTCCTTTCATCCCCGTTATAAATATTATGACTATAAGATAGTCATCACATTTATAAGGGTGCGCAATGGCCGTTACTGTACTGAAAAAAGGAACTCTGGCGCTGGCAGGTTTACTGCTGGTGGCACAGGCGCAGGCGACTGAACTGTTGAACAGTTCGTATGACGTCTCCCGCGAGCTGTTTGCCGCCCTTAACCCCCCGTTCGAACAGCAGTGGGCGAAAGACAATAACGGCGATAAGCTGACCATCAAGCAGTCCCACGCCGGTTCGTCCAAGCAGGCGCTGGCCATTCTCCAGGGGCTGAAAGCGGATGTGGTGACCTACAACCAGGTCACTGACGTGCAGATCCTGCATGACAAAGGCAAGCTCATCCCGGCGGACTGGCAGAGCCGTCTGCCGAACAACAGCTCGCCGTTCTACTCCACCATGGGTTTCCTGGTGCGCAAGGGCAATCCGAAGAATATCCACGACTGGAGCGACCTGGTGCGTTCCGACGTGAAACTGATTTTCCCGAACCCAAAAACCTCCGGTAACGCGCGTTACACCTATTTAGCGGCGTGGGGCGCGGCGGACAAGGCTGACGGTAACGATAAAGCCAAAACCGAGCAGTTCATGACCCAGTTCCTGAAAAACGTCGAAGTGTTTGATACCGGCGGCCGCGGGGCGACCACGACTTTCGCAGAGCGCGGTCTGGGCGATGTGCTGATCAGCTTCGAGTCGGAAGTGAACAACATTCGCAAACAGTATGAAGCGCAGGGCTTTGAGGTGGTTATCCCGAAAACCAACATTCTGGCCGAATTCCCGGTCGCATGGGTGGATAAAAACGTGCAGGCAAACGGTACCGAGAAAGCGGCAAAAGCCTATCTCAACTACCTGTACAGCCCTCAGGCGCAGACCATCATTACCGATTACTACTACCGCGTGAACAACCCGGACGTGATGGATAAGCTGAAAGATAAATTCCCGCAGACCGCGCTGTTCCGCGTGGAAGATCATTTTGGCTCCTGGCCAGACGTGATGAAAACGCATTTTGCCAGTGGCGGTGAGTTAGACAAACTGTTGGCGGCGGGGCATAAGTAATGTTTGCAGTATCGACTAAACGCGTGCTGCCGGGCTTTACCTTAAGCCTCGGGACCAGCCTGCTGTTCGTTTGCCTAATCCTGCTGTTGCCGCTCAGCGCGCTGGTGATGCAGCTTGCGCAGATGAGCTGGGCGCAGTACTGGGACGTGGTCACTAACCCCCAGGTAGTGGCGGCCTATAAGGTGACGCTGCTGTCGGCGTTTGTCGCCTCCATTTTTAACGGCGTGTTCGGCCTGCTGATGGCATGGATTTTAACCCGCTATCGCTTCCCGGGCCGCACGCTGCTTGACGCCCTGATGGATCTGCCGTTTGCGCTGCCGACGGCGGTCGCTGGCTTAACCCTCGCGTCGCTCTTCTCCGTGAACGGGCTGTACGGCGAGTGGCTGGCGAAATTTGACATCAAGGTGACCTATACCTGGCTCGGTATCGCGGTGGCGATGGCCTTTACCAGCATCCCGTTTGTGGTGCGTACCGTGCAGCCGGTGCTGGAAGAGTTAGGTCCGGAATACGAAGAAGCGGCGGAAACGCTGGGCGCCACGCGCTGGCAGAGCTTCCGCAAGGTGGTGCTGCCGGAGTTGTCTCCGGCGCTGATGGCGGGCGTCGCGCTGTCGTTTACCCGCAGCCTTGGCGAGTTCGGCGCGGTGATTTTTATCGCCGGGAACATCGCCTGGAAAACGGAAGTGACCTCGCTGATGATTTTCATTCGCCTGCAGGAGTTTGATTATCCGGCGGCGAGCGCGATTGCTTCGGTGATCCTCGCGGCCTCGCTGCTGCTGCTGTACTCGATTAACACTCTGCAAAGTCGCTTTGGTCGACGTGTGGTAGGTCACTGATGGCGGAAGTTACGCAATTGAAGCGATACGATGCGCCCCGCATCAACTGGGGTAAATGGTTTCTGATTGGGGCGGGCGTGCTGGTGTCCGCCCTCATTCTCGTCGTGCCGACGATTTATATCTTCGTTCAGGCGTTCAGCAAGGGCCTGATGCCCGCGCTGGAAAACCTGGCGAACCCGGATATGCTGCACGCCATCTGGCTGACCGTGCTGATTGCCCTGATTACCGTTCCGGTGAACCTGGTGTTCGGTACCCTGCTGGCGTGGCTGGTGACGCGCTTTAACTTCCCGGGACGTCAGCTGCTGCTGACCCTGCTGGATATTCCGTTTGCCGTGTCGCCTGTGGTGGCCGGTCTGGTGTACCTGCTCTTCTACGGCTCCAACGGCCCGCTGGGCGGCTGGCTGGATGCGAATAACCTGCAGATCATGTTCGCCTGGCCAGGCATGGTGCTGGTTACCATCTTCGTGACCTGTCCGTTTGTGGTGCGTGAGCTGGTGCCGGTGATGTTAAGCCAGGGGAGCAACGAAGACGAAGCGGCGGTGCTGCTGGGGGCTTCGGGCTGGCAAATGTTCCGCCGCGTGACGCTGCCGAACATTCGCTGGGCGCTGCTTTACGGCGTGGTACTGACCAACGCCCGCGCGATTGGCGAGTTCGGTGCTGTTTCCGTTGTTTCCGGATCCATTCGCGGTGAAACCCTGTCGCTGCCGCTCCAGATTGAACTGCTGCAGCAGGACTACAACACCATCGGCGCCTTTACTGCCGCAGCGTTGCTGACGCTGATGGCCATTTTGACCCTGTTTTTGAAGAGTGTGGTGCAGTGGCGTTTAGAAAATCAGGAAAAACGTCTGCATCAGGAGGGAAATCATGAGCATTGAGATTGCCAATATTAAGAAGTCTTTTGGTCGCACCCAGGTGCTGAATGATATCTCGCTGGATATCCCTTCCGGACAAATGGTGGCGCTGCTGGGACCGTCTGGCTCCGGCAAAACCACGCTGCTGCGTATTATCGCCGGGCTTGAGCATCAGACCAGCGGGCACATCCGCTTCCACGGTACCGACGTGAGCCGCCTGCACGCCCGCGATCGTAAAGTGGGCTTTGTGTTCCAGCACTACGCGCTGTTCCGCCACATGACCGTGTTTGACAATATTGCGTTTGGCCTCACCGTGCTGCCGCGTCGCGAGCGCCCGGATGCGGCAACCATTAAAGCGAAAGTGACCAAACTGCTGGAGATGGTGCAACTGGCTCACCTGGCGGATCGTTTCCCGGCCCAGCTGTCCGGCGGGCAGAAGCAGCGCGTGGCGCTGGCGCGCGCGCTGGCCGTTGAGCCGCAAATTCTGCTGCTGGATGAACCCTTTGGCGCGCTGGATGCGCAGGTGCGTAAAGAGCTGCGCCGCTGGCTGCGTCAGCTCCATGAAGAGCTGAAATTCACCAGCGTCTTTGTGACCCACGACCAGGAAGAGGCGATGGAAGTCGCGGATCGCGTGGTGGTCATGAGTCAGGGCAACATTGAGCAGGTTGACGAGCCGGAACAACTCTGGCGTGAACCGGCGACCCGCTTCGTGCTGGAGTTTATGGGAGAGGTGAACCGTCTGCAGGGCACCATTCGCGGCGGGCAGTTCCACGTGGGCGCGCACCGCTGGCCGCTGGGCTATACCTCCGCCCACCAGGGACCGGTCGATCTGTTCCTGCGTCCGTGGGAAGTGGATGTGAGCCGTCGAACCAGCCTGGATTCACCGCTGCCGGTGCAGGTGCTGGAAGCGAGCCCTAAAGGGCACTATACCCAACTGGTGGTACAGCCGCTGGGCTGGTATACCGAGCCGCTGACGGTGGTCATGCGCGACGACGTCCCGCCGCATCGGGGAGAACGCCTGTTTGTCGGTCTGCAGCATGCCCGTATTTATCACGGCAAGGAACGCATCGAGACGCGCGAGGATATTGCTCTGGCGGAGTCAGCCTGATAGGTTATTAGGATGTTTATCGCCCGGTGGCGCTGCGCTGACCGGGCATACAGCTAAAACTGTGTCTTGTAGGCCGGGATCGCTGCGCGCAACCCGGCTTTTTTATTGAGTAAAAATCGTGAATACACTCGAACATACCATCGGCAACACGCCTCTGGTCAAGCTTCAGCGCATGGGGCCGGATAACGGCAGCGAAATCTGGGTCAAACTCGAAGGCAATAACCCGGCGGGGTCGGTGAAAGACCGTGCCGCGCTGTCGATGATCGTCCAGGCCGAAAAGCGTGGTGAAATCAAGCCGGGCGACGTGCTGATTGAAGCTACCAGCGGCAACACGGGTATCGCCCTGGCCATGATTGCGGCGCTGAAAGGCTACCGCATGAAGCTGCTGATGCCGGATAACATGAGCCAGGAGCGCCGCGCCGCGATGCGTGCCTACGGAGCCGAGCTGATTCTGGTGACCAAAGAGCAGGGGATGGAAGGCGCGCGCGACCTGGCGTTAGAAATGGCCGAGCGCGGTGAAGGTAAACTGCTCGATCAGTTTAATAACCCGGACAACCCGTACGCGCACTACACCACCACCGGCCCGGAAATCTGGCAGCAAACCGACGGGCGAATCACCCATTTTGTCTCCAGCATGGGCACCACCGGCACCATTACCGGGGTATCGCGTTTTCTCCGCGAGCAGGATAAAGCCGTCACCATTGTCGGCCTGCAGCCGGAAGAGGGGAGCAGCATTCCGGGCATTCGCCGCTGGCCGGCGGAGTATATGCCCGGCATCTTTAATGCGCAGCTTGTGGACCAGGTGCTGGATCTTCATCAGCGCGAGGCGGAAAATACCATGCGTGAGCTGGCCGTGCGCGAAGGCATCTTCTGCGGCGTCAGCTCGGGCGGCGCGGTAGCGGGCGCGATTCGGGTGGCGCAGGCAAACCCGGGCGCGGTGGTGGTGGCGATTATTTGCGATCGCGGCGATCGCTATCTGTCTACCGGCGTCTTTGGTGAAGAGAGTTATTCGCAGGGGGCGGGAATTTAAGCGTCATGGAGATGATTCTATTCCGGGATAATACCCGGGCGCAGCAAACCGATATTGTCGCGGTGCAGTCGCAGGTGGTGTATGGCAGCGTGGGAAACAGCATCGCGGTGCCGAATATACGAACCCACAGGCTGAACGTCACCGCCGTGCCAACGGTACTGTTCAGCAATACGCCACACTATGACACGTTCTACGGCGGCGTGATCCCCGATGAGTGGTTCAGCGGCTATCTGAAGGCGCTGGAAGAGCGCGAGATCCTTCGCGAGCTTAAGGCGGTCACTACCGGCTATATGGGAAATGCCAGCCAGATCGCCCTGCTGGCGCAGTGGCTGAAGGCGGTCAAAGCGCAGCATCCTGACCTGCTGGTGCTGGTCGACCCGGTTATAGGCGATATCGACAGCGGGATGTACGTGAAGCCCGAGATCCCCGAGGCGTATCGGGAGCACCTGCTGCCGCTGGCGCAGGGGATTACGCCAAACGTCTATGAGCTGGAAGTGCTAAGCGGCAAACCGTGCCGCACGCCGGAAAGCGCCATCGCGGCGGCACAGGGACTGCTCTCTGACAGCCTGAAATGGGTGGCGATCACCAGTGCGCCTGTCGCTGACGACCCGCAAAACATCCACGTGGTGCTGGTGACGAATGAAGGCGTTACCGTCAGTGCGCATCCGCGGGTAGAAACCGATCTGAAAGGGACGGGCGATCTGTTCTGTTCAGAACTGGTGAGCGGCATTGTTGAGGGGAAAACCGTTGCCGATGCCATTCGCATGGCTGGCGATCGGGTGACGGACGTGATGCTCTATACCCAGTCGAAAGGCTACGACGAGCTTATCCTGCCGGCATAAACAAAAATGGCGCCCGAAGGCGCCATTTTACTGTGCGGCAAGAATTACTTCTTGATGCGGATAACCGGGGTTTCACCCACGGTGACGCTGCCAGACAGTTTGATCAGTTCTTTGATTTCGTCCATGTTGGAGATAACAACCGGAGTCAGGGTAGACTTGGCTTTTTCTTCCAGCAGTGGCAGATCGAATTCAATCACCGGGTCGCCAACTTTCACACGCTGGCCTTCTTCCGCGATACGTTTGAAGCCTTCGCCTTTCAGTTCAACGGTGTCGATACCGAAGTGAACGAACAGTTCGATACCGCTATCAGATTCGATAGAGAACGCATGGTTGGTTTCAAAAATTTTACCGATGGTGCCGTCAACTGGAGCAACCATTTTGTTGCCAGTTGGTTTGATAGCAATGCCATCACCAACGATTTTCTCAGCAAACACTACATCCGGCACGTCTTCGATGTTGACGATCTCGCCGGAGAGCGGAGCAACAATCTCAATAGTTCCGGAGTCTTTCTTATCATCAGAAACCAGAGATTTCAGTTTATCGAACAAACCCATGATCTTCTCCTAAGCAGTAATTTGGGCCGCATCTCGTGGATTAGCAGATTGTTTTTTCTTCAATGAACTTGTTAACCAGCGTCATTAACTCGTCCGTTGTCGGTTGAGCAAGAGCCTGCTCTGCTAACACCTTCGCATCTTCGAAGTTCGTGTTACGGATAATCTTCTTAATGCGCGGGATGGAAATGGCGCTCATAGAGAATTCGTCCAGACCCATACCCAGCAACAGAAGTGTAGCACGTTCGTCGCCTGCAAGCTCACCACACATGCCAGTCCATTTACCTTCTGCATGAGAAGCATCAATAACTTGCTTGATCAAGTTCAGTACGGACGGTGACATTGGCTGGTAGAGATGTGAAATCATATCATTACCACGGTCAACTGCCAGGGTGTACTGCGTTAAATCATTGGTACCGATACTAAAGAAATCAACTTCTTTGGCTAAATGACGCGCAATGGTCGCCGCCGCTGGTGTTTCCACCATCACGCCGATCTCGATTGACTCGTCAAACGCTTTACCTTCGTCGCGCAGTTCCTGTTTGTAGATTTCGATCTCTTTCTTCAGTGCACGCACTTCTTCAACAGAGATGATCATTGGGAACATGATGCGCAGCTTACCGAACGCAGAGGCACGCAGGATCGCGCGAACCTGGTCACGCAGGATCTCTTTACGATCCATTGCGATACGGATTGCACGCCAGCCCAGGAACGGGTTCTCTTCTTTCGGGAAGTTCATGTACGGCAGCTCTTTGTCGCCACCGATGTCCATGGTACGGACGATAACCGCCTGAGAGCCACACGCTTCAGCCACGGCTTTATACGCGGCAAACTGCTCTTCTTCTGTAGGCAGCGCGTCGCGGTCCATGAACAGGAATTCAGTACGATAGAGACCGACGCCTTCCGCACCGTTGCGCTCAGCGCCATCAACGTCGCGGACGGTACCGATGTTTGCGCACACTTCAACCTGATGGCCGTCCAGGGTGATGGCTGGCAGGTCTTTCAGCTTAGCGAGTTCCGCTTTTTCACTCGCAACCTGCTCCTGAACCGCGCGCAGTTTATCGATCTCTTCATTGGTTGGGTTAACGTAAACCAGATTGTTTACGGCATCCAGAATCAGATAGTCGCCGTTTTTCACCTGAGAGGTGACGCTACCGGTACCCACGATGGCAGGCAGTTCCAGAGAACGCGCCATGATAGAGGTGTGGGAGGTACGGCCACCCGCGTCGGTGATGAAACCGAGGACCTTTTTCAGGTTCAGCTGTGCGGTTTCAGACGGGGTGAGGTCAGCAGCAACCAGGATCACTTCATCCTGAATTGCGCTCAGGTCGATAATGGCCAGACCCAGGATGTTGCGCAGCAGGCGCTTACCGATGTCACGTACGTCAGCCGCACGCTCTTTCAGGTATTCATCATCCAGTTCTTCCAGGGCAGTTGCCTGACCTTCGATAACTTCATGCGCAGCCGCGTCGGCCGTCATGCCTTTATCTTTAATCAGGGCTATGATTTCCTGCTCCAGCTCCTCATCTTCGAGCAGCATGATGTGCCCTTCGAAGATGGCTTCTTTTTCTTCACCGAAAGTTTCGCCAGCTTTAGTTTTGATTGCTTCCAGTTGCGCAGATGCCTTGGCACGACCGCTCAGAAAACGTTCAACTTCCTGATCAACCTTGTCGGCAGAAATTTTTTTCCGGTCGATGACGATCTCGTCTTCTTTCAGCAGCAGTGCTTTGCCGAAAGCGATACCCGGGGATGCTAAAATGCCTGAAATCATAACCCTACCTTACTTGTGACTGATATTTAAAAGAACCCGGAAACTTACTCGAGCTCAGCCATCAGTTTTACCAGATGCTCAACTGCTTTCTGCTCGTCTTCACCTTCCGCAGAGATGGTGACTACGGTGCCCTGAGTCAGGCCCAGAGTCTGCAGTTTGAACAGGCTTTTTGCGCTCGCGCTTTTGCCGTTGGAAGTCACAGTGATTTCAGAAGAAAAGCCTTTTGCTTCTTTAACAAACTGAGCAGCAGGGCGGGTGTGCAGACCGTTCGGAGCGGTAATGGTAACTTCTTGCTGGAACATTGTATTTCCCCAACTTATAGGTTTAGTGTTGTGGAACTAAAGTCTAGCCTGGCGACTGAACTTTAGCCTGTATTGTTAGCGCTGACGTTTCGATCGTCATTAAACATTATGCAGCGAAAGCAAGACTTGAACCAAATCATAAAATCGATTCAGCAAGGCTATTTCGTTCGCTGATTAATTTCACGCATCAAAATAATTGCTGGTTTAAATACCAGACCCTTCGGGGTGAAGCAATGCCAGGAGGGGTAAAAGTTTGAAGCAGGCCACAAAAAAGCACCTGAAAAGGTGCTTTTTTACGCGTTATTAACATGCTGGCACTACTGTTGCAGCTCTTTTTCAGTGAAGAGATCGGCAAACAGCGCGGTGCTCAAGTAACGCTCACCCGAGGAAGGAAGGATAACCACAATATTCTTATTGGTAAAGGCTTCATCTTCCTGAAGCTTGAGCGCTGCCGCAACGGCCGCACCGGAAGAGATACCCGCCAGAATACCTTCTTCATCCATCAGGCGACGCGCGGTAGAGATGGCTTCTTCGTTCGTAATGGTGATCACTTTATCGATCAGCTTCAGATCCAGGTTGCCCGGAATGAAGCCTGCGCCAATACCCTGAATTTTGTGCGGGCCGGGTTTGAGCTCTTCCCCCGCCAGCGCCTGGGTGATAACCGGTGAGTCAGTCGGCTCAACGGCAACGGTAATCAGATCTTTTTTACCCTTCGTGCCTTTAATATAGCGTGACACGCCGGTCAGCGTACCGCCGGTACCCACGCCGGAGATAAAGACGTCAACCTGGCCGTCAGTATCTTCCCAGATTTCCGGGCCGGTGGTCTTCTCGTGAATTTCCGGGTTTGCCGGGTTGCTGAACTGCTGCAGCAGCAGGTATTTCGCCGGATCGCTGGCCACAATCTCTTCGGCTTTCTGAATGGCACCTTTCATGCCCTTCGCGCCTTCGGTCAGCACCAAGTTCGCGCCCAGCGCTTTCAGCAGCTTACGACGCTCGATGCTCATGGTTTCAGGCATGGTCAGCGTCAGCTTGTAGCCGCGCGCGGCAGCAACATAGGCCAGAGCGATCCCGGTATTGCCGCTGGTCGGTTCCACCAGCTCAACGCCAGGCTTCAGTACGCCACGTTTTTCAGCATCCCAAATCATGTTTGCACCGATGCGGCATTTTACGCTGAAGCTCGGGTTACGTGATTCGACCTTCGCCAGGATGCGTCCATTACCGATACGGTTCAGTCGAACCAGGGGCGTATGACCGATAGTCAGCGAGTTGTCTTCATAAATCTTACTCATGGCCTGTCCTTAACTGTATGAAATTGGGATACCGACCCAGCATACCTGCTAAGCAGGTAGGGGGAAGTAAGGAATTCGCATATCTATATACTGCAAGGAAATAATGGGGATCAGTATGGAATAAGGGGCGGCATAAGCCACCCCTGCTTTACACATTTTTGCATTATTTCCATAACGCGTGCTTAGCACGGTAGCAGTCCACCCACATTGCCGTCGCGCCGCAGACGGCAACCGGCATGATGAACAGATTCAGGAATGGGGTCATGGTAAACAGGCTGGTCAGCGCACCAAACTGCATATTGGCAACCTTCTGGCTGCGCAGGGCAGTGCGCATCTCTTTAAACGGTACCTTGTGGTTGTCGAACGGATAGTCGCAGTACTGGATGGCCAGCATCCAGGCGCTGAACAGGAACCACAGCACCGGAGCCACCGTCTGGCCAATGCCGGGCACAAAATAGAGGATAAGCAGCACAATCGCGCGGGGCAGGTACCAGGCAAACTTCTGCCATTCACGCTTCATAATGCGAGGGAGGTCTTTCATGATCCCCCATATGCCCGTGTCCGGCGGTGTTGCGCCGGTAAGGCGCGCTTCCAGCTGTTCCGCCAGCAAACCGTTAAACGGCGCGGCTATCCAGTTGGCAATCGTCGAGAAGAAGTAGCCAAACACCAGCAGCACGGAGATCACCGCCACCGGCCAGAGCAGGTAGTTAAGCCACTGCAGCCAGTTTGGCACATGGCTCATCAGCGACGGGATCCAGCTCTCCAGCTTTGTGAACAGCCACCAGAACGCGCCGCCCATCAGAATAATGTTGATCAACAGCGGCAGGATGACGAAGCGTCGAATACCCGGCAGGGAGACCAGTTTCCAGCCCTGAGAAAAATACCAGACGCCGCTGCGCGGGGGGGAAGAAGATGTTGAAACCATAGCCAGGCTGTACTCCTTTTTACACAACCAGTGGAATTGCCCGCCTATATTATCCACTTACGGACCAATGACCAGTTCGGAAATGTTCGAAAAACCAGCAAAAAGCACGATTTCCTTCATCTTTATGCTGTGAATGCTCTGCACACACTTGCACTTGACGTAAACGGCAAATACTCTTAGTGAGTAAATGTTTGCCGTGGTGGCAAGGTGTTAGAACAACAGAGAATATAATGATGCAGGATTTGCGTCTGATATTAATCATTGTTGGCGCGATCGCCATAATCGCTTTACTGGTACATGGTTTCTGGACCAGCCGTAAAGAGCGTTCCTCGATGTTTCGCGATCGCCCACTGAAGCGCATGAAGTCCAGTCGTGACGACGATGACAGTGAAGATGACATCGATGGAAGCGACGATGACGGCGTGGGTGAAGTTCGTGTTCATCGGGTCAATACTGCGCCCGGCGTAGGCCATGGGGAGCATGAAGCGCCTCGTCCTTCGCAGCACCAGTATCAACCGCCGTATGCTTCTGCACAGCCGCGCCAGCCAGCGCCGCAGCCTGTGGAAGAACCGGTGCGCCAGCCGCCGCAACAGCCTGTCTATCAGCAGCCTGCTGCGCCACAACCGGTTCAACAGCAACCGGTGCAGCAGCCCGTGCAACAGCAGCCTGCACAGCCGGTGTCACAACCGCAGCAGCCTGTTCATGTTCAACCTGCGCCGCAGCCCGCGCCAGCCCCGCACGTTGAGCCTGAGCCCGTTGCAGAGCCAGAACCGGTTGTTGAAAAACCGCAGCGTAAAGAAGCGGTGATCATCATGAACGTGGCCGCGCATCACGGTAGCCATCTCAACGGTGACGTTCTGCTTAACAGTATTCAACAGGCAGGCTTCAAGTTTGGCGATATGAACATTTTCCATCGTCACCTGAGTCCTGACGGTAGCGGCCCGGCGCTGTTCAGCCTGGCCAACATGGTTAACCCAGGTACCTTTGATCCGGACATGACCGGTGATTTCGTTACGCCTGGCGTCACTATCTTTATGCAGGTGCCGTCTTACGGCGACGAACTGCAAAACTTTAAGCTGATGCTGCAGTCCGCTCAGCATATCGCTGATGAAGTGGGCGGTGTGGTGCTCGACGATCAGCGTCGAATGATGACCCCGCAGAAACTGCGCGAGTATCAGGACCGCATCCGCGAAGTTAAGGAAGCTAACGCGTAATCGCCGCGTTGACTTCGACTCCTCCTCAACCCCCGCCTGTCGGGGGTTTTTCATCTATGGTAACGTTATGAACAAAACTGAGATATTAAAGCAAATAGAAAATCTTCGTGATGAGCTTCGCTACCATGAGCACCGATATCATGTATTGGTAGATCCGGAGATTACCGACGAAGATTACGATTCTTTGATGAGACAACTGATCCAATTAGAGACTTCGTACCCGGAATTTGTAACTCCGACTTCTCCGACTCAACGTGTCGGTGCTCCAATCGTAGATGGCTTCAAAAAAATCAAACATCGAATTGCGATGTTATCTTTAGACAATGTTTTTGAAGAAAAAGGTTTTTACGCATTTAATTCTCGTGTCGAACAGAGACTGAACCGCAAGGTTTCTTATTGCTGCGAACTTAAGCTTGATGGATTAGCTATTAGTATTTTTTATGAGAATGGTCACTTCATTAGAGCAGTTACTAGGGGAGATGGTGTTGAAGGTGAAGACGTTACGGCAAATGTTAAAACCATAAAATCAGTGCCGTTAGTGCTTTACGGTAATAATATTCCTTCTCAATTGGAAATCAGAGGAGAGGTAATTTTACCAAAACAAAAATTTAATGATTTGAATAATTATGCTCGTAAGCATGGTGGGAAACTGTTTGTAAATCCTAGAAATGCAGCGGCAGGAACCATGCGATTACTTGATCCTGCACTTGTAAGCAAAAGGAATCTGTATTTTTACAGTTATGGCTACGGTGTTGTCGAAGGCGGAAATTTACCTGAAGGGCAATATGAAACATTACAGTTATTCAAAAAATGGAGAATACCTGTAAGTGATGATGTGCAATTGTATGAAGATGTGAATGATGTAATGAGTTATTACAATCGAATCGAATTGCGCAGGCCATATATGGGATTCGATATTGATGGAATAGTAATTAAAGTCAATAACAAGCGCCAGCAAGAATTGCTAGGGTTTGTTGCTAAAGCTCCACGATGGGCTGTTGCATATAAATTTGCGGCTCAAGAAAAAACCACACGTGTCATTGGTGTTGACTTTCAAGTTGGAAGAACAGGAGCTATCACGCCTGTAGCACGATTAACCCCGGTATACGTCGGTGGTGCAACAGTGAGTAACGTCACTTTGCATAATGAAGATGTTATTAAAAATCTTGGATTAAAAATTAACGATTGGGTAATAGTGCGGCGCGCAGGCGATGTAATTCCGCAAATTGTAAAAGTAATTGAAAAACAAGATGATGAAATGCGTCGTGTTGATATTATCTTCCCAACCCATTGCCCTGTGTGTGGCTCGGACGTTGAGCGTGTGGAAGGTGAAGCCGTGGCGCGCTGTACGGGGGGCTTAATCTGTGGCGCACAGCGTAAAGAGTCACTGAAGCACTTCGTTTCCCGTCGCGCTATGGACGTGGACGGCATGGGCGACAAGATTATCGATCAGCTGGTTGAGAAAGAGTATGTCCACACGCCAGCGGACCTCTTCAGGCTGACCGCAGGTAAACTGACCGGTCTGGACCGCATGGGGCCAAAGTCAGCCCAGAACGTGGTTAACGCGCTGGAAGCCGCCAAAGAGACCACCTTCGCCCGCTTCCTGTACGCGCTGGGCATTCGTGAAGTGGGTGAAGCGACGGCCGCGGGTCTGGCGGCGTATTTTGGTACGCTGGAGGCGCTGGAAAAGGCGAGCATCGAGGAGCTGCAGAAAGTCCCGGATGTCGGCATCGTCGTTGCCACGCACGTCTTTAACTTCTTTGCCGAAGAGAGCAACCGTAACGTCATCGGCGAACTGCTGGAAGAGGGCATTAAATGGCCCGCGCCGGTGGTGGTTAATGCTGAAGAGATCGACAGTCCGTTCGCCGGTAAAACGGTGGTGCTGACCGGCAGCCTGAGCCAGCTTTCACGCGACGACGCCAAAGCCCGTCTGGTGGCGCTGGGGGCAAAAGTGGCGGGCAGCGTGTCGAAGAAAACCGACCTGGTGATTGCCGGAGAAGCGGCGGGGTCGAAGCTGGCGAAAGCCCAGGAGCTCGGCATTGAGGTTATCGACGAAGCGGAAATGATGCGTCTGTTAGGAGAGTAAGGTGGAGAAAGAGCAGCTCGTTGAGATCGCCAATACCGAGATGCCGTTCGGTAAATACAAGGGCCGCAGGCTGATTGATTTGCCGGAGGAGTATCTGCTGTGGTTTGCCCGTAAGGATGAATTTCCGGCAGGGCGACTGGGCGAGCTGATGGCGATAACGTTACTGATCAAAACCGAGGGGCTGACCCAGCTGGTGCAGCCCCTGAAACGTCCTTAAGCCTTCGCGGCGCGGGTCGCTTCCTGCGCCAGCTTTTCGGTCTGGCGCTTGTAGCGACGCGCCAGCACCGCGCAGACCATCAGCTGGATCTGATGGAAAATCATCAGCGGCAGCACCATCATCCCAATCACCGAGGTCGGGAACAGAATGTTGGCCATCGGGATGCCGTTCGCCAGGCTCTTCTTCGAACCGCAGAACACAATCGTAATTTCATCCGCTTTGTTGAAGCCGCACTTACGTGCCACAAAGACGTTTACTGCTATTACAATCGCCAGCAGGACAATGCTGACCACCACGATAAACAGCAGCGAGCCTGCCCCCACCTTGTGCCAGATCCCGTTCACGACAGCTTCGCTGAAGGCGGAGTAAACCACCAGCAGAATCGAGGTCTGGTCGGTTTTTGAAATCCATTTTTTATGCTTCGCCACAAATGCGCCGGTCCACGGGCGGGAGAGATGACCCAGGACAAACGGCAGCAGCAGCTGCAGACAGATTTTGCCCACCTGCTCAAGGTTACCTTCCGCACCGTGCATGTTCATCAGCAGGCCCACCAGCAGCGGCGAGACGAAAATCCCCAGCAGGCTGGAGGCTGATGCCGAGCAGACCGCGGCCGCCACGTTCCCTCCCGCGAGAGAGGTAAAGGCAATGGCGGACTGCACCGTGGCCGGAAGAATACAGAGATACAGGAAGCCGGTGTAGAGCGCCGGGTCGACGTTAACCGGCGCCCACCAGGCAAACAACACCCCGAGGATCGGGAACAGAATAAACGTGCTGCACATCACCCAGAGGTGCAGTCGCCAGTGGCTACCGCCCGCGATAATGGCTTCACGGGAGAGTTTTGCGCCGTGCATAAAGAACAGCAGCGCGATGGCGGCCGTCGTCAGTCCTTCAAAGAACGGGACGAACCCGCCGCGAGCGGGAAAGAACGAGGCCAGTAAAACGGTAACCACCAGGGTGAGCGTAAACGGATCAACAATACGAAATAGTTTCATAATGACTCCTGAAAACAGATGTCGCTATTGTGCTTTTTTCCATTTAAGAAATAAAATTGATTTATTGCATCCATTCATGAATTAAACAGATGAATTATTCCTTACGCCAGCTTCGCATTTTCGTCACCGTCGCCCATGCCCGCAGCTTTAGCCGGGCAGGGGAGATGATTGGCCTGAGCCAGTCGGCGGTCAGCCACAGCGTGAAAGAGCTGGAGAATCAGACGGGGGTAAGATTACTTGATCGTACCACGCGCGAAGTGGTGTTGACCGAAGCCGGGCAGCAGCTGGCTCTACGCCTTGAACGGCTGCTGGATGAGCTGAACAGCACGCTCAGAGACGTGGGGAGACTGGGCCAGCAGCTTTCGGGTACCGTGCGGGTTGCGGCCAGCCAGACGATCTCTGCGCACCTTATCCCGCAGTGTATTGCCGAGGGAAGCCATCTCTACCCGGACATTGATTTTGTGCTGCATGACAGACCGCAACAGTGGGTGCTGGAGAGCATCCGCCAGGGAGATGTCGATTTTGGTATTGTTATCGATCCCGGCCAGGTGAGCGATCTGGAGTGCGAAAGCGTACTTTCAGAGCCCTTTTTGCTGCTCTGCCGTGACGACGATCCGCTGGCCGCGTTACCGGAGGTCAGGTGGCAGTCACTGCAGGGCGCGAACCTGGTTTTACAGGATTATGCCTCGGGCAGCCGTCCGCTGATTGATTCCGCGCTGGTGGATCAGAGGGTCAAGGCTGCAATCGTGCAGGAGATTGGTCACCCGGCGACGCTGTTTCCCATGGTGGAAGCCGGCATTGGCATCAGCGTATTGCCCGCCCTGGCGCTTCCCCTGCCGCAGGGAAGTCGACTGGCCGTGAAGCGGTTGATGCCCGTTGTCGAGCGAAAGCTAATGCTGGTGCGGCGAAAAAATCGTTCACTCTCGGGGGCGGCGCAGGCTATCTGGGAAGTGGTGCGTATCCAGGCACAGCGATTAACCGAGGCCCGCATACGCGATCCACTGTTTAACGCATCAGAAGATTAGATGTAGATATCAATCTGATTAGTGTCTGACGGGCTATTCACGCCTTCCACTTTGCCCAGTTTTTGTTCCTGCTTTTTCTGGGTCTCTTCGGCCTGCTGGCGCTGCAACGCGGCGAGCTGCGCCTGCAGCACTTTGATCTGGGTCTGAATCAGTTCCTGCTGTTTTTTCTTCTCATCGGTGCTGATGGGGCTGTTCGACAGCTCTTTTAACTGCTGGGTCAGCTTTTTGATCTTGTCGAGAATGCGGGTGATTTGCGCAGAGATATCGTTACTGCTCGAAGTGCCACTCGCGCCGCTGGTTTGTATCTGTTGGGTTGAAGCCTGAATGGTCGTCATACTTTTTCCTCGCGTTATAAAACAGAGGTATCGGCACCGACGGGATTAGCTTGAGCAAAACTGCCATATCTGGCAGGGAGTTGCATCGATACACAATCAGTATTGATGGTGCGGTGAAAGTGTATTGGAGGTCACCGGCAGGCTGCGGATATAAGACGTAAGTCATGCGATCCCCGCATCGCGATCTTCATCCTTAAGGAGCCTCTATGACCCTCTTGAATAATCCGTGGTACTGCGCCGACATCATTCGCGCCGCTAAGCCGAACTTCACGCCTCGCGTGGCATTTATTCTCGGCTCTGGCCTGGGTGCCCTTGCCGACCAGATTGATGACGCCGTTTCCCTGAGCTACGAAACGCTGCCTGGCTTCCCGGTGAGCACCGTGCATGGCCATGCCGGGGAGCTGGTGCTCGGGCATCTTGCCGGGGTGCCGGTTGCCTGCATGAAGGGGCGCGGCCATTTCTATGAGGGGCGCGGGATGTCCATCATGACCGATGCGATCCGCACCTTTAAGCTGCTGGGGTGCGAACTGCTGTTTAGCACCAATGCGGCGGGCTCGTTACGCCCGGACGTTCAGCCAGGCAGTCTGGTTGCTCTGAGCGACCATATTAACACCATGCCGGGCACGCCGATGGTAGGACTGAACGATGAGCGCTTTGGCGAGCGTTTCTTCTCGCTGGCCAATGCTTACGACGCGGATTACCGCGCCATTCTGCAAACCGTGGCGACGAAAGCCGGCTTCCCGCTCCATGAAGGGGTGTTTGTTTCTTATCCCGGTCCGAACTTCGAGACGGCGGCCGAGATCCGCATGATGCAAATTATCGGCGGCGATGTGGTGGGCATGTCCGTAGTGCCGGAAGTGATTTCCGCGCGTCACTGCGGCCTGAAGGTCGTGGCCGTTTCTGCGATTACCAATCTCGCGGAAGGGCTGGGCGATATCAAACTCTCGCATGAACAAACCCTCGCTGCCGCTGAGCTTTCCCGCCAGAACTTTATCAATCTTATCTGCGGTTTTCTTCGCCATATTGCCTGAGTAAAACAATAAAGTGGCCCGTGAGGGCCACACTGCTATAAGGAATGGGTTATGAGCATCACGACTCGCTTAAAGATGATGTCCTATATGCAATATTTTATCTGGGGGAGCTGGCTGGTTACCCTCGGCGCTTACATGATTAACACCCTACATTTTACCGGCTCCGACGTGGGCATGGTGTACAGCTCCAAAGGACTTGCCGCGATTGTTATGCCCTCGCTGGTGGGAATTATTGCCGACAAATGGCTGCGGGCAGACCGTGCGTACGTGATTTGTCACCTCGTTTGCGCCGTCGCGCTCTGCTATGCCGCACAGGTCAATGAGCCGGGCCTGATGTTCTGGGTCATGCTGGTGAATGCGATGGCCTTTATGCCCACGATTGCGCTGTCGAATACGATTTCTTACTCCTGTCTTGAACGGGCAGGGCTGGATACGGTGAGCCATTTCCCACGAGTGCGGGTGTATGGCACCGTGGGCTTTATTGCCGCGATGTGGACCATAAGCCTGATGGGGGCAGAGCTGAGCAACCTGCAGCTCTATATGGCGGCTGCCGCGTCCGTGCTGCTGGCGCTCTATTCTCTGACATTGCCAGCCATTCCGGTGGCGAAAACAAAAACGTCTCCGTCGCTGGCCAGCAAGCTGGGCCTCAATGCGTTTGTCCTGTTTAAACAGCCCCGCATGGCGGTGTTCTTTTTATTCGCGATGCTGCTGGGGGCCGTGCTGCAGATAACTAACACGTTTGGCAGCCCCTTCCTGCATGATTTTGCGCGTAATCCGGCGTATGCCGATAGCTTTATCGTCAAATATCCGTCCATCTTGCTCTCCGTTTCGCAAATCTCTGAAGTGTTCTTCATTCTGACCATTCCGTACTTCCTCGGACGCTTTGGTATTAAAACGGTCATGCTGATGAGCATGGTGGCCTGGATGCTGCGGTTTGGGCTGTTTGCCTTTGGCGATCCGTCTGCAACAGGCTTTGTGCTGCTCATGCTCTCAATGATTGTCTACGGCTGCGCGTTCGACTTTTTCAATATTTCCGGCTCGGTGTTTGTCGAACAGGAGGTGAGCGCCGATATCCGCGCCAGCGCACAGGGGCTGTTTATGACAACCGTTAACGGTATCGGGGCCTGGTTCGGATCGGTATTGAGCGGTATGGCCGTCGATTATTTCTCGGTGGACGGAGTGAAGGACTGGCAGACGATCTGGCTGGTATTCGCGGCCTATGCCCTGGCGCTCGCGGTGGTGTTTTATTTCAGCTTCAACTATCGCCACACCTGCAAAAACAGCGAGATGCGCACAGTTGCGCACTAAATTTCCCCTCTGGACGATGAAAGGCTTTAAGGTAGGCACATAAGTGTTATCGCCAGGATATGTTTTGATGGAACGCGCCTATCGGACCGATCTCAAGCTGCTGCGCTATTTTCTGGCCGTGGCGGAGGAGCTGCATTTTGGACGGGCTGCGGCCCGTCTCAATAAGTCTCAGCCGCCGTTGAGCCTGCATATTAAAGAGCTGGAAAGCCAACTGGGGACGTTACTGTTTATTCGCCACTCGCGGAGCGTCGCGTTGACGCATGCCGGTAAGGTGCTGATGGAAGAGTCCCGTCGTTTGCTTGCCGGTGCAAACCAGGCGCTGGCTCGCGTCGAGCAGATTGGCCGGGGGGAGGCAGGGCGCATTGAGCTGGGTATTGTCGGTACCGCCATGTGGAGTGAGGTGCGCACGGTGATGCGCGCTTTTTTGAAATCGCACCCGAATGTAGATGTTGTATTCCGCGAGAAATCCCCGGTCATGCAGATGGCGCTGCTTGAGCGCCGGGAGCTGGATGTGGGCATCTGGCGAATGGCAACCGAGCCCACCGCTGGGTTTACCAGCGTACGGTTACGTGAGGCTGCTTTTCTGGTGGCGATGCCGGAGGATCACCGGCTGGTGAGCGAATCATCGATTGCGCTCGCAGAGTTGCAGGACGAGTATTTTGTCACAATGCCTTCAGCGCATTCTGACTGGGCATTTTTACATCGCGTCTGCCAGCAGGCCGGGTTTTCGCCGATGATCGTGCGTGAAGCCGTTGAGCCGCAAACGGTACTGGCGATGATCAGCATGGGCATGGGGATTACGCTTGCGGCAGACAGTTACGCGCAAATGCAGTGGCCGGGCGTGGTGTTCCGCCCGCTGAAAGAGCGTATACCGGCAGATTTGTATGTGGTGTATGACGAGAAGCAGGCGACGCCAGCGGTGAAGACATTGATTGCGACGTTAACAATGTAAATCGCAGATAGCAAAAAAGCGCCTTTAGGGCGCTTTTTTACATTGGTGGGTCGTGCAGGATTCGAACCTGCGACCAATTGATTAAAAGTCAACTGCTCTACCAACTGAGCTAACGACCCGAAATGGTGGGCGATGACGGGCTCGAACCGCCGACCCCCTCCGTGTAAAGGAGATGCTCTACCAACTGAGCTAATCGCCCATTTCGGAACTGCTGCGATAAGGTGAGAATGGTGGGCGATGACGGGCTCGAACCGCCGACCCCCTCCGTGTAAAGGAGATGCTCTACCAACTGAGCTAATCGCCCAATCTCAATTCTTATCTACACTGCGAGTCTACCGAAGTAGATGGTGGGTGATGACGGGCTCGAACCGCCGACCCCCTCCGTGTAAAGGAGATGCTCTACCAACTGAGCTAATCACCCCCGCTGTGTGGAGTCGCATTATAGGGAGAGTTGAAAATGAGTCAACGCATTTTCTAAAGTTTTTATTCGTTCGTCGTAAAATTAAGCAAAACGATCGCGAAACGGGCAGTGGCGCATGATTTCTAAACAAAAATCGCAAACTCGGGCCCGATTCAGGGAACAACATTGAGGAATCGCCGCACAGTGATAGAATATTGCCCATCGTTTTTTCCCCAGGATTTGCCGATTGCCGGCATCTTTATAACGTAAGGCCATTTCATGAAAATCAAAACTCGCTTCGCGCCGAGCCCGACAGGCTATCTGCACGTCGGTGGTGCACGTACCGCTCTCTATTCCTGGCTTTTCGCACGCCACAACAAAGGTGAGTTCGTGCTGCGTATTGAAGACACCGATCTTGAGCGCTCCACGCCAGAAGCAATTGAAGCCATTATGGATGGGATGAACTGGCTGAACCTGGAATGGGACGAAGGTCCCTATTTCCAGACCAAACGCTTTGACCGCTATAACGCCGTCATTGATGAGATGCTGGTCGCGGGCACGGCGTATAAATGCTACTGCTCCAAAGAGCGTCTGGATGCGCTGCGCGAAGAGCAGATGGCGAACGGTGAAAAGCCGCGTTATGACGGCCGCTGCCGCCATGACCACAGCGAGCATGCTGCTGATGAGCCTTGCGTCGTGCGTTTTGCTAACCCGCAAGAGGGGTCTGTGATCTTTGACGACCAGATCCGTGGCCCGATCGAATTCAGCAACCAGGAGCTTGACGACCTGATCATCCGTCGTACCGATGGCTCCCCAACCTACAACTTCTGCGTGGTGGTTGACGACTGGGATATGGAAATTACCCACGTTGTGCGCGGTGAAGACCACATCAACAACACGCCACGTCAGATCAACATTCTGAAGGCGCTGAACGCGCCGGTGCCTGTCTATGCGCACGTCTCCATGATCAACGGTGATGACGGCAAAAAACTGTCTAAACGCCACGGTGCGGTGAGCGTCATGCAGTATCGCGACGACGGCTATCTGCCAGAAGCGCTCCTGAACTATCTGGTGCGTCTGGGCTGGGCCCACGGTGACCAGGAGATCTTCAGCCGCGAAGAGATGATCGAACTCTTCTCTCTGAGCTCAGTCAGCAAATCCGCCAGCGCGTTTAACACTGACAAGCTGCTGTGGCTGAATCATCACTACATCAATACCATGCCGCCAGAATATGTGGCGACGTATCTGCAGTGGCACATTGAGCAGGCAAATATTGATACCCGCACGGGCCCTGAGCTGGCGGATCTGGTGAAACTGCTCGGCGAGCGCTGCAAAACGCTGAAAGAGATTGCTGAAAGCTGCCGCTACTTCTATGAAGAGTTTGATGCGTTCGATGCGGACGCTGCGAAGAAACACCTCCGCCCGGTTGCGCGTCAGCCGCTGGAAGTGGTGCGTGACAAGCTGGCTGCCCTCACCGAGTGGACCGCTGAGAATGTGCATCACGCCATTCAGGCGACGGCGGACGAGCTGGAAGTCGGTATGGGTAAAGTCGGTATGCCACTGCGCGTTGCGGTGACCGGTGCAGGTCAGTCTCCGGCGCTGGACGTAACAGTTCATGCCATCGGCAAATCACGCAGCGTGGCGCGCATTAACAAGGCGCTGGACTACATCGCTGAACGTGAAAATCAGCAGTAATCACGTCTAAGAAAAAAAACGGCAGGGTAACCTGCCGTTTTTTTTATGCCTCTTTTTCCGCGATACCCAGACGTGTAAGAAAACCGTGAATGCCTTCGCGTTTCAAAAAGGCGTCCAGACGCTTCTGTTCTGACGGCGTCATACTCTCCAGCGTCTCTATAATGCCCGGAGACAGGTTTGAAGAGGGGCCATTATAGGCAGACGTGGCCTCCGCGAGATGGTAAACCGCCTGACGGTTGCGGATCGCCGGGAGACTCATTATATGTTCCTTCACGCGTGCATCGACATGAATGAGCCGCGCGCGACCGCCTTTCACGCCGTTGAGCCCTTCGGTTTTCCACCCCTGCTGACGTATCCAGCGATTGACCGTTTGTCTGGCGACGCCCAAACTTTCCGCCAGCTCTTCCGTGGTCATTTTGCTCCGTAATCTTTTCATATCAGTCCCGATCGCGTATCCCTAAACGTTGCAACAATCCGGTGATCCCTTCCCGTAATAACAGCGATGTCATCTGCTTCTGCTCTTCCAGCGTCATTTCATTAGCCAGCGTCAGGAGGAGGGTATGAAGCGAACAATCATGGCTGGTGCCTTCTGGCAGTTCGGACGTTTCGCTTGCCCGACGTGCGCTGCGGATAAAGTCACGGACTTTTTCGTTCACATGTACCAGGCGCGCTTTTCCGCCCTGGACGCCTGGTTTTGGTGACGTAATCCAACCCTCTTTGCGTACCCATTTATTGATGGTCTGGCGGCTATAGCCAGTGAGCAGGGCTAACTCTTCTGGCGTCATTCGTTCCTTGATCATACAATTTCCTGAATATCTGTGGGGTTAATTAACGGCTCATTTTATAGCACCGTTTTACGTGAAAACGTGACAGGCTTAACTCCTGATTACGAGCACGCTCGCAAAGTGATTCATTTGCATGATTTTTCGGCGATCGAACGGCGGTCATTGATTTTGCCGTTGACACTCCGCAGCGGAATTCATATTATGCCGCCCGTCAACATGACAGCTTTACGATGGGGCTATAGCTCAGCTGGGAGAGCGCTTGCATGGCATGCAAGAGGTCAGCGGTTCGATCCCGCTTAGCTCCACCAAACTCTGAACCCAACAGAGTGCGGTCAGTAAAGTCACATGTGGGGCTATAGCTCAGCTGGGAGAGCGCTTGCATGGCATGCAAGAGGTCAGCGGTTCGATCCCGCTTAGCTCCACCAAAATTGTAAACCCTCGTCATATGACGAGGGTTTTTTTTTATCTGTTTGTAACGTCCATTACTGCATTTTGTTATCAAAAAGAAGGTATTCCTGTACCTCTCCTCAATTGACATCAATAAACCAGTCTATAAATAGACTTGAACTTGATTCGTGCAATTAATAAACCTATTATCCATCCGGTCAATGATTCGAACGGATAATATATTCCCCAATTTAATGAATAGAAAAACGTATAATAATGTAAAGATATTTATGATTGCCCTGGCACTTTGCCTGATTGCGGTACCTGTCTCCCGTTATCTCTCTCCGCGTGCAATTGTTAATGGTCATGACGTTTATTTAGCATGGTTGCCACTCAGCGTGATGCTGGCGGTAATTTTGATATTTGGGCGCCGGGCAATTCTTCCCATTGTGTTAGGTTTTACTGTCACTAATTTATTTTATGTTAATTTAGCACCACTACAATATTCAGTTTTGCTTTTCTGTCAGACCTTTGCGCTGTTCGCGGCGTGCGGCCTGCTGCGCCTTATGCTGGGCAAGCGCTGGCGGCACAGCATTCCTAACAAGCACATTGGGCTACGTATATTCTGGCTCGGTTTTATGGTGCCGTTAGGTATTAAGCTGTCGATGTATATGGCAGGCTATTTGTTTGATTTTCCGGTGACTATTTCAACCTATTTTGGCGAAGGAACGGTAATTTATAACGTTGTGGATATTCAAAGCCTGATATGCGCGGGGCTGATTTTTACCATGATGTTCTATTACCCATTAAGAATGATAATTAATCCTCGTTATGCCATCGCCTTCTGGCGGCGAAGCGTGAAGCCCGTGTTTTATCACAAGAATCCATTATATGTTTTTGTCTGGCTGATGCTTTTAGGCTTCATTCTCGTCACTTTATGTGGTCCTTTTGAATCACCGGTCATTGCGGGTTATTTGATGCCGCTGATTTTTATTCTTTTTACCTTAGCAATAAGCCGCCTGACCTATGCGTTGATTTCTCTGCTGTGGGCCATCTCAGCGCTCCTGCTGTTGACCTACAACTACAACTTCCTTAACGGGGTGGAATCGGGCCATTCGCTCTCCTTTATCCTCTCCGTGCTGATCTCTTTCGCCATCTGCTTGCTTTACATGTCGCGAATTTACCAGCGCAGCGAGTGGCTGAAGCGGGGCTGGCAGGACAGGGCGCTGACCGATCCTCTTACCGGTTTGCCCAATATTCGCGCGCTGGAGGATTACCTTGAAATCCATCCGGATGCCAAAGTGTGCATTCTGCGCATGGACAATCTGGAGTTTTTGAGCCGCCACTACGGCATTATTATGCGGGTCCACTGCAAACGAACGATCGCCACGTCGCTTCAGCCGCTCCTGCAAAAAGATGAGCTGCTGTTCCAGCTGCCCGGAAGCGAGTTGGTGCTGGTCTTGCTCGGGCCGGAAATTGCTGAACGTCTCCAGCATATGGTCGATCGGCTCAACAGCAATAAGATTTTCTGGAACAACACCGGGCTGGATATTGAGTTTGGCGCGTCCTGGGGAATGGTCGAAAACGGCGAAAATCTGCATCACACGCTGGGGCAACTGAGCTGGCTGGCAGAACAGGCCTGCGGAGAGCAAAACGTACTCGCGCTCACGAATAGCCTTGAGGCGGCATCAGGACAAACGACAGAGCGTGTCCTGATGCTGGCGCGGATTAAGCATGCCCTGGAGGCGGGGCAGTTCCATTTGTATGCGCAGCCGATCCAGAAGGCGGACGGAAGTGGGTACTATGAAATCCTGACGCGAATGGAGAGCGAGGGGGAGATTATTACCCCTGACCGCTTTATTCCGCTGATTGCGCAGTTCAACCTCAGCCACCGGTTTGATATGTGCGTCATGGAAAAATTACTGGTGTGGCTGCGCGATAACCCTGCAACGCACGCTGGCGCCCGTTTTTCCGTCAACCTGATGCCGCTGACGCTGATGCAAAAAGAGGTGGCGACCGAGATTTGCGCGCTGTTTGAACGGTACGGCGTGGCACCGCAGGCCGTCGTGATCGAGATTACCGAAGAGCAGGCATTCTCTAATTCAGGCTCGAGTATCAACAATATTCAGCAACTGCGGGATTACGGTTTCCGGATCGCCATCGATGATTTTGGTACTGGCTACGCTAACTATGAGCGTCTCAGACGCCTGCAGGCGGACATCATTAAAATCGACGGCTGCTTTGTGAAAGACATTTGTACAGATGACATGGATGCAATGATCGTGCAGTCGATGTGTAATCTGGCAAAGACGAAATCGCTCTGCGTCGTCGCGGAATATGTGGAAACACCGGCACAGCGGGAGATGTTGCTCCGCTTCGGTGTGGATTACCTGCAGGGCTACCTGATAGGTAAACCCAAACCGCTGGAAGAATTGCGGGCATAAAAAAACCGGGAGCCAGGCTCCCGGTTTTTGTTTAACGGTAAACGTTACAGAACCAGTGCCGCAATGGACGCGGACAGGACGCTCACCAGCGTAGAGCCATAAACCAGCTTCAGGCCAAAGCGAGAAACCACGTTACCCTGCTCTTCGTTCAGGCCTTTAATCGCACCCGCGATAATCCCGATGGACGAGAAGTTCGCGAAAGAGACCAGGAACACGGAGAGAATACCTTCCGCGCGCGGAGAAAGCGTGCTGGCAATTTTCTGCAGATCCATCATCGCAACGAATTCGTTAGAAACCAGCTTGGTTGCCATGATACTGCCCACCTGCAGCGCTTCGTGAGCCGGAACACCCATCACCCATGCAACCGGGTAGAAGATGTAGCCCAGAATGCCCTGGAAGGAGATACCCAGCACCGCGGCGAACAGGGCGTTCAGGCCAGAAATCAGCGCAATGAAGCCGATCAGCATGGCGGCAACGATAATCGCGACTTTGAAACCGGCCAGGATGTATTCACCCAGCATTTCGAAGAAGCTCTGGCCTTCGTGCAGGTTTGACATCTGGATATTCTCTTCGCTGGCGTCAACGCGGTATGGGTTGATCAGCGACAGAACGATAAAGGTGCTGAACATGTTCAGAACTAGCGCAGCCACCACGTATTTTGGCTCCAGCATGGTCATATACGCGCCCACGATAGACATGGAAACGGTAGACATTGCGGTTGCCGCCATGGTGTACATGCGGTTGCGTGACATCTTGCCGAGAATATCTTTATACGCGATGAAGTTCTCAGACTGACCGAGGATCAGGGAACTGACGGCGTTGAAAGATTCCAGCTTACCCATGCCGTTCACTTTGGATAACAGGAAGCCAATTCCACGGATCACGAACGGCAGAACGCGGATGTGCTGCAGAATACCGATCAGCGCGGAGATGAAGACGATAGGGCAAAGAACCTTCAGGAAGAAGAACGCCAGACCTTCGTCGTTCATTTTACCGAAGACAAAGTTGGTCCCTTCGTTGGCGAATCCGAGCAGTTTTTCGAACATTTCGGAGAAGCCTTTCACGAAGCCGAGGCCTACGTTGGAGTTCAGGAAGAACCACGCAAGTAAAACTTCAATGACCAGCAGTTGGACAACATAACGAATACGAATTTTTTTGCGGTCTGTGCTGACCAGCAATGCGAGTGCAGTAACGACAACAAGTGCCAGGACAAAATGAAGGACGCGGTCCATATTTGCTCCAAATATGAGGCAGGTTTAATTTTCGTGCACATTCTATGTAACAAGAGAAAAGAAAACGAGATCGAGGACACACTATAGTTACATCCTGTGACGAGTCTCAAAAATAGTGATCCACAATACATTTTTGTTATGTTAGGTAAATGAGTGAAAAGTTAAGTTTGTGTGCTAGTCTTCACAAAAGAGTCCGCGATTTGAGTTTCTGTTAGATCGCCCAGCTTACCCGCCCGTCTATCGTTCAAAGCTATCAGAGAAATCACTGCAAACTTTATAAATGATCTTGATAATCATTCTCATTTTGATAGCATTAAACATAGCAAAGGCTATATTTCAGAGGCAGAAATGACAAACAGTCGCGTAGAGGGTAGCAGTGGCAGAGCAGCGCGCAAGTTGCGGTTCGCATTAATGGGACCTGCGTTCATCGCTGCCATTGGCTATATCGATCCAGGTAACTTTGCGACCAATATTCAGGCCGGGGCCAGCTTCGGCTATAAGCTGCTGTGGGTGGTCGTCTGGGCTAACCTCATGGCGATGCTGATTCAGATGCTCTCCGCAAAGCTGGGGATTGCGACGGGTAAAAACCTGGCGGAGCAAATCCGCGACCATTATCCGCGTCCCGCCGTCTGGCTCTACTGGGTTCAGGCTGAAATCATCGCCATGGCTACTGACCTCGCTGAATTTATCGGCGCAGCAATCGGCTTTAAGCTGATTCTGGGCGTGTCGCTGTTGCAGGGGGCGGTACTGACCGGGATTGCCACGTTCCTGATCCTGATGCTACAGCGTCGGGGTCAAAAGCCGCTGGAGAAGGTCATTGGCGGTCTGCTGCTGTTTGTGGCGGCGGCCTATATTGTCGAACTGATTTTCTCACAGCCGAATCTGGCGCAGCTCGCTAAAGGGATGGCGATCCCAAGCCTGCCAACCTCGGAAGCGGTGTTCCTGGCCGCCGGCGTGCTGGGAGCGACCATCATGCCGCACGTGATTTATCTGCACTCCTCGCTGACGCAGCATCTCCACGGTGGGACGCGTAAAGAGCGTTACTCCGCCACCAAATGGGACGTGGCGATCGCCATGACCATCGCGGGGTTTGTCAATCTGGCGATGATGGCAACAGCAGCCGCCGCTTTCCACTTTAACGGTCATACCGGTATTGCCGATCTCGACCAGGCGTATCTCACGCTGGAGCCGCTGCTGAGCCATGCTGCCGCCACGATATTTGGTCTTAGCCTGGTGGCTGCTGGTCTCTCTTCTACAGTGGTGGGTACGCTGGCAGGCCAGGTGGTGATGCAGGGGTTTGTCCGGTTCCATATTCCGCTGTGGGTGCGCCGCTCCGTCACCATGCTGCCGTCATTTGTGGTGATTTTGATGGGGCTCGACCCCACGCGAATTCTGGTCATGAGCCAGGTGCTGCTGAGTTTTGGTATTGCGCTGGCGCTGGTGCCGCTGCTGATCTTTACCAGCGATAAAACCCTGATGGGTGAGCTGGTCAACTCGACGCTGGTGAAACGGACCGGGTGGGCCATCGTGGTGGTGGTGGTGGCGCTGAACCTGTGGTTGCTGATAGGCACAGCGTTGGGGCTGTAAAAGAAAAAGGAGCCATGAGGCTCCTTTTTGCTGTTAGTCGTGGCCGTGGTGACCATGTCCGTGACCTTTGCCGCGACCCCAGCCGCCGCGACGGTCGTCACGATCCCGCCAGCCTTCACGGTAACCGCGTTCATAGGCGCTGTCTTTATACCAGCCGCGGTGTCTGCCGTTATCATGTTTCCACCAGCGGTCGCCGCGCCACTCATAGTGACGATGCCAGTAATCACGGTCGCGCCAGTAGCCGCCGTCCCAGTATCTGCCGTAGTCGTCACGATCGCCAATTTGTAATTTTACTGATGGCAACAGGGTGATTTC
Organism: Enterobacter sp. TCD1-1; assembly: GCF_020567405.1. Lineage (NCBI taxonomy): Bacteria > Pseudomonadati > Pseudomonadota > Gammaproteobacteria > Enterobacterales > Enterobacteriaceae > Enterobacter > Enterobacter sp. TCD1-1. Next base: position 2,498,401 of record NZ_JAJCXF010000001.1, on the reverse strand, counting down.
GCCCGCAGTGGCGATCAGCGGCGCCGAAGCCAGTAATACCGCTGCAAGAATCAGTGACCTGAACATACTCTTTCTCCTTCACGATCGGGGCCTTTGTTGGGCCTGTTAACGCAATTTTACGAGTTGGTAAACCTTCGTATCATCGCCTCAACTCCGAATTCCTGGGTGAGAGCACTTTTTGCTAAAAGCGGTGTTATTTTGAGCTGCTGAGGATCGCGTCTATGTGGGCCAATTCTTCCTCTGAGAAATGGCGGTTTGCCAGCATCCCCACGGCGTCATCAATTTGAGCCGCTTTACTTGCCCCAATCAGCACCGACGTCACTGCCTCATGGCGTAATACCCAGGCCAGCGCCATCTGGGACAGCTTCTGGCCGCGACTTTCTGCCAGGGCATTCAGCTTCCTGACTTTTTCCAGCTTCTCTTCGGTGAGCTGATCGGGTTTAAGGAACTGACTGCCGCTTGCCGCGCGTGAGTCTGCAGGAATGCCGTTCAGATAGCGATTGGTCAGTTGTCCGCCAGCCAGCGGCGAGAAGGGAATACAGCCGACCCCTTTTTCCTGCAACACGTCCAGCAGTCCCGCTTCCGGCGCACGTTCAAAGAGGGAGTATTTCGGCTGGTGGATCAGGCAGGGTGTCCCGAGGTCATTAAGGATATCAATCGCCTGGCGAGCCAGAACCGCCGGGTAGTTGGATAATCCGACATACAGAGCCTTCCCCTGACGCACCACATGGTCAAGCGCTTTCATGGTTTCCTGCAGCGGCGTTTCCGGATCTGGCCGGTGATGATAGAAGATATCCACATACTCCAGCCCCATGCGCTTCAGGCTTTGATCGAGGCTTGCCAGCAGATATTTGCGTGATCCCCAGTCGCCGTACGGACCCTCCCACATGGTATAACCCGCTTTGGTGGAGACGATCAGCTCGTCGCGCCAGGGCAGGAAATCCTCCTGCAAAATACGGCCGAAATTACGTTCGGCGGATCCGGGAGGCGGGCCATAGTTGTTGGCAAGGTCGAAATGCGTAATGCCCAGATCGAACGCACGCTGTAAAAGTTGACGGCTGTTTTCGATAAGGGTGGCGTCACCAAAGTTATGCCACAGCCCAAGCGAGATGGCGGGCAACCTGAGCCCGCTTCGTCCGCAGCGACGATACTCCATTGTCCCGTAACGATTTTTGTCCGGCTGATAACCCATTTTCGTAACCTCTGGCGCTGAAGTGAAAAATCAGTGTATGCGTTTACATTTACGTGAAAAAAAGCAGCATAGCGCAGCCTTTTTTGTAAAGCATTCTTTCCATGTCCTTCTTATCGCCAATTCTGGACACCCATCACGCTTATTTAATACTCAAGGTGAGGTCAAAACATTAGAAGGATACCTGTTTATGCGTACCCCATACTGCGTCGCCGATTACCTGCTGGACCGTCTTACAGATTGTGGAGCCGATCATCTGTTTGGCGTGCCGGGCGACTATAACCTGCAGTTTCTCGACCATGTAATAGACAGCCCGGATATCTGTTGGGTGGGCTGTGCCAACGAATTAAACGCCTCTTACGCCGCTGACGGATATGCCCGTTGTAAGGGCTTCGCCGCGCTACTGACGACATTTGGCGTAGGAGAGTTAAGCGCCATGAACGGCATTGCGGGCAGCTACGCCGAGCACGTTCCGGTCTTGCATATTGTGGGTGCGCCGGGAATGGCATCACAGCAAAGAGGTGAGCTGCTGCACCATACGCTGGGCGACGGTGAGTTTCGTCACTTTTATCATATGAGCGAGCCGATCACCGCTGCGCAGGCGATCCTGACCGAACAAAACGCCTGTTATGAAATCGACCGGGTGTTAACGACCATGCTCCGGGAGCGTCGCCCCGGCTATCTGATGCTGCCTGCCGACGTGGCAAAAAAAGCCGCCACCCCTCCTGTAAACGCTCTCACGCTCCGGCATACGCATGCCGATAGCGCCTGCCTGAAAGCATTCCGGGATGCTGCAGAAAACAGGCTTGCCAGGAGCAAGCGTACTGCGCTGCTGGCCGATTTCCTTGTCCTGCGCCATGGCCTGAAGCATGCGCTACAGAAATGGATCAAAGACGTGCCGATGGCACACGCCACCATGCTGATGGGCAAAGGGATATTCGACGAGCGTCACGCTGGTTTTTACGGCACCTACAGCGGTTCGGCGAGCGCTGGCGCGGTAAAAGAGGCGATTGAAGGGGCGGATACCGTACTGTGCATCGGCACGCGATTTACCGATACCCTGACCGCCGGCTTCACGCATCAGCTCACCCCGGCGCAGACGATAGAAGTTCAGCCTCATGCCTCACGCGTTGGTGATATCTGGTTTACCGGCATCCCCATGCTTCAGGCAATCGAAACGCTGGTGGAGCTGTGCAAACAGCACGTGCACGAGACGCCCGTGCCGTCCTCTCAAAGCGCGATGGCCTACCCGCAGCCGGATGGCTCGCTGACGCAGGCGAATTTCTGGCAAACGCTGCAGACGTTTATTCGTCCGGGAGACATTATTCTTGCGGATCAGGGCACCTCGGCCTTCGGCGCGATCGACCTTCGTCTGCCGGCTGATGTGAATTTTATCGTCCAGCCGCTGTGGGGATCGATTGGCTATACGCTGGCGGCGGCATTTGGCGCACAAACGGCCTGCCCGAACCGGCGCGTGATTGTTCTGACGGGGGATGGCGCGGCGCAGCTCACCATCCAGGAGCTCGGCTCGATGCTGCGGGATAAACAACACCCCATCATTCTGGTCCTTAACAACGAAGGGTATACGGTGGAAAGAGCGATCCATGGGCCTGAGCAGCGGTATAACGACATTGCGCTATGGAACTGGACGCAAATCCCGCAGGCACTGAGCCTTGATCCTCAGGCCCAGTGCTGGCGGGTCAGTGAAGCGGAGCAGCTGGCGGACGTCCTTGAAAAAGTGGCGCATCACGAGCGGCTCTCGCTGATTGAGGTGATGCTGCCGAAAGCCGATATCCCACCGCTGCTGGGGGCGATCACCAAAGCGCTGGAAGCGCGCAATAGCGCCTGATTATTTGTCGTTTCGCCAGGCCATCATCATCGGTTTGCCCGCCAGCAGGAGCCAGGCGGGCAACATCACGATACAAAGCAGAGGGAAAAGCGTCGAATCCGGTACGACTACCGCCGCCATAAACAGGCTTAGCCATGCGTCGCGCGTGACCACCAGAACCAACCCCAGAATAGAACAAGAGACGGTAATCGCCGCCGGGACCGCATCGACATGCTCGTGCAGCATCAGCCCCAGCGCGACGCCGACAAAGACCGCCGGGAAGATGCGTCCACCACGGAAACCGCAGGCGGCCGCCACCACCAGCGCTGCCAGCTTGATCACGGCAAACAGCAGATAGTCGGAGACGCTAAATATCTGGCTGAAAGCCAGCTGCTGCATCTCGTCCAGCCCTTTAAACAGCGTCACCGGCCCGCCGATTGCGCCTAAAATACCGAGGATCAAACCGCCAGCTCCCAGAATTAACACCGGGTGTTTGAGTCGATGCATCAGCCGGTGCAGACGTGGAAGACACCATACTGCCACCATGCCCAGCGCAATGGCGATGGCGACGACGATGGCGCCGCTGAAGATATCGGCGATTTGCATCTGGCCGTAGTGGGGCAGGGAGAGTGAAAAATGGGGATGGAAAAACAGGCTGGTGGTCAACGCCCCGGCGGCGGCGGCCATCAGCGGAGCAAACAGTTTATCCCAGAGCGGGACATCGTTATTACTGCTGAGCGTCTGCGAAAAGATCAGTGCTGCCGCCACGGGCGTGCCGAAAAGCGCCCCGATGGTGCCTGCTGAGGCGAGAATGGTCCAGTCCAGCGCGCCGACGCGGGGCAAAATGCGTGAACCGAGAAAAACCGCCAGGCCAATATTCACGGCCATAATCGGATGCTCTGGCCCCAGGCTGACGCCGCCGGCCAGACCGAGAATCAACGCGATAATCAGCCCCGGCAGTGCCGAAGGGGAAACCGGGGCACCAATCAGCGGTTCCTGCGCCGGGTCTGGTCCAGCATGGCCGGGACTGAAACGGATCACCAGGCCCACCGCAATACCGGTTAACGTCAGCATCCCTACGATCCAGGCAGGAGAGTCAGCGGTGACGCCCAGTCCTGCAGGAAGCGCGTTCCATAATAGTGTTTGCAGCACCGACGCGACTTTCATCACGACGATGAGCACCAGACTTGAAACCACGCCAATGATGAGCGCCGGAATGGCCAGCAACAGCATGGTTCTGGCTCGCGGGTGGAGCATGATGATTTCCTTGTACAAAACGGTATGACGTTACTTTGCACATTAAGCCTTATGGCAATAGTGCAAAAGGTGCTGAAACGGTAAAGTTATTCTGTGACGAAGATCGATAATCCATGGGCATTCACCTTCCGGTCGTTGTTGTTATCACGCCTTGAATTTACAGTGTCCCAAAGATTTATTCTGACTTTAGCGGAGCAGTAGAAGAATGACAAAGTATGCTTTGGTAGGTGATGTGGGCGGCACGAACGCGCGCCTCGCATTATGCGATGTAAGTAGCGGTGAAATTTCCCGGGCGAAAACCTATTCCGGGCTGGATTATCCAAGTCTTGAGGCCGTTGTCCGCGTCTATCTGGACGAGCATCAGGTAAGCGTCGAAGATGGCTGCATCGCCATTGCCTGTCCGATAACCGGCGACTGGGTCGCCATGACCAACCATACCTGGGCATTCTCCATCGCCGAGATGAAAAAAAACCTCGGCTTTGCGCATCTTGAAATCATCAATGACTTCACCGCGGTGTCCATGGCGATCCCGATGCTGAAGCCTGAGCATCTGATCCAGTTCGGTGGCGCTGAGCCGGTCGAAGGTAAGCCGATTGCGGTTTACGGGGCCGGTACCGGTCTGGGCGTTTCACATCTGGTGCACGTTGCTCAGCGTTGGGTGAGCCTGCCGGGTGAAGGCGGTCACGTTGACTTTGCGCCAAACAGCGAAGAAGAGGGCATTATCCTCGAAGAATTACGCGCGGAGATCGGCCACGTCTCCGCCGAACGCGTGCTGTCAGGGCCGGGGCTGGTGAACCTGTACCGGGCGATTGTGAAGTCGGACGGTCGTCTGCCGGAAAACCTGCAGCCGAAAGACGTCACCGAACGCGCGCTGGCGGACAGCTGCATTGACTGCCGTCGTGCCCTGTCGCTGTTCTGCGTGATTATGGGACGCTTCGGCGGCAACCTGGCGCTGACGCTGGGCACCTTCGGGGGCGTTTATATCGCGGGCGGCATTGTGCCGCGCTTCCTCGACTTCTTTAAAGCCTCCGGCTTCCGCGGCGGGTTTGAGGATAAAGGGCGCTTCAGAAGCTACGTGCAGGACATCCCGGTTTATCTGATCGTGCATGATAACCCAGGGCTGCTGGGGTCGGGTGCCCACCTGCGTCAGGTTCTCGGTCAGATTCTCTGATGCCTGGCCCTCTCCCACGGGAGAGGGCTTTTTCGTTACAGGTGCATAAGCTGGCGGAACTCTTTCACCTTGCTGCGGCTCACCGGCACCTGAAAATCCAGATCCTTCAGGCGCAAGATATAGGTGTTGTTAAACCACGGTTCGATCTCGCGGATCTTGTTTAAATTCACGCAGAACGAGCGGTGGCAGCGGAAAAAGTGCGACGCAGGCAGCTTGCTGCAAAACTCGGTGATGTTCATCGCCATCACGTAAGATTCCCGCCGCGTATAAACAAACGTCATCTTTTCATGGGCTTCGGCATAGTAGATATCATTGACCGGCGTCACGATGATGCGCTCATCTTTGACCAGATTAATGGTGTCGTTTTCCCGTACCGTTGGGCTGGCGCTAGCGGGGGCGGTCTGCTGCTGCCATGCGGCCTCCAGCTTTTGCAGCATGCTGACAATCCGCGACTCCTGGTAAGGCTTAAGGATATAGTCAAACGCCTCCAGCTCGAAGGCCTCTACGGCGTGCTCTTTCCATGCGGTCACGAACACAATAAACGGCTTATGGGCAAACTGATTGATGTTTTGCGCCAGCAATACGCCATCCAGCGACGGAATGTTGATATCCAGGAAGATAGCGTCGACCCGGTTATGCTGCAGAAACTTCAGCACGTCCAGACCGTCATCAAAGGTGCCCACAATCTCCATCTGGCTGTGGGTGTTGATAAGCCAGGTTAGCTCCTGTTGAGCCAGGATTTCATCTTCTACAATGATGACTTTCATGGGTTACTCCACCAGGGGCAACAGTGATGTTGTTGAATGAACGGGAGTGCGCTCGTTCGGGACGTAAAAAGCAATTTCGGTACCCGGTTCAAGACGCTGAATGTGCAGCCCATCGCCGTAAAGCAGCTTGACCCGGTGATGCACGTTCAGCAGGCCGATTTTATTTCCGGGCATCTCGTTAGACTCCACGCGCTCAATAACTTTTGGATCAATGCCGTGGCCGGTATCGCGCACCGCAATACGCACGCGGTTGCCGCTTTCGGTGACGCTGATGGTGACGACGCCTTTGCCTTTACAGGGCTGAATGCCGTGAACAATCGCGTTTTCGACCAGCGGCTGGATAAGCAGGCTCGGGATCACGCAGTTGACCTCTTCATCAATATCGTAAATGACCGTGAGTTTGTCGCCAAAGCGCGCCTGCTCAATCGCGATGTAGTCTTTGATCTGATACAGCTCTTTTTTGATGTCGATCTGCTCGTCATCTTTTAGCTCGATGTTGTAGCGCAGATAGCGCGACAGGTTAAAAATCAGCTGTCGCGCGGTGTCCGGATTAAGACGTATGGACGAGGAGATCGCGTTCAGCGCGTTAAACAGGAAATGGGGATTGATTTTGCTCTGCAGCGCGCGCAGCTCTGCCTTATTTGCCATCTCACGCAGCTGTTCTGCACGGGAGACTTCCAGCTGGGTGGAGATAATCTGCGACAGGCCAATCGCCATCTCCTGGAGCGAGGAGGTGATCTGATGCGCGTGACAGTAATAAATCTTCAGGGTGCCCGTCACGACGCCTTTCTCCCACAGCGGGATCACCAGCATCGAGTGGATTTCCGGCGTTCGGTGGGCTTCGTCATTGTTTTTAATGATGATTTTACCGTAGTTGATCGCCTGTCTGGTGGTTGGGCTGATGGTGTCATCGTTGTCGCGATAGTTGTGTTCCCCGACGCCAACGTAGGCCAGCACGTGGTCAATGTTGGTGATGGCGACGGCGTCTGCGTGGATGTCGTGGCGGATAATCTCGCAGACCTGACGCAACGACTCCGCGTTAACGTGGCGAAATAGCGGTAGCGTTTTGTTGGCGATATCCAGCGCCAGCTTGGCCTGACGGGCGGCGCTGGCCTCTTTTTCCCCTTCAACGCTTTGCACCAGCAGCACGATAAAACCGATGCACACGCTGCCCAGGATCATCGGAATCCCGATTTTCGAGACGATATCCAGCCCCAGCGCGGTGGTCGGGGCCCAGACGACGACCAGGATCATGGTCAGCGTTTCGCATACCATGCCTGCGACGATCCCGGCGCGCCAGCGCTGTTTTTTCGGGATTTTGCGGCTGATCCAGCCGGAGAGCACCCCGGCGATAATGCTGGTAATAAAGCAGGGCACCGCCGTGACGCCGCCGATATCAATCAGGTAGCGATGGGTTCCGGCAATCACGCCGGTGATAACGCCCACCCACGGGCCAAACAAAATTCCGCCGGACATCACGGCGATAATGCGCACGTTAACCAGCGAGCCCTCTACCGGCACGCCTGACCAGGTACTGAACAGGGCGAACAGTGAGAAGATGGCGGTAACGGCCAGCAGCTCTTTTGGCGAGTGGGCGGATTTGTGCAACAGCTCGCGAAACAGGCGAATGCGGATGAGGAAGAACAGGCAAATCAGCATTAATGCCGCACGGTCAAAAACCGCCAGCAGCATAGTGAATATTTCGTGCACGAGTAGACCTGGGAAAACGGGAAAGAACCATGATAAAAAACCTGACGCGTATTGACCAGCTATCCGTCAGGTTTATCAAATGAGGAAAAACCATAATTCTTAAAGGGGATTGTCCGGCGGTCACGGACACGACCTGAATTTTTATAGCCAGCGTATCGTCAGGTAACTGTTTTGATATCATCCTGTTAAATAACGGCTATCAGAAAGCCAACCCTGAAACAGGGGCTTCCGCTTTTTGGCACTGCCAGGTTCCGGTTTTCAGGCGATCGCTTTTTTTTCATTTCCCTCTCGACAGCATGATTTTTTTCAGGTTATTTTCTAAGCATGCCACATCGGTGGCAGCGTCGCTCGGACGGTCCGGGCGCTAACGTAAATCTGAGGAATCTATGGCTGAATTCAGTCCTGAACGCCGTTTTACGCGTATCGATCGTCTCCCCCCTTATGTTTTCAATATCACTGCTGAACTGAAAATGGCTGCGCGTCGGCGCGGCGAAGATATTATTGATTTCAGCATGGGTAACCCTGACGGCCCAACGCCGCCGCATATCGTTGAAAAGCTCTGCACGGTTGCCCAGCGTCCGGATACGCACGGCTACTCGACCTCTCGCGGTATTCCCAGATTACGTCGCGCGATCTCGCGTTGGTATCAGGATCGCTATCAGGTTGATATCGATCCGGAAAGTGAAGCGATTGTCACCATCGGCTCGAAAGAGGGGCTGGCACACCTGATGTTGGCCACGCTGGATCATGGTGATACGGTGCTGGTGCCTAATCCAAGCTACCCGATCCACATATATGGCGCGGTGATTGCCGGGGCGCAGGTCCGTTCCGTTCCGCTGGTGGAAGGTGTCGATTTCTTTAACGAACTTGAGCGTGCGATTCGCGAAAGTTATCCGAAACCGAAGATGATGATCCTCGGTTTCCCGTCAAACCCAACCGCCCAGTGCGTGGAGCTCGATTTCTTCGAGAAAGTCGTCGCCCTGGCCAAGCGGTATGACGTGCTGGTGGTTCATGATTTAGCCTACGCTGACATTGTTTATGACGGCTGGAAAGCGCCTTCCATCATGCAGGTTCCGGGCGCGCGTGACGTGGCGGTCGAGTTCTTTACGCTGTCAAAAAGCTACAACATGGCAGGCTGGCGTATAGGTTTTATGGTGGGTAACAAAACGCTGGTGAGCGCACTGGCGCGCATTAAGAGTTACCACGACTATGGTACTTTCACGCCGCTACAGGTCGCGGCTATTGCTGCTCTGGAGGGCGACCAGCAGTGCGTTCACGAGATTGCCGCCCAGTATAAGCGCCGCCGTGACGTGCTGGTAAAGGGCTTGCATGAAGCGGGCTGGATGGTGGAAATGCCGAAGGCGTCTATGTACGTCTGGGCAAAAATTCCGGAGCCGTACGCGGCGATGGGATCGCTGGAGTTTGCCAAAAAGCTGCTGCAGGATGCGAAGGTGTGCGTATCACCGGGCATTGGCTTTGGTGATTATGGCGACACCCATGTGCGATTTGCCCTGATTGAAAACAGCGACCGCATTCGTCAGGCGGTGAGGGGCATCAAGAGTATGTTCCGGGCCGACGGCCTTCTTTCGTCGAAGAGCGTGTCTGAACATCCCGCGTCGACATGACATAAAAAAACAGGAGCCGATGGCTCCTGTTTTTTTGACTGCATGTTCTTCACTAGATCATCAGGGCAAAGGTTCCGGCCCAGACTAAAACAATCACCGAAATGCCCATAAAGAAATATTTCACGTTTCATCGCTCCGCGTATCTTGTGGTACGCATTTAAAAACAGAGTCCACCTGATTATAGAGAACTGAAATCCGGTCAAAACGGAAATGAGAATTTTCCCGTTACGCCGCTCACTCCAGCTCAGAATTCTGTGCTTTCCTGTTGCCAGACGGCGCTAATGTACGCCTAAAAATGAGGGGTGACAAGAGGGATTTTTTTAAATAATTTCCGTTACTTACGAGTGTCGTGGAACGGCGACAGTTTGATTTCGCATCGCAATAAATTCACTTTGGGCGACGCAATGAAAGACGATTTCTCAACGGGATGACAGGTGATTGAAAAGGTTAGTTTCTTAGCGAAACTAACCTTAATGAAAGGCTTAAATATAGAGCGAGGCTTCGCCAAGAGGGCGGGTTTTGAAACGACGATGCATCCACAGATACTGCTCTGGCGCACGCATGATTTCAGTTTCGATGACTTTATTGATAAACGCCGCGGCTTCGCACTCGTTTTCCGGATAGTTAGCCATTTCAGGAGAGATGTGCAGACGATAGCCTGATTTATCTGCTTTTCTCACCATCGTTACGGTCAGCATTGAGGCGCCTGACAAACGAGAAATGACAAAGGTGCCGTTAGTCGTCGCAACATCTTTAACCGCAAAGAAAGGCGCAAAGCTGCTGCCTTTACGCCCATAATCCTGATCGGGTGCAAACCAGACGGCTTCACCTTTCTTCAGGGCACCGACCATACCGCGCAGGTTATTACGGCTGATCATCGCCTTATTGGAACGCATGCGGCCACGCGTCTGGACCCACTCCATCAGTGCACTGTTGTGTGGTCGATAGGTCGCCATCATTGGCTGGCACAGGCCCATCACGCGGCCACCCAGTTCCAGCGACATAAAGTGAACGCCGACGACCATCACGCCGCGTTTTTGCATCTGCGCGCGTTGCAGGTTATCCAGTCCTTCTACATCAAACCACTTACGGACACGCTCATCCGGCCAGAACCAGGCCATGCCGGTTTCAAGCAGCGCCATGCCGATAGACTTAAAGTTTTCAGCGATGAGCTTCTCGCGCTCTTCGGCATTGTACTGCGGAAAGCAAAGCTCAATATTTTTCCGCGCGATAGATTCGCGACGTTTCAGGAAGACGCGTGAAGCGCTGCCCAGTTTCGACCCCAGCAAACGCAGTACAGGGTACGGAAGTTGAACCAGCAGCCAGAGAACGCCAAGACCAAACCATGTAAACCAGTAACGCGGGTGTAAAAACGCGCGTTGAAATTTGGATTGAGACAAAATAGTGAAACCTATGTGAAGCCTGTAAAGGTAGCGCAGAGTTTGCGATACGACGTGCCGATAAGACCGTTCTTCAAGGTGATGGTTGCAGGCTTTACCGAACTTTACGGCGTTGCCTGGCCACTGCTGATTTGGGCGGGCGGCGTAATGTAGCACCGTTATACGATATGTGCTATTACTCGTTTTTGATTAAAAAAGCGGCAGTTCGGAAGGTGATTGATTTTACAGATTTTATAGGCAGTCGCATGAAAGCGCCTTTACTGCCTGAGCGAAAGGCAAAAGCGTTAGCGTTCAGAGGGAAGGCGTAAAGAAAAAAACGGCATTGTTGATTTGCGCCAAATTAAACATTTACGCCTTTATTTATTCCTCCGCATAATAAATAAGAATTTTCTTCGTGAAAATTCTTAAGTGTTATTCATACCATCAATGGAATAGTCATCTGTTTTCATTCATTGTGTTTATCTATTAATCGTGCCGCAATAAAATATTGCCGTTCTTTCGCGCTTTTTGACGTAGTGCTGTGATGCAAATCAAAACAAGATGTTTTTATTAACATCTCTCTGGCTACAACCCCTTCTGCGATACAAATATTCGATTTGTGCGAAAAGAGCAGTTTCTTTTCCTGATTTAGTTGGCCTATTTACGATAATGTCTTAGTGGAAAATTCTTAAGAAAATTCTTGCATCGGATTAATGATCTGTGTATTTGATTTTGTTCCGATCATTATTCTATTATTGCGCATCAAGAACGATACCGTGAAGTTGGCATAGCAAAACAAAGAGGGATGATTAGATGGCTGACAGTTTTCAGAATGAGGTGCCTAAGGCACGTATTAACCTGAAGCTTGACCTGCATACTGGCGGAGCAAGCAAGAAAATGGAATTACCCTTGAAATTGCTTGTTGCGGGTGATTTCAGTAATGGGCAGGAATCTGCGACAATATCTGAGCGCGAAAAGATTAACATCACCAAAAATAATTTTGACAGCGTTCTTTCCGAATATTCCCCAAAAGTTAACCTGGCCGTTAAAAATACGCTGTCTGACGATGGTGGTGAGGACAACATTCAGCTGACTTTCCAGAGCATGAAAGATTTCACGCCAGAGCAGGTGGCTGCCCAAATTCCACAGCTGAAGGCGATGCTGGCAATGCGCAACTTGCTCCGCGATCTGAAAGCCAACCTGCTGGATAACCAGACTTTCCGAAAAGAGCTGGAAAAAATCGTTCTTGACCAGTCACTTAGTGCTGAGTTGCGAAATGAACTATCCGCACTGGCTTCAAAAAAACCTTAACCATCATGCTGTTTTAACGGATTAATCAAGGAATGCTCATGTCTGTACAAAATAATACTGCTGGCGGGGAAAGCGTGGTGCTGGAACGCCCTGCTGTGGGTGGGGTATACGCTTCACTGTTTGAGAAAATCAATCTTAACCCTGTCTCCGAACTGAGCGCGCTGGATATCTGGCAAGATGCGCAGGCGATGTCGGATGCGACCGCTGACGAGCGTCTCACCGCAGGTATGCAGGTCTTTCTGGAATGCCTGACCAAGGCAGGCTCGAAGGTCGAAAAACTGGATAAAAGCCTTATCGATCACCACATCGCTGAGCTCGATTACCAGATAAGCCGCCAGCTCGACGCCGTTATGCACCATGAAGAGTTTCAGGCGGTTGAGAGCCTGTGGCGCGGCGTGAAGTCGCTGGTTGATAAAACAGATTTTCGCCAGAACGTGAAAATTGAGCTTCTGAGCATGTCTAAAGAAGACCTTCGCCAGGACTTTGAAGACAGCCCGGAAATTATCCAGAGTGGTCTCTATAAACACGCCTACATTGATGAATACGATACCCCGGGCGGCGAGCCGATTGCGGCGCTGATTTCCGCTTATGAGTTCGATGCTTCAGCGCAGGATGTCGCTCTGCTGCGCAACATCTCTAAAGTATCTGCGGCTGCACATATGCCATTTATCGGCTCGGCAGGCCCGAAATTCTTCCTCAAGGAGTCCATGGAAGACGTCGCGGCGATTAAAGATATTGGTAACTATTTTGACCGCGCGGAGTACATCAAGTGGAAATCGTTCCGCGATACGGACGACGCTCGCTACATCGGTCTGGTGATGCCCCGCGTACTGGGACGTTTACCGTATGGCCCGGATACTGTTCCGGTTCGCAGCTTCAACTATGTTGAAGAAGTCAAAGGTCCGGATCACGACAAATACCTGTGGACGAATGCGTCGTTTGCCTTCGCGTCCAATATGGTGCGTAGCTTCATCAATAATGGCTGGTGTGTACAAATCCGTGGCCCGCAGGCCGGCGGTGCGGTTCAGGATCTGCCTATCCATCTGTATGACCTGGGTACCGGCAATCAGGTAAAAATCCCGTCTGAGGTCATGATCCCTGAAACGCGTGAATTCGAGTTCGCGAATCTGGGCTTTATTCCTTTGTCCTACTATAAAAACCGCGACTACGCCTGCTTCTTCTCAGCCAACTCCGCCCAGAAACCGGCGCTGTATGATACCGCAGATGCAACGGCCAACAGCCGCATCAACGCCCGCCTACCGTACATCTTCCTGCTGTCGCGTATCGCCCACTACCTGAAGCTGATTCAGCGCGAGAACATCGGTACCACCAAGGATCGCCGACTGCTGGAGCTTGAGCTGAACACCTGGGTCCGCAGTCTGGTGACCGAAATGACCGATCCGGGCGACGAACTTCAGGCATCTCATCCACTGCGTGATGCAAAAGTGGTGGTGGAAGATATTGAGGATAACCCGGGCTTCTTCCGCGTGAAATTGTATGCGATTCCGCACTTCCAGGTGGAAGGGATGGACGTCAACCTGTCGCTGGTTTCCCAGATGCCGAAAGCGAAATCGTAATAACAGGCAGGAAGCCGATGAAAACGGAACAACCGTTATGGGGTAGGGGCATTATGGTCGCTCCCCAGCATTTTCAGCAACAGGTCGCGTATGCGGCCTGGTCTGCTGAATGTATTGCCCGGCTGGGCCTCTCCTGCCCGTGGGGGGTGATAAATGCTACCTTCGAGTCGGAAGCTCTCAGGCTTGGGCGTCTTCAGGCCCGTCATCTGCATGTCCGTTTTCAGGACGGTACGCTGATTGATACAGACAATGCTGATTCGCTGCCACCGGTACTGTCGCTTGAACGCGAATCGCAGGAGGTGACGGTGGTGCTGGCACTCCCGCTACTGCGGGCGAACGGCGGCAACTGCCTGAAACCCGATGAGGTGGCCGAGCGTCCGGTGCGATATCGTCAGCGCTGGCGGGATGTACGCAATACCTTTGGGGAAGACACTCGTCAGATTGCCGTGATGCAGCCTGAACTGACGCTGCGTTTTGCCCATCAGAACAACAGCGATTATCTGACTTGTCCGGTCGCCCGCCTGCAGCAAGACTCGCAGGGTACATGGCTATTGGATGAAACATTTCTTCCTCCGCTGTTGACCCTCCAGGGGAGCCGTTGGCTGGTTACCCAACTGGAACAACTACTGACACAACTGCGTGCGCGACTGTGCCGTCTGATGGCAATGCGGCGTGAAAGCAATGAGCGCATGGCTGATTTCGCCGTGGCAGATGTATCACTGTTCTGGCTGCTCAACGCGCTGAACAGTGCCGAGCCCGTGCTGGGTCAGTTCCAGCGTAATCTTCAAAGCCCACCGGAACGTCTGTATCCGGAACTTTCTCGCCTTGCGGGGAGCCTGCTGACCTTTTCCCTGGAACATCAGGTGAGCGCCATACCTGCCTGGCATCACGAGCAACTCAATGCGGTATTTCCACCGCTGTTTGATTTGCTTGGCGATCTGCTTGAAGCCAGCCTGCCGTCACGCGTGGTGGCCCTGGCACTCGACTATGACCCACGGCTGCACTTCTGGCAGGCTCGCCTGCATGACCCGCGTCTGCGCGAAGGGGCTGATTACTATCTTTCTGTGCGCTCACCGATTCCGGTGGCGCAACTGCAGGAGCAGTTTCCGCGCCAGTGTAAGGTGGGCAGCCCTGACCATGTGCGCGGGATCGTCAACTCTTCCCGCGTGGGCGTGCCGCTGACGCCGCTGCGCCATGTGCCAGCCGCCATTCCACTGCGCCTGGAAAATCAGTATTTCAGTCTCGATCTCTCCCATCCTCTGGCGACTGAAATGCTCCAGAGTGGGACATGTATGTTTTACGTCCCGGGCATGCTCGGAGAGCCTGAACTTGAACTCTTTGCGGTATTGAGAACATGAGTGAACGTAAACACGGCGCTGTCGTGTCTGTTGATATTGACGCACTGCTGCAGGATACCTGGCTTCAGGTCATCAGCCTTCGCTATGGCCCGCAGTTTCAGGAAGGCGAAGGTCGGGTCTTGTGGGAACGCTGTATCGCTGATGTGGAACGCGTTCAGCGTGAACTGAAAGCGAGTGAACTTGATGAAGCCAGCTGTAAGCATATCCTCACTGCACAATGTGCATTGCTTGATGAGGCAGTCAAAGGGCGCGGTGTAGAGGATGATGCCTGTGTGCAGTGGTATGACATTCCTCTGCAGGGACACTTCCTCGGCACAATGGACGCGGGTGACACTTTGTGTGACAGGATGCGCGATGTGCTGCGTGAACCTGCACCAGATAATGCCGTACTGACCTGCTTCCAGCGGGTAATGATGCTCGGATTCCTGGGCGATTTTCGTGCGCTAAACGATCCGGAACGCCAGAAGCTGGTCAGCGCCCTCAATGAGCGCGTTACACCGTTCAGCTACCCGCAGACCCATCCCGTTCTGGCAGAGAGCCGCAGCGGACGGGGAGCGGGAGGCTGGCTGGCGTCATGGCCCGCGCGTATCGGCCTGAGCGTGATTGTTCTTGCCGCACTCTGGTGGGGACTGGATCGCTGGCTCGATCAGATGCTGCTGACCCTGTTGCCGGGAGTCGTAAAATGAGTCCTGTACAACAGCGCGGGCTTGCGCTGTGGGCTGCCCTGCTGAGTGCTGTGGTCTGCCTGGCTTTTCTGCCGTTATCCCGGCTGGCTTCAGTGCTCGTTCTGCTGGCGATGATCGGGGTCATAGTCGCGTTCTGGTATATCGCCAGACCTCGTGCGGAGCATGACGTCAACCTGCGTCTGGATGACCTTCCTGAAACCACTTACCGTCAACCTGTGGTGTTGGTTTGTGGCGATATGCCTCTGACCTGGCCGCAGCAGTCACCAGTACTGATCGTCACGCAGGGATGCTGGATCCGCGTTGAGGACCATCAGGATCTGGAGCAGGTTGCCCGTCAGATTCTGTGGCAGCGCCCGGACTGGGGGCGTCAGCTGTCGGTGATGGTCAGTGTCTGCCCGCAGAAACATGTCGACAGCGAAGCCCTGACAAGTCGTCTGCTGGCTCTGCGCTGGCAAATCAGCCAGTTGCGTAAAGAAACGGGACAGTCTGTGCCACTCATTCTGAATGGTCAGATTGGCAGCGCGATGACGGATGACATGCTCTGGCAGGCCGCTATTCCGGGTGAAGGGTGGACTGTCTGGCGTGAGTCGAATGCGCCTTGTTCGATCGCCGCGTGGGTCACCACTGGCGGTGCGCCTGTGATGCAGCAGCAGGTGCTGATGAACAGCCTGATGAGCTGGTTCCATCAGCATGTCCAGGCGGTATTCATCGATGAGAATCCTGATATTCCGGTCATTGCACCTGCAGCGCAGCTGTGGGGAATGGGACCGATTCTTGCCGGAAGCCTTGCGTCCTCTGCCTGGACGGCATGGTTATCGCGTCATACTGCCATGCAGCAGGTAGCCGGCTGGCAACCGATAGGGACGGACAGCACGGTGATCTCACCCTTACCGGATTTCATCCTGCCGCTGCTACCGGAAGGAAGTGGACTTACTCCCCGCGCCCGCACCTGGCGCTGTGCCCTTGGTCTTTTCACCCTGGCGGCCATCGCCGCGCTGCTCAGCAGTGGCTGGAACAATCGCCAGTTGCTGCATCGCGTGAGCTTCGATATAGCCCGTTACGACAGTCTCTCCACGGATGACTACGGCCCGAAAGCTAGCGCCGTTGCGGCCCTTCGTGAGAATTCTGCGTTGCTGGATGACTATGCACGTAACGGCGTACCGGTCCGGCTGGGCCTGGGGCTTTATCAAGGGGAACGTCTACGGATATCCCTACTGGAAGCGATCCGCTCGTATATGCCGCCGCCTCCTAAACCGCAGCCAACCCCAAAACCAGCACCGAAAATAGTGAGGCTCGACAGCATGTCGCTGTTCGATTCCGGCAAGTCCGTGCTGAAAGCGGGTTCCACCAGGATGCTGGTGAATTCACTGGTTGGCATCAAAGCGAAACCGGGCTGGCTGATTGTCGTGTCTGGGCATACCGATAACACCGGCAATCCGCAGCTGAACCAGACGCTGTCTCTGAAACGCGCCGAAGCGGTGCGCAACTGGATGCGGGACACGGGCGACGTGCCCGAAAGCTGTTTTGCGGTGCAGGGCTATGGCGAAAGCCGTCCTGTCGCAACCAACGACACCCTGGAAGGGCGTGCGCTCAACCGCCGTGTCGAAATCAGTCTGGTACCGCAGGCCAACGCCTGTCAGATACCCGGCAAACACCCGGCGCCATCGCAGGATGATGGCGCTTCACTACACAATGGAGAGTAATTCCATGGCAATTCCTGTTTATCTTTGGCTGAAGGACGACGGCGGCGCGGACATCAAAGGGTCTGTTGACGTTCAGGATCGTGAAGGCAGCATCGAAGTGGTTGCACAGGAGCATAACCTGTACATCCCAACCGACAACAACACCGGCAAGCTGACCGGCACCCGTATCCACACGCCGTTCCTGTTCACGAAGGAAATCGATTCCTCCAGCCCGTATCTGTACAAGGCGGTGACAACCGGTCAGACCCTGAAATCCGCTGAATTCAAGTGGTACAAAATCAACGACGCGGGCCAGGAAGTGGAGTACTTCAACACCAAACTGGAAAACGTGAAGGTAGTGAAAGTGAATCCTGAAATGTATGACATCAAGGATCCTTCTAAAGAGAAGCACAACCACCTTGAGCGCGTTGAACTGCGTTACGAAAAAATCACCTGGACCTACAAAGACGGCAACATCATTCATTCCGATTCCTGGAACGAACGCGCCACGGCGTAATCCTGATGCGGGCAGGTTTTCCTGTCCGCAGTTTTTTGCTGAGTGCCTGAGATGCGGGCACTCAGCAAAGAAAAAACAATCTGCCTGCCTGACCTTATGCGCTTTGGTGAACAGCGAGGGGCGGTAGCGTGTCCAGGAACCGACAAAGAGAGAATCTCATGGAAAATCCAGCCATCCTGTTACGTCGTCTGAACCCTTACTGTGCCCGAGCGATGGAAGGCGCAGCTTCGCTCTGTCAGACCCGTGCCCATGCCGAAATTCTGCCGGAGCACTGGCTGCTGAAGCTGCTGGAGCAAGGGGAAGGTGACCTGACCGTGTTGGCGCGTCGCTATGAATGGGATATGGATGGCATCTGGCAGGATTTACTTGGCTGGCTCGACAGACAACCTCGCTCCGTGCGCCATCGGCCCCAGCTCTCTGATGACATCCAGACTCTGATGCAGCAAGCCTGGCTACTTGCCTCACTTAATGGCGAAGAGCACATTCGCAGCATCCATCTGCTGATGGCCCTGGTTGAAAAACCAAAACTGGCACGTTGTGACGGCCTTTGGCCGTTGTTAACGCTTGCTCAGAGCCAGCTGGAGCGCCTGCGACCGTTGCTGGATGCGCAATCGGATGAGCGTCCGGAAATGCAGCGCGAAGCCGAGTTGGCACAGAACCACGGTGGTGAGGTGGAGTTTGTCGGGCGTCCGGCTGGTGTGGAAATGAAAGAGGGGGAACTGAGCCCTGCGCTGCAGAACACGCTGGATAAATTCACCCTCGATGTCACCGCCAAAGCGAAGGAAGGGAAGATCGATCCGGTGTTTGGCCGTGACACAGAAATCCGTCAGATGGTGGATATCCTCTCTCGTCGCCGCAAAAACAACCCGATTCTGGTCGGTGAGCCGGGCGTAGGGAAAACCGCACTGGTTGAAGGTCTGGCATTGCGTATTGCCGAGGGTAATGTGCCTGAATCACTGAAAACGGTCACTCTGCGTACCCTTGACCTGGGCCTGCTGCAGGCCGGTGCAGGCGTGAAAGGCGAGTTCGAACAGCGGCTGAAAAACGTCATCGATGCGGTGCAGCAATCCCCGTCCCCGGTCCTGCTATTTATTGATGAAGCACATACCATCATCGGCGCGGGCAACCAGGCGGGAGGCGCCGATGCAGCGAACCTGCTAAAACCGGCGCTGGCGCGTGGCGAACTGCGTACGATTGCGGCCACAACCTGGAGCGAGTACAAGCAGTACTTCGAACGCGACGCGGCCCTGGAGCGTCGTTTCCAGATGGTAAAAGTCGATGAGCCTGACGATGACACCGCCTGTCTGATGCTCCGTGGTCTGAAATCCCGTTACGCCGAGCACCATAACGTGCACATTACCGACGATGCGGTGCGCGCTGCTGTTACGCTTTCCCGCCGCTACCTCACGGGCCGCCAGTTGCCGGATAAGGCGGTTGATCTGCTCGACACCGCCGCAGCGCGCGTCCGAATGAGCCTCGACACGGTACCGGAACAGCTGACCTGCATTCGCTCGCAGATTACCTCTCTTGAAATGGAGAAGCAGGCGCTGCTGGAAGATATTGCTGTCGGCAATCAGAGCCATGGTGAACGCCTGACCGTCATTGAGCAGGAAGAGAACGCTCTTATCGTTGCTCTCGACGAGCTTGAAACGCAGTACAGGCAGGAACTGAAACTCACCGAACAACTGCTGGAAAGCCGCCAGGACATCTCCCGTCAAAGCGAGACGCGCACGCTGCAGCAGGAACTGAACGGCATGCAGCACAGCAACCCGCTGCTCTCTCTGGATGTTGACGTACGCACCGTTGCCAACGTGATTGCTGACTGGACAGGCGTTCCGCTGTCATCGCTGATGAAAGATGAGCAGACCGAACTGCTGACCCTGGAAAATGAAATGGGTAAACGTGTGGTCGGGCAGGATGTGGCGCTCGAGGCCATCGCCCAGCGTCTGCGTGCGGCAAAAACGGGTCTCACCTCAGAGAATGGCCCGCAGGGCGTATTCCTGCTGGTGGGACCGAGCGGGGTGGGGAAAACCGAAACCGCGCTTGCGCTGGCCGATGTCATGTACGGCGGTGAGAGGTCACTCATTACGATTAACCTCTCCGAATACCAGGAGCCGCATACGGTTTCCCAGTTGAAGGGCTCACCTCCGGGTTACGTCGGTTATGGCCAGGGAGGGATCCTGACCGAAGCCGTGCGCAAGCGCCCGTATAGTGTGGTTTTGCTCGATGAAGTCGAAAAAGCCCACCGCGACGTGATGAACCTGTTCTATCAGGTCTTTGACCGCGGCTTTATGCGCGACGGCGAAGGACGTGAAATCGACTTCCGCAACACCGTCATTCTGATGACCTCGAATCTCGGCAGCGACCACCTGATGCAGCTGCTTGACGAACAGCCGGAGGCCAGCGAAGGCGATCTTCACGAGCTGCTGCGTCCGATACTGCGCGATCACTTCCAGCCAGCGCTGCTGGCCCGCTTCCAGACCGTGATTTACCGCCCCCTCTCGGAAGCAGCCATGCGTACCATCGTGGAAATGAAACTCTCACAGGTCAGCAAGCGCCTGCATCGACACTACGGCCTGAGCACGCAGATTGATGAAAGTCTTTATGATGCGCTGACTTCAGCCTGCCTGCTGCCAGATACCGGTGCGCGTAACGTCGATAGCCTGCTCAATCAGCAAATTCTGCCGGTGCTCAGTCAGCAACTGTTGACCCATATGGCCGCAAAACTGAAACCACAGTCATTACGCTTTAGCTGGAGTGAGGGAGAGGGGATCGGGCTGGAATTTGATGTGAAACAGGGAGTGGACGCATGAGTAATAATCCTCCATTAAGATACAGTCATAGCCACCACCTGCTGGCGGTGAAAGACTGTGGGTCCGCGCTCGACGTGCTGGCGTTTGAAGGCGATGAAGCCCTGAGCACGCCGTTCCGCTACCGTATTGAATTCACCAGCAGTGACCACGCTATCGCCAGAGAGTCTATGCTGATGAAGCCCGGTTCGCTGACGCTGCAGGCCCCGGTAGACCAGGGTTACGGCATTAAAGTGCAGCAACCGGTGCGCACCCTTCAGGGCGTGGTGACCGGTTTTGAACGCCTCAGCACGTCAAAAGATGAAACCCGCTACGCCCTGACGCTCCGGCCACGTCTGGCGCTGCTCGACCGCTCGCACCAGAACGCCATTTACCAGGACATGTCGGTTCCGCAAATCGTGGAAAAAATCCTGCGCGAGCGCCACGGTATGCGCGGTCAGGATTTTCTGTTCTCGCTGTCAAAAGAATACCCGCGCCGTGAACAGGTGATGCAGTACGGTGAGGACGACCTGCACTTTATCATCCGCCTGCTGGGTGAGGTCGGTATCTGGTTTCGCTTCACCACCGACACGCGCCTCAACATTGACGTGGTGGAGTTTTACGACAGCCAGCAGGGGTATGAAAAAGGTCTGACGCTGCCGTCGGTACCGCCATCGGGCCAGCATTCAAAAGGCGTGGATTCGGTCTGGGGAATGGAATGCCATCACAACGTGGTGCAGAAGCAGGTCAGCACCCGGGACTACAACTACCGTCAGGCCACGCAGGACATGAACACCCTGGTGGATGCGACCCGCGGGGATGTCACCACATACGGTGATGCCTATCACTGGGCGGATAACTACCTGACGCCGGGCAGCATCTATGACCGTAATCCGGCCCCGGAGTCCGGGGCGTTTTATGCCCGCCTTCGTCACGAACGCTACCTGAATGGTCAGACCCGGGCGCAGGGCATCACCAGCTGTCCGACCCTCTCACCGGGTCAGGTACTGAAAGTCACCGGCGGGTATGAAGTGGCGGACGTGTTTGCGCAGGGCGTGGTCATCACGGCGATGCACACATATGCCCGCCGTGATAAGGACTTTGCGGTTGATTTTGACGGCATTCCGGACAGCACCGATTTTGGTTTCCGCCCGGAACCTGGCTCACGCCCGGTGATGGCTGGCACCTTACCGGCCCGCGTCACCAGCACCACCGAAAATGACACCTACGGGCATATCGATAAAGACGGTCGTTACCGCGTCAACATGCTGTTTGACCGTGATAACTGGGAAACCGGCTTCGAGAGCCTGTGGGTGCGCCAGTCACGCCCTTATGCAGGGGACACCTATGGCCTGCACCTGCCGCTGCTGGCGGGCACCGAAGTGGCGATTGGCTTTGAGGACGGTAACCCGGACCGGCCGTACATTGCCGGCGTACTGCACGACTCGGCGCACGGCGACCACGTCACCATCCGCAACTACAAACGTAACGTCCTGCGTACCCCGGCGAACAACAAAATCCGCCTCGATGACGAGCGCGGAAAAGAGCACATCAAGGTCAGCACGGAGTACGGCGGCAAGAGCCAGCTGAACCTCGGCCACCTGGTCGACAGCGAGAAACAGCAGCGCGGTGAGGGGTTTGAGCTCAGAACGGACAGCTGGGGAGCCATCCGGGCACAGAAAGGGATGTTCATCAGCGCTGATGGCCAGACGAAAGCACAGGGCCAGGTGCTGGAGATGCAGCCAGCGGTCAGCAATCTGGGTGATGCCCGGGAGCAGATGACGTCCATCTCCGGTGATGCGCAGAAGGCGACCGCGAACCCGGCCGATCTCCAGGCGCAAATCAAACTGCTGGAACAGCAGCTGACAGACCTCAAAAAATCAGTGCTGCTGCTCAGCGCGCCGGATGGAATGGCACTGACCAGCGGACAACATCTGCAGGTATCAGCCGGGCAGAACCTGATAGCCACGGCCGGTAAAAATGCTGATGTCAGCGTGGTGAAAAATCTGTTCATCGGGGTGGGCAATGCCCTGAGCGTTTTTGTTCGTAAGCTGGGGATCAAGCTCATCGCGAACCAGGGACCGGTGAGAATCCAGGCACAGAATGACCTGATGGAGCTCATCGCTCGTGGAGAAATCAGCGTCGTCAGTACCGAAGATCGTATCGAGATTATTGCCAAGAAGCAGGTCACGATCAACGGGGGTGGAAGCTATATCACCCTCGATGCCAATGGCATTGAATCTGCCACACAGGGGGAGTACCGGACTAAAGCCGGGCATTACGGACGAAAAGAAAAGGCTAGCAAGCCAGAAGACTTCCCGAATGTGGCTCCTGAAACCACAGAACCTTCCAGTAAATTCAGCTTTTCCTGACAAGGAGTCAGTTTATGATTATCAGCCCACCGCTTCTGAAAGCGAAAGATGCCCATGAAACTGATGCGGCCTGGATTGAAAGAGTCATGACCGTAGTTGACCGCCGTGGGTATCCGGTTAACGATTATGGTTCGTGGCATGGCGGAATACATATACGTCAGACTGACGAAGGGAGACCTGCTGAGAGCGTGCGGGCGATAGCAGATGGTACCGTCGTTTCACTCCGCAAAAGCTCAGACAAGCGCGATCAGGCACCATTTAACATCAACGCCGATAAACCCAATACAAAGGGGAGTGATGATGGTTATGTGCTGATAAAGCATGAAACCGAGATCGGTAGCGGTGATGTAGCAAAAGTGGCTTTCTACTCCCTATACATGCACCTGAAGTCGCTGGCTGAAACTGTTAAAGCCGGTGAGAAAGTTTACCGTAAGGATCCGTTAGGCCTTCCGGGCATGGTGGATGGAGTCAATGCTTTCCATTTCCAGATTTTCTGCGATGATGACAACATCAGCAAGCTGACGGGCAGGAAATCAGGAGAGCTGGATATTTCGAAGAATGGCCGCACTGATGCGGTTTACGGTGATATTCACTTTTATCTGCCTCCGCAGACAAAGTTTTATGACAAGGCCCCTGCAGATAACAGCACGTCTATCACCGGACTTTCTGAGCTCTATACCAGCAATGCGCCTCTGTATGCCAGCATGACTCTGGCCCAAGGCAACTGCACGATGGTAACGCGGCAGAAAAATACGCAGGTTGACGGGAAATATGATCTGCTGGGCGAGCCACTGGTTAATGCTGATGGCAATGACTACGAATACAATCTCTATAAAACCGCGATGCGGAATTATAAGGAAAGCCCGAGTGCCGGGTTCGAATTACTTCGCTTTGGGCGGGTGATCAATACAGACCATGAAACACTGGTACCGGCAGATGCGCCATTATGGATGACGGTCAATTACCCGGGGGGAAAGGGGGTAGTCAATCTAGCCGATCCTAGTATTAAAAAGTTTAGTGACGCTGACTTTCCGCATTGGACAGGCTGGCAGATGGTTGATGACGCTAGTGATAGCGATAGTCAGTGTAATTCAGCCATTATCAAGAAGCTGCAGGAAGATGGTGAGTTCGATAACCAGTGCGGAAAGCTAATCTGTCATTTCCCGTTTGAATGGGAAAAAAGTACGATCGACACCCGCTTCTCGTGGCTGAAAACGGGAAGTGAAGAGCATGACCCGATGACGGAAGAAGATTATGCAAAATTCAAGGCTCATGCCGAAGCATTGTGTTTCGACATTGGGGAACTTAGCAGCGGAAGTTTGTGGCATTTTGAGCCAAAGGCAATAATTAACCATTTTAGAAATTGTGGGTGGTTAAGCTTCTCTGAAATGAAACAAATAGTACCTAGCCACGCTCTACGCCAATCAGGCAGAAATCGGTTTGCCTGGGAAGCTGTTAACACAAGCTTAAGAACATCGGGCTCGATTTTGAGCAGCCAGATTTCAAATCTAAACTCCTCCATGAGAAAGTATTGTATTAATACTCCATTTAGAGTTTCTTGTTTTTTAGGTAATGCAATACAAGAAACTGGGTGGTTGAGTACGCTTCATGAGGGGAACGGCAGTAACCTCTGGTACGCCCCATGGTACGGGCGTGGCTTTTTGCAATTAACTAACCCAGAAAACTACCTTAACTATTTTAAATATATTGGTAGAACAGTTGAAGAGCAATTAAAACAGAGTTTGGTTGATGCATATGCATCAATTGCAGCACAACCTCCTGCGAATAGATCCAATGCTACACTGCAAGATCGCCATTTCCCTACGCTTACAACAGAATTTATAGAGCTAAGAAATGCTGTTAGTGATTCACATAGCACACTAGCTGCAGATAGTGCGGGGTTTTATTGGGTGAAAAATAAGATGGCAAAATATGCTGATGAGGAGCATGTTTTAGAGAGAGTTTCCGTTAATACAAATCTTGGAACAAAGTATTACTACCGAAGCCCTAGTTTTTGGGAAGCAAGTGCCGCAGTTAATTTGCCTGGTAGAATTGGTTCGCTTTACCATCACTCACTAAACGGATTCGACTCGAGATGTTGTGCCTACGGAGTTGCCCTTGCTATTTTAACGGAAAATAAATTCCCGAATGCTTCTGGAAATTTGGTTTTGAACTTCCCGGAAGGATATAAACATAGGAAGTAAAAGTTATGAAATTGCTATATATATCAGTTTTCCTTAGCGTTAGTTCCTTCGCTATGGCTTCAGCACCAGTTGCTAAAGTGGAAGGTGCCTCAGTAACTAGAGCGTTGACATCAGATTCTAACGCAGATATTTCTTCGTCATCCAATTTTGATGCATGCAATATGCATTTTAGTGATTTTAAATACCTCGCATTGTCTGATGATGAGTACTTCCAAAAAAAATCACCAATATCGGAGTGGACTTGCCTGTATTCTGGTGAAGCATTTGAAGCAGGATATGATGTACAGCAAGTTAACAACATGGGGGTAAGTGTTAGTGCCGCTGATAATAAAATTGTTTATGACTACAAAAATAAGGTATGGAAATCAATTCCGGATGATACATATGTGAAAAATGGGAAGGCAAATCATCTATCTCTATTTCAAGTTAAAAGCAAAGATGCATCTGGTTTTATGGCTGTTAATGCCATGGCGAAACTTAAAGATGGGACGCTAGGCCAGAGTATTTATTTTTGTTTGATACATAAAAATAATGCCCTATGTGGTTCTGGTGTTAATTCTTCGGATAATAAAGGTGAAGATCTATCTAAAGATACATTGAAATTGCTTGAGAGCATTTCATTTGATGGTGACTAGCCTTAGTTAAAATTCGTAAATTTTAAAGCATGAGAATGTGAATGTCGTATTCCCTGAAAGATCTTCCGAAATGTTATCCCCGGCAAGTTCCACCTAAAATATCCCGTTGGCTTGCCGTATTGGTTGCGATGCTGGTCATCAGCGTGATTCTTATGCGCATATTCGGACGATACATCGATAACAGTCACTTCTGGATGTGGGCCATTGGCACACCATTAGTTGTGTGGATTGTGTGTTTCACTATTCGCATGTGGACCTGGTCATTACAGGACAGTAAAGCGAATGGTTTTGACCGGCGTCGAGAGCAATGGATCTTGAGTGAGACCCGTAGGGCTCGTCGTGCGCTTCAGGTGTTGAATACGACATTTATTACAGCCCATCAGGAAGACGAACAGCGTTCTGTCGCTAATGATATGATCAATAATCACAGCATTATCATTTCGCAGTCGGACTGGAAAGGCGAGAAAAGCAGGAGGCTGAGCCGTATTACGGCAGAACCAGAAGATACTCCTGGATTGGTTATCTCACGTTTGTTCTCCGAGCTTATTGCCGATCTTCCAGTTCACCAGTTTCCTGAGAACGCTTCGCTTGTTGTCATCCTCGATGTCTCGTCATCTCTACCGCTCCCTGCTGTCAGAAATATCTGGCAGGAAGCCTGGCAGGAGAGTGGCATAACCTGCGCGCTTGAGTACACAGACAGCAATGGGCCGGGGGTAGTCAACCACTGGTTGGATCACCGCATTAAAGATGATGCGATGTTATTGATTGTAGGCCTCCAGACTGATCCGGTTGTTTCAAACAATACTGCTGAAGCTGCCGTTGCTCTGCTTCTTGGCAACCGCCTGACGCAGGAGGCACTCGAACCTCTCGCGCTGCTGCATCGGCCAGATGCTGCTCCATCAGGCGAACTGAGTGAGGGGATGAAAATGGCCGCCTGGAACGTCCCGCTCAAAGAAAACATCGTAAAAAATTTATGGCTTGCCGGGCTGACGGGTGAGCAGCGCGCAGAAGTTATCGAGTGCCAGAATGCACACCCTGCACAGTCTGTAGAGGACGAAGCAGTCGTTTCGCTCGATATATCCATGGGACATGCCGGCGCCGCGGCCCCCTGGCTGGCTATTGCTGCCGCCACCGAAATCGCCCGACAAACTCAGTCGCCACAGATGATTATCTGCGGTGATACCACACAGAATGTGCTTTGGAGCACGCTCGTTACCCCGATTGCTTCCCGACAGGAGATGGATCCGTGAAGCTACCTTTAGCACCGAAGACTACGGAAGGCCGCTATGTTGCTGTTGCATTGATTTTCTTTTTGCTGTTAGCCGTTATGACGTTCATGCTCTGGAAGCATCCGGATATAGCCGGGATTGAAAACGGAAGTCAGCAACAAATTTACTGGCTTATTGCCGGCGGATGTATTTCAGGCTGCGCCCTTATCGTATCCGTAGTGCTTCTGGCGGCGGTACGCAATGCCGGCAAACAGGAGTTTAATGCGCTTGTCGACAACACCAACGGTGATGATGAGAAAAAGAAGCGGGAAAATGATAAAGCGCCTGTTCACCCTGCGGTGGCCATGTGTAACAAGATCCGGGGACATCTCCGCTCCCGTATTGGCCTTTGCTGGCGTCGTAAAACCCGTCTGCTGTTAATCACTGGCGATGAGGCAACAATCGAACTGCTGGTACCTGGCCTGCAGGAAAACCAGTGGCTTGAAGGTAACCGTACCGTTCTGATTTACGGCGGCAGTCTGACTGCTGAGCCCGATAAGGAAAAATACGCAGCGCTGCGTAAACTGCGCCGCGGTCGTCCACTTGACGGTATTGTACGCGTCATGCCGCGGTCGCTTAATCTCACCCCTCAGATTAGTGATAACGATTTACGCGGACTGGAAAAAATCAGTGAGCTGCTCCGTTATTCCACGCCGGTCTGGCTGTGGCAGTTGTGTGACAGCAAGTGGTCGCAGGCAAAACGCACTGAACAGACGGTAGGGGCCAGTTTCCCACTGCGTGCCAGGCCTGACGATATTACCCGCCAGCTTGAGCTGATGTTGCCTGCCCTGCGAACACAGGGCGTGAGTCAGGTCGCTGAGAACAACGGCCACGATTTCCTGCTGCGTCTGGGCCAGTACCTCAAAGACGGCGGTATCGTCCGCTGGACTCAACAACTGTTGCCATGGTTGGCTGCCTCTCAGCAGCGTGTTCCGTTGCGTGGTCTGATGTTCAGCCTGCCGGACAGTTACCCTGTTCATACTACTGATGGGACAGCCGAACCTGAGAAATATATCCCCGAATCACAACGCCATGCCCTTGCCCTGCCCGCAACATGGCAGGGTATCGTTGATGACTGCATCCGTGTGCGTGGCCGCCGTGTCGGTATGGCCTGGGAACAGACGCTGGCCTGGACGCTGATGACCATCATCGGTATCTGGGGAGCGGGTACACTGCTGTCGTTCGCGGTCAACCGCATGCAGATAGTCTCTGTTGCCGAGCAGGCGCATGCGCTGGTGGAGCATCCTTCCGTATCGGATTACCAGCTCACGGCTCTGCATACCCTGCGTAATGACGCTGGCCGCCTGCAGCACCGTATTCAGGATGGAGCGCCCTGGTACCAGCGCTTCGGTCTGGACCATAACCAGCAGCTGCTCGATGCGTTGCTGCCCTGGTACGGCGTGGCAAACAACCGCCTGATACGCGACCCGGCGAATCAGGCGCTGACACAAAAACTCAGCGCATTGGCAAACTCTGCCCCCAACAGCGACCAGCGTGCACAGCTGGCGAAGCCAGGTTATGACCAGCTTAAAGCCTGGCTGATGATGGCCCGTCCGGATAAAGTCGACGGCGCGTTTTATGCGCAGACCCTGAAAACCGTGCAGCCGACACGAATGGGTATTTCTACCGGTCTGTGGCAAAGCCTGGCGCCGGATTTGTGGGCCTTCTACATTACCGAACTGCCTAAGCAGCCACAGTGGAAAATCACACCGGATGCGCAGCTGGTCAGCCAGAGTCGCCAGCTGCTGCTGCAGCAAATCGGGCGTCGTAACGCTGAAAGCACACTGTATGAAAATATGCTCAAGTCAGTGCGTCGTAACTTCGCCGATGTCTCCCTGGAGGACATGACCAGCGGTACCGATGCGCGTCGACTTTTTACTACCGAGGAGGTCGTGCCGGGCATGTTCACCCGCCAGGCCTGGGAAGGTGGCATTCAGCAGGCTATCGAAAAGGCTGCAAATTCCCGCCGGGATGAAATTGACTGGGTGCTGAGTGATTCCCGTAAAGCCGTATCGGCGGATCTGTCGCCGGAAGCGCTCAAAGCACGCCTGACAGAGCGTTATTTCATTGACTTTGCCGGCAGCTGGTTGAATTTCCTTAACAGCCTGCACTGGAACCCGGCAAACAATATTGCGGACGTTACCGACCAGTTGACGCTGATGAGCGATGTCCGCCAGTCGCCACTGATTGCCCTGATGAATACCCTCGCCTGGCAGGGACAGACAGGTCAGCAAAGCGAAGGTCTTTCGGACTCCATCATCAAATCGGCTAAAGATCTCGTCGGTGGAAAAGATAAACCTGCCATTGATCAGTCTGCGTCAGGGCCGCAGGGGCCGCTGGACGATACCTTTGGCCCGCTGCTACAGCTTCTGGGTAAAAACAAAGGTGGTAACGTCATGTCGGCGGACAACTCCCTGAGTCTGCAGACGTATCTGACCCGTATCACCCGCGTGCGTCTGCGACTGCAGCAGGTGGCCAGCGCTTCTGACCCGCAGGCAATGATGCAGACCCTGGCACAGACCGTATTCCAGGGCAAAAGCGTGGACCTCACCGACACTCAGCAATACGGCAGCCTGATTTCGGCAAGTCTTGGCGAAGAGTGGAGCGGGTTTGGCAGCACTATGTTTGTGCAGCCGCTGACCCAGGCCTGGGAGACCGTACTTCAGCCGTCGGCAGCCAGTCTGAATGACAAATGGAGCCGTTCGGTTGTCGCGAACTGGCAAACTGCCTTTGACGGTCGTTTCCCGTTTGCTGCCAGCAAAAGCGATGCCTCTTTACCGATGCTGGCTGAATTTGTGCGTAAGGACAGTGGACGGATAGAGCGCTTCTTGTCGACAGAGCTCAACGGTGTGTTGCACAAAGAGGGTAGCCAGTGGGTACCGGATAAGGTCAACAGCCAGGGGCTGAACTTTAACCCGGCCTTCCTGCGGGCCATTAACCAGCTGAGCCAGCTGTCAGACATCCTTTTCACCGATGGCAGTCAGGGCATCAGCTTTGAGCTGCAGGCGCGTCCTGTGCCACAGGTGGTGGAGACGCAGCTAACCATTGATGGACAAAAGCTGCACTACTTCAACCAGATGGCCGACTGGCAAAGCTTCCGCTGGCCGGGAGAGACTTACAAGCCGGGAACGATGCTGACATGGACCACGGTCAACGCCGGTGCGCGCCTGTTCGGGGATTACAGCGGGACCTGGGGCTTTATCCGCTGGCTGGACTTGAGCAAGCGTCAGCAGCTTGACCGCAGCCAGTGGATGATGAGCTTTACTGCACCGGATGGTCGCACCCTGCAGTGGGTGCTGCGCTCACAACTCGGAAAAGGCCCGCTGGCGCTGTTGGATCTGCGTGGTTTCACGCTGCCGGATCACATATTCAGTGTCGACAGCGCGGCCACCGCTCAGGCGCTGATGACTAATACGGAAAACAATGACATGGAGGGCGTCGAATAATGAGCACATTGCAGAATTTGGTTACCGCCTGTCAGGCTGACGATGCTCAGCTGCGTGAACAGGCGCAGACGCGCACGGATAACTGGCAGCCCTGGCTTGCTCCGGTAAGCGTAGCCTGTCCGACAGGGGAAGACCCGGGATATGACGATGATTTTCAGCGTATCCGCGAAGAGGTTAATAAGCTCTCCGGGATTGATACTGAACTGATATGCACGCTTGCTGAAAAGTTACTGACCACCACGGCCAAAGACATCCGTATTGCGACCTATTACTGCTGGGCGCGACTGCACCAGGATGGCGAAGCTGGCTTTGCCGAAGGGCTTGAACTGCTTGCCGGATTATTGCAGCGCTACGGCATGCAGCTTCATCCGCAGCGGGACCGAAGCCGCAAGGCTGCACTGGAATGGCTTGCCGGTAGCCGTGTCCTGGACAGTCTGTCACTGTTCCCGGAAGTCATACGCGAGGATGCACAGCGTACCGCCGGGGCCTTGCTGCTCATCAGTACCCGTCTGGAGACCGAGCCGGAAGCATCGCGGCCAGAGCTGAATGCCCTGTACAGCGGGCTGGAGTCTCGCCTGATGAAGGCAGGTGGTGTGGATGCCGTGGTACCGCAGAACGCAGGGAATAAGGCGCAGTCACAGCCCTTTACGCATGCGACCGAGTCAGATACGCCGGTTCTGAACCGCATCACCTCCGGTCAGGATTTGCTGGCCCAGGCCCGTACCCTGACGGGATATCTGCGCGAGCAGCCTGATGGCTGGCTAGCCGCACATCGGCTGATGAAAAGCTTGCGCCATGACACGCTGAGAGCGATCCCTGCACCGGATGCCGAAGGGAAAACACGTATCGAACCACCGCGGGCTGACCAGCGGGCCATGCTTAAACGGTTGTACCTGCAACAGAGCTGGCTGGAGATACTGGAGCAGGCGGACAGCACCTTCTCGCGTGGCGCTAATCACCTCTGGCTGGATTTGCAGTGGTATATCCACCAGGCTCTGGTGAAATTGGGGGACGATGTGCTGGCCGATATCATCATCGCCGATCTGAAAGGGCTGCTGAGCCGTCTCACAGGACTTGAAACGCTGGCCTTTAATGACGGAACGCCGTTTGCCGATGAGGTCACGCTTAACTGGATAAATCAGAGCGTGCTGGACGATTTGTCCAACTGGCGGGATGAGCCGGTCAGTGCTGCTGGTGAGACAGATAACGATATCCTGCTCCTCGAGCCGGAAGCGCTGGATAAAGCGGACACTGACGGTCTGGATGCCACACTTCACTGGCTCCAGACCCGTCCTGGTTGCGACTCTACAAAAGACAAATGGCTGCTGCGCCTGCTGATGGCCCGCATAGCCGAGCAGAAGGGCAAAAATGAACTGGCGCTGCATTTGCTGGGTGAGCTCGACAGTGCCGCACAGTCAATCACCCTCACGCAGTGGACACCGGCACTGCTGTTTGAAGTGAAATCGCGTCGCCTCAGACTGCTGCGCATGAAAGCCACACGCAGTGAAACCGATAAATCACGACTTCAGCCCGAGATGGATTTACTTCTGTCCGGTCTGATTGCGCTCGATCCGGCAAGCAGTGCAGTGCTTTGCGGATAATCCGGACTGAATTCAGCTAGAGGGAAAAATATGGCAGCAGAAGGCTTTTACCTGGTGCAGGGCGACAAGACGACCTGCGGCGGGAAAATCACCACGGGCGCAGAGGATCACACTCTGTTTGATAAACCGGTTGCCCGGGAACAGGACAGCGTGACCTGCGGTAAACATGCCGGGCTTTTCAAGATAGCCGGTGGCATCGACAACGATACCATTCATGACCGGCGAATGGCCGGAACCCTCGACAGCTACAGTACATGCCCCTGTAAGGCTAAGTTTATTCCGTCGATGATGGATGATACGTATGAGAAGAGCAGTGGTGCTTCCTCTGGAGAATCGGCAGCAGGCTTTACAGCGGCTCCGACGCAGACTTCTCCTGAGCTGCCTGGTTATCTGACCGGTGAGCAAAAGCTGACAGGGTTTGTGCCTGATTATCCTGTATTAAGGAATACACATGATCTACCTGACGGCAATTTGAGGGCAATGTTGAATGCGAATAACAATAACGTCATGTTACTTACGTTGGGGGAAGTGTTTGAGTATTTGACATCTATGGGATTCTATAAGTCAGGGTGGTCATTTATTTCCCAAAGCAAACCCGGTGAATTTGTTGTTAACTATGGCACAAGTATAAAAGATGCGTATTCCACCTCGAAAGTATTATATCAGTTAGGTAGCCTTGGTATAACTGCAACTGTGTATGTTAACCACAAGGGAACAGAGCTAATAAAAATAAGTGGTTATGCGGGAATTCGGAAGATATTAAATGCTCCAGTATTCGCTGCAAAAAATCCTAAAATCATCAAATATGGAATAGGGAAATATGGGTTGAATAATGCTATAAAAGAAGGTTTTCTTTTTGGTCTGATTTATGTATCAGTGGCTGATTCCGTAGACTTTATTTTTAATGATGAGACTACGTTGGCAAAGTTTATAGGGAAGTGGGCTGTTGATGTGGTTAAAGTTGGTATTTCGTCAGCGATTACTTGGGGGGCTGGGGCGTATGCTATAGGGGTGTTCTCAACAATTGCAGCGCCAATAGTTGTTGTACTGGTTGCTGGTGCGTTATCCGCATGGGCACTCAATAAATTAGATGATGAGTATAAAATTACAGACAAAGTGATTTCTCTCATTGAATCGGCGCAGCAGGAATTTGTTGAGAAAGCAAAAGAAATGGAGAAAGGCATATGGGATTTGGGAGCAATGTATGTTGATGGTATGCTTACTCGTGGGAAAATGGTTGTTGAATACGAGGTAAAAAAATACATTAGACAATCATTAGACAATTTCTCAAAGGAGTGGTTTTAATGCAGAACTTTCCATTTAAACGCAGGGTTGGAATGTTTTTGGGGATGCTGTGTCTCTATGTGCCTCTGATCTTGGGCGGTGGGTTGCTTTCCTTAACTACGCTTAAAGAATATTTTGCATTTCCATCTGAATTATCATTCTCATCTTTTTTTGTTTATGGTTTTTCTGCTGCATTCATCTTGACTCCTGTCGCATTTTTTTCTTTATGGCCTATTTTTTTTGGGCGCAGAGTTTCAATTGAAATACAAAGATATTTAACCAAATACATGATTGCGATGTTTATTATTACTGTCGCCTTTCAGATTGGATTTAAAGTTTATTTTTCAAATAAGCTTGAGGCTAAAGGATATGTTGCCTGTCAAACCACTCCTAATGCTTGGTTTTTTGGGATGGCAACAAAATATGTAATGCCTCCTGTGACTTGTGATAAGTGATTTTATAGAAGTGCATTTCGCAATGTGAGTTTAATGTACTTAAAGGGAGTTTCTTGAAAACGGTAAGGAAGTTGTTGTGGAAAAACTCAACGCTATATCAGAAAATATCTAATGAGTATCCAGCGGAGGTTGTATTGATGTTTGAAACAAAGGTTCGGCCTGTTTTAGCCATATTGCTCATACTGGGGTTGTGTAGTTTTAGTGTTTACCTTGGGAACGATACATTTAATGAGTATTTTTCGTTTGGTGATAACATCGTTTTTTCGTGGTTGACGGTTTCTTTTATCGCTTTACCTGTGGTAATGATCTTTCCATTTATATATTTCATTTTGCTTTTATTAAAAGGTAAAGAATATGCATTCAAAACGATGGATGTGTATGTGGTATATTTAAAGTGGGGCTGTATTGCTTTAGTAATTATTGGGGTTATGTATTCAGTTTTTTACCCAACAGTTCTGGTAAAAAAAGGATATCTTCGGTGTAGTGGCATCCCGTCAGGATGGATGCCTGGAACGGCAACTCGTTATGTCCGTGATTCGTCTTTGTGCAATGTAAGTGACAAGTAAATACAATGTATCCTTTTAAACAACGAGTCATCGCATTTCTCGGGGTGGTATTCTTCCTGGTGATTTCTATCGGGATTTCATATCTCGGTATTTTTAAGTTGCGTGAATACCTTTCTTACCCCGATGTCGTTAATTTCTCTTTTTGGGTAACTTTTGCTGCCGCATTTTTCTTTTTTTTCACCGTTATTGGTGATGATTTTTCCTGTTATTTTTACTGGGAAGCAGAGAACCATTGCATCAGGTAAAAAATTACTGAAAACCACGTTTATCATCTTTGGGTTAACTGCCCTGGGAATGTTTATCTTTCAAGAAAAATACACAACATCTTTAATGCATAAAGGTTACACAGAATGCCAGGGGATCCCTTCGGGTTGAATGCCTGGCATGGCAAAAAAATATGCCATAGAACCATCCCTTTGTACTCAGCATT
Organism: Enterobacter sp. TCD1-1; assembly: GCF_020567405.1. NCBI lineage: Bacteria > Pseudomonadati > Pseudomonadota > Gammaproteobacteria > Enterobacterales > Enterobacteriaceae > Enterobacter > Enterobacter sp. TCD1-1. Next base: position 2,463,294 of record NZ_JAJCXF010000001.1, on the reverse strand, counting down.
GATGGTTCTCTTAACTCATTGATGGTTCTCTTAACTCTATGATTACCTGTGCCAGACTCCCGGAGTCTGCTTCAGTGTTTAACACGCAGCAATTTACTGAGCAGAATAAATATGGATGATTTAACCCTGCGTTATTATGACGCTGAAATGCGCTATCTGCTGGAAGCCGGCGAAGAGTTTGCCCGTGCTCACCCCGAGCAGGCAGCAATGCTCAACCTTGATAAAGCCGGAGCGCGCGACCCGTATGTTGAACGCCTGTTCGAGGGCTTTGCCTTCCTGATGGGGCGCTTGCGTGAAAAGCTCGATGACGACCTGCCTGAACTGACCGAAGGGCTGGTCAGCCTGCTGTGGCCGCATTATCTGCGCACCATACCGTCGATGTCGGTGGTGGAGTTCACCTCTGACTGGCGCGAGATGAAAGAGCAGATGCGCATCGCCAAAGGTTTCGAAGTGAACTCGCGGCCGATCGGCGAGAAGGCCACGCGTTGTCGGTACACCACAACCAAAGAGATCACGCTCCTGCCGTTGTCGCTGGAGCAAGCCCGCCTGTCGACTGACCCTGACGGGCGTTCGGTTATCAGCCTGCGCTTTAACTGTAGCCATCTTGCCGACTGGAGTCGTATCGATCTCAGCCAGATCCCGCTCTACTTCAACGCTGATGCACCGCTGGCCTGCGCCATGCATGAAGCCTTTACCATGAACACAGCGCGCCTCTGGATACGGATGCCGGGCGACATGGACAGAAGACCGCTCGACGGGTATTTCACCGCGCTGGGCTTTGGCGATGATGACGTCCTGTGGCCGAAGGGAAGCAGCAGCTTTAGCGGCTATCAACTGCTGCTCGAGTACTTCACCTTCCGTGAGAAATTCATGTTCACGGGGCTGCGTGGGCTCGAGACCGTGGCCTTTCCGGCTGAGCTCCCATGGTTTGAAATCGACGTGGTGCTGGCAGAACGCTGGGAGCATGATTTCAGCTTTACCGAAAAGCATCTGCGCCTGAACTGTGTGCCGGTGATTAACCTGTTCCCGCTGGAATCCGATCCGCTGACGCTCAATTCCCTGCAGACCGAATATATGCTGCGCCCGATGCGCGTGCAGGATGGCCATACCGAGATATACGCGGTGGATTCGGTGATGTCATCAAGCCAGCATACCTACGTGCCATTTTCAAGCTTCCGCCACAAGGGCGGAATGATGCGTCATGAAGCCCCGGAATATTACTACCACACCCGCGTGCGCCGTGGCCCGTCGGGATTGCATAACACTTGGCTTATCCTCGGCGGGGAAGCGTTTGATAACCACACGGTGCCGGAGGATGAAAGCCTGTCGCTGACGCTAACCGGCACCAATGGCCAACTACCTCGCAGAGCGTTGCAAAGTACCGTGCTCGATACAGTGATGAAAACCACTTCAGCCAGTATCGCCGTGCGCAACCTGTGTGCGCCGACGCTGCCTTGTTATCCCCCGGCACAGGATCGCTTTCACTGGCGTGTGCTGAGCCATCTCGGCAGCGGTTTCCTGTCGATGATGGACAATGCCGACGTGCTGCGCGGCACGCTGGCGCTTTACGAGTGGACTGACAGCGAGATGAACCGCCGTCGTCTGGAGGCGATTATCGATGTGAAGCACAGTGAAACGGAACGCTTTGAGCAGGGATATTTGGTGCGCGGGGTGCAGATTGAGGTGACGCTTGAGAGCAACGGCTTTGCCGGGCGCGGCGATATCTGTCTGTTCGGCGAGATGCTGAGCCGCTTCTTTGCACTGTACACCGATATCTATCTGTTTAACCGCCTGATTATTATCCTGCAACCGACCGGAGAGCGCCTGGAATGGGAAGAGAAGCACAACCGCCGCATTCCCGGCTGACCCCGCGGCTGGAGGCCGATCTTCACCGCATCAACTTTTATCGTTTATGCCAGCTACTGGAGAAGCGCCATCCGGACTGGCCGCTGATGGGCTCTACCAGCCATCCGGCGGATGACCCGGTACGCTTTGCGCCGCACCCTGGAATGGGATTCCCGGCCAGTGAACTGAAGGCTGTCGAGTATGACGAGAATGATGACAGCAGGCCACCGATTATCCGCACGACCTTTATGGGGATGTACGGTGTTGATTCGCCTCTACCGACTGCCTATCTCGATGACATTTCCCAGCGCCGGGAAGGACATGAGGCGCTGCAGGGGTTTCTGGATATTTTCAGTCATCGCATCCTGACGCAGTTTTACCGCGTCTGGCGTAAATACTCGTATCCGGCCACGTTTGAGCCCGGCGGTACCGACAGCATTTCGCAGTCGTTATTGGGTCTGGTTGGTCTGGGAATACCGGGCACTGCGAATCATATAGCCACGCCAGTGTCCCGCTTTCTGGCGCTACTGGGTGTGCTGCAGCAGCCGGGCAAAACTCAGGAAGGGATGCAGGCACTGGTGCGCCTGCTGGCGCCCGATACGACGGTGCAGGTGAGTCCGTATTGTCTCCGGCCTGTAGAGATTGACAGGCCGCTGGGTTTTTACGGTGACGAAGAGTTTCTTCTTGATGGCAATACGCCTCTGGGTGACGAAGCGATGGATGCCGGCAGCCAACTGCTGGTTGCTCTCGCAACGGACAACGAACAGGAAGCGCAGGGCTGGAAACCGGATGGCCAGTTGTACCTGGATTTCCTGGTAATGCTACGGGTATATCTGGGCTGGCGGTTTAAAGCCAGAATTACCCTGACCACTTCCGTACGTCTGCTGGCCGTTCCACCGCTGGGAGAAAATCCTTTCTGGTTGGGGCTGAACGGCGTGCTGGGCGCTGATGATGATAGCCTTCCGGATGATATTCCTGAGACCTTTACGACAGAGCTGGGTTATTACAGTGGCCTGGAGCCTGCAAAAACACAACAAGGAAACAGACGTGTTACGTACAAGTTTAATTAAGACTACGCGTTGGCTGATGCCGCTGATAGCACTCACTCTGACGGGCTGTGGGGTAACGCAGAGCGTCACCGACGGTACCAGATCGGCGTTCAATTCTGTGTTCTATAAAAAAATTAAAATCCTGCATCTGGATTTTACCGCACGTGAAGCGCTGAACACCGACTCCCGTGAAAGTAACTCGCTGTCTCAGCCGGTGGTGATAAGGGTTTACCAGCTTAAAGACCGCAAAACCTTTGATAAGACGGTGTATCAGCAGTTGCTTCAGGATGATAGCACCATTCTGAAAGACGACATGCTGGCCAGTCGTGATGTCGTGGTGAAACCGGGTGGCGATGCAAACCTTGATATGCCAATGGAAGAAAAGGCGCAGTTTGTCGCGGTGGTAGGGCTGTTCCGCCATCCGGATATGGACAACAACGCCTGGAAGCAGGTTATCAAACGCAGTGACCTGGATCCGGATAAACCACGTATCCTGGAAGCAGGTGATAACTCTCTGACGCTGCAACCGCTTAAGGACGACTGATGCCCTACGGACATAACACGCCTTCGCTGTATGAAATGTTAACGGGAAATTTTACAGGTGGCCTCAATCTCAACCAGGTCAGTGAGGAAAATCAGGTCATCCTCTCGGTACTGGATAACATGCAGCGTATCCTCAACTGTCGTGCCGGCACGCTGGCGCATCTGCCTGACTACGGCCTGCCGGATATGACCAAAATCCTGCAGGGCATGCCGGGAACGGCCCATGAACTGATGGGCACTTTGTCTGCCGTCCTGCTCAAGTATGAACCGCGCCTGAAAAAAATAACCGTTGTCCTGCTGGAACAGAACGTCCCCGGCGAACTGCGTTATGCCATTGACGCTGAACTTAAAGGGATTGGCCTGGTGCGCTACGGGACTGAATTTATGCCCGAAGGACGGGTCCTGTTAAGGCATCTCAGGCAACAGCAGTATCTCGACACCACTCTTCATATATAAGGTCCGATAACATCATGTCTGTAAAATTACAGTTCCTGAAGAAGTTGCAGGCACGCCAACCTGCACCTGTTCCTGCCATCAGCAAGAGTCAGGCTGATATTGCAGAGTTTCGCCAGCGAATGGCCCAGCTTCAGGAGCAAATGGACGCGTGGCTGACGGATACGGGACTGAATGTGGAGCCACTGACGGTATCCGTTCCGGATCTGCTGGTGGAGGGCGGGGCTTTTGAGATTTCCGGTATCGTTTTGCGCTATGACAGCCGGGCAGTCAAATTTATGCCGATCTTTCTGTATGGACAGGGCGTCGCCGGTTGTGTCGAGGTGACTTTCTATTCCGGGGACAAGGTGATTTGTCAAGGACGCCTGTTCATGCGGGTGGGGAACGCAAATGGCTGGATCTTTACTCCCCCTGATACCTCATCCCGGTCCGGACAACTATTTGATGAAGGTGTATTTTTCGGTCTGATTTTAGCGCTGCTGCCATAGCGATATTTATGAGTCATTGCACTTTTAAACGCAAAATAGCCCCTCACATCAACTGACGAAATTAACCACACGGATATGCAGGCCCTCCAGGATGACCACACATATAACGTTAAAAACCGGCGGCGACCCGCGCACGCTGCCAGATTACGCCGCCCTCCGCGATGAGCTCAGCAAGCTGACGCATCCTGCTCGCCCGGATGTAAACTGGCAATATGTCGAAAAACGCTGTCTCTCTCTGTTTGAACAAAACGGTGTGGAGTTGCAGACTGCGGCCTGGTACACCCTTGCCCGGACTCACCTGTCTGGATTGGCTGGCCTGAACGAAGGGCTGGCGATTCTGGAGGCCCTGATTAGCCATCAGTGGGACGTTTTCTGGCCGAAGACGTTACATACTCGTCTGGAGATCCTTACCGGCCTGAGCCAGCGACTGCAGCAGCGCATGCGTATGCTTCCACTCAACAACAGCCATCTAAGTGAGCTTTACAGTGCTGAAACGTTGCTTACCCGGCTGAGTGCGGTGCTCCAGCGTCTTGAACTGAAACACCTAAGCCAGTTCGATACGTTACGAACAATGATACGTTCGAATGCTGAACGGCTGGAAAGCAGTAATGACGCATCAGGTCCGAATGCACGCATGATGCCCGGTTGCGAATTACCTCAGGAAAGGGCAGAGCCGGTTGACGACGTGAAATGGGTCTATGTTGTGCAGCCGGAGAATCAGCCTGAAGCAGAGGGGCTTACGACAGCGCACGGGGCGGTCAGACCATGGAAGCCCTTTGTCGCCGGGATGTGTTCTATGCTGGTGGTCTGCGTCGCCGTGGCGTGGGGAGGGGGTTTTCTGTCCAGACCCGATCCCTTAACGACTCAGGCTGTTGCCTCGCTGGCGCCGTTACCTGAAGCGCTTACACCTGCTCAGCAAGAGGCGTTAGCACAGCGAGGCAATTTACCGTCCACGTTTATCATTGAAACGCAGCAGCAGCTCGCCCGACTGGATAAAATGCCCCCTGACTGGAATATTTCATACAGCCTTCAGCTGTTAGCGCAACTCCAGACGGTGCGGCCGGAGGAGGCAAAGCCGCTTGCCGTGCAGTGGCAGCAAAAATTTAACGCGGCAGTGTTGCCTGCTGAGGCCATGAACAGCTGGTATCAGGGAATGATGAAACTTCAGCAACTGAGCCACCGGCTGAGTAGTCTGGATGAGCAAAAGGGAAAATATATCACGGTGAGTGAGCTTAAATCGGTGGTTTTTTCGGCTATACAGTCATTTAACCAAACAATACCGGCTGAAGAACAACTCAGACGCCTGTCACAGCATCCAACAGGAGGTGTGCTTCCTGAAGCCGAAAAGACCCAGCTGGAGTTGCGTCTTAAACAGCTGGCAACGCGTTACGCTCAAATAAAACGGGATTCTTCTTCGCAGTGAATTCTGGGGTGGACAGGCGAATGTGTTCAACAACGCGTGGAGGTCAAAGTGTCCCCTGCAGGAATCGAACCTGCAACTAGCCCTTAGGAGGGGCTCGTTATATCCATTTAACTAAGGGGACGAGGCGGCACGAGTATAGCCTTATTTACACTATGCGTTAAGCGCATCGCCGCCTGACTGCTCAAAGAGTCACCATTCAGGACGATTTTTTTGTCGATTTATCATCATTTTCCCGTGCCTTAAGCTCAGCTTTGCGTTTGTTCGACATGTCGTTACGGATTTGGGCATGGCTTAACAGTGCGAAGATAAACGTTCCGCCGCAGATGTTACCCGCCAGCGTTGGTAGGGCGAACGGCCAGAAAAAATCGCTCCAGTGAAGCGTACCGTTAAAGACCAGATACAGTATTTCAACGGTACCGACCACGATATGCGTGGTATCAGCCAGCGCAATCAGCCAGGTCATCAATATAATCACCACAATTTTGGCGCTCCCTGCTGAAGGAAACATCCAGACCATTGTGGCGATGATCCAGCCGGAGATGATGGCATTCGAGAACATCTCCACCGGCGTGTTTTTCATCACATCCATGCCGATTTTTACAAACGCGTCCCGGGTGGGTTCATCAAAGATCGGCATGTATTCAAACGCCCAGGCCGCGATGCCTGTGCCGATGATATTACCCAGCAGGACGACGCTCCACAGACGCATCAATAAACCGAAGTTGCCGAGGGTAGGGTTTTGCATTACCGGCAGAACGGCGGTCACCGTGTTCTCGGTAAACAGCTGCTGGCGGGCCATAATGACAATCACAAAGCCGAAGGTATAGCCGAGATTCTCGAGTAAAAATCCGCCGGGTACGCCTTCCAGCTGAACATGAAATATCCCTTTGGCGAGCAGAGATGCGCCCATTGAGAGCCCAGCGGCGATAGCTGACCAGAAGAGGGCCATGGCATCGCGCTCCATCTCTTTTTCACCGTCCTGGCGGATATGCTCGTGGATGGCCATCGCGCGGGAAGGCAGGCGATCTTCATCAATTTCTATTTTCTCGCCGCGCGCTTTCTCCTCGCTTTCAATTTCAATTTCCTCATTGCTCTCGCCAATCTTTTCTTCGCCCACTTCTTTCATATCTGCTCCCGGAGGTTGATCTTTCTGTTAAGCGTAGCGGCTTTTGTCGGGATGCCTGTGGGGATGCTCTTAAATTGGCGGCAATGACAACAAAGGTGATACATCTCTTTCAAAGACATTATAAAATTGCCAGCGAAACGAATTCCAAAAGCCAGGCTATGCTGAGATCAGAGTCACGGTGGTTACTGCCCGTAATTGTGCTCATAGACATCGGTAAACGTGCTGTTACAATCGCTTGCACGTTTACAGACGGAGCGTCAACGGCTCCGTTACGGATGGCAATCAACGATAGCCATACTGAACAGGGAGATATTTATGAAACTTCGGCTGTCGGCGCTTGCGCTGGGCGCGACGATGCTAGTGGGCTGCGCCAGCTCCGGGGAGCAAACGGGACGCTCCGATCCTCTCGAAGGATTTAACCGCTCCATGTATAGCTTCAACTACAACGTGCTGGACCCGTATGTGGTTCGCCCGGTGGCAGTGGCATGGCGCGATTATGTTCCACAACCCGCGCGTAACGGATTAAGTAACTTTACCAGCAACCTCGAAGAGCCTGCGGTAATGGTGAACTACTTCCTGCAGGGCGACCCGTATCAGGGGATGGTGCACTTTACCCGCTTCTTCCTGAACTCCATTCTGGGGATGGGCGGCTTTATTGACGTCGCTGGCATGGCGAACCCGAAACTGCAGCGTGAACAGCCGCACCGTTTTGGTAGTACGCTGGGGCATTATGGTGTCGGCTACGGCCCTTACGTTCATCTGCCGTTCTATGGCAGCTTCACCGTGCGTGATGATGGCGGTGATATGGTCGATACGCTGTATCCGGTTCTGTCGTGGCTGACCTGGCCGCTGTCGGTAGGTAAATGGACGGTGGAAGGGATTGAAACCCGTGCGCAACTGCTCGACTCTGACGGTCTGCTGCGCCAGTCTTCTGACCCGTACATTATGGTGCGTGAAGCGTACTTCCAGAATCATGACTTTATTGCCAACGGCGGTAAGCTGAAGCCGGAAGAAAATCCAAACGCGAAGGCTATTGAAAACGAACTAAAAGATATCGATTCCGAGTAAATAAAAAAGGTGAGCAATGCTCACCTTTTTTGATTCCAGTACGATTAGAACGCGTAGTTGAAGTTCGTACCGAACAGCCAGGCTTTACCTTCAGAGGTAAACTCGTAAGGGCCTTCCTGGAACGTGACTTTCTGACCGTGCATATAAGAAACGCCCGCATCGATGGATGCATTCTCGTTGAACGCATATGTCGCGCCAGCACTTAACCAGAAGCGGTCCTGATCCGGAATGGAAATAGAACGCTTGTCTGCCGGAACCGGGCTGTCGTCAAATGCGATACCGGAGCGGAAAGTCCAGTTTTTATCGTAGTAGTAGGTGGTACCCAACGCAATACGATAGGCGTCGTGGAAGCTTTCGTCCTTATAGAACAGCGTTTGACCATTGGTTCCGGTCGCTTTCAGCTCCTGGAACTGGCTCCAGCTGGTATAGGCCAGGCTATAGTGGATCGCCCATTGAGGTGCAACGCGGTTGTAACCGGACACTTCCCACATTTCTGGCAAATGCAGTGACAGTGAACCTGGAACGGTCTGGTTTGACGTTCCCCAAGGAATAGTGGTACCCGCACCAGGAACCAGGTTGTTCACCGGCTTCAGGATGCCGCTCTTGTAATCGCCGTCAAAGTCAATTTTCACTTCGGAACGATAGGTCAGGCCCCAACGGTTGTTTTTGTCCAGCTCGTACAGGATACCGGCGTTCCAGCCATAGCCCCACTCATCACCTTCAAGACTGGCAATTTTATTGCTGTTTTTTGGCAGGCGAGCAGTTTGCTCTCCGGAGTAACGTTCAATTTTGGCATCGGCGTAGACGGCATCAAAGCCCAGACCAAAGCTCCAGTTATCGTTCAGGCGATAAGCACCGCTCAGGTTCAGGTTCAGCGTAGTAAGGTCTGTTTTACCGCCGTATTCACCAGCCGGATAGTTGCTATTGAACTCGGTAGCAAGGCCGTAGTTAGAGGTTACGGATGCTCCCCAGCCAAACTGTTCATTGATAGGTGCAACGAAGTGCAGGTTAGGGACCCATGCTGTTGGGGCAATATTGTCCGCTTTAAGACTCGCACCAGTGAAAGGCGACTTGCCTGAAATGTTGACATCAGGATCGATATAAACCGCACCAGCAGAGAAGGTCGGACGATCAAACATCATGATCAATGCAGGGTTACGACTCGCGTTACCCGCATCATCCGCAATCGCACCTTCCCCCGAATACGCGCGGCCAAGGCCAGAGGAAGAAAATTCGTTTAACTGAAAGCCCGCTGACCATGCGGAAGTGGAGACGAGTGCCACTGCGACTGCCAGCGCAGTCTTGTTGAACAGGGTTTTCTGGCTCATGACCATAACCTCATTGAGTTATTTTTATTCAATAATTGTTACATACCGTAACAGGAGCGCGAAGTGTAGGGTCTGAGGTATGACAGACAAATCAGACCAGTGGCCAGAGTATAGGTCCGACCAGCCTGGATGTTGCAAGTTTGTTTATTAATATTTTCAAACATGTTTCGTGAAACGAGATCTGGTTGGCAAAATTGTGACCATCGCGACTCACCCAAAAGGGTGGTTTTTGTTTTAGATCATTTTTTAGTGTGATATTGGTCACTTATCCGATTTTGCGCCATTAACGGCTGGAGAGAGCCCGAGCCGGGGCGTAAAATAGCAGCATCGTGTTTATCTCGCGCGCTGCGCGAATACAGAGGAAATTGAGCTATGAGTAAATGCAGTGCTGATGAAACCCCGGTTTGCTGCTGTATGGATGTTGGGACCATCATGGACAACACCGATTGCACCGCGTCTTACAGCCGTGTGTTCACCAACCGCGCCGAAGCGGAAGAGACCCTGGCCGCGCTGAGCAAGCGTGCGCGTGATGTTGAATCCGATCCGTGTGAAATCAAGTCGAACTTTACCGAAGTGGAAGGCGGCGTGAAGCTGGACATCGACTTTGTTTTCGCTTGCGAAGCAGAAACGCTGATTTTCCAGCTGGGTCTGCGTTAATCCTTTTTGTCCGGCGGCGCTTCGCTTGCACGGGCCTACGATCGTGTAGGCCGGGTAAGGCAACGCCGCCACCCGGCAACATACCGCACAAATGCCCCTGCCATGCAGGGGCATTTTCTTTTTCTTCTCTGTGTTTTAGCTCGCATTTTTTCGTTTCCCCGATTGGCTGAATGTAAAAAAATGGTTAAGACTATTATCAGGTCAGACCACTTTGCGTTTGCGAAAATTATTTTTACAGGGGAGTGTTATGAGTCAGGCATTACCGCTTATTACCCGTCAGGGCGATCGCATTGCCATAGTCAGTGGATTGCGCACGCCATTTGCGCGTCAGGCAACGGCGTTCCATGGCATACCGGCCGTCGACCTGGGGAAAATGGTAGTGGGGGAGATGCTGGCTCGCAGCGAAATTCCGCCTGAGGTCATCGAACAGCTGGTTTTTGGCCAGGTCGTGCAGATGCCTGAAGCCCCCAACATCGCGCGGGAAATCGTCCTCGGTACCGGGATGAATGTTCATACCGACGCCTACAGCGTCAGCCGCGCCTGCGCAACCAGCTTCCAGGCCGTGGCGAACGTCGCCGAAAGTCTGATGGCGGGTACCATTCGTGCCGGGATAGCGGGTGGAGCGGACTCCTCTTCGGTACTGCCGATTGGGGTCAGTAAAAAGCTGGCGCGTATCCTGGTCGATGCCAACAAAGCCCGCACGACGGGTCAGAAGCTCAAACTCTTCTCGCATTTACGTCTGCGCGATCTGATGCCTGTCCCTCCTGCCGTAGCGGAATATTCCACCGGCCTGCGCATGGGCGATACCGCCGAGCAGATGGCGAAAACCTACGGCATTACCCGTGAACAGCAGGATGCGCTGGCGCATCGCTCGCATCAGCTTGCGGCAAAAGCCTGGTCGGAAGGCAAACTGACCGACGAGGTCATGACCGCCTACATTCCGCCCTATCGCGAACCGCTTGCGGAAGATAACAATATTCGCGGCACCTCAACGCTGGCGGATTACGCCAAACTGCGCCCGGCGTTTGACCGCAAGCACGGCACCGTGACGGCGGCAAACAGTACGCCGCTGACGGACGGGGCTGCCGCCGTGATCCTGATGACCGAATCCCGTGCGAAGGAGCTGGGCATTACTCCCCTGGGCTATTTGCGCAGCTACGCCTTCACCGCCATTGACGTCTGGCAGGACATGCTGTTAGGTCCGGCGTGGTCCACGCCGCTGGCGCTGGATCGCGCGGGGCTGACGCTGGCTGATTTAACCCTGATTGATATGCACGAAGCGTTTGCCGCGCAAACCCTGGCAAACGTCCAGCTGCTGGCAAGCGAGCGTTTCGCACGTGATGTGCTGGGCCGCGCCCATGCCACAGGCGAAGTGGATCAGAGTAAATTCAACGTGCTGGGCGGTTCTATCGCCTACGGTCATCCGTTTGCCGCCACCGGCGCGCGAATGATCACGCAAACATTACATGAACTCCGTCGCCGTGGCGGCGGGTTTGGCCTTGTAACCGCCTGTGCGGCGGGCGGCCTTGGCGCAGCAATGGTTCTGGAGGCTGAATAATGGATATGCCATCTGCATTTAATCTGACGGTTCGCCTCGATAACGTGGCCGTTATCACTATTGATGTGCCTGATGAAAAGATGAATACCCTGAAGGCCGAATTTGGCGTTCAGGTGCGCGCGATGCTAAAGCAGATCCGCGACAACAAAGCCATTCGCGGCCTGGTGTTTATCTCTGCCAAACCCGACAACTTTATAGCCGGGGCGGATATCAACATGATCGCCCGGGCGCAAAGCGCGCTGGAGGCCGAAGAGCTGGCGCGTCAGGGCCAGCAGGTGATGGCGGAGATCAACAGCCTGCCAATCCCGGTTATCGCCGCGATCCACGGGGCGTGTCTGGGCGGTGGGCTGGAGCTGGCGCTGGCCTGCCATAGCCGTATATGTACCGACGATCCGAAAACCATTCTGGGCCTGCCGGAAGTGCAGCTGGGGCTGCTGCCTGGCTCCGGCGGAACGCAACGTCTGCCGCGCCTGGTGGGCGTCAGCACGGCGCTGGAGATGATCTTAACCGGTAAACAGCTGCGTGCCCGTCAGGCGCTGAAAGCCGGTCTGGTCGATGACATCGTGCCGCAGTCCATTTTGCTGGAGGCCGCCGTTGAGCTTGCGCTGAAAGGGCGTCAGGCAAGACGTCCTCTGCCGGTTCGCGAGCGCGTGCTGGCCGGCCCGCTGGGCAGAACGCTCCTGTTCAACATGGTGGGCAAAAAGACCGAACAAAAGACCAAAGGCAATTACCCGGCGGCAAAGCGGATCCTGGACGTGATCGAAACCGGGCTGTCGCAGGGCAGCAGCAGCGGCTATGCCGCGGAGGCCAAAGCCTTTGGCGAACTGGCGATGACGCCGCAGTCACAGGCGCTGCGCAGCATCTTCTTCGCTAGCACTGAGGTGAAAAAAGACCCGGGAAGCGAGGCATCGCCTGCGCCGCTGCGTGCCATTGGCGTGCTGGGTGGGGGGCTTATGGGCGGCGGTATCGCTTTTGTTACCGCAAGCAAAGGCAAATTGCCTGTACGCATCAAAGACATTAATCCTAAGGGAATCAACCACGCGCTGCAGTACAGCTGGCAGAACCTTGATCAAAAGGTCAAGCGCCGCCATATCAAGGCAAGCGAGCGTGATAAAACCCTGGCGATGATCTCCGGCACAACGGATTACAGCGGTTTTGCGCACCGCGATCTGGTGATTGAAGCCGTGTTTGAGGATCTGGCGCTTAAGCAGCAGATGGTGGCAGACGTTGAGCAGCATTGCGCCCCGCACACCATTTTTGCTTCTAACACGTCGTCATTACCGATTGGCGATATCGCGGCGAAAGCCGCGCGTCCGGAGCAGGTGATCGGACTGCACTTCTTTAGCCCGGTAGAAAAAATGCCGCTGGTGGAAGTTATTCCACATGCCACCACCAGTCCGCAAACCATCGCCACGGTAGTCAAACTTGCGAAGAAGCAGGGTAAAACGCCGATCGTGGTCGCAGACAAAGCCGGCTTCTACGTCAACCGCATTCTGGCGCCCTACATTAATGAAGCCATGCGGCTGCTGACGGAAGGCGAGAAGATCGAGCACGTCGACGAGGCGCTGGTAAAGTTTGGTTTCCCCGTGGGCCCAATCCAACTTTTGGATGAGGTGGGAATAGACACCGGCACTAAAATTATACCTGTACTGGAGGCGGCTTATGGCGATCGTTTTAGCCCGCCTGCAAACATTGTTTCTGCAATTTTGAAGGACGATCGCAAAGGCAGAAAAAATGAACGCGGTTTCTATCTTTACGGCGCGAAAGGGCGTAAAAGCAAGAAACAGGTCGACCCTTCGGTTTATGGGCTTATTTCGACCACCGGTCAGGGAAAACTGTCCGCCGTTCAGTGCGCTGAACGCTGCGTGATGATGATGCTCAATGAAGCGGCGCGCTGCTTTGGTGAGCAGGTAATCAAAAGCGCGCGCGATGGCGACATCGGCGCGGTATTTGGCATTGGTTTCCCGCCGTTCCTTGGCGGCCCGTTCCGTTACATGGATATGCTCGGCGCGGGTGAAGTGGTTGCTATCCTGCAACGTCTGGCTTCGCAATATGGTCCACGCTTTACACCGTGTGACGAATTATTGCAGATGGCGGAACGGGGCCAGACATTTTGGCCTGCAAGGGAAACTGTCCTCGTAAGCTGAGGTCAAAGAAGGGTAAATCCTGAAGTGAATGAACCTGTTCTGGCGATTTTGTAAACAGAGATTGACTATACTTACGCCATTGAGGTAAAAAACAGCGTTTCATTCACCGAATGGATCAGGCACAATGCCCGGCCATCGGGTTTTCTACCTCTTTAGCATTTATCGCGGGTAGTTAACGCCGGTGATTCTGGTTAACAAAAGCGGTGCAATATGCAAGTTTTTATCATGCGTCACGGCGACGCGGCACTCGATGCCGCCAGTGACTCAGTACGTCCTTTGACCGTGTGTGGCTGCGACGAATCTCGTCAGATGGCGACCTGGCTTAAAGGTCAAAAAGTGGACATCGAACGCGTTCTGGTGAGTCCGTTCCTGCGTGCTGAACAGACGCTGGAGGTGGTAGGGGAGTGCATGAACCTGCCGACCAGCGTGGATGTTCTTCCTGAACTCACCCCCTGTGGCGATGTAGGCCTTGTCAGTGCCTATCTTCAGGCGCTGTGCAATGAAGGTGTTGCGTCCGCGCTGGTCATTTCCCACCTGCCACTGGTTGGCTATCTGGTATCTGAGCTGTGCCCGGGCGAAACGCCGCCGATGTTCACGACATCCGCCATTGCCAATGTGTCTCTGGACGAAACGGGTAAAGGTGTCTTTAACTGGCAAATGAGTCCGTGCAACCTGAGGATGGCAAAAGCCATCTGACGTGACGTGTGATTGTGCGGGGGCGCAAAACAGGCCTCCCGCCGTCCTGTCAGGGTAATTCTGGCGGCTGCCACTCTTCCACTTCAATCAACACCAGCAATGCGGCATCTCCGCCGTACTCTTTGGGTGCCTGATGAAACGCCATCACGTGTGGATGCTGAGCCAGCCACAGCGGCGTCTGTTGCTTGAGGACATGCTTACCGTGGCCGTGCATCACGCAGGCGCAAAAAACATGTTCGCGGCGACAGGCGGCGATCAATGCCCCCAGCTCCTGTTTTGCCTGCATCTGCGTTAAACCATGCAGATCGAGAAACAGCTCCGGCGAATAATCTCCGCGACGTAACTTTTTCAGTTCAAAATGGCTGACGTCTTCGCGCACGTACTTCACCGCACCCTGCGTATTGAGCAGCGGCTGAAATTCATCTGAAAAATAGTGGCTGTTATCCGCCTGCTCCTGCAGCAGTCGTTTGACCGGGACTTCGCTGATTTTTTTACGCTGCGGGCGATGAACAATCGTGTCCTGCGCGATTTTCCGCGTCCCGGTCATTAGCTGGCGGAAGAGCGCCTGATCCTCCTCGCTGAGCGATGTTTTCTTTTTCATTCGTCATTCTCATCTCGTATTTCCGATAGTGTACCCGACTAAACGCATTTTTTAACCTCAAGCGGTACGCGTCATTGCTGATTTATCGCCGTCTTCATGGCAAACTAGCCGCCGAAAATTATGCGAGCATGCCCTGGAGGAAAGAGTGGATAAAATATTTGTCGATGAAGCAGTAAACGAGCTGCATACCATACAGGACATGTTGCGCTGGTCGGTTAGCCGCTTCAGCGCCGCCAATATCTGGTACGGACACGGTACCGACAACCCGTGGGATGAGGCCGTACAGCTGGTGCTGCCGTCACTCTATCTGCCGCTGGATATTCCGGAAGACATGCGCACCGCGCGCCTGACCTCCAGCGAAAAACACCGCATCGTTGAGCGCGTGATCCGTCGCGTGAACGAACGTATCCCGGTCGCCTACCTGACCAACAAAGCCTGGTTCTGCGGCCACGAGTTCTATGTCGATGAACGCGTGCTGGTGCCGCGCTCGCCGATTGGTGAGCTGATTAACAACCACTTTGAAGGCCTGATCGGCCATCAGCCGCAGCACATCCTGGATATGTGTACCGGCAGCGGCTGTATCGCCATTGCCTGCGCTTACGCCTTCCCGGAAGCGGAAGTCGATGCCGTCGATATCTCCACCGATGCGCTGGCCGTGACCGAGCACAACATTGAAGAGCACGGACTGATCCATCACGTCACGCCAATTCGCTCCGATCTGTTCCGCGATCTGCCGACGCTGCAGTACGATCTGATCGTCACTAACCCGCCGTACGTCGATGCGGAAGACATGTCCGATCTGCCGAACGAATACCGTCACGAGCCGGAGCTGGGTCTGGCGTCAGGATCTGACGGACTGAAGCTGACCCGCCGCATTCTGGCCTGCGCGCCGGATTATCTGACCGACGACGGCGTTCTGATTTGTGAAGTGGGCAACAGCATGGTACATCTGATAGAGCAGTACCCGGATGTGCCGTTCACCTGGCTTGAGTTCGACAACGGCGGTGACGGCGTCTTTATGCTGACCAAAGCGCAGCTGCTCGACGCGCGCGAACACTTCAGCATCTATAAAGATTAATCCAGCGGGCTTCGGCCCGTTTCACAACGCTCAAACACAAACAACAACATCGGAGCCGTGATGGCAGGAAACAGTATTGGACAGGTATTCCGCGTGACCACCTTTGGCGAGTCGCACGGGCTGGCGCTGGGCTGTATCATTGATGGCGTACCGCCAGGCATCGAACTGACCGAAGCCGATTTGCAACACGACCTCGACCGTCGTCGTCCGGGCACCTCTCGCTACACCACGCAGCGTCGCGAGCCGGATCAGGTCAAAATTCTCTCCGGCGTCTTTGAAGGACGCACTACAGGCACCAGCATTGGTCTGCTGATTGAAAACACCGATCAGCGCTCCCAGGACTACGGCGCCATCAAAGACGTGTTCCGCCCGGGCCATGCCGACTATACCTACGAACAAAAGTACGGCTTCCGCGACTATCGCGGCGGCGGACGTTCTTCTGCGCGTGAAACCGCGATGCGCGTGGCGGCTGGTGCCATTGCCAAAAAATACCTGCAGCAGAAATTTGGCATCGTTATCCGCGGCTGTCTGACCCAGATGGGCGACATTCCGCTGGCGATCAAAGACTGGGCTCTGGTCGAGCAAAACCCGTTCTTCTGTGCCGATGCCGACAAGCTGGACGCGCTGGACGAACTGATGCGGGGCCTGAAAAAAGAGGGCGACTCCATCGGGGCGAAAGTGACCGTGGTGGCCGACGGCGTCCCGCCAGGCTGGGGCGAGCCGGTATTTGACCGTCTCGACGCCGACATCGCCCACGCGCTGATGAGCATCAACGCGGTGAAGGGCGTTGAGATTGGCGACGGTTTTGACGTGGTATCCCTGCGCGGCAGCCAGAATCGCGACGAGATCACGAAAGCGGGCTTCCAGAGCAACCACGCGGGCGGCATTCTGGGCGGTATCAGCAGCGGGCAGCAGATTATTGCCAACATCGCGCTGAAGCCAACCTCCAGCATTACCGTGCCGGGCCACACGATTAACCGCGATGGCGAAGAAGTTGAGATGATCACCAAAGGACGTCACGATCCGTGCGTGGGGATCCGCGCGGTGCCGATCGCAGAGGCGATGCTGGCGATCGTGCTGATGGATCACTTCCTGCGCCAGCGCGCGCAGAATGCGGATGTGACGACCACCATTCCACGCTGGTAAACATGAAAAAAACCGCAATTGCTCTGCTGGCGCTGCTGGCCAGTGGAGCCAGTCTGGCCGCGACGCCATGGCAAAAAATCACCCACCCGGTGGCGGGGAGCGCGCAGTCCATCGGCGCCTTTTCCAACGGCTGTATCGTCGGCGCGCAGGAACTTCCACTGCAATCAGACACCTATCAGGTGATGCGTACCGACCAGCGTCGCTATTTTGGCCACCCGGATCTGGTGCTGTTTATTCAGCGTCTTGGCAACCAGGTGCATAACCTGGGGCTGGGCACGATGCTGATCGGTGATATGGGGATGCCTGCCGGCGGGCGTTTTAATGGGGGACACGCCAGTCACCAGACCGGACTGGATGTCGATATCTTCCTGCAGCTGCCGAAAGCGCGCTGGAGTTCAGCGCAGCTGCTGAAGCCGCAGGCGCTGGATCTGGTGGCGAGCGACGGCAAGCGCGTTGTGCCGTCCCTGTGGACGCGGGAGGTCTCCAGCATGATCAAGCTGGCGGCAGAAGATAACGACGTCACGCGGATTTTCGTCAACCCGGCCATCAAGCAGCAGCTCTGCCTGGATGCCGGAACGGACCGCGACTGGCTGCGCAAAGTGCGCCCGTGGTTCCAGCATCGCGCGCACATGCACGTTCGCCTGCGCTGCCCGGCGAACAGCCTGGAATGTGAAGATCAGCCGCTCCCGCCGCCAGGCGATGGCTGCGGTGCGGAACTGCAAAGCTGGTTTGAACCGGCAAAACCTGGAACCTCTAAGCCTGAGAAGAAGACACCGCCTCCGTTGCCGCCTTCCTGCCAGGCGCTACTGGATGAGCATGTACTTTAATGGATAATTTCGTCGATCTGTTTATGGTGTCACCGCTGCTGCTGGTGGTGCTGTTCTTCGTGGCCATGCTGGCCGGTTTTATTGATGCCCTTGCGGGCGGCGGTGGGTTATTAACCGTACCCGCGCTGCTGGCGGCGGGCATGAGCCCGGCGCAGGCGCTTGCCACCAACAAGCTGCAGGCCTGCGGTGGCTCGCTCTCAGCGTCGCTCTATTTTATCCGCCGCAAGGTGGTGAGCCTGGCCGACCAGAAGCTCAATATCCTGATGACCTTTATCGGTTCCACGTCGGGCGCGCTGCTGGTTCAGCACGTGCAGTCGGATATTTTGCGCCAGATCCTGCCGGTTCTGGTCATCTGCATTGGGCTTTATTTTCTGCTGATGCCGAAGCTCGGCGAGGAAGACCGCCAGCGTCGTCTGCACGGTCTGCCGTTTGCCCTGATTGCCGGGGGCTGCGTCGGCTTTTACGACGGTTTCTTCGGCCCGGGGGCGGGCTCGTTTTACGCGCTGGCGTTTGTGACGCTGGCCGGGTTTAACCTCGCCAAGTCGACCGCTCATGCCAAAGTGCTCAACGCGACGTCGAACCTCGGCGGCCTGCTGCTGTTTATCATTGGCGGCAAGGTCATCTGGGCAACCGGATTCGTCATGATGGCAGGGCAGTTCCTGGGCGCGCGTGCGGGTTCGCGTCTGGTGTTAAGCAAAGGACAAAAGCTGATTCGACCGATGATCGTCATCGTCTCGGCCGTAATGAGCGCCAAACTTCTTTATGACAGCCATGGACAGGAGATCCTCACCTGGTTGGGGATGCAATAATGAACAGTACGCATAAATACGAACAGCTGATTGAGATTTTCGACAGCTGTTTTGCTGACGATTTTAATACCCGTCTGATTAAAGGCGACGACGAACCGATCTATCTTCCTGCTGATGCAGAGGTTCCGTATAACCGCATCGTCTTTGCGCACGGCTTTTACGCCAGCGGTTTGCACGAAATTTCGCACTGGTGCATCGCCGGAAAAGCGCGTCGCGAGCTGGTGGACTTTGGTTACTGGTACTGCCCGGACGGGCGTGACGCCGCAACGCAGGGCCAGTTTGAGGATGTGGAAGTGAAGCCGCAGGCGCTGGAATGGCTATTCTGCGTCGCGGCGGGTTTCCCGTTCAACGTGAGCTGTGACAACCTCGAAGGCGACTTCGAGCCAGACCGTATCGTCTTCCAGCGCCGCGTGCATGCGCAGGTGATGGACTATCTTGAGAAAGGCATCCCGGAACGTCCGGCGCGCCTGATTGAGGCCTTACAGAATTATTACCACACGCCGGTGATCACGGCGGAATGCTTCCCTTGGCCGGAAGATCTTTAACAGAGGAAAGAAGATGATCGCAGAATTTGAATCACGCATTCTGGCGTTAATTGATGACATGGTGGAACACGCCAGCGATGATGAGCTGTTCGCCAGCGGTTATCTGCGTGGTCACCTGACGCTCGCGGTAGCTGAGCTGGAAGCAGGTGACGATCACTCTGCCGACGCTGTTCATGAGGAAGTGACCCGCAGTCTGGAGAAAGCCATTCAGGCCGGGGAACTTTCTCCGCGCGACCAGTCTCTGGTGCTGGGCATGTGGGACAACCTGTTCCAGCAGGCGAAAGCGAAGTAAGCGTTTCACCTCCCTCTCCCGGTGGGAGAGGGCACCCTACTTAACCTGCTTCCCCTTCAGCAGTTTCCGTACCCATAATCGATTCGGATTCAGGCCCGCAAGCGTAACCCTGTCCAGCGGAATCGGCTCGTCGCTCATCTGCGCGGCTAACACTTCGGCCAGCAGCGGGGCAGAGCACAGCCCGCGGGAACCCAGTCCGCCCAGCATAAACAGCTCTGGATAGACCGGTGAAGTCACCGCCGTTTCCTGGTGTTCAGCCAGATCCTCATAGGCCGCAAGCGTCGCCTCGTAGTCCGGCACGTTGCCCGCCATCGGCAGATGGTCGCGGGTGGCGCAACGCACGCCGCAGCGCGCGTCACCCTCGCTAACGTCGACCTCTTTCGCCCACGCCGCATCCGGGAAACAGTCAATCAGGCGCTGGCGGTTTTGCAACTGATCCGCCTCGCTGTAGTGCATCTCCGTTTCGCCACGATGATAGCTGGCCCCGATGCAGTGATGGCCGTTAGAGGGATTTTGCGGCGTCAGATAGCCGTCATAGCACAGCACCTGACGCAGTTTGCCGAGCGCAGGCGCGGTCGGGATATGGCTCACCTGGCCGCCGACCGGATAAACCGGCAACGTCGCTGTCTGAATAAACTGGCTGATGTGATTCCCGTTGGCCAGCACAACGCTGGCATGGCTCGCCTCCCTGCCATCAGCGAAACGCAGATCCCAGCGTTCTGTCCGGGTGAGCGATGCCACCTTGTGGCCATACTGCACCATCAGCCCGCGCGACTGCGCCAGGGCAATGACCGCTGCGGTCAGTTCGGCCGGGCACAGCCAGCCGCCGAGCGGATACTGAATGCCCCCACACCCGGTTTCCACGCCAGCGGTGTCTTTAACCTCTTGCGCGCTCACCGCGCGGGCAATCTCTTCGGGCAGGCCCAGAGAGAGCATCTGCGCGATCTTCTGCTGGCTCTTTTCATCCCAGCCAAGCTGCGTGACGCCGCACCAGTCATGGTCGAACGCCACCGGAAGCGCGTCATACAGGCGACGGGCGAAGGTAAACGCTGCCGGGAAAAACTGGAACAGGGCCGGGTCGTGCGCGCTTAAAAGCGGATAGAGCGCTCCCTGACGGTTGCCGGACGCGCCGCTGGCGGGCGCGTCGTCAGCACAGTAGAGCGTGACCTGCCAGCCGCGCTGGAGAAGCGCGAGCGAAAGCAGGGCGCTGGCGATCCCGCCGCCAACGATCGCCACGTCGCGCGATGCGCTCGCGCAGCGCGCAAACCAGGGCGTCTGAGCGGGGATGTCCAGCGTCTGCTCCATCCTGCCGATCAGCATGTCGCGCTTGCGGCCAAAGCCTTTGGTCTTCTGCATGGTAAAGCCCGCCTCCTGCAGCCCACGGCGGACAAAGCCCGCCGAGGTGAAGGTGGCAAGCGTTGCGCCAGGGCGAGCCAGCCGCGCCATCGCGTTAAACAGATGCTGGCTCCACATGTCCGGGTTTTTGGCAGGGGCAAAACCGTCCAGGAACCACGCGTCGACCTTCTGATTCATCGAATCATCGAGCCTGTCGGTCAGGTCGTTGATGTCGCCGAGCCATAAGTCCAGCGTGACGCGTCCGCCGTCCAGCATCAGACGATGACAGCCGCCGATGTGGGGCGGCCACTGCGCCTGAAGCTGCTCCGCCCAGGGCGCAAGCTCCGGCCAGCGCTGGTGGGCAAGCCGCAGATCGTGCGCGGTAAGCGGGAATTTTTCGAAACTGATGAAATGTAATCTTTGTAGCGTAGCCTCGGGGTGAGCAGCGTGGAACTGGTTAAACGCCTGCCAGAGGGTTAAAAAATTCAGCCCGGTGCCGAATCCACTTTCCGCGACCACAAACAGGCTCCGCGGGTGCGCCGGGAAGCGGGTGCTGAGCTGGTTTCCGTCGAGGAAAACATAGCGAGTTTCTTCGAGTCCGTTATCATTAGAAAAATAGACATCATCAAAATCTCGGGAAACAGGTGTACCCTCAGCGTTGAATTCGAGGTTGGCGGGTTGTATAGCGTTTTGTTTCACGTAAGTTACTCGTCTGACAGGCAGTGGCACGATCTTAACGATGTGAGTCCATCGGTGCAAATTTCCGCAGAAAATGTCTGATCGGACTTGTTCGGCGTACAAGTGTACGCTATTGTGCGACTCGAAACTTACTATAGTGCGACTTACAGAGGTATTGAATGAAACGTGCAGTGATTACTGGCCTGGGCATTGTTTCCAGCATCGGTAATAACCAGCAGGAAGTCCTGGCATCTCTGCGTGAAGGACGCTCCGGGATCACTTTCTCTGAAGAGTTTAAAGATTCAGGTATGCGTAGCCACGTATGGGGTAACGTCAAACTGGACACCACCGGTTTGATTGACCGCAAAGTGGTTCGTTTCATGAACGATGCCTCTATTTATGCTTATCTCTCCATGCAGGAAGCGATCAAAGATTCTGGCCTGAGCGAAGAGGTTTATCAGAACAACCCGCGCGTGGGTTTGATCGCCGGTTCCGGCGGCTCATCTAAAGCGCAGGTATTTGGTGCTGACGCAATGCGTAGCCCGCGTGGTCTGAAAGCGGTAGGTCCGTACGTGGTGACTAAAGCCATGGGTTCTGCGGTTTCCGCATGCCTGGCGACCCCGTTCAAAATCCACGGTGTGAACTACTCCATCAGCTCTGCGTGTGCGACTTCCGCGCACTGCATCGGTAATGCTGTTGAGCAGATCCAGCTGGGTAAACAGGACATCGTATTTGCTGGCGGCGGCGAAGAGCTGGGCTGGGAAATGGCCTGCGAATTCGACGCGATGGGCGCACTGTCCACCAAGTACAATGAGACCCCGGACAAAGCTTCCCGTACCTACGATGCGCACCGTGACGGTTTCGTTATCGCGGGCGGCGGCGGTATGGTTGTGGTTGAAGAGCTGGAGCACGCCCTGGCACGTGGTGCGCACATCTATGCTGAGATCGTGGGCTACGGTGCAACGTCTGACGGCGCCGACATGGTTGCGCCATCCGGCGAAGGCGCGGTGCGCTGCATGAAGATGGCGATGCACGGCGTTGACACCCCAATCGACTACCTGAACTCTCACGGTACCTCTACGCCGGTAGGCGACGTGAAAGAGCTGGGTGCGATCCGCGAAGTCTTCGGCGACAACAGCCCGGCGATCTCTGCGACCAAAGCCATGACCGGTCACTCTCTGGGTGCGGCTGGCGTTCAGGAAGCGATCTACTCTCTGCTGATGCTGGAAAACGGTTTTATCGCCCCAAGCATCAATATCGAAGAGATGGACGAGCAGGCTGCTGGCCTGAACATCGTGACCAAACCAACGGAAGCGACGCTGACTACCGTCATGTCCAACAGCTTCGGTTTCGGCGGCACCAACGCCACGCTGGTCATGCGTAAGCTGAAAGCATAAGTTTTATGTTTGATTCAGAAGGGGAGCCATAAGGCTCCCTTTTTTATGCATTGACAAGCAGCTGATCTCACAGGCAAACTTCACCACTCAACATTATCCTCACGATAATGCGTAAGCGTTTAACGTCAACCAACGCACCTTAATCCTGATAATCAGGTAGAGGGGGCGTGGCATTTCCCCGCCTTACTCTTCATTTCGGAGTAAAGCATGACTGCAGTAACTCAAACAGAAACAACCCCTTCAGCGAACGTCTCGCTGTTCCGTATCGCCTTTGCGGTATTCCTGACCTATATGACCGTTGGCCTGCCGCTGCCGGTGATCCCGCTGTTCGTTCATCAGGAGCTGGGCTATGGCAACACCATGGTCGGCATTGCCGTGGGCATTCAGTTTTTAGCCACGGTATTAACCCGCGGATACGCCGGACGACTGGCGGATCAGCACGGTGCAAAACGCTCGGCGCTGCAGGGGATGTTTGCCTGCGGGCTGGCGGGCGGCGCCTGGCTGCTGGCGGCACTTCTGCCGGTCGACGCGGCGTATAAATTTGCGCTGCTGGTGCTGGGCCGTTTAATTCTTGGCTTTGGTGAAAGCCAGTTGCTGACCGGCACCCTGACCTGGGGAATGGGGCTGGTGGGGCCAGCACGTTCCGGCAAGGTGATGTCCTGGAACGGCATGGCCATCTACGGCGCGCTGGCCGCCGGTGCACCGCTTGGCCTGCTGATCAACAGCCAGTTTGGTTTTGCGGCGCTGGCTGCCACCACCATGGCGCTGCCGCTGGTGGCATGGGCGTTTAACGGCTCGGTGCGTAAGGTACCTGCGCACAAAGGCGAGCGTCCTTCCCTGTGGAGCGTGGTCGGCCAAATCTGGCAGCCGGGCCTGGGCCTGGCGCTGCAGGGCGTGGGTTTTGCGGTAATAGGGACGTTCGTCTCGCTCTATTTTATGAGCCGCGGCTGGGCGATGGCCGGTTTTACGCTTACCGCGTTTGGCGGCGCGTTTGTGCTGATGCGCGTGCTTTTTGGCTGGATGCCGGATCGCTTCGGCGGCGTGAAGGTGGCGGTGGCGTCGCTGGTCATTGAAACCATCGGTCTTCTGCTGTTGTGGAATGCACCCGTGGCATCCGTGGCGCTGCTGGGTGCGGCGCTGACCGGCTGCGGCTGTTCTCTGATCTTCCCGGCGCTGGGCGTTGAAGTGGTGAAGCGCGTGGCCCCGCAGGTGCGCGGGACGGCGCTCGGCGGCTATGCGGCGTTTCAGGATATCTCATACGGCGTTACCGGGCCGCTGGCCGGGCTGTTAGCGACCTCGTTTGGCTATCCGTCCGTCTTCCTGGCCGGTGCGGTTTCCGCGGTGGTGGGGATCATGGTGACGCTGGTGGCGTTTCGCAGAACGTGAGTCTTTGTTGCCGGGTGGCGGCTGCGCCTTACCCGGCCTACGGTTCGAGCCGTTGTAGGCCCGGTAAGCGCAGCGCCACCGGGCAAAATATCAAGCAACCAGCCAGAAAATCGCCAGCGCAATCAGCAGTGCAATAAACATCAATCCCGGACGCGCAGAGAGGGTTCTGAAGGTCTCCACGACCGGCGCAAACAGCGGGCTGTAGATCGGCTGAACATTTCTCACCTCCGGCACGCCGCCTTCGCGCTCGGCGCGGCGAACGAAGATCTGGTTGAGCAGGTCCTGCACCTGCGCGGTAGTCAGTACCGTCTGCGGCGTGGCCTGCCAGTTTTGCTGAGCATAATCCCGAATCACCTCGAACTCGTGCGGCTCAAGCGGCTGTTTCAGCGCGGCCTGTACAGTATGCAGAGTCGGGGCGCTCTGGGTGCTGAGCGTCTGGCGTGCCTGGAGCCAGGTCACCAGATGGGTAAACTGTTTGGCCGGGATCAGCTCGCCCGCTTTCACGCCGGACAGCTCCAGCATGGATTGCCAGATGAGCTTCGTCGGCTCGCCGGTGGCCGCGGCCAGCTTGGTCACCATCTGCTTGAGCGTATTGTGCTCGGCGGGCAGCAGCGGACGCTCGGTCGCCGGGCGTACCTGCGGCTGCGGAATCGACAGTTCATTGTTCTGCAGCAGCGTCAGCACGGTTTTGAGCTGATCGGGCGTCAGCTGGCCCAGCGCGGTCTGACCATACTGCTGGCGAATAAAATCACTCACCGCCTGGCGGTTATTTCCCTGGCCCAGTAGCTCCGTCAGCTGAGAAACAATCTGGCGCGTGGTGTGGTTCTGCTGCGCGGTCGTAATACGCTGGTTCAGATTTTGCTCGGCAGCAGGAAAATGACGCGACTGCAGCGGTGCGTCGTTCCTCACGCCTAAATCATGCTTCACCCCGGCCCAGACTTCCGCGTTTTGCTGCGAAGTCAGCGCAATCAGGCGCGTGATCAGTCGCTCCAGCACGGTGCGCTGTTGCGTGGATAGCGGTTGTTCACCTGCAACGTTTGGCGTGACAGGGCCTTCACCCGGAGGGCGTGGCGGCGTACCTGAAATGGGCTGCATCGTCAAAAATCCTTAAAGTCAAAACTCAGCGTAAACCTGGCAGACGTATATGCCTGGCGGCCAGATTATGGCACACTTGCCAGGTTTTCTTCCTCTCAAACAGGTACTCAGACGTGAAAATCCTCGTTGATGAAAATATGCCTTACGCCCGTGAGCTGTTTAGCCGCCTGGGTAACGTTAAGGCTGTTCCTGGTCGCCCAATCCCGGTCAACGAACTGGACGACGCCGACGCCCTGATGGTGCGCTCGGTAACCAAAGTAAATGAGGCGTTGCTCGCCGGTAAGGCGATTAAGTTCGTTGGGACCGCAACGGCAGGGACCGATCATGTGGATGATAAATGGCTGAAGCAGGCCGGAATCGGTTTCTCCGCCGCGCCGGGCTGTAACGCGATTGCCGTCGTGGAATACGTTTTCTCCTCGCTGCTGATGCTGGCCGAGCGCGACGGGTTTGCGCTGAAAGACCGCACCGTGGGGATTGTCGGCGTGGGTAACGTCGGCGGGCGCCTGCAAAAGCGCCTGGAAGCGTTAGGGATCCGCACGCTGCTGTGCGATCCGCCGCGCAAAGACAATGGCGATGACGGGGATTTCCGCTCGCTGGACGAGCTGGTTGAACAGTGTGACGTGCTGACGTTCCACACGCCGCTGTTTAAAGAGGGGCCGTATAAGTCGCTGCATCTTGCCGATGAGGCGCTCATTCGCCGTCTGAAGGCTGGCACTATTCTGATAAATGCCTGTCGTGGTCCGGTAGTCGATAACGCCGCGCTGCTGACGTGTCTGAACGAAGGACAAGATCTCAGCGTGGTGCTGGACGTCTGGGAGCCGGAGCCGGACCTCAACGTTGAGCTGCTTAACAAGGTGGACGTGGGCACCGCACATATCGCCGGTTATACCCTCGAAGGGAAAGCCCGCGGCACGACGCAGGTCTTCGAGGCCTACAGCGCCTTTATCGGTCATCCGCAGCAGGTGGCGCTGGATACCTTACTCCCCGCGCCTGAATTTGGCCGCATTACCCTTCACGGCCCGCTCGATCAGGCAACGCTGAAAAGGCTGGTGCATTTGGTGTATGATGTGCGCCGCGATGATGCGCTGCTGCGTAAAGTGGCGGGGATCCCGGGTGAGTTTGATAAGCTGCGCAAGCACTACGTTGAGCGCCGCGAGTGGTCTTCCCTGTATGTCATGTGCGACGACGCGTCGGCGGCGACGCTGCTGCACAAGCTGGGGTTTAACGCTATTCATCACCCGGCGCATTAATGTCTTCTTAATGCTCCCTGTCGGATACTCCGACAGGGACGCTTTTTTATTTCTGGAGTAAACCACCATGTCTGAAGGCTGGAACATTGCCATTTTAGGTGCCACGGGTGCCGTGGGCGAAGCCCTGCTCGAAACGCTTGCTGAGCGTCAGTTCCCGGTGGGCGATATCTATGCGCTGGCGCGTACCGATAGCGCGGGTGAGCATCTGCGTTTTAACAGTAAATCCGTCATGGTTCAGGATGCGGCGGCGTTCGACTGGACGCAGGCGCAGCTGGCGTTTTTCGCCGCAGGCGCTGAAGCCACTGCGGCGTACGTTGAAGAGGCGACCAACGCAGGCTGCCTGGTCATCGACCTGAGCGGCCTGTTCTCCATGGAGCCGGATGTGCCGCTGGTGGTGCCGGACGTGAACCCGTTTGTACTGGCTGATTACCGCAACCGTAACGTCATTGCGGTACCGAACAGCCTGACCAGCCAGTTGCTGACCGCCCTGAAACCGCTGATCGACGACGGCGGCCTGTCGCGCATTACCGTCACCAGTCTGCTGTCCGCGTCCGCAAACGGCAAAAAGGCCGTTGACGCGCTGGCCGGGCAGAGCGCGAAGCTGCTGAACGGCATTCCGATTGACGAAGATGATTTCTTTGGCCGCCAGCTGGCGTTCAACATGCTGCCGCTGCTGCCGGACCGCGAGGGTTCCGTGCGCGAAGAGCGTCGTATCGTTGATGAGGTACGTAAAATTCTGCAGGACGATGGCCTGATGATCTCCGCAAGCGTCGTGCAGTCTCCGGTCTTCTACGGTCACGCGCAGATGGTCGGCTTTGAAGCGCTGCGTCCCCTCGCGGCAGAAGAGGCGCGCGATGCGTTTGGGCGCGGGGAAGACATCGTCCTCTCTGAAGAGAGCGAGTTCCCGACCCAGGTGGGCGATGCCACCGGCAGCGCGCATCTTTCCGTTGGCTGCGTGCGTAACGACTACGGTATGCCGGAGCAGATCCAGTTCTGGTCCGTTGCCGACAACGTTCGTTTCGGCGGCGCGCTGATGGCGGTCAAGATCGCTGAAAAACTGGTGCAGGAGTACCTGTACTGATGTCAGACGTGGAACAAAAGCCGGTTCATAAAATTGCCCTCGGTATTGAGTACGATGGCAGTAAATATTATGGCTGGCAGCGTCAGAATGAGGTGCGCAGCGTCCAGGAGAAGCTGGAGAAAGCGCTCTCTCAGGTGGCAAACGAGCCGATTAACGTCCTGTGCGCAGGCCGTACGGATGCGGGCGTTCACGGCACGGGGCAGGTGGTGCACTTTGAAACCACCGCCATGCGTAAGGATGCCGCCTGGACGCTGGGTGTAAATGCGAATTTGCCTGGTGACATTGCGGTGCGCTGGGTAAAAGCTGTGCCGGATGATTTTCACGCGCGCTTCAGCGCCACCGCGCGCCGTTACCGCTACGTCATCTACAATCAGCGTCTGCGTCCGGCGGTGTTAAGCCAGGGCGTGACGCATTTTTATGAACCGCTTGATGCTGAACGTATGCATCGCGCGGCGCAGTGTCTGATTGGGGAGAATGACTTTACCTCGTTTCGTGCGGTGCAGTGTCAGTCCCGCACGCCATGGCGTAACGTCATGCACATCAACGTCAGCCGTTTTGGCGCGTATGTGGTGGTGGATATCAAAGCCAATGCCTTTGTACATCATATGGTGCGGAATATTGTGGGCAGCCTGATGGAAGTGGGTGCCGGACACCAGCCGGAGAGCTGGATTGCAGACCTGCTGGCAGCGAAGGACAGAACGCTTGCGGCAGCCACGGCGAAAGCGGAAGGGTTGTATCTGGTCTCGGTAGACTATCCGGATCGGTTTGACCTGCCGAAACCGCCAATGGGTCCGCTGTTTTTAGCGGACTAAACAAAGGTGCAATTAGGGCTTAGACAATATGGACGTAATTCGTTTTTTAATTGATTTCATCCTGCATATTGATGTTCACCTGGCGGAGCTGGTCGCGCAGTATGGCGTCTGGGTTTACGCTATTCTGTTCCTCATTCTGTTCTGTGAAACCGGGCTGGTTGTAACCCCGTTCCTGCCGGGGGATTCCCTGCTGTTTGTCGCCGGGGCGTTATCGGCGCTGCCCACCAACGATCTGAATGTGCATCTTATGGTGGTGCTGATGGTGATTGCCGCCATCGTCGGTGATGCGGTCAACTACACGATCGGACGCGTTTTCGGTGAGCGGCTGTTCAGTAATCCGGATTCAAAAATTTTCCGTCGCAGCTATTTAGACAAAACCCATGCGTTTTATGAACGCCATGGCGGAAAAACCATTATCCTTGCGCGCTTTGTGCCTATTGTGCGCACATTTGCACCGTTTGTGGCGGGAATGGGGCATATGTCCTATCGTCATTTTGCCATGTATAACGTCGTGGGGGCGCTGTTGTGGGTGCTGCTGTTTACCTATGCAGGCTACCTGTTTGGCGATCTTCCGGTGGTTCAGGAAAATCTTAAGCTACTGATTGTAGCGATTATTGTGCTTTCCGTACTGCCGGGCGTTATCGAAATCATTCGTCATAAACGTGCGGCGGCAAAGCAAGCGAAGTAAATGCACACTGGCGGTTCGACCACTTTTTTATCCAAAGTTTCGGGCTGTTATGTTTTAATGTGCAACATTCATGGTCTGTTGGAGGCAAAAATGGCATTATTCGCCTCTTATAGCAAAACTGGCATACGACCAGGTTCAGGCAGAAAGGTTATCAATGAGCTGGATTGAACGAATTAAAAGCAACATTACCCCAACGCGTAAAGCGAGCATTCCTGAAGGGGTATGGACGAAGTGTGATAGCTGCGGCCAGGTTCTGTATCGCGCAGAGCTGGAGCGCAACCTTGAGGTGTGTCCGAAGTGTGACCACCATATGCGTATGTCGGCGCGCAACCGCCTGCATAGCCTGCTGGACGAAGGTTCTCTGGTAGAACTGGGCAGCGAGCTTGAGCCAAAAGACGTGCTGAAGTTCCGCGATTCCAAAAAATATAAAGATCGTCTGGCCTCTGCACAGAAAGAGACCGGCGAGAAAGACGCGCTGGTCGTCATGAAAGGCACCCTGCACGGGATGCCGGCTGTTGCCGCTGCGTTTGAGTTCTCCTTTATGGGCGGCTCAATGGGCTCCGTGGTCGGTGCGCGCTTCGTGCGTGCCGTTGAGCAGGCGCTGGAAGACAACTGTCCGCTGATCTGCTTCTCTGCCTCCGGCGGTGCGCGCATGCAGGAAGCGCTGATGTCGCTGATGCAGATGGCAAAAACCTCTGCAGCGCTGGCGAAGATGCAGGAGCGCGGTCTGCCGTATATCTCCGTGCTGACCGACCCAACCATGGGCGGCGTCTCCGCGAGCTTCGCGATGCTGGGCGATCTGAACATCGCTGAGCCAAAAGCGCTGATCGGCTTTGCGGGTCCTCGCGTTATCGAGCAGACCGTTCGTGAAAAACTGCCGCCGGGTTTCCAGCGCAGTGAGTTCCTCATCGAGAAAGGCGCCATCGACATGATCGTCCGCCGTCCGGAAATGCGCCTGAAGCTGGCGAGCATCCTGGCGAAGCTGATGAATCTGCCAGCGCCGAACCCGGATGAACCGCGCGAAGGGGTGGTGGTACCGGATCAGGAACCCGAGGCCTGATAACTGAAAAGGGCAGGGCCGGTTGGCGCTGCCCTTTTGCTTTCTAATCTGTTAATGACAACCGGGCATTATGGAAAATAAAAGCATTCCCCAAGCCACGTCGCCCCTGGCCGCGTGGCTTTCTTATCTGGAAAACCTGCACAGTAAAACCATCGATATGGGGCTTGAACGCGTAAGCCAGGTTGCGGCGCGTCTTGACGTGCTCAAACCGGCGCCTTTCGTGTTCACCGTCGCGGGAACCAACGGTAAAGGCACGACCTGCCGTACGCTGGAATCCGTCCTGATGGCGGCGGGTTACAGGGTTGGCGTTTACAGCTCTCCACACCTGGTACGCTACACCGAGCGGGTTCGCGTACAGAACCGCGAGCTGCCGGAATCCGCGCATACGGCGTCGTTTGCTGAAATTGAAGCCGCGCGCGGAGAGATCTCATTAACCTATTTTGAATACGGTACCCTGTCGGCCCTGTGGCTGTTTAAACAGGCGCAGCTGGATGTGGTGATCCTTGAGGTCGGTCTCGGCGGACGTCTTGATGCGACCAATATCGTGGATGCGGACGTGGCGGTGGTGACTTCCATCGCGCTGGATCATGTCGACTGGCTGGGGCCCGATCGTGAAAGTATCGGCCGTGAGAAGGCCGGTATTTTCCGGGCAAATAAGCCCGCGGTGGTTGGCGAGCCGGATATGCCGCATACCATTGCTGACGTGGCGAAGGAGAAGGGCGCGCAGCTGCTGCGCCGCGGTGTTGACTGGCAGTATGAGGTTCAGGACAACGGCTGGCGCTTTAGCGATGCGCAGGGGGCGCTCGACAACCTGCCGCTGCCCCAGGTGCCGCAGCCGAACGCAGCCACCGCGCTGGCGGCACTGCGCGCCAGCGGCCTCGTGGTCAGCGAACAGGCGATCCGCGAGGGCATACAAAACGCGATTCTGCCCGGACGTTTTCAGTTAGTCAGCGAGTCACCGCGCCTGATCCTGGATGTGGCGCACAACCCCCACGCGGCGGCGTATCTCGCGGGACGTCTCAAATCGTTACCAAAAACCGGGCGCGTGCTGGCGGTTATCGGTATGCTTCATGATAAAGATATCGGCGGGACGCTGGCCTGCATGGAGAGTGTGGTCGATAGCTGGTATTGTGCTCCTCTGGAGGGGCCGCGCGGCGCGACGGCTGAGCAGCTGATGGAACATCTCGGCAAAGGCGCAATCTACAGTAGCGTGGCGCAGGCCTGGCATGCCGCGATGGCGGATGCTAAACCAGAAGATACCGTGCTGGTGTGTGGTTCATTCCACACGGTGGCACATGTCATGGAAGTGATGGACGCGGGGAGAACCGGTGGCGAGTAAGTTTCAGAACCGTTTAACAGGAACCATTGTGCTGGTCGCGCTCGGGGTGATTATTCTTCCCGGGCTGCTCGACGGGCAGAAAAAGCATTATCAGGATGAGTTTGCCGCGATTCCGCTGGTGCCGAAACCGGGTGACCGCGATGAGCCGGATATGCTGCCCGCGGCGACGCAGGCGCTGCCTGCTCAGCCACCGGAAGGCGCGGCGGAAGAGGTGCGCGCGGGTGATGCCGCCGCACCGTCGCTCGACCCGTCTCGCCTGGCGGCCACGAGCAACAGCGATATCGATCCTGTGCCGGTCGAGCAGCCTAAACCGGTTGAAAAACCGAAGCCGGTTGAGAAGCCGCAGCCGAAACCGCAGCGCGATAAAGCGGCAGAACAGCTCGCCGCGGCGTCAGAGACGCCTCCGCCAGCAAAACCGACGCAGCAGGACGCTGCTGCCCCAACGGGTAAAGCCTATGTGGTGCAGCTCGGTGCATTGAAAAATGCCGATAAAGTCAACGAGGTCGTAAGCAAACTGCGCAGTGCGGGATATCGTGTTTACACTTCACCTTCCACGCCGGTGCAGGGTAAAATTACCCGTATCCTCGTGGGGCCAGAAGCGTCTAAAGACAAACTGAAAGGGTCGCTGGGTGAGCTGAAGCAGATCTCCGGCCTGAGCGGTGTGGTGATGGGCTACAGCGCAAACTAAGTACGACCTGCTCCTTTAAGAGAGAGGCGTTAAGCCACGGCGTTGAACATTTTTTCAGCGCCTTTTTTATTTACGCGCGGGAAGGAAATCCCTACGCAAACGTTTTCTTTTTCTGTTAGAATTCGCCCCGAACTGGATGACAGGGCGTTAAATCGTGGGACACATATGGTCTGGATTGATTACGCCATCATTGCGGTGATTGGTTTTTCCTGTCTGGTTAGCCTGATCCGTGGCTTTGTTCGTGAAGCGTTATCGCTGGTGACCTGGGGTTGTGCTTTCTTTGTCGCCAGTCATTACTACACTTACCTGTCTGTCTGGTTCACGGGCTTTGAAGATGAACTGGTCCGAAATGGAATCGCTATCGCGGTGCTGTTTATCGCAACGCTGATTGTCGGCGCTATCGTGAATTACGTGATAGGTCAGCTGGTCGAGAAAACCGGTCTGTCAGGAACGGACAGGGTGCTCGGGATCTGTTTCGGGGCATTACGAGGCGTGCTGATTGTGGCCGCGATCCTGTTCTTCCTGGATACCTTCACCGGGTTCTCCAAAAGTGAAGACTGGCAGAAATCGCAGCTCATTCCAGAGTTCAGCTTCATCATCAGATGGTTCTTTGACTATCTGCAAAGCTCGTCGAGTTTTTTGCCCAGGGCATAAACCCTGAGATGTGGCTTAACGAGGAAAAGACGAATGTGCGGTATTGTCGGTATCGCCGGTTTCATGCCGGTAAACCAGTCGATTTATGACGCGTTAACGGTGCTTCAGCACCGTGGGCAGGATGCTGCGGGTATCATCACCATTGATGCAAACAACTGCTTCCGTTTACGTAAGGCGAATGGCCTGGTAAACGATGTGTTTGAAGCCCGCCATATGCAGCGTCTGCAAGGTAATATGGGGATCGGTCACGTTCGTTATCCTACTGCTGGCAGTTCCAGCGCCTCTGAGGCACAGCCTTTCTACGTCAACTCACCGTATGGCATCACCCTTGCTCATAACGGCAACCTGACCAACGCGCACGAGCTGCGTAAAAAGCTGTTCGAAGAGAAACGTCGCCACATTAACACCACCTCTGATTCTGAAATCCTGCTCAATGTGTTCGCCAGCGAGCTGGATAACTTCCGCCACTATCCGCTGGAAGCAGACAACATTTTTGCCGCGATTGCCGCGACAAACCGTCAGATCCGCGGCGCGTACGCCTGCGTTGCGATGATCATCGGTCACGGTATGGTCGCCTTCCGCGATCCAAACGGCATTCGTCCGCTGGTGCTCGGCAAGCGCGACCTCGGCGATGGCCGTACCGAATATATGGTTGCCTCTGAAAGCGTGGCGCTGGACACCCTGGGCTTCGAATTCCTGCGCGACGTGGCGCCGGGCGAAGCGGTGTATATCACCGAGAAGGGCCAGCTGTTTACCCGCCAGTGTGCCGACAACCCGGTCAGCAACCCGTGCCTGTTTGAATACGTTTACTTTGCCCGTCCGGATTCGTTCATCGACAAGATTTCCGTCTACAGCGCGCGCGTCAACATGGGCACGAAGCTCGGCGAGAAGATTGCCCGCGAGTGGGACGATCTCGACATCGACGTGGTGATTCCTATCCCGGAAACCTCCTGCGATATCGCGCTGGAGATCGCCCGCATTCTGGATAAGCCATACCGTCAGGGCTTCGTGAAGAACCGCTACGTTGGCCGCACGTTTATCATGCCGGGGCAGCATCTGCGTCGTAAGTCTGTGCGCCGCAAGCTGAACGCCAACCGCGCGGAATTCCGCGATAAGAACGTTCTGCTGGTGGATGACTCCATTGTTCGTGGCACCACCTCTGAGCAGATTATCGAGATGGCCCGCGAAGCGGGTGCGAAGAAAGTCTACCTGGCCTCTGCCGCGCCGGAGATTCGCTTCCCGAACGTGTACGGTATTGATATGCCAACCGCCAACGAGCTGATCGCTCACGGCCGTGAAGTTGATGAAATTCGCCAGATCATCGGCGCTGATGGCCTGATTTTCCAGGACCTGAATGATCTCATCGACGCGGTACGTGCCGAGAACCCAGAAATTCAGCAGTTTGAATGCTCCGTGTTCAACGGTATTTACGTGACCAAAGACGTTGACCAGCAGTATCTCGACTATCTTGATTCGCTGCGCAACGACGACGCCAAAGCCGTCCAGCTGCAGAACGATCTTGAAAGCTTAGAGATGCACAACGAAGGTTGATGAACCTGAAGGGCGGCGTTGATGCCGCCCTTCGATTTTTTAACTGCCTTCATTCACCCAGATTCGCATTTCTCCTTCCCCTCTGTTCGCCCAGCTAAACCACGGAATGAACGTCAGCGTCTGCGTTTCCACCGCCGTTTGGCGCGTATCAAAGCTATACAGCGGTTTTTCTTCCCGCGCCGTCTGAACACGCAATCCTTCTGCTTGCAGCAACATTTTGCCTTTCAGCACTCCCGTGCCCGGCATCTCGAAAAATTCGCTCTCTTGCGGCAAGCTCAGGTTATGCAATTCTGCGCCGTTATCCACCTCTTCCAGACAGTAGACCAGCGGCCCGCGCTGGATCGCCACTTTACCGGCCGCGTGGCGTACCAGCGGGTTGGCGTAGATGCGACGGATAGTCATTGGCAAATGCAGCGTAATGACGTCACCTTCCTGCCATGTGCGGTGCAGGTGCAGATAGCCTTTGATATTTTCACCCTGAGCTGCTTCACCATTGACCAGAACCTGCGGGGCCGCACACCATTCAGGAAGGCGCAACGCCAGCGTATGCGCCACGAGCCCGGGATGGCTAAAACGAATCGTCACGTTTTCATCCCACGGGTAGTTGCCCTCAATGTTGAGTGCCAGTGTCTGAGTATTCACCGTAAATTGCGCTTCGCTACCGGCGTAGAAGTTGATGAACAGCGCATCCGGGCGAGGGGTGTAAATGTAATGACCGATAGCCACTAACGTGCGCGCAATATTGGGCGGGCAGCAGGCGCATCCGAACCAGCGCTGGCGAACCGGTTTGATATGGTCATAGATGTGGTTATGCGGAATGCTTTTCGGGTAGGTTTCCAGCGGGTTAACGTAAAAGAAGTGCTTACCGTCAAGGGCCATACCGCCCAGGACGGTATTATAGAATGCCCGCTCCATGACATCGGCATAGTGTGCATCGCCTTCCATTTCCAGCATCCGGCGGGCAAACATCATCAGGCCGATTGAGGCACAGCTTTCACCGTAGGCGGTGTCGTTTGGTAGGTCGTAGTCGCTGGTAAACGCTTCCCCGATCCCCTGTGAACCGATACCGCCGGTGATATACATCCGCCGCTGAACCATATTGGTCCAGATGCGCAGGCAGCTCTGGCGCTTCTCTTCATCGTTCGTCATGCGCGCGATATGCGCGAGGCCTGCCATCAGGTATACCGAACGCACTGCGTGGCCTACGGCTTCATGTTGTTCGCTGAGCGGCTTATGCGCGTGGGTATAGCTTTTGTCTTTGATCATCCCCGGCCAGGCATCGCCCCAGCCGACCCAGTGGCGCGTGCCGCCGCGTTTTTCAAACTCAATATCGTAATAGTGCGGCTGCTGGCCGCGCTCTTCGACAAAGAAACGGGCCAGCGCCTGATAGCGTGGCTCACGGGTGATCTCATACAAGCGCATCAGCGCCAGTTCGATTTCCGGGTGGCCTGGATAACCGCGAAGCTGACCGGGACCCGGGCCGAATACCGAGTCGATGTGATCGGCAAAACGGCAGGCGATTTCAAGCAGGCGGCGCTTGCCGGTGGCGTTAAAAAACGCGACCGCCGCTTCGAACAGATGCCCGGCACAGTAAAGCTCGTGACATTCGGCCAGATTGGTCCAGCGCTGACCTGGCTCTTTCACGGTATACCAGGTGTTCAGATAGCCATCTTCGCACTGAGCCTGCGCCAGCAGTTCGATTACCTCATCGGCAGTTTTTTCAAGCTGTGGGTCCGGCTTCTGGCGTAAAGACCAGGCGACCGCTTCCAGCCATTTGGTGACGTCACTGTCCTGAAAGACCATGCCATAAAACTCACCGTGCTCCAGCCCGGCGGCGATACGGTAGTTGGCCAGCGCGTGGCTGGGCTCCGCCTCCGGGAGTGCATCATTCAGGGCTTCCCACTGATAGGGGATCACGACGTCGCGGATGAGGCGTTGATATTCCCCTAAAAACGGGTCGGTAACGGTGATTCGATTCAGATCGGCTTCAATCACATCAGACTGCATCATGTTTACCTCAGGAAATGTGTGAATGTCGTTGGTGAAGATCGGTTGAAATACGTTTCATCATTGGGCCGTTGAGGCGGCACTTCAGCAGGCACATGGCCAGCACAAAGTGGAACAGCGCCGGAACCAGGCTTTGCAGCAGGATGATGCCGTGAACAGATGCCGGGGTCTGATTAACAAGACCTGGCTGATAAGCCACCATAATCAGGATCAGGCTGATTATGCCGCCAGAAGAGGCCCAGGAGAGCTTGATGAAAAAGAGATTGAAGGCGAA
Organism: Enterobacter sp. TCD1-1; assembly: GCF_020567405.1. Lineage (NCBI taxonomy): Bacteria > Pseudomonadati > Pseudomonadota > Gammaproteobacteria > Enterobacterales > Enterobacteriaceae > Enterobacter > Enterobacter sp. TCD1-1. The sequence continues at coordinate 2,426,320 of NZ_JAJCXF010000001.1, read as the reverse complement.
GTTCATTCCGGAGGAGCGCACGCCCGTTTTCCATTCACCGTAGTCATCCGCGAAGGCCATAATTGAGAAGTGCAGCGGCAGGGTGAAGCCCTGGATCACGCTATTAATGGCAATGCACACCAGCCACAGTGTCTGGTATTGCGGCCCGGTTGGGAGGAAGTACATGCCAATGCCGAAAGCGACCAGCACCAGGTTGGTCCAGAAATACAGACGCACCATATCCACGTGGCGGGAGAGCGGGTTGACAATGATCGCACCGGCAATTCCGGCTACGGTAAGGATCCCGAAGAACAGTGACATATATCCCGCGCTGCCCTGAAGCACGTAGGAGATAAAATACATATACCCGCCACCGCGAATGCACAGGATGTTGACCAGCAGGAAAGACATCACCAGCATCATCAGCAGTTGATCGTTTTTACGCAGCCCCTGTAAATGCTCGCTCAGGGTAAAATTGCCTGCCAGCGACAGCGGCACGCGTTCTTTCACCCAGAAGAAGCACAGCAAAAACATCACCACCCCAATGGTGCACAGCACGATCACGCCGTACTGATACCCTTTAGCCAGATTGCCCTGGCCGAAATACTCCACCATCCAGGGCAGGCCTACCGCCACCAGAAAACCGGCAATGCCGCTTAACACAAAGCGCCATGACTGGCAGGACATCACCTGATCATGGCGGTTGGTAATCGCGTTAATCAGTGCGCAGTAAGGTACGTTGTTGGCGGTGTAGCCAATGGAGAGCAGGAAATAGGTACCAAAGGCCCAGGCGATTTTCGCATTCGGCCCCATATCCGGCACGGTAAAGGTCAGAATGCCGATCACGCCAAGCGGTACGGCAGTCCACAGTTGCCAGGGACGGAAACGGCCCCAGCGGCTGCGTGTGCGGTCAGCGATAATGCCCATTACCGGGTCGGAGACAGCATCGAAAATACGCAGTACGAAGAACATCGCCCCGACAATCGCCGGGCTCAGACCAAACACGTCGGTATAGAAAAAAAGTAAAAAACCGCTGATCAAATCAGAGATACAGTGCCCGCCCGCGTCCCCTAATCCGTAGCCAATTTTTTCGCGGGTGGAGAGGGTTTCTCCCGCATCAACAGCGCGTGGTACATCACTATCCAGATCATCGACAGTAGCCATAACTCATCCCATATGCAGTAGCAGTTAGCGATCGTTTAGCAAGCCATTACGACATTTCTCTGGCTTTTTTCGTAAAAATTAAACGCAGGTGAGCATAGATCTGGCCTGCTATATCGGTATATGGCGATGTGTATTCAATGTGAAATTGATCTTATTTTTTACTAAAAATAGATTATTTATAGTGATGTTGATCTCTCAATGGCGTGGGGACGCGATTTGACGTGGGGTTTTGTTGCCGGAGTGAGTAAGATGTAGTGAGTAAAGGGGCAGAGCGACTGAAAGGTAAACCGTAAAAAAATGGTAAAAAAGACCCGAATTAAGGACATTGCTACAGCAAGCGGCGTGTCGATTGCGGCGGTATCGCGCGCCCTGAAAGGACAGCCAGGCCTGAGTGAAGAGACTCGCCAGCGTATCCTGTCTATTGCCGAAGCTGAAGGTTATGACTTCAGTCGTTTACGTAATGGGCGCATTAAGCGCCTGCTGTTTTTGCTCCACAAGCAGCACAATATTGCCAGCGCCTTACCTTTTTATTCGTCTGTTATGCTGGGCGTTGTCGATGCATGTCGGGAAAATGACGTTGCCATGAGCTTTCAGCCCGTCGGCCCGGAAGATTCGATCAGTGAGATTGTTAACCTGCATCAGCCCGATGCGCTGATTTGCGCCGGTTATATGGAGCCTGAGGTATTACGCGAGATCCACAAAATAGCGCTGCCCACAGTGCTGGTCGACCTGTGGGCGCCAGACTTCCCTTGCGTGAACCCGGATAATTTCCACGGTGGTTTTGTGGCGACGCGGCATCTTATCCAGCAGGGCAGAAGGCGGATTGCCTTTCTGGGGCACTCTTTACACCATTACAGCATTCGCCAGCGTGTGGAAGGCTACCAGCAGGCACTATTTGATGCCGGGCTGACGTTATCCCCTGAGTACCGGGTTGACGTGCCGCCGGTGAAAGACATTGAACAGGCGCTGGTTGAGGGGATGCGTCATCTTCTCACCTTGCCTCGTCCGCCGGATGCTATCTTTGCTTATAACGACGTTGCCGCGCTGGTGGCGATGCGTGTATGCGTGCGAAAGGGGCTGAGAGTTCCGGAGGATATGGCGATTGTCGGTTTCGACGATATTGATGCCGCGGCATGGGCCTACCCTCCGTTGACCACGGTAGCGATTGATAAGCGGGAGCTAGGCCGGGATGCGTTTCGCCTTTTGCTGAATGAAGAGGGCGAAAGAAACTTGCTCCAGCCTGTGCGCCTTGTCATTCGTGAAAGCTCAGGCAGCGAAGCATCGCATGCACTGTTGCACCCGGCAGGTTAATCCGGCAAAGTTTGCGCCATTATGCGGAAGAGGCCATTTTAGTGAAACGACTCATAGTAGGGATAAGCGGTGCCAGCGGCGCGATTTACGGCGTACGTTTGTTACAGGTTCTGCGTAACGTGGTGGACGTCGAAACCCATCTGGTGATGAGCCAGGCGGCGCGGCAGACCCTCTCTCTGGAAACCGATCTCTCCCTGCGCGATGTTCAGGCGCTGGCGGATGTCGTTCACGATGCCCGTGATATCGCTGCCAGCATCTCCTCAGGCTCGTTTAAAACAGCCGGTATGGTTATCCTGCCCTGTTCAATTAAAACGCTCTCCGGCATTGTGAATAGCTATACGGACACCCTGGTGACGCGCGCGGCGGATGTGGTACTGAAGGAGCGGCGTCCTCTGGTGCTGTGCGTGCGGGAAACGCCGCTGCACCTGGGCCATCTGCGCTTAATGACGCAGGCTGCGGAGCTGGGCGCGGTCATCATGCCGCCGGTACCCGCGTTCTACCATCGCCCGCAAACGCTGGACGACGTCATCAACCAGACGGTTAACCGGGTGCTCGATCAGTTTGACATCGACCTGCCCGACGATCTCTTCACCCGCTGGCAGGGTGCCTGAATCTGTGCACAAACCAGGTGCATGAAAAGACAAGTTGCCCTGTTTCAGGGCAATTATGCAACGGCGATCATATCCTCGACATTTAATTCGTTTTTTCCCTTTTTCTCTCTCCGGTTCGTTCGGCAGACCTGCTATCTTTCACCATTAAGGCAATATCGCAACGTTTTATTAACATATTTAACGTCGAAGTTTTGACCAGACGGCAATGTGGCATAAGACCTGCAAGATGAAGCCTGCAACACAACACACAACACAATACATAATAAAATCACGGTACTTGAGGGTAAATGTATGAAGAAGACGGTTCTGGCTCTGTCTTTGCTCGTGGGGTTAAGTGCGGCAGCAGGTAGCTACGCAGCGCTTCCACAGACGGTACGTATCGGTACAGACGCAACCTACGCGCCATTCTCTTCCAAGGATGCGAAAGGCGATTTCGTGGGGTTTGATATCGATCTGGGTAATGAAATGTGCAAGCGCATTGCGGTGAAATGCACATGGGTGGGCAGCGACTTTGACGCGTTAATTCCGTCGCTGAAAGCCAAGAAAATCGACGCCATTATCTCTTCTCTCTCCATCACCGAAAAACGCCAGCAGGAGATTGCCTTTTCTGACAAGCTCTACGCCGCGGATTCTCGCCTGATTGCCCCTAAAGGCTCCCCGATTAAGCCCACCATCGACTCGCTGAAAGGCAAACACGTCGGCGTGCTTCAGGGTTCGACGCAGGAAGGCTATGCCAATGCTAACTGGCGTGAGAAGGGCGTAGACGTGGTGGCTTATCAGAACCAGGATCTGATTTACTCTGACCTGGCGGCAGGCCGTCTGGATGCGGCATTCCAGGATGAAGTCGCCGCGAGCGAAGGCTTCCTGAAGCAGCCTGCGGGCAAAGAATTCGCGTTTGCAGGCCCGTCGGTGAAAGACAAAAAGTACTTTGGTGACGGCACCGGGATTGGCCTGCGTAAGGATGATACCGAGCTGAAAGCCGCCTTTGACAAAGCCTTTGCGGAGCTGCGTAAAGACGGTACTTACGACAAACTGGCGAAGAAATACTTCGACTTCAACGTATACGGTGAATAACACCTGGAGGTAACGCACCGTTACGGTGCGTTACGGGAGCGGTTGACCCAATACGGTGCATGTGTTGCACCGTATTGGATCGCTTTGTGCATACTTACGCATTTATAATGCAAAAATTCCCGCCTGAAAGGCATTAATCTTTGCCTGACTGAGGGGATTAATGGCACATTAGCACCACCCCGTCGTCGTAAAAATCCCGTATGAAGACAGTTTGTTGAGGACAAATATGAAAAAACTCGTGTTGTCATTATCACTGGTACTGGCCTTTTCCAGCGCCACCGCGGCATTCGCAGCTATTCCGCAGAAAATTCGCATTGGTACCGACCCTACCTATGCGCCGTTCGAATCGAAGAATTCAAAGGGTGAACTGGTCGGTTTTGACATCGATCTGGCCAATGAGCTGTGCAAACGCATCAAAGCACAGTGTACCTACGTTGAGAACCCGCTGGATGCGCTGATCCCTTCCCTGAAAGCGAAAAAAATCGACGTGATCATGTCCTCCCTCTCCATCACCGAAAAACGCCAGCAGGAGATTGCCTTCACCGACAAACTCTACGCGGCCGATTCACGTCTGGTGGTGGCGAAATCGTCTGACATTCAGCCAACGCTGGAGTCGCTGAAGGGTAAACGCGTGGGCGTGCTGCAGGGCACTACCCAGGAAACCTACGGTAACGAACACTGGGCACCGAAGGGGATTGAAATTGTCTCCTATCAGGGCCAGGAAAATATCTACGCTGACCTGACGGCAGGCCGTATTGATGCCGCATTCCAGGATGAAGTCGCGGCTAGCGAAGGCTTCCTGAAAACGCCGGTAGGTAAAGATTACAAGTTTGGCGGCCCGTCCATTAAGGATGTGAAGTTGTTTGGTGTGGGCACCGGTATGGGCCTGCGCAAAGAAGACAACGAGCTGCGTGAGGCGCTGAACAAGGCGTTCGCTGAAATGCGCGCAGACGGCACCTACGACAAGCTGGCGAAAAAGTACTTTGATTTTAATGTTTACGGCGGCTAATCGCCCCGTCATATAACGTGCGGCCCCTCCCACGGCGGGAGGGGAAAAGACACGGTTCCACCACTCACGATACGACAGGGCTCGCGGTATGCTGTACGGATTTTCTGGCGTTATTTTACAGGGCGCGCTTGTCACCCTTGAGCTGGCTATCAGCTCCGTGGTGCTGGCGGTGCTGATAGGTCTGGCAGGCGCAGGGGCGAAGCTTTCGGCTAACAAACCGCTGGCGCTAATCTTTGAAGGCTACACCACGCTTATTCGCGGCGTTCCCGATCTGGTGCTGATGCTGCTGATCTTTTACGGTCTGCAGATTGCGCTGAACAGCGTGACGGACGCGATGGGCATGGGACAAATTGATATCGACCCAATGGTGGCCGGTATTATTACCCTCGGTTTTATCTACGGCGCCTACTTCACCGAAACCTTCCGCGGTGCTTACATGGCCGTGCCGAAAGGTCACATTGAGGCGGCAACCGCATTTGGTTTTACCTCATCACAAACGTTTCGTCGGATTATGTTCCCGGCCATGATGCGCTATGCGCTCCCGGGCATCGGGAACAACTGGCAGGTTATCCTCAAAGCGACAGCGCTGGTCTCGCTGCTCGGTCTGGAAGACGTCGTGAAAGCGACTCAACTGGCGGGCAAGAGTACCTGGGAGCCGTTCTACTTTGCGGTGGTCTGTGGCGTGATTTATCTGGTCTTTACGACCGTCTCCAATGGTGTGCTGCTTCTGCTCGAGCGTCGCTACTCCGTGGGTGTGAAGAGGGCTGACCTGTGATTGAGATTATTCAGGAATACTGGAAATCGCTGCTGTGGACGGATGGGTACCGCTTTACCGGCGTGGCGATTACGCTCTGGCTGCTGATCTCCTCCGTAGTGATGGGCGGCATTCTGGCGGTGTTTCTCGCCATTGGCCGCGTGTCGAACAATAAATTCATCCAGTTCCCGATCTGGCTCTTCACCTACGTGTTTCGCGGTACGCCGCTGTACGTGCAGTTGCTGGTGTTCTACTCGGGGATGTACACGCTTGAGATCGTAAAAGGCACTGAGATGCTGAATGCGTTCTTCCGCAGCGGTCTGAACTGTACGGTGCTGGCGTTGACGCTCAACACCTGCGCCTACACCACCGAGATTTTCGCGGGGGCAATTCGCTCTGTCCCTTACGGTGAGATTGAAGCCGCGCGGGCCTACGGCTTCTCGTCGGTGAAACTCTACCGCTGCATCATTCTGCCGTCGGCCTTGCGTATCGCGTTACCGGCGTACAGTAACGAAGTGATTTTGATGCTGCACTCGACCGCGCTTGCCTTTACCGCGACGGTGCCGGATCTGCTTAAAATCGCGCGCGATATTAACTCCGCGACCTATCAGCCGTTTACCGCATTTGGCATTGCGGCGGTGCTCTATTTAATTATCTCTTATGTTCTGATTAGCCTGTTCCGTAAGGCTGAAAAACGCTGGTTGCAGCATATAAAACCTTCTTCGACGCACTGAGAAAGATGATGGCTGAGAACAAATTAAACGTTATTGATTTGCACAAACGCTACGGCGAACATGAAGTGCTGAAAGGGGTGTCGCTGCAGGCTAACGCGGGCGACGTGATCAGTATCATCGGCTCATCCGGCTCGGGTAAAAGTACCTTCCTGCGCTGCATTAACTTCCTGGAAAAGCCGAGCGAAGGCTCGATTGTGGTGAGTGGGCAGAACATCAATCTGGTGCGTGACAAAGACGGCCAGCTGAAGGTGGCCGATAAGCACCAGCTGCGTCTGCTGCGTACGCGTCTGACGATGGTGTTCCAGCATTTTAACCTCTGGAGCCACATGACGGTGCTGGAGAACGTGATGGAAGCGCCGGTTCAGGTGCTTGGCCTGAGCAAACATGAAGCCCGCGAGCGCGCGGTGAAATACCTGGCAAAAGTGGGCATCGACGAGCGCCAGCAGATGAAATACCCGGTGCATCTCTCCGGCGGTCAGCAGCAGCGTGTCTCCATCGCGCGCGCGCTGGCGATGGAGCCCGAGGTGCTGCTGTTCGACGAACCGACCTCCGCGCTCGACCCGGAACTCGTTGGCGAAGTGTTGCGCATCATGCAGAAGCTGGCTGAAGAGGGCAAAACGATGGTGGTGGTGACGCACGAGATGGGCTTTGCCCGTAACGTCTCGAACCACGTGATTTTCCTGCACCAGGGGAAAATTGAAGAGCAGGGGCATCCGGACGAGGTGCTGGCGAACCCGCAAAGCCCGCGTTTGCAGCAGTTCCTTAAAGGCTCCCTGAAGTAAGAGGGCATCAGACCGCAGTGCAGCACAGTTGCCCGGTGGCGCTTCGCTTACCGGGCCTACAAAACCGTAGGCCGGGCAAACGCAGTGCCGCCCGGCATTCAGGCCGCACTACACTCCAGCCGGTACACCCAGTCGTCATAGCGCACGCCGTCAATCTCATACGCCTTTTCCAGCACCTGCATACGCACAAACCCGGCTTTCTCCAGCACCCGCACCGACCCGCCGTTGTCCGCCAGCACGTACGCGTTAATCGCCTTCACGCCGGTCTGGTTGAACGCATAATCACACACCGCGCGCAGCGCCTCGCTGGCGATACCTTTCCCTTGCGCGGCAGGCACAACCGTATAGCCGATATCCGCCTCTTCACGATTCTCTGCGCTGATTTGCAGGCCGATATCGCCCAGTGGCGTATCATCATCCCGGGCGCGAATAACAAACACATGAGCAGCAGCGAGTCGCGCGGCAAACACGCGTCGGGTCTCTTTTTCCGGGGCGATGGCGGCCATATAGCGCATGATGGCGCGATCTTCACGCAGCGAGCGGAAGAACGCCCAGTCAGAGGGTTCGAAAGGGGTGAGGTGAAGTCGGGGTGTGGTGATGGTTGCCATTGTTACGCCATATCTTCGGAAAATGGCCTGTCACTGTACCATATTCACCGCACCACATCCCCCAGCGCCTCTTCTAATTCATACCAGCGGAACGCAAACCCGGCCGCTTCCAGTCGTTTTGGCAGCGCTCTCTGTCCGCCTAATACCAGAACAGACGCTTCACCCATCAGCAGACGAATGACCGTGGCAGGCACGCGCAAAATTGCCGGACGGTGCAGGGCATGCCCCAGCGCGTGAGCAAACTGTTCATTACGCACCGGATATGGTGCAACCATATTGAACGGCCCGCGCAGATCGTTATCCAGCAGCCAGAGAATCCCGTTGACCATATCGTCGATATGGATCCAGGCCATATACTGACGGCCATTACCAATGGGGCCCCCAAGTCCGAGCCTGAAAGGGGGAAGCATCTTCGCCAAAATGCCGCCTTTCGGCGCCAGAACGACACCGGTCCGCAGCAGGCAGACGCGGGTTCGATCGCTTTGCGCCGCACTGGCGATACGCTCCCACTGGGCACAGAGTTTGTGGGTAAACTCGTTATGGGGCGGCTCTTCCTCGGTCACCACCACCTCGCCAAGATCGCCGTAGTAGCCCACTGCGGAACCCGAAATCAGCACTGAAGGCGGCGTGTGGCTGTTGCGGATCAGCTCGACCAGCTTTTCGGTGATGTTCCACCGGCTGCTGCATAACAGCTGTTTTTGCTCTTCCGTCCAGCGCTTATCGGCGATGGGTTCACCCGCGAGGTTAATGACGGCGTCGAAGCCGTCCAGATTTTGCTGATCGGCCAGATTTTTCCAGATATCGACACCCGCCCCCAGCACCTGACGCGCTTTCTCCGGGCTGCGCGTGACCACGGTAATGTCGTGATGCAAGGCCTGCAGACGCGCAATGAGGTGACGACCAATCAGGCCTGTACCGCCGGTCAGCAAAATCTTCATACAACCTCCAGGTTTACGCCTGGCGCCGCCAGCTTAACGTCATGGAGACGGAATCGGCGTAGCGCAGGGCGTGAAGTTTATCGATCTCAACTTCAGCATAAGTGACCCAGTGATGTTCGCGTGCGATATCGAGCACATCCTGAGTTAATTTTTCCAGCAGAGAGAAGCGGTTATTCTCCACAAACTGGATAATGTTCTTGGTGATTGTGCGGTAGTTCAGCGCGTCATTGATATCTTCGCTGGCGCGCGCTTTGTCTGCGGGATAGTGAATCACCACGTTAATGACAATATCCTGACGGTTGGCGATCTCTTCCTCTTTGATACCGATAAAGGTACGCAGGCGTAAATTTTTTATACGAATAATGGCGTCTGGCTGTGACATTGCAGGTCTTCTCCGTGTCAGTATTTCCTGCCCATAATACATGAGTGCCTCACAGGCACCCAGCCTCATACCGGGTTAAATTTGCTGGATTTTTTGCATCGCCCGCTCGGTCGCCGGGCGGGTCCGGATGCGCTCGAACCAGTTGTTTACCGCCGGGTAAGAGGCCAGGTCAATTCGGTGTTTTTCATGCGTATTCACCCATGGCCAGCAGGCGATATCGGCAATACTGTAATGATCGCCCCCGAGCCACGGCGTTTTCTTCAGCCGACGGTTCAGAACATCATAGAGCCGCTGCGTCTCGACCTGATAGCGTTCTATCGCGTAAGGAATGGGCTGCGGGGCGTAAGCGGTAAAGTGATGATTTTGACCCAGCATGGGGCCCAGCCCGCTCGCCTGCCAGAAAAGCCACTGCAGGGTATGGTGACGCTCACGCAGCTCGCCGCTCAGCAGCTTGCCGGTTTTCTCTGCCAGATAGAGCAAAATTTCACCGGATTCAAACAGGCTCAACGGTCTGCCCCCGTCCGCTGGCTGGTTATCAATAATGGCCGGGATTTTATTGTTCGGCGAGATAGCCAGAAAAAGAGGGCTGAACTGTTCGCCTTTGCTGATATCCACGCGAATGATCCTGTAATCCAGCTCGGCTTCTTCAAGAAAGAGGGTGATCTTATGGCCGTTTGGGGTAGGGGCGTAATAAAGGTCGATCATTCTCAACTCCTGTCCATGCGAAGAGTGGTGCCATGACAAATGAGTATAGGTGGTTGTTGTAAATCGTGAGTTTTCATCAAGTGACAGCGAGGCAAAGAGATTATATGTTGAGTAAAAACCGATCAGCCTATGAGGATGTTATGAACCAGCCCGTCATCACGTTGTGGTCCGATGCGAACTTCTTTTCTCCCTATGTTATGAGCGTATACGTTGCGCTGGCCGAAAAAGGGCTCACCTTTACGCTGAAGACCGTTGATCTTGACGGTGGTGAGCATCTTAAACCGCACTGGCAGGGCTACGATCTGACCCGACGCGTGCCGGTGCTGGAGATTGATGGATTTGCCCTGAGCGAATCGTCGGCGATCGATGAGTATCTGGAAGATCGGTTCGCCCCGCCGGAGTGGGAACGTATCTATCCTCACGATCTGCAAAAGCGCGCCCGGGCGCGGCAGATCCAGGCGTGGCTGCGAAGCGATCTGGTGCCGATTCGCGTCGAACGCTCCACGGACGTTGTGTTTGCCGGGGTGAAAAAGCCAGCTCTCAGCGCAGAAGGTGCAGAAAGCGCGCAGAAGCTGATTGAAACCGCCACCTCGCTGCTCGCCCATGGCAACCCAAACCTGTTCGGCGAGTGGTGCATTGCCGATGCCGATCTGGCGTTGATGTTAAACCGCCTGATCCTCAACGGTGATGAGGTGCCGCAACTGCTGGTGGATTATGCCGCGTTCCAGTGGCAGCGTGCCTCCGTGCAGCGCTATGTGGCACTCTCGGCTAAGCGCGCGGGCTGATAAGCCCTGCCGCTTCAGGTATCATGGGGGCAGTCTGTTTTCCCGAGGAGTGACTGATGAAACTGATGTTTGCGTCGGATATCCATGGATCGCTGCCCGCTACCGAGCGTGTCCTTTCCCTGTTTGCACAAAGCGGTGCGCAGTGGCTGATTATTTTGGGCGACGTGTTGAATCACGGCCCGCGCAACGCGCTGCCGGAGGGCTATGCCCCTGCGCAGGTCGCGGAAAAACTCAACCAGTTCGCCTCGCGCATCATTGCCGTTCGCGGCAACTGCGACAGCGAAGTGGACCAGATGCTGCTGCATTTCCCCCTTACCGCACCGTGGCAACAGGTGCTGCTTGAACAACACCGCCTGTTCCTGACCCACGGGCATCTTTTCAGCCCGGATAATCTTCCGGCCCTCGCGGCTGGCGATGTCCTGGTTTACGGTCATACTCATATTCCGGTTGCGGAAAAACGCGGTGAGATTTATCACTTTAACCCGGGCTCGGTCAGCATCCCAAAAGGCGGATATCCTGCGAGCTACGGCATGCTGGAAGGAAATACCCTGAGCGTTATCGCACTTAATGATCAGCAAGTTATTGCGCAGGTAGCGATTAATCCGTAAGTTACACCTCAACTGCAAACGCGCCGAAAGAGCGCTTAGAAGAGAAGGTTTCCCGATGGTGGAGCAGAGTCATTTGGCAAGTACAGAGTGGGTTGACATTGTCAACGAAGAGAATGAAGTGATCGCGCAGGCCAGCCGTGAGCAAATGCGTGCGGAGCGCCTGCGTCACCGTGCGACATATATCGTTGTGCATGACGGTATGGGTAAAATTCTGGTTCAGCGCCGCACGGACACGAAAGATTTTCTCCCGGGTATGCTGGATGCTACTGCAGGTGGCGTCGTCCAGGCGGATGAAGTGCTGCTGGATTCCGCGCGTCGTGAAGCGGAAGAAGAGTTAGGCATTGCCGGTGTGCCGTTTGCCGAGCACGGGCAGTTCTACTTCGAGGATGAACACTGCCGCGTCTGGGGCGGGCTGTTTAGCTGCGTCTCTCACGGCCCGTTCGCCCTGCAGGAAGAAGAAGTCAGCGAAGTGAACTGGATGACGCCGGAGGAGATTACCGCGCGCTGCGACGAGTTCACGCCGGATTCGTTAAAAGCGCTGGCGCTCTGGATGAGCCGCAACGCCAATAACGAATCGACCAAATCAGAGAAAGAGGAAGAGGCTGAGTAAGCTTCAGCAACTCTCTCTCAGACACAGACTGGACGCGATGGGCTTTTGATCGCGCCAGTCTCCGCCATTCAGGCGCTCCAGTAACGCTTTCCCGGCTTCAATTCCAATCTTACGATGCGGCACCGCCATGGTCGTCAGCGGCGGCTGACAGACGCGGCTCACGTCGCTATCGCCAAAACCTACCACCGCCAGATCGTCCGGCACTTTGATTCGCCTGCGCTGGCACTCGTACAGCGCGCCGCAGGCCAGCTCGTCAGAGACGCACACCAGCGCATCCAGCTCCGGCCAGGCCAGCAGGAACTCGGGCAGCTGCGCCGCGCCGGTCGAGAAGCTCGGCGGCATCGCCGCGTTAATGACCCGGTTCGGCGACATATGGTGGCGAAGCATGGCTTTGTACCAGCCCTGCAGATGCTGCTGGAAAATCCACTGCTCCTGGTTGGCACACAGCAGGCCAATATTCTGATAGCCGCGCTTAATGACCATCTCCGTGAGCTCATACATGGCCGCCACGTTATCAATCCCGATATTCATATCAATCGGATCGGCGCGCATGGCGCCCATCTCCATCACCGGAATTGAGGCGTTTTTCAGCCAGTGGCGAACGGTGTCGGTATGTTCAACGCTGAGCAGGATAGCGGCGGCAATGTTCGACGCCAGCAGCGTCTCCAGCAGTTTCTCCTCCTGCTCAAGACGATGCTGGGACTCAGCCAGCATGATCTGATACCCGGCAGGTTGCAGCACCTGCTGTAGCCCGGCGAACATCTCCGAGCAGCCTGCTTCGGAGAGGTTGGGCACCACCATGGCGATCGTCCATGACGACGCCGAGGCCAGGGCACTGGCGGCAAGATTAGGCATATAACCCAACTCCTGCACGGCAGCTTCAATTTTTTCTCGTAGTTTATCGGAAACCTGCTCGGGCGTGCGAAGCGCACGGGACACGGTCATCGTGCCCACACCAGCAAGCTGTGCGACATCGGCGAGTGTCACTTTACCAGTACTGCGCCGTTTTCGGGTTAGAGACATACACCTTCCTGCTGACCAGACGCGTTCTTATTTTCCTTCGTTTCACGTGACAGGCAGTATACGCCTTAAATCCCTTTTTTTGCTGTGATTTAGCAACGTGATTGCAATTTGATAGCGCTATCACATTTCTGCATGATAACGATTGGTAGCGCTATCTTTGTGATCGCGATCGCAGTCAATCAGTGATGCGTTGAATAAAGTTTGCTCATCTTAAGCGTGTCGCGGGAGTGAAAAGTGCTCAAAAAATGGATATATGATACAACCATCACGCTGCAGGAGAGCGTGGAAGACTGGCCGCAGGCGCTGGAGCTGTGCGCGAAGCCGCTGCTGGATTTGCAGGTGATTGAGCCTGAATACGTCACGGCCATCATCCAGCAGCACCACACGTTAGGACCTTATTATGTGCTGGCACCAGGGCTGGCGATGCCGCATGCGCGGCCGGAGGAAGGCGCCAAAGGACTGGGATTGTCGTTATTAAAACTAAAACAGGGCGTCTCGTTTGGTGCCGGTGAGTTTGACCCTGTCGACGTCATTATTATGCTCGCGGCACCCGACAAAAATAGCCATATCGAGATGATCTCGTCGCTGGCAGAGTTATTTTCCAGCGATACCGATATGGCCGAACTGCATCAGGTGAATACCCTGGAGGAAATTAAAAGGATTATTAACCGCTTCTGATTTAATTCTTTAATCCGGTTTTTCACAACATTACGCGTCAGCGTGATGGGGCGTACTCTACTCAAAATAAGGGGACAACAATGAAAATCATGGCTATTTGCGGTTCTGGCCTGGGCAGTAGTTTTATGGTCGAAATGAATATTAAAAAGGTGCTCAAAAAGCTGGAGATTGAAGCTGAGGTTGAACACTCCGATCTCTCCTCAGCCACGCCGGGCGCGGCCGATCTGTTCGTGATGGCAAAAGACATAGCCGCCAGCGCCAGCGTGCCGGAAAGCCAGCTGGTGGTGATCAACAACATCATCGACATCAACGAACTTGAAGCGCAGCTGCGCGGCTGGTTCGAAAGACAATAACCCTGATAAGGCGAGGTGGATATGTTTATCCTTGAAACGCTGAATTTCGTTGTTGATATTTTAAAAGTCCCTTCGGTGCTGGTGGGTTTAATTGCGTTAATCGGTCTGGTTGCGCAGAAAAAAGCGTTTTCCGACGTGGTGAAAGGGACCATTAAAACCATCCTGGGCTTTATTGTACTGGGCGGCGGCGCCACGGTGCTGGTCGGGTCATTAAATCCCTTAGGCGGTATGTTTGAACACGCCTTTACTATCCAGGGCATTATTCCAAACAATGAAGCGATCGTGTCCATTGCACTGGAAAAATACGGTGCAGCGACCGCGTTGATTATGGCCTTCGGGATGGTGGCGAATATTATCGTCGCCCGTTTTACCCGCCTGAAGTATATCTTCCTGACCGGACACCACACGTTTTATATGGCGTGCATGATTGGCGTGATCCTGACGGTGGCGGGCTTTGAGGGCGTGGGGCTGGTCTTTACCGGGTCGCTGATCCTTGGCCTGATCATGGCTTTCTTCCCGGCGATTGCGCAGCGCTACATGAAGCGCATTACCGGCAACGATGAGATTGCCTTCGGCCACTTTGGCACGCTGGGCTACGTGCTGTCCGGCTGGATTGGCAGCAAGGTAGGCAAAGGATCCCGCTCAACGGAAGAGATGAACCTGCCGAAGAACCTGAGCTTCCTGCGCGACAGCTCGATCTCCATCTCCCTGACCATGATGATTATCTACCTGATCATGGCGGTGAGCGCCGGCCGCGAGTACGTCGAGGCCACCTTCAGCGCCGGGCAGAACTACCTCGTCTACGCCATCATCATGGCGATCACCTTCGCGGCGGGGGTGTTCATCATTCTGCAGGGCGTACGCCTGATTCTGGCGGAAATCGTTCCGGCCTTTACCGGCTTTTCGGAAAAACTGGTGCCGAACGCGCGTCCTGCGCTGGACTGCCCGGTGGTCTATCCCTATGCGCCTAACGCGGTGCTGATTGGCTTCCTGTTCAGCTTCCTCGGCGGGATTGTGGGGCTGTTCATCTGCGGTCAGTTTAGCTGGGTGCTGATCCTCCCGGGCGTGGTACCGCACTTCTTCACCGGCGCAACGGCGGGCGTGTTCGGTAACGCCACCGGCGGACGCCGCGGGGCAATGATTGGCGCCTTTGCCAACGGCCTGCTGATTACCTTCCTGCCGGTCCTGCTGCTGCCGGTACTGGGCGCCATTGGTTTTGCGAACACCACCTTCTCTGACGCCGACTTCGGCGCGGTCGGGATTGTCCTCGGCAACCTGGCGCGCTTCCTGTCGCCGCTTGCCATCACCGGGCTGGTCGTGGCGCTGTTCGCGCTGCTGGTGGCGTACAACGTCTTCGCGAAAAACAAACCTGCGGGCGGTAACGCGCAGGAAAACACCGGAGCCAAATCATGAATGAGAAAGAGATAACCGAACTCGCGCGTCAGATTCGTCTTGAGACGCTGAAATCCCTGACGCAACTGGGCTTTGGCCACTACGGGGGCAGCATGTCGGTGGTAGAAACCCTGGCCGTGCTGTACGGCGCGGTGATGAAAATCGACCCGGCGGATCCGGACTGGCCGGAGCGAGACTACTTTGTCCTGTCGAAAGGCCATGCGGGCCCGGCGCTCTACAGTACCCTGGCAATCAAGGGCTACTTCCCGATAGAAGAGCTGAGTACCCTCAACCAGAACGGCACGCGCCTGCCCAGCCACCCGGACCGCCTGAAAACGCGCGGCGTGGATGCCACCACCGGTTCGCTGGGGCAGGGGATTTCCATCGCAGGCGGCATGGCGCTGTCGCACAGGCTGGCCGGGCGGCCGAATCGGGTCTTCTGCATCGTCGGCGACGGCGAGCTGAACGAAGGGCAGTGCTGGGAGGCGTTCCAGTTTATTGCCCACCATCGCCTGAACAACCTGACGGTGTTTGTCGACTGGAACAAACAGCAGCTCGACGGCGAGCTGGACGAGATCATCAGCGCGTTTGACCTGGAGGGAAAATTCCGCGCCTTTGGCTTTGACGTGGTGACGGTGAAGGGGGACGACATCCCGGGTCTGCTGGCTGTGACATCGCGGATCCCGGCAGCCGATGCGCGTCCGTTAGTCGTCATCCTCGACAGCATCAAAGGCCAGGGGGTGCCGTATCTGGAGCAGCTCAGCAACTCACACCATCTGCGATTGACCGCGGAGAGCAAAGCGGCCCTCAACGAGACGATTCGCCAACTGGAGGCTTCACATGATTAAGGTTGCACCGGCAGGACAGAAAGACGCCGTTGAGATGCGTAAAGTTTACGCTGGCTTCGTGGCAAAACAGATTGAGGCCGGAAGTGACATCATTGCGCTCGAAGCAGATCTGATGAGCTCGATGGCAATGGACGGCGTGGCGCGCGACTATCCTCAGCACGTGATTAACTGCGGCATTATGGAAGCTAACGTCATCGGCACGGCCGCCGGGCTGTCGCTTACCGGACGCAAGCCGTTCGTTCACACCTTCACCGCCTTTGCCAGCCGCCGCTGTTTTGACCAGCTGTTTATGTCCCTGGACTATCAGCGCAACAACGTGAAGGTGATTGCCTCAGACGCGGGCGTGACGGCCTGCCACAACGGCGGAACGCATATGTCGTTTGAGGATATGGGCATCGTACGCGGTCTGGCGCACTCGGTGGTGCTGGAAGTCACTGATGCGGTGATGTTTGAGGACGTGCTGCGCCAGCTTATCAATCTCGACGGCTTCTACTGGGTGCGGACCATTCGTAAGCAGGCGCCGACCGTGTATGCCCCGGGCTCCACCTTCACCATCGGAAAAGGCAACGTGCTGCGCGAGGGGAGCGATATCACCCTGATTGCCAACGGCATCATGGTGTCGGAAGCGCTGGAAGCCGCGCGCCAGCTTGAGCAGGAGGGTGTCAGCGCGGCGGTCATCGACATGTTTACCCTGAAACCCATCGACCGGATGCTGGTGAAAAACTACGCCGAGAAAACCGGGCGCATCGTGACCTGTGAAAACCACAGCATTCACAACGGGCTGGGGTCGGCGGTGGCGGAAGTGCTGGTGGAAACCTGCCCGGTGCCGATGCGGCGGGTGGGCGTCAAGGAGCGTTACGGCCAGGTGGGAACGGAGGATTTCCTGCAGAAAGAGTATGGCCTGACGGCTCATGACATTGTATCGGCGGCGCGCGAGCTGCTGTAAATAAAAAAGGCGACCGGTTAAGTGGTCGCCTTTTTGTTGCCCGGTGGCGCTCGCGCTTACCGGGCCTACGGTCCTGTAGGCCGGATAAGCGAAGCGCCATCCGGCAAGACCTTACAATTACTGCTGCTGCGAAGACTGGATCGCCGTCAGCGCGATGGTGTAGACGATATCGTCTACCAATGCGCCACGAGACAGGTCGTTCACAGGTTTGCGCATGCCCTGCAGCATTGGCCCGATGGAGATCAGGTCGGCAGAACGCTGTACCGCTTTGTAGGTGGTGTTACCGGTGTTCAGATCCGGGAAGATGAACACGGTAGCGCGACCAGCAACCGGTGAGTTCGGCGCTTTGGATTTCGCAACGTCAGCCATGACCGCGGCGTCGTACTGCAGTGGGCCGTCGATCATCAGATCAGGACGTTTTTCCTGCGCAATACGGGTCGCTTCACGCACTTTCTCTACGTCGCTACCTGCACCTGAGGTGCCGGTGGAGTAGGAGAGCATCGCCACGCGCGGCTCGATACCGAAAGCGGTCGCGGAGTCTGCGGACTGGATAGCGATCTCAGCCAGCTGTTCTGCAGTTGGATCCGGGTTGATCGCGCAGTCGCCGTAAACGTAAACCTGTTCAGGCAGCAGCATGAAGAACACGGAAGACACCAGAGAGCTGCCTGGCGCGGTTTTGATCAGCTGCAGCGGTGGACGGATGGTGTTCGCCGTGGTGTGAACCGCACCGGAAACCAGACCGTCAACTTCGTCCTGCTCCAGCATCAGCGTGCCCAGCACCACGTTGTCTTCCAGCTGCTCACGCGCAACGGCTTCGGTCATGCCCTTGCTCTTACGCAGCTCAACCAGACGGGCAACGTAGCTTTCGCGAACCACTTCAGGGTCAACGATTTCGATGCCTGCGCCCAGCTCAACGCCCTGAGAGGCCGCTACGCGGTTGATCTCATCCGGGTTACCCAGCAGCACACAGGTCGCGATGCCGCGCTCTGCACAGATAGCAGCCGCTTTAACGGTACGTGGTTCGTCGCCTTCTGGCAGAACAACGCGTTTGCCCGCTTTGCGCGCCAGCTCGGTCAGCTGGTAACGGAATGCTGGAGGAGACAGACGGCGGCTGCGCTCGGAGGTCGCGGTCAGGGATTCGATCCAGTCTGCGTTGATGTAGCCTGCAACGTATTCCTGAACTTTCTCGATACGCTCGTGGTCATCAACCGGCACTTCCAGGTTGAAGCTCTGCAGGCTCAGGGAGGTCTGCCAGGTGTTGGTGTTCACCATGAAGACCGGCAGGCCGGTAGCGAACGCGCGTTCGCACAGCTTGCTGACGCGTGGGTCCATCTCGTAGGCACCGGTCAGCAGGATCGCACCGATTTCCACGCCGTTCATTGCGGCCAGACAGGCTGCAACCAGAACGTCAGGACGGTCTGCGGAAGTCACCAGCAGGGAACCTGCGCGGAAGTGTTCCAGCATGTGCGGAATGCTACGCGCACAGAAGGTCACGGACTTCACACGACGGGTGTTGATGTCGCCTTCGTTAATCACGGTCGCGTTCAGGTGACGCGCCATGTCGATTGCACGGGTGGCAATCAGATCGAAGCTCCATGGCACCGCGCCCAGAACCGGAAGCGGGCTGGATTCCTGCAGCTTAGCCGGGTCAACTTTGATGACTTTCGCTTTGGACGAGTCGTCGAAGATCTCGGACAGGTCAGGGCGAGTACGGCCCTGCTCATCCACTGGCGCGTTCAGCTTGTTGACGATCACGCCGGTGATGTTGGTATTTTTCGCGCCGCCGAAGCTGCTGCGCGTCAGTTCGATACGCTCGTTCAGCTGCTCTGGGGTATCAGTGCCCTGAGACATCACGAAAACGATCTCTGCGTTCAGGGTTTTCGCGATTTCGAAGTTCAGAGACTGGGCAAACTGGTGTTTGCGGGTTGGCACCAGACCTTCAACCAGCACCACTTCCGCGTCTTGCGCGTTAGCATGGTAGTTGGCGATGATCTCTTCCATCAGCACGTCTTTCTGGTTGCTGGACAGCAGAGATTCAACGTGGCTCATCTTCAGCGGTTCGGCCGCCGGCAGATTGGAGTTCTTGCGAACGATGGTGGTGGTCTGGTCTGGCGCATCGCCACCGGCACGTGGCTGGGCGATTGGCTTAAAGACGCTCAGACGAACGCCTTTGCGTTCCATAGCACGGATCACGCCAAGGCTGACGCTGGTCAGGCCGACGCTGGTTCCGGTAGGGATCAGCATAATAGTACGGGACACGGTTTATCCTCTTTCGTTACCGCCCAAATGGGGCGGGTTACAAAACAGCACCGCCAGCATTGCTGGCGGTGTGGAATCAGGCAGTCAGGCGGTGCGCGTCTTGCGCGATGACCAGCTCTTCGTTAGTTGGGATAACGAGAGCAGGGCGGGTGCCTTCTTTGTTGATGAAGCCAGACTTGCCGAAGCGGGCAGCCAGGTTACGCTCGTGATCAACTTCGAAGCCCAGAACGCCCAGTTTGCCCAGGGACAGTTCACGAACCATTGCCGCGTTCTCACCGATACCACCGGTGAAGATAACCGCGTCCAGACGGCCTTCCATCAGCGCAGTGTAAGAGCCGATGTATTTCGCCAGACGGTGGCAGTAAACGTCCATTGCACGTTTAGCGTCTTCTTTCTCTGCGTAGTTGTCTTCAACGTAACGGCAGTCGCTGGTGACTTCGGTCAGACCCAGCAGGCCAGACTCTTTGGTCAGCATTTTGTTGATCTGGTCAACGCTCATGCCCAGGGTGTCGTGCAGGTGGAAGATGATCGCCGGGTCGATGTCACCGGAACGGGTACCCATCACCAGACCTTCCAGCGGGGTCAGACCCATGGAGGTATCAACACATTTACCGTTGCGGATAGCCGAAACAGAACCACCGTTGCCCAGGTGGCAGGTGATGATGTTCAGTTCTTCAACCGGCTTGTTCAGCACTTTTGCCGCTTCCTGAGTCACATAGAAGTGGCTGGTGCCGTGCGCGCCGTAACGACGTACGCCGTGCTCTTTGTACAGGCTGTATGGCAGGGCATAGAGGTAAGATTCTTCCGGCATGGTCTGATGGAACGCGGTGTCGAATACGGCCACGTTTTTGTCTTTCAGATTCGGGAAGGATTTCAGCGCTTCAGCGATACCGATCAGGTGAGCCGGGTTGTGCAGCGGTGCGAAAGAGGCAGAGTCTTTGATGCCCTGGATCACAGAGTCGTCGATCACGACGGAGCTGGTGTATTTTTCGCCGCCGTGGACGATACGGTGACCAATCGCAGTCAGCTGAGCAGACAGTTCTGGTTTTTGTGCCAGAATAGTGTTAACGATAAAGTTCAGCGCTTCACTGTGAGCGGCGCCTGCACCTAAAGCCGCTTCTTGTTTGCTGCCGTCCATCTTCCACTTGATACGTGCTTCAGGCAGATGGAAACATTCGGCCAAACCAGAGAGGTATTCGTCACCGTTGAGCGCATCGATGATGGCGAATTTCAGTGAGGAGCTACCGCAGTTCAGAACCAGTACTAACTTACTCGACATGGAAGTACCTATTATTGATACGTGGCTAAAAAAACGTCAGTGAGTCTAACAGCGTAACGCATGATGACTCGGACATTTATGATTAACATCATGCCAAACGAACATTGTGGCATGATGGAAGAAATAACTATGATTTTATGCCATTTTGCACAATTTTCAGCCAATGGCATAATATGCAATAATTTGACGAGCTAATGATTCTCGTCTATGGCCCTATCAGGCTGGCACAGGATACCCGATACGGGGTAGAGATGACAAAATATTTTGAACGTTGTCATAGCTTGTTGTGGTTTTGCACGAAAATTTTAATTTTTATATGTGAAGTTGAGGTACAGCCATGTCGACACCAGAGAACCCGTCCGTAAATTTCTTCAGTCTGTTTCGTCGGGGACAGCATTACGCAAAGACGTGGCCAATGGAAAAGCGCCTTGCGCCGATGTTTATTGAGAATCGCACCATCCGCGCCACGCGCTATGCGATTCGCTTTATGCCGCCTGTCGCTATCTTTACGCTGTGCTGGCAGATTGCGCTGGGTGGGCAGCTTGGACCTGCCGTTGCCACGGCGCTCTTCGCATTAAGCCTGCCGATGCAGGGTCTGTGGTGGTTAGGTAAACGGTCCATCACGCCACTTCCTCCTTCTATTTTACACTGGTTTTATGAAGTGCGCGGTAAGCTGGAAGAGGCCGGTCAGGCGCTCGCCCCGGTGGAAGGCAAGCCGGATTACCAGGCGCTGGCGGACACGTTAAAGCGTGCTTTTAAGCAACTGGATAAAACATTCCTCGATGATTTGTGATTGATCATCGAAACGACGACGAAAAGAGGGCACAGTAACAATCAGTTACCGTGTCTTTTTTTTAAGTGCAATGCGCTACAGGAGTCGAAAGATGGAAATGACCCATGCTCAACGTCTGATTTTGTCCAACCAGTACAAGATGATGACTATGCTTGATCCCGATAACGCTGCGCGCTACAGCCGCCTGCAAACCATCGTCGAACGCGGCTTTGGTCTGCAAATGCGCGAACTGGACCGCGAGTTTGGCGAGCTGAAAGAAGAAACCTGTCGCATCGTGATCGACATTATGGAGATGTATCACGCCCTGCACGTCTCCTGGACGAATCTCAAAGATCAACAGTCCATTGACGAGCGCCGCGTCACCTTCTTAGGCTTTGATGCCGCAACGGAAGCGCGTTATCTGAGCTATGTTCGCTTTATGGTGAATACAGAAGGGCGTTATACCCACTTTGACGCGGGTACCCACGGCTTCAACGCGCAGACCCCGATGTGGGATAAATATCAGCGCATGCTGAGCGCGTGGCATGCCTGCCCGCGTCAGTACCATTTAAGCAGCAACGAAATTCAACAAATCATTAATGCCTGACGGAGGTGCGTGTGCAGTGTAGAGGTTTTCTGTTTGATCTGG
This sequence comes from Enterobacter sp. TCD1-1, assembly GCF_020567405.1. Lineage (NCBI taxonomy): Bacteria > Pseudomonadati > Pseudomonadota > Gammaproteobacteria > Enterobacterales > Enterobacteriaceae > Enterobacter > Enterobacter sp. TCD1-1. The sequence goes on along the minus strand of NZ_JAJCXF010000001.1, from coordinate 2,404,067 downwards.
ACGGTACGCTGGTGGATTCGCTGCCGGTTGTGGAACGTTCCTGGTGCCATTGGGCTGACAGACATGGCATCGACCATCAGGACGTGCTGAATTTTATCCATGGCAAACAGGCCATCACCTCGCTACGGCACTTCCTGGCCGGACGCTCTGAGGACGACATTCAGGCGGAGTTCAAATACCTGGAACACATTGAAGCCACCGATACGGACGGCATCACCGCGTTACCGGGCGCGCGCGAACTGCTTGAGCATCTGAACGAGGCGCAGATCCCGTGGGCTATCGTCACCTCCGGTTCCGTGCCGGTTGCCCACGCCCGACACAAGGCGGCAGGGTTGCCGACGCCGGACGTGTTTATCACGGCGGAGCGCGTGAAGCGGGGTAAACCGGAGCCTGACGCATTTTTACTGGGCGCTGAACTGCTGGGCCTCGATCCTGCAGAGTGCGTGGTGGTGGAAGATGCGGCGGCTGGCGTACTGGCCGGGTTGAACGCAGGTAGCCACGTCATCGCCGTTAACGTTCCGGCCGGTTCGCCCCGCCTGGAGGAGGCGGATTTGGTGCTGGATTCCCTGACGGCACTGTCTGTTTCAAAAGCCTCTGACGGAGTTGTAACCGTCTCGCTAAAAGTGTAATCCCATGATATGGCCCCACATTGCTGGGGCTTTTTTATGGCAAAATTCCTCATCTTCCACTGACAAGGATAGGTTGTGAACGGTGAACTGATTTGGGTCCTGAGCCTGCTTTTAATCGCCATCATTCTTTTTGCCACGGGCAAGGTACGCATGGACGCCGTCGCCCTGTTTGTTATCGTCGCGTTTGTGCTGAGCGGAACGCTGACGCTGCCGGAAGCCTTCTCCGGATTTAGCGATCCCAACGTTATCCTGATTGCCGCCCTGTTTATCATCGGGGATGGGCTGGTGCGCACCGGCGTAGCGACCATCATGGGGTCGTGGCTGGTGAAGGTGGCGGGCAGCAGCGAAACCAAGATGCTGATCTACCTGATGGTGACCGTCGCCGGACTGGGGGCGTTTATGAGCTCCACGGGCGTGGTCGCCATCTTTATCCCGGTGGTGTTGAGTGTTTCCATGCGGATGCAGAGCTCGCCGTCGCGCCTGATGATGCCCCTGAGTTTTGCCGGTTTGATCAGCGGGATGATGACGCTGGTGGCCACGCCGCCGAATCTGGTCGTTAACAGCGAACTGATCCGGGAAGGATTTGAGGGCTTCAGCTTTTTCAGCGTCACCCCGCTTGGGCTGGTCATTCTGGTCATGGGCGTGGTCTACATGCTGCTGACCCGGTTCGCCCTGAAGGGTGAAAAACAGGACAAAAACAAAGAAGGATGGAAGCGACGCACCTTCCGCGATTTGATTAAAGAGTACCGCCTTACCGGGCGCGCGCGCCGTCTGGCTATTCGCCCCGGCTCGCCGATGGTGGGACAGCGGCTGGATGACCTGAAGCTGCGTGAGCGCTATGGCGCGAACGTGATCGGCGTAGAGCGCTGGCGGCGGTTTCGTCGGGTGATCGTCAACGTCAACGGGGTGTCGGAATTCCGCGCGCGTGACGTCCTGCTGATTGATATGTCCACCGCGGATGTGGACCTGCGCGAGTTTTGCAGCGAACAGCTGCTGGAGCCGATGGTGCTGCGCGGGGAGTATTTCTCCGATCAGGCGCTGGATGTCGGCATGGCCGAGGTGTCGCTGATCCCGGAGTCGGAACTGTTGGGTAAAACCGTGCGGGAGATGGGGTTCCGTACCCGCTATGGCCTGAACGTCGTGGGGCTGAAGCGCGATGGCGTAGCGATGGAAGGGGCGGTGGTGGATGAGCCGATCCTGCTGGGCGATATCTTTCTCGTTGTCGGTAACTGGAAGCTCATTAGCCAGCTCGGACAAAAAGGGCGTGATTTTGTGGTGCTCAACATGCCTGTCGAGGAGAGCGACGCATCGCCAGCGCACAGCCAGGCGCCACACGCGATTTTTTGTCTGGTGCTGATGGTGGCGCTGATGCTGACCGATGAGATCCCCAATCCGGTCGCCGCAATCATCGCCTGCCTGTTGATGGGCAAATTCCGCTGCATTGACGCCGAAAGCGCCTATAAAGCCATTCACTGGCCGAGCATCATTCTCATTGTCGGGATGATGCCCTTCGCCCTGGCGCTGCAAAAAACCGGTGGGGTGGATCTGATCGTTAAAGGCTTAATGGACGTGGGCGGCGGGTATGGGCCGTACATGATGATGGTCTGCCTGTTTATCATGTGCGCCACCATCGGCCTGTTTATCTCGAACACCGCGACGGCGGTACTGATGGCGCCTATCGCGCTGGCGATGGCGAAGTCCATGGGCGTGTCGCCGTATCCGTTTGCGATGATGGTGGCGATGGCCGCATCCGCGGCATTTATGACGCCGGTCTCTTCACCGGTGAACACGCTGGTGCTGGGACCGGGGAACTATCGATTCAGCGATTTCGTGAAGCTGGGCGTGCCGTTCACCGTGCTGGTGATGGTGGTGTGCGTGGTACTGATACCGGTCCTGTTTCCGTTCTGAGCATTTTGCCGGGTGGCGGCTACGCCTTACCCGGCCTACAACCCCGTAGGCCCTGCAAGCGCAGCGCCGCTGGGCGAAAATCAGAGTGGCGAATCCTGGCTGATTTCATCCAGCGATAAATGGAAGCTCGGTACAAACACCTGCATAAAGTAATCCATCTCTTCGCTGCGGCGGGATTCCAGCGTTTTTTCCAGGCGCGTTTTCGCCAGCAGGAATTCGTTATTCCCTGCGGACAACTCTTCGAGACACTTCAGATAGGCACACAGCGCGTCGGCCTGTTTGACCAGCGACTTTTCATCTTCCGTATACTGATGCTCGCTGATAAGCGGCTCGAAGATATCACGCAGTTCTTCGGGCACCATCTCAATCAGCTTCTGCTGGGCAATTTTCTCAATGGCCTTATATTCCTGCGCAATTTGCGAGTTGAAATATTTCACCGGCGTAGGCAGATCGCCGGTCAGCACTTCTGACGCATCGTGGTACATCGCCAGCAGGGCGATGCGCTCTGGATTGACCTGACCGTTGAATTTGCGGTTTTTAATGGCGGCCAGCGCGTGAGCGACCATCGCAACCTGCAGGCTGTGCTCTGACACATTTTCCGTGCGAACATTGCGCATCAGCGGCCAGCGGTTGATGAGTTTCAGGCGGGAGAGGTGGGCAAAGAAATGACTCTGACTCATAGGTTACCTTTTGTCTTCACTGCGACAGGCGTTCATTGTGCGGGGAGGGGAGGCAAGATGCAAATTTGCGGATTTTGTAGGCCGGGTAAGCGAAGCGCCACCCGGCCGAAAGGCAATGTTACTGATGGTATCCGGAGAGGAAGCGCCCGAAGCGGCTGATGGCCATTTCGAGGTCATCTTCGCGCGGCAGCGTCACGATACGCACGTGATCCGGCCACGGCCAGTTAAACGCCGTCCCCTGAACCAGCAGCACTTTTTCCTGCAGCAGGAAATCGAGCACCATTTTCTGGTCGTCGTGAATATTGAAGCGCTTCGCGTCAATTTTCGGGAACATATAGAGCGCCCCGTTCGGCTTCACGCAGGAGACGCCCGGGATATCGTTGATCAGCTCCCACGCGCGGTTACGCTGTTCGTACAGGCGACCACCGGGCACGATAAACTCGCTAATGCTCTGATAGCCGCCGAGCGCGGTCTGGATCGCGTGCTGTGCCGGAACGTTGGCGCATAAACGCATGGAGGCCAGCATCTCCAGCCCTTCAATATAGCCTTTGGCGTGCTTTTTCGGACCGTTTAACACCATCCAGCCCTGACGGAAACCGGCCACGCGGTAGGTTTTAGACAGGCCGTTAAAGGTGACGGTCAGCAGATCCGGGGCCAGCGCAGCGATTGAGTGGTGCTGTGCCGCGTCATACAGGATCTTGTCGTAGATTTCGTCGGCGAAGATGATCAGGTTGTGCTGACGCGCCAGCTCGACGATCTCCATCAGCAGCTCTTTTGAGTAGACCGCGCCCGTCGGGTTGTTCGGGTTAATAATGACGATACCGCGCGTGCGGGGCGTAATTTTTGCGCGAATATCGTCCAGGTCCGGGAACCAGTCAGAGGATTCGTCGCACAGATAGTGCACCGCTTTACCACTGGACAGCGACACGGCAGCCGTCCACAGCGGATAGTCCGGCGCAGGGACCAGCATTTCGTCCCCGCTGTTCAGCAGGGCCTGCATGGCTTGCACAATCAGTTCGGAGACGCCGTTGCCGATATAGATATCTTCAACGGTAACATCGCGCATACCACGTGCCTGGTAGTGCTGCATGATGGCTTTACGTGCGGAGTAAAGTCCTTTTGAATCGCAATAGCCTTGTGCAGTGGGAAGATTGCGGATCACATCAACCAGAATTTCATCCGGCGCTTCAAAACCAAATGGCGCAGGGTTACCAATGTTGAGTTTCAGAACCTTGTTGCCCTCTTCTTCAAGGCGTTTTGCCTCTTTCAGAACCGGGCCGCGGATGTCATAACAGACGTTATCTAGCTTGCTGGATTTTTCGATAGGGGACATGAACCTTTAACCTTTTCGCTATTATTGCCGCTCCCTGCCGTGGAAGTCAGCACGGAATAATGTACTCCCCCCTCGCTTCGTTTTGAAGGGTGTGCAGTAGAAGATTTTGTGCGGGGTGCAAATTTTTGATGAATCTTTTTCGCTGCGGGTACGCTTTTTCACTGTCTTAAAGTTGTGCGCATAGCGAGAGCATAGGTTAAATGTGCTATTCATTTACCAAAATACTGTATAATGTGCTGTTAAAAATAAGTGGTGAGCTGGACAGCGGTGGCAGTCACCCTGAGTGACTTTTCGTAAAACCTGAATGCTTGATACCTGTTTCTGTAATAGCATACTGTGGATAAAAGTTACCCATGTGAAATTAATGTTAAGTGCCATTAATGAATGGTCTTAATCTAAATTAAAATTTATTTATTATTAACCTATAAAATGCAACTTTAGTTAATTTTAATAAAATTAGTTTAGAAGCTTAACATTCTTCTTTAATCCTTAATATTGCAATAAGACTTATAAATAAAGTGGATTTGGGTTAAGATGTCTTCCAGGAAAGCAGAGGGCAGATGCACGTTTTTTGTATATCTGACCCTGGTTTTCCGAATTAATTGATTGTTATTGTTAGAGTTATCTCTGGCTGGAATGTGTCGCACATCTCCTGCTACGTTGACAGCGCTGCGATACAGATGGCAGAAAAGGTGTTATACCTTTAATGTAATTTACATAAACCTGCGAACATCTAAATATCCTGAACGTTTAAGAGAATAAAAATATCGTCATGAAACGTGCTTTCTGACTGTTGATATAAAGCAGCACAATAACTATCTGTCAGGCAGTCTGCCGGGCCGGGATGCGAGGGAAAATCTTCAGAGGGAATTGCTTAACTGTACACACACAGCTTCAACCCGGGCAGCTCCGCACGAGCAACCTGAAAGTGAATAGATATGATAAATGCAAATCGTCCGATAATGAATCTCGACCTCGATCTGCTGAGAACGTTTGTTGCGGTCGCCGATCTCAACACTTTTGCAGCAGCTGCTGCCGCCGTTTGCCGAACTCAGTCCGCCGTCAGCCAGCAAATGCAGCGGCTGGAGCAACTGGTTGGTAAAGAGCTTTTTGCCCGTCACGGGCGTAATAAGCTCTTAACGGAACACGGTATTCAGCTTCTGGGTTATGCCAGGAAAATTCTTCGCTTTAATGATGAAGCATGTATGTCATTAATGTTTAGCAACCTTCAGGGCGTGCTAACGTTAGGTGCATCTGATGAGTCGGCGGATACTATATTGCCGTTTCTTCTCAATCGTATTAGTTCGGTTTATCCGAAGCTTGCGCTGGACGTGAGCGTAAAGCGCAATGCTTTTATGGTTGAGATGTTAAATGAGAATAAAGTCGACCTGGTGGTCACCACGCATCGTCCCGGGCAGTTTGACTGCCTGACGCTGCGTACATCGCCTACGCACTGGTATTGCGCGGCCGAATACGTGCTGCAAAAAGGGGAGCCGGTGCCGCTGGTGTTGCTGGATGACCCGAGCCCGTTCCGCGATATGGTACTGACGGCGCTGAATGAGGCCAATATTCCGTGGCGTCTGGCGTATGTGGCATCCACGCTGCCAGCGGTGCGTGCCGCCGTGAAAGCCGGTCTGGGTGTCACCGCCCGTCCGGTAGAAATGATGAGCCCCGATCTGCGCGTTCTGGGCAAATCCGATGGCCTGCCTGCACTGCCGGATACGGAGTATCTGCTCTGCCACAATTCGTCCAGTCATAACGAACTGGCGAAGGTGGTGTTCGAGGCGATGGAAAACTACCATAACCCATGGCAGTTCGAGCGCGTTACCTCCGAAGGGGGGGATGACTCCCTGATCGTTGAAGGGGATTTTGAGTGATCGCCAGCTCAGAATTCTGGTAACAAAATGTAAGTGTAAAAAAAAGCCACTCGTGTGATTTTCACATGCAGTGGCTTTTTTTTAGCAAAAATACCCGCTTATGGTGCGTGGTTTTTAAGGATGTTCTATATTTATCAATGAACTAAATGCTTTTGTCTAAAACTTGTCCGCTTTCCGTTCTAACTTCATCCACATCCCTCCTATGTTAAAAAAACAGGAAATATGTTGCCGTTTTCCAGGTTGAATTAACAAAAGCGTGTCGCAGATCAAGAAAATACTCCTATTTGGGGGGAGGAATCGTTGGCAAATCCTGTCAAAATAGGAGGGTTATTTTTTTTACTTCCGAAACGGACACGATTCAACAACATACATTTGACGGAAAGTCATGTACCCACCAGGGTTAAAGGGCACCAAATGTTAATGAGAATCGCTCGATGTAATTTAATGTGAAGAAACCTTTGTTAAAGTTGACAATAGGTTATAGAAAGGAGTAAAAAACCCCATCATTTTGCTGTCTACGTCTCATTTCTGACAGTTAGTGTAAGGTTATTTGTTCCTCCCCATGAATCGATGTGATGCCCATCTGCCAGCAAGAGCAGTGTCGTTGGTATCACTTTTGATGAGTAAGCAATGAGTATGTCAACATCCACAGAAGTCATCGCTCATCACTGGGCATTCGCAATCTTTCTTATTGTAGCCATTGGCCTGTGCTGCCTGATGTTAGTCGGCGGCTGGTTCCTGGGCGGTCGCGCCCGTGCAAGGCACAAAAACACACCTTTCGAATCAGGTATTGATTCAGTAGGTACCGCTCGCTTACGCCTGTCTGCCAAGTTTTATCTGGTAGCCATGTTCTTCGTCATCTTCGACGTGGAAGCGCTTTACCTTTTCGCATGGTCGACCTCCATTCGCGAAAGTGGTTGGGTGGGCTTTGTCGAGGCCGCAATTTTCATTTTAGTGCTACTGGCCGGTCTGGTTTATCTGGTGCGTATTGGCGCGCTTGACTGGACGCCTGCGCGTTCACGTCGTGAACACATCAACCCGGAAAACAGTATCTCTAATCGTCAGCAGTAACAGCGAGGCAATAAGATGGATTATACGCTCACCCGCATAGATCCTAACGGTGAGAATGACCGTTACCCCCTGCAAAAACAGGAGATCGTAACCGACCCCCTGGAGCAAGAAGTCAATAAAAGCGTGTACATGGGCAAACTCGAACATGCCATGCACGATATGGTCAACTGGGGTCGTAAGAACTCCATCTGGCCTTACAACTTTGGCCTTTCTTGCTGCTACGTTGAAATGGTGACGTCATTCACTGCGGTGCATGACGTTGCGCGTTTTGGGGCAGAGGTACTGCGTGCTTCCCCACGTCAGGCTGACCTGATGGTGGTAGCCGGTACCTGCTTTACCAAGATGGCACCTGTTATTCAGCGTCTTTATGACCAGATGCTGGAGCCAAAATGGGTTATCTCCATGGGCGCATGTGCTAACTCTGGCGGTATGTACGACATCTATTCCGTCGTACAGGGCGTAGATAAATTTATCCCAGTGGATGTGTATATCCCGGGTTGTCCGCCTCGTCCGGAAGCCTACATGCAGGCGCTGATGCTGCTGCAGGAGTCTATCGGTAAAGAACGTCGCCCACTGTCGTGGGTCGTTGGCGATCAGGGTGTGTATCGCGCGAACATGCAGTCTGAGCGCGAGCGTAAACGTGGTGAACGTATTGCCGTCACCAATCTGCGTACGCCTGACGAAATTTAATTTGCGCCTGTAGGCCTGGAGAACACCTTCGCATATCACTACTCAAATAGCGCGAAGCCAGGCTCAACAGTCACCACGGACCATTTGCAATGGTGAACAATATGACCGACTTAACCGCGCAAGAAGCCGCCTGGCAGACCCGGGATCATCTGGATGACCCAGTCATTGGCGAACTGCGCAACCGTTTTGGGCCGGATGCCTTTACTGTTCAGGCTACCCGCACCGGGGTACCCGTTGTTTGGGTGAAGCGTGAACAATTGCTGGAAGTTGTCGATTTCCTCAAGAAATTGCCAAAACCGTACGTCATGCTGTTTGACTTACACGGCATGGATGAACGTCTCAGAACGCACCGCCAGGGTCTCCCTGCTGCGGATTTTTCCGTTTTCTACCACCTGATCTCAATAGACCGTAATACGGATATCATGCTCAAGGTGGCATTGTCTGAAAACGACATGCATCTGCCGACGATCACCAAACTTTTCCCGAACGCCAACTGGTACGAGCGTGAAACCTGGGAAATGTTCGGCATGACCTTTGACGGCCACCCGCACCTGACGCGCATCATGATGCCGCAGACCTGGACCGGCCACCCGCTGCGTAAAGACTACCCGGCACGTGCCACCGAATTCGATCCGTTTGAGCTGACCAAAGCCAAGCAGGATCTGGAGATGGAAGCGCTGACCTTCAAACCGGAAGACTGGGGCATGAAGCGCGGTACCGACAACGAGGACTTCATGTTCCTCAACCTCGGTCCAAACCACCCGTCTGCGCACGGTGCATTCCGTATTATTCTTCAGCTCGACGGCGAAGAGATTGTCGACTGCGTGCCTGACATCGGTTACCACCACCGTGGTGCTGAGAAGATGGGCGAGCGTCAGTCCTGGCACAGCTACATTCCGTATACCGACCGTATCGAGTACCTCGGCGGCTGCGTCAACGAAATGCCATACGTGCTGGCCGTTGAGAAACTGGCGGGTATTGTTACGCCGGATCGCGTTAACGTGATTCGCGTCATGCTGTCAGAACTGTTCCGTATCAACAGCCACCTGCTGTACATCTCCACGTTCATTCAGGACGTCGGCGCGATGACCCCGGTCTTCTTCGCCTTTACCGACCGTCAGAAAATCTACGATCTGGTAGAAGCCATTACCGGTTTCCGTATGCACCCGGCCTGGTTCCGTATCGGCGGTGTGGCACACGATCTGCCGCGCGGCTGGGACCGTCTGCTGCGTGAATTCCTCGACTGGATGCCGAAACGTCTGGCGTCTTACGAGAAAGCCGCGCTGCGCAACACTATCCTGAAAGGCCGTTCCCAGGGCGTTGCTGCCTACGGCGCGAAAGAGGCGCTGGAGTGGGGGACGACAGGGGCAGGTCTGCGCGCAACCGGTATTGATTTCGACGTGCGTAAAGCCCGTCCTTACTCTGGCTACGAGAACTTCGACTTTGAAGTCCCGGTGGGCGGCGGCGTGTCCGACTGCTACACCCGCGTGATGCTGAAAGTGGAAGAGCTGCGCCAGAGTCTGCGCATCCTTGAGCAGTGCCTCAACAACATGCCGGAAGGCCCGTTCAAGGCGGATCACCCGCTGACGACGCCGCCACCGAAAGAGCGCACGCTGCAACATATCGAAACCCTGATCACCCACTTCCTGCAGGTTTCCTGGGGTCCGGTCATGCCGGCGCAAGAATCCTTCCAGATGATTGAAGCGACCAAGGGTATTAACAGTTACTACCTGACCAGTGACGGCAGCACCATGAGCTACCGTACCCGCGTGCGTACGCCGAGCTTTGCGCACCTGCAGCAGATCCCGTCCGCCATCCGCGGCAGTCTGGTCTCCGACCTGATTGTGTATCTGGGTAGTATCGATTTTGTTATGTCAGATGTGGACCGCTAATTATGCACGAGAATCAACAACCACAAACCGAGGCTTTTGAGCTGAGTGAAGCAGAACGTGCCGCCATTGAGCACGAGATGCACCACTACGAAGACCCGCGTGCGGCGTCCATTGAAGCGCTGAAAATCGTACAGAAACAGCGTGGTTGGGTGCCGGATGGGGCGATCTATGCGATCGCGAAAGTGCTGGGTATTCCGGCAAGTGACGTAGAAGGCGTAGCCACGTTCTACAGCCAGATCTTCCGTCAGCCGGTGGGCCGCCATGTGATCCGCTACTGTGACAGCGTGGTCTGCCACATCACCGGTTATCAGGGCATTCAGGCTGCGATTGAGAAGAAGCTCAATATCAAGCCGGGCCAGACCACATTCGATGGTCGCTTTACTCTGCTGCCAACCTGCTGCCTGGGTAACTGCGACAAGGGGCCGACCATGATGATTGATGAGGACACTCACAGCCATCTGACGCCGGAAGCGATTCCTGACCTGCTGGAGCAGTACAAATGAAAACTGTAATTCGTACTGCTGAGACGCATCCGCTGACCTGGCGTCTGCGTGATGACAAACAGCCGGTATGGCTCGACGAATATCAGAGCAAAAACGGCTATGCCGGTGCGCGTAAAGCCCTTGGCGGCATGGCGCCGGACGACATCGTTAACGCGGTAAAAGAGTCTGGCCTGAAAGGCCGCGGCGGCGCGGGCTTCTCCACTGGTCTGAAGTGGAGCCTGATGCCAAAAGACGAATCCATGAACATCCGTTACCTGCTGTGTAACGCCGATGAAATGGAGCCGGGCACCTATAAAGACCGCCTGCTGATGGAGCAGCTACCGCACCTGCTGGTGGAAGGCATGCTGATCTCCGCGTTTGCGCTGAAAGCGTACCGTGGTTACATCTTCCTGCGCGGTGAGTACATCGAAGCAGCGGAAAACCTGCGTCGCGCGATTGCCGAAGCCACCGAAGCGGGACTGCTGGGCAAAAACATCCTGGGCACCGGGTTTGACTTCGAACTGTTCGTGCACACCGGTGCCGGGCGTTACATCTGCGGTGAAGAGACTGCGCTGATTAACTCCCTTGAAGGCCGCCGCGCGAACCCGCGTTCCAAGCCACCGTTCCCGGCCAGCTCCGGCGTGTGGGGGAAACCGACCTGCGTAAACAACGTCGAAACCCTGTGTAACGTTCCGGCTATCCTCGCGAACGGCGTGGAGTGGTATCAGGGCATCTCCTCAAGCAAAGATGCCGGTACCAAGCTGATGGGCTTCTCCGGTCGCGTGAAAAATCCTGGCGTCTGGGAACTGCCGTTCGGTACCACCGCGCGCGAAATTCTTGAAGACTACGCCGGCGGCATGCGCGATGGCCTGAAATTTAAAGCCTGGCAGCCGGGTGGGGCAGGGACAGACTTCCTGACCGAAGCCCACCTTGACCTGCCGATGGAATTCGAAAGCATTGGTAAAGCAGGCAGCCGTCTGGGTACGGCGCTGGCGATGGCCGTCGACCACGAGATCGGCATGGTGTCGCTGGTGCGTAACCTGGAAGAGTTCTTCGCCCGTGAGTCCTGCGGCTGGTGTACACCGTGCCGTGATGGTCTGCCGTGGAGCGTGAAGATCCTGCGTGCAATCGAACGTGGCGAAGGCCAGCCTGGCGATATCGAAACACTTGAGCAACTGTGTCGATTCTTAGGCCCGGGTAAAACCTTCTGTGCCCACGCACCGGGTGCCGTCGAACCTCTGCAGAGCGCGATCAAATATTTCCGCGACGAGTTCGAAGCAGGCATCAAGCAGCCGTTCAGCAATACCCATGCGATCAATGGGATTCAGCCGAACCTGCTTAAAGCGCGCTGGTAACGACAAGAATTTTGATTAACGCTCGGTTTCGACCGAGCCAACTGGAAGCATGCTAATGGCTACGATTCATGTAGACGGCAAAGAATACGAAGTCAACGGGGCGGACAACCTGCTGGAAGCTTGTCTGTCTCTTGGCCTCGATATTCCGTACTTTTGCTGGCATCCGGCGCTGGGCAGCGTCGGTGCTTGCCGCCAGTGTGCGGTGAAGCAATATCAAAACGCGGAAGACACGCGTGGTCGCCTGGTGATGTCCTGTATGACGCCAGCCACCGAAGGCACCTTTATTTCGATTGATGACGAAGAAGCCAAACAGTTCCGCGAAAGCGTGGTGGAGTGGTTGATGACCAACCACCCGCACGACTGTCCGGTTTGTGAAGAGGGCGGTAACTGCCACCTTCAGGATATGACCGTGATGACCGGTCACAGCTTCCGTCGCTATCGCTTTACCAAGCGTACCCACCGTAACCAGGATCTGGGGCCGTTCATCTCTCACGAAATGAACCGCTGCATCGCCTGCTATCGCTGCGTGCGTTACTACAAAGACTATGCAGACGGTCAGGATCTGGGCGTGTATGGCGCGCATGACAACGTCTACTTCGGTCGTCCGGAAGACGGCGTGCTGGAGAGCGAATTCTCCGGTAACCTGGTAGAAATCTGCCCGACCGGCGTCTTCACGGATAAAACTCACTCCGAGCGTTACAACCGTAAATGGGACATGCAGTTTGCGCCAAGCATCTGCCAGCAGTGTTCCCTCGGCTGTAACACCAGCCCGGGTGAGCGCTACGGCGAACTGCGTCGTATCGAAAACCGCTACAACGGTACCGTTAACCACTACTTCCTGTGCGACCGCGGTCGTTTCGGCTATGGCTATGTGAACCTGAAAGACCGTCCGCGTCAGCCGGTTCAGCGCCGTGGCGACGATTTCATTACCCTGAACGCAGAACAGGCGATGCAGGGCGCGGCAGATATTCTGCGCCAGTCGAAGAAAGTGATCGGTATCGGCTCCCCGCGTGCCAGCATCGAAAGCAACTTCGCGCTGCGCGAGCTGGTCGGGGCGGAAAACTTCTATACCGGCATCGCCCAGGGCGAGCAGGAACGTCTGCAGCTGGTACTGAAAGTGCTGCGTGAAGGCGGTATCCATACCCCTGCGCTGCGCGAAATCGAATCCTATGATGCGGTCCTGGTGCTGGGTGAAGACCTGACCCAGACCGGCGCCCGCGCGGCTCTGGCGGTTCGTCAGGCGGTGAAGGGTAAAGCACGTGAAATGGCAGCGGCGCAAAAAGTGGCTGACTGGCAGATTGCGGCGATCCTGAACATCGGTCAGCGCGCGAAGCATCCTCTGTTTGTGACCAACGTCGACAATACCCGTCTGGACGATATCGCGGCGTGGACCTACTGCGCCCCGGTTGAAGATCAGGCGCGTCTTGGTTTTGCCATTGCCCACGCGCTGGACAACAACTCACCGGCCGTTGAGCTGGATCGCGACCTGCAAAACAAGGTTGACGTGATTGTTCAGGCCCTGGCCGGTGCGAAGAAACCGCTGATTATTTCCGGTACCAACGCCGGTAGCGCAGAGATCATTCAGGCCGCAGCCAACGTGGCCAAAGCTCTGAAAGGCCGCGGTGCTGACGTCGGTGTGACCATGATTGCCCGTGCGGTGAACAGCATTGGTCTGGGCATGATTGGCGGCGGCTCGCTGGAAGCCGCGTTAAGCGAACTGGAATCCGGTGCCGCTGATGCCGTGGTGGTGCTGGAAAACGACCTGCATCGTCATGCTTCTGCCGCTCGCGTTGACGCCGCGCTCTCCAAAGCGCCGCTGGTGATGGTGATTGACCATCAGCGCACCGCGATTATGGACAAAGCGCACCTGGTGCTCTCTGCGGCAAGCTTCGCAGAAAGCGACGGTACCGTTATCAACAACGAAGGCCGCGCGCAGCGTTTCTTCCAGGTTTATGACCCGGCTTACTACGACAGCAACACCGTGATGCTGGAAAGCTGGCGCTGGCTGCACTCCCTGCACAGCACCGTGCAGAGCCGTGAAGTGGGCTGGACGCAGCTCGACCACGTTATCGACGCGGTGGTGGAAAAACTGCCTCAGCTGGCAGGCATTAAAGATGCCGCGCCTGAAGCCAGCTTCCGCATTCGCGGCCAGAAACTGGCGCGTGAACCGCACCGTTACAGTGGCCGTACCGCAATGCGCGCCAATATCAGCGTGCACGAACCGCGCCAGCCGCAGGATAAAGACACCATGTTCGCCTTCTCCATGGAAGGGAACAACCAGCCGTCTGCGCCGCGTTCGCAAATCCCGTTCGCATGGGCACCGGGCTGGAACTCCCCGCAGGCATGGAACAAGTTCCAGGCTGAAGTGGGCGGTTCCCTGCGCCACGGCGATCCGGGCGTGCGTCTGATTGAAGCTTCCGAAACCGGTCTGGACTTCTTCACCACCGTACCGGCGAGCTTCCAGGCGCAGGACGGTAGCTGGCGTATTGCGCCGTACTACCACCTGTTCGGTAGCGACGAGCTGTCCCAGCGTTCACCGGTCTTCCAGACCCGTATGCCGCAGCCGTACATCAAGCTTAACCCGGCGGATGCCGCGAAGCTTGGCGTTAACGCGGGTGCGAACATCGCCTTTAGCTATGACGGCCAGACTATCAGCCTGCCGCTGATTATTTCTGAAAGTCTAACAGCAGGGCAGGTCGGTCTGCCGATGGGTATGCCTGGCATCGCGCCGGTTCTGGCGGGTGCGCGTCTTGATAATCTGCAGGAGGCAAAAGCATGAGTTGGTTAACGCCGGATCTTATCGACATCCTGCTGAGCATTCTGAAAGCGATTGTTATCCTGCTGGTGGTGGTCACCTGCGGCGCGTTCATGAGCTTTGGTGAACGTCGTCTGCTCGGTCTGTTCCAGAACCGTTACGGACCGAACCGCGTGGGCTGGGGTGGTTCACTCCAGCTGGTCGCGGATATGATCAAGATGTTCTTTAAAGAGGACTGGATCCCGCGCTTCTCGGATCGCGTGATCTTTACTCTGGCACCGATGATCGCCTTCACCTCGCTGCTGCTGGCGTTTGCTATCGTGCCGGTCAGCCCGACCTGGGTGGTCGCTGACCTGAACATCGGCATTCTGTTCTTCCTGATGATGGCAGGCCTCGCGGTTTACGCGGTCCTGTTCGCAGGCTGGTCCAGTAACAACAAATACTCGCTGCTGGGTGCGATGCGTGCTTCCGCGCAGACCCTGAGCTACGAAGTGTTCCTGGGGCTCTCCCTGATGGGCGTGGTGGCGCAGGCCGGTTCATTCAACATGACCGACATCGTCAACAACCAGGCCGACATCTGGAACGTTATTCCGCAGTTCTTTGGGTTTATTACCTTTGCCATCGCGGGCGTGGCAGTGTGTCACCGTCACCCGTTTGACCAGCCAGAAGCCGAACAGGAACTGGCCGACGGTTACCACATCGAATATTCCGGTATGAAATTCGGTCTGTTCTTCGTGGGCGAGTACATCGGTATTGTCACCATTTCCGCGTTGATGGTAACGCTGTTCTTCGGTGGCTGGCATGGCCCGTTCTTACCGCCGTTCATCTGGTTCGCGCTGAAAACCGCGTTCTTCATGATGATGTTCATTTTGATTCGCGCAGCGTTACCGCGTCCGCGTTATGACCAGGTAATGTCCTTCGGCTGGAAAGTGTGCCTGCCGCTGACGCTCGTCAACTTGTTGGTAACGGCCGCTGTCATTCTCTGGCAGCAGCCATAAGGGGCAATAGACCATGACCTTAAAAGAATTACTGGTAGGCTTCGGTACCCAGGTACGTAGTATCTGGATGATCGGCCTGCATGCGTTTGCCAAACGCGAAACCCGGATGTACCCGGAAGAGCCGGTATATCTGCCGCCGCGCTACCGTGGCCGTATCGTGCTGACGCGCGACCCGGACGGTTCCGAGCGCTGCGTTGCCTGTAACCTGTGTGCGGTAGCGTGCCCGGTCGGCTGTATCTCTCTGCAGAAAGCCGAGACGGTAGACGGCCGCTGGTACCCTGAGTTTTTCCGCATCAACTTCTCACGCTGCATCTTCTGCGGTCTGTGTGAAGAAGCGTGCCCAACCACGGCGATTCAGCTGACTCCAGACTTCGAACTGGGTGAGTACAAGCGTCAGGACCTGGTGTACGAGAAAGAGGATCTGCTGATTTCCGGTCCGGGCAAATACCCGGAATATAACTTCTACCGGATGGCGGGTATGGCAATCGACGGCAAAGATAAGGGCGAAGCAGAGAACGAAGCTAAGCCTATCGACGTCAAGAGCCTGTTACCGTAAGGAGAGGGCAATGGAATTCGCTTTTTATATCTGTGGCCTTATCGCCATCCTGGCTACGCTGCGAGTGATCACGCACACCAATCCGGTGCATGCGCTGCTGTACTTAATCATCTCGCTGCTGGCCATTTCCGGGGTGTTCTTCGCACTGGGCGCGCACTTCGCCGGTGCGCTGGAAATCATCGTCTACGCCGGGGCCATCATGGTGCTGTTCGTGTTCGTGGTGATGATGCTGAACCTGGGCGGCTCTGAAATTGAGCAGGAACGTCAGTGGTTAAAACCGCAGGTGTGGATCGGCCCGGCAATTTTGTCGGCCATCATGCTGGTGGTGATCGTTTACGCCATTCTGGGTGTTAACGATCAGGGCATCGACGGCACGCCGATTGGCGCGAAAGAGGTGGGTATCACGCTCTTTGGCCCATACGTTCTGGCAGTGGAACTGGCCTCAATGCTGCTGCTGGCAGGTCTGGTTGTGGCTTTCCACGTTGGCCGCGAAGAGCGTGCTGGCGAGGTGCTGAGCAACCGCACTGACGACCGCGCGAAAAGAAAAACGGAGGAGCGCGCATGATCCCCTTAACACATGGACTGATCCTCGCTGCGATTTTATTCGTTCTGGGTCTGACCGGTCTGGTTATCCGCCGCAATCTGCTGTTTATGCTGATCGGGCTGGAAATCATGATTAACGCCTCCGCGCTGGCCTTCGTGGTCGCAGGAAGCTACTGGGGCCAGACCGATGGTCAGGTGATGTACATTCTCGCCATCAGCCTCGCGGCTGCCGAAGCGAGTATTGGCCTGGCGCTGTTGTTGCAGCTCCATCGTCGCCGCCAGAATCTGAACATCGATTCAGTAAGTGAGTTGCGTGGATGAACATGCTTGCCTTAACCATTATTTTTCCGCTGATTGGCTTCGTGCTGCTGGCGTTTTCTCGCGGCCGCTGGTCTGAGAATCTGTCTGCAACCGTCGGCATGGGCTCTGTTGGCCTGGCCGCGCTGGTGACAGCGTATGCGGGTATCGACTTCTTTAACAACGGGCGTCAGCCTTTCAGCGTGCCGCTGTGGACCTGGATGTCAGTCGGTGATTTCAACATCGGTTTCAACCTGGTGCTGGATGGTCTCTCCCTGACCATGCTCTCCGTGGTCACCGGCGTCGGCTTCCTGATCCACATGTTCGCCTCCTGGTATATGCGCGGTGAAGAGGGGTACTCCCGCTTCTTCGCCTACACCAACCTGTTTATCGCCAGCATGGTGGTTCTGGTCCTGGCCGATAACCTGCTGCTGATGTATCTGGGCTGGGAAGGCGTGGGTCTGTGTTCTTACCTGCTGATCGGTTTCTACTATACCGATCCGAAGAATGGCGCAGCGGCCATGAAAGCGTTCGTCGTGACCCGCGTGGGTGACGTCTTCCTCGCTTTCGCGCTGTTCATTCTTTACAACGAACTGGGCACGCTGAACTTCCGCGAAATGGTGGAACTGGCGCCAGCGCACTTCGCCGCAGGCAATAACATGCTGTGGTGGGCAACGCTGATGCTGCTGGGTGGTGCCGTGGGTAAATCCGCACAGCTGCCGTTGCAGACATGGCTGGCCGACGCGATGGCGGGTCCAACCCCTGTCTCCGCGCTGATCCACGCTGCGACCATGGTTACCGCCGGTGTCTACCTGATTGCGCGTACCCATGGCCTGTTCCTGATGACCCCGGAAATTCTGCATCTGGTGGGTATCGTCGGTGCGGTCACGCTGGTGCTGGCAGGCTTTGCCGCGCTGGTGCAGACCGACATCAAGCGCGTTCTCGCGTACTCAACCATGAGCCAGATTGGTTACATGTTCCTCGCGCTGGGCGTTCAGGCGTGGGACGCGGCCATTTTCCACCTGATGACGCACGCGTTCTTTAAAGCGCTGCTGTTCCTCTCATCCGGTTCGGTGATTCTGGCCTGCCATCACGAGCAGAACATCTTCAAAATGGGCGGACTGCGTAAGTCTATCCCGCTGGTCTATGTCTGCTTCCTGGTGGGCGGCGCGGCGCTGGCGGCACTGCCGCTGATCACCGCGGGCTTCTTCAGTAAGGACGAAATCCTTGCGGGTGCCATGGCGAATGGTCATATCAATCTGATGGTTGCGGGTCTGGTCGGTGCGTTCATGACCTCCCTGTATACCTTCCGTATGATTTTCATCGTATTCCACGGTAAAGAACAAATTCATGCTCACGCAGGGAAGGGGATTACCCATCACCTGCCGCTGATTGTGCTGCTGGTACTGTCCACCTTCGTTGGCGCGATGATTGTGCCTCCGCTGCAGGGCGTACTGCCAGACACCACCGAGCTTGAGCACGGTCGCGTTCTGACGCTTGAAATCACCTCCGGTGTGGTCGCTATCGCGGGCATCCTGATCGCAGCATGGCTGTGGCTGGGCAAACGTACGCTGGTCACTGCTGTGGCCAACAGTGCGCCGGGCCGCCTGCTGGGCACCTGGTGGTACAACGCGTGGGGCTTCGACTGGCTGTACGACATGATCTTCGTTAAGCCGTTCCTGGGCATCGCGTGGCTGCTGAAGCGCGACCCGCTGAACAGCCTGATGAATATCCCGGCGATCCTTTCCCGCTTTGCAGGCAAAGGCCTGCTGTACAGCGAGAACGGTTACCTGCGCTGGTATGTGGCGTCCATGAGCATCGGTGCGGTTGTCGTGCTGGCGCTGCTGATGGTGTTGCGTTGATCGTTAAGTGAATTTTATTCGAATTCGTTGAAAATCAGGCCCCTGCTGGGGGCCTTAAAAAGGAATGTAAATCGCCATGTTACTACCCTGGCTAATATTAATTCCCTTCATCGGCGGCTTCCTGTGCTGGCAGACTGAACGCTTTGGCGTGAAGATGCCGCGCTGGATCGCGCTGATCACCATGGGATTGACGCTCGCGCTTGGCCTGCAACTGTGGTTGCAGGGCGGTTACTCACTGACCCAGTCTGCGGGTATTCCGCAGTGGCAGTCTGAGTTCATCCTGCCGTGGATCCCACGTTTCGGCATTACGATCCACCTGGCGATTGACGGTCTCTCACTGCTGATGGTGGTGCTGACCGGTCTGCTCGGCGTTCTGGCGGTACTCTGCTCCTGGCGTGAAATCGAAAAATACCAGGGCTTCTTCCACCTGAACCTGATGTGGATCCTGGGCGGCGTAATCGGCGTGTTCCTTGCCATCGACATGTTCCTGTTCTTCTTCTTCTGGGAGATGATGCTGGTGCCGATGTACTTCCTGATCGCGCTGTGGGGCCACAAGGCGTCCGACGGTAAAACGCGTATCACGGCGGCAACCAAGTTCTTCATCTATACCCAGGCGAGTGGTCTGGTGATGCTGATTGCCATTCTGGCGCTGGTGTTTGTTCACCACAACGCGACCGGCACCTGGACCTTCAACTACGAAGACCTGCTGAAGACCCCAATGTCGCACGGCGTGGAATATCTGCTGATGCTGGGCTTCTTCATCGCGTTCGCGGTGAAAATGCCGGTGGTTCCGCTGCACGGCTGGCTGCCAGACGCGCACTCTCAGGCACCAACGGCGGGTTCCGTTGACCTGGCGGGCATCTTGCTGAAAACGGCGGCCTACGGTCTGCTGCGTTTCGCTCTGCCGCTGTTCCCGAACGCCTCCGCAGAATTCGCACCGATTGCCATGTGGCTGGGTGTGATCGGTATCTTCTACGGTGCCTGGATGGCCTTCACCCAGTACGACATCAAGCGTCTGATTGCTTATACCTCCGTTTCCCACATGGGCTTCGTGCTGATTGCTATCTACACCGGCAGCCAGCTGGCGTACCAGGGGGCGGTGATCCAGATGATTGCGCACGGTCTGTCCGCAGCCGGTCTCTTCATCCTGTGCGGCCAGCTGTATGAACGTCTGCACACTCGCGACATGCGTATGATGGGCGGTCTGTGGAGCAAAATTAAGTGGCTGCCAGCGCTCTCCATGTTCTTCGCGGTGGCGACTCTGGGGATGCCGGGCACCGGTAACTTCGTCGGCGAATTTATGATTCTGTTCGGCAGCTTCAAAGTGGTACCGGTGATTACCGTGATCTCCACCTTTGGTCTGGTGTTCGCTTCCGTCTACTCGCTGGCGATGCTGCACCGCGCTTACTTCGGTAAAGCGAAGAGCGAAATTGCTGCACAAGAACTGCCGGGGATGTCGCTGCGTGAGCTGTT
Source organism: Enterobacter sp. TCD1-1 (assembly GCF_020567405.1). Taxonomy (NCBI): domain Bacteria; kingdom Pseudomonadati; phylum Pseudomonadota; class Gammaproteobacteria; order Enterobacterales; family Enterobacteriaceae; genus Enterobacter; species Enterobacter sp. TCD1-1. The sequence goes on along the minus strand of NZ_JAJCXF010000001.1, from coordinate 2,383,666 downwards.
CATCATCCTGCTGCTGGTCGTACTGCTGGTGCTGCTGGGCTTCTTCCCGCAGCCGATTCTGGATACCTCGCACAGCGCGATGGGCAATATCCAGCAGTGGTTTGTTAATTCTGTTTCTACTACAAGGCCGTAATTCGCCATGACAATAACTCCACAACAACTGATCGCGCTGCTACCGCTGCTGATCGTCGGATTGACGGTGGTGGTTGTGATGCTCTCCATTGCGTGGCGACGCAATCACTTCCTGAATGCCACGCTGTCGGTCATCGGCCTGAACGCCGCGTTAGTCTCTCTCTGGTTTGTTGGCCAGGGTGGGGCGATGGACGTCACCCCGCTGATGCGCGTTGACGGTTACGCCATGCTGTATACCGGTCTGGTGCTGCTGGCGAGCCTGGCAACCTGTACCTTTGCGTACCCGTGGCTCGAAGGCTACAACGACAACAAAGAAGAGTTTTACCTGCTGGTTCTGATTGCCGCGCTGGGCGGCATTCTGCTGGCGAATGCGAACCACCTGGCCGCGCTGTTCCTCGGCATTGAGCTGATCTCTCTGCCGCTGTTCGGTCTGATTGGTTACGCTTTCCGCCAGAAGCGCTCGCTGGAAGCAAGCATCAAGTACACCATCCTGTCTGCGGCGGCGTCCTCGTTCCTGCTGTTTGGTATTGCGCTGGTGTACGCACAGTCCGGTAACCTCTCCTTTATGGCGCTCGGCAAGAGCCTCGGTGACGGCATGCTGCATGAGCCGCTGCTGCTGGCGGGTCTGGGCATGATGATTGTTGGCCTTGGCTTCAAACTCTCTCTGGTGCCGTTCCACCTGTGGACGCCAGACGTTTACCAGGGCGCGCCAGCGCCGGTGTCGACCTTCCTGGCGACGGCGAGCAAAATCGCCATCTTCGGGGTGGTTATGCGTCTGTTCCTGTACGCACCGGTGGGTGACAGCGAAGCGGTTCGCGTAGTGCTGGGCATTATTGCGTTCGTCTCCATCATCTTCGGTAACCTGATGGCGCTGAGCCAGACCAACATCAAACGTCTGCTGGGCTACTCGTCTATCTCTCATCTGGGCTACCTGATGGTGGCGCTGATTGCGCTGCAGAGCGGTGAGATGTCAATGGAAGCCGTGGGCGTCTATCTGGCCGGTTACCTGTTCAGCAGCCTCGGCGCCTTCGGCGTGGTGAGCCTGATGTCCAGCCCGTACCGTGGTCCGGATGCCGATTCACTGTTCTCCTACCGTGGTCTGTTCTGGCACCGTCCGATCCTGTCTGCGGTGATGACGGTGATGATGCTCTCTCTGGCGGGTATCCCGATGACGCTCGGCTTTATCGGTAAGTTCTACGTGCTGGCCGTCGGTGTGCAGGCGCACCTGTGGTGGCTGACTGCGGGCGTGGTGATCGGCTCCGCGATTGGTCTCTACTACTACCTGCGCGTGGCCGTGAGCCTGTACCTGAGCGCGCCTCAGCAGCTCAACCGTGATGCCCCAACCAACTGGCAGTACAGCGCTGGCGGTATTGTGGTTCTCATCTCCGCGCTGCTGGTGCTGATCTTCGGTATCTATCCGCAGCCGCTGATTGATATCGTGCAGCGAGCGATGCCATTAATGTAAAAACAAAAAACCCGCCTCGGCGGGTTTTTTTATGGTTTTCTCCCTCTCCCTGTGGGAGAGGGCCGGGGTGAGGGCACCAGCCCGCACCATGCTTAAGCCAGCTGTTTGCGGCTAATCAACGGCCCGTCAATCTTCTTCATCGAGCGGTCCAGCACTTCCTCAATCACTGACGACAGCTCGTTCAGCTCAAACTTCGCGACGTAGCCATCCGCTTTCACCTTACGAATATGGTCTTCGTTGGCGTTGCCGGAAAGGGAAGAGTGGATCACCACCGGAATATCTTTCAGTACCGGGTCGGTTTTGATTTTGCGCGTCAGCGTAAAACCGTCCATCTCCGGCATTTCGAGGTCGGTCAGCACCAGCGCGATCTTATCGGTGATGGGAACGCCTTCAGCCTGCGCCTGTGCGGCCAGAACCCCAATTTTCTCCCACGCCTCTTTGCCGGTAATATGCAGCTGCGCCGGGATCTCCATCGCCTGCAGACCTTTCTCCAGCATCGAGCGCGCCACTTTGGAGTCTTCCGCGACGATGGCGACCGCGCCCGGCTTAATATGGAATTTGGTCGTCTTTAGATTGGTGGCGTGCAGATCGTGATTGGCCGGGGTGATGTCGTACAGGATCTGCTCAACGTCCAGCACCATCGCCAGATCGTTGGTATCGCTCTTCTCGTCAAGACACGCAATGCTGGTGATGTAGCGACCGCTGACGGCGGTTTCCGCCGCGTGCACCTGCTTCCAGTCCAGACGCATGATGTTCTCAACCGACTCCACGGCAAACGCCTGCACGCTGCGCGCGTATTCGGTGATCAGCAGGATATTCAGCCCGGTGGTAGGCTTACAGCCCGCCACGGCGGCCAGGTCGATCACCGGGATCACCTGATCGCGAATATTCACCATTCCCATCAGCGGTGATTTCATCCCGGCGGGTTTCGTGAACTCCGGCATCGGCACAATTTCACGCAGCTTAAAGACGTTAATGCCAAACAGCTCAGATTTATTTTCGTTTAGAGAGGTGCCAAGACGGAACAGCAACAGTTCAAAACGGTTCGACAGGGTCAGATTCGCCCTGTCATCAATATCTTTCTGGAAATTATCCATTCTACCCTCGAGAGAAATGCTGACCTTTTAATCGTTATCGGCATCCTGAGGGAAAAATGAAGGACTAAACGCTGACCTGAGCGAAATCTTCGGCCAGCTCACATTCCGGGAACAGCGCGCGACACTCTGTCAGCAGCTTTTCACAGCCCCGCGCGTCGTAGCGGGAGCTGACGTGGGTGACGATGAGCCTCCCGACGCCCGCGTCACGGGCCAACTGCGCCGCCTGTCGCGTCGAGCTGTGGCCCCGGCTGTTGGCTTTCTCTTCCATCGCCGTTTCAAGCGTCGCTTCATGTACCATCACGTCCACGCCCTGGGCCAGCGTGAGCGCCGCCCGGCACGGGGCCGTGTCGCCAAAAATAGCCAGCTTCTTGCCGGGCTGCGGTGCGGCGAGATAATCCTGACCGTTAATGACGCGCCCGTCCTCCAGCGTGACGGTCTCACCGTGCTTCAGGCGCTGGAACAGCGGTCCGGGTTTTACGCCATCGGCCATCAGCGCGGCGGCGTCCAGCGCGCCGGGTTTGTCATGCGCGTCAATGCGATAGCCATAGCACTCGACAGGGTGATTGAGCGGCTGAGCGCTCACCTTATAATCGCCGTCATCGAAAATCAGGCCTTCGCTAATCTCAACGACCTCCAGCGGATAATCCGTCCACGACCCGCTCAGGCGCAGCGTAGTTTCAACAAATTCACGAATACCCGCAGGCCCGTAAATCGTCAGCGGGTTGGCGTTACCGGCCATCGAGCGGCTGCACAGCAGGCCGGGAAGGCCAAACAGATGGTCGCCATGCAGATGGGTGATAAAAATTTTATCCAGCTTGCCGGGGTGATAAGCGGTGTGTAACAGCTGATGCTGCGTCCCTTCACCACAGTCAAACAGCCACAGCCCGCCGCGGGTGGGGTGTTTAAGATCCAGCAGAATCGCCGTCACATTTCGTGAGCGGGTTGGCACGCCCGCGGACGTACCCAGAAAAATCAGTTCCATAACGCAATCAGCCCTTTGCCGAACGGGGAGGGGTTTAGTATAACGTGATGAACCCCAGGAAGGAGACTGACATGATCCAGTGGCAAGATTTACACCATAGTGACCTCACCGTTCATTCACTTTACGCCCTGCTGAAACTGCGCTGCGAAGTGTTCGTGGTTGAACAGACCTGCCCGTATCAGGACATCGACGGCGACGATCTCGTCGGCGAGAACCGCCATATCCTCGGCTGGCGGAATAACGAGCTGGTGGCGTATGCGAGGATTCTGAAAAGCGAAGACGATTTTGAGCCTGTCGTCATTGGCCGCGTCATCATCAGCGGCAAAGCGCGCGGTGAAAAACTGGGCTATCAGCTGATGGAGAAAACGCTGGAGGCATGCCAGAAACAGTGGCCGAACAAGGCGTTATACCTGGGCGCGCAGGCGCACCTGCAGTCCTTCTACGGCCACTTTGGTTTCGTGCCGGTCACCGAGGTGTACGATGAAGACGGCATTCCCCACATCGGCATGGCGCGGGAAGCGAAGCAGGCGTAATGGCGAGTCGTTGGCTATAGTTAGCGGACTGGTGTACTAACATGGAGAAAAATATGTCATTTCAATCCTGGGATACCCGTATCGACGACGACCTGGCCTTACTGAGCGAAACGCTGGAAGAGGTGTTACGTTCCTCGGGCGACCCTGCCGATCAGAAATATATTGAGCTAAAAGCCCGCGCCGAGCAGGCGCTGCATGAAGTGAAAAACCGCGTCAGCCATGCGTCTGATACCTACTACTACCGCGCCAAAAAAGCGGTGTACCGTGCCGATGATTACGTGCATGAAAAACCGTGGCAGGGTATTGGAGTAGGTGCTGCCGTCGGGCTGGTACTGGGGCTGCTCTTAGCCCGTCGTTAAGCCGCTTAACCACTCCCTATACGTGGGTACTGCTATTTATTGCCAGTACCCCGTATAATACGAGGTTTTAACAGGGAGAGGTTCGCGTGAATTCGATTTTCCTCGCGCTGGAGCAATTGCGTACCCAGCTTTCGCAAGCGTTACCCGCAACACCCGGCATATGTCATTTCGACGTCTCTTTCCCGTTAAACGACGCTTTCGACCCTCTCGCCTGGCTTGGGGCGCAGCAGTGCTATCCGCAGTTTTACTGGCAGCAGCGTAACGGCGATGAAGAACTGGCTGCGCTGGGGGCGGTGATCCCCTTTTCCTCTCTGGCGTTAGCCACGCAGTTTTTGCGCGAGCAAAACGCGGCAGGTGATACCCGTATCTGTGGCCTGAACGCCTTTACTCCGGAGCAGGGCAGCCTCTTTTTACCGCGGCTGCTCTGGCGACGTACCGCCGGCACCGCTACGCTGCGTCTGCAGCTGTGGAGTGATTATTCACTTCAGGAAGATGCCCTCGCCGCGCGGGATTTTTTACAGCAACTCCGTCCTGCGAGATCTATCCGTCCGCTATCCGTTCAGGTTGAGCACGAAACCCATCAGCCGCAGCAGGCCGAATGGCTGACGCTTATCCGCAGAGCGACAGAGACCATCGCGCGCGGTGATTTCGAAAAGGTGGTTCTCGCCCGGGCAACCGATATCCGGTTTACACAGCGCGTTAACCCTGTCGCGCTGATGGCGGCCAGCCGCGCCCTGAATTTACATTGCTACCATTTCTGCATGGTATTCGACGCCAGCAACGCGTTTCTTGGCTCGACCCCCGAGCGTCTCTGGCGGCGGCGCGGCACGCTGCTGCGCACCGAAGCGCTGGCGGGCACCGTCGCCAGCCATGCCGATGATGGCGAGGCGCAGCGTCTCGGCGAGTGGCTGCTGAACGACGATAAAAACCAGCGCGAAAATATGCTGGTCGTGGAAGATATTTGCCAGCGTCTTCAGCACTACACGCAGACGCTTGAGGTACTGCCCCCCCAGGTGGTGCGCCTGCGTAAAGTGCAGCATTTGCGCCGCTGTATCTGGACCGAACTCAAACAGGCCGACGACGAGCAGTGCCTGCATATGCTACAGCCGACGGCGGCCGTTGCCGGTTTGCCGCGACAGCCTGCGCGCGAATTTATTCAGAAGGTTGAGCCCTTTAACCGCGAGTGGTACGCCGGTTCTGCCGGGTATTTATCGCCTGACCAGAGTGAATTTTGCGTGGCGTTGCGCTCCGCCCGCGTCCAGGATGACTCCCTGCGGCTCTACGCCGGGGCGGGCATTGTCAGCGGGTCTGACCCGGAACAGGAGTGGCAGGAGATCGAAAACAAAGCGGCCGGATTGCGCTCTCTGCTCCTTAGGGATTAATACTGATTCGCGCAATCCCGATTCATATCAAAATTCCAATTTTTTCTATTATTTATACTGTGTCGCATTCTTGATACCGGACAATCTCATGTCAGTAAGTTCTTTTAACCGACGCTGGGCGGCGGTGATCCTTGAAGCCCTGACGCGCCACGGCGTCAGGCACGTGTGTATTGCACCGGGTTCTCGCTCAACGCCGCTGACGCTGGCGGCCGCCGAAAACCGGGCGTTGATTCACCACACCCACTTTGATGAGCGTGGCCTCGGGCATCTCGCGCTGGGTCTGGCAAAGGTCAGCAAAGAACCCGTGGCGGTGATTGTTACTTCCGGTACTGCCGTGGCGAACCTCTATCCGGCTCTGATTGAAGCCGGGTTAACCGGTGAAAAGCTGATTCTGCTGACGGCCGATCGTCCCCCTGAGCTTATCGACTGCGGCGCCAATCAGGCCATCCGTCAGCCGGGACTCTTTTCTTCGCATCCTTCGCAGACGATTTCGCTGCCCCGTCCCACCCAGGATATTCCGGCAAGCTGGCTGGTCTCCACCGTCGATCATGCCATGGAGACGCTGCGCAGCGGGGCGCTGCATATTAACTGCCCGTTTGCCGAGCCGCTGTACGGCGAGCTGGACGATACGGGTCTTGACTGGCAGCAGACCCTCGGCGACTGGTGGCAGAGTGAGAAACCGTGGCTGCGCGAGCAGACGCACCTTGAGAGCGCGAAACAGCGCGACTGGTTCTTCTGGCGGCAGAAGCGCGGCGTGGTTATCGCCGGGCGCATGAGCGCCGCCGAAGGCAAGCTGGTCGCCGAGTGGGCGCAAACCCTGGGTTGGCCGCTGATAGGCGACGTGCTTTCCCAGACCGGGCAGCCGCTGCCGTGCGCGGATCTCTGGCTGGGTAATGCCAAAGCGGTCACCGAGCTGTCGCAGGCGCAGATTGTGGTCCAGCTTGGATCGAGTTTAACCGGCAAACGGTTACTGCAGTGGCAGGCCACCTGCACACCGGACGAATACTGGCTGGTGGACGCGCTGGAAGGGCGTCTTGACCCGGCGCACCATCGCGGTCGTCGTCTGGTCAGCCATATCGACGCCTGGCTGGCGCTCCATCCGGCTGAAAAACGCAAACCCTGGGCGGTTACCCTCCCGGACCTGTCGCGCCAGGCGTGGGAACTGACCCATGCGCGCTGTGAAGCGTTCAGCGAGGCCGGGCTGGCGCACCGTATTCGCCAGTACCTGCCCGAGCAGGGGCAGCTGTTTGTCGGCAACAGCCTGGTCGTGCGGCTGATAGACGCCTTTTCGCAGCTGCCAGCAGGCTACCCCGTGTACAGCAACCGTGGCGCCAGCGGCATCGACGGGCTGATCTCCACGGCGGCAGGCGTGCAGCGCGCCAGCGCGAAATCGACGCTGGCCATCGTGGGGGATCTCTCCGCGCTCTACGATCTCAACGCGCTGGCGCTGCTGCGTCAGGTGTCAGCCCCGTTCGTGCTGATTGTGGTCAACAACAACGGCGGGCAGATTTTCTCCCTGCTGCCTACGCCGCAGAGCGAGCGCGAGCGCTTCTATCTGATGCCGCAGAACGTGCAGTTCGAACACGCCGCAGCGATGTTCAGCCTGAAATATCATCGCCCGGAAAGCTGGGAACAGCTGGGTGCCGCGCTCGGTACAGCCTGGAAACAGCCCGGCGCGACGCTGATTGAGCTGGTGGTGAACGAGGCTGACGGTGCGCAGACCCTGCAAAGCCTGCTGGCGCAGGTGAGCCAGCTGTGATCCTCTCGGGCGTGCAGCAGGCCGGAAAACCAGGCTATCCCTGGCTGGTCTTTTTGCACGGTTTTTCCGGCGATTGCCGCGAGTGGCAGGGTGTTGGGGAGCGACTTCGTGACTATCCCCGGCTGTATCTGGATCTGCCGGGTCACGGTGGATCCCGGCACCTGGGCGTCGAGGGCTTCGACGAGATGAGCGCGTTGCTCACCCGAACTCTGATTAGTTACAACATACTGAAATTCTGGCTCGTCGGGTACTCCCTCGGCGGCCGCATTGCGATGTTCCATGCCTGCCAGCAGCCAAAGGGGCTGTTGGGCCTGACGGTAGAAGGGGGACATCCGGGCCTGCAGGATGCTGATGCGCGACAGGCGCGGCTGGCATCCGACCGCCGCTGGGCAGCACGTTTTCGCAGCGAACCGCTGGATAAGGTGTTCGCTGACTGGTACCAACAGCCCGTGTTTGCCTCCCTGACGGACGCCCAGCGCGACGCGCTGATTACCCTGCGCAGCCAGAACTGCGGCGCGGCGCTGGCGATGATGCTCGAGGCAACGTCGCTGGCCGTGCAGCCCGATCTGCGTGCTGCCTTGAGCGCGCGCCATTTCTCTTTTGATCATCTCTATGGCGAACATGATGAGAAGTTTGCGGCCCTTGCCGCGGAGCTGAATGCTGTTCGCCATGCAATTCCCAACGCCGGACACAACGCCCACCGGGAAAACCCCGATGCGGTTGCGGCAAGTCTGGCTCAGATACTGCGTCTTCGAATAAAGGACACTCTATGATCTACCCTGATGAACACATGCTTTACGCCCCGGTTGAATGGCAGGACTGCTCCGAAGGCTACACCGACATTCGTTACCACAAATCCACCGACGGCATTGCCAAAATCACCATCAACCGCCCGCAGGTGCGTAACGCCTTCCGTCCGCTGACCGTGAAAGAGATGATTCAGGCCCTGGCGGATGCGCGCTACGACGACAACATCGGCGTGATTGTCCTGACCGGCGAAGGCGAGAAAGCGTTCTGCTCCGGTGGCGATCAGAAAGTGCGCGGTGACTACGGCGGATACCAGGACGACGCGGGTACGCATCACCTGAACGTCCTCGATTTCCAGCGTCAGATCCGCACCTGTCCAAAACCGGTGGTGGCGATGGTGGCGGGCTACTCCATCGGCGGCGGCCACGTGCTGCACATGATGTGTGACCTGACCATTGCCGCCGAGAACGCCATCTTCGGCCAGACGGGCCCGAAAGTGGGATCTTTCGATGGCGGCTGGGGGGCCTCATACATGGCGCGCATCGTCGGTCAGAAAAAAGCCCGCGAAATCTGGTTCCTGTGCCGTCAGTACAACGCGCAGGAAGCGCTGGATATGGGCCTGGTGAACACCGTGGTGCCGCTTGCCGATCTCGAAAAAGAGACCGTGCGCTGGTGCCGTGAAATGCTGCAAAACAGCCCGATGGCGCTGCGCTGCCTGAAGGCCGCGCTCAACGCCGACTGCGACGGTCAGGCGGGTCTGCAGGAGCTGGCGGGCAATGCCACCATGCTGTTCTACATGACCGAAGAGGGTCAGGAAGGGCGCAACGCGTTTAACGAAAAACGCCAGCCGGACTTCAGCAAATACAAACGGAACCCGTAATGCGTCGCGCGCAGGTTTACCGCTGGCAGATACCGATGGACGCGGGCGTGGTGCTGCGTGAACGGCGGTTAAAAACCCGTGACGGCTTCTTCGTGCATCTGCAGCAGGGCGAGCGGGAAGGCTGGGGCGAGATTTCGCCTCTGCCGGGGTTTAGCCTCGAGTCGCTGGATGACGCGCGGGCGGCCTTGCTGGCGTGGGCGGACGCGTGGCGCGAGGGTGCAAATCCGGCGCTGCCGGAGGTGCCTTCCGCGGCCTTTGGTATCAGCTGCGCGCTGGCCGAGCTGGACGGCAGCCTGCCGGAGGCGGGGAATTACCGCGCAGCACCGCTCTGCACGGGCGATCCGGACGAGCTGTTCGCGCTGCTCTCCGCCATGCCGGGCGAGAAAGTCGCGAAAATCAAAGTCGGGCTGTATGAAGCGGTGCGCGACGGCATGGTCGCCAACCTGCTGCTGGAGGCGATCCCCGATCTGCATCTGCGTCTGGACGCCAACCGCGCCTGGACGCCGCTTAAGGCGCAGCAGTTTGCGAAGTACGTCAACCCGGCCTACCGGAGCCGTATTGCCTTCCTGGAAGAGCCGTGCAAAACCCGCGAGGATTCGCGCGCGTTTGCCCGCGAAACGGGGATTGCCATCGCCTGGGATGAAAGCCTGCGCGAGGCCGATTTTGAATTCGCTGCCGAGCCCGGCGTCAGCGCGGTGGTGATTAAACCGACGCTGACCGGTAGCCTGGCGAAAGTGCGCGAGCAGGTCGCGGCGGCGCATGCCTTAGGGCTGACGGCGGTGATCAGCTCGTCGATTGAGTCCAGCCTTGGGCTAACCCAGCTGGCGCGCATGGCCGCCTGGCTAACGCCGGATACGGTTCCTGGCCTCGACACGCTGAACCTGATGCAGGCTCAGCTTCTCCGCCCGTGGCCGGACAGCGCGCTGCCGTGCCTCGACGTCGCGGCGCTGGAGCCGTTGCGATGAGTTTTACCGACTGGCCGTGGCGACACTGGTGCGCGCTGTTTGCCGATAAACCGGCCCTGAGGCTGAACGACGAGGTGCTCAGCTGGCAACAGCTGTGCGCGCGCATCGACAGCCTTGCGGCAGGCTTTCACCGGCAGGGCGTGGAGGAGGGCTGCGGCGTGCTGCTGCAGGCCCATAATCATCCGCAAACCCTGCTGGCGTGGCTGGCGCTGCTCCAGTGCGGAGCGCGTATTCTTCCCGTTAATCCGCAGCTACCGCGCCCGCTGCTGGACGTGCTGCTCCCGCAGATGACGCTGCGCTTTGCGCTGGTGCTGGACGGCAGCTACGACGGCCTTCCTGCCCTGCGCATGCACGAGACAGCCGATGCGTATTGCGCTGCGTGGCAACCGGCGCGGCTGGCCTCCATGACGCTGACCTCCGGCTCCACCGGACTGCCGAAAGCGGCGGTCCATACCTGCGAGGCCCACCTTGCCAGCGCGCGCGGCGTTTTGGCGCTGATGCCCTACGGTGAAGACGACGACTGGCTGCTTTCGCTGCCGCTGTTTCACGTTTCCGGCCAGGGGATCTTATGGCGCTGGCTGCAGGCCGGCGCGCGGTTAACCGTACGCGAGAAACAGCCTCTGGAGCAGGCGCTGTGCGGCTGCACCCACGCCTCGCTGGTGCCAACCCAGCTCTGGCGTCTGCTGAATGCCCACCAGCCTGTCGCACTGAAAGCGGTGCTGCTGGGCGGGGCGGCCATCCCTGTTGAATTGACCGAACAGGCGCGAGAGCAGCATATACGCACCTTCTGCGGCTACGGTCTGACCGAGTTTGCCTCTACCGTCTGTGCGAAAGAGGCGGACGGCGAGCCGGACGTGGGCTGTGCGCTGCCGGGCAGAGAGGTGCAGGTCGTTAACGGTGAAGTCTGGATCAGGGCGCAAAGCATGGCCTCAGGCTACTGGCGGGATGGCGAACTGATTCCGCTGACCAACGCGCAGGGATGGTTCGCCACACGCGATCGCGGCGAATGGCATGACGGCCGTCTGACGATCCTTGGCCGCATGGACAACCTCTTTTTTAGCGGCGGAGAAGGGATCCAGCCGGAATCGCTGGAGCGGGTTATCGCCACGCACCCGCAGGTTAACCAGGTGTTTATCGTTCCGCTGGACGACGCTGAATTCGGGCAACGCCCGGTGGCGGTCGTGGAGTGCGAGCCGGGAACGGATATCACCTGCTTACCCGACTGGGTGAGGGACAAGGTGGCGCGTTTTGAGCAACCTGTCCGCTGGTTGCTGCTGCCGACCGAACTCAAAAATGGCGGCATTAAAGTTTCGCGCCGCGCGCTGCAGGAGTGGGTTAACGCAACGCTGAAGGGATAATAGCCGTTTCAAATAGTTACAATCTACTGACCTGCCGCACGCAGAGTGCTTGATCCCCGGAAGACCCAGGTTAAAATCTCGCGGTTTTGGGACTTCTCTATAAAAATTGTGCGGGATCACGACAATGAAAAAAGTGGCATTACTGGGCTTCGGCCTGATGGTTGTATCTGCGGCGGCGAACGCCATTAGCATTAACGGCTCGGCGGGTCAGGATTATACCCACCTGGGCTTTGGCATGGGTACCGAGACATCCGGTCTGGCGATGACCGGCGGCTGGACGCATAACGATGACGACGGCGACGCGGCCAGCCTCGGCCTGGGTCTCAACGTTCCTCTTGGCCCGTTCCTGGCGACCGTCGGCGGTAAAGGTATCTATACCAACCCAAATGATGGTGATGAAGGGTATGCGGCGGCAGTGGGCGGCGGTCTGCAGTGGAAAATTGGCGACAGCTTCGGGCTGTTTGGTGAGTACTACTACTCTCCGGATTCCCTCTCAAGCGGTATCGACAGCTATGAAGAGGCCAACGCTGGCGCACGCTGGACCATCATGCGTCCAATCACAATCGAAGCAGGCTATCGCTATCTGAACCTGGCCGGCAAAGACGGTAACCGCGATAACGCGCTGGCCGACGGCCCGTACGTGGGCGTCAGCGCAGGCTTCTAATCTCTCCGGCGCGGCATGCTGTCGCGCCAGTTTCTCTCTGCTCCACCCCGCATTTGCGCTATAGTGTTTTGACCAAATAAGCGGGAGAACACAATGATTAACGTGGAGATGTTATCCACCGGCGACGAAGTGCTGCATGGACAAATTATTGATACCAATGCTGCCTGGCTGGCCGATCTTTTCTTTGAGCAAGGATTACCGTTAACGCGCCGCAATACGGTGGGCGACAATCTTGAGTCACTGGTCGCAGTTCTGCGCGAGCGCAGTGAACAGTGCGACGTGCTGATTGTGAACGGCGGGCTCGGTCCCACCAGTGACGATCTCAGTGCCCTGGCCGCCGCGACCGCAAAAGGCGAAGGGCTGGTGCTGCATGAGGCGTGGCTCTCGCAGATGGCGCGTTTTTTCTCCGAACGTGGCCGCGTCATGGCCCCCAGCAACCGCAAACAGGCTGAAATTCCCGCCAGTGCTGAACTGGTCGATAACCCGGTCGGTACCGCGTGTGGGTTTGCCATGCAGCTGAACCGCTGTCTGATGTTCTTCACGCCGGGCGTGCCCTCAGAATTTAAAGTGATGGTCGAGCAGCAGATCCTGCCGCGCCTTCGCGATCGTTTTACCCTGCCGGAACCGCCGCTGTGCCTGCGTCTGACCACCTTTGGCCGCTCGGAAAGCGATCTGGCCCAGAGCCTCGATCACCTTCCGCTGCCGCCGGGCGTGTCCATGGGCTATCGCTCCTCCATGCCGATCATTGAACTTAAGCTGACAGGCCCGGCCGAACAGAAAGAGGCGATGCTGGCGTTGTGGCCCGAGGTGCAGCGCGTGGCGGGCGAAAGCCTGATCTTTGAAGGTACGGAAGGGTTGCCCGCGCAGATTGCGAAGCAGCTGCAGGCGCGTCAACTGAGCGTGACCTTAAGCGAGCAGTTCACCGGTGGCCTGCTGGCACTTCAGCTGTCGCGCGTCAACGCGCCGCTGCTGGCGAGCGAAGTGGTGCCGTTCCAGCAGGAGACCCTGGCGCAGACCGCCCGCTGGGCGTCCGAGAGAAGGGTGAAGCATTTTGCCGGTCTGGCGCTGTTTGTCGGCGGGCTGGATGAAGAACATCTCAACTTCGCGCTGGCGACGCCCGAGGGCACCCACGCCCTGCGGGTAAAAATGAGCATTACCCGCCACAGTCTGGCGGTGCGTCAGGAGGTGTGCGCTATGATGGCGCTGAACATGCTGCGCCGCTGGCTGAATGGCAAAGAGGTGGCCAGCGAGCACGGCTGGATTAACGTGGTTGAGTCGCTGTTCGTGGAGTAACGCCTGTGCCGGGGCCTTTCGCCCCGGCCATGTTCACCCGAGCGCCTTTGCCAGCAGCGTAATCGGATGCTCGCAGCGCTTGCTGGTGGACATCTCAATCTGCCACTTGCAGGTTTCGCAGTCCGTCACCACGATATCCGCGCCGCTCTCCTCAATCTGACGGAACAGCGGAGCGCCGATCGCCTGCGACGTTTCGTAGTTTTCACGCTTAAAGCCGTAGGTTCCCGCAATCCCGCAGCAGCGCGAGTCCAGCACCGTCAGCTCCAGCCCTGGGATTAAGCGCAGCAGCTCCAGCGTATAGAGCGACCAGCCCATCTTCTCCATATGACACGGCGTGTGATACACCACTTTCAGCGGCAATTTCCCCAGCGGCAACCTCTGCCCGCTGTCCAGCTTGCGCCACAGGAAGCGTGTTGCCAGCTCGATGTGCTCTCGCAGGCCGGTGTTGTCCACGTCCAGCAGATGCGGATACTCATCGCGCAGGGTGAAGGTACAGGTGGACGAGGTCGCCAGCACCGGTATGCCTTTGTCGACGATGGCTTCGCGCAGGGAGGTGACATTGCTTTGAGCCTGCCTGCGCGCTTTATCGGTAAACCCGTTAGCAATCAGCGGCACGCCGCAGCACTTCTCCTTGCTAAGCAGCTGTACGCCGGTTCCCATGGCGTTCAGCACCTTCAGCAGATCTTTACCCAACTGCGGATGGTTGTAATTCACATAGCAGCCGTGGAAAAAGGCCACCTGCTCGGCGTACTGCGCCTGCTCCGCCGCCAAGGATTTATACCAGCGGCGGAAGGTGCCGTGGGAATATTTCGGCAGGCTGCGGTGATGGTCTATCTTCAGCGTGGCATCCAGCAGCTGGCGCACCGGTTTGAGAGAGGTCGCGGCATTCACCAGCGGGGCAAACGGCGTAGAGACGCTGCCCATCAGATCGGTGTGGCTCAGAATCGCGTCCCGCAGCGACGGCTTTTGCGTACTGTAGCGCGCCCTAGCGCGCTGGATGATATCGCCGATTTTCACATCCGACGGGCAGGCGACTTCGCAGCGTTTGCAGTTGATGCAGTATTTCAGCGCCTCATCGTACAGCTTGCCGTCCTTCAGGCGCAGACGCTCGCCGTCCGGCCCGGCCTGTTTAGGGCCGGGATAGCGTGGGTTCACGCCGCTGACCGGGCAGACGGTGGTACACACCGTGCATTTGATGCAGCTTTCAAAACGGGTGTCGTTCATTGTTCAGCCTCCGTGCGCTGGCTAATCTGCTCTGCCACATACAGCGCCGTGATGGCGCAGACGCCGCCACCGCATCCCTGGGCGATGGGATCGTATCCGCCCAGCAGCGAACCGATGGCAAAAAGAGTACTGACGGGCTTACCGGAAAGCTGCGGATGCAGGTGGTTATCGACAATCACGCCGAACTGCTGCCAGGGCTGCGGCGAGAAGAAATCACTCTGATACCAGTCCGCGCGAGAGGCTCGCTGGCGAACATCCAGCCCCATAATGGCTTCCCGAATGCCTTCCCGGCTGCTCAGCAGCCCGTTGCTGAAGAAACTGCCGCTTGCCAGCACCGTATAGCGGGCGCGAAGCGGAATATCCTCGTGGTTTCGCGTCCAGATTTCGCTTACCGCGCCGTCCACCAGGGTAATTTTCTTCACCTCATCCCCCGCCATCCACACGCCGCCCTGGGCAACAAACTGGCGCTGGAGCTGGGTGTGCAGGCGGATGCCGGGGACTGACGGGGGCAGCGTTGGCAGCAGGCCGAGCGAGCAGGGCAGACGATCCGAGAGCCAGCGCCAGAGCCGGTTGTCGCGTAAACCGAAGCAGGCGGGCATCAGCAGGGCGTCACAGTTGTCGCTAAGCGGCCTGAGGGCGTCATACAGCAGCGGCCATTTTTCTTCGTTATCCAGAAAACGGGCGATATTCACCGCGCGAAACTCGCTCGGGTTATCGCGCAGGACATCAAGCTCAGGTAGTTCTATCTCTGCCGTTTCGGCGTTAACGCCCTGGCGACAAAGCGACGCCGCCGCGAGATGGGGCTGGAAATCCAGAAAGCCGCTAATCCCTACCACCCGCACGCGTTCCGCGCGAATGGGGGCAACGGGCACCTCCTCCGGGCTGAGCCACGCGGAACGCAGGGTGCCGAGCGGCGTGACGCGCTGATGATTGAGCCGGGCGCTGCCCTGCAGACGTGCGCCGCAGTCCGCCAGCAGCGCTTCGGTCTCCAGCGCAAAGCGGTCAATATGCTGCGCGCCAATCAGGTGATACGGGTGCTCGGGTGGCAGCTTATCGCGGTACGTTTCGTCCACCAGATCCAGCGAGCCCGACGAGAAGTGCAGGGCGCTCTGCCCCCGGGTGATAATCGCGCAGCGCAGCCCCTGCTTCGTGAGCTTAATGCCGCAGAGCAGGCCCGCCAGCCCGCCGCCGACAATCACGGTATCAAATTTCATCGTGTTGCTCCTTCTCAAGACCGCAAAGCCCCTGGTAGACCCAGCGGGTAAATTCACTTTCACGCAGGGCATCGCCCCAGGCGACAGGCTGTATGCCTTTCCAGCGTTCGTTTAAAAACGCGCTGAGCTGATCGAGCGACTGGGTAGCGGTGGTGGTGTGAAAACGCTGCAACAGCCCGGCGGCGCGACAGGCGCACAACTCGCCCTGGCAGGTGCCCATTCCGACGCGAGTGCGTCGGCGAAGATCGAGCAGGCTGGTGACCGTCAGGTTCTCCACCGCGTACTGCACCTCACCGGCGGTGACGGCTTCGCACTCGCACACGAGGCTTCTACTCAGTCGTCCTTCACCGAGCCACGGTGGCGTTCTGTCGCCGTGGCGGTATACCGCGGACCCGCGCAGCGGCGCAGGCAAAGAGATGATTTTTTGCAGCGTTTTTTCGGTGGACTGCCGCGATCCTGGCAGCGGCTGTTCTGCCGTCACGCACGGCCTGGTATTCCCCAGCTTGCGGCAGACGGCATCGGTTGCCCACTCGGACATCAGGCGATAGGTCATCAGCTTGCCGCCGGTGATGGTGATAAACCCGTCCATGCCGTCGCGCGCGGCGTGATCGAGCAGCACAATGCCCCGGCTGACGTTACGTCCGCTCGGATCGTTGTCGCTGGCGACCAGCGGACGCACGCCCGCGTAGGCGCGCAGAATGCGCGTCTGCGCCATCACCGGCGCCAGTTTTTCCCCTTCGCGCAGCAGGATATCCACCTCTTCAGCGGTGACGCGGTTGTAGTCAATTTCGCTGTAGTCCACGTGGGTTGAGGTCGTCCCGATTAACGAAATGGTATCTCCTGGCACGAGGATATCGGCGTCAGACGGTTTGCGGCAGCGGTTGATCACGTGGTTATTAATGCGGTGGTCGAGGATCAGCAGCGAGCCTTTCGCCGGGAACATGCGCACCGACAGGTCAGCGTATTCCGCAATCCGTTGCCCCCAGATCCCCGCCGCGTTGACCACCACGGTGGCATACAGCTCGCTGTGTTCATTGTATTGCGCATTAAAAAGCCGTACGCCGCAGATGCGGTGGCCTTCGCGGATAAGGCCGGTCACTTCGTGCCCGGTGAGGATATGTGCGCCATGCTCCCGGGCGTCCAGCATGTTGGCGGCGGTCAGGCGGAACGGATCGACGGTGCCGTCAGGGACTTTCACCGCGCCGATAAGCGCCGGGTTAACTGACGGTTCCAGCCTACGCGCCAGCGCCGGATCCATGGCTTCAGCCTGAATGCCCGCGGCGCCGCAGGCGGTAATAAAGGTGTCCTGAAAGGCGAGGTCATCTTCAGGAAGGGTAATAAAGAGGCCGTCGGTCGGTTCAATGCAGTGTCGGGCGATACGCTTGAGGATCTGGTTTTCAGCAATACATTCGCGTGCGGATTCCGCGTCGGTGACCGCATACCGGGCGCCGCTGTGCAGCAGGCCGTGGTTACGCCCGGTTGCGCCCGTGGCGATATCATGGCGTTCCAGAAGCGTGACGCTTAAGCCGCGAAGGGCGCAATCGCGCGCGATCCCGGCGCCGGTTGCGCCACCACCAATGATTATCACATCACTATAACGAGGATCGTGACTGGTCATTGTTTACCCTCTATGTTCGTTTTTTATCATTTAGCCATATTAATTTTGTGGTTTGTTTGATTTCGAACATAAACGCGCGGAATTCGAAAGTGAAACGTGATTTCATGCGCTTTTTTGCGCATTCTGTCATATTTCTGTAACAATCTGTGCGTTGATTCACAGTAACAATCACCGTGATTTCTTAACATCCCCGCCTCTGGAATTCAGGTGCGAGCCACCTGCTCATTCATTTCAAGGCCACGGAGGCTGTTATGCTCAGTATCTTCAAACCTGCGCCCCACAGGGCGCGTCTGCCAGAGGCAGAAATAGATCCGCTCTATCGCCGCCTGCGTTGGCAAATCTTCCTGGGGATCTTCTTCGGGTACGCGGCGTACTACCTTGTACGTAAAAACTTCGCGCTCGCCATGCCGTATCTGGTGGAGCAGGGCTTTTCCCGCGGCGATCTGGGGTTCGCGCTGTCGGGGATCTCTATCGCCTACGGTTTTTCCAAATTCATCATGGGCTCCGTGTCGGATCGCTCGAATCCGCGCGTGTTCCTGCCCGCCGGTCTGATCCTGGCGGCCGCGGTCATGCTGTTTATGGGCTTTGTACCATGGGCAACCTCCAGCATTGCCATCATGTTCGTGCTGCTGTTCCTCTGCGGCTGGTTCCAGGGGATGGGGTGGCCGCCGTGCGGGCGTACCATGGTGCACTGGTGGTCGCAGAAAGAGCGCGGCGGCATCGTGTCGGTGTGGAACTGCGCCCATAACGTGGGCGGCGGTATTCCGCCTCTGCTGTTCCTGCTGGGGATGGCCTGGTTCAACGACTGGCACGCGGCGCTCTACATGCCTGCCTTTGGCGCCATTCTGGTGGCGATTATTGCCTTCGCCCTGATGCGCGATACGCCGCAGTCCTGCGGCCTGCCGCCGATTGAAGAGTACAAAAACGACTATCCGGATGATTACAGCAAGGAACATGAAGAAGAGCTGACCGCAAAACAGATCTTCATGAAGTACGTGCTGCCGAACAAGCTGCTGTGGTACATCGCGGTCGCGAACGTGTTCGTTTACCTGCTGCGCTACGGCATCCTCGACTGGTCGCCAACCTACCTGAAAGAGGTGAAGCACTTCGCGCTGGATAAATCCTCCTGGGCGTACTTCCTGTATGAATACGCCGGGATCCCAGGCACGCTGCTTTGCGGCTGGATGTCGGACAAAGTGTTTAAAGGTAACCGCGGTGCGACGGGCGTGTTCTTTATGACGCTGGTGACCATCGCGACCGTGGTGTACTGGCTCAACCCGCCGGGCAACCCATCAGTAGATATGGCCTGCATGATCGTCATCGGCTTCCTGATTTACGGTCCGGTGATGCTGATCGGTCTGCATGCCCTGGAGCTGGCGCCGAAAAAAGCGGCGGGCACGGCGGCGGGCTTTACCGGCCTGTTCGGCTACCTCGGCGGTTCGGTCGCGGCGAGCGCCATTGTGGGCTACACCGTTGACTTCTTCGGCTGGGACGGCGGCTTTATGGTGATGATCGGCGGTAGCGTGCTGGCGGTACTGCTGCTGATTGTTGTGATGATCGGAGAAAAACGTCACCACGCTGAAGTGCTGGCGCGTCGTCAATAAGGAGCTTTGCGATGAAATTAACTCAGTTAGCGACAGGCCTGCTGCTGGCGGGCCTGATGACCGGGTCCGCGCTGGCGGCGGATAAAATCGTTATTGCCCACCGCGGCGCGAGCGGCTATCTGCCGGAGCATACGCTGCCGGCGAAAGCGATGGCCTATGCGCAGGGCGCGGATTACCTGGAGCAGGATCTGGTGATGACGAAGGACGACCAGTTGGTCGTCCTGCACGATCACTATCTTGACCGCGTGACGGACGTGGCGGAGCGCTTCCCTGACCGCGCCCGTAAAGATGGCCGCTTCTATGCCATCGACTTCACGCTGGCGGAGATCCGCTCTCTGAAGTTTACCGAAGGCTTCGAGATTGAAAACGGCAAGAAGGTACAGGTCTATCCGGGACGTTTCCCGATGGGCAAATCTGACTTCCGGATCCATACCTTCCAGGAAGAGATTGAGTTTGTTCAGGGGCTGAACCACTCAACCGGTAAAAACATCGGCATCTATCCGGAAATCAAAGCGCCGTGGTTCCACCATCAGGAAGGGAAGGACATTGCCGCGAAGACGCTGGAGGTGCTGAAACAGTACGGCTACACCAGCAAGAAGGACAAGGTCTACCTGCAGTGTTTTGATGCCGCCGAGCTGAAGCGCATCAAAACCGAGCTGGAGCCGAAGATGGGCATGAACCTCAACCTGGTGCAGCTGATTGCCTACACTGACTGGAATGAAACCCAGGAGAAGCAGCCGGACGGGACGTGGGTGAACTACAACTACGACTGGATGTTTAAGCCGGGCGCGATGAAGCAGATTGCGCAGTACGCCGACGGCATTGGGCCGGATTACCATATGCTGGTGGCGGAAGGCTCAACGCCGGGCCACGTGAAGCTGACGGCGATGGTGAAAGAGGCGCATGCCAGCAAGATGCAGGTGCATCCGTACACCGTGCGTGCAGACCAGCTGCCGCCGTATGCCACGGATGTGAATCAGCTTTATGAGGTGTTGTATAAGCAGGCGGGCGTGGACGGCCTGTTTACGGATTTCCCGGATAAAGCGGTGAGCTTTTTGAAGGATTAACGCTGAAATTGCCGGGTGGCGGCTGCGCCTTACCCGGCCTACGAACTGCGGTTTTGTAGGTCGGGTAAGCGAAGCGCCACCCGACACACTCACATCTCGATCTCGATATCGCCTTTTGCCCGGCAGCAGCAGGGCAAAATTTCCCCTTCGTTGATGAAGGCCAGCGGTTCGGTCAGCCAGTCCACCTGGCCGGCGACCAGACGGCAGCGGCACGAGCCGCAATAGCCTTCACGACACTGGTACTCGACCTCCACCTGATGCGCTTCAAGCGCCACCAGCAGGGAAGGGTGCTCTTCCTGGCACAGCACTTCTGTACCCGAAAGGCTCAGCGTGACGCGCGTCATCAGAGCTGGAAATCGCTCAGGTCGTCGGTGTTGACTTCAGAATCAATCTGACCGACCAGATAAGAACTCACTTCCACTTCCTGCGGCGCGACCTGCACGTTATCGGACACCAGCCAGGTGTTGATCCACGGGATAGGGTTAGAGCGCGTCTGGAACGGCAGGTCGAGACCGACCGCCTGCATGCGGATGTTGGTGATGTACTCCACGTACTGGCACAGGATGTCTTTGTTCAGGCCAATCATGGAGCCGTCACGGAACAGGTAGTCTGCCCACTCTTTCTCCTGCTGGGCCGCCAGCACGAACAGGTCGTAGCACTCCTGCTTGCACTCTTCGGCGATTGCCGCCATCTCAGGATCGTCCGTGCCGCTGCGCAGCAGGTTCAGCATGTGCTGGGTACCGGTCAGGTGCAGGGCTTCATCACGGGCAATCAGACGGATGATCTTGGCGTTGCCTTCCATCAGCTTGCGCTCGGCAAAGGCGAAGGAGCAGGCGAAGCTCACGTAGAAGCGGATCGCTTCCAGCGCGTTAACGCTCATCAGGCACAGATACAGCTGCTTTTTCAGCGCACGCAGGTTTACGGTGATGGTTTTGCCATCCACGTGGTGGGTGCCTTCGCCCAGCAGGTGCCAGTAGCTGGTCATCTCGATCAGCTCGTCGTAGTAATGGGCAATGCCTTCCGCGCGCTTCTGGATCTGCTCGTTGGTGACGATATCGTCAAACACCACCGCCGGATCGTTCACGATGTTGCGGATGATGTGGGTATAAGAGCGGGAGTGGATCGTCTCGGAGAACGCCCAGGTTTCCACCCAGGTTTCCAGCTCTGGAATCGAGATCAGCGGCAGCAGCGCCACGTTCGGGCTACGGCCCTGAATGGAGTCCAGCAGCGTCTGGTACTTCAGGTTGCTGATGAAGATATGTTTTTCGTGATCCGGCAGCGACTGGTAATCAATACGGTCGCGGGAGACGTCCACTTCTTCCGGACGCCAGAAGAAGGAGAGTTGCTTTTCAATCAGCTTTTCGAAGATGTCATATTTTTGCTGATCGTAGCGTGCCACGTTGACCGGCTGGCCGAAGAACATCGGCTCTTTGAGCTGGTCGTTTTTCGTCTGTGAAAAGGTGGTATATGCCATTGCGGTGAGTCCTGTTGAGATTTTATTGCCCGGCGGCACTGCGTTTGCCGGGCCTACAAAACCGTAGGCCGGGTAAGCGTAGCGCCACCCGGCGAAGTGCTTAGATCTTACATGCGCCGCTTTCGCAGCCATCGTCCTGAATTGACGGAACCAGGTCGTCCTGCGCGTCTTCCGCACCATCACGGGTGTTGTGATAGTACAGCGTTTTCACGCCAAATTTGTAGGCGGTGAGCAGGTCTTTCAGCAGTTGCTGCATCGGAACCTTGCCTGACGGGAAGCGCGTCGGGTCATAGTTGGTATTGGCAGAGATCGACTGGTCGATAAACTTCTGCATGATACCCACCAGCTGCAGGTAGCCGTCGTTGTTTGGCATTTCCCACAGCAGCTCGTAGTTGTCACCCAGCGTCTCGTAATCCGGCACCACCTGACGCAGCACGCCGTCTTTCGAGGCTTTGATGCTGACGTGGCCACGCGGTGGCTCAATGCCGTTGGTGGCGTTAGAGATCTGCGAAGAGGTCTCAGACGGCATCAGGGCAGAGAGCGTGGAGTTACGCAGGCCGTGCGTTTTGATGGACTCGCGCAGGCCTTCCCAGTCGAGATGCAGCGGCTCGCTGACAATCGCATCCAGGTCTTTCTTGTAGGTGTCGATCGGCAGAATGCCTTTCGCGTAGGTGGTCTCGTTGAACCACGGGCACGCGCCTTGCTCTTTCGCCAGCTCGTTGGACGCTTTCATCAGGTAGTACTGAATGGCTTCGAACGTCTGGTGCGTCAGGTTATTAGCGCTGCCGTCAGAGTAACGCTTGCCGTTTTTCGCCAGCCAGTAGGCGAAGTTGATCACGCCGATACCCAGGGTACGGCGGCCCATCGCACCGCGTTTCGCTGCCGGGATTGGGTAATCCTGGTAGTCCAGCAGAGCGTCGAGGGCACGAACTGCCAGCACGGCCAGCTCTTCCAGCTCGTCCAGGCTCTTAATTGCGCCCAGGTTGAATGCGGACAGCGTACACAGCGCAATTTCACCGTTTTCGTCGTTCACGTCTTCCAGCGGTTTGGTCGGCAGGGCGATCTCCAGGCACAGGTTAGACTGGCGCACTGGCGCAACGACCGGATCAAACGGGCTGTGGGTGTTGCAGTGGTCAACGTTCTGGATGTAGATACGGCCGGTAGAGGCACGTTCCTGCATCATCAGGGAGAACAGATCGACCGCCTTCACGCGCTGCTTGCGGATGCTGTCGTCTTTTTCGTATTTGGTGTACAGACGCTCGAACTCGTCCTGATCGGCGAAGAACGCGTCGTACAGGCCCGGGACGTCGGACGGGCTGAACAAGGTAATGTCTTCGCCCTTCAGCAGACGGGTGTACATCAGCTTGTTGATCTGCACGCCGTAGTCCATGTGACGCACGCGGTTGCCTTCGACACCACGGTTGTTCTTCAGAACCAGCAGGCTTTCCACTTCCAGGTGCCACATTGGGTAGAACAGGGTCGCAGCACCGCCGCGCACGCCGCCCTGAGAGCAGGATTTTACTGCCGTCTGGAAGTGCTTATAGAACGGGATACAGCCGGTGTGGAACGCTTCACCGCCGCGAATCGGGCTGCCCAGCGCACGGATGCGGCCGGCGTTGATGCCGATACCGGCGCGCTGGGAAACGTATTTCACAATGGCGCTGGAGGTGGCGTTGATGGAATCCAGGCTGTCACCACACTCGATCAGCACGCAGGAGCTGAACTGACGGGTAGGGGTGCGCACGCCAGACATGATTGGCGTCGGCAGAGAAATCTTGAACGTCGATACCGCATCGTAGAAACGCTTCACGTAATCCAGACGGGTATCACGTGGGTAGTTTGAGAACAGGCAGGCGGCCACCAGAATGTAGAGGAACTGGGCGCTTTCGTAGATCTCACCGGTTACACGGTTCTGAACCAGGTATTTGCCTTCGAGCTGCTTCACCGCCGCGTAGGAGAAGTTCATGTCGCGCCAGTGATCGATAAACCCGTTCATCTGCTCGAACTCTTCTTCCGTATAGTCTTCCAGCAGATGCGTGTCGTATTTGCCCAGCTCAACCATTTTCACCACGTGATCGTAAAGCTTCGGCGGCTCAAACTGGCCATAGGCTTTTTTACGCAGGTGGAAAATCGCCAGACGTGCAGCCAGGTACTGATAATCCGGTGCTTCGCGGGAGATCAGGTCCGCCGCCGCTTTGATGATGGTTTCGTGAATATCAGACGTTTTGATGCCGTCGTAGAACTGAATATGAGAACGCAGTTCAACCTGGGAGATAGATACGTTGTTCAGTCCTTCTGCTGCCCAGTCGAGAACTCGATGGATTTTGTCCAGATTGATACGCTCGGTAGTACCGTCGCGCTTTGTCACCAGCAGACTCTGATTCATGTGGGTTTTACCTGTCCGTGAAATAAAAAATATCCCCCGCTTATCCACAGAACCGTCTTGTGACTAACTCTGTGGATAAATACTACATATAGGGGGTTTGCGATAAGAAAAACGCTATATGGTGAGTATTCTAGTATCGAATCTTTTCAGCACAAGGGTTGATTTTGACGTTAAATTGAGGTTGTGAAAGGGTAAAAAAGGCTAAGTCCTCGTACCGTAAGGCCTGGAAGACATGTCAATAATTAAGAAAAAAAATTCAAAATTTGATCGAGTGCTGATTTCTTCAACGGGAGGTCAGAATTGCGCAACATGATGTCGCGCAATCTTTATAAGAATAACGAATGACGTTAGTCGTTTTTGGCGGTTGTGTGCAACATATAGTTAACATCAACGCCCGGTGCGAGTTTGAATTTATTGGTCAGCGGATTGTAGTGCAGGCCGGTGATGTGCTGCTCCTTGAGCCACGTCTGGTCAACCCAGCTTAACAGCTCCGCCGGCTTGATGAATTTCTTCACGTCGTGCGTGCCTTTCGGCACCATGCGCAGCACATACTCCGCGCCGACGACGGCCATCAGCCAGGCTTTAGCGTTGCGGTTGAGGGTTGAGAAGAAGACCTGGCCGCCCGGTTTCACCAGTTTTGCACAGGCGTGCACCACGGACTGCGGATCGGGAACGTGCTCCAGCATCTCCATGCAGGTCACCACATCGTACTGATGGGCATGTTTTGCCGCATGTTCTTCCACGGTTTCCTGCACGTAGTCTACCTGTATGCCAGACTCCAGCGCGTGAAGACGGGCAACCTGCAGCGGTTCAAAACCCATATCCAGGCCCGTGACGTTCGCCCCTTCGCGCGCCATGCTTTCCGCCAGGATACCGCCGCCGCAGCCGACATCGAGCACTTTTTTACCGAACAGACCGCCGGAACGCTCCGCGATATAGCCCAGACGCAGCGGGTTAATACGGTGCAGCGGTTTGAACTCACCTTCGAGATCCCACCAGCGGGACGCCACCGCTTCAAATTTGGCAATCTCTTCGTGGTCAACGTTGTGAGCCACCGGGGATTTTTCGGCATTCATGGGCGCTTTTACTCCTTATTTAGCAAGACGAATGAGTATATCAGGCAATCCCTGTGAATAAAGCGTATAGGTTTACCTCAATCACCTCGGCTGTGTTATAATTTGCGACCTTTGAATCCGGGATACAGTAGAGGGATAGCGGTTAGATGAGCGACCTTGCGAGAGAAATTACACCGGTTAACATCGAGGAAGAGCTGAAAAGCTCCTATCTGGACTATGCGATGTCGGTCATTGTTGGCCGTGCGCTGCCGGACGTCCGCGATGGCCTGAAGCCGGTACACCGTCGCGTACTATACGCCATGAACGTATTGGGCAATGACTGGAATAAAGCCTATAAAAAATCTGCCCGCGTCGTCGGTGACGTCATCGGTAAATATCACCCGCATGGTGATACCGCCGTTTATGACACCATCGTTCGTATGGCGCAGCCATTCTCCTTGCGCTACATGCTGGTAGATGGCCAGGGTAACTTTGGTTCAGTCGACGGCGACTCCGCTGCAGCGATGCGTTATACGGAAATCCGTATGTCGAAAATCGCTCATGAGCTGATGGCCGACCTGGAAAAAGAGACCGTTGATTTCGTCGATAACTACGACGGCACCGAGCGCATCCCAGATGTGATGCCCACCAAGATCCCGAACCTGTTAGTGAACGGTTCGTCCGGCATCGCGGTCGGTATGGCAACCAACATTCCGCCGCACAATATCACTGAGGTGATCAACGGCTGTCTGGCCTATATCGATGATGAAGACATCAGCATTGAAGGGCTGATGACACACATTCCGGGCCCGGACTTCCCGACGGCGGCGATCATCAACGGTCGTCGCGGTATTGAAGAAGCGTACCGTACCGGCCGCGGCAAGATTTACATCCGTGCCCGCGCCGAAGTGGAAGCGGACGCCAAAACCGGCCGTGAAACTATCATTGTTCACGAGATCCCGTATCAGGTGAACAAAGCGCGTCTGATTGAAAAAATCGCCGAGCTGGTAAAAGAAAAACGTGTTGAAGGCATCAGCGCGCTGCGTGACGAGTCTGACAAAGACGGTATGCGCATCGTGATTGAGATCAAACGCGATGCAGTGGGTGAGGTTGTCCTGAATAACCTGTACTCCCAGACGCAGCTTCAGGTCTCCTTCGGTATCAACATGGTTGCACTGCACCATGGTCAGCCGAAGATCATGAACCTGAAAGAGATCCTGAGTGCGTTCGTCCGTCACCGCCGTGAAGTGGTGACCCGTCGTACTATCTTCGAACTGCGCAAAGCGCGCGACCGTGCGCACATCCTTGAAGCGCTGGCGGTTGCGCTGGCCAACATCGACCCGATCATCGAACTGATCCGTCGTGCGCCAACCCCGGCGGAAGCGAAAACTGCGCTGATTTCCCGTCCATGGGATCTGGGCAACGTCGCCGCGATGCTGGAACGTGCGGGTGATGACGCAGCGCGTCCTGAGTGGCTGGAACCTGAGTTCGGCGTGCGTGACGGTCAGTACTACCTGACGGAACAGCAGGCTCAGGCGATTCTGGATCTGCGTCTGCAGAAACTGACCGGCCTTGAGCATGAAAAACTGCTCGACGAATACAAAGAGCTGCTGGAACAGATTGCTGAGCTGCTTCATATTCTGGGCAGCGCAGAGCGCCTGATGGAAGTGATCCGTGAAGAGCTGGAGCTGGTCCGCGATCAGTTCGGTGACGAGCGCCGCACCGAAATCACCGCCAACAGCGCGGACATCAACATCGAAGACCTGATCAACCAGGAAGACGTTGTTGTGACCCTGTCTCACCAGGGCTACGTGAAGTATCAGCCGTTAACCGACTACGAAGCACAGCGTCGTGGCGGTAAAGGTAAGTCTGCAGCACGTATTAAAGAAGAAGACTTCATTGACCGCCTGCTCGTGGCGAACACCCATGACACGATCCTCTGCTTCTCCAGCCGCGGCCGTCTGTACTGGATGAAAGTCTATCAGTTGCCGGAAGCAAGCCGTGGCGCGCGTGGTCGTCCAATCGTTAACCTGCTGCCGCTGGAAGCGAACGAACGTATCACCGCTATCCTGCCGGTACGCGAGTACGAAGAGGGCGTGAACGTCTTTATGGCGACCGCCAGCGGTACAGTGAAGAAAACCGCGCTAACCGAATTCAGCCGTCCGCGTTCTGCCGGTATTATCGCCGTGAACCTGAACGAAGGCGACGAGCTGATTGGCGTGGATCTGACCTCCGGTTCCGATGAAGTGATGCTCTTCTCTGCTGCCGGTAAAGTGGTGCGCTTCAAAGAAGACGCCGTTCGTGCGATGGGCCGTACCGCGACGGGCGTGCGTGGTATCAAGCTGGCTGGCGAAGATAGCGTTGTTTCTCTGATTATTCCGCGCGGTGAAGGGGCTATCCTGACCGTGACGCAGAATGGTTACGGTAAACGTACGGCGGAAGGGGAATACCCGACCAAGTCTCGCGGCACGCAGGGCGTAATCTCCATCAAGGTGACCGAGCGCAACGGTTCCGTTGTCGGCGCGGTGCAGGTGGACGATGCGGACCAGATCATGATGATCACCGATGCCGGTACCCTGGTGCGTACCCGCGTGTCTGAGATTAGCGTGGTGGGTCGTAACACCCAGGGCGTGATCCTCATCCGTACAGCGGAAGATGAAAACGTGGTGGGTCTGCAGCGCGTTGCCGAGCCGGTGGATGACGAAGAGCTCGACTCCATCGATGGTAGCGTCGCGGAAGGCGATGAGGATATCGCGCCGGAAGCCGACACCGACGATGACGTAGCGGATGACGCTGACGAGTAATGTCTCCTGATGCAAAAAAGGGCCGGATTCCGGCCCTTTTCTTTTGCACAAGCAGATAAGTCAACGTTGCGACCTGGCGCGTTTACCGCTACCTTAACCACATTCTTTTGACCCCGACGGCGGAGCCTCGCCCCCTTGAAATACCTCGTCTCCTTTCGTACTACGCTGAAAGTCTCTCGCTATCTGTTTCGGGCGCTGGCGCTCCTGCTTTGGCTGCTGGTAGCCCTGTTCTCGGTGTTTTACATCGTTAACGCCCTGCACCAGAAAGAAGCGGAGATCCGCCAGGAGTTTAACTTAAGCTCCGACCAGGCCCAGCGCTACATTCAGCGAACGTCTGACGTGATGAAGGAGCTGAAGTATATTGCCGAAAATCGTCTGACGGCGGAAAACGGTATCCTTGCGCTTCGCGGGCGTGATGATAAAACCGAAGTCCCGGATTTCCAGCCGCTGTTCCCGGATTCCGATTGCTCCACCATGAGCAATACCTGGCGCGGCTCTCTGGAATCGCTCGCCTGGTTTATGCGCTACTGGCGCGACAATTTCTCCGCCGCCTATGACCTGAACCGCGTCTTCCTGATTGGCAGCGAGAATCTCTGCATGGCTGACTTTGGCCTGCGCGACGTGCCCGTTGAGCGTGACGATGCGCTGAAAAGCCTGCATGAACGTATTGTCAAATACCGCAATGCACCGCAGGACGAGCGCGGCAATAACATCTTCTGGGTGAGCCAGGGCCCGCGTCCGGGCGTGGGCTATTTCTACGCCCTGACGCCGGTTTATCTGGGCAATCGCCTGCAGGCGCTGCTGGGGATTGAGCAGACCATTCGCATGGAAAACTTCTTCACCCCGGGCAGCCTGCCCATGGGCGTGACCATTCTGGATGAAAACGGTCATCAACTGATCTCGCTTGCCGGGCCTGATAACCGTCTAAACGTCGAACCGCACTGGATGCAGGAGCGGTCGTGGTTTGGCTATACCTCAGGTTTCCGCGAGCTGGTGCTGAAGAAGAGCCTGCCGCCTTCGTCGCTCAGTATCGTCTATTCGCTGCCGGTGGATATGGTGCTTGAGCGGATACGCATTCTTATTATGAATGCAATTCTGCTCAACCTGCTGGCCGGGGGCGCGCTGTTCACGCTGGCGCGCATGTATGAGCGGAAAATCTTTATTCCTGCCGAAAGCGACGCCCAGCGACTGGAGGAACACGAGCAGTTTAACCGCAAGATTGTTGCCTCGGCGCCGGTGGGGATCTGTATTCTGCGTACCCAGGACGGGACCAATATCCTGAGTAACGAACTGGCACATAACTACCTGAACATGCTGACGCACGAAGACCGGCAGAGGCTGACGCAAATTATCTGCGGTCAGCAGGTTAACTTTGTCGACGTGTTGACCAGTACGCACACCAACCTGCAGATCAGCTTTGTGCATTCCCGCTATCGCAATGAAAACGTGGCGATTTGCGTGCTGGTGGATGTCTCCGCGCGCGTGAAGATGGAAGAGTCCTTGCAGGAGATGGCGCAGGCGGCAGAGCAGGCCAGCCAGTCGAAGTCCATGTTCCTTGCCACCGTCAGCCACGAGCTGCGTACGCCGCTGTACGGGATTATCGGTAACCTCGATCTGCTGCAGACCAAGGAATTGCCGAAAGGCGTTGACCGGCTGGTGACGGCGATGAACAACTCCTCCAGCCTGTTGCTGAAGATCATCAGCGATATTCTCGACTTCTCTAAAATCGAGTCCGAGCAGCTGAAAATCGAGCCGCGCGAGTTTTCGCCGCGCGAGGTGATGAACCATATCAGCGCCAACTATCTCCCGCTGGTGGTGCGTAAACAGCTGGGGCTCTACTGCTTTATCGAACCGGACGTGCCGCTGACGCTGCACGGCGATCCGATGCGCCTGCAGCAGGTCATCTCTAACCTGCTCAGCAACGCCATTAAATTCACCGATACCGGCTGTATTGTGCTGCACGTCTGCCGGGCGGGGGATTACCTGAGCATTCGCGTGCGCGACACGGGCGTCGGCATCCCGGCGAAGGAAGTGGTTCGCCTGTTCGACCCGTTCTTCCAGGTCGGTACCGGCGTGCAGCGTAACTTCCAGGGAACCGGACTGGGGCTGGCAATTTGTGAGAAGCTCGTCAGCATGATGGATGGCGACATCTCCGTGGATACCGAGCCCGGCATGGGCAGCCAGTTCACCATCCGCATTCCGCTCTATTCGGCGCAGTATCCGGCAAAAGCCACGGTAGACGGGCTGAGCGATAAGCGCTGCTGGCTGGCGGTGCATAACGCCTCGCTGAATGACTATCTGACGGCACTGCTTACCCACAGCGGCGTGAGGGTGTGCCGCTATGAAGGTCAAACACCGGATGTGGACGATGTGCTGATCGCCGACGAGATGCTGGAACAGCCGTGGCAGGGGAGAGGGTCAGTGCTCTTCTGCCGTCGCCACATCGGTATCCCGGTTGAGCGTGCGCCAGGGGAATGGGTACACAGTGTCGCCACCCCGCACGAGCTGTTGAGCCTGCTGGCGCGCATCTACAAAGTGGAACTGGAAGAGAGCGACGGTGCGGGCGGACTGCCGTCACCGGAGTCTCTGGCGTCGGTGAATGACGATATGATGATTCTGGTGGTGGATGATCATCCGATTAACCGTCGCCTGCTGGCTGACCAGCTTGGATCGCTGGGCTACCAGTGCAAAACCGCCAATGACGGCGTGGATGCGCTGAACGTGCTGAGTAAGAATCATATTGATATCGTGTTGAGCGACGTCAACATGCCTAACATGGACGGCTACCGTCTGACGCAGCGCATCCGACAGCTTGGCCTGACGCTGCCGGTGGTGGGCGTAACGGCGAACGCGCTGGCGGAAGAGAAGCAGCGCTGTCTGGAGTCAGGCATGGACAGCTGTTTGTCGAAACCGGTGACGCTGGACGTGCTGAAGCAGACATTGTCGATTTACGCGGAGCGCGTGAGAAAAACACGGATATAAAAAAGGCCCGGAAGGGCCTTTTTAATTGCCCGGCGGCACTGCGCTTGCGCGGGCCTGCGGGTTCTGTAGGCCGGGTAAGCGCGAGCGCCACCCGGCATAAACAGCGGCGATTAATCCTTGTCGGTTGCGCTCAGCGTGACGGAGGAGAGATAGTTCAGCAGAGCAATATCGTTGTCCACGCCCAGCTTCATCATCGCTGATTTCTTCTGGCTGCTGATGGTTTTAATACTGCGGTTCAGCTTCTTGGCAATCTCGGTCACCAGGAAACCTTCTGCGAACAGGCGCAGAACTTCACTCTCTTTCGGCGACAGGCGTTTGTCACCGTAGCCACCCGCGCTGATTTTTTCCAGCAGACGAGAAACGCTTTCAGGCGTGAACTTCTTGCCTTTCTGCAGCGCCGCAAGCGCTTTAGGCAGATCGGTCGGTGCGCCTTGTTTCAGCACAATCCCTTCGATGTCCAGATCCAGTACCGCGCTCAGGATCGCCGGGTTGTTGTTCATGGTCAGAACAATGATCGAGATATCCGGGAAGTGACGTTTAATATATTTGATGAGCGTGATCCCATCACCGTATTTGTCTCCAGGCATGGAGAGATCGGTAATGAGCACGTGTGCATCAAGCTTTGGGAGGTTATTGATCAGTGCTGTAGAGTCTTCAAATTCACCGACTACATTCACCCACTCGATCTGTTCAAGTGATTTGCGAATACCGAACAGTACAATCGGATGGTCATCGGCAATAATTACGTTCATATTGTTCATGTATAAGGCTACCTTGCTACAGCAAGCTTTTGACGTAGGCGTCAATGTCGCTGATGTATTTTTCAATGCCAGAGGCATCTTTCTCACGAATTAGATGTTCCAGCGTTTCACATAACTGCTTGCCGGGAACCAGATTAAGCATGGCAAACACCCCTTTAAGCCGGTGTGCTGTCTGTGCCAGCGCTGCAAAATCATTCGCAGCGGACTCAGTATACAACCGCTTAACATCATCTGGTACTGTATCAACAAAGAGTGAATAGTATCCGCTGGCGTGAAGCTCGGCATTTTCATTACCGCCTAACGGTGATTCCGCTATCTCTTCCTGCGCCAGCTGCTCTTCTATTAGTTGTAGTACAGCTTCCTGCATCGCATTGCTTATATTAAAGTTGACGCGCAGCTGGCCAGGGCCGATTTTCCGCACGCCTGACTCATCATCGCTTAAAAGCAAGCCGGAGGCAGTAAGATTAGACGGATTATCAGTTAAAAACAGATCAAATTCTTGACTTGCAAGTCTTTCATCCGGTGTGATGCAGGCCGCACCCCAGTTTTCTAACTGACGAACGACGATATTGCGGATCTCGTTCGACGTAACATCGACCATCACCACGACATCATCCAGCAGACGTTCTTCATCTTCTTCCTGCGGATTGGCCGCCATTTTCACGTGCAGAGAATAGCGGGTGCCGAGAGATTCACGGGCCTTGATATTGAGATGGCCACCGAGCTTACGCGCCAGCTGATCGCACAGCCAGAAGGTAAGGGCATTTGCCTTGCCGTAGCGATCGCTTTGCGTGTCATTCAGGAACGGGAAGTGCAGATTATCAATTTCACTCGTGGTGACGCCTTCCCCGGTGTCCAGAATGCGGAACGTCAGGCGGTCTTCTGCCGACTCCTCCGTACTGACTTCGAGGGTGATCTTGCCGATCTGCGTGGTGGTCACTGCGTACTGAATAATCATCAACAGTATGCGGCGCAGTGCTTCACGATCGCCGTGGCGTTCATCATTTGCCGGGAGATTGTTATTGATCAGCAGCTGCAGACCTTTGCGCTTAATCACGGGCAGGACTTCCGGAACCACTTCATCGATCAGATCCTGAATGGAGAAGAGGGTGGGGGTTCCCTTCCAGAAATCATTCTCCAGCATGTTCGCCAGCTGGATCTCATCAACCATTCTGACCAGCGAGTCGGCCTGACAGGCAAGCTGGTGGCTTTCTGACGTATTTAACGCCGCCGCCTGGGTCGCCAGCGTTTTTAACGGCTGCTTGAAGGCATCGCCAATGTTCTGCATAAATGCGGCGCGCCCCTGCTGGTTTTTCTCATACAGTCTTTGCGCCTGCTTGAGCTTTTTATTCACCAGCACTTCGCGATCCTGATCGCGGATGATGAAGATTTGCGTGCGGGGAGCCACCTGGCTGCGGAACTGGCGGATCTCGTACAGTTCATTGTTGATGGTGGCCTGAATCACCCCCTGGTGCTGATCCGCCATGGTGGTGATGTTCTGCAGGTTAAGATGCGGCAGCAGATGGTCGGCAATTTTATTGCTCATTACCGTACGATTTGCTTCCTGATCGTGAACTAAGACCCCAAGCGGCAGCACGGAAACAATCTCTTCATTCAGCGCGCGTAATACGCGCAGCTCATTGCTGGTACCGGCCGGGACCGCCGCGGCGTCGCTCTGACGTCCCGACTGGAAGCGGAAGGTGCTGTAGCCAAACAGCGCCAGCGCCAGCAGACCGATATTCAGCAGCAGAGGCAGCAGGATATTTTGCAGCGTGTCGAGCAACAGCGTACCAAACGGCACCTGCCACACAAGACGCATACCGGTCGAGTTCAGGGATGAGGCAATTTCGATTTTTGAACCGTT
Organism: Enterobacter sp. TCD1-1; assembly: GCF_020567405.1. Classification (NCBI taxonomy): domain Bacteria; kingdom Pseudomonadati; phylum Pseudomonadota; class Gammaproteobacteria; order Enterobacterales; family Enterobacteriaceae; genus Enterobacter; species Enterobacter sp. TCD1-1. The sequence continues at coordinate 2,349,997 of NZ_JAJCXF010000001.1, read as the reverse complement.
AAAGGAGATCGATACGCTCTCTGCGGCCTCTTTGTCAGACGCCGCACGCATGTTCTGGGTGCTGCTGTCGGGCTCCAGACGGAAGCTATCGAGCGGCATGTCCGGCGGGATTAAATCATTAATGGGTAAATCGAAGGCGACCACCGTCGCCAGATGTCCTGGCTGGTTGAAGGTGGTGCGCAGAGTAAAATAATGACCGTTTTGCCAGGCCAGGCGGCGCAGGGAAGAGAAGCTCTCACGTTCATCAAGAGCGTTCGCCTGCTGCAGCATCTCTGCCCGGCGGGAATCGACGATGCTGCCCACGGTGGTCTCTTTAAACCCGGAAGAGAGATCTTTTAACGGCAGCGTTGAGATCAGGATCATGCTGTTGTCCTGACCGTTCAGATAGTACATCGACCATGGCACCGTTTCGGCACCCCAGAGGGTATCCAGATAGGTCGAAATACGCTGCGTCATCTCAAGCGTCGCGCTGTCGTGAGAGCCAAAAATAAGCGCCTCAGTCTTACGCTGCGGTTTTTCGAGGTAATAGACATCCTGCTTAAGCCGTGTCTCCTGAAGTCCATCTCCGGATGAGGAGGCCGGTGCAGCTGCAATATTGTCGTAAATCTGCCAAGTGGCGTAGCGCCAGGTATCGATGCGCTTATGCACGGCGTGGGTGATATCGACGACCTGATAGCTCTTGTCCTTCAGCCAGGCATTAACCGCGCTTTGTACCATCACCCCCATGGTCACTAACAGCACAACGATCAAAAGAAGAAAGAAACGGGTGATGCTCCCGGGGAGGAGGGAGAATTTGCTCGGGGCGGTGGTTTCAGTCTGACTCATTGATATCTTTAACCCGTCATGGTCATGCTCTGTGGCGATAGGGCAGTATAAAGGGTAATAACTGAATTTCCAGCGCCACTGTCCGGGAAAAGGCGACTTTTTCAACGGACAATATCGGCGGCGGGCGGCGCAGTAAACATGTACAAACACGCCGTGCGCGTACAAATAATAAGTGCGCTCAGCCAGCAAATAGCACGAATTAACAAGAAATTAAGTTTTACATCAATTGTGCGTTCGCGAAGGACGGCCGATGAGAATTTAGTTAATAGTCGTTACAATTTCGGCTCGGTAGCACAAAAAATGAGAAGTTACGTAAAGAAAGGTAAAAAAAAACCGAATGCGAAGCATCCGGCTCAATTAGGGATAAACAGACATTCAAAACTGAATGACGGTAATAAATAAAGTTAATGATGATAGCGAGAGATATTTTAGAGATTAGGTACGATCTTGTTTTGTCATTCAGTGCTGTAACGATTTTTATTATAACCTATTGATTATCATGGTTCTGTTTTTTCTTTTGATTATAAGTGCTAAATTTCTAAGCTCTTTGTGCTTTGTAAAAGTTCCTTGATTTTTACATTTTGAAACATGTTGACTGATAAATGAAACATCTTCAAAGTTTTCGTATCATATTCGCGTTGGATTATTCTGTAATTTTGCGGAGAATGAAATTGCCGACTGGTTAATGAGGGTTAACCAGTAAGCAGTGGCAATTATAAGGCATATAACAGAGGGTTAATAAAATGAAAGTTAAAGTACTGTCCCTCCTGGTACCAGCACTCCTGGTGGCAGGCGCAGCAAATGCGGCCGAAATTTATAACAAAGATGGCAACAAATTAGATCTGTACGGTAAAGTTGATGGTCTGCACTATTTCTCTGACGACAAGGGTAACGATGGCGACAAGACCTACATGCGTCTTGGCTTCAAAGGCGAAACTCAGGTTAACGATCAGCTGACCGGTTACGGCCAGTGGGAATATCAGATCCAGGGCAACACCAATGAAGGTGACAACCAGTCCTGGACGCGTGTGGCGTTCGCAGGTCTGAAGTTTGCTGAAGCTGGCTCCTTTGATTATGGTCGTAACTACGGCGTGATTTACGACGTGACCTCCTGGACCGACGTGCTGCCAGAATTCGGCGGTGACACCTATGGTGCCGACAACTTCCTGCAGTCTCGTGCTAACGGCGTGGCAACCTACCGTAACCAGGACTTCTTCGGTCTGGTTGATGGCCTGAACTTTGCTCTGCAGTATCAGGGTAAAAACGGCAGCGTAAGCGGTGAAAACACTAACGGTCGCAGCCTGCTGAACCAGAACGGCGACGGCTACGGTGCATCCGTGACCTATAACCTGGGCGAAGGCTTCAGCGTGGGTGGTGCGATGTCCTCCTCCAAACGTACCGCCGACCAGAATGCAGCTGGCGTATACGGTAAGGGCGATCACGCAGAAGTTTATTCTGGTGGCCTGAAATACGATGCCAACAACATCTATCTGGCAGCGCAGTACTCTCAGACCTACAACGCAACCCGTTTCGGTACCTCTAACGGCAGCAACCCAACTACCGCTTACGGCTTTGCCAACAAAGCGCAGAACTTCGAAGTGGTTGCTCAGTACCAGTTCGACTTCGGCCTGCGTCCATCCGTGGCTTACCTGCAGTCTAAAGGCAAAGACATCGAAGGTTACGGCGATCAGGATCTGCTGAAATATGTTGATGTGGGTGCGACTTACTACTTCAACAAAAACATGTCCACCTACGTGGATTACAAAATCAACCTGGTTGATGAAAATGACTTCACCCGTCAGGCGGGTATCGGTACTGACGATATCGTCGCGCTGGGCCTGGTTTACCAGTTCTAATCGCGTTAACGTGTGACGTAAGGGGGCCTGATGGCCCCCTTTTTTGTGCTTCTCAGATTCTCACAACGCCCCTTTTTTGGTGTACTCTTGCCGCCCTGGCATGAGGATAATAATGAATGGACATGACTTTTTTACGCGCCAGCTTTCTGGCTATGCTTTTTTTCCTGACCGCGTGTAACGATCCCGCGACCGTGGCGAAAACCGATGCACCTGCCGCGACGGTGCTCGAAGGTAAAACGATGGGCACCTTCTGGCGCGTCAGCGTGATGAACCTCGATAAAACACGCACGGATGAACTTCGCGGCAAAATCCAGTCGCAGCTGGACGCCGACGATCAGCTGCTGTCGACCTATAAAAATGACTCGGCGCTGATGCGCTTTAACCTCTCGACCAGCACCTCTCTGTGGCCGGTGAGCGAGGCGATGGCCGATATCGTGACCGAGGCAATGCGCGTAGGTTATAAAACCAACGGGGCGATGGATGTGACCGTCGGTCCTCTGGTGAACCTCTGGGGATTTGGCCCTAATAAACAGCCGGTGAAGACGCCCGAACAGGCGGCCATTGATGACGCCCGCGCCCGGACAGGGCTACAGCATCTGACCGTGATCAACCAGTACGGGCAGCAGTACCTGCAAAAAGATATCCCCGATCTGTTTGTCGATCTGTCGACGGTCGGGGAAGGCTATGCGGCGGATCATCTTGCTGCACTGATGGCGCAGGAAGGAATTTCCCGTTATCTGGTCTCGGTGGGCGGCGCGTTGGTCAGTCGGGGCATGAACGCCAGCGATAAACCGTGGCGCGTAGCGATTCAAAAACCGACCGATCGGCAAAATGCCGTGCAGGCGATAGTGGATATCAACGGACATGGCATCAGCACCTCCGGAAGCTATCGCAACTATTACGAGCTTGACGGGAAGCGTATTTCGCACGTGATTGATCCGCAGACCGGACGCCCCATCACGCATAACCTGGTCTCGGTGACGGTCATTGCCCCCACCGCGCTGGAAGCGGATGCCTGGGATACCGGATTAATGGTTCTCGGCCCGGAAAAAGCCAAAGAGGTGGTCCGTCAGGAAGGGCTGGCGGTTTATATGATCACCAAAGAGGGCGACGGGTTCAAAACCTGGAGCTCGCCGCAGTTCAACAGTTTCCTGGTCAGCGACAAAAATTAAAAAGCAAGGTTGCGGGTTTTTTATCGGTGGCGCTCAGGCACGCTCTATGTATGCTTATACAAGGAGCCGATCATGAAAAACCCAACCTTAATGACCGATGAGGATCGCTGGCAGGCCGTGCTGGCCCGCGATCCGCTCGCAGACGATCAGTTTGTCTTCGCCGTGCAGACGACGGGCATTTTCTGCCGCCCGTCATGCCGTGCCCGCCACGCGCTGCGTAAAAATGTCCGTTTTTATCCCGATGCCCGGCACGCCGCTCAGGCAGGCTTTCGTCCGTGCAAGCGCTGCATGCCGGACAAACGCGATCCGCAGGCGCAGAAGCTGGCAAAAGTGGAACATGCCTGCCGGCTTCTGGAGCAGGATCCCGCGTTAACCCTGGAGAGACTGGCGGAGCAAGTTGCCATGAGTCCTTTCCATTTCCACCGCCTGTTTAAGTCGGTGACCGGCATGACGCCAAAAGCCTGGCAGCAGGCGGCGCGGGGTCAGCGTCTGCGCACCGCGCTTGCGCAGGGAGACAAAATTACCGATGCCGTGCTGGCGGCGGGATTTCCCGACAGCAGTAGCTATTATCGTAAAGCCAACGATGCGTTGGGCATGACGGCGAAGCAGTACCGTAAAGGAGAGGTGGCCGTGCGGTATGCCATCGATGACTGTTCGTTAGGACGCTGTCTGGTTGCCGAAAGCGAGCGGGGGATCTGCGCGATTCTGCTGGGTGACACCGATGCGGAAGTCACCGCAGAGCTTGCCACGCAATTTCCAAAAGCTACGCACGCGCCGCTGGACGACGCCTTTGTGCAGCGGATCCACCAGGTCATTGCCAGTATTGATAACCGCGACGTACCGCTTGCGCTGCCGCTGGATATTCGCGGTACCGCGTTCCAGCAGCGCGTCTGGCAGGCCCTTCGCACTATTCCCTGCGGCGAAACGGCAAGCTACCAGCAGGTGGCGCAGGCGATTGGCCAACCCGGTGCGGTACGCGCCGTAGCAGGCGCCTGTGCGGCAAACACGCTGGCAATTGTGATCCCCTGTCATCGGGTGGTTCGCAACGACGGTGCGCTGTCGGGCTATCGCTGGGGGACGGCGCGAAAAGCGCTGTTACTGAAACGTGAGGCGAAACGCCGGGAGGAATAATGCTCGATCTTTTTGCGGATGCTGAACCCTGGCAGGAACCGCTTGCGCCAGGGGCGGTGATCCTCCGCCGCTTTGCTCTCTCCCGTGCGGCGGCGTTGCTTGCCGGTATTGAAGAGGTCACGGCGGTTTCACCGTTTCGCCATATGGTGACACCGGGCGGCTACACCATGTCGGTGGCCATGGCCAACTGCGGCGAACTGGGCTGGGCGACAAACGAACGTGGGTATGTGTATGCTCCAAACGATCCCACGACCGACCGGCCGTGGCCTCCCATACCTGCGGTTTTTCAGGCACTTTGTCACGAGGCTGCCGTGGCAGCGGATTATCCGGATTTTCGTCCTGATGCTTGTCTGATTAACCGCTACGCCGTCGGTGCGAAGCTCTCGCTGCATCAGGACAAGGATGAGCCCGATCTGCGCGCGCCTATCGTTTCGGTATCGTTAGGTCTGCCCGCCGTCTTTCAGTTTGGGGGATTACGCCGCAACGATCCGCTCAAACGCATTATGCTGGAACATGGCGATGTGGTGGTGTGGGGCAGGGAATCGCGGCTTTATTATCACGGCATTCAGCCGCTGAAACCCGGCGTTCACCCCCTCACGGGCGAGTACCGCTTTAATCTGACCTTCCGTCAGGCGGGGATGCGTAAACTAAAATAAGAATTATTCTTGATGTCCGCGCAGGGCAGTTTACACTGCTCGCTGATTTTTATTGTCCGGATTGCCTGCATGCAACTACTTCTCCTCGTCTGGCGTCAGTACCGCTGGCCCTTCATCGCCGTTATGGCGTTAAGCCTGGCCAGCGCCGCACTGGGTATTGGCCTGATCGCGTTTATTAACGTGCGGTTGATTGAAATGGTCGACACCTCGCTCTCCGTATTGCCGGAGTTTCTTGGCCTGCTGCTGCTGCTGATGGCGGTTACGCTCGGCTCCCAGCTGGCGCTGACCGCGCTCGGCCACCATTTCGTTTTTCGTTTGCGCAGTGAGTTTATCAAGCGGATCCTGGACACCCAGGTCGAACGCGTTGAGCAGCTCGGCAGCGCCTCCCTGCTGGCGGGGCTGACCAGCGACGTACGCGCCATTACCATCGCGTTCGTTCGTCTGCCCGAGCTGGTGCAGGGGATCATTCTGACCTTTGGCTCGGCGGCTTATCTCGCCTGGCTCTCCAGCAAAATGCTGGCGGTGACTGCGCTGTGGATCGCCATCACCATCTGGGGCGGTTTTGTCCTGGTGTCACGCGTCTATAAACACATGGCGGTGCTGCGCGAAACCGAAGATAAGCTCTATAACGACTACCAGACGGTACTGGAAGGGCGCAAAGAGCTCACCCTGAACCGCGAGCGCGCCGAGTATATCTTTAACCATCTCTATATTCCGGACGCACGCGAGTACCGGCATCACATCATTCGCGCTGATACCTTCCACCTGAGCGCGGTGAACTGGTCAAACATTATGATGCTGGGCGCCATTGGCCTGGTATTCTGGATGGCGAACAGCCTGGGCTGGGCGGACACCAACGTCGCGGCAACCTACTCGCTGACGCTGCTGTTTTTGCGCACGCCGCTGCTCTCTGCGGTCGGCGCGTTGCCCACCTTACTGAGTGCGCAGGTGGCCTTTAATAAGCTCAACAAATTCGATCTCGCGCCGTTTAAAGCCGAATTCCCGCGCCCGCAAGCCTTCCCTGACTGGCAGACGCTGGAGCTGCGTAACGTCACGTTCCGCTATCAGGACAGCGCCTTCTCCGTGGGGCCGGTCAACCTGACGATCCGCCGCGGCGAGCTGCTGTTCCTGATTGGCGGCAACGGCAGCGGTAAATCGACGCTGGCGATGCTGCTCACCGGGCTTTATCAGCCGCAGTCGGGCGAGATTTTACTGGATGGCAGAGCGCTGAGCGCGGAGAAGCCCGAGGATTACCGCAAGCTTTTCTCGGCGGTGTTCACCGACGTCTGGCTGTTTGAGCAACTGCTGGGTCCGGAAGGGCAGCAGGCCAATCCTGCGCTGGTGGAAAAATGGCTGGCGCAGCTGCAGATGTCCCACAAGCTGGAACTTCAGGACGGTAAAATTCTCAATCTGAAGCTTTCCAAAGGGCAGAAAAAGCGCGTGGCGCTGCTGCTGGCGCTGGCGGAAGAGCGTGACATCATTCTGCTGGATGAGTGGGCGGCGGATCAGGACCCGCACTTCCGCCGCGAGTTTTATCAGGTGCTGCTGCCGCTGATGCAGCAGATGGGTAAAACCATTTTCGCCATCAGCCACGACGATCATTACTTTATTCATGCCGACCGCCTGCTGGAGATGCGCGACGGCAGGCTGAGCGAGCTGACCGGTGAAGAGCGCGATGCAGCCTCGCGTGACGCGGTGGCGCGTACGGCCTGATGCCCTCACCCTAACCCTCTCCCACAGGGAGAGGGGATAATCGTGGCCGTAATGCTGCTTTTTTCTCCATCCCGCCCCGTTGTTTATTCTTATTTACATATCCTCGCGCTATGCTTAATACCAACTTATTTCATGGATTTATGATTGATGTCGGTATTAAAGAAAAACAGCGCCAGACAGCGTGACCAGGAACGTGCGCGACTGATCTGGCTTCTCACGACCGATAAAGCGGTCACCTCTACGCTATTAGGCAAACTGACCCTGGCTGAGCAATATGATGTCGGCACTTTAGCCGACGATATTGCTGAGGTAGGTGCGCTGGTTGCTCACTTACCCCCGCCGGATCTGGCGGATACCCTGGAAGCGCTTCCCTCGGAAGAACGTCACGCCCTGTGGCGGCTGGTGCAGGATCACGAGCGCGGACAGGTGCTGCTTGAGGCCTCCGAAAACGTCTGGGACGACCTGATCGACGAGATGAGCGACCGGGATATACTTGACGCTCTGCAAACCCTGGATATCGACGAGCAGATTTACCTGGTTCAGCACCTGCCGCGAAACCTGACCGGTCGCCTGCTGGCGTCACTGCCTGCCGATGAACGCGCGCGCGTGCGTCAGGTGATGCACTACGAGAAAAACAGCGTCGGCGCGATCATGGAGTTCGGCGTTATCACGGTGCGCCCGGACGTGACGCTCGGCACCGTGCAGCGCTATCTGCGTCGCCTGGGCAAAATGCCGGATAACACCGATAAGCTGTTTGTTACCTCCCGGGATAAAACCCTGCTCGGCGAGCTGGAGCTGAAAACCATCCTGCTCAACAGCACCCAGCGGAAGGTGAGCGAGGTGATGGAAAACGAGCCGATGGTCTTCTCCCCGGAGGACGATGCGGAGAAAGCGGCGCGTACCTTCGAACGTGACGACCTCGTCAGTGCCGCCGTCGTGGACTCCGTTGGCAAACTGATGGGGCGTCTGACCATCGACGAGATCGTTGACGTCGTTTATGAAGAAACCGACAACGACCTGCGTGCGCTGGGGGGGATCAGTGCGGGAGATGACGTCCATGCCTCCGTCGGCAAGGCGGTGAAAACGCGCTGGGCGTGGCTGGCCATTAACCTGTGTACCGCGTTTATCGCCTCCCGCGTGATTGACGGTTTTGAACATACCATTTCGCAGCTGGTGGCGCTGGCCTCGCTGATGCCGATTGTGGCCGGGATTGGCGGTAATACTGGCAATCAGACTATCACGATGATCGTTCGCGCGCTGGCGCTGGAGAATATTCAGCCCGGCAACTTCGCCTTTCTGATCTTCAGAGAGATGGGTGTGGCGCTGATCAACGGCCTGGTCTGGGGCGGCATTATGGGGGGCATCACCTGGTGGTTGTATGACGATATGGCGCTGGGTGGGGTGATGATGCTGGCGATGGTGCTGAATCTGCTGGTGGCATCGATGATGGGCGTTATTATCCCGTTGACCATGACCAAACTGGGTCGCGACCCCGCGGTGGGGTCGAGCGTGATGATCACCGCCATCACCGATACCGGCGGTTTCTTTATTTTTCTTGGGCTGGCGACGATTTTTCTGCTTTAAGCCGACGCTTAATGCGGGCGGGAAGCAGCACCATGACGATAATCCCGCCCAGCACGCCAATCGCCAGATTGCCGGTTGATACAGTGGCGGCAACGGTCACCAGCATGACGACCGTTTCTGCAATCGGGGCCGTTTTCAGCGTGGCTGGCTGAAGGCTGTGCCAGCTGAAGGTTTTGACGGCGACGATCGCCATAATGCCCGCCAGCACCGCCATCGGGATGTTGGCCATCACGTCGCTGAGCGCCGTCACCAGGATCAGCAGCACGATGCCCGCAGCGAAGGTTGAAATGCGGCTTCGGCCTTTCCCCATCTCCACGTTAACAATGGTTTGTCCGATCATCGCGCAGCCCGCAATACCACCGTAAAATCCGGACAGGATATTGCCGATGCCTAATCCAATGCTTTCGCGGCGTTTACTTGACGGTGTCGCGGTCAGCTCATCCACCAGCTTTGCGGTCAGCAGGGATTCCAGCAGGCCGACAAACGCGATGCTCAACGCGCACGGCCAGATTATGCTCAGCGTCTGGAGATTGAGAGGGACCAGAAGTTCACTAAGACCCGGCAAGCCGCCGCTCATGGCGCCTTCATCGCCCACGGTCGGCAGGCTTTGCCCGGTTGAAACGGTAAACAAGGTTAACAGCACAATCGCAATCAGTGGGGAAGGGATGCTTTTGATATAGCGCGGCACCCACAGCACGATCAGTATCGTCAGCACGAACAGGCCCACAATCAGCGGGCTTCGGCTCCAGAAATGGGGAACCTGCGCAAAGAAAATCAATATCCCGAGGGCGTTAACAAACCCGGTCATGACCGACTGGGGAATAAAGCGCATCAGCCTTGCCATGCCCAGCACACCAAACAGAATCTGAATCACGCCAGCCATGAGCACGGCGGGAAGAATGTACTGTACGCCGTGCTGATGCACCATGGGCCCAATAACCAGTGCCACGGAACCGGCCGCGGCCGTGACCATCGCCGGGCGACCGCCCAGTACAGACAGGGCAAGACAGAGCACCACGGAAGCGATCAGGCTGACCTTCGGGTCAACGCCCGCCACCACGGAAAATGAGATGACCTCGGGGATCAGCGCCAGGGCGGTAATCACGCCCGCCAGCGTTTCACGCGTCAGCTGCTTAGGGGAACGCAGCACGCTGGCGACACGGTTTTCGGGAGATAAAGGAGAATGGGGTAGGGACATAACGTTTCGCTGGTTAGGGCAGGCTTCCGTGCGCGCGATCACAAAACGCAACATACTAGCCCGTTAAACCGCCCTTTACCAGACGCTTCGAGAATTCCTCACAAACAATCCATCATTAAATTTCACAATTACAATAATTTCGTAACCTTTAAACAATATTTAAAAGTTGTTACCGTGCCCCCGCAGCTTTTTTCACCTGCAATTTCCACGCATCAAGCACTTTTACACTAAGGCATAAATTATGAAAAAAATGACTGCCATGCTCTTTTCTCTGGCCGTGGGGCTTAACACCGTCTCCATGGCGGCGAAAGCTGACGCACCAAAAGAGCAGGAAACGGACGTCCTTTTAATCGGTGGCGGTATCATGAGCGCCACGCTGGGAACCTATCTGCAAGAACTGCAGCCGGACTGGTCAATGACCATGGTCGAGCGCCTTGATGGCGTGGCGCAGGAGAGTTCGAACGGCTGGAACAACGCCGGTACCGGCCATTCGGCACTCATGGAACTGAACTATACGCCGCAGAAAAAGGACGGTTCCATTAGTATCGAGAAAGCGGTAGAGATCAACGAGGCGTTCCAGGTTTCTCGTCAGTTCTGGTCTCACCAGGTCAACAGCGGCGTGCTGCACGACCCGCACTCCTTTATCAATACCGTACCGCACATGAGCTTTGTGTGGGGCGAGCAGAACGTCAACTTCCTGCGCGCGCGCTACGCCGCACTGCAGCAGAGCACGCTGTTCCGCGGGATGAAATACTCTGAAGATCACGCGCAGATTAAAGAGTGGGCTCCGCTGGTCATGGAAGGTCGTGACCCGAACCAGAAAGTGGCGGCGACCCGTACCGAAATTGGTACCGACGTCAACTACGGTGAAATTACCCGTCAGCTGGTGACGTCTCTGAAGAAAAAAGAGAACTTCAATCTGCAGCTCAGCACCGAAGTGCGCGGTTTCAAGCGCAACGCGGATAACAGCTGGAGCGTGACCGTTGCCGATCTGAAAAACAATGAAGCCGAGCACGTCATCAAGGCGAAGTTTGTCTTTATCGGTGCGGGCGGCGCGGCGCTGAAGCTGCTGCAGGAGTCCGGCATTCCGGAAGCGGACGACTACGCGGGCTTCCCGGTCGGCGGTCAGTTCCTGGTGTCCGATAACCCGGAAGTGGTGAACCGTCATCTGGCAAAAGTGTACGGTCAGGCTTCCGTGGGTGCGCCGCCAATGTCTGTTCCGCACATCGACACCCGTATGCTTGACGGCAAACGCGTGGTGCTGTTTGGACCGTTCGCGACCTTCTCCACGAAGTTCCTGAAAAACGGCTCCCTGTGGGATCTGCTGAGCGCAACCACCACCTCTAACGTCAAGCCGATGATGGACGTGGGGCTGGATAACTTCGATCTGGTGAAATACCTGATTAGCCAGGTGATGCTCTCTGACGACGACCGTTTCGAGGCGCTGAAAGAGTACTATCCGCAGGCGAAGAAAGAAGACTGGCGCCTGTGGCAGGCGGGTCAGCGCGTACAAATCATCAAGCGCGATCCGAAAGAGGGCGGCGTGCTGCGTCTGGGTACCGAAGTGGTAAGCGATAAGGATGGCACCATCGCCGCGCTGCTGGGTGCGTCACCGGGTGCGTCTACCGCTGCGCCAATCATGCTGCACCTGATGGAAAAAGTGTTTAAAGATAAAGTCGCCAGTCCGGAATGGCAGGCGAAGCTGAAGACCATTATTCCATCCTACGGCACGAAGCTGAACGGTAACGTGAGCGCGACGGAGCAGGAGCTGGAATACACCAGCCGCGTACTGCAGCTGCAGTACATCAAACCGCAGGCTGCGGATGCTGCCCCAAAAGCGGAGCTGAAGCCTCAGCCGGAAAACAAACCGGTTGCGGATATCGCGCTGTAAGGTAAAAAAGCCGGGTGGCGCTGACGCCTACCCGGCCTATGTTCGGTGTTGTTTTGTAGGTCGGGTAAGGCGAAGCCGCCACCCGACTTAATTTCAACGTACGACAGCCTGCTCAATCTTCTCTTCAGCCTTCCACACGCGATACTTCACTTCCACGTTTTCAGGCGTATAAACCACGATCGGCAACTTGCTGTTGTAGCGCAGCAGGCTATTGTCGCCCAGATACGCTGTCACAAATTTCTTCTCTTTCTTGCCATCCGGGCAGGCCATCATGGTAGAGACCGGCGAGGTCACTTTATCAAAGACGTAGTAGTCGTAACCCCAGCCTTCCAGCGTTTTGCTTTCCAACTGACCACCCAAGCGATGCTGGTTGCAATCCACTTCCAGCGTCTTGCCAATTAACAGCTCTACTTTGAAATTCGCTTCATCCTGCTGTGCCGGCAGCTGGATCACCTGACGCTTCATCCCTTTATCCGCTTTCGGATACGGGGCGATTTTTTCCAGCGGCTGCTCTTTAGGGGGTTCGCTGGCGAAAGCACTGGTGCTGACACACGCGGCGGCGATGAGTGCGATGGCAAATTTAGGTGCGTTTTTCATTGTCATTCCTTTATGTCAAAACGATCCTGCACAGGTTAACATATCAACTATGAATGATTGGTGTTATTTACTTACATTTTCAATATGAATAGCGTAATAAACCACATATTTGCCATTTAAGTAGAGATTTGTACTGGCGTGGAGTCCGGCAGGCGTTTGTGTTATTTTAGACCCTCTATAATGTTATTCATCTGTAAAAGGGAAGAGAGATGGTTCGTGCAAAACTGAAAACGCCTCAAGGCCGCAAGTTCCTCCTGGCGCTGCTGGTTGTGTTTATGATTGCTGCCGCGTGCGTGGGGCGGGCCACCATTGTTGGCGTCATCGAACAGTACAACATTCCACTCTCAGCCTGGACAACCAGCATGTATGTCCTGCAATCGGCGATGATCTTTGTCTACAGCCTGGTGTTCACCGTTCTGCTGGCCATCCCGCTGGGCATTTTCTTCCTGGGCGGACGTGATAAACACTAGACGCCGATTTGCGATATCGAAGCCATCCTGCGGGGTGGCTTTTTTTATGTCTAATAATTTTTATTCGCATTTCCAGGATATTCTGTTTCGAACAAGACAGTTCAACATGAAGCAGGAGATGCGCAATGTTATCCCGGTTTGCAACGCTCAGCCGGATCCCGAAAGGAGTCTGGGTGGTGGGCGGCGTCAGTATGTTAATGGATATCTCCTCGGAGATTATTCACAGTCTGCTGCCGCTGTTTATGGTGACGACGCTGGGCGCCAGCGTTATTTTCATTGGTTTGATTGAAGGTCTGGCTGAGGCTACGGCGCTGTTTATCAAGGTGTTTTCCGGCGCCATCAGTGACTATCTGGGCAAGCGTAAAGGACTGGCGGTTCTGGGCTACGGTCTTGGCGCATTGAGTAAACCGTTGTTCGCTATCGCCTCTTCTTCCGGCATGATCCTTGGGGCGCGCTTAATCGACCGGGTCGGGAAGGGGATACGGGGAGCGCCGCGCGATGCGCTGGTTGCTGACGTTACGCCGCCGGAACTTCGCGGCGCGGCCTTTGGGCTGCGTCAGTCGATGGACACCGTCGGCGCATTTCTCGGGCCGCTGCTGGCCGTAGGATTAATGCTGCTGTGGAACGATGATTTCCGCACGATTTTCTGGATCGCGGTGATCCCCGGCGTGCTCGCCGTGGCGCTGCTTTTCTTCGGCCTGCATGAGCCGAAAACGCCCGTCGAACATAAACGCACGAACCCCATCAAAAAAGAGAACCTCAGGCGTCTCGGGAAAGGCTGCTGGTGGGTCATTGGCCTGGGGGCCATCTTCACGCTCGCACGTTTCAGTGAAGCCTTTCTTGTGCTGCGTGCACAGCAGTCGGGGGTGCCGCTGGCGCTGATCCCGCTGGTGATGGTGGCCATGAATCTGCTCTATTTCCTCTCTGCCTATCCGTTTGGCAAGTTATCGGACGGGATGAGCCATACCCGATTACTGCAGTGGGGTCTGGTGATGCTGATTGGGGCAGATGTTGTGCTGGCGCTGAGCACCCACTGGGCTGGAATGCTTCTGGGCGTTGCGCTTTGGGGAGTGCATATGGGGATGACGCAGGGGCTGCTGGCGGCAATGATTGCGAAAACCGCGCCTGGGGATCTGCGCGGTACCGCCTACGGCATTTTTAGTCTGGTCAGTGGCGTGGGATTGTTAGTCGCCAGTCTGGGCGCCGGGGTCATCTGGGAAACGTTTGGCGCAGAATATACGTTCTATGCCGGAGCGGTGATTTGCCTGGTTACGCTGGTGTACCTGCGCAAAACGCCGGACGAGGCGAAATAAAAAAACCAGCCATAAAAGGCTGGTTTTCAATGTGTTTTTGGTCGGCACGAGAGGATTTGAACCTCCGACCCCCGACACCCCATGACGGTGCGCTACCAGGCTGCGCTACGTGCCGACGCATAGAAAGAATACTACTCGATTCCGTTTCGAATGCAAGGGAATCCGTCGCTAACTGGTTTATTATTAATCAGTTAGCGACGAAGCGTTTCTCATCCGTCAGGACCTGCAGCAGCAGGCTCAGCTGCGGTTTCTGGTCTTTAAGCCGTTCACCCTGCAGGTTATACGTCTGATAATTCCCATTGTTGTTCAGCACCAGCGTCAGCTTCGGCGTGGTCACCACCAGCGTATTATTCCCCGCAGCCGTGACCCAGTTATGGCGGCGCGCGGCGCTGAAGAGATCCTGCCCCTGGGAATACTCATTGGCAGGCGTGCTGACGTGCAACAGGCGTTGCATCAGGGTGGTCATCACATCTTTATGCTCGGTAAGCATATTGATGCGCTGCGCCGGCGTACCCGGCCAGTGGATGACCAGCGGAACCTGCAGGTTCGGGCGTGACCAGCTCATGCTCTTCGTCTCGTCACCTAACGGGACGCCATGGCCTGCGGTCACGATCACTACGGTGTTATCCAGCTTGCCGGACTCACGTAGCGCGTCAAGCACGCGGCCAATCTGCGCATCAACATCACCCGCCGCGCGGCCGTAGCGGCGCGCGAAATCACTCTTATTGCTGTTGGCAAGCGTAGTGCCGTTAAAGGAAACCCATGAGAACCAGCGGTTATCTTCCTGGGCATAGCGCTGGAGCCAGTTTATCCATTGGCTGGCGGTCTGCGCATCGGACTGATTTTGTGCCGCTGGCAGTGAGAAATCAGACAGCAGCGCCTGGCGGTAGAGCGGGCTGTTAAAGCCATCGGATGAGAACAACCCTAACTGATAGCCCTGCTGATTCAGCCCGGTGATCAGCGCCGCAGGTGTGCGGGTAGAGAGTACGCCGTCCATGTATCCGGCTGAAATGCCATAGAAGAGGCCAAAGATGCCCGCGTCGGTTGTGTTACCGGAGCTCATATGCTGAGTAAACGTGACGTTTTGACTCGCGAAATTGGCCAGCGCAGGCATCTGCTTCTCGTAACGGGAATAGTTCAGGCCATCGACGGTGATCAGCAGGACGTTTTGCCCGCGGCCCATATCGCGATAGCGCAGGTCGCTCAGCGGATACTGCACGCTGACGGCTTCCGGGTTACCCTGCTCGATAAGACGTCGCTGGTACTCCTGCGCATCAAGCAGGCCATGTTTTTCGAGGAAGCGACGTGCCGTCATCGGGTACGAGAGCGGCAGGTTCGCGCGCTGCATGGTAATCGGGCGATAGAAGTTCGCATCCGCCCAGATATACATGATGTGCGAACTGATAAAGGAGACGAAGAAGAGCGCGGCGACGGGCTTCGCGTAGTGGCGTCGGCGGGTCAGGCTGCGCAGTTTTTGCCAGCTCCAGGTGGCAAACAGCATCTCAATCAACAGGATCACCGGGACGCTGATAAACATCAGCTGCCAGTCACGGGCCGTTTCGTTCTGGTCGGGGTTAATCACCAGTTCCCAGACGATGGGGTTGAGATGCAGGTGGAAGCGGGTGAACACTTCACTGTCGATAAGCAGCAGCGTCATCCCCACCGTCGCAAGGATGGCGGACAAGAATCGCATCAGACGCTGCGACATGACGATAAACGTCAAGGGGAACAGGATCAGCAGATAGGTGGCGAAAACCAAAAAGCTAAAGTGACCGACAACACTTATCCAGGAGTAGATACGCCCGGTGAGCGTTGTTGGCCAGTCTGCGACAAACAGATAACGACAGCCAATGACCGTCGCCAACAGAATGTTGAACAGGGCAAACCAGTGCCCCCAGCTGACCATCTGGGAGACTTTTTCACGGTAGCGCTGACGATTCGTCACCATAAACTGTTGTTCGTATCCCTTAATGGGCCGGGTCGTTGCTGACGGACGACTGTAAAGCCTGGGCGAAAGATTTTGCGATCGCCTGACGCTGAGCCGGAGCAACGCTGGTGTTAATCAGATTGGTGACCATATTTCCCAAAACCATCAGGGAGAGATCGGTCGGCGTTTTATGTTTTTCCAGTACGTTGACCAGCTCACTGAGCAGTTGTTCAACGTGTTCATCACTGTAGCGGGAATGTTGTGGCATAAATCAAAATCAGTTTGTTGATGAAAGGGCAACATATTACCGTAGCAACAGCTTTTTTTCCCCTTTTTTATCTGTTGTTGCACACATGTCCTGGTGGTGGTTGAATACCGCCCGGTCTAAAAGGAGAGTTTATCATGAGTCTGGAAATCAACCAGATTGCCTTGCACCAGCTTATCAAGCGCGATGAGCAAACCCTTGAAGTGGTGCTACGCGATTCGTTACTGGAACCTACGGCGACCGTTGTGGAGATGATGGCAGAGCTGCATCGCGTCTACAGCGCCAAAAATAAAGCCTATGGGCTGTTCAGCGAAGAGAGTGAACTGGCCGATAGCCTGCGCCTGCAGCGCCAGGGTGAAGAGGATTTCCTGGCGTTTAGCCGTGCGGCAACCGGGCGTCTGCGCGACGAGCTGGCGAAATATCCGTTCGCTGACGGTGGGATCGTGCTGTTCTGCCACTACCGCTACCTGGCGGTCGAGTATCTGCTGGTTACCGTGCTGAATAACTTAAGCAGCATGCGCGTGAACGAGCAGCTGGATATCAGCTCGACGCACTATCTGGACATTAACCATGCGGATATCGTGGCGCGTATTGATTTGACCGAGTGGGAAACCAACCCGGAATCGACCCGCTACCTGACTTTCCTGAAGGGACGCGTGGGCCGCAAAGTGGCGGATTTCTTCATGGACTTCCTCGGTGCCAGTGAAGGGCTTAACGCCAAAGCGCAGAACAAAGGGCTGCTCCAGGCGGTGGACGATTTCACAGCCGAAGCGCAGCTTGATAAATCTGAGCGCCAGACGGTGCGCCAGCAGGTTTACAGCTACTGCAACGAACAGCTGCAGGCTGGGGAAGAGATTGAGCTGGAGTCGCTGTCAAAAGAGTTGGCGGGCGTCAGCGAAGTCAGCTTCCAGGAATTTACCGCAGAGAAGGGCTATGAGCTTGAAGAGAGCTTCCCGGCAGATCGCAGCACGCTGCGTCAGTTAACCAAGTTTGCCGGCAGCGGCGGCGGGTTAACCATCAACTTTGATGCGATGCTGCTGGGGGAACGTATCTTCTGGGATCCGGCCACCGATACGCTGACCATTAAGGGGACGCCGCCGAATCTGCGCGATCAGCTTCAGCGCCGCACCTCGGGCGGTAAATAGCAGGCACAAAAAACCCCGCAGAAGCGGGGTTTTTTTCGACAGGTTTGCGATTACGCGCGAACGAAGTCGATGTGAGTCAGTTTTGGCTTGAACGCGTGACGCTGAACAGCCTGAACTTTCACTTTTTCTTCTTTACCGCCAACAACGATGGTCAGAACTTCGCTGTAGAATTCAGCTTTGGTCTGCAGGTTCCACAGTTTGTCGTGATCCAGTTCGATTGCAACTGGAGCAGCTTCGCCACCGTAAACGATAGCCGGGAACTTGTTAGCGGTACGCAGGCGGCGGCTCGCACCCTTACCCTGCACGTTACGTACTTCTGCTTCGATAGTAAACATTGATTTCTCTCTGTATTTAAAACCCTACTACAGGCGACCCAGCAGCAGGTGAGTGTTCTGCCTCACGGATGTGAAGCGGGCGGCATTTTATACTCAAATGCCCCTCACATCAATGAAAAGTCCCGCTACCCGCGCAATTCGTTGGCGCGACGGAAGCGACCTTCGTAGTCGAAGAGTTTTTCGCGCACCTGCCAGAACTGGCCTTTTTTGCGGGCGACCACAAAATCCGGATGGCGCAATAGCACCTGCTGGCGCACGATATCGGCCACGGTGATCCAGCGCAGGGGCACGCCCGGAGTGCGGGTGTGCGGGCGGATAAACAGCTGTTCGAAGGCCGTTCGCTGGGCAGGCGTCTGAAGCCGGAAGCGCTCGCTGACGTCCGCCCCGTCTTCATCGTAATAAGTGATTTTCAGCCATTCGCCTTTTTCATCGGCGCCGGGCTGCAACGCCATGCCGGAACAGCGCAGCACCAGCGCATCTTTCAGCTTTAATGCCGCTTTCAGCATGTCGTCCGGGTCAACCAGCACCGTGTCGCACTCCCGACAGCGGCGAGCGGCAATGTCATTTTCGGCGTTGCACTGCGGGCAGTTTTTAAAGCGGAAACGAAAATCGCACTGCTCGCGATGCCCGTCATCATCTTCAAACCAGCCCTGACAGCGGCGGCCAAAATGTTCGATCAGCGTGCCGTCGGCGGTGGTTTTGCCCCAGAAGGTGTTGGCAAACCCGCAGGCAGGGCAAAAGACCTGAACGGGCACGTTGTCGCTTTTCCCTTTTGGCGCGCCGACCTCAGGCGTATAGAGATCGTGTGGGTTACCGGCATAATCCAGAATCAGGCAGTCGGTTTTCCCCGGCGCCAGACGCAGGCCGCGGCCAACAATTTGCTGATACAGACTGACCGATTCGGTCGGACGCAAAATAGCGATCAGGTCGACGTGCGGGGCGTCAAAGCCGGTGGTCAATACCGATACGTTGACCAGATAGCGGAACTGCTGGGCTTTAAAGGCTTCAATCAGGCGATCACGCTCCGGGCCGGGCGTCTCGCCGGTGATGAGCGCCGCGTCGCCGGGGGGCAGTAACCCGGTGATTTCGCGTGCGTGCTCAACGGTGGCGGCAAAGATCATCACCCCTTTGCGCGTCGCGGCGAACTCCTCAATCTGGCTGATGATATGCGGCGTAATGCGCTTTTGCTTTTTCAGCTCCTGGTTAAGATCCGCTTCGCTGAATAACCCGTTGCTCTGCGCCTGCAGGCGGCTGAAGTCGTACTGCACCACCGGCATATCCAGCCGTTCAGGCGGCGTCAGGTAGCCATGTTTAATCATGTAGCGCAGCGGAAGCTCGTAGATGCAGTCGCTAAACAGGGCCTTGTCATCGCCGCGCACCATGCCGTGATAATGGTAGCGATAGATCCAGCCTTTCCCCAGACGAAACGGGGTCGCCGTCAGGCCCAGCAGGCGCAGGTGAGGGTTCACCTCTTTCAGGTGTGACAGGATTTGCTGATACTGGCTGTCGTCGTCATCGCTGATGCGGTGACATTCGTCGACAATCAGCAGCGAAAATTCGCTGCGAAATAGATCCAGATTGCGGGCCACCGACTGCACGCTGCCAAACACCACTTTGCCGTGGCTCTCTTTACGCTTTAGCCCGGCGGCGAAAATGTCGGCTTCCAGTCCAAGCGCACAATATTTGGCATGGTTTTGCGCGACGAGCTCTTTAACGTGCGCCAGCACCAGCACGCGGCCGCGGGCCAGACGCGCCAGTTCGGCAATGACCAGGCTTTTGCCTGCACCGGTCGGCAGCACAATCGCCGCCGGCTCGCGATGTTTGCGGAACCAGGCGAGGGTGGCGTCAACGGCTTCCTGCTGATAGGGACGAAGTGTAAAAGTCATGGGGTCTCGGTTTCGTTATTCCGCACATATACCCGTCATACTTCAAGTTGCCTGTGCGTTGGCTGCACTCGTTCACCCCGGTCACTTACTTATGTAAGCTCCCGGTGATTCACTCCTTTGCCGCGTGACTCGGCCTGTGGCCTCGCCCCTACGGGGCCAGCGCAAGCGCTGTTCAAAACGCTATAGGCGTTTTGTCATGCAACTCGAATTATTTAGGGTATAGATAGTATGCCACGAAACTTTTTCCCTTGAGTGGCGCAACCAGACCATTATACTGAACCGTTCCAGACTGCTTCTTTTTTCGGACCTGTTGTCCGACTTCCTGCACCATTAAGGCTAAAAAGATTTCATGCGACTTGATAAGTTTATCGCTCAGCAACTCGGCGTAAGCCGCGCTATTGCCGGGCGCGAAATTCGCGCCAGCCGCGTTACCGTGGATGGCGACATTGTGAGAGACAGCGCGTTCAAACTGCAACCTGACCATCAGGTGGAGTATGACGGCAATCCGCTGACCCAGCAGCACGGTCCGCGCTACTTCATGCTCAATAAGCCGGAAGGCTACGTCTGCTCAACGGACGATCCGGATCACCCGACGGTGCTCTATTTCCTCGACGAGCCGGTGGCGCACAAGCTGCACGCCGCAGGTCGACTCGATATCGACACCACCGGGCTGGTGCTGATGACCGACGACGGTCAGTGGTCGCACCGCATCACCTCTCCACGCCACCACTGCGAGAAAACCTATCTCGTGACGCTGGAGTCACCGGTGTCGGATGACACGGCAGAGCACTTCGCGAAAGGCGTTCAGCTGCATAATGAAAAAGATCTGACCAAACCGGCGGTGCTCGAAGTCATCACCCCGACCGAGGTCCGTCTGACCATCAGCGAAGGGCGCTATCATCAGGTGAAACGTATGTTTGCCGCGGTGGGGAACCACGTTGTTGGCCTGCATCGCGAACGGATTGGTGCGATTGAACTCGATCCCGACCTGGCGCCTGGCGAATATCGCCCGTTAACGGAAGAAGAGATCGCCAGCGTCGGTCTGCCTTCGCACTAATTTCAGGAGAACTCTGTGACCACCAGGCCACACTCGTCGTTCAAAATCGTCTTCATTCTTGGCCTGCTGGCCATGCTGATGCCGCTGTCTATTGATATGTACCTGCCCGCGCTGCCGGTGATTTCCGCGCAATTTGGCGTTCCGGCGGGCAGCGCGCAGATGACGCTCAGCACCTATATTCTTGGCTTTGCCCTCGGCCAGCTGTTTTATGGCCCGATGGCCGACAGCCTTGGACGCAAGCCGGTCATTCTGGGCGGGACGCTGGTCTTTGCGGCCGCAGCGGTTGCCTGCGCGCTGGCGCAGACTATCGATCATCTGATTATCATGCGTTTCTTCCACGGTCTGGCGGCGGCAGCGGCAAGCGTTGTGATTAATGCCCTGATGCGCGATATCTACCCGAAAGAAGAGTTCTCCCGCATGATGTCGTTTGTCATGCTGGTGACGACGATTGCGCCGCTGGTGGCCCCGATGGCCGGTGGTGCGGTGTTGGTGTGGTTCAGCTGGCATGTGATTTTCTGGATCCTGGCCCTGGCCGCGCTGCTGGCCTCCGCGATGATCTTCTTCTTTATTGATGAAACGCTTCCCGTCGAGCGCCGCCAGAAGTTTCACATCCGAACCACAATTGGTAACTTTGCCTCGCTGTTTCGCCACAAGCGCGTGCTCAGCTATATGCTGGCGAGCGGGTTCAGCTTCGCCGGAATGTTCTCCTTCCTGAGCGCCGGGCCGTTTGTCTACATCGAGCTGAACCACGTTTCGCCGCAGCACTTCGGCTATTACTTTGCGCTTAACATCGTCTTCCTGTTCATTATGACCATCATTAACAGCCGCTTTGTCCGACGGGTGGGGGCGCTGAACATGTTCCGCGCCGGGCTGTGGATCCAGTTTGTGATGGCGATCTGGCTGGTGGTGAGCGCGTTTCTGGGCGTGGGCTTCTGGGCGCTGGTGGTCGGCGTGGCGGCCTTTGTCGGCTGCGTGTCGATGGTGTCATCCAATGCGATGGCGGTGATTCTGGATGAGTTCCCGCACATGGCAGGAACCGCATCTTCCCTGGCCGGGACATTCCGCTTCGGCATTGGCGCTATCGTCGGCGCGTTGCTTTCGATGGCCACCTTTACGACGGCATGGCCCATGCTGTGGGCGATGGCTTTTTGCGCAACCAGCTCGATACTCTTCTATCTTTACGCCAGCCGACCGCGAAAAGCGGTCCACTAAAACACAGAGAAGGCCCGGTAGGGCCTTTTTTGTTGATGCATATCAACCAAACCCCGTTCGTTTATGCTGTGTTTGTTTATTTTATGTAAAATCTATTTGTGTAAAAAGTCACATCATTGTATTCAAAAAGGTTGAGTTAGATCGCAGAAACGGGTACATATAGCGCCGACGCGAGCCTGAATACCGATAAAAAAGTGCTGAATAGTGCAGGCTGACGATGATGTGTTACTATAAATGTAAATAAATTGTGAAGTAAATTTTGCTTCCGGGGAACGAACGTGAATACATTACAACTTTCTATTGTCCATCGCTTGCCCCAGAGCTATCGCTGGTCGGCGGGTTTTGCTGGTTCGAAAGTTGAACCGATTCCGCAAAACGTCGCGGGCTGTGAAAACTGCCTGGTAGCGCTCAAGCTGTTAAGCCCGAGTGACGAAAATGCCTGGCGGGTGATGGAGCGTCTCAGTCAGGCCCTGACGGATATCGAAGTGGACAGCTCCGTACTGGAGTGCGAAGGTGAGCCGTGCCTGTTTGTGAAAAGCCAGGACGAGTTTGCTGCCACCTGCCGTCTGAAAAATTTTGGTGTTGCCATTGCCGAGCCTTTCTCCGGCCAGTACCCGTTCTGAGCGCTAGTCTGACGACAACAGCTGGCGCGTGTAGCGCTGCGTTGGCGCGCTAAATACGCGCTGGCAATCACCCTGCTCGACCACCTCTCCCTGACGCAACACAATCACCTGATGGCATAGCGCCCGCACCACCTGCAAATCATGGCTGATAAAGATATAGGCCAGCCGGTGCTTTTCCTGTAACCCTTTCAGCAGCGCCAGGATCTGCGCCTGTACGGTCCTGTCCAGCGACGACGTGGGTTCATCCAGAATAATCAGCTCTGGTTTCAGGATCAGCGCGCGGGCAATGGCGATACGCTGGCGCTGCCCACCGGAAAATTCCGCAGGGTAGCGGTGGCGCGTCTCGGGATCTAGACCCACTTCGGCCATGACCCTAATGACCTCCTGCTCGCGCTGCTGCGCGCTCAGGCCGGGCTGGTGCACGCGCAGACCCTCTTCGATAATCTGTAACACGCTGAGCCGTGGGTTAAGCGAGGAGTTGGGATCCTGAAACACCACCTGCATGCGGGGCCGCACGGGCAGCATCTGGCGGCGGTTCCAGCGGTGCAGCGGCATATCGTCAAACAGGATCTCGCCCTGGGAGGCAATTAAGCGCAGCAGCGCCAGACCGGTGGTGCTTTTACCCGAGCCGGATTCGCCCACCAGCCCCAGGGATTCCCCCGGGCGCAGCGAGAAGCGGAGGTTTTTCAGCACCGGGTTGCAATCGACAATGCGGCGCAGAATACCTTTGCGGATCGGGAACGAGACGGACAGATCCTCAACGCGCAGCAGCGGCGTGCTGTCCGCATCGAGAGGAACCGGGTCGCCGGAGGGTTCGCTGTCGAGCAACCGCTGCGTATAGGGGTGCTGCGGTGCGCTCAGCAGCGTTGATGCCGTATTCTGTTCAACGCAGCGCCCGTTCTGCATCACCGCCACGCTGTCGGCCAGCTTTCTGACAATGCTCAGGTTGTGCGTGATAAACAGCAGGCTCATGTTCAGCTCGTCACGCAGTTCCCGCAGCAGCGTCAGTATTTGCGCCTGTACCGTCACGTCCAGCGCCGTTGTGGGCTCGTCGGCTATCAGCAGTTCGGGGCGCGTGAGCAGGGCCATGGCGATCATCACGCGCTGGCGTTCGCCGCCGGAGAGTTGATGCGGAAAATCATTCAGTCGTTTGGGCGCATTGCGTATGCCTGTGCGTTCAAGACAATCCAGAATTTCTCCCCGCGCGGCCTCTTTGCGCATCCCACGGTGCAGGGAGAGCACTTCATAGAGCTGTTTTTCCAGGCTGTGCAGCGGGTTAAGCGACACCATCGGCTCCTGGAAGATCATCGCGATTTTGTTGCCGCGAATGCCGCGCAGGGTCTGTTCGTCGGCGTGCAGCAGCGAACGGCCGTGAAAGAGAATATCCCCTTGCGGGTAGCTCACTGGCGGAGAAGGCAGCAGCCGCAGGATGGAGAGCGCCGAAACGCTCTTGCCTGAACCCGATTCACCCACCAGGGCCAGCGTTTCACCGCGCTGGATCTGCAGCGTCAGGTCGCTGACCACGGTGCGCGTCTCGTCCTGTTTTGAAAAGGCAATCGACAGGTTATCAATACTGAGCAGGGGCTGGGTCATCTTATACCGCCTTGTTCGGATCAAAGGCATCGCGCACGGCTTCGCCAATAAAAATCAGCAGCGACAGCAGCACGGCCACGGAAAGAAAGGCGGCGATGCCTAACCACGGCGCCTGCAGGTTGTTCTTGCCCTGCAGCAGCAGTTCGCCAAGCGATGGGGAACCCAACGGTAACCCGAAACCGAGAAAATCCAGTGAGGTGAGGGTGGTGATGGAGCTACACAGAATAAACGGCAGGAAGGTGAGCGTTGCCACCACGGCGTTGGGCAACATATGGCGGAAAATGATCCCGCGATCGCTCACGCCAAGCGCCTGCGCGGCGCGAATATAGTCGAAATTACGGGTGCGCAGAAACTCGGCCCTTACCACACCGACCAGCGCCATCCAGCCGAACAGGACGGTGATGCCTAATAGCCACCAGAAGTTGGGCTGTACGACGCTGGAAAGCAGGATGATCAGAAACAGCGTCGGCATGCCTGACCAGACTTCAATAATCCGCTGACACCACAGGTCAATCTTCCCGCCGTAGTAACCCTGAACGGCGCCCGCCACGACGCCCATCACGCTTGAGAAGAGCGTCAGCATCAGTCCAAAGAGAAGCGAGATTCGCGTGCCGTACAGGATGCGTGCCAGCACGTCGCCGCCGTTAGCATCCGTTCCCAGCCAGTTTTGCGCGGAGGGCGGGGAAGGGAAGGGGCTTGTGGTGGCGAAGTTAATGCTGTTTGCGCCAAAACGTACCGGCGCCCAGAGCGCCCAGCCGTGCTGCTCAATCTGCTGGCGAAGCCACGGATCCTGATACTCCGCTGGTGTCGCAAACGGGCCGCCAAAGTCGCTTTCGCTGTAATTGGCGATGACCGGCACGTACCAGCGATCGTTAAAATGCACCAGCAGCGGTTTGTCGTTGGCGATCAGTTCTGAAAACAGGCTTAAGACAAACAGCACGGCAAAAATCCACAGCGACCAGTAGCCGCGGCGGTTGTGGCGAAAGCGGGCCCAGCGGGCCTGGTTGACGGGGCTTAAACGCAGCATCATCGGCCCTCAAAATCGATTCGGGGATCGACCAGCGTATAGCTGATATCGCTGATGATATTCAGCAGCAGGCCAATCAGGGTAAATATATAGAGTGTGCCAAACATTACCGGATAATCGCGCGACACGGTGGCCTCATAGCCCAGCAGCCCCAGGCCGTTGAGCGAGAACATCACCTCTATCAGCAGCGAGCCGGTAAAAAACATACTGATGAACGTGGCCGGAAACCCGGCGATCACCAGCAGCATGGCGTTGCGGAACACGTGTTTCCACATGATCTGCTTCTCGCTCACGCCTTTGGCGCGGGCCGTGACGACGTACTGTTTACGAATTTCATCGAGAAAGGCGTTTTTGGTCAACATGGTCAGGGCCGCAAACCCGCCAATGACCGTTGCCAGAACCGGCAGTGTGATATGCCAGAGATAGTCGGTAATTTTCTGGTACCAGGGCAGGGAGCTGAAATCGGCGGAGACGAGCCCTCGCAGCGGGAAGAGGTCGAAATAGCTTCCCCCGGCAAAAAAGACGATCAGCAGGACGGCAAACAGAAACGCCGGGATGGCATAGCCGATAATGATGAACGTGCTGCTCCAGATATCGAACCGGCTGCCGTTGTACACCGCTTTGCGGATCCCGAGCGGAATAGAGACCAGATAGATGATAAGCGTACCCCACAGCCCCAGCGTGATCGAAACCGGCAGGCTTTGCTTGATCAGCGTCAGCACTGACGCACTGCGAAACAGGCTATCGCCAAAATCAAAGCGGATGTAATCCCAGAGCATTTTGAAATAGCGCTCGTGAATCGGTTTGTCAAAGCCGTAGCGGTGGGTGATCTCGGCGATCACTTCCGGATCCAGACCGCGTCCCCCGCGGTAGTGGCTTTCACTGATATTCCCTACGCCGGTTCGCGCATGGCTGGCACCCATCCCTTCACCGCCGCCGCCGGGCATGCCGCCGCTGTTGCCAAATTCAATGGCGGCAATGGCCTGATCGACCGGCCCACCGGGGGCGATTTGCACGATAAAAAAGTTAATCGTGATGATGGCCCACAGGGTGGGGATGACCAGCAGCAGACGGCGGAGAAGATAGGCACCCATGATAATTCCTTATCGCCGCTCAGCGGGAAGTCTGGCGGCTTTGTTAACGTCATACCACCAGGTATCAAAGCCCAGGGAGTAGACAGGGCGCACGGCTGGCACGGAGAACTTATCCCAGCGCGCAAGGCGATCTTCGCCCATATACCACATCGGCAGCATGTAGTAGTTCCAGGTTAAGACCCTGTCGAGGGCGCGCCCGAGCGGCAGAAGCTTGTCTTTATCCCCCTGCGCCGCCACGATTTTCGCAATCAGCGCATCAATCGCCGGGCTTTTTACCCCCGGCGCATTGTACGAGGAGTCGATGTAGCTGGAGGCCCAGGAGATTTGCAGGTCCGAGCTGGGCCACGGTTGGGCGGGCCACAGGCGCTGCATCATGTCGTAATCACGGCTGCGCATGCGGCTGGTGATCTGCGCGTTATCCACCTGGCGAATGTTCATGGTCACGCCCAGCCGCTCAAGGTTGTGCTTAAACGGCAGCACCCACTGATCGTTGCCTCCGGACGAGAGAAGCAGCTCAAAGCTGAGCGGCTTGCCCGTTTTGGCATCCACACGTTTTTGATTTTTCAGGTGCCAGCCCGCCTCATCCAGCAGCTTGCTGGCCTTCAGCAGGTTGTCGCGGTCGTAACCATCACCCTTCGATGCGGGCGGCTGAAACACGGTGGTGAAAACCTGCGGTGGCAGTTCCGCTTTCAGCGGCGCCAGCAGGACCAGTTCGTCGGCTTTCGGATAATCGCGCGCGGCGTATTCGGTATTCTGAAAATAGCTGTTGGCGCGGCTGTAGGCACCGTAAAACAGCGCTTTGTTCATCCACTCAAAATCAAAGGCCAGGGAGATGGCTTCCCGCACCCGGCGATCGCTAAATACCGGACGTTGAATATTAAACGCCAGCCAGCGCGTGTCTTGCGCAGACGCATTTTTGTGCTCGTCTTTGACGATATAGCCTTTAGCAAAATTTTTGCCGATATAGCGGGTCGCCCAGTTTTTGGCGCTGCTCTCGACGCGCAAATCGAAGGCCCCGGCTTTGAACGCCTCAAACGCCACGTTATCGTCGAGGTAGTAATCATAACGAAGGGTGTCGAAGTTCCAGCGCCCGCGGTTTACCGGCAGATTGGCCGCCCAGTAGTCTTTGACGCGGGAATAGACGACATATTGCCCCATGCGCCAGTCGGTAATGCGGTAGGGGCCGCCAGCCAGTGGTGGCGTGGAGAGCGGGTCGCTCAGCTTATGATCTTTCCAGAACGATTCCGGCATCACCGGCAGCGAGAACAGGCTCAGCATGTTCTCTTTGTTGGGGTCGCTCAGTTCGATGCGCACGGTGAGCGGCGCAATGGCTCTGACCGACGCGCCTTTATATACGATGCGGAACTGGGGCACGCCTTCGGTCATGAATTTATGGAAGGTGAAGGCGACGTCGCTGGCCTTAACCGGCGTGCCATCGTGAAAACGTGCTCGCGGGTTCAGCGAGATTTCCGCCCAGGCGAAGTTATCGGCGTAGCGCACGTTCTCGGCAATCAGCGGATAATAGCTACCGGGCTCGTCATCAGATGTGACAAAGAGCGTATCGTAAAGGGATTCCGTCCGCGCGGCCGCCACGCCGCGCAGGGCGTAGCGGTTGAAGTTGTCGAAGGTTCCCGTGGCGGAAAGCGTGACCTTACCGCCCTTCGGCGCGGCAGGGTTGACGTAATCAAAGTGCGTAAAATTGACCGCGTATTTCGGCTCGCCAATCACCGCGAAGGCGATATTTTCTTTGATGGCTTGCGCCTGGCTGGACAGGCTCGTGAATGCCAACATCAGCAACATAAAGCGCATAAGCATCTCGCGGCAGCTCCCTCTTTTACAGACCGGCTCGGTTAAGCTGAATAATAAGTGACGTCGCGGACAATGTGAAATTAATCGCCCTCGGGCGAAATATCAGGCCGCCATTCGCGGAACTGCGCCAGCGGCATCGGACGGCTAATCCAGTATCCTTGCAGGAAGTTAACGCCGTGTTCGCGTAGCCAGGCCGCCTGTTCCGGCGTCTCTACCCCTTCGGCGACGGTCGACATATTCAGTCGTCTTGCCAGCGTCAGAACGGCATCCAGCACCGGCGACGTCACGGTCTCAGTACCGATCGCATTAACAAAACCACGGTCTATTTTGAGGTAGTCCATGGTGAAATGCTCAAGATAAATCAGCGCGCTGTGGCCGGTTCCAAAATCATCAATGGCGATTTCAAACCCTTCGTTATGCAGCCATTCGAAGAGGCTGTTGGCTTCCCGATGGTTAAGCATATCGCGCTCGGTAATTTCCAGCACGATCTGGAAATAATCCGGCGGCAGTAACGCTTTGAAGGTGCGCATATCATCCTTGAAGCTTTCCGCATGCAAATGCCCCGGCGCAATGTTGATACCCACCTTCGCGCCCGGAGGTAACAGCGTTTGTAATACAGGAGCGTCGTGAATGATAAGATCAAAGAGATGCAGCGTCAGCGGGACAATCAGCTTCTGCGCTTCGGCAAAATTAATAAACGCGTCCGGCGGAATTTCCCCCATTGTCGGGTGTTTCCAGCGCATCAGGACCTCAAGCCCGGTCATCCTGAGCGATTTGGCATCGACGACGGGTTGATAGACCACATAGAACTGACCGCGCTTGATGGCGCTTAAAATTTCTTTACCCGGGTTGAGCCGAATGCTGAGGATGTAGTAGTTAAGCGATCCGGCACAAATACCGCATACCAGCCCGAAAAACAGTGCATAGAGGATTTCATCGCCTGTCCATGCGTCCGCATACAGGTTGATGGTCAGGGGGACGTCTTTCAGTGTCGCCGTGCGGACCGGGATGTCATGCAGTTCGTGTGCATGAACCAGGGTGCTGGACCGCGTCGACAGCGCGTTATCGCCGATGATGATGGCGATACCCGCGAACTCGTCCTGACGCTCCGTGTAGAGCAGGTAAGGCGTCAGATTAATATTCACTGAGGTGAACACGCCGCCATCCTTTACTAATGGGTTGCGGTACCAGATCGCAATCGCAGGCTCATCAGGCAGCATGGGGGTACCCGGAAGCAGGGCCATATCGATCTGTTTATCGATGTTCAGCTCAGGTATCAGCGTCTTCATCGGGACATTCATCGGGCCTGTCGCGGAAGAGCAGAACGCCATCTTGTCCCTGACCAGCAGGAAGGCGCGAACGTTAATGCTGAAGGCCGCGCGTGAGGTGAGTTCCTGATTGACGTCGTGGCAGGTATTTAGCGTGAGGGGCTGGAGAACATTGACCGCTTTTTTTAAATCGTCGAAATAGCTCCCCATGTAGGCGCTCACATCATTCACCAGGGTGTCGAATTTGACTTCTCGCTTGTGGTAACTCCAGGAAAATTGCAGGGAACCCAGGAGCAGGGCGGTAATGAAACCAGTGATAATACTGAGGATCAGTATCTTGCGATTACTGGAGAAGTAGCGGGTAAGCATAGACGTCGTGATTCCTGAAAAGCCGCTGGATGTATTCAGTGTAACGGGCAAAAAAAAACACTGCCGAAGCAGTGCTTTTTTTCATCGTATCGCCAGCCAAGGGATAACCAACGATACAATAGCGATATTAACTGCGGGTCAGTACGCGGCGCGCTTCGTTATAACGCTTCTTCCAGTACGGTTCGTTCATGCTGGAAATGGTCACACCGCTGCTGGTGGAGGCATGTACAAACTGATCATTACCAATGTAGATGCCAACATGTCGACCTGTCGAACCGGCACGGAACAGAACTAAATCACCGGTGCGCAGTTTGGTACGTGAAATCGACTTGCCCATCTCCTGCTGTTCATAGGTCGAACGCGGAAGATCTAACCCAAATTGCTCGCGGAACGTACGCTGTACAAAACCGGAACAATCAATACCTGTTTTCGTGCTGCCGCCAAGACGATAACGCACGCCTTTCCAGTCAGCATACTGGTCCATAATGCGGGACTTCACGTCCAGATTACGTACCATATTTTCAAATTCATCCTGAGAGGCTTGCAGTGAAGAGGAATCTTCCATTCCCACAACACGCGTCTCAGGATGCATATTCTTTGCGGTGTTCGATGTACTACATGCAGATAACAGTACCGCGACTGCTATCGCCGGGATCCCCCGTAAGATATATCTCAGAAACGGTTGAGATTTGACCATTTTGTTTATTATCCCTTGAAGTCCTTAACGACAAATATCGTTATAAAAATGCCAAACGTGACGAGACTAATTATCTGTTCACATTGAGACAATTCTTTCTGGTCACATTTGTGGCGTAGCGCACAAAATTATTCACCATCGAAATAATTATCCCTATGGGGCAAAACGAGTTCGAGATTAACCGATTGCCAGGGGTATTGCGAGTAAAAAAAGCCTTTTTTTTATAAGAAAATGTGATACAGAAAGTAAAAATCCGTAATTGCTTAAAATGCGGTCAGATCCGAGGCTTTATCGCGCAATTGCTTCATTTTTATCATGAATGTGATGACAAGAATATGACACGGGGAAAAGATCGTGGCGGGAAGGCTATCGGGGATCATGTCGATCCCTGATAGCTCACGTTAATTTAGGTTAGTTATTTGTTCAATTATTGTTGCGCTTTACCGGGAAGGTAGCGATCGAACAGCGCTATTATCCTGTCGCTCAGTGGGGTCATCAAACACCACGGCAGCGCAATCAGCGCAACGGAAAGCGAACCGACGGCAATATCGGTGAACCAGTGAGCGCCAATCATTACGCGCGGGAAGGCAAAAACCACAAAAATAATCAGGGCTATGGCAAACGCTTTTCTGCCGAAATAGCGAAGCATAATTGCGGAAAAAATAAGCAGCATCATGCCGTGATCGCCAGGGAAACTGTCCTTCGACGCATCTTTCGTTGGAATATGCAGCAGCTCACTGACGCGATAAATATCGGTGAAAAAGAGCGTTGGGCTGGAACGCTTAACCGGAATAATCGCGGTGGCCAGCTGGTTAATGATGACAGCAAACAGCAGCATCACCAGACCGATAATCAGAATACGTCGGCGTCCTGCTTTATCTTCTTTCAGCCAGAAAGAGAGCATCAGGCAGCCCATCGCCAGCAGCGAGAAGCCGTCAAAGGCGCGGTTGTTGGTGATGGCCACCAGCCACAGGAACGCCTTGCTCTTCACCAGCTCCTGGTTGAAGAAGTGGAAGAGGGCAGAATCCAGTGGGAACCAGAAACCATGATTCACCGGGATATACCAGGAGAAGAAAAGTGCCAGACCGGCGACATTAAGCAGTAATATCAGGAGAAATCGAGTTGTCATAACGTTCTGCATAGAGTGAAAACTGGGGCAACGTTAGCCGCCCGAACTTAAACGAATCCTCAACAGGCTGGACTGGAGGGCATTCCAGTCGGCGTTAACCGCACTAATTAACTCTATTCGGCTGTCGGGCGGCGCCACGTTTTGCGTTTCAATAAAGAAATCGTCGCCCTGGCGGTTGATCCGCACCAGTCCGTCCGGCGTGCGCATGATCCCTTTCACGCGATCGACGGGCGCAAGGCGGGCCCACTCCAGGATCCCAATGGTGTCAAAAACGGTTTCAGCATCAAAAATCCATCCGCAGGCCTGATATCCCTGACCGCTGTTCAGATTACGACGCCAGCGCTGGTGCTCCGGCAGACTCAGGGCTGCCAGACCCTGCTTAACCGGGTGACTGTGCGCATGCTCCACGCTGGCGGGCAGCTCGGTGAGGTTCAGACGAGGCAGGTCAAGCAGGGCGTTATCAATATTCCCCTGGGTGGCCTGCACAAGCGTGCGATTGCCGCCAAAATGCTGCCACCACGCCTCCAGCGCGGCCTGGCTTTCTGGCGTGGCGCGATCTTCCTTGTTGGCGACGATAACGTCCGCCGAGGCGAGCTGATCGCGGAAGTTCTCGTTGGCCACCGCCTTGTCATCCAGAAGCTGACGCGGATCGAGCAGGCACAGGGTGGCGCGCAGATCGATCCACGGCTCGTAAACCGGTGCGGTCAATAAATCGAGGATCTGCTTCGGGTGACCCAGCCCGGTAGGTTCAATCAGCAGGCGGTCAGGTTTGCCCTGACGCAGCAGGGTATTGAGCCCGACCTGCATCGGCAGGCCATTAACGCAGCACATGCATCCGCCAGGGATCTCTTTAATCATCGCACCGCTGGATGACAGCAACGCGCCGTCAATGCCCACCTCGCCAAATTCATTGACCAGCACGGCCCACTTCTCGGCCGGATCTTTATTCGCCAGCAGATGGAGAATTGAGGTGGTTTTACCGCTGCCGAGAAAACCGGTGATGAGGTTGGTTTTGGTCACGTGCGCTCCGGATGAGAATTGTGATGCTATAACACTGTTCTCTATCCTGGCGAAAAATGGGCCCCGTGAGAAGGGGAAGGGCGAACGGAGGCCTCATCCGTTCGCATTAAGCGCAATAATCGTTAAAGATTTAACGTTTCGATAACAGCCTGACGCGCGCCGTGGCGGGTAATGCGCTCATAGGCCTGGCTGACAGCCTCCACAAAAACGCGATTATGCGCAAGATCGTGCCCGAAGACCTCACTCAGCCCCAGCAGCGCGTGGACGCGGTTGGCGTCGCTGCTGGCGTTGACGATGGCGCGGATTTTATCGCTGAGGGGATCGCGAACGTCAATCGCGTTTCCGCGTTCGTCGGTACCGCTGACGTAGCGTATCCAGCCGGCCACGCCCAGGGCCAGCAGCGACCACGGCGTATTTCGCTCAAGATGAACGCGGATCCCGTCCAGCATTCTCTGGGGCAGCTTCTGGCTACCGTCCATCGCGATTTGCCAGGTCCGATGCTGGAGGGCCGGGTTGGCAAAGCGTTCGATCAGGCTATCGGCGTATGCCGTGAGGTCGACATCCTTGATGCGCAACGTGGGGGCCTGCTCGTCCAGCATCAGCCGACGGGCGGCTTCACGGAACGCCGCGTCCTCCATGCATTCATTTATATGGGCGTAGCCCGCGAGGTACCCCAGATACGCCAGGAAAGAGTGACTGCCGTTGAGCATACGTAATTTCATCTGCTCCCAAGGCAGCACATCCTGCACCATCTGGACACCCGCCACTTCCCACTCGGGACGCCCGGCGACAAAATTATCTTCCACGACCCACTGAATGAACGGCTCGCAGCTGATGGCGCACGGATCTTCCACGCCGAGTGCGTCGGTGATTTCCGCCAGCGAGGCCTCCGTTGCGGCGGGCACAATCCTGTCGACCATCGTCCCCGGGAAACTCACGTGGCTATCAATCCATTCAGATAACCCTGCGGAACGTTTTTGCGCCATGCCCAGCACCGCGTTTTTCACCACGTGCCCGTTGTCAGGGATATTGTCGCAGGACAGCACGGTAAATGCAGGCAAGCCGCGCTCGCGGCGGCGGTGGAGGGCTTCGACCAGGATCCCAGGGGCCGAATGTGGCTCGGAGGGGTTTTCAAGGTCGTGGACGATCCGGGGGTTATTCAGATCGAGTTTTCCGGTCGCGGGATCGATGCAATAGCCTTTTTCCGTGATGGTGAGCGAGACAATCGCAACCTGAGGCTCGCAAAATTTCTCAATAATGGCGGGCAAGGAGTCCAGCTTTGCGTTCAGGCATTCATGAACGGCACCGACGATAATGGCCTCATTTCCTTCAGCCCCTTTTTCCAGCACGGTGAACAGATGATCCTGCGCGCGCAGCTGGCTCATCAGCACATCGCCGCTGAAAAGGCTAATCTCACAAATCCCCCAGTCGCCGCCTTTTTCATTCAGCACCCGATTTGTTAACAATGCCTGGTGCGCACGGTGAAACGCCCCAAAGCCAAAGTGGACGATGCGGGAGCGTAATGACTGGCGATCGTAGCGAGGTTGCTGAACCCGGGCAGGAAGGGCGGTGGAGGCAATTGTCTTCATGAGATACACACCTGATTAACCATTAATTAACAATGCCAGTGTAAAGTTATATGACAGCAAATAAAATTGGTGAGCCGTAAATATCCCCGTTATGTGAGTTTGATCAATCAATGTGTGGCGGTGTATTGACCCTTCACGGCAAACATGTATGGTAGTCGTCATTGCAGTAGCACATATTGGTATAACAACTTAAGAGGGTGAGGCAATGGAACAAACCTGGCGTTGGTACGGGCCGAACGATCCGGTTTCTCTTGATGATGTGCGTCAGGCTGGCGCAACGGGTGTCGTCACGGCGCTGCATCATATTCCTAACGGTCAGGTCTGGCCGGTAGAGGAAATACAGACGCGTCAGGCGCTGCTGGCGGAGAAGGGATTAACCTGGTCTGTGGTAGAAAGCATTCCGGTTCATGAAGATATCAAAACCCATTCAGGGGAGTACCAGACCTGGATTGCTAACTACCAGCAGAGCATCCGTAACCTCGCGGCCTGCGGCATTGATACGGTTTGCTACAACTTCATGCCTATCCTGGACTGGACGCGAACCGACCTTGAATATCAGATGCCGGACGGCTCGAAAGCGCTGCGTTTCGATCAGATTGCCTTTGCGGCATTCGAACTGCACATTCTGAAACGCCCTGGCGCCGACGCGGATTACACCGCGGAAGAGCAGCAGCAGGCGCTCGCGTGGTTTAACGCCGCCAGTGACGCAGATATCGAAAAGCTGACCCGTAATATTATTGCGGGCCTGCCGGGGGCTGAAGAAGGGTATACGCTGGATCAGTTCCGCGCCCGCCTGGCGGAATACGGCGATATTGATAAGCAGCAGTTGCGTGAAAACATGGCGTATTTCCTGCGCGCTATCGTGCCGGTTGCGGAAGAAGTAGGGGTTCGCCTGGCCGTACATCCGGACGATCCACCGCGTCCAATCCTCGGCCTGCCGCGTATCGTGTCCACGATTGAAGATATGCAGTGGCTGAAAGAGACGGTCGACAGCATCTATAACGGTTTCACCATGTGTACCGGCTCCTACGGCGTGCGGGCGGATAACGACCTGGTGCGGATGATTGAAACCTTCGGCGATCGTATCCACTTCACGCATCTGCGCGCGACCTGCCGTGAAGAGAATCCAAAAACCTTCCACGAGGCGGCGCACCTGGGCGGTGATGTGAATATGGTGGCGGTGGTAGACGCCATTCTGGCGGAAGAGGCGCGTCGCAAGCAGATTGGCGATGTGCGTCCTATT
Source organism: Enterobacter sp. TCD1-1 (assembly GCF_020567405.1). Taxonomy (NCBI): domain Bacteria; kingdom Pseudomonadati; phylum Pseudomonadota; class Gammaproteobacteria; order Enterobacterales; family Enterobacteriaceae; genus Enterobacter; species Enterobacter sp. TCD1-1. Next base: position 2,314,303 of record NZ_JAJCXF010000001.1, on the reverse strand, counting down.
CCGTTCCGTCCTGACCACGGCCATCAGATGCTGGACGATCTGCGTAAGAAAACTAACCCGGGTTATTCGGCGATTGGCCGTCTTAAAGGGATGGCGGAAGTGCGCGGCGTTGAGCTGGCGCTGAAGATGACGAAGTATCCGGAGCTGCTGTAACCGGAATTGCCGGGTGGCGGCTTCGCCTTACCCGGCCTACAAAAACACAAAAACCGGCTTCAGGGCCGGTTTTTTCGTAGGTCGGGTAAGCGTAGCGCCACCCGACAAATGCCGCAATCAGTCAGCACGACCCATATAGCGTTTTTCTTCAATATGGATGCGGATCTTCTCGCCAGCAGAGAGGTATTCCGGTACCTGCACAACCAGGCCGGTCGTCAGGGTCGCCGGTTTGTTGCGGGCACTGGCGGATGCGCCTTTGATGCCAGGTGCCGTTTCAACGATTTCCAGATCGACCGTCTGAGGCAGTTCCAGCGCCAGCAGCACGCCGTCCCAGGTCAGAACCTGCATGTCTGGCATACCGCCTTCCGGGATGAACAGCAGCTCTTCTTCAATCTGATCTTTGGTGAAGATGTACGGGGTGTAATCTTCTTTGTCCATGAACACATATTCGTTGCCGTCGATGTAGGAGAAATCAACATAGCGACGGGTCAGGGTCACGGTATCGACGATATCGTCACCTTTAAAGCGCTCTTCCACCTTCAGGCCGGTACGCACATCGGCGAAACGCATTTTGTACAGCGTAGCTGCACCACGGGCGCTTGGTGCCTGAATATCGATATCTTTCACAATCAGCAGTTTGCCGTTGTAATTCAGTACCATACCTTTCTTAATTTCGTTCGCTCTTGGCATTGCAGTAATCCTGTTTACGGGAGGTAAAAAATATCGCGCCAAATTACTCGCGCGCGGCCTTTCAGGCAAGAGGAATTCGTGGCTTTTGCTATCAATACGCAAAAGGTGTTACTGTGCGCGCGATGCCCGACTGTACGAGCATCCGCCAGCGAAAGAGAGCATTTATGGATTGCCGTCCCGATTGTGGCGCGTGCTGTACTGCACCGTCCATTTCAAGCCCCATTCCAGGAATGCCCGAGGGCAAGCCTGCCAATACCCGCTGCGTTCAGCTCTCGGAAACCAACCTGTGCATGATCTTTGGCTCACCGCTGCGTCCGAAGGTCTGCTCCGGGCTTCAGCCCACGGCCGAAATGTGTGGCAGCACGCGCGAGCAGGCGATGACATACCTTCTTGAGCTTGAATCGCTCACCGCACCTTAAACGTCTTTAATCTTCGCCAGACAGCCCATCGTCAGCGTACACATCACCAGCGCAATCCAGAACACCGTGTGATAGTTCCAGATTTCGGCCACAACACCGGCCATTGAGCCGGCAATAATCCAGCCCACGCGGGTGGTATTAGTATAAAGGGTGGTGGCAGAGCCTGCCTGACCCGGCATCAGATCCTGGAAATAGAGCATGCCTATCCCGGCGAGAATGCCAATATAGATGGCGTTCAGCAGCTGTAACGCCAGCAATAGCCCGGGCGTATGTACCGTCAGCATGCCGAGATAGAACAGCAGACCGGCGACGGCGGCGATGCGCATTAAAAAACGTTTCCCGAAGCGCTTTGCGTAATAGCCTGCGATAAGCATGGTCGGGATCTCAAGCCCGGCTGCGGTGCCCATCATGATCCCCGCCAGCTTCTCCGACAAGTGCAATTCATTAATAATAAACAGCGGCATATTGATGATATAGAGGCTATTCGTGCCCCACATCAGCGTGCAGATCGCGAACAGGAGCAGGGCATCGCGGCGGTTACGGCGCGGCGCTTCCAGCACGCCCGTTGCCACTTTGGGCTCTTTGCGCATGGACGGCAGGAAGAACCACACCAGCGCGCCGCACGCCACAAACGCGACCGCCGCGCTCAGGTACATCACCGTAAAGCCAAAACCCATCGCCAGCGCGTAAGCCAGCGGTGGGCCAATCACCCACGCCAGCGACACCTGTGCACGCAGGACAGAGCTGAACATCACCGCTTCACGTCCGGTATGGTCGGCGTGTTCGCGGGCAAGCGCGAACAGCTGTGGGTTCGCCGTCGAACCAAAGCTGCTCAGGAATACCCCGACGAAAAGCAGAATGAAGTAGTTGCGGTTCCAGGCAAACAGAACGCAGGCCAAAACCCCTAGCAGGCAGCAGAAAACGATCAGGCTTTTACGATCGCCTTTTCTGTCGGATCGCCCCGCCAGGAACTGACTGACCAGGATGCCGATGATGGCGCTTCCGGTAAAAAAGAAGCCAACCAGCGCCGGACGAACATGAACCTCATTGGTCAAAAATAAGCTCAGCGTCGGCGTCTGTAACGCACCGGCAATGCCCGTGAAGAAGGCAACAATCAGGAAGGCCGCTGAGGTCAAATCAAAGGGCTTCGGCGAGGCAGCCGCAGGGATGTTATGCATGTTTTATAATTAGCGAGTAGCAGAGAGGGGCGGAGTGTACGCCGTCAGCTAAAAAATAAACAGTGGGTGCGGTCAATGATGCCACGAAAAATCAAAATGGCATTTCATCTTGCATCCACATCGGCTGACCTTAGCTGAAACTGGCTTGCTGAACTTCAGCAAAATTCAGCTGAACGAAGAAGAAATGTGCTGTATCTCTAAATTCTGCAATCTGAAATACGAGTTTTCTTGCAAGGCATTGCAGAAAGCGCAAGACTTTTTGAAACGTTTCAGCGCTATCTTGTTTTAACAAACGGAGCAGGCTAGCGCATTTTTTCTCATTAAAGCTGAAACGATTCAAGTTCAGCAGGAGTGGAGAACCATGTTCCAGTTATCTGTTCAGGATATCCACCCGGGCGCTCAGGCCGGGGATAAAGAAGAAGCTATTCGCCAGGTTGCCGCTGCGCTTGTGCAGGCAGGTAACGTCGCGGACGGCTATGTCAACGGCATGCTGGCGCGCGAGCAGCAGACCTCAACCTTCCTCGGCAATGGGATCGCCATTCCGCACGGCACCACCGACACCCGCGATCAGGTGTTGAAAACCGGCGTTAAGGTTTACCAGTTCCCGCAGGGCGTACTCTGGGGAGACGGTCAGGTAGCCTATGTGGCCATCGGTATCGCGGCCAGCAGCGACGAACACTTAGGTCTGCTGCGTCAGCTGACGCATGTCCTGAGCGATGACGCGGTGGCTGAACAGCTTAAATCCGCCACCACCGCGGAAGAGCTGCGCGCCTTGCTGATGGGCGAAAAACAGAGTGAAGCGCTGAAACTGGATAATGAAACGCTGACGCTGGATGTAGTTGCTTCCGATCTGGTGACGCTGCAGGCGCTGAACGCGGGCCGCCTGAAAGAAGCTGGCGCGGCGGATGCCACCTTTGTGACGCGCGTGATTAACGATAAGCCGTTGAATCTGGGTCAGGGTATCTGGCTGAACGACAGTGCTGAAGGCAACCTGCGCAGTGCGATTGCCGTGAGCCGTGCGGCCACTGCATTTGACGTAGAAGGCGAACGCGCGGCCATGCTGGTGACCGTGGCGATGGCTGATGAACAGCCGGTTTCCGTGCTGAAGCGTCTGGGCGACCTGCTGCTGAACAACAAAGCTGAAAAGCTGCTGAACGCTGATGCCTCCACCGTGCTGGCACTGCTGACTAGTGATGATGCGCTGACGGATGACGTGCAAACCGCGGAGTTCGTGGTGCGTAACGAGCACGGCCTGCATGCCCGCCCGGGCACCATGCTGGTGAATACCATTAAACAATTCGAGAGTGAGATTACCGTGGCGAATCTTGACGGCACGGGCAAACCGGCCAACGGCCGTAGTCTGATGAAAGTGGTCGCGCTGGGCGTGAAGAAAGGCCACCGTCTGCGTTTCACCGCGCAAGGTGCCGATGCTGAACAGGCGCTGAAAGCGATTGGCGATGCCATCGCGGCAGGTCTGGGGGAGGGCGCATAATGAGCAGACGTGTTGCGACTATTACGCTAAACCCGGCTTATGACCTGGTAGGATTTTGCCCGGAAATTGAGCGCGGCGAAGTCAACCTCGTGCGTACCACCGGCCTGCATGCTGCGGGCAAAGGGATTAACGTCGCGAAAGTGCTCAAGGATCTCGGTATTGATGTCACCGTGGGCGGATTCCTCGGTAAAGACAACCAGGACGGTTTCCAGCAGCTGTTCAGCGAGCTGGGCATTGCCAACCGTTTTCAGGTTGTTCAGGGCCGTACCCGTATCAACGTTAAGCTGACGGAGAAAGACGGTGAAGTAACCGATCTGAACTTCTCGGGCTTCGAAGTGACGCCGTCAGACTGGGAACGCTTTGTCAACGACTCGCTGACATGGCTGGGGCAGTTTGACATGGTCTGCGTCAGCGGCAGCCTGCCGTCCGGCGTGAGCCCGGAAGCCTTTACCGACTGGATGACGCGCCTGCGCAGCCAGTGCCCATGCATCATTTTTGACAGCAGCCGTGACGCGCTGGTTGCGGGCCTGAAAGCCTCACCATGGCTGGTGAAGCCGAATCGCCGCGAGCTGGAGATCTGGGCGGGTCGTAAGCTGCCAGAATTAAAAGATGTGATTGACGCTGCCCATGCGCTGCGCGAGCAGGGTATCGCTCACGTAGTGATCTCGCTTGGTGCAGAAGGCGCGTTGTGGGTTAACGCGTCTGGCGAATGGATCGCCAAACCGCCGTCAATGGAGGTTGTGAGTACCGTTGGCGCAGGGGATTCCATGGTTGGCGGCCTGATTTATGGTCTGCTGATGCGGGAATCCAGTGAACATACCTTACGTCTTGCCACTGCCGTTGCTGCCCTGGCCGTCAGCCAGAGCAATGTCGGTATTACCGATCGTACCCAGTTAGCCGCGATGATGGCGCGCGTTGACTTAAAACCTTTTAACTAACAGCAGGAGAGGAATAATGAAAACGCTGCTGATCATTGACTCCGGTCTCGGACAGGCTCGCGCCTATATGGCGAAGACCTTGCTGGGCGCGGCGGCACAAAAAGCACATCTGGAGATTATCGATAATCCAGGCGATGCAGAACTGGCCATTGTCCTGGGCGACAAAATCCCGGCTGACAGTGCGCTGAACGGTAAAAAAGTGTGGCTGGGCGATATTAATCGCGCGGTGGCACACCCGGAACTGTTCCTGAGCGAAGCGAAAGGTCATGCGTCTGTCTACAGCGCGCCTGTCGCGACGGCACCGGCTACGGCCACGGGCCCGAAACGCATTGTGGCGGTGACGGCCTGCCCGACGGGGGTGGCTCACACCTTTATGGCGGCTGAAGCCATTGAAACCGAAGCGAAAAAACGCGGCTGGTGGGTAAAAGTTGAAACACGCGGCTCCGTCGGTGCCGGCAACGCGATCACCCCTGAAGAAGTGGCGGAGGCCGATCTGGTGATTGTGGCGGCGGATATCGAAGTGGACCTGGCGAAATTTGCCGGTAAGCCAATGTACCGTACCTCCACCGGCCTGGCGCTGAAAAAGACCGCGCAGGAGTTTGATAAAGCGCTGGTAGAAGCGAAGCCGTATCAGGCAACCGGCGCGCGTCAGACCGCGACGGAAGGGAAGAAAGAGTCCGCAGGCGCCTATCGTCACCTGCTGACCGGCGTGTCTTACATGCTGCCAATGGTAGTCGCGGGCGGTCTGTGTATCGCGCTCTCGTTCGCGTTTGGTATCACGGCGTTTAAAGAACAAGGTACGCTGGCGGCTGCGCTGATGCAGATCGGCGGCGGCTCAGCCTTCGCCCTGATGGTGCCGGTACTGGCAGGCTTTATTGCCTTCTCCATTGCTGACCGCCCGGGTCTGACCCCGGGGCTTATCGGCGGCATGTTGGCCGTGAGCACCGGTTCCGGCTTTATCGGCGGTATCATCGCGGGCTTCCTCGCCGGCTACGTCGCGAAGCTGATTAGCTCGAAGCTGAAGCTGCCGCAGAGTATGGAAGCGCTGAAGCCGATCCTGATCATCCCGCTGATTTCCAGCCTGGTGGTCGGTCTGGCGATGATTTACCTGATTGGTAAGCCGGTTGCGGGCATCCTGGCGGGTCTGACCCACTGGCTGCAAACCATGGGTACCGCGAATGCGGTTCTGCTGGGTGCAATCCTCGGCGGCATGATGTGTACTGACATGGGTGGTCCGGTGAACAAAGCGGCGTACGCCTTTGGTGTGGGCCTGCTGAGTACCCAGACCTACGCGCCGATGGCGGCGATCATGGCGGCAGGTATGGTGCCTCCGCTGGCGCTCGGTCTGGCGACGATTATTGCCCGTCGTAAGTTCGATAAAGCGCAGCAGGAAGGCGGTAAAGCCGCGCTGGTGCTGGGTCTGTGCTTCATCACCGAAGGGGCGATTCCGTTCGCGGCGCGTGACCCAATGCGTGTGCTGCCGTGCTGTATCGTAGGCGGTGCGGTAACGGGGGCGATCTCTATGGCTGTCGGTGCGAAGCTGATGGCACCACACGGCGGTCTGTTCGTGCTGCTGATCCCTGGCGCCATCACCCCGGTACTGGGCTACCTGCTGGCGATTGTTGCCGGTACGCTGGTGGCGGGCCTCTCTTACGCGGTGCTGAAACGTCCGGAAGCGGAAGTTGTGGCAAAAGCAGCGTAAGCGATAAACAACAAAAAAGCCGGGTTGCATTACGCACCCGGCTTTTTTTATGCCGCCTGTTCAGCGGGTTGCTGTGCCTTCAGCCAGGCAATCTCTTCTGCCCAGATGTCCGGATTAATGGTTTCCAGCACCATCGGAATACCGTCGAAGCGGGCGTCCTGCATAATAAAGCGAAACGCATCGTGGCCAATGTTGCCTTCGCCCAGGCTGTGGTGGCGGTCAACGCGGCTACCAAAGGCGCTTTTCGCATCGTTTAAGTGCATTCCGCGCAGGTACTTAAAGCCCACAATGCGCTCGAACTCATCAAACGTGTTTTTCGTTGCCTCGGTGGTGCGCAGGTCATAACCGGCGGCAAACGCGTGGCAGGTATCAATGCACACGCCCACGCGGGATTTATCCTCCACGCCGTCGATAATCGCCGCCAGATGTTCGAACTTAAAGCCGAGGTTGCTGCCCTGGCCAGCGGTGTTCTCAATCACCGCGGTGACGCCTTTGGTCTTGTCCAGGGTGATGTTGATGGACTCGGCAATGCGCGCCAGGCAGGCATCTTCGTCGATCTGCATCAGATGGCTGCCCGGATGGAAGTTCAGCAGCGTCAGCCCCAGCTGTTCGCAGCGCTGCACTTCATCAAGAAACGCCTCGCGGGATTTTTCCAGCGCCTCTTCAACCGGGTGACCGAGGTTGATCAGGTAGCTGTCGTGGGGGAGGATCTGGCCGGGCCCGTAGCGGTATTTCTCACAGGCGGCTTTGAAATCATCAATCACCTCAGCGGTGAGCGGTGCGGCGCGCCACTGGCGCTGATTTTTGGTGAACAGGGCGAAAGCGGTCGCCTCAATTTCGGCGGCACGAATGGCGGCATTCGCAAGGCCACCTGCAGCGCTGACGTGCGCTCCAACATATTTCATAAAGGGACTCCTGTTAACCCGAAATGCCTATGATAGCGGGTTAACAGGAGAAGGATGTAGTGGTTTATGCCATCAGGCTGTGGACCGCGAGGTTAATCGCGCCGCCGCCAACAATCAGCCAGATGAAGAGTACCAGCGCCATCAGCAGCGGTTTCGCACCGGCTTTTTTCAGCGCGCTGACGTGCGTGGTCACCCCCAGTGCCGCCATGGCCATCGCCAGCAGTACGGTATCCAGCGTCACCAGCATATCGACAACGGCTTTCGGCAGCAGGTGGAAGGAGTTAAAGATAGCGACCACGATGAACAGGATCGCAAACCACGGAATGGTGATTTTACTTTTCTCGCTGCCGCCCGCCGGAGCCAGTTGTTTAACCCGTGCGGCCAGAAAAATCAGGAACGGGGCCAGCATCATCACGCGCAGCATTTTGGCAATCACCGCTGCGTTTTCAGCGTCCGGGTTAATGGCGTGTCCTGCCGCGACCACCTGGGCCACTTCGTGCATGGTCGAACCGATATAGATGCCGTAGGTTTCCGGGCTGAACCAGTGGGCAACCAGCGGATACATGGCCGGGTAGAGGAAAATCGCCAGCGTACCGAAGATCACCACCGTCGCTACCGCCACCGTTACCTTGCTGGCTTCGGCCTTCACGACGGGTTCCGTAGCCAGCACCGCCGCTGCGCCACAGATACTGCTCCCGGCACCGATCAGCCAGCTGGTTTGCCTGTCCAGGCCAAACACTTTCTGACCGATAAAGCAGGCCAGTAAAAAGGTGCTGGTCAGGGTCAGAACGTCGATGGCGATCCCGCTCGCACCCACATCCGCAATCTGCGAAAAGGTAAGACGGAAACCGTAAAGAATGATCCCAAGACGCAGCAGATGCTGCTTGGCAAAGATTACGCCGCCGTCGCAGGATTTCCAGATATGCGGGTAAACGGTGTTACCCACGACCATGCCGAGCAAAATGGCGAGCGTCAGCGCGCTGAAACCTGCGCCTGCGATGGCCGGGATGCTGCCGCCCCATAGCGCTACGGCGGTGACTGCAGCGCTGAGCGCAAGACCCGGCACGAAGTGCCACACTGTACGATGATGTTGTAAGGTGATTTCTGACATAACCTTCTCCTTTGTCTGGCTAAAGGTTACGGCGCTCTGGCTTAAAAATAAAATTGATTATATACTTATAATTAATCTATATAAGTGGTAAGCAACCATGCACATTACTCTGCGTCAGCTGGAAGTGTTTGCCGAGGTGCTGAAAAGCGGCTCGACGACCCAGGCGTCACAAATGCTGGCGCTCTCACAGTCTGCGGTCAGCGCGGCGTTAACCGATCTTGAAGGACAGCTGGGCGTTCAGCTTTTTGACAGGGTAGGGAAGCGTCTGGTGGTCAACGAGCACGGTCGTCTTCTTTATCCGCGCGCGCTGGCGCTGCTCGAGCAGGCAATCGAAATCGAGCAGCTGTTCCGCGAAGACAACGGTGCGATCCGCGTCTACGCCAGCAGCACCATTGGGAACTACATTCTGCCGGAAGTGATTGCCCGCTACCGCCGGGATTTCCCTAGCCTGCCGCTGGAGATGAGCGTGGGCAATAGCCAGGACGTCATCAACGCAGTGATCGACTTCCGCGTGGATATCGGCCTCATCGAAGGACCCTGCCATAACGTCGATATCATTGCCGAGCCCTGGCTGGAAGACGAGCTGGTGGTGTTTGCGTCCCCGGCCTCGTCGTTATTGCAGGGAGAGGTGACGCTGGAGAGGCTGGCGCAGGCGCAGTGGATCCTGCGCGAGCAGGGCTCCGGCACGCGTGAAATTGTCGATTATCTGCTGCTTTCCCATCTGCCGCATTTCCAGTTAGGGATGGAGCTGGGGAACTCTGAGGCCATCAAGCACGCGGTGCGCCACGGGCTGGGCATCAGCTGTCTTTCCCGGCGCGTTATTGCCGAACAGCTGGAAACCGGATCGCTGGTTGAAATCCCCATTCCGCTGCCGAAGCTGGTGCGCACGCTGTGGTGCATTCATCATCGTCAGAAACACCTTTCCAGCTCGCTGCAGCGTTTTCTGCGCTATTGCGAAATCTGACAGCATCCCTCACCCCAAAGGGGAGAGGGAAAAATTATGCTTTACTTATAATCCTGGCCGCGTCATGAAGCTCTCTTATAACTGAGTATTTCTGCCGGAAGGAACGCGGATCGTCTGCTACAATCGCGCCTCATTTATTAAATGGACAGCATTTTCATATGGTTTCAGAAATTAAAACCACAGAAGCGCCCACGCTACGTCGTGAACTCAAGGCGCGTCACCTGACGATGATCGCCATTGGCGGCTCAATCGGTACAGGTCTTTTCGTTGCCTCTGGCGCAACGATTTCGGCAGCCGGCCCGGGTGGGGCACTTTTCTCTTATATCCTGATTGGCCTGATGGTGTACTTCCTGATGACCAGTCTCGGCGAACTGGCCGCGTACATGCCGGTATCCGGTTCGTTCTCGACCTACGGTCAAAAATACGTTGAAGAAGGCTTCGGCTTCGCGCTGGGCTGGAACTACTGGTACAACTGGGCGGTCACCATCGCCGTTGACCTTGTCGCCGCACAGCTGGTGATGAACTGGTGGTTCCCGGATACGCCGGGCTGGATCTGGAGCGCCCTGTTCCTGGCCGTCATCTTCCTGCTGAACTACATCTCCGTGCGCGGTTTCGGCGAAGCGGAATACTGGTTCTCTTTGATCAAAGTGGCAACCGTCATCATCTTTATCGTCGTCGGTGTGGCGATGATCGTTGGTATTTTCAAAGGCGCAGAACCTGCGGGCTGGAGTAACTGGACAATAGGCGATGCGCCGTTTGCCGGTGGACTGTCGGCAATGATTGGCGTGGCAATGATTGTCGGCTTCTCCTTCCAGGGAACCGAGCTGATTGGCATTGCTGCCGGTGAGTCAGAGAACCCGGAGAAGAATATTCCGCGCGCGGTTCGTCAGGTCTTCTGGCGTATCCTGCTGTTCTATGTGTTCGCGATCCTGATTATCAGCCTGATCATTCCGTACACCGATCCAAGCCTGCTGCGTAATGACGTTAAAGACATTAGCGTTAGCCCGTTCACGCTGGTCTTCCAGCACGCCGGACTGCTTTCTGCCGCGGCAGTGATGAACGCCGTTATCCTGACCGCTGTACTGTCAGCCGGTAACTCCGGGATGTACGCGTCCACCCGTATGCTCTACACGCTGGCATGCGACGGTAAAGCACCGCGTATTTTCGCGAAGCTGTCCCGTGGCGGCGTACCGCGTAACGCGCTGTACGCCACTACGGTGATCGCCGGTCTGTGCTTCCTGACCTCTATGTTTGGCAACCAGACGGTGTACCTGTGGCTGCTTAACACCTCCGGGATGACGGGCTTTATTGCCTGGCTGGGGATTGCCATTAGCCACTATCGTTTCCGCCGTGGCTACGTCAAACAGGGTTATGACGTTAACCAGCTGCCGTATCGCTCCGGCTTCTTCCCGCTGGGTCCCATTTTCGCCTTCATTCTGTGCCTGATCATTACGCTGGGACAGAACTATGAAGCGTTCCTGGCGGACACCATTGACTGGGGCGCCGTCACGGCAACCTACATTGGCATTCCGCTGTTCCTCGTCATCTGGTTTGGTTACAAGCTGACGAAAGGAACACACTTCGTTCGCTACAGTGAAATGGAATTCCCGGAACGATTTAAACAATAACCGCACTTCCTCTCTGTTAGCCCGCTCGTTTGAGCGGGCTTTTTTATTCCCGCCCCCTGAAACAAAGATATATTTCTTAACAATTTAATTGATAATAATTATCGTTTGCTTTATCGTTATCAAAAATAAGCGTGTCACCGACCCACCGGAGATGTGGGCGGCAAGGAAGACGCTGTGAGCAATGATGATTTGATTGAGTTGTATTTACCTCATGGAGATATGGAATGTTTAGGTTGAATCCCTTCGTCAGGGGAGGACTTTGCGCGTCCGCAATGTCCCTGGCCCTGCCTGTTATCGCAGCGGAATCCGGCGACACAATGGTTGTCACGGCCTCCGCGACCGAGCAAAACCTGAAAGACGCACCGGCAAGCATCAGCGTCATCACCCAGGAAGATTTGCAGCGCAAACCCGTTCAGAACCTGAAAGATGTGTTACGGGATGTGCCGGGCGTGCAGCTCACGAGCGAAGGGGACAACCGTAAAGGGGTAAGTATTCGCGGACTGGACAGCAGCTACACGCTGATCCTGATTGACGGCAAGCGCGTCAATTCCCGTAACGCGGTATTCCGCCATAATGATTTCGACCTCAACTGGGTGCCGGTTGACGCCATCGAACGAATTGAAGTGGTGCGCGGACCGATGTCTTCTCTTTACGGCTCCGATGCGCTGGGCGGCGTGGTGAACATTATCACCAAAAAAATCGGCCAGAAATGGACGGGTACCCTGAGCGCAGATTCCACGGTTCAGGAACATCGCGACCGTGGAGACACCTACAACGGTCAATTCTATACCAGCGGTCCGCTGGTGGACGGTCTGCTGGGGCTGAAAGCCTACGGTAGCCTCGCAAAGCGTGAGAAAGACGGTCAGCAGAAGTCCTCTACCACGGCGAGCGGTGAAACACCGCGCATTGAAGGCTTCACCAGCCGCGATGCGAATGTGGAATTCGCCTGGACGCCGTCTGAAAATCATGACTTTACGGCGGGCTACGGTTTCGACCGTCAGGATCGTGACTCGGATTCTCTCGACAAAAACCGCCTTGAGCGTCAGAACTACTCTCTCAGCCACAACGGCCGCTGGGGCGTCGGCAACAGCGAGCTGAAGGTGTACGGCGAGAAGGTGGATAACAAAAACCCGGGCAACAGCAATACGATCACCTCCGAGAGCAACGCGGTGGACGGGAAATACGTGCTGCCGCTGGGCGACATCAACCAGCTGATGACCTTCGGCGGCGAATGGCGTCACGATAAGCTGAAGGATCCGGTCAACCTGACGGGCGGTTCAAGCAGCAGTACGTCGACAAGCCAGTATGCCCTGTTCCTTGAAGATGAGTGGCGTATCTTTGAACCTCTGGCGCTGACCACCGGCATCCGTATGGATGACCATGATACCTACGGCGACCACTGGAGCCCGCGCGCCTATCTGGTCTACAACGCGACCGATACCGTCACGGTGAAAGGGGGCTGGGCGACCGCGTTTAAAGCGCCGTCGCTGCTGCAGCTGAGCCCGGACTGGGTCACCGGCTCGTGCCGCGGTGCCTGTGAGATTGTCGGTAACCCGGATCTGAAGCCGGAAACCAGCGAGAGCTTCGAGTTCGGTCTGTACTACAGTGGGGAAGAGGGCTGGTTAGAGGGCGTGCAGGCCAGCGTGACCACCTTCCAGAATAACGTCGATGACCGCATCAGCATCAGCCGTACGGCCAATGCGAAGCAGGCGCAGAGCTACCCTAACTACGTTGGCCTGAATGCGGACGGTGAACCGATATTCCGCTACTACAACGTCAACAAGGCGCGCATCCGCGGGGTGGAGACCGAGCTGAAATTCCCGCTGGCGGACGACTGGAAAGTGACGCTGAACTACACCTACAACGACGGTCGTGATATCAGCAACGGCGGCAACAAGCCGCTGTCCGATCTGCCGTTCCATACCGCCAACGGGACCGTTGACTGGAAGGCGACGCAGGACTGGTCGTTCTATGTTCAGGGCAACTACACCGGTGAGAAACGCGCGCTGACCAGCAGCGACCCAACGCCGGGTGGCTATGTTATCTGGAATACCGGCGCCGCGTGGCAGGCGACGAAAAGCGTGAAGTTGCGTGCGGGCGTGCAGAACCTGCTGGACAAAGATCTGAGCCGCGACGATTACAGCTACACGGAAGATGGCCGTCGCTACTTTGTCGGTGTGGATTATAAGTTCTGATGTAACCTTTATGCCCGGTGGCGCTTCGCTTACCGGGCCTACAAAACCCACGAATGTAGGCCGGGTAAGGCGAAGCCGCCACCCGGCAATCGGCCGCACTTATCCGAACAAATGCTCCGCATGGAAGCGGAGATGATCCTCAATAAAGGACGCAATGAAGTAATAGCTGTGATCGTATCCCGGCTGAATGCGCAGCGTCAGCGGCCAGTCCTTCTGGCGTGCCGCTTCTGCCAGCACCGCAGGCTGTAGCTGTCCGGCGAGGAACTGATCCGCATCGCCCTGATCGATAAGCATCGGGATCGCATTTGCTGAGCTGCTGGCCAGCATCAGCGCGCAGCTGTCCCATGCCTGCCATTTTTCCGTATCCTCACCCAGATAGTGTGTGAAGGCTTTCTGCCCCCACGGCACCTGTGTTGGGTTCACAATCGGTGCAAATGCCGACACGCTGACGTATTTCCCCGGATTTTTCAGCGCCATGATGAGCGCCCCGTGTCCGCCCATTGAGTGGCCGCTGATTGCGCAGCGCTCGCCGACCGCAAACTGCGACTGCACCAGCGCAGGAAGTTCATCGCGAAGGTAATCATACATGCGGTAGTGGCGCGCCCAGGGCTGCTCGGTCGCATTGAGATAAAACCCGGCGCCTTTGCCCAGGTCGTATCCGGCATCGTCGGCCACATCGTCGCCACGCGGGCTGGTGTCAGGCATCACCAGCGCAATGCCCAGCTCGGCGGCAATACGCTGCGCGCCCGCTTTGGCGGTGAAGTTTTCGTCGTTGCAGGTCAGGCCGGAAAGCCAGAACAGAACCGGTGGATTTTCCGTCGGCGGCAGGAAAATGCTGAACGTCATTGCACAGTTCAGGGTGGTGGAGTCGTGCCGCCAGCGCTGCTGTCGACCTTCAAAACAACGGTGCTCTTCGAGCAGTTCCATGCAGGGCTCCTTAATGAGAATGCGTATTCATAAAAACCATAATACAGCCTTTTCATTGACCTGTGAGTAACTTTCACTTTCGCCAGACGGCGAGATGCTGCATCATAAATTTACTTTTCTTTAACAATTGGAGCGGTCATGGCGCTGCGTATTGCGCTCAGTGGGTTTGTCGTGCTGGTGGTGGCGATGGGGATAGGGCGCTTTGCTTTTACGCCCCAGGTGCCGCTGATGATTGCTGCCGGACAGCTTACGCTGACCAGCGCGGGTCTGGTGGCGGCGATGAATTATCTGGGCTATCTGGTGGGCGCGTGGGATGCGATGCGTGCGCACCGCTTCGTTGAAACGCGCCTCTGGCTTGGCATCACCGGCGCGGTTGCGCTGACGCTGCTCTCCGCGGCGGCGGAGAACGCCGTCGTGCACGGCCTGCTGCGTTTTGTCATCGGCTGCATGAGCGGCTGGTCGATGGTACTCATTGCCGCCTGGACAAACGAACGGCTGGGACAGCTGGGTAAACCGGGTCTGAGCGCTGCCGTATTTGCCGGGCCGGGGGCGGGCATTGCGCTGAGCGGCCTGCTCGCCGTCTATATTCAGGCGAAGTCCCTGTCGGCCGGAGCGGCATGGCAAATCTACGGCGTGCTGGCGCTGGTGCTGATTGCCCTGGTGGCGCGCTACCTGCCGCGATCCGGGCAGCTCCATCGACCCGGCACCGCGCCGGAGCCGCTGGTGCTGACGGCGGATTTGACGCGTCTGGTCTGGAGCTACAGCCTGGCCGGGTTTGGCTATATCCTCCCGGCGACCTTCCTGTCACAAATGGCGGCCGTGCGTTTTCCCGGCAGCCTGTTTGCCCAGTTTGTCTGGCCGATTTTTGGTCTCGCCGCCGTGGTGGGAATTGCGCTCAGTATTCTGTTACGCCATACCTCAACCGCTAACCGCAGGCTGGCTATCGTACTGTGGTTACAGGGGGCGGGCGTGCTGGCGGCCTGGCTGCTGCCGGGGATTGGCGGGTTACTGACGGGCGGGCTGCTGGTGGGCGGCGGCTTTTTGTGTGCCGTGCAGCTCTCTCTTTTATACGGTCGCGAGCTGGCGCCAAACCACACGCGCTATATGGCGGGCCTGCTCACCACCGGGTATGCGATTGGGCAGTTGATTGGCCCCGTCATTTCGGCGTTATCAACCTGGCTTACCCACCGGCTGGAGCCGGCGCTGGGGCTGGCGGGCGTGGCGCTGTTCGTTGGCGGAGCCCTGGTCTGGAATCGTCACGCTGAAAGGCAACAGCAATTGCAATAATTATCGTCGTGAATACTGGATTATGTGCGCCGCCTCACGCACAATGAACGCATACTTTTGCCACAACGAGGGCAAAAGACGCCACACCTGCAGGAGAACAAAATGTCATCACTCAGTAAAGAAGCTGCCCTGGTCCACGAAGCCCTGGTTGCGCGCGGTCTTGAAACGCCACTGCGTCCGCCCGTACAGGACTTGGACAATGAAACCCGCAAGCGTCTGATTGCCGGTCATATGACCGACATCATGGAGCTGCTGAATCTCGATCTGAGTGACGACAGTCTGATGGAGACGCCGCACCGCATCGCGAAAATGTACGTCGACGAAATTTTCTCCGGCCTGGATTACGCCAACTTCCCGAAAATCACCGTCATTGAAAACAAGATGAAAGTGGATGAGATGGTGACGGTTCGCGATATCACGCTCACCAGCACCTGCGAACACCATTTCGTGACCATCGACGGTAAAGCGACCGTGGCGTATATCCCTAAAGACACGGTGATTGGCCTGTCGAAGATCAACCGCATCGTGCAGTTCTTCGCTCAGCGTCCGCAGGTGCAGGAGCGCCTGACCCAGCAGATCCTGACCGCGCTGCAAACGCTGCTGGGCACCAATAACGTGGCCGTCTCTATCGACGCGGTTCACTACTGCGTGAAAGCGCGCGGCGTGCGCGATGCCACCAGTGCGACCACTACAACCTCGCTGGGCGGTCTGTTTAAATCGAGCCAGAATACCCGCCAGGAGTTCCTGCGCGCCGTACGTCACCACAACTAAGTCTTACAGGGCAGGGACCATGGAGCGAAACGTCACGCTCGATTTTGTTCGCGGCGTCGCCATTCTCGGTATCCTGCTGCTTAATATCACCGCCTTCGGTTTGCCGAAGGCGGCGTATCTCAATCCCGCGTGGTATGGCGACATTACCCGCAGTGATGCCTGGACCTGGGCAATCCTCGATCTCTTTGCGCAGGTCAAATTCCTCACGCTCTTTGCCCTGCTGTTTGGCGCAGGCCTGCAGCTTCTCCTCAAACGCGGCACGCGCTGGATCCAGTCGCGCCTGACGCTGCTGGTTATCCTCGGCTTTATCCATGGCCTGTTCTTCTGGGACGGCGATATTCTTCTTGCCTATGGGTTAGTCGGGCTCATCTGCTGGCGCCTCATTCGCGATGCGCACAGCGTTAAAAGCCTGTTCAACACCGGGGTGATGCTCTATGTCATGGGGCTGGGAGTGCTGTTGCTGCTGGGGATGATCTCCGGCGAGACGACAAACCGTGCCTGGATCCCGGATGCCGCTAACCTGCAGTACGAGCAGTTCTGGAAGCTGAAGGGCGGTACGGAAGCGATAAGCAACCGCGCGGATATGCTGGGGGACAACCTCCTTGCGCTGGGCGCGCAATACGGCTGGCAGCTGGCGGGCATGATGCTGATGGGCGCGTCACTGATGCGCACCGGCTGGCTGAAAGGGGAATTCAGCCTGCGTCACTATCGTCGCACCGGCGCCGGTCTGGTGCTGCTCGGCGTGCTGATTAATCTCCCGGCGGTGATGGTGCAGTGGCACATCCACTGGGATTACCGCTGGTGCGCGTTCCTGCTCCAGGTGCCGCGTGAACTGAGCGCGCCGTTTCAGACCATCGGCTACGCGGCGCTGATCTACGGCTTCTGGCCCTCGCTTTCTCGTCTGTGGATGGTCAGCGCTATCGCCTGCGTGGGCCGCATGGCGTTAAGCAATTACCTCCTGCAAACGCTGATTTGCACCACGCTTTTCTATCGCTTTGGCCTGTTTATGAAATTCGACCGCCTTACGCTGCTGGCGTTTGTTATTCCGGTCTGGGCAGTAAACCTGGCGTTTTCTGTGCTCTGGCTACGCTATTTCCGCCAGGGACCGCTGGAGTGGGTATGGCGTCAGTTAACCGCACGTGCTTCAGGGATATCATTGAAAAATACATCCAGATAACGATCTGGATCACAATCATTAACAAAACGGATGTAAGCGTTTTCATGACTGTGAGCTTCTTCACGTAGTCCCCTTTCTCTCGCTGCCAAAATAGCCACCTTGCTAAACACAGGGGGTGTCTGTGAGTTGCTGCAATCCTTTGAAGGATGGTGAATATGATCACCATTCGTGACGTCGCCCGTCAGGCGGGCGTTTCTGTGGCTACCGTCTCACGCGTGCTCAACAATAGCGCGCTGGTCAGCCCTGAAACCCGTGAAACCGTAATGAAGGCCGTGACCCAGCTCGGGTACCGGCCAAATGCCAATGCCCAGGCGCTAGCGACGCAGGTTAGCGACACCATCGGCGTGGTGGTGATGGATGTCTCAGATGCCTTTTTTGGCGCACTGGTGAAAGCGGTCGATATGGTCGCCCAGCAGCATCAGAAATATGTCCTGATCGGCAATAGCTATCATGAGGCGGAAAAAGAACGTCATGCCATTGAAGTGCTGATCCGCCAGCGCTGTAACGCCTTGATTGTCCATTCAAAAGCCTTAAGCGATGAAGAGCTAACCGGATTGATGGAGCAGATCCCGGGCATGGTGCTGATCAACCGCATCGTCCCCGGCTATGCCCACCGCTGCGTCGGGCTGGATAACGTCAGCGGCGCCATGATGGCCACGAAAATGCTCATCAACAACGGACATCAGCGGATCGGTTATCTGGCCTCCAGCCATCAGATTGAAGATGACGAACTGCGGCGCGAGGGGTGGCAAAATGCCCTGAAAGAGCACGGCATTACGCCATCCGAAAGCTGGGTGGGGACCGGCACGCCGGACATGCAGGGCGGTGAAGCGGCGATGGTAGAGCTGCTGGGCCGCAATCTGCAGCTGTCTGCGGTGTTTGCCTATAACGACAGCATGGCGGCAGGCGCCCTGACGGCGCTGAAGGATAACGGCATTGCGGTGCCACAGCATTTATCACTCATTGGTTTCGATGATATCCCGATTGCCCGTTACACCGACCCGCAGCTGACAACCGTGCGTTACCCCATTGCCTCTATGGCAAAACTGGCGACTGAGCTGGCGTTACAGGGGGCTGCTGGCGTGCTGGATCCGGGGGCAACACACTGTTTCATGCCGACTTTAGTGCGTCGTCACTCCGTCGCGGCCCGGCAAACTGTGGTTCCGATCACTAACTGATTACATGTGGTGATGTAACCGTTTTCAATCTGTGAGTAAATTCACAGTATCTTAACAAGGCGCTGACTATGATGTCAGCGTTTTAGGGGCTGAAACGCTATGTAACAGTGATTATTCACTTTCACTATAGCCAATGTGCCGCAAACAACGAATAAAACGCATTTCTGGAGCGTTACCGAACACGGAAGAGAGAAATTTTATAAGTGAACCTCGGCTGTCAGTAACGTTTTATTAACATCTGCCCGCCGCTCGTTATTCACAAGAACTACCCTGCATAAAAAAAACCGGAGATACCATGAATAAGAAGGTGTTGACCCTGTCTGCTGTAATGGCAAGCATGCTTTTTGGTGCAGCAGCGCACGCTGCGGATACCCGTATTGGTGTGACCATCTATAAATACGACGACAACTTCATGTCTGTTGTGCGTAAAGCGATTGAGAAAGATGCGAAAGCAGCGCCAGACGTTCAGCTGCTGATGAACGACTCCCAGAATGACCAGTCCAAACAGAACGACCAGATCGACGTTCTGCTGGCGAAAGGCGTGAAAGCCCTGGCCATCAACCTGGTTGACCCGGCTGCAGCAGGCACGGTTATTGAAAAAGCGCGCGGCCAGAACGTGCCGATCGTCTTCTTCAACAAAGAACCTTCCCGTAAGGCGCTGGATAGCTACGATAAAGCGTATTACGTCGGTACCGACTCCAAAGAGTCCGGTATTATTCAGGGCGATCTGATCGCGAAACACTGGGCGGCGAACCCGAACTGGGACCTGAACAAAGACGGTCAGATTCAGTTCGTGCTGCTGAAAGGCGAACCTGGCCATCCGGATGCTGAAGCGCGTACCACCTACGTTATCAAAGAGCTGAACGACAAGGGCCTGAAAACCCAGCAGCTGGCGTTAGATACCGCGATGTGGGATACCGCTCAGGCGAAAGATAAGATGGACGCGTGGCTGTCCGGCCCTAACGCCAACAAAATCGAAGTGGTTATCGCCAACAACGATGCGATGGCAATGGGTGCGGTAGAAGCGCTGAAAGCACACAACAAATCCTCTATCCCGGTATTCGGTGTGGATGCGCTGCCAGAAGCGCTGGCGCTGGTTAAATCCGGTGCGATGGCCGGTACCGTGCTGAACGATGCCAACAACCAGGCGAAAGCGACCTTCGATCTGGCGAAAAACCTGGCCGATGGCAAAGGTGCGGCAGATGGCACCAACTGGAAAATTGACAACAAAATCGTTCGCGTACCTTACGTGGGCGTAGACCAGTCCAACCTGGCTGAGTTTATCGGTAAATAAGTAAGCGGTACTGTCTCCACTGGGCGCAATTCGTTGCGCCCTTTTATAACGCGATATGCGAGGCCAACAAGGTATAATTATGGTCAGCACAACAACTCAGTCATCCGGTGAATACCTGTTGGAAATGAGCGGTATCAACAAGTCATTTCCCGGCGTTAAGGCACTCGATAATGTTAATTTAAAAGTGCGTCCTCACTCTATTCATGCCTTAATGGGGGAGAACGGTGCGGGTAAATCAACATTATTAAAATGTCTTTTTGGGATCTATCAAAAAGATTCTGGCAGCATTCTTTTTCAGGGGAAAGAGATCGATTTCCATTCAGCGAAAGAAGCACTGGAAAACGGTATCTCGATGGTTCACCAGGAATTAAACCTGGTGCTGCAGCGCTCAGTCATGGATAACATGTGGTTGGGGCGTTATCCCACCAAAGGTGTCTTTGTCGATCAGGACAAAATGTATCGCGACACCAAGGCGATTTTCGACGAGCTGGATATTGATATCGATCCGCGCGCCCGCGTGGGAACATTATCCGTCTCCCAGATGCAGATGATCGAAATTGCCAAAGCGTTCTCCTATGATGCGAAAATCGTCATCATGGACGAACCGACATCGTCATTAACGGAAAAAGAGGTTAACCACCTTTTTACCATTATTCGTAAGCTGAAAGATCGCGGCTGCGGCATTGTGTACATCTCCCACAAAATGGAAGAGATCTTCCAGCTGTGCGATGAGATCACCATCCTGCGCGACGGCCAGTGGATTGCCACGCAGCCGCTGGAAGGGCTGGACATGGACAAGATCATCGCCATGATGGTCGGCCGTTCCCTGAACCAGCGCTTCCCGGACAAAGAAAACAAGCCGGGTGAAGTGATTCTGGAAGTGCGCAATCTGACCTCATTGCGTCAGCCGTCTATCCGCGATGTCTCCTTCGACCTGCACAAGGGTGAAATCCTGGGGATTGCCGGGCTGGTGGGGGCAAAGCGTACCGATATCGTAGAAACCCTGTTTGGCATTCGTGAGAAAGCCGAAGGCACCATTACGCTGCACGGTAAGAAAATCAATAACCACAACGCCAACGAAGCCATTAATAATGGTTTTGCGCTGGTGACGGAAGAGCGTCGTTCGACCGGTATTTATGCTTATCTGGATATTAACTTTAACTCGTTAATTTCTAACATTCGCAATTACAAAAACAAAGTCGGGCTGTTGGATAACTCCCGCATGAAGAGCGATACCCAATGGGTGATTGACTCCATGCGCGTGAAAACGCCAGGCCACCGCACCCAGATTGGTTCGCTGTCAGGCGGTAACCAGCAGAAAGTCATTATCGGCCGCTGGTTATTAACGCAGCCAGAAATTCTGATGCTGGATGAGCCGACCCGCGGTATTGACGTCGGCGCGAAGTTTGAAATTTATCAGCTGATTGCCGAGCTGGCGAAAAAGAATAAAGGGATCATTATTATTTCTTCCGAAATGCCGGAATTGTTAGGGATCACGGACCGTATTCTGGTTATGAGCAATGGTCTCGTCGCCGGTATTGTTGACACCAAAACGACAACGCAAAATGAAATTTTGCGTCTTGCGTCTTTGCACCTTTAAGATCAGGGGCTCCTCATGAGTGCGTTAAATAAAAAAAGTTTTCTCACTTACCTGAAAGAAGGCGGTATTTACGTTGTTCTTTTAGTCTTGCTGGCAATCATCATTTTCCAGGACCCTACGTTCTTAAGCCTGCTGAACCTGAGTAACATTCTGACCCAGTCCTCCGTGCGTATTATCATTGCGCTGGGCGTGGCGGGCCTGATCGTGACCCAGGGGACGGACCTCTCCGCGGGGCGTCAGGTAGGTCTGGCGGCGGTTATCGCGGCAACCCTGCTGCAGTCGATGGAAAACGCCAACAAGGTCTTCCCGGAAATGGCCACCATGCCGATTTTCGTGGTGATCCTGATTGTCTGCGCCATCGGTGCGGTGATTGGTCTGATCAACGGTATTATCATCGCCTACCTGAACGTGACGCCATTCATCACCACCCTGGGTACGATGATCATCGTTTACGGTATCAACTCCCTGTACTACGACTTCGTCGGTGCTTCGCCCATCTCGGGCTTTGACAGCGGCTTCTCGACCTTTACGCAAGGGTTTATCGCGCTGGGCAGCTTCCGCCTGTCGTATATCACCTTCTATGCGCTGATTGCGGTCGCCTTCGTATGGATCCTGTGGAACAAAACGCGCTTTGGCAAAAACATCTTCGCTATCGGCGGTAACCCGGAAGCGGCGAAAGTCTCCGGCGTAAACGTTGCCCTGAACCTGCTCATCATCTATGCCCTGTCCGGGGTGTTCTACGCCTTCGGCGGGATGCTGGAAGCGGGCCGTATCGGCTCTGCAACGAACAACCTTGGCTTCATGTACGAACTGGATGCGATTGCAGCCTGCGTGGTGGGCGGCGTCTCCTTCAGCGGCGGTGTGGGGACGGTGCTCGGCGTGGTGACCGGTGTGATCATCTTCACCGTCATCAACTACGGGTTGACCTACATCGGCGTGAACCCTTACTGGCAGTACATCATCAAGGGCGCCATCATTATCTTCGCGGTTGCGCTGGATTCACTGAAGTACGCCCGTAAGAAGTAATCGTTTCTCGCCATACCCGGCCCGCTCACCGAGCGGGCTTTTTTTATGCCCTATGCCAGATGGGACTCCTCCTGCGTCACAATGCGCTCAAACCAGTCGAGTTCAGAAAGCTTGCAGGTGACCCACTGTTCGGAAAAGGCGTCGCCCAGGCTGTCGGTGAGATACTCACAGCGGGCAAAGGCCTCAATCGCCTCCTGCTGGAACAGCGGCAGTTCGGGTTGGTCGTGCTGCGGCTCAGGGAGATCCCCCTCGTCGATATGTTCCAGCCCGTACAGCATGCCTGTCAGGATAGTGGCCGCCACCAGATACGGATTCGCATCGGCCCCGGCCAGCCGGTACTCAATGCGACGATTGCCGTCATCCGAGCAGGGAATACGCAAGGCGGCGGAGCGGGTGTTATAGCCCCAGGAGTTAAAGACGGGTTCCGTCAGGTTTTTACGCAGGCGACGAAACGCGTTGACCCCCGGCGCAAGAATGGCGACGGAGGCGGGCATTAGCGCCAGCTGGCCCGCGATGCACAAACGCATCATGCTGCTCAGCGCGTTCACCGGCGAGGCAAAAACATTTTCGCCACGGCTGTTGTTCA
Source organism: Enterobacter sp. TCD1-1 (assembly GCF_020567405.1). Taxonomy (NCBI): domain Bacteria; kingdom Pseudomonadati; phylum Pseudomonadota; class Gammaproteobacteria; order Enterobacterales; family Enterobacteriaceae; genus Enterobacter; species Enterobacter sp. TCD1-1. Next base: position 2,291,082 of record NZ_JAJCXF010000001.1, on the reverse strand, counting down.
GGCTGAAATGGATGTGCAAACCGCTGCCGGACAGCTGGCTGAAAGGCTTAGCCATAAAGTTGGCCTGAAGACCGTGCTTTTCAGCGACATAGCGGGTCAGGCGACGCAGGGCCAGCACGTTATCACAGACCTCAACGACGCGCTGGCTGTGCTTCAGGTTTAATTCGTACTGTCCGGACTCGGCTTCCGCTACGACCCCTGACAGCGGGATGCGCTGCAGGTGCGCCAGCTGTTCCAGCTCGTCAAACAGCGCCGCATGCGCCGACGAGGTATCCATATGAAAACAGCCCTGATTTTGCGGATCGCGTTCGCCCTGTCCCGTCAGGTAAAACTCAATTTCAGGGGCAATGACCGGGAAAAGGCCGTGCTGGTGGAAGCGGGCCACGACGTTCTGCAGTATCGCGCGCGGCTCAAGCGGGCAAGGGTTACCGTCGCTGTCTTTCATCGTCAGCAGGATCTGCGCGGTGTGCTCTGGATCCTGCGGACAGGGGCGCAAAGAGCCGGCGACCGGGACGCACAGCCGATCGGGTTCATCATAAAGCGGGGCGGCGATGTTTCCCTTCTGATCCATTGAGTAGACGGAAAGCGGAAAATAACAGCCTTTTTCCAGACTCAGCATGCTCTCCACCGAGAGGCGCTTGCCGCGCATCGTGCCGTTGATATCGTTCAGGTAAACGTCAACATGTTTCGTTTGCGGGTAACGTTCCAGATAATCGGCCACTTCCATGGCAACGTTGTGCTGCAGGGCGTCAATTTTTTCATCCAGCCAGAGACCAGAATTAAGTGCGCCAGGGAGTGATAAGCCGGGAAAGTTAAAGTACGGGCGGAGACTTTTGAGGAAAAACGCATTCATTATCGAGTTCATAGTCATTCTTCAATGAAGCCGTAGCGGCAATGAACTCAGCTTAAAAGAGCCGACGTAAAGGGGAGATAAAAAGCGTCAGGCCCGGCGTAAAGAAAGTATAAAGGCGGTCCCGCTATTTCTCTTTTTTCTGCATATCGAGCAGTTGCTCAGGCGTGACGGCCGGGTAACCTTGCGCGTCTTCCGGCACTTCGTGCATCGCCGGAATCGGCACCAGCGGGCCTAAAAAGCGTGGTTCGCGCTTAAAGATATACAGATCGGCCAGGGCACCAAAGCGGGCGCCGAACTCGCGCACGCGCACGCTCAGCATATCTTTTGGCGACGGCACCGCATAGCACTGCGCCTGAATACCCATATGCAGGGCAATAAACAGCGCACGCTCGCAGTGGAAGCGCTGGGTGATGATGATGAAGTCGTTGGTGTCGAAGACCTTGCGCGTGCGCACGATGGAGTCCAGGGTGCGGAACCCGGCGTAGTCGAGCACGATATCGGCAGGATCCACGCCCGCGGCAATCAGGTCCTTCCGCATCGTCACCGGTTCATTGTAGCTTTGCAGCGCGTTATCCCCGCTCAGCAGCAGGTAGTTCACCTTGCCGCTGTTGTAGGCGTTCAGCGCGCCCTGGATGCGGTAACGGTAATACTGGTTGATGACGCCGGTGCGGTAATACTTGGCGGTGCCGAGCACCACGCCAACCTGACGATAGGGCAGGTCTTGCAGATCATCAAAGATGTAGGGGGCGGTTTTCCAGCTCATCCAGCGGTCGAGACCGAGCACGATCAACAGCAGTATGCCGACCAGGACAGACAGGCTGTAAAAAACGCGCTTTAACATGCAGATGGCTCGTACCGAAGGTGAAATTTAACTCAGGCTACTTTACCCGCCTGGTTAGCGCAAGAAACAGCGACTCAACTGAGGGGTTTTTCAGCAAACTGGCGGGCATTTCTGCCCGCCGGAAGGATTACGCCAGCAGTACGCGGTCAATCGTCGTACAGCCCAGCGCTTTAAGCGTTGCGGCAGTGGCATCCCACTGAATCAGCGGCGCATCGGCAATTTCAGCCAGAATCGCGCGCTGAATGTCAGGATAATCATAGCCGTTCAGGCTCAGCAGGTTGAGTGCGCCCTGCAGCGGCGGCAGCGTTGGGTTAAACGCGGCGTTTTCCGCATAGCTGCCAGTGAAGATTCGGCCATCGCGGCACTGCAGCGCCACGCCGCTTGGGGACTTGCTGTACGGCGTGTGGCTCTTGTTGGCGGCGGCAATCGCCGCCTGGCTCAGGTCATCGCCGGACAGGGCGAAACCGTGGTTCTGCTCGTCCATCAGCAGGGTTTTGATCTCCAGATCTTTCGGGCCAAACGCGTCAGGCAGGTAATCCGCCAGCGTGTGCGGCGCGCGGCCTGGCAGATTGATGCGCAGCTGCAGCCCGCTGTTCAGCTCGTTCATAAACTGACGGCAGTGGCCGCACGGAGTGTAATTAACGGTAATCGCGCTCAGCGCTTTTTCACCGCGCAGCCAGGCGTGACTGATGGCGCTCTGCTCGGCGTGCACGGTTTGCTGCATGGTTGCGCCCAGGAACTCCATGTTGCCGCCGAAGTACCAGGTGCCGCTGACGCCGCGCGCAATGGCCCCGACGTTGAAGTGGGAGAGATCGGCCCGCGCGCAGGCGGCAGCCAGAGGAAGCAGTGCGAAAGCCAGCGCGTCTTCGTCCAGTCCCGTTGCCTGTTTCAGCATCGTGACCTGCTCCGCGGTCAGCAGGGCGGGGAAGTGCGCATCTGCCAGAACGGGAGCAAGGGCTGACTGCAAATTCTCTGCAAGCTGGGCGAAAGCAGCTTGAAAACGTGGGTGCATGGCGTTTGCCTCATAAAGGTTAATGGATCGGTAGTTTACGGAGCCGTCAGGGCTTTATATGTGATCCACTTCTCATTATGTATGCAACTTATGAAATCAAAATGAAATTTGCGCGACGCATCGCAAATTTTAGCCCATCACCGCCAGAATCAGCGGGAAAATGAACGGGGCCAGCAGAGAGGTAATAATCCCGCAGATCACCAGCGCCAGGGAGCTAAATGCCCCTTCCTGATAATCCAGCTCCGCGCAGCGGGCCGTGCCCAGCGCGTGCGAGGCGGTGCCCATCGAGAGCCCCCGTGCCGCCTTAGTATGAATACGCATCGCGTTCAGCAGGGTGTGGCCAAACACCGCGCCGAGAATACCGACGAAAATGACGCACATCGCGCTGATGGCCGGAATACCGCCGAGGCTGCCCCCAACCGCCATCGCGATAGGCGTGGTCACCGATTTAGGCAGAATAGAGGCGGCAATTTGCGGCGAGGCTCCCATCAACAGCGCCACCGACGTACCGGTGATCATCGCCACCAGGCTACCCACAAAACAGATGGTAATGATGGATTTCCAACGGGCGCGGATCTGGTGCAACTGCTCGTATAAAGGAAAGGCGAGCGCCACGACGGCGGGTTGCAGCAGGTCGTTTAAGATTTTGCTGCCGGCAAAGTAGCGTTCGTAAGGAATGCCGGAGAGCAGCAGGAACGGAATAATCACCACCATCGCCACCAGCAGGGGATTCAGCAAGGGCATTTTGAAACGCGCGGCAAGCTTACGTGCGGCGAAGAACACTGCCAGGGTGAGCGGCAGAGACCACCAGATATTGTCCATCATTTTTTTGTTTTCTCCCCAATCACGTTACGTTCGCCATGCACCAGATGTGAACTCCAGCTCACCACCAGGAAAACCACCAGCGTACTGACCGCGCAGGAGACCACAATCGGGCCGAACTGGGCTTTGAGCAAATCAAAATACTGCATGACGCCCACGCCGATAGGCACGAAAAGCAGCGCCATATAGCGAATGAGGACGAAGCTGCCGGGGTTGACCCACTTTGCGGGCAGGATTTGCAGCGCCAGCAACACGAAGAGGATCAGCATGCCGATAATGCTGCCGGGGATGGTGATGGGCAGCAGCGACGCGATGAAAATCCCGGCATACAGGCAGGCGTAAATCAGGGCGAATGCGCGCAGATATTGCCAGATAATGTTCAATGATTTGCTCATGGTGATAGTCCTTGCTGAAACGCATTCATCATACAATTAAACCTAAAAATGTGCCATGGATCACATCATGAATTTTGAGCATACCAGACATTCCGGAATGGAACGTCCGGTATCACCTTAACGGTGCAGGCTACAGTTTAGAGGAAAGGGATTGCGCTGGCGAAACGGCGTGCCAGAGAAGGTATCAGCGACAGGCGGTCAGTTTATCGAGAAAAGAAAACAGCACCTGGTTCATTTCGCGATAATCATGCGAGCGGAGTTTTTCCGCCGTTTCGACAAAACGGAATTCACCCGCGCGGCGGAGGTCACTCTGCGAATGCTCAATCAGCAACTCTACCACCTCCGGCGTCAGCTCCATATGGCACTGGAAACCGTAAACCCGTTCGCTGTATTGCACGATCTGGCGGGGACAGCCCTCGCTGTAAGCCAGAACCTTAGCCTGCGGCGTCAACCCAGGCATGTCGTTATGCCAGTGACCGACGTTCAGCACGCTGCCAAAGTCCTCAAACAGCGGGTTCGCCTTGCCTTCATCTGTGAGCCTGACGGGAAATTTGCCGATCTCTTTTTCCGGGCTGTGGCAAAACGCTGCGCCCAGCGCTTCGCCGATAAGCTGCGAGCCCAGACAAACGCCTATCACCGTTTTACCTGCCTCTATCGCGCGGCTGATGAGTGCTTTTTCCGCCTGCGCATCAAACCAGGGGCATTCCTCACGCGTGGTGGCGGGGGACTGCGGGCCTCCCATGATGATAAGCAGGTCTGTGTGCCCCAGCGCCTCGGGTAATGGTTCGCCCTGATACACTCTGGTGTAGCTCAGACTGCAGCCGCGACTTTTCCCCCAGATTTCATAGGCGCCTGGTGCCTCGAAATGTTCATGAATAATAAAATGGATGTGCATTGCGTCTCTCTCTGGTTACGTGTACAAGCAGCATCATAAGAGGAAGGGGGAGATGTGAAATGCCAACCGTTATCGATAAAACGCCAATTCACGACGATGCTATCGGATGGTCAAGAGGGGCGATTCGCTATACGCGCGGCGAAGTCGATCCGCCTCACCAGCATTCGCAGGGACAACTTTTGTTTGCCATCAAAGGGGTCATGCTGGTCGAAACCGGCAGCAAACGCTGGGTCATACCGCCGCAGCGCGCGCTGTGGATCCCTCCCTTTCAGGAGCATACCTACAGCGTGTTATCCACAACGGAGCTGCGCGCGGTCTGGTTTAGCCCGGCGCTGATAGTGCAATGCGAGCCTTTTAAGCGGAAAGACGAGGTTCATGTGATTATGGCAACAGCGTTGTTCAAAGAGCTGATTGCCGGGCTGTTCAGCGCGGAATACCGGCCAGCCAGTCATCGCAGCATGGCCGTTTTGCTGCTCGATATCCTCAGTGAAGCTCAGCAAATCTCGGCCGAATTACCGATGCCCGTGGATGAGCGCTTACATCGCATTGCCTGTGACATCATTGCCAACAATCTCTGGGATCTTTCTCTGGAAAGGCTGGCGGAACGGGCCGCGATGTCTGAACGCACGTTTTCACGCGCGTTTATCAACGATACCGGCTTTAGCTTCCGGGCCTGGCGACAGCGTGCCAGGATTTGTGCCTCGCTGGACCTGCTCGCAAACGGATACCCGGTTAAGCAGGTGGCCTGGATGCTGGGGTTTTCCGGCCCGGCGGCATTTGCGGCGGCGTTTCGCGCCATTGTTGGGGCAACGCCGGGTGACTTTCTGCCTGAACAGAAGCGCTTCCCAGCGATATAGAGAGCGGCTACTATAGCGCGTCTTTTTTCACAGGTACTGCTATGCGTGTTTTACTGGCCCCAATGGAAGGCGTGCTCGACTCCCTCGTGCGCGAGCTTCTGACCGAGGTGAACGACTACGATCTCTGCGTGACGGAGTTCCTGCGCGTGGTCGATATGCTGTTGCCGGTAAAATCCTTCTTCCGGCTTTGCCCCGAGCTGCACAACCAGAGCCGGACCTCTTCCGGCACGCTGGTGCGTATTCAGCTCCTCGGCCAGTATCCGGAATGGCTGGCGGAAAACGCCGCCCGCGCGGTTGAACTGGGCTCTTACGGGGTAGATCTCAACTGCGGCTGTCCGTCTAAGCTGGTGAACGGCAGCGGCGGCGGAGCGACGTTGCTGAAAGATCCTGAACTGATTTACCGCGGCGCGAAAGCTATGCGCGAGGCGGTACCCGCGCATTTGCCGGTGACGGTTAAGGTTCGCCTGGGGTGGGACAGCGATGCGCGGCAGTTTGAAATCGCCGATGCGGTACAGCAGGCCGGCGCCACCGAGCTGGTGGTGCATGGCCGTACCAAAGAAGATGGCTACAAAGCCGATCGCATTAACTGGCAGGCGATCGGTGAGATCCGCAAACGCCTCACCATTCCGGTGATCGCCAACGGCGAAATCTGGGACTACGAGAGCGCGCAGGCCTGTCTGCAGGCCACCGGCTGCGATGCGGTAATGATCGGCCGCGGCGCGCTGAACGTGCCTAACCTCAGCCGGGTGGTGAAATATAACGAACCGCGGATGCCGTGGGCAGACGTCGTCACGCTGCTGCAAAAATACAGCCGTCTGGAAAAGCAGGGCGACACCGGTTTGTATCACGTCGCGCGAATTAAGCAGTGGCTGAGTTATTTACGCAAAGAATACGATGAAGCGCTGGGGTTATTTCAGGAGATTCGTACTTTACAGACGTCGGCTGATATTGCGCGGGTGATTCAGTCCAAATAATAAGCGTTAAATTGCTCACACTTTTTTAAAACAGAAAACAGTTCCGGTTTTCAACGTGGCGCGACGGTGTTAAGGTGCCACTGTTTTCAACGCAGGATTGTTACTGGTTAACAGGCAAAACCTAAGCGTTTCACAGCATTTTCGCTGTGGAGTGCTTAGGTTTTTTTTTGCCTGTCATTTACGCAGGAGAGACATTTGGCTTAGCGCTTTTTACTGATTTTTAAAAAAAGAAATATCGACAGGAAATAGAAAAATTTCCTGCGGCCGGTTACGCACTCAATATTCAATCACAGGTTGTTATTATGGCATATAAAAATAAACTCTATGCGCTCGCCTTATTGGCGATATCCCCGCTGTCGATGGCGCAAGACTGGAACGGAACGGTATTAGGGTTTGAAGCTCCGCCGGAGCCTGTGCTGGGCGAAATGCTCGGCATACGTAAAATCCTTAACGATAACGGTTTTACCTATAATCTCGGATATCTGAATGAAATTGGCTGGAACGGCGGCGGTGGATATAACCACGACTCCCACGTGGCCTATATTGACCAGTTCGCGCTGACCTTCAACCAGGATCTGGAGCGCTGGACCGGTATCCCGGACGCGCGTATTGAGGGGAACATCGTCAACCGCAACCACAATGACGATCTCACCACCAAACGCGTGCAGGACCCGCGCGTCAACTTCAACGATCTGACCCAGGAGAGCTGGGGCGGGCAGTCGATTACCCGTCTGGGCTGGCTGACCTTTGCCCGCAGCTTTGACGACCGGCGTCTGACCTGGCGCATCGGGATGATGAACAAGGTACAAACCTTCGATCAAATTATCCCCTGTGATTTCCAGCTGCTGTCCCAGTGCGGCGGTAAGTCAGCCAACTCGCTGACCTGGAACAACTGGAACGTGCACACCTGGGGCACCACGCTTGCGTATAAACTCACGCCGACGCTAACCCTGAAGGGCGGCGTGATGGAGCAGAATCCGCAGGCCGCCAGCCGCAGCCATGCCTGGAGTTGGTCGACGAAGGGCAGCAAAGGAATCTTACTGCCGGTTGAAATCGAAGCGCGTCCGCTGATTAACGGCCTGCCGGGCGCGTACAACCTGGGCGTGGTGTTTACCAACGCGCCGCAAACCGATCTCTATCGCGGCAAATCGGGTGGGGCGGGGGCGACGGACCCGGACGGATTCGATACGCACAGCCGGACCTGGTTTATGTACGCCGGACTGAACCAGCAGCTAACGCAGCATCAGGATGATCCGAATCGCGGGTTGAGTACCTCGTTCAGCATGAGCCTTGCGGATCAGAGCAGTAACTACATGCACCAGGTTTACGCCGCCTCGCTGCGCTACCGCGGGCTGTTTGATGCGCGACCGGAAGACTGGATTGGCTTTGGTTTAACCTGGATTGATATGAGCAGCCAGTACGCCCGCAACCAGCGTTACCTGAACAGCCTGAGCGGCGTAAGCGATTATGACAATCCGGCGTATCACCCGGTGCCGGGCCATTCCCTGAACGGCGAGTTTTACTACCGTTTTCGTCCGGTGTCATGGCTTGAACTGCAGCCGGGTATGCAGTACTGGCACCATCCCGGCGGGGTCAGTCGCACCCAGGATGCCTGGGTCACCGAGCTGAAAACGGTGGTGACCTTCTGATATCACCGTAGCAAGTTCGATCCGCGTCACGTTTCTGACGCGTGACGCATTGAGGCTACGAATGAAACTGATAGAGTGCCAGAACTGGATTGTTACTGCTTAGGCAGGCAAAACCTGATTTTCTGGCATCTGCCGGAGGTCAGGTTTTTTTGTTTCTGGGGTTCAGATGAAAATCGCCAAGATACTCAATAATAACGTGGTGGTTGTTCAGGATGAGCGCGGGCGCGAACAGGTGGTGATGGGCCGTGGGCTGGCCTTTCAGAAGCGCGTCGGTGAAGCGCTGGATACCGCGTTGGTTGAAAAGGTGTTTGCGTTACAAAGCGATGAACTGGTGCGTCGGCTCGGAGAGCTGCTGAGTCAAATTCCGCTGGAGGTGATGACCACCTGCGACCGCATCATCGGGCTGGCGGCGCAGCGGCTGGGCAAGCTGCAGGAGAGCTTGTATATCACTCTCACCGATCACTGCTACTTTGCGATTGAGCGGCAGAAGAACGGGTTAGCCATCAAAAACGTGCTGCTGTGGGATATTAAACGGCTGTATCCGAAGGAGTTTGAGTTAGGGCAGGAGGCGCGGGCCATTATCGCCAGACGCCTGAACGTCGAACTGGAGGAGGATGAGGCCGGTTTTATCGCCCTGCATCTGGTCACCGCGCAGCTGAACAGCGAAATGCCGGAGGTGATGCACGTGACGCGGGTGATGCAGGAGATCCTGCAGCTGGTGAAGTATCAGCTGCAGCTTGAATATGACGAAGAGTCGCTCAGCTATCAGCGTTTTGTCACCCACCTGAAGTTTTTTGCCCAGCGGATGCTCACCCGCACCGTGGTGGAAGATGACGATGTCTCGCTGCATACGGCAGTCAAAGACAACTACGCGAAGGCGTGGAAATGCGCCGAGAAAATCGCACAGCACCTGAACAAAAGCTATCAGCGTGAGCTGACAACCGAAGAAATTATGTTCCTCGCCATTCATATCGAGCGGGTGAGAAAAGAGGGGCGTTAAGCCTCAAACAGGATTGTTACTGCACTACGCAGGCAAAACCTGAGCGCGGCCTTCGTCAGAAGGCCGTTCTCGGGTTTTTTTATTTTTTGTACTCAGTCAACAGGTGCCTGCGGGCATCGGGATGTAAGGAAATCGAGATGGAATACCAGGCTTTAGCGAAGGATATTCTCGGCCACGTTGGCGGAAAAGAGAACATCGTCAGTCTTGTGCACTGTGCAACCCGGCTTCGCTTCAAACTGAAAGACAATCAACGGGCGGATGCGGAAGGGCTCAAGAAAAATCCGGGCGTGATCATGGTGGTCGAAAGCGGCGGCCAGTTTCAGGTGGTGATTGGCAACCACGTTCACGACGTCTGGCAGGCTGTCCGCAATGAAGCAGGCCTTACCGATGACGCCCCTGTCGTGGAAGAGAAGGGTGAAAAGGGTAACCTGCTGGGCCGTCTGATTGACATCGTCTCTGGGATCTTTACCCCGTTTATCGGCATTCTGGCCGCGTCCGGTATTCTGAAAGGGCTGCTGGCGCTGGCCGTGGTGTGCGGCTGGCTCACGACCGGGAGCGGCACGTATAAAATCTGGTTTGCTGCCAGCGACGCGCTGTTCTTCTTCTTCCCGCTGGTGCTGGGCTATACCGCCGGGAAAAAGTTCGGCGGAAACCCATTCATTACCATGGTGATCGGCGGGGCGCTCACCCATCCGGTGATGATTGCGGCGTTCAACGCCAGCCAGCAGCCGGGCGCGGTGTCGGAAGCCTTTTTGGGCATTCCCGTCACCTGGTTCAACTACAGCTCGTCGGTGATCCCGATTATTCTCGCCGCGTGGGTGAGCTGCTGGCTGGAAAAGCAGAGCACCAGGCTGCTGCCTTCCTCGATGAAAAACTTCTTCGCGCCGCTGATCTGTCTTGCCGTGACCGTGCCGCTGACTTTCCTCGTTATCGGGCCGCTGGCGACCTGGCTGAGCCAGATGCTGGCGAACGGCTATCAGAGTATTTACGTTCTGGCACCGTGGCTGGCGGGCGCGGCGATGGGCGCGCTGTGGCAGGTCTGCGTCATTTTTGGCCTGCACTGGGGACTGGTGCCGCTGATGATCAACAACCTGGCGGTGCTGGGGCATGACTCCATGCTGCCGATGCTCTTGCCTGCGGTGTTCGGCCAGGTGGGGGCGGCGCTGGGCATTTTCCTGCGTACCCGCGATGCGCGTCAGAAAATGCTGGCCGGTTCATCCGTGACGGCAGGGTTTTTCGGTATCACCGAACCCGCAGTGTATGGTGTAAACCTGCCGCTGCGTCGTCCGTTTATTTTTGGCTGCGTGGCAGGCGCTATCGGCGGAGCGATTGTCGGCTTTAGTGACACCCACGTTTACTCTTTCGGCTTCGCCAATATCTTTACTGTCGCCCAGATGATTCCGCCGGGCGGCGTGGACGCCACGCTGTGGGGCGGCATTATCGGTACGGTGGTGGCGCTGGTGCTGAGCTGCGGCCTGACGCTGGTCGCCGGTATGCCAGGAAACACCGCGCCAGAAGGGGTGGTCACCGCGGGCGAAAACGATGTGCTATCACCGATGACCGGTACCGTTCTTGCGCTCGACCAGGTGCCGGATACCACCTTTGCCAGCGGCCTGCTGGGCAGCGGCGCCGCGGTTATTCCCTCCGATAACAAAGTGGTTGCCCCGTTTGCTGGCGTGGTGGCCTCGCTGTTCCAGACCAAACACGCCATCGGCCTGCTCAGTAACAGCGGAATAGAAGTGTTGATCCATGTGGGTATCGACACCGTGAAGCTCGACGGCAAGCCGTTTACCGCCCATGTGAAGGTCGGTGACACGGTGCAACCCGGCGATCTGCTGCTGGAGTTTGACCGACAGGCGATTATCGATGCCGGATACGATCTGGCGACCCCGATTATTATCAGTAACAGCGATGAGTATCGCGACGTGGTGACCGTGGCGGCAACGTCCGTCAATGCCGGTGCGCCGTTACTCAGCGTAAGCCATCAATAACAGGAGAACGTGATGAAAACTTTCCCGGACGATTTTTTATGGGGCGGCGCGGTTGCCGCGAATCAGGTAGAGGGCGCGTATCTGGAGGAGGGGAAAGGGCTGTCCACCTCTGACGTTCAGCCGCAGGGAGTCTTCGGCCCGGTGGTTGAGCGCGTGGCAGGCGACAGCGGCATCAAGGATGTTGCCATCGACTTCTATCATCGCTATCCGGAAGACATCAAACTGTTCGCGGAGATGGGCTTTAGCTGCCTGCGCGTCTCCATTGCCTGGACCCGCATTTTTCCGAACGGCGACGAGGAGCAGCCGAACGAGGCGGGGCTGGCGTTTTACGACCGGCTGTTTGACGAGCTGGCCGTGCACAACATTACCCCGCTGGTGACGCTGTCGCATTACGAAATGCCGTGGGGGCTGGTGAAGCAGTACGGCGGATGGGGCAGCCGCCAGACTATTGAGTTCTTCGAGCGCTACGCCCGTACCGTGTTTGTGCGCTACAAAGAAAAGGTCAAGCTCTGGCTGACCTTCAACGAGATCAATATGTCTCTGCACGCGCCGATGACCGGCGTGGGCCTGCCGGAAACCAGCAGCAAAGGCGAAGTGTATCAGGCGATCCATCATCAGCTGGTGGCCAGCGCGCTGGCGGTGAAGGCCTGCCATGAGATCGTTCCTGATGGCAGAATTGGCAATATGCTGCTGGGCGGTCTGATGTATCCGCTGACCTGCAAGCCGGAAGATGTTCTGGAAACACTGCAGGAAAACCGCGCCTGGCAATTCTTTGGTGACGTACAGTGTCGCGGTGCCTACCCGGGGTATATGCAGCGCTTCTTCCGCGACAACGGTATTCAGCTTGAGGTCACGGATGCCGACCGCGAGGCGCTGAAATCGACCGTCGATTTTATCTCCTTCAGCTACTACATGACGGGCTGCGTCACCGCGGACGACGCCCTCAACCAGCAGGCGCGCGGCAACATCCTGAGCATGGTGCCAAACCCGCATCTGGCCAGTTCCGAATGGGGCTGGCAGATTGACCCCATCGGCCTGCGTACCCTGCTAAACGTGCTCTGGGATCGCTATCAGAAGCCGCTGTTTATCGTGGAAAATGGTCTGGGAGCAAAGGATAAACCGGACGCGGACGGCACGGTGCAGGATGACTACCGCATCAGCTACCTTAACGACCATCTGGTGCAGGTGCGTGAAGCGATCGAAGACGGCGTTGAGGTGATGGGCTATACCAGCTGGGGCCCAATCGACCTGGTGAGCGCATCAAAAGCTGAACTCTCTAAGCGCTACGGCTTTATTTACGTCGATCGCGATGACAGCGGAAAAGGTACGCTGGCGCGCAGCCGCAAGAAAAGCTTCTACTGGTATAAAGAGGTCATTGCGACGAAAGGCGCGTCGCTGAAAGTTTAATAACGCGATCAACCTGACAGGGGGCGTTCACGCTGTCGGGTTGATTATTTTTTATTTGCATAATTTAATTTAAATAATAATTTCGGTGAATACTTTTCCGTATATTTAAATCTATGACAATTTACGCTTTGCCACGCATTACTAAAAAAACAAACAGAATCAAGCGTAATTTGCGCCTTTATTTTTTGAGTATATGGCGTAATGAAACGTTCTTTTATTTTATCTCTGAGTGTTCCCTTTGCATTTATTCTGGCTGCCTGCGCGCCTGAACATGCCACGGTATCTCCCATTAAAACGCAAACCACGGCGGCGTCGGTAAAGACGGTTCTGGCTCATCAGGACTGGCCGAAAAATGAGTGGTGGAAAGCATATAACGATCCTGAACTTAATTCGCTGATCGCGAAAGCATTAAGCGATGCGCCGGATATGCAGATTGCCCGTCAGCGCATTACGCTCGCTGAAGCCCAGGCCAAAGCGGCTATGGCAGCCGACGGTCCGCAGATCGATTTTTCAGCGGATGCTGAACGCCAGAAAATGTCCGCCGAAGGGCTGATGGGACCCTTTGCCATTACCGACCCGGCGGCAGGGACAACCGGGCCGTGGTACACCAACGGCACCTTTGGCCTGACCGCTGGCTGGGATCTCGATCTCTGGGGAAAAAATCGCGCGCAGGTCGAAGCCCGGATAGGCAAAGTGAATGCGCAAAAAGCGGAGCTGGAGCAGACCCGTCAGCTGCTGGCCAGCAGCGTGGCGCGGCTTTACTGGGAATGGCAAACGCAGGCCGCCGTGGGGGAGGTCCTCGCGCAGATCAAACATGAGCAGGACAATATTATCGGCGCCGACCGCGAGCTGTATCAACACGGCATCACCTCCTCCGTGGAGGGCGTCGAAACGGACATCAACGCCAGCAAAACCGAAGAGCAGCTGGCCGGGGTCAACGGGAAGATGAAAGCCATAGAGGCGCGCCTGGTCGCGCTGACCAACGCCCGCTCCGTGAAGCTGACGCGGCACGCCCTGCCGACGGTGGAAGCCTCGTTACCGTCGACGCTCGGCTATGAACTGCTGGCACGCCGCCCGGATCTTCAGGAGGCGCACTGGTATATCGACGCCTCCATGAGCGAGGTGGAAGCCGCCAGAGCAGCGTTCTATCCTGACGTGAACCTGATGGCGTTCTTACAGCAGGATGCCCTCCACCTGAGCGATCTGTTCCGTTCATCCGCGCAGCAGATGGGCGTGACCGCCGGGTTGACGCTGCCAATTTTTGACAGCGGCAGGCTGAACGCCAGCCTGGATATCGCCCAGGCGCAGAACAATCTCTCGGTTGCCAACTACAACAAAGCGGTAGTGGAGGCCGTCAATCAGGTGGCACGCACGGCCAGCGAAGTCGAAACGCTAATGGCGAAGAACAGCCATCAGCAGCAGGTTGAAAAAGATGCGGCACGGGTCGTGGCGCTGGCTCAGGCGCGTTTCAGCGCGGGGATTATTGCGGGTTCCCGGGTCAGTGAAGCCAGAATACCGGCCCTCAAAGAGCACCTCGAAGGCGTGCTGCTGAAGGGGCAATATGTCGACGCTACCCTGCAGCTGACCTCGGCGCTGGGCGGCGGCTATCATCATGGCTAAAAAAGGCCATTATCTATACTTACCTCTTTGCAGTTTTTCAGGAGGTGAGTATGACCAGAGTAGCGATTGTGACCGCATCGGATTCCGGGATTGGGAAAACCACGGCCCTGATGCTGGCTGAGCGCGGGTTTGATATTGGCGTCACCTGGCACTCGGATGAGAAAGGGGCGCTGGAAACCTGCCGCGAAGTCGAAGCGCAGGGACAGCGTGCGGAGGCTATCCATCTTGATTTAAGCACGCTGCCGGAAGGTGCTGAGGCCATTGAAACGCTGATTGCGCGTTTTGGTCGGCTGGACGTGCTGGTCAATAATGCAGGGGCGATGACCAAAGCGCCGTTCCTCGAGATGCCGTTTGACGACTGGCGAAACATTTTCACCGTCGACGTGGACGGGGCGTTTCTCTGTTCACAGATAGCCGCAAGGCAGATGGTGAAGCAGGGGGAAGGGGGGCGGATTGTGAACATCACCTCGGTACATGAACACACGCCCCTGCCGGAGGCCAGCGCCTACACGGCGGCGAAACACGCGCTCGGCGGGTTAACCAAATCCATGGCGATGGAGTTGGTTAAGCACAACATTCTGGTGAACGCCGTCGCGCCGGGTGCCATTGCCACGCCAATGAATGACATGGACGACAGCGAAGTGAAGGAAGGCTCAATGCCGGAAATCCCGCTGGCAAGGCCGGGCCATACGAAAGAGATTGCCAGCCTGGTGGCGTGGCTGTGTGACAGCGACGCCAGCTATACAACAGGGCAATCGTTTATCGTCGACGGGGGCTTTATGCTGGCGAACCCGCAGTTTAAGCCGGAGGGGTAGTAACCTTTCTCCCTCTCCCTTGAGGGAGAGGGCTGGGGTGAGGGGGAACATACGACTGTAGTGGTCATTCCGTTCACTTCATGTTCTTTGCTACTCTGTAACGACATGGCCGGTGAACGTGCCAGGGTGGCTCAATCGCCACCACCCTGGCGACCCGGGCTCCCGGCGGTAAATCGCCGCTTCGCGGTACCCTCAGCTTATTCCTTCAGGCTATCGGGTCGGGCATGAGCCTGCATCCCTGCAGGCCACGCCCTCTCGGCGCATCCCTGCGCCTCGCCCCGGCCCTACGGAAACGCCTCGGCGATTTACAGCCGGACCAGGGCGTCGCTGTAAGTCATTAATTTACCTGAAGCAGTGTTCATCGCTTCAGGTAAAAAAATTACTGGGGAACCCTCAGCCCTGTGGGTGAGGGCATCAGGCTGAACCAGGCTACTCCTCATCCCGCGTCTTTTCCCGATGCTTCAGCCACAGTCGAACTGCAATCACCGCCACGACCACCAGAATCAACCACGCCCAGTGCTTCAGGTGCTGGTCGAGATTATGCAGCCAGGGCGCAATCACTTCGCCCCCTACATAACCGAGTGTCGTAAAGATCAGCGCCCAGGCAATCGCGCCCACCATATTGAGCGGCAGAAAAATTTTGGGCGGCAGATGGCTGGCGCCAATCAGTATCGGCCCGATAATGCGAAAGCCATACATAAAGCGGGTGCCAATGACGAACAGATAGGGATGACGTTGAATGAGCCGCTGAGCGCGGCGGATTTTCTTCTGATGCTTTGCGAAACGCTTTAGCAGCGTTGGTCCAAAGCGCAGCCCCAGAAAGTAGAGCAGCTGATCGCCTATCATCCCGCCCAGCGCGACCGCGGCGACGACCAGCGGGAATTTCAGTAACCCCTGATGCGCGGCGACGCCCCCTAACAGCGTGATGGTTTCACCTTCTGCCACGCTACCGATCACCAGCGCGGCATATCCATATTGCTCAATGAGTGCGTTAATATCCATTACGTAACTGTTATCTCCCTCTGCGTGCCTCGTTTAATCATATACCCCATGAATCAACAGCGGGGAAATCAACGGAAATTTCCCACTGTACATAAAATAATCTAAAGCCTGCATTATACTTAAGGTATCGCTGACGGGCCGACAACAAGGGGGCGCTATGAACCATGTCTGGGGACTTTTCTCCCATCCCGATCGTGAAATGCATGTCATTAAAAGTGAGAACGAAACGGTCTCGCATCATTACACGCACCACGTGCTGCTGATGGCTGCGGTGCCGGTAATATGCGCTTTTATCGGAACGACACAAATCGGCTGGAACTTCGGTGACGGCACCGTGGTTCAGCTTTCCTGGTTTACCGGACTCTATCTGGCCATCGTCTTTTATGGCCTGATGCTGGCGGGTGTGGCGGTCATGGGGCGGGTCATTCACTGGATGGCGCGTAACTATCCGCAACGTCCATCGCTGGCGCACTGTATGGTCTTTGCCGGGTATGTCGCAACCCCGCTGTTCTTAAGCGGTATTGTTGCGCTCTATCCACTGGTCTGGCTGTGCGCGCTGATCGGTACTATTGCCCTCTTTTACACCGGTTATCTGCTGTATCTGGGGGTTCCAACCTTCCTGAATATCAATAAAGAAGAGGGCCTGAGCTTCTCCAGTTCAACGCTTGCCATCGGGGTGCTGGTGCTGGAGGCGCTACTGGCGCTGACGGTGATTCTTTGGGGTTATGGATACCGTCTCTTCTAAACGCACTGCATTGCTGGCGTAAATGCCAGCAATGCAGCATCTGTTCACGATTATCCTCTGGCGACAACGCCCGCTGACGGCTATGATGCCGAAGCCAGCCTGAGTTTATCCGTCGACCCAGGCGGTGTACGTCATGACGTGCGTGAATAATTATCAGAAGTCTCACCATGCTGAAATTCCGAGTCTCTTTACTTAGCCTGGCGCTGTTGCTGGGTGCGTCCGCTGCCGTGCCGGCCGTCGCCAAAACGCCCGCGGTGACTGCTACCGCCGCTCAGCCGCAAATTGCTTCCGGCAGCGCGATGATTGTCGATCTCAACACCAATAAGGTGATTTACGCCAGCCATCCGGATCTGGTGCGACCGATCGCCTCAATTACCAAATTAATGACCGCGATGGTGGTGCTTGATGCCCATCTGCCGCTGGACGAAAAACTGAAGGTGGATATCAGCCACACGCCGGAGATGAAGGGGATCTACTCCCGCGTGCGCCTGAACAGTGAGATCAGCCGTAAGAATATGCTGCTGCTGGCGCTGATGTCGTCTGAAAACCGCGCGGCGGCGAGTCTGGCGCACCACTATCCTGGCGGCTACGACGCCTTTATCCGCGCGATGAACGCCAAAGCCAAAGCGCTGGGGATGAACAATACGCACTATGTGGAACCGACGGGTCTGTCGATCAACAACGTCTCCACGGCGCGTGATCTGACGAAACTGCTGATTGCCAGCAAACAGTACCCGCTGATTGGTCAGCTCAGTACCACCCGTGAAGAGATGGCGACCTTTGCGAACCCAGCCTATACGCTGCCGTTCCGCAATACTAACCATCTGGTTTACCGGGATAACTGGAATATTCAGCTAACCAAAACCGGCTTTACCAACGCGGCTGGACACTGTCTGGTGATGCGCACCGTGTTTAACGGTAAGCCGGTGGCGCTGGTGGTGATGGATGCCTTCGGCAAATACACGCACTTCGCGGATGCGAGCCGCCTGCGTACCTGGATTGAAACAGGAAAAGTGCAGCCTGTCCCGGCCGCGGCATTGACGTATAAAAAGCAGAAAGCCGAGCAGATGGCGACGGCGCAGAACGATTAGGTAAAAGCAAAACGGTAACGCATGTTACCGTTTTTTATGTTTTCTCCCTCTCCCTGCGGGAGAGGGCCGGGGTGAGGGCACCAGACCGCACTGCGTTTATTCCGGCAGCGTCCAGTCACCGTCGTTGAGCGGGCGCTGCATAATCACCGTATCCCGCCAGTCTCCTTTCTTATAGCCTACGCTGCGCAGCTGACCGACAATCACGAAACCATGTTTTTTATGCAGGCGTAACGAACCGGCGTTGTTATTGCCATCTCCCACTACGGCAATCATCTGCCGCCACGGCCCTTGCTCGCAGCGTTCAATCAGCGCATCCATCAGTGCAGTGCCAAAACCGCGCCCGGTGATGCTGGCATCCACGTAAATCGACTCTTCCAGGGTATAGCGGTAGGCGTGTCGCGGTCGGTAAGGGGTGGCATAGCAGTAGCCCACCACAATGCCGCGGTACAGCGCAATAAGCCACGGTAAACCGTTCTCAGTCACGCTTTTCATACGTTGGCGCATTTCGTCAATGGTTGGGGGGACTTCTTCAAATGACGCGCGCCCGTGAAGTACATGCCAGGCATAGATCGCGGCAATGGCATGCACATCATCGGGAAGGGCATCACGCACTTCCAGCTCGGTCTCGGATAAAACATCAATAGCCGACATGATGTGCCTGCTCCTTGTTATCGAATGCCGGAGAAACGTTTCTCCGGCGATGAGCAGTTACTCTATTACGATTAAGGAGCGCTTAACAATCTCTCAAATTTGGCTGTAGGAATTAATCAGACGCTTGCGTTATGTGCTGCTCCGCGTCTTCGCTCTCTTTCCAGTATTTCTTCCGCGTTGTTTTACCGATGCCGGGATTCATGCTGTTTGTAGGGTCATTCTCGCGATAAAACTGCTTAAGTGCGTCAGGGGCTTTATAAAGATGTCCGACGTTGTGTTCCGCAGGATATTGTGCGCCACGTTCACGCAAAAGGGCGAGCATCTGCTCCTTCAGTTCGTGTGCATCGACCCCTTTTTTGACGATGTAATCCTGATGGAAGACATAGCACATAAAGTGGCCGTAATAGAGCTTATGCACCAGCTTGCTGTCGATTTCCGGCGGCAGGTGCTCAAACCACTCGGTGTCGTTACGCCGCAGGGCGATATCCAGCGCCAGAATGTCTTCCACCTCTTCGGAATGCACCGCCTGATATCGGATGGCGGCACCAGCGGCGGCAAAGCGGTGCAGAAACGCTTTGCTGCCCTCTTCAGGCGTACAGGCAAAGAAATCCCCTTCGGCGGTTTTGAAGAACTCGGTCAGCCAGGCCTGCGCTTCGGCGATCCCGTCTCCGGCCATTTTCAGCAGCAGGTGATGTTCGTACTTGTCGCGCCAGGTTTTCATTCTCTCCGGTAAATGCGCCGGGAAAACGTTGCCCAGCTTCTGCATAAAGCGGTCGGTGAAGTGAGGTTTGAACAGCGACACTTTCTCCAGCATCGCGTCGGTACGGCCCTTCATGGTGAAGAAGAACGGCATTTTGTCGGTGCCGAGCTTGTCGATCATCAGGAACGTGTCTTTGCCGTAGCGCTCGGCGATGTCGTAAATGTCCCGGTGCATGTACTCGCCCGCCACCGGCAGATGAGTGAATTCGCCCAGAATATGACGGCGGATCTCCGTCAGAACCTCAGGCTGGTTGGTGCCGATGTAAAATACCTGCTGCTTTTTCTCTGCCGGGAACGTGTCGAGACGCACCGCAAAAACGGCCAGCTTGCCCGCGCAGCCGGAGGATTCAAACAGGCGATCCGGGTCGGCGTTATAGCGCGCCGGAGTGTCAGCGTTGATATCCCGCACGCGGGTCACGTAGTCATGGTCGTGTGCATGGCGACCGTCGTGCTGAACGTCTTCGTCCTTCACGCGATCGTCGTCGAGCTTGCTGAGGATCTGCTCCGGCGTCACGCCGAGATCGATTCCCAGATGGTTCACCAGCGTCAGCTTGCCGTTTTCGTCAATACGGGCAAACAGCGACATCTCGGTGTAGGCGGGGCCACGCTGTACCAGCGAGCCGCCGGAGTTATTGCAGATCCCGCCAACCACCGAGGCGCCAATGCAGGAGGAACCGATCACCGAGTGCGGTTCGCGGCCCAGCGGCTTAAGCGCTTTCTCGAGGGAGTAGAGCGTCGTGCCGGGGAACGCGAGCACCTGCTCGCCTTTATCCAGCAGGTGCAGCTTGTCGAGGCGCAGGGTACTGATAATCACGATGTCACGATCGTAATCATTGCCGTTGGGCGTGGAGCCTTCGGTCAGGCCGGTATTGGCCGCCTGCATTAAAATAATCTTGTCGGCGGCGACGCAGGCGCTCAGGACGCGCCACAGCTCCAGCAGCGTGCCGGGGAAAACCACCGCCAGCGCCTCGCCCTGACCGGAGCGGAAGCCCTTGCGGTAGCGGGCGGTTTTAGCCGGGTCGGTAAGCAGGTGAGAGGAGCCAACCAGGCGCGACAGTTCGTTAATAAATGTTTTGTTATCGTCAGTTCGAACAGAAGACATCTTCCACTCCTTGTGGTGGGGCAAATTTCTCGCTGTAAAGCATAGCGCGATTAACTGTTAAGCGGTCGAGTATTCACGAGAAAAATCAGAGAATAACCCTGCAACGATCGGAGGGTTTGTGGCACACTGCGCTTTTCGCACGGTATGGCCGAGATCGTCCGGCGGTTATTGATGAGAGAGTAAAACGACATGAAATGGCTATGTTCTGTAGGTGTCGCCGTCAGCCTGGCGCTGCAACCTGCGCTGGCAGAGGATTTGTTTGGCAATCACCCGCTCACGCCTGAAGCGCGGGATGCGTTTGTCACGGAATTGCTCAAGAAAATGACGGTCGATGAGAAAATCGGCCAGCTGCGTCTGATCAGCGTCGGCCCGGATAACCCGAAAGAGGCCATCCGCGAGATGATCAAAGACGGGCAGGTAGGGGCCATCTTTAATACCGTCACCCGCCAGGATATCCGCAAGATGCAGGACCAGGTGATGGATCTCAGCCGCCTGAAAATTCCGCTGTTCTTTGCCTATGACGTGGTGCACGGCCAGCGTACCGTCTTCCCCATCAGCCTCGGCTTAGCCTCCTCCTTTAACCTCGACGCGGTGAAAACCGTCGGGCGCGTGTCGGCTTATGAAGCGGCGGACGACGGCCTGAACATGACCTGGGCGCCTATGGTGGACGTCTCGCGCGATCCGCGCTGGGGCCGCGGCTCGGAAGGCTTTGGTGAAGATACGTATTTAACCTCCACGATGGGTAAAACCATGGTGGAAGCGATGCAGGGCAAAAGCCCGGCGGACCGCTACTCGGTGATGACCAGCGTCAAACACTTCGCGGCCTACGGCGCGGTGGAGGGCGGTAAAGAGTACAACACCGTCGACATGAGCCCGCAGCGCCTGTTCAACGACTACATGCCGCCGTACAAGGCCGGTCTGGATGCGGGCAGCGGCGCGGTGATGGTGGCGCTGAACTCGCTGAACGGCACGCCTGCGACCTCTGATTCCTGGCTACTGAAAGACGTGCTGCGCGACCAGTGGGGCTTTAAAGGCATCACCGTTTCCGACCACGGCGCGATTAAAGAGCTGATCAAACACGGTACCGCTTCCGACCCGGAAGACGCGGTGCGCGTCGCGCTCAAGTCGGGCATCAACATGAGCATGAGCGACGAGTATTACAGCAAATACCTGCCGGGGCTGGTGAAGAGCGGCAAGGTGACGATGGCGGAGCTGGACGATGCCACCCGTCACGTGCTGAACGTGAAATACGACATGGGGCTGTTTAACGATCCGTACAGCCACCTGGGTCCGAAAGATTCTGACCCGGCAGATACTAATGCTGAAAGCCGCCTGCACCGCAAAGAAGCGCGTGACGTGGCGCGCGAAAGCCTGGTGCTGCTGAAAAACCGCCTCGACACGCTGCCACTGAAAAAATCCGGCACCATTGCCGTGGTGGGGCCGCTGGCCGACAGCAAGCGCGACGTGATGGGCAGCTGGTCTGCCGCGGGCGTGGCTGACCAGTCCGTGACCGTGCTGACCGGTATCAAGAGTGCCGTCGGTGAAAACGCCAAAGTGGTTTACGCCAAAGGGGCAAACGTCACCAACGATAAAGACATCGTGACCTTCCTCAACCAGTATGAGGAAGCGGTGAAGGTCGATCCGCGCACGCCGAAGGAGATGATTGACGAGGCGGTGAACGCCGCGAAGCAGTCTGACGTCGTTGTCGCGGTCGTGGGGGAAGCGCAGGGTATGGCACACGAAGCCTCCAGCCGGACCGATATCACCATTCCACAGAGCCAGCGCGAGCTGATCGCCGCCCTGAAAGCCACCGGCAAGCCGCTGGTGCTGGTGCTGATGAACGGTCGTCCGCTGGCGCTGGTGAAAGAAGACCAGCAGGCTGACGCCATCCTGGAAACCTGGTTCGCCGGTACCGAAGGCGGTAACGCCATCGCCGACGTGCTGTTTGGCGATTACAACCCTTCGGGCAAGCTGCCGATGTCCTTCCCGCGCTCTGTCGGGCAGATCCCGGTCTACTACAGCCACCTGAATACCGGTCGCCCGTACAACGCCGACAAGCCGAACAAGTACACCTCTCGTTACTTCGACGAAGCTAACGGCCCGCTGTATCCGTTTGGTTACGGCCTGAGCTACACCACCTTCAAGGTTTCTGACGTCAAAATGTCGTCGCCGAGCCTGAAGCGTGACGGCAACGTCACCGCCAGCGTTGAGGTAACCAACACCGGCAAGCGCGAAGGGGCAACGGTGATTCAGATGTACGTTCAGGATGTCACCGCGTCGATGAGCCGTCCGGTGAAACAGCTGCGCGGTTTTGAGAAGGTCAACCTGAAGCCGGGGGAAACCAAAACCATCAGCTTCCCGATCGACGTGGATGCGCTGAAGTTCTGGAACCAGCAGATGAAATATGATGCGGAACCGGGCAAATTTAACGTCTTTATCGGCGTGGACTCCGCCCGCGTGAATAAAGGCGAGTTCGAGCTGCTGTAACCTTTCCCTCCTTTGCCTCCCCCGTCCTGCGGGGGGAGGCGTCTTACCTTATGCTAAAAAGGCATTTTGACGGTTAATTCCGCCGTTTTAAGCTACGCTTTTCTCTCAAGCCTCTGAAAAAGGCAGCAAAAAAATGAGGATAGCGGAATGACGATTGCAAAGGGGATGTGGGGATCTGCGGTGTTACTGGCGGCGCTGAGCCTGCCGTTACAGGCGGCGGAGCCGGTAAAGGTGGGCTCAAAGATCGATACCGAAGGCGCGCTGCTCGGCAATATTATTTTGCAGGTGCTGGAAAGTCACGGCGTGAAAACGGTCAATAAAGTCCAGCTCGGCACTACGCCTGTTGTGCGCGGCGCAATTACCTCCGGCGAGCTGGATATCTACCCGGAATACACCGGCAACGGCGCATTCTTCTTCAAAGATGAAAACGATCCGGCCTGGAAAAACGCCAAAGCCGGGTATGAGAAAGTCAAAAAACTCGACGCGGAACAGAACAAACTGGTCTGGCTGACCCCGGCGCCAGCCAACAATACCTGGACTATCGCCGTGCGCAAGGACGTGGCGGAGAAAGGGAAGCTGACCACCCTGGCGGATCTCAGCCGCTACCTGAAAGAGAAGGGCGACTTTAAGCTGGCGGCGTCCGCGGAGTTTATCGAGCGTCCTGATGCGCTCCCGGCGTTCGAAAAAGCCTACGACTTCAAGCTCGACCAGGCTCAGCTGCTCTCGCTGGCGGGCGGGGATACCGCGGTGACCATCAAAGCGGCGGCACAGCAAACCTCTGGTGTTAACGCGGCAATGGCCTACGGCACAGACGGCCCGGTGGCGGCGCTTGGCCTGCAAACCCTGACCGATCCAAAAGGCGTCCAGCCGATTTACGCGCCGACCCCGGTGGTGCGTGAGGCGGTGCTGAAAGCGTACCCGGACATTGCAGAATGGCTCAAACCGGTCTTCGAAAAGCTGGATGAAAAAACGCTGCAGCAGCTGAATGCCAGCATTGCCGTCGAGGGGCTGGATGCCAAAAAAGTGGCCGCCGACTTCCTGAAGCAACAAGGGCTTGTGAAGTAACGGGAAAAGGCTGTGCCAATAAAATGTCATAACCGCGTCCTGCTGCTGCTGGCCTGTGTGGCCATCGCAGCGGTCGCGTTACCGTTTGTCAACGTTGCCCCAAACCGCCTGATGTCGGGGGAGGGCAAAGCACTCTGGCAGGTCTGGTCGTTTACGCCGGGGTGGCTTGTGGCGTCGCTGGGCGCGTGGGTGATCCTGTCGCTCTGGCAGGGACGCCCGGCGCAGTGGCTGACGCTGTTCCTCTCTGAAGGGCTGTTTATCCTCCTGTTCTGGAGCGCCGGGCTGGCGGCGACGCATATGGCCTCGGCGGAAAGTCCGCTGGCGAGAACCACTATCGGCAGCGGCCTGTGGCTGTGGCTGGCACTCTGCCTGCTGGCCTGCAGCGATGCCATTCGTCGACTCATCGCCAGTGCCGTCTGGCGCTGGGTGCTCAATGCGCAGATATGGTGTATTCCTTTACTCCTGCTGTTCAGCGGGGAATTGAACAACCTCTCGCTGTTAAAAGAGTACGCCAACCGTCAGGAGGTGTTTGATGATGCCCTCGCGCAGCACCTGACGATCCTCTTCGGTACGCTCGTTCCGGCGCTGCTGGTTGGGATCCCCCTTGGCATGTGGTGCTATCGCCATCCTTCACGCCAGGGCGGGGTTTTTGCCGTGCTCAACGTGATCCAGACCATTCCTTCCGTTGCGCTGTTTGGCCTGCTGATTGCGCCGCTGGCCGGGCTGGTGAAGTCATTCCCGATGCTCGGAACGCTCGGTGTTGCCGGGACGGGGCTAACGCCCGCCCTTATCGCGCTGGTGCTGTATGCCCTGCTGCCGCTGGTGCGCGGCGTGGTCGCAGGTTTAGGCCAGGTCGCACCTGACGTGCTGGAAAGCGCCCATGCGATGGGAATGAGCGCGCGGCAGTGTTTCTGGAAAATTCAGCTCCCGCTGGCGCTGCCCCTGCTGCTGCGTAGCCTGCGGGTGGTGGCGGTCCAGACCGTTGGCATGGCGGTGATTGCGGCGCTGATTGGCGCGGGTGGCTTTGGCGCGCTGGTGTTCCAGGGGCTGTTGAGCAGTGCTCTGGATCTGGTGTTATTGGGCGTGGTGCCCACGATTGCGCTGGCGGTGGTCGTCGACGCACTGTTTGCCTTATGGCTCGCGCTGCTCGGGAGAAGAGCCAATGATTGAATTTCATGATGTCAGTAAAACCTTTGCCGGTCGCCCGGCGGCGAGCCACCTGAACCTGAACTTTGCCGAGGGAGCGTTTTCCGTGCTGATAGGCACCTCGGGGTCGGGCAAGTCCACCACGCTGAAGATGATCAACCGGCTGGTTGAGCATGACAGCGGGCTGATTCGCTTTGCCGGGGAAGAGATCCGCAGCCTGCCGGTGCTGGAGCTGCGCCGTCGGATGGGCTATGCCATTCAGTCTATCGGCCTGTTTCCGCACTGGACGGTGGCGCAGAACATCGCGACCGTGCTGCAGCTGGAAAAATGGTCGCGGGCGAAAATCGCCGATCGTGTTGATGAGCTGATGTCTCTGCTGGGGTTAGAGCCCGCGCTGCGCGATCGCTATCCGCACCAGCTTTCCGGCGGGCAGCAGCAGCGCGTGGGCGTGGCGCGCGCGCTGGCGGCCAACCCGCAGGTGTTGCTGATGGACGAACCCTTTGGCGCGCTGGATCCGGTTACGCGCGGGGCGCTGCAGGTGGAGATGACCCGCATTCACCGCATTCTCGGACGCACGATCGTACTCGTGACGCACGATATTGATGAAGCCCTGCGCCTGGCTGACCATCTGGTGCTGATGGATCATGGCGAAGTGGTGCAGCAGGGCTCGCCGCTTGAGCTATTAACCTGGCCGAAGAACGACTTTGTGCGCGAGTTTTTTGGCCGCAGCGAATTGGGCGTCAGGCTGCTCTCCCTGCGAACGGTCAGCGACTATATGCGCCGGGAGGCGGTGCCGGTGAGCGGCGAACCGCTGCAGGCGCAGATGAGCCTGCGGGATGCGCTCTCCGCGTTTGTCGCGCGCCAGTGCGAGGTATTGCCCGTTGCGGATGCCCGGGGCGCGCCGTGCGGAACCTTACATTTTCGCGATCTGCTGGCCGGGGAGGTGACGCGTGAAGGCACTGCGTGATCCGCTCCTCTGGCTGGTAGCGCTCTTTGTCGCTTTACTGTTTCTGATGCCCCACAGCGCGGCGCTGTTTAACAGCCTCTTTCCCGGACTGCCGCGGCCGGTGTATCAGCAGGAGAGCTTCATTAATCTCGCCCTGGCGCATCTCTGGCTGGTGGCGCTCTCAAGCGCCATCGCGGTTGTGCTGGGCGTGGGGGCGGGCATCGCGGTCACGCGGCCTGCGGGCCGGGAGTTTCGTCCGCTGGTGGAGACGATTGCGGCCATCGGACAGACGTTTCCGCCCGTGGCGGTGCTGGCGATAGCGGTTCCGGTGATGGGCTTTGGCCAACAGCCTGCGATCATTGCGCTGATATTATACGGCGTATTACCGGTTCTGCAGGGCACGCTGGCAGGCATCGCGGCGGTACCTGCGTCCGTGCTGAGCGTGGCGGAAGGGGTGGGGATGAGTCGCGGCCAGCGGCTGCGTAAGGTTGAACTGCCGCTTGCGGCACCGGTTATCATTGCCGGGATCCGCACGTCGGTCATCATTAACATCGGGACGGCGACCATTGCGTCGACGGTCGGTGCTAATACGCTGGGAACGCCGATCATTATCGGCTTAAGCGGGTTTAATACGGCTTATATTGTGCAGGGAGCGGTGCTGGTCGCGCTGGCGGCAATCGTCGTCGATCGCGCTTTTGACCGGCTGGCGCTGTACCTCAGCCGACACCGCCGCGAACAATAAACGAGTACCCTGCCAGCATTACGCCGCCGATGCCGCTTACGGCCATCAGGACAAAAAGGGTAATAATGGCCAGTTTGGTTGCCTTCATCATGTGCTCCTGTTGTTAACGGAACAATTATACGGTGAAGCGCAGCTGTTAATGAACCATTAAATGCCGTTATGGCTCATCCGGGCCAAGGGAATAAACCGGGTAACCATTCTCACGCCATTCCGTCAGCAGCTGTTGCTGCGTGGCGGACGGCACTTCGCCACACCAGACCAGCAGGGTCTGGCCGTCGAAAAACTCAGGTCTGAGCTGCGCCAGCGAGTGCGCCAGGACATCCACGCGCCAGCCCTTCTGGGTGGCAATCCACGCTTCCAGCCACAGGCGGGTGGTATCGTGCACGTTCCAGCCCACCACCAGCGCATCTTTGCCGGCTTTATTCTTCGCCGAGGCAAGGCAGACGGCAATGTAGTTGATCAGCACCCCGTCGAGCATGCTGAGCAGCGCCTGCAGGGTAGACTGTTGGCACTGCAGGCGTCGACGAAGCGGAATGAAAAGATGGGAGATCAGCGTCTGTGCCGGGTAATCGCGGCCCTGCTCTTTTATCCATGCGCGCAGGCGCTGCAGGTTGCCCGCCTGCAGGAGCCGCAGCAGGGTTTCCTGCTGTTCGCGCCAGAGATGCTGCGTATCCGGGTCGTCGTGGCTCAGAAGGGACTTCACTTTGCCGACCTGCACGCCGTTGTCGATCCAGCTCTTAATCTCGCGGATGCGGTCGATATCGGCCTCATTGAAAAGGCGATGACCACCGTCCGTTCTCTGCGGTTTGAGTAATCCATACCGTCGCTGCCACGCCCGTAGGGTAACGGGATTGATATCACAAAGGAGTGCCACTTCACCTATCGTGTAAAGCGCCATATTCGCCCCCTGGCTTACGCGTCCCCAGCTTAACTGTAGACCCACTTTTCCGAACCAGGAAGGATTGATTGATTTTTGAACAAACAATGCGAAGCATGCGCGATATTCAGAAAAAGGTGTGATAACGGACACGATTTTGCGCTTTTATGGGATGCTTCAAAGAAAGTTAAGCCGCATCCGTGTATGTTACGCGTTTTTAGCGTGTGCGGTTTTGAGTATGTACGAGTTTAATCTGGTGCTGCTGTTGCTTCAGCAGATGTGCGTGTTTCTGGTCATTGCCTGGCTGATGAGTAAAACGCGCCTGTTTATTCCGCTGATGCAGGTCACCGTACGTCTGCCGCATAAGCTGCTCTGCTACGTCACCTTCTCTATTTTCTGCATCATGGGGACTTATTTTGGTCTCCATATCGAAGACTCTATTGCCAACACGCGCGCGATTGGCGCGGTGATGGGCGGGCTACTGGGCGGTCCCGTCGTCGGTGGCCTTGTCGGTTTAACCGGGGGGCTGCATCGCTATTCCATGGGCGGGATGACGGCCCTGAGCTGTATGATCTCCACGATTGTGGAAGGTCTGCTTGGCGGCCTGGTTCACAGCTACATGATTAAACGCGGCCGCCCGGATAAAGTCTTCAGCCCGCTCACCGCCGGAGCCATCACCTTTGTGGCCGAAATGGCGCAGATGGCGATCATCCTGCTGATTGCCCGTCCGTTTGAGGATGCGCTGCACCTGGTCAGCAGCATTGCCGCTCCGATGATGGTGACCAACACCGTGGGCGCGGCGCTGTTTATGCGCATTCTGCTCGACAAGCGCGCCATGTTTGAGAAGTACACCTCGGCCTTTTCCGCCACGGCGCTGAAGGTCGCCGCCTCGACCGAAGGGATCCTGCGCCAGGGGTTTAACGAAGAGAACAGCATGAAAGTGGCGCAGGTGCTCTACAAGGAGCTGGATATCGGCGCGGTGGCCATCACCGACCGCGAGCGGCTGCTGGCCTTTACCGGCACCGGGGACGATCACCATCTGCCGGGTAAACCCATCTCCTCAGCCTATACGCTGCGCGCCATTGAAACCGGCGAGGTGGTGTATGCCGACGGAAACGAAGTGCCTTACCGCTGTTCGCTGCATCCGCAGTGCAAGCTGGGCTCCACGCTGGTGATTCCGCTGCGCGGCGAGAATCAGCGGGTGATGGGCACCATCAAGCTGTATGAGGCGAAAAACCGTCTGTTCAGCTCGATCAACCGCACGCTGGGGGAGGGGATCGCCCAGCTGCTGTCCGCGCAAATCCTCGCCGGACAGTATGAGCGGCAGAAAGCCCTGCTGACGCAGTCTGAGATCAAACTGCTGCATGCCCAGGTCAACCCGCATTTCCTGTTCAACGCTCTCAATACGCTTAAAGCGGTGATCCGCCGCGACAGCGATCAGGCTGCCCAACTGGTGCAGTTTCTGTCGACCTTTTTCCGCAAAAATCTGAAACGTCCGTCTGAGATCGTCACGCTCGCCGATGAGATTGAGCACGTGAATGCCTATCTGCAGATTGAACAGGCGCGTTTCCAGTCTCGTTTGCAGGTGTCGCTCTCCGTACCGGATGAGCTGGCGTATCAGCACCTTCCGGCCTTTACCCTGCAGCCGATTGTGGAAAACGCCATTAAGCACGGTACATCACAGCTGCTGGGAACGGGGGAGATAACCATTGCCGCCAGCCGTTTCAACCATCACCTGGTGCTGGATATTGAAGATAATGCCGGGCTTTATCAGCCTTCCGCCTCCGGCGGTTTAGGGATGAGCCTGGTGGATAAACGCCTGCGCGCCCATTTTGGCGATGACTGTGGCATTACCGTCGCCTGCGAGCCCGACCGATTTACCCGTATTACCGTACGACTGCCGCTGGAGGAAAACGCATGTTAAGAGTGCTGATTGTGGATGACGAGCCGCTGGCACGGGAAAACCTGCGCGTTCTGCTGCAGGAGCAGCCGGATATTGAGATTGTGGGGGAGTGCGCGAACGCCATTGAGGCCATCGGCGCGGTGCACAAACTGCGTCCGGACGTGCTGTTCCTCGATATTCAGATGCCCCGCATCAGCGGGCTGGAGATGGTCGGCATGCTCGATCCGGAACATCGTCCCTACATCGTGTTTCTGACGGCGTTTGATGAATATGCCGTTAAGGCTTTTGAGGAGCACGCGTTTGACTATCTGCTCAAGCCGATTGAAGAGAAGCGTCTTGAAAAAACGCTCACCCGTTTACGCCAGGAGCGCACGGTCCAGGACGTCACGCTGCTGCCGGAAAACCAGCAGCCGCTGAAGTTTATCCCCTGCACCGGGCACAGCCGGATTTATCTTCTGCAGATGGATGATGTGGCCTTTGTCAGCAGCCGTCTGAGCGGGGTGTTTGTCACCAGCGCGGAAGGGAACGAAGGGTTTACCGAGCTGACCCTGCGCACGCTGGAGAGCCGCACGCCGCTGATTCGCTGTCACCGTCAGTACCTGGTGAATATGGCGCATCTGAAGGAGATCCGCCTGGAAGATAACGGCCAGGCCGAGCTGGTGCTGCGTGCCGGACAAACGGTACCCGTCAGCCGTCGCTACCTGAAGAGTTTGAAAGAGGCGATTGGGCTGTAAAGCTGGTACACTGCGCGCCATTGCATCATCGACATTCGAAGGCTCTATGCTAAGTAACGATATTCTTCGTAGCCTGCGCTACACCCTGAAAGCGAACAATAACGACATGGTGCGCATTCTTGCGCTGTCCGATATGGAATCCACGTCTGCGAGTTTTGACACGTGGATGACCAAAGAAGACGAAGAGGGCTTTGTCCGCTGCCCTGACATCATTCTGTCGGGTTTCCTGAACGGCCTGATTTACGATAAGCGTGGCAAAGATCCGGCCGCACCAGAGCTGGCGCTGGAGCGTCGGGTGAACAACAACACGGTGCTGAAAAAGCTGCGTATCGCGTTTTCGCTGAAAACGGACGATATCGTGGCGATCATGACCGAGCAAAAATTCCGCGTATCCGTGCCGGAAGTGACCGCCATGATGCGCGCGCCGGATCATAAAAACTACCGCGAGTGCGGCGACCAGTTTCTGCGTAATTTCCTGCGCGGGCTGACCCACCGGGTGCATCACCCGAAGGCGTGATGTTTAGCCGGGTGGCGGCTTCGCCTTACCCGGCCTACAAAACCCGTAGGCCCGTGCAAGCGTAGCGCCGCCGGGCAAAAAAAAGCCGGAGATAATCTCCGGCTTTTTTGTTATTTCACCTGCTGACCCGGCTTCGCGCCTTCGTCAGGGCTTAACAGGAAGATATCTTTCCCGCCAGGGCCTGCAGCCATCACCATCCCCTCAGAGATGCCGAAGCGCATTTTACGCGGCGCCAGGTTGGCGACCATCACGGTCTGACGGCCGATCAGCACCTGCGGATCCGGGTAAGCAGAGCGGATCCCGGAGAAGACGTTGCGCTTCTCGCCGCCCAGATCCAGCGTCAGGCGCAGCAGCTTGTCAGAGCCTTCCACGAACTCCGCGTTTTCAATCAACGCCACGCGCAGGTCGACTTTGGCGAAATCATCGAAGGTAATGGTTTCCTGAATCGGGTCGTCTGCCAGCGGGCCGGTGACCGGTGCCGCTGCTGCCTTCACCTCTTCTTTAGAGGCTTCCACCAGGGCTTCAACCTGCTTCATCTCGATGCGGTTGTACAGCGCTTTGAAGGTGTTGACCTTGTGGCCGAGCAGCGGCTGCTGGATAGCATCCCAGGTCAGTTCCGTGTTCAGGAACGCTTCAGCACGGGCTGCCAGCTGTGGCAGAACCGGCTTCAGCCAGGTCATCAGCACGCGGAACATGTTCAGACCCATGGTGCAGATCGCCTGCAGGTCGGCGTCACGGCCTTCCTGTTTCGCGACCACCCACGGGGCCTGCTCGTCCACATAGCGGTTGGCAACATCGGCCAGCGCCATGATTTCGCGAATCGCTTTACCGAATTCACGGCTTTCCCAGGCTTCGCCAACCGCAGCGGCGGCATCGGTGAAGGTTTTATACAGCGCCGGATCGGCCAGTTCGGCAGAAAGCACGCCGTCAAAACGCTTGGCAATAAAGCCCGCGTTACGGGACGCCAGGTTCACCACCTTGTTGACGATGTCCGCATTCACGCGCTGCACGAAATCTTCCAGGTTCAGGTCGATATCGTCGATGCGGGAAGAGAGCTTCGCGGTGTAGTAGTAGCGCAGGCTGTCCGCGTCGAAGTGGTTCAGCCAGGTGCTGGCCTTGATGAACGTCCCGCGGGACTTGGACATCTTGGCGCCGTTCACCGTCACGTAGCCGTGAACAAACAGGTTGGTTGGCTTGCGGAAGTTGCTGCCTTCCAGCATGGCCGGCCAGAACAGGCTGTGGAAGTAAACGATGTCTTTACCGATGAAGTGGTACAGCTCGGCAGTGGAATCTTTCTTCCAGTAATCGTCGAAGCTTACGGTATCGCCACGCTTGTCGCACAGGTTCTTGAAGGAGCCCATGTAGCCAATTGGCGCGTCCAGCCAGACGTAGAAGTATTTACCCGGTGCGTTCGGGATTTCGAAGCCGAAATACGGCGCATCGCGGGAGATATCCCACTGTTGCAGGCCGGATTCGAACCACTCCTGCATCTTGTTCGCCACTTGCTCCTGCAGTGCGCCGCTGCGGGTCCACGCCTGCAGCATTTCGCTGAAGGACGGCAGGTCGAAGAAGAAGTGCTCGGAGTCACGCATCACAGGCGTGGCGCCGGAAACCACGGATTTCGGCTCGATAAGCTCGGTCGGGCTGTAGGTTGCGCCGCACACTTCGCAGTTATCGCCGTACTGATCCGGGGATTTACATTTCGGACAGGTGCCTTTGACGAAGCGGTCCGGCAGGAACATGCCTTTTTCCGGATCGTACAGCTGCGAGATGGTGCGGTTTTTAATAAAACCGTTCTCTTTCAGACGGGTGTAGATCAGCTCCGACAGCTCGCGGTTTTCGTCGCTGTGCGTGGAGTGATAGTTGTCATAGCTGATGTCAAAGCCAGCAAAATCGGTCTGATGCTCCTGACTCATTTCGGCAATCATCTGCTCCGGGGAGATCCCCAGCTGCTGCGCTTTCAGCATGATCGGCGTGCCGTGGGCATCGTCCGCACAGATGAAGTTAACCTCGTGGCCGCGCATTCGCTGGTAACGGACCCAGACATCAGCCTGGATATGCTCCAGCATGTGGCCGAGGTGGATTGAGCCGTTGGCGTACGGCAGTGCGCACGTTACCAGAATTTTCTTCGCGACTTGAGTCATAGTAGGCATTACTTCTTTTAACTGTGAAAAGGGTTTTTGATATTACCAAAAGGGGCATTATTAAGTAAGCACAAACCACGGCCTTTCAGGTAAACTTGTTCATCTAAGGTCTTATTCACAAGAACAAAGGAGTCGGGATGAGTTCTCAATCCCAGGCCAAATCACCGGAAGCCTTACGAGCAATGGTCGCCGGGACGCTGGCTAACTTTCAGCATCCAACCCTGAAGCATAATCTCACTACGCTGAAAGCGTTACACCACGTTGCCTGGCTGGATGATACGCTGCACATTGAGCTGCAGATGCCGTTCGTCTGGACCAGCGCCTTTGACGCGCTGAAAGAGCAGACCAGCTCTGAGCTGCTGCGCATGACCGGCGCGAAGGCGATCGACTGGAAGCTGAGCCACAGCATTGCCACGCTGAAACGCGTGAAAAACCAGCCTGGCGTGAACGGCGTGAAAAACATCATTGCCGTCAGCTCGGGCAAGGGCGGGGTGGGGAAATCCTCTACCGCCGTAAACCTGGCGCTGGCGCTGGCAGCGGAAGGGGCAAAGGTCGGTATTCTGGATGCCGACATCTACGGTCCGTCTATTCCAAATATGTTAGGTGCGGAAAACCAGCGTCCAACCTCACCGGACGGCACCCACATGGCGCCAATCATGGCGCACGGTCTGGCGACCAACTCTATCGGTTACCTGGTGACTGACGATAACGCCATGGTCTGGCGCGGCCCGATGGCCAGCAAAGCGCTGCTGCAGATGCTGCAGGAGACGATGTGGCCGGATCTGGATTATCTGGTTCTGGACATGCCGCCGGGCACCGGTGATATACAGCTCACGCTGGCGCAAAACATTCCGGTGACGGGAGCCGTTGTGGTGACCACGCCGCAGGATATCGCGCTGATCGACGCCAAAAAAGGCATCGTGATGTTCGAGAAGGTGGAAGTGCCGGTGCTCGGTATCGTGGAGAACATGAGCATGCACATCTGCAGTAACTGCGGTCACCACGAACCTATCTTCGGTACGGGTGGCGCAGAAAAACTGGCCGCGAAGTATCACACCCAACTCCTGGGACAGATGCCGCTGCACATTACCCTGCGCGAAGATCTGGATAGCGGCAAGCCGACGGTTGTCAGCCGTCCGGACAGCGAATTTGCAGAGATGTATCGTCAGCTGGCGGGTCGCGTTGCAGCGCAGCTTTACTGGCAGGGCGAAGTGATCCCGGGCGAAATCGCGTTCCGCGCGGTGTAACGCCTTCGCGTTGAATTGCCGGGTGGCGCTTCGCTTACCCGGCCTACAACTGGCACTATCACGTAGGTCGGGTAAGGCGAAGCCGCCACCCGACTTTAACCCAACCGATAGTGCATCAAATAATACTCTCCCTCCGGAGAATCCCCCGTCGCCTCAATGTGCCAGCCGTGCCGCTGGTAAAACGCGACAGCCCGCGCATTCTTCACCAGACACTTAAGCGAACCCGTACTGGTAAACGTCTTCTGCACCTGTTCCAGGAGCATTTTCCCGACGCCGTGGCTTTGATACTGCGGGTCAACAAAGAGGTTGTGCAGAAAATTATCGTTCGTCCAGACGGAAGCAAAACCCAGTCGATGGCCGTTCTGCGTGGCAACCCAAATCACTTCGTCACGGGTGGCCGCGTCAAAGTCTTCAAGCTGCCAGTCTGAACTGTCCAGCCATGGCCAGGCTTCACGCCGGGCGTGGAGGAAGAGCGTGCGCAGGAAAGGGCGATCGCTTTCCTGCCAGGGGCGGATCAGGATGGTATTAGCGGTGATAGAAAATATCTCCATTATAGGCTTTGTAGATTTTGCCATCCGCATCGCCAATCAGCACGTAATTCTCGCCCATGTAGGTCCAGTGGGTTCCGGCATCCGGCGCCGGCAGGTTACGCAACTGGTACTGTTTGATGGTGTACTCCGGCGTTTGATACTGCGCCGGCGCCGTGTCGCCAATCTTGAATTTCGTGAAGTCAGCGATGAACTCTTGTTCTTCATAGGCTTTGATGCCGGAGGGTGCAGCGGCCGTTTGCGGGGCAGAGAAGGCAGATCCCGCCAGAGACAGTAATACACCCAGAAGCAGCAGTTTACGCTTAGCCATTTTTTCTCCAGTGATATCGTTACAGATACTTTCGTCTGCGGGTCGTGCAAAGCGAAGCAGACAGTCCATTTTAAGTATCAACGCAGGGTATGTTTGAAAAAAAATGTAACAAAAGTGGACGGTTTTGTGTAGCCCAATTGCATGATGTTTATCAGTGTCGGGAATATTGCCAGCGTCTTATATTTTTAATATTTATCATTTCATTTATTAATTCTGAAAATAACTTTTCATATCAAAGTTAGAAAGCGATGCGAATGCTTTCCGCCTGAAGAGCATTTAATATCGCCTTCGAGTGCAGCGTGCTTACCTCCATTTTTTTAACAAGACCAGGTAAAGGCTCTGCTTTTTAGGAAGCGGGTGAAGTGCGTTTTATAATGCCAGTAATTTCACTCCGGGAAAGAGTAATCAATTAAATTTCATGATGTTAGCTTAAGTCTTTTTACAGGCTTGACGATAAACGCAACGTTGAAAAGAAATATTTATATTAATGAAAAGTACAACTGCATTTTCGCTCTTATTTCTGAGTATGAGTCAGTTAACGGGGTGTATGTTTTCACCAGGCCTGGACTTAACTGTGTCCGGGAAGAACGTTATTTCGCCGGAAGAGGCAAATTATCAGCTCGAAAAGCGCGTGGAAATATTTCCCCTGACGCCGGAACTGATTGAAAAACTGCGTCCGCCCGTGTCGAAATCTCAGGCAAATCCTAATCTGGATGAGCAGATCAAACGCTGGGAATACCGTATTGGTACGGGTGACATCCTGACGGTCACCGTCTGGGATCACCCTGAATTAACGACGCCGGCAGGACAATATCGTAGCGCGAGCGATGCCGGCAACTGGGTTAACGCCGACGGCACGCTCTTTTATCCCTATGTCGGTAAACTGCGGGTAGCAGGAAAAACGGTTTCACAGGTACGCGACGAGATTACGGCTCGACTGGATAACGTCATTGAGAGCCCGCAGGTGGACGTCAGCGTTGCCGCCTTCCGTTCACAAAAAGCCTACGTCACCGGTGAGGTGGAAAAATCAGGGCAACAACCGATAACCAATATTCCGTTGACGGTGATGGACGCGGTTAACGCTGCGGGTGGACTCTCGGCGGATGCCGACTGGCGGAACGTCGTGCTCACACATAATGGACAGGACGCGCACCTTTCCCTCTATGCCCTGATGCAGCATGGCGATTTGACCCAAAATAAGCTGCTTTATCCTGGCGATATCCTGTTTGTCCCCCGGAACGACGCGCTGAAGGTGTTCGTGATGGGGGAAGTGATTAAACAGAGCACGCTTAAGATGGATCGTAGCGGCATGACGCTGGCCGAGGCCCTGGGGAATGCCGGGGGGCTTAACCAAAATATGGCCGATGCAACCGGCATTTTTGTTATTCGGCAGGTATCGAAAAAAGGCGACACCAACAAAATCGCCAATATCTATCAGTTGAATGCGGAAGATGCGTCAGCCATGGTGCTGGGCACGGAATTTCAGCTTGAGCCGTATGACATTGTCTACGTCACCACGGCACCGCTATCACGCTGGAATCGCGTGATCTCCCAGCTGGTACCCACCATCAGTGGCGTACATGACCTGACCGAAACCGTTCGTAACATCAGAGCGTGGCCGCAGTAATGTTCCCTTCAATCTTAGTGGTCTGCACCGGCAATATGTGCCGCTCACCGATTGGTGAGCGGCCATTTTCGGGCAATCAGGAAAAGCCCGTCAGGAATGGGCCTGCCGTTTAAGTTAACAAGGAATGAAGCCGTAATGTCGTCTTCTCAATCAGACAAATATCGTGCTGCGACGCCGCAGAATAACGAAATGGATCTTATTCAGCTGCTTGCTGAGATGTTCGATCACCGGGTAACGATCGCGTGTGTGACACTTCTGTTTACGGTGTGTGCGGGGATCTACGCATTCAGCGCCACGCCAGTTTATCAGGCTGATGCCTTGGTGCAGGTCGAAGCGAAGCAGGGCAACGCGCTGCTCAAGAACCTGACGTCGTTCAGGCCCGATCTTTCACCCGATGTCGCCCCAGAACTTTTACTCCTCAAGTCACGGATGGTCCTCGGCGAGACCGTTGATCAATTAGGGCTGACCTACGAGGTTAGCCAGCGCATGTTCCCCGTTATCGGGGCGCTTTGGCAGCACGTGCAGGGCCGCAAACCGGCGGAAATAACGATTGGCTCGCTGAATATTCCCCTTGTGGAAGGTGAGCCACAAACGCTTTTACTCACCGTTCAGGAGCAGGGGCGATATCATCTTGCGGGGAAAACGCTTGAGGCAGAGGGCGTTGTCGGAAAAGCGCTGGTTAAAGAGGGCGTATCGCTTCTTGTGACATCCCTCAGTGCGGTACCGGGAACGCAATTTACCCTCAACACCGTGACCAGGCTTGACGCGATCAACGCCCTTCAGAGCAGACTTACGATTGCCGAGTCGGCGAAACAGAGCGGTATGATCGCCTTAACGCTAACGGGCGACGATCCCGACAAGACCGCCACGATACTTAATTCGATTGCTGAACATTTTCTCAGCCAGAACATTGCGCGCCAGGAGGCTAAAGATTCCCGCAGCCTCGCGTTCTTACAGGATCAGTTACCTAAAATCAGTCTCGAACTGAATGAAGCCGAGGCACGACTGAATGCTTACCGAGAGCAGCGCGATTCGGTCGATTTATCTCTTGAGGCAAAGTCGGTGCTTGATCAGGTGGTTAACGTGGAAAATCAGCTTAACGAGCTTATATTTCGCGAAGCAGAAGTCTCTCAGCTGTTCAAAAAGGATCATCCGACCTACCGTGCTTTACGGGAGAAGAAACAAACCCTTGAACGGGAGCGCGCACGCCTGAATAGCCGCGTGTCATCCATGCCTTCCACGCAGCAGGAAATATTACGTCTGAGTCGTGACGTTGAATCCGGGCGTACCGTATACATGCAGTTGCTGACGCGTCAGCAAGAGCTGAGCATCTCGCGCTCCAGCGCGATCGGGAACGTGCGGATCATTGACCCGGCCATGACGCAGCCTGCTCCGGTTGAACCGCGCAAAGCACTCATTATCGTGTTTGGTATGCTGATGGGGTTGATACTTTCTGCCGGAACGGTTTTAGTGCGTTCAGCCTTTAAGCGGGGCATTACGTCGTCAGAACAACTGGATGAGCTCGGAATGCCGCTGCTGGTGACGCTTCCGCGCTCGGCATGGTTATGGAAAAAAACGCACCTGCGCAGGAGAAACCTGTTTACTTCCCACTGGAAGCACAAGATAGCCAACGTGCCTTTTCTGCCCATCGATCGTCCGGCTGATTCGTTTGTCGAGGCGATACGCGGGCTGCGCACCAGTTTGCACTTTACCATGATGGATGCCACAAACCGGATTGTCGTGGTGTCTGGCCCCACGCAGGACTGTGGAAAGACGCTGGTCAGTTCTTCGCTGGCGTCGATTCTGGCGCAGGCCGGACAGCGGGTGCTGTTTATTGATGCGGATATGCGCAAGGGCTATGTCCACAACGTGTTCAGGCTGGATAATCAGCGGGGGTTGTCCAGCGTGCTCGACGGAACGGTCGAGTGGCAGGAGGCGGTTCAACGCTTCGAAAAAGGCGGTTTTGATGTACTGACCTGCGGACCTCAACCTGCCCATCCCGTCGATCTGCTCATGAGTGAATGCCTTCAGGGGATAATGTCGCAGATTGAAAAGCGATATGACATGGTGATTATCGACACTCCGCCTGTGCTTGTCGTCACGGATGCTTTGCTGATAGCCAGAGCCGCCGCCACCACGCTGCTGGTCGCCCGCTTTGGTAAAACCAGCGTTAAAGAGATCGAGACCAGCCTTAAGCGTATGGAACGGATGGGCGTGCAGGTGAGTGGCACGATCCTCAATGACATAGTGAAATCTGCCGCGCTCTATTACAACTCGGGGTACAGCTATTACGATTACGGCTATAGCCCGGAGTAACCCTGACGCGACACTTCTTTACAGCATGATGGCGTATTGCCCGTTAAGATGACCTCCATTAAACATGAGGTCACAATGGATAACCGCACAATCAATCGACTGCGCCGCTGGGCGCGGGAAGGGATAATACTCGTTCTGCTGACGCTGGCCGTGGTGTGGGGTGTGGATCAATACCGAAAACCGACACTCCCCGCCAGTTTTAGTGCCACGCCGATGACGAGTATCGACGGCAACGTTCACGATATTGCGGCGCTCAGCCAGGATCGTCCGCTGCTGATCTACGTCTGGGCGACCTGGTGCAGCATTTGCCGCTACACGACGCCTGCGGTTAATCAACTGGCAGAAGAGGGCGGGAACGTGGTGAGTATCGCCATGCGTTCCGGTGACAACGCAAAGCTTGAGCGCTGGGTTGATAAGAAACAGCTGAAAATGCCGGTCATTAACGATGCAAACGGTGCTTTGTCGCAGCAGTGGCAGGTGAGCGTCACGCCAACGCTGGTGGTTGTGTCGAAGGGAAACGTGGTCAGTACCACAACGGGCTGGACGAGCTACTGGGGATTAAAATTAAGGATGTGGTGGGCAGGCGTATAAAAATAACCCCTCTCCCGGCGGAAGAGGGGTTTTGTATTACTTGGCCAGAACTTCCTGCGCGGTACGCTCAACCAGAGACAGCAGGATTTTAATATCTTCCAGCGTTACGGTTGGGTTCAGCAGCGTCAGCTTCAGGCAGGTCACGCCGTTATGCTCGGTCACACCGACGTTTGCACGGCCGGATTCCAGCAGTGCGTCACCAATTTTCTGGTTCAGCAGGGCGATGCCCGCGTCATCCGTCTGCACCTGTCCGCGGAAGCGGAACAGCACGCTTGCCAGCTGCGGCTGCATAACCAGTTCCAGCGCAGGCTGCGATTTCACGTAGGCCGCAACCTGCTGTGCCAGGGTCACGCCGTGATCGATGATCGCCGCGTATTGCTCCTGACCCAGCGCTTCCAGGCTCATCCACAGCTTCAGTGCGTCGAAACGACGGGTGGTCTGCAGAGATTTGGAGACCAGGTTAGGCACGCCTGCTTCTTCGTCGAACTCAGAGTTCAGGTAAGCCGCCTGATAGCGCATCAGCTCATAGTGGCGCGCTTCTTTCAGCAGGAACGCGCCGCAGCTGATGGTCTGGAAGAACTGCTTGTGGAAGTCCAGGGTCACGGAATCCACCAGCTCAATGCCGTCCAGGTAGTGACGATACTGCTCAGACATCAGCAGCGCGCCGCCCCAGGCTGCATCAACGTGTACCCAGATGTTCTGCTTCGCCGCCAGCTCTGCAATCGCACGCAGCGGGTCGATAGCACCGGCATCGGTGGTACCTGCCGTCGCGACGATTGCCAGAATCTGCTCGCCGTTCGCATTGCACTGCTCAATTTTCGCTGCCAGATCGGTCAGATCCATGCGGGAGAATTCGTCCGTTTTCACCTGCACCACGGACTGGTAGCCCAGGCCCATCAGCGCCATGTTTTTCTGCACGGAGAAGTGCGCGTTTTCGGAGCACAGTACGCGGATCTTACGCAGATCGCCCACCAGGCCGTCCTGCTGAACGGAGTGACCCTGACGCGCAAAGAACGCATCGCGCGCCAGCATCAGGCCCATCAGGTTGCTCTGGGTTCCGCCGCTGGTGAAGACACCGGCGTCGCCAGCCTGATAACCCACGCGGGTACGCAGCCACTCGATCAGTTTGATCTCAATGATGGTTGCGGACGGGCTTTGATCCCAGGAGTCCATACTCTGGTTAGTGGCGTTGATCAGCACTTCCGCCGCCTGGCTTACGACCAGGCTTGGGCAGTGCAGGTGCGCCACACACTGCGGGTGATGAACGGACAGGCTGTCTTTCAGGAAGAACTCGACGGCGCGTTCAATCGCCGCTTCGTTGCCCAGCCCTTTCGGGTTGAAATCCAGCTTAATACGGTCGCGCAGTTCCGCGACCGTTTTGCCCTGGTACATCTCAGGCTGTTTCAGCCACTGCATCACAGCCTGAGTGCTTTGTTCAATCGCCTGCTGGTAAGCTTCAATGCTCTGCGCAGAGGAGAACAAAATTGGGTTTGAATCAGACATCGTAATCAACAACTCCGGTTACGCCGGGCGAACGCCCGCAGCAAGCAGTGCCTGCTCGAATTTATCCAGGAAGATCTTCAGCTCTTCATCGCTGATCAGCAGTGAAGGCAGCAGACGCAGAACGATACCGTTACGACCACCGCGCTCCAGAATCAGACCGGCTTCGAAGCACTTCTTCTGAATCAGTGCAGACAGCTCGCCGTCGCCCGGGAAGCAGCCCATGTGGTCAGCGGCTTCGTGTGGCTTAACGATCTCAATACCGATCATCATGCCCAGACCGCGCACGTGGCCGATGACCGGATAACGTTTCGCCATCTCTTTCAGCTGGCCTTTAAGCCATTCGCCCTGTGCAGCCACTTTGCCTGCGATGTTCTGATCTTTCAGGATTTTCAGCGTCGTCAGACCGGTGGCCATCGCCAGCTGGTTGCCGCGGAAGGTACCGGTATGGTGGCCTGGCGCCCACGCATCGAACTGTTTTTTGATACCGAGCACGGCCAGCGGCAGACCGCCACCCACTGCTTTAGACATCACGATGATGTCTGGCTCAATGCCAGCGTGTTCGAAGGCGAAGAATTTACCGGTACGGGCAAAGCCAGCCTGAACTTCGTCGAGGATCAGCAGAATGCCGTGTTCCTGAGTGACTTTACGGATGCGCTGCAGCCACTCAGCCGGAGCCGGGTTCACGCCGCCTTCGCCCTGAACCGCTTCCAGGATCACCGCAGCAGGCTTACGCACGCCGCTTTCAACGTCGTTGATCAGGTTATCGAAGTAGTAAGTCAGCGCTTTCACGCCCGCTTCACCACCGATACCCAGCGGGCAGCGGTATTCGTGCGGGTAAGGCATGAACTGGACTTCTGGCATCATACCGTCAACCGCTTCTTTCGGAGACAGGTTGCCGGTCACGGACAGTGCGCCGTGGGTCATGCCGTGGTAACCACCAGAGAAGCTGATGATACCGCTACGGCCGGTCACTTTTTTCGCCAGCTTCAGCGCCGCTTCAACGGCGTCAGCACCGGATGGACCGGTGAACTGCAGGCAGTACTCTTTGCCCTGACCAGGCAGCAGAGAGAGCAGGTATTCGGAAAACGCGTCTTTCAGAGGCGTCGTCAGATCCAGAGTATGTAACGGCAAGCCGCTGGTAATGACATTTTGGATGCTTTTCAGCACATCAGGATGGTTATGGCCAAGCGCAAGGGTCCCTGCGCCTGCTAAACAGTCAAGGTATTCTTTATTATCTGCATCGGTGATCCACACGCCTTCTGCTTTAGTGATGGCTAAAGGCAGTTTACGCGGATAACTCCTGACGTTAGATTCAAACTCGGCCTGACGGGCCAGATAGGTTTCGTTGCTTTTGTGGGCATCTACGGTGTCAATACGGACTTTATCCGTCATCATATCACTCCTACAACCGCCGCTTCGTTATGAGCCACGATTGAATAAAAAGTTAAAAAACAGATGGGGGCCTGAAAAAAACGCCGCCAATATAGAGCCTTTTGCCACGGGGCTCAATGGTTAATTTGTTTACTGTTTTGTGACACGGGGCTGTAACGAGGAAATATCCCCATTTTTAAAATGAAAATTGCATTTTATGCCAAATAAAAACAGCGCGTTACAGACCGTTTACCCGGTGTGTAAAGTCACAGAAAAGAGTGT
Source organism: Enterobacter sp. TCD1-1 (assembly GCF_020567405.1). Classification (NCBI taxonomy): domain Bacteria; kingdom Pseudomonadati; phylum Pseudomonadota; class Gammaproteobacteria; order Enterobacterales; family Enterobacteriaceae; genus Enterobacter; species Enterobacter sp. TCD1-1. The sequence goes on along the minus strand of NZ_JAJCXF010000001.1, from coordinate 2,248,245 downwards.
GACAAATCGTGCCATCGAACGGCATAAAAGGAGGGTGACGCTTCCTGTTTCTGCGTCCTGGGCAAAAAACGGCGGTTACGTTGCATGCGCAACGGAATCACGCGGTAAAAAAGGACTTTCTACGTGCGTGGTTTCCTGATGTTCTTCACCGTTAATAATATGCAGGGCGCTCAGGCGACCAATTTCATAGTGCGGCAGTTGAACCGTCGAGAGAGGCGGCAGGAACAACTCCCCAATCCCCACCATATTGTCATAGCCGATAACGGCGACATCTTCCGGTATGCGAAGTCCTTGTGCCAGTAGCGTCTGATAGACCATAAACGCGATACGATCGTTGCCGCAGATAACCGCGTCGAACCGGGGAATGCCATTCTGCATGTGCGCCAGCAATACTGACGGAATGTCACGATAGTGCTCATCGCCGAGTGCCATATAGCTGTGCGCCAGGCCGTCCGGATCGAGCCCCGCTTCACGGCATGCACGTTCCAGCCCCTGACGACGTCGGGTTGTGGCCAGATGCCCCTCAGGCAAATGCAGGCAGAGAGGGCGTCGATAACCCTCCGCGAGTAACGCCCGCACGGCGGTATATTGCCCCTGTTCATCATCGGGAATATAGCTGGCGACCTTTTCGCCATCACTTTCGCAGTTGGCCAGCACGCAGGGAAGAGTGAGTAATTTGGCCGGGAGAGGAACCTGACGTAACCCCATGGTGGTGTAGATAATTCCGTCAGGCCGATGAGAAAGGAGAAGGTCGACAATGGCGTCCGGGTTGTCATCGGTAAACATATTCATCACGAAGCTGTTCCAGCCGTGCATTCTGGCCGTCTCTTCAATCGACAGCGTGATCTCCACCGAGAAAGGCGTCGTCACCGTATCGAGCGCCAGTACGCCTATTGTTTTAGGCGAGGCATGCGCGCCGCGAATTTTCTTGGCGGACAGATCGGGCACGTAGCTGGTTTGCTCGATAGCCCGCTGAACGCGCGCCAGCGTTTCCGGCTTAAGGCGCTCCGGGCTGTTCAGCGCACGGGAGACCGTCATCAGCGATACGTTAGCCAGCTTTGCGACGTCCTTCAGGGAAGCCATTTTCTTACTCCGTTAATGCTCTGTGTGAAAGGGTATACAACTAAGTCGCTGATGTAAAAGGAAGGCTGATGCACAGGCCAGGTCAGGCTTACCTCAGTGATGAATATTTGATCGCGATCTCACTCTCTTAATGTTAACGTTAACTTTCGTGATTAACATCTTAAATTTTTACCAAACAGCATGAGAAAGGATAAATGTTAACGTTACCATTGCGTCATTACTCCAACATGAGAATGTCATGATGAAAACGCATCACTCTCACAGCTACCCTTTATTAAGCGCACTACTCTTTTTCTTTTTTGTCACATGGTCATCTTCCGGCTCGTTGCTCTCTATCTGGCTCCATCAGGAGGTGGGGTTAAAGGCAGGGGATAGGGGAGTCATCTATGCCGTGCTGTCCGTCTCCGCGCTGTGCGCGCAAATCTGCTACGGCTTCATTCAGGACAAGCTCGGCCTGCGAAAAAACCTGCTCTGGTTTCTGACCTGTCTGCTCATTCTTTCCGGTCCGGCCTTCCTGCTGTTTGGTTATCTGCTGCAAATTAACGTGTTACTCGGCAGTATTTTCGGCGGGGTTTATATCGGGCTGACGTTTAACGGCGGAATAGGGGTCCTGGAGTCCTATACCGAGCGCGTGGCTCGCCAGAGCCAGTTTGAATTTGGCAGGGCGAGAATGTGGGGATCGCTGGGCTGGGCAGTGGCAACCTTTTTTGCAGGACTCCTGTTCAACATTAATCCGAAGCTGAACTTCGCGGTGGCGAGCTGCGCCGGGCTGGTGTTTTTTGTGTTGCTGGCGCGTCTCAGGGTCTCTTCCGCCCCGCATGCCATGCAGGAGGCGGTATCCGGCGGTAAGGTCACGCTGGAGGATGCATTGCGCCTGCTGACGCTGCCGCGCTTCTGGGCGCTGGTATTTTTTGTTATCGGCACCTGTATTTATGGCGTCTACGACCAGCAGTTCCCGGTCTATTTCTCCTCACAGTTCCCGACGCTGCAGGAAGGAAACGCCATGTATGGCTATCTCAACTCCTTCCAGGTTTTCCTGGAGGCGGCGGGCATGTTTTGCGCCCCGTGGCTGGTGAATCGCCTCGGTGCGAAAAACGGCCTGATTTTCGCCGGAATGGTGATGGCGATGCGTATGGTGGCATCGGGTCTGGTTGAGGGTCCGGTATTGATCTCCATTACCAAGCTATTGCACGCGGTTGAACTGCCCGTTTTGCTGGTCTCTATCTTCAAATACAACAGCCTGCATTTTGATAAGCGACTCTCTTCCACCCTCTATCTGGTGGGCTTTGCCTGTACAAGCTCGGTGATTGCCTCGGTGCTGTCGCCGCTGGCAGGTTACAGCTATGAGAAATACGGCTTTGCCCAGTCCTATCTCATCATGGGGCTACTGGTCTTCAGCACCACGTTTATCTCCATCTTCCTGTTGCGCTCGGGTAAGTCCTCTTCTGACCCACTCATGCCGCAACCTTCCACCATCTGATCAAAGAGTAGAGAAATGACGTATTCCATTACGAAAGCAGAACAGGAAATTCAGTCCAGACGCGAAGGGCTCAACCTGCGCTGGTATCCCCGTTACCACCTCGCTGCGCGTGCTGGCTGGATGAACGACCCGAATGGCCTGGTCTGGTTTGACGGCTGGTATCACGCCTTTTATCAGCATCATCCTTATTCGACCCAGTGGGGTCCGATGCACTGGGGCCATGCGCGCAGCAAAGATTTAGTTCACTGGGAGCACCTCCCGGTTGCGCTGGCACCGGAAGGACCAGACGACAAGGACGGCTGTTTTTCTGGCTCAGCCGTGGTGGATGGCGACACGCTGGCGCTGATCTACACCGGCCACAAATTCCACGGCGATCCCGGCGATGAGGCTAATCTCTACCAGGTTCAGTGCCTGGCAACCAGCCGTGACGGCATCCACTTTGTGCGGCACGGGACCGTCATTGACACACCACCTGGACTGCACCACTTCCGCGATCCGAAAGTATGGCGTGAAGGGGAGTGGTGGTACATGGTCGTTGGCGCGCGAGAGGGTAATACGGGCCAGGTGCGTGCGTACCGGTCTGCCGATCTGCGCGAATGGCAGGACAGGGGCGTGCTCGCGGTGGCGGAAAAAGAGATGGGTTATATGTGGGAATGCCCGGACTTCTTCACTCTCGGTGGGAAACGCGTGCTGATGTTTTCGCCTCAGGGACTCACCGCAGACGGGTTTAAACATCGCAATCTTTTCCAGAGCGGCTATCTGGTAGGTGAATGGCAGCCCGGTCAGCCCTTTGTGCGTGAAGGTGAATTTGTGGAGATGGATTACGGGCATGATTTCTATGCGCCGCAAAGTTTCCTGACGCCGGATGGCCGACGCATCGTCATCGGCTGGCTGGACATGTGGGAATCCCCGCTGCCGGAACAGGAGGATGGCTGGGCGGGTATGCTTTCTTTACCGCGCGAGCTGACGCTGAGTGCGGATAACCATCTGCAAATGCGGCCGGCCAGAGAAGTTGAAACCCTGCGCGGGACGTGGTTCTCCTGGCCGATAAGTACGCTTAATAACCAGCAGATGACGCTGGTGGAACACTGCGATGCGATGGAGGTCATTCTGCAATGGGATTGCACGAACAGCAGCGCGGAGCAATACGGCATTCGTCTCGGCGACGGACTGCGCCTCTATGTTGATGCCCAGATGCAGCGCCTGGTGCTGGAGCGACACTATCCACAGTATGGCCTGTGCGGTACCCGAAGCATCGCGCTTAACCTGAACGACGCGCTCAGCCTGCGCCTGTTCTTTGATAGCTCGTCTGTGGAAGTGTTTGTTAACGACGGTGAGGCGTGCCTCAGCAGCCGTATCTATCCTGATGCAGGCTGCCGCGAGCTGGCGTTATTTGCCTGGACGGGAGGAGCGTCGCTTATTCATGGCGGGGCGTGGCAGTTAGAGTAAATGTCTATTTAGTCACGAGCTAAAATAAAGCCCCATACAAATGGGGCTATGTAAATCTTATGAGGTGGGAGCGGAATGCTAAGATCATATTTTTGATAATTGTGCGTTTACAACTCTCTCTTTTTCGACAACCAGCTGCATAATATAGCCACCCTTGTGCCATGAACCCTTATTTGGCTTCCAGCCTTTCGAAAGCAGATATTCAGCAGCTTCAGAGATTGGCTTATTCATAACGTGATCCGCTTCACCTGAGAACTTTTTTAAATCACCGCTTACTTTGGCCGGCTTGCTATCACAACGACCCGCAGCATCCATTACCTGAGTGCAGCCTTCAGGAAGGTGCCTGTGCGCTGACTGTGCAAGTTGAGCAGCATTCTCTAAAGCCTGTTTTTCAGCAGCAGCGTTAATGGCTGTAGTGCGGTTTTGCTCTGCAATATAACAAGCATCTTTACTTACTCCTTTGCTTTGACAATCAGCCATCCGTTGAGCGGGTGAGGAACACGCAGCAAGAGATAATATAGCCGCTACCATCATTAACTTTTTCATTATTGCCTCAGTAATTACAATTATAAATATACGTGCCTAACATCAAGCCGATCCATATCCCTAATAAAATAAAAGTGAGATACAAAACAGCGGAGATAAAAATGTACTTTGTCATTTTCTTTGCGAGCAGCAATGTATTGAGTTATAGCCAGCTGATTAAAACGCATGGGCGAGTTTTTTAGCTTACTGGCATTTTATTTTAATACTCTAGCATCACCATCCGTAAGATGCGGACGCCGCAACAATTTCATCACCGTTGGATGTACCTGATGTAGAGAGGGTAGCGGCTACATTCTCAGCGAACTTATGACGGTAGCCGATCGCATAACCTTGCGCATCTTTGAAGTTGGCAGCTCCGACAGCAACCGCGTTATCTGTATCAACGTAATGCAAACCAGCAAGAGAAGCAGCGCCAGCGATACCAGCACGATATTCCTTGCGATCCTCATTCTGCTGATTCTCCAGAGAAGAGAACTTAGCGTTATTTTGACTTTCTAACGCAGTAATACGTGATTCATGATTCGCTAATTGTGCGCTGTGATTCTGAATCGTCGCTTCCTGCGTTTGCTGGCGTGACTGAACGTTAGCAACAGCAGCTTTATTCGCTGCGGCTACCGTTTGTGCATCTACAGCTAAAGATTGCGCATAAGCGCCCGTATTAAATGCCTGAGTCGCTTTGTCATAGGCATCCTGAAGTGCATGATCTTGTCTATCCTGATCGGCGTTGAAAATGCTTTTATCTACCTTACTTGCAAGCGCTTGTGTATTAGCATCTGCTTTGTTGTTCGCATTAATGGCGGTGATTTCGGCATGATCAGCAGCGGCTTTAGCGCCAGTAGCATCAGTAAGCGCTGTATCAGCTTTTGCACCAGCAATCACAGCATCAGATTCAGCTTTATCTACTCTCGTGTTTGTATCAATGATTGCTTGTCCGTTAGTCATAACGCCTTGTAAAGCTGCGTCAACTTTATCAGTTGCGCTTTTAATTGCATCATCACGCAATAAATTTTCATCTCGCATGTTGATAATATCAGTGCGATTTGTACCAATATCAACACGATTTGCCTCTTCACGATCTGCATTTTGTTGATTGATTTGGGTTTGAGTCCAGCCCAAAGAATCTACAACATCATCAGTGCTGATCGTTGCCGCGAATGTTGCACCAGAAAACACAATACCAAATACAAAAACAGCGGTAGCTGATGTATTTAAACATTTCATATTAAAGCTCTCATCATCAATACAAGAAAAAATTAGGGCGCTATCCTGGCGGGAAGATACAACGTCTTGTTATATCTGTATTAATTCACGATTAACGTTGAAAATTTAAGTTTGATAACTTATTTCGTAACGTGCAGCAACTATCTATGAATGTGTAATTATGGTTATTGATCTAAATCATAAATCGCATTAATAGCTAATTTAGTTCGTTGTAATAGAAAAGATATTACCTGTTAAATATCAATGATATAAGTTTTTAGTTGGTTTGATTTTATGATGTGTATGAAATAAAAACTCATTAATATTTTTTAAGTTTCTTGGCGAGGAAAGATGAAAAATAGGCGGAATAGTTAATGTCAGTTAATGGATCTCTCTCTCTGTTTTATTATTGAATCCTTCTTATGTTTTGAATGAAAGCAATGCTGAGCCTAACAGTAATCCTGCAGTTTTTTGCTAAAAATATTGTGGTTGAAAACTCAAGCGAAATGTATCTGGATATAAATTTATATGACTTAGTAACAGAATTGTTATACAAAATGGAGAGTCTGAAGGAGGGGCAGGGTAGCCCCATGTTTAAAGCTTTTTTTGCTATGCTTGTTTCTTTTCGTTCCACGCATCGGAGTGCAAGATATTGCCATCTTTATAAAGGTGAGTGATTTTCTCGTAGGCTAAAGAAATATCTTCCATATGGCCTGTACCCGTAGCCGTTCGGGTATCGTGCATCACAGGGCTAAAGCTAACTACTTTCACACGTTCTAATGTAATGGTGTAGTAAATTTCCTCTTGCCCGCTGTAGTTGATACGATAGAAATTAAACTCAGCGCTTTTAAGAGTCTGCCCCGTTGCAACAGCTTTAAACAGATAGGGTGATGAACTGTCAATCTCTTTAGTGAAGTTGAATGAGCAATGTTGTCGGCTTCCTGTCACTTTACCTGTTAAATTGTCTGTAGGAATGATCACGCTATGCTGTAAGCTACGTAGTTCTATGCTTCCATCACGCCCATGAACGTCACAAGATCCCATGATCTGAGATCCACCATCATCTTTTAAAATCAAATGTACTGGTACAGCCATTTTTAACGCTCCTTGCTGTTAGTCGTATAACCATCTTCCTGCTTTAGCCGATTCTGCAAACATCCTTACAGTAAGAGGTTTTGAGATTTGCTTTACTGGTTTATCAGTAAACCATCTTCTAAAGAACCACGTTCTAAACCACGGATAATATTTCTGATAATTCATTGCTGACATGTCAATATTAAAAAAACTGTCGTATTTATTAATGCAATAAATTAAATCATCATCGTCTGCATAATCTTGAAGAATATCATCAAGCTCTAACGGTATCAGCTTTCCTGTGAATGTACCTGACACAGGTAACTCTTTACGGAATAGCTCTAAAACTTCCTGATCTGTTACCATATGCGATCTTTCTCGTGTGCGATGGTGTTGTAGTCACGAACGGTTTTATAAACGATTTGACTAATATCGCTCGCTACTATAGCCCAACCAACAACAGGTAATCCACGCCCCACAAAAGCGCCCAGGTTAGTAACATATTTAGGCTTAAGTGTTGTTATGCTCGCTTCTGTAAGAGTTGGAAGTCTTACAGGTAATTCAGTGTTAAGAAGTTGGCGAAGGTATTTTGATGCTATTGACGTACCCGCTGTGGTTCCGTAAGGTTTACCTCTTGTTTTTAATAATGGCAGACCCAGAATAATACAGCTCATTGAAATAACATCTTTAATTCCGCCAAATTGATCATTAACTCTATCCAGTAAAATCCAAAAAAATAACTCTCCTGCAGTGATATTGCATACGCCACGATAGAAATATGTTCCATTTAATTCTTCTACTGTATCCATCAGTAACCCTTTAGTTTCAGGCAACATGTTTATTAATCGTACTGCGTGCAAGTACAAAGGGGAAGCTGTTTTTATGAAAAAGCACTTAAAATCAAAGTGCTGTTGGCTAAATAATTCATTAGCTACTGCTCAATACCATCTCTTACAATGTTAATTATTTTCTTTTCTGGGAAGGACCTTTTAGTTGTTTAACTAAAAAGACAGTGTGTAATAGAATGTCGTTGTTCTTTTTGAGCACTCGAAGTCTTTCGCTCCTGCCTTGAGTGAAGAATCATTATCCGAAAGAGTGGGCTTGCTTGAGCCAGCAACTTCCCCTAATCTGGCAAAAAGTAAGCTAATGCTTACCAAATGACTCGGGGTGCCCTTCTTTGTGAAGGCTGAGAAATACCCGTATTACCTGATCTGGATAATGCCAGCGTAGGGAAGTCAGATGCCTTCCCGGTCATCGCTTCTTCACGCAAGGCAGGAGCGAACCCATGCAGCCTGACCTGCTCGATTTACACGTTTTACATCACTTCCGCACCCGTTCTCCACTGACCCATTGTATGACTAACGATGTCGTACAGACCTTTACGGCCAACGTTTTGCTGGCGCTTGGCGCATCCCCGGCGATGGTGATCGAGGCCGAAGAGGCCGAGCAGTTTGCCGCGATAGCCGATGCGCTGCTGGTTAACGTTGGCACGCTGACCGCGCCGCGCGCCCAGTCGATGCGTCGGGCAATTGAAAGCGCGATGGCGGCAGGCAAGCCCTGGACGCTGGACCCGGTTGCGGTGGGCGCCCTGGCGTTCCGCACTCGTTTTTGCCATCAAATTCTTGCCCTGAAACCGGCGGCCATTCGCGGCAATGCCTCTGAAATCCTTGCTCTTGCCGGGATGAGCGCCGGCGGGCGCGGCGTCGATACGACCGATACCGCCGCCAGCGCGGTGCCTGCAGCCCAGGCGCTGGCCCGGCAGATCAATACGATTGTGGTCGTCACCGGCGAGGTGGACTACATCACGGACGGGCAACGTACCCGAACGGTTACCGGCGGTGACCCGCTGATGACGCGCGTGGTGGGCACCGGATGCGCGCTTTCTGCCGTTGTGGCGGCGAGCTGCTCGCTGCCGGGTGACCGGCTGGATAACATCGCTGCCGCCTGCGGATGGATGAAACGAGCCGGAACGGTCGCGGTTGCGCAGTCGCGTGGCCCAGGGAGTTTTGCCAGCGCGTTCCTGGATGCGCTCTACACGCTGGAGGAGCAGGCATGAAGCGGATTAACGCCCTGACCATTGCCGGCACCGATCCCAGCGGCGGCGCGGGTATCCAGGCAGACCTGAAAACCTTCTCGGCCCTTGGCGCGTACGGCTGCTCGGTCATTACCGCGCTGGTGGCGCAAAACACGCGCGGCGTACAGTCAGTCTACCGGATTGAGCCGGATTTTGTTGCCGCGCAGCTGGATTCAGTGTTCAGCGACGTGCGCATCGATACCACCAAAATCGGCATGCTGGCCGAAACGGATATCGTTGAAGCGGTGGCCGAGCGGCTTAAACGCTATCAGGTGCAAAACGTGGTGCTGGATACGGTGATGCTGGCGAAAAGCGGCGATCCGCTGCTCTCCGCCTCTGCCGTGGAAACGCTGCGCAAAAAGCTGCTGCCACAGGTGGCGCTCATCACGCCCAATCTGCCGGAAGCCGCCGCGCTGTTGGGCACATCGCACGCGCAAACGGAACGCGAGATGAAAGCGCAGGGGAACGCGCTGCTGGCGATGGGCTGCGGGGCGGTGCTGATGAAGGGCGGGCATCTGGATGACGCGGAAAGCCCGGACTGGCTCTTCACCCGCGACGGCGAAGTGCGCTTTACCGCGCCGCGCGTGCAGACCAAAAATACCCACGGCACGGGCTGTACGCTCTCGGCCGCGCTGGCGGCGCTGCGTCCCCGGCATGAAGGCTGGGCCGATACGGTGCGCGAAGCGAAAGCCTGGCTCTCAGCGGCGCTGGCAAAAGCCGATACTCTGGAAGTCGGTCACGGTATTGGGCCGGTTCATCATTTTCATGCATGGTGGTAAGCCAGTATACTGGCAGGAAACACCACGCCTGAGAAAACAGAGATGGAACAAGCGCATACCCGGTTAATCGCTCAACTGAATGAACGGATCGCCGCGCCCGATAACACGCCGCTGTACCTGAAGTTTGCCGAAACGGTAAAAAATGCGGTACGCAGCGGGGTGCTGGAGCACGGGAATATTTTGCCCGGCGAGCGCGATCTGAGCCAGTTGACCGGGGTGTCGCGCATTACCGTGCGTAAAGCGATGCAGGCGCTGGAGGAAGAGGGTGTGGTGACGCGCGCTCGTGGCTACGGGACGCAAATCAACAATATCTTCGAATATTCGCTGAAAGAGGCGCGCGGCTTCTCACAGCAGGTAGTGCTGCGCGGCCAAACGCCAAATACGCTCTGGGTTAACAAGCGGGTGGTGAAATGCCCGGAAGAGGTAGCGAACCACCTGTCGATCTCCCCGGACAGCGAGGTCTTTTTGCTCAAGCGCATTCGCTATGTGGATGACGATGCGGTGTCGATTGAAGAGTCCTGGGTCCCGGTCGGGTTAATTCCCGACCCGGATGCGATTGGCATTTCGCTCTACGACTACTTCCGCAGCCAGAATATCTTCCCGCAGCGCACCCGCTCAAGGGTGAGCGCCCGCATGCCGGACAGCGAGTTTCAGGCGCACATTAAGATGGATGAAAAAATACCGGTGCTGGTGATCAAGCAGGTCGCGCTTGACCAGCAGCACCGGCCGATTGAGTACAGCATCAGCTACTGTCGCAGCGACCTATACGTCTTTGTGTGCGAGGAGTAATTCCTCGCGAGTTGGTGCGCAATCGCCGCCGCGTTGGCTGACCACCCGGGACGCCACGGCATTACCTAGCAGAACCGCGTCCGCCAGCGACCATCCTCCCGCCAGTCCGGCAAGCGTGCCGCCCGCGTGGCTGTCGCCTGCGCCAATGGTGTCCACGACCGTCGCCGGGAACGCCGGAACAACGCCCGAGCTCCCGGCGTCATACCAGGCCGCACCGTCTTTATCGTGGCGCACAATCAGTGCGGCCCGGAAACGCTGCTGCCACTCTGCACCCAGGTTTTCAGTCACGACACCCAGCCGCCCGGCTGCGATCTCCGCTTCCTGACGATTAAGGGACACGATTGGCCTGCAGGCCATAATTCGCGCCATCAGCGCGTCGGGGATATCCGCAATACGGGGGCCGAAATCGATGAAGGCCGTCACCTCCTGTAACCCCTCCAGCCAGCGTGTCAGCAGTTCACCGCACGGTGAGGCCAACTGATAGCCGGACAAATACACCAGGCTGTTTTGCGGGACGTGAAGCGCATCCAGCCAGCGCTGTTGCCACTGGTTCTCCACGCCGCTAAAGGACATAAAGGTGCGTTCGCCGTCAGGCTCAACCAGCGCCAGGCACCAGCCGTTATCGCCCGTCTCGGCCTCCACAGCGCTGTGCAGATCCTGCTTCGCCATGGCGTTGCGGATAATATCTGCCCACACGCCGTGACCGACGGGCAGAGCGTTTTGCGCCGTAATGCCGAGCCGCTTCAGGGCAATGGCGATATTCAGCGCGCAGCCGCCAATATTCACGCCCTGCTGCTTAAGTTCGATATCGCACCCGCGCCAGGGCAGGGCGTAGGCGTCGGCGATGACGTCAATCACCGCTGCGCCCAGCACCGTCACCGGGCGCGTGGCGTGCAGATTTTCGAGACGTTGGGCAAATGCATTCATACGCCCTCCCTTTGCTCCCTGAAGTGCAGCAGTTTCTCGCAATAATGGCCGAAGTTGAGCTGGTTGACGGCATCGAGTTCGGCTTTGAGCGCCGGGTCAATCGCCTGCACACCGTGGAGCGCACCGCAGATGGCCGTCGCCATGGCGCCAATGGTGTCCGTATCACCGCCCAGATTGGCGCATAAAATGGCGCAGCGGTTCGGGTCGGTTCCCGCCAGTTCCACCATCGCAATGGCCGCCGGAACGGACTCGATGGTACTGGTTCCCGCGCCAATCAGCTGATAAACCTGCTCGCTGGCGGAGTCAATACCGTTGGCTTCCCGCACGGTCTTAAGTGCCAGCTCAATACGCGCCGCCAGCGACGCGCTGAAGGTGGTGGTTTTCATCTCCTGCGCATAGCGGGCGATCCCCGGCAGGGCATCAACGATGTTCTGCCAGCTTTCGCCGTCGATGGCGCGGGAAACCGCCCAGGCAATCACCACCGCGCCGGCAATGGCGAGATCCGATTTATGGGTCGGGCTGGAGGCCAGCGCCACCTGTTCGACAAAGTGTTCCAGCCGCGTCGCCGGGAGCAGGCAGCCCAGCGGGGAGGCGCGCATCGCCGCCCCGTTCGTCACACCGTTGTTTTCCAGTTCGCTCACCGGCTTCCCGTCACGAATCGCATTAAGCGCGATTTTTGAGGTCGGGCCGAGCACATTCTTGTTGAACGCGTCGAAATCCAGCGCCCAGTTCAGGATATGCTTGCCGATAACGTCTGCGTTAATCTCCCCGTCGCACTCAATGATCGCATCGGCGAGGCACAGCGCCATTGAGGTATCGTCGGTGAACTCTGCCTGCCCGAAATAGCAGGCCGCGTTATTTTCTGCCGGGCCGGGTAAAAAGCGGTCGATCCAGCCGAAGTGCGCTTTGACGCGCTTTCTCGGCCACAGCTCCGACGGCATGCCCATCGCATCCCCTAACGCCTGCCCGTAAAGGGCACCGAGAACACGTTCTTGTTTCATTTAACTTCCCCTTGTGTCAGCGCGGTATCGCCATCAACCACCTCAATAGCAGTGATCTCTTTGTCCGATTCGCGGAAAAACAGCATAAACAGCACGGCAATCACGGCAATCATGATTGCGCCAAATGCCCACATTCCGGCCCAGTTGAAGGTCAGCCCATTCACCGGCTCTTTATATGCGAACATTTTTTCCATCATCACGCCGCCCAGGCGGTAACCCAGCAGGCTACCAAAGCCCTGGCAGCACAGCGTAATCAGGCCTTGCGCGGCGGTACGCATGTGCACCGGCGCTTTTTTATCCACGTAGATGTACGCGGTGACGTAGTAGAAGTCGTAGCTCACGCCGTGCAGCAGAATGCCGAGGAACAGCAGGGCGTAGGTGAAGTACTGTTCCGCACCGCCGTAAACAAAGAACCCGTAGCGGATGGCGGCCGTGATCAGACCCAGCAGTAAGACCTTCTTAATACCAAAGCGTTTGGTAAAGAACGGCAGCGCCAGCATAAAGAAGATTTCAGAGAACTGACCGAGCGTCATCCAGCCGGTGGCGTTTTTCATTCCCACTTCGGTGAGATAGCCGTTGGCGAAGATGTAATAGAAGGCCAGTGGCATGGCGAACAGAAACGAGCAGAAGAAGAACACGAGGAAGTTTTTGTCGCGCAGCAGGATCAGCGCGTCCAGCCCCAGCATCACTTTGAAGTCCAGCTTGCCGGTACTTTTCGGCGGTGTGTTCGGCAGGAAGAGGGCAAACACGCCGAGCAGGGCGGAGCTGGCTGCCGTCATCAGCAGGGGAATATTGGTATCGGAAATATCGCTATAGCCCAGCATCTGCGGCAGGAAGCCGCACGCCAGCCCGGAGGCGATCCAGCCGATAGTGCCCATCACGCGGATACGCGGGAAATCGGCCTCGACGTCATCCACGTTCGCGAAGGCAATACTGTTGGTCAGCGCGATGGTGGGCATATAGGTCAGGGAGTAAACCAGCAGCAGCGGGAAGAAGGTGCTGAACTGGGTTTGCTGTGCGGCGAAGTACATCAGAATCGCGCCGGCAAACATCAGCACCGCCAGTACTTTCTGCGCGGCGAAGAAGCGGTCCGTCAGCGATCCGACCAGAATTGGGGAGAGGATAGCGGCAATGGCGGTACAGGCATAAGACCAGCCGATTTCCCCGGCGGTAAAACCGCTTTTGCTCAGCCACAGCCACAGCGGCACAAACCACGCGCCCCAGATAAACCATTCAACAAACATCATGAATGACAGTTGGACTTTCGTTTTCATTTTTTAATCCTGCATGTCAGAGAGGGTACGCCTTTAACATACCATTCTATAATACCTTTTAAATACCTTTATGGCGATTGTTTGATCAATGTAACAGTTTTGTTGTACACGAATCGAGCCAGCAGATTGTGCTGAAAAAAAATGCAAAAGGTGGAAAATCTGTTAAGTCGGTACCAGGCTTAGTCTGCCCATAAATAATGGGACTGGATAAACACACACCGACACGACGTCGGACTTACGGGAGTATCACATGACTGATATTGCGCAGTTGCTTGGCAAAGACGCCGACAGCCTTTTACAGCATCGTTGTATGACCATTCCAGCCGACCAGCTCTATCTGCCGGGTCATGACTACGTCGACCGCGTGATGGTCGATAACAACCGTCCGCCTGCGGTTCTGCGAAACATGCAGACGCTCTACAACACCGGGCGGCTCGGTGGCACCGGATATCTCTCCATTCTGCCGGTAGACCAGGGCGTTGAGCACTCGGCGGGCGCCTCCTTCGCGGCGAATCCGCTCTATTTCGATCCGAAGAACATTGTTGAGCTGGCGATTGAAGCGGGCTGTAACTGCGTGGCCTCCACCTACGGCGTGCTGGCCTCCGTCTCGCGTCGCTATGCCCACCGCATTCCGTTCCTCGTGAAGCTGAATCACAATGAAACCCTGAGCTACCCCACCGAATATGACCAGACGCTCTACGCCAGCGTCGAGCAGGCGTTCAATATGGGGGCGGTTGCCGTTGGGGCGACGATTTACTTTGGCTCTGAACAGTCCCGTCGTCAGATTGAAGAGATCTCTGCGGCGTTTGAGCGCGCGCACGAGCTGGGTATGGTGACCGTGCTGTGGGCGTACCTACGTAACTCGGCGTTCAAAAAAGACGGCGTGGATTACCACGTGTCGGCCGATCTTACCGGCCAGGCGAACCATCTGGCGGCGACCATTGGCGCAGACATCGTGAAGCAGAAAATGGCCGAGAATAACGGCGGCTATAAAGCGGTGAACTTTGGTTACACCGATGACCGCGTTTACAGCAAGCTGACCAGCGATAACCCGATCGATCTGGTGCGCTACCAGCTGGCGAACTGCTATATGGGACGTGCTGGGCTGATTAACTCCGGCGGCGCGGCGGGCGGCGATACTGACCTGTCAGACGCGGTGCGTACGGCGGTTATTAACAAACGCGCGGGCGGCATGGGGCTGATCCTGGGTCGTAAGGCGTTTAAGAAATCGATGGCCGACGGCGTGAAGCTGATCAATGCGGTGCAGGACGTCTATCTGGACAGCAAAGTCACGATTGCCTGACCTGAGGGCGAAGTGTAGGCCGGGTAAGGCGTAGCCGCCACCCGGCAATACCATCAGCGCAAAAGCACACAGTCCGGCGGCAACCGACACTGCAGCGCGCCGGGCAACACCTCAATGCGGAACTGTGTTCCGCTTAGCGGCTCTCCGTCGAGGTTAAACGTCATCCCGTGCGGGGCATTGACCTCAAACCATGCGGATTTCCCGTCAATGATATTCGGACTCTCTTCCGGATGCGTCAGCGTGGTAAACAGCGCGGGCAGAAGGCCGTCGCCCGTGAAAATCCGCAGCTGTAGCTGACCGTCATTGATCAGCGCCTCCGGGCACAGCTGCTGACCGCCGCCTGCCTGTCGACCATTGCCAATCCCAATGACCAGCGCGTCACCCTGCCACTGAAAATCCTCGCCGCGAATTTCGCAGCGGTCAGGCTTGAGGGTATCCATGCGCATCAGACCGTGGATCAGATACGACACGCCGCCCAGCGCCGCCTTCAGTTTTTCCGGCGTTTCGCTGGTGATGCGCGTGCCGAACCCGCCGGTGGCCATATTGATAAAGCAGGTTTTGTCATTCACCTGCGCAATATCTACCGCGGTGGCTTTACCGAGGATCGCCAACTGGAGCGCTTTTTCTAACGCCTCCGGGATCCCTGCGCTGGTGGCAAAGTCATTGGCGGTGCCGAGCGGTAAAATACCCATCACTGGGCGGTTTGCCGGGGGCAGGTCGATCAGCGCTGACGCGATTTCATTGATGGTGCCATCGCCGCCGCCGGAAATGATGGTGTTGACGCCAAGCCCGAGGGCTTCATTGATATAGCGTGCCGCGTCGCCTTTTTCCCAGGTTACCCTGACGTGGATCCGCGCGCCGTCGTCACGCAAATCCTGAATTGCCTGACGCAGGAGATCGTTGCCCGCACTTTTGCCATTGAGAATCAATAAACTGTCTGGATAGGTTGCCATCCGCGCTGCTCCCTTTTTTAGCGTTAGTAAGAGTGTATAGCAGAGAGAAAAAAAGCGGGTAAGAACAGGATGAAAGGAACAAAATAAGCCCGAAAGCGCGTTACACTCCAGCGATGATATGAATGTAATCACAGGAAAGTGATGATGAATAAAATTTTGGTAAGCGCGTGCCTGATGGGCTTCAGGGTTCGTTATAACGGAAGTGAAAAAGCGAGAATGAACGCGCAACTCGCTCTCTGGCAACAGGAACAACGTCTGGTTATCCACTGCCCTGAACTGGCTGCCGGGCTGCCTGTACCGCGTCCTCCGGCAGAGATTATGTCCGCTGATGGCAAAGACGTAATGCTCGGGCAAGCCAGAATTGTTGAAAATACCGGGCAGGACGTGACCGCACATTATCAGCTTGCAGCCTGGCTTGCGCTACGCGCTGCTCAGGAGTCGGGGTGTAGCGCTGCATTGTTAACCGATGGCAGCCCAACGTGCGGCAGTGAGTTTATTTATGACGGATCGTTTCGCGGAATACATAAAGCGGGGAAGGGGGTTGCGGCATCGTTGCTCGCAGAGCATGGGATTGCCGTGTTCTCAGAGAAGCAAATCGACGAACTCATTGCCTGGATTGAGGAGAGAGAAGGCAAAAAATAAGCCCGCGTAAGGGAGATTACGCAGGCTAAGGAGGTGGTTCCTGGTACAGCTAGCATTTATGGGTTATGTTTTTCAGCGGGGGGGATAATACCCGTATTGAACGAAGCGGTATGTGATCCGATTCTAAGAATTATCCCAGCGCGAAAAAATTTCCCTGATTGACTATTTGCCGTGTGGGTTACGGGTGCTTTCACCGTTGAAGTTACGCATCAGCAGCGCGAACTTCAGCTCCACCTCTTCCGGAACCGGCAGCCAGACGGTATGCCCGTCACCCGGCGCCACCTCAATCGCTTCGCCTTTGCCGTTTTCCAGATGCTCCAGCGTAAAGTTCATGTTGCCCTGCGGGGTCATCAGCTCCAGGCTGTCGCCTTTGGTGAACTTGTTTTTCACCGCGACGGCCGCCAGCGCGCCTTTGCGCTCGCCGGTGAAGTCACCGACAAACTGCTGGCGCTCGGATACGGAGTAGCCGTGCTCGTAGTTCTGGTAGTCGTCGTGGGTATGACGGCGCAGGAAGCCTTCGGTATAGCCGCGATGCGCCAGGCCTTCCAGAGTTTCCAGCAGGCTGGTATCGAACGGTTTACCGGCGGCCGCATCGTCGATGGCTTTGCGGTACACCTGCGCGGTACGCGCGCAGTAGTAATAGGATTTGGTGCGGCCTTCAATCTTCAGGGAGTGCACGCCCATCTGGGTCAGGCGCTCGACGTGGGCGATGGCACGCAGATCTTTCGAGTTCATGATGTAGGTGCCGTGCTCGTCTTCAAAGGCGGTCATGTACTCGCCCGGACGTTTGGCTTCTTCAATCATAAACACGCTGTCGGTTGGCGCGCCGATGCCCAGCGTTGGCTCAACGTTGGTCACCGGGATCGGCTCATGCTTGTGGACGATGTTGCCGATGTCATCCTCTTTGCCTTCCTGAACGTTATATTCCCAGCGGCAGGCGTTGGTGCAGGTGCCCTGGTTCGGGTCGCGTTTGTTGATGTAGCCAGAAAGCAGGCAGCGGCCGGAATAGGCCATGCACAGCGCGCCGTGAACGAAGATTTCGATTTCCATATCCGGCACCTGGGTGCGGATCTCTTCGATCTCTTCCAGCGAAAGCTCGCGAGACAGGATGACGCGGGTCAGCCCCATCTGCTTCCAGAACTTCACCGTTGCCCAGTTGACGGCGTTAGCCTGTACGGAGAGGTGGATATCCATCTCCGGGAAGTTCTCCCGAACCAGCATGATTAAACCCGGGTCCGACATGATCAGCGCGTCCGGCCCCATATCCACCACCGGCTTCAGGTCACGGATGAACGTTTTCAGCTTGGCGTTGTGCGGCGCGATGTTGACCACCACGTAGAATTTTTTACCCAGAGCGTGCGCCTCGTTGATGCCGAGCTGCAGGTTCTCGTGGTTGAATTCGTTATTACGTACGCGCAGCGAGTAGCGCGGCTGGCCCGCATACACGGCGTCGGCGCCATAGGCGAAAGCGTAACGCATATTTTGCAGCGTTCCCGCCGGGGAAAGGAGTTCCGGTTTAAACATGTTTGTTCTCGTTCTGATGACAGGTCAGATCCGCGTGCACCAGGTGCAGCGGTAAGGGGAGATCCCCCACTTTAAGGGCGGGCATTGTAGCGCTGCGGGGCAGGGAGGTAAAGTTATTGTGCCGGGCGGCGGCTTCGCCTTACCCGGCCTGGATTGACCCTCTGCTGGCTAGGCTATCCTGCACGCATCCGCTTCCCAGCGATACCCCACACCATACACCGCGCGAATAAACGACTGCTCGGCATCCAGCGCCTCCAGTTTGCGGCGCAGGTTTTTAATGTGGCTGTCGATGGTGCGGTCGGTCACCACGCGGTAATCGTCGTACAGGTGGTTCAGCAGCTGTTCGCGGGAGAAGACTTTTCCCGGCTCGTGGGAGAGGGTTTTCAGCAGGCGGAACTCCGCAGGGGTCAGGTCCAGCAGCTTGCTGCGCCAACTTGCCTGGAAGCGGCTTTCGTCGACAATCAGCGGGCTTTCGGCGTCCAGCACCTGAAGCTCGCGCTGCGGCCTGCAGCGGCGCAGAATGGTTTTCACGCGGGCGACTACCTCGCGCGGACTGTAGGGCTTGCAGATGTAGTCGTCCGCGCCGATTTCGAGCCCCAGCAGGCGGTCAATCTCTTCAATTTTGGCGGTGACCATGACGATCGGGACGTCGGAGAAGCGGCGAATTTCCCGGCACAGGGTCAGGCCATCGGTCCCGGGAAGCATCAGATCCAGCAGGATCAGGTCCGGCGGGGTCTGGCGCACGTAAGGCAGCACCTGGTCGCCGTGGCTGATCAGTGACGGGGCATAGCTGGCCGCGCGTAAATAGTCGATCAGCAGTTGTCCCAGCTTGGGTTCGTCTTCGACGATCAAAATGCGCGGCGTGTTTTCGTCAATCGGTAACTCGGTCATACTTCTCTCGATAAATCCCGTTCCAGAGGTAACTCTACTGTAATGCTTACCCCGCCAAAAGGCGAATGGGCGGCGCGGATCGTGCCATTATGCGCCTCGACGATGTTAACGCAAATCGCCAGCCCCAGACCGGATCCGCCGCTGGCGCGGTTGCGGGAACCTTCGGTACGGTAAAAACGTTCAAACAGTTTTTCCAGCTGCGTGTCCTGCACGCCGGGGGCGGAATCCGCGAAGGTAAGGGCAAAGCGCCCGTTTTCCTGTCTGCCGGAAATCAGAAGCCCGCCGCCGCTGTCGGTGTAGCGCAGGCTGTTTTCCAGCAGGTTGTTGAACAGCTGCATCAGCCGATCTTTGTCGCCAAACACCACCGCGCTGTCCGGCAGGGAGAGGTCGATTTTCAGGTTGCGACTGGCAAAGCGTTCGCGGAAGGCGCCGCTCGCTACTTCCAGCACGTTAATGACGTCTACGGGCGCCTTCTGGTAGGCCAGCGCGCCTTCGTCGGACATGGAGAGCTGGTGGAGATCGTCCACCAGCTTGGTGAGCGTGCCCACCTCCGCCTGCAGGGAAGCCACCGATTCGGGCGTAAACTGGCGCACGCCGTCCTGAATGGCCTCGAGCTCGCCGCGCAGCACCGCCAGCGGCGTACGCAGCTCGTGTGAAATATCGGCCATAAAGTCGCGGCGCATCTGCTGGTTTTTCTCAAGCGTGCTGGCGAGCTGGTTAAAGTCCTGCGCCAGCTTGCCCAGTTCGTCCTGGCTGCGGGTATCGACGCGGGTGGTGAAATCCCCGGCGGCGAGCTTGTGCGTGCCTTCCACCAGGCGTTTCACCGGGGCGAGCAGACCGCGCGCCAGCGGGAAGGTGGCGAGCGCGGCGAGCAGCGTGGAGAGCGCGACAATCAGCCAGCTTGTGCGACGCTGCTGGCGGTCAAAGTTGATGTCGGTGTTGCGCGTCAGGCGCTCCACCGGAGAGGCGATCACCCAGCCAACGGTGGCGTTATTGACTTTAATCGCCCGCCGGGTGCCGTCCGGCGGTATCGGCGCGCGCGGGCCAACCAGGGGGCGCATATCCTGGTCGATTACCCAGAACTGGGTGCGCCAGCCGTGCGGCGGCATGCCCGGGCCCGGACGATCGTCGCCGGTATCGTGCTCCAGCGAGCGCAGGATCTGGAAAATAAAGCGATCATTGTTGCGCAGAAAACGCCAGTTGCCGTGCTGGGCGTACTGTTCACTCAGCGCATCGCTCAGTCCCTGCAAACGCTGCTCATTGCCATGCTTGATGTAATCAATAAAGCCTCGCTCGAAGCTGACCCGCACCGCCCAGTGCATGGTGATCAGCAGGACGATACAGGTGGCGAAGATCGCTACAAAGAGCTTGCCGGTAATACCCGGACGCCAGAATTTCATGAGCCACTCCTTTTGCCGCGCCTAATCACGACGTTCTTGCTGGTGTCATCCGGCACCCGGGCGAAGATGAAAGCGGGCAGGGCGATAATGATCGCCATGCTGAGGTAGGTATACATAAAGACCTGATGCGCCACCGGCGTGTCGACGCTGAGGTGGTGCTGACCGTACATGCCGAGCAGTAACCCCGCAATAGTCACGCCCACGCTCATGGAGAGCTGCATCACCATCGACAGCAGGCTGTTGCCGCTGCTCGCCAAATCGTCCGGCAGGTCTTTTAGCGTGAGGGTATTCATCGACGAGAAGCGCATGGAGTTGATGATCCCCTGGCAGAACAGCACCAGCGGCAGGACGTAGTACCAGCCCATCAGCGCCACGGCCATAAACAGCAGGCTGACCAGCGCCAGCCCCAGCGTGGCGGCCACCAGCACGTGTCGATAGCCAAAGCGGTTCACCACCTGCACCACAATGCGCTTCATTCCCATGCTGCCGAGCACCATCGGGATCATCATCAGGCCCGCGTGGAATGGCGAAAAACCCATGCCAATTTGCAGAAAAACGGGCGTCATAAACGGCAGCATCCCGCTGCCGATGCGTCCGGCGAAGCTGCCAGACAGGCCCAGACGGTAAGTGGGGTTTTTAAACAACGCCAGGCTGAACAGCGCCTTGTCGTTTCCTCTGGCGTGCCACAGATACCAGAGTATGGCGGTAACACCGAGCGCGATCAGGAGCCCGAGCGTCAGGGGCGAAATCCCCAGTCCTTTTTGCCCGTCGAGCGCCAGGGTGAGCGTTGCCATACCGGCGGCCAACAGGATAAAACCGAAGAAATCAAAGCGCCGGGTCTGCATTTTGTAGTTCGGCATCAGCGCCAGGGTGGCCATCGCGCCGATGATGCCTACCGGGAGGTTGATTAAGAAGATCCAGTGCCAGGAGGCGTACTCCACCAGCATGCCGCCCAGCGCCGGGCCCAGCAACGGCCCCACCTGACCGGGCAGGGTGACAAAGGTCATCGCCGCCATGTACTGCTCGCGCGGCACAATCTTCATCACCGTTAACCGCCCGACGGGCACCATCATCGCCCCGCCGATGCCCTGCAGCACGCGCGCCATCACCAACTGGTCGAGGGTATTGGCCTGCGCGCAAAACAGCGAGCCGGTGGTAAACAGCACGATGGCGGTAAAGAAGATATTCCGCACGCCGACCTTATCGGCCAGCCAGCCGCTGGCGGGCAGCATCACGGCAACCGTCAGCACGTAGGAGACAATCACCATGTGCATATGCAGCGGGCTCTCCCCCAGGCTTTTCGCCATGGAGGGGAGGGCGGTGTTGACGATGGTCGTATCCAGCGACTGCATAAAGAAGCCGAAGGCGACTATCCATAATTGCCAGCGAACGTTAGCGGGGAGATCTGTCATCTACTCAGTCACCGTGGTTCTGTTTTTACGCGAAAAGCGCAGCCGCAGGCGGTCGAAGAACAGATAGACCACCGGTGTGGTGTACAGCGTCAGCAGCTGGCTCATCACCAGGCCGCCGACAATGGTGATCCCCAGCGGCTGGCGCAGCTCTGAGCCGTCGCCGCCCGAGATCACCAGCGGCAGCGCGCCAAACAGCGCCGCCAGGGTGGTCATCATGATCGGACGGAAGCGCAGCAGGCAGGCCTGGAAGATGGCCTCTTCCGGCGAGAGGTTGCCGTTGCGCTGGGCGTCCAGCGCGAAGTCCACCATCATGATGGCGTTTTTCTTCACGATGCCGATCAGCAGCATGATCCCGATAAGCGCGATAAGGCTGAACGGCGCGCCGAACAGCTCCAGCGCCAGCAGTGCCCCCACGCCCGCCGACGGCAGCGTCGAGAGGATGGTCAGCGGGTGCACGTAGCTCTCATACAGCACGCCCAGCACAATATAGACCGTGGCGATGGCGGCCAGAATCAAAATCACCTGCGAGTTCATCGTCTCCTGGAATACCTGCGCGGTCCCGGCAAAGCTGCCGCGCACGGTGGACGGCACACCAAGCTGGGTCATCGCGCGGTTGATTGCATCGCTGGCCTCAGACAGTGACGAACCGGCGGGCAGGTTAAAGGAGATGGTCGACGCCGCCGACAGCCCCTGATGGTTCACCGACAGCGGCGCGTTGGCAGGCTGCCAGCTGGCGAAGTACGAGAGCGGAATCGCCTTGCCGTCGTTGTTAATCACAAACATTTTATCCAGGGCGCTGATGTCCTGGGTGTAGCGCGGGTCAACTTCCATCACCACCTTATACTGGTTCATCGGCTGGTAGATGGTGGAGATCTCGCGCTGGCCGAAGGCGTTGTTTAGCAGGCTATTGGCGGCTTCAACGTTGATGCCCAGCCGCGACATGGTTTCACGGTCGTAGGTCAGGGCCATCTCGGCGCCGTTGTCCTGCTGATCGGAGTTTACGTCCGCCAGTTGGGGAAGGGCGGCCAGCGCCTTGCGGATCTTCGGCTCCCACTCGCGCAGGGCGGCCAAATCGTCCGAGAGCAACGTGTACTGATAGCTGGCGTTCGCTTGTCGCCCGCCGACGCGGATATCCTGAACGGCCATCAAAAACAGGTTTGCCCCCGGCTCTTTGGCGAGCTTCACCCGCAGGCGGTCAATCACCTGCTGGGCGGTTTCGTTGCGCTCGCCGCGCGGTTTCAGGGTAATAAACATCATCCCGCTGTTGACGCGCGACCCGCCGGTAAAGCCGGTCACGTTATCCACGGCTTTGTCTTCACGAATGATCTTCATAAAGTCCTGCAGCTTGCCGCGCATGGCCTGGAACGAAATGCTCTGGTCCGCCTGAATGCCGCCCATCAGCACGCCGGTGTCCTGCTCCGGGAAGAAAGTTTTCGGGATGGTGATATACATCCACACGTTGAGCACGATGGTGCCTATTAGCACCAGGCCGACCAGACGCGTATGGTTCAGCACCCACTTCAGCGATTTACCGTAGCCTTCCTGCATTGCCATCAGGAAACGGCCAAAGCCTTTGCGGCGCGGCTGCGAGTGCGGTTTGCTGCGCTTGAGCATCCAGCCGCACATCATTGGCGTCAGCGTTAGGGAGATCGCCAGCGAAATGCCGATCGCGACGGAGAGGGTGACGGCAAACTCGCGCAGCAACCGGCCCGGCAGCCCGCCCATCAGCAGCAGCGGCAGGAACACCGCCACCAGCGACAGGCTCATGGAGAGCACCGTAAACCCCACCTCGCGCGTGCCCTGCAACGCAGCCTGCAGCGGCTTCACGCCCGCTTCCAGATGGCGGGAAATGTTCTCCAGCACCACGATGGCGTCATCCACCACGAAGCCCGTCGCAATCGTCAGGGCCATCAGCGACAGGTTGTTGAGGCTAAACCCGCACAGATACATGGCGGCAAAGGTACCGATCAGCGATACCGGCACGGCCACCGCCGGGATCAGCGTCGCGCGGCCAGAGCGCAGGAACAGGAAGACCACCAGGATCACCAGCGCGACGGAGATCACCAGCGTTTGCTCGACTTCTTCCAGCGAGGCGCGAATGGTCGGGGAGCGATCCTGGGCAATTTGCAGATCGATTGCTGCCGGGATGGTCTCCTGCAGGTCCGGAAGACGGGCGCGAATGCTGTTCACCGTCTCAATAATGTTGGCCTCCGGCAGCTTGCGGATCATCAGCAAAATCGCCGGTTTGGCGTTGGTCATCCCGGCGTTGCGCACGTCCTGCACCGAGTCGGTGACGCTGGCCACGTCGCTTAATCGCACCGCCGCGCCGTTGTTATAGTGGATGATGAGCGGTTGATATTCCGCCGCGGTTTTCAGCTCGTCGTTGGTGTGGATCTGCCAGCGGTGGCTGTTATCCTCAATCGCCCCCTGCGGTTTACGCACGTTGGCGTTGCTAATTGCGGAGCGCACGTCATCCAGCGACACGCCCTGGTTAAACAGCGCCTGCGGGTTTAACCCCACGCGCACGGCGGGCAGGGAACTCCCACCGACGCTCACGTCACCGACGCCGTTAATTTGTGAGATTGTCTGCGCCAGTTGGGTAGACGCAAAGTCGTACAGTTGCCCCTGCGAGTACGTATCCGAGGTCAGCGTCAGGATCATGATCGGCGCGTCGGACGGGTTGGCCTTGCGGTAGGTCGGACGGCTCGGCATCCCGCTCGGCAGCAGGCTCTGTGCGGCGTTAATGGCCGCCTGCACGTCGCGCGCCGCGCCGTTGATATCTCGGTCGAAGCTGAACTCCAGAATGATGCGCGTGCTGCCCAGCGAGCTGCTGGAGGTCATCTCGTTGACCCCCGCAATCCGCCCAAGCGAACGCTCCAGCGGCGTGGCAACGGACGAGGCCATGGTTTCCGGCGAGGCGCCCGGCAGCGAGGCGCTGACCATGATCACCGGGAAATCTACCTGCGGCAGGGGCGCCACCGGCAGCAGCCGGAAGCCCAGCACGCCGCAGAGGGTAATGGCGAGCGAGATTAATATCGTCGCCACCGGGCGATAAATGAAGAGGGCGAAAAACTTCACTTATGCCTCCTCTTCACGTTTCGGGAAGCGGCTTTTGGTCCACAGCGCCAGGCGGTCAAACAGCAGGTAGATCACCGGTGTGGTGAACAGCGTCAGCACCTGGCTCACCAGCAGACCGCCGACCATGCCGATACCCAGCGGACGGCGCAGCTCCGCGCCGACGCCGGTGCTCAGCATCAGCGGCAGCGCGCCCAGCAGGGCGGCCAGCGTGGTCATCAGGATGGGACGAAAACGCAGCAGGCAGGCCTGGAAAATCGCATCGCGCGGCGACATGCCCTGCTCGCGCTCGGCGGCCAGGGCAAAGTCGATCATCATGATGGCGTTTTTCTTCACGATCCCGATAAGCAGGATGATGCCGATGATGGCAATCACGTCCAGCTCGCTGCCCGCCAGCATTAATGCCAGCAGTGCCCCCACGCCCGCCGTCGGCAGGGTAGAGAGGATGGTGATCGGGTGGATAAAGCTTTCGTACAGCACGCCGAGCACGATGTACATCGCCACGACCGCCGCGACGATCAGCCAGATGGTGTTACCCAGCGCGGCCTGAAACGCCAGGGTGCTGCCCTGGAACTGGGTCTGAATGTCGGACGGGAAGCTGAGATCTTTCTCAGCCGCCTGAATGGCCTCCACGGCTTCGCCGAGTGAATAATTGTCCGGCACGTTAAAGGAGATGGTGGTGGACGGGAACTGATCCAGATGGTTAATCGACAGCGGGGTATAGCGTTCTTCCACCGTGGCGATAGCGTTCAGCGGCACAATGCCGCCGTCTTTGCTGGTCAGGCGCACCGAGTCCAGCCCCGCCAGGCCGGGCGTATTTTCGGTGTTGTGCTCCAGCACCACGCGGTACTGGTTCGCCTGGGTGTAGATGGTGGAGATCAGGCGCTGACCGAAGGCGTTGTACAGGGCGTTATCCACGTCCGCCATGGTAATACCCAGACGGCTGGCGGCGTCGCGGTTGACGTTCACATACGCCGCCAGCCCTTTGTCCTGCCAGTCGCTGCTGACGTCCGAGAGCTGCGGCAGGGTTTTGAGTTTATCCACCAACTGCGGCACCCAGGTGCTGAGCGCGTCCAGCGAGGTGGCCTGCAGCGTGAACTGGTACTGCGTGCGGCTGACCTGGGTATCGATGGTCAAATCCTGAATCGGCTGCAGGTAAAGCTCAACGCCCGGCACGCGGGCCACGGCGTTTTGCAGCCGCTCAATGACGGCGTTGACGCGATCGTCGCGCTCATCCAGCGGCTTAAGGTTGATCTGCAGACGCGCGCTGTTGAGCGACGGGTTGGTGCCGTCGACGCCCACGTAGGAGGTCAGGCTCTCGACCGCCGGATCTTTCATAACAATCTCAGACACCTGCTGCTGGCGCTGCGCCATATTGGCGAAGGAGACCGACTGCGGGGCCTGAAGCGTGCCCTGAATAATGCCGTTGTCCTGGATGGGGAAGAAGCCTTTCGGGATGAAAATCCACAGCATCACGCTGAGCGCCAGCGTGCCGAGCGCCACGCCCAGCGTCGCCCACGGGTGGTTGAGGACTTTCGCCAGCACGCGACCGTAGGCTGCAATAATCCGCTCGAACATGCGCTCGGAGGCGCGCGAGAAGCGGTTTTGTTTGCGCAGGGACTCGTGGCTTAGCATGCGGGCGCACATCATCGGCGTCAGGGTCAGCGACACCACCGCGGAGATCAGAATGGCAACCGCCAGCGTCACGGCAAATTCGCGGAACAGCCGCCCGACAATATCGCCCATAAACAGCAGCGGGATCAGCACCGCAATCAATGAGAAGGTCAGCGAGATAATGGTAAAGCCGATTTCCCCTGCGCCTTTCAGCGCGGCGGCCAGCGGCTTTTCGCCTTTCTCGATATAGCGCGAGATGTTCTCGATGACGACGATAGCGTCATCCACCACGAACCCGGTGGCGATGGTGAGCGCCATCAGCGTCAAGTTGTTAATCGAAAAATCGAGGAACACCATCACCGCAAAGGTGCCGACCAGCGAGAGCGGTACGGCGACGGCGGGAATAATGGTCGCCGGAACGTTGCGCAGGAACAGATAAATGATCATCACCACCAGCGCAATCGCCAGCATCAGCTCGAACTGGGTGTCGGTGACCGACGCGCGAATGTTGGTGGTACGGTCGGAAAGCACCTTCACGCTGACCGATTTCGGCAGGCTTTCGATCAGCTGCGGCAGCATGGTGCGGATGCTGTCGGCGGTTTCGATGATGTTTGCGCCCGGCTGGCGCTGCACGTTCATCACGATCGCCTGCTGCTTGTTGGCCCATGCCCCCAGCCAGCTGTTCTCCGCGCCTTGTTCTACGGTCGCCACGTCGCCCAGACGCACTGGCGCGCCGTTCTGGTAGGCGATAATTAGCTGACGATATTCGTCGGCGGACTGCATCTGGTCGTTGGCGGAGAGCGTCACGGCGCGGGTTGGACCGTCCAGCGAGCCCTTCGCCGAGTTGACGTTCGCGTTGCTGATGGCGCTGCGGATGGTTTCGCTGGTGAGCCCCAGCGCGGCGATGGCCTGCGCGTTCAGCTTGACGCGCACCGCCGGGCGCTGGCCGCCCGCGAGGGTGACGAGGCCAACGCCGGACACCTGAGAAATTTTCTGCGCCACGCGCGTTTCGACCATGTCTTCGACCTGGGTCATCGGCATCGCGGAGGAGGTGACGGCAAGCGTCATGATCGGCGGATCCGCCGGGTTCACCTTGCTGTAGACCGGTGGGTTAGGCAGGTCTGACGGCAGCAGGTTGGTAGCGGCGTTGATGGCAGCCTGCACCTCCTGCTCGGCGACGTCCAGTGACAGAGTCAGCTGGAACTGCAGCGTCACGACGGATGCCCCGCCAGAACTCTGGGAGGACATCTGTTTTAGCCCCGACATCTGGCCGAACTGACGCTCCAGCGGGGCGGTAATGGCGGACGTCACCACGTCCGGGCTGGCCCCGGGATAGAGGGTGACAACCTGAATCGTTGGGTAATCCACCTCCGGCAGCGCCGAGACGGGCAGGAAGCGATAGCCGATAATCCCGGCGAGCAGGATCGCCACCATCAGCAACGTGGTGGCGACAGGACGGAGGATAAACAGGCGTGAAGGCCCACCTGTAGAGCCCGGCGGCAGCACCTGCATCAGGAGGTCGCTCCCTGTTTCGCCGGTTCAACCACTTCCACTTTGGCCCCTTCGGTCAGACGGTCAATGCCGTCGGTGACCACGCGGTCGCCTGCGGAAAGCCCGGCGCTGATGACCACCGTCTGGCTGTCCTGAATTCCGGTTTTTACGAGATGCTTGCTGACTTTATTGTCGCTGTTAAGCACCCAGACAAAGTTACCTTCATTACCCATCTGCAGTGCAGCGGTGGGGATCACCACCGCGTTCTCTTCGGTCGCGACCAGCATGCGCGCATTGACGAACTGGTTCGGGAAGAGGGCATCATCCTGGTTATTAAAGCGCGCCTTCAGCTTGATGGTGCCGGTGGTGGTGTCGATCTGGTTATCCAGACTGAGTAGGGACCCTTCACTCAGTTTCTGCTTGTTGGTGCGGTCCCAGGCTTCCACCACCAGGCCTTTACCGGCTTTTTGCGCCTGCATGACGGTCGCGATATCGCTTTCCGGCAGGGTAAAGACTAAATCAATCGGGTGGGTCTGGGTGATCACCACGATGCCCGTGGTGTCGCCGCTGGAGATCTGGTTGCCAATATCAACCTGCTTCAGGCCAACGCGGCCGTCAATCGGCGCGGTGATGCGGCTCCAGTCCAGCTGCAGCTGGGCGCTGGCCACGGCGGCTTCGTCCGCTTTGATAGTGCCCTGCGTTTCACTGACCAGCGACTGCTGGGTATCCAGCTCCTGACGGGACACCAGATTCGTTTTCACCAGTTGCTGGTAGCGGGCTAAATCGCGCCGGGCATTGGCGAGGGTCGCATTGTCTTTCGCGAGCTGTCCCTGCGCCTGGGCGAGGGCGACCTTAAACTGGCTCGGGTCGATTTCCGCCAGCAGGTCACCGGCCTTAACCTGCTGACCTTCCTGGAAGTGGATCGCAATGAGCTGGCCGTCGACGCGGCTGCGCACCGTGGCGGTGTTGGCGGCGGTAATGGTCCCGAGACCTGTGAGATAGCGAGGAACGGCTTTATTCACCGCCGTCGCCGCCTGAACCGGCGCCAGGGCGCCGCCGCGCATTCCATGACGCCCTCCGCCCGTAGGGCGCTGAGCCTGGCTGGTGGCACCGGCAGGTGCGGCGGAGTTCGCGGATTGGCTGTGCCAGTACCAGGCGGCGGCAAGGGCCACCACAATGATGCCAGCGGCGATTGCCCAGCGGGATTTGTTACTGCCTTTCATCGTTATACGTTCTCATCCTGAATACTTCGGGGAATGATACTAGTTTAGTCAGGCAACACAGCGGAAAAATGGAGGAAATATGGAAGACTGTCGGGAATTGTCTGAGTGTTGCCGGGTGACGCTTCGCTTACCCGGCCTACAAGGTAAATGCGAACGGCAACGGAAGTTGCCGTTTTTGGTGTTTTGTGGGAGAGGACCAGACCGCACCACAACAACACACGTTTTGTAGGCCGGGTAAGGCGAAGCCGTCACCCGGCACAACTGCACTAGCTAAACATCACCTGCGCCCAGCGTGCCAGACCAGCGGTAACGGAACCAAAGTCATCGCCACCTGCAATCGGAATACCCGGCAGCTGTTCGGCCAGCGCTTTCTTGATCAGCGGTGAACGGGCACTTCCCCCGGTCAGGTAAATCACGTCCGGCTTCTCTTTGCCGTTCTCCAGCGCGAGCTGCACCTGTTCCAGAATGCGCTGTAGCGGCTGGGCAAGCGCCGTCTCCAGCCCGTCCTGCGAAATGGCGGTGGCCAGTTCGTCACTGATAAACGGCAGGGAGACCGCATGTTCAGCGCGGTCGGACAGGGCGATTTTGCTCTCTTCCGCGGTACGCACCACGCGGTAGCTCAGACGCTGGCGCCACACTTTATAGAGCAGGGCGACTTTTTCACCATCCTGGGCATCACGCACCAGATCGTTAAGGAAGCGGCCGTTGGCGGTGCTGTAAAAATCACTCTGTGCCGGCACGTCGTTGATGGCAATCGCGTTCCACCATGGCAGGATCGGCAACGCGATGCCCTTCTCCGTTTGCCCGCCCATGCCGAGCAGCGGCATCAGGCTCTTGAATGCCAGGGCGATGTCAAGATCGTTCCCGCCTACGCGGCAGCCGCTGTGCCCCAGCAGGCTGTTTTCGCGGTCGCGCCGGTTATGCCACTGCGGCCCCATCAGCAGCAGCGAGCAGTCGGTGGTGCCCCCGCCGATGTCCACGACCAATACGCGCTTCTCTTCCGTCAGCGTGGCTTCGAAGTCCAGCCCTGCGGCAACGGGTTCATACTGGAATACCACGTCGCGGAAGCCTGCGCGGTGCGCCGCGCGTTCCAGGATCCCCTGCGCCTGCTGGTTGGCCTCGTCGCCGCCCAGCCCCTGGAAGTTAATTGGTCGGCCAATCACCGCCTGGGTAATCGCGTCGGAGACCTGCGTCTGTGCCTGGTTGCGGATGTGCAGCATCATCGCACACACCAGGTCTTCGAACAGCGCGACCTGCTGCGGCTTCAGGCCGCTGGCGCCGAGGAAGGATTTTGGCGACTTAACGAAGTAGACCTCTTCGGGGTCTTCAATGTAGTGTCCGAGCGAGGAGAGGCCGAACTGCACGCTGGACGGCGTAACGTCGATATCTTCCTCGCGGTTGAAGCTGACGGCACGGCGTAACAGTGCCTGGGTTTCCGCCGCCGAAGCCGGAACCTGATGGTGGCGGAACAGCCATTCGCTCACCGCTTCACGCGTCGGTGCGCAGAGCATTGACGGCAGTAGCGTGCTCTCTTTTTCCATTTTCAGGAGCCGTGGCTGCCCGTTTTGCATAATCGCAACCGAGCAGTTTGCCGTTCCGTAGTCAAATCCAATAAACACGATGAATCCCCATGCCGGTGAGAAGGGGCGAGACTTTAACGAAATGTCCGCATGGCGACAACAGGAATATGAAAGCAAGGCGAAACAGGACCTTTCCGTTTATGCTGTGAAGAACCCAAAAGGAGAGATGATGTACACCCTGAACTGGCTTCCCCCTTACGACTGGCAGTGGATGTTTGGCTTTCTTGGCGCGCGTGCGGTGACGGGCATTGAAACCGTCACGCACGACTACTACGAGCGCAGTTTTGCCTGCGAGGGACATCAGGGGATCTTCCGCGTGACGCCGGATATCGCAACACATACGCTGACCGTAACCCTCAGCCCGGGGTTAATTCCGGTTGCTCAGCCGTGCCTTGAGCGCATCGAACGCCTGTTCGATCTTGCCTGCAATCCGCAGCACATCGCAGAGACGCTGGGCGATCTCGGTGCTGCAAGGCCGGGCTTACGTTTGCCGGGAGCGATGGATGCGTATGAGCAGGGCGTCCGGGCGATTCTCGGACAGCTGGTGAGCGTGGCGATGGCGGCGAAGCTGGCGTCACGCGTGGTGGCGTTATGCGGTGAACCCGTGGCGGATTGTCCGGGCTATCTCTGCTTCCCCACGCCGCAGGCGCTGGCGGCAGCGGACCCGCTGGCGCTGAAAGCGTTGGGCATGCCGGTAAAGCGCGCGGAGTCGCTGATTCATCTGGCGCAGTCGGTTATCGACGGAACATTTCCGCTTTTCCCGCCCGCGAATATAGAAGAGGGGATGAAGGCGCTACAGCAGCGGCCGGGAATAGGGCGCTGGACGGCAAATTATCTGGCCCTGCGCGGCTGGCAGGCGAAAGATGTGTTTCTGCCGGATGATTACCTGATTAAACAACGCTTCGCCGGAATGACGCCCGCGCAAATTCGTCGCTATGCCGAACGCTGGAAGCCGTGGCGCTCCTACGCGCTGTTGCATATCTGGTATACCGACGGCTGGACACCGTCAGTTGATCGCGAAATAACTGGTGTTGAGCAGAAGATCTAATGGCTGCGGCTCGGCGATGGTGTCACCAAAGATAAAATCGATGCCGATACCGGAGAGCGTATCCATCATTATGGGCTGGTTACAGGGGCCTGCGATGGTTTTCATTCCCAGACGCTGGGCGTGCCCCTGAACAATGGTCACCATCATCTCATCCATCAGATTGCCGTACACGTTGGTTACCACCTCCGCATCCAGCATCAGATAGTCGGCCATGTTCGCGGTCAGGTGGGTAAAGACGTTCATATCGCGTCCCACCTGGCTGAAGATCACGCGGCAGCCCGCCTGACGGAGCTTTTGCAGACCCCGATGCAGGTTCTTATCCGGATTGCACACCACATCGGCAGAGATAACCAGATGCAGCAGACGGCCCGGCATCGGGCTTTTATCCAGCAGGTCGAGCAGTTCATCCACCAGCGTCACGCTGGCTAAACCGGCCTCCGAGAGCGGCAGCGCCACACCCATGCCTTTACTGGCGATCTGGGCGGCTGAGGTGCGGAAAAACTCGCTAAAGATTCGCCTGTCGAGGGCGTGCAGAAGCTCTGGCTCCGCCAGGCCCGAGCGGAAGGCATGCTCTTCCTGAACTTCGCCCTGGCTGGTCCACAGGCGTAACGACAGCAGCCAGAAATTACTGCTCTCAGGGATGCGCGGTGAGGCGACGCTGCGGGCAATCATCATCAGATGATTGTCTTTAATCATGTGCCACTGTTCATCAAGCGACATCATGCTGCGCGTGTGGTGATCCCGCTCCTGCTGGGGTTCATACACTGTCACCATGCCACGTCCGCTGTTTTTTGAGGCGTAACAGGCAATGTCCGCCTGTGACATGATCTCCGACGCCTGATGATTATTTTCATCAATCAGCGTGATGCCGGCGCTGGCGCCGATCCGGTGCAGGCGGCCTTCCCACATAAAGTGATAGTCGTTGATGGCATGAATCAGACGACCGGCGATATAGCGCGCGCTTTCCAGGTTGCAGTCCGGTAACAGTAACCCGAACTCGTCCCCGCCCAGACGCGCCAGCACGTCGCTGGAGCGGAGCATGGTTAACATCAGGGAAGCCAGTTCCCGCAGCAGGGCATCGCCCGCTGCGTGGCCAGCCGTGTCATTGACGGCTTTGAAGCGATCGAGGTCGATAAACACCAGGGCATGACGCTGACGCGTTTCGCGAACGGTCTGCAGGAGCCGTTTGAGATGGTTTTCGAAGCTGACCCGATTTGCAAGATGGGTCAGGGCATCGTGGGAAGCGCTGTAGCTCAGCTGGCGCAGCATTTTGCGCGACTCGGTCACGTCCTGAATCACGATCACCGAGCCGATATTCTGTCCATCCAGCGTGCTGAGCGGCGTAATGCTGTAGTGGATATCAAAATTACCGCCGGTACGGCAGTTCAACACCACGTCCTGATCGATATCGGAACGGGACATATCGCCGCTGTGAATATTCTCCATCAGCGGCCCTTTTTCACCAAAGGTGATGTGTAACACCTTCAGGATCGGCTGACCAATAGCTTCGGTCTGCAGCCAGCCGCTCATTTTCTCGGCGACCGGGTTCATAAAGGTGACGTTCATGTTGATATCGGTGCACAGCACTGCTTCACCGATGGAGTCGAGGGTAATGTGCAGACGCTCTTTTTCCTGGAAAAGCGCCTCGTTAAGCTGCTTAACCTCGGTCATGTCCATGTTGATACCGAGCAACCGTTCGACTTCCCCCTGCTTATTGAGCACCCGGTTCGCCAGGGAGCGAATATGACGCACGCCTTCCTTCACGCGAATGCGGAATTCCAGCTTAAACGGCAGACGGGAAATCAGAGAGTCCCGCAGCACCTTCTCTGCGTGGGCGCGATCTTCCGGCAGCATCGTGTCGTGCCAGAGCTGCCAGGTGGGCTTGATGTGCGGCGGAATTTCATACAACTCAAACATCCGCTTATCCCAGCTGATAATGTCGGGTTCCAGATCCCACTCCCAGATGCCGATGCCCCCTGCTTCGTTTGCCAGGGTGATGCGCTCCATCAGGCGTTTATTGACCCACTCGGTCTGCTTCAGGTCGTTAATGTCTTCAATCTGGGCGATAAAATAGAGCGGCGAGCCGTCGGCATGGCGCACCACGGAGACGGCAAGAAGCGCCCAGACCACTTCCCCGTCGCGCGTGTAATAGCGCTTTTCGAGGGTATAGGTATTGATGTCGCCGTTAATGAGCTGTTCGAGCTGCTCCAGGTCGGTATTCAGATCTTCTGGCCAGGTAAGCTGCTGGAAGGTCAGCGACTGGAGCTCCGTCTGGCTGTAGCCGAGGAAATTGCACAGTGCCTTGTTCGCCTGAAGCCATTTTCCTTCGATGCTGACCAGCGCCATACCGATGGCAGAATATTCCATTGCGTTACGAAAACGCTCTTCGCTTTCGGTGATGTGTTTGCGCTCGGCGCGGAAGGCGTACATCACCATGGTCATGACGTTAGCGGGCAGGAGCAGCATCAGGAACGGCAGCCAGGGGGCGTTCAGCATCGGCCCGGCGTGCTGGGTGGTCAGCGCCAGAGGGTTGCGGGCAATCATCAGCGACACCACCATCACGGTGACCAGAAACACCATGAACGCTTCCATCCGCGGCAGGCGCACGGCGCTCCACATCAGCAGAACGATCACGCAGGTGAAGGGCCACGGCAGCCAGGTGATGGCTGCCCAACTGAGGGCTAATGTCACGGCCAGCGTGGTCAGCGTTTCCAGCAGCAACCGCGGATCGCGGTGGCGCAGCAGATAATGGGGTTTAAACAGCAGGCCCAGCGGCACCAGCGCCAGCGCGCCAATCGCTTCTGACAATACCCAGACGAAGAAATTACGCAGTGGCTCTGGGCCGGGGGCCAGCAGGGTCACCAGAATACCGCCCACCAGCGGCGGCACCAGCGCGCTGCCGATGGCCACGCGGATCCAGTCGTTCAGATTCTGCAGCGGGTTGTACCATGGGAGCCATTTGCGCAGAAACAGCGCACCAATAGCGGCCTCAATGACGTTGATCGAAGGATAGATGAGGCTGACCGATCCCCAGGAGAACAGCATCCACGAGGCCAGAACATTGCCGAACGAGCAGGCCAGGGCAATGCCCGGCCACATTTTTCCGGCATGGCGGTAAAACGCCACCATCATAATGGCGGTGGGGAACCAGAGCGGAGCCAGCAGGGTGCCGAAACGGGTGAGTTCCAGCGAAAATAAGGTAAAGATAAAGGTGACCAGGCCCAGACAGACAAGTCGTGTTAAAGGATGTGGGGTAGTCACCAAAACCCGCTGGTATTGTTTATTCATTACCGCTTTATCCAGAGACGCCATGCCGTCAGGGAAGATGTCCGAACGCGTGAATTTGATAATTTGGTTTATGCTAGTACAAACAATTTACAATTCATATGGTGACCGCTCAGAATTTGACACCACAGACTTATTAAATACTTACTCCGTTAAAAAAAACGGTGAAACGGTGAAAAAATGGTCATTTAAATTTCATTCAGGGAATAAGTTGTCACTTTTCGGCCAGTCTCGCAGAACCTGTGCATTCGACTGGTATCACGCCCGCGAAATCCCTATAATTGCCGCGTTTGACGCTCCGGCGTCGTCCTTCCTTAACATCCAGGTTAATCAGGTCGCTAAATTTATGACTGATAAGTCTCATCAGTGCGTCATTATAGGCATCGCCGGCGCATCGGCTTCAGGTAAAAGTCTAATTGCCAGTACGCTTTATCGCGAACTGCGTGAACAAGTAGGTGATGAGCATATCGGCGTCATTCCCGAAGACAGCTATTACAAAGATCAATCCCATCTGTCGATGGAAGAGCGCGTTAAAACGAACTATGACCACCCCAATGCAATGGATCACAGCCTGCTGTTCCAGCATTTAGAAGCGCTTAAGAGCGGCCAGGCGATTGAGCTGCCCGTTTACAGTTATGTCGAACATACCCGCACCCAGGAAACGATCCGCATCGAGCCGAAAAAGGTCATTATCCTTGAAGGCATTCTGCTGCTGACCGATGCCCGCCTGCGTGAATCCATGAACTTCTCGATTTTCGTCGATACCCCGCTGGATATCTGCCTGATGCGCCGCATCAAGCGTGACGTTAATGAACGCGGCCGTTCAATGGACTCCGTGATGGCGCAATACCAGAAAACGGTCCGCCCAATGTTCCTGCAGTTTATTGAACCCTCCAAACAATACGCCGATATTATCGTGCCGCGCGGGGGTAAAAACCGCATTGCGATTGATATCTTAAAAGCGAAAATCAGCCAGTTTTTTGAATAAGCCGCGTGAATTGTGTACCGTTCAGAGATAACCTGGTTTTACCCTGAGCGCTTACCGATTCAGGGTACGTTGCATGAAAGGAGAAAGAGGCGTGCGTCTTTGTGATCGCGATATAGAAGCCTGGCTGGATGAAGGCCGTTTGTCTATTACCCCGCGTCCACCTGTTGAGCGTATCAATGGGGTGACCGTTGATGTCCGGTTGGGGAATAAATTCCGCACCTTTAGCGGCCATACCGCACCGTTCATCGACCTCAGCGGTCCGAAGGACGAAGTCAGCGCCGCGCTCGATCGCGTGATGAGTGATGAAATCGTTATCGACGACGGCGAAGCCTTTTATCTGCATCCGGGTGAACTGGCGCTGGCGGTCACATTTGAATCCGTCACCCTGCCTGCGGACCTCGTCGGCTGGCTTGATGGCCGCTCTTCGCTGGCGCGACTGGGGCTGATGGTACACGTGACCGCGCACCGTATCGATCCAGGCTGGTCAGGACGTATCGTGCTGGAATTCTTCAATGCCGGTAAATTGCCGCTGGCGCTTCGTCCGGGCATGATGATCGGCGCGTTGAGTTTTGAACCGCTGTCAGGCCCGGCAGACAGGCCGTATAACCGCCGCCAGGACGCAAAATATCGCGACCAGCAGGGTGCGGTTGCCAGCCGTATTGATAAAGACTGATCGTTAGTCCATTGAGGATGCCATGAGAAGAGTTCTGACAACGCTGATGATTTTGCTGGTGGTGCTGGTGGCTGGCCTTTCGGCGTTGGTTCTGCTGGTTAACCCCAACGACTTCCGCGCTTACATGGTGCGGCAGGTCGAGGCACGCAGTGGTTATCAACTGAAGCTTGATGGGCCGCTGCGCTGGCACGTCTGGCCGCAGCTCAGTATTCTCTCTGGCCGCATGTCGCTCACGGCGCCGGGGGCATCCCAGCCGCTGGTTTCCGCAGACAACATGCGCCTTGATGTGGCGCTGATCCCGCTCATTTCCCATCAGTTGCAGGTGAATCAGGTGATGCTGAAAGGCGCGGTGATTCAGCTCACCCCGCAAACCGAGGCCGTGCGTGATGCTAACGCACCGGTGGCACCGCGCGAAAATACCCTGCCTGATGAGCCGTCTGATACAGGCTGGTCCTTTGATATTGGCAAACTGAAAGTGGCCGATAGCGTACTGGTTTTCCAGCATGAGCACGAAGAGCAGGTCACCGTTCGCAACATTAACCTGCAGATGGAACAGGATGCACACCATATTGCGTCGGTGGAATTCAGCGGGCGCGTGAACCGCGATCAGCGCGATCTGACCCTGTCGCTGAATGCCAGCGTTAACGCGTCAGACTATCCGCACCAGCTCACCGCCGACATTCAGCAGCTGGACTGGCAACTGACGGGGGCCGATCTTCCCACCCAGGGGATCGCCGGGCAGGGGACGCTGCAGGCCGTGTGGCGCGAGGAACAAAAACAGCTGGAGCTGGATAACCTCAACCTGCAGGCAAATGACAGTAGCCTGAAAGGGCAGGCCAGCGTCACGCTCGAAGAAAAGCCGAAGTGGGTGCTGAATCTGCAGTTTGACAAGCTCAACCTGGAAAATCTGTTGCCGCCACTGCAAGCCAGCGCCACGGACAGCAATGCGGCGCAGACGGGGCAAAGCCAGTCAGCGGTATCACGCCCGGTTATTTCGTCGAATCTCGATCAGCCTGACTATAACGCCCTGCGCGGATTCACGGCGGATATTCTGCTGAAAGCCAATAGCCTGCGCTGGCGCGGCATGGACTTTACCGACGTGAGCAGCCAGATGTTTAACCATAACGGTTTGCTGGTGATCTCCGAACTGAGTGGCAAGATGGGCGCAGGGCACCTCTCGCTGCCCGGCACGCTGGATGTCCGTAAAGACGTTGCCAGCGCCGAATTCCAGCCGCGTCTCGATAACGTTGAGATAGGGACCATCCTGAACGCGTTTAACTACCCGATATCCCTGACGGGGCACTTGACGCTGGCGGGGGACTTCTCCGGCACGAAAATTGATGCCGAGGCTTTCCGTCGCGAGTGGCAGGGACAGGCGCATCTTGATCTGAAAAACTCCCGTATGGAAGGGCTCAACTTCCAGCAGCTGGTGCAGCAGGCGGTAGAGCGCAGCAGCGATGTGAAAGCCCAGGAGAACTACGACAGCGCTACGCGACTCGACAGCTTCACCACGGACCTGACGCTGGACAACGGACAACTCTCTCTCGACGGAATGCAGGGTACCTCTTCATTCTTATCATTGACGGGCGAAGGTAAGCTGGATCTGGTCAAAGAGACGGCGGACACGCGCTTTAACGTGCGGGTACTTTCCGGCTGGCAGGGAGAAAGTAAGCTCATCGACTTCCTGAAAGAGACGCCGGTCCCATTGAGCGTATACGGCAAATGGCAGGCTCTGAATTATAGCCTCCAGGTGGATCAGATCCTGCGTAAGCATCTGCAGGATGAAGCGAAACGTCGACTGAGCGGCTGGGCGGATCGTAATAAAGATTCGCAGGACGGCAAGGATGTGAAGAAGTTGCTGGATAAGCTGTGATGCCTGTTGCGCCGGGTGGCGGCTTCGCCTTACCCGGCCTACAAAGCCTGACGCCGTTGCGCCACCCGGCTTTTTTACACCTCAAAATCCAGCTCTTCCTCATCCCGCAGCGGTATCAGCTGAACTTTCTGCACGCGATGGTTTTCAATTTGTAGCGTTTTAAGCAGATAGTCACCTACCTGAACCTCTTCCCCCTGCTGCGGGATACGCTGCAGATACTCCATCAGCAGACCGGCAATGGTGTGATATTCCCGCTTTTCATCCAGCGGCAGCGGGACATATTGCACCAGATCTTCCAGCGGCATATGGCCGTTTGCCGTCCACGAGCCGTCGGCATTTTTCTGAATGTCGTGGCGGGCATCAATCTCATCCACCTCGTTTGGCAAATTACCGGCAATGGTTTCCATCACGTCGCTGAGCGTGACCAGTCCTTCCACCGAACCAAACTCATCCACCACAAAGGCAAAGTGGGTCCGCGCGTTACGGAACTGCTCAAGGGCGGAAAGCAACGGCAGCCCCTCCGGGAAGACCAGCGGCTGGCGAACCAGGACGCGGAGATTGAGCGGCTCGCCGTGAAGCTGCTGCTGGAGCAGATCAATAACGTGCACTACGCCCAGCAGCTCTTCTTCCGCTTCCCCGCCGGTCACCACCACGCGTGTGTGCTGGTTTTTATCCAGCAGGGCGCGAATGTGCGCTTCCGGGGCCGTCAGGTCAATATGCTCTATATCATGCCGCGACGTCATAATGCTGCTGACCGTACGCTGGTTAAGATTGAGCACCCGCTCAATCATCCGTCGTTCCTGCGGGTCAAAGATCTGCCCGTCACTGTGGTCGGCCAGCATGGCGGAGGATTCGGCGTCCAGCTCCGCGTCCTCTTTCTTACCGCTTAACAGGCGCATGACCGTGTCGGCCGTACGCTGACGCAGAGTCTGATTGGCGGAAAGGAAGCGGCGGCGGTTGAATATCGCAAGCTGGTTAAGCGCTTCAATCATGACGGAGAACCCGATGGCGGCATACAGGTAGCCTTTCGGAATATGGAAGCCAAAACCGTCGGCTACCAGGCTAAAGCCAATCATCAGCAGGAAGCTCAGACAGAGGATCACGATGGTGGGATGACTGTTCACAAAACGGGTCAGTGCCTTGCTGGCCATGACCATCAGCGTGATGGCAATAATGACCGCGGCCATCATCACCGCAAGATGGTCCACCATCCCGACGGCGGTGATCACCGAGTCCAGGGAGAAGACCGCATCCAGCACCACGATTTGCGCGACTACCGGCCAGAATTTTGCTCCGCGGCGCTGGGTCGGGTTCTCGCTGTCTTTGCCTTCCAGCCGCTCGTTGAGCTCCACGGTAGCTTTGAACAGCAGGAACAGGCCGCCGAAAAGCATGATCAGATCGCGGGCGCTAAAGCTCAGACCGTGGATGGAGAACAGAGGCTGAGTGAGCGTGACCAGCCAGGAAATAGAGGCCAGCAGCAGTAGCCGCATGACCATCGCCAGCAGCAGCCCCGTTACGCGCGCGCGATCGCGCTGGGAAGGGGGCAGTTTTTCAGCGAGGATGGCGATAAAAA
Source organism: Enterobacter sp. TCD1-1 (assembly GCF_020567405.1). Lineage (NCBI taxonomy): Bacteria > Pseudomonadati > Pseudomonadota > Gammaproteobacteria > Enterobacterales > Enterobacteriaceae > Enterobacter > Enterobacter sp. TCD1-1. The sequence continues at coordinate 2,208,021 of NZ_JAJCXF010000001.1, read as the reverse complement.
CCAGATTATCAATCCCGAGCACCAGCTCGATGACGACCAGCGTAACCAGCCCGGCCCAGATTGAGGGATCGGCAATCCATTCCATAGTAGTAGCAATACCTTCTGTAACATGACGAATGACACAATTCGATCATGGATAAAGCTGGGGGAAATTGCAATGTCAGTATGAGATTTCTCTCAATAATCATTAAATTAATAATACCGGGAATAATAAGTCTAATTCATCAAGAAAGTCTGTATTTATCTGAAATAACAAAATTAAGAAATATCGCATTAAAAGATGTTCAATGATAACGCTGTCAATATAAAGAAATTCTTAAAAATAAACTGCTTTTCTAAACAAATTCTTAAAATTTGGTGTTCGGAACCCGTTTTCTTGCCTGTTTTGGGATTAGCTGTTACAAGATTAATAGCCTGAAAAAGGATATCTTCTGTTACTGGTTGTTGTTTTTTTTTGAGCGACTAACGAAATAGTGCCTGCGTATTATGAATGCTCCATTTATTTCAAATGCAAAAAATCTGGCGATTTTTTGCCTGCAATTCATCGTGTTATAGCGTATTGGTAGCTGGAAGCCAAGGGCGGTAGCGTGCCTGGATGTGTGTGGATGAGCCATGATTCCGTTGTCAACAGTGACTGGCCAAATAACGTTTTTTTTAGGAATGATGCTAGTTATATTTTTATTTAATTAGCTACATTCTTAATGCATTTTAGATTCACACGTATTTAAATTGCACAGGATAATTACTCTGCCAAAGTGATAAATAATCAATGATGAACTCCAAAATGAAATTGATGCCATTATTGGTGTCTGTGACCTTGATGAGCGGTTGCACTGTCTTTCCCGGCAGCAATATGTCAACAATGGGCAAGGATGTGATCAAGCAACAGGATGCCGATTTTGATCTCGACAAAATGGTGAATGTTTATCCACTTACGCCTCGTCTGGTCGAACAATTACGCCCACGTCCAAACGTTGCCCAGCCGAATATGTCACTGGACCAGGAAATCGCGTCCTACCAGTATCGCGTAGGGCCAGGAGACGTCATTAACGTGACCGTCTGGGACCACCCCGAACTGACCACGCCAGCGGGCCAGTACCGTAGCTCAAGCGACACCGGTAACTGGGTGCAGTCAGATGGCACCATGTTCTATCCCTACATTGGTAAAGTCCATGTGGCAGGGAAAACGCTTGCCGAGATCCGTAGTGATATTACCGGCCGCTTAGCGCAGTACATCGCCGACCCGCAGGTGGACGTTAATATCGCCGCATTCCGCTCGCAAAAAGCCTACATCTCCGGCCAGGTGAACAAATCCGGTCAGCAGGCTATCACCAACGTTCCTCTGACCGTGCTGGATGCCATTAACGCCGCGGGCGGGTTAACCGACGGCGCCGACTGGCGCAACGTGGTACTGACCCACAACGGGAAGGAGCAGCGCATTTCGCTTCAGGCGCTGATGCAAAACGGCGATCTGACCCAGAACCGCCTGCTTTACCCGGGCGACATCCTCTATGTACCACGCAATGACGATCTCAAAGTCTTCGTGATGGGTGAAGTGAAGAAACAAAGCACCCTCAAGATGGACTTCAGCGGTATGACGCTGACCGAAGCGCTGGGCAATGCTGAGGGTATCGATCTGACGACCTCTAACGCGACCGGCATCTTCGTGATCCGTCCGCTGAAAGGTGAGGGCAGCGCGAAAGGCAAGATTGCCAACATCTACCAGCTGGATATGTCCGATGCGACCTCTCTGGTGATGGCGACGGAGTTCCGTCTCCAGCCATACGATGTGGTGTATGTCACTACCGCACCGGTTGCCCGCTGGAACCGTCTGATCAACCAGTTGCTGCCAACCATCAGTGGCGTTCGCTACATGACGGATACGGCGCGCGACATTCATACCTGGTAATCCGCGATGTTTAACAAAATTCTGGTGGTATGCGTGGGGAACATTTGCCGTTCCCCTACGGCTGAACGGTTGTTGAAACACTACCAGCCCGAACTGACCGTTGATTCGGCAGGGCTGGGTGCATTGGTCGGTAAAGGTGCCGATGAGCGCGCAACGATCGTGGCGCGGGATCATCACCTCTCTCTCGACGGGCATGTTGCCCGCCAGGTCACTGGCCGCATGTGCCGCGAGTATGACCTGATTCTGGCGATGGAAAAACGCCATATTCATGCGCTGTGCGATATCGCTCCGGAGATGCGCGGTAAGGTGATGCTGTTTGGACACTGGGACAATGAACGTGAAATCCCCGATCCCTACCGCAAAAGCCATGAGGCCTTTGAGGCGGTTTACACCTTACTTGACCAGTCTGCCCAACAGTGGGCGCAGGCACTGAAAGCTCAGCAGGGATAACAATGACCGAAAAAACAAGACCTTCTGCCGCCCCGACTTCGGGCAGTGATGAAATTGATATTGGACGCCTGGTCGGCACTGTTGTAGAGGCAAAGTGGTGGGTGCTGGGCATTACCGCCGTGTTTGCCGCTGCGGCCGTCGTCTACACGCTGTTTGCCACCCCTATCTACAGCGCCGATGCGCTGGTGCAGATCGAACAGAATACCGGCAACTCGCTGGTGCAGGACATTGGCTCTGCGCTGGCGAACAAGCCGCCGGCCTCCGATGCTGAAATTCAGCTCATCCAGTCACGTCTGGTGCTGGGTAAAACGGTCCACGACCTTGGGCTTGATATCTCCGTCACCAAAAATACCTTCCCGATCTTTGGTGCGGGCTGGGATCGGTTGATGGGCAGAAACAACGACACGGTCAAGGTCACTGACTTTGTGCTGCCAAAAGGGGCCGCCGATCAGACCTTTACCCTGACGGTGCTTGGCCCGAAACAGTACCAGCTGACCAGCGACGCGGGCTTTAGCGCGCGCGGTGAAGTGGGGCAGATGCTCACCAAAGATGGCGTCAGCATGATGGTCAGCGCGATCAATGCCCAGGAGGGCGGTGAATTCACCGTCACGAAATTCTCCACGCTGGGGATGATCAACAATCTGCAGAACAACCTGACCGTCACCGAAAACGGTAAGGATACCGGCGTGCTGAGCATGACCTTTACCGGTGAAGATAAGGATCAGATCCGCGACATCCTGAACAGCATTACCCGCAACTATCTTGAGCAGAACGTCGAGCGTAAGTCGGCTGAAGCGGCGAAAAGCCTGGCCTTCCTCGCGAAACAGCTCCCGGAAGTACGCGGCCGTCTGGATGATGCTGAGAACAAGCTGAACGCCTACCGTCAGGATAAAGACTCCGTTGACCTGCCGCTGGAGGCAAAATCGGTCCTCGATTCGATGGTCAATATTGATGCGCAGCTTAACGAGCTGACCTTCAAAGAGGCGGAGATTTCCAAGCTTTACACCAAACGCCACCCGGCCTACCGCACCCTGCTGGAAAAACGCCGCACGCTGGAAGAGGAGAAGGCGAAGCTCAATGATCGCGTGACCGCGATGCCGAAAACTCAGCAAGAGATCGTGCGTCTGACCCGCGACGTGGAGTCCGGACAGCAGGTTTATATGCAGCTGCTGAACAAGCAGCAGGAGCTGAAAATCACCGAGGCAAGCACCGTGGGTGACGTGCGCATCGTCGACCCGGCCATTACCCAGCCTGGCGTGCTGAAGCCGAAGAAAGCGCTGATCATTCTCGGCAGCATTATTCTCGGCCTGATGCTCTCCATCGTTGGCGTGCTGCTGCGTTCGCTGTTCAACCGCGGTATCGAAAGCCCGCAGGTGCTGGAAGAAAACGGTATCAACGTCTATGCCAGCATTCCGCTGTCTGAGTGGCAAAAATCTCGTGACAGCGTCAAAACCATCAAAGGCGTTAAGCGTTACAAACAGAGCCAGCTGCTGGCGGTGGGTAACCCAACCGACCTCGCTATCGAAGCGATCCGCAGCCTGCGCACCAGTCTGCACTTCGCCATGATGCAGGCCAAAAATAACGTCCTGATGTTAACCGGCGTCAGCCCGTCAATCGGTAAAACCTTTGTCTGCGCCAACCTGGCGGCGGTGGTCAGCCAGACCAACAAGCGTGTGCTGCTTATCGACTGCGATATGCGTAAGGGCTACACCCACGAACTGCTGGGTACCAACAACGTTAACGGTCTGTCGGAAATCCTGCTTGGCAAAGGTGATATCAGCCAGAGCGCGAAGCCCACTACGGTGCCGAAATTTGACCTGATCCCTCGTGGGCAGGTGCCGCCTAACCCGTCCGAGCTGCTGATGAGCGAGCGCTTTAGCGAACTGGTGGAGTGGGCGAGCAAAAACTACGACCTGGTGCTGATCGATACGCCGCCGATTCTGGCCGTGACCGACGCGGCCGTTGTTGGCCGCCATGCGGGTACCACGTTGATGGTGGCGCGTTACGCGGTGAACACCCTGAAAGAGGTGGAAACCAGCCTGAGCCGCTTCGAGCAGAACGGGATTGAGGTAAAAGGGGTGATCCTGAACTCCATCTTCCGTCGCGCGACCGGCTATCAGGATTATGGCTATTACGAGTACGAATATAAGTCTGACAGTAAATAACAAAACACCCCCCACACCCTAACCCTCTCCCCAAAGGGGAGAGGGGACTGTTCGGTGCTGGATTTGGGGGACGAACGTAATGATAACCACTGGCTGCCTTTCACCCTCTCCCCTTTGGGGAGAGGGCCGGGGTGAGGGGAAAAAATGACCACACAACGCCCTTTAATTTCTATCTATATGCCGACATGGAATCGTCAGCAGCTGGCGATCCGCGCAATCAAGTCGGTGTTACGTCAGGATTACGATAACTGGGAGCTGATCATCGTGGATGACTGCTCTTCCTCGTATGAACAGCTGCAAAAATTTGTGACTGACCTCAACGACCCGCGGGTGGTTTATACACATAACGCCATTAACTCCGGCGCCTGTGCTGTGCGTAACCAGGCGATTATGCAGGCCAAAGGGCAGTATCTGACCGGCATCGACGACGACGACGAATGGACGCCGAACCGCCTGTCTGTCTTCCTGTCGCATAAAGAGCAGCTGGTCACGCACGCGTTCCTGTATGCCAACGACTATGTCTGTCAGGGCGAGGTGTACTCGCAGCCTGCCAGCCTGCCGCTCTATCCGAAATCACCGTACTCTCGCCGCCTGTTCTACAAGCGCAACATCATTGGTAACCAGGTCTTTACCTGGGCGTGGCGCTTCAAAGAGTGCCTGTTCGATACCGAACTGAAGGCTGCGCAGGATTACGATATCTTTCTGCGCATGGTGGTGGAATACGGCGAACCGTGGAAGGTCGAAGAGGCCACGCAGATCCTGCACATCAATCACGGGGAGATGCAGATTACCTCCTCGCCGAAAAAATTCTCGGGCTACTTCCATTTTTACCGCAAGCACAAGGACAAGTTTGACCGTGCCAGCCGTAAATATCAGCTCTTTACCCTCTATCAGATCCGCAATAAGCGCATGAACTGGCGCACGCTGCTGACGCTGTTGTCCGTTCGTAACGGCAAGCGCCTGGCTGATGGACTTCGGGGGAAATAATGTTTCTGGAAGATTGCCGCGCTAACAGCTGGAGCCTGCGTCCGTGCTGCATGGTTCTGGCGTACCGCATCGCGCATTTTTGCTCGGTGTGGCGTAAGAAAAATGTCCTGAACAACATCTGGGCGGCACCCGTGCTGGTGCTGTACCGCATCATCACCGAATGCTTTTTTGGCTATGAAATTCAGGCCGCGGCCACTATTGGCCGCCGCTTTACCATCCATCACGGCTATGCGGTGGTGATCAACAAGTTCGTGGTCGCCGGGGATGATTTCACCATCCGCCATGGGGTGACCATTGGCAACCGTGGGCCAGACAGCCTGGCCTGCCCGGTCATTGGCAATAACGTCGAGCTGGGCGCAAACGTGGTGATCATTGGTGACATTACAATTGGTAACAACGTCACAATTGGTGCGGGCAGCGTGGTGCTGGACACCATTCCGGATAACGCGCTGGTGGTGGGAGAAAAAGCCCGCGTGAAGGTGATTAAATGAATATTTTGCAATTTAACGTACGCCTCGCAGAAGGCGGAGCGGCAGGGGTGGCGCTGGATCTGCACCAGCGCGCGCTGCAAAAAGGACTTCAGTCTCGTTTTATTTATGGGTATGGCAAGGGCGGCAAGAAAAGCGTCAGTCACGATAACTTCCCGCAGGTGCACAAGCACACGCCGCGCCTGACCTCGATTGCCAATATCGCGTTGTTCCGTCTGTTTAACCGCGATCTGTTTGGCAACCTGAATACACTTTATCGCACGGTGACCCGCGCTACCGGCCCGGTTGTGCTGCATTTTCACGTGTTGCACAGCTACTGGCTAAATCTGGAAGAGGTGGTGGCGTTCTGTCAGAAGGTGCAGGCCCACAAGCCCGGCACCCGCTTCGTCTGGACGCTGCACGATCACTGGAGCGTAACCGGCCGTTGCGCGTTTACCGACGGCTGCGAAGGCTGGAAAAACAACTGCCAGAAATGCCCGACGCTGAGCAACTATCCGCCGGTGAAGGTGGATCGCGCGCACTCTCTGGTGGCCGGCAAGCGCCAGCTTTTCCGCGACATGCTCTCGCTCGGCTGCACGTTTATCTCCCCGAGCCAGCACGTGGCCGATGCCTTCAACAGCCTGTACGGGGCAGGGCGCTGCCAGATTATTAACAACGGCATCGACGTGGCGACGGAAGCCATTCTCGCCGAACTGACGCCGGTGGCAGAAACCGCGGGCAAACCGAAGATCGCTATCGTTGCGCATGACCTGCGTTACGACGGGAAAACCAACCAGCAGCTGGTGCGCGACATGATGGCGCTGGGTGACATAATTGAGCTCCATACCTTCGGCAAATTTTCACCGTTCGAAGGGGCTAACGTAGTGAACCACGGGTTTGAAACCGATAAGCGCAAGCTGATGAGCGCGCTGAATGAAATGGATGCGCTGGTATTCAGCTCCCGCGTGGATAACTACCCGCTGATCCTCTGTGAAGCGCTCTCCATCGGCGTGCCGGTGATTGCCACCCACAGCGATGCGGCACGCGAAGTGCTGGAAAAATCCGGTGGGAAAACTTTTGCCGAGCAGGAGGTCTTGCCGCTGGTGCAACTGCCGAAGGCGCAGATCGCTCAGGCTGTTTTTGGCACTGACCTGGAATCGTTCCGCAACCGCAGCCGCAAGGCCTACAGTGGACAACAGATGCTGGAGGAGTATGTCTCGTTCTATCAGAATCTGTAGTTATCTGCTGCTGCCGCTGATCTATCTGCTGGTCAACGTCAAAATTGCCCAGCTCGGCGAAAGCTTTCCGATAACCATCGTCACCTTCTTGCCCGTTCTGCTTCTGCTGTATGTCGATAAAATCAACCTGAAGAAGCTGATGATTGCCTTAGGGTTGGGTACGGGCCTGACGCTGTTTAACTACATCTTTGGCCAGTCGCTGGATGCCAGTAAATACGTCACCTCGACCATGCTGTTTGTTTATATCGTTATTATTATCGGAATGGTCTGGAGTATTCGCTTCAAAACGATTTCTCCGCACAATTATCGGAAAATCCTCAGGTTCTTTTATATTGCCGTTGCGTTAATTGTTATGCTTGCTGCCATGGAGATGGCGCAAATTATTCTTACCGGCGGCAGTAGTCTGATGGAGATAATTTCGAAATATCTCATTTACAGCAACAGCTATGTTTTGAACTTCATCAAGTTCGGCGGGAAGCGTACCACGGCCCTCTATTTTGAACCGGCGTTTTTCGCTTTGGCGTTAATCTCAATTTGGCTCAGCATCAAACAGTTTGGTATCAAAACGCCTAAGACCGATGCTATGATTCTTGCAGGAATCGTTCTGTCTGGATCGTTCTCCGGGGTAATGACATTTATCCTGTTTTACCTGCTGGAATGGGCGTTTCAGTACCTGAACAAAGATGCGATTAAGAAAAAACTGCCGCTGGCGATTATCTCCCTGACGGTATTTATGGTGGGCGTGATATTTGCCTTCCCATACATCTCAGAACGACTGGGTGATTTGGGAACGGAAGGCTCATCGTCCTATTATCGCATCATTGGACCGCTGGTGATGGTGGGTTATTCCTTAACCCATATAGATGGTGTAGTAAGATTCGGCTCACTTTACGAATATGTTGCATCATTCGGAATCTTTAACGGTGCGGATGTCGGTAAAACCATAGACAATGGTCTGTATCTGTTAATTATTTATTTTTCGTGGTTCGCCGTACTGTTGACGCTGTGGTATCTGTTTAAAGTTTTCAAAATGATGATTAACGCGTTCGGGGATAACCAGAACTTTCGCGTGCAGCTTTATCTTTTTACGCCGGTGTCGCTGTTTTTTACCGGGTCAATATTTAGTCCGGAATATGCTTTCTTGATTGTCTGTCCGTTTATTCTGCGCAAAGCGCTTAATATTACGAACGTATGACGAAATGAGGTGATTTATGTTTCTTAGCGTCATTACTGTCGCTTTTCGTAATTACGAAGGGGTGGTAAAAACCTGGCGCTCGCTGCGCAACCTGGCGCGCGATCCAAGCCTCACCTTTGAGTGGATTGTGGTCGACGGCGGCTCGAACGATGGCACGGCGGAGTTTCTGGAAAAACTCAACGGTGAGTTCAACTTACGTTACATCAGCGAGAAAGATAAAGGCATCTACGATGCGATGAACAAAGGCATCAATATGGCGCAGGGCCGTTATGCCATCTTTCTGAATTCGGGTGATATTTTCCATGATGACGTGGCGCTGTTTGCCCGTCAACTGGCGCGCCAGAAAGAGGACGCCATGTATATTGGCGATGCGCTGCTCGATTTTGGCGACGGACATAAAGTGTGCCGCAGCGCGAAGCCGGGCTGGTATATCTATCACAGTTTACCCGCCAGCCATCAGGCCATTTTCTTTCCGGTGAAAGGTCTGAAAAAACAGCCTTACGATTTGCAGTATAAAGTGTCTTCCGATTATGCGTTGGCCGCCAGTCTCTATAAGTCAGGTTACCCGTTCCGCCGAATTAAAGGGCTGGTATCTGAATTTTCAATGGGTGGCGTGTCAACCTCGAATAATCTGGAACTGTGCCAGGATGCCAAAAACGTGCAGCGTAAAATATTACGCGTGCCGGGGTTCTGGGCGGAATTGTCTTATTTTTTACGCGTGCGCACCACGAGTAAAACGAAAGCCTTATATAACAAAGCCTGAATATAAGGAAACGTAATGCAGGATCTGAACGGTTTCTCCGTACCGAAAGGTTTTCGGGGGGCGGGCGGTATTAAAGTGCAGCTATGGTGGGCCGTTCAGGCCACCTTATTTGCCTGGTCACCACAAATACTGTACCGCTGGCGAGCATTTTTATTGCGTCTGTTTGGCGCAAAAATAGGAAAAAACGTAGTCATTCGGCCCTCGGTGAAAATTACCTACCCCTGGAAATTAACGCTTGGGGATTACGCCTGGGTAGGGGATGACGCGGTGTTATATACCTTGGGCGAGATTACGATTGGCGCAAATTCGGTGGTTTCACAGAAATGTTATTTGTGCACCGGCAGTCATGACTTTATGAGTCAGCATTTTGATATTACCGCTTCGCCTATTGTGATTGGCGAAAAATGCTGGCTGGCAACGGATGTTTTTGTTGCACCGGGTGTTTCTGTTGGCGATGGCACGGTCGTTGGTGCCCGCAGCAGCGTTTTTAAATCGCTACCGGCAAATAAAGTTTGCCGTGGCAACCCCGCAGTGGTGATACGCGAACGCGTTGAAACTGATTAAATTCATAAGTAGAGGAATATAAACATGTCTAAAGTCGCTCTCATCACCGGCGTTACCGGGCAGGATGGTTCTTACCTGGCAGAGTTACTGCTGGAAAAAGGTTATGAAGTACACGGTATTAAACGTCGTGCGTCTTCTTTCAACACCGAACGTGTCGATCATATTTATCAGGATCCTCACGCGGCGAACCCGAAATTCCACCTGCACTACGGCGACCTGACCGATACCTCCAACCTGACCCGTATCCTGCAGGAAGTGCAGCCGGATGAAGTCTACAACCTGGGCGCGATGAGCCACGTTGCGGTCTCCTTCGAGTCTCCGGAATACACCGCTGACGTGGATGCCATGGGTACGCTGCGTCTGCTGGAAGCGATTCGCTTCCTCGGCCTTGAGAAGAAAACCCGTTTCTACCAGGCATCCACCTCTGAGCTGTACGGTCTGGTGCAGGAAATTCCACAGAAAGAGACCACTCCATTCTATCCGCGCTCTCCGTACGCGGTAGCGAAACTGTACGCTTACTGGATCACCGTGAACTACCGTGAATCCTACGGCATGTACGCTTGTAACGGCATTCTGTTCAACCACGAATCTCCACGTCGCGGCGAAACCTTCGTGACCCGCAAAATCACCCGCGCTATCGCCAACATCGCGCAGGGTCTGGAATCGTGCCTGCACCTCGGCAACATGGACTCCCTGCGTGACTGGGGCCATGCCAAAGACTACGTGAAAATGCAGTGGATGATGCTGCAGCAGGAACAGCCAGAAGACTTCGTGATCGCCACCGGCGTGCAGTACTCCGTTCGTCAGTTCGTTGAAATGGCTGCCGCGCAGCTGGGCATCAAGCTGCGCTTCGAAGGCACCGGCGTGGAAGAGAAGGGCATCGTGGTTTCCGTGACCGGCCATGACGCACCGGGCGTGAAGCCAGGCGACGTGATTGTGCAGGTTGACCCGCGCTACTTCCGTCCTGCTGAAGTGGAAACCCTGCTGGGCGACCCAACCAAAGCACACGAGAAGCTGGGCTGGAAACCAGAAACCACTCTGCAGGAGATGGTTTCCGAGATGGTAGCCAAAGATCTTGAAGCAGCGAAAAAACACTCCCTGCTCAAATCTCATGGCTACGAGGTTGCCATCGCGCTGGAGTCCTGAGAATGACAAAACAACGTATTTTTGTCGCCGGTCATCGCGGAATGGTGGGTTCCGCGATTGTGCGCCAGCTCGAGCAGCGCGGTGACGTCGAAGTGGTTGTCCGCACGCGCGACGAGCTTAACCTGCTCGACAGCCGTGCGGTACAGGACTTCTTTGCTAACGAACGCATTGACCAGGTGTATCTGGCGGCGGCGAAGGTGGGCGGCATTGTTGCCAACAACACCTACCCGGCGGATTTCATCTACGAAAACATGATGATTGAGAGCAACATCATTCACGCGGCGCATCTGCACAACGTGAACAAGCTGCTGTTCCTCGGCTCATCCTGTATTTACCCGAAAATGGCGAAACAGCCGATCGCCGAAAGCGAGCTGCTGCAGGGCACACTGGAAGCGACCAACGAGCCGTACGCCATTGCCAAGATTGCCGGGATTAAGCTGTGCGAGTCCTACAACCGTCAGTACAACCGCGACTATCGCTCGGTGATGCCGACCAACCTGTACGGACCGCACGACAACTTCCACCCGAGCAATTCGCACGTGATCCCGGCGCTGCTGCGCCGCTTCCACGAGGCGACCGCCGAGAACGCGCCGGATGTGGTGGTGTGGGGCAGCGGTACGCCGATGCGCGAATTCCTGCACGTGGACGACATGGCTGCGGCCAGCATTCACGTGATGGAGCTGGATCGCGAAGTGTGGCAGGAGAACACCGAGCCGATGCTGTCGCACATCAACGTGGGCACCGGCGTGGACTGCACCATTCGCGAGCTGGCGCAGACCATCGCGCAGGTGGTGGGCTACAAAGGCCGCGTGGTGTTTGATGCCACGAAACCGGACGGCACGCCGCGCAAACTGCTGGACGTGACCCGTCTGCATCAGCTGGGTTGGTATCACGAGGTGTCACTGGAGCAGGGGCTGGCAAGCACCTATCAGTGGTTCCTGGAAAACCAGCACCGCTTCCGGGGGTAATGATGTTTTTAAGTCAGGAAGATTTTGCCACGGTAGTGCGTTCCACTCCGCTCATCTCGATTGATTTGATCGTGGAGAACGAACGCGGCGAGTTCTTGCTGGGGAAACGAACCAACCGTCCTGCGCAGGGCTTCTGGTTCGTGCCCGGCGGGCGCGTGCAAAAGGATGAGACGCTTACCGATGCGTTTGAGCGTCTCACTCTGGCGGAACTGGGTCTGCAGCTGCCGATGGCAGCGGGCCAGTTTTACGGGGTCTGGCAGCACTTCTATGACGATAACTTTTCAGGCACCGGGTTCACCACGCACTACATCGTGCTGGGGTTCCGCCTGAAGGTGAGTGAGGCAGACCTGCGTCTGCCTGATTCTCAGCACGACGACTACCGCTGGCAGACGCCAGAGGCGCTGCTGGCGAGCGACAATGTGCATGACAACAGTCGCGCATATTTCCTCGCTGAACGTCAGTCCGGGGTGCCGGGCTTATGAAGATCCTCGTATACGGAATCAACTACTCGCCGGAGCTAACCGGTATCGGGAAATACACCGGCGAGATGGTCGAGTGGATGGCGAGCCAGGGACATGACGTGCGGGTCATTACCGCGCCGCCGTACTACCCGGAATGGAAAGTGGGGGAGCGCTACTCAAGCTGGCGCTACCGTCGCGAAGAGGGTGCAGCGACCGTCTGGCGCTGCCCACTGTATGTGCCTAAGCAGCCCTCAACGCTTAAACGGTTGATTCATCTCGGCAGCTTTGCTCTGAGTAGTTTCTTCCCGCTGATGGCGCAGCGTCGCTGGAAGCCGGATCGCATCATCGGCGTGGTGCCGACGCTGTTTTGCACGCCGGGCATGCGTCTGCTGGGCAAACTCTCCGGCGCGCGCACCCTGCTGCACATTCAGGATTATGAAGTTGACGCCATGCTGGGCCTGGGGATGGCAGGCAAAAGCAAAGGCGGCAAGGTGGCGAAGCTCGCCAGCGCGTTTGAGCGCAGTGGCTTACACAACGTGGATTACGTCTCAACGATCTCGCGCTCGATGATGAACAAGGCGCAAGAGAAAGGCGTCCCGGCGGAGAAGGTGATCTTCTTCCCGAACTGGTCCGAAGTGGCGCGTTTTCGCGACGTGACTGAGCAAGATGCTCAGGCGCTGCGCGCGCAGCTCGGTTTGCCTGAAGATCAAAAAATCATTCTTTACTCAGGCAACATCGGCGAAAAGCAGGGGCTGGAGAGCGTGATCGAGGCGGCTCAACTGCTGAACGAACATCCATGGATGTTTGTGATTGTCGGACAGGGTGGTGGAAAAGCGCGGCTGGAAAAAATGGTCAGCGAACGCGGCCTGTCCAACGTGAAGTTCTTCCCGCTTCAGTCTTACGAGGCATTGCCTGCGCTGCTGAAGATGGGCGACTGCCATCTGGTCGTGCAAAAACGCGGCGCGGCGGATGCGGTGCTGCCGTCCAAGCTGACCAACATTCTGGCAGTGGGCGGTAACGCGGTGATTACGGCCGAAGCCGAAACTGAATTAGGCCAGCTGTGTGACAGCTATCCGGGGATTGCCGTGTGCGTAGAGCCGGAATCGGTCCCGGCGCTGGTCACCGGCATTGAACAGGCACTTGCCATGCCAAAAATGAACACGGTGGCACGTGAATATGCCGAACGCACGCTCGAGAAAGAGAACGTGCTGAGCCAATTTATTGCAGATATACGGGGATAAATCATGAGTCAAACCACTTTGTATCCGGTTGTGATGGCTGGTGGCTCTGGTAGCCGGTTGTGGCCGCTGTCCCGCGTGCTCTATCCAAAACAGTTCCTCTGCCTGAAAGGGGATCTCACCATGCTGCAGACGACGGTAAACCGTCTCCAAGGCGTGGATTGTGAAAGCCCGGTGGTGATCTGTAACGAACAGCACCGCTTTATCGTTGCCGAGCAGCTGCGCCAGCTGAACAAACTCACAGAAAATATCATCCTGGAGCCTGCCGGACGCAATACCGCACCGGCTATCGCCCTGGCGGCGCTGGCGGCAAAACGCAGCAGCCCTGACTGTGACCCGCTGATGCTGGTGCTGGCGGCAGACCACGTGATCCAGCAGGAAGAGGCCTTCCGTGACGCAGTGCGTGCGGCCATTCCTTACGCTGAGAGCGGCAAGCTGGTGACCTTCGGTATCGTGCCGGATCTGCCGGAAACCGGCTATGGCTACATCCGTCGCGGCAACGTGACGCCGGGTGAAGGCGACAGCGTGGCGTTTGACGTGGCGCAGTTCGTTGAAAAACCAAATCTGGAAACCGCGCAGGCTTATGTCGCCAGCGGGGAATATTACTGGAACAGTGGGATGTTCCTGTTCCGCGCCGGACGCTATCTGGAAGAGCTGAGCAAATATCGTCCGGATATTCTGCAAGCCTGCGAGAAAGCGATGGCGGTAGTGGACCCGGATCTCGACTTTATCCGCGTGGATGAAGAGGCCTTCCTCGCCTGTCCGGAAGAGTCCATTGACTATGCGGTGATGGAACGCACGGCAGATGCCGTTGTGGTGCCGATGGATGCGGGCTGGAGCGATGTCGGCTCCTGGTCCTCCCTGTGGGAGATCAGCGCCCATACCCCGGAGGGTAACGTCCATCACGGCGATGTCATTAGCCACAAAACGGAAAACAGCTACGTCTACGCCGAGTCTGGCCTGGTCACCACGGTCGGGGTGAAAGATCTGGTGGTGGTCCAGACCAAAGACGCCGTGCTGATTGCCGACCGTAACGCCGTGCAGGACGTTAAAAAAGTGGTGGAGAAGATCAAGGCGGATGGCCGTCACGAGCACCACATTCATCGCGAAGTCTACCGTCCGTGGGGGAAATATGACTCCATTGACGCAGGCGACCGTTATCAGGTGAAACGCATCACCGTGAAGCCGGGCGAGGGGCTGTCGGTGCAGATGCACCATCACCGCGCCGAGCATTGGGTGGTGGTCGCGGGTACCGCTAAAGTCACGATCGACGGTGAAGTCAAACTGCTGGGTGAAAACGAGTCCATTTATATTCCGCTGGGGGCGACGCACTGTCTGGAGAACCCGGGGAAAATTCCTCTCGACTTAATTGAGGTGCGCTCCGGCTCGTATCTGGAAGAGGACGATATCGTGCGCTTCCAGGACCGCTACGGACGGGTGTAGCCCTCAGCATCATGCCCGGTGGCGCTGCGCTTACCGGGCCTACGAATGACAAAAAATCAATTTGGCCATTAAGTGGTCAGGACCGACTGTTGCCTGAAAAAGGGGTCATCATGGAAAAATTAACCTGTTTTAAAGCCTACGATATTCGCGGCAAGCTGGGCGAAGAGCTGAATGAAGACATTGCGTGGCGCATTGGTCGTGCGTACGGCGAATACTTAAAACCGCAGACCATCGTGCTGGGCGGCGACGTGCGTCTGACCAGCGAATCCCTGAAGCTGGCTCTGGCGAAAGGGCTGCAGGATGCGGGCGTGGACGTGCTGGACATCGGTCTTGCCGGAACCGAAGAGATTTACTTTGCCACCTTCCACCTGGGGGTGGACGGCGGTATTGAAGTGACGGCCAGCCACAACCCGATGGACTACAACGGCATGAAGCTGGTGCGCAAGGGCGCCCGCCCGATCAGCGGCGACACCGGCCTGCGCGACGTGCAGCGCCTGGCGGAAGCCAACGATTTCCCGCCGGTGAACGAGGCGAAGCGCGGCAGCTACAAAAAAATCAACCTGCAGAAAGAGTACATCGACCACCTGCTGGGCTACATCAACGTGGCGAACCTGAAGCCGCTGAAGCTGGTGATTAACTCCGGTAACGGCGCGGCCGGCCCGGTTGTCGATGCCCTTGAAGCGCGCTTTAAGGCACTGAACGTGCCGGTGACCTTCGTGAAAGTGCATAACACCCCAGACGGCAACTTCCCGAACGGTATTCCTAACCCGCTGTTGCCGGAGTGCCGCGACGACACGCGTAACGCGGTGATTGAGCACGGCGCGGACATGGGCATCGCCTTTGACGGTGATTTCGACCGCTGCTTCCTGTTCGACGAGAAAGGGCAGTTCATCGAGGGCTACTACATTGTCGGCCTGCTGGCGGAAGCGTTCCTTGAGAAAAACCCGGGCGCGAAAATCATTCATGACCCGCGTCTGTCCTGGAACACCGTCGACGTGGTGTCTGCCGCAGGCGGCACGCCGGTGATGTCCAAAACCGGCCACGCCTTCATCAAGGAGCGCATGCGCGAAGAAGACGCCATCTACGGCGGCGAGATGAGCGCCCACCACTACTTCCGGGACTTTGCCTACTGCGACAGCGGAATGATCCCGTGGCTGCTGGTCACCGAGCTGCTGTGCCTGAAGGGGCAGACCCTGGGAGAGTTGGTGCGCGACCGTATGGCGGCGTTCCCGGCGAGCGGGGAGATCAACAGCAAGCTGGCGCAGCCGGCCGAGGCGATTGCCCGCGTGGAGCAGCACTTTGCCATTCACGCGCTGGAAATTGACCGTACCGACGGCATCAGCATGGCGTTCCCGCAGTGGCGCTTTAACCTGCGCTCGTCCAACACCGAGCCGGTGGTGCGCCTGAACGTGGAGTCCCGTGCGGACACCGCGCTGATGGAAGCCCGAACGAAGGACATTCTGGCGCTGTTGAATCAGTAATAACTGCCCCTCCCGGTGGGAGGGGGAACCGAATACAGGAACAACGATGACGAATCTAAAAAAACGCGAACGAGCGAGAACGAATGCATCGTTAATCTCTATGGTGCAGCGTTTTTCTGATATCACCATCATGGTCGGTGGATTGTGGGCGGTGTGTCGGATCAGCGGGCTGCCGTTCTTATATATGCATCTTCTGATGGCCCTGATTGCGCTGGTCGTGTTTCAGATGATCGGCGGAATGACCGATTTCTACCGCTCGTGGCGCGGCGTCAAAATGACCACCGAACTGATGCTGTTGCTGCAGAACTGGACCCTGAGCCTGATCTTCAGCGCAGGCCTGGTGGCGTTCAGCCATGATTTTGATAATCGCCTCGTGACCTATCTCTGCTGGTATCTGTTGAGCAGCGTCGGCATGGTAGTGTGCCGCTCCCTGATCCGCTTTGGCGCGGGCTGGCTGCGCAACCGTGGCTATAATCGTCGCTTTGTGGCGGTAGCAGGCGATCTGCCCGTCGGCAGGGTGCTGCTCGACAGCTTCCGCAAAGAGCCGTGGTTAGGCTTTGAAGTGGTCGGGATTTATCACGACGCGAAGCCGGGCGGCGTGCCTGCCGACTGGGCGGGCAACTACGACCAACTGATTGACGATGCCAAGGCCGGCAAAATTCACAACGTCTACATCGCCATGCAGATGAAAGACGACTCCCGCATTAAGCAGCTGATGCGCGAGCTGGCGGATACGACCTGTTCAGTGCTCCTGATCCCGGACGTGTTTACCTTCAACATCCTTCATTCGCGTATTGAAGAGGTGAACGGCGTGCCGGTCGTACCGCTGTATGACACGCCGCTGTCCGGTATTAACCGCGTGCTGAAGCGTCTGGAAGATATCGTGCTCTCTTCGCTGATTCTTCTGCTCATCTCTCCGGTGCTGTGCTGCATTGCCCTCGCGGTGAAGCTGAGCTCACCAGGACCGGTTATCTTCCGTCAGACCCGCTACGGCATGGACGGTAAGCCGATTATGGTGTGGAAATTCCGCTCCATGAAGGTGATGGAGAACGACAAGGTCGTGACCCAGGCCACGCAGAACGATCCGCGCGTCACCCGCGTCGGGAACTTCCTGCGCCGCACCTCGCTGGATGAACTGCCTCAGTTTATCAACGTCTTTACCGGCGGGATGTCGATTGTTGGCCCGCGTCCGCACGCGGTGGCGCATAACGAGCAGTACCGCTCGCTGATTGAAGGCTACATGTTGCGCCATAAGGTGAAGCCGGGCATCACCGGCTGGGCGCAAATTAACGGCTGGCGCGGCGAAACCGACACGCTGGAAAAAATGGAAAAACGCATCGAGTTCGATCTGGAGTACATCCGCGAGTGGAGCCTCTGGTTCGATATCAAGATTGTTTTTCTGACTATCTTCAAAGGTTTCGTGAACAAAGCGGCGTACTAAGATGAGCTTACGTGAAAAAACCATCAGCGGCGCCAAGTGGTCAGCGATGGCGACCATCGTCATCATTGGCCTCGGCCTGGTGCAGATGACGGTGCTGGCGCGCATTATCGATAATCACCAGTTCGGTCTGCTGACCGTCTCGCTGGTGATCATCGCGCTGGCCGATACGCTGTCTGACTTTGGTATCGCCAACTCGATTATCCAGCGCAAAGAGATCAGCCATCTTGAGCTGACCACGCTCTACTGGCTGAACGTGGGGCTGGGGATTTTCGTGTTTGTGCTGGTGTTCCTGCTGAGCGACACCATCGCCAGCGTGCTGCACAACCCGGATCTCGCCCCGCTGATGCGCACGCTGTCGTTTGCGTTCGTGGTGATCCCCCACGGGCAGCAGTTCCGCGCGCTGATGCAGAAAGAGCTGGAGTTCAATAAGATCGGCATGATCGAGACCAGCGCCGTGCTGGCGGGCTTTACCTTTACCGTCGTGAGCGCCCATTTTTGGCCGCTGGCGATGACCGCCATCCTCGGTTACCTGGTGAACTCTGCCGTGCGTACGCTGCTGTTCGGCTACTTTGGGCGTAAAATTTACCGTCCGGGACTGCATTTCTCTCTTGCGTCCGTCTCGTCCAACTTGCGCTTTGGCGCGTGGCTGACGGCGGACAGCATTATCAACTACGTGAACACCAACCTCTCGACGCTGGTGCTGGCACGTATTCTCGGCGCCAGCGTGGCGGGGGGCTACAACCTGGCCTACAACGTCGCGGTGGTGCCGCCGATGAAGCTGAATCCGATTATCACCCGCGTGCTGTTCCCGGCGTTTGCCAAGATTCAGGACGACACCGAAAAGCTGCGCGTTAATTTCTACAAGCTGCTCTCGGTGGTGGGGATTATCAACTTCCCGGTGCTGCTGGGGCTGATGGTGGTGTCCAGCAACTTCGTGCCGCTGGTGTTTGGCGAGAAGTGGAACGATATTATCCCGATCCTTCAGCTGCTGTGCGTGGTAGGGCTGCTGCGTTCCGTGGGGAACCCGATTGGGTCCCTGTTGATGGCTAAAGCGCGCGTGGACATCAGCTTTAAGTTCAATGTGTTCAAAACCTTCCTGTTTATTCCGGCAATTATCGTCGGCGGACACATGGCGGGCGCCATTGGCGTGACGCTGGGCTTCCTGCTGGTGCAGATCGTCAATACCGTTCTGAGCTACTTCATCATGATTAAACCGGTGCTGGGCTCCAGCTACCGTCAGTACATCCTGAGCCTGTGGCTGCCGTTCTATCTCTCATTGCCGACCCTGGCGGTGAGCTACGGTCTGGGCGCGATCCTCAGCGGCCATCTGCCGCTGGCCGCGCTGCTGGCGGTGCAGGTTGCCGCGGGGGCGCTGGCCTTCGTCGTGATGATCGTACTTTCTCGCAATGCGCTGGTCGTTGAGATGAAGCGCCAGTTTTGCCGTAACGAAAAAATGAAAACGCTGCTTCGCGCAGGCTAGTTCTTTAAGAGGCCATTATGAAATTATTAATTCTTGGCAACCATACCTGCGGCAACCGTGGCGACAGCGCCATCCTGCGCGGTTTACTGGATGCGATTAACACCCTTAAGCCTGAGACCGAAGTGGACGTGATGAGCCGTTATCCGGTCAGCTCATCCTGGTTACTGAACCGCCCGGTGATGGGCGACCCGCTTTACAGCCAGATGAAACAGCACAACAACGCCGCGGGCGTGATGGGCCGCGTGAAAAAAGTGCTGCGTCGTCGCTACCAGCATCAGGTGCTGCTTTCCCGGGTGACCGATACCGGCAAGCTGCGCAACATCGCCATCGCGCAGGGCTTCACTGACTTTGTTCGTCTGCTGTCCGGCTATGACGCCATTATCCAGGTCGGCGGTTCATTCTTCGTCGATCTCTACGGCGTGCCGCAGTTTGAGCATGCGCTCTGCACGTTCATGGCGAAAAAACCGCTATTTATGATTGGCCACAGCGTGGGGCCTTTCCAGGATCCGCAGTTTAACCAGCTCGCAATCTATGTCTTCGGCCACTGCGACGCGCTGATCCTGCGCGAGTCGGTCAGCCTTGAGATGATGAAGCGCAGCGAGATTGATACGTCAAAAGTTGAGCACGGCGTGGATACCGCCTGGCTGGTGGATCACCAGGACGACAGCTTCCAGCCGAGCTACGCGGTGCAGCACTGGCTCGACGTGGCGGCGAAACAGAAAACCGTCGCCATTACCCTGCGCGAGCTGGCGCCCTTCGATAAACGTTTAGGCACGACGCAGGCGGCGTATGAGCAAGCGTTCGCCGACGTGGTGAACCGCGTGCTGGACAGCGGGTACCAGGTGCTGGCGCTGTCCACCTGTACCGGCATCGACAGCTACAACAAAGATGACCGCATGGTGGCGCTGAACCTGCGCAACCTGGTCAATGACCCGTCACGTTATCACGTGGTGATGGATGAACTGAACGACCTGGAGATGGGCAAGCTGCTCTCCGCCTGCGACCTGACGGTGGGCACCCGTCTGCACTCGGCCATTATCTCCATGAACTTTGGCACGCCGGCCATTGCCATTAACTATGAGCACAAGTCCGCCGGGATTATGCAGCAGCTCGGTATGCCGGAAATGGCGGTGGATATTCGTCACCTGCTGGACGGATCGCTCGGCGCCATGGTGGGGGACACGCTTGGCCAACTGCCTGCTATCAATGAACGTCTGGCGGTGGCGGTGAAAGCCGAGCGCGAAAAGGGCATTGGAATGGTGAAATCGGTACTCGATCGCGTACGGGAGGGGAAATGAAGGTTGGTTTCTTCTTACTGAAATTTCCACTGTCGTCCGAAACGTTTGTTCTGAACCAAATCACCGCGTTTATCGATATGGGATATGACGTGGAGATTATCGCCCTGCAAAAGGGCGATACCCGAAATACCCATGCGGCGTATACCCAGTATGGGCTGGAGGCAAAAACCCGCTGGCTGCAGGATGAGCCGTCCGGGAAGCTGAGTAAGTTGCGCCACCGCGCCAGTCAGACCTTACGTGGGATCCATCGCGCGTCGACGTGGCGGGCGCTGAATGTCTCCCGCTATGGATCAGAATCACGCAATCTGATCCTGTCGGCCATCTGCGGGCAAACGGCGCAGCCGTATCGTGCCGACGTGTTTATCGCCCACTTTGGCCCGGCAGGCGTCACCGCCGCGAAGCTGCGCGAACTGGGCGTAATTGACGGTAAAATTGCGACCATTTTCCACGGTATCGACATCTCCAGCCGCGAAGTGCTGAACCACTACACGCCGGAATACCAGCAGCTTTTCCGGCGTGGCGACATGATGCTGCCGATCAGCGAACTGTGGGCCGGACGCCTGAAAAACATGGGCTGCCCGGGAGAGAAAATTGCCGTTTCGCGCATGGGCGTGGATTTAACGCGCTTTACCCGCCGTCCGGTGAAAGTGCCGGGTAAACCACTGCAGATCATCTCCGTCGCGCGCCTTACCGAGAAGAAAGGGCTGCATGTGGCGATTGAAGCCTGCCGCCAGCTGAAAGCGCGTGGGGTGGATTTCCACTACCGCATTCTCGGGATTGGGCCGTGGGAGCGTCGTCTGCGCACGCTTATCGAACAGTATCAGCTGGAAGATGTCGTAGAGATGCCGGGCTTCAAGCCGAGCCACGAGGTCAAGGCCATGCTTGATGAGGCAGATGTGTTCTTGTTGCCTTCCGTAACGGGGGCCGATGGCGATATGGAAGGCATTCCGGTGGCGCTGATGGAGGCAATGGCCGTGGGTATACCGGTGGTCTCGACCCTGCATAGCGGGATCCCGGAGCTGATTAAGTCTGACTATTCCGGCTGGCTGGTGCCCGAGAATAACGCCATGGCGCTCGCCGATCGGTTAGCTGCTTTCAGCGACATCGACCAGCAGGCGCTGGAGCCCGTGCTGCACAATGCCCGACAAAAAGTTGAAGCCGATTTTAACCAGCAGGTGATTAACCGTCAGTTAGCCAGCCTGCTGCAAACGTTGTAACGCCGAGGATGTATGCTGAAAAAGATTACCCGACGCACCTTTGTCTCGTCTCTGTCCGTTCTGGCGGCCACGCCGCTGCTGTCGTCCCGCATTGCGCAGGCGGCGAGTGGAAGAACGGTCTCTGTTAAACAGTACAATAACAACGACTGGATCGCGGCCTTTAAGCAGGCGTTTAATGACGGGGACACGGTCGTTGTCCCTGCCGGGCTGACCTGTGAAAACATCAACACGGGTATTTTCATTCCCGACGGTAAAACGCTGCTGATCCGCGGGGCGTTAACCGGCAATGGCCGCGGCCGCTTTGTTCTGCAGGAAGGCAGCAAAGTGATAGGGGAAGGCGAGGGACGGACAGAGAATATCACTCTCGATGTACGTGGCTCCGACTGCGTAATTAAAGGGCTGGCCATGAGCGGTTTTGGCCCTGTAACGCAGATCTACATCGGCGGTAAGAAACCCAGCGTGATGCGCAATTTGCTAATTGATAACATCAGCGTGAGTCAGGCCAACTACGCTATCCTGCGCCAGGGTTTCCACAACCAGGTGGACGGCGCTCGCATCACCAACAGCAAATTTAGCCATCTGCAGGGCGATGCGATCGAATGGAACGTCGCTATCAACGATCGCAATATCCTGATTTCCGACCATGTCATCGATAACATCAACTGCACCAACGGCAAGATCAACTGGGGCATCGGCATTGGCCTCGCCGGCAGCACCTACGACAACGACTACCCGGAAAAGCAAACCGTTAAGAACTTCGTGGTGGCCAACATCACCGGCAGCAACTGTCGCCAGCTGGTGCACGTGGAAAACGGGAAACACTTTGTTATCCGCAATATTAAGGCCAAAAATATCACCCCTGACTTCAGTAAAAAGGCAGGAATAGACAACGCCACGGTGGCCATTTATGGCTGTGATAATTTCATTATTGATAATGTCGATATGGTCAACAGTGCGGGAATGTTAATCGGCTATGGGGTCATAAAAGGCGATTATTTGTCCATCCCGCAGAACTTTAAGCTCAATAATATTCACCTCGATAACCGCCAGCTTGCGTATAAATTGCGCGGAATACAGATTTCATCCGGTAATGCGACCTCGTTTGTGGCGATTACCAACGTGGAAATGCAGCGTGCTACGCTGGAACTGCACAACAAGCCGCAGCATCTTTTTTTACGCAACATCAATGTGATGCAGGAAGCTGCCGTGGGGCCCGCCCTGAAGATTAACTTCGACCTGCGCAAGGATGTGCGAGGAAAATTCATGGCGAAAGACGAGACGCTGCTGTCGCTGGCGAACATAAAAGCCGTTAATGAGAAGGGGCAAAGCTCGGTGGATATTGACCGGGTCGACCAGCAGGTGGTGAATGTGGAAAGGCTGAACTTTGCGCTTCCGCACAGATAATCGACAATAATCTGTTTTGAGACTATTCCTGGCATAAAAGCGCGATCGAATCAGATTACAACTACAGAAATATGTGATGCTAAGGCGTAACATTGCTTAAGGGTTACGGCAAATCATGCTGGCGAAAACAGGTTTAAGAGCTATAATTCGTCAACCATTTTAAGGTGGAAGAAATAATGATTAATTTGAAAGCAGTCATTCCGGTAGCAGGCCTGGGCATGCATATGCTGCCAGCCACAAAAGCCATTCCTAAAGAGATGCTGCCGATCGTCGATAAGCCAATGATTCAGTACATTGTCGACGAAATTGTTGCTGCAGGGATCAAAGAAATCGTCCTGGTTACGCACTCGTCCAAGAATGCGGTAGAAAACCACTTCGACACCTCTTACGAACTCGAAGCGTTGCTTGAGCAGCGCGTTAAGCGTCAGCTGCTGGCGGAAGTGCAGTCTATTTGTCCGCCGGGCGTGACCATCATGAACGTGCGTCAGGCGCAGCCGCTGGGTCTGGGACACTCTATTCTTTGTGCCCGTCCGGTTGTGGGTGACAACCCCTTCATCGTTGTGCTGCCGGATATCATTATTGATAACGCGTCTGCCGATCCGCTGCGCTATAACCTGGCGGCAATGGTGGCACGTTTCAACGAAACGGGCCGTAGCCAGGTGCTGGCGAAGCGCATGAAAGGTGATCTCTCCGAGTACTCCGTAATTCAGACCAAAGAAGCGCTGGAGACGGAAGGGCAGGTTAGCCGCATCGTTGAGTTCATCGAAAAACCGGATCAGCCGCAGACGCTGGATTCTGACCTGATGGCGGTGGGCCGTTATGTTCTGAACGCGGATATCTGGGCCGAGCTGGAAAAAACTGAGCCAGGCGCCTGGGACCGTATTCAGCTCACCGACGCGATTGCTGAGCTGGCGAAGAAGCAGTCTGTCGATGCGATGCTGATGACCGGCGAGAGCTATGACTGCGGTAAGAAGATGGGCTATATGCAGGCGTTCGTGAACTATGGACTGCGTAACCTGAAGGAAGGGGCGAAGTTCCGCAAGAGAATTGAGAAACTTCTGGAACAGTAAGTCAAATCCTTAACAAATGAATCGGGTAGCAACGAGTACGAGGAGGCTGTTCCAGCTTCTGTAATTACTCTTGCTACCTTTTTTATTGTAATAGAATCAATGTCTAAGGCACTTTTTGCTGAGTGTTGACATGATGGTTTAGTCTGAGATTTTCCCTTGTCTTCAAACCTATTTAAGTGGAGAATATCAGATTAGCATTCTGTGCCTATTTGATAACAACAGGCACTGGTTCTCATTGCATAGTAGCTAACATTTTTATTGTTTTCAGTGCACTGGTAGCTGGAGAGCCAGGGGCGGTAGCGTGTTTAAAATTTGGCGCGTTGCAAGGTAACCACTCAAAAATAATGTTCGCGATTTAACATGGCGATGCAATACGGAATAGTCTCGTGAAAATACTTGTTACTGGTGGTGCAGGTTTTATTGGATCTGCAGTAGTTCGTCATATTATTAATAACACTCAGGATTCTGTCGTTAACGTAGATAAATTAACCTACGCGGGGAACCTGGAATCTCTGTCAGAAATCGAAAATGATCCCCGTTATGCCTTTGAGCGGGCTGACATCTGTGACGGCAGTGCTATGTCGCGCATTTTCGCTGAGCATCAGCCTGATGTTGTAATGCATCTTGCCGCCGAGAGCCATGTAGACCGTTCAATCACAGGCCCTGCAGCCTTTATCGAAACCAACATTATCGGTACCTATGTATTGCTGGAGGCTTCGCGTCAGTATTGGTCTCAACTGGACGACGGCCGCAAATCGGCGTTTCGTTTCCATCACATCTCCACCGATGAAGTGTATGGCGACTTGCCGCATCCTGATGAAGTACCTGCCGGTAGCGATCTTCCGCTGTTCACCGAGACCACGCCATATTCGCCAAGTAGTCCTTACTCCTCTTCTAAAGCATCCAGCGATCATTTAGTGCGCGCGTGGCGTCGTACCTACGGTCTTCCGACGCTGGTGACGAACTGTTCGAATAACTACGGTCCATACCACTTCCCGGAAAAACTGATTCCGCTTATTATCCTGAACGCTCTGGCAGGTAAACCGCTTCCTGTGTACGGCAACGGTGAGCAGATTCGCGACTGGCTGTTTGTCGAAGATCATGCACGCGCGTTATACAAAGTGGTAACTGAAGGTACTGTGGGCGAAACCTACAATATCGGTGGTCACAATGAGCGTAAAAATATTGAAGTCGTGAAGACAATTTGCACCATTCTGGATGAAATTATTGCCGATAAGCCTGCAGGCATTACTCACTTCGCCGATCTTATTACCTATGTAACCGACCGTCCGGGACACGACCTGCGCTACGCCATTGATGCCAGCAAAATTAAAAACGATCTGGGATGGGTGCCTCAGGAAACCTTCGAGTCAGGTATCCGTAAAACGGTTGAGTGGTATTTGAGCAACGAAAGCTGGTGGAAGCGGGTAATGGATGGCTCCTATGCGGGCGAACGTCTGGGACTGGCGGAATAATAAAGGAAAATATGATGAAAGGTATTGTACTTGCTGGTGGTTCCGGAACCCGTCTCTATCCGATTACGCAAGGTGTATCTAAACAGTTGCTTCCTGTTTATGATAAGCCAATGATTTTCTACCCAATTTCTGTACTGATGCTGGCAGGTATCCGTGAGATTTTGGTCATTACTACCCCGGAAGATATGCCTTCGTTCAAACGCCTGTTAGGCGATGGCTCGCAATTTGGGATTAGCTTATCTTACGCGGTTCAGCCATCCCCGGATGGCCTGGCGCAGGCATTTATTATTGGTGAAGAGTTTATCAATAATGAACCTTGTGCTCTGGTGCTGGGTGATAATATTTACTTTGGTCAGAGCTTTGGTAAAAAACTGGAAGCGGCTTCACAAATGACCAGCGGAGCAATGGTCTTTGGTTATCAGGTGCAGGATCCTGAGCGGTTTGGCGTGGTTGAATTCGATGAGAACTACAAAGCGCTGTCCATCGAAGAGAAACCGTTAAAACCAAAATCAAACTGGGCGGTGACCGGTCTCTATTTCTACGATAAGCATGTAGTCGAAATGGCCAAACAGGTTAAACCTTCCGCCCGTGGTGAACTTGAAATTACGACCCTTAACCAGATGTATCTCGAGCAGGGGAAATTGCAGGTTGAATTGCTGGGGCGTGGTTTTGCATGGCTGGATACGGGTACTCACGACAGCCTGGTCGAGGCTTCCCAATTTATTCATACCATTGAAAAACGTCAGGGGATGAAAGTGGCTTGCCTTGAGGAAATTTCATATCGTAATGGATGGATGAGCAAGGACCAGGTTGAGGAACAAGCTAAAAAGCTTGCTAAAACTGAATATGGCCGTTATCTCAAAGTATTAATTAGCGAATAAATAATATTTGCCTCCCTGCTGTTAAAGTTATCGTTTAATTTACACAGGGAGATATATTGTTTGGCATTTTCAATATGTTTTATCAATATATATATTGATATTAGAATTGAAAGAAATACATATGAAACCTGCCAAAATTGAATTCACTAAGGAAAGAAAACATCTGCAGGGATTGTGTATAAACGCAACAATCAAGTGTTATAAATAATTTCTTATGAAGGGGCAGTTTCGTGAAAGTCATTGATACAATTATACACGACGTGAAAATTATTGAGCCAAGAGTTTTTGGGGATGAACGTGGTTTTTTCCTGGAAACCTTTGAGAAGAAGCGTTATCAAGAAATGCTCAATATAGATCTCGACTTCGTGCAGGATAACCATTCGCGTTCAACTAAAGATGTCCTTCGTGGTCTACATTTTCAAAAAAATAATCCACAGGGTAAATTAGTTCGTGTTGTAAGTGGTGCAGTATTTGATGTTGCTGTTGATATTCGCCCGGATTCAAAAACTTATGGCCGATGGGTTGGTGTTGAGCTCTCAGCCGAGAATAAAAATCAACTTTGGATCCCACCTGGACTCGCGCATGGTTTTTGCGTTCTCACGGATACCGCCGACTTTGAATATAAGTGTACTGATTATTATTATCCGGAACATGAAGGATGCTTGCTTTGGAATGATGAAGAGGTCGGTATTGAATGGCCCGTGACCAATCCAAAACTTTCTGAAAAGGATAAAAAAGGTCTTACTTTGGCGAATCTTTATAAATGAGAGTACTGCTAACCGGAGCTCAAGGTCAGTTAGGACAAAGTCTTAGCAGACGTATCCCGCAAGACTGGATTTTACTAGCGGCAGATAAAATATTCCTCGATATTGCTAACGAACGCAATGTTTATGATGTCATTTCTGATTTTAAGCCTGATGTCGTAATAAATACTGCTGCTTTCACTTCCGTTGATGATGCTGAAACTAATGTTGATTTTTCTGAAAACGTGAATAATTTAGGCGCTAAATATGTCGCTCAGGCATCATCAAAATATGGTGCTAAACTTATCCATGTTTCCACAGATTATGTTTTCGATGGTAACAGCAGTGAACCGTATACCGAGAAAGACACCGTAAAATCACTTAACGTATACGGCAGTA
This sequence comes from Enterobacter sp. TCD1-1, assembly GCF_020567405.1. Lineage (NCBI taxonomy): Bacteria > Pseudomonadati > Pseudomonadota > Gammaproteobacteria > Enterobacterales > Enterobacteriaceae > Enterobacter > Enterobacter sp. TCD1-1. Next base: position 2,180,138 of record NZ_JAJCXF010000001.1, on the reverse strand, counting down.
CAAAACACAAGGGGGAACTGGAGGTTCTTAAAAATCATGCTGGTGCTATTATAATAAGAACATCTTGGGTATATAGTGAATATGGAAAGAATTTTTTAAAAACCATATTTAATTTGGTTGAGAAAAATAAAGATATTAAAGTTGTATACGATCAGGTTGGCGCGCCTACATATGCGCCGGATATTGCAAATTTGATTATTGATATAATCAAAGAAGGAACACTCCAACCTGGTCTCTATCATTACAGCGGTGATACTGTAATGAGCTGGTATGATTTTGCCAATAAAATCGCTGCAGCTATAACATTTTCACAATCTAAAGTTGAACCAATTAGTACTGCAGAATATAAAGCCATCGCCAGGAGACCCAAATATAGTGTTTTAAATTGCGATAAAATAGAAAAGTTTGGTTACAAACGTTCCTGTTTTTCACAAGGCTTTGAACAAAGTGTTCGTGCTCTAATTGATGAAAGTAAAAAATTATGAATTCGTTTATTAATGAGATAGTTGAGTATCGACAAGTTTTAAGACAACTAATTCATCAACAGATTACTATGAGGTACAGAAGGACTTTCTTTGGTTTTCTCTGGACCTTACTGAATCCATTACTAAATATGGCGATTATCGCAGTGGTATTTTCGCTGGTAATGAAGTTTCAGGTTAATGAATACGCTATATTTTTATTTGCCGCGATGATACCCTGGTCAGTTTTTTCTAACTCTCTTAACCAGGGGGGGGGAGCATTACTGGCGAATGAATCTTTGTTTAAAAAAATATATCTACCAAAACAATTGTTTGTAATATCCGTAGTTATCTCAACATTGGTGGATTCACTGCTTAGCACTGCTTGCTTGTTTATTATAGCTTTGATACTGGGTGCTAAAATATCGTCTGCTCTATTTTTCCTGCCCGTTGCATTTCTGCTTTTGGTCATGTTTTCCCTTGGTGTCACGTTTATACTTTCAATTGTGACTGTTTATTATAGGGACGTACAATATCTTATTGGGGTTGTATTACAAGCATTATATTTTGCCACACCAATCATTTATCCGATAACTGCTATACCAGAAAAGTTCCATGTGATATTTACATGGAATCCACTCGTATATTATATTGACCTCTTCCGTTCGCCAATTTATTCAGGAACCTTACCTGAAACTCAATCGCTAATAATATGCTCTGTTTGTTCGTTGCTGAGTATTATCTTCGGTATCATCTATTTTAGACGCAATGACGCAAAAGTTATATTTAGGTTGTAAATATGAATTCTGAAATAGTTCTTAAAAATGTTGGATTGCAGTTTGCACTGCATCACAATAAAAATTCAAGTTTAAAAGAGTTGTTCGCTGATTTATTCTCCAGAACTCATCAGAAAAAAAATGATACCTTTTTAGCTCTAAATAATATTAATTTGGAAATTAACCACGGTGATAGGTTAGGCATTATTGGACACAATGGAGCAGGTAAGAGCTCTTTATTGAAAATTTTGTGCAAAATTTATACGCCAACGAGTGGTACGATTGATATAAAAGGTAAAGTAGCACCACTACTTGAGATAGGTGCAGGTTTTAATCCGGAGTTGAGTGGTAGAGAAAATATTTACCTCAATGGAACGATTCTTGGTTATAATTTAAAAAGATTGAAAGAAATTGAGCCAGACATCATTAATTTCTCTGAGCTTGAACAATTTATTGACACGCCGGTAAAATATTATTCGACTGGTATGTATATGAAGCTGGCGTTCTCAATCGCTACCGCTACTCAGCCTGATATTCTAATTCTTGATGAACTTTTCGCTGGCGGTGATGCCGATTTTATCAAAAAAGCACAGGCAAGAATGAAAGCGATGATAGAAGATTCCAATATTATGGTGTTTGTTTCTCACCAAATGGATCTTTTGCTTGAACTTTGCAATCGAGTTATTTGGGTTGACCATGGCAATATCATTGCTGATGGCAAACCTGATGAAATTATTAATCAATATTTGAAAAAATGAGTGGTAATGTTTAATGCGCAGGATTGCCTTTTATCTTTTTTATGACGAATTTGGTGAAGTTGATGATTATATCCCAACCAAGCTGACTGCATTAAAGGAATTTGTCGAAGATATTGTTGTTGTTTCTAATTCGAAAATGACCGTCGCAGGAAGGGCAAAGCTTGAAAAGATTGGGGCTACTGTTTTCTGCCGAGAAAATGTGGGCTTCGATGTTTGGGGTTATAAAGAAGGAATGGAAACTATTGGCTATGATGAATTAGCCAGTAAATACGATGAGGTTATTTTACTCAATTACACCTTCTTTGCCCCGATTTTCCCTTTTTCCGAACTTTTCAATGAAATGGATAGCAGGGCGTGTGATTTCTGGGGGATTAGCGAACATAACGAAATGGTTCCAAATCCGTTTACAGGAACTGGAGTCTTGCCTCGTCATATACAATCTCATTTCATTGCAATTCGCAAGAAAATGTTAAACTCCATTGAGTTTAAAAAATATTGGCAAGATATGCCAATGATTAATAGTTATACTGATTCTGTTTTAAGTCATGAATCACGCTTTACGTCTCATTTCCAGGCAATGGGCTTCACATCATCTGTTTATATAAGCAATGATAACTACCCATCAGATTACCCAACATTCATTGACGTTAAGCGAACTATTGAAAATAGATGTCCAATTCTTAAACGTCGTTTATTTTTCCATGATCCAATGTGGCTTGACATTAACTGTGTAGATCTACGCGGAGCTGTGGAGACCATCGAGAAGACAAGTGATTACGATATTGGTCTTATCAATCAAAATATTAATCGCACAGTAAAACCACGCATTCTTTACACAAATCTGGAACAGTTAAGGATCTTGCCTGATAATTATCCTTCTCCAGAGTATAACAACGTAGAGAATCCGGAACCAAAAATTGCTGTTCTTGCTCATGTATTTTATTCAGATATGTGGGAAGAAATTTATTCTTATATAAAAAATATTCCTTATAAATATGATTTGTATATTTCAACCTCAAGCGAAAAAGATGCATCCATACTAAGAGAAAAAACGAAAGATATCGGGCAGTATGTTGAGGTTCGCGTCGTTGAGGAAAACAGAGGACGTGATATGTCCTCATTATTTATCACATTTAAGGACATTGGTACCAGTGATAAATATGATTATATCTGTCGCTTACACTCGAAAAAATCCCCGCAGAATGGATTTGCACGTGCTGATTCGTTTAAAAAACATCTCTATGAGAACCTTCTCGGGTCACCAGAATATATTACCAACGTTATTGGTTTGATGAACAAGCGTAATGATATAGGAATAATTTGTCCACCGCTTGTTCACATCGGTTTCCCTACAATGGGCCATGCCTGGTTTGCAAACTATTGGCCAACAAGTGAATTATGTAAGAAGCTTGGCGTTGTTGTTCCATTGGATGATGACACTCCTGTTGCAGTATATGGGACGATGTTCTGGTTCAGGCCCGCTGCTTTACGTCCTTTATTTGAGCATAATTGGAAATGGACAGATTTTAATGCTGAGCCAGCGCATGTCGATGGTAGTTTATCGCATGTTCTTGAGCGCATTATTAGTTATGTAGCAAAAAATGAAGGATTTAGTGTTTATAGTGTAATGACACCAACTCAAGCAGAAAAGAATTATGCTAAGTTAGAATTTAAGCATCAGAAAATTATGTCTGCCCTGCCTAATGGTGACGTTTACTGGCAATATTCAAGCTTGCTTAGGTTGTTTACCGAAACTAAATCGGGTAAACCGGATTTCCTTGCTGTATTAAGCGGATGTTCAAGACTGCTGTTTAGTTCGTTTAGACGTACGGTTTGGGATAAATATCCTCGTGTGGCTAAAACGCTATATGGACCATATCGTTTAACGAAAAAAGCCTATAAACTTGTAAAATTTAAGAAGAACAACTGATTATGAAAATTGCTGTTACTGGTGCTGGTGGTTACATAGGTAAACATGTCGTGAAAGCATTGACTTCAATGCATCACGATGTTGTCGCAATAACATATCCCGGTTCAAGAAATACGATTACATCGGAAGTTCTTGAAATGGATATTTTAGATGCGAGTGATGATAAAATCATTGAAGTTTTCTCTGACTTTGATGCTGTGCTTCATCTAGCCTGGAGTGCTGGTTTTAACCATCACGACCAGGGTCATATCGCTAATGTTATGAACCACTATCGATTTTTAAAAGCCTTGATTAGCGCAGGTGTACAAAATATTTCAGTGGCCGGAACCATGCATGAAATAGGTTATCATGTTGGGGAGATTACTGAAAAGACGGCTTGTAATCCTAGTAACCCTTATGGGATCGCGAAAAATTTCTTACGCCAGATCTGCACTTATGAAATGGAAAAGGCCGGAATTTCATTAAAATGGCTGCGTATGTATTACATAACTGGTGATGACAGAAACAGTAATTCAATTTTCTCAAAAATAATGGCTGCAGAAGATGCCGGTAAAGAAACTTTCCCACTTAACAGTGGAGAAATGCTGTATGATTTTATCGACGTTGAATGCCTTGCAAAACAAATCGCGACAGCGACTATCCAGACAGAGGTTGCTGGAGTGATTAACTGCAGTAGCGGCAAACCGAAAAGTTTACGTACAGCAGTAGAAGAGTTTATAGAACAGCATAGACTCAAAATTAAACCAGTTTATAATGTATTCCCAGCTCGTGCCTATGACTCTCCAGCTATCTGGGGTAATAGTAATAAAATTGAGCAAATCATGGCAAATGGTTGCACTGATGACAAGCAGGGATAATTCTCAGCCACACAAGGTTATAGCAATTGTTGTAACCTTTAATCCTGTAACAACCAATCTATCGTCACTTGTCTCTCAGTTAGAGACACAATCCTATCGAACTATTATCGTCGACAATGGTAGTGACAATATTGAGGATATTTCCAGGCTTCAGACTTCCTGCTCTAACGTTGAGCTTTTATCCCTTTCTGATAATATCGGTATTGCCGCTGCTCAAAACAAAGGTATCCGCCATGGTCTTACTCTTGGCGGAGATTTTACATTATTCTTTGATCAAGACAGCAGTATAGCTGAAGATTTTGTCAGCAAAATGGTCGAAGATTTTGTATCTCTTAAGCAGAGTTACAATATTGCTGCTCTTGGACCAACACTGCAGGATAGCCGCTATAAAAAAATATATCCTGTAATTAGAATGTCCAGGCATGGCTTACGTACTAAAATCATTCCCGATATAACATCATCTAAACCTGTTGAAGTGTCATGCGTTATTGCCTCAGGATGTCTTGTCGATAATAAGGTTTTATTGTTAGACAACCTTATGGACGATTCCCTTTTCATTGATTATGTTGATACTGAATGGTGTTTAAGAGTTATTAGCCGTGGTTTTAAAATCTTTATTACTCCAAATGTCATTATGCAGCATGAAATAGGTGATGCTCATATTGAAATGTTGGGGTTTGTTATTCCTGTTCACTCTGCATGGCGCCGTTATTATCGAGTCAGGAATGGTGTTTTTATGTTAAAAATGCCTCACATCCCAAAGCTATTAGCTATTCGGGAAATTGTTTTTTCTTTTGTGCATCAAATGATTTTACTTTATAAAAGTAAAAACATTGAATACCTGAAGGTATATTTCCGTGCAATGTCAGATGCAGTCAGAAAATTATTATGATACACATAATAGTAGTAAGTCATTTTCATGATGATTATATCAAGTCATTAATTAATAAAATTAATGATTCTCAGTATGATGCGAGCTCTCTATTTAGAATATACATAAAAGATAATGTAAATAGCCTTGGATTGCGAGAGTTTTGCGCGAGCGAAAAGATTTGTTATATTCCATCTCTTGAGCGTTCGGGGTTTTCACGCAATAACAATCATGCTGTTGCAAAGATAATTGAAGATTATTGCGTTAATGTTCAGGAAGATTATTTCTTATTTCTCAATCCAGACGTATTGGTCGATGCTGACACGCTTAAACAATTAAGTGGAATACTTGCATGCCATAAATATGATCTCTTTACAGCTGATCTCTACAAAGATCAGAATTTGACTGTACGAGATCCCTCAGTCAGACATTTTCCCAAATTAGTTAACTTCTTTACTTCGTATTTTCTGGGTTATAATAAAAGTATAATAGATCGCTCTGATATTAACACTCATCAGGTTGTTGACTGGTGCGCCGGTTCTTTTTTAGGGATGAAATGCTCGGTTTTTAATCAAATCAATGGTTTCGATGAGCAATTTTTTATGTACTGTGAAGATATCGACATTTGTATCAGAGCAAAAAATGCAGGTTATAAATTAGTCTATCTTCCTGAATTAAAAGTAGTACATTTTAGTCAAAATGATAATAGAACATTGTTTAGCAAACATTTTCTATGGCATCTGAAAAGCGTTATGTACATGTTTCGTAAACATGTTTTAAAAGTTTGCTGAAATTAAAGGCGATCGGAGAACGTGTAAATTGCAATTACTTCAGATGGTAATTCAGTATGCCTCGCTGCGTAACATTTTTTGGTCTGAAATGTTTTCCGAAATGTGCACTTAAGGTTAAACAGATGGGACAAGAAGTTTACATGGCTACTGTTCATCGCAATAAATTTTAAGTTAACATGTTTACACTTTGTATCGCCGGGAAGAATCCGCTGGCGTATCCACACCTGACAGGAGTACGTAATGTCCAAACAACAAATCGGTGTTGTCGGTATGGCTGTTATGGGGCGCAATCTGGCGCTCAACATCGAAAGCCGTGGCTATACCGTTTCCGTTTTCAACCGTTCCCGTGATAAGACCGAAGAAGTGATTGCCGAGAACCCAGGCAAGAAACTGGTTCCTTTCTATACGGTGAAAGAGTTCGTTGAGTCTCTGGAAACGCCTCGTCGTATCCTGTTAATGGTGAAAGCAGGTGCAGGTACCGATGCTGCTATCGACTCTCTGAAGCCTTACCTCGAAAAAGGCGACATCATCATTGATGGCGGTAACACCTTCTTCCAGGACACCATCCGTCGTAATCGTGAACTTTCTGCTGAAGGCTTCAACTTCATCGGCACCGGTGTTTCCGGTGGTGAAGAGGGCGCGCTGAAAGGCCCATCTATCATGCCTGGCGGCCAGAAAGATGCATACGAACTGGTTGCACCTATCCTGACCAAAATCGCAGCCGTGGCTGAAGATGGTGAGCCTTGCGTAACCTATATCGGTGCGGACGGTGCAGGTCACTATGTGAAAATGGTGCACAACGGCATCGAATACGGCGATATGCAGCTGATTGCGGAAGCATACTCTCTGCTGAAAGGCGGCCTGAACCTCACCAATGAAGAGCTGGCGGAAACCTTCACCGAGTGGAACAAAGGCGAGCTGAACAGCTACCTGATTGACATCACCAAAGATATCTTCACGAAAAAAGATGAAGAGGGTAAATACCTGGTTGATGTGATTCTGGATGAAGCAGCGAACAAAGGCACCGGTAAATGGACCAGCCAGAGCTCTCTGGATCTGGGTGAACCACTGTCTCTGATCACCGAATCTGTTTTCGCGCGTTACATCTCTTCCCTGAAAGAGCAGCGCGTGGCGGCATCTAAAGTGCTGTCTGGCCCGCAGGCTAAACCAGCGGGTGATAAAGCGGAGTTCGTTGAGAAAGTGCGTCGTGCACTGTACCTGGGGAAAATCGTTTCTTACGCGCAAGGCTTCTCTCAGCTGCGTGCGGCATCAGACGAGAACAACTGGGATCTGAACTATGGTGAGATCGCGAAGATTTTCCGCGCGGGCTGCATCATTCGTGCGCAGTTCCTGCAGAAAATCACCGATGCCTATGCTGAAAACGCCGGTATCGCCAACCTGCTGCTGGCACCGTACTTTAAGAAAATTGCGGACGAATACCAGCAGGCGCTGCGTGACGTGGTTGCCTACGCTGTGCAGAACGGTATCCCGGTTCCGACCTTCTCTGCTGCAGTAGCCTACTACGATAGCTATCGTGCTGCGGTACTGCCGGCTAACCTGATTCAGGCACAGCGTGACTACTTCGGCGCACATACTTACAAGCGTACTGATAAAGAAGGTGTGTTCCACACGGAATGGCTGGATTAATCTGATTTAACCTCAGGTTGTATGCAAACCCGGAGATATTCTCCGGGTTTTTTTTACATCAAAATAATCACCAAATGTTCGAAGTAGTCTGAATGTTGTCACGAGACGGGCTAATCCTCTGGCTTCGCCTTGACAGTCCCACAAGGCAGGAGGTAAAAAGCCCAACAGTCATTGGTTATCATGATGGTCCTCGGGTCATCTTAACAGTTCACTTACAGAAGTTACTCGCAAATGAAAATAACTATTTCCGGTACAGGGTATGTAGGTCTCTCCAACGGTATTCTTATTGCTCAGAATCACGAAGTGGTCGCGCTAGATATCGTTCAGGCCAAAGTGGATATGCTCAATAAGAAGCAGTCCCCGATTGTAGATAAAGAGATTGAAGAGTATCTGGCAACGAAGCCGTTAAACTTCCGCGCTACGACTGACAAGCGTGATGCTTACGTGGGGGCAGAATATGTGATTATCGCCACCCCTACAGATTACGATCCCAAAACCAACTATTTTAATACCTCAAGCGTTGAGTCGGTCATCCGTGATGTCATTGAGTTCAATCCAGATGCGGTCATGATCATTAAATCCACCATTCCGGTTGGTTTTACCCAGTCGGTTAAAGAGAAGTACGGTATCGATAACGTTATTTTCTCGCCAGAATTCTTGCGTGAAGGTCGCGCGCTTTACGATAACCTGCATCCATCACGAATCGTGATTGGCGAACGCTCTGAGCGTGCAGAGCGCTTTGCGGCACTGTTGCAGGAGGGCGCGACGAAGAAAGATATTCCGACGCTCTTTACCGACTCAACAGAAGCGGAAGCCATCAAGCTCTTTGCCAACACCTATCTGGCAATGCGTGTTGCTTACTTCAATGAACTGGACAGCTATGCTGAGAGCCTTGGACTTAACAGTCGTCAGATCATCGAAGGTGTTTGCCTCGATCCACGAATTGGTAACCATTATAACAATCCCTCTTTTGGCTACGGCGGTTATTGTCTGCCTAAAGATACTAAGCAGCTACTGGCAAACTATCACTCCGTTCCAAACAATATTATCTCGGCGATTGTGGACGCCAACCGCACACGTAAAGATTTCGTGGCGGACTCCATTCTTTCCCGTCAGCCAAAAGTGGTGGGCGTCTATCGTCTGATTATGAAAAGTGGATCCGACAACTTCCGCGCTTCATCCATTCAGGGGATCATGAAGCGTATCAAGGCCAAGGGGGTACAGGTCATTATTTATGAACCTGTCATGCAGGAGGACGAGTTCTTCCATTCGCGCGTTGTGCGGGATCTAAATGCATTCAAGCAAGAAGCCGATGTAATCATTTCTAACCGCATGGCTGAAGAACTGGCGGATGTTGCAGATAAAGTCTACACGCGCGATTTATTTGGTAGCGACTGATTGAACATTCTGGCACCCCAACCTATGGTGGTGCCAGTTTGAGCTGTCTATTTATAATTATGCGCATCGTGCCTACCTAAGTGATTTCTCATATCGAATGTCCATTGAATTGCTGATATTTATTCAATAGTATTACATTCGCTATCTATATTTCTGTTTTTGAAATGACCACTGGAATATGATAAATGAACAATAATAATGTAACAACTTCAAATATGCGTCTATTTGCGCCAGATTTCATAAGAGTGATATCATTTTTTATGATCGTATTGTTCCATTATAATGTGGAAATATATTATAACTACCCCGGTTTTTTAAAGCTCGGTGAATTGTCCTATTTCGGTCAGACAATGGGTGATGTTGGCATTTCTATGTTTATCATTATTTCCGGGTTGTCTTTGGTTATCAGCACCAAAGACAATAATGACTATGTTCTTTTTCTGAAAAAAAGAGTGCTTGCAATATTCCCATCGTTTTGGATAAGTTATTTAATTGTTGCTGCACTTATGCTAATTATCAAAGGCAGTTTTGTTGGAGATGGGCATTATTGGAAATTTATTCTCTCAATAATTGGTCTTGATGGCTTTTTTCTTTATCGGATGCAGAACTATTATCTGGTGGGGGAATGGTATACAGGTTATATGATTATCACATATCTATTCTTTCCTGTGCTGTATGAAGCTCTCAAGAAAATGCCAGTAATTGCATGGGGAGTCGTGTCAGCTATATTTTTTGCTGTTGGACTTAACTATCAAAAACTGTTCTCTGTTTATATTAATTGTAATCCTCTTATGCGGTTGCCAGATTTTTTATTTGGCATGAGCTATGCTTATTTTATTTTAAAGGACAAAAAAAATCGTCTCTATACAATGTTAGCAGGAATGTTAGCCTTAGCTATTGCAGTTCCTGCTCGTGAAAGCATAATGCCGCAACTGTACATGTTAATTTTTGGTGTTTCTTTATTTTCAATAGCTGTTTATTTGATTGAGTTTTTGGGAAGTATAGACTGGCTCAGAAACATTACCAGTTATTTTGCAAAACATGCATTCGTTGCATTTTTATTTCATCATCAGATTCTCTATTTTGTCATGAGTAAAATTGGCGGGCGTATTTCTTCAGGGCTTGAGTCTTTGTGTGTGTTTTTATTTATACTTTTCTCAAGTGTTGTTATGGCAATATTGACGGAGCCCTTAGTCAAGATCTTAACTAAAAAAATGAGAGCTATCTTGTTACCTTCTGTTTCGACTTCCAGTCGTTAATTATACTCATGAAGACGCATCTGGGAAAACGGATGCGTCTTTTACGTTGTTTATTGGAATTTTGATAGTAAGTTGTCTTATTTTTAAATAGCCAGAAATAAAAATACTGCAACCACGACAAAACTATCAGGAATGACTTGTGATATATAATTAAAACATGCTGATGTTGGCGGTGTTATATTATTAACCCAAAATGAAAAATCCACCTTTAAAAAGGTGGATAGAGAGGGTTTTTAAATATTATGCCTGTGTATAGTTTTAAAGCTTATAAAAAGCCCGATACCAGTCCACAAAATTCTTCACGCCTTCCTTCACCGACGTTTTCGGCTTAAACCCAATCACGTCATAGAGCGCCGTGGTATCCGCGCTTGTTTCGAGCACGTCACCTGGCTGAACAGGCATCATATTTTTATCCGCTTCTTTGCCTAACGCTTCTTCCAGCGCGGTGATGTAATCCATCAGCTCTACGGGCGCACTGTTGCCAATGTTGTAAACACGGTACGGCGCAGAGCTGGACGCCGGGGACCCTGTTTCAACGGTCCAGTTCGCATCGACCTGAGGGATAACATCCTGCAGGCGAATAATCGCTTCAACAATATCATCGATATAGGTGAAGTCGCGCTTCATCTTGCCATAGTTGTAAACATCAATACTTTTGCCTTCAATCATGGCCTTAGTAAATTTAAACAGCGCCATGTCCGGACGGCCCCATGGCCCATACACGGTGAAAAAGCGCAGGCCGGTCGTCGGCAGATTGTAAAGATGAGAGTAGGTATGCGACATCAGTTCGTTGGATTTTTTCGTCGCGGCATACAAGGAAACCGGGTGATCAACCGAGTCATCGGTGGAGAACGGCATCTTTCGGTTCAGGCCGTAAACAGAGCTGGAAGAAGCATACAGTAAATGCTGCACCTTGTTGTGTCGGCAGCCTTCCAGTACGTTGAGATGGCCGATAAGGTTTGATTGCGCGTAAGCGTGCGGATTTTCCAGAGAGTAACGTACGCCAGCCTGCGCGGCGAGGTGGATCACGCGGTCAAACTTCTCAGCGGCAAACAACGAGGCCATCCCTTCGCGATCGGCCAGATCCAGCTTATGGAAAGTGAAATTGTCGGACGTAAGTAGATCCAGTCGCGCTTGCTTCAGATTGACATCGTAATAGTCATTAAGGTTATCAATTCCTACAACCTGATGTCCTGCCTGCAGCAGGCGCTCGCTGACGTGGAAACCGATAAAGCCGGCAGCGCCGGTGACCAGAAATTTCATCTTCAACCTCAATGTTAAATGAGTAACTCTTAACGCATAAAATCGTGCGTTTACACTATCGGCTGATGATACCCGCTCACGGAAGGAATGATAACTGCTTTATTACAGGAAAAGGGGAGCGAGCGCTCCCCCGGTAGGATGTTTATTTATGTCTTTTACGTAAATTCTCAATCACCGCCGTCAAATCCAGCGCCTGATCCTGCAGGAGCACCAGCAGGTGATACATCAAATCAGAGGCTTCATTCGTCAGCTCCTCGCGGTCATGCACGGTCGCGGCCAGCGCAGTCTCAACGCCTTCTTCACCCACCTTCTGCGCAATACGCTTGGTTCCGCTAGCGTACAGCTTCGCGGTATAAGAACTCTCAGGATCTGCCGTTTTACGCTCTGCCAGCAGCTGCTCCAGTTGATACAGGAACAGCCACTGATGACTCGCCTCGCCGAAGCAGCTGCTGGTGCCCTTATGGCAGGTCGGGCCGATTGGGTTTGCCAGCACCAGCAGGGTATCGTTATCGCAGTCAGGCGTAATGCTGACCACGTTCAGGAAATGACCCGAGGTTTCCCCTTTGGTCCACAGACGCTGTTTCGTGCGGGAGTAAAACGTCACTTTGCCGCTTTCGATCGTTTTCGCCAGCGCGTCCTGGTTCATATAGCCCAGCATCAGCACTTCGCCTGAGATGGCATGCTGGACAACCACCGGCAGTAATCCGTCCGTTTTTTCCCAGTCCAGCTGCGCCTGTTGTTGCTCTGTTAACATACCCTGATCTCCACGCCCTGGTCGGCCAGGTACGTTTTTAACTCACCAATATTAATAATCTGTTTGTGGAACACGGAAGCGGCCAGCGCGCCGTCCACGTTAGCATCGCGGAAGGCTTCGAGGAAATGTTCCATGGTGCCCGCGCCGCCGGAGGCAATCAGCGGAACGTGGCAGACTGCACGGACTTTTTTCAGCTGCTCAAGGTCATACCCGTTACGCACGCCATCCTGGTTCATCATGTTCAGCACAATCTCGCCCGCGCCACGTTTCTGCACTTCCTGCACCCAGTCGAGCGTTTCCCACTGTGTTACGCGCGTGCGGCTTTCGTCACCCGTATATTGATTGACGTGGTACTTGCCCGTTGCGGCGTCATACCAGGTGTCGATCCCAACCACAATACACTGCACGCCAAAACGATCGGCGAGGCGAGTAATCAACTCCGGGTCGGCCAGGGCAGGGGAGTTGATGGAAATCTTGTCGGCACCAAACGAGAGAATTTGGGCCGCATCGTCAGCGGATTTAATCCCGCCCGCCACGCAGAACGGAATATCGATCACTTCCGCCACGCGAGCTACCCAGCTTTTGTCGACTACGCGGCCATCGCTGGACGCGGTAATATCGTAGAACACCAGCTCGTCTGCGCCTTCATCAGCATAGCGTTTTGCCAGCGGAACGATGTCGCCAATGATCTCGTGGTTGCGGAACTGCACGCCTTTCACGACCTGGCCGTCACGTACGTCCAGGCAAGGGATTATCCGTTTTGCCAGCATTGAATCGCCTCCGTCACCGTAAATTTACCTTCCAGCAGGGCTCGGCCCACAATCACGCCCTGTACGCCCGTTCCGCGCAGCGCGGCAATATCGTTTAAATCACCAATTCCGCCCGAAGACTGGAACGCCACCTGCGGATAACGCGCGCAGATCTCTTCATACAGCGAGACGTTGGAGCCCGCCAGCGTGCCGTCACGGGAGATATCCGTGCACAGCACGTGCTTCAGGCCAACGGGGAGATACATCTCGACCAGCGCCTCCAGCATCACGCCGGAGTTTTCCTGCCAGCCGCTGACCGCCACCTGCTTATTACCTTGTTCATCAATGCGCACGTCCAGCGCCAGTACCAGCGCGTCGGCGCCAAAGCGGCGGAACCAGCCTTTTACGATCTCAGGCTCTTTCACCGCGGTTGAACCGACCACCACGCGCGCTACGCCCGCGTCCAGCAGTGCCGCAACGTCATCTTCTGTACGTACGCCGCCGCCCACCTGTACCGGCACATCAACACCGGCAACCAGATTTTTCAGCAGAGGGATCTGGCGTTTTGCCGGGTCTTTCGCACCCGTTAAATCGACCAGATGTAGCACCTGAGCCCCCTGGGCGGCATAATCCTGCAGACGCGGCAGCGGATCGTTTCCGTAGTCTCGCTGCTGCCCGTAATCGCCCTGATGAAGACGGACAACCGTGCCGTCAATTAAATCTAACGCGGGAATAATCATCACATCTCCAGGAAGTTTTTCAGCAGCTGCGCGCCCGCGGCGCCTGAGCGCTCCGGGTGAAACTGTACGCCGAAGAAATTGTCTTTCTGCACGGCTGCGGTAAACGCCTCGCCGTAAGTGCACTGGGCGATCGTATTCGCGTTCACCGGCATGGCGTAGCTGTGTACGAAGTAAAAATACGCGCCGTCTTCAATGCCGCGAAAAAGCCTGTCGCCCGCTTTGGCGTACACGCGGTTCCAGCCCATATGCGGCAGAGGCAGACCGTGGTCGGTCATCTTCGGCACGTCTTCGTCGATAATGCCCAGCAGGTCAACGCCGTTATTCTCTTCGCTGCGGCGGCCAAGAATCTGCATGCCCAGGCAAATCCCCAGCACCGGCTGAGTACAAGCCTTGATCAGATCGACCAACTCGCGCGCGTGGATCTGATCCATCGCCGCCTGCGCAGTGCCCACGCCCGGCAGGAATAACTTATCGGCACGCAGCACCACGTCCGGGTCACGGCTGACCACCGGCTCGTAGCCGTGGCGTGCAATCGCCGACTTTACGGAGTTCAGGTTGGCGCATCCGGTATCCAGAATCACCACGTTCATTACAGGACTCCTTTTGATGAGGGCAGGGCGTCACCTTCCACGCGGATTGCCTGGCGCAGCGTGCGGCCGAAGGCCTTGAAGAGACTCTCTACGCGGTGGTGGTCGTTCTTGCCTTTGGTCTTAAGGTGCAGCGTCAGGCCCATGGTGTAGGACAATGAACGGAAGAAGTGCTCCACCATTTCGGTGCTCAGATCGCCCACGCGCTGGTAATTGAAGTCTGCTTTATATTCCAGGTGCGGACGTCCGGAGATATCCATCGCACAGCGCGCCAGACACTCGTCCATCGGCAGGACAAAGCCAAAACGGTTGATGCCGCGTTTATCACCGAGCGCCAGCTTGAGGGCTTCACCCAGCGCCAGGCCGGTATCTTCCACGGTATGGTGATCGTCAATATAAAGATCGCCTTTTACCGTGATCTCCATGCGGAAACCGCCGTGGGTGGCAATCTGATCCAGCATGTGGTCGAAGAAACCCACGCCGGTGTGGATCTTGCTGCCGCCTTCGCGGTCCAGCCAGACCTTCACATCAATCTGCGTCTCTTTGGTGTTACGTTCAACGTGCGAGTAGCGGTCACGTTTTGTCAGTTGTTCGCCAATCATCGCCCAGTTAAGGTTGTTGCGGTCGTAGCGAAGCCCCGCGATGCCCATGTTTTCCGCGAGCGTAATATCAGTGATGCGATCGCCGATGACATAGCTGCTGGCCTTATCCAGCACATCCTCTGCCAGATAGCGCTCGACCAGCTTCACCTTTGGCTTACGGCAGTCGCACTCGTCGGCTGGCATGTGCGGGCAAATCAGCACTTCATCAAACACCACGCCCTGAGAGGTCAGCACCTGCATCATTAAATTATGCGGGCCGTCAAAGTCTGCCTGCGGGAAGCTGTCGGTACCCAGACCGTCCTGGTTGGTGATCATCACCAGCTTGTATCCGGCTTTTTGCAGCTTGAGCAGCACTGGGATCACGTCAGGTTCAAACGCCAGCTTGTCGAATCGGTCGACCTGAAAATCAGCTGGTGGCTCCGAAATAAGGGTGCCGTCACGATCGATGAAAAGGATCTTCTGGGTCATACTTTCTCCGCTTTCAGGGCGTCAATTACGCGCTGGCTCTCTGCGCGGGTGCCGACGGTAATGCGCAGGCATCCGCTTAGAGAAGGTTGTTTATTCTGGTCTCGTAAGATAATGCCCTGATCCCACAAAGATTTAAATACGGCGCTGGAGGCGGTAAAGCGCACCAGGATGTAGTTGGTTTCCGAGTCGAATACCTGCTCCACGCACGGGATATCCTTCAGGGCGGTCACCAGGTACTGACGTTCCTCCAGGATTTGCGCCACGCGCTCGCGCATCGCGTTAATCCCCTGAGGCGTCAGCGCCTGTGCCGCAATATCGGCAACCGGCGTCGAGAGCGGGTACGGAGCGATCACCTTCAACAGCAGGTCGATGACCTCTTTATTCGCCAGGGTGAATCCGCAGCGCAGACCCGCGAGGGCGAAAGCCTTCGACAACGTACGCAGCACCACCAGGTGCGGATATTCTTCAAGCCAGCCAGCCAGCGTCGCCTGCGGGCAGAACTCAATATAGGCTTCGTCGGCCACCACCAGCGCTTTTCCGCGCGTCATCTCCAGCAGGGTTCGGATATCCTGTGGGTTAATAATCTGCCCGGTCGGGTTGTTTGGACTACAGACAAAGACGACTTTTACGCCGTCAAGATTGTCGGCAATGCCCTGCAGATCCAGCTGCCAGTTCTCCAGGGAGAGCACGTTGCGGCACGCCACCCCAAAGGTTTCCGCGCTGACGCTGTACATGCCGTAGGTCGGCTGACAGTACATGACGGCGTCTTTGCCCGGCTCGCAGAACGCGCGGATCAGCAGCTCAATGCCCTCATCCGCGCCGCGGCTGACCAGCACCTGCTCTGGCTTCACGCCAGCATACTGCGCGTAGTTTTCGATTACCGCCTTCGGCTGACACTCCGGATAACGGTTCAGCGTTTGCTGCGACAGCTCAAACTGCACCGCCGTTGGATATTCGTTGGCGTTCAGCCAGACATCCCCTTTGCCGCCCAGACGACGCGCAGACTGATAGGGCGTCAGGCGACGGACATTTTCGCGGGCTAATTCTTCAATGTTCATGCTTGCTCCTTCAGGGCTGCAACGCGCAGCGTAACGGCATTTTTGTGGGCGGTCAGGCGCTCGGCGGCGGCCAGAGTTTCAATGGTGGACGCCAGTGAGGCAAACCCTTCGCGGGAGAGTTCCTGCACGGTCATGCGTTTCTGGAAATCCGCCAGTCCCAGGCTGGAACAGGTTGAGGTATAACCATACGTTGGCAGCACGTGGTTGGTGCCGGAGGCGTAATCGCCCGCGGACTCCGGAGACCAGTCGCCGAGGAACACCGAGCCCGCGCTGGTAATGCTGTCGACCAGATCGCGCGCATTGCGGGTCTGAATAATCAGGTGCTCCGGACCGTACTGATTAGAAATAGCAATGCACTGCTCGATATCGCGCGCCACAATCAGACGGCTGGCCGCTAACGCCTGGCGTGCCGTGTCGGCGCGGGGCAGGTCGGCAAGCTGACGCTCCACGGCTTCGCCCACGCGTTTCGCCATATCGGCATCCGGCGTCAGCAGGATGACCTGCGAATCCGGGCCGTGTTCCGCCTGGGAAAGCAGGTCGGACGCGACGAAATCCGGCGTGGCGCCGCTGTCGGCAATCACCAGCACCTCAGACGGGCCGGCAGGCATATCGATGGCCGCGCCGTCCAGACGCTGGCTGACCTGACGCTTAGCCTCGGTCACATACGCATTGCCCGGGCCAAAGATTTTGTCGACCTTGGGAATGGATTCCGTGCCGAACGCCAGGGCTGAAATCGCCTGCGCGCCGCCCACTTTATAGACCGCCTGCACGCCGCACAGCTTCGCCGCATACAGGATCTCGTCGGCTATCGGTGGCGGCGAGCACAGCACCACTTTCTGACACCCGGCAATGCGCGCGGGAGTCGCCAGCATCAGTACGGTGGAGAAAAGCGGGGCAGAGCCGCCAGGAATATAGAGGCCGACCGACGCAACCGGGCGGGTTACCTGCTGGCAACGCACGCCGGGCAGGGTTTCCACATCTACGGTCTGCAGCTTTTGCGCGGTGTGGAAAGTATCAATGTTTTTCACCGCAACGGCCATCGCCTGCTTGATGTCATCTCCCAGACGATTGCTGGCATCAGTCATTTCCTGCTCGGTAACCTGTAATGCGCCGACTTCCGTCTTATCAAACTTTGCACTGTATTCACGCAGCGCGTCATCGCCGCGGGCTTTGACGTTATCCAGGATCTCCGCCACGGTGCGCGAGATGCTATCAGAGGCGGAAATCGCCGGGCGCATTAGCAGCTCGCGCTGCTGTGCGTCGCTACAGGTATTCCAGTCGATGATTGTGTTAAAGCTCATGGTCATTACTCCATCATCTTCTCAATCGGCAGCACCAGGATGGAACTTGCGCCCAGCGCCTTCAGTTTTTCCATGGTTTCCCAGAACAGGGTTTCGCTGCTCACCATGTGCATCGCCACGCGCTGCTGATCGCCCGCCAGCGGCAGGATGGTTGGGCGCTCGGCGCCCGGCAGCAGGGCAATGACTTCATCCAGACGCTCGGTTGGGGCGTGCATCATGATGTATTTGGATTCACGCGCCTGAATGACGCCCTGAATACGGGTCAGCAGTTTGTCGATCAGCTGCTGCTTAGCGTCGGCCATCTCGCCGTCACGCTGAATCAGGCACGCTTTGGAGCGGTAGATCACCTCCACTTCGCGCAGACCGTTTGCTTCCAGCGTCGCGCCGGTAGAGACCAGGTCACAGATGGCGTCCGCGAGACCCGCACGCGGCGCCACTTCAACAGAACCGTTCAGCAGACAGGATTTAAACTGCACGCCTTTCTGATCCAGATAGCGCTTTAACAGGTGAGGGTAGGAGGTGGCGATACGTTTGCCGTTCAGCGCGGCCGGGCCGTCCCACGCTTCATCAACCGGCGTTGCCAGCGACAGGCGGCAGCCGCCGAAGTCCAGACGACGCAGGGTGAAGTAACGCGGGTCTTCGCCCTGCGCGCGGCGGGTCAGCAGCTCTTCTTCCAGTACGTTTTCGCCGATGATGCCGAGGTCAACGACGCCATCCATGACCAGGCCGGGAATATCGTCATCACGCACGCGCAGAATGTCGATGGGCATGTTTTCAGCCAGAGCAATCAGGCGCTGGGTGTGCAGGTTAATTTTAATCCCGCAGCGGGCCAGCAGTTCGCGTGAATCGTCACTCAAACGGCCTGATTTTTGAATAGCTATGCGTAAACGTGAGTTATCTAACATTCTTTATTCCTCGTTAACCTGTTTTAACCTGTCTGAATTCGGTCCAAAAAAAAGCCCCCGGAAGAAGATCTTCCGGGGGCTTTTTCATGCGTTCATGCACCACTGGAAGATCCAAACGTCTTCCAGCACACATCGCCTGAAAGACTAGTCAGGATGATGGTGATGATGGTGGTGTTTAAATTGAACGCGTGTCATATAAATTCTCGATGAATGCTTATTCATTTGATGTCTTTTAACCTAAACCAGTTGTGCGACATATTGCAAGGGCTTTTTTTGATCATTAATTCATTTCATATTGATGCTATGAATTGTGTGTTCTGCCGGGCTGGCGTAGCCTTATGAAAGACGAGTAAGAGTCAGGAGAATTCGCATGAAAAAGGTCGCGATTGTCGGTTTAGGATGGCTGGGAATGCCGTTGGCGATGTCATTAGCCGCGAAAGGCTGGCAGGTGACCGGGAGTAAGACCACCCGAGATGGGGTCGAAGCGGCGCGCATGTGCGGTATTGATGGCGTTGAACTGCGTCTGGAGCCGGAACTGGTGTGTGATGCGGACGATCTGGACACCCTGATGAACGTCGATGCGCTGGTGATTACGCTACCCGCGCGGCGCAGCGGCCCGGGCGAATCATTTTACCTGCAGGCGATGCAGGAGATTGTCGACAGCGCGCTGGCGCATCATGTTCCGCGCATTATTTTTACCAGCTCGACGTCGGTGTATGGTGAGGTGGAGGGCGTAGTAAAAGAGACTTCCGAGCGCCGTCCCGTTACGGCGAGCGGTCAGGTTCTGAAAGAGCTGGAAGACTGGCTGCATCATCTTCCCGGCACCCAGGTTGATATCGTACGTCTGGCGGGGCTGGTAGGCCCGGGTCGTCATCCGGGACGCTTTTTTGCCGGGAAGTCGGCGCCAGATGGCCAACATGTTGTCAATCTTGTGCATCTTGATGATGTGGTTGGCGCGATTGAGCTACTCTTACAGGCTCCGAAAGGCGGACACATCTATAATATATGTGCACCGTCTCATCCGTCGCGCAGCACGTTTTACCCGCTGATGGCACGTCAGCTGGGCCTGGCTCCGCCGGTCTTTGGTGAGACAAAGGATGGCAGTAAAGGCAAAATTGTTGATGGCAATCGCATTTGTCATGAGCTGGGGTTTGAGTATCAGTATCCCGATCCGCTGGTGATGCCCATGGAATAAATCCCGCAGCGGAGACCGTCGCACACCGAAAGGGGGCGAGCATGAAACCGCTGCTGGATGTTCTTATTATTCTGGATGCACTGGAAAAAGAGGGGAGCTTTGCCGCTGCGTCGGCAAAGCTCTACAAAACCCCTTCGGCCCTGAGCTATACCGTCCAAAAACTGGAAAGCGACCTCAATATCCAGATCCTCGATCGCTCCGGGCATCGCGCCCGTTTTACCCGCACCGGACAGATGCTGCTGGAAAAAGGCCGTGAAGTCCTCCATACCGTTCGTGAACTCGAAAAACAGGCCGTCAAACTTCACCAGGGATGGGAAAACGAGCTGGTGATTGGCGTGGATGACACTTTCCCGTTTTCTCTCCTGACGCCGCTGATTGAGGCCTTCTATCAACACCACAGCGTGACGCGGCTGATCTTTATCAACGGCGTGCTGGGGGGCTCCTGGGATGCCCTAACCCAGGGCAGGGCGGATATTTTTGTCGGTGCACTCCACGAGCCTCCCCAGTTGAGTGAGTTTGGCTTTGCGCGTCTGGGCGTGCTGGAGCAGGTGTTCGCCGTAGCGCCCCATCATCCGCTGGCTCAGGAAGCTGAGCCGCTTAACCGCCGCGTGATTAAAGGCTACCGCGCCATCGTGGTCGGGGACAGCTCTCGCCCGGAATGTGCGGTTTCCTCGCAGTTGCTTGACGAGCAGGAGGCCATCACCGTTTTCGACTTTAAAACCAAGCTGGAGCTGCAAATCAGCGGTCTGGGCTGCGGCTATTTACCCCGCTATCTGGCACAGCGGTACATTGACAGCGGTGCGCTTGTTGAAAAACAGGTACTTGCTCAAAACAGCCATGAATCGGTATGGGTGGGCTGGAATGAACAGACCGCCGGGCTCGCCAGCGCCTGGTGGCGGGACGAAATTTTAGCAAATAGTGCTATCGCTGCTGTATATGCTCAGGGCAGTGCCGAGAAATCAGCCAGTTAGAAAAAAGAAAATTACCCGCTGCGTTGCAAAGTATTGCCTTTTGTATCCGATGTGGGGCAAAATGCGGCCGCTGCAACCAAATGAATAATCGACGATATAAAAGGCGTCGGTTATTTTTTTTTGCATGTACGAAACGAAACTAAAAACCAAGAGGCCGGGCTTCGTACCGGATAGATATTTACTAAAATCCGACAGTTGTTGTCGCTGAGGAAGAAAGAAATGGGGCAATTTTTCGCTTACGTGGCGGTTATCACCGTAAAGGAGATTAACTATGTCGCATAACGCAACTCCAAACACCTCTCGCGTGGAATTACGTAAAACGCTTACGTTGATTCCGGTTGTTATGATGGGCCTGGCCTATATGCAACCGATGACGCTGTTCGATACATTCGGTATCGTATCAGGCCTCACCGACGGTCATGTGCCGACGGCTTACGGCTTCGCGCTGATTGCGATCCTCTTTACCGCGCTGAGCTACGGTAAACTGGTGCGTCGCTATCCGTCTGCGGGTTCCGCCTACACCTATGCCCAGAAATCCATCAGCCCGACGGTTGGCTTTATGGTGGGCTGGTCTTCGCTGCTCGACTATCTGTTCGCGCCGATGATCAACATTCTGCTGGCAAAAATCTATTTTGAAGCGCTGGTGCCATCGATTCCCTCGTGGATGTTCGTCGTGGCGCTGGTGGCCTTTATGACGGCCTTTAACCTGCGCAGCATCAAGTCCGTTGCCAACTTTAACTCTGTTATCGTTGTGCTTCAGGTTGTGCTGATTGCGGTTATTCTTGGCATGGTTATTTACGGCGTATTCCACGGCGAAGGCGCGGGCACCCTGGCGAGCAGCAAACCGTTCTGGTCTGGTGATGCGCATGTGATCCCGATGATTACCGGGGCAACCATTCTGTGCTTCTCCTTTACCGGTTTTGACGGGATCAGCAACCTGTCTGAAGAAACGAAAGATGCAGAGCGCGTGATTCCTCGTGCCATCTTCCTGACGGCGCTGATTGGCGGTCTGATCTTTATTTTCTCAACCTATTTCCTGCAGCTGTATTTCCCGGATATCTCTCGCTTCAAGGATCCGGATGCGTCTCAGCCGGAAATCATGCTGTATGTGGCGGGTAAAGCGTTCCAGGTCGGCGCGCTGATCTTCTCCACCATCACCGTACTGGCGTCCGGTATGGCCGCGCATGCAGGCGTTGCGCGTCTGATGTACGTAATGGGCCGCGATGGCGTATTCCCGAAAAGCTTCTTCGGCTACGTGCATCCAACCTGGCGTACCCCGGCGATGAACATTATCCTGGTCGGTGCGATCGCGCTTCTGGCGATTAACTTTGACCTGGTGATGGCAACGGCGCTGATTAACTTCGGTGCGCTGGTGGCGTTCACCTTTGTTAACCTGTCGGTTATCTCTCAGTTCTGGATCCGTGAAAAGCGTAACAAGACGCTGAAAGATCACTTCCAGTATCTGTTCCTGCCGATGTGTGGTGCCCTGACCGTGGGCGCGCTGTGGGTTAACCTGGAAGAGAGCTCGATGGTGCTTGGCCTGATTTGGGCGGGTATCGGCCTGGTTTACCTGGCCTGCGTCACGAAGAGCTTCCGTAACCCGGTTCCTCAGTACGAAGACGTCGCGTAAGACTGTGTCGGGTGGCGGCTACGCCTTACCCGACCTACATACCCCGTAGGCCCGCGTAAGCGCAGCGCCACCGGGCAAAAAAAAAGCCGGAGACATCGCCTCCGGCTTTTTTATACCCATCGATCAAACTATCTCTTGCGCGTACTGGTACAGGGATTTCAGCAGTGCCTGTTTCTCAGCATTCCCTTCATACTGGCCATAAAGCATTTCCAGCTCCTGGGCGTAGTTGTGCAGATACTCTGGCGTAAACACGTTGCGACGGTGCTGCAGCCAGCGTTCCTGCTCTGCTTCATCCAGGGTTCCCGGGTAATTACGCGCGCGGTAATTAAACATCAGCTTTTCGATGCGCTTATCAGCGAAGGTGATATCCAGCGCCGGTAAGTTACGCGGCTCGGTTTGCAGAACGATATTCATGGCCGCGCGATCGGCATCACTGAAGAAACCGTTATAGAGCTGGGCGTCCACGTTTTCAGACGGCACGAACGGCTCGGCTTCGGCAAAGATGGCGACCACTTTCTCGCGCACCTGTGGATTTTCACGCAGCACTTTGAGATTATCGAGGCAGTGCTGGCGGTTTATGCCCAGCCTGTCAGCATCTTCCGGGCGCAGCGTATTCGCCTGCGCCAGGACCGGACATTTATTGATATGCACCAGTTTGACCGGCACCGCAGGCAGATCGCCGAGTTCATTCTTCGGCGTGTACAGCCGTTCACGCAGGGTATCGCTGTCGAGCTCCAGCAGCGGTGAAATATCGCCCGCCAAATCCACCATGATGACCGCATTACGGTTGTCCGGATGCCACGCCAGCGGCGCAACCCAGCTGGTATTGCCGCGCCATGCGCCAAACATGCCGGAAATATGCACCAGGGGTTTCATCTGCGGTACGTCGATAAGGGTCATAAGCTTCTGCTTGCTGCGATGGCTGAGCAGATACTCGAACAGTCGTGGCTGCGCGCTTTTCACCAGCTTCGCCATGGCAATGGTGGCATAGACGTCCGCCATCGCGTCGTGGGCATTGCTGTGCTCAATGCCGTTGGCGCGCGTCAGGTGTTCCAGCCGGAAGCTGGTCAGCCCTTCCTCATTTTCTGGCCAGTGAATGCCCTCAGGACGCAGGGCGTAGCAGGCGCGCATGATGTCGAGCAAATCCCAGCGAGAATTGCGGTTCTGCCAGCTCCAGGCATAGGGATCGTAGAAGTTACGATAGAAGATGTTGCGCGTCACTTCGTCATCGAAGCGGATGTTGTTATAACCGACCACGCAGGTGTTGGGGACGGTAAATAAGTCGTGGATGCGTCGGGCGAATTCTGCCTCGTTAACGCCTTTTTCCCGCGCTTCCTGAGGGGTGATCCCGGTGACCATGACCGCGCCGGGCTGCGGCAGATAGTCATCCGCAGGCTTGCAGTAAAAGACCTCGGGCTCGCCAATGATGTTGAATTCGTCGTCGGTACGGATGGCGGCAAACTGCGCCGGTCGGTCCAGCGCCGGGTGCGTGCCAAAGGTTTCGTAATCGTGGAACAAAAAAGTCGGGCGAGCGGCAGAGTCAGACACCAGTAATACCATCCTGTTAAAAAATGACGTCACTATGGTAAACGATCGTGCGGGTCAGACCGAATAAAAAGCACCGCCGCGTCGCAAATTTGCGCGCCAGCTTCAGAGAAAAATCTGCGTTCTGTCACATTTTTTTGCAATTAAGCCAGGTAACGACATCAGAACTCCCGTAAAAAGGTCATCGATTTTTAATGACCTGAGGATATACCGTTGAAACGCCGTCTGTTTATTGCTGTTTCTTTACTCGCTTCGAGTGTCTCATCTGCTTTTGCGGCCGAACCACTGGATTTTTCGCCGCAGCCTCCGGCCATTCAGGCGGGCTCCTGGGTGCTGATGGATTACACGACTGGTCAGATTTTAACGGCGGGCAACGAACATCAACAACGTAATCCGGCGAGCCTGACCAAGCTGATGACGGGCTATGTAGTGGATCGGGCCATTGATAGCCACCGCATTACCCCGGATGACATCGTCACCGTAGGACGTGATGCCTGGGCAAAAGGGAACCCGGTGTTTGACGGTTCATCGCTGATGTTCCTGAAAGAGGGCGATCGCGTCTCCGTGCGCGATCTGAGCCGCGGCCTGATTGTCGATTCTGGCAACGACGCCTGCGTGGCGCTGGCCGATCACGTGGCGGGCGGGCAGCCGCAGTTTGTGAAGATGATGAACGACTACGTGCAGAAGCTGAACCTGCGCGATACGCATTTTGAAACCGTCCACGGGCTGGACGCGCCGGGCCAGCACAGCTCGGCGTATGACCTGGCCGTTCTCTCCCGGGCCATCATCCACGGCGAGCCTGAGTTTTATCATATGTACAGCGAAAAAAGCCTGACCTGGAACGGAATCACCCAGCAAAACCGTAACGGCCTGCTCTGGGATAAGACCATGAACGTGGACGGGTTGAAAACGGGGCATACCTCAGGGGCCGGTTTTAACCTGATTGCGTCTGCCGTAGACGGCCAGCGCCGGTTAATCGCGGTGGTGATGGGGGCGGATAGTCCGAAAGGGCGCGAAGACCAGGCCCGGAAACTGCTGCACTGGGGGCAGCAGAATTTCGATACGGTGCAGATCCTGCATAGCGGTAAAAAAGTAGGGACAGAGCGCATCTGGTACGGCGATAAGGAGCAGGTGAAACTGGGCACCGATCAGGACTTCTGGCTGGCCTTGCCGAAAGCAGAGGTTCCCAACATCAAAGCCAAGTACGTTCTGGATAAAAAAGAACTGGAAGCGCCGATTGCTGCGCATCAGCGGGTCGGGGAGATTCAGCTCTATGACCGCGACAAGGTGGTAGCCCACTGGCCGCTGGTCACGCTGGAAGCCGTTGATAAAGGCGGCCTGTTCTCTCGTCTGAGCGATTATCTGCATCACACGCTTTAACTGTTGCTGAGCAGACTGGCAGGGTTGCGAGTCTGCTCACATAATAAACACTCCTCGTTTGCTGATAATCATAATCCCGTTTTATAGTGTATAAATATACAGTGATGAGCGGAGGCAGTATGGACTACAGCATTACGCAGCAACAGAAACGTAAGATTGCCGGTTTTCATTTGGTCGGCCCGTGGGAACACACGGTAAAACAGGGCTTTGAACAGCTGGTCATGTGGGTCGACGGGCGTCACATTGAGCCGCTGGAGTGGGTGGCAGTCTATTACGATAACCCGGATGAAGTCCCGGCAGAAAAACTGCGCTGTGATACGGCCGTGACGGTACCGGATGATTTTGTCATCCCGGAAAACAGCGAAGGCGTCATGATGACGGAAATCGCGGCCGGGGATTATGCCGTGGCGACGGCGCGCGTGGAAAACTACGACTTCGCCACGCCGTGGTATCAGTTCTTCAATTCCCTGCTGCAGGACAATAAGTACCAGATGGCGCTCAAACCCTGCTTCGAGCGCTATCTCAATGACGGCAATGCGGACGGCTACTGGGATATCGAAATGTATATCGCCGTCGAGCACAAAACGGTTTAAGCCTGCTAAATGAAGGGTTTTTCAGCCGGGAGCGATCCGCCCGGCTGAAAACACAGTACAATTGTGCTTTGCCGTGTAGCTGGAGAGCGGGTGTGCGTCCCGACAAATCATTAACCCCTTTTGAAATTCGGTTGTACAAACACTACCGCGTGGTGCACGGGTGTCGCATCGCGCTGGCGTTCGTGTTGACGTTTGTCCTGGTGCGTTTGCTGGAGGTTCCGGAAGGAACGTGGCCGCTGATCACGCTGGTGGTGGTGATGGGGCCCATCTCGTTTTGGGGCAACGTTGTCCCGCGCGCTCTGGAGCGTATTGGCGGGACCGTGTTAGGTTCGGCCCTGGGGCTTATTGCCCTGAAGCTGGAGCTGATCTCGTTCCCGGTCATGCTGGCATGGTGCGGTGCCGCCATGTTCCTGTGCGGCTGGCTGGCGTTGGGTAAAAAACCGTATCAGGCGCTGCTGATCGGTATTACTCTCGCGGTGGTGGTCGGTGCGCCCGCCGGGGATATGACTACGGCGCTGTGGCGAAGCGGGGATGTCATCCTGGGTTCACTGCTGGCGATGCTCTTCACCGGTATCTGGCCGCAGCGTGCTTTTCTGCACTGGCGTATTCAGATGGCCAGTTACGTCACCGCGTTTAACCGCGTCTATCAGGCCGGTTTTTCCCCGAATCTGGTTGAGCGCCCGCGCCTGGAAAAGCACCTGCAAACCATCCTTAACGACGTGGTCAAAATGCGCGGCTTGATCACGCCAGCCAGCAAAGAAACCCATATTCAGAAATCAATTTTCGAAGCCATTCAGACGGTGAGCCGCAATCTGGTCTGCATGCTTGAACTGCAAATCAACGCACACTGGGCCACGCGCCCCAGCCATCTGTTGATGCTTAACGCGCAGACTCTCAAAGAGACCCAGCAGATGACGCAGCAAACGCTGTTGACCATCGCCCATGCGCTCTACGAAGGTAACCCGCAGCCGATCCTGGCCAACAGCGAACGTCTGAATGAGATCGTCGCGGAACTGAAGCAGTTAATCAATGAGCGCCAGAGCGATAACGTGGCGGAAACGCCTATTCATGGCTACGTCTGGCTGAGCATGGAACTGGCGCGGCAGCTTGAGCTGTTATCGCACCTGATTTGCCGGGCGCTGCGCAAATAAAAGGCGTATGTGACGCCTGCTGCTTCGATTCAGCAGCAATTGGGGTTATGATAGCTTTAAACGATATACTCATTGTCATTCGCGGCCGCTGTCAGTAAGGTTATTGTTACAACGGTTGCTTTAACGAATCCGAATCTCACATTATCAGGGGTGTAAAAATGGAAACTACCAAGCCTTCGTTCCAGGATGTTCTGGAATTCGTCCGCCTGTTCCGCCGCAAAAACAAACTGCAGCGTGAAATCCAGGACGTTGAGAAGAAGATCCGTGACAACCAGAAACGTGTTCTGCTGCTCGACAACCTGAGCGACTACATCAAGCCAGGCATGAGCGTTGAAGCTATTCAGGGCATCATCGCCAGCATGAAGAGCGACTATGAAGACCGTGTTGATGACTACATCATTAAAAATGCTGAGCTGTCCAAAGAGCGTCGTGACATCTCTAAAAAGCTGAAAGTGATGGGCGAAATCAAAAACGGCGAAGCAAAAAGCGAGTAATCGCAGCGAATAGTGAAAAAGGCTCTCTGGTGACAGAGAGCCTTTTTTTATGGTTCAGAACGCGGCTGTAGCTGGTAAATCCAGGCTTGAACCTGCTCGCCTTCAGAGGTGGTCACCGTGACCTCAACCCGATCGTAGCCGTCTTCAAACTCATCCAGCATTGACCAGTGTGCGGCAAGGTGATCAGAGATAAACAGAAAGCCTTCGACGCGGGGGCCATCGGGGTGGAGCACGATCCCCGGGAAGTCCGCCGCAGCGCCCCAGCCGCGTTCGTAGAACGTACCGGAGACGAAACCGGCCAGCCATTCGCCACCGATGTTTTCAAGAATATGCGCATTTGAGTGGCCCGGGCGCAGCGTGCCGTAGACAAACAGAGCGTTCATTTTCCCTCATCCGCAAAGCAAAAAGCCTGCTTTAAAAGCAGGCTTTTCAAATTTGGCTCCTCTGACTGGACTCGAACCAGTGACATACGGATTAACAGTCCGCCGTTCTACCGACTGAACTACAGAGGAATCGTTGTGGAGGCTTATCTTAGCGGCGAAAAAAGTTTTGTCAAACCTGATCTTAGGGAAAATCGACTGATTGCTGATTCTGTCGTCAGTTTGTTGTAAATCCACACATCTTTTTCCGGAAAATACTTTGCAGGATGAGCATTTCTCCCCCATTATTTGAAATGGAGTTTCAACTTTTCTCGCTAAGGTCCATTTTGAACGTCACTGCCTCCTTACGCCAGGCGATCGCGCGCACGCCATGGTATGCAAAACGTAAAAGTTATCGGGTTCTCTTCTGGCGTGAAATCACCCCTCTTGCCGTGCCTATCTTCCTGGAAAATACCTGCGTTCTGCTGATGGGGGTGCTGAGCACCTTCCTGGTGAGCTGGCTGGGAAAAGAGGCGATGGCGGGGGTAGGTCTGGCGGACAGCTTTAACATGGTGGTGATCTCGTTCTTTGCCGCGATTGACCTCGGGACGACGGTAGTGGTGGCCTTTAGCCTCGGCAAGCTGGATCCCAAACGTGCGCGCGAGGCGGCACGCCAGTCGCTGATGATCATGACTATCTTTTCGACCGTTCTGGCGGCGGTGATCCACTATTTCGGCAAAGAGATCATCGATTTTGTCGCCGGGGAGGCCACGAACGAGGTTAAAGACCTGGCGCTGACCTATCTGGAGATGACCGTCATCAGCTATCCGGCGGCGGCCATCGCCCTGATTGGCAGCGGCGCGCTGCGCGGGGCAGGGAACACTAAAATTCCGCTGCTGATCAACGGCGGAATGAATATCCTGAATATTATCATCAGCAGCGTGCTGATCTACGGTGTGTTCTCGTGGGACGGGCTGGGCTTCGTCGGTGCAGGACTGGGGCTAACCATTTCACGCTATATCGGTGCGGCGGCGATTATCGGCGTGCTGATGGCGGGGATCACCCCCTCGCTGCGCCTCACGCTGAAGAGCTATTTCCGCCCCTTTAATTTCGCCATTATCTGGGAAGTGATGGGGATCGGCATTCCCGCAAGCATTGAGTCGGTGTTGTTTAACGGCGGGAAATTACTGACGCAGATGTTTGTCGCCGGGATGGGCACCGACGTGATCGCCGGTAACTTCATCGCCTTCTCCATTGCTTCGCTGATTAACCTGCCGGGTAACGCGCTGGGCTCTGCATCGACCATTATCACCGGGAAACGGCTCGGGAAAGGGCAGATCGGCCAGGCGGAGCGACAGCTGCGCCACGTTTTCTGGCTGTCGACCATTGGACTGACCGTGATTGCCTGGGGAACCGCGCCGTTTGCCGGGCTGATGGCCTCGTTCTATACCCATGAAGACGACGTTAAAGAGGTTGTAAAAGTCCTCATCTGGCTCAATGCGGCTTTTATGCCTATCTGGGCGGCCTCATGGGTACTGCCTGCCGGGCTGAAGGGGGCGCGCGACGCCCGCTTTGCGATGTGGGTGTCGATGCTTGGCATGTGGGGATGTCGCGTCGTGGCGGGGTATACGCTTGGGGTAATGCTCGGATGGGGTGTGATCGGCGTCTGGCTGGGGATGTTCCTGGACTGGGCCGTGCGGGGCGCGCTGTTCTACTGGCGTATGGTCAGCGGGCGCTGGCTATGGAAATATCCGCGACAAAATGCCTGACAATTGCGCGAAGTGGAGAATAAATCGTCAAACGATCGGAAATATGCATTCTGCCTTTGACATCCCGGGAGCGCATCGATAATATGCGCCCCGTTCACACGATTCCTCTGTAGTTCAGTCGGTAGAACGGCGGACTGTTAATCCGTATGTCACTGGTTCGAGTCCAGTCAGAGGAGCCAAATTTGAAAAGCCTGCTTTTAAAGCAGGCTTTTTGCTTTTCTGCATCGGGTAAAATTGTCGGGTGGCGGCTTCGCCTTACCCGACCTACAAAAACCTCGAATCGTAGGCCGGGTAAGGCGAAGCCGCCACCCGGCAAAAGCCGCACTATCCGTTCACACGAACCGGCGCCGTCGCCTCTACCAGCCACGGACGCGCATCGCTGTTTACCCGCGGTGACAGCGCCTCGCGTACCTGCTGGTGATACGCATCCAGCCACTGCTTTTCCTGCTCGCTCAGCAAATGCAGCTCAACCTGGCTTAAGTCGATCGGGATCAGCGTCAGCGAGGCAAACCTGCAGAACCCTGGACGGCTCTCCACAATCTCCACCTGGTTTTCAATACGAATACCGTGGCTATCGCCCAGATAGTATCCCGGTTCAATCGTCATGATATTGCCCGCCACCAGCGGCCACGGGTTGACCTTTTTGGCAATGCGATGCGGATTCTCATGGATAAGAAGCTGATGACCCACGCCATGCCCCGTGCCGTGATCGTAATCCAGTCCCATCTCCCACAGCGGACGACGCGCAAAGGCATCCAGCTGATGTCCCTGAGTCCCGGAAGGGAACTGCAGGGTAATCAGCGACAGGAAGCCTCTCAGCACGGCGGTGTAGTGCAGGCGCTGCTGCGGGTCGACCTTACCCCATGCCAGCGTGCGCGTGGCGTCGGTGGTGCCATTCACGTACTGACCGCCGGAATCGTTCAGGTAAAAATGGTCATGACCGATGGGCTTGTTGCTGGCCTCGCTCGAATGATAGTGGCACATCGCCGCATTGCTCGAAGAGGCGGAGATGGTCGCAAAACTCTGCTCGATGAACCCGGGCTGCTGTTGACGGAACGCCAGCTGCTGCGCCTGAACTTCCAGCTCGGTGAGCGGATTCCCTGCCGCCTCGCGCAGCGGCACTTCACGGCTCAGCCAGGCCAGGAAGTTGACCCAGGCGGCGCCGTCCTGGTGATGACACGCGCGATAACCGGCCAGCTCAACCGGGTTTTTGGTGGCTTTCATCAGGGTGATGGGGTCGGTCCGCCAGACAATCTCTCCCCGGGGTTCGATGGCAAAGCGCAGGGCGACCGGCGCGGAATCGGCATCAACCATCACCCGTTTTCCTGCAGCAATCTGCTGGCAGCGTTCGACAAAGGCGTCCTGCGGCGCAATGGTAAACGCATTGCGCACGTCTTCCGGTAGGGCGCCGAGCTTGCTGTCGTTAACAAACCACTCAACGTGGCCGTCACGGCCCAGAAGAGCAAAAGAGAGCGGTACCGGGCTGTAAGGGATATCCGCGCCACGGACGTTTAACAGCCAGGCGATATTATCCGGCAGGGTAACGGCGAGATAATCGGCATTGCTTGCAGCCAGCACGGCGGCGACGCGCTGACGTTTATCAGCGCTGCTTTCACCGCTGTATTCAACCGGCATTTCCCGGATAAGCCCCGCCGGTGCGGCAGGGCGGTCAGTCCATAGTGTGTCAAACGGCGAGGCTTTCAGCGGGACCAGCTCGCAAGGCGTGGCAGACAGTTGCTCAAACTCTGAATGGGTCATCAGCATTTGGTCAAAACCGATGCGCGTGCCCGCCTCGACGTTTGCCGTCAGCCAGTCTGCCAGCGGCTCGTTGTGCAGATGGTGGATCTCAACCTCATCCATATTCACCTGAACGCGGGCCTGCACCTGATAGCGCCCGTCGACGAACAGCAGCGCTTTATCCTTCAGTACAAGCGCGACGCCAGCAGAGCCGTCAAAGCCTGTCAGCCAGGCCAGCTTTTCGTCACAGGGCGCGCAGTATTCGCTCTGCCACGCATCCGCACGCGGGACGATCATCCCGTCGAGATGGCTGGCCTCAAGCCAGTGGCGCAGGGCAGAGAGCGGAGATGTGCTGGACATGGTTATTCCTTATCGTTATTAGCGGAACGGCGGCTCGTTGAAGGTGCGCAGCTTGCGGGAATGGAGCCGGTCACCTTCTGCCCGCAGCAGGTCAATGGCGCGAATGCCAATTTGCAGATGTTCGGATATCGCCCCTTCATAGAAACGGTTGGCCTGACCGGGCAGCTTAATTTCGCCGTGCAGTGGCTTATCGGAGACGCAAAGCAGCGTGCCGTACGGGACGCGGAAGCGATACCCCTGTGCGGCGATGGTGGCGCTCTCCATATCAATGGCCACCGCGCGGCTCAGGTTGAACCGCAGCGCGGAGGCGGAGTAACGCAGCTCCCAGTTCCGGTCATCCGTCGTGACGACCGTACCGGTGCGCAGGCGCTGCTTAACCTCTTCACCCGGCATGCCGCTGACCTCTTTGGTCGCGTCATACAGCGCACGCTGCACTTCGGCGATGCTCGGGATTGGGATATCCGGCGGCAGCACCGCATCCAGCACGTGGTCATCACGCAGATAGGCGTGGGCAAGCACGTAGTCGCCAATCAGCTGGCTTTCACGCAGGCCGCCGCAGTGGCCGATCATCAGCCACACGTCCGGACGCAGCACCGCCAGATGGTCGCAGATGGTCTTGGCATTTGACGGGCCCACGCCGATGTTAATCAGCGTAATGCCCTGACCGTCGGCGGTGATCAGGTGCCAGGCGGGCATCTGATGTTTTTTCCAGGCCAGGTCGGAAATGGCCTGCTCGGGCGCTTCGGTCTCCGCAGTGATCCAGATCCCTCCCGCACAGGAGAGGGCGATATACGGGCTTTCCGGGTCGAGGATCTGGCTGCAGCCCCAGCGGACAAACTCGTCAACGTAGCGGGTGTAGTTGGTAAAGAGGACGAACGGCTGGAAATGTTCGACGGGCGTGCCGGTGTAGTGGCGCAGACGCGCCAGGGAGAAATCGACCCGGCGGGCATCAAAGTGCGACAGGGGAGAAAATTCTGCCGGGTGATAGATCCCATCGGCCGTCTCATCGCCAATCTGCGACAGTTCCGTCGTCGGGAAGTGGCGGGTTAGCCCCGCGCTCATCGAACGGTCGAGGGTTAACGCCGAACCGTCAATCACGTAGGGGTATGGAATTTCATGCTGCGAGGGCTCAACGTGAATGTGCGCGCCGTAATCCTGATACAGCAGCGTAAGTTGTTCTTCGAGGTACGGGCGGAACAGGGCCGGGCGGGTGACGGTGGTGCTGTAGCAGCCGGAGTGGGTAAAACGGGCGTAGGCACGGGTTTTCGGTGTTGTGCTGGCGCTGCCGTCCCAGGTCACAGAGAGCGATGGATAAACAAAAAGGCCCTCGGTTCTGGCCTTTTCGTCGGGAAGTTTCCCTGTTTCGATATATTCGCTGATGGCGCTGCGCAGCGCGTTGACGGACTGTTCATACAGCGCGTCGAGTTTTTCCAGCGCCTGAGCCGGGGTCAGGCTGGAGCCCTTATTATTCATCTCTGTCTCCTTGTTCCACAGGTGTGCGACTCTACCCGATAGTATGTCACACGCCTGTGAAACAAAAGTGAGATCAGCGGTGGCTCGTCTCTTTCATCAATAGCGCCGTTGCCGCCGACAGCAGGCAACCGGCCAGCAGATAAACCGCCACGCTGTGCCAGTTACCGCCGGAGAAGGTCACCAGCGCGGCGGCAATAAACGGCGTAAACCCGCCGCCGACCACGCTTGCGACCTGGTACCCCACGCCCGCGCCGCTGTAGCGGTAGCTGGCGCCGAACAGTTCGGTAAACATCGGCTGCTGCACGCAGACCACCATATCGTGAGCGATGTTCGCGAGCATGATGGCAAAGAAGACAATCCAGAAGATCGACTGCGCCTCCAGCGCCATAAAGAATGGCCAGGCGCTGAGGCTCCCAATCAGCGCGCCGGTGATGTAGACGCGACGGCGGCCAAACCGGTCCGCCAGCCAGGCGAAGCAGGGTATCGTCAGACAGCTGATCCCGCCGACCAGCAGGCCGATATTCAGGAACAATTCACGGGGCAGGCCGAGATTCTGCGTCGAGTAGTTCAGCGCAAAGGCGGTGACGATATACATCGTCAGCAGCTCGCACAGGCGCAGGGCGATAATTTTCAGAAAAGCGCCAGGGTGCCGAATCAGGGCTTCCATCACCGGCAGCCGCTTTTTGACGGCCGGTTTTTCCTGCTGCTGCTGTTCGAATTCAGCGGACTCCTCCATGCCGTTACGGATCCACAGTGCGGCAATCACCAGCACGATGCTGAAGATGAACGGAATGCGCCAGCCCCAGCTCAGGAACTGCTCGTCGGTGGTGAGCTGGCTGATTAACGACACCAGCCCTGTAGAAAGCAACAGCCCTACGCCGTACCCGACCTGCACGCCGCTGCTGTAAAACGCTTTCTTATTTTTTGGCGCGCTCTCAACGGATAGCAGCGCCGCGCCGCCCCATTCGCCGCCCACGGCGAAGCCCTGAATGGCGCGTAATGTCACCAGCAATACCGGGGCCCACCAGCCAATGGCGGAAAACGACGGGAGAATGCCTATTAGCGCGGTGGCGATCCCCATCATCCAGACGGTGAGCATCAGCATGCGCTTGCGGCCCAGGCGGTCGCCGAAGTGGCCGAAGATCACCCCGCCCAGCGGGCGAAACAGAAAGCCGACGCCGAAGGTGGCAAACGCGGCGAGCGTACCCATCGCAGGGCTGATCTGGGGGAAGAATTCACGGTTAAACACCAGCGCGGCGGTAATGCCGTAAAGCAGAAAATCATACCAGTCGACGACGGCACCCGCGAAGCTGCCGAGTGCGGCGCGGCGGGCACGATTGAGCGAAGGTGTCTCCGCGTTGGGACGATCGGAGATGAGGGTGGAGTCCATAGTTGTCCTGTCCGTACTGATTTTTTAATTATTGGTATAAGAAAAGGTCACTCACATTGCGCCCGTCATATAAACGGAACCTATGAGACTACCGCGACAAAACGCCTGAGAAAACGTTTTTATCTTTCCGGAAGGTGCTGAATAAATAAATTTCATCCACACCTGCGGCGAGATAATTGCCTCTTCTGGCTTCGCTAAGTGCTGAATGGTTTACAGTAATAGTGACCGCCGCGTGAGTTAAGCTGAGGGAATAACGATGCAACGCACCTTTTCGGCATTCTGGATGATTCTGTTTTTATTCGTCGCACCGCTTCAGGCGGAGCCCAACGTCTATGGCGAGCAACGCATCAGCGGCTGGTGGAATGCGTTGACGGAAGACATTTCGCAAACCTGGGCGCAGCCTCAGCGTTACGATCTGTACCTGCCGTTTCTGAGCTGGCACGCTCGCTTTATGTACGACAAAGAAAAATCCGACAAGTACAACGAAATGCCGTGGGGAGGTGGGCTGGGCGTTTCCCGCTATAACGAAGAGGGTAACTGGAGCGCGCTTTTCGCGATGATGTTCAAGGACTCGCACAACGAATGGCAGCCCGCGATGGGCTATGGCTGGGAGAAGGGCTGGTATCTGGATAATGCCAGAGATTTCCGCCTTGGGCTCGGTGCCGCCGCGGGCATCACGGCGCGCGATGATTTTGCGAACTATGTCCCGCTACCGTTCATCTTCCCGCTTTTTTCGGCCAGCTATCAGCGCGTTACCGTCCAGTTCACCTATATTCCCGGGACTTATAACAACGGCAACGTGCTCTTTGCCTGGCTGCGCTTAGGCTTTTAAAGGGTGATCACCTTTTTTGCCACGGCGTTAGACAATACCAGCATGGAGAAGAGAACAGAGGTGACGAACGTAAGTACAATCAACGCCAGCTTCATGCCGAGTGACGTCACCGGTATCAGCGCCGTCAGCAGATGAAACACCGAGTAGTGCACAATATATACGCCAGTCATCGTTTTGCTGATGGCGGCCAGTATGGACTCCTTAAACTCAGCATTGCGGCGAAAGCGCACGCCGTTCGCCGCAATCACCAGGGCAATAATCAGGATGTAGATCTGCGAGCCGGTGAGGATAAAGGCGTTTCTGTCGGCCTTAAACAGGGCAAAAAAGAAGTGGCGCTCGTAAAACCAGGTGAAGAGATAGATAAACGGGATGGCGATAACCGCCGCCCGGACTACATTTTTGCGGCTTATCCACTCGGCGATTTTAGGATCGCAGAAGAGTTGCCCCGTCAGATAAAACAGCAGCCACGTCCACAGTCGATACTGCGGTGAAAGAGAAAGGGCGTGCGTTTCAGGATAAAGCGCCGATAACAGATCGTATCCGTAGGAAAAGAACAGCAGGGCAGCAATCGCGCCGCAGAACAGCGATCTCCGCTGGCTAAGCCACTCTACCGCCGGGTGGAAGGTGTAAATCACGACAAAGGCGAACACGAACCAGGGCTGGATTAAATACCCGCGCTGATAAGGCTCCCACAGGTAGTAGATCGTTATCCAGAACAGAAAAACAATCACAAGACTTTTAATTTTACCCAGCTGCCAGCGCGTGCCGTGCCGGGATTGTCCGTCGAGATAGCCCGACACCACAAAAAACAGCGGTGTAGCGATCGTCGAGATAAAGGTTAAAAACCCCAGGATCCAGTGATAGTCATAATCATAATGATCCCAGGTATTGTAGATGGTGAAGAAGGTCACCGCCGTCATACAGCCCAGCGTCTTGATAATGTTCAGCCCTGTCGCATTCATTGTTGTTTGGCTTCGTCCTTACGATGGAAACACGCATAGATCACGGGGAGTACCAGTAGCGTCAGGATTGTAGCAAACCCCAGTCCAAACATAATCACAACAGCCATGCTCTGGAAGAAAACATCCAGCAGTAGCGGAGCCAGGCCAAGTACGGTCGTGAACGCGGTGAGCAGGATAGGGCGCAGGCGCGAGGTGGCGGCATAAACGATCGCACTGTGCTGATCCTTTTGCGTTTTCTGCTGTTCGATCTCTTCCACCAGCACGATGCCGTTGCGGATGAGCATTCCGCTCAGGCTCAGCAGACCAATCAGCGCCATAAAGCCAAAGGGAATGCCGGTAATTAAAAATCCTGGTGTGACGCCAATCAACGCCAGCGGTACGGTCAGCCAGATTGCGACGGCATTTTTTACCGAGCTGAACATCAGCACCGTAATGACAAACATCACCAGATACCCGAGAGGCAGCGTTGTGAACAGCCCTTGCTGCGCTTCACTGGAGTTTTCCGCATCGCCCCCCCACTCGATGCTGTAACCGTGTGGCAGGGGAAGGGCATCTACCTGCGGCTTCACGCGGGCGAGAATATCGCCGGAGGTTTGTTGGGTCAGCGGGTCCGGGTCCGTCTGAACCGTCAGTACCCGCGAGCGGTCGCGTCGAAGAATGAGCGGATCTTCCCACTCCAGAGAGAAGCGACTGACGACGTTACTCAGCGGGATATACTGCTGCCGCGCCTGGCTCCATACCAGCACGTTGTTCAGGTGGCTGGCATCCAGCCTTTCGCTTTCCGGGGGCCTCACCACCACGGGCAGCAGGTCGCTGCCTTTCCGATACAACCCCGCCCGGCTGCCGGAGAAATTCATCTCCAGCGCGTTGTCGACGTCCTGTTTATCCACGCCAAGCTCGCGTCCCAGCGCGGCAACGTACTGCGGGCGGATCACTTTGCTGCGGTTTTGCCAGTCGTTTCGGACGCTCCCCGTAGCCGGATCGCGCGCCAGAATATCGTCCACCTGGCTGGCAATCAGACGCAGCCTGTCAGGATCCGGGCCTTTAATGCGCACTTCAATGGCGCTGTCGCCGGAAGGGCCAAACATCACCCGTTTCGTGCTGGCGTTCACCTGCGGGTAGTTTCGCGCGATGTACTCGTCAACGTGGCGGGTCAAGGAGGAAATGTTACGCTGGTCATCCATGCGCACCATGATCTGCGCATAGTTGCTGTACTGCCGCTGTCCGCTGTAGGTCAGAATAAACCGCATGCTCCCCTGACCGATGGTGGAGACGGTGGTTTCCACGCCGGGCTGGCCCTTGATGGTTTTCTCAATATCACCGGTCATTTTCTCGGTCCATTTGATATCGGTCCCGTAGGGTAACCACAGGTCGACAAAGAAAATCGGCGTATTGGACGACGGGAAAAAGTTTTGCCGCACCGCGCCAAACCCCCAGACAGACGCGGCCAGCAGGGCCGCCATCACTACCAGCGTCGGTGCCTTATGGTGCAGCAGCGTGTTAAGCAGGCGCTGATAGAGGCGGTAGAGACGTTTGTCGTAAGGATCTGACTCGTCAGTGGTCTCCGGCGCGCTGTCGTTTTTAAACAACCACCACTTAATCATCACCGGGGTGAGGGTGAGCGCCGAGAACCAGCTCAGCATCAGGGAAATCAGCAGCACCTGGAAGAGGGATTTACAGTATTCCCCGGTGGAATCCTGCGACAGCCCGATAGGCGCAAACGCAAGGATAGCGATCACCGTCGCCCCCAGCAGCGGCAGGGCGGAGCGACGGATGATAGTGTTAACGGCGGTCAACAGCGGGGAGCCCTGCTGTCGGGCAATCAACACCCCTTCGACAATGACGATGGCGTTATCCACCAGCATGCTGAGGGCGATAATCAGCGCCCCAAGCGAGATGCGCTGTAGCTCAATGCCCCAGAGATACATAATCAGCAGCGTGCCCAGCACGTTAAGCGCGAGGGAAAACGCGATGATGATCCCGCTGCGTACGCCCATAAAGATCAGCAGCACGCCGATGACAATCGCCAGCGCCATCAGGAAGTTAATAATAAAACCGTTAACAGAGTGGCCCACTTCGGCTGCCTGATCGTAAAACAGGTCTATCTGTATGCCTGCCGGTTTTTCCGCCGACATCTGGTTTAGCTTCGCCTCCAGCGCGTAGCCCACGTCGATCACGTTCACACCGGGAATAAACGAGACGCCCATGGTGACGGCTTTTTTGCCGTTGGCATGGTAGATACTGGCTGGCGATTCGTTCAGCCCGCGCGACAGCGTGGCGATATCCCGCAGACGCGTCGCCGCCCCCGTGCCGGAAGGCGTGATGATGAGATCCGCCAGTTCATCAAGATTCTCGAATTCACCGGTCGGGTGCAGACGAATGGATTCGCTGCCAGAGGTGATTTCTCCGGCGCTGGAAACGACGTTAAGCCTGCTGAGCAGGCCGGAAAGCTGGTTCAGGGTAATGCCGCGCGCGGCCATTTTGGTCAGGGAAATATCGATATTGACCTGTTGGCTAATCGCTCCGCCGATAGCAACCTTCGCGACCCCGTGGACCAGAATCAACTCGCGGCGCAGCTGCTCCGCGTATCTCACCAGTTCAGGATTACTGAATTCATCCCCGGAAATGGCGAAGAAGAAGCCGAACACGTCGCCGAAATCGTCATTCACAAAGGGCGTGACGACGCCGGGCGGGAACTGACGCGAGGCGTCGCCCACGCGGCGGCGCAGTTCATCCCAAATCTGCGGCAGTTCATTTGAGTGATAGCGTGACGCGATGTTAACGGTGATTTGCGACAAACCGTTTGAAGAGATGGAGCTCACGTTGTCCAGATAAGGCAGCTGCTGAAGGGCATTCTCCAGCGGCAGCGTCACCTCTTCTTCGACCTGCTGAGCGGATGCGCCGGGGTAGTGGGTGACCACCACTGCGGTTTTGATGGTAAAAGCGGGATCTTCCAGCCTGCCGATATTCAACAGCGCGAAAATACCCCCGATGCCCAGCAGCAGAATCGTTAGCCAGACGCGAACAGGGTTATTAATAAATTGACGAGAGATATCCATTACAGTCCCCGTTCACGCGTCCAGATACGCACCGGCTGGTTAGTATGCAGCTCCCCAACGCCTGCGGCTACGACGCGCTCACCCGCCTTAAGCCCGCTGGTGATCACCACGCCTTCGGTAATCACTTGCCCCACGCTGACCTTGCGGTCTTCAAGATGGAGCGTGTCGCCTTCTCCTGCCACAACCCAGACGTGCGGCTCATTGCGCGGGCTGTTGTCCGGGTTAAAGACTGCCTCAACCGGTACGACCAGCGCCTGAGTGCCCGCGCCAGCCGGGAGGTTGGTTAAATTAATGGTCACCGTACCGCTTACGCCACCGACGGCGGGAAAATCATCTGGCCGCGGCATGGTGAGTATTACCTGCCAGGTCAGGGTATTACTGTCGCTGCTGCCCGAGTGTTCTTTATAAACGGCGGTAAATTCCCGATCCGGAATGGCGTTAATTCTCACTACCGGGCGATACTGCGCGTTGCGAATATCAAAGGTTTTAAACAGGTTTTCAGGGATGCTGAACACCACGTCAAGCAGATCGGTGCGGGTTAACGTCGCGATGGGCTGACCGGCAGACACCACCTGATGGTTTCGGACATGTACGCTGGCCGCCGTCCCGCTGAAGGGGGCGACAAGCGTCATTTGATTCAACTCTTCTCGGGCGATCTGTAGCGCCGCATTCGCCGAATCGCGGTTCGCACGCTGCACGTCCATTTCGGCTTTCGAAATCGCCTGGCGGCCCGCCAGCGTCTGGAAGCGATCGAATTGCCTCTGGGCCAGCGTTGCCGCCGTTTGTCTGTCATTAACCCGCTGCTGGGCTTCACGGGCATTCAATCTTGCAAGCTGTTGACCCTGCTTGATGACTGCGCCCTGACGCACATCGAGCGCTTCAATTTGACCTGCGCGCTTGAAGGAAAGGTCTGTGGCATCGCCCGATTCAATGCGGGCGGGAAAAACGCGCTGCTGGGCGTTACCGGGAACCGTCACCTCCGCTACTTTTACCATTCTGGGCAGGGGGGAGACGTCTTTGGGTTTCGGGTCGCACGCTGTGAGCGTTAACAAAACGAACGGTAAAAGAGAGAGGTAGCGGTTCACTGTATTCCCCTAATAAATAACTGTTTTATTTATTCCATAACCTGGACAGGGGTGACACTATTCTGCCAGAACAGTGACGACCATATAGGTAAATAAACCAATCGCCGTGCTGGCGATAATGGCAAGCGCAATAAACATACCCAGTCGGATCAGGCTTATACCATACATACATTCCTCCATGAGCCGGAAGCGGTGGCTAACTATGAGCATAGTCGGCGAAAAGATAAATGTTAAATAACCATTAGCAGTGGGGAAGCGCTAAACCTGATATTCCTGTGCTACGTTTAATATTATTCATCTCTTTTTACCGTAACTGGCATTAAGGGCAACCCCCTGCATTTAATGCGTTTTTATGCTTCATTCACTCTCATGTTGGTTATAAAAAGGATGCTCGATATGTATAAAAACATTCTCGTTCCGGTGGACGTCTACGAGACAAGCCTGGCGGATAAAGCGTTGCAACATGCACAGTTTCTGGCGCAAAGCGCATCGGGTGACATTCATTTGCTGCACGTCATGCCCAAATTTTCAGCCGAACTGACGCGCGGTTTTATTTCAGATGCGCGCAAGATGGATGAATATATGATTAATAATTCGAAAGAAAAACTGTCTGACCTGGTCAAAAAATTGAATCTGCCAGAAGAGCGGGTTCATCTCCATGTTCGTAGCGGAAATGTTCGTGATGAGGTTATTAAGCTGGCGGATGAACTTGCTGCTGGCGCGATTATTGTCGGCTCTCGAAATCCAAATATTCAAACCCATTTGTTAGGATCGGAGGCGGCAAGTATTGTCCGTTACGCCCATGTTCCTGTTTTCGTTATTCGTTAATTACATGAAAGCAAGGTGATTTCTGAATAGAACCTGAGGAAGGAACGATGAAAACAGGAAAACCTGAACGTCCGTATTATCAACAAACCGTTGACGAAACCCTGTCGAATATCCACTCCACTCTGGAAGGACTTAGCGGCACTGAGGCATCAGCCCGACTTCAGC
This sequence comes from Enterobacter sp. TCD1-1, assembly GCF_020567405.1. NCBI lineage: Bacteria > Pseudomonadati > Pseudomonadota > Gammaproteobacteria > Enterobacterales > Enterobacteriaceae > Enterobacter > Enterobacter sp. TCD1-1. The sequence continues at coordinate 2,137,985 of NZ_JAJCXF010000001.1, read as the reverse complement.
AGCATGGTGAGAATGCATTGCCGCAAAAAAAGGGCAAACCCGCCTGGCTGCGCTTCCTGGCGCATTTTAACGATGTATTGATTTACGTTCTGCTGGTGGCCGCGTTGCTTAAGCTCTTTATGGGCCACTGGGTAGACATGTTCGTGATCCTGGGGGTTGCCATCATTAACGCGCTGATTGGCCATATCCAGGAGAGCAATGCTGAAAAATCGTTGCAGAGTATTCGCAATATGCTCTCCAGCGAAGCCGTGGTGGTACGACAGGGGAATCATGAAACGATCCCCACCACGTCGCTGGTCCCGGGTGATATCGTGGTGATCCGCGCCGGGGATCGTATTCCTGCGGACCTGCGTGTGATTGAAGCGCATAACCTTCGCGTGGAGGAGGCCATCCTGACCGGCGAATCCACCGTTGTTGAAAAAAACAGCGATGCGCTAAGCGGGGAACTGCCTTTAGGTGACCGGTATAATCTGCTTTACTCAGGCACCACCGTCAGCTCCGGCGGCGGTAAAGGCGTGGTGGTGGCAACCGGGGGCGAGACCGAGCTTGGCCACATCAATCAGATGATGTCCGACATTGAAAAGCACCGCACGCCGCTGATGGTGCAGATGGATAAGCTCGGTAAAACCATCTTCATTACTATCCTGGTCATGATGGTGGCGCTGTTTGTTTTCAGCCTCTTGTTCCGGGATATGCCGGTTTCTGAACTGGTGCTGTCGCTTATCAGCCTCGCCGTTGCCGCCGTGCCGGAAGGCCTGCCGGCCATCATTTCCATCATCCTTTCGCTTGGCGTACAGGCCATGGCGCGTCGCAAGGCCATCATTCGTAAGTTGCCCACGGTGGAAACCCTGGGCGCAATGACGGTCATCTGCTCGGATAAAACCGGCACCCTGACGATGAATGAAATGACGGTCAAAGCGGTGATTACCGCTGAGACGACCTATCGCGTGGAGGGCGACAGCTACGAACCGGTGGGGAATATTCACCCCGTAGATGACCCGACGCCCGTCAGCGTGACGCAGGGGTCCCTGCTGGAACGCTACCTGCGCACCATTGACCTCTGTAATGACAGCCAGCTGATCAAAGACGAGCAGGGGCTGTGGAAAATCACCGGGGGGCCGACCGAGGGCGCGCTGAAGGTGCTGGCGGCGAAAATCCTGCTCCCAGCGCTTGATACGGAAATGCGCAGTAAAATCCCGTTTGATTCGCAGTATAAATACATGTCCACGCTCTACCGGCTGGGTGAAGAAGAGGTGATTTTAATCACTGGCGCGCCGGACGTCCTGTTCCGCCTCTGTCAGTACCAGCAGACGAATGACGGACTGCAGCCGTTCGATCAACCTTACTGGGAAGGCAAGATCGAAGAGTATGCCCGGGAAGGGTTGCGTATGGTGGCTGCGGCCTGGAAACCTGCCCGCGAGGGACAGCGCGAGCTGGATCACCCGGACCTGCGTGATGGCGTGATCCTGCTGGGTATTGCGGGAATGATGGATCCGCCGCGTCCGGAGGCCATTACCGCGATCGCCGACTGTCTGCAGGCCGGGATTCGCGTGAAAATGATCACCGGCGACCACCCGCAAACGGCCATGAGCATTGGGCAAATGCTGGGGATTGGTAACGCTGCAAGCGCTATCACCGGACGCGAGCTGGAGGCGATGGACGACCGTCAGCTGAGCGACGCCGCGCAGCAGTACGATATTTTCGCCCGAACCAGCCCGGAGGATAAATTCCGCCTCGTGCAGGCCCTGCAAAGTAAACAGGAAGTGGTGGGCATGACCGGGGATGGCGTAAATGATGCTCCGGCGCTCAAGCGGGCGGATGTGGGTATCGCCATGGGGATTAAGGGGACAGAGGTCACCAAGGAAGCCGCCGACATGGTGTTAACGGATGACAACTTTGCCACCATTGCCAGTGCGGTGCACGAGGGGCGTCGTGTTTACGATAACCTGAAAAAAACGATTCTCTTCGTTATCCCGAGCAACATTGCGCAGGCCCTGCTAATCATCATCGCGCTGCTGGCGGGGAACCTGATCCCGCTGACGCCGGTCCTGATCCTGTGGATGAACATGGCGACGTCGGCAACGCTGTCGTTTGGCCTGGCGTTTGAAGCGGGTGAGAAGGACATCATGAACCGGCCACCGCGTAAGGCGAATCTGCATGTGATGGACGGCTATGCCATCTGGCGCGTGGTGTTTGTCGGTCTGATGATTGCCATCAGCGCTTTCGTGTTGGAAGCCTGGCTACAGCCGCGCGGTTACTCGGCGGAATTTATCCGCACCGTGCTGCTGCAAACCCTGGTGACCGCGCAGTGGTTTTACATGCTTAACTGCCGCGTTAATGACGGCTTCTCGCTGAGCAAAGGCCTGCTGGCGAATAAAGGGATTTGGATCGTGAGCGGTGTACTGCTGGCGCTACAACTTCTTATCATTTACGCACCGTTCATGCAGATGCTGTTTGGCACCGAAGCACTGCCGTTCCGCTACTGGGTCATCACCTTCCTGATTGGTTTTGTGATGTTCCTTATTGTCGAGGCGGAAAAAGTGCTGACGCGCAGATGGCGCAAAACCGAGGCGTAATAGCGTAAACTGAGAAAGCCTGCCTGAGTCGAGGCTTTCTCTTTTTTGAGCACAGGAAATTATGATGCGATTTACCTGGTTCGTCCTTACGCTGTGTGCCGCTGTACCCGGCGCGTTTGCCGTAACCTATACCTTACCGCCGGAAGGCAGTCGTCTGGTGGGAACCCCGATTATCATCACCGTTCCCGAGCGCAATACGTTACCGCTTGAGGCCTTTGCCGCGCAGTACGGGCAGGGGCTAAGCAATATGCTGGAAGCGAACCCGGGGGTGGATCCTTTCTTGCCCAAATCCGGCACCCGGCTGGTGATTCCCCAGCAGCTGATTTTGCCCGACACCGTCCGCGAGGGGATTGTCGTTAACGTGGCGGAAATGCGTCTCTACTATTATCCACCGGGCAGCAATACCGTTGAAGTGCTGCCCATCGGCATCGGTCAGGCCGGGCGCGAAACCCCGCGTAACTGGGTAACGGCGGTTGAACGTAAGCAGGTGGGGCCAACCTGGTCTCCGACGCCGAATACGCGCCGTGCCTATGCGGCAGAGGGGAAAACGCTGCCTGCCTTCGTGCCCGCCGGACCGGATAACCCGATGGGGCTGTATGCGATCTATATTGGCAGGCTGTATGCCATACACGGCACAAACTCGAATTTCGGCATTGGACTGCGGGTGAGCCAGGGCTGTATTCGTCTGCGCAGTAACGACATCAAATACCTTTTCGATAATGTCCCCGTTGGAACCCGCGTACAGCTTATCGATAGGCCCGTTAAAGTCACCACGGAACCGGACGGCAGCCGCTGGGTGGAGGTTCACGAGCCATTATCACGTAATCGCGCGGAGTTTGAATCGACCCGGAAAGTGCCTCTGCCAATGTCAGCCGCGCAGCGGACGCAGTTGATAAACGAGGGGGCGGGAGCCGAACTGGAACGGCGGTCAGGGATGCCGGTGAAGCTTGCTTATTGAGGCTGTGTTGCCCGGTGGAGCTGCGCTTACCGGGCCTACAGTCCCGTAGGTCGGGTAAGGCGAAGCCGCCACCCGACAATTTTACCCGACGCAGAAAAGCAAAAAGCCTGCTTTAAAAGCAGGCTTTTCAAATTTGGCTCCTCTGACTGGACTCGAACCAGTGACATACGGATTAACAGTCCGCCGTTCTACCGACTGAACTACAGAGGAATCGTGTGAACGGGGCGCATATTATCGACCTGCGTTCACCTTGTCAAAGGGTGGATCGCCGCCTTTTGATCGTTTGCTGACAAAATCGGCAAAGTGATGTTTTTGACAGCGGAATGCACCGCTTTGGTGCGGGTATACCTCTAATGGGGCAGATCATAAACTGCTGTTTCGGTAATAAAACCCCCCTCCATGATTAGGTTTCCTTATTTTCAGGCGCTTAGCGCCCAATTCAGACCGCCTGGTAAAAGTGGCATTCATATTGCAAAACCTGTTCAACAACGACAGCCGGTTCCGGCACAGCATTTCGAACAGGGGGCAAAATGAACTTAAGACGACTGAAATACTTCGTAAAAATCGTCGATATCGGCAGCCTGACTCAAGCGGCAGAAGTGCTGCATATCGCGCAGCCTGCGCTGAGCCAGCAGGTGGCTACTCTGGAAGGCGAGATGGATCAGCAGCTGTTGATCCGCACCAAACGCGGCGTCACGCCCACGGAAGCCGGTAAGATCCTGTATACCCATGCGCGCACCATTCTTCGCCAGTGTGAACAGGCGCAACTGGCGGTGAATAACGTGGGGCAGACCCTGAGCGGGCACGTGTCCATCGGGCTGGCGCCGGGAACGGCGGCATCGTCCATTACCATGCCGTTGCTGCAGGCCGTCCGCGCTGAGCTGCCTGAAGTGCTGGTCTATCTGCACGAAAACAGCGGTTCTGTCCTGAATGATAAACTGCTCAGTGGCCAGCTGGACATGGCGGTCCTTTACGATCGCTCCCCGGTTGCCGGGATCACCAGCCAGCCGCTGCTGAAAGAAGATCTCTACCTCGTGGGCACCCGCGACTGCCCGGGCCAGAGCGTCGACCTTACCGCCGTGGCAGAAATGAACCTCTATCTGCCGCGCGACTACAGCGCCGTGCGCGTGCGCGTGGACGAAGCGTTCTCCCTGCGCCGCCTGACGGCCAAAATCATCGGCGAAATCGACTCGATCTCCACGCTGACCGCAGCCATTGCCAGCGGCATGGGGGTGACCGTTCTGCCGGAGTCCGCAGCACGCTCGCTGTGCAGTGCGGCAAACGGCTGGATGGCGCGGATCACCACACCTTCCATGAGCCTGCCGCTGTCGCTGAACATGTCCGCACGCGGTTCGCTGTCGCCACAGGCGCAGGCGGTAAAAGAGATTTTGATGTCGCTGGTCAGCAAGCCATCGCTTGAGAACCGTGAACTCCAGCTCGTGAGCTGATATTCCATAAAAGCATAAGATGCTGGTTTTTATTATTTGTTCTGCAGCACGGCTGACTCTAACAATAGAGCTATGTCAGATGCGCCGGAGTGAATCGTGAATTTCCAGCAACTTAAAATTATCCGTGAGGCGGCCAGGCGGGACTACAACCTGACCGAGGTCGCCAATATGCTTTATACCTCTCAGTCCGGCGTCAGCCGCCATATCCGCGAGCTGGAAGAGGAACTGGGCATAGAGATCTTTATCCGTCGCGGCAAGCGGCTGCTCGGCATGACGGAGCCGGGTAAGGCTTTGCTCACCATCGCTGAGCGGATCCTCAACGAGGCCAGCAACGTGCGTCGCCTGGCGGATCTCTTCACCAATGACGCCTCGGGCGTGCTCACCATCGCCACCACCCACACCCAGGCGCGCTACAGCCTGCCGCCGGTGATTAAAGCGTTCCGCGAACTTTTCCCTGACGTCCGTCTGGAGCTTATCCAGGGCACGCCGCAGGAAATTGAAGTGCTGCTGCAAAACGGTGGGGCGGATATCGGCATTGCCAGCGAACGCCTGAGCAACGATCCGCTGCTGGTGGCTTTCCCCTGGTTCCGCTGGTACCACAGCTTATTACTTCCGGTCGATCATCCGCTGAATCAGGTTTCTCCCCTGACGCTGGAAGACATTGCGAAATGGCCACTCATTACCTACCGCCAGGGGATCACCGGACGCTCGCGTATTGATGAAGCTTTCAACCGTAAAGGATTAACGCCGGACATCGTGCTGAGTGCGCAGGATTCTGACGTGATCAAAACCTACGTCGAGCTGGGGCTGGGCATTGGCCTGGTGGCGGAACAGTCCAGTGGAGAACGCGAAGACGGGAACCTGGTGCGTCTTGACACGCGTCATCTGTTTGACGCCAACACCGTCTGGCTCGGCCTGAAGCGCGGACAGCTGCAGCGCAACTATGTGTGGCGCTTTATCGAGCTCTGCAACGCCGGGCTGTCGGTGGATGAGATTAAACGCCAGGTGATGGAGCCGGAAGAAGTGGCGATTGATTATCAGATTTAGGTGCGGGTTTGCCCGGTAGCGAGTGCTTACCGGGCTCGCCACTTAGCTGAATGGGTATTTTCTAAAGACCGCCTGTGATTCGAATGATTCGGCAAGCGACTGGATCGCGCTAAACTCCGCTGCACTAACGACGTGCGGGATCATCGACTGCATAAACGTCCAGACAACCGTGCTGGTAATGGCCACCTGATTGGGCACTGTGGTGACCGGACGCGCCTGCAGTAATCTATTCCATTCCCTGCAGGCCGCCAGCAGTTGGGTTGTAATGCGTTCGACCCATGCATCATGCTGCTTCTCAACCGGGCGCAGGTTGTGTTCATACACATTTTGCACGGCTTTCTCCGCAGCGGCGAGGATAAAGCCCAGCGTCTGGAGATCGTTTGCCAGCGCATCCGGATCGACAGGCAAGAGTCTGCGCTCAGGGGCGGCCTGAGCCTCAAAATAATTCAGTATCAGCGAGGAATCCATCAGACGTATTCCGTTATCCAGAACCAGCGTCGGGGCTTTTACCGCGGGGTTGATCCGGGAGAACGCGTCGAAGGTGCTAAAGACTGACAGCGGCTGGCTTTCAAACTCAACGCCATAAAGCTCAAGGGAGATCGCCACGCGCCGTACATAAGGTGAATCCATCATGCCAACAAGCTTAATCATCTTTCCCGTTTTCCTGTCTCTGTGAAAGAACGCGTCATTGAAAAGGATGACCCGACATTACAATACAATTTGCATGGTGAATATCTTCAGTATCTTACCGTAAGGGTTAGTATTACTGACATATGATCAGGTTGCCGCTGTATATCCAGCGCAGATAAGGAAGTGCTTTCATGTCGGATTTTCCACCCATTGCCAGTTTGCGAAGCTTTGAAGCCGTCGCCCGTCTTGGCAGCGTGACGCTGGCGGCGAAAGAACTCCACGTTACCCATTCCGCTATCAGCCAGCAGATCAAAACGCTGGAGGAGATGGTGGGCGTAAAGCTGTTTATCCGTCAGGGGCGAGGAGTGCAGATCAACGAAGAAGGGCGGCTCTATGCCTTACAGGTACGCGAAGCGTTGAACCACATCGCGGATGCTACCCGACTCGTACAGGTGAAGCCGAGAAAGCAGGAGTTGACGCTGGCGATGGTGCCGTCATTTGGATGCCACTGGTTATTACCGCGTCTGGCTCGTTTTCGGGCGAAATATCCGCTTATTACCCTGCGGATCCAGGCCAGCCTGACGGTCACCAGCCTGCAGCAGGAAGGGATAGATATCGCGATACGGATGGGGCAGGGAAACTGGGAAGAGAGTGAAAGCCATTATCTTTTTTCCGATGAGCTTATTGTGGTGGCCGCACCGGGCTATAACGGGGGCGTGCTGCCCGCTACGCCAGCGGAGATTGCAAAGAGTCATATTATTTTCTCCATGGAGTCGTGGAAAGCATGGTGCATGAATGCGGGTCTTGAGAAAGAGATCGTGCCTGGCGGTTTATGCGTTAACGACTCGAATTTAATTATCGAAGCCGTCCGGCTTGGAGAAGGCATCGCGCTGGAGCGCCGCTCTCTGGTTCAGGATGCCATCACCCGAGGTGAACTGGTCCAGCTAACCTCCATCACCGCACCATATCCCTGGCCTTACTGGTTGGTAACGGCGCAGTCAACGGAGGCGAAGCCGGAGGTGACACTCTTTAAGGCATGGCTGGAGGAGGAAGTGGCGGCCTGGAAGCAGTTGACCGGATCCTGAGTTTTTTCGATGCTGCTCGTAACAAAATGAATATCCGATAAGAGATACACAGAATTACTCCTACACGCATTCAGTATTCCCGTAACCCACAAGAATCTTCTTTTCCATCTCTGCATAATCATTGCTATAGCTTTGCATGTATATAGTCTTTGATCTATATTTGATGGGAGGCCTTGTGTGGGCAATTAACATGACGGACAGGTTTGATCGCTGGTTCACTTCGCTTGACGATACGGATCGCGCCAGCGTACTTGCAGCACTGCTTGTTTTGCGAGAGAAGGGGCCGGGTTTATCGAGACCCTACGCTGATACGCTTAAAGGCTCTCGTCACAGCAACATGAAAGAGCTACGTATTCAAAGTAAGGGTGATCCATTACGGGCGTTTTTCGCCTTCGACCCAAACCGTACTGGCATCATGCTTTGTGCTGGCAATAAGGTCGGTAATGAAAGGCGATTCTACGATGAGATGCTTCTCGTTGCTGATCGGGAATTCACTCACTGGCTGAATACATTAAAAGAGAGGGAATAGCGCGATGGGAAGAACCCTTGAGCAGCTTATAGCGGATGAAAAGCCTGAAGTTGTCGCCAGCGCTCAGGCAATAGCAACGGATATTTTGCTCAATATTCATCTGGCTGAGTTACGTGAGAAAGTACAAAAAACGCAAGTAGAGATGGCACAGGCTCTGGGTATCAGACAGCCTACCGTTGCGGTAATGGAAAAGCCCGGGCGCGATTTGAAACTCTCTTCTCTCAAGCGTTACGTTGAGGCTGCGGGCGGAAAGCTGCGGCTTGATGTTGAGCTGCCAGATGGCTCGCACTATGAGTTTGTGCTGTAGGGCAGAAAAGCAGGCTTCAAAACCTCCAGAATAACCGTCAATCGGCGGTGATGAGCGAATAGATGTCGTTACTTATTGGTGGTAGTGGGGACATGCTGCTGCATCAATTCAACGATCCAATCAATAAAAACGCGCAGTCTGGCGTTGACATGGCGGTTCGGCGGAAACGCCAGGTACAGGGGCATTGGGTTAATACGCCAGTCTTCAAATAGCGGAATCAAAGAGCCAGCAGCCTGATGCGCTGCCGCCATATAGACCGGCAGCGCAATCACGCCTATCCCGGCTAACCCAGCTTCGAGGTAAGCATTGCCATCATCCACGGCAAGCACATAGCTGCCCTTGATTTCAATATGTTCACTCTCTCTGTGCAGTACCAGAGGATCAATCTTACCGGTGCGTGAGGATAAGAATCCCACTATGCGATGGTCGGTGTTTTCCAGCTCACGCGGATGCGCAGGGGCGCCAAGGCGTTCCACATAGCTCGGTGCGACGTAAACACCGATTTGCAAATCGCCGACATGGCGCGCGATCAGGGACTGGTCGTTGATTTCGCCACCGCGCAGGACGCAATCCACGTTGTCGCCGATCAGATCCACCACCCGGTCACTCACGCCCAGGTCGAATTGAATATCAGGATAGCGTGCGTGAAAAGCTGGCAGCGCGGGCACCAGCACCAGGCGGGCGAGAGGCGTGGGCACATCTATCCGCAGGCGTCCCCTGGGGAGCATCGTCGCACTGGACAGGCTGTTTTCAGCATCTTCCATATCCGCCAACAGGCGGATGACGCGCTCGTAGTAGATCGCGCCATCGGGAGTGACGCCGAGCCTGCGGGTGGTGCGATGGAGCAGCTTGACGCGCAGGCGCGCTTCCAGATGCTGAATGAGCTGCGTCACTGTAGTTTTGCTCATATGAAGCGTTTGGGCAGCCTTTGTAAAACTGCCTGCCTCCACCACGCGAGCAAAGGCGCGCATCGCATCGAAACGATCCATCACTTGTCCTCTCTTTTCACCGATTGTTTGGATATTACAAACAATGATGGACAAAGTCGCTTGTTTATCCGCCAGAACCTGCACCTGTAAAGTGTCTGTATGTTCACCGGGCAGATTTCGCCTCATTACAAAGGTACAAATATGACAACACGCGAAGCCGTTTTTCCCTTGGGACGCCAGGCGCTTTATGAGCTCAATCGGTATTCACCCGCCATCAAATCTAACGGCTTCCTGTTTGTTTCGGGGCAGGTGGGTAGCCGGGAGGATGGTTCGCCTGAACCCGATCTGAAAGCGCAGGTCAGGCTGGCTTTCGATAATCTTAATACTGTCCTCGCGGCTGCGGGCTGCACGTTCAGTGACGTGGTTGACGTGACCCTCTTTGTCGTCGATCCCGCGTCAAACCTCGACGTTATCTGGAGTATCCTGCCAGAATATTGGGGGGAAGCGCCTTACCCTACGTTGACGGGGATCGGCGTGACGTGGCTGTACGGATTCCAGTTTGAGATAAAGGTGATTGCCCGGCTGCACTGACCCCTACGGGTCTTTCCGCCAGTTGAAAGATAAAACAGAGGTAAATTGATGAAAGCAGCGGTTTATTGCCCGGTGGCGCTGCGCTTACCGTGCCTACGGTCCCGTAGGTCGGGTAAGGCGAAGCCGCCACCCGACAATTTTACCCGACCCAGAAAAGCAAAAAGCCTGCTTCAAAAGCAGGCTTTTCAAATTTGGCTCCTCTGACTGGACTCGAACCAGTGACATACGGATTAACAGTCCGCCGTTCTACCGACTGAACTACAGAGGAATCGTGTGAACGAGGCGCATAGTAGCGACCTCACTACGCCTTGTCAAAGGGTGAAAACGCACTTTTCGTTCGTTTGCCGACAATTTCAGCAAATCGCTGATTTTATAGTAAATTTGCTTCGAAATTACACAGCAAATTGCGCCGCCCGCAGGCGGCGCGCAGGATTAGAACAGAACGGAGTAGTTCAGACCAAACGTCCGTCCGCGGCCTTTGTAGGTATAAAGACCCGGTGCACCGTAGGTTGGGCTATACAGCCCCGGCGCGCGCTGGCCCCAGGCGGTGGTGTAGTCTTTGTCCAGCAGGTTTTCCACGCTGAAGCTGACTTTACCCACCGGCAGGGCGTAGCTGCCCAGGAAGTCGACCGTGTTGTAGCCATCGATCTTCTTGCCGTCGGCGTCAGAGACGTCAAAGGTCTGCGTGCTCTGTACGCGCAGGGTCCAGTCGCCCGGCGCCCAGTTGACCCACGCGCTGGCTTTTGACGGGCTGGCGCTGTCGACCGTCAGCTTCTCCCATTTCCCGTTTTCGCGGGTTTCAGACTTAATGGCGTTAAAGTTCGCGCCCGTGCTCCAGTCGCTGTTGGTGAAGAAATAGTCCACCTGACCTTCCACCCCGTAGATACGACGCTTGTCGTCTTCCAGGTTGATGGTCATATCCGTCTTGTTAATGGTGATGGTTTTATCCGAGAGCGAGTAATACGCCGCAACCTGCGTGCGCAGATTATCCCCGGTGTAGCGCCAGCCCAGCTCATAAGCGTTGACCTTGATACCGTCCAGCTTCGAGTCATTCACGTTGACGCTGTTCAGCAGGCGATAGTGACCGTTGCTGAGCTGATAGGTCCCGGAGCCGTAGTACTTCGCCAGGTCCGGAATTTCGAAGCCCTGGGAGAAATTAAACCACACCTGCTGCTGTTCGGTCAGGCGACCAAGGATCCCGGCGTTAAACAGGAAGTTGTTGTAATCGGTTTTCCCACCCGGCACCGCGTCGGCGGAGGTGGCTTTCCCGGTAGCGATGGCCTGCTGCTGGGTGTAACCGACAAAATCGTCTACCTTGTTCTCGGTGTACTGGTAGCGCACGCCGCCGCTCAGGGTGATGGCGTCAATATCGTAGCTGGCCTGCAGGAACGGGGCGAGGTTGGTGATGCTGTAGCCCGGGTAGCGGCCCACGTTGTAGGCGTTATCCAGCTCCATGCCGCCGCTCGCTGCAGCTTTGCTCAGGTTAAAGAACTGCTGGTTGGCGTCGAAGGTTTCGTGGTCGGCATCCATACCCCAGGTCAGCGTTAAATCGTCCACCGGCTTGCTGTTCAGCGTCAGCTTGCCGCCGTAGAAATCAGTTTTCTGCTGCGACGCGCCGATGCTGCTGACCACGCCTTTGGTCAGGGTCGGGAACGGATAGTAGGTCAGGCTCTCGTCGCGATAGTAAATCTGCGCGACCAGATCCTGGCCCCAGAAATCGGTATTGGAGTACTGCAGGTTGATCAGATGGCGCTCGGTACCCGGCACGCGGTCAGAATCGAGGTTACCTTTGTTGTACGCGGTCGCATCCCCCGTGACCGCCGAGAAGTTCTTCCCGAGATACAGACCATGCTTGCCGTCGGACTCGCTCTTGTAGTACTGAGTGGTCAGCTGCAGCTGCTGGTGATCGTCAATATTGAGGGTGCCTGTGCCCATCACATCGATACGGTCGGAATACTGTAAGCCGGTCTGGGTGTTATCAATAATCACCTCGTCGCCGTTGCCATCATACCAGCCGCCGTAGCGCTGATACGACACCGACAGACGACCGGAAGCGTTATCGTTGCCGCCGCTGACCGCTGCCGATACGTTCTCATCATGGTCGTTGTGGCTGTTAAACCCGCTTTTAGCACCTGTCTGGAACTCGACTTCAGTCTCAGGCTGGCCCTTTTTGGTAACGATGTTCACCAGACCACCGGTGCTGCCGCCGCCGTAGAGTGACGTGGCGCCGGAGATGACTTCGATACGGTCAATGTTGAACGGATCGATAGAGTCGAGCTGGCGGCTGTCGCTGCGGGACGAGTTCAGGCGCACGCCGTCCACCATTACCATCATGGAGCGACCGCGCAGGTTCATGCCGTAGTTGGTACGTCCCTGGCTGCTGACGTCCATACCCGGGATCAGCTGTGCCAGCACTTCTTTAATCTCTTTCCCGCCCTGAACCTGCTGCTCAATTTCAGCCCGCTCAATGACCCAGGTGGTCTGCGCCATCTCCGCCACGCTGCGGTGCGCACGGCTGGCGGAGACCACGATATTTTCTTCCTTTTGTTCTTCCGCCCACGCAGAGGTAGAAAGCAATGCAAGCAAGCAAGGATTTAAAACCCAAAGATGAGAACGTTTCATTGTTATGTTGACCCTGATTGTGTGTGTCAGTACTCGGTGGTTTTTGCTAATGATTTAACAACCTGACTGTTCTCCGGGCTGGTGGTGCTTCGCCAGTGGATAACGCCAGGGGTGGTAGCCAGCTCAAACGGCTCGTCAGCGTGCGCGCGATTCAGAATGCGCGCCGCGCGCCAGGCCATCAGACTGAGCTGGGGTTCGGCAATGCCGAGACGGTGCATCCCGGCATTCACGGCAAACAGGCGGTTGCTTTGCGGACCGTCCCATTCGAGGGTGAAATCATTGTTGATGCAGAAGGCTTCGTCCGTATCCAGATGCAGGCGGTGAGACAACGGCGCGAGGAACGCCGGCTGCACGGCGCGATAGCCGGTGGCAAAGATCGTCACGTCGCTCTCCAGCTGCTCTCGCCCGCCGTCGAGGTGATGCTGTGTGCTCAGGCGCTGGCCGTTTTCCAGGCGCGTCAGGGCTGTCACCGAGCGGGACGGCATCAGGTGCGCCCAGGGTTTTTCACGCAGCACTTCGAAGCGGTGATACATCGCGCGGTAAATCGCCAGCAGTGACTCGGTGGTGATGCCGTCGGAGGTCATCTTCTGCTCGTGCAGCATCTGACGACGCGCCTCTTCACCGAGCGTGGAGAAGCTGTCCACGTACTCCGGCGTGAAATACTCGTTAGCAAAGGCGGCTTCATCCAGCGCGTTGTAGTTGTTGCGGCGCGATACCCAGTTCAGGCTCAGCGGCTGGCCCCATTCGCCACGGAAAATATTCAGGAACAGGTCGGCACCGCTCTGGCCGCCGCCGACGACGGTAACGCGCTTGCCCGTAAGATCCGGCGTGCGCAGCATCATCTCGCTGGCGTGGAAGCAGCTATCGTCCTGCGTAGTGACGCAGTCCGGCAGGTTGATCTGCTTACCGATCCCCACGCAGACGTGGCGCGCCAGGAAGCGATCGCGTTGGGTTACTACCTCAAACAGGCCGCTTTTCTCATCAAAGCTCACCTGCTGCACCTGCTGGCTGAAGGCGAGGTTGGTGAGGTTGTCCGCCGCCCAGCACAGGTAATCGGCAAACTCTTCCCGCGAAACGGTGCGCTGTTCGGTGGTCAGGAAGCGGTAGAACTTTTTACGCTGCACCAGGTAGTTCAGGAAGCTGTGGCGGTTGGTCGGCTCCACGGCGCTGACCAGATCCTTCAGGAAGCTGGTCTGCATGTGGCAGTCCGGCACCATCATCCCCGGGTGCCAGGAAAAGTGCGGTTTGCGCTCAAGAAACAGCGAGCTAAAGCCGTCCAGCCCTTCCGCCAGCGCGGCGATGCTGAGGTTAAACGGGCCGATACCAATGCCGATGAAATCATAGGTTTTCATTGCGCTGACTCCCGGGAGGCCAGAAAAAGAGGGTTATCAAGGTCGGTGACGTAGTTCGGCAGCATGCGGCTACCGCCGTCGTGTTCGGAGAAGGTCAGTTTGACCGGGTTGAGGATCACGCGAATAATATGCGGCTTAAACAGGTCGAACTTCGCGAAGCGGTCGGCAAGCTCGGGGTGCGCGGCCATATAGCGGTGCAGAACTCCGGCGAGGATCTGATAGAAACGCGTTTCGCTGACGCCGCTTTGCAGCGTGAGGCGTGAGATAAAACGCAGCACCGTCACAAAGTTGCCGGTTTGCAGATCGTGAATGATGTAATCCGCGCTCAGGCGTGCCGTAACGGCCTTCACCTGTTCCGGCAGGCTCTGGGCCTGCGGGAAATCTTCATCCACCAGGCGCATATCGCCCTGAAAATCCTTCAGCAGGATGCGCTGCGGGATATAGTCCTTCATCACCAGCGTCACGTTCTGGCCGTGGGCGATCAGCGCCACGCCGTAGCGGCAGAGCAGGTGATAGAACGGGATCACCGATGCCTCAAACAGCTTTTCCAGCCATGCCTCGGCGCTTAACCCGGAGCGGCTGATCCACGCGTCGATCAGCGCACACCCGGCGTTGTCGGTTTCCATTAGCGCAGCCAGGAGCACCGCCTGTTCGCCGTCCTGCAGATAGCAGGACGGGTTCTCGCGCCAGATCACGCCCAGCATCTCCTGATAGCGATAGGGCGCTTTCGGCAGCGCCGCATAGCCCGGGTGCGACAGGTATCCAGCAGCGGGCTCACCCAGCACCTGCGCGCCAGAGCGGGCAAGCGTGGCGTCGCTGGCGAACTGCTGCTGCAGCCAGCGCGAGGCCAGCGGCCCGGCGGCAATGTATTTGCCCGGAATACCGCGATAGCAGGAGGTGTTGTAGATCGTCAGCGGGAGCTTGATGTCAAACGGCGCGCTACGGCTGGCGTTGGTGAGCGTGCGCAGGGACTGCTGCGCCAGGTACTCATCGCCAAACTCGCCCAGCTCAACCATCTCACCGCGCGCCAGCTGCGCCAGGAAATGAATGGCGATCTTCTGCTGCCATTGCCACGGGTGCAGCGGCACCGGCAGCCAGCTCTCGTCGAGACCCAGCGCCTGCCAGCGGGCGTCAAAGCGGGCGCGCTCGGCGTTGTCCATGGCGCTGGCCAGCAGGGCGCTGATATCACAATCGACGTCGCTGCTCCAGACCAGATGCTCCCGCTGAACGGCAACCCAGTGCAGACGAAAACGTCCGCGATACTCAGGCGCGTACTGACGCAGCGCGTCCAGACCCCAGCCGCGGCGGCCTTTGTTGAAAATAAACTTCGGGTGACCGCGCATCAGGCACTGTAATTCGTCCGGATCGAGGTGGATCAGCGCGTCCGCGTCCAGCGCTTCACGCGCCTGCAGCAGCTGTATGTCGCCACGCAGCGTGGCGTAGAGATCTTCCATGTGCTCCGCCGTCTGCGCGTCGCTCATCTCCAGCACCTTCGCCAGCTGCAGCAGCGCGCGCTCCGCCTCCACGGCGGCACCGCTGGCGGTGGTCAGGCTGTCCGGGTCGATATGCAACCAGCCCCAGATCCCGCGCGTGGCGCAAAACTGCCAGGACTCGTTGCCCATGGTGATGCGCCAGGCGTCAGACGCAAGCGGCTCGGCGCGCAGGGTGCGTTCATACTCCAGCTCGGCGAGGATCTTCGCCACCATCTCGCGGTTCACTTTTTCCCAGAGCGCGTTCACAGGCCCACCTCGCTGAAGAAGCGGTGACGCTGGCTCATGATGAGACGCGAGCGCTTGTGCGGGAAGTCGAACTCTTTGACCGTGTCGAAACCAGCAGAGTCCAGATGGCGGAACAGGCGCTGGTTGTCGAAGCGTGGCTCGGCAACAATCCGCGTGGTGCGCGGTTCATCCAGATACAGATAGTGGCTCAGACCGCGCAGCCAGCTGCGGATATACTGCGCACCGCGCCAGTTCTCTTCGCCCACCAGCATGTGCAGCCCGCGGTCAAACGGCTGCCAGCGGTAGTGGCGGCCAATGCGGTCTTCCGCCGCCCAGTAGAGTTCAAAATAGCCGAACGGCTGGTCGTCGAAGCAGCCGATAACCGGGTAGCAGTAGGTCGAGTCGAGCTGACGGCGCAGGTAGTTTTCCTGCTCGGCCTGCGGGCCCGCCATCTCCCAGAAGGCGTTCACGCGCGGGTTGTTCATCCATTGGGTAAAGCGCTCGCCGTCCAGCGCCACGTCGGCCACGCGGAAGCTGAGGGTGCGCTTAATTTGCGGATCGTAACGGCGATACACTTCGCCCTGCGGGCGGTGAGGGCGCAGCGGGAAATACAGCTGACGGCTCTCGTCAAACTGCATTCCGCCGCTCGCCTGATGCCGTTCGCCTTTCAGCCACAGCGGCAATTGCCAGAAGGCATTGCGCGCCAGATAATCACCGTGGGCCAGGCCAAACAGCGCCTGCGCCTGGGGTTCATCCTGCCATTCCGCCCACGGCAACGTAATGCCGGTCAGCGCGGGGGCGGCCACAAAAAGCTGATCCAGGGCTTCCATCAACCAGCCGTCCGGGATCCCCTTCAGACGCTCCAGCACCGCGCTGCCGTCGAGACCCAACGCCAGCGGCAGGGTGCGATCCGTTGCGGTGCAGCGAAAGCCGTAGCCGGAATGGACGATATTCGCGATAGCCATCACGCCTTCTCCTTGTAGAACGGGTTACTAAAGTCGAAATAGATCACCGCCGGATCGGCGATGGTGTTTTCATTGCGATCGTGCAAGTAGCAGAAGAAGTTGCCTTTGCAGTTCCAGGTCGGGCTGTCGAGCACGTAGTCGAGGCAGCGGGTCTGCTTCGCCGTGCGGCGCAGTTCCGCCAGCGCGTCGCGCACCCGGGACATCAGGCTCTCCTCGCTGTCAAAACCGGCGGCAGCAAGGGCGGCGGTAACGGCAAGGGTAGAGTTCAGCAGCAGGTAGTAAGGGAAGTAGCGCAGCAGCTGGCTCTCGCCAAAGCGGTTTTCCACCTCAGTTTCGCCAGCTTCTTTCAGCCACGCGTCGGCGCTTTCGGTCCACGCGCTGCCCTGGCAGTCGCGATAGATCAGCCCGACCGGGAAATCCTGCTGCATCTCAACGAGGATATTTTGCTGGTGCGCCAGCAGGACCAGACCGTAGTCCGCTTCGGCGCTGAACAGCGGAAGCAATACGCGGTCGCAGTAGGCGTCCAGCCAGCAGCGGGCGGCCTGAGCGAGCGGTAAATCAAGACGCTGGCTCAGACGGCGCACCGCCGCAGCGAGCAGGCTGTCACCGCCGTCCGGCGCGGCCTGCGTCAGGCTCACCAGCACGTTGGTCTGGGTGGCTGGCGTATCGAACAGCAGATTAACGCGCAGGGCCATCAGGCTCTCTTCCTGAATGACGCCGCTGTCATCGCGCAGTCCCGCCCAGCCGTCTTCCTGCATCACACGCATGGTCGGGTAGCGCGCCTGTAATTCCTGCCAGCGTTCCGTTTTTGCCAGACGCGCCAGACGCATGCCGCGCTTCACCTCTTTCACAGACAGCGTGCGCACGGAGTTGGTCAGGCGCACGCTGAGGGAGAACTTAATCATGTCGCTGTTGGTCTCGCTGTACAGCGAGCGGGAGGAGCTGGTGGGCAGCCACTGTGCGCCCGCTTCACCCAGATCCTGCAGTGAACCGTTTTCCGCCAGACGCTGGCACCAGTCCTGCTCCAGCAGATAGTCGGCCTGCCACGGGTGCATCGGCAGCAGCCAACGGGTATCGGTGAAGTGGCCGAGCAGCTCGGGCGCGCTCTGGGCCGCAAAGCGCAGCAGACGTTCACGCAGGGAGACGTTCAGGCTGTCGCCGGCAACGAGCGTGCTCTCAACGGCAAACCAGCGCAGCGGGAAGCGGGAGGCGAAATCAGGCAGGTAGCGACGCGCCTCGGTTTCGTTGAACGGCTCGTGCGACTTCGGTGCCGGATGAAACGCATGGCCGACCAGCAGCGCCTGTTCCGCGTCGGCAAACGTCAGCGGCTTATCGCGCAGGGTTGCCCAGCGGTGGCGTAAATCAATCGCCTGCCAGGTATGGACATGGCTTTCGAGAACGCGCTGCTTAAAACGCGCCAGCGTATCGGCATCCAGCGAGCCTTTTACGGACGGTTTTTCAAGAATTAAATCAACCAGTTGAGAGAATTTGACGGCGTCACTGCGGTCGCTGTTGCTCTGAATAAGCGTTGCCGGGAAACGGTACTGATGATGCTGGGTGGGAGAGAAATAGCGTACCGGCACCCGAAGCGCCTGGGTTTGGGAAAGCGGGATATGGATCTCAGATAGCGCATCCGCATTGGTAGCGGAGTGATAGCGCCAGTCCTTCGTTTCGCGCAACAGGGCGTTTAAAAAACACTGGGCTGCAACGTCTGTACCGGCGGCGCGGAGCAGAGCACGCATAGATGTACCTCATTCCATGATTGATAATAATTCTCGTTATGATATTCATTCTGTTTACAGTCGCAACCATTTTTGCAATATTTGTTTTCATAAACTTCATAATTTCCACACATTTATTGACACTATGTTCACATTCTCATGCGCGCTGACTCTGAAACCTTGACGGAAAACGTCACCTCAAAAGCTAACTGGCCCCTGGCGCTATCTGCGGGTTTACTGGGCATCGGGCAAAACGGTTTGCTGGTGATGCTCCCGCAGCTGGTCACCCTGACCGGGCTGTCACTCTCGGTCTGGGCCGGGCTGTTGATGTTTGGATCCATGCTCTTTTTACCGGCATCACCCTGGTGGGGGCGTCAGAGCGAGCGGAAGGGGTGTAAGTCCGTCATGCTGGCCTCACTAAGCGGCTATCTGGCCAGTTTTGTTGTGATGGCGCTGGTGGTCTGGGCGATGGCGGCCGGAAGGCTGGATACGGTCTGGGGGCTGGCGGGGCTTATATTCTCGCGCCTGCTCTACGGACTGACGGTCTCGGGGCTGGTGCCTGCGGCCCAGACGTGGGCGATTCAGCGTGCGGGACTGGAGAAAAGAATGGCGGCGCTGGCGACGATCAGCTCCGGCCTCAGCTGCGGGCGTTTGCTCGGCCCACCGCTGGCGGCGCTGATGCTCAGCGTTAATCCGGTGGCGCCGCTCTGGCTGATGGCGGTTGCACCGCTTCTCGCTCTGCTGCTGGTGCTTCGCGAAGTCGCTGACCCGCCGCTGCCGCCGGTAGCCCTCCAGGCAACCCGCCTGCAGGCCTCCATGCTGCCGTTCCTGCTGCTGGCGCTGCTGCTGGCGGCGCTGGTGAGCCTGATGCAGATTGGCCTGTCACCGCATCTTAGCCCATTGCTGGGCGGTAACGCCCGGGAGATCAGCCATCATGTCGCGCTCCTGCTGAGCCTGGCCGCGCTGGCCACGCTCGCGGCACAGTTTCTGGTGGTCCGCCCGCAGCATTTCAGCCCGGTGACATTGCTCTGCATCGCGGCGGTGCTGATGGTGGCAGGGCTTGGGCTGATGTCTGTTGCCGGTTTGATGTTGTTCTACGTGGGGATTGTTATCACGTCACTCGGGGCGGCGATGGCCACGCCGGGCTACCAGCTTCTGCTGAACGATCGGCTGACCACGGGGAAAGGCGCGGGCGTCATCGCCACTAGCCACACGTTAGGCTACGGCGTCAGCGCACTGCTGGTGCCGGTCGTGACGCGCTTTTACGGGGAGCAGGCTTTAATGGTGGCCGCATGGGGAATGGCAGTGCTGTTTTTAGCCCTGAGCATAGGGGTATGGTCAACTGAGCGTACCCCTGCTGAAAAAGCTTAATGGACCTGGCGGGAGGAATGCCCGCCAGACCCCTCATTCTGCCGCAGGCGCTGGAGCGGATCCTGCTGATAAAACTGGCAGAAACGTTGCCACAGAGCCGGGAAACGGGGCGCGAAGAGCTCTGGCGCGCTGAAGAAATACTCGGAGAGCACCGCAAAGCACTCAGCGGGGTCGGTTGCCGCATAGGCGTCAATGCTGGCCGCGCTCTCGCCCACAAGGTCTATTTCATCCTGGATGTTATCCATCGCCGCGTGCAGGTCGTGCTCCCAGCCCGCGACCTCGCGAAGCGGGATCAGCGGAACGCCGCTGGCGCGATCGCCGTTGCGGGTATCCAGTTTGTGCGCCACCTCATGGATAATCAGATTAAAACCGGAGGCGTCGAACGAGTCCTGAATATCGAGCCAGTTGAGGATTATCGGCCCTTGCTGCCAGCTTTGTCCGGACTGCACCACGCGCTGGTTATGCACCAGCCCGATGTCGTCCTGCCATTCGTCATCCACCACGAACGGCGCGGGATAGATAAGCACTTCGTGGAAACCGTCCAGCCACTCAATGCCGAGTGCAAGCACCGGCAGACAGAACAGCAGGGCGATGCGGGCGTTTTTCAGGGGATCGAGTTCAAACCCCTGCAGTGGCACCAGGCGTTTTTGCTGCAAAAAACGATCCGCCAGTTGAACCAGTTTCGATTGTTCATCCGGGGTTAGATTAGCCAGAACAGGGATCGTAAGCGCGTCATCCCATGGCAGCGCCACATCCCGGCCAGCCTCATTCGTTTTCCAGGGCCACTTTATCATCGCTTTGCTCGCAAACTCGTCACTTGAACAAAAATGGGAAAGTCAGGTTCGGTTAAGATGCCAGAAAATCGCTCACTGCGACAAATCCAGCCTGAATAAACTATCATTTCGTACGTAGCGGTGGGTAGCGGTTTGCGGGCATCACCTTCATTTTGTGAAGTCTGTCGTGGCCTTTATCCGCAGGTGGGGTGAATTAATCAGTGCGGTATTGAAAAGATGAGCGATTTCAAAGGTAACAAGCAGGACCTGCCCAGTCGGCTGTGTGTGCACTGCCAGCGGCCCATGACGTGGCGCAAGAAATGGGCGAAATGCTGGAATGAGGTTAAATACTGTTCTGAGCGTTGCCGCAGGAGCCACCGTTGACCGAGCTGCGTCTGATCCTGGGCGATCAGCTTAATCCGCATCACAGCTGGTTTGATACCTGCAGTCCGAACGTCATTTACGTGATGCTGGAACTCCGGGCAGAAACCGCCTATGTGCTTCATCACGCCCAGAAAGTTATCGCTATCTTCGCCGCCATGCGGGCGTTTGCCTCTGCGTTAAAGGAGAAGGGGCATCGGGTGAGGTATGTCCGACTCTCCGATGGCTCAAACCGCGGCGCGCTGGAAGACAATCTCAACGCGCTTGTCGCGCATTACGGCGCGGACAGGGTGATATGGCAGGAGCCCGACGAATGGCGTCTTGATACGCAGCTGCAGGCGTGGGCGAAGACGGTCTCCGTTGAAACGGCCTGCGTCAGCAGCGAGCATTTTTTCACCACTCGGGAACAGGTCAGCGCGTTCTTTGCGCCACGCAAAAGCTGGCGAATGGAGTACTTTTATCGGGAAATGCGTCGTCAGCACGGCGTCCTGTTAACCTCTGAAGGCGAGCCGGAAGGGGGGAAATGGAATTTCGATGCTGAAAACCGCAAGCGCTGGTCCGGCGAGCCTCCCGCGCCGGTGGACGCGCGTCCCTGCCACGATCGTTCCGCCTTATGGGCGGAGATCCAACGCTGTGGCGTAAAGACCTTCGGCGAACCGCAGGCCGACAATTTTCGCTGGCCGCTCAACCGTGCGGAAGCCAAAGCCAGGCTGGATGATTTTATCGCGCACGTGCTCCCGCAGTTTGGAAACTGGCAGGACGCGATGCACGCGGAGGAACCTTTTCTTTTCCACTCGTTAATTTCATTCGCGCTGAACGCTAAAATGCTTAATCCGCGGGAAGTGGTCGCGGCCGCCCAGCAGGCGTGGCGTTCGGGCCACGCGCCGCTGCCTGCCGTAGAAGGGTTTATCCGACAAATTCTCGGCTGGCGGGAGTATGTGCGCGGGATCTACTGGTCGCAGATGCCGGGCTATCGGGAGCTGAATGCCTTAGACCAGCACGCCCCGCTGCCGGACTGGTTCTGGACGGGCAAGACGCAGATGCGCTGCCTGGCGCATGCCGTTGGGCAGTCGCTCACCGAGGCTTACGCCCACCATATCCAGCGCCTGATGGTCATTGGAAACTTTAGCCTGCTCAGCGGCCTGTCGCCGCAGGCGGTCCATGAATGGTATCTGGGCGTCTATATTGATGCCTTTGAGTGGGTGGAGCTGCCCAACACCCTCGGCATGAGCCAGTTTGGCGATGGCGGGTTACTGGCCAGTAAACCCTACGTCTCGAGCGCGTCATATATTCATAAGATGAGTAATTACTGTCAGGGGTGCCGGTATCAACACAACCAGCGTACCGGCGAGCAGGCGTGCCCCTTCAATGCCCTTTACTGGGACTTCTTTGTGCGCAATAAGGCGCGTCTCGGTAACAATCCCCGCCTGGGCATTGTCTTTAAACAGCTAACGGACATGACGGAAGAGGATCGGCAGGCCATTGCGGGCCGCGCGGGGTACGTCCGCCTGCATCTCAACGACCTCTGATCGGTATTTCAACGCCTGGGCGGTTGCGGCAGGTCAATAAGACGCTATTATTTTTGACTTTGTTGCGTATTCCCTGACAGGACATCCAGACGCTATGCCCGTGAATTTTGACCTTAACGATCTTTATGCTTTCAGAGCGTTAGTGGAATACGGTAACTTCCGTGTCGCCGCTGAATCTATCTGTTTATCCCAGTCGGCGCTGAGCCGCAGGATTGAAAAGCTGGAAGCCGCGCTGGGAAACAGGCTGTTCGATCGCACCACCCGCCGCGTGGCGCTGACGCTCTACGGACAAAACTTTGCCGAGCGCTCCGCACAGTTGCTCGACAGCGTTGAGTCAATGCTCGCGGATGTCGATAAGGCCAGCGAAGAGCGGACGGGGCTGATCACGGTTGCCACGGTACCTTCCGCGGCCTGTTACTTTATGCCTGACGTGATCCGGCGTTTTCAGTCTCGCTATCCGCGTGTTCGCATTAAGCTCATCGACAGCAGCGCGGGCAATGTGATTGACGCCGTGGCCCGCAGCCAGGCGGATTTTGGTATCTGCTTTGCAGGAAACCTGCCGTCTGAAATCGAATTTTTCCCGCTGGTGGAGGATGTCTACGTTGCGGCGTGCAGAAAGGATCATCCCCTGGCGCAGAAGAGTCACCTGACGTGGAAGACGTTTTACCAGCAGGATTATATCTCCCTCGATAAAACGTCAGGCAACCGCAATCTGCTCGACCGGATGCTGGGGGATATCGTTCCCGAGCGGCCCAGCGTCTGCGAAACACGTCACGTTACCACGATGCTCGGTATGGTTGAGGCGGGGATCGGCATCGCTGCCGTTCCCGCCATGTCAATGCCGACCTCAGAGCACACGCTGTTGACGCATCTGCCGCTGATGGCGCCGGAAGTGAAACGCACCGTGGGGCTTATCCGGCGCCGGGGGCGCATCCAGTCTTATATTGCGGCTGAACTGGAAAAGCAGATCACCGAGCAGTATCGCCGGACGTAACGGGGATCATCCCCGTCTCCGTAATGACGGCCCTTGAGGGCGGTGAGGCGAGATAGGTCAACAGCGCTTTCCCCTCCCCGGGATGTTCTGCATGGCGGGTAACCGCGCCTGCGAAGCGCGTGATGTATTGCACATTGTCAGGGATTTTCCCGACAAAGGTGACGCCCTGAACCGGCAACAGCTCGCTAACCTGCTGGAAACCGAGGGTGTATTTTCCATTTGCCACTTCTGAGGCGACCGGAATACGCTCGACTTTTGTCGCTTTACCGGCCACCTCTTTTTCTATTCCCAGCTTTTTGAATAACGCCTGGCTGACGTACCTGCCGCTGGCGCTGTCAGAGTAGGCGATGGAGCTGGCCTGCAGCAGCGTTTCACGCAGTTTCGCGTCGCTGCTGATATCCGGTACTTTCGCTCCTTTTTTTACCACCATGCCAACGGGAGAATCCGCGAGTTCCGTTCGCGAACCCGGCTGGGTCTGGCTGGCCTTTTCGAGCTTCTCCAGCGCATCGCCCACCATAATCACCACGTCGGCCTTCTCGCCGCGTGCCAGTCGGTTTGGGATCGCCTGCGGCGTATTGCCCATTGAGGGGCCGGGGATAATCACAATTTTATCCCCGGTCCGGTGTTCATATTCCGGGGCCAGCTTTTCCAGGGCGGCTTTAAAACCGCCTGAGATCATCACCTTCACGTCCTGGGCAAAGGCATTGACGCTCAGGAACGTCAGCACCAGCGCGCTGGTGGTATAGCGATAAGTGCGTTTCATACTGCCCCCTCTGACTTGACGGTGTTTTGCAGCGATACCGCGCGGCGGCGGTAGAGGTAGAGCGTCGCCAGCAGGGCACATACCGCGGCGAAGCTCATCCAGTAGCCCGGCGAGGCTTTGTCGCCGGTGTATTCAATAAGCGCGGTGGACATGACCGGGGTAAAGCCGCCAAAGACCGCCGTTGCCAGGCTGTAAGCCAGCGAGAAGCCCGCCACGCGCACTTCAGCCGGCATAATTTCCGTCAGAGCCGGGATCATTGCGCCGTTATAGAGGCCGTAGAGGAAGGAGAGCCACAGCAGCACGCTCAGCATCATCGAGAAGCTGGGCGCGCTCGCCAGCAGCGTCAGGGCCGGGTAGCTGGTCGCCAGCGCCAGCAGGGTCATGGCAATCAGCACCGGCTTGCGCCCGAAGCGATCCGACAGGGCACCGCCCACCGGCAGCCAGATGAAGTTAGAGATCGCCACCAGCAGCGTGACCAGCAGGCTGTCCGACGCGCTCAGCATTAGCACCTTTTTGCCAAAGGTGGGCGCATAAACGGTGATCAGATAAAAGGCCGTGGTGGTCATCGCCACCATCAGCATGCCCGCGACCACCACCTGCCAGTTGCCAAGCAGCGTTTTAAAGACCTGACGCATCTCCAGATGATGGCGACGCGCGCTGAACTCTTCCGTCTCTTCCAGCTTGCGGCGCAGGAAGAAGATAAACGGCACGATTAAACAGCCGAACAGGAACGGGATGCGCCAGCCCCATTCGCGGATGGCGCTCTCTTCCAGCATCGCGTTCAGCGCAAAGCCCATTGCGGCGGCGACCATAATGGCGACCTGCTGGCTACCGGACTGCCAGCTGGTGTAAAAACCCTTGCGGCCCGGCGTGGCGATTTCAGCCAGATAGACCGACACGCCCCCAAGCTCCGCGCCGGCGGAAAAACCCTGCAGCAGACGGCCCGTCAGCACCAGCAGCGGTGCCCACAGACCGATGCTTTGATAAGACGGAATAAGCACGATCAGGAAGGTCCCCGCCGCCATGATGGACAGCGTGACAATCAGCCCCTTTCTGCGCCCCACCTTGTCGATATACGCGCCAAGCACAATTGCCCCGATTGGACGCATCAAAAAGCCCGCGCCGAAGACGGCGAAGGTCATCATCAGCGACGCAAATTCACTGCTCGCCGGGAAGAACGTGTGGGCGATGTAGGTGGCATAGAAGCCGAACAGAAAGAAATCGAATTGCTCAAGAAAGTTGCCGGACGTGACGCGAAGTATCGCGCCCGCTTTCGACCGTACGGTTGCAGGTGAGGTTGAGGAAAACATGGTTATCTCCAGTTTATTGTTGACGTTTTACGCGTCTGTTTCTGAAAACTGGATCAGGATGAGGAATTAGATAAGCGCAAATGCCGCATCGACTGATGCATTTCTTGCATGAATATAATTCGGCAGATAAATACAATTAATGGCAACAATAACTTAACAAACCGTTGGCTTTTTATTCACCAGTAATCTGTAAGTCTCTGATATTGCGATTTTGTGATGTGGCGCAGAGGCGCATTTCAGAATGCGCCGGGTAACCGCTTCATTACCCGGCGGATGCATTTTAGCGCAGCGCCCTGGCAATCGCGCTAAACATCAGAGAAGCTTCCAGCGGCTGGGCGCTGAAGGACGGCTCCGCCTGCGGCCAGGTAGACCACTGGACGATGACCAGATTTTCCTTCGGGTTCACCACGATCATCTGCCCGAAAATGCCCAGCGCCCACAGCGAACCTTTTAGCGAATCCTGTGCCGTTGGCTCTACGCCCGTGGCGTTCGCGGGCACTTCATTGTTCCACCACTGAAAGCCGTACAGCCCCTCGGGATGGGCGTCTGATACCGAGCCTTTGGCCTTCGTCCAGTCTGACGACTGCCGGATCCAGTTTTCCGGCAGGATGGTCTTACCGTTCGGCAGCCTACCGTTGTTCAGGATAAATTGCCCGAAGCGTCCCCAGTCCTCCAGCGTGGCGTTAAAGCCGTGCGCGCCGACGTCGTGCTGGCCTTTGCTGTAGGCATGCCACACGCCGTCGCTCGCCATGCCGTAAGGCTGCCAGATGCTTTTCTCCAGATAGGCTGCGAGCGTCATGCCGGTGGCCCGCTCCAGCACGTCACCCAGCAGCCAGGCGCCACCCGAAGAGTAAGACCAGTTCTCTCCGGCCGGGTGTGCCCTGCGCAGCCCCTTCACCAGCTTGCGCACGCAGTCATAGGTACCCGGCTTCGCCTCGCACTCGGTGAGCTGCGCAAAGTCGGAGTGGGGGTTGGTGTAATCCTCGTTCCAGGCCACGCCGGAGGTATGGGTGATCAGCTGTCTGAGCGTCACGCCATCCCACGCGGTACCTTTCAGGTCGGGTTCATACCGCGTGATCCGATCGTCAAGCGAGTGGATCTTTCCCTCTTTGAAGGCCACGCCCACCAGCGCCGATACCACCGATTTCCCAACCGAGCGTGAGGTCCAGAGCGTCGAGTCGGTATTGCCCTCTCCAAGATACTTCCAGGCGATTTTGCCGTCCTTCAGTACCAGCATGCCGCTGACGTTCTGGCGCTGGAGGTACTCCTGAAGGCCGTAGCGCCTGCCGTTGACCTGATAGTGTGCGTCCGTGAGCGGCTTGTCCGACATTTGCAGCGGCACGGCGTTACCGTGGCGGAAACGATCCCCGGCGTAGTTGCGGTAGTCATTGCGAAAGCCCACCACGCGATCGGCCTGGCTCCAGGTGAGCATCTTATGGGGGTCAGGCAGTGTGGTGTCGAAGGGGGCTGGGCAGGCGCTGAGGTCGGTGCCTTTACAGGCCGCCACTGCCGCAGGGGAGATCAGGGTGCTGAAGACAAGGCCCGCCAGCAGGGCATGGTTTACTTTTCTGTTTTTCATATCCGTCTCTTACAGGTTAGGAACGGCTTCAGTTTAAAAACCCCGGGGCTATAATAAAAAACGCGTAGCGGGGGAAAATCCCCCCAAAAAACAGAAGGAGCGTAGCGTGGCGGGACTGATTTACTCTTTTGCACAGCTCGAGGCATTTACCGCCGTGGCCGAGAACGGGAGCCTGAGTAAAGCCGCGGTGGCGCTGAAGAAGGACCGAACGACGCTTCGCGATCTGGTTGATTTTCTTGAGGATGGGTTAGGCTACGCGCTGTTTATTCGCGACGGCCGCACCCTGCGGCTCACGCCCGAAGGGGAACAGCTTCAGCGCCAGGCGCACCTGCTGATGCGGCAGGTAAAAGCCTTTGAGGCGTTTGCCAGAGAGGTGCCGCACGGTGCCACGCAGGACCTGACGCTGGTCTACGATCCTTTTACGCCCAGAGCCTTTCTGCACGGGGTGATTGCTGAAATGGCAGTGCGAAAAATCCGCCTGAGCCTTATTTGCGCCTCGCGGGATGAATCGGAACGGCTGCTGGCGAACAACGACGCGGATCTCGCCATATGCCAGGCACGCAACCGCAGCGTGGGCAATGATATGGAGTGGCGCGCCCTGGGTGCCATCGATATGGATTTTTATGCCGCCAGCGGGCTGTTTGCTGACCGTTCTTCGCCTCTGTCGCTGCTCGATCTCTCCCTGGTGCCCCAGGTCATCATGCACCCCGCCTCGGACGAGCCGGTGGCACGCCGCCTGCAGATTTCCGGGCATACCCTCTTTACCAATGAACCGGAGATGCTGCGCGGTTTGCTGGAGCGCGGCTGCGGCTGGGGATTCTTACCGACGCATTTTCACGCCGGGCAGTGGCAAAACGTAAAAAGGCTGCACACCGAAGTGGGCAGCCAGGGGATTGGTCAGACGATGGTCACCATCTGGAAGCCGGGAAGCGACAAGCGCAGCACGATCGCTGAAACGCTGTCGCTCTTGCCGGACGTATGGAAGCACTCAGCGCTGTGAACAGCCTTTACACTGCTGGTTCTGGATCTGCTGGAAGAAATCGTTGCCTTTGTCATCCACCAGGATAAACGCCGGGAAGTTCTCGACTTCAATTTTCCAGATGGCTTCCATGCCCAGCTCAGGATACGCGACGCACTCCAGGCTCTTAATGCTGTTTTGCGCCAGCACCGCCGCCGGGCCGCCGATGCTGCCCAGGTAGAAGCCGCCGTGCTTATGGCAGGCGTCCGTCACCTGCTGGCTGCGGTTGCCTTTTGCCAGCATGATCATGCTCGCGCCGTGGGACTGCTGTAAGTCCACATACGAATCCATGCGCCCTGCGGTGGTTGGACCGAGTGAGCCAGACGCGTAGCCTTCCGGCGTTTTGGCTGGGCCCGCGTAGTAAATCGGATGATCTTTGACGTACTGCGGCAGTTCTTCACCGTTGTCGATCAGCTCTTTCAGCTTCGCGTGGGCGATGTCGCGCGCCACGATGATGGTTCCGTTCAGCGACAGGCGGGTAGAGACCGGGTGCGCGGAAAGCTGCGCCAGGATCTCATTCATCGGCTTGTTCAGGTTGATGCTGACCACGTCGCCTTCGCCCTGCTGGCGCAGCGATTCAGGAATGTACTGGCCCGGGTTGTGCTCCAGCTTCTCAATCCAGATCCCGTCGCGGTTGATTTTCGCTTTGATATTGCGGTCCGCGGAGCAGGAAACTCCCATGCCAATAGGGCAGGACGCGCCGTGGCGCGGCAGGCGGATCACGCGGATGTCGTGGGCGAAGTATTTACCGCCAAACTGCGCGCCGAGGCCGAGGTTCTGTGCTTCCTGGAGCAGTTCCTGTTCCAGTTGAACATCGCGGAACGCCTGGCCGTGTTCGTTGCCTTCCGTTGGCAGCGCGTCGTAGTAGCGCGTGGAAGCCAGCTTCACGGTTTTCAGCGTGGCTTCCGCCGAGGTTCCGCCGATAACAAACGCGATATGGTACGGCGGGCACGCCGCGGTGCCGAGGGTGCGCATCTTCTCAACCAGGTAATTTTTCAGCTTAGCCGGGGTGATCAGCGCTTTGGTTTCCTGGTAGAGATAGGTTTTGTTGGCAGAGCCGCCGCCTTTCGCCATGCACAGGAATTTGTATTCATCGCCGTCAACGCTGTAGAGATCGATCTGCGCGGGCAGGTTGGTACCGGTATTCACCTCTTTATACATATCCAGCGCCGCATTCTGGGAGTAGCGCAGGTTGTCTTCAATGTAGGTGTTATACACGCCCTGGCTCAGGGCCGCTTCGTCACCGCCGCCGGTCCAGACGCGCTGGCCTTTTTTACCCATGATGATCGCGGTACCTGTATCCTGGCAGGTCGGCAGCACGCCTTTGGCCGCGATTTCGGAGTTGCGCAGGAACTGCAGGGCAACGTACTTATCGTTCTGGCTGGCTTCCGGGTCGTTGAGGATGGCGGCAACCTGCTGCTGGTGGGAAGAACGCAGCATAAATGCGGCGTCGTGGAAGGCCTGCTGCGCCAGCAGGGTCAGCGCTTCCGGCTCCACTTTCAGGATTTCCTGGCCTTCGAACTCGGCAACGGAGACGTGCTCTTTGGTCAGCAGGTAGTATTCGGTGTCGTCATGCGAAAGAGGGAAGGGGTTCTGGTAGATAAACGGTTTGTTTGACATAGCTTGCTCCACAAAAATAAAACCGCCGGAGGAAGGCCCCGGCGGTCAGAAATCAGAACATCATGGACATCCACGGATAGCCAATCAGCAGCAGGGCCGCCAGGAAGATGGCACCGAAGATGGTGCCGAGGCGCCAGTAGTCTTTGGTTGGCAGGTAGCCGCTACCGTAGTAGATCGGGCTTGGGCCAGTACCGTACGGGGTGATGATCCCCATCACGCCCAGCGAGGTCACCATCAGCAGAACGAACACTTCCATATTCATGCCCGGAATGGTGGAGGCGATGGTCAGCATCGCTGGCAGCAGCGCCGTGGTGTGCGCGGTGGTGCTGGCAAACAGGTAGTGCAGCAGGTAGAACGCCAGCAGCAGGACGATGGTCGCCACGCCCGGAGAGATACCGCTCATTAACAGACCACCTTCTTTACCCAGCCAGCTGATGAAGCCGGTAGAGGAGAGGCCGTCCGCCAGCGCAACCAGGGTGGCGAACCAGACGAAGGTGTTCCACGCCGCTTTGTTACCGGTGATATCGTTCCACTCCAGCACGCCGGTCCACAGCATCAGGCCGACGATGAGCAGGGCAGCCATAGCGGGTTCAATCCACGCGGCGGCGAAGATCCACATCAGCAGCGCACAGCACACGAACACCAGCAGCAGGATTTCGTTGCGGGACAGTTTGCCCAGTTTTTCCAGCTCACGGGTCGCCCACAGCGGCACTTCGTTGTTCACCTTCACTTCTGGTGGGTAGAACCAGTAGGCCAGCAGCGGCATGGCCAGAATCAACAGGATACCCAGCGGCAGGAAGGCGAGGAACCAGGTGCCCCAGGAGATATCGATCCCAACCGTACTTTTCACCAGCGCCAGCGCCAGCAGGTTCGGCGCGAGGGCGGAGAGGAACATTGAACTGGTGATACAGGCCGCGGTGATCGCCACCCACATCAGGTACGAACCAATTTTACGCGCGCTTGGGTCGTTCGGTTTAGAACCGTACAGCGGCGGCAGGTTAGCGATGATCGGGTAGATGGTCCCGCCGCTGCGCGCGGTGTTGGACGGGGTGAACGGTGCCAGCAGCAGGTCAGCAAACGTAATCGCGTAACCGAGCGTCAGGCTGCGACGGCCGAGGTATTTCACCAGAATCAGCGCCAGACGGCGGCCGAAGCGGGTTTTGTCATAGCCTGCGGCGAACATGAAAGCACCGAAAATCAGCCAGACGGTCGAGTTACCAAACCCGCTCACCGCCCACTTAAAGGAGGCGCCTGCCAGCTTGAATTTCGGGTCAGCCAGCTGTTCAGGGCTGAACAGCACCCACTGGCTGCACAGGGCAATGGCGACCACGCCGGTCAGACCGATCACCGCGCCCGGCAGTGGTTCGAAGATCAAACCCACGATTACGCCAACGAAAATGGCGAAGTAGTGCCATGCGTAAGGAGGCAGACCTTCCGGTACCGGAACAAACAGCAGCAGTACGGCGACAATGACGGGCAGTGCCATCATCAGCAGACGTTTTGCGTTTCCATTTGATGCCTGGTTCGCCACAGGGGGCGTTACAGCAGTTTTTGTATTCATAGTTTCACGTCTTAAGTTGTCAAAGATTCGGTCGTACTGAAAAAACAAAATCACTTTCTTAAGTTTCTTTGTTTTTTTTAGTTATTAAAGGTGCGGCTTTGTATTTTCAGTAATAGCAATTTAACGCTTTTATGGTGGCGCTAAATTAAAAAATGATGATGTTTTTATATTGCGCTTTTGGATGCCATAACTATTGATCGCGATCAAAAAAACAGAATTGCAGCGTTATTTTTATGCTTTTATTAATAACCACTCAGGCGTATGTGGGTATTACCTGTTTTATTGGTTTGTTTTATCATTTTCGTAACATCTATTTTTTCTTTGTTTTATATCTTGTTGTTTTTAATGGTTTTGCATGCGTGATGGAAATTGGTTTTACCAATTTTTATTTAACGAATTTTAAATTATTGTGAATGACTGAATTACATTCGCTAACACCAATGTGTTATTTGTGTTATTGCAGGGATTAAATAGTTTTTTAACTAACGTAATAACTTTAGAAACTAAAAAAATCATTATATTAATATCATGACATCGGCAAATAACGACGAACTAAAAACTAATCCGATAACGAATTCTTAATTTTTTAAAAGTTTGGAGTTTCTAATATGAGCACTAACGAACGTATTCTTAGCCCCTTCACATTACCGAATGGCACTGAACTGAAAAACCGTTTGTTAATGGCCCCTATGACCACCTGCACCGGCTATTACGACGGCACCGTTACCAGTGAGCTGGTGGAGTACTATCGTGCCCGTTCCGGCAGTATCGGCACCATCATTGTGGAGTGCTGCTTCGTCGACGATCTCGGTCTGGCCTTCCCGGGCGCAATCGGGATTGATAATGATGAGAAAATTGCCGGGCTGGCGAAAATCGCGGAGGCGATTAAATCCAAAGGCTCTAAAGCTCTGCTGCAGATCTACCACGGCGGCCGCATGGTTGACCCGAAACTGATCGGTGGCCGTACGCCGGTTGGCCCAAGTGCCGTTGCCGCGCCGCGTGAGGGCGCAGCAACGCCAGTGGCACTGACTGGCGAAGAAGTCGAAGGCATGATCGGCAAGTTTGGTGAAGCGGTGCGCCGCGCCATCCAGGCCGGCTTCGACGGCGTGGAAATCCACGGAGCAAACACCTATCTGATTCAGCAATTCTATTCGCCAAACTCTAACCAGCGTGACGACGAGTGGGGCGGCAGCCGCGATAATCGCGCGAAGTTCCCGCTGGCGGTTCTGGATATCACCCACAAAATGGTGCGCCAGTACGCGGACGACGCCTTTATTATTGGCTACCGCTTCTCCCCCGAAGAGCTGGAAGTGCCGGGCATCCGCTTTGAAGACACCATGTACCTGCTGGAAAAACTGGCGGCGCGCGGCGTGGATTACCTGCATTTCTCCGTCGGCGCAACCCTGCGTCCTTCCATTGTCGACACCCAGGACCCAACGCCGCTTATCGAAAAATACTGCGCGATGCGTTCTGAAACGCTGGCGCAGGTTCCGGTCATGGGCGTGGGTGGCGTGGTGAATGCCGCCGATGCCAATGAAGCGCTGGAACACGGTTACGACCTGATTGCCGTGGGCCGTGCCACCATTGCCTATCCGGACTGGACCGACCGCATCGCGGCCGGAGAAACGCTGGAGCTGTTTATGGACAGCACCCAGCGCGAGGCGCTGAATATTCCTGAACCGCTGTGGCGCTTCTCGCTGGTGGAAGCGATGATCCGCGACATGAGCATGGGCGAATCAAAATTCAAACCGGGCATGTTCACCGAGAAGGTGCAGGACGACGCGAACGAGCTGGTGATTAACGTCAGCCTGGAGACTGACCGCATTGCGGACATCGAGCTGGCGTCTGGCCCGAGCGAAGACGTTGAGTTCGTCACCAGCTTTGAAGAGATTCGCACCCGCATTCTGGATGCCAATACCCCGCATGTGGATGCCATCACCGGCGCAACCAGCCAGAGTGAAGCGGTGAAGAAAGCGGTCTCTAAAGCGATGCTGAAATCCAGCAAAGCGCGGGCAGCGGAAGAGGGCGTTGACCCGAACGAAACCCGCAGCGTGGACGTGGTGGTTGTCGGCAGCGGCGGCGCCGGTCTGGCGGCGGCGATTCAGGCTCACGACGAAGGCGCGAGCGTGCTGATTGTTGAGAAAATGCCAACCATCGGCGGGAACACCATTAAAGCTTCTGCCGGGATGAACGCCGCCGAAACCCGCTTCCAGCGCGTGAAGGGCATTCAGGACAGCAAAGAGCTGTTCTACCAGGAAAGCCTGAAAGGTGGCGGCAACAAGAACAACCCTGAACTGCTGCGCCGCTTCGTCGAGAACGCGCCGCAGGCAATTGAGTGGCTGGCAACCCGCGGCATCATGCTGAACGACATCACCACCACCGGCGGGATGAGCATCGACCGTACTCACCGTCCAAAAGACGGTTCTGCGGTGGGCGGTTACCTGATTAGCGGCCTGGTGCGTAACGTCAACAAACGCAACATCGAGGTGATGCTGGATACTTCCGTCAGCGACATTCTCTTCGAAAACGGTGAAGTCACCGGCGTGCGCCTGACCACCGAAGAGAATGAAACCATCACCGTGGCAGCGAAAAGCGTGATTGTGGCAACCGGCGGCTTCAGCGCTAACAGCCAGATGGTCGTGAAATACCGTCCGGATCTGGAAGGTTTCGTCACCACCAACCATAAAGGGGCGACCGGTGGCGGTATCGCGCTGTTGGAGCGTATCGGGGCTGGCACTGTCGATATGGGCGAGATTCAAATTCACCCAACCGTAGAGCAGAAAACCTCGTACCTGATTTCCGAATCCATCCGCGGGGGCGGGGCGATTCTGGTCAATCAGAAAGGGGAACGCTTCTACAACGAAATGTCGACCCGCGATAAAGTCTCGGCATCAATCATCGCCCTGCCGGAGAAATACGCTTACATCGTCTTTGACGAGCACGTACGCGCCAAAAACAAAGCCGCGGATGAGTACATTGCCAAAGGCTTCGTGACCAGCGCTAGCTCGCCGAAAGCCCTGGCGGAAGCGCTCGGTATGGATTACCACGCTTTCCTGGCGACCCTGGAACGTTACAATGGTTTCGTTGAAAAACAGCATGATGACGACTTTGGTCGTACCACTGCGCTGCGTGCGCCCATCAATGAAGGGCCATTCTACGCCATTCAGATTGCGCCGGGCGTGCACCACACCATGGGCGGCGTGACCATCAACACCGAAACCTGCGTGCTGGATAGCAACCACAACGTGCTGCCAGGCGCGTTTGCAGCCGGTGAAGTGGTCGGCGGGATCCACGGTGCTAACCGTATCGGCGGTAACGCGGTGGCAGATATCATTATTTTTGGTACCCTTGCAGGACATCAGGCGGCTCTGCGTTCGAAAAAGAGGTAAGGCTCCTGCTTCCCAGGCCGGATACGCGCAGCGTTATCCGGCATTTTCCCCGGCGGCGCGGTGCCAGCCGGGGCTACAGCTGAGGACCCCTGCCATGCCTGATAGCCATCGCGTTTACAGTTACTCCGCCGTCCTGATGGGGTCACCCATCCTCCTGAAGCTCTTCTCCCATGACGAAGCCCTCGCGTCCCGTGTGTTTCGCCTGATCAAACAGTACGAAGACCTGCTCACCGTCAACCGCGCGCACTCGCAGGTGATGGACATCAACCATGCGGCCGGCCAGCATCAGGTCACCGTCAGTCGGCCAGTGTTTGATCTGATCCGCTGTGCAAAAGCGGCAAGCCTGTTCAAGGACAGCGCCTTTAATCTGGCAATCGGTCCGCTGGTGAAGCGCTGGAAGATTGGTTTTCAGGGGGACAGCGTTCCGCCTGCCGATGAAATCACGTCGCTGCTGGCAATTACCCGCCCAGAGGATGTTCTCCTTGATGAGGCCAGCAGCAGCGTGTTTCTGACCCGGGCGGGGATGGAGATCGATCTGGGGGCGATTGCCAAAGGCTATATCGCCGACAGGGTGCGGGATTACCTGCGTAAAGAGGGCGCTGAGCTGGGGCTGATTAATCTTGGCGGAAACATTCAGACCTTAGGCTCCCCGGAAGGGGGCTGGAGCGTCGGGCTGAAAAAACCGTTCGCCGGGGATGCGCTGATCGGCACGATGGTCGTCGAGAACCTCTCCGTCGTGACGTCGGGAACGTACGAGCGCTACTTTGAGCACAACGGCAAACGCTATCACCACATTCTCGATCCGCGCACCGGGTATCCGCTGGACAACGAACTGGACAGCGTGACCATCATTTCAAAAGATTCCATCGATGGCGATATCTGGACCACGCTGATGTACGGCATGGGCGTGGAGAAGGGCTGCGCCGCGCTGCGTGCGCGTCCAGACATAGAAGCGATCTTTGTGACCAAAACAAAAGAAGTGGTGTTCTCTTCAGCACACCACTTCCGCTTTACCCTGCTGGACGATACCTACCGCGTTACTGGCAGTATTGCTTGAGCAGGCCCGTCTGCTCCGGCTGGAGACGGTAGCGATACACCGGACGCCCGGTAGCGCCGTAGTGAATGCTGGTGAACAGAATATTGATTTGCGCCAGCCAAATCAGATATTTGCGGCAGGACACGCGGGAAATATTGACCGCGTTTGCCAGGTCATCAGTAGAAAACTCCGTCTCCGGGTGTGCGTCAATCCACTGGCAAATCGTGCGCAGCGTTTGCGGCGTTAACCCTTTCGGCAGCTTTTTGCTGTCTGCCAGTTCCGGTGCCCCGCCGTGGATCAGACGGTCGACGTCCGCCTGCTCGTAATACTGATGCGACCCCATCAGGCTGTGCTTTGCCTTCCAGCCGTTCAGCGCCTCTTCAAAGCGCGGGAACTGGAACGGCTTTATCAGATAATCCACCACGCCATAATGGATGGAGGTCTGGATCGTGGCGGCGTCGGCGGCCGAGGTGATCATGATCACATCGATTTGGCGGCCGGATGCGCGAATGACGGGCAGCAGATCCAGCCCGTTATCCTGCTGCATATAGACATCCAGCAGCAC
Source organism: Enterobacter sp. TCD1-1 (assembly GCF_020567405.1). Lineage (NCBI taxonomy): Bacteria > Pseudomonadati > Pseudomonadota > Gammaproteobacteria > Enterobacterales > Enterobacteriaceae > Enterobacter > Enterobacter sp. TCD1-1. Next base: position 2,101,618 of record NZ_JAJCXF010000001.1, on the reverse strand, counting down.
CAGATCGACAGGATGGCTGGGGTCATTAATGATGGCCTCGGCCTGGTTTAGCGTGGAGGCGACGCCACAGCAGGTAAAGCCTTCAACACGGTTGACGTACAGACGGTTGAGGTCGGCCACCATGGCGTCATCATCGACAATTAATACATTTATCACGCGATATTCCTCTCGCTATCCCAGGGGATGTGAACAAAAAATTGGGTAAATACGCCGGGCTCAGACTCGACGCTGATATCGCCGCCAAGGTTCTGAATCTGCTGGCGAGCAAGGAACAGCCCAACGCCGCGGTTGTCGCCTTTTGTTGAGAAGCCCTTTGTAAAAATAGACTCCAGCTGAGTGGGATCAATGCCGGGGCCATCGTCGCTGACTTCACAGCTGAGCCAGCCATTCTGATAATGCAGCAGCAGGCCAATCTCACCTTCCTGCTGTCCTTCCATCGCGTCGAGCGCGTTTTCAATGAGGTTGCCCAGCGCGGTGATCAGCACGGCGACCTGCTCTTCACTTGCGGTATCCGGTATCTGGCTTTCATCCGCCAGCGTCAGGGTGACGCCCGCTTCTTTCGCCCGGTTGATTTTACCCAGCAGGAACCCGGCTACCACCGGGGATTTTACCTTGCTCTGTATCGTACCGATATCCGTCTGGTAATGATGTGCCGTCTGCAGGATGTACTCTTCCAGCTTGTCGTAGCGCTTCATGTGCAGCAGGCCCAGGATCACATGCAGTTTATTCATAAACTCGTGTGTATGGGCGCGCAGGGCATCGACGTAATTCACCATGCCATCAATACGCTGCATCAGCTGGCTGATTTCCGTTTTATCACGGAAGGTGGTGATGGCACCGATCACCCGATCCTGGCTTTTCACCGGGACCATGTTGCACAGCAATAGCCGGCCGTTGCAGCTGATCTCCTGATCCTGGCGCGCGACGCCCGTCTTCGAGACGTCACGCAGGCTGGCCAGCAGGGGTGCGCTGGTGTTTTCGGTCTGCTTGCCGGACGGGAGAAGCAATATTTCTCTGGCGGTCTGATTGATCATCGTCACGCGCCCGTGAATATCAACGGCCAGCACCCCCTCACGAAGCGACTGCAGCATCGCCTGGCGTTGTTCGAACAGGGCGGAAATTTCGTAGGGTTCGAGTCCGAACAGGATGCGTTTCAGGACCCGCACCAGACCCCAAATCGCCATCGAACTCATAAAAATGCTGAACAAAATGGTCCAGACGGCGTTTAGCCGCCCGCGGGTAATCTGCTCTTCCACCTTATTGAGGGAGATACCGACCACTACCACGCCAATCTGCTCGTGCTGGCCGTCGTAGACGGGGGTAAATACACGCAGCGCTTCGGCGAGCGCGCCCCGGTTAACCGATACGTTCTCTTTGCCTTCCAGCGCGGGCGTTAAATCGTCGCCGATAAAATGCAGCCCCAGCAGCGCCTCGTTCGGGTGAGAATAGCGGATCCCGCGCATATCGGTGACCACGGTGAACAGCAGATCGTTTCGTTTCGTCACCGCCTGGGCGATGGGCTGAATAATATTCTCCTGCGGCGCCTGCATCAGGCCGCGCTGTATCTCGGGGCTGTCGGCGAGGGTGCGGGCAATGCCGAGCGCGGTGTCTTTGACATCATCGCGTGTGGCGCGGGTGATTTGCACCGAATAGAGCGCAAAGACCACCAGCAGCACTGAACCGATAATCGCGCATACCATCAGCGTGACCAGCGTATTGAGTTTCATGGGGCGCTTGCGCGTCGGAAGGAAAGGCTGCAAATCGCTCATCAATACTCCGCGATGATTAAGTAAGGGGGTAATTATCGCCGATGACGCGCTTTTCTTAAAGCCATGTAAAGGCGTGGATTTGGTCCTCTTTTCGTGACCCTCCTCGCAGGTCATCTATATAAAACACTTTATAGTGTGTGGGTACTCATAATAAGGAGGCTGTTTATGAGCATTCTGCTTACCGGTTCGGTCAAGGAAAGACGGCACGCCAGCACGATGAATATCGATCGATTGTCCACGCTGGACATGCTGAAAGTCATTCACCAGGATGATGCACTCATTTCTGCTGCACTCACCCCTTGTTTACCTGTGATTGCCCGCGCGGTGGATAACGCTGCCGCGATCCTCAATCATGGTGGCCGTCTGGTGATTGTCGGGGCGGGACCGTCTGGTCGGGTCGCGCAACAGGTTGCCGATGACTATGCGCCGGGCAAAACCCCTGTGGTGGCCGTCACGGCAGAAGAGGGGGAAGGGTGCTACGAGCGCGGCGTTGCCGATCTGCAGGCCATTAAGTTTGGTAAACACGATATGATGCTGGCCGTGACCGTCAGCGGAAAAACACCGTGGGTGTGGGGGGCAATGCGCCATGCATGGTCGCTGGGTTCGCCGGTCGCCGTTATTACCGGTGATGCGCAAAGTGAAGCCGCGCAGCTGGCGAGTATGGTTATTGCTCCCGAACTGGGTGCCGATGTGGTGGCCGGCTATCTCAACACCAAAGCGGGGATTGCGCAGAAAATGATCCTCTCGATGATCGCTACCGGGCTGGCCGTTCGAACCGGACGCGTTTACAGCAACCTGCGGGTGGATCTCGAGGCAAGCAGTACCAAATGGGCTGAACGCCAAATCGCCATTGTGATGGAAGCGGGGGGATGCTCCCGGGCGGAGGCAAAAGCGGCGCTGGAGAGCTGTAACCATCACTGTAAAACGGCGGTATTGATGGTGCTGACAGGGCTGGATGCGTGGAAAGCCCATGAACTGCTGGCGCAGAATAACGGGTTCATCCGCGTGGCGCTGCAGGAAGCGCCATAACACAGACCGCGAAGAAATAAAAAAGGCCGCAGATGCGGCCTTTGGTATTTTTAAAGATTAGAACTGGTAGGTCATGCCGACGCCAACGATGTCGTCGGTGGAAATACCGTTGGCTTCGTAGAAGCTTTCATCGTTATCCAGCATGTTGATTTTGTAGTCAACATAGGTGGAGAAGTTCTTGTTGAAGCTGTAGGTCATACCCAGGTCGATGTAGTTAACCAGGTCCATGTCTCCATGCTGACCCTGAGGGTTGCTGGCGTTGCCTGGATAGGTCATGTCCTTGCCCTTGGAGTAAACCCATGCCAGGGATGGACGCAGGCCGAAGTCGAACTGGTACTGTGCTACCGCTTCGAAGTTCTGAGTCTGATCCGCGATACCATAATCACCGTATGGCGTCATGTTGCGGGTTTCAGCGTACATCATCGCCAGATAGACGTTGTTGGCGTCGTATTTCGCGCCAAGGGTCCACGCTTCAGCTGTTTTACCGCTCGCGTAACGCGCGCTGTATTTGCCTGCCGCTTCCTGTTCATTAGTACGATCAGAAGAAGAGTACGCCGCACCCAGGCTCAGGCCGGAGAGATCGCCAGAGAAGTCATAGGAGGTAGACATACCGAAGCCGTCGCCGTTCTGGAAGCGTACGTCTTTATGACCGTTTTTCGTGCCTTCCTGGTCTTCTTGAGCAAACTGATATTCATTCGCACCCTGATACTGCAGCGCGAAATTCAGACCTTCAACCAGACCGAAGAAATCGCTATTACGGTAGGTTGCCAGACCGTTGGCACGGCCATTCATAAAGTTATCGGTCCAGGTGTAAGAATCACCGCCAAATACCGGCAGCATATCGGTCCAGGCTTCAACGTCGTACACGACGCCGTAATTACGGCCATAATCAAATGAACCGTATTCGCCATATTTCAGGCCAGCGTAGGCCAGACGGTTAAAGGATTTGTCACCCGCGCCTTCGGTATCGTTAGCGAACGTTTTATATTCCCACTGACCGTAACCGACCAGATCGCGAGTAATCTGGGTTTCGCCTTTGAAACCAACCTGTACATAGGTTTCATCGCCATCATCACCAGGGTTGTCAGAGAAGGTATGACGCGCGTCAACCTTACCGTACAGGTCAACTTTGTTGCCATTTTTGTTATACATTTCAGCCGCATTCGCTGCGCCTGCCATTAATAACGCGGGTACCAGAAATGCCAGAACTTTTCTTTTCATTATATATTCCCTTTAAAGATAATTTATATGAATATATGTAATCACCCTCCGTAATTACAGGCTCGATACTATTCTATGGCTTGTGATTTAGTTTCAAAAATAAATGTAATTAAATTCGATGAAATATTTCAAATTATTTCTATTAATCTCATTATTTTTCTTGTGAATTATTGGGGTGTATTCATAAGGAGTAATTATTATTAAATATTTCTCAGCGCTATTTTTAAATTTATTTAATTTGGCTATGTTATAATTCACCTTCTTTTAAACAACAGGACATGATGATGGAACTGGCCCGGTGGCAGCATGGCTTTGAGCGCTGGCTCAAGGAAAATCACCAGAACGACGATACTGCACATGATATTTCGCATTTTCGTCGGGTGTGGATGACGGCGCAAAAAATCATGGTTCACCACACGGCCGAGCCGCGGGTGATTCTGACCGCCTGCTATTTTCACGATATTGTCAGCCTGCCGAAGAACCATCCTGAACGCAGCCAGTCGTCACGGCTCGCTGCTCGCAAGACGAGCGAGATACTGCGCCGCGACTTCCCGGACTTTCCGCCCGAGCATATTGCCGCCGTCGCGCACGCGATTGAGGCGCACAGCTTCAGCGCCGGCATTGCGCCGCAAAGTATAGAAGCCAAAATTGTGCAGGACGCTGACCGGCTGGAAGCATTAGGCGCTATCGGCCTGGCGCGCGTTTTTGCCGTCTCGGGCGCACTGGGCGTGCCGCTATTTGACGCGGACGATCCCTTTGCCGATGCGCGTCCCCTCGACGACCGCGCGTTTGCCCTCGACCATTTTCAGACCAAGCTGCTGCGTTTGCCTGATACAATGCAAACGGACATGGGCCGCGAACTGGCACGTCACAATGCCGATTTCCTGATCCAGTTTATGGCGAAACTCAGCGCCGAATTACACGGCGACTGCCTCGGGCTGGATAGCCAGGTGCTGAGCCGCTTCCGTCGCAGTTTGCGCAACTGAACTGTGGTAATCTGTTCCCAGTCTTTACTCTCCGGTTAAAAGAATGCAGGAAAATCGATCAGTGACAGAGCCCGCGCCCGCGCAGGCTGAGAAATCAACGGCAACGGTGCAGGCCTTACTGCGCCAGCTGTTGGATATCTATGATGCTAAAACGCTGGCCAGCCTGCTGGTGGCGCACGGCGAGAGCCACTGGAGCCCGGCGATCCTTAAACGTCTGCTGACCAGCGAGCGAGCAGGGCGTCGCCTGAGTGAAGGCGAGTTTCGTTATCTGCAAAACCTGCTTCCGCGTCCTTCTGCCGCGCACCCGAACTATGCCTTCCGGTTTATCGATCTGTTTGCCGGTATCGGCGGCATTCGTCACGGTTTTGAAGCCATCGGTGGACAGTGCGTGTTTACCAGCGAGTGGAACAAGCACGCCGTGCGCACCTACAAGGCAAACTGGTACTGCGATCCGCACGAGCATCATTTCAACGCGGATATCCGCGATGTGACCCTGAGCCATAAAAGCGGCGTGAGCGATGAACAGGCCGCCGAGCACATTCGTCAGACGATCCCGGCGCATGACGTGCTGCTGGCAGGCTTCCCGTGTCAGCCGTTCTCGCTGGCCGGCGTCTCCAAAAAGAATGCCCTTGGACGCGCCCACGGTTTCGCCTGCGATACACAGGGAACGCTGTTTTTTGACGTGGCGCGCATTATTGACGCCCGTCGTCCGGCCATTTTCGTACTGGAAAACGTCAAAAACTTAAAAAGCCACGACGGCGGGAAAACCTTCCGCATTATCATGCAAACGCTGGATGAGCTGGGTTATGACGTGGCCGATTCAGAGGACATGGGCGCGGACGATCCTAAAATTATTGATGGGAAACATTTCCTGCCCCAGCATCGCGAACGTATCGTGCTGGTGGGCTTCCGCCGCGATCTCAATCTGAAAGGCGATTTTACTCTGCGGGATATTCCTTCTCTGTATCCCGAGCGCCGCCCCACCGTGGCCGATCTGCTGGAACCCGTCGTCGACGCGAAATTTATCCTGACCCCTGTGCTGTGGAAATACCTCTACCGCTATGCCAAGAAGCACCAGGCGAAAGGCAACGGCTTCGGCTTTGGGATGGTCAACCCGAACGATCCGCACAGCGTCACCCGCACGCTGTCTGCTCGCTACTATAAAGACGGCGCGGAAATCCTGATCGACAGAGGCTGGGACAAGGCGCTGGGTGAAAAAGATTTCGACGATCCGCACAACCAGCGCCATCGCCCACGGCGCTTAACGCCGCGGGAATGCGCCCGGCTGATGGGCTTTGAGACGCCGCAGGGTTATCGCTTCCGCATTCCGGTGTCGGACACCCAGGCGTACCGCCAGTTTGGTAACTCGGTGGTGGTTCCCGCGTTCGCGGCTGTCGCAAAGCTGTTGGCCTCGCGCATCCGACAGGCGGTGGCACTTCGTCAGGGTGAGGCCGTCAATGACGGATGTTCACGATAAGGCCACGCGCAGTAAAAACATGCGTGCCATCGGCACGCGTGATACCGCCATTGAAAAGCGCCTGGCCGCGCTGCTGACGCAGGCGGGGTTTGACTTCCGCGTACAGGATCCCACCCTGGCGGGACGCCCGGATTTCGTCATCGACGCCTGGCAGTGCATCATCTTTACCCACGGCTGTTTCTGGCACCATCACGACTGCTACCTCTTTAAAGTCCCGGCGACGCGCACCGATTTCTGGCTGGATAAGATTGGCAAGAACGTCGAGCGCGACAGGCGGGATCTGGCCACGCTGATGGCGCAGGGCTGGCGGGTGCTGATCGTCTGGGAGTGTGCGCTGAGAGGCAGATTAAAGCTGAACGATGCCGATCTGAGCGAACGGCTGGAAGAGTGGATCTGCGGCGGCGGCCAGACCGCGCAGATCGACACGCAGGGCATTCACCTGCTTACGGTTTCTCCACCTCGCAAGGCGTGACCACCGGTTTTGCCGGCAGCAGATATTTGCCCAGCGTGACCAGCACGACGGCAAACACGATGATTCCAAGAGCAATCCATTCCACAGGTGAGAGCGTTTCTCCCCCCAGTCCCGTTCCGAGCAGCACGGCCACGACCGGGTTGACGTAGGCGTAGCTGGTGGCGACAGCCGGAGAGACGTTGCGGATCAGGAACATATAGGCGTTAATGGCGATGATAGAGCCAAACAGCGCCAGGTAGCCTACCGCGAGAAAGCCCGACAGGTCCGGCAGCGCGGTCAGCTTTTCTCCCGTCAGCGCCGAGGCCAGCAGCAGGACAATCCCCGCGGCAAGCATCTCAATCGCACCGGCCATCATGCCGGTCGGCAGTTCGATACGCGACCCGTAGACGGAACCCAACGCCCAGCTCATCGAGCCAATCAGGATAATCACCGCGCCCCACGGATTCCCGCTCAGGTTGCCGCCGCTGTTGAGCAGAACAATGCCGGCCAGGCCAATCCCAATCCCCAGCCATTCCAGCTTGCGGGTGCGGATGCCGAAAAGGCGGCTGAAGCAGAGGGTAAACAGCGGTACGGTGGCAACGACCACGGCGGCGATCCCGGACGGGACGTTCTGGTGCTCGGCAATCGTCACAAACCCGTTACCCACCGCCAGCAGCAGCAGGCCGATCAGGGCGGCATTCAGCAGCGGGCGTAGCGGGGGAAGCTTATGCCCGCGCAGGAGCAGGAAGGCCAGCAGCAGGATGCCCGCCGAGAGGAAGCGAATGCCCGCCATCATCAGCGGCGGCCAGCTCTCCACGCCGATGCGAATGACAAAGTAGGTTGACCCCCAGATGATGTACAGCGAAAAGAGTGCCCCGATGAGCGGTAGCAATTGCCGGAAACGCATAATCCCTCACGACGAAATAAAAAGTTCGCTGATAGTAAACGCGAAAACTATCTCGCTGGCGAGCCCTTTAATTGTGTGGCAGATGTGAATTTTTTGTTGACGTAAGGTGCCTGTTTCCGGGTTGGCGCTTTTGCTCCATACTATTCACTTAATTACCAAAAAATGAAGGATTAAGATTTTGGCAGGAAGTAGCTTATTAACATTGCTGGATGATATTGCCACCTTACTGGACGACATTTCAGTGATGGGGAAACTGGCGGCGAAGAAAACCGCAGGCGTGCTGGGCGATGATTTATCGCTTAACGCCCAACAGGTGAGTGGGGTGAGGGCAAACCGTGAACTGCCGGTGGTGTGGGGCGTGGCGAAAGGCTCCTTCCTGAACAAGGTGATTCTGGTGCCGCTGGCGCTGCTGATCAGCGCCTTTATTCCCTGGGCCATCACGCCGTTACTGATGATTGGCGGGGCATTTCTCTGCTTCGAGGGCGTGGAGAAGGTGCTGCACTCCTTTAGCGCGCGCAAGCAGAGCGATACGCCGGAGGTGCGCCAGCAGCGTCTTGAAGCGCTGGCCGCGCAGGATCCGAAAACCTTCGAGCGCGATAAGGTCAAAGGCGCTATTCGGACCGACTTTATCCTGTCTGCGGAAATCGTCGCGATTACGCTGGGCATTGTCTCTGACGCGCCGCTCCTGAATCAGGTGCTGATCCTCTCCGGCATCGCGATTCTGGTCACCGTGGGCGTGTACGGTCTGGTGGGGCTGATCGTCAAGCTGGATGATATTGGCTACTGGCTGGAGGAAAAATCGAGCGCGGTAGCAAGAGGCATCGGCAAAAGCCTGCTGGTGCTGGCCCCGTGGCTGATGAAGAGTTTGTCGGTGGTGGGCACGCTGGCGATGTTCCTCGTGGGCGGCGGAATTGTGGTTCACGGCATTGCGCCGCTGCACCATGCCATCGAACATTTCTCCTCCACGCAGGGGGCCGTTATCGCGGCGATTCTGCCTACGCTGCTGAATCTGGTGCTGGGCTTTATCATTGGCGCTATCGTCGTCGCGGCGGTGAAGCTGGTTGAGAAAATTCGCGGCACGTCGCACTAATTGTTACCCGCGGCTGGATGCAAAAAGACCATTCCTCGTCTAAATTGAAACAGTTTCACCCTGATACAGGAGGCAGGTATGGTCTTTTTGGTCAGTGATGAAGTTAAGCCTAAGAAGGGCGGCCCACGTATGATCGTCACCGGGTATTCCAGCGGAATGGTGGAATGTCGGTGGCACGATGGCTATAGCATTAAGCGGGAAGCATTCCGTGAAGATGAGCTTCAGCCGGGTGACGGGCAGCACCAGCGGGACAAGGCTTAATCACATAACGCCCGGCTTTGCCGGGCGTTTTTATCTCAGGTTTCGGGTAAAGAGCAGTAATCAGGGAGTGTGTGTGCAGCGCGATACCTTTGTTGTAAGACAAACTTTTTTGCAATGGCTGCATAAGCGTAGCAATCCGGGGCGGATTGTTAATCTCTGTTTTCTGATCGTTCTGGTGTTTTCCACGCTCCTGACCTGGCGCGAGGTGGTGGTGCTGGAAGAGGCGTACATCTCCAGCCAGCGCAACCATCTGGATACGGTGGCCAGTTCGCTGGACAGGCAGTTACAGAACAGCGTCGACAGGATGCTGTTGTTCCGCCAGGGCATGCATGATGCAATCGAGACGCCGCTGGCCTTTGATGTCTTACAGGATGCGGTGTCACGCTTTAATACCGTCCGCATGCTCCCCACCTGGCAGCTTGCCGTTGATAAAAAGCGCACGCTTCCCCTTAACGGGGTCTCGGATGCATTCGTGGATAAAACCACCCTTCTTAACCGGGACGCTGAGCGCATCAGTCATGAAATTTCTGCCGCACTCGAAGTGGGGTATCTGCTCAGGCTGGCATCATCGAGAGCGCAAACAGAAGCGCGGGTGATCTACGTCTCTCGCGCCGGTTTTTTCCTTTCCACGGATACGCCGGATCGGGCGGGCGATATTACCGCCCGCTATTATCATCTGGTCACGCAGTCCTGGTTTACCCAGCAGTCAGAGCGTAACAATCGCGCGCGCGCCGTGCGCTGGTTTATCTCTACCCCTTCATCCTGGACCGGGGATGAACGAACGATCACCGCCAGCGTCCCCATCTATTTCGATCACTACTGGTACGGCGTCGTGGCGATGGACTTTACCTTAGACACGATGCAGCGTCTGCTGACCGACGCGACGGAAGACCGGACGGAAGGGGAGTATCAGCTGTACGATACCCGGCTCAATATGATAGCCACCTCTGCCCACGCCGGAAGCCTGGTTAACCATTTTGACGAACGCGAAACGGCGCAGATTGCCCAGGCGATTGAGCATGATACCGGCGGCGGGATCCGCCTCGGGAGCCGGTTTATCACCTGGGAGCGGCTCGATCACTTCGATGGCGTCGTCCTGCGGATCCACACCCTGCATGAAGGGGTGCAGGATGATTTCGGCAGTATCAGTATCGTGCTGGCGCTACTGTGGGCGCTCTTTACCGCCATGCTGTTGATCTCGTGGCTGGTGATCCGTCGGATGGTGAGTAACATGTATACGCTTCAGCACTCCCTCCAGTGGCAGGCCTGGCACGATCCGCTGACACGGCTCAATAATCGCGGCGCGCTGTTCGACCGCGCAAAATTGCTGGCGGAAACCTGTCGTCAGCAGGCGCTGCCGTTCTCGGTGATTCAGATCGATCTCGACCATTTTAAAAGCATTAACGACCGTTTCGGCCATCAGGCCGGTGATAAGGTGCTTTCCCATACGGCAGGCGTGATTGCCAGCGCGTTACGCAAGAATGATGTGGCCGGGCGCGTCGGCGGAGAAGAGTTTTGTGTGGTCCTTCCCGGCATTGGTCTGGAGGAGGCGAGAGGCGTCGCTGACCGCATTCGTTGCCGAATCACCAGTAAGGAGATCCTGGTGAAGAAGAGCACCACCCTGCGCATCAGCGCGTCACTGGGCGTCAGCAGCGCGGATGAAACGGGCAACTACGATTTTGAACAGCTGCAGTCCGTGGCGGACGTCAGGCTCTATCAGGCTAAGCAGAGCGGGCGTAACCGGGTCGTGTGGCGGGATCAGGACAGGAAGTGATCCAGCCCCTCCTGCCAGCCTGACGGGCCGGTCTGTTGGGTGTGATAGACCCGCTCGGGGTTATCGTCCCGTAGCGTGATACCCTGGCGGTTAATCCCCTTGATGATCACCGCGAAGTCCATGCTGTCGAGCAGCGGCGCATCGTTAGGGCCATCGCCGAGCCCCAGCGTGGTGGGCTCGATCTCTTCCTGTTCGCGATACTGTTCAATCAGCCAGTTAACCGCCACATCTTTACCGCAGCGGGCGTCGAGAATATGCCAGAAGCGCGCCCCCTGCACACACTTCAGGCCGATGTATGCCAGCTGCTCTTCAAACTGGACCAATTTCTCGTCGGTATCGCGCCAGATGAGCGTGACGGAGGCTTCATGCTTGCGGGCAAGCGTCGAACGGTAGCGCGTCAGTCCGGTCCACTCGCTGATAACGTGCTCATCCACATCGTCAAAGGTGGTGAATTTAAAGCCCGTCTGCAGACGAATCTGCTCGATTCGCGGGCGAATATCCCGGTGCGTCATCCCCCGGATCTGACGCTGGACCTTGTCCCAGCGCACGTCAGGCTGTATTACCGCGCCGTTCTCGGCAATAAACGGCAGGCCTTCCAGCCCCAGATCCTGCTGAATATCCAGCATCTCTGCCGCGGTTTTGCTGCTGCAGAGAATAATCGGAATCTGGTTATCCTGTAGCCTGTCCAGCCAGGGCATTGCGGGTTGCCAGTCGTAGGTATGAATATCCAGCAACGCGCCATCCAGGTCAGAAAAAATCAGCAAGGTATCCCGCAGTGAAGGCATAGTGACTCCCGATGACGGTTGCGTTTCGTTCTAAGAAAATTCCTAAAAAATAACCGAATTGTTAACAGATGAAATGGGAACAATCCCTGGCAAACCCGCATTCGGCGTAAGTTATTGCTCATAACGAAAAGCATTATGTTAAAAATATTATATTCATCATAAGAATATATGCTTGTCAGACAAATTCGTTGGGGATAGTGTGGCTTGTACATCAGATTTCCTGGTGTAACGAATTTTCAAGTGCTTCTTGCATAAGCAAGTTTTGATCCCGGTCATCCCCATGACCGGGATTTTTTTCGCGCTAACGATTGGCTTCCGACACGCTAAAGTCGTGAATATCGAGCTCGAAGGCCTCCGCCAGCTCACGATAGGTGTGATAATCCCTTCCGTTAACAATGACGCGGTCCGAATTGTCGTCCGTCCTGCGGACTTCTGACTCGCTAATCTCATTGATGGCGGCCAGCAGGGCATCGACATCCACCTCGACTTCGCGCTTGATGGTGTCGCTGTACTCTTTATCGGTCTTCATTGCGGGGTTCCTCATTCAGCCGGGTCCATCGCTAAGTATAGACTGTAGATAAAAACGCCATTCACACCGGGCGGCGATGTGCGATTTTGCGTTTTGTTCTACACTGGCTCAAAACCAGAGGAGGAATGTATGAAGGTCAACGATCGGGTAACCGTTAAAACGGACGGTGGGCCGCGCCGCCCGGGTGTGGTGCTGGCAATTGAAGAGTTTAGCGAAGGTACAATGTACCTGGTATCACTGGAAGACTACCCGCTCGGCATTTGGTTTTTTAACGAACTGGGGCATCCGGACGGTATTTTTGTTGAGAAAGCAGACTAACACGGCGTCGGGTAGCATATCGCGTGCCCGACACCCTCTGCAGAAGCAAAAATCTCTGGCCAGGCCAGAGATCAAAGGTAGGGTGCACAGGGTCTTAAGCGACTAACGCATGTTGACGAAAATCCCGTTCGTCACATTATCGGTCAGGCGTACCACGTGGTAGATCACTTGCTTATTATGCGTTTTAATTTTCCGTTTAATATTTCCTTTGTGTGATGAAACGGTTTTCGCTTTAATATTCATCTGGTCGGAGATCTGAATAGTTCCTTGTCCCGCCATCCACATTCGCAGCATACTTGATTCAGTCCTGCTTAATGATAGGGTGGGTAAGTTAACCGCTCCTACATTTTTAACTTCTTTATTCAAATAATCACCCAAAATGTCATCCAGCGACTCGGGTTTAATCGATTTAGAACTGATCAATAAATTTTTACGGACCAACAAATACTCATCGAAATGGATATTCGCGATCGCCATAAAAACAATAAACAGGGTTTTTGGATGCTGATTAATGATTTGCTTAATGTGCTGACTGTTGGCTGGATCGTGAATGAAACAGTCCTCATTAATAAACACCACGCCTGGTTTTAGTTCGTCACAAGCGGCTGCGAGTTCGTCAACGGTGTGTGCATCGTTGATGTCTCTCTTTCTTACCCCTCTGCTTGCCAGGTACCCGGTTAACCCTAGCCGGGTGTAGCTGCATAAATCCATAATGATCGTTGACATGGCATACCCTCACTCAATGCGTAACGATAATTCACCATCTGCCTGAGAGCTCAAAACAGCCATACGGGATGGAAAAAAATAATAAACCTGTGAGCATGACAAAGACTTTCAGGCGGACTCACTATCCCGTAAAGTTACGTATAATTTGCCAGGAATCTTCTTAAAGTAAAGTAAATATTAAGTATTGTGAGGTGGTTAGAAACAATTAAACCGCGTCAGATATATCCTGGAAGATGTTTTTCGCGTTTTATTTTAGGAATATCCTCAGAAAGACAGTAGCAACAGTGCGGTCTATTATTTACGAGGCAGTTCGCTGACAATATCCGCTAACAGGTTGAATATCTCGCCGAATAAATGTTCACAGAAGGGAGCGATAAGTGGCATCAGTAATGACATTAATAAAATTCCGACCGTCAGCGTCAACGGAAAACCAATGACAAACACCGAAAGCTGCGGCGCCATTCGGTTCAGTAAACCTAATGCCAGGTTGACGGTCAGCAGCAGGGTGATGATCGGCAGCGCCAGCATCAGCCCGTTCAGGAAGATCAGCCCCGCGGCGCGGGTGAGCGCCAGGAAAGCGTTGCTGTTTACCGGGTTTTCGCCAATCGGCAGCGTATGGAACGTGTCCACCAGCATGGAGATAAGCCACAGATGGCCGTTGAACGACAGGAACAGCAGCATGGCGAGCAGATCGATAATGCGTGCCAGCACGGGCATGTTGAGATGACTGCCGGGATCGACAAACGTGGCGAACGATAACCCCATCTGCAGGCCAATCAGTTCCCCCGCGGTACGCACGGCGGCAAAAGCGAGCTGCATGGTAAAGCCGACGGCAACGCCAATCATCACCTGCTGCAGGGCGACCCACACCGCATTTGCCGAGAAGATCGGAATATCCACGGGAGGGAGAGACGGTGCGACGATAATGGAGATGATAATCCCCAGCCCCACTTTGACACGCTTGGGTATCGATTTCTCGCTGAGAATGGGGGCGGTGGAGATCAGCGCCATGATGCGCAGCATCGGCCAGAAGTAGACGCCGAGCCACTGAACCCACTGGTCGCTGGTGAAGTGCAGCATCGTCAGGTCAGCCGATGATGTACGGCAGATTGGTAAACAGGTTGCGCATATAGTCCAGCAGCAGGTTCAGCATCCACGGTCCGGCCACGATAATCGCCACGAACACGGCGATGATTTTCGGGATGAACGACAGCGTCATTTCGTTAATCTGCGTGGCGGCCTGCAGAATACTGATAATCAGACCGGTAACCAGCGCGACAAGCAGCAGCGGAGCGGCAACGGCAATCGCGATTTTCATCGCCTCCGTGCCCATCATCATGACCGATTCGGGTGTCATTGCCGTTCCTTAACTGTAGAAACTCTGCGCCAGCGAGCTGACCAAAAGCTGCCAGCCGTCGACCAGTACAAAAAGCATGATCTTAAAGGGCAGGGCGATGGTCGCGGGCGGCACCATCATCATCCCGAGCGCCATCAGGACGCTAGCGATCACCAGGTCGATAATCAGGAACGGAATAAAGATGGTAAAGCCGATCTGGAACGCGGTTTTCAGCTCGCTGGTCACATAGGCGGGCAGCAGAATACGCATGGGTACCGCTTCTGGTCCCTGCAGCTCGCCGGTGTTGGACAGGCGGGCAAAGAGGGCCAAATCCGCTTCGCGCGTCTGGCGCAGCATAAATTCCCGCAGCGGCTGCGCGCCTTTATCCAGCGCTTCCTGCATGGAGATTTTATCTTCGCTGAACGGCTGATAGGCGTCGGTGTAAATCTTATCGATCACCGGCGACATAATGAAAAAGGTCAAAAACAGCGCCAGTCCGAGCAGAACCTGGTTTGGCGGAGCGGAAGGGGTGCCGAGCGCGTTTCGCAGCAGACCAAAAACGATGATGATGCGGGTGAAGCTGGTCATCATCAGCAGGATAGCCGGAATAAACGTCAGCGAGGTGATGAACACCAACGTCTGCACCGGAAGCGACCAGCTTTGGCCGCCGCCTGCGAGAGGGGTTGACACCAGACCGGGCAGTTGCGCATAGACCGCGGGAGCAAACAGGCCAACGCCCGCAAGCGTCAGGGATAACAAACGGCGCATCAGGATCTCCCGGAACGCTTAAGCAAACTCTTCATCACGGACTGGAAATCCGCAGGGGCCTCTGCACGCTCGTCCACCACAGCAGGGGCGGGCGGCAGCTTATGTAATACGCTGATGTTTGACGCCGTGACGCCCAGAACCAGACGCGCATCGTCCACCTCGACGATGACCACGCGTTCACGTGGTCCCAGGGTGGTGCTGGCGCTGACCTTCAGCCCGCGGGCGCCGGCGGTTTTCCCCGCCAGGCCAAAGCGCTTCGCCAGCCAGGCGGCGATAAGAATAAAGGCAATAATACCGAACAACGCCCCGCTCACCTGGAGCAGAGGTGAGCCGGGAACGGCAGAAGGTTGCGATAGTGTTGCCTGGGTTTTCATGCTTAACGGCTCAGACGACGCATACGTTCAGACGGGGTAATGATGTCGGTGATACGTACGCCGTATTTATCGGCTACCACCACCACTTCACCCTGAGCAATCAGATAGCCGTTGATCAGAATATCCAGCGGCTCACCGGCCAGGCCGTCAAGGGCCACCACGGAACCCTGCGTCAGGCGCAGCAGCTCTTTAATGGTCATACGGGTGCGTCCCAGTTCAACGGTCAGCTTAACCGGGATATCCATAATCAGGTCGATGTCCTGCAGCGTGCCGCTGACGTCACCGCCGCCGAGCTGCTGGAATACGGCATCCGCTGCGCTTTTGGCCGGGGTCGCTTTTTGCTCGTTTAACGCGTCAGCCCACAGATCGTCCAGTGCTCCGCTGTTTTCATCGGACGGATTGTTCATGTCACTCATTTGGGCTGTTCCTCATTCAGCGAATTCAAAATCGGGTTGATCAAGTGCTCAACGCGTAACGCATACTGACCGTTAATCGTGCCGTACTGGCTTGTCAGCACGGGGACACCATCCACATGGGCAATAATGCGGTCGGGTTTTTCTATCGGCAAAACATCACCGGGTTGTAATTTCAGGATCTGAGATAACCGCAGCGGGATATCGGCGAAGCTCGCCACCAGCTCAAGCTGCGAATGCTGGACCTGGCGGACCAGGTTTTCACGCCAGTTCTGGTCTTCGTTGCGGGAGTTCTCCAGCGGCGGGTTAACCAGCAGCTCGCGCAGCGGTTCGATCATGCTGAACGGCAGGCAGATGTTGAACTCGCCGGTCAGGTTACCGATCTCCACGTGGAACGGGGTGTTAACGACGATATCGTTCGGGGAGGTGGTGATATTGGTAAATTTCACCTGCATCTCAGAACGGACGTACTCCACTTCCAGAGGGTTAATCGCTTTCCACGCGTCGCTGTAAGACTCCAGCGCCAGCTTCAGCATGCGGTTAATGACGCGCTGTTCGGTGTGGGTGAATTCGCGACCTTCTACTTTGGTCGGGAAACGCCCGTCGCCGCCGAACAGGTTATCCACCGCAATGAACACCAGGCTTGGGGAAAACACCACCAGACCGGTGCCGCGCAGCGGCTTCAGATGAATCAGGTTAAGGTTGGTTGGCACCGGCAGGTTGCGGGCAAACTCATGATACGGCTGAATGCGGATCGCACCGACCGTGATATCCGGGCTACGACGCAGCAGGTTAAACAGCCCCATACGGAACTGACGTGCAAAACGTTCGTTAATGATCTCCAGCGCCTGCAGACGTTCACGTACCACGCGACGCTGGGTATTCGGGTCATAGGGACGAATATCGCTATCGCCGCCGATACCCGGTTGCGGATCATCACTTTTATCGCTGTCGCCGTTGAGCAGCGCATCGATTTCTGCCTGAGAAAGAATACTGTCGCCCATGTCGTTACCGCAGAATGAAGGCTGTATACAGAACGTCAGTGACTTCCTGCTTAGGTTGGCCGTTTACCAGCGGGGTCGCCAGCGTTTGTTTAATGGCGTCGACCAGCTTTTGCTTACCCACATCGGTGGCCAGCGCCGAAGCGTCCTGACGAGAGAACAGCAGCAGAAGGCGGCTACGCACCTCCGGAAGATAATCATTCAGACGCGCGCGCGTGGCTTCATCCTTCAGGCGCAGCGTAATACCGACGTACAGCACACGATCCGCGTCACCGAGATTCACGGTGAAGGTGTCCAGAGGGAAAAATACCGGCGCCGGTGGCGGTGCAGGTTCGGCTTTGGCCGCAGCGGTCGAAGGTTCCTGCTGCATACGCCAGTAACTATAGCCCGCGGTAGCGCAGGCGGCGAGCGTGATCAACACCAGCAGCGGGATCCAGATGGAACGCTTACTTTTTTTGGTGATAGCGGAGTCAGTCATCTGATACGAGCTTCCTGTTTCGGTACAGCTTAATAAGGTGATTATCCCGTGTCCTGCTGTCGTCAAAGCGTGGAAAAGACGGGGATAATCACGCTACCTCTGGCGTTTAGGCGAAGATGTCTACGGCACTGTTACCGCGCGCGGCGGATTGCAGGGCGGCAGGAACGGGCAGTAGTTCATCGCTCTCTTCATTAAAACCGCCGGTGTTGCCGGAACGCGAAGCCTGGTGCTGCTGGGATGAGGACTGCTGCTGCCCGGCAAAGCTCTCGCTGCTGACGCTGCTCTGCGCAAGCTGAATGCCGTTTTCTGCCAGCGAGGTTCGCAGTACCGGCAGCGCGGCTTCCAGCGCCGCACGGACATGGCTGTGCGCAGAGACCATCTGCAACTGCGCCTGGTTATCATCCAGCTTAAGCGAAATTTGTACCTGACCCAGATCTTCCGGGTGCAGACGCAGCTCGGCCGTCTGCTGGCCCTGTTTGGTGAACAGGGTGATGTGCTGGCTCAGGGACTGCTGCCATTCATGCGTGCCCAGAGGCTGGCTTAACACCGGCGCGGGAGCAACGGTGGCGGCCGTCTGACTGGTTGCATGGCTGGACATAATCGGTGCCAGGGTAGCCGTCGGCGATGATGAAGAGGAGGCGCTGGCGAGCTCCTGCTTCTCTGCGGTTGCGGCCACGACCGGCGTCGCCTGCGCGTTGCCCGACAGGGCCGGGTCGCTGTTTTTCGTCTGGCTCTGATAAGGCGCAGCACTCTGCGCTTTATCATGGCTTCCCGGAAGCGCGTTCAGGGACGGTTGGCCCGCGCCGTTTTGCGCAAGCGCCGCTGTACTCAGCGTTGCGGTGGCGGAAACGCCGTCACTGCCAGCTACGCGAGAGGCGGTAGTTTGCTGGTGCGGCAGCATCGCCATCAGGGCGCTCAATCCGGCCAGCTCCTCTTCGCTCAGCTCGCTTTTACCGTCATCTTTGCTGTTCGCGGCATTGATCGTCTTCAGTGCGTCACCTTTAGACAGCGGCACCAGTCCGGAAACCAGCGTATCAAGCGAGGTGACGGGCGCCGTTTCATCGCCATTCAGCGCGGTTTGGCGCGAGAGCAGGTCGGCAATTTTGGCCTGCAGGGTGGTATCCCCTTTGGCGTCCTGAGCAACGTGGGACAGCTTGCTGCCGGCGGCTTTCAGGTCAGCCAGGGTCAGTGGCGCATCTTTGCCCTTGCCCGTCGCGTCCGACAGGGCGCCCGCGAGCAGCGCGAGAAAGTCCTGTGCACCATCGGTGCCTTTCCCCGTCTGCGTACCGCCTGACAGGTCGCTGTCGCTCATCAGCAGTTGTTGCAGTGTGATCATTCCGGTTTCCTCATTGATGCGCGCTGGGCAAACTCATCCATTTTTTTCTGATCCAGACGGTTTTCCGCCAGGGTCGTTGCCGCAATCTGTCGGTCCTGTAAGGTCTGCCAGGCCTGCAGTCGCTGCTTCTTCTCGCGCCAGAAATTCAGCGCGGTATCGACTTTCTGGGTCCACTGGTGAAGCTGCTGGCGATGCTGATCTATCGCCTTCTCCAGCGTCTGGATAAACTGCTGATAGTTAATCCAGCGCTGGCTTCCAATGCCCTGTGTCATATCGGTATTGAGGTTGGTGCGATATTCATGCTGATAGTCGATTAACATCTTCAACTGTTCTTCAGCCTGCTGGCACCCGCGTCGCATTGCGCCAAGCTGCAATGCGGCATCATCAACTTCTTTTTCAGCCAGATCTTTCAGCGTTGATAACGCGCTGTTTTGCGCCATGACCTTCGCCCTCCACCTGTGTTACACCTGCGGGAAAATCAGCTCCAGTGCCTGAATTGAATCTTCCCAGTTGGCACGTTCAAAAATGCCTTGTTGTAAAAATGCCTCCAGCTGCGGCCACAGGGTAATCGCTTTGTCGAGCATCGGGTCGCTGCCTTTGGCATACGCCCCCACGCTGACCAGATCGCGGTTGCGCTGGAAGCTGGAGAGGAGTTGTTTAAAGTTACGCACGCGGGCGTAGTGCTTCTCGGTTATCAGCGCCGTCATTGCGCGGCTGATAGAGGCTTCAATATCAATTGCCGGATAGTGTCCGGCTTCGGCGAGACGACGCGACAGCACAATATGGCCGTCAAGGATCGCGCGCGCAGAGTCGGCAATCGGATCCTGCTGGTCATCGCCTTCGGTCAGCACCGTATAGAACGCGGTGATGGAGCCGCCGCCGCTGATGCCGTTCCCCGCACGTTCCACCAGGGCAGGGAGTTTGGCGAAGACCGAAGGTGGGTAGCCTTTGGTCGCCGGTGGCTCACCGATAGCCAGCGCAATTTCACGCTGCGCCATCGCGTAGCGGGTCAGCGAATCCATGATCAGCAGCACGTGCTTGCCGCGGTCACGAAAATCTTCGGCGATGCGGGTGGCATACGCTGCCCCCTGCATACGCAGTAACGGTGACACGTCCGCCGGTGCGGCAATGACCACCGAGCGGGCACGGCCTTCCGCACCCAGAATGTTTTCAATGAAATCTTTAACTTCGCGACCACGTTCGCCGATCAGGCCCACAACGATAACGTCGGCCTGGGTATAGCGCGCCATCATGCCGAGCAGAACGGATTTACCCACGCCTGACCCGGCGAACAGGCCCATACGTTGCCCACGTCCCACGGTCAGCAGGGCGTTAATCGGGCGTACGCCGGTATCGAGCACATGCTCGATAGGGGTTCGCTGCAGGGGGTTAAACGGCTGGGTGATTAATGCGCCGGTTTCGGTGGTGTCCGGCGAGGGCAGCCCGTCGAGCGGCTTCCCGCTGCCGTCCAGCACGCGACCCAGCAGGGCAGGACCAAGCGGCAACTGCTTCCCGCTTTGCAGCCCATCGCCAGAGGTGTTTTTGGCATACACGCGCGCGCCGGGCAGAATGCCTTCCACCTCTTCAAGCGGCATCAGGAACAGGCGCTGGCCGTTGAACCCGACCACTTCGCTTTCCACTTCACGCGTTTCCAGACCGTCCTGACGCTCAATCACGCAGGTCGCGCCCAGCGGCAGCTGCAGGCCGGTGGCCTCCAGTACCAGACCGGTGGCGCGCGTCAGTCGCCCATAACGACGAACAGAGGGCAGTTGCGCCATCTTCGTCTCAAAATTGTCGAGCGTGGTGAGCCAGCGGGTGAGGCGTGCGGTCATCAGACGACTCCCGGTGCCGCCAGGCGGCACAGTTCCTGCCAGCGGGTGGCGACGCTGGCATCCAGATCGCCTTCATCGGCTGAGACTTTGCAGCCGCCGTGATGTAACGACGGATCGCCGCGCAGACGCCAGCCGTGCAGGTTTAGCGTCGCGCCCAGGCTCTCTTCCACACGCTGCAGGTCGTCCGGATGGACGCGCAGCTGCGGCTTACCGCTGAACAGCGGCTCCTGCTGCAGCAGGCCCTGAATTTGTTTGATCAGCGCCGTGTTATCCACCACGGGCGTCTGGCCGATCACCTGACGCGCGGCTTCCAGCGCCATCTGCATCAGTCGCGAGGCAATCACGCTGTCCAGCGCGTCCAGCGTGTGCTGAAACTCGCTGACCAACTGCTGCATGCGGGCATGGATCGGCGCCTGCTGCTGGCGCGCCTGATCGATACCGTGCTCTAACCCTTTTGACAGGCCTTCCTGATACCCCAGCTCGTGGCCTTTCTGCCGGCCTTCGTTCAGACCGGCATTGTAGCCCTGCTCGTGCGCCTGCATTTGCAGCTGAGCCAGCATCTGTGCTTGCTGCTCTTCTTCGCTTAGCTCAGGCTGTTCGACGTCCGGGTCAAGCTCCTCGGTCGGGATCACGGCTGGCGTGAACTCGGAGAGGGGAGGGGCCAGATCGTCCGGCGTCCAGCGCTTCCACGGCAGCTCATTAGACATAGGTGTCGTCTCCGCTGCCAATCACCATCTCGCCGGTTTCCGCCAGACGACGAACAATAAGCAGAATGGCTTTCTGTTCGTTTTCCACCTGAGACAGACGAACCGGGCCGCGGTTGGCAAGGTCGTCGCGCAGGATATCGGCCGCACGCTGAGACATGTTGCGCAGGAACTTCTCGCGCAGCGGCTGCTCGGCGCCTTTGAGGGCGATAAGCAGCGACTCGGAATCCACTTCCTGGAGCAGGCGCTGGATGCTGCGGTCGTCCACTTCGACGAGGTTTTCGAACAGGAACATCTCGTCGATGATTTTCTGTGCCAGCTCGCCGTCGAATTCGCGAACCGCCGTAATGACGGCCTCTTCCTGCTGCGTTTTCATCAGGTTGATGATTTCCGCCGCCGTTCTCACGCCGCCCATTTTGCTGCGCTTGAGGTTCTGGCCGTCGAGCAGGTTGTTCAGCACCTCGGTCAGCTCCGCCAGCGCGGCAGGCTGGACGCCGCCGAAGGTGGCGATACGCAGCATCACATCGTGACGCAGGCGCTCTTCGAACAGCGCCAGAATATCGGCCGCCTGACCACGTTTGAGGTGGACAAGAATGGTGGCGATAATCTGCGGGTGCTCGTCGCGAATAAGGTCGGCGGCACTCTGCGGTTCCATAAAGTTGAGCGTTTCGATACCGCTGGCGGTATCGCGCGTTTCCAGAATATCCTCCAGCAGGCTGGCGGCGCGCTCTTCGCCCAGCGCCTTGACCAGCACGGAACGCAGGTAGTCGTTGGCGTTGACGTTCAGCGCGGCAAACTGTTCGGCTTCCTGCTCAAACTCCGACAGCACTTCGGTCAGCTGTTTGTTGGAGATTTGGCGCACGTTGGCCATGGCCGCACTGAGAATCTGTACTTCTCGCTGGGAGAGGTGTTTAAACACCTCTGCCGCGCGATCTTCGCCAATGGTCATCAGCAGGATGACGCTTTTATCGGTGCCCGTAAGCGTATTACTCATGTTCGTTACCCATCCACTGGCGGATGACCAGCGCCACGACGCGCGGATCGTTATCTGACATTTCGCGAATGCGCTGGCTCATCACCTCGGCACCCATGCGCTGGTTAGCACGGCGCTGCTGCATCTGTTCATCTTTACTGAGGCGAACTTCAACCGCTTCTTCCGTTTCCTGACGCGCATTCATCTGCTCGCGAGCCGCTTTTTCAGCTTCAGCACGGCGCTGGAGCTGTGGACGAACGCCCTTACGCCACAGCAGCCACGCGACAATCAGTACCAGCAGCCAGCGTCCTGCGGACATCAGCTGGTCGATAAACGCCTGCTGTTGCCAGAACGGCAGTTCACCGCCGGTCTCTTCAACCGAGTTGAACGGTGAGTTCACCACGTTGAGGGTATCGCCGCGCTTCTCGGAGTAACCCATCGCTTCGCGGGTCAGGTTTTCAATCTGCTTCATCTGCTCGGCGGTCAACGGCAACGGTTTGCCATCCGCCAGCGTTTTGTAGTTCACCACTACCGCAACAGAGAGACGCTGAATATCGCCCACGTTCAGTTTAGTGTGGCGAATCGTTCTATCCACTTCGTAGTTCGTGGTTTCGTTACGGCTGGTGTTTCGTGGGCCGCTGTTATTCGCCGTAGAGGTGGTCTGCTGATTATTTTGCTGACCGTTCTGCTGATTGGCCGGCGGCGTAGAGATCGGCGCCGCGTTTGCCGGGGCAGGCTGGTTAGACAGCGCGCCCGGCACGCCGCCCGGGTAGGCACCGCCAACCTGCTCGCTGGAGTTGATTTGACGCGAACGCATGACCGCCTGAGCCGCATCGCCGTTCGGGCTGTACTGCTCTTCGGTTTGTTCTTTATTCGAGAAGTCGATCTGCGCGGTGACCTGCGCGTGCACGTTGCTGTTGCCCACAACCGGGCCGAGGATCGCTTCGATACGACGCTGGAGACGGCTTTCGACATCGGCGGCATATTTCAGCTGCGCGTCATTCAGATCGCGACCAGCAGTGTTGGATTGCGTCAGCAGGTGACCGCTCTGGTCAACCAGCGTCACGTTACCCGGCGGCAGACCGGCGACGGCGCTGGAGACGAGATGCGTCACCGCGCTGATTTGCCCTTCGTCCAGCGCGCGGCCAGGCTCAAGGTTCACGGTCACGGAAGCCGAAGGTGATTTCTGTTCGCGGACAAATAAGGAAGGTTTAGGCATCGCCAGGTGCACGCGGGCGCTCTTCACCGGGCCTAATGTTTCAATGGTGCGGGCCAGTTCACCTTCCAGCGCACGCTGGTAGTTCACCTGCTCGCTGAATTGGCTGATACCGAATTTTTCCTGATCCAGCAGCTCAAAGCCTACCGCGCCGCCTTTCGGCAGCCCCTGCTGGGCCAGGCGCAGACGCAGTTCGTGCACCTTATCTGCCGGGACCTCCAGCGCACCGCCATTATCGGCAAAGCGATAAGGGATGTTCATCTGGGTCAGCTGGGTGACGATGGCGCCGCCATCCTGATCGGAAAGGTTACTGTAGAGCGTCCGGTAATCAGGGCTTTTCGCCCACAGGACCATCGCTACAAGGATCGCAATTGCGGCAGCGCCTGCCACGATCAACGGGATTTTAGGATTCGCGCGAAGGCGGTTCATCCACTCGAGTGATTTATTCTGCGGCGCTGTCGATGCTGTTGCACTCATTGCGCACCTCTTAAATCCTGGTGGTTTACGTTATTCGTGTAGAGAAACAAAACTGACTCCCGGGTCGGCAAACACGACAAAAGTTCCATATTGATGGCCCTGCCATTATTTGATGATTCGTGATTTTCTATGCGTCAAATAACCTGGTTTTTTCATGCTATTTACCGCCATTATCTTATTGACAAGCTGTTAGTCTTGACCGCGTAAAAAACCATCCAGGGGAGAGTCATGGCTATACAGGGCATTGAAGGGGTAATCAGTCAGTTGCAGGCAACGGCGATGACGGCCCGTAACCAGAATGTGGCAGATCAGCAGCCGAGCATCAGCTTTGCAGGGCAACTGCATGCCGCTCTTGACCGTATCAGTGATACCCAGACCGCAGCGCGCACTCAGGCTGAGAAGTTCACCCTCGGCGAGCCGGGCGTGGCGCTGAATGATGTGATGACCGATTTGCAAAAAGCCTCGGTTTCTCTGCAGATGGGGATCCAGGTGCGTAACAAGCTGGTGTCGGCCTATCAAGAGGTCATGGGGATGCAGGTCTAAGACCTGTCGATCTTCACTGGCAGCCGCAGCGCTTTAATGCCACAATATTTTTTTCTTCGAATGCAGGAAAGATGATGAAAAAAATAGCAATTGCTGGCGCGCTGCTGGCACTGACCGGGTGCGTTCAGGTCGATAATTATAACGACGTGATCAAGCATCCTGTCCCGGCGCATCTGGCAGGATACTGGCAGTCGAAAGGGCCGCAGAGCAACATGGTCAGCCCGAATGCGATTGCCACGCTGGTGGTGACGGAAGAGGGCGATACGCTGGACTGCCGTCAGTGGCAGCGCGTGATTGCCGTGCCGGGTAAAATCATGCTGCGTTCAGACAGTTATTACAACGTGACGCGTAAGCTGGATATCTATCCGCTGGAGCGCGATGGCTCGACGCTTGAGTACGACGGGCTGGAGCTGCAGAAGGTCGATCGCCCAACGGTTGAGTGTGCCGATTACCTGAGCAAGAATCCGCTGGCGAGTAAACTACCGTAGCCGTTTTTTTGCCGGGTGGCGGCTTCACCTGACCCGGCCTACAAAAGTACCGTCCCGTAGGCCGGGTAAGCGTCAGCGCCACCCGGCATTGTTTCTACAACGCATCCTCAATCACCCACACGCTGACGCTTCCGCCTTTGCAGGTAAACGTTCCTTCGCCATCTGCCGCCGTGGTGACCGTTTCTTCGCGATTGCCGAGAAAATCACGCCACGTTTTGTTGCCGTAGTTTTCCCCCAGGCAAATTATCTTCTCGCCGTCGTCGCCGTTCGACATCACCACCACGCAGCCGGGATCGTCTTCCGTGCCGCTGCGGCTGAAGGCGATGCAGTTAGGATGGTCAAAATACAGCGTCTGCACGCCGTGGGCAAAACGCTGGCGCGCGAGGATCAGCTCGTGGAGCTGCTCAATCACAGGCATATCAATATGGTACGTTTCTCCGTCTCCACCCGTATCGTCATAGCTGGCACCAAAGAGGTCCGGATAAAAGACGCTCGGCACGCCATTTTCCCGCAGCAGGATCAGCGCATACGCCAGCGGTTTAAACCAGGCTTCGACCGGGGCTTCCAGCGCCTGCAAAGGCTGGGTGTCATGGTTCGCGACGAGAGTCACCGCATGAAACGGATCGGCTTCCACCAGCGTGCCGGTGAAGATTTGGCTCATGTCGTAATCCCGACCCTGACGTGACGCCTCGTGGAATTTCATCTGCAGGGGGGCATCAAACAGCATGGTTTTGCCTTCGACCTGGTTAATATAGGCCTGAAGCTTATCCACCTCGTGGGACCAGTATTCCGCCACGATAAACAGCGGCTGGTCGGCGACTTCCTGGACGTGCTCAATCCACTCTTTGTAGAACCAGGCGGGAATATGCTTGACGGCGTCCAGACGAAAACCGTCGCAGCCCGTTTGTTCCATGACCCAGCGGGCCCAGTATTTGATCTCCTCGGTGACGGCGTGATTGCGAAAGTCGATATTTTCGCCCATCAGATAGTCGAAATTACCCATCTCATCATCAACCTGATCGTTCCAGCCTTCGCCGGTGTAGTCGTTGACGATTTTAAAGATGCCGTCTTCATCGGGGTTTTCAATGTGGTCGACGCCGCTGAAGCATTTGTAGTCCCAGATGAACTGGGAATATTGCCCGGCGCGGGCAGGGAAGGTATAGCGGGTCCAGGCTTCACACTCGATGACCTCACCATCGATTTGCGTGCGATCCTGCTCGTTCACGCGCTGAACGCGCACAGGCTCTTTTTCATCGGCGCCCATTTTGTGGTTGACCACCACGTCCAGCAGCACGGCAATGTCGTTGCGCTTGAGGGCGTCGATGGCCTCCAGCAGCTGCGCTTTGTCACCGTATTTGGTGGCGATACTGCCTTTCTGGTCAAACTCGCCCAGATCGAACAGGTCATAGGAGTCATAGCCGACAGAATACCCGCCTGACGCGCCTTTATAGGCGGGCGGTAGCCAGATCATGTTGATGCCGATTTCGTTAAGATTGGGTGCTAACGCCGTGACCTCTCGCCACAATTCACCGCCAGCAGGGTAGTACCAGTGAAAACATTGTAACAGGGTGGGGTTTTTCATCATCCTTGCTCCAGAAGCCATTGGCAGACTTCTGGAGTATGGATGAAGAAATCATAGTTGTGTGTCGCGGGTAAAACTTTCTGGATAAAGAATATTCCCTGACAGCTTTCCATAGGTAGACGTGATGGATTGCTGTTTGCCGGTTTGATCGATCAGACTGCGCAGTTCGTCCATGCGGACTTTCAGCAGCGCCTTAAGCGCATTTTCATTTTCAAGGATCATTTCCAGCAGCGCACGCGCTTGCTCAACCTGAGCCGGAGGGCATGACATGATGGGCGTTTGAGAAATCCTTTCCACCAGTTGTACGTAATGCATTTCCTGCTCGATAAGCGCATCCCATTGACCAGAATGTGCGAGATTTAGCATAGCAATGCTCTGAGCATGTAACGCCTGCCAGTGGCTAAGCGCTGCGCTGGGATTATTCATCAAAATTATCCTGAAATAGAGGACGCATTGGGGCCGATTTGCTTCCACGCATCCGCAATGTTGTTTAATAAACCCTCGACTTCAACAATTGCGTCTACGTCATTACTGACATTCGCCAGTAACAAACGTCGAACCATATATTCGTACAAGGAGGCAAGGTTACCGGACAACTCGCTCTCAACCTCCATGTTCAGTCCTGCTTTTAAACCGTTGTCGATGATGTTGATGGCTTTCGATAACGCTTCGCCTTTCTCACGAATTTGTCCGGCTTCCATGAACAAACGCGCGCGAACAAGGGCGCTATGCGCCCCGTCGAACAACATGACAATCAGCTGGTGTGGACTGGCATTCATCACTGCGCTTTCGACTCCTATCTGCTGATAGGATTGAACACCAGAGGTCTTATACATTTCCACTCCTCAATGCGACGACTATTTTTGTGAGAACTGTTGGGTCAGGTAGTTGGCTGTACTGGTCATTTTGGTGACTAATACGTCCAGGCTGGTGAACTGGGTTTTGTAACGCGCCATGGTGGCTTCAATTTGGGCATCCATGGCATCGTAGCGTTCGCCCAGGGTTTTCAGCGTTTTGTTGATCCCGTCTTTCGCGTTCTGGATCACCCCGGCGCTACCGGTACTGGTGCTGAGCATGGCGGTCAGCGTGTTGTTCATCTGCGTGGCCATACCGGTTTTCTTTCCGTCACCGACAAAGTACTGCTGTACGGCGTTCGGGTTGTCGGTCAGCGCTTTTTTCAGCTTGTCGGTATCGACCTTCAGGTTACCGACGGTGCCGTCTGAGCCTTTAACCGGGTCCTGGGTAATCCCCAACTGGGCCATAATCTGAACCGAGCCGGCCTGCACTTCGGTCAGCAGACCGCGCAGCTGAGACTGAACTCCGCGCACGTTCGCATCACCGACCAGCGCGCCGTTGCTGGTAGACTGGCTGCCGGAGCCTGCATCGACTGGCACATATTTCGTCAGGCTGTTAATGGTGGACTGCAGCGAGTTGTACGCCGTGACCCAGTCCGTAATCGCCTTCTGGTTTGCATCCGTTGCGCGCGAAACCTCAAGGGTTTCATCGGCTTTGCTTTCGGCCTTCACCGAGAAGGTGACGCCAGGCAGCGCATCGGTAATGGTATTCGACTGGCGCTCGATAGAGATGTTGTTCACCACCACAATCGCGTTCTGCGCGTCGGTGTTCACCGTCAGCGCGCCCGTTTTAGTGGTTGAGTCGTAGCCAATGGCGCTTTGCAGCTTGGCGTCGCCAGTGACGCTGACGGTCATCGCACCATCGGTACCGGTGGTTTTTGATGACAGCATCAGGCGGTAATCACCGTCTTTCGCTTTAATGACGCTGGCGGTAACGTTGCCGTTCGCTTTATTAATGGCGCTCGCGATCCCGGCCAGAGACGTATCGCCATCGGCCAGCGTGACCTCTAAAGGCGTTTTCGTGCCCGGCTGGGTGATGGTGATTTTACGCGTTGTACCTGTCGTATCGCCGAGCAGATCCGTGTTGTTTGCATAGGAGCCGGTAGTGAGCGCCTGTGCTTTTGCAACCTGGTTGACGTTAACCACAAAGGAACCCACGGACGCATCAGCCGTCGTCGTGGCGGTAAAGGCCGTGTTGGTGCTGCTCACGGACGTTGAGTTCCAGGTGGTGGCTTTACCCAGTGCAGCGGTGGCAGTCTGCAGCGATGTCATGGCGCTCTGCAGCTTGCCGTAAGCGCTTAACTGTGCGTTATACGTTGATTGCTGGGAAGTAATCGTCGTCAGCTTGGTTTTCTCTGCCGCTTCCAACTGATTATATAAATCCCCGAGTCCTGCAGAACCTATCCCGAGGTTACTGATAGTAGCCATGCATATTTTCCTTAAAATACGAAAGTAGTTCAGGACTCTTATCGGCCTCTTAACGTAAAAGTTTACGATGGTGAGAAAAAAATAATCCAAAGAATAGGCACGTCCTGGCGGGGTAAATGAAAGGATTGCACTTTAGGATCATTATCCACGCATTGAAAACACGAATAAGTGTGTGCCTTTTTTGTCATCTCTTTGCGCGTTAAAAAAGCGTAAATAATAACGCGTTGACGGACCTTAATTGATTTTTTAAAAATAAATCTGTTAATAATCAGTTGGTTGTAATTTTTTCAAAATTGATTCTAAAGTCTTTTGGGGACCCGTCGATAACCTTGTTGACGGTGAGAGACGCTGTGAGTGTTAGGCACCGGACCTAAAACCCAATTTTTGAAGGAAAGAAAATTATGGCAGTTATCAATACTAACCTGTTGTCCCTGACCACTCAGAACAACCTGAACAAATCTCAGTCTTCTCTGGGCACTGCTATCGAGCGTCTGTCTTCCGGTCTGCGTATTAACAGCGCGAAAGACGATGCTGCTGGCCAGGCGATTGCAAACCGCATGACCGCTCAGATCAAAGGGATGACCCAGGCAGCACGTAACGCCAACGACGGTATCTCCATGGCGCAGACTGCTGAAGGTTCTCTGAACGAAATCAACAACAACCTGCAGCGTGTACGTGAACTGGCTGTTCAGGCAAGCAACGGCACCAACAGCGCATCTGACCTGGCTTCTCTGCAGGATGAAGTTACCGCTCGTCTGGCTGAAATCAACCGTGTTGCGGGCAAAACTGACTTCAACGGCATCAAACTGCTGGACGGCACTGCAGGTACTGCGGGCGTTGTTAAAATTCAGGTTGGCGTGAACGACGGCGACACCATCGATCTGGACCTGAGCGGCGCTAAAGCTGACACCACGACTCTGGGCGTGAACGCAATCGACCTGAAAGCTATGGGTGCTACCGATCTGGACACCATCGACAAAGCTATCGCTACCGTTGATAAAGCACGTTCAGGCCTGGGTGCTGTGCAGAACCGCTTCACTTCTGCAATCAACAACCTGAACAACACCTCTAACAACCTGTCTGCTGCTCAGTCCCGTATCCAGGACGCTGACTACGCAACTGAAGTTTCCAACATGTCTCGCGCGCAGATCCTGCAGCAGGCTGGTACTTCTGTTCTGTCTCAGGCAAACCAGGTTCCACAGACCGTTCTGTCTCTGCTGCGTTAATTTTACGCACGAAACCCCGCTTCGGCGGGGTTTTTTTATCTCTGCTATTTGAGAATCCGCCCGTGAAACAAATCAGTGTCACTCAACCAAAGCTGGTCGCAGATTTTTCATGTGTCGGTGGGGAATGCCGCGAACATTGTTGTCAGGGCTGGACCATCGCATTTGATAAATCCTCCGTTAATCGCTATCTGAACAGTAAAAATGCCGCCATTCGTCACACGGCGAAAACGGCGATAAAAGTTACCAAAAAACAGTATGGCAACTGGGGCGAAGTGATTTTCCATACGGAAAGTAAAAACTGTCCGTTCATGGATACGGAAAAACTCTGTTCTATTCACAGCGCCATGGGCGCGCAGGCCTTAAGCCCAACCTGTTCGTCGTTTCCACGGACAAACCGGGTCTATAAAAATGAAATCGAAAAATCATTGAATCTCTCGTGTCCGGAAGTCACCCGACTTCTGTTGAACGATCGGGAGTCTATGTCGATGATGGAATCGGTCATTGTCCAGCAGGACGTCAATACTGCGCCGATGATTGATTTAAAGGCAAAAGTCATCAATCTCTTCTGCCAGAATATATTCAGCGTTGAGGACGTTAGCGTTGAAGAACAGGTTTACGCCGTGGTGAAGTTCCTCATGGTGGCTGAAAAACTCGAAAACCTGGAAGAAAATATCGGCACGCTCGAAACGGTTTATTTCTCGCTGGTTAACGAACTGGTGAGCGGTAAAATCAAGACGGAGCTGGGCGCATTTAATCAGAACTACAGCCTGAAATTCGCGTTAATTTCGCTCATCCAGAGTTACTTTACGAAGAAAGCGACGGCCCGCGGTGGTGCGGTGTTAAACCACTATTTTGCCCAGCTTTATCAACAATTCGAATCTGTCGGTGATGCCGTACCGGCAGAGAAGGTCATGGAGAACATCGAGTCCGTCTGGCGCGATGTGGCGGGCAGTTACCTGGCGACCAATGACCACTTATTTAAGAACTTTTTTAAATACAAACTCTGGGAGCAGGGCTTCCCGCAGAGCAACGGTCGCAGCATGTTGAATAATCTTTATTTAATCGTTGCCGAGTACTATTTCCTGAAAACGTTACTTGCCGGTCAGGCTATCGTGGCGGGGAAAATTGAACAAGATAATATCATTGATGTTATTTACAGCTTCCACTCCCTTAGCCAGCATAATCAGGAAGCGGGAAAGCTCTTTCATCAACATATAGATAGCGTCAAACTGGGCGACGATCTTTCATTGTTGCAACTGTTAATTTAGGCAGAAAAGTTGCCCCGGTTGAGGGCAACCTCAGAATAACCTCACTTTATCCCCCTTTTTCATCCAATTGAACGCCCTGCAGAATCGGATAATCATGCCGATAACTCAACTAACGCAGGGCTGTTTATCGTGAATTCACTCTATACCGCTGAAGGTGTAATGGATAAACACTCGCTGTGGCAGCGTTATGTCCCGCTGGTGCGTCACGAAGCATTGCGCCTCCAGGTGCGCTTGCCGGCGAGCGTGGAACTCGACGATCTGCTACAGGCGGGCGGTATCGGGTTATTGAATGCAGTTGACCGATACGACGCTCTGCAAGGAACGGCATTTACGACTTACGCAGTTCAGCGTATTCGTGGTGCGATGCTGGACGAGCTGCGCAGCCGTGACTGGGTGCCGCGCAGTGTTCGCCGCAACGCACGCGAAGTGGCGCATGCGATGGGGCAGCTGGAACAGGAACTGGGACGCAACGCAACGGAAACTGAAGTGGCGGATCGTCTTGGCATTGCTGTTGAAGAGTATCGTCAGATGTTGCTCGATACCAATAATAGCCAACTCTTCTCTTATGACGAGTGGCGAGAAGAGCATGGCGATAGCATCGAGCTGGTGACGGATGAGCATCAGCAAGAAAACCCGTTACACCATTTAATGGAAGGGAATTTACGCCAGCGCGTCATGGAAGCTATTGAAGCTCTGCCTGAACGCGAACAGCTGGTATTGACCCTTTATTACCAGGAAGAGCTTAACCTCAAAGAGATTGGCGCTGTTCTGGAGGTGGGAGAGTCTCGGGTGAGCCAGCTGCACAGCCAGGCCATTAAACGCTTACGAACCAAGCTGGGTAAGTTATAGGTGATTGATTCACCTTAAAAATGCCGCACAACGTATTGACAACCAGGAGTTATCATGACGGTGCAGCAATCTAAAAGACGGCCTTTAAGCCGCTACCTGAAAGACTTTAAACACAGCCAGACGCATTGCGCCCACTGTAACAAGTTACTCGATCGTATCACGCTGGTTCGCCGTGGCGAAATCGTCAATAAGATCGCGATTTCGCGCCTCGACACGTTGATGGACGAAGCAGCATGGCTCGAAGAGCAAAAAGAGTGGGTGGCGCTTTGCCGTTTCTGTGGCGATCTCCACTGCAAAGAGCAAAGCGACTTCTTCGACATTATCGGCTTCAAGCAATTCCTGTTTGAACAAACGGAGATGAGCCACGGCACCGTTCGCGAATATGTGGTTCGCCTGCGTCGCCTCGGACAACATCTGACCGTGAACAACATTTCCCGCGATCTGCTGAAAACCGGTTATCTGGACGAGAACCTGGAGCCGTGGCTGCCTGCGACCAGCACCAACAACTACCGAATTGCGCTGCGCAAGTATGCACAATATAAGGTACAAATGCCGGGTGCCATAAAGCAGAAAGCCCACGCCGGAACAACTTCTGATATATATTAAAAAAGAATAAGATGTAGCGCAGTCGCCTTTGACGTTGCAGGCGATTTCTCTACACTACGTAAAAATTCCACTATATCGGGGTATTTATGAAATTTGCACTTCTGGGTCGTCAGGCGCTGATGGGTGTTATGGCCGTTGCGCTGGTTGCAGGCATGAGCGTGAAAACGTTCGCCGCAGAAAACCTGCTGAATAAAGTGAAAGAGCGCGGTACGCTGCTGGTCGGGCTGGAAGGAACCTATCCTCCGTTCAGCTTCCAGGGCGATGACGGTAAGCTGACCGGTTTTGAAGTGGAGTTTGCTGAAGAGCTGGCGAAACACCTCGGCGTGAAAGCGTCCCTGAAACCGACCAAATGGGACGGTATGCTGGCGTCGCTGGATTCGAAACGTATTGATGTGGTCATCAACCAGGTCACCATTTCTGACGAGCGTAAGAAGAAGTATGACTTCTCCACCCCGTATACCGTATCCGGTATTCAGGCGCTGGTGAAGAAAGGCAACGAAGGTGGGATTAAAACTGCCGCGGACCTGAAAGGGAAGAAAGTCGGTGTCGGTCTGGGAACCAACTACGAAGAGTGGCTGCGCCAGAACGTGCAGGGCGTAGATATCCGTACCTATGATGATGACCCGACGAAATACCAGGATCTGCGCGTGGGCCGTATCGACGCCATTCTGGTTGACCGCCTGGCGGCGCTGGATCTGGTGAAGAAAACCAACAACACCCTGGCGGTCGCGGGTGATGCGTTCTCTCGTCAGGAATCCGGTGTGGCTGTTCGTAAAGGTAACGAAGACCTGGTGAAAGCGATTGATGCGGCGATTGCGGATATGCAAAAAGACGGCAGCCTGAAAGCGCTTTCCGAGAAGTGGTTCGGGGCAGACGTCACGAAATAAGTTTCGGACGTAAAAAAAGGCGCTTTTAAAAGCGCCTTTTTTATTTCTTACGCGTCTGCGTGCATAATGAAAAATATCACATTTTGTCAGAGTTACCGGAGCATCCATGTCACTACAGAATTTAACGCGCTTTCCTCGCCTGGAGTTTATCGGCGCGCCGACGCCGCTGGAGTATCTGCCGCGATTTTCTGATTATTTAGGGCGCGATATTTTTATTAAGCGTGATGACGTGACGCCCATGGCGATGGGGGGCAACAAGCTGCGCAAGCTGGAGTTTCTGGCGGCGGACGCCCTGCGTGAAGGCGCGGATACGCTCATTACTGCCGGGGCCATCCAGTCCAACCACGTTCGCCAGACGGCGGCCGTAGCGGCGAAACTTGGGCTCCACTGCGTGGCGTTGCTGGAAAACCCGATTGGCACGCGGGCTGAAAACTATCTCACCAACGGTAACCGCCTGCTGCTGGATCTGTTTAACGTGCAGGTTGAGATGGTTGACGCGCTGACCGATCCGACCGCCCAGCTCGATGAGCTGGCGACGCGTCTGGAAGCGCAGGGGTTCCGCCCCTACGTTATCCCCGTCGGCGGGTCGAATGCGCTGGGCGCGCTGGGATATGTGGAAAGCGCGCTGGAGATCGCGCAGCAGTGCGAGGGCGCGGTAAGTCTCTCCTCCGTGGTGGTCGCGTCCGGCAGTGCGGGCACCCATGCCGGGCTGGCGGTGGGGCTGGAGCAACTGCTGCCGGACGTCGAACTGATTGGCGTGACGGTGTCCCGCAGCGTCGTGGATCAGAAGCCAAAAGTGGTTACGTTACAGCAGGCGGTCGCAGAGCAGCTGGAGCTGAAGGCAAAGGCCGATATTCTGCTCTGGGATGACTATTTTGCGCCGGGTTACGGCACGCCGAACGAAGAGGGAATGGAAGCGGTGAAACTGCTGGCGCGCCTCGAGGGCATACTGCTCGATCCGGTCTATACCGGCAAAGCGATGGCCGGACTGATCGACGGCATTGCGCAAAAACGCTTTAAGGATGAAGGGCCGATTTTATTTGTCCATACCGGCGGAGCGCCTGCGCTGTTTGCCTACCATCCTCATGTCTAAAAATCAGGTCGAAAAATAATAATGCAAGAAAGTATTCAACTGGTTATTGATTCTCTGCCGTATCTGCTGAAAGGTGCGGTATTTACGTTACAGCTTAGTATCGGCGGGATGTTCTTTGGGCTGGTTCTGGGTTTTGTGCTGGCCTTGATGCGCATGTCGCCCATCCTGCCGGTGCGCTGGCTGGCGCGCTTTTATATCTCCGTGTTTCGCGGTACGCCGCTTATTGCGCAGCTCTTTATGATTTACTACGGCTTACCGCAGTTTGGTATCGAGCTGGATCCGATCCCGGCGGCGATGATTGGCCTGTCGCTCAATACCGCGGCGTACACCTCCGAAACCCTGCGTGCGGCCATCTCCTCCATTGACAAAGGGCAGTGGGAAGCGGCGGCCAGTATCGGGATGACGCCCTGGCAGACGCTGCGCCGCGCCATTCTGCCGCAGGCGGCGCGCGTGGCGCTTCCGCCGCTCAGCAATAGCTTTATCAGCCTGGTGAAAGATACCTCCCTGGCGGCAACGATTCAGGTTCCGGAGCTTTTCCGTCAGGCACAGCTCATCACCTCCCGTACGCTCGAGGTCTTTACCATGTATCTGGCCGCCTCGCTGATTTACTGGGTGATGGCGACAGTGCTCTCTGCTCTGCAAAACTATTTCGAAAACCAGCTTAACCGCCAGGAGCGTGATCCAAAATGAGTGCAATTGACGTCAAAAACCTGGTGAAAAAATTCCACGGTCAAACGGTGCTCCACGGGATCGATCTGGAGGTCGAGCAGGGCGAAGTGGTGGCGATTATCGGACCGAGCGGTTCGGGAAAGACGACGCTGCTGCGCAGCATTAACCTGCTTGAACAGCCGGAAGGCGGCACCATCCGGGTCGGGGAGATAACGATTGATACCGGGAAATCCATCAGCCAGCAGAAAGGGTTGATTCGCCGCTTGCGCCAGCATGTCGGCTTTGTTTTCCAGAACTTCAATCTTTTCCCACATCGTACGGTGCTGGAGAACATCATTGAGGGGCCGGTTATCGTTAAAGGTGAGCCCAAAGAGGAAGCGACGGCGCGGGCTCGCGAACTGCTCGCCAAAGTTGGGCTGGCGGGAAAAGAGACCAGCTATCCGCGTCGCCTGTCTGGCGGCCAACAGCAGCGCGTGGCGATAGCGCGTGCGCTGGCGATGCGCCCTGACGTGATCCTGTTTGATGAACCGACCTCTGCGCTCGATCCGGAACTGGTGGGTGAGGTGCTGAACACCATTCGCCAGCTGGCACAGGAGAAACGTACGATGGTGATCGTGACCCATGAAATGAGCTTTGCGCGCGATGTCGCTGACAGAGCCATCTTCATGGATCAGGGGCGGATTGTGGAGCAGGGGCCAGCGAAAAGCCTGTTCGCTAACCCTCAACAGCCGCGAACCCGTCAATTCCTTGAAAAATTCCTTATGCAGTAGCATTTTTGCACGCATTTGCTCCAGAAATTTACTCTGGAGCAAATTATTCTCCCTCTGCACGAGGTCCCCTGTTTTTTTATTCCATCCGGCTCGGATAAACCTTATCGATAGTAAAGTTAATTGTGCTATTGCCGATATTTTGTGGTTAGAAAAAAGTTTTCTGTGTTAGCTTATATTCACCATAATAATGATTATCTGTTCAGAGGCTTCATTTAGTAAGTATGAAGGATTTAGACTTTTTCACCTGGCGACGGGAATGCTCCCTCCGGTTTCAGGAATTGACCTGTGCCGCCGAGGTATATCAGGAGCTGGAGCGACAAACTCAGGCGCTGGAATTCGATTATTACGCGCTCTGTGTGCGCCATCCGGTGCCATTTACGCGCCCTAAGATCTCCCTGCATACCACTTATCCAAAGCTGTGGATGGCGCAATATCAATCCGCGAACTATTTCGCGATCGATCCGGTTTTAAAACCGGAGAATTTCATTCAGGGGCATCTCCCCTGGACAGACGCATTATTCGCTGAGGCGCAGGAATTATGGCATAGCGCCCAGGACCACGGTTTACGCGCCGGAATAACGCAGTGCCTGATGCTGCCGAATCATGCGCTCGGCTTCCTGTCTGTTTCTCGTAGTCGCGTACAGGAAGGGCCATTAGCCCATGAGGAAATAGAACTGCGGTTGCAAATGCTGGTGCAAATGGCTTTAACCTCCCTGATGCGTTTTGACCATGAGATGGTCATGCCGCCCGAAATGAAATTCAGCAAGCGCGAGCGTGAAATTCTGAAATGGACTGCGGAAGGGAAGACGTCAGCGGAAATAGCGATCATTCTCTCGATCTCAGAGAATACCGTTAACTTCCATCAGAAGAATATGCAGAAGAAATTTAACGCGCCCAATAAGACTCAGATCGCGTGCTACGCGGCGGCAACGGGACTGATCTGACTCCCTAAAACGTTCTGCGTGACAGACGAGCGAACGGCTGAATGCACTGCATCCAGCCGTTTTTTGTTACTGGCGGTAGGCTTGCTTGATTTGCTTAACGGTGTTAGCAAATACCGCTGATTCAGCCTGGTCTTCCATCTCCGCGATTTGTTTTTCCATTTTTATGATCACACGGCCGGCATCAGCCTGGCCCATCGCCTGCAGCATCAGCGTCAGCAGTGCCTTCAGGCAGTTTACTTCCTGTGCCAGTTCCTGGTTATTCTCCGCAGTGGCAAATTCAGGTGTGCTCATTTATTTTCCTCATTATTAAACGGCGCTAGAGCGCGACGACGAAAGTCAAGGCGGCGGAGTATACCACAAGCTAACGCAAAAAATGCAGCGGTTGTTTTTCGTACTTTTACGCGGGTGTTTAATTGCGTAAACAGAACGTACCGGTAAACTCAACGAGGTTAATGACTATTAATTGTTTAGGTCGGGTCCGCTTGCCGTTAATTATTGTTACAAAAAGTTGTTCCCTGTTTTTGTGCAGGTTAAGGCAGCACGTTTTTTTGTAACTTTTTGAATACAGATGATTAAAAAAAGCCGCAAGAGCCCTAAAAACACGGGCTCTCTTTCCACCGCCTGTACAGGCTAATTTCCAAAAACGAGAGCAAAATCGAATAGCCGGTTTTTTAACGTTTTAATCTTGTCATGAAAACCGTTAATATAAACCAAATTATCACTCAGTAGCGTTATCCCTATTCTGGAGACATTTCCTTTGATCAACGTCCTTCTTGTTGATGACCACGAACTGGTGCGCGCAGGGATACGACGCATTCTTGAAGATATTAAAGGTATTAAAGTTGCCGGTGAGGCATGCTGTGGTGAAGATGCGGTAAAATGGTGCCGTACTCACTCCGCCGATGTGGTGCTGATGGATATGAACATGCCCGGTATCGGTGGTCTTGAGGCAACACGCAAAATCGCGCGTACCTTTGTAGACACCAAAGTCATCATGCTGACCGTGCATACCGAAAATCCACTGCCCGCGAAAGTGATGCAGGCGGGGGCCGCGGGTTACCTGAGTAAAGGTGCTGCACCGCAGGAAGTCGTCAATGCTATCCGTTCCGTGTTTGCCGGACAGCGTTATATTGCTTCCGACATTGCTCAGCAGATGGCGCTGAGTCAGATTGAGCCCGAGAAAACCGAATCACCGTTTGCCAGTTTGTCCGAGCGGGAATTGCAGATTATGCTGATGATCACCAAAGGTCAGAAGGTGAATGAGATCTCGGAACAACTGAATCTCAGCCCGAAAACGGTAAACAGCTATCGTTATCGGATGTTCAGTAAACTGAACATTCATGGTGACGTCGAACTGACGCATCTGGCCATCCGACATGGTTTGTGTAATGCGGAGACGTTGTTAAGTCAGTGAGTGATGTGTTCGATTCAAAAGCATTTCTGAAAACCGTAACCAGCCAGCCTGGCGTCTATCGCATGTATGACGCTGGCGGTACGGTTATCTATGTGGGGAAGGCAAAAGATCTTAAAAAACGCCTTTCCAGCTATTTTCGCAGCAACCTGGCCTCCCGTAAGACCGAAGCGCTGGTCTCACTCATCCAGAATATTGATGTCACCGTCACGCACACGGAGACAGAAGCGCTGCTGCTTGAGCACAACTATATTAAGCTGTACCAGCCGCGCTATAACGTCCTGTTGCGCGATGATAAATCCTATCCGTTTATCTTTCTGAGTGGCGACACCCATCCGCGCCTCGCCATGCACCGTGGTGCAAAACATGCGAAGGGTGAATATTTCGGACCGTTCCCCAACGGCTATGCCGTGCGTGAAACGCTGGCGCTGCTGCAAAAAATCTTCCCGATCCGCCAGTGTGAAAACAGCGTTTACCGTAACCGCTCGCGCCCGTGCCTGCAGTACCAGATTGGACGCTGCCTGGGGCCGTGCGTGGCTGGACTGGTGAGTGAAGAAGAGTATGCGCAGCAGGTGGAGTATGTGCGCCTGTTCCTGGCCGGTAAAGACGATCAGGTGTTAACGCAACTGATCGCGCGGATGGAAAAAGCCAGCGCCGCACTCGAGTTCGAAGAGGCCGCGCGTATCCGCGATCAAATCCAGGCGGTGCGCAGAGTCACGGAGAAACAGTTTGTCTCGAATACCGGTGACGATCTCGACGTGATCGGCGTGGCCTTTGACGCCGGGATGGCCTGCGTGCATGTGCTGTTCATACGCCAGGGCAAAGTGCTTGGCAGCCGCAGCTATTTCCCGAAAGTGCCTGGCGGTACCGAACTGGGCGAAGTGGTGGAAACCTTTGTCGGCCAGTTCTATCTGCAGGGGAGCCAGATGCGCACGCTGCCTTCTGAGATCCTGCTCGATTTTAATCTTGACGATAAAACCCTGCTGGCCGATTCGCTCTCTGAACTGGCGGGGCGCCGGGTCAATGTACAAACCAAACCGCGCGGCGATCGTGCGCGCTATCTGAAGCTGGCGCGGACCAACGCGGCAACGGCGCTGAGCACGAAGCTGTCGCAGCAGTCGACGGTGCACCAGCGTTTAACGGCCCTGGCGGCGCTGCTGAAGCTTCCGGAAGTGAAACGGATGGAGTGTTTCGACATCAGTCATACGATGGGGGAACAGACGGTCGCGTCCTGCGTGGTGTTTGATGCTAACGGCCCGCTGCGCGCCGAGTATCGCCGCTATAACATCACCGGCATCACGCCGGGCGATGACTATGCGGCGATGAATCAGGTGCTGCGTCGTCGCTATGGTAAAGCCATAGAAGAGAGCAAGATCCCGGATGTGATCCTGATTGACGGCGGGAAAGGGCAACTCGGCCAGGCGAAAGCGGTATTTGAATCGCTTGATGTCAGCTGGGATAAAAACCATCCGCTGCTGCTGGGCGTCGCAAAAGGGGCCGATCGTAAGGCCGGTCTGGAGACACTGTTCTTCGAGCCGGAAGGTGAGGGCTTCAGCCTGCCGCCGGACTCTCCGGCGCTGCACGTCATTCAGCATATTCGCGATGAATCGCACGATCACGCCATCAGCGGTCACCGCAAAAAACGGGCGAAGGTGAAAAACACCAGCTCACTCGAGACGATCGAAGGCGTGGGGCCAAAACGTCGCCAGATGCTGCTGAAGTATATGGGCGGATTGCAAGGATTACTCAACGCCAGCATGGAGGAAATTGCAAAAGTGCCGGGTATTTCGCAAGGGCTGGCAGAAAAGATCTACTACTCGTTGAAACATTGAGGGCTCTGTAGCAACATAGAGCTAAATTTTACTGACAACAAATAGTTACCGTCACTATGCAATATAACATCCCTACGTTGCTCACTCTTTTTCGTGTCGTACTCATCCCGTTCTTTGTGCTGGCGTTTTACCTGCCGGTTGTCTGGGCACCCTTTGCCTGCGCATTGATCTTCCTTATCGCAGCGGTAACAGACTGGTTTGATGGCTACCTTGCGCGCCGCTGGAATCAAAGCACCCGTTTCGGCGCCTTCCTCGATCCGGTGGCGGATAAGGTGATGGTCGCGATTGCGATGGTGCTGGTGGCTGAGCACTATCATACCTGGTGGGTGACGCTGCCTGCGGCAACCATGATCGGCCGTGAGATTATTATCTCTGCGCTGCGCGAGTGGATGGCGGAACTGGGGAAACGCAGCAGCGTGGCGGTCTCCTGGATTGGAAAAGTGAAAACGACGGCGCAGATGGCGGCGCTGGTTTGGATGCTCTGGCGTCCGAACGCCTGGGTTGAGTGGGCGGGGATTGCCCTCCTGTGGGTGGCGGCAGTCCTGACGCTGTGGTCAATGCTGCAATATTTGAACGCTGCGCGCGGGGATTTGCTTGATCAGTGATCGTTTCGCCGTAATTTTCAGCAAACGATCCGGGGATGCAAAAAATAACGTTGACTCATAACGTCATATCAGTAGAATGCAACGCATCGAACGGCGGCACAGCAAGCCGGACGATAGTGAAATCAAGTGGTTAGACGTTTACTTGATGACATGCGGGAATAGCTCAGTTGGTAGAGCACGACCTTGCCAAGGTCGGGGTCGCGAGTTCGAGTCTCGTTTCCCGCTCCAGATTAAAGACATGCGCAACAGCGGGTGTCAGTTTGAAAAGTTTTACGGCGCGTTAGCAAAGCGGTTATGTAGCGGATTGCAAATCCGTCTAGTCCGGTTCGACTCCGGAACGCGCCTCCACTTTCTTCCCTGGCCGGATGGTGGAATCGGTAGACACAAGGGATTTAAAATCCCTCGGCGTTCGCGCTGTGTGGGTTCAAGTCCCACTCCGGCTACCATGGGAAACAAAGAATAATCAAAGCAATAAGCAGTGTCGTATAAACCACCGAAAGGTGGTTTTTTATTTTCTGAATTTCACTCTTCCGTCATTCAAGCTATTCAATAGTATCCTGGCCGGCTACATATTTACGTCTTCATATGGATTTCTTGCCCCGATAATGCAACTCAACTGGTGCGTGGGGTGATGGGGTTTATGTAGGCATATCTGGAATCGATTAGGATTATGATGTTGAAGACATCATGAGCGGGAGAATGGAATGGGAGGGCAACCCTCCCGATTCGTTATTTTGCAAATAAACAATCTCGTCCAGCTGGTGCACCCATTACTCGGATCATTTTTTTACAAATCACAGTGACCTGCTGACCTTTTTTCAATGCTACGGCGGTGGACTTTTCTGAGTTTTCCATCTCCATTCGTGCAGGCATGAACTGGTTGTCTGTTTGTAAGCCGATGATAATGGAGTCTGTAAAATCTTTATCAATGGACTGTACAACACCCTTGACTGCGATGAGCTTACCCTTCATGTTTTCATCGGTTGCGACTTCATTCTCTTCATAAGCTTTAAAAAGCTCTTTCGCGGAGGTCGTATACACTTCTTTTTGCGGTACTGACTTCTGCGTATCCGTAACGGATGCAGAAGACGAAGTCGCGCCTGCTTGCGATTTGTCGTCTTTACCGACGATGTATCCCAGAACCATCAAAGCAATAAAGATATAGAAAATCCATTTAATAAATTTCTTCATGTAATTACCTGTTAGCTAATAGTTTTACTGTGTGAGAATGTGAAGATATCACTTTATTACTTTATCGCATAAGGACGCTTATTGCATATAAAAAGGATTTACACGAGTAAATTATTTTATCCCTTTTCAAGGGAAGCATTATTGGGATATCACGAAAGGGTAGCCTCGGACTATATGTGGTTTGTTGGTGCATGAACATTGTGTAGTTACACCCCGCCCAAATACGCCTTCCTCACCTCCTGATTCCCCAGCAATTCCTCACCGCTGCCGCTCAGCCGGATCTGTCCGTTCACCATCACATACCCCCGGTCAGACAGCTTCAACGCATGGTGCGCATTCTGCTCCACCAGAAAAATGGTCATACCGCTGCGGGCCAGCTCTCGCAGCGTCTGGAAGATCTGCTTCACCACAATCGGGGCTAAGCCCAGGCTGGGCTCATCCAGCAGCAGCAGCTTCGGACGGCTCATCAGCGCCCTGGCAATCGCCAGCATTTGCTGCTCCCCGCCGGACATGGTCATCGCGCGCTGTTTACGGCGCTCTTTAAGGCGAGGGAAAAGGTCAAACATGGTTTGCATATCTTCAGCTGCAAACTGATTGCCGATGGGAATGGTCCCCATCAGCAGATTCTCTTCAACGGTCATATCCGGAAAGATTCGTCTGCCTTCCGGTGCCTGCGCAATGCCGCCGGACGCGACGTAGTGGGTGGATTGATGGCTGATGTCTTCACCACAGAACATGATCTGCCCGCTGCGGATACGGGGTTGACCAAAGATGGACATCAGCAATGTCGATTTACCCGCGCCGTTTGCGCCAATCAGCGCCACGGTTTCCCCCTTATTCAC
Source organism: Enterobacter sp. TCD1-1 (assembly GCF_020567405.1). NCBI lineage: Bacteria > Pseudomonadati > Pseudomonadota > Gammaproteobacteria > Enterobacterales > Enterobacteriaceae > Enterobacter > Enterobacter sp. TCD1-1. Next base: position 2,058,299 of record NZ_JAJCXF010000001.1, on the reverse strand, counting down.
CTCAAGAGAGACCTGCTTCAGCGCCTGAATGACGCCGTAAAACACATCCACTTCGCGAAAAGCCAGCAGCGGTTCGCTCATAGGGAGACCTCGCTTTCATCCGTGCCCAGGTAGGCGGCAATGACCTTTTCATCATGCTGGATCTGCTCGGGTTTCCCCCTGGCAATCACATCGCCGTGGTCGAGCACGATAATTTCGTCCGAAATTTCCATCACCATCCCCATATCATGCTCAATCAGCAATACCGTGATGTCATGATGATCTCGCAGAAAGCGAATAATCCCGCTCAGCTTGTGCGTTTCAACCGGGTTCAGCCCCGCGGCGGGTTCATCCAGACAGATCATTTCCGGCCCGGTACACATTGCCCGGGCGATTTCCAGACGCCGCTGCTGGCCGTAGGACATTTCTCCCGCCAGGCGATTGGCGCACTCCACCAGATCCACCACTTCAAGCCAGTAAAAGGCTCTGTCCAGGGCGTCGCTTTCCGCCCGCCGGTAGGACGGCGTATTCAGGATCCCGGCGAGCAGATTGCGGTTCACCCGCATATGCTGCGCCACCAGCAGATTTTCCACGACCGACATCTCGCGAAAAAGACGGATATTTTGAAACGTGCGCGCCAGCCCGGCTCGGTTGACCAGATGGGTTCCGCCTAACATTTTGTAGAAAAGACGCTGCCCGAGCTGCGCGGGGTTAATCCAGTCGCCGGGCTGGAATTTTTGCCCGAGTACCTGAATGACGTTGGTCGTTTTATGGCGGGTATTAAATAAAATGTTGCCGCCAGAGGCTCTGTAGAAGCCCGTCAGGCAGTTAAAGACGGTGGTTTTTCCCGCCCCGTTTGGCCCAATCAGGGCGGTAATGGAGCCGCGCTGCACGTCCAGGTTGACGTCATTCAGGGCCTTAATCCCGCCAAAATGCATCATCAGATGCTCAACGCGTAATATTGTTTCGTTCATGGCGCGACGCCCTTACGCACGGCAAATCCGCTGCGGTTAATGCGGATCAAACCGCGTGGACGCCAGATCATCATGACCACCATCAGCATGCCAAACAGCAGGACGCGGTACTCGGCAAAACTGCGCAGCAGTTCCGGCGTGACCGTGAGCACGAAGGCGGCCAGCACCACGCCCAGCGTCGAGCCCATACCGCCCAGCACCACAATGGCGAGGATCAGTGCCGATTCAAAGAAGGTAAAGGAGGTTGGATTCACGAACCCCTGATAGGTGGCGAAGAACACCCCGGCAATGCCCGCGGTCGACGCACCCAGCGTAAAGGCGGAAAGCTTCACCAGAACATGGTTCAACCCCATTGAGCGGCAGGCAATTTCGTCTTCACGCAGGGCTTCCCATGCCCGGCCAATCGGCATGCGCGTCAGGCGGTGCTTGATGTAGAGCACCAGCATCACCACCAGAAAGAGCACCGCGTAGATAAAGATAAACTTCATGTTCGGGTTGTAGGTCAGGTGGAAAAACTCGTGGAAGGGCACGCCGCCTTCTTTCGCGCGTCGTCCAAATTCCAGACCGAAAAAGGTCGGGGGAGGGGCAGACACGCCGTTGGGTCCGCCGGTGAAGGTCAGCCAGTTGTTCAGTATCAGGCGAATGATCTCCCCGAATCCGAGGGTGACGATGGCCAGATAGTCACCGTGCATGCGCAGCACCGGGAAGCCGAGCAGGGCGCCTGCGGCGGCAGCCATGATTGCCGCGAGCGGCAGCATGCTCCAGAACCCTAAACCGAGATACTGGTATCCCAGCGCCAGACCGTACGCACCAATCGCATAGAACGCGACATACCCCAGATCCAGCAGACCGGCCAGGCCCACGACGATGTTCAGTCCCAGGCCAAGAAGCACGTAGATCAGCCCGAGGATGGCGACGGTTAGCACATACTTTGTGGCGACAAACGGGAAGCAAACCGCAAGAGCAATCACCAGGGGAATGATCCAGCGCATGCGGCTTTTGTAATCCGGAGGTCGGACATAAACGCCCGCGCTGTCGGCCTCGAAGCGCGCCTGGAAACGGGCCCCGGCAGCGGTACCTAAAAAAGCGCTCAACAGAAAACGCCCGAACATGACGATGCCCACCATCCAGGCCAGGCGCTGCCCGGCGAAGGTAAAGCTATACCCGTCCAGCACCACGCCCGCGATGGGGCCGAAGATAATCAGCGCAATCAGCCCGGAAAAAATCGCGTCCAGAATGCCGCGTTTAAGTGAGAAACCGTGTGATGTCATCATTCTCTCCCTCACACTTTGGCCACTATTGGGCGCCCGAGCAGTCCCTGGGGACGGAAAATAAGGATCATGACCAGCAGGCCGAACGAGAAGACGTCTTTATAGTCCGAGTTCACCATGCCCGAGAACTGCGCTTCCGCCACGCCCAGGATAAGGCCACCGAGCATGGCGCCGGGAAGGGAGCCGATGCCGCCAAGTACCGCCGCCGTGAAGGCTTTAATACCGATCACAAACCCTACGTAGAAATCAAAGGTGCCGTAGTTCATGGTGATCAGCACCCCCGCCAGGCCCGCCATCGCCGCGCCGATGACAAAGACCAGCGAAATAATTCGGTCGGTGTTAATGCCCAGAATGGAGGCCATTTTGCGATCCTGCTGGACCGCGCGGCACATCCGTCCCAGCCGGGTACGGTTGATTATCCAGGTGAGCACCAGCATGCCGGCAAACGAGGCAACCAGGATAAACACTTTGGTGTAGGTTATCTGCACGAACCCTTCGCCCAGATGCAGGCGAATGACGCCGTCCAGCATGGTCGGTACCCCTTGCTGGCGCGGGCCCTGGCTCAGCTGCGCGTAGTTTTGCAGGATAAGCGACATCCCGATGGCGGAGATCAGCGGTGCCAGGCGCGTGGAGTTGCGTAGCGGCTTGTAGGCGATACGCTCGATAGTCCAGCCGTACACCCCGGTAACCACAATGGTGAACACCAGCGTGCCGAGGATCAGCAGCGGGAACGACTGCAGGCCGAAGAACGAGAGCAGCGCCAGGCCAATAGCGCAGAGATAGGCGGAAATCATATACACTTCGCCGTGGGCGAAATTAATCATGCCGATAATGCCGTACACCATGGTGTAACCGATGGCGATCAGGCCGTAGACGGAACCCAGCGTTAAACCATTGATTAACTGTTGCAGGAAGAATGTACTCATCTTAGCGCGCTCGTTTTATAGGCTGCGCGAGCCGCGCAGCCTGATGTTTATTACGCGCCGACGGGAGAGCCCGTCGGCGTTGAGCGTGACTCCGTCCCGTTACTGCACTTCCTTATACTTTCCTTTGTCGTCCCACTGGTAAACCACGTAGTCAGAGACCTTCAGATCGCCTTTGCTGTCCCAGGCTTTTTTGCCCATCACCGTGTCGACGGAATTGGCCTTCAGCCACTCGCTGGCTTTGGCAGAATCCTTGCCGCCGGTGGCCTTGAAGGCCGCGGCAATCGCCTGTACGGAGGCATAGGAGTAAAGCGTGTAACCTTCCGGCTCGAATTTACCGGCGCGGAATTTCTCGATAACCGCTTTGCCGTCCGGGATCAGGCGCGGGTCTTTACCGAAGGTCATGTAAATGCCGTTGGTATATTGCGGGCCGCCCGCGGCGGTCACCATCTCCTCGTTGACGATGCAGTCCCCGGAGAAGAATTTTGCCTGTACGCCCTGTTCACGCATCTGGCGAACCAGCGGACCGGCTTCCGGGTGACAGCCACCGAAGAACACGACGTCCGGTTTTTGCGCGCCGATTTTGGTGACCAGCGCGTTAAAGTCTTTTTCACCGCGGGATAACCCCTCGTACATCACATCCTGAACCCCGCGTTTCGCCAGCGCCGCTTTGGTGGCGTCAGCCAGACCCTGACCATAGGTGTCTTTGTCGTGAATGATCACCACGCGTTTGGCTTTCAGTTTGTCGATGATGAAGTCGCTGGCAACCTGACCCTGCTGGTCGTCACGGCCGCACATGCGGAACATATCGCTCATGCCGCGTTCGGTAATCAGCGGGTTGGTTGAACCGGGGGTAATGGCGATGATCCCCGCATCGCTATACACCTCGGAGGCGGGCATGGTGGAAGAGGAGCAGAAATGGCCGACCACGGCGTTGACTTTATCCTGGTCAACTAAACGGTTGGCAACGGCGACGGCCTGCTTCGGCTCGCAGGCATCATCTCCCTGAACCAGTTTGATCTTCTCACCATTAATGCCGCCGGCGGCATTAATGTCTTCAGCAGCCTGCGTTGCGCCGTGCCAGTATTGATCACCATAGGTCGCATTGGGACCCGTAAACGGCCCGGCCACGCCAATCACAATATCTGCCCGGGCGGAAAACGCCGTCACCAGACAACCGGCCAGCACAAGAGAAAGAGGAGTTCTGATAAATTTCAGCGACATTATTATGTTCCTTAGCAAAGAGGTTTTTGCACCACGGCGTAAACCCGAACGCCCGACGGCGCAGCCAATCCGAAACACGAACAAGAACAAAATGCACTAAACGAACAAGATACAGACGGCATCCTGCATATACGGCGAGGTATCCCTGCGCAGCGTCGCGCGAAGAACATTAAGCAAAAACGTTGCCAGAATGGTTAACCCCTTGACGGGCTTGTGACATGTTTGAGTATAGAGCGCCGCGTTATGCCGCCTTGCGGGAGGAGAAGAAATTACAGCGGAGATCACATATCGTTAACAATAAAGCCCATAAGTTGTGCAAAGGTCACGGTTTGCACGTTTTTGCAGCAATAAAGACCTAAACTTCAGCCCGGAGAGGCGTGAGATATGTGTTAGGATCTTTTCCTTTTTGCAGGAGTGTCAGCGATGACTGAAGGCCCATTGAATGAAAGCGAGATGGCGTGGCTTGAAGAGACGTTAATGTCTTACGGTCATGATGACGCGTCCGTGATTGACGTGTCCGAACTGGACGGCATGCTTACCGCAGTGCTTTCCGGCCCTGTTGTCGTTGAGCCAGATGCCTGGCTGGTGGCGGTGTGGGGCGGCGAGAAATATATCCCGCGCTGGAAAAACGATCGTGAGATGAACCGTTTTATCGATCTCTGCTTTAAGCACATGAACGATATTGCCGAGCGCCTGAGCGAATACCCGGATCAGTTCGAACCGATGTTTGGCTATAACGACGTGGACGGAGAGAGTTATACCGTGGTGGAAGAGTGGTGCTACGGCTATATGCGCGGCGTGGCGCTGACGGACTGGTCAGCTTTGCCGGAAGCCCTGAAGGCCGATCTTAATACGATTGCACTGCACGGTACAGAAGAGAACAGCGACAAGCTGGATGAACTGTCCGAAGAGGAGTACATCGCCAGCATCGAGAGCATCCAGCCTGCGGCACTGCGCCTGTATAACTACTGGGCGAACAACCCGCAGCAGCCGGAAGCGAAGAAGCCGATTGTGAACGGCACGAAGGTCGGGCGTAACGATCCGTGTCCTTGTGGCAGCGGGAAGAAGTTTAAGAGCTGCTGTTTGCACTGATCAATTTTATATTAACTTAGGTGGATTTGTTTCGTTCACCTCCATTCAGCAGGTAGGCCGGGTAAGCGCAGCGCCACCCGGCAAGAAAGACGGTATCAATATAAATGATGGGGTTTGTCATCAATCTCAAGGGGCTGATGACAGTCCCTTTTTTATTTAACCCACTTCCGGCAGTATCCCGGCTGCAATCAACACCTGCACCAGAATAATCACTACCCCGCAGCCAAACACAACGCACAGCAGCGGTTTTCCCCCCGCCACGCGGTAACCCTGCTGCGGATGCTGCTGGCGGCTCTTCCAGGCCAGCAGGGAGGGGAGGAGCAGAGCAAGGATCGAGAGCGCCACTCCCGCGTAGCCCAGCGCCATCACAAACCCGCGTGGATAAAACAGCGCGAACGCCAGCGGCGGCAGGAAGGTGATCGCCCCCGTCTGTACCCGTCCTGCGGCAGTATTGCGACGCTGGAACAGGTCGGCCAGATAATCAAACAGGCCAAGCGCCACGCCCAGGAACGAGGTTGCCAGCGCCAGGTCGGCAAACAGGTGTACCGCCAGCTCCACGTGCGGCGAGGTGACAACCTCGCGCAGTGCCAGCAGAAAACCGTTCAGTCCAGCGTGTTGCGCCATCAGCCCAATAAAGGTTGAAGAGTCGATGCTGCCCAGGGTCACCAGCTGCCAGAAAATATAGGCGATCAGCGGGATCGCGCTGCCAATCACAAAGACGCGGCGCAGCTTGCGAATATTGCCGTTCATATAGCTGACGATACTCGGCACGCTGCCGTGGAAGCCAAACGAGGTAAAAATGACTGGGATCGCGGAAAGCGCCAGACCTTTTTCCAGCGGCAACGTCAGCAGGTTGACCTTATGCACGTGCGGCGCCAGCAGGACCAGCATGACAATCAGGAAAAGAATTTTGGCGCTGAACAGAAAACGGTTAAACAGATCGACCAGCGACGTCCCGACGCAGACCACGCCGCCGCCGATGAGCGCAAAGAAGATGGCGCCCGTCGCAGGGGTAATGTCAGAGCCAAACCAGTCGTTGACGCTGGAGGCGATCAATTCCCCGGCGCCGCTGATATAGGCGGCGGTCAGGGCGTACATCAGGAACATCATGCTAAAGCCGGTTATCCATTGGCCATAGCGTCCCAGATAGCGCGCCGCAAGCGAACCCAGACCGGTATCGGCGGGTACGTGCTGGTAAACCTCAAGCAGCAGCAGGGCGGTGTAACACATCAGCGCCCAGAGCATGCCCAGCAGCAGCAGGGTCATGCCAAATCCCACGCCCGCGGCTGCCAGAGGCATTGCCAGCATTCCTGCGCCAATTGTCGTTCCAGCGACGATAAAAATACTTCCCAGAGTTCTGTTTTTCACGCTTTCCTCTACAACGCTTCTTAACCGCGACAAAATCTGCGGCGCAGAGTAAGGGAAAAGCCGTAACTCGTCAAATCACCGTTACAAGAGGTGTAAAAAATTGTTTACGAATTAATGACCCTCCAATCCTTTTTAGGCCTATGCCTACCTCATAAGGGCGATACTGCTGCACGACATTCCGGCGTAACGTAAACAATAAATATAAATTATCAAATAAAGTGAGGGTGTTATGGCGGGGGAGAATCCTTTTACCGCGGCATGGAGCCGGGGAGGCAACCTGTTGTGCCATGGCCACTGGATAATCAGCTGGCAGAACCAGCCCCTGAATCTTCCCGAGTCCCGTCGCGAAAAGGATATGGGCACCTGGGGGATCTATTCGGTTATTGATCCTGAAGATGAGACCTTTGCACAAGGCTTACAGGAAGATGAGTGGATTATCGAGAATGTCGACTGGTTGACGGATTTGTTCTACGAGAAGGGGATTCCGCTGGAGACGTGCAGCTACCGCTATTTTTACCAGGCCGTGAATCCCCACGACTGGCGCTGCACCAGCTGTGCCGGGTGTATGTAAATTAACGCGGTACCGGAAACCGGCACCGCGCTGAAATTAATTCTGCGTATCAAGCGTGGAAAGTTCTTTATCAATAAAGTAAAGACCTTCACCGGATTTACCCACCAGCGATAATTTATCCAGCACGGATTTAAACAGCTTCTCTTCTTCATGCTGTTCGGCTACATACCACTGCAGGAAATTAAAGGTTGGATAATCCTGGCTGGTCATCGCAGCATGAACCAGTTCGTTAATTTTCTGCGTGATCAGCTGCTCGTGCTCGTAGGTGGCGCGGAACAGTTCATCAAGAGAATTATATTCAGCAAAAGGGGAAGCCACGGTTTCAATGCGCGGCAGGCTGCCGGTATCCGTCAGATAATCAAACAGACGCTGCATATGGGTCATCTCTTCCTGCGCGTGACGACGCAGAAACGCGGCCGCGCCTTCGAAACTGTGGTAGCTGCACCAGGCGCTCATCTGCTGGTAGAGCAGGGACGAAAACAGCTCAAGGTTCATTTGTGCGTTGAGCTTGTCGATCATTTCAGTTTTCAGCATGGTGACGCTCCGGGTTATTATTTCTGGTTCACAATGAGCGACACTATAATTTGTTATTTAATTATTTGCAAAACGTAAAATCTTTATTTTATTTATTAAAAATACGAATGGGAATAAAACGCATTGGCGATTTATTATTTATTAATGAGAATTGTTTTTGTTCGTAATGAAATAAACTGCCAGCACAGGCTGGCAGTCTGGATTAATACCACGGATTATTTGACTTAGGGTTAACGGCGTAACCCAGGCATTTATACTGGATAGTCACGCTCTCGTTCAGACACAACGAACCGCTAATGAGGGTGCAGGTTTTGATGGGCTGACCATAGGCCGAGGCAGTGGCATACCCCATATTTTGACAGGCTTTTACCGCCGTGCCGTTGTTCACATACTCATCGGAATACGCATTTTGCAGCGCTGCCTGGCCGTAATCGAGGCGGACGATGCCGTTCGGCGCGTCGAGGCTGCTGACTTCAGCCTGGCGGTTAATACTGCACCCCGCGAGCAGCAGGAGTGTGCCGGCTACAATGACTCTTTTCATGGTTCGCTCTGAGTGGATGGAAATACGTTATCGTACCCGCAGATGCCCGCCGCAATGGCTGGAATAGCCGGACAATCTGCCCTCACTCTTCGCAACGGGTCAGAGGTGAACGCCATCAGGCCACTGGCTGATTAAATTGTGATGTTTGTCACAAAAGTATTGATTTTTGTGATGGCGGTCATATTATAAGCAGGTTGACGATAAAGTTGTATAACAAGTTAATGGAGCATCATCGTGAAACTGCGCAAAATCCTGAAAAGTATGTGGGCCAATTACTGCCGCACCTTCAAAGACGTGCCGCCGGGCGCCATGTTCTGATAAAAAAACCTGCTTCGGCGGGTTTTTTTGTACCTGCAGGCGATGAAGGGAAGATGTCAGGGGGCGTGTTTTGGTACTATGGCGGCCTTTAAATAAGGAGAAAGCCCCCATGTCACAAAACCTGAGCGCCGATCAGGAACTGGTCTCTGACGTTGTCGCCTGCCAGCTGGTTATCAAACAAATCCTTGATGTTCTGGACGTGATTGCGCCGGTTGAAGTGCGCGAGAAGATGTCTACGCAGCTGAAAAACATCGACTTCGCCAGCCATCCTGCTGCCGCTGACCCGGTAACGCTGCGTGCGATCCAGAAAGCCATCGCGCTGATCGAGCTGCGATTCACGCCGCAGGGTGAATCTCACTAAAGCAGGGAAATGGGCGACGGTATGTGTCGCCCTTTGATGTTGTCAGAAGAACGTCTGAACCAGCAGGTAGCTCGCCGCACAGGCGCAGCTCACCCCAATCAGCCCTGGCAAAATGAAGCTGTGGTTGATGATAAATTTCCCGATGCGGGTCGTGCCTGACCGGTCAAAGCCGATGCAGGCCAAATCGCTGGGATAGGTCGGCAGGACAAAATAACCGTATGACGCCGGGAAAAAGGCGATCAGCATTTTCGGATCGATGCCCAGCATCAGCCCCATCGGTGCAACCGCCGTCAGCGCCGCCGCCTGGCTGTTCACCAGTTTTGACACCAGAAACAGCACAATCGCATATGTCCACGGGTGGCTTTTCACCACGCCCTCCAGCGCCAGCTTTAACTCGTCGAGATGCGCCTGGAAAAAAGTATCGCTCATCCACGCCACGCCAAAGACCGAGAAGATCGCGACCATACCGGCCTTGAAGACCGCGCCGTTAGAAATCGCGGAGGCATTGACCTTACAGACCATCAGCATCACGGCACCCGCAATTAACATCATCATCTGGATGACAAGGTTCATCGACAGGGCCGTCATTTTGCCTTTCAGTTCAAAGGCAGGGCGCAGCTCAGGGAAGGCCCCCAGCAGAACGACCACGGCAATACCGGCAAAGAAAATCCACGTGGACCAGTAGGCCTGTTTTGGGAAACGCTGATTCATTAACGTCTCCGTTCCGCCATAGATAAATTCACGTTGTTTAGGATCGTTCAGCTTTTCCTGGAACTCCGTGTCGTCGGCCAAATCTTTCCCACGGCGTAAACTCCACAGGGCCGCAATGGCCACCCCGAAAAGTGACGCGGGAACCGACACGGCAAGTATTTCCAGGATCCCCCACCCGTGACCGATCCCATGCTGGGCCGCCAGGATGGAGACCAGCGACACGACGGCAACCGAAACGGGGGAGGCCGTAATCGCCATCTGCGACGCCACCGATGCCACGGCCATGGGGCGCTCCGGGCGGATCCCTTTTTTCAACGCGATATCCGCAATGATGGGGAACATGGTGTAGACCACATGGCCGGTGCCGCACAGAAAGGTCAGCATCCAGGTGGTAAACGGAGCGAGCAGGGTGATGTGCTGCGGGTGTTTGCGCAGCAGGCGTTCCGCAAACTGCATCATGACGTTGAGGCCCCCCGCCGTTTGCAGGGTAGCGGCACAACCAATCACCGCGAGTATGGTCAGCATGACGTCAACCGGGGGTTTACCCGGCTGCAGACCAAAGACGAAACATAAAATAAAAAGACCAATACCGCTGATTAACCCAAGCCCCATCCCGCCGAAACGCGTACCCGTCAGCAGGCAGAGGAGAATGACAACAAACTCAATGGTGATCATGATGCTCCCTCGTCAATGATTATGTAATTAAATAAATCATCACACGTTGTGTGGTTAATCATTGGGAGCCAGATCTGATTTGTTAAATTTCAGCAAAAGCAGAAGGTTGGAGAGGGGAAGGGGACCTGCTCCCCGGGACGGAAGCAGGCCAAAAACTCAGTGGTGCTGCACCGCTACAATGTCGAGCAGGTGACGGTCGGTCTGCTCAGGACATAAACCTGCCTGCTGTGCATTATGGATCTCATCCGCCAGCGTCTTCAGCAGCAGGCCATCCTGCTGCTGCTCTTTGTCCATATCGCGTAAGAATCTGAGCGTCGTAATATCCTGCTGCGCTTTGGCTTCATCAGCCAGTTTGTTGAGGGTGCTGCAGCGTTGTTCATACTCTTCAAGCGTCTTCTGAAACAGTTCTTCCAGGCAAGAATAGCTCTCGTTGATCCCATCAAGGGCTTTAACGACAGGATTTGCCCCTGAGGCCTTCAGGAAGTTAAAGACACGCATCATATGGGTGACGTTACTTTGCGCCTGAGAGCGAAAGAAGGTGGCAGACCCCGTGAGACTGTTCTCAGCGCACCACGCACTTAAGTGCAGGTGCAGGTTGGAGGCATAGAACTCAAGGTTCATCTGCGCGTTAAGTTTTTGCATCATCGTTTGGGTAGCCATACTCATATCCTTATTGACGGTGGGACGTGATGTCCGTTGCTTAACCTGAGCGCCAGGCAAATACGAAGAAAAGAGCAGAAATACGCTTTCTGCAGTAAACGAAGTCGACCGAAATTCACTTCCTGTGTTCGATATAAATAAGCATACCCTTGTCCGTGGTCTAAGAAAACTCTTAAATAGGCTGTGTTTACCATACATTACAAACTTTAATATAGTACATAAATACAATTAGCTCGCCATCAATTTCCCTCTCATTAATGCATTGATAATTAATGGCTTTTACCGAAGAGATATACTGTTACTCTTTTGGGGATATTAAGCCGGAATAATGCTCCGTAAAAGAATGAATTACGGATTAATTATTTCGAATATATGATGCATTAATAAAATTGCGCTAAATCAAATTCTACGAAATAAATAACGCTCCGGACGTGCTGCGTTTTTGATGAAAAACATGCTGCAGCGTTCTGACGTCTGGGGTCCTCACGCCTGTTAAAAGGCATCAGGGATATCTTAGCTAATCTTATGGATAATCCTGCTCACCCTCGTTTCATTTGTCTGACAAATCCTGCCTTTTTTATGTCATTTTTCGCTGAATGTATGTACGCAATTACTGTAATTCTGCGGTGTGATGGGGCTCTCTTATGGAGGATTAATTTCCCGCTAAAACTATCACCAGCAATAACGCTTATGACGAGGTAAGCGCTAATGCCTTGTTTTAAGTCCGATTAAATAAGAAGCACGCAAATATTCCCTACAGAAAAGAAAGCTAAAGCTGGAGTTTACCATGCACAAATTTACTAAAGCGCTGGCGGCCATCGGTCTGGCTGCCGTTATGTCACAATCCGCTATTGCTGAGAATTTAAAACTCGGTTTTTTGGTAAAACAGCCTGAAGAGCCCTGGTTCCAGACGGAGTGGAAATTCGCCGATAAGGCCGGGAAAGACTTAGGTTTTGAAGTGATTAAAATCGCCGTGCCTGACGGTGAGAAAACCCTGAACGCCATCGACAGCCTGGCGGCCAGCGGCGCGAAAGGTTTTGTGATCTGCACGCCGGATCCCAAGCTGGGCTCGGCCATCGCGGCCAAGGCCCGGGGCTATGACATGAAGGTCATTGCCGTTGACGATCAGTTCGTTAACGCCAAAGGCAAACCGATGGACAGCGTCCCGCTGGTGATGATGGCGGCGACCAAAATCGGTGAGCGTCAGGGCCAGGAACTCTATAAAGAGATGCAAAAACGCGGCTGGGATGTCAAAGAGACCGCTGTGATGGCCATTACTGCGGATGAGCTGGACACGGCACGTCGTCGTACGACCGGGTCAATGGACGCGCTGAAAGCAGCCGGCTTCCCGGAAAAACAGATCTATAAAGTCCCAACCAAATCCAACGATATCCCGGGCGCATTCGACGCCGCGAACTCCATGCTGGTGCAGCATCCAGAAGTCAAACACTGGCTGGTGGTCGGCATGAACGACAACACCGTGCTGGGCGGGGTGCGCGCGACGGAAGGTCAGGGCTTCAAAGCGCCTGACGTGATCGGGATTGGCATCAACGGCGTTGACGCCGTCAGCGAGCTGTCCAAAGCGCAGGCAACCGGCTTCTACGGTTCACTGCTGCCAAGCCCGGACGTTCACGGCTACAAATCCAGCGAGATGCTCTACAACTGGGTCACCAAAGGGGCTGAACCGCCGAAATTTACCGAAGTGACCGACGTGGTGCTGATCACCCGCGACAACTTCAAAGAGGAGCTGGCGAAAAAAGGACTGGGCGGGAAGTAATACGCGGTGATTGTGCCCCTCATCCTTCGTGAGGGGCCTGACGTACACACTACAGGAATCACGGAGACGTTATGCGACAGTCTGATCCGTATCTCTCTTTTCGCGGCATCGGGAAAACCTTCCCCGGTGTTAACGCGCTGACCGATATCAGCTTCGACTGCTATGCCGGCCAGGTTCATGCCCTGATGGGGGAAAACGGTGCGGGAAAATCGACGCTGCTGAAAATCCTCAGCGGCAACTACTCGCCCACGACCGGCACGCTGGCGATCCGCGGCGAAGAGGTCGCTTTTGCCGATACCACGGCGGCGCTCAATGCCGGGGTAGCCATTATCTATCAGGAGCTGCACCTTATCCCTGAGATGACCGTGGCGGAAAATATCTATTTAGGACAGCTCCCGCACAAAGGCGGCGTGGTGAATCGTTCGCTACTTAATTATGAAGCGGGGCTGCAGCTTAAACACCTGGGTCTGGATGTCGATCCCCAGACGCCGCTGAAATATCTCTCCATCGGCCAGTGGCAGATGGTTGAAATTGCCAAGGCGCTGGCGCGTAACGCCAGAATTATTGCCTTCGATGAACCCACCAGTTCGCTCTCAAAGCGGGAAATCGAAAATCTGTTCCGCGTGATCCGCGAATTGCGTCAGGAAGGCCGGACGATTCTGTACGTTTCGCACCGCATGGAAGAGATATTTGCCCTGAGCGATGCCATCACCGTGTTTAAAGATGGACGCTATGTGCGCACCTTTACCGACATGGCGCAGGTGAACCATGACCAACTGGTCCAGGCGATGGTCGGACGCGATCTGGGTGATATCTATCACTGGCAGCCGCGCCAGTACGGCCCGGAACGCCTGCGCCTCGATAGCGTAAAAGCGCCGGGCGTCAGAACGCCGATTTCGTTATCCGTACGCAGCGGTGAAATCGTCGGCCTGTTTGGTCTGGTGGGCGCGGGGCGTAGCGAGTTGATGAAAGGTCTGTTCGGCGGTACCCGTATTACCGATGGGCAGGTCTCCATTGACGGCGAGCGGATCGATATTCAGAAACCAGCCCACGCGATCAGGGCGGGGATGATGCTCTGTCCGGAAGACCGGAAAGCGGAGGGCATTATTCCGGTGCACTCGGTGCGCGACAACATCAATATTTCCGCCCGGCGTAAGTTTATTCGCGCCGGTTGCCTGATAAACGATAGCTGGGAGTCGAGTAACGCCGACCACCATATTCGTTCACTGAATATCAAAACGCCGGGTCCGGAACAGCTGATCATGAATCTGTCAGGCGGAAACCAGCAGAAGGCCATTCTGGGCCGCTGGCTGTCAGAGGATATGAAGGTCATCTTACTGGATGAGCCGACGCGCGGTATCGACGTGGGGGCAAAACACGAGATTTATAACGTGATCTATGAGCTGGCAAAACGCGGCGTGGCGGTGCTTTTCGCCTCCAGCGATTTGCCTGAGGTGCTTGGCGTGGCCGACCGCATTGTGGTGATGCGTGAAGGCGAAATTGCCGGCGAATTACTTCATGAACAGGCGAATGAACAACAGGCGTTGAACCTCGCCATGCCTAAAGTTAGCCAGGCCGTCGCCTGAGTAAGGAGTTAATGATGTCCTCTGTTACTACATCCGGAGTGCCGAAGTCGAAGTCGGCGTTGAGCGTTGGGCGTATCTGGGATCAGTACGGCATGCTGGTGGTCTTTGCCGCACTGTTCGTCGCCTGCGCGATCTTTGTTCCCAATTTTGCCACCTTCATTAATATGAAGGGGCTGGGTCTCGCCATCTCCATGTCCGGGATGGTGGCCTGCGGGATGCTGTTCTGCCTGGCCTCCGGCGATTTTGACCTGTCGGTGGCGTCGGTGATTGCCTGCGCAGGCGTCACGACGGCCGTGGTGATCAACATGACGGAGAGCCTGTGGATTGGCGTCCTTGCTGGTCTGTTACTCGGCGTCATCAGCGGTCTGGTGAACGGTTTTGTCATCGCGCGCCTGAAGATTAACGCCCTGATCACGACGCTTGCGACAATGCAAATTGTCCGCGGGCTGGCCTATATCATCTCCGACGGTAAAGCGGTGGGGATTGAAGACGAACGCTTCTTCACGCTGGGGTACGCCAACTGGCTGGGTCTGCCTGCGCCTATCTGGCTGACGGTGGCCTGCCTGATCCTCTTCGGCTTCCTGCTTAACCGGACCACCTTTGGCCGTAATACGCTGGCGATTGGCGGTAATGAAGAGGCCGCCCGTCTGGCCGGGGTGCCGGTGGTGCGCACCAAGATTATTATCTTTGTGCTTTCAGGACTGGTTTCTGCCGCGGCGGGGATTATTCTGGCGTCGCGTATGACCAGCGGCCAGCCAATGACCTCTATCGGTTATGAGCTGATCGTCATTTCGGCCTGCGTGCTAGGGGGCGTTTCCCTCAAGGGCGGCATCGGAAAAATCTCATATGTGGTGGCCGGTATCCTGATTTTAGGGACGGTAGAGAACGCCATGAACCTGCTGAATATTTCGCCGTTCTCGCAGTACGTGGTACGTGGTCTGATCCTGCTGGCAGCGGTGATTTTCGACCGTTACAAGCAAAAAGCGAAGCGTACCGTATAACCGTTTTGCACCTCTTTTATTGCTCAACTTATAACCATAGTTGACCCCTTAACCGCCCCGCCAGTAAAACTGGCGGGGCGGTTGTCAAATGGCGAGCGACGTCACACTGTCTATACTTACATGGCTATGAAAGAGGTAAAGGCGTTTGCCTCTCGTCAACCGTAAGGAGGAAAAGGGTGGCTGACTTGTTAACCGCACCGCCTGTACTGCCCGGACACTATGCTTTCTTTTTTGATCTCGACGGCACGCTCGCCGGGATAAAACCGCACCCCGATCAGGTGTCTATTCCGGAGGCGGTGTTACAGGATTTGCATCAGCTCTCGCTCATGAATGAGGGAGCACTGGCATTGATATCAGGGCGCTCAATGGCCGAGCTGGATCTGCTCGCCAGTCCATACCACTTTCCGCTGGCCGGTGTACACGGAGCGGAGCGCCGCGACATCCATGATCAAACGCATATCGTTTCACTCCCCGACGCACTCACGCAAACGCTTCAGAAGCAGCTCTCTGCTGCGCTGGCAGACCTGCCTGGCACCGAGCTGGAAGCCAAAGGCATGGCCTTTGCCCTGCATTATCGCCAGGCGCCGCAGCATGAAGCTGCCGTGCTTGCGCTTGCTCAGACGGTTGCGGATGAACATCCACAGCTGGCGCTGCAGCCGGGCAAATGCGTGGTGGAGTTAAAGCCTAAGGGGATTAATAAAGGCGCAGCCATCGCCGCATTTATGGCGGAGGCACCTTTTAAGGGCCGGACGCCTGTTTTCTTTGGGGATGACCTGACCGACGAGGCCGGGTTCCGTGTGGTTAATCAGGCCGGAGGGATCACCGTTAAGGTAGGGCCTGGTGACACTGTCGCCGAATGGCGGCTGGCGGATGTCGCCAGCGTTTGGCAGTGGGTATCTGATATCGCTAACCAGCAACAACAACAAAAATAGCGCAAAACAAAGGGGGAAACCATTATGGGTCGCTTAGTCGTCGTCTCTAACCGAATCGCACCGCCTGATGATAAAAAAGCCAGTGCGGGTGGCCTGGCGGTAGGGGTGTTAGGTGCCTTGAAAGCCGCTGGCGGGCTGTGGTTTGGCTGGAGCGGAGAAATCAGTGAAGAAGAGAAACCGCTCAAAAAAGTGACGCGCGGGAACATCACGTGGGCGTCGTTTGCACTGAAAGAGAAAGACTACGACGAGTATTACTCGCAGTTCTCGAATGCCGTCCTGTGGCCGGCGTTTCACTATCGTCTTGACCTGGTCAAATTCCAGCGTGAATCCTTCGAAGGCTACGCGCGCGTGAATGCGCTGCTGGCGGATAAACTGCTGCCTTTAATAGAAGAAGACGATATTTTATGGATCCACGATTATCACCTGCTGCCGTTCGCCAGAGAGCTGCGAAAGAGGGGAGTGAATAACCGGATTGGCTTCTTCCTGCACATCCCGTTCCCGACGCCGGAAATTTTTACCGCGCTGCCGCCGCATGAAGAGCTGCTGGAGGCGCTGTGTGACTACGATTTGCTGGGCTTCCAGACGGAAAATGACCGACTGGCATTCCTTGACTCCGTGTCAGGGAAAGCGCGTCTGGTGACCAAAGGCGGGAAAACCCATACGGCGTGGGGAAAAACGTTCCACACCGAAGTGTATCCAATAGGGATTGAACCTGACGAAATCGCGGAGCAGGCCGCTGGCCCGCTGCCGCCAAAGCTGGCGCAGCTTAAGAATGAACTCAAGCACGTGAAAAATATCTTCTCAGTCGAGCGTCTTGATTATTCCAAAGGCCTGCCGGAGCGCTTCCTGGCATATGAAACGCTGCTGGATAAATATCCGGAGCATCACGGTAAAATCCGTTATACCCAGATTGCGCCGACGTCGCGCGGTGAGGTTCAGGCCTATCAGGACATTCGCCATCAGCTGGAGACAGAAGCAGGGCGGATTAATGGCCGCTACGGGCAGTTGGGCTGGACACCGCTGTTTTATCTGAACCAGCACTTTGACCGTAAGATCCTGATGAAGGTCTTCCGCTACGCGGATGTCGGCCTGGTGACGCCGCTGCGCGACGGGATGAACCTGGTCGCGAAAGAATACGTGGCGGCGCAGGATCCCGCCGATCCGGGGGTACTGGTGCTCTCCCAGTTTGCCGGGGCCGCAAATGAGCTCACGTCGGCGCTGATTGTGAACCCTTACGATCGCGATGACGTGGCTAACGCCCTGAACCGCGCGCTGACCATGCCGCTTACAGAGCGTATTTCCCGCCATGCTGAAATGATGGAGACGATCCGGAAAAACGATATTAACCACTGGCAGGCGCGTTTTATTCAGGATCTCCGCGATATCGCCCCACAAAGCCATGAAGGCGATTTACAAAAAAAGATCGCAACCTTCCCTAAACTTGCCTGATATTTCCCTGGGGGGTTAACGCCCCCCAAGCGGTACTAACAGCACATCAACCTGGCTTGACGCGACAATAGATTTCGCCGCGCAGGCCGCGCGCGATAAAAAGCTGTAGTTATGATTCCCGCATATCACTAAATCAATATTCTGTTTACGACACATATCGAGAATATGGGCATTAAGTTCTCCTGTCGCAATAACGGTCTCAAAGACGGGATAATCTGCCTTTTCTACCAGCTCGCGCAGGAATTGCTGCGTTTCCTCCTGAAGTACCTCACGAATATCCTCCAGCATAGGGGCAGCCAGCTGATTATACATCTCCGGTTCGGCCGCAAGCGTGATGAGGCTGATGCGGGCATTGTGGGGTCTGGCAATGGACACCGCCCGGGCGACGAGTTGATGGCTTTCTGGGGAAGCAGCAACAGAAACA
This sequence comes from Enterobacter sp. TCD1-1, assembly GCF_020567405.1. Classification (NCBI taxonomy): domain Bacteria; kingdom Pseudomonadati; phylum Pseudomonadota; class Gammaproteobacteria; order Enterobacterales; family Enterobacteriaceae; genus Enterobacter; species Enterobacter sp. TCD1-1. The sequence continues at coordinate 2,039,928 of NZ_JAJCXF010000001.1, read as the reverse complement.
AGTAGATGGGAGTAACTCATGGCGCACTCCTTGGGTGTCTGACTGACAGCGTTTGATCACCTTTACCGCGAATTTCGGGGTTCTGCAAGGGCTGATTACGACATTAGTGTGAAGCTTATCATAATTATTCATTAATTATTCTTATAAGAAGAATAACTGAAAAATGGGCCTAAATGAAAAAAATTAACAACTTAACGTAAATCACACAAATTTATGCCTTGACTGTTGAATCGTTTTTACGCGTTACAAAATCATTTCGAATGATCACGGACTGAAACATCTTTTTTAGGCTCCCTGCATAACTCTATGTTTTTTCACAGTAAGAAAAATGTTTCCCTAAGGGGTGTTTGATGTAAATGTTTCCGCGCCATGCTCCCCGATGGAAAAGCACATTGCATGCCAGTTCTGATCCCCCTTCTGCATGAGTATTCGTCAATTAAGAATACAAAACAGTGCCGATTGGTCAATAAGTGAACAAATTACAAGTCATACTGATGGATTTATGGGTCATATTCACTTAAATTGTGTGACGTGGATCACATTTTTTTTAAATTTGAGGATGGCTGGATTGTATGTGTCAAAACTGACGAGTAGAGTTTGCGTCGAATTAGGAAAAATCTTAGTTATTTGTAAGAAATGATAAAACATGTAAGAGACGCATTCGCGTTTCCTCTCTTACGCGTTTCGATGAATACAAACCTAAATTCAACTATGCATTTAGCCTTTTCTTTTTTATACCGGGTGATTTCCCGGCGACATCACGGGGTGCGGTCTTTCCGCATAAAAATAATAGTTGGTTATTCGGGATGGGAACAATGCATACATCCGAGTTGCTAAAACATATCTATGACATCAATTTGTCGTATTTACTGCTCGCGCAGCGTTTGATTAGTCAGGACAAGGCGTCCGCGATGTTTCGTCTGGGTATTAACGAAGAAATGGCAACCATGCTGGGCGGCTTAACCCTCCCGCAGATGGTTAAACTGGCTGAAACGAATCAACTGGTTTGCCAGTTCCGTTTCGATGATTCACAGACAATAACGCGTCTGACGCAGGAGTCCCGTGTAGACGATCTTCAACAGATCCATACCGGTATTCTTCTTTCCACTCGCTTGCTTAACGAAATCAGCCAGCCTGATGACGTAGCCCGTAAGAAAAGGGCCTAGCAATGAGCGAGAAAAGCATTGTTCAGGAAGCGCGTGACATACAGTTAGCCATGGAGCTGATTACACTGGGTGCTCGTTTACAAATGCTGGAAAGCGAGACGCAGTTGAGCCGTGGCCGTCTGATCAAACTGTACAAAGAGTTACGTGGTAGTCCCCCGCCGAAAGGCATGCTGCCGTTTTCTACCGACTGGTTTATGACGTGGGAGCAGAATATTCATGCTTCCATGTTCTGTAATGCCTGGCAGTATCTTCTCAAAACCGGTTTGTGTAGCGGCGTTGACGCCGTGATCAAAGCCTACAAACTTTACCTTGAACAATGCCCACAGCAGGAAGAAGGCCCTCTGCTGGCGCTGACCCGCGCATGGACGCTGGTGCGTTTTGTTGAGAGCGGAATGCTTGAGCTGTCGCGCTGCAACTGCTGCAACGGCAATTTTATTACCCATGCTCATCAGCCTGCAGGCAGCTTCGCCTGTAGTTTATGTCAGCCTCCATCCCGCGCAGTAAAAAGACGTAAACTTTCCCGGGATGCTGCCGATATTATTCCACAACTGCTGGATGAACAGATCGAACAAGCTGTTTAACCCGAACGTGTGGGAAAGATTCCAGCAGCGGTAAGCGATTACCGCTGCTTTTTTTTACCCCGTAAACGGTCAACGCTGCGAGCTGGACGTCCTTGCCATAGTCACTAGCGGAAGGATGATGTCGTGCTTATCTTATTAGGTTACCTGGTAGTTCTCGGTACAGTTTTCGGCGGTTACATGATGACCGGCGGGCACCTTGGAGCACTCTATCAACCGGCTGAACTTATTATCATCGGCGGCGCAGGGGTAGGGGCTTTTATCGTTGGTAACAACGGTAAATCGATCAAGGGCACGCTGAAAGCAATTCCATTGCTGTTCCGTCGCTCGAAATACACCAAAAGCATGTATATGGATCTGCTGGCACTGCTCTATCGCTTGATGGCGAAGTCGCGTCAGCAGGGCATGTTCTCGCTCGAGCGGGATATTGAAAACCCGAAAGAGAGCGAAATTTTTGCCAGCTATCCGCGCATTCTTGCTGATGCCATGATGCTGGATTTCATCGTCGACTATCTGCGACTGATCATCAGCGGCAACATGAATACCTTCGAAATCGAAGCGCTGATGGATGAAGAAATTGAAACCCATGAAAGCGAATCTGAAGTACCGGCCAACAGTCTGGCGCTGGTCGGCGACTCGCTTCCGGCATTCGGTATCGTTGCCGCGGTCATGGGGGTGGTTCACGCGCTGGCCTCAGCAGACCGTCCGGCAGCGGAGCTCGGTGCGCTGATTGCCCATGCGATGGTGGGAACCTTCCTCGGTATTTTGCTGGCGTATGGCTTTATCTCTCCGCTGGCCAGCGTGCTGCGCCAGAAGAGCGCGGAAACCACCAAAATGATGCAGTGCGTGAAGATCACGCTGCTCTCTAACCTCAACGGTTATGCGCCACCGATCGCGGTTGAGTTTGGCCGTAAAACGCTTTACTCCAGCGAGCGTCCGTCGTTTATCGAGCTTGAAGAACACGTGCGTGCGGTGAAAAACCCAAACCAACAGACGACAACTGAGGACGCATGAAAAACCAGTCCCATCCGATCGTCATCGTAAAAAAACGCAAGCACAAGGGCGGTGGGCATGGCGCGCACGGCTCGTGGAAAATCGCGTACGCCGATTTTATGACCGCAATGATGGCGTTCTTTCTGGTGATGTGGCTGATCTCCATCTCCAGCCCAAAAGAACTGATCCAGATTGCCGAGTATTTCCGCACGCCGCTGGCAACGGCGGTGGCTGGCGGACCGCGTATCTCTAACAGCGAAAGCCCGATCCCGGGCGGCGGCGATGATTACACCCAGCAGAAGGGTGAGGTGAAAAAAGAGCCGAACATCGACGAGCTGAAGAGAAAGATGGAACAGGCGCGCCTGAAGAAACTGCGTGGCGATCTCGACCAGCTGATTGAAGCGGATCCGAAGCTGCGCGCGCTGCGACCGCATCTGAAGATTGATCTGGTGCAGGAAGGGCTGCGTATCCAGATTATCGACAGTCAGAACCGCCCGATGTTTAAAACCGGGAGTGCGGAAGTTGAACCGTACATGCGCGATATTCTGCGCGCAATTGCACCGGTGCTGAACGGCATTCCTAACCGAATCAGCCTGTCAGGACACACGGACGATTTCCCGTACGCCAGTGGGGAGAAGGGATACAGCAACTGGGAACTTTCTGCCGATCGTGCCAACGCCTCGCGTCGCGAGCTGGTGGTAGGTGGGCTTGATGATGGCAAGGTACTGCGCGTAGTCGGCATGGCCGCAACCATGCGCGTTTCCGACCGCGGGCCGGATGATGCCATCAACCGTCGTATCAGTCTTTTAGTGCTGAACCAGCAGGCGGAGCAGGCCATCCTGCATGAAAACGCCGAAAGTCAGAATGAGTCACTGGACGATTTAAAACAGCCTGGGGCCGTTCCTTCGGCTGCCGTTCCAACATCGCCACCAGCCAATCCGAGGTGATAGCGTGAGCATGGATATTAGCGATTTTTACCAGACATTCTTTGATGAAGCCGACGAATTGTTGGCCGATATGGAGCAACACTTGCTCGATTTGGTGCCCGAAGCACCGGATTCCGAGCAGCTCAATGCCATCTTCCGTGCGGCGCATTCCATTAAAGGCGGAGCCGGAACGTTTGGATTTACCATCCTGCAGGAAACGACCCATTTAATGGAAAACCTGCTTGATGAAGCACGACGCGGTGAGATGCAGCTCAATACCGACATTATCAACCTGTTTTTGGAAACCAAAGATATTATGCAGGAACAGCTCGACGCCTATAAAAGTTCGGCAGAGCCTGATGCCGCCAGCTTTGAATACATCTGCAATGCGCTGCGCCAGCTCGCGCTGGAAGCAAAAGGTGAGGTTGCCGCAGCCGTGGTTCCTGCCGCAAAACTGAGCGTTGTGGATACGGTTGCCGCGCAGGCGTCTGCCCCTGCTGACGCACCGGCAGGCAAGCTGCGCGTTGTGCTGTCTCGCCTGAAAGAGAATGAAGTTAACCTGCTGGAAGAAGAACTGGGTAACCTGGCGAAATTAAGCAACGTGGTAAAAGGCAAAGACAGCCTGGCCGCGACGCTTGATGACGGTATTGGCCAGGACGATATCGTGGCGGTGCTGTGCTTTGTGATTGAAGCCGATCAAATCGCCTTCGAAACCGAAACTGTCGCAGTTGACGCCCCTGTGGCTGCGGAAGAGGTGGCTGTTGTCGCCCAGGCCGCCGCACCGGCTGCGGCCCCGGCGCTGAAGGCGGTGCCAAAAGAAGCTGCTGCACCGGGCCGTGGTGAAAAACCTGCCGCGCGCTCCAGCGAGTCGACCAGCATCCGTGTTGCCGTTGAGAAGGTTGACCAGCTGATTAACCTGGTGGGCGAACTGGTGATCACCCAGTCGATGCTGGCGCAACGTTCAAACGAACTCGACCCGGTCACCCACGGGGATTTGATTACCAGCATGGGCCAGCTACAGCGTAACGCCCGCGACCTGCAGGAATCGGTCATGTCCATCCGTATGATGCCGATGGAATATGTCTTCAGCCGCTTCCCGCGTCTGGTCCGCGACCTTGCCAGCAAGCTGAACAAGCAGATTGAACTGACCCTGATGGGCAGCTCAACCGAACTGGATAAGAGCCTGATCGAGCGCATCATTGACCCGTTAACGCACCTGGTGCGTAACAGCCTCGACCACGGTATCGAACTGCCGGAAAACCGCATTGCCGCCGGGAAATCGCCGGTCGGCAACCTGATTCTCTCTGCGGAACACCAGGGCGGGAACATTTGTATCGAAGTGACCGATGACGGCGCCGGTCTGAACCGCGAGCGCATCCTGGCAAAAGCGATTTCGCAGGGGATGGCGGTCAATGAAAACATGACCGACGAAGAAGTGGGCATGCTGATCTTCGCGCCGGGCTTCTCTACCGCAGAGCAGGTGACCGACGTCTCCGGGCGCGGCGTGGGCATGGACGTGGTGAAACGTAACATCCAGGAGATGGGCGGCCACGTTGAAATCCAGTCTAAACAGGGTTCCGGCACCACCATTCGCATCCTGCTGCCGCTGACGCTGGCGATCCTCGACGGCATGTCCGTCAAGGTGGCGGACGAAGTCTTTATCCTGCCGCTGAACGCGGTGATGGAATCCCTGCAGCCGCGTGAGGAAGATCTGCATCCGCTGGCGGGCGGCGAGCGCGTGCTCGAGGTTCGCGGTGAGTACCTGCCGCTGGTGGAACTGTGGAAAGTGTTCGAAGTGGACGGGGCGAAGACCGAGGCCACGCAGGGTATCGTGGTGATCCTGCAAAGCGCGGGCCGCCGCTATGCGCTGCTGGTCGATCAGCTGATTGGCCAGCACCAGGTGGTGGTGAAGAACCTCGAAAGCAACTACCGCAAAGTGCCGGGTATTTCTGCCGCCACCATTCTGGGTGATGGTAGCGTGGCGCTGATCGTCGACGTGTCGGCGCTTCAGGGATTAAATCGTGAACAACGTGTGGCGTACACAGCCGCCTGATTAAGTAGAAGGTAATAACATGACCGGTATGAGTAATGTAACGAAACTGGCGGGCGAGCCATCAGGACAGGAATTTCTGGTATTCACTTTAGGCGATGAAGAGTACGGCATCGATATCCTGAAAGTGCAGGAAATCCGTGGTTACGACCAGGTTACCCGCATCGCTAACACGCCTGCGTTTATTAAAGGTGTCACCAACCTGCGTGGCGTCATTGTGCCCATCGTGGACCTGCGCGTGAAGTTCAGCCAGGGCGACGTTGATTACAACGACAACACTGTGGTGATCGTCCTGAACCTGGGGCAGCGCGTGGTAGGTATCGTGGTGGATGGCGTGTCTGACGTGCTTTCCCTGACCTCTGACCAGATTCGTCCTGCGCCGGAGTTTGCGGTCACGCTGTCGACCGAATACCTGACCGGTCTGGGCGCGCTCGGCGAGCGTATGCTGATTCTGGTGAACATTGAGAAGCTGCTGAACAGCGATGAGATGGCGCTGCTGGATATCGCCGCGAGTCACGTAGCGTAGGTAAATGCAAAACGGCAACCCAGGTTGCCGTTTTTTGTGTTTGCTCCCTCTCCCTGTGGGAGAGGGTTGGGGTGAGGGCATCAGGCCTCACCCTTTTTTCATACCCTTAAGCTTCCTGCTTTACCAGCTCAGCGTCCGCTTCCCGCGCACCTTCATTCTGCGACAGCATCGCGGTCGCAATACCATTCCCCAACACGTTAATCGCGGAACGGCCCATATCCAGGAAGTGGTCGATCCCCATCAGCAGCAAAATACCGGCGACCGGGATGTTGAAGCTTGGGATCGTCGCGGCCAGCACCACCAGCGAGGAGCGCGGTACGCCCGCAATCCCTTTTGAGGCCAGCATCAGGGTCAGCATCAGCACCGTCACTTCAGAGAAGCTCAGGTGAATGTTGTACGCCTGAGCGATAAACATTGAGGCGAAAGAGCAGTACACCATCGACCCCACCAGGTTGAAGGAATAGCCAATCGGCAGAACGAAAGAGGCGATGTTGCGCGAGCAGCCAAAACGCTCCAGCTGCTCCAGCGTTTTAGGGTAGGCCGCTTCAGAACTGCTGGTGGTAAACGCCACCAGAACTGGATCTTTCAGCATGCTGACCAGGCGGAACACCTCTTTTTTCAGCACCATGTAACCCACGGCCAGCAGCACCATGCAGGTGAGAAGAATGGCAACATAGTAGCCGCCAATAAAGGAGGCATAGTTCAACAGAATGCCCAGACCCTGCGTGGCGATAACGGAGGAGATTGCCGCGAAAATGGCCAGCGGCGCAACGTACATCACATAACCCGTGACCTTCAGCATGATATGGGAAACCACGTCCAGCGCAGCCACCAGTGGGGCATTGAATTTCTGCCCCAGCGACGCGCCGCCAATGCCGAAGAACATGGAGAACACCACAATCTGCAGGATCTCATTGTTCGACATCGCCCCCGCGATGCTGGTTGGAATGGTGTGTGACAGGAACGCTTTCAGCGTCATGCCCCCAACGGCCAGACCGGTATCCACCGCCTCAGTCGGGACGGTCAGGTTCAGCCCGCTTCCCGGATGCTCCAGCGTGACGATAAACAGGCCGACCAGAATAGAGAGCACGGATGAGCTGATAAACCATACCATCGCTTTGCCGCCCACGCGGCCAATGGTAGAGGTTTCGCCCAGCTTCATAATGCCGACGGTGAGCGTACTTAACACCAGTGGGGCAATGACCATTTTGATCAGTCGGAGGAAAATATCGGTCAGAAGGGTAATATTATCCGACCAGGCTTTGATGGCATCCGCAGATGCATATTCATGAATTGCTGCCCCTGAAAGAATACCCGCCAGCATGAATATCACGATGAAGAGTGTGAGTTTGTTTGCACTTGCCACGAAAAAAGACCCTCTATGCGCTTCAGATGTAGCCCGCGGCGATACATATAAATTTTTTATTACGACGCGGGAAATTATTCGGCACATAAATTGACGCAAAGCGTAGGGGGATACAACTCCTTTTTAAGTTTTATTAATTTTGTTGTTATTGCCATGACGATATATTGTGATCTACATCACACTTTAATGGATATATTCTCAGAAAATAAATTAAAAAAGCGGAAAAAATGATTTTAACTACATGTTATTTAAGGAAATAAGAAGTCAATAAGACAAAGTGCTTATGCGTTAAGGGGCAGGTGGTCGAAGCGATATCCGTAAACTAAATTCTCAATAACCCCCCTCAGAGGAACATTAAGCGGGGCTAACATCTTGAACGAAATAAATAAAATGTGGCAAGGGAACGGAGACGTCTTCTGGAGGGTGGTAAATGAAAAGAAAACTCCTTTTGATCTGCGCAGGCACCTTACTGACTGCGACAACGGTCCATCAGGCGCTGGCCGTTACCAGTAGCGGCACCATCGGCGCGACGCTGACACTCACGAACGGCTGTCTGATAAACGGATCGCCCACGCAAAACGGCATTAACTTCGGGACACTGGATTTCGGCACCCATCCCGCAACGTTTTCCACTCTGACCACCCAGCTCACCGGCGCCAGCGGCGGAAACACCTTCACCATTCAATGTACCACCGCCAGCTATACGGTGGCGATCACCGGCAACACCAACTCCACCGCTCCCGGTACCGTTGTTGGCACCCCAGGAACACCTGCCCGCTATCTGGTTAACACCGCCAACGCGGCACAGGGCGTGGCGTACAGCCTGTACAGCGATAGTGGGTTTAACAGCGTGATTGCCAATAACACCGCGTTGCCGATCGCCTCTACGGCGGGAGGGGTGGACAGTTACACCCTCTACGGACGTATTACCGGCGGCGGTAACAGCGTGACGGTCGTACCCGGAACCTACACCGACACGATTAACGTCAGCGTAACCTATTAATTCTGCACCGCCATGAAGGCAACTCTCACAGGTCTGCGCATATGCGCAGAGGGACACGTGCAGCCTTTTTTCGCGCTGATCGTCGGATTGCTGATGACGCCCGCGGCGAATGCGGTGACATCACAGTCCTTTAAAGTCAGCGCGACCATCGTCCCGGGATGTGTGGTGACGACCGGCAGCGGAGGGCTTCTCGGGACGCTGGATTTTGGCACCCATAACGGCGTCGAGAGCGCACCGGTCAGCACCAGTTTTGTGCCAAACGGGGCCTTATCTATCGCCTGCACGCCAGGCGTGGCGCTGAGCATGAGCATTAATGGCGGCCAGAATTATTCAACCGTTCGCCGCATGAAACGCTCGAACGGCGCCGACGTGGTGGGATACCGGCTTTACAGCAGCAGCTCGCTGGCCGCGAACAGCGAAATTGGCGTCAACCAGGCGATACCGGTGACCTATAGCAACAGCAATAACATCGCGCTGCCGCTTTTTGGCGTGGCGCTACTGACCGGATTTAGCCCGGCAGGAACATATTCCGATCAGCTCACTGTGACCTTGTCATGGTAATAAAGGGAGAGTGTTGATGAAGCCAATTTTCAGACCTGTTTGTCTGGCGGGCGCGTTGGGAATGGCTGTGGCAACCGGTCAGGCGCAGGCGGCAGCCACTATTCTGCTCTGGCCGATTGACCCGTGGCTTGCGGCAGACGCTAACGCCACGGAACTGTGGATCCAGAACCAGGGAAACAGCGCCACAACGATGCAGGTGCGCATTGTACGCTGGAAACAGGAGGACGGACACGAGCGCTACACCGCACAGCAGGATGTGGTCGCCAGCCCGCCCATCGTCACGATTGGCACAGGCAGCAAGCAGCTTATCCGCCTTATTAAGCAGGCTCCCGTTCCCGCAGGCATTGAACAAGCCTACCGCATTATCGTGGATGAAATTCCTCAGCCTGATGCCAAAGCAGAACCCACCATCGGCCTCAAATTGCAGATGCGTTACTCCATTCCGCTGTTTGTGTATGGTCAGGGGATCCCGACCATAAAAGAGGGGGCGCATCACGCCCTAGTGGAGACCCGAAACCTGAGCTGGCGGGTGACGCGAACGGATGGGCAGCCGGCACTGGAGGTCCGGAATCGGGGGGATGTCCATGTCAGGCTAAGCCAGGTGGCGCTGGAGCAGGGAGGACAGAAACGCACGGTTGCGGAGGGATTGCTGGGTTACGTACTTCCCGGTAGCACCCGCAGCTGGCCCGTACCCGCGGGCGTTCGTCAGCCAGAGCGGATGAGCGCGCAGATTAATGCCAGGGACGCACAATGGCAGTCGACGCCCGTCAACTGAAGCCGGCGATGATGATACTGCTTTGCGTCAGTTCCGCGACCTGGGCTGAGCCCGGCGATGACAGCCTGCCTCCGCCGCCCCAGGCACAGGCGATACATGATGAAGCGGTCTTCCAGCTTGCCCTCGTGCTCAACCACTACGACACCGGTCTGGTCGTGCCCGTGACGCAGCGTAAAGGCGCTTTCTTTATCTCCAGCGCCGACCTGCTGCGCGCGGGGTTGCCACCGGAGCATGTTCCTGCCGGAGAGGTGAATCTCTCTTCGCTTTCTCAGGTGAGGGTCGAGTACGACAGCGCCGCGCAGCGCCTGCTGCTGACCGTTCCCCGCGACTGGGTCGCGTCCCGTGTGACGCCGTTCAGCGCGCAAGCGACGCAGGCCAAACCGCACTTCGGGCGCGGCGCGCTGCTCAATTACGATCTTTACACCAACCACACGGAGCATATCGGCGGACAGGCGTCTCTCTGGCATGAGTTCCGCTACTTTAACGAGAACGGTTCGTTTTCCTCCACCGGCTATGCCCGGGAAAATTTCACCGGCAACGAGGGGCAGCAGGAGGGGTATGTCCGCTATGACACAACCCTGCTGTTCACCAATGAGGATGACGCGATGAGCTGGAGCGTCGGGGACGTGATCAGCGATGCCCTGAGCTGGAGTTCCAGCGTGCGGATGGGGGGGATCAGCGTCGGGCGGGATTTCTCCCTGCGCCCTGACCTGGTGACGTGGCCGCTGCCCGAGTTCGCCGGGGAAGCGGCGGTACCCACCTCGGTCGATCTTTTTATCAACGGGTATCGCTCCGGCTCAACCCAGCTTCAGCCGGGCCCCTTCACCCTGACCAATCTGCCCTATATCAACGGCGCCGGGGATGCGGTGCTGGTCACGACGGATGCGCTGGGGCGGCAGGTCAGCACCACGCTGCCGTTTTACGTCACCAGCGACTTGCTTAAAAAAGGGCTGAGCGACGGCGCCGTGACCCTGGGCAGCCTGCGGCGTAATTACGGTATCAGGAATTTTGATTACGGCTCGGCGGCAGGCAGCGGCTCGTATCGCTACGGGGTGACGGACTGGCTGACCCTGGAAGGGCATGCGGAAGGGGCGCAGGAGCTGGCGCTGGGCGGGGCAGGGACGGTGATAAAACTCGGCCAGTTTGGCGTGGTGAATACCGCTTACTCGCAGAGCCGCATGCGCGGGGATACGGGCGGGCAAATCAACTGGGGTTACCAGTACAGCACCAGCGAGTTCAGCGTCGCCACCCAGCACACGCGCCGTGACCGCGGTTTTGGCAATCTGGCCCTTTACGACCAGCCGACGGTGTATGACGAGAACAATAAACCCATCGCCAGCTTCAGCCGCAATACGGACCAGTATTCTCTGACCTTCAACCTGGGACAGTACGGCAACATCGGCGCGGCCTGGATCGGCGTGGAAAGTTTTGACAGTCAAAAAACCGAGCTGCTTAATCTCTCATGGAGCCGCAATTTGTGGGGCGCGAGCAGTATTTACCTCGCCGGAAGCCGGGACCAGCAGCGGGGAGACTGGACGGTCGCGCTGTCGCTGCAGGTGCCGCTGGGGGCACGCGACAGCGCCGCGTTCACCGTTGAAAACACCCCGGATGCCGGCAGTACCCAGCGCATCAACTATAACCACGCCATGCCGTCTGACGGCGGCTTTAGCTGGAACATGGCCTGGGCCAACCAGTCAAAATCCAGTGACTATCAACAGGGCACGCTGGGCTGGCGTAATAACAATATTGAACTGCAGGGCGGCGGCTACGGCGAAAGGGACATGATGACCTGGTGGGGCGAGGCGATGGGCGCGATTGTTCTGATGGACGGCGAGCTGTTTGCCGCGAATAAGATCAACGATGCGTTTGTCGTCATCAGTACCGACGGTCATCCGGACGTGCCCGTCAGCTATGAGAATCAGCCCGTCGGTAAAACGAATAACAACGGTTACCTGCTGGTCAGCGGGGTGTCGGCGTATTATCCGGCTAGCTACCGCATTGATACCCTGAACCTGCCGGCGGATACCCGTCTGAAAGAGACCGAGCGGCGGATCGCGATCCGGCGTCACAGCGGCTATCTGGTTGATTTCCCAATGGAGCAGGAGCGGGTGGCAAGCGTCATTCTGCACGATGTACGGGGCCAGGCGCTGCCGGTGGGAAGCCAGGTCCGACGCGCTTCGCGCAGCAATGCGGTGGTGGGGTATGACGGCATCGCCTGGCTGGAGAATCTTAGCGATGTGAACCCGCTGGAGGTGATCGCGCCTGATGGAAAACGCTGCAGGGCTACCCTGACCGTGGGAGCCAACCCGGAGCACAAGCTGCAAACCTACGGCCCGCTGGTGTGCCGGGAGGCGCCATGAAGCGCCTGCTGCTGTTGATACTGCTGCTGTTTTCCGGCGGCGGCTGGGCGGCGTGTACCGTCAGTACGGTCAACGCCTCGTTTGGCAGCGTCACGTCGTTTGCGCTCAGCGGAACCGGGGAGGTGGAAACCACCGGCACGCTGGTGGTGGCGTGCGATGCCATACTGAATCTGTTGACCAACGACTCGGTGACGCTGACCTATACCGCGGCATCGGTCTCGGGCAGCAGTCGGGCCACCATGAAACGCACGGACAACGCGGCCATCACGGACGTGATCCCCACCCGGCTGTGCGGACTCGCGGGCTGCGCGAGCAGCAGCGAGGTACAGATAAGCAAATCGTATACCTGGAGCGGGAATACGCTACTGGGGTTGCTGGGGTCAAAGCAGTACAACATCCCGCTCTATTTCCGTACCGTCGCCGGACAGAACGTTTCTGCCGGGCCGTATCAGGTGCAGTTAACCTTCAGCGTTAACTACAGCGTCTGCTCCGTGGGCGCGCTCGGTATTTGCACAATCAATCAGACGGGCACGGCGACGACCACCATTCTCCTTAACCTGACCGTGACCAACGACTGCAGCGCCATGACCACACCGGACGTCAACTTCAACAGCGCGCCGCTGGTGCAAAGTTTCCCTACCGTCTCGCAGGCGATTGCCGTCACCTGTACCAAAGGCAGCACGTATACCATCGGCATTAACAACGGTGCTAACGCGCTGAATAACGTGCGCCGGATGGTAAGCGGCAGTAACTACCTGAGTTATGACATCTATAAAGAAGCCACGGGTAACCGCTGGGGCGGCAGCGGCAGCGAACGCTGGACCAGCGCGACGTCGTCGCAGGTCAGTACCGACGGTCTCCTGCGTACCTACAACTACACCGCGAAAGTTCTGACCAATCAGGCCACGCCACCCGCCGGAACCTACACCGATACGCTGATTGTCGACGTGGCTTTCTAACCCCGCGCTTTTCCCTTTCGCAAATGTAAAGTTCCTGTTGGCTGTGCCGATAACACCGTTAATAAATCTATGAGAAGGTGTTGTATGTTGAACCGTATCCGCGTTGTCACAATGCTCATGATGGTGCTGGTCATTTTCGCACTTCTTCAGCTCATCTCCGGCGGGCTTTTTTTCTCGTCATTAAAACAGAACCAGGACAGCTTTGCGGCCTCGAACGATCTCCGCCTGCAGCAGAGTGAGCTCACCTCAACGTGGGATCTGATGCTGCAAACGCGTATCAACCTGAGCCGTTCGTCCGCGCGCATGATGATGGATCCCAACAATCAGCAGAGCAGCGCGAAAACCGATCTGTTGAAAAATGCCCGTGCCACCCTCGCTGACGCCGCAAAACATTACGACGCCTTCAAAAAGATTACCCCGCAGCCTGCGATGGAGCAGGTGAGTCAGAACATTGACGAAAAATACAACGCCTACCATGCCGGTCTGGCAGAGCTGATTCAGTTCCTTGAGAGCGGCAACATGGACGCCTATTTCGCGCAGCCGACGCAGGGGATGCAAAACGCCCTCGGCGCGGCGCTGGGGGAGTACGCGAAGGTCAGTGGCGATCTGTATCACTCCGCGTTTGCTGAAAGCCAGAATGACTACCGCTTTGCGAAATGGCAGATGGCGGTGTTGGCGCTGGCGCTGGTCATTGTGCTGATCGCGGTCTGGTACGGCATTCGCCATATCCTGCTGAACCCTCTCGGTCGCGTCATTGCCCACATTCGTGACATTGCCGGCGGTGACCTGACCAAAACGCTGACCGTGTCCGGGCGCAATGAGATCACCGAGCTGGCAAACAGCGTTGACCATATGCAGCGTTCGCTTATCGATACCGTCGCCAACGTGCGTAGCGGCACGGATGCCATCTATACCGGCACCAGCGAAATTGCGATGGGCAATAACGACCTCTCTTCGCGCACCGAACAGCAGGCGTCCGCCCTGGAAGAGACGGCGGCCAGCATGGAGCAGCTCACCGCGACCGTGAAGCAGAACGCCGATAACGCCCGCCAGGCCTCTCAGCTGGCGGAAAGCGCCTCCGAGACTGCACAGCGCGGCGGTCGCGTGGTGGATGGCGTGGTGAAAACCATGCACGACATTGCTGAGAGCTCGAAGAAAATCGCCGACATCATCAGCGTCATCGACGGAATTGCCTTCCAGACCAACATTCTGGCGCTGAACGCCGCCGTGGAAGCGGCGCGTGCGGGCGAGCAGGGACGCGGGTTTGCCGTGGTGGCCGGGGAAGTGCGCAACCTGGCCAGTCGCAGCGCCAACGCGGCAAAAGAGATCAAGTCGCTGATTGAAGATTCCGTCTCCCGCGTGGATACCGGCTCCGTGCTGGTAGAAAGCGCCGGGGAGACCATGAATGACATCGTGAATGCCGTCACCCGCGTGACGGACATCATGGGTGAAATCGCCTCTGCGTCTGATGAGCAGAGTCGTGGTATCGACCAGGTTGCCCTGGCGGTATCGGAAATGGATCGCGTGACACAGCAAAACGCCGCGCTGGTGCAGGAGTCCGCTGCGGCGGCCGCTGCGCTGGAAGACCAGGCAAGCCGTCTGAAGATGGCGGTCTCGGCGTTTCGTCTCGCTTCACTCGCTGGAAACACGGTCACCCCGCAGGCGACGTACCGCGCGCCAGCCGCTGAACCGGCTGCAAACCGTACGCGTACCGCGACGACCGGACAAGATGAAAACTGGGAAACATTTTGACTGACAATTAAACCGCGGCTGCTTGCCGCTTGATGGGAGCGTGGATGTTAAATCGTATTCGTATCTCGACCACACTGTTTTTGATTCTGATCCTTTGCGGTGTGTTGCAGGTTGGCAGTAACGGGTTGTCTTTTTGGGCGTTTCGCGATGGCTATCAGAATTTGCAGGACGTTGAGGCGAGTAATCAGCAGCGCTCCGCACTGGCACAAACCCGTGCCGTGCTGTTGCAGGCAAGCACTGCGCTGAACAAGGCGGGAACCTTAACCGCGCTAAGTTATCCGCCGGATGACATTAAGGCGCTGATGGCCACCGCGCGCGACAGCCTGAAACAGGCTGACGCACAGTTTAAGGCCTTTACGGCACAGGCCACCGGTAGCGAGAAAGAGAAAGCGCTGAAGGCCGCCATGAAGACCCATTTTGAACAGTGGTACAGCGATCTGGACCATCAGGCGACGTGGCTTGAGAACAACCAGCTGTCGGACTTTATGACCGCGCCGGTTCAGGCCTCGCAGGCCGCGTTTGACGGCAGCTTTAACGCGTGGCAGCAGGATATTAACCAGTCTGTACAGCGTGCCGGTGACCAGAGCCGTCAAAGCTATCACATGTCGGGCATCATCTTTGCCGTGGTGGTGATTCTGGCAGGGTTGCTGACCGGTGCCGCGCTGCTCTGGTCGCGCAGGATGATTGTGCAGCCGCTGGCGATTATCAGCAGCCATTTCGACAGTATTGCGAAAGGCGACCTGGCGCGTCCGGTGGCGGTGTTCGGCAAGAACGAAATTTCGGCAATTTTTGCCAGCCTGAAGGCGATGCAGGGATCGCTGCGGGAAACGGTATCCGACGTGCGTCAGGGCAGTTATGCCATGCACACCGGGATCTCAGAGATTGCGGCGGGTAACAACGATCTCTCGTCCCGCACCGAGCAGCAGGCGGCCTCGCTGGCGCAGACGGCAGCCAGTATGGAGCAGCTGACCGCGACGGTAAGCCAGAACGCCGATAACGCGCGTCAGGCGTCTGACCTGTCAAAACAGGCGGCGATGACGGCGAAGAAGGGCGGCGACCAGGCGTCCCACGTCGCCAGCACCATGCAGGAGATCGCCACCAGTTCACAGAAAATTGGTGACATCATCAGCGTGATTGACGGTATCGCGTTCCAGACCAACATTCTGGCGCTGAATGCCGCAGTAGAAGCCGCGCGTGCCGGGGAGCAGGGGCGCGGGTTTGCGGTGGTGGCGGGTGAAGTGCGTAACCTGGCGAGCCGCAGCGCCAACGCGGCGAAAGAAATTAAGGTGCTGATCGAAGAGTCGGTCTCACGCGTTCAGCAGGGCTCAACGCTTGTGGATACCGCGGCGAAAACCATGCACGAAATCGTCACCTCCGTGACGCGGGTGAACGACATCATGGGCGAGATTGCCTCGGCGTCGGATGAACAGCGTCGCGGCATTGAGCAGGTTGCCCAGGCGGTGAGCCAGATGGATCAGGTGACGCAACAGAACGCCTCGTTAGTTGAGGAAGCGGCAGCGGCAACCGATCAGCTGGCCAGCCAGGCGGATCGTCTGACCGGGCTGGTCGCGGTATTTAATGTGAAAGAGCACGTTGAAGCAGTAACAGAAGTCGGGCGGTCGCAGGCCGTGCCAGTTGTATCCTGAATGTAATTAAGAAGGCGCTATGACATCACCAATGCCCCCTGGGCAAACGTCATTATTGTTGCAGATGACACAGCGCCTCGCGCTGTCCGACGCGCATTTTCGTCGGATATGTCAGTTAATCTACCAGCGTGCGGGGATCGTGCTTGCGGATCATAAGCGGGACATGGTCTACAACCGTCTGGTGCGGCGCTTGCGTACGCTGGGGCTGGATGATTTTGGCCGCTATCTGAGCATGCTCGAGGCGAACCAGAACAGCGCAGAGTGGCAGGCTTTTATTAACTCGTTAACTACCAACCTGACGGCGTTTTTCCGCGAGGCTCACCACTTCCCGGTTCTGGCCGAGCATGCGCGCCGTCGCACCGGGGAGTATCGCGTCTGGAGTGCGGCCGCCTCGACGGGTGAAGAGCCGTACTCGCTGGCGATCACCCTTGCCGATACGCTGGGGATGGCGCCCGGGCGCTGGAAGGTCTACGCCAGCGATATCGATACCGAAGTGCTGGAGAAGGCGCGTAACGGCGTTTATCGCCAGGATGAACTGAAAACGCTGTCGCCGCAGCAGCTGCAGCGTTATTTCATGCGCGGGACGGGCCCGCATGAAGGCCTGGTACGCGTACGCCAGGAGCTGGCGAACTGCGTCGAATTCGCGCCCGTTAACCTGCTGGATAAGCAGTACAACGTGCCGGGGCCTTTCGACGCCATTTTTTGCCGTAACGTCATGATCTATTTTGATAAAACGACGCAACAGGACATTTTGCGTCGGTTTGTTCCGTTGCTCAAGCCTGACGGTTTACTGTTTGCCGGGCACTCGGAAAACTTCAGCAACCTCGTGCGTGAGTTTAGCCTGCGTGGGCAAACGGTATATGCGCTGAGTAAGGAAAAAGCATGAGTAAAATCAGGGTATTGTCTGTCGATGATTCAGCGCTGATGCGTCAGATCATGACTGAAATTATCAATAGCCACAGCGACATGGAGATGGTGGCAACCGCGCCTGATCCGCTGGTAGCGCGGGATTTAATTAAAAAATATAACCCCGACGTGCTAACGCTGGATGTCGAGATGCCGCGCATGGATGGCATAGATTTCCTCGAAAAATTAATGCGGCTGCGGCCCATGCCGGTGGTGATGGTCTCCTCCCTGACCGGGAAAGGATCGGAAATCACCCTGCGCGCGCTGGAGCTGGGGGCGGTCGATTTTGTCACCAAGCCGCAGCTCGGCATCCGTGAAGGGATGCTGGCCTACAGCGAGATGATCGCCGAGAAGATCCGCACCGCGTCGCGGGCGAAGCTTGCCGCCCACACGCCGATGGCCGCGCCGGCGACCCTGAAGGCCGGTCCCTTACTCAGCTCGGAAAAACTGTTGGTCATTGGGGCGTCAACCGGAGGAACAGAGGCAATTCGTCATGTACTCCAGCCATTGCCGCTCTCAAGTCCGGGTATTCTGATCACTCAGCATATGCCGCCAGGCTTTACCCGTTCGTTCGCAGAACGCCTGAACAAGCTGTGCCAGATCAGCGTGAAAGAGGCGGAAGACGGCGAGCGCGTGCTCCCGGGGCATGCCTATATCGCGCCGGGCGACAAGCATATGGAGCTGACGCGCAGCGGCGCTAACTATCAAATCAAAATTCATGACGGACCGCCGGTCAACCGGCACCGTCCGTCGGTGGATGTGCTGTTTCATTCGGTGGCGAAACATGCGGGGCGCAACGCCGTGGGGGTGATCCTGACGGGGATGGGCAACGACGGTGCCGCCGGAATGCTTGCAATGCACCAGGCTGGCGCCTGGACGATTGCGCAGAATGAAGCAAGTTGTGTGGTGTTCGGCATGCCGCGCGAGGCCATCAATATGGGTGGCGTGAGCGAAGTGGTCGATCTTAGCCAGGTAAGCCAGCAGATGCTGGCGAAAATCAGTGCCGGACAGGCAATACGTATTTGACTCAGGAGTATTATTTTATGGCGGATAAAGAGCTTAAGTTTTTGGTTGTGGATGACTTTTCCACCATGCGTCGCATTGTGCGCAACCTGCTGAAAGAGCTGGGCTTCAACAACGTTGAAGAAGCAGAAGACGGCGTTGATGCGCTGAACAAACTGCAGGCTGGCGGGTTTGGTTTTGTGATCTCCGACTGGAACATGCCAAACATGGACGGTCTGGAACTGTTAAAAACCATTCGTGCTGATGCGGGAATGGCGTCCATGCCGGTTCTGATGGTCACGGCAGAAGCGAAGAAAGAGAACATCATTGCCGCTGCACAGGCGGGCGCAAGCGGCTATGTGGTGAAGCCATTCACCGCGGCGACCCTGGAAGAGAAGCTCGGTAAGATCTTCGAGAAACTCGGCATGTGAGGTGTTGGTTATGATGCAACCTGCTATGAAACCCGTTGAAGAACACTCGCCGAGCGACATCATCGTCCGCATCGGCAGCCTGACGCGCATGCTGCGTGACAGCCTGCGTGAGCTGGGTCTGGATCAGGCGATTGCCGAAGCGGCGGAAGCGATTCCTGATGCCCGCGATCGTCTGGACTACGTCGTGCAGATGACCGCTCAGGCTGCTGAACGTGCGCTGAACAGCGTGGAAGCGTCGCAGCCGCACCAGGATGCGATGGAAAAGGGGGCGAAAGCGCTGACCAAACGCTGGGACGAGTGGTTTGAGAACCCTATCGAGCTGGCGGATGCCCGCGAGCTGGTGACCGATACCCGTCAGTTCCTGGGGGACGTGCCGGGTCACACCAGCTTCACCAATGCCCAGCTGCTGGACATCATGATGGCGCAGGATTTCCAGGACCTGACCGGTCAGGTTATCAAACGCATGATGGATGTGATCCAGGAGATTGAGCGCCAGCTGCTGATGGTGCTGCTGGAGAACATCCCGGAACCGGCAGCCCGTCCAAAACGCGAGAACGAAAGCCTGCTCAATGGTCCACAGCTCGACGCCAGCAAGGCGGGCGTGGTGGCAAGCCAGGATCAGGTGGACGACCTGCTGGACAGCCTCGGCTTCTGATGGTCCATTGCGCCTCAGGGGATGTATGCCCCCTGAGGCGGTTTGCGACAAAATCACCGAAAAGAGCCCGAATAAACGGGCTTTTCCCGCCATTGGATTTCCGCTGCGCTGGCATGATACCCGTGACGTAATGGGCTGAGCGTGCACAGTGGCAGAAGAGAACGACGACAAAACGGAAGCCCCCACACCCCACCGACTAGAAAAGGCGCGTGAGGAAGGGCAAATCCCCCGATCCCGAGAATTGACCTCCCTGCTGATCCTTATCGTAGGCGTGTGCATTATCTGGTGGGGCGGGGAGTCGCTCGCCCGCAAGCTGGCGGGCATGCTGTCAACCGGCTTACGTTTTGACCACAGTATGGTCAACGATCCGAATCTGATCCTCAGCCAGATTATTCAGCTGATTAAAGGGGCCATGGTTGCGCTACTGCCCCTGATCACCGGGGTTGTGCTGGTCGCGCTGGTCTCGCCGGTGATGCTCGGCGGTCTGGTCTTCAGCGCCAAATCGCTGCAGCCGAAATTTTCCAAACTGAACCCGCTGCCGGGCATTGCGAAAATGTTCTCTGCGCAGACCGGGGCCGAGCTGCTCAAAGCCATTCTCAAATCGGTGCTGATGGGCAGCTCCGCGGGGTTTTACCTCTGGTACCACTGGCCGGAAATGATGCGTCTCATCAGCGAATCGCCTCTCACCGCGATGAGCAATGCCCTGAATCTGGTCGGACTCTGCGCGCTGCTGGTGGTGCTCAGCATTATCCCGATGGTGGGTTTTGACGTGATCTTCCAGCTCTATACCCACTTCAAGAAACTGCGGATGTCACGTCAGGATATCCGTGACGAATATAAGCAGATGGAAGGTGACCCACACGTGAAGGGGCGTATCCGCCAGATGCAACGTGCCGCCGCCCGTCGCCGCATGATGGACGATGTGCCGAAGGCCGACGTCATCGTCACCAACCCGACACACTACTCCGTTGCGCTGCGCTATGACGAAAACAAAATGAGCGCGCCGAAAGTGGTGGCAAAAGGGGCGGGGCTGATCGCTTTGCGTATCCGGGAAATTGGCACGGAACACCGCGTGCCGATCCTGGAAGCGCCTCCGCTGGCGCGTGCCCTGTACCGCCATGCGGATATTGGACAACAGATCCCGGGACAACTCTACGCCGCCGTGGCGGAAGTGCTGGCCTGGGTGTGGCAATTGAAGCGCTGGCGTCTGGCTGGCGGTCAACGGCCTGTGAAACCTGAGAACCTTCCGGTGCCTGCCGCGCTGGATTTTATGAACGAGAAGGACACTGATGGCTAATCTGGTGGCAATGTTGCGCCTGCCCGGCAACCTGAAATCGACCCAATGGCAGATCCTGGCCGGGCCGATTCTGATCCTGCTAATTCTGTCGATGATGGTACTGCCGCTCCCGGCGTTCATCCTCGACCTGCTTTTCACTTTCAATATCGCGCTGTCCATTATGGTGCTGCTGGTGGCGATGTTCACCCAGCGTACCCTGGAGTTCGCCGCGTTCCCGACCATTCTGCTGTTTACTACACTGCTGCGACTGGCGCTGAACGTGGCGTCCACGCGTATCATCCTGATGGAAGGTCACACCGGGGCGGCAGCGGCAGGTAAAGTGGTGGAAGCGTTCGGCCACTTCCTGGTGGGCGGTAATTTCGCTATCGGTATCGTGGTGTTCGTCATCCTCGTGATCATCAACTTTATGGTCATCACCAAAGGTGCAGGGCGTATTGCGGAAGTGGGCGCGCGCTTTGTGCTCGACGGGATGCCCGGCAAGCAGATGGCGATCGACGCCGATCTGAACGCCGGTCTTATCGCTGAAGATGAAGCTAAAAAGCGCCGTGCGGAAGTGACGCAGGAGGCGGACTTCTACGGCTCCATGGACGGTGCGAGTAAGTTTGTCCGCGGTGACGCCATCGCGGGCATTCTGATCATGGTGATTAACGTGGTCGGCGGCCTGCTGGTGGGCGTGTTGCAGCACGGGATGGACATGGGCCACGCGGCGGAAAGCTATACGCTGCTGACCATCGGTGACGGTCTGGTCGCGCAGATCCCAGCGCTGGTGATTTCCACTGCGGCGGGTGTCATCGTGACCCGTGTGAGCACCGATCAGGACGTTGGCGAGCAGATGGTTGGCCAGCTGTTCAGTAACCCGCGCGTGATGCTGCTGGCCGCGGCGGTTCTCGGGTTGCTCGGTCTGGTGCCGGGTATGCCAAACCTCGTTTTCCTGCTGTTTACGGCGGCGCTGCTGGGTCTTGCCTGGTGGATGCGTGGCCGTGAAACCAAACCGGCAGCGGAACCTGTTCCGGTCAAAATGCCGGAGAATAACCAGGCCGTTGAAGCGACCTGGAACGACGTTCAGCTCGAAGATTCCCTGGGAATGGAAGTCGGGTATCGCCTGATCCCGATGGTCGATTTCCAGCAGGACGGCGAGCTGCTCGGCCGTATCCGCAGTATCCGTAAAAAATTCGCCCAGGACATGGGCTTCCTGCCGCCGGTGGTTCACATCCGCGACAATATGGACCTGCCGCCCGCGCGCTATCGCATCCTGATGAAAGGCGTTGAAATCGGCAGCGGCGATGCCTATCCGGGCCGCTGGCTGGCGATTAACCCCGGCACCGCCGCAGGCACGCTGCCGGGTGAGCAAACAATCGACCCGGCCTTTGGTCTGGCCGCGATCTGGATTGAAAGCGCGCTGAAAGAGCAGGCGCAGATCCAGGGTTATACGGTTGTGGAAGCCAGTACCGTGGTGGCGACCCATCTTAATCACCTGATTGGGCAATTCTCGGCGGAGCTGTTTGGCCGTCAGGAAGCGCAGCAGCTGCTTGACCGCGTCACGCAGGAGATGCCGAAGCTGACGGAAGATCTGGTCCCCGGCGTGCTGACCTTAACCACGCTGCATAAGGTGCTGCAAAACCTGCTCGACGAGAAGGTGCCGATCCGCGATATGCGCACCATTCTGGAAACCCTTGCCGAGCACGCACCGATACAAAGCGATCCGCACGAGCTGACGGCGGTGGTGCGCGTGGCGCTGGGACGGGCAATCACCCAGCAGTGGTTCCCGGGAACTGGGGAAGTGCAGGTGATCGGCCTCGATACGCCGCTTGAGCGTCTGCTGCTGCAGGCTCTGCAGGGTGGGGGCGGCCTGGAGCCGGGCCTGGCGGACCGTCTGCTGGCGCAAACCCAGGAGGCGCTGGCGCGTCAGGAGATGCTGGGGGCGCCGCCGGTGCTGCTGGTGAACCACGCGCTGCGTCCGCTGCTGTCGCGCTTCCTGCGTCGCAGCCTGAACCAGCTGGTCGTGCTGTCGAATCTGGAGCTGTCGGATAACCGTCATATCCGCATGACCGCGACGATTGGAGGAAAATAATGCGTAAGTGGCTTTGGATAGTGCTCTTCCCGCTGGCAGCGCAGGCTGCCGGGGGAGGGACCTGGCAGGCGAGCAGCATTGGGGTGACCCTCAGCAACCGCGGTGTTGCCATGTCGTCTAACCCGCTGTCGCCTTCGGAAGAGGTTTCCGGTCAGATGGGCCTTGTGGTCTGGAACTACCGGCTGATTGGCCCTACGCCAGCGGGCTTGCGGGTGCGCCTCTGCTCTCAGACGCGCTGTACCGAAATCGACGGCGAAAATGGAACAACGCAGGCGTTCAACGGCGTGCCAGCTATTGAGCCTTTGCGTTTCATCTGGGAAGTGCCGGGCGGAGGACGTTTGATCCCGGCGCTGAAGGTGCAGAGCAATTCTGTCATCGTAAACTATCGCTAACACCCTGCCTTTTCACCAGCCATCAGGCAATTTTGATGGCTGGCTCTCAAAACTGACCTCGCCTTTTGATCAAAAAGAAACACTGTTTTATAAATCAGTGACGCGCGTAACCATACTCTTTGTATTTTTGCCATTCCCCCTCTTTGCAATGGCAGAAACAGAAAGGTATCAACAAGCCGATGCAATTACTGTAGCCGTATTAAAGCTCCCGGACGAGGCTTGCTTGCAGGGAGTCTCCCAAAACTGATTAGGGTTGACGGCAATGAAAACACGTAAAATTGGACTCGCGAATTATCTTGCGTACGGATCAGGCGATTTCCTTGGGGCGGGTACCACCGCCCTGACGGCGGCCTGGCTTTTATATTTTTATACCACCTTCTGCGGACTCTCACCGATCGAAGCAACGTTCATCTTTGCCGCGGCAAGGGTGCTGGATGCCGTGGTTAGCCCGTTAATGGGCTTTTTAACCGATAACTTTGGTACGACCTGGCTCGGTAAGCGCTTTGGCCGTCGTAAGTTCTTTATCCTGCTGGGTATTCCGTGCGTGTTCAGCTACTCGCTGATGTGGGTTGGGGACATGAGCTTCTGGTATTACCTGCTGACCTATCTGGTGTTTGATATTGTCTACACCATGATTCTGGTGCCGTACGAAACGCTGGTGCCGGAAATGACTGACGACTTTAAACAGAAAACGAAGTTCTCCGGGGCGCGCATCTCTATGGCGCAGATGTCCGCCATTCTGGCCTCCTTCCTGCCGGGGATCCTGTTGACCCACTTCGGGAAAGACAACGCGGTTTCCTTCTTCTACGCAAGCCTGGTCTTCTCTGTGCTCTGCGCGCTGATGCTGACCTTCGTCTGGTGCTTCACCTGGGAGCGCCCGCGCGAAGAGTGGTCTGAAGCGGCGCTGCGTGCTGAAGAAGAGAAGAAGAAACTGACGCTGGGGCAGAGCCTCAACCGGCTGATCGTTGAGTTAAGCTCCACGCTGCGCATCAAAATTTTCCGTCAGCATCTGGGCATGTACCTCGGCGGCTATATCGCGCAGGACGTGTTTAACGCGGTATTCACCTACTACGTGGTGTTCGTGCTGATGCAGGAAGCGTCAATGGCGTCCAGTCTGCTGGGCACGATGGCTATCTTCCAGTTCATTGCGGTTATCGCCATGATCCCGCTGTGTATCCGCTTCGGGCCTGCACCGTCCTACCGCATGGTTGTGGTGCTCTTTGGCCTGGCGTCTCTCTCATACGCCGTACTCTATTACGCTGGCCTGAGCGACGTCTACGCTCTGCTGTTGCTGATCTCTGCGGTCGCAGGGCTGGGTCGTGGCGGTATCAACTACGTGCCATGGAATACCTACACCTACATTGCTGACGTGGATGAAGTGATCACCGGCCAGCGCCGCGAAGGGATTTTCGCGGGCATCATGACCCTGACCCGCAAGGCGTCGCAGGCCGGTGCGGTGATGCTGGTGGGCATCGTGATGCAGATGTCCGGCTTTGTCAGTGGTCAGAAAGTGCAGCCTGCGGAAGTGAGCCACACCATTTTGATGATCCTGAGCGTGGGCACCATCCTGGTGCTGTTCTGCGGCTTTCTTGTTTCCCTCCGCTTCAAACTCAACTTGCAAACCCACAGCACGCTGCGCGAGGAGACCGCGAAAATGCGTGAGAGTGGTCATGCGATGCCTGAGTCAGCGACGCCACACGCCCGCGCCACCGTCGAGATGCTGGCCGGTATGCCTTATGAGTCACTGTGGGGCAATAACAACATCGGTTATCTGAATCGCAATAAGCCAGCGGCACCTTCTCTCAAGGATCGCGCGGTACTGAATTCGACATACAACAGAGGTTAAGATGATGAAAGTTTGGCCTGTCAAACATAGCCCGTTATTACGTCAGCCAGAGCGCTTTATCGCCCGGGACGAGCTGAAATCGCTGATTCAAAAGGTGACGCATAATCTGGTCAATATCCGCGACAAAACGGGTGAATTTTTGCTGCGGCTGGACGACGGGCGCGTGATCGACACCAAAGGCTGGGCCGGATGGGAGTGGACGCACGGCGTCGGCCTGTATGGTATCTGGCAGTATTACTGCCAGACCGGCGACGAAGGTATGCGCGACATCATCGACTGCTGGTTTGCCGACCGCTTTGCGGAAGGCGCAACCACCAAAAACGTGAATACCATGTCGCCGTTCCTGACGCTCGCTTATCGTTACGAAGAGACCCAAAATCAGGCCTGGCTGCCGTGGCTGGAAAGCTGGGCGGAATGGGCGATGGCGGAGATGCCGCGCACTGAACACGGCGGGATGCAGCACATCACCCTGGCGGAAGAGAACCATCAGCAGATGTGGGACGACACGCTAATGATGACGGTGCTGCCGCTGGCGAAAATCGGCAAGCTGCTCAACAGACCGGAGTACGTTGAAGAGGCTGTGTATCAGTTCCTGCTGCACGTGCAGAATCTGATGGACCGGGAGACCGGACTGTGGTTCCACGGCTGGAGCTATGACGGTAATCATAACTTTGCCCGTGCCCGCTGGGCGCGCGGCAACAGCTGGCTCACCATCGTGATCCCGGACTTCCTCGAACTGGTGGATCTGCCGGAAAGCAACGCCGTGCGCCGCTACCTGGTGCAGGTATTGAACGCGCAGATTGCCGCGCTGGCGAAGTGTCAGGACGGGAGTGGTTTGTGGCGCACGCTGCTTGACGATCCACATTCTTATCTTGAGGCGTCCGCCACGGCAGGGTTTGCCTACGGCATTCTGAAAGCCGTGCGCAAGCGCTATGTTGGCGCGGAGTATGCCGAAGTGGCAGAAAAAGCAATTCGCGGTATCGTCAGGAATATCTCGCCGGAAGGCGAGCTGTTGCAAACGTCGTTCGGCACGGGCATGGGGAGCGATCTTGAGTTTTATCGTCAGATCCCGCTGACCTCAATGCCGTATGGGCAGGCGATGGCGATACTGTGTCTGACGGAGTATTTGCGGAAATACTTCTGAACCTGTGGATATCCCCGGTGGCGCTGTGTTTACCGGGGCTACAAAACAAAACCCGGCTTGCGCCGGGTTTTTTGCATTACATACGTTCTACGGTTTCGATACCCAGGGTATCCAGACCCAGCTTCAGGGTCTTCGCCGTCAGCTGCGCCAGCTTCAGGCGACTGTTGCGGACCGATTCATTCTCCGCGGAAAGAATAGGGCAGTGCTCGTAGAAGCCGGAGAACAGACCCGCCAGGTCGTACAGGTAAGCACACATCACGTGCGGCGTGCCATCACGTGCGACCACGGTCAGCGTCTCTTCGAACTGCAGCAGACGCGCTGCCAGCTGTGCTTCACGATCTTCCGTGATGGTCACGGTGGCATTCGCCAGCACGCTTTCGTCGATATTGGCTTTACGGAAGACCGACAGCACGCGGGTATAGGCGTACTGCATGTATGGCGCCGTGTTGCCTTCAAACGCCAGCATGTTATCCCAGTCGAAGATATAGTCGGTGGTACGGTTTTTGGACAGGTCAGCGTATTTCACCGCACCGATACCCACGGCGTTGGCCAGTTTTTCC
Source organism: Enterobacter sp. TCD1-1 (assembly GCF_020567405.1). NCBI lineage: Bacteria > Pseudomonadati > Pseudomonadota > Gammaproteobacteria > Enterobacterales > Enterobacteriaceae > Enterobacter > Enterobacter sp. TCD1-1. The sequence continues at coordinate 2,012,963 of NZ_JAJCXF010000001.1, read as the reverse complement.
AGCTCGTCGGCCGGCATGTCCGGATTCTTCTCGGCCACCAGACGACGGGCGCGTTCCAGCGCTTCGTCCAGCAGGTCGGACAGCTTCACGGTCCCGCCCGCACGGGTTTTGAACGGCTTGCCGTCTTTGCCCAGCATCATGCCGAACATATGGTGTTCCAGCGGAACGCTGTCCGGCACGTAACCGGCTTTACGAACGATCGTCCACGCTTGCATCAGGTGCTGGTGCTGACGGGAGTCGATGTAGTACAGCACGCGGTCGGCATGCAGCGTTTCGTAACGGTATTTCGCACAGGCGATGTCGGTCGTGGTGTAGAGATAGCCGCCATCCTTTTTCTGGATGATCACGCCCATCGGTTCGCCTTCCTTGTTTTTGTACTCATCAAGGAACACAACCGTTGCGCCTTCGCTCTCAACCGCCAGGTTTTTCGCTTTCAGGTCAGCCACAATGCCGGGCAGCATTGGGTTATACAGGCTTTCACCCATCACGTCGTCACGGGTCAGGGTGACGTTCAGACGGTTATAGGTCAGCTGGTTCTGAGACATGGTGATGTCAACCAGCTTGCGCCACATCTCGAGGAAGTATTGATCGCCGCCCTGCAGTTTTACCACGTAGCTGCGCGCGCGCTCGGCAAAGGCTTCGTCTTCGTCGTAGTGTTTTTTGGCTTCGCGATAGAACCCTTCCAGGTCCGCCAGCGCCATTTCGCCCGCGTTTTCCTGCTGCTGTTTTTCCAGGTAAGCAATCAGCATCCCGAACTGGGTACCCCAGTCGCCCACGTGGTTCGCGCGGATCACCTTATGACCGAGGAACTCGAGCGTACGCACCGCGGCATCACCGATGATGGTGGAGCGCAGGTGGCCAACGTGCATCTCTTTCGCCACGTTCGGGGCAGAGTAGTCGATCACGACGGTCTGCGCTTCCGGCTGGGAAACACCCAGACGGTCAGATTTCAGCGCCGCGTCAACGTGGCTTGCCAGGAAGGCAGGCTCAAGGAAGATGTTGATAAAGCCCGGGCCGGCGATTTCGGTTTTGCTGGCAATGCCGGCGAGATCCAGATGCGTCAGTACCTGCTCAGCGAGCTGTCGCGGCGGCATGCCCAGTTTTTTAGCCACTGCCATCACGCCATTAGCCTGATAGTCGCCAAACTGTACTTTTGCTGACTGACGAACCTGCGGTTCGCAATCCGCAGGCGCACCTGCGGCAATCAGTGCCTGACTGACTTTTTCGGAGAGAAGAGCCTGAATATTCACCTGGATACCTTACTTTTTTGATGCGGGCTCACAACCACCCGCGCCAGTTAGAGAATTTAGGGCGGGAGTATACTGCAAATGCCTTCTGCCGTCAGCATCGCGGGGCCTGAAGATTGCTCAGAATCCAGGCTAAGAAGGTGTGCATAAACATGCAATCATAAAAAGCCGGATTCTGCGGTTGGTCAAAACAGGGCAACAGAGTAAATTAGCGGCTTTGCGACACGAAAAGAGAGTGACTTATGGCGAACTGGCAATCCATTGACGAACTGCATGATATTTCCGCAGATTTACCGCGTTTCACCCAGGCGTTCACAGAACTTGCCACCCGTCTGGGTCTGGATATTGCGCCGCTTGAGGCCGATCACATCTCTTTGCGCTGCCATCAGAATGCCACCGCAGAGCGCTGGCGACGTGGGTTCGAACAGTGCGGCGAGTTACTGTCCGAGAACATCATTAACGGTCGGCCTATTTGCCTGTTCAGGCTGCGTGAGCCGGTGAACGTGGCCCACTGGCAATTCACCGTGGTTGAACTGCCGTGGCCGGGCGAGAAGCGCTATCCGCACGAAGGGTGGGAGCACATTGAAATTGTCCTGCCGGGCGAGCCGGAGACATTAAACGCCCGTGCGCTGGCCCTGTTAGCTGACGAAGGCTTAAGCCAGCCAGGGATTTTTGTGAAGACCAGTTCACCCAAAGGTGAGCGCGAGCGATTACCGAATCCGACGCTGGCCGTCACGGACGGGAAGGTCACGGTGAAGTTTCATCCCTGGACCATTGAGCAGATCGTTGCCAGTGAAGCGCAAGAGATGTGAGTTCCCGCCGGGACTGAAAGCGGACGGCATGTCATGATGGCGCGTTTGGTGGGAGTAAAGGAGGATTAAATGGCGCTGCTGGAGATTTGCTGTTACAGCGTGGAGTGCGCCGTCACCGCGCAAAAACACGGGGCTGACCGCATTGAACTGTGTGCGGCACCCAAAGAGGGCGGGCTGACGCCTTCTTACGGTGTGCTGAGGGCCGCCCGTCAGGCCGTCACCATTCCCGTTCACCCGATTATTCGTCCGCGCGGCGGTGATTTTTGCTACACGGCGGGCGAGTTCGGTGCCATGCTTGAAGACATCGCCCTCGTTCGCGACCTGGGGTTCCCGGGGCTGGTCACTGGCCTGCTGGATGAGGACGGCAATATTGATATCCCGCGCATGCGTCAGGTCATGAGCGCCGCGAAGGGGCTGGCCGTCACGTTTCATCGCGCATTTGATATGTGTAAAGATCCGCTTCAGGCCTTTGAAACGCTTGGAGAACTTGGCGTGGCGCGCGTTCTGACCTCGGGTCAACAGGCGTCCGCAGAAAAAGGAATGCAATTAATTACGGAACTAAACGCACATTCCCGCGTTCCAATAATAATGGCGGGTGCGGGAGTCCGTGCCAGCAATCTGGAACTGTTTTTAAACGCCGGGGTAAAAGAGCTGCACAGCTCGGCAGGCAAATGGATGCCGTCACCCATGCGTTATCGCAATACAGGATTGTCTATGTCGACGGATGCTGAAGCGGATGAGTATTCACGCTACGGTGTCGAGGGAGAGTCGGTTGCGGAAATGAAGTCGCTGATTGAGCGCCATCACGTGTAGCAACGTACCGATTTTTACCGCGCATCATGTCGCCCAATATGATGCTTGCTTGTACCAGGCCCCTGCAAATTACACAGGGGCCTTTTTTTCTCCTTCATATTTCAAGCCGCAGCCGCGTTGGCCGCCTCGCTCACCCCGGTCACTTACTGATGTAAGCTCCCGGGGATTCGCTGCGTTGCCGCCTTGCTGCAACTTGAACTATTTTGGAGAAAACGTGCGACGCGTAGGCCGGGTAAGGCGCAGCCGCCACCCGGCTAACAGGTTACGGCTTTGTCGCTATCAGCACCGCACGCATCGGGGCCGGATAGCCTTCGATGGTTTTGCTGTGATCGGTTGGGTCGAGGAACTGCTCCAGCGATTCGGTGATCATCCAGTCGGTGCGGCGCTGCTCTTCGATTGAGGTCACGCTGACATCGGCAATCCGCACGTCCACAAACCCGCATTTCTCCAGCCAGTTCTTCAGCGCCAGCGCGGAAGGGATGAAGTAAACGTTGCGCATCTGCGCGTAGCGATCGCCCGGCACCAGAACGGCATGTTCATCGCCTTCGATGACCAGCGTTTCCAGCACCAGCTCGCCGCCGCTGACCAGCTGATCTTTCAGTTGCCACAGGTGCTCCAGCGGGGAACGACGGTGGTACAGCACGCCCATGGAGAACACGGTATCAAATGCTTTCAGAGCGGGCAGTTGCTCAATACCCAGCGGCAGCAGGTGTGCGCGCTGGTCGTTACCCAGCAGCTTACGTACCGCTTCAAACTGGCACAGGAACAGCTGCATCGGGTCAATACCCACCGCCAGATGCGCACCCGCGCCAATCATGCGCCACATGTGGTAACCGCTGCCGCAGCCCACGTCCAGAATGGTGCGCCCGGTCAGGTCGGAAAGGTGGGGCAGAACGCGATCCCATTTCCAGTCTGAGCGCCATTCGGTATTGATGTTCACGCCGTACAGCGAGAACGGCCCTTTGCGCCACGGCATCAGGTTGCGCATCAGCGTTTCGATGCGGTTGATCTGTCCTGGCGGAAGCGGTTCTTCACTCTCTGCGGTGACGCTGTGCAGGAGATCCAGACGATGCGGGGTCAGCTCGGGCAGAAACTCCACCGCATTCGCCCACTGCTTTAACAGGCCGTGCTGCTGATCGCGCTGCCAGGCGGCAATCTGCGCAGGCAGCGTCTCCAGCCAGTGTGAGAGCTGATTTTTGGCAATCAACTGATAGAAGTTACTGAACTCGATCATGCCGGTTTCCCCGCTTTCAGCGCCACCAGCGAACCAAAGTTGAAGCACTGGAACCACAGTTCGCTATGCTCAAATCCGGCCTGACGCAGGCGCGCCTTGTGGGTTTCTACGGAGTCCGTCAGCATCACGTTTTCGAGCATGCTACGCTTCTGGCTGATCTCCAGCTCGCTGTAGCCGTTCGCACGCTTGAAATCGTGGTGCATATTGAACAGCAGCTCGCCAACCTCGGCATCTTCAAAACTGAATTTCTCTGAGAGCACCAGCGCGCCGCCAGGATTCAGCCCCTGATAAATTTTGTCCAGCAGCAACTGGCGGTCTTCCGGCACCAGGAACTGCAGCGTGAAATTCAGCACGACCATGGACGCGTTAGTGATCTCAATCTCGCGGATATCGCCTTCCACCACGTCCACTGGCACAGGGGCTTTGTAGGCGTCAATATGACGACGGCAGCGTTCAACCATCGCCGGGGAGTTATCGACGGCTATGATTCGGCAGCCTTCGTGGTGAACGTTACGACGAACCGACAGCGTTGCCGCGCCGAGCGAGCAGCCCAGGTCATAGACCTGCGTGCCGGGTTGAACGAAGCGCTCAGCCAGCATGCCGATCATAGAGATAATATTGGAATAACCGGGAACAGAGCGCTGGATCATATCCGGGAAGACTTCGGCTACCCGTTCATCGAAGGTCCAGTCGCCCAGGCTGGCGATAGGCGCGGAAAAAAGCGTGTCGCGATCTGACATAACGTAAAAATCCGGGAAAAATAAAGTGGCGTATTGTGCGCTAATGGAGGGAGAAAACCAACTCCCACGGCATATACCACAGGTTAGCCAGCACCATCAGCAAAAGTGAACACCAGGTCGCACTCATGCCGGAACGACGCCAGCGGATTAAGCGGTGGTGAAAACCGTAATAGTGCATCAGGCGGCCAGCGATAAGCAGCAGGCCACAGATGTGCACCATCCAGGTTTCTGCGCCATTCATCTCCATAAACAGCAGCAGGATTAAGGCCGCGGGGATGTATTCGACCGCATTGCCGTGAATGCGGATTGCGCTTTGCAGCTCGGAAAATCCGCCGTCACCGTAGGAGACGCGGTAGAGCGTTCTGAGGCGCACAACATCAAATGAAAATTTAATCAGCAGTAATGCACCTAACACCGCATACAGCGCGCTGACCATACAAACTCCCTGTTTTTGGCAGATGGCACTTCACTATGATAGGGGGTGATATCAGAAAAGAGAAGATTGTTGTGGGATGGAAGGGGCGCAGCCCACGGACGGCACCGCAGTCTGCAAGGCCTGCCACAGAGCATCGACCAGTTCGGGGGCCTGGGCAATATCCGGCGTGTGCAAAAAGAGATACGGCGTGGTGGTGTGTTCCCACGAGGCCAGTTTTTCCAGCCAGACGGCGAACAGCGCCTGGTTTTGCTGCATGTTATCGCTGCCGATAAACCTGACCATGGGGTTCTTCGCGGTCACCACAGCATGAACGGGCACTTTTGGCTTTTTACGCTGCGCCTCAATGATGGCCTCACTGTGCGGTATCGCGCTGTGCACCGGACGGCTATCGAGGATCACCCGGTTAACGGAACGCTCGAGAAGGCCGCGGTTGAGCGCTTTTTCTGCTTCGCCCTTCGCAAAGAAGTCCTGGTGTCGAACTTCCACGCCGTAGGTAAACTCCCGGGGCAGGGCGTCCAGAAATGTCCACAGTGCGGGCAGGTCGCGCGGGCCAAAGACGGCCGGAAGCTGCAGCCAGTACTGGCCAATGCGGTTTGCCAGAGGCGCCATCCGGGCAAAGAATTCGTCGGTCAACTCACCGCAGTTTCGCAGCGCGGCCTGGTGAGAAATGGTCGCCGGAAACTTGAAGCAGAAGCGGAAGTCGTCGGTCGTTTGTTCCCGCCAGCGCGCAACAATCTCGGCTTTCGGGAGCGCATAGAGGGTAGTGTTACCCTCGACGCAGTTGAAGTGTCGGGCATACTCTTCAAGGCTGGTGATGCCAAGGCGCACCCATTTCGGGTGCGACCACTGGGGTAAACCGACATACATCATAGCGCGCTGACAATCTCATCCGTGCTGCGCACGCGGCCGATGCGCGGGAAGATGTGGGTCATGCTGCCCTGGTGCTGTTCCGCGGAGGCCGCGCTGCAGGCATCTTCGGCGATCACCAGATTAAAGCCGAGCTCCCACGCGTTGCGGGCAGTCGACTCCACGCCGATGTTGGTGGAAATACCGCACAGTATAATGGTGTCAATGCCGCGACGGCGGAGCTGCAGCTCAAGATCGGTGCCGTAAAATGCGCCCCACTGGCGTTTAGTGACTTCGATATCGCTGTCGCGTTTGCCAAGCGAGACCGGGTACGTCCACCAGTTTTCCGGCAGGGCTCGCGCGGGTGCCTGCGCATCAACGGGCTGTTTTAACGCTTCGGCGTAATCCGCAGACCAGCCGACGCGCACCATGACAACCGGGGCACCGCTGGCGCGGCATTTTTCCGCCAGGCGGGCGGCGCGGCTGACTACATCGTCCGCGGTATGCGGGCCACCGGCGAAGGGCAAAATGCCTTCCTGTAAATCAATGACTACAAGCGCGGTTTTTCTGAGATCAAGGGTTAACATCGTTACTCCCGTTAAATTAATCACTTCCAGACACCATACGACGTGATGGCCTGTTATTGGTCGCATAATTTTGTTAATTTTTGTGAGAATGCGCAATAAGAGTGCAGCAAACGACCGCCTGGCCGTGGTTCACTCTTATCGTCCGGCGGAATTTCCAGTATAATAGCCGCCTTTTTTCATCCAGTTGTGACATACAGAAAGCTGCGACATAGTAGCCTGCATACCAGGCGACATTTAGCCTGCGGCTAATTAAGGGATATCTCATGCGTACAGAATATTGCGGGCAGCTGCGTCAGTCCCACGTCGGACAGCAGGTCACCCTGTGTGGTTGGGTCAATCGTCGTCGTGATCTTGGTAGCCTTATCTTCATCGATATGCGCGACCGCGAAGGTATCGTTCAGGTGTTCTTCGATCCGGATCGCGCAGATGCGTTGAAGCTGGCCTCTGAGCTGCGTAATGAGTTCTGCATTCAGGTCACCGGCACCGTACGTGCGCGTGACGAGAAAAACGTTAACGCCGACATGGCGACGGGTGCCATTGAAGTGCTGGCGTCCGATCTGACTATCATCAACCGTGCTGAAGCGCTGCCGCTGGACTCCAACCACGTCAACACCGAAGAAGCGCGTCTGAAATACCGCTACCTGGATCTGCGTCGCCCGGAAATGGCTCAGCGCCTGAAAACCCGCGCGAAAATCACCAGCCTGGTGCGTCGCTTTATGGATGACCACGGTTTCCTCGATATCGAAACCCCGATGCTGACCAAAGCCACGCCGGAAGGCGCGCGCGATTACCTGGTGCCATCCCGCGTTCATAAAGGCAAATTCTACGCGCTGCCGCAGTCTCCACAGCTGTTCAAACAGCTGCTGATGATGTCCGGATTCGATCGCTACTATCAGATCGTGAAATGCTTCCGCGACGAAGACCTGCGTGCTGACCGCCAGCCTGAATTTACCCAGATCGATGTGGAAACCTCCTTCATGACCGCCGAGCAGGTGCGTGAAGTGATGGAAGCCCTGGTGCGTAGCCTGTGGAATGACGTGAAAGGCGTTGAGCTGGGCGATTTCCCAATCATGACCTTCGCGGAAGCCGAGCGTCGCTATGGCTCTGACAAACCAGACCTGCGTAACCCAATGGAGCTGGTAGACGTAGCTGATCTGGTTAAAAACGTGGAGTTCGCGGTATTCGCGGGCCCGGCTAACGACGCTAAAGGCCGCGTAGCAGCGCTGCGTGTACCGGGCGGCGCGGCTCTGAGCCGTAAGCAGATCGACGACTACGGTAACTTCATCAAGATCTACGGCGCGAAAGGTCTGGCCTATATTAAAGTGACCGAGCGTGCGAAAGGTCTGGAAGGTATCACCAGCCCGGTCGCGAAATTCCTGAACGCAGACATCGTGGAAGCGATCCTGGAGCGCACCGGCGCGCAGGACGGCGACATGATCTTCTTCGGTGCAGACAACAAGAAAGTCGTTGCGGATGCGATGGGCGCACTGCGTCTGAAGCTCGGTAAAGACCTGAACCTGACCGACGAGAGCAAATGGGCGCCGCTGTGGGTTATCGACTTCCCAATGTTTGAAGACGACGGTGAAGGCGGCCTGACCGCGATGCACCACCCGTTCACCTCGCCTAAAGAGATGACGGCGGCAGAGCTGAAAGCGGCACCGGAAGAGGCGGTCGCCAACGCCTACGATATGGTCATTAACGGCTACGAAGTGGGTGGCGGTTCCGTGCGTATTCACAGCGGTGAAATGCAGCAGACCGTGTTCGGCATCCTGGGCATCAACGAGCAGGAGCAGCGTGAGAAATTCGGCTTCCTGCTGGACGCGCTGAAATACGGTACGCCTCCGCACGCGGGTCTGGCTTTCGGTCTTGACCGTCTGACCATGCTGCTGACCGGCACCGATAACATCCGTGATGTGATCGCCTTCCCGAAAACCACTGCCGCCGCGTGTCTGATGACCGAAGCGCCAAGCTTTGCCAACCCGGCCGCACTGGCTGAGCTGGGCATTGAGGTGGTGAAGAAGGAAGAGAAAAACTGATATGACATATAAGCTCCCCGTTTCGGTCCTGGTGGTCATTTATGCAGAAGACACGAAGCGGGTGCTGATGTTGCAGCGGCGCGATGACCCGGAATTCTGGCAGTCGGTTACCGGCAGTCTGGAAGAGGGGGAAACCGCGCCGCAGGCCGCCGCGCGTGAAGTAAAGGAAGAGGTCGCCATTGACGTTGCCCGCGAGCAACTGACCCTGAAGGACTGTCAGCGCACGGTGGAGTTTGAAATTTTTAGCCATTTACGTCATCGCTACGCGCCGGGTACCGAGCGCAATACGGAATCGTGGTTCTGTCTCGCGCTCCCCCATGAACGGGAGATCGTGTTTACCGAACACCTGACCTACCGCTGGGTGAATGCGGCGGATGCCGCCGCACTGACCAAGTCGTGGAGCAACCGGCAGGCGATTGAAGAATTTGTAATTAACGCAGCCTGAAAAGGCGCGATTTTTGGAGAACTTTTTATGGCAGGTCATAGTAAGTGGGCCAACACCAAACACCGCAAAGCGGCACAGGATGCCAAGCGCGGTAAGATCTTTACCAAAATCATTCGCGAGCTGGTGACGGCCGCGCGTCTGGGCGGCGGTGACCCGGCTTCTAACCCGCGTCTGCGCGCGGCGGTGGATAAAGCGCTGTCCAACAACATGACGCGTGACACCCTGAACCGTGCTATCGCACGTGGCGTGGGCGGCGATGAAGACGCGAACATGGAAACCATCATCTATGAAGGTTACGGTCCTGGCGGTACGGCGGTGATGGTTGAGTGCCTGTCCGACAACCGTAACCGTACCGTTGCGGAAGTGCGTCACGCGTTCACCAAAACCGGTGGCAACCTGGGCACTGACGGTTCCGTTGCGTACCTGTTCAGCAAAAAAGGCGTCATCTCTTTCGAGAAAGGCGACGAAGATGCGATCATGGAAGCGGCGCTGGAAGCCGGTGCGGAAGACGTGGTGACCTTTGACGACGGTGCTATCGACGTTTACACCGCGTGGGAAGAGATGGGTGCCGTGCGCGATGCGCTGGAAGCGGCTGGCCTGAAAGCGGACAACGCTGAAGTATCCATGATCCCGTCCACCAAAGCGGACATGGATGCGGAAACTGCACCAAAACTGCTGCGTCTGATCGACATGCTCGAAGACTGCGACGACGTTCAGGAAGTGTACCACAACGGTGAAATCTCTGATGAGGTTGCAGCGACTCTCTGATGAGAGCGTGTAGATCCGTTACAGGAGACGCGTGATGTCGATTATTCTCGGGATTGACCCAGGCTCACGCGTCACCGGGTATGGCGTTATCCGTCAGGTGGGACGCCAGTTAACCTACCTCGGCAGCGGCTGTATTCGCACCAAAGTGGACGATCTGCCGTCGCGCCTGAAGCTCATTTATGCGGGCGTGTCGGAGATCATCACCCAGTTTCAGCCGGACTATTTCGCCATCGAGCAGGTCTTTATGGCGAAAAACGCCGATTCGGCGCTAAAGCTCGGTCAGGCGCGCGGAGTGGCCATCGTGGCTGCGGTAAACCAGGATTTGCCGGTATTTGAATACGCGGCACGTCAGGTCAAGCAGACGGTGGTGGGCATCGGTAGCGCGGAGAAAAGTCAGGTGCAGCACATGGTGCGTACCCTGCTGAAGCTCCCTGCAAACCCGCAGGCTGACGCCGCGGATGCGCTGGCGATTGCGATTACCCACTGTCACGTCAGCCAGAACGCGATGCAAATGAGCGAGTCGCGGCTCAATCTGGCGCGAGGCAGGTTACGATAATGACAAATCAGGCTGGATGTTTATCCAGCCTTTTTTTATTATGTCGGCAGTTAATTTCTTCCAGAACGCAGGAGCGTCACGTGATAGGCAGACTCAGAGGCATCATCATTGAAAAACAACCCCCGTTAGTGCTGCTGGAAGTGGGTGGCGTGGGCTATGAAGTCCATATGCCGATGACCTGCTTCTACGAGCTGCCGGACGCGGGCAAAGAGGCGATCGTCTTTACTCAGTTTGTAGTGCGTGAAGATGCTCAACTGCTGTACGGCTTCAACAACAAACAGGAACGCACGCTGTTCCGCGAGCTGATTAAAACCAACGGCGTCGGGCCAAAGCTGGCGCTGGCGATCTTATCCGGCATGTCCGCGCCACAGTTTGTGAATGCCGTTGAGCGTGAAGATCCTGCTGCGTTGATTAAGCTTCCGGGCATCGGCAAGAAAACGGCAGAGCGCCTGATTGTCGAGATGAAAGACCGCTTCAAAGGCCTGCATGGCGATCTCTTCACGCCGGCGGCCGATCTGGTGCTGACCTCCCCAGGCGCGCCTGCGACGGATGATGACGCCGAGCAGGAAGCGGTTGCCGCGCTGGTGGCGCTGGGCTATAAACCTCAGGAGGCCAGCCGCATGGTAAGTAAAATTGCCAAACCGGACGCCAGCAGTGAAACCCTGATTCGTGAAGCGCTGCGCGCTGCATTGTGAGGTAAAGGATGATTGAAGCAGACCGCCTGGTTTCGGCAGGCACTGTTCAGGCAGAGGATGTGGTGGATCGCGCGATTCGCCCAAAACTGCTTGATGAGTACATTGGCCAGCCGCAGGTTCGTTCCCAGATGGAGATTTTTATCCAGGCGGCAAAACTGCGCGGCGATGCGCTCGATCACCTGCTGATTTTTGGCCCTCCGGGGTTGGGCAAAACCACGCTGGCGAATATCGTCGCTAATGAAATGGGCGTAAACCTGCGCACCACCTCCGGCCCGGTGCTGGAGAAGGCGGGCGATTTGGCGGCCATGCTGACCAACCTCGAACCGCATGACGTGCTGTTTATCGATGAGATCCACCGTCTGTCACCGGTGGTGGAAGAGGTGCTCTATCCGGCGATGGAAGATTATCAGCTGGATATCATGATTGGTGAAGGTCCGGCGGCACGCTCCATCAAAATCGATCTGCCGCCGTTTACCCTGATTGGCGCAACAACACGAGCCGGGTCGTTGACCTCTCCACTGCGCGACCGCTTCGGTATCGTGCAGCGTCTGGAGTTTTACCAGGTGGCCGACCTCCAGCACATCGTTGGCCGCAGCGCCCGCTATATGGGGCTGGAGATGAGCGAAGAGGGGGCGCTTGAAGTGGCGAAACGGTCCCGTGGTACGCCGCGTATCGCCAACCGCCTGCTGCGCCGCGTGCGTGACTTTGCTGAGGTGAAGCACAACGGTTCGATCTCCGCAGAGATCGCCGCGCAGGCGCTGGATATGCTGAACGTCGATGCCGAAGGTTTTGACTACATGGACCGCAAGCTGCTGCTGGCGGTGCTGGACAAGTTCTTTGGTGGCCCGGTCGGGCTGGATAACCTGGCGGCGGCAATCGGGGAAGAGCGTGAAACCATTGAGGATGTGCTTGAACCGTATCTGATCCAGCAGGGCTTCCTGCAGCGCACACCGCGTGGACGTATGGCGACGGTGCGGGCGTGGAATCATTTCGGCATTACGCCACCGGCAATGCCGTAAGCAGCGATAATTTGTAGCCCCGGTAAGCGAAGCGCCACCGGGGACATGTCCACTACTGCGCGGTCTTCTTCATCATACTGAAGATAAACAGCACCGCTGCACTCAGCACCACGGACGGCCCCGCAGGCGTGTCATAGAACGCCGAGAAGGTGAGTCCACCCGTTACCGCAATCATTCCGACAATCACGGCCACACCGGCCATCTGCTCCGGCGTACGGGCAAAACGACGCGCCGTAGCCGCAGGGATGATCAGCAACGACGTAATAATCAGCGCCCCGACAAACTTCATCGCCACGCCAATGGTTAACGCCGTTACCAGCATCAGCAGCAGCTTAACGCGCTGCAGCTTCACGCCGTCGACAAACGCCAGGTCCGGGCTGACGGTCATGGCCAGCAGGTTACGCCACTGCCAGAGCAGAATGCCGAGCACCACCACAACGCCAATCGCGATAGCGATGAGATCGTCTGGCGTGACGGCCAGCAGGTCACCGAACAGGTAAGCCATCAGATCCACGCGGATATTCGACATCAGGCTGACCACCACCAGGCCCAGCGACAGGGCACTGTGCGCCATGATGCCAAGCAGGGTATCGATGGCGAGGTGAGGGCGCTTTTCCAGCCAGACCAGACCGGCCGCCAGCAGCAGCGTGACCACAATCACCGCGTAGAACGGGTTGACGTTCAGCAGCAGGCCAAAAGCCACGCCCAGCAGGGACGCGTGCGCCAGGGTATCACCGAAGTAAGACATTCTGCGCCACACCACAAACGAGCCGAGCGGGCCCGCGGCGCAGGCAAGCATAATCCCGGCCAGCCAGCCGGGCAGTAACAGTTCAATCATGAGTGTCCATTTCCCCGACGCAGAACGATTCGTCCCTGCAAATCATGGCGATGATTATGATGATGGCGATAGATGCCGAGCTGTTCAGCGCCGCGAGGGCCGAACATGGAGATAAATTCCGGGTGCATGGAGACCACTTCAGGCGTGCCGGAGCAGCAGATATGGTGGTTAAGACACAGCACTTCGTCAGTCTTTGCCATCACCAGATGCAGGTCGTGGGATACCATCAGCACCGCGCAGTTCAGTTCCCGGCGCAGCTGGTCAATAAGGTCGTATAGCGCGACCTGGCCGTTGACGTCTACACCCTGCGTCGGCTCATCCAGCACCAGCAACTGCGGGCTGCTGAGCAATGCGCGGGCAAGTAAAACGCGCTGTGTTTCTCCGCCGGACAGTTTTTGCAGCGGCGCATCGACAAGATGGCCCGCCTGCACGCGCTTCAGCGCCGGGAGAATATCGGCTTTACGCGTGCCGGGACGCAGGCGCAGGAAACGGCTCACCGTCAGCGGCAGTGTGGCGTCGAGGTGCAGTTTTTGCGGCACATAGCCGATGCGCAATTTTTCCTCGCGCGTGATCACGCCTTCATCGGGTGCGACCAGACCCAGCACCACACGTACCAGAGTGGATTTGCCTGCGCCATTGGGGCCGAGCAGCGTCAGAATTTTGCCGGGCTTCAGATCGAGCGACACGTCAGAGAGGACGCGGCGCTGGCCAAATGAGACCGAAATATTTTCAAGGGAAACCAATGTCGTCATGTCATTTTAAGCTTGAAGAAGTCAACGAATGTTATAATATCACATTCCACGCATTCACTACGATGATTAGTCGCATTATGTTACATAAAAATACGCTTCTTTTCGCAGCATTATCCGCTGCCCTTTGGGGTACAACCGCACAAGATGTTAACGCTGCGGTTGTCGCTTCGCTTAAACCACTCGGGTTCATCGCGTCAGCCATTGCTGACGGGGTAACAGAAACCCAGGTTCTGCTCCCGGATGGTGCATCGGAGCATGATTATTCCCTGCGCCCTTCCGATGTAAAACGCTTACAAAACGCGGACTTAGTTGTCTGGATCGGTCCGGAAATGGAAGCGTTTATGCAGAAGTCAGCAAAACAGGTGGCGGGTGAAAAACAGGTCGCGATTGCCGACCTCCCCGGCGTGAAACCGTTACTCATGAAAGGGGCGGATGACGACGGCGACGAACATGACCATCATGCTGCCGACGGTGAAAAAGGTGATGGAGATCACCATCACGGCGAGTACAACATGCATCTTTGGTTATCCCCAGAGATAGCGCGGCTTTCAGCGGTTGCAATCCATGACAAATTAGTGGAACTTATGCCGCAAAGTCGAGCCAAACTAGACGCCAACCTGAAAGATTTTGAGGCACAATTAGCCGCAACCGATAAGCAGGTTGGTAATGAGCTCGCACCGTTGAAAGGAAAAGGGTATTTCGTTTTTCATGACGCCTACGGCTATTACGAAAAACACTACGGTTTGACCCCGTTGGGTCATTTTACCGTCAACCCTGAAATTCAACCTGGTGCGCAGCGTTTACATGAAATCAGAACACAGCTGGTTGAGCAAAAAGCGACATGCGTTTTTGCTGAGCCACAGTTCAGGCCAGCGGTCGTAGAAGCCGTGGCCAGGGGGACATCCGTGCGCATGGGGACCCTTGACCCGCTAGGAACGAATATCCAGTTGAGCAAAGCGAGCTATTCGCAGTTCCTCAGCCAACTGGCGAACCAGTATGCGAGCTGCCTGAAAGGAGATTAACGAGGAAGTGAATACGTGCAACAGATAGCCCGCTCTGTCGCCCTGGCATTTAACAATCTGCCCCGACCCCACCGCGTCATGCTGGGGTCGCTTACAGTACTCACCTTAGCGGTCGCCGTCTGGCGGCCCTATGTTTACCACCCGAGTTCTGCCCCTATCATCAAAACCATCGAGCTTGAAAAGAGCGAAATCCGCTCTTTGCTGCCTGAAGCCAGCGAGCCTATCGACCAGTCGGCTCAGGAAGATGAAGCTATTCCACAGGATGAACTGGACGATAAAACCGAGAACGAAGCGGGTATTCACGAATATGTTGTTTCTACCGGGGACACGCTGAGCAGCGTGCTGAACCAGTACGGCATCGACATGGGGAATATCAGCCAGCTGGCGGCGGCAGATAAAGATCTTCGCAACCTGAAAATTGGGCAACAGCTCTCCTGGACGCTAACGGCCGATGGCGATCTGCAGCGTCTGACCTGGGAAATGTCCCGCCGCGAAACCCGCACCTACGATCGCACGGCAACGGGCTTTAAAATGACCAGCGAAATGCAGAAGGGCGACTGGGTAAACAGCGTTCTGAAAGGCACCGTGGGGGCAAGCTTTGTTTCCAGCGCGCGTGATGCAGGCTTGACCAGCGCTGAAATCAGTTCGGTGATCAAAGCCATGCAGTGGCAGATGGATTTCCGCAAACTGAAGAAGGGCGATGAGTTCTCCGTTCTGATGTCCCGCGAAATGCTGGACGGCAAGCGCGAGCAAAGCCAGCTGCTGGGCGTGCGTCTGCGCTCCGAGGGCAAAGATTACTACGCGATCCGTGCCGAAGACGGTAAGTTCTACGACCGCAGCGGTACGGGCCTTGCAAAAGGCTTCCTGCGCTTCCCGACGGCTAAACAGTTCCGCGTCTCCTCCAACTTTAACCCGCGTCGTCTGAACCCGGTAACCGGGCGTGTCGCACCGCACCGTGGCGTTGACTTTGCCATGCCGCAGGGCACACCGGTTCTGGCGGTAGGGGATGGTGAAGTGGTGGTGGCCAAACGTAGCGGTGCCGCCGGGTATTACGTCGCGGTACGCCATGGCCGTACGTATACGACCCGCTACATGCACCTGCGTAAGCTGCTGGTTAAACCGGGCCAGAAGGTGAAACGTGGCGATCGTATTGCGATCTCTGGTAATACCGGACGCTCTACCGGCCCGCACCTGCACTATGAAGTGTGGATTAACCAACAGGCAGTGAACCCGCTGACGGCGAAACTGCCGCGCACCGAAGGCCTGACAGGTAAAGATCGTACTGATTATCTGGCGCAGGTGAAAGAGGTGTTGCCGCAGCTGAGCTTAGACTAAGCCCTCTGTTTTTGTTAAAAAAGCCGGCGCACACTGACGCCGGCTTTTTCTTTTGTGCGCGGACGACTGCCTCGCTACACTATCTGAATTAATTTTGCGTCATCAGACCCTGGATCCAGCATGGAAACCCAAAAAAACAATATTGAATACATTCCTGAGTTTGAAAAATCCTTTCGTCATCCGCGCAACTGGGGCGCCTGGCTTGGCGTTTATGCCTTTGCGGGGATAGCGATGCTGCCGGCTTCCGTCCGCGATCCTGTCCTGGGTAAAATTGGCCGTCTGGCCGGGCGTTTTGGCAAGAGTGCCCGCCGTCGCGCGCAGATCAACCTCTATTACTGTTTTCCGGAAAAGAGTGATGCCGAGCGCGAGGCAATCATTGATGAGATGTATACCACCGCACCGCAGGCCATGGCGATGATGGCGGAGCTGGCGCTGAAAGGGCCGGATAAAATTGTCGATCGCGTTGACTGGAAAGGGCTGGAAATCATCGAGGAGATGCGTCGCAATGACGAGAAAGTCATTTTCCTTGTCCCACACGGCTGGGGCGTTGATATTCCGGCGATGCTGATGGCCTCTCAGGGCCAGAAGATGGCGGCGATGTTCCACAATCAGGGCAATAAGATCTTCGATTTTGTCTGGAATACGGTGCGTCGTCGTTTTGGTGGACGCCTGCATGCCCGTAACGATGGCATTAAGCCCTTCATTCAGTCGGTACGTCAGGGATACTGGGGCTACTATCTGCCGGATCAGGACCACGGCCCCGAGCACAGCGAGTTTGTCGATTTCTTTGCGACCTATAAAGCGACGCTCCCCGCGATTGGTCGCCTGATGAAAGTGTGTCGTGCCCGGGTGATCCCGCTGTTCCCGGTCTATGACGGCAAAACGCATCGCCTGAGTATTGAGGTTCGTCCGCCGATGGACGATCTGCTCACCGCCGATGACCACACCATTGCGCGTCGGATGAACGAAGAGGTGGAGATTCTGGTGGGACCGCATGCCGAACAGTACACGTGGATTTTGAAGCTGCTTAAAACGCGCAAACCGGGCGAAACAGAGCCGTATAAACGCAAAGAGCTGTATCCAACGAAATAAAAAAAGCCCTCTCCATCTGGAGAGGGCTTTTTAACAGAGACGTTATTACTCGACGGTCATAACGCGGGTGGTGTTGGTTGAGCCGATGGTGCTCATCACATCGCCCTGGGTCACAATGACGATATCACCGGACACCAGATAGCCTTTGTCGCGCAGCAGGTTTACGGCATCGTGCGCGGCGGCCACGCCGTCATTGGTGCTGTCGAAGTGAACCGGCGTCACGCCGCGGTAGAGCGCCGTCAGGTTCAGCGTACGTTCGTGACGGGACATGGCGAAGATTGGCAGACCCGAGCTGATACGCGAGGTCATCAGCGCGGTGCGGCCAGATTCGGTCATGGTGATGATCGCGGTAACGCCCTTAAGATGGTTTGCCGCATACATTGCCGACATCGCAATCGCTTCTTCCACGTTGTCGAACTGCACGTCCAGACGGTGTTTAGAGACGTTGATGCTAGGGATCTTTTCAGCGCCCAGGCAGACGCGCGCCATGGCGGCCACGGTTTCTGCCGGATACTGGCCCGCTGCGGTTTCTGCGGAGAGCATCACCGCATCGGTTCCGTCCAGCACGGCGTTTGCCACGTCCATGACTTCGGCACGGGTTGGCATCGGGTTAGTGATCATCGATTCCATCATCTGAGTCGCGGTGATCACCGCGCGGTTCAGCTGACGTGCGCGACGAATCAGGGCTTTCTGAATACCGACCAGCTCAGGGTCGCCGATTTCCACACCCAGGTCGCCGCGCGCAACCATCACCACGTCAGACGCGAGGATCACGTCGTCCATGGCGTCCTGATCGCAAACGGCTTCCGCACGCTCAACTTTGGCGACGATTTTGGCATCGCAGCCTGCATCGCGTGCCAGGCGACGCGCATAGTTCAGATCTTCGCCGCAGCGCGGGAAGGAGACAGCCAGGTAATCAACGCCGATCAGCGCAGCCGTTACGATGTCCGCTTTGTCTTTATCGGTGAGCGCTTCTGCAGAGAGGCCGCCGCCCAGTTTGTTGATGCCTTTATTGTTGGAGAGCGGGCCGCCGACGGTAACTTCGGTGAACACTTTCATGCCCTGAACTTCCAGCACTTTCAGCTGTACGCGGCCATCATCAAGCAGCAGGATATCGCCAGGTACGACGTCAGCCGGGAGGCCTTTATAGTCGATACCGACTTTTTCTTTATCGCCTTCGCCTTTGCCCAGGTTGGCATCCAGCAGAAATTTGTCGCCGATATTGAGGAAAACTTTCCCCTCTTTAAAGGTGGAGACACGAATTTTTGGACCCTGCAAATCGCCGAGGATAGCAACGTGGCGGCCCAGTTTTGCTGCGATTTCACGCACTTTATCGGCACGTAATTTATGGTCTTCTGGCGTACCGTGAGAGAAGTTCATACGCACCACGTTGGCACCGGCGGCGATAATTTTTTCGAGATTATTATCGCGATCGGTGGCCGGGCCTAAGGTGGTTACGATCTTGGTTCTGCGAAGCCTTCTGGACATGTAATACTCCGTTGACTGAAACAACTTTGGTGTTGCGTGAACATTGAATCGGCCTTCATCTGCTGCAAGGCAGCGGCGAGGGGACCGAATGCCGTAAATCGTTACATCGTCATTATTCGTGACGTATTCGTTATCAACTATCAGGGAACATCGCTCTTTATAAGCAATTCTTTATCAAAACGCGATTCCTTCAGCGCTTCCTTGACCCGCTTCAAGTTATCCCGGAATTTTGCCCCCCGACGTAAGGTAAAACCGGTCGCGAGCACGTCAATCACGGTGAGCTGGGCCAGGCGGGAGACCATCGGCATATAAATGTCGGTGTCTTCCGGCACGTCGAGGGTGATCGCCAGCGTTGCCTCACGCGCCAGCGGCGTGCCTGCCGTTGTGAGGGCAATCACCATGGCATCGTTTTCACGGGCCAGCTGCGCCAGCTCTACCTGACTCTTGGTGCGGCCGGTATGCGAAATCAGTACCACGACGTCATCTTCACTGCAATTCATACAGCTCATGCGTTGCAGGACAATGTCATCGGAATAAATCACCGGGACGTTAAAGCGGAAAAATTTGTTCATGGCGTCATGCGCGACGGCTGCCGACGACCCGAGCCCAAAGAACGCAATTCGCTTGGCCTGGGTGAGTAAATCCACCGCGCGATTCACGGAGCTCATGTCCAGTGACTGACGGACGTGGTCGAGCGAAGCCATGGCCGACTCAAAAATTTTCGCGGTATAGGCATCAACGCTGTCGTCTTCATCCACATTACGATTAACATAAGGGGTGCCGTTAGCCAGACTTTGCGC
Source organism: Enterobacter sp. TCD1-1 (assembly GCF_020567405.1). Classification (NCBI taxonomy): domain Bacteria; kingdom Pseudomonadati; phylum Pseudomonadota; class Gammaproteobacteria; order Enterobacterales; family Enterobacteriaceae; genus Enterobacter; species Enterobacter sp. TCD1-1. Next base: position 1,993,402 of record NZ_JAJCXF010000001.1, on the reverse strand, counting down.
CAGATGCAGTTTAAAATCAGGAAAGCCGCGCGTTTCCAGGCTGCGGCAAAAGCGATTGACCGTGGGTTCGCTAACACCCGCTTCCTGTGCCAGAGCGGCGATGCTTGAATGAATCGCCTGAGCGGGAGAGGCGAGAATGACCTCGGCCACTTTTCGCTCGGATTTGCTAAGGTGTTCCAGTTGAAACTGGATTTTTTCCAGCATGTTCATGTTAACAGGATGCTCATGGGTGTAAACGATTTCATAAATTGATGAAATCGTGATTCGATTTAGCCGATATTACCCTTGTGGCTTCCATTAAGGGTAACAATCGACAAGATAATGTTGTTGTTTTTTTTCATTACTTGATCGGTGTCGGGTTTTGCTATGACCCTGTTGCGCAAAGAAACGACGGTTGTTGCGTCATTAAGCCGTCGAAATCATACGAAGGGTGAAAAATCGCGGTATCGCACGCGACGATAAGCGCTAATGGTTTCGGGAATGACGTAAAAGCAGTACAGTGCATTGTAATAAAATTACAACGATACCTGGCAGAAGTACCAGGTGATCCAACTGAGGAGAATGACATGGCGGTAACGCAAACAGCCCAGGCATGTGACCTGGTCATTTTCGGCGCGAAAGGCGATCTTGCACGCCGAAAATTGCTGCCTTCCCTGTATCAACTGGAGAAAGCGGGCCAAATTCATCCGGATACCCGTATCCTGGGTGTAGGGCGCGCCGACTGGGACAAGGACGCTTATACCAAAGTCGTCCGCGAGGCGCTCGAAACTTTCATGAAGGAAAAAATTGATGAAAGTTTGTGGGATACCCTGAGTGGACGTCTCGATTTCTGCAACCTGGACGTTAATGACGTCAGCGCGTTTACCCGCTTAGGCGCGATGCTGGATCAGAAAAACCGTGTCACGATTAACTATTTCGCCATGCCGCCAAGCACCTTCGGCGCCATCTGCAAAGGCTTGGGCGAAGCCAAACTGAACGCCAAACCGGCGCGCGTCGTGATGGAGAAGCCGCTGGGTACGTCGCTGGCAACCTCGCGTGAAATCAACGACCAGGTGGGCGAGTTCTTTGAAGAGTGCCAGGTCTACCGTATCGACCACTATCTCGGTAAAGAGACGGTACTGAACCTGCTGGCACTGCGTTTTGCCAACTCGCTGTTTGTGAATAACTGGGACAACCGCACTATCGACCACGTGGAAATCACCGTGGCAGAAGAGGTGGGTATTGAAGGCCGCTGGGGTTACTTTGACCAGGCCGGCCAGATGCGCGACATGATCCAGAACCACCTGCTACAGATTCTGTGCATGATTGCCATGTCTCCACCGTCTGACCTGACGGCGGACAGCATCCGTGACGCAAAAGTGAAAGTGCTGAAATCGCTGCGCCGCATCGACCGCTCCAACGTGCGTGAGAAGACCGTTCGCGGCCAGTACACCGCCGGGTTTGCGCAGGGCAAAAAAGTGCCGGGCTACCTGGAAGAAGAGGGCGCGAACAAGTCCAGCAACACCGAGACGTTCGTGGCGATCCGCGTGGATATCGACGACTGGCGCTGGGCGGGTGTTCCGTTCTACCTGCGTACCGGTAAGCGTCTGCCTGCGAAATGTTCCGAAGTGGTTGTCTACTTTAAGAACCCGGAACTGAACCTGTTCAAAGAGTCCTGGCAGGAGCTGCCGCAGAACAAGCTGACCATTCGTCTGCAGCCGGACGAGGGCGTGGATATCCAGATCCTGAACAAAGTGCCGGGCCTGGATCATAAACACAACCTGCAGACCACCAAGCTGGATCTGAGCTACTCCGAAACCTTCAACCAGACGCACCTGGCCGATGCGTACGAGCGTCTGCTGCTGGAAACCATGCGAGGTATTCAGGCGTTGTTCGTGCGTCGCGATGAAGTGGAAGAGGCGTGGAAATGGGTCGACTCCATCACCGAAGCCTGGGCTGCCGATCAGGATGCGCCAAAACCGTATCAGGCGGGTACCTGGGGACCTGTTGCGTCGGTGGCGATGATCACCCGCGATGGCCGCTCCTGGAATGAGTTTGAGTAAGATAATCCGCTAGCCCGAAAGTGTTATTTTACCGGTAACATGATCTAACACAGCTCGTGGCACAATTTTCAACTTTTAAGCTCCGCGTGGATTCACCCGCGGAGCTTTTTTTATTACACTGCCGGAAGTGATTTTGCCCCTGAGCTCCGGACAGCAAGCGTTTCAGCGTTGTTAACAACTGCCAGCGACTTTGTAAACTCCCGAGCCCGGACAGATAAATGAGAGGAGCTTTTATGAATCCGACATTGTTACGCGTAACACAGCGCATTATTGAGCGCTCGAAAGAGACCCGTTCGGCCTACCTCGCCCGGATTGAGCAGGCAAAGAGCAACACCGTCCACCGATCTCAACTGGCCTGCGGTAACCTGGCGCACGGCTTCGCCGCCTGCCAGCCTGACGATAAAGCGTCGCTGAAAAGCATGTTGCGTAACAATATCGCCATCATTACCGCCTATAACGATATGCTCTCCGCGCACCAGCCCTATGAGGTTTACCCGGATATCATCCGTAAAGCGCTGCACAGCGTGAATGCGGTCGGCCAGGTGGCGGGTGGGGTACCCGCCATGTGCGACGGCGTAACGCAGGGGCAGGACGGTATGGAGCTCTCCCTGCTGAGCCGCGAAGTGATTGCCATGTCCGCGGCGGTGGGCCTGTCACATAACATGTTTGATGGCGCGCTCTATCTCGGCGTGTGCGATAAGATTGTTCCGGGCCTGGTGATGGCCGCGCTGTCGTTTGGTCATCTGCCTGCGATCTTCGTGCCCTCGGGCCCAATGGCAAGCGGCCTGCCGAACAAAGAAAAAGTCCGTATCCGCCAGCTGTACGCGGAAGGGAAAGCAGACCGTCAGGCGCTGCTGGAGGCGGAAGCCGCGTCCTACCATGCGCCGGGCACCTGTACGTTCTACGGTACCGCAAACACGAACCAGATGGTGGTGGAGTTTATGGGGATGCAGCTTCCGGGCTCATCCTTTATCCAGCCGGACGCGCCGCTGCGCAAAGCGCTGACCGAGGCCGCGGCCCGTCAGGTCACGCGTCTGACCGGAAACGGCAACGAATGGATGCCGATGGGCAAAATGGTCGACGAAAAGGTCATCGTCAACGGGATTGTCGCGCTGCTGGCAACTGGTGGGTCAACCAACCACACCATGCACCTGGTGGCCATGGCGCGTGCTGCGGGCATTCTGATTAACTGGGATGACTTCTCCGAGATCTCTTCCGTGGTGCCGTTGATGGCACGCCTGTACCCGAATGGCCCGGCGGACATCAACCACTTCCAGGCCGCGGGCGGCGTACCGCTGCTGATGCGCGAGCTGCTGAAAGGCGGTCTGCTGCATGAAGATGTCAACACCGTGGCGGGCTTTGGCCTACAGCGCTACACCCAGGAGCCATGGCTGAACAACGGCGAGCTGGACTGGCGTGATGGGGCGAGCGCGTCTCTTGATGCGCAGGTTATCGCCACCATCGACAAACCGTTCTCTCCTCACGGTGGCACCAAAGTGCTCAGCGGTAACCTCGGTCGCGCGGTGATGAAGACCTCTGCCGTACCGGAAGAGAACCAGATTATCGAAGCGCCGGCGGTGGTATTTGAAAGCCAGCACGACGTATTACCTGCCTTTGACGCCGGTCTGCTCGATAAAGACTGCGTGGTGGTGGTGCGTCATCAGGGGCCTAAAGCCAACGGGATGCCAGAATTACATAAACTTATGCCACCACTTGGTGTATTATTGGACCGCCGTTTCAAAATTGCACTGGTGACCGATGGACGCCTCTCTGGCGCCTCAGGTAAAGTGCCTTCAGCCATCCACGTGACGCCGGAAGCGTACGACGGTGGCCTGCTGGCGAAAGTGCGTGACGGTGACATGATCCGCGTTAACGGTCAGACAGGCGAGTTAACCCTGCTGGTGGATGATGCCGAACTGGCGGCACGTCAGCCCCATATTCCTGACCTGAGCGCGTCGCGCGTGGGAACAGGACGCGAAATGTTTGGCGCGCTGCGTGAGAAACTCTCCGGTGCTGAGCAGGGCGCAACCTGTATTACGTTTTAAGACGACTTGATTTTAACGATCTGGCGAGAGAAAACTCTGATGAAAAACTGGAAAACAAGTGCAGAAGCAATCCTGACCACGGGCCCTGTCGTGCCGGTTATCGTGGTAAACAAGCTGGAGCACGCTGTACCGATGGCGAAAGCGCTGGTTGCGGGCGGCGTTCGCGTTCTGGAAGTGACCCTGCGTACCGCCTGCGCGATGGACGCCATTCGCGCCATTGCTAAAGAAGTGCCGGACGCCATCATCGGTGCGGGTACCGTGACGAACGCAAAACAGCTGGCTGAAGTGACCGAAGCGGGCGCACAGTTTGCCATCAGCCCGGGCCTGACCGAGTCGCTGCTGAAGGCCGCGACCGAAGGCACTATTCCGCTGATCCCGGGTATCAGCACCGTCTCTGAACTGATGCTGGGCATGGACTACGGTCTGAAAGAGTTTAAATTCTTCCCGGCGGAAGCGAACGGCGGCACCAAAGCGCTGCAGGCGATTGCGGGTCCATTCTCTCAGGTACGCTTCTGCCCGACAGGCGGTATCTCTCCTGCCAACTACCGTGACTACCTGGCGCTGAAAAGCGTGCTGTGCATCGGTGGCTCATGGCTGGTTCCGGCGGATGCGCTGGAAGCGGGCGACTGGGATCGCATCACCAAACTGGCTCGCGAAGCGGTGGAAGGCGCGAAGCAGTAAGTCATTCGTCGCATGAAAAACGGGCCTTTCGGCCCGTTTTTTTTATCCCTCTACCTTAACGCTTGCTGCGGCCGCTTTCGCTCTCGCCACGGCGTCGTCAACGTTATCCCCGGTGGCTAATGCCACGCCAAGACGACGGGTCCCGTCGATCTCCGGCTTACCGAACAAACGTACCTGCAACCCGGCACCCACCGCCGCGTCGACGTTATCAAACGTAACGTTCTGGCTGGTTAACTGCGGCAGGATCACCGCCGAGGCGGCCGGGCCGAACTGACGGATACCGCCGACGGGCAGGCCGAGGAAGGCACGCACGTGCAGAGCGAACTCGGAAAGATCCTGCGAAATGAGCGTGACCATGCCGGTGTCATGCGGGCGCGGGGAGACCTCGCTGAAAATCACCTCATCACCGCACACAAACAGCTCCACGCCGAACAGGCCATAGCCGCCCAACGCCAGGACGGTTTTACGGGCGATCGCCTGCGCACGTTCCAGCGCCAGAGCGCTCATCTGCTGCGGCTGCCAGGATTCGCGGTAATCGCCATCCTCCTGGCGGTGGCCAATAGGGGCGCAGAAATGGACGCCGTCAACGGCGCTGACGGTCAGCAGGGTGATCTCGAAATCAAACTTCACCACGCCTTCGACGATGACGCGACCGGCACCGGCGCGGCCACCCTGCTGGGCGTAATCCCACGCCTTATCGAGCGTGCTGCTGTCGCGAATGAAGCTCTGTCCTTTACCGGAGGAGCTCATCACCGGCTTAACGATGCACGGGTAACCAATCTCCTCTACGGCCTGCAGGAATGCGGCCTTATCGCCAGCAAAACGATAGCCCGAGGTGGGCAATTCCAGCTCTTCCGCCGCCAGGCGACGAATGCCTTCGCGGTTCATGGTTAGCTTTGCGGCTTTCGCGCAGGGCACCACGCGCTGGCCTTCCTGCTCAAGCGCAATCAGCGTATCGGTGGCGATGGCTTCAATTTCCGGTACAACGAAATCGGGTTTCTCGCGCGTAATCAGCTCGCGAAGGGCATCACCATCCAGCATGTTAATCACATAAGAACGATGGGCGACGTGCATGGCGGGCGCATCGGCGTAACGGTCTACGGCAATGACTTCCACGCCTAAACGCTGGCACTCAATGGCGACCTCTTTTCCCAGCTCGCCCGATCCCAACAACATCACTCGCGTCGCCGCAGGTCGCAGCGCGGTTCCTAAACGAATCATAACAATCCCCCTGAAAAAGTTGCGGGCAGTATAAACGAAAACGTTTGCGTCTGTCTTGTGCACTGCTAAGCGCGGGAGGAAGAAATTTGCGCTTCTTTAGCCCGGCCAGACATTTCCTGACGCCTGCTCGCTTACGCTGTGGAACATATTCACCGTTAAGTGAGGGAAACCATGTCTGGCTGGCTAAATCAATTGCAATCACTGTTAGGGCAGAAAACATCGTCTTCCGGCGAGCGGGACCTCAGTAAACTGCTGGTACCCGGGGCGCTCGGCGGCTTGGCTGGCCTGCTGGTCGCGAATAAATCCTCGCGCAAGCTGCTGGCAAAGTACGGGACAGGCGCGCTGCTGGCCGGTGGGGGCGCCATTGCGGGCACCGTCCTGTGGAATAAATACAAGGACAGGGTCCGGACCGCGCACAGCGACGAACCGCATTATGGCGAGCATACCTCGCCGCTGGATCTGCGTACTGAACGGTTGATCCTGGCGCTGGTTTTTGCCGCGAAAAGTGACGGGCATATTGACGATAAGGAACGACTGGCGATCGAACAGCAGTTGCGTGAAGCTGGCGTTGAAGAGAAGGGCAGAGCGCTGGTGGCGCAGGCCATTGAACAGCCTCTGGAGCCGCAGCGTCTGGCGCAAAGCGTGAAAAATGAGGAAGAGGCGCTTGAACTCTATTTCCTCAGCTGTGCCGCCATCGATATCGATCACTTTATGGAACGCAGCTACCTGAATGCGCTTGGAGACGCGCTGAAGATCCCCCAGGACGTGCGTGAGGGCATTGAGCGGGATATCCGGGAACAAAAACAGGCGTTACAGGGCTAGTGCTCGCCGTTGCGATCCGGTTTCGCTTGCATCATGCGTGGGTTTTGCCAACCTTATAGGGTGTAAAACTAAAAAGAATGATGACATGCCACCGAAAGCCCGACGTATACCTTATGCGATCACCACGCATGGCGATACGCGTATAGACAACTATTACTGGCTACGGGACGATTCGCGCTCCCGGCCAGAGGTGCTCGACTACCTGCACGAGGAAAATGACTACGGCCGCAAGGTCATGTCCAGCCAGCAGACGCTTCAGGACCAGCTGCTGAATGAGATGGTGCAGCGTATTCCTCAGCGCGATATCTCGGCGCCCTGGACCAAAAACGGCTATCGCTACCGCCATATTTACGAGCCCGGCAACGAGTATCCCATCTACCAGCGTCAGTCGGTGCTCAGCGCCGAATGGGATGCGTGGGATATTCTGCTGGATGCCAACCAGCGCGCTGCCCACAGCGAGTTTTATACTCTGGGCGGCATGTCCATTTCACCGGATAACGCAGTAATGGCGCTGGCGGAGGATTATCTCTCGCGTCGCCAGTACGGCCTGCGTTTTCGCAATCTGGACACCGGCAACTGGTATCCTGAAATGCTGGAAAACGTCTCCCCGGATTTTGTCTGGGCGAATGATTCCGAGACGGTTTACTACGTCAAAAAGCATGCCTCTACGCTGCTGCCCTATCAGGTATGGCGGCATACCGTGGGAACGGACTCTGCAGACGACGAGCTGGTCTATGAAGAGAAAGACGAAACGTTCTATGTCAGCCTGCATAAAACCTCCTCGCGCCATTATGTGATTATCTTCCTGGCCAGCGCCACGACGTCGGAAGTCCTGCTGCTGGATGCCGAACTGCCCGATGCCCAGCCGCTCTGTTTCCTGCCGCGCCGGAAGGATCATGAGTACAGCCTGGATCACTTTCAGCACAGCTTTTATCTGCGCTCGAATCGCGAGGGTAAAAACTTTGGTCTCTATAAAACCAAAGTGCGCGATGAGCGCAAATGGGAGGTGCTTATCCCCGCGCGGGATCAGGTGATGCTGGAAGGGTTCACCCTGTTCACCGACTGGCTGGTGGTGGAGGAGCGTCAGCGGGGGCTGACCAGCATCCGGCAAATCAACCGTAAAACGCGGGAAGTGGTGGGGATCGCGTTCGACGACCCGGCCTATGTGACGTGGATTGGTTTCAACCCGGAACCTGAATCCTCGCGGCTGCGCTACGGCTACTCATCGATGACCACACCGGACACCCTGTTTGAGCTGGACATGGATACGGGGCAGCGCCAGGTGATTAAACAGACCGAGGTCAAAGGGTTTGAGTCTGAAAACTACCGCAGCGAGCACCTGTGGGTCACCGCCCGGGATGGCGTCGAGGTCCCCGTCTCGCTCGTCTATCACAAAGCCCATTTCCAGAAAGGCAAAAACCCGATCCTGGTGTACGGGTACGGCTCCTACGGCTCAAGCATGGATGCCGATTTCAGCAGCAGCCGATTAAGCCTGCTCGACCGCGGCTTTGTTTTCGCCATCGCCCATATTCGCGGCGGCGGTGAGCTGGGGCAGCACTGGTACGAGGACGGGAAATTCCTGAAAAAGAAAAACACCTTCAATGACTACCTCGACGTCTGCGATGCGCTGATTGAGCAGGGCTATGGCGATCCGCAGCTCTGCTTTGGCATGGGCGGCAGCGCGGGAGGCATGCTGATGGGGGCGGTGATCAACCAGCGCCCCGAGCGCTTTAAGGGGATTGTCGCGCAGGTGCCGTTTGTCGATGTGGTGACGACTATGCTCGATGAATCCATCCCGCTTACAACAGGGGAGTTTGAAGAGTGGGGCAATCCGCAGGATGAGATTTACTACCGCTATATGAAAACGTACAGCCCGTACGATAACGTGGAAGCGAAAGCCTATCCCCACATGCTGGTCACCACCGGTCTGCATGATTCTCAGGTGCAGTACTGGGAGCCGGCAAAATGGGTAGCGAAACTGCGGGAGCTGAAAACCGACGACAACCTGCTGCTGCTGTGTACCGATATGGACTCCGGTCACGGCGGGAAATCGGGTCGATTTAAATCCTACGAAGGGGTTGCTCTGGAATATGCCTTCCTGATTGGCCTGGCGCAGGAGACGCTGCCAGGCCGTGCGGAGCGTTAAGCTTCGCCCAGATAGTGCTTCAGCGTCAGGCGCAGTTCCGGGCTCATTTTGTCGAGGTTGTTATACAGCCAGCGCAAATAGCCCGGGTCTTTATCCGCAATATCCGACACCGCTCTGCCCCGGTATTTACCAAAAGTAAACGTGGTCAGCAGTGCGGGGCGTCCGGTAATCGTTGCCATATCGTCCGGCGTCCAGCCCGAGGTGTTCATAATATCGATGAGTAGCGCGGCGGTGATATAGCAGTCATACAGGGCCCGGTGATGGTGAAGCCCTTCAGGCGTGCGCACGCTGAGCTTGCGGGACTTGTACAGCGCCATATTGCTGTATTTAATGCCTGGCCAGAGGCGACGTGCCAGCTTCATGGTACAAATCCATTCTCCCGGCATCTCAGGTAGCACCCGGCGGTCAAAACTGGCGTTATGCGCGACGTACCAGGGGCTACCGTAATAGTGGGGAATGATCTCTTCGATCCACGGCTTGTCCGCCACCATCGATTCGGTAATGCGATGGATAGCCATCGCCTGAGGGCTGATGGGGCGATCGGGACGCACCAGATGGCTCATTGGGTTGACGATTTTACCATCAACCACGTCGACAGAGGCCACTTCCACAATTCCGCCCTGAAGATCGCAAGTTTCGGTATCGATGACGCGCAGCATTGAACACTCCTGAGCTTAAAACGCCTAGCCTAAAGGAATGATATCGCCTTGCCAACCCTCTCCGCCGAGCGTGCCGGTCAACAGCAGCTCGCCCCGATCGGCGCGGACGATCAACTGACCTTTTTCATCCCACAGCGCGCTACCGCCGCAGGCGTTCGCCATCAGCACCGCAATGGCATATTTATGCGCGAAGCGCTGCAGGGTACTGATGGACTGCCGCCAGCGGTGATCCTCCACGGACTGGCTGCTGGTAAACAGCGACGCTCTGGGATCGAGATTGGGGGAATCGGCATGCGCATCAATAATGCTGAGCTGTTTTTCCCCCGGCACCAGGCTGGCACCGCTACCTTGCGGGTAGCGCAGGATGCGGTGACGGGCGGGCGTGAAGAGTGCGAGGCCTTTCTGGCGCTGACCGTTCCGTTCCAGGGGGAGCCCGGCAATCACGGTAATCCGGTAAAAATGCGCCGCGTCCAGCAGCGGTTCCAGCTGCGCGTCATCGGGTGGGGGAGGTAGCGTAGTGTTACCCGAGCCTGTTAATGAGAGTTCAGGGAACACCAGCAGATCGCACCGCTGCCGTGCTGCTTCGGCGATGAAGCGCAGGTGGTGCGTGATATGGTCATCGACACTCTGATGCTGCCCACCATACTGGGCTGCCGCTATATTCCAATGTGACATCGTGACTTCCTTATACACTGAGTCGCAGAGATTTAAGAATACACCTAAATTTATCAGGGTTTTCTTATCCTGCCAGATTCAGCGTAAGGAAGTGTAACGGCTCGTTAAGCTTATTTAACTTTAGGTTCGTACGGTAAACGGGAGAGGTTAACCGAGGCGAGACGGTGGGCGATGAGTCTTTCGCGAAACCAGTCGCGCAGATGGGCGGGCTGTTCCCGTTCAACGACTTCAGCCACGACAGGCATGTTGTAGCGCTCTTTGAACGCGACGCCAGCGGCAGCGAGATCGACATTCACTTTATCCATCTCGTCCTGTGGAAGGGCGGCCAGATTAATCTTCATTACCTTCTCCTTTTTCTGCGGCGGCAACGTTACCGCGATTGCACGACGATGACAAGCGGAGGCAGGATGTTCCTCGACTCGTTTATTATACAGCGTTATTCTTTAGCATACAGACATAACAAAAAGGAATGATTGCGATGGGTTTCTCCGCTTCCCGCGCGGTATGCGCACTGGTTTTTCTGACCTCTACAATGATGACCTCTTCCGCGCTGGCGCATGCGCATCTTAAGCAGCCGATCCCGGCAGCGGACAGCGTGGTAAGCGCTCCGCAGGCACTTACACTGCATTTTTCAGAAGGCATCGAACCGGGATTTAGCGGTGTGGTGGTGACGGACGCACAAAAGCAGGTCATCAAAACGGGTACCGCTACGCGAGATGAAAAGAACAAGGCGCAACTCACCGTTCCGCTGGAACAAACGCTGACGTCAGGGACGTACCAGGTAGACTGGCATGTCGTCTCTGTAGACGGCCATAAAACCAAAGGCAGCTATCACTTTAGCGTGAAATAGCATGCTGGCGCTGTGTTATATCGGGTTGCGCTTTGTCCATTTCGGGGCGCTGATGCTGGTTTTTGGCAACGCGCTTTACAGCGTCTGGTTTGCCCCTTCCTCTCTCCAGCGGCTGATGTCCCGGCGTTTCCAGCTGCAGCAGAAAGTGGCGGCCTTAGTGAGCCTGGCGGCTGCACTCCTGATGTTTATGCTTCAGGGCGGACTGATGGGTAACGGCTGGGGAGATGTGTTTGCCCCGCAGGTCTGGTACGGCGTGATGAGGACACAGTTTGGCGGCGTCTGGCTGTGGCAAACGATTCTTGCTGTGATGACGGTCGCTGCAGCATGGCTCGCGCCGCTGAAAGGTTCGCGGCTGCTGCTGCTCGCCATGGGCCAGCTTATCCTGTTGGCGGGGGTAGGGCACGCGGCGATGAACGACGGTCCGATGGGGGCGTTGCAGCGCCTTAATCACGCGTTTCACCTGATCTGTGCCGCAGCCTGGCTGGGCGGATTACTGCCCCTGCTGTTCTGCATGCGTCTGGCGAAAGGGCGCTGGCAGAATGCCGCCATCTATACCATGATGCGCTTCTCGCGCGTGGGCCATTATGCCGTCGCGGGTGTGCTGCTCAGCGGAGCGATCAATGCGCTCATGATACTGGGCGTCCATATTCCCTGGCAGGCTGACTACGTGCAGTTTTTGTTGTTCAAATGTGCGCTGGTGGCGTTGATGGTGGTAATTGCGCTGGCAAATCGGTATTTTCTGGTGCCACGGTTTCGTCCGGAGACCGGGCGAGCAAAACAGATTTTTATCAGGATGACACAGGCAGAAGTGGTGCTGGGGGCGCTGGTACTGGCAGCGGTCAGTCTGTTCGCCACCTGGGAACCCTTTTGACAAGGTTAAATATCATATGAAAAAGACAGTACTTTCTCTCATATTGGTGGCCTGCACGGGGAGCGCGTTTGCCGCACCGCAGGTTATCACCGTCAGCCGTTTTGAAGTGGGTAAGGATAAATGGGCGTTCAATCGCGAAGAGGTGATGCTGACCTGCCGTCCGGGCCATGCGCTGTATGCCATCAACCCGAGCACGCTGGTGCAATACCCGTTAAATGAAACCGCCGAGCAGCAGGTGGCCAGCGGAAAGAGCAGCGGCCAGCCGATTAGCATTATTCAGATCGATGACCCGGCGAATCCGGGCCAGAAAATGAGTCTGGCCCCGTTTATCGAGCGCGCCGACAAGCTCTGCTAACTGTTCAGGTTTCCAATAAAAAACCGCAGATGCTTGCGAAAGCACTGCGGTTTTTCACATTTTATGATGCTCTGGCGCTTTTTTTCCGACCGCTTTAGCTGTGGACTGGAAAACCTGGCGTCGTCATCTATTCTTAAAAGGCAAGGCGACTTAGCCTGCATTAATGCCAACTTTTAGCGCACGGCTCTCTCCCAAGAGCCATTTCCCTGGACCGAATACAGGAATCGTATTCGGTCTCTTTTTATCTATTTGTTTCTATAGGGTTTTCCGGTCTTTATACGAAATGCCCCGAAAATTACTCGAATATTCCATATCCTGTCTAAACCATAACATACTCTGCACCGCGTGCGTCCAGGTATTTTTGGGTCATTGTTAAATTTTTGTGGCCGAGTAAGCATTGAGCAAACTCCTCTCCGCGCTCCTTTTCATAGGGTCTGTTTGCGAGGCTTCTGCTCTCATGTAAAGGTGGCGAGTTAGGTCCGAATTTCAACCCGGGTGAATCCCTTATCTCTCGAACGCCCGGGGAAGACAGTCAGGAGTTAGCGGTCCAGGTTTTCTTACTCCGCAGAGCGGGGTTCGAACATATGGATAAAATAAGTTGGGTAAATCCAAAATCTGCCGATATGTTAAGAGATATTTTTAGGGAATGGCGTCCATGAAAACACAGAATTTACTCCTGTTTATACTCTTAACCGTGGCCCAGGGCAGTCATGCTCAAGAACAATACAATTTTGAAGCTGTAAAACCTGCAGTGATTGAATTCTTTAAGCGCGGGGCAGGAAATCCTGATAGTTGCAATGTGTTCAAAGAGCAGCTAGCAAGAAATTTTGAAGATAAGCAAACAAGGAAAATGATGATTGGTCTCTGTGACAGCGACTTAGATACAACCAAGCCAGTTTCTTTTACGGAAATGTCATTACATCATTCTGAAGGGCATCCCTATGTTTGCGGCATTCTCTCTGGTGAGACTCAACTAGGCCGAAAAATAGGTGCTCGTTTTATTGCTGCCGAACCATATCATTTGGTTCTGGGCTTCAAGTATTCACGACGACCGATAGCTTACGCAACTGATGATAAATTTCTGGTCGATGAAGTTCGATCTCAGATCAAAGCATTTAATGAACTTTATGCAAAAGCATGTAACTGAATTAAAGCTCTCTGCTTGTTCTTCAGTTCGATAATATTTTGGAACTCAGCGTACACCGACATTCAGATCGAATGGATGTATTGGTAAGCATTAAAACCCGTATTTGACGGGTTTTAAATGCTTAACTCTTTGAATGGTAGAAGGTTTATTGTGGCGTAAAAGAAATCGTTTCGAACACTACCTTTACGATACAGAGCATCCCTTAAGAACTTTTTTGTAATTCACAACACGACATAGCTAAATTCAGCCCGTTTGCCTGCCTTGTTAATTTTTCTATAGCAATTCAACAAAGTGGGTGCGGGGTCTAAAAGTGCGACTTAACCGACGCCTCAATTTCATCAAGCAGCTCAAAGCGACGGCGGTATTCAGCGCGTTTTTTACTGGCGATCTCTTCAAGGGATTTGCGTGACATCTGCAGCGGCAGTTGCCAGCAGAAAGCGGAGAGTTTTTTACCGTCCAGTGATGCCCAGAATTCATCATAGCTGGCGTGGAAATGGCGGCCTTTGCTGAGGCGATAGCGCAACGCGCGGAACACGTGGCCCTCATCGCTGACGGCAAAAATCGCCCGGACAGAGGACTGTGCAGCCAGTTGGAAAAGCACTTCCATCAACACGCGCTTTGGAAACAAGCCGTGGCAGGCGCGGGTGGCCTGTTTAATCACGTCACGCGTTACGCTGCGGCGGGGACCCTGAAGCCCGCCAATGACCATGACTTGCTGACCATTGCTGCGCGCGACGCTAAAGGTCAGGCTGGCCAGCAGCGTATCCTCGTTGTCGCGAAGCCACAGCGTGCTTTCACCTTCACGCTCGGCTTTCCCCGCAGAGGACGCATTGACCGTATAGATAACACCGTCTTTTGCATGGAACTGCGCAACGGGTTGCTCCTGCGGGCTGGTCAGGGCCTGGGCGAGGCAGCTCTCTTTCAGGCTATCAATCCAGTAATAATGGCTAACGATCGCGTCGGCGCGATCGTTAGCCGTCAAACCGCGCATCAGGTACTGCCGGTGGGTTTTGCTTGGCAATGTAATTTGAGAGGCCAGCAGTTTGTCGAAATCGTCGCGACCAGAAAGCGCCTCCAGCATTCGATGGGTAGAAGACCAGAACACCAGCGAACGTAACAGGAACTTCAGGCGATATTCGCGTTTGCGCCAGATCGGTCCCGGGACGCGTTTGCCGTTCACCAGCTCGGAAATAATATTTGTGCGATGCGGATAGAAAACATCGTTATGCAGGTGCGTATTAGACACGTGAAGACCCCTCTTTTTTTCTCCCTTTATTCTAAAGAGCCAGGAAAAAGGGATTAATAGCGCGAGGATCTTTATTTCTGTTTGGTTTACCGTTTGTTTCACTTCGTGAGGACCACGCCCGCCTGTTGCATTTTCTGCGGCGGCTATACTGTTAACAGGAGGGGCTATGTATCAGCGAATTGAAGGTGGGATGTGGCGTCACGTCTGGGTTGTCAGCGATATACATGGCTGTTATCAGTGGCTTATGGAGGAGCTTAAACGCCGTCATTTTAACCCGTATGAGGATTTGCTTATTTCCGTTGGGGATATGATCGATCGTGGGCCTGATAGCGTGAAATGCCTGCAGTTAATTCATGAAAAATGGTTTCGTGCCGTCCGGGGCAACCATGAGCAAATGGCGCTCGACGGTCTGGATAATAACGATTTTTCTCTCTGGATGATGAATGGCGGAATGTGGTTTGCGCAACTTGAACGCGACCAGCAACAGCTTGCGCTGTCGTTGCTCGAGGCCTGTCGCGATTTACCGCATATCATTGAGATAACCTGTGCGAACGGTCTGAACGTGATTGCCCATGCGGATTATCCGGCAGCGGAATACTGCTGGCAAAAACCGGTCAGTGCCCATCGCGTTTTATGGGACCGCGATCGGTTGATGGGGTTTATGGTGGGCAAAGGGCAGGGCATCAGCGGTGCGGATCATTTCTGGTTCGGACATACGCCCGTCGACAGAAGGTATGATTTTGACAATCTTCACTACATTGATACGGGCGCCGTATTTGACGGTTACTTTACGCTGGCACAGCTGCAGTAATAAATAACCCGCCTTCGGGCGGGTTCTCTTTAGGTCAGGCAAGACGCATGACCCAGGCATCGGTTTTACTATCGTAATGCTCACGGTAAAGGACAGAGTGTTCACCATCAAGTATTGCCGGGACGCTGGTGTCTGCATCCCATGCATCAAGCTGCATGCACAAATCCGGGTCGGATTTGCAGGGAATACTTAACGTTCGATCGCCTTGTGCTTCGCCGCGCAGCTCTGCGTCGTCGATCTCAAAAGCGCCAATACGCACGCTGGTTTTCGTCATAGTGCTCTCCGGGTCGGTTGTCAAAATCTGGTATGACCAGTGCGGCCACCCATTTTTGATCGTAGACAAGGAGAGCAAAATCGCCAGTAAAAAAATGCGCTTTTTTCAGGCTGTGCGATCGTTACCGGTAAACAGCCGTCCATCGCGAACCAGCTCGCGCGGATAGCTGTTTTTCAGTCGTGAACCGACTTTTTTTGCCAGCCCGAGCGGGTATCCCTGATACGTCACGATCACTTCATCGCCTGATGGCGTGCTGTCCGGATAGA
The DNA here is from genome assembly GCF_020567405.1 of Enterobacter sp. TCD1-1. Classification (NCBI taxonomy): domain Bacteria; kingdom Pseudomonadati; phylum Pseudomonadota; class Gammaproteobacteria; order Enterobacterales; family Enterobacteriaceae; genus Enterobacter; species Enterobacter sp. TCD1-1. The sequence continues at coordinate 1,977,291 of NZ_JAJCXF010000001.1, read as the reverse complement.
CATCGCGACCACGATACCACTCTTCGGCTTCCTGATGCGTCAGGGCAAAGGTATTCTCGCGTCCGGCAAGGGCGATGACGGCCTCATGCTGCCAGCGATAGCCTTTATTATGCACTTCCGCCAGGCGGATCCCGTTTCGGGAAAAACGGACCTTTCCGATGAGCGGTTCGATCTCAGCCGGGAACAGCCATACCTCTTTATCCCGCATCCAGAGGTGCAGGCTCTCATCCCAGACCAGGCCAACTTTTTCGGCGGCGGCGACAAGCTGTGCTGCATCGCGACCTTTGAGGGGGGCAAACGGGAAGGTGCCGACCTTGAATTTGGGTGCGGGCAGGGGAGCAACCGCCTGCGTTTTACGCAGACGTGCCACAAAGAAGCCTTCGCAGTCGTAAATCTGTGGGAACACATGAAGGAAACCCTCAGGGGTGACCGCCTCCTGTGCTGAGGCAAACAGATCGTCGAGCGGCAGGAATTCGACCGCATCCGGGTATTGCGCTTTCAGCCACAAACAGACGTCTTCGTTTTCATCGCGGTTTAAGGTGCACGTTGAATAGACCAGCGTGCCGCCAGGGCGCAGGGCATGGAATGCGCTCTCGATCAGCTCCCGCTGCGTGGCGGCGATCTCAAGGTTGCTTTCCACGGACCAGTTCTTTAACGCATCGGGATCTTTACGCACCACCCCTTCGCCGGAGCAGGGGGCGTCCAGCAGGATGGCGTCGAAGGCTTCCGGCAAGGCGGCGCCAAACACACGTCCGTCGAAGTGCGTCAGGGCAACATTATGAATACCGCAGCGGCTGATGTTGGCATGCAATACCTTCACGCGGCTGGCGGAAAACTCGTTGGCGAGGATCGCACCGCGGTTACCCATGCGGGCGGCAATCTGCGTGGTTTTTGAGCCAGGCGCCGCGGCCACATCCATCACGCGATCGGGCGCGTTGCCCTCTGCGAACAGGGCAGCCACAGGCAGCATCGAGCTGGCTTCCTGAATATAGAACAGACCGCTCAGATGTTCCGCGGTGCTTCCCAGCGGCACGGCGTCTTCGTCATCGCGCTCGATCCAGAACCCCTCTGCGCACCACGGTACCGGCGTAAGCTGCCAGCGGTACGGCGAGACCAGCGCCAGAAAATCTTCGACGCTGATTTTCAGCGTATTGACGCGAATACTGCGGCGTAACGGACGCTGGCAGGCGGCGATAAAATCGTCCAACGACAGGTGAGAAGGAAGCGCCTCGCGCATCTGCGCCAGGAATTGTTCAGGAAGAAATACGGAGTTTTGAGCCACGGGCACACCACAGGGAAAAGTTCAGGTGCGCAGTGTAGCATAAAGGCTCCGGTGCGTTGACACCGGAGCCTTGCAGATTAACGCGGCAGGGCGGTTCCCCATTCGCGCCACTCTTTCGGTTCGCTTTCGAGCAGCAGGAAGTGTTTACCCGGCTGCGCTTTCGGTGCCAGCGGCGTTCCCGGCGGCGTGGCAAAAGCAATGCCACCGCGAATGAACTGGTTGAAGGTGCCGGTTTTCACCACGCCTCCCGTCAGGCCAAAGTCCAGCGAATAGCCGGATGCCAGCCAGAATACCGAGTTATTACGTACCAGGTGCTGGTAGCGTTCACTGATGCGCAACGCCACCATTACGCGGTCGGAGAGCGTACCGAGCGTCAGGCCCGTGACCGTACCTACTTCAATACCGCGGAACAGTACCGGGGTGCCGATGCTCAGCGAGCCCGCTTCCGGCACTTCCACCACGATGCTCAGGCCGCCAAGGTAGCGCGAGTCGGTGATCGTGGCTTCCTGCAGCTCGAAATCACGACGGGCATTGCCCTGGCCTGGCTCCACGTTGATGTACGGCTGCAAAATGGTATCGAGATGCTCAACGCCTGCGGCCGAGATCTGCGGCGTGACCACCGAGAAGCGCGTACCCGTCCGGGCAAAGGTCTGCACATATTCCGGGTAAAGTACGGCGGTGGCCTGCACCTCGTTACGCGAGGTGATCAGCGTCAGCTTCTGGATCTGCCCGATATCAATACCCAGATAGCGGATAGGCATACCTTCCGCCAGCTTACCGGCGTCAAACGCGTGGAGGGTAATCTGCCCACCTACGGCACGGGCGGCGGTCTCGGACGGGAAGAGAATACGTTTATCGCCCTTGCGCAGATTCGCGCCCGCACCGCTGAGGTTATCGAAGCTAATCGCCCCCCGCAGCGCGCGTGACAGCGGAGAGGCCTGCACGGTCAGTCCGTTACCGTTCAGCTGAACTTTCGCGCCGCCTTCGGCCCAGAAGACGCTGTTTGGCGTCAGCAGCTTGCGGTACTCCGGCTTGATGTGCAGTTCGATATCAAAGGCGTCGGCACGCGGGCGAACGGTAATCACTTCCCCGACTTCAAACTTGCGATACAGCACCACGGAGCCCGCCTGAACGTCCGGCAGGGTCTCAGCGCTTAACGTCAGCGTGGTGGTAGGAAGATCGCTCAGGCTGTTTTCAATCGCTTTCTCCAGGTTGGCATACAGCGGGTAGCTGTCGCGCACGGGGCCTTTATCCCCCGGTAAAATGCGGATACCGCCGTTGACCCATTCGCTGGCGCTGGCACCGAGAAACTCCACGCCGTCCAGACCCACCTTCACGTCGACGCGACTGTTCACCACGAATTTACTGTCACCGTGCACCAGGTCTCTGTATTGCGGGTCGATGGCGACGGAGAATTGCACCCCATCCGCGGAGAGCTTGCGCTCCAGCACCTGTCCCACCTGCACGCCATGTAAAATCAACGGCTGACCGGCTTCTATCCCATAGCTTTCAGGCGCATTCAGGGTAACCGTCACCACGCCCGGTTTTTGCAACAGAGCTTTATCCGCCGGAGCAATCACGAAGCTGTTGCTGGGCTGTCCTTCACCCGGGATCAGCTCAAAAGTATTGCCGGTCAGCAGCGTGCTGAGGCTGGTATCGTTCAGGGAGATCTTTGGACTGCGCATTTCGATGCGCGTTTTCTCGCGCAGGAGATCGACCACGCTCGGATCGACCGTCATTTCGCCGGTGACCGACCCGCCCGGGTTGAGCGTCATTTTGGTGAGCTGGCCGACCTGCAGACCCTGATACATCAGCGGCGTTGAACCCGCTTTTAGCCCCTTAGCATCGGGCAGGGCAAGCTTGACGATCACGCCGCGTTGGCTGTGCGCCAGGTCGGCGTACAATCCGAACGTGTCATCAGCGGTGGCAGGGCTCGAGTTTTCCGGGGAGTCAAAGGCAATGGCGCCGTTCACCAGGGCGGCCAGACTTTCCAGCTTCACTTTGGCGCCGCTCAGGCTGAGGTCGGCATCCACGCCGGACACGTTCCAGAAGCGGCTGCCCTTTTTCACCAGATTGGTGAAGCGACGCTCGATCAGCACATCAATGGTGACGCCCTGTTTGTTCGGGTTAATCGAGTAATCGTACACCCGGCCAACCGGGATCTTACGGAAATAGACCAGGGAGCCACTGTTCAGGGAACCGAGGTCCGGCGCCTGGAGATGAATCATCAAATCGCCGTTATTGAGGCGGTATTTGGGCTGCGTATCCAGGGCCACAAAGTGATCCTGCGGTTCGCCTTTACCCGGCATCATGCCGATATAGTTGCCGCCCACGAGCGCATCCAGCCCGGAGACACCGGCCAGAGAGGCTTTGGGCGTCACCAGCCAGAACTGCGTTTCGCTGCGCAGGGCATCCTGCATGTCAGATTTGATACTGACCCGCACCTGAATCTTGTTCAGCCCTTTTCCAAGGGAGATATCCTGCACCGTACCGACCTCAACCCCCTGGAAGCGAACGGGCGTTCGTCCGGCGACGATGCCGTCGGCGGTCTGGAAATCAATGGTGACTGTACTCCCGCGATCTTCATAGCTTGTCCAGATAAGCCAGCCTGCAATCATCAGGGCGATGACGGGCAGCAACCAGAATGGCGAAATGCGGCGTTTTGTTTTAATTCTCGCTTCAGTCGGCGAAGCGGGGGTTTCCTGACTCATGTGCATCCCAAAGTAAGCGGCTATCCAGCCATTCCACAGCAAGAATAGTCAATATCACCGCAGAGCCGAAATAAAAAGCCGCGGGTCCCATTGTAAAAGCAAGTAACTGATCGCGATTGATGAGCGACATCATCAGCGAAATCACGAACAAATCTAACATTGACCAGCGGCCAATCCAGGTGACGAATCGCAGAAGCAGAATGCGGGTCCGTAAACCTTGTTCACACTTTAAGTGAATGCTGATGAGCAGGGTAATCATCACTACCACTTTGGTAAAGGGAACCAGGATACTGGCAATAAAGACGATCGCCGCCACTCCGACATTGCTGTGCGCAAGGGAGATAATCCCGGAGAGGATAGTATCCTCCTGACGTCCGCCATTCACGTAAATGATGGAAATCGGCAGCATATTGGCGGGGATCAGGAACACCAGGGAGGCGATCAGCGCGGCCCAGCATTTTTGCAAGCTGTTGTTGCGCCGCAGCCGTAATGGAATGTGGCACCGCGGGCAGCGTCCGCGCGGGTCGGGCAACCCGGTATAGTGACATCCCAGACAGACGCGCAGATTTTCATCGGGCCGCGTGGCGGGGCGCTGAGGGTAAAAACGCTCCCAGAGCTGTTCAACGTTCAGGTGGATCAGCGTCAGGATGCTCAGCAACACCAGACAGATGAAAGCAAAGAGTCCAATGCCGGGCTGCAAAAAGGCGTAGTCCTGGACTTTTATGGACGCAACGCCCACGCCGACCAGATAGATATCCAGCATGACCCACTCTTTGAGCTTATCCAGCATCAGCAGTACCGGGCGAAGGTTCATGCCAAGAATATTGCCAAACCAGAGATAGGCAATGGCGGCAACCAGCACCAGCGGTGCGCCAACGGTGCAGAACAGCACCATCGCGGCGGTAATCGGATCGCCCTGACGGGTCATCTGCCAGATACCCTGCAGCACGTTAGCATCAATGCGCACGCCAAGCAGGTAGAGCTTCAGCAGCGGTTCGCTCCAGGCGAAGGGCATCAGCAGCAGCATAGTGACGGCCATGGCGGCGAGGCGGGTCAACGACCAGTCGCGGCCATCGCGAATTTTAGCGTCGCAGCGGGGACAGAAGGCACTTTGGTGCGATTTCATCTTCGGCAACATAAAAAGCGTATCGCACTGGGGGCAACGCTGATAATGTGCACGAGGCAAAGCTTCGCTTACCGTATGGACAGTTATCTTTCTCGTCGGCGTAATTTTGGTTGTTTTTAAGGCCATCAGCTGCGCACAAATAAGTATTGTTGAAAGTTATAATAACTCATGAACGGATTCATCTTGAGCATGAGCGCATTTAATGCTTATTTTAATAGGCTATGCGGTAATTTTGTAAGACAACTAAGTGATTGAATAATGAACAAAACAGAATTCTACGCGGATCTGAACCGCGATTTTAAGGCATTGATGGCGGGTGAGACCAGCTTCTTAGCCACTCTGGCAAATACTAGCGCATTGCTGTTTGAACGTCTCTCTGACGTAAACTGGGCGGGCTTTTACCTTCTGGAAGGTGAAACGCTGGTGCTTGGTCCGTTCCAGGGCAAACTGGCCTGCGTGCGTATCCCGGTTGGGCGTGGCGTATGCGGCACGGCGGTGGCCGAGAATCAGGTCCAGCGTGTGGAAGACGTTCATGCGTTTGACGGACACATTGCCTGTGATGCTGCCAGTAATTCTGAAATCGTTCTGCCGCTGGTGGTCAAAAATCAGATTATTGGCGTTCTGGACATCGACAGTACGGTCTTCAGTCGCTTTACAACCGAGGACGAACAGGGGCTGCGCGAGCTGGTGGCGAATCTGGAAAACGTACTCGCAGCAACCGATTATCAAAAATTCTTTGCGAGCGTCGCAGGATAATCAACGGATAACGTAGCATTTACTGATAGCGTCATTATAATGACGCCTGTTCATGCCTGCGCTTGTTGGCAACGTCCGTTGTAATCAGGAAATTTCATGGAAAATCAACCTAAGTTGAATAGCAGTAAAGAAGTTATCGCATTTCTGGCCGAGCGTTTCCCGCAGTGCTTCAGCGCGGAAGGCGAAGCTCGTCCCCTGAAAGTCGGTATTTTTCAGGATCTGGTGGCACGTGTTGAAGGGGAAATGAACCTCAGCAAAACTCAGCTGCGTTCCGCCTTACGTCTTTATACTTCGAGCTGGCGTTACCTGTACGGTATCAAACCTGGCGCGACTCGCGTGGATCTCGACGGCAACCCTTGCGGTGAGCTGGACGAGCAGCACGTTGAGCATGCGCGCAAGCAGCTGGAAGAAGCCAAAGCACGCGTTCAGGCACAACGTGCGGAACAGCAAGCGAAAAAACGCGAAGCCGCCGCGGCAAACGGCCAGGAAGAAGCGCCTCGTCGTGAGCGTAAACCACGCCCTGCGCCGCGTCGTCACGATAATAACGATCGCAAACCGCGTGCAGACAAACCAGCAGCAAAAGCCCCACGTGCGCCTCGTGAAGAGCCGCGCCATACTCCGGTTTCTGACATTAACGCCCTGAGCGTCGGTCAGGCACTGAAGGTAAAAGCGGGTAACAATGCTATGGACGCCACCGTACTGGAAATCACCAAAGATGGCGTTCGTGTACAGCTGACTTCTGGTATGTCAATGATTGTACGCGCAGAACACTTGTTGTTCTGAAACGGAGGCCAAGCCTGGCATGAACACTTTTTTTAAGCTCACCGCGCTGGCGGGTCTGTTTGCTATAACAGGTCACGCTTTTGCAGTGGACGATATCACGCGTGTTGATCAAATTCCGGTACTCAAGGAAGAGACGCAGCACGCGACGGTGAGCGAGCGCGTGACCTCACGTTTCACCCGTTCGCACTATCGTCAGTTCGATCTCGATCAGGCCTTTTCGGCCAAAATCTTTGACCGCTATCTGAACTTGCTGGATTACAGCCATAACGTTTTGCTCGCCAGCGATGTCGAGCAGTTCGCTAAGCGAAAATCCGAGGTGGGTGACGAGTTGCGTTCAGGCAAGCTGGATCTGTTCTACGATCTCTACAACCTGTCGCAAAAGCGCCGCTTCGAACGCTATCAGTACGCGCTGAAAGTGCTGGAACGTCCAATGGACTTCACCGGCAACGACACCTTCAATCTGGACCGCAGCAAAGCGCCCTGGCCAAAAGATGAAGCCGAGCTGAATGCGCTGTGGGACGGCAAAGTTAAATACGACGAACTGAGCCTTAAGCTCACCGGCAAAGACGAAAAAGAGATCCGTGACACGCTGACGCGTCGTTACAAATTTGCCATTCGTCGCCTGGCCCAGACCAACAGTGAGGATGTCTTCTCGCTGGCCATGACGGCCTTTGCGCACGAAATCGATCCGCACACCAACTACCTCTCACCACGCAACACCGAACAGTTCAATACCGAAATGAGCCTGTCTCTGGAAGGTATCGGCGCGGTGCTGCAGATGGACGATGATTACACGGTGATCAATTCGATGGTCGCGGGTGGCCCGGCATCTAAAAGCAAAGCGATTAGCGTAGGCGATCGTATTGTGGGTGTGGGACAAACCGGCCAGAACATGGTCGACGTGATCGGCTGGCGTCTTGATGACGTGGTTGCGCTGATCAAAGGTCCGAAAGGCAGCAAGGTTCGTCTGGAAATTCTGCCAGCCGGAAAAGGCACCAAAACCCGTATCGTTACCCTGACCCGTGAGCGTATCCGTCTGGAAGACCGCGCGGTGAAAATGTCGGTGAAAACCGTGGGTAAAGAGAAGGTGGGCGTCCTGGATATTCCTGGCTTCTACGTCGGGCTGACTGACGATGTGAAAGTTCAGCTGCAGAAGCTTGAAAAGCAGAACGTCAGCAGCATCATCATCGACCTGCGCAGTAACGGCGGCGGGGCGCTGACGGAAGCGGTTTCTCTCTCTGGCCTGTTCATCCCATCTGGCCCGGTGGTTCAGGTGCGCGATAACAACGGTAAAGTGCGCGAAGATGCGGACAATGACGGTGTGGTCTACTACAAAGGTCCGCTGGTTGTTCTCGTTGACCGCTTCAGCGCTTCCGCGTCTGAGATCTTTGCCGCAGCCATGCAGGACTACGGCCGCGCGCTGATCGTCGGTGAGCCAACCTTCGGGAAAGGCACTGTTCAGCAGTACCGTTCTCTGAATCGTATTTACGATCAGATGCTGCGTCCGGAATGGCCTGCACTGGGCTCGGTTCAGTACACCATTCAGAAATTCTACCGCGTAAACGGCGGCAGTACGCAGCGTAAGGGCGTCACGCCGGACATCATCATGCCGACTGGCACCCAGGAGACGGAAACCGGCGAGAAGTTTGAAGATAACGCGTTGCCGTGGGACAGCATCAATGCCGCGACCTACGTGAAAGCGGGTGATATGACGCAGTTTGGCCCTGAGTTGCTGAAGGCGCATAACGACCGCATCGCGAAAGATCCGGAGTTCCAGTACATCATGAAGGACATTGCGCGATTCAATGCTCTGAAGGATAAGCGGAATATTGTTTCTCTGAACTACGCTCAGCGTGAAAAAGAGAACAACGAAGACGATGCAACCCGCCTGGCGCGTATCAACGATCGCTTCAAGCGTGAAGGCAAGCCTCTGCTCAAGAAACTGGACGATCTGCCAAAAGATTACCAGGAGCCGGATCCGTATCTCGACGAGACGGTACATATCGCTCTCGACCTGGCGAATCAGGAAAAAGAGAAACCTGCCGTACAGCCCGCTCCGGCAAAATAACCTCCCAACAGGCACAAGACATTGTGCCTGTTTCTTTTTGTACTTTATCCTTCCGTCAGTCAGATTTTCAATTGTGTAAAGTTGTGTCTTTCTGGTGACTTACGCCCGCCGGATGCTTGAAAATAGCCGCAATACCCATACGATGTGGGTAATCGCATAGTGCGTTTTGTTAAACTGAGGTAAAAAGAAAATTATGATGCGAATCGCGCTCTTCCTGCTCACCAACCTGGCGGTGATGGTGGTTTTCGGGCTCGTGCTAAGCCTGACAGGAATTCAGTCGAGCAGCGTTCAGGGTCTGTTGATTATGGCGCTGCTGTTTGGTTTTGGTGGCTCGTTCATCTCCCTGCTGATGTCAAAGTGGATGGCCCTGAAATCGGTAGGGGGTGAGGTCATTGAGCAACCCCGTAACGATATGGAACAGTGGCTGATGAATACGGTGGCTCAGCAGTCCCGTCAGGCCGGGATCGCCATGCCGCAGGTGGCCATTTACCATGCTCCGGATATCAACGCGTTCGCCACGGGTGCCCGTCGCGATGCGTCACTGGTTGCTGTCAGCACCGGACTGCTGCAGAACATGAGCCGTGACGAAGCCGAAGCGGTTATCGCCCACGAAATCAGCCATATCGCCAACGGTGACATGGTGACCATGACCCTGATTCAGGGCGTAGTAAACACCTTCGTGATCTTTATCTCCCGTATTCTGGCGCAGATTGCCGCGGGCTTTATGGGCGGCAACCGCGACGAAGGCGAAGAGAGCAACGGCAACCCGCTGATCTATTTTGCCGTGTCGATGGTTCTGGAACTGGTATTTGGTATTCTGGCCAGCATCATCACCATGTGGTTCTCCCGTCACCGTGAATTCCACGCGGATGCCGGCTCTGCGAAGCTGGTTGGTCGTGAGAAGATGATTGCCGCGCTGCAGCGTCTGAAAACCTCCTACGAGCCGCAGGAAGCGAACAGCATGATGGCCTTCTGCATTAACGGTAAATCCAAATCGCTGAGCGAGCTGTTTATGTCTCACCCGCCGCTGGATAAGCGTATTGAAGCGCTGCGCAGTGGGGAATACCTGAAGTAACGCAACAAAACACAAGAAGCCGGGCGGGAGAACACTCCGCCCGGCTTTTTTTATGCCTGAACTCTGGGCTGGGTCACCCGCAGGCCGCTGACGATGGCCGCGAGAGTGGCAAGGGCGCCAGCGGTGAGGAGCGCAAGATGGTTACCGTTTTGTCCGGCAAGGTTAAACATCAGGGCGACCAGTGCCGCACCGCTGCTTTGGCCCAGCAGACGCGCGGTTCCCAGCATACCGCTTGCCCCACCGCTGCGATGCCGCGGCGCTGAGGTGATAATGGTGTGATTATTGGGGGACTGGAACAGGCCAAACCCTGCGCCGCAGAGGATCATGCGCCAGATGATGTCCAGATCCGAAGGCGACGAGGGCAACAATGCTAACGCGAAAAGGCCTGTCGCCATCACCGCCAACCCCAAAGCGCCCAATAAACCGGCATGAACACGTTCAATTAAATAACCTGCCAGCGGTGCCATCACCATCGTCGCCAGCGGCCAGGGGGTGAGCAGCAGCCCGGTTTCCACTTCTGAGCGGCCAACTACGCTCTGCAGAAAGAAGGGCAGGGAGACCAGAGCCAGCATCTGGGCGCAGAACGAACAGACAGACGTGCAGATGGAGAGCGAAAAGAGGGGAATACGCAGCAGGTCAACGGGCAGCAAAGGAACTGGCAGGGTGAGCTGGCGGCGTACAAAGAAGAAGCCGATCGCCAGCAGGGCGATGAGCTCCGCGGCGGTAATCATCAGAGATTGTCCCTGCGCAAAGCCGCTCAGCGCCGTAATCAACAGGCCGAAGGTCAGGGCATTCATCACCGCACTTGCCACGTCGAAGCGCGGCATGCTGCTTTTGGGACCGTTAGCGGGAAGAAAGCGCAGGGCAAAGAAGATGGCGACGATACCCAGCGGCACGTTAATGGCGAACAGCCATTGCCATGACGCAACGGAGAGGATCGCCGCCGCAATTGTTGGCCCGGCGGCAGAAGAGACGGCGACAATAAACGAGTTTATCCCCATTCCGCGCCCCAGATGACGCTGCGGATAAATTAAGCGGATCAGCGCCGTGTTTACGCTCATGAGCGCCGCGCCGCCAAAACCCTGCGCAATACGCGCAAGCGTCAGGGTATGCAGTGAATCTGAAAGGGCACAGAGCAGGGAGGTAAAAGTGAAAACCACCAGACCGCACTGATATACCCGGCGGTAGCCGAACATATCGCCGAGGAAAGAGAACGAGAGCAGTGACACCACAATCGCAATCTGGTAGGCGTTAACAATCCAAATCGAACTGGCGGGTGAGGCATGCAGGTCGCTGGCGATGGTTGGCAGGGCAACGTTTGCAATCGCACCGTCAAGGACGGCCATTGAGATACCGATAATGATGGTCGCTATTGCGCCATACCGTTGGGGTAATGGCAGGCCATCAGAAAGATTCTTTTCCATCAGGAGTAAAAAGCTCAGCGTGAAATTATTCTCAGGGTAACTATTTTAGCATTGTTACAGCCGCGATATGTCGCAGATTTGTAACGAAGTAAACGAGGATTGATTGCAGGTGACATGACGGGAACTTATAATAAAAACCGGTTCTGATTTTTATAAAACACTCGCTATGAGGTGGTAAATGGCTATTGCGGATTTGGATAAACAGCCAGATTCTGTTTCTTCCGTGCTGAAGGTGTTTGGCATCTTACAGGCGCTTGGAGAAGAGCGTGAAATAGGTATTACAGAGCTGTCGCAGCGCGTGATGATGTCAAAAAGCACCGTTTATCGCTTTTTGCAAACCATGAAGTCACTGGGTTACGTCGCGCAGGAAGGCGAATCTGAAAAGTATTCTCTGACGCTGAAGCTGTTTGAATTGGGTGCGCGTGCGCTACAAAATGTTGACCTGATCCGCAGCGCTGACATTCAGATGCGCGAAATCTCTCGCCTGACCAAAGAGACCATTCATCTCGGTGCCCTGGATGAAGACAGCATCGTTTACATCCATAAAATCGACTCCATGTACAATCTGCGCATGTATTCGCGCATTGGTCGCCGCAACCCGCTCTACAGTACCGCCATTGGTAAAGTTCTGCTGGCGTGGCGCGATCGCGAGGAAGTGAAGCAGATCCTCGAAGGCGTGGAATACAAACGCAGCACGGAACGAACCATTACCAGCACGGATGCGCTGCTGACGGTGCTTGACCGCGTGCGCGAGCAGGGATATGGCGAAGATAACGAAGAGCAGGAAGAGGGGCTGCGCTGCATCGGCGTTCCGGTATTTGACCGCTTTGGCGTGGTGATCGCGGGCTTGAGTATCTCCTTCCCAACCTTACGCTTCTCCGAAGAGCGTCTGCATGAGTATGTGGCTATTCTGCACACAGCGGCACGGAAAATTTCTGAACAGATGGGATATCACGAGTACCCGTTTTAATCCCTGCTGGTAGAAAAAAACGCCGCATCTGATGCGGCGTTTTTTGTATGTCATTCACCAGGCTGATTAGCCATTATCAATCACGACGGATGTTTTACGCAGTACAGGGCAGTGGGTTAAGCCAACGATCCCGCTGTCAGTATGCAGATACTGGGCAGTGCTCATTCCCTGTGCTGTGAGGTATTTACACTGAATGCCTAGCCCGGCTGCGTTTTCGGTGCTCCCCACGAGCACGCCATAGCCCGTCAACAGAAGGCCAATCCAGACAAGGGCCAGTGCAATAATTGTTCGAATGATGAATCGCATCATTACCTCTTTTATCGTTGTTATCGTAATGCTAGCGTAAAGCGTTTACGCGATGAAACAAGTGCAGGATTCTGAAAAAAAGCGCGATGGAGGCACAGTTAGTCCTTGTTTAAGATAAGCGTGATAATCTCGTTACATCAGGTCCTTAGACGGAGTGTGGAGTGAAAAAAATACGCTGGGTAATTCTGATTATCGTGCTGATAGCGTGCGTGGTGTTATGGACGCAGACGATCAATGTGATGTGCGATCAGGATGTACAGTTTTTTAGCGGCGTTTGCGCAATAAACAAGTTTATTCCGTGGTAATAGACATTTTTTCTCAACGTGATTTCCTTCCTTCGCGCCAGTGGTAAAATAGACGTTTTTATTGAGGTGGTGAAATGGGTGAGTTACTGAATTCAGGGCTGCTGAATATAGCATCCCTGATGATTTCTTTGGTGGTTCTGCTTGTGGGGCTGGTCATCTGGTTTTTCGTGAACCGCGCCAGTTCCCGTACTAACGAGCAGATCGAACTGCTGGAAGCGCTGCTCGATCAGCAAAAACGTCAGAATGCGCTGCTACGCCGTCTGTGTGAGGCTAACGAACCGGAAGAGAAAGACGCGCCGAAAGACGCGGTCGCTGAAGATAACAAAGACGAAGACGACTTTATCCGCCTGGTGGCTGAGCGTTAATCTTTTTGTCCTGGGAGGTGGCTGTGGTCTGGAAAAATCCCTGGTATGACCCCTCCCTGAAACATCACACCCCAAACGGTTTTTGTAATACCGATCCTGTCGGACATCAACCCGGCGACCTTGACCGTTGGCGTAAAGCGCGTAAAGAGGCCGGATTACCGAAGCCGCCCGCGCTGGGTTATGAAGACTTTATCCGCCAGTGGTGGCAACCGGTTGAGCTTACGCAACCTCAGGAAGATGGGGTATGGTGGCTCGGACACGCGAGCGTGTTGCTGCAGCTGGACGGCAATATCATCATTACCGATCCGGTGTTTTCTCGACGCGCTTCTCCGCTGCCTTTTCTGGGACCCCAGCGTAAGACACCCCCCGTACTGTCTGTCGCGCAACTTCATCAGCTGGATGCGGTCGTCATTTCCCATAATCATTACGATCATCTTGATGACGCAACCCTTCGCCGAATCCTCAAACGCTTTCCCGACGTCAGTATTTTTGTTCCGTTGGGCCTCGCCGACTGGTTTCGTCGCCGGGGAGCAAAACGCGTGGTCGAACTCGACTGGTGGCAGAGTTTCACCTGGCAGGGGATGACCCTGACCGCCGTACCGGCACAGCACTGGAGCATGCGCACGCCATGGAACCGCAATCGTTCCTTATGGTGCGGCTGGGTGATGGAAGGACGACATCACCGTTTCTGGTTTAGCGGTGATACCGGTTATTCACCTGAGCTGCTGTTAATTCCTGAACGCCTGGGCCAGATAGATGCCGCCGCGTTACCGATTGGTGCCTATGCCCCACGATGGTTCATGGCTGTCCATCATATGGATCCGCAATCTGCGGTGGCATTGTGGCAGCAGCTGGGCTCACCTCTGGCGTTCCCTATTCACTGGGGCGTGTTCGAACTGGCAGATGAATCCTTAGATGAACCTGTGCAGGAGTTAACTCACGCACTCGATAATTTAGCACCAGTTAACCATTCTTTCAGGATACTGAAAATTGGTGAATATTTATCCTTATAAACGAAGCGATAAATTGTTGCATATATTGTTGATGTAAACGCGCGCAGGAATGTTTTATTTTTATCGAAACGTTTTGCTTGCCTTCTTTTGATGCAGAGTCATAAAAATTTCATTATTTTGGTGCATAACGCTGTTTATTCGCTGGTGCATTTTAATACAGCTGGGCGCGGGTTATTAACACTGTTTTTTCTCTGAAACAATTTGGTCGCGTTACAATGATTTAAGCATAAGTTTTCACAAATTGTTCTAACTCAATCAAGACGTAAGATTTCTTTTCCCGTTTGCTGGACGGTTCGTAATGATTGAGCTATGTTAAAAAAGTCTTAGATTACAGCGGGTGTGAAAGCAACGCTGGGTCTTTGTTACGCAGCAGGGCTGTCTGTACGTGATGCGCATAATTGTGCAAAACCTGACAGGCACTGTTCGAATTTGTGCGGCGGATCGAGACATGTTTAAAAATGGCTTGCCATATTAAACATAGTGTGTGATAACACGTTTTGGGTCAAACGAGGTACAGTTCTGTTTATGTGTGGCATTTTCAGTAAAGAAGTCCTGAGTAAACACGTTGTCGTTGAATACCGCTTCTCTGCCGAACCTTATATTAGTGCCTCATGCAGTAATGTCTCAGTTTTATCTCAGTTAATGCCTGCGGGCTAAGAAAACACTCTAAGGAATTTTGCAAAATGGCAAAGATTAAAGGTCAAGTTAAGTGGTTCAACGAGTCTAAAGGTTTTGGTTTCATTACTCCTGCTGACGGCAGCAAAGACGTGTTCGTACACTTCTCTGCAATCCAGGGTAACGGCTTCAAAACTCTGGCTGAAGGCCAGAACGTTGAGTTCGAAATTCAGGACGGCCAGAAAGGCCCAGCTGCAGTTAACGTAACTGCTATCTGATCGAACCGCTGTTGACTGAAGTGCCCGGCACTTCACTCTCAGACATAAAGCCTCGCCTGTCGCGGGGCTTTTTTATGTCCCTTATCTTTCAAAATATTACCATCCGCGCTCTTGTTAGTAACTTGTTGCAAAGCTGCGAGGTTAGTAGCACTGTTTCGCCACCTTCTCGCCGTCTTTTCCCGTTAAATCAGGGCGTTGTTTTACAGCCCTGGGGTTCAGGTGAAGAAGACATTGATAACAGCAACTGGAAATTTCACGCCGGCGCGTTTTGCTCTGCTCTGTTTAGCTATTTTTTGTAGTCTGGCTTTTCTGCTGGGCCGCGTTGCCTGGCTGCAAATCATCAAGCCTGACAATCTGGTGAAGCAGGAGGATATGCGATCCCTACGCCAGCTGGCGATTGATGCGCCGCGCGGCATGATAATGGATCGTGAGGGTCGCCCCCTGGCGGTGAGCGTGCCTGTCCAGGCCGTTTGGGCCGATCCTAAAACGGTGCTGGCAAAAGGGGGCGTTGGGCTTGATGAGCGCTGGCAGGCGCTGGCCAGCGCGCTGCATCTCTCCCTCGGCACACTCTCTGCACGCATCAACGCCAACCCACAGGGCCGTTTTATTTACCTTGCCCGTCAGGTCGATCCTGCGCAGGCAAAGTGGATCGACAAACTGAATCTGCCCGGCATCAATTTGCGCGATGAGTCCCGCCGTTTTTATCCTGCTGGCCATGTGGCAGCGAACCTGATTGGCTTCACCAATATTGACGGGCAGGGCATCGAAGGTGTGGAAAAGAGCTTCAACGCGCAACTCACCGGCAAGCCAGGTGTGCGTCAGGTAAGGGAAGATCGCTATGGACGTGTGGTTGAAAACCTGACCGAAATTGCGCCCGCACCGGCGCATAACATCCAGTTAAGTATTGACGAGCGACTACAAACCATCACCGAAGATGCGCTCGACAATGCCGTGGCCTGGAACAAGGCCGAGTCGGGGGCGTCGGTGCTCATTAATATCCCAACCGGGGAAATCCTCGCCATGGCGAGCTACCCGGATTTTAACCCCAATAATCGTGAAGGGGCGACGATAAACGATTTTCGCAACCGCGCAATCAGCGATACGTTCGAACCTGGTTCGACCGTCAAGCCGCTGGTGCTGATGACGGCCCTGCAGCAGGGGCTGGTCCAGCCGGACAGCGTGATTGACACCCACCCGTATACCCTTGACGGACATCGCATTCGCGACGTGGGCTTTTACCCTGAGCTGACGATGACCGGGATCCTGCAAAAATCGAGCGACACCGGCGTTTCCCGACTTTCGCTGGCGATGCCTGTCCAGCATCTCATCGATACCTATCGAAACTTTGGTTTTGGCACCAATACGGGGCTTGGCTTAACGGGGGAAAGCTCGGGGCTGTTGCCACAGCGTAAATACTGGAGCCAGCTCGATCGCGCGACTTTTGCCTTCGGCTACGGGCTGATGGTTACGCCGCTCCAGCTGGCCCACGTCTACGCCACGATTGGTGGGTACGGGCTTGAGCGTCCGCTCTCGATCACCCGCATCGATCCCCCCGTTATCGGGCATCGCGTCATGCCGGAAGAGATTGCCCATGAAGTGGAGCACATGATGGAGAGCGTTGCGCTGCCGGGCGGCGGAGGCGTTAAGGCTGCCGTACGTGATTACCGGGTGGCGGTGAAAACCGGTACGGCGAAGAAAATTGACGATAGCGGGAAGTATGTCGATAAATACGTCGCCTACACGGCGGGGGTTGCCCCTGCCAGCAATCCGCGTTTTGCCCTGGTGGTGGTGATTAACGATCCGCAAAACGGGGCTTACTACGGCGGGGCCGTCTCTGCCCCTGTCTTCAGTGAGATTATGGGTAACGTGCTGCGTCTGGAGAATATCAAACCTGACGGGTTACCGGCGGGGTCCGATCACCTTATCGTCATGCGCTAACCGGGCGTTTATAACAGGGGCGAATAGCGGTACACTTCGCCCTTTGATTATGCTCCGGAGTTGCCATGTCCTTCAGCTGTCCCCTTTGCCACGCCCCCCTGACGCACTCAGACAAACGGTATACCTGCCCGCAGGGGCATCAGTTTGACCGGGCAAAAGAAGGCTACGTGAATCTTCTGCCGGTCCAGCATAAGCGTTCCCGCGATCCTGGCGACAGTGCTGAGATGATGCGGGCGCGCCGCGCGTTTCTCGATGCCGGACACTATCTGCCGCTGCGGGAGGCCGTCACGCAGATGCTCAATGATATTCTGCCTGCTTCAGCCACCGCCATGCTCGATATCGGCTGTGGGGAAGGATACTACACAGCACGGTTTGCGGAGGTTGCTCGTGAGAAGGGCGCGCAGACATTCGGTCTGGACGTGTCGAAAGTGGCCATACGTGCGGCGGCAAAGCGTTATACCGACGTGACGTTCTGCGTGGCCTCCAGCCACCGGCTGCCGTTTGACGATGCCAGCATGGACGCGGTTATCCGTATCTACGCGCCGTGTAAGGCAGAGGAGCTGGCGCGCGTGGTGAAGCCGGGCGGATGGGTGGTCACCGTGACCCCAGGCCCGCGTCATCTGATGGAGCTGAAAGGGCTGATCTACGACGAAGTGCGTCTGCATGCCCCGCATTCAGAGCAGCTGGGCGGTTTTACCCTGAAGCAGGCGGAATCAGTGGCGTACGAAATGACGCTCAAAGGGGAAGAGGCCGTCGCGTTATTGCAGATGACGCCGTTCGCGTGGCGGGCAAAACCGGAGGTGTGGGAAACGCTGGCGGCACATTCAACATTTCGCTGCCAGACGGACTTCAGCATCCACATCTGGCAGCGCGAAGATTAACCGGCGAAGTGTGCCCAGAGGATCTGGGCGCCAATGCCAATCAGCACAATCCCCCCGAGGATCTCGGCGCGTTTACCCAGCAGCGGGCCGATAAACCGTCCGACCATCATGCCCAGCGTGGACATAATCAGGGTTGCACAGCCAATAGCCAGCGCGGTGGCGATAATATTGACCTGCAGAAATGCCAGACCTACACCAACGGCCATCGCATCAAGGCTGGTGGCAATGGCCGTGGTGACCAGCAGCCAGAAGCCGTGGCGATGCTGCGGCTCCTCGTGTTCATCATCACCGCCGCGAAAACCTTCAATGACCATTCGGCCTCCGAGGAACACCAGCAGGACGAAGGCAATCCAGTGGTTCCACTCCAGCACGAACTGGCTGGCGAGCATGCCAAGTCCCCAGCCGATAAGCGGGGTCAGCGTTTCGATAGCGCCAAAAATCAGTCCGGTACGCAGGGCTTCTGAGAATTTAGGTTTGTGTAGCGTGGCGCCTTTTCCGATGGAAGCAGCGAAGGCGTCCATGGACATGCCAAAAGCGAGAAGGATCGTAGCGGAGATATTCATAACAGCGTCCAGACCGGGGATATCCATATGACACATCACTGCCCCCAGTAAACAGCAGTTGATGTATCTATGGTCTCGCCTGATCGCAATGCACATAAGATGTGCGGTAAGCGATCCGTACGTGCCACGTTTTTCAACGAGTATGTTGACACGTACATTTCCTGTGAACAGGAAATCGGCTACTCCCCAACGACGGGCGCAACCTTAACATATTTTGAGAATATAAAACAACAATGAAAAGGCATTATTTAAAACGTTTGTTGATAACGATTTTCATTTGTCTTTAATCGTGAAAATATCGTTAACAAATAGCGTTCAAATTAGCGGTGGGGATATAGCTTCGGCTATATTTCTTGCGCAAAATAAACACAGGATATAGCCGTTGCTATATATCTAACTCATTGAGTTTTAACGAGTAACTTGTATATCTTTTCCAGGTCATCAATATTCTTCACCCGAATAAGCAGGCGGCGTTGTTCTAATTGCATCACCAGCACGCCGTCTTCGGATAAATTCATCTCTTTAATACGGTTATATTCTATCCATACATTGGCGAAGAAGAATCCGTGGGATTTAAAAATGATTTTTGGCGTGCGGATCCAGAACAGATAAATCGCCATTAATGCCAGCGCACATAATAACCATGTGGTTAATAATGCACCATGGCTGGTGACGTTATTGTAAATAAGAATGGCGATGAGACCCACGAAGATAAAGGCATCCACGCGCCCGCGTCGTAGCAGGGGAAGGGAGAGCAGCGTCTCGCCGTGACGGCGGAGCATAATGAACTCGTCATAGATCGCGTAAGCCAGAAGGGCAACAACAAATAAAACCAGTACGATGTCCGTGACAGTCATTCATCCTCCAGATAAAAAAAACCGGGGGCAAGCCCCCGGCCTATAGCATTGATAATTACAGACCCAGCAGGCCGACGGCGTAGCCCACAATACCGATGACGAAGAAGCCAACGATGATCCACAGCGGGTTCACTTTCTTACGCAGCAGCCACATACAGGCGAAGGTCAACAGCAGCGGGACCAGGCCCGGCATCAGCTGATCCAGAATCGTCTGCACGGTGGTGACGCGGGTCTGACCATCCTGTCCGGTGATGGTCGATACCACCAGCGGGATGTTCACGTGCGTCCACTTGTTTACCAGCGCGCCCATGACAAACAGGCCGAGGATTGACGCCCCCTCAGTCAGTTTCTGCAGGAAGCCGCCGCCCATGTCCTTAACGATGTCCACCCCTTTACGGTAGCCGTAGGCCACGCCGTAGTAACGGGTCAGCAGACGCACGGCGTTGAACAGGATGAAGAACAGCAGCGGGCCAAGCAGACTGCCGCTCATCGCGATACCGGCACCCAGTGCCGCGAAGACCGGACGCACGGTACCCCAGAAGATAGGGTCACCGACACCGGCCAGCGGACCCATCAGACCGACTTTGATACCGTTGATGGCACCATCGTCAATCTCTGCGCCGTTTGCACGCTGCTCTTCCATCGCCAGCGTTACGCCCAGTACCGGGGCCGCAACGTAAGGATGGGTGTTAAAGAATTCCAGGTGACGCTTGATGGCCTGACGGCGTGCTTCGTTGTTTTCCGGGTACAGGCGTTTGATCGCCGGTACCATGGAGAAGCAGAAACCCAGCGCCTGCATACGTTCGAAGTTCCATGAACCCTGAAACAGGTTAGAACGGATGAACACGCCACGAATATCACCCGGAGTGAGTTTTTTCTCGGTGGTAGTTTTTGTCATATCAACCATTTCGCTCACCTGTTAGTCCAGTTCGTTATCGAGATCGTTGTTACCAGCAGCCTGCGCTGGGGCACCCGCAACGCGGTTATATTTCGGGCTGAGCTGGATGTAGAGAATCGCCATCACCGCACCGATCACACCCAGTGCAACCAGGTTGAAGTTGGTGAAGGCCGCGGTCACGAAGCCGAGGTAGAAGAACGGCATCAGGTAGCCTGCGCGCATCATGTTGATGACCATCGCATAACCAACGACCACGATCATACCGCCCGCGATGTTCAGGCCGCCGGTGACCACTTCAGGAATGGCGTTCAGCATGCTCTGGACTTCACTGGTACCCACAGAGATCGCGACGATAACCGCCGGGATTGCGATACGCATCGCCTGCAGGAACAGGGATGAAACGTGGATCCATGACAGGGCCGTGAGGTTGCCGTTGTCGGCCGCCTTATCCGCCGCGTGCTGGAAGGCAACGGTGATAGTACGAACGATGATGGTCAGAACCTGGCCTGCGGCTGCCAGTGGGATTGCCAGGGCGATACCTGCACCAATACTCTGGTGACCGGCAATAACCAGAACGGTAGAAATGATAGAGGCCAGCGCGGCATCGGGCGCAACCGCCGCACCGATGTTCATCCAGCCCAGGGCGATCATTTCCAGGGTACCACCGATGATGATACCGGTTTTCATGTCACCCAGAACGGCCCCAATCAGCGTACAGGCCACCAGAGGACGGTGGAACTGAAATTCATCAAGTACGGATTCCATACCCGCAATACATGCGACCACGAACACCAGCACAATCTGAAGAGTGGTAATCTCCATTGTACTTCTCCTATTACATAAGCATTATGTGAAAAACCGGCGCGGGCTTATTTCCCAACTTTGCCGATCAAATCCATCATTTTCAGTTTCTGGTCCGTGGAAACCTTACGGGCTTCCAGCTCAATACCACGTGCATTCAGCTTGTTGAATGCTTCGATATCTTTCGCATCGACTGAAATGGCGTTGTTGACCTGCGTTTTGCCCTGACGGAATGCCATACCACCAATGTTAACGGAGGTGATTTTCACGCCGCCTTCAACAATGCGCTCAACGTCTGTCGGGTTAGTGAACAGGAGCATCACGCGTTCGCCCGCATATTTCGGGTTGTTGTAAACGCGAATCATCTTGGCGACATCCACAACGTGCGCGGTAACGCCAGGAGGAGCAACCTGAGTCAGAAGGGTTTTACGTACGGTATCAGCGGCCACTTCGTCGCTGACCACGATAATGCGTCGAACGTTGGTCTCTTTGGTCCAGCGCGTGGCAACCTGACCGTGGATTAAGCGGTCATCAATACGCGCAAGGCCGATCACCATGTAATCATTCGGGCCCATCGGTTTTGCCGGTGCCGCCGCTTTCGGTGCCGCTGCAGGCGCAGGGGCAGGTTTTTCAACCGGCTGTGCCTTCAGGGCCTTAACCCCTTCGCGGCCGGTTTCAACGGCCAGTGCAACCAGCTCATCGAAGGACGGATTGTCGTCGCGTGCCATGAGGGTTTCCACCAGCATGGGAATATTGACCCCGGCGACAACTTCATAGTGCTCTTTATCGACGACAATGCGGCTGGCAGCATTGAACGGGCTGCCGCCCCATGTATCAACGAGAAACAGCACGCCTTTGCTGGTATCCAGCTTCTCGAGCTGAGCGTTGTACTTCTCTATCAGCGTCTCGGCGTTTTCACCGGGAACGAAATCGATCCAGCCGACGTTTTCCTGCTCGCCCAACAGCATCTCTGCCGTTTTGAGTAGCTGCTCAGCAG
Organism: Enterobacter sp. TCD1-1; assembly: GCF_020567405.1. NCBI lineage: Bacteria > Pseudomonadati > Pseudomonadota > Gammaproteobacteria > Enterobacterales > Enterobacteriaceae > Enterobacter > Enterobacter sp. TCD1-1. The sequence goes on along the minus strand of NZ_JAJCXF010000001.1, from coordinate 1,955,279 downwards.
CCCAACCATGTGTGCCTATGACAATAGCAATGGTCACTTGCTACCTCCTTTTATTATCATTAATACGCCTGCCAGGCAGTCGTACTGAGAATCGTATTGGCGAACCGAATCGATTCAGATAAGGGTTAGAGTTCAAAAAACTAAGACTTCCGCGAATTATTTTAGATAGTGAAAAAATAATTTATGTGATGAAGATCCGTAATTTAGCCACGCGTTACAGAATTATCTGTAGCGTAAAGCCGCTGTGTTACAGAACTTTGCAAAGGAACGTAAATCTTTGCTAAAAACACAGTCTCTCTGATATGTTTAGCCTCCGTTTAATTGTTCAGGAGTATAGGGCTCCAGCCCACTATATGGACCGTCACCGACGTCAGTCATCTTCCAGGCCATTTCGCGCCTTTTTCACCGGCGATCCTCGCCACGTATCGACTCTGTCTGCCTCTGTTTTGCCCACATTGAGTGGGGCACCGTTTCGTCATTCCTTTAGCAGGAGCTTGTCATGGAATTCTTAATGGACCCGTCAATCTGGGTGGGATTGCTCACGCTGGTCGTGCTGGAGATCGTTCTCGGCATTGATAACCTGGTGTTTATCGCCATCCTTGCGGATAAGCTGCCGCCAAAACAACGTGATAAAGCGCGTCTCATTGGACTCTCGCTGGCGCTGGTCATGCGACTGGGGCTGCTCTCCGTCATCTCGTGGATGGTCACGCTGACCAAACCGCTGTTCTCCGTCATGGATTACACCTTCTCCGGCCGTGATTTAATCATGCTGATCGGGGGGATATTCCTGCTCTTCAAAGCGACGACAGAACTTCATGAGCGGCTGGAAAACCGTCAGCACGATGATGGGCACGGTAAAGGCTATGCCAGTTTCTGGGTGGTGGTGCTGCAGATCGTGGTGCTGGATGCGGTCTTCTCGCTGGATGCGGTGATCACGGCGGTCGGCATGGTGAACCATCTGCCGGTCATGATGGCTGCGGTGGTTATTGCGATGGCGGTCATGCTGCTGGCGTCGAAGCCGCTGACGCGTTTCGTGAACCAGCATCCAACGGTGGTGGTACTGTGTCTGAGCTTCCTGCTGATGATTGGTCTGAGTCTGGTGGCGGAAGGCTTTGGCTTCCATATTCCGAAAGGCTACCTGTACGCCGCGATTGGCTTCTCGATCCTGATCGAGCTGTTCAACCAGATTGCGCGCCGTAACTTTATCAAGCAGCAGTCAAATCAGCCGCTGCGCGCCAGGACCGCGGATGCCATTCTGCGCCTGATGGGCGGTCGTCGTCAGGTGAACGTGCAGTCTGATTCCGAAAACCACAACCCGGTTCCGGTCCCGGAAGGGGCGTTTGTGGAACAGGAACGCTACATGATTAACGGCGTGCTCTCTCTGGCCTCCCGTTCGCTGCGCGGCATCATGACGCCGCGCGGGGAGATCAGCTGGGTCGATGCTAACCTGAGCGTTGATGAAATTCGCCAGCAGCTGCTCTCTTCACCGCACAGCCTGTTCCCGGTATGTCGTGGTGAACTGGATGAGATCATCGGCGTGGTGCGGGCGAAAGAGATGCTGGTCGCCCTGGAAGAGGGCGTTAACGTCGAAGCCGTTGCTGCTGCATCGCCTGCGATTGTGGTGCCGGAAACGCTGGATCCGATCAACCTGCTCGGGGTGCTGCGCCGCGCTCGCGGTAGCTTTGTTATTGTCACCAACGAGTTTGGCGTGGTGCAGGGGCTGGTGACGCCGCTGGACGTGCTGGAAGCGATCGCCGGTGAATTCCCGGATGAAGACGAAACGCCGGAAATTGTTGCCGATGGCGAAGGCTGGCTGGTTAAAGGTACCACCGACCTGCACGCGCTCTCGCACACGCTGGGGCTGGAAAACGTGGTCAACGATGAAGAAGACATCGCGACCGTTGCCGGTCTGGTTATCGCCGTAAATGGCCAGATCCCGCGTGTTGGCGATGTGATAGAGCTGCCGCCGCTGCACATTACCATTGTCGAAGCCAACGACTATCGCGTTGATATGGTCCGTATTGTTAAAGAACAATCTGCCCACGACGAAGATGAGTAAGTCTGCTTAACGCAGCGGCATTAAGGGTACGATGTGCCCGTTATGACGCGCTGGCGGGGGAGCACTTCCCGCCAGCCAGTCTGGAAAGTCCCGTAGCGGCATCGGCCGCGCATAGAAAAAGCCCTGCAGGACTGGAACGCCATGACGGCGTAAATAGCGCGCCTGCTCTTCCGTTTCGACCCCTTCCGCAACCAGCTCGATATTCAACCGCTGGCCAAGCGCAATGATCATGTCCGTCACCGTTGAATTCACGGCATCCGTGCCAATGGCGGTGGTAAAGGACTGGTCAATTTTCAGGACGTCCGGATGCAGCTTTTCAAGCCAGGAGAGGGAGCTGTTCCCGGTGCCAAAATCGTCGATAGCGAGCTTCACCCCTTTGCGATGCAGTTCGCGCACGATGCGATAATCCGCGTCCAGCAGCGCATCCCGTTCCGTGAGTTCAATCACCAGCTGCTGTCGCGGATTGGCGCTGAACCAGAGACGGTTCAGGTCCTGTACCAGTACAGCGTGACGGAAGTGGCTGGCGGCAACGTTAATGCCGATGTGGAAACCGGCGCTGGACGGGAAGTAGCCTATCTGGCGCACCGTTTCGGCGATGACATAGCGGGTCAGGGGGACAATCTGGTTATGTTCTTCTGCCAGAGGGATAAACACCTCCGGAGTGATCCAACCCTGACGGGGGTTATTCCAGCGCAGCAGGATCTCAACGCCCGTGCACGCCTGGGTGCGGGCATTCACCAGCGGCTGGCAGAAAAGCTCAAATTCCCGCGCCGCAATGCCCATATCGATCTCCCACGTAAAGCTCATCCGGTTTGCCGTCGCCAGCCAGGCGAGATAGCCCAGCAGCAGGCTGAGCATCAGCCCCAGCGGCAGCTGGGCGGGCAGGCTTTTTAAGGCTAACTCACCGGGGCCAGGTCCGCTGACCGTAATGGTGAAAGGATTTCGGGTTGATGACTGCTGGAAAAGGGCGCTCTCTTCATCAAACGTCAGACTGTCGGTGACGCGTTGACCGTAGCGTAAAAAACGATCGCCGACTGTCAGCACCACGTCATTGATGAGCGGACGCTGGGGCTCGAGGATCATTCTGGCGATCAGGTCGATATTAATAATCTCGACGACGCCTTCTTCACCGTCCTGGGAGACGGGATACCACTGGATCAAAACAGGGCTGCCCTTAAGCAGCCACTGGTCGGTCGATAAAATCAGCTTCGCCGTGCTGGCGGGGAGTTCCTGAAGGAAGTCACGGACAGGCTCGCTGCGGCTGCCGAAAATACTCGAACAATACAGGATTCCGTCTTTAATCAGGGCGATAGAACGTACCGTCTGCAAAATGGCTGCCTGCTGTCGCAGCGCCAGCTGCACCTGCGGGCAGGGCTGTCCCACCAGCGGCTGCAGCACGTTGCGGTGGTTTTCCAGGGAAAGCAAAACGTTATCAAGGGCGCGAACGGTATGGCTGGTAAAATCGAGGATCCGCTGTTGGTTAACGTTGCGCTGGGAAATAAAGCGAATGCCCAGCGTCAGGATGAGCGTGAGGAGCGCAACCGTCACACAGACGATAACGCGTTTTCGGCGATAGTTTTTAATGATCGTTTGTGCAGTTTGCATGAACGGTCGCCTGATAAGCCACCAGCCACAAAAGCCGGACGCAACAGTAAAAGTGTAGTGGGGAAAGCAGAAGGAGACGAGGAAGAAGAGGGAAATTCGCCCATCCGTTGCAGATGGGCGAAAGGCAGTATTAGTCGCACTGCACCTTAATGGCCAGGCCACCACGGGACGTCTCGCGGTATTTCGCGTTCATGTCTTTGCCCGTTTCGTACATGGTTTCAATCACCTTATCCAGCGATACGCGAGGTTCGCTGGTACGGCGCATCGCCATACGTGAGGCGTTGATGGCTTTCACCGAGGCAATCGCGTTACGCTCAATGCACGGCACCTGCACCTGGCCCGCGACCGGATCGCAGGTCAGACCGAGGTTATGTTCCATACCGATTTCAGCCGCCACGCAGACCTGCTCAGGGCTTGCACCCAACAGCTCTGCCAGACCTGCTGCCGCCATGGAGCAGGCCACGCCGACTTCACCCTGACAGCCCACTTCCGCACCGGAGATGGAGGCATTCATCTTGTACAGCGCGCCGATGGCACCTGCTGCCAGGAAATAACGGATATAGATGTCCGGCGTCACGGGCTCAATAAAGTGGTCGTAATACGCCAGCACCGCAGGAACAATGCCGCACGCGCCGTTGGTTGGCGCCGTCACGACGCGGCCACCGGCGGCGTTCTCTTCGTTAACCGCAAGTGCAAACATATTCACCCAGTCGACCACGTTCATCGGGTCGTTGGAGAATTTGTCCGTGGTCACCAGCATACGGCGCAGAGCAGAGGCACGACGCGGCACGCGCAGCGGACCCGGCAGAACCCCTTCAGTGTTCATCCCGCGATCGATACAGGCGCGCATGGTTTGCCAGACGTTGGCAAAATAGTCTTCAATCTCTTGTTTGCTGTGCAGCGCCAGTTCGTTCTGCATCACCATGCCGGACAGGGAAAGACCGGTCTGTTTGCAGTAACCCAGCATCTCGGTCGCCGATTTGAACGGGTACGGTACGCTGACGTCGCCGACGCTGTCTTTGCCAAAATGCTCTTCATCCACGATGAAACCACCGCCGATGGAGTAGTACGTTTTGCTGTAAATCTCTTTTTCACCGCTATAAGCGTGAATGGTCATGCCGTTTTCATGCAGCGGCAGGTTGTCGCTACGGAAACGCATGCCGTCATCCTGCGGAAAATCAACTTCCTGCTGGCCGTTTGCCAGCAGCAGGCGGCCGCGTGTTTCCACGTCGCGGATGAATGCCGGGATGGCATCAATATCAACGGTATCTGGCATATTGCCTGCCAGACCCATAATAATGGCGATATCGGTGTGGTGGCCTTTACCCGTTAATGACAGCGAGCCGTAAACATCCACGGCGACACGGGTAACGCTTTCCAGTAATCCTTTTTCGACCAGATCATCGACGAACTGTTTACCGGCCTTCATCGGGCCAACAGTATGGGAAGACGAAGGGCCAATTCCCACTTTGAACATGTCGAATATACTAATCACTTTCACACTCCTGACAGGGTTACCGGGGTTCCAGTAACGATGTTATAACTGCGCATAGTGTAAGAGGGAACACCGACCTCGGCTTAACTATTCACATGAATTAAACTAATGGTTAACGATGGGTTTTGCTAATAGCGCGACGCAGATCGCAAACCTGGCAGAAGAGGGCGGAATGTAAAGTATAGTCAAGGCTTCAGGCCGATTTGCAACGCCAGCTCACGAATAATGCCCGCCGTCATGCCCCAGACAAAATAATGCTGATACCAGGACAACCAGACCCGATGGTCATGCCCACGACGCTGAATATCCAGCGGGTGATAACGACTCAGTCGGAGGGCTTCTTCCAGCGGCATTTCAAACACCGCGGAGACTTCATCGACGCTGGCGTGATACTGCAGGCCCGGCGGGATAATGCCGACCACCGGCGTGACCTGAAAACCGGTGACGCTGTCGACGGGTGGCAGCACGCCGATGACCTCAACGGCCTCTGGCGGAATGGCAACCTCTTCCTGCGCTTCGCGCAGCGCGGCGGCAATCAGCGAGGCGTCGGAGCTGTCTACCGCGCCCCCCGGAAAAGCGACCTGACCCGCGTGCTTGCGTAAATGGGCGGAACGCTGGGTGAGCAGCAGGCCCGGTTGCGCGCGACGCACGACCGGGATCAGCACGGCCGCCTGACGTTGATTCAGCGCTTCGCGGTTGACCTGCGGCCTTAGTAGCTGAAAGCGAGATAAAAAGTCATCCAGCGTCAGATTCTCTTTTTCCACCCGTGTTTACTCCAGTTGTTTCAGAATACGGTTAACTTTATCAAAGGTTTCCTGATATTCCGCATCGACCTGGCTGTCGGCAACAATGCCGCCCCCGGCCGAACAGTAAAGGTTTCCGTTGCAGGCGGTCAGCGTACGGATGGTAATGCTGGTATCCAACGTGCCGCACAGGCTGATATAGCCGATGCTACCGCACCAGGCATTACGGCGGTGGGGCTCCAGCTCATCAATGATCTCCATTGCCCTCACCTTCGGCGCGCCGGTGATGGAGCCGCCCGGGAACGCGGCGCGCAGCAGGTCGCAGGCCGTGCGCGAGTCAGGCAGCCGCGCGGTAATGGTGCTGACCAGATGATGCACCGCCGGGAAAGGCTCAACGACAAACAGTTCCGGCACGCGGACGCTGCCCGGCACGGCCACCCGGCCAATGTCGTTACGCATCAGATCGACAATCATCAGGTTTTCGGCGCGGTCTTTTGGCGAGGCGGCCAGTTTTTCCGCCTGCTGACGATCGGCATCAGGATCGGCAAGGCGTGGAAGCGTGCCCTTAATCGGGCGGGTTTGAATGGTGCCCTCGGCCAGATGAATAAAGCGCTCGGGCGACAGGCTGAGGATCGCCCCCTGTTCCAGACGCACAAAGGCGCTGAACGGCGCCTTATTGCTGGCATTAAGACGGGTAAACGCCTGCCACTCATCTCCCCGATAGGTCGCCTCGAAGCGCTGGGCGAGGTTAACCTGATAGCAGTCGCCGCTTTGCAGATACGCCTGAACGCGCGCGAATTTTTCGCCATACTCCGCGGCGCTCATGTTGGAGCGCCAGCCGGAGGTCAGCGTGAACGTCTCAGCGGGTGCAGCCTGTTGCGCCTCAAGCCAGGCCAGACGCGCCTGCACGTCACGATGGCTCAGCAGGGAAACCGTTTTTTTCTGATGATCGACAATTAACGCCCAGTCATACAGCCCCACGGCCATGTCGGGCAGGGGAATATCAGCCTGCGCATGCTCGGGCAGCGTTTCGAAACGGCGACCCAAATCGTAGCCAAACAGGCCCAGCGCGCCCCCCTGAAAAGGAAGGTCCGGGTTGGGTGTGGCAGATAAGCCCAGCGCGTTAATGTCGTGCTGAAGCTGCGCCAGCGGATCGTCCGTTAACGACAGAACATCGGTTGTCAGCGTCTTCAGCGGATCGGCGACCAGAATATCAAAGCGGCTATAGGGATGGTCCGCATGGCCGGAGTGCAGCAGCATCGCAAACGGAAGATGGCTCAGGCGGGCAAACCAGTATTCAGCGGCGTCTGTCCGCCAGGGCAGGGTAATAACAGTGGGGAAGCGCATGTTCATGTGTGGCATACTACCGGGCAGCGTGAAATAATTAGCGCGAATAATTTAGCAGGAGTTGACGATGTTTGCAGGTTTACCTTCTCTGAGCCATGAACAGCAGCAGAAAGCGGTTGAGCGAATTCAGGAACTGATGTCCCAGGGGATGAGCAGCGGACAGGCGATTTCCCAGGTGGCGGAAGAACTGCGCGCCACGCATACCGGCGAGCGGATCGTGGCGCGTTTCGAGGATGAAGATGAAGAGTGATCGGGCTTAAACCGCCGCGATAATCTTAATCTCTACCTTGTATTCCGGCTTCATCAGCGTGGCCTGTACGGTGCAACGTACAGGCGCGTGACCCGCCACCACCCACGCGTCCCAGGCTTTGTTCATTGCCGCGAAGTCATCTTTGTTTGCCAGGAAAATCGTCGCATCCAGAATGCGGGATTTGTCGCTGCCCTGTTTTTCCAGCACCGCGTCAATCTGCGCCAGGGTATTGGCCGTCTGCTCGAACGCATCCGCGTCCAGGTTAGCCGGGACGCCGGTGTAGTAGAGCGTCTGGTTATGGATCACCACATCAGACCAGCGGGCTTCGGCATCAATGCGCACAATTGTCATAAACGTTTCCTCGTTATTTTTCGTCGTCAGGCGGCAAGACTGCCATATTGTTCATCTGTCGTCACTATTTGGGGTGGCACATGAGAGGATGGGCTGACATAATCCCTGTGCAAAAATACAGTGAGAGAGCACCGTGGCAGACGATTTTTCCCCTGAAGGTCAATTAGCGCAGGCTATCCCCGGCTTCAAACCCCGTGAGCCTCAGCGACAGATGGCGCACGCCGTTGCACGCGCCATCGATAAGGCTCAGCCGCTGGTGGTCGAAGCCGGTACCGGCACGGGTAAAACCTATGCTTACCTTGCGCCGGCGCTGCGGGCGAAAAAGAAGGTGATTATTTCCACCGGTTCGAAGGCGCTGCAGGATCAGCTCTACAGCCGTGATTTGCCCACCGTGGCAAAGGCACTGAAATATAAAGGCCGTCTGGCCCTGCTGAAGGGGCGCTCCAACTATCTTTGCCTGGAACGCCTTGAGCAGCAGGCGCTGGCGGGCGGCGACCTGCCGGTGCAAACCCTGAGCGACGTCATTATCCTTCGCGCCTGGGCGAACCAGACCGAAGAGGGCGATATCAGCACCTGCGCGAGCGTGTCGGAAGACTCTCCCGCCTGGCCGCTGGTGACCAGCACCAACGACAACTGCCTCGGCAGCGACTGCCCGCTGTATAAAGACTGCTTCGTGGTGAAAGCGCGCAAAACGGCGATGGATGCGGATGTGGTGGTGGTGAACCACCATCTGTTCCTTGCGGATATGGTGGTTAAGGACAGCGGCTTTGGTGAGCTGATCCCGGAAGCGGACGTGATGATCTTCGACGAAGCCCACCAGCTGCCGGACATCGCCAGCCAGTACTTTGGTCAGTCGCTCTCCAGCCGTCAGCTGCAGGATCTGGCGAAAGATTTCACCATTGCTTACCGGACCGAACTCAAAGATACCCAGCAGCTGCAGAAGTGCGCCGACCGTCTGGCGCAGAGCGCGCAGGATTTCCGTTTACAGCTCGGCGAGCCGGGCTATCGTGGTAACCTGCGCGAGCTGCTGGCGGACAAAAACATCCAGCGCGCGCTGCTGCTGCTCGATGATGCGCTTGAGCTCTGCTACGACGTGGCAAAACTGTCACTCGGCCGCTCCGCGCTGCTGGATGCGGCCTTCGAGCGCGCCACGCTCTATCGCGGGCGGCTCAAACGGCTGAAAGAGATTAACCAGCCGGGTTACAGCTACTGGTACGAGTGCACTTCGCGCCACTTTACCCTGGCGCTGACGCCGCTGACTGTGGCGGATAAATTTAAAGAGGTGATGGCGCAGAAGCCGGGCAGCTGGATCTTTACGTCGGCAACCCTGTCGGTGAATGACGATCTGCACCACTTCACCGAGCGCCTCGGCATTGAGCAGGCGGAATCGCTGCTTCTGCCCAGCCCGTTCGATTACGAAAAGCAGGCGCTGCTCTGCGTGCCGCGCAATTTGCCGCTTCCCAACCAGCCGGGTGCGGCCCGTCTGCTGGCGGCGATGCTGAAGCCAATGATCGAGGCCAATAACGGCCGCTGCTTTATGCTCTGCACCTCCCACGCCATGATGCGCGACCTCGCCGAGCAGTTTCGCGCTACGATGACGTTGCCGGTGCTGTTGCAGGGCGAAACCAGCAAAGGCCAGCTTCTGCAGCAGTTCGTGAGTGCCGGTAATGCCCTGCTGGTCGCAACCAGCAGCTTCTGGGAGGGGGTGGACGTGCGCGGCGACACGCTTTCGCTGGTGATCATTGATAAGCTACCGTTTACCTCCCCGGACGATCCGCTGCTGAAGGCGCGGATGGAAGACTGTCGTCTGCGCGGCGGCGATCCGTTTGACGAGGTTCAACTGCCGGATGCGGTCATTACGCTTAAGCAAGGGGTAGGGCGCCTAATCCGTGACGTCACAGACCGCGGCGTGCTGGTCATCTGCGATAACCGGTTGGTGATGCGTCCTTACGGTGCGACTTTCCTTGCAAGCCTGCCGCCCGCGCCGCGGACGCGGGACATAAAACGCGCGGTGCGTTTCCTGGCAAACCCAACGGCGGAGTAATTTACCCCGGAGTGTGCTAAGATGCGCGCCATTTTGTGACTGACCCTTGCGAGAGCGCGACGACCGATGCGAATTCTGGCTATTGATACCGCGACAGAGGCTTGCTCTGTTGCTCTGTTGAACGACGGTGCTGTTTCTGCCCATTTCGAAGAGTGCCCCCGGGAACACACCCAACGCATTCTGCCCCTGGTAAAAGCCATTTTAACCCAGGGAAACACCTCCTTAACCGACCTCGACGCGCTGGCCTTTGGCCGCGGCCCCGGCAGCTTTACGGGCGTACGTATCGGGATTGGCATTGCGCAGGGGCTGGCGCTGGGCGCCGAACTGCCGATGATCGGCGTCTCTACCCTCGCCACCATGGCGCAGGGCGCATGGCGCATGACCGGGGCAACGCGCGTCCTGGCAGCGATTGATGCCCGCATGGGCGAAGTCTACTGGGCCGAATACACCCGTGACGAGCAGGGCGTGTGGCACGGTGAAGAGACGGAAGCCGTGCTTAAGCCAGAAGCGGTGACAGAACGACTGAAGCAGCTGTCCGGCGAGTGGGCGACCGTCGGTACGGGCTGGCCGGCGTGGCCTGAAATGGCGAACGACACCGGGTTGACGCTGGTGGACGGCAACATGCTTCTGCCGGCTGCGGAAGATATGCTTCCGATTGCCAGCCAGCTGCTCGCAGCAGGCAAAACCGTGGCTGTTGAACAGGCGGAACCGGTTTATTTGCGAAACACCGTCGCGTGGAAGAAACTTCCGGGCCGCGAGTGAATCTCAGTAACAGGAACTGAGAAAAAGGAGTCGCATCATGGCGGTTCAGACTAAAGTAGTACGCCTTATTATGGCAGGCGCGGTTGCCATAGCACTGAGCGGATGCGTTTCCGTTCCTGATGCGATTAAGGGCAGCAGCCCGACGCCACAGCAGGATTTGGTTCGGGTGATGAATGCGCCTGAGCTGTACGTCGGCCAGGAAGCGCGCTTTGGCGGTAAGGTGATTGACGTACAAAACCAGCAGGGGAAAACCCGCCTGGAGATCGCCACCGTTCCGCTGGACAGCGGCGCGCGGCCTGTACTGGGCGAGGCCTCCCGGGGACGTATCTATGCGGACGTCAGCGGGTTCCTCGATCCGGTCGATTTTCGCGGACAGCTGGTGACCGTCGTCGGACCGATTACCGGCGCCGTGCAGGGCAAAATTGGCAACACGCCGTATAAATTTATGACCATGCAGGTCAACGGATACAAGCGCTGGCGGCTGGCCCAGCAGGTGATCATGCCGCCGCAGCCGATCGATCCATGGATGTGGGGTCCGCATCCTTATCGCTATGGCTACCCGGGCTGGGGTTGGTATAACCCGGGACCTGCACAGGTACAGACGATCGTTACTGAGTAACTTACTGTTATTGTTAGAAAAGAGACAGCGGCTCAGCCGCTGTCTCTGTTTTTTTACGGATAAAACGAAAAAAAAGAGTGACGCGCTTCGCAACCTTAAATCTGAACAATTAATAAACTGGTACGCTGAGTTAATATAATGTTAACAAACTGTTTATTATCGGGGTTGTGATGACGACGAACACTCATTTCAGAGGTGATGCATTGAAGAAGGTTTGGCTTAACCGTTATCCCGCAGATGTTCCTGCTGAGATCAATCCTGACCGTTATCAATCCCTGGTGGAATTATTTGAACACTCGGTAAGGCGCTACGCGGATCAGCCCGCATTTGTGAATATGGGCGAGGTGATGACGTTCCGTAAGCTGGAGGAGCGCAGCCGGGCGTTTGCGGCGTATCTGCAGGAAGGGCTGGGGCTGCAAAAAGGGGATCGCGTCGCGCTGATGATGCCGAACCTGCTGCAATACCCGGTGGCGCTGTTCGGTATCCTGCGTGCCGGGATGATCGTCGTCAACGTCAACCCGCTGTATACCCCGCGCGAGCTCGAGCATCAGCTGAACGACAGCGGCGCGGTTGCGATTGTCATTGTGTCCAACTTTGCCCATACGCTGGAAAAAGTGGTCGACAAAACCCAGGTGAAACACGTCATCCTGACGCGCATGGGGGACCAGCTCTCTACCGCCAAAGGCACGCTGGTTAACTTTGTCGTCAAATACGTCAAACGTCTGGTGCCAAAATACCATCTGCCGGACGCTATCTCCTTCCGCCGCGCGCTGCATGCGGGCTATCGGATGCAGTACGTCAAGCCGGAAGTGGTCTCAGAAGATCTCGCCTTCCTGCAGTATACCGGTGGCACCACCGGCGTGGCGAAAGGCGCTATGTTGACCCACCGCAACATGCTGGCGAACCTTGAGCAGGTCAACGCAACCTACGGGCCGCTACTGCATCCCGGCAAAGAGCTGGTCATCACGGCGCTGCCGCTGTACCACATTTTCGCACTGACCATGAACTGCCTGCTGTTTATTGAGCTCGGCGGTCAAAACGTGCTGATTACCAACCCGCGTGATATCCCGGGGCTGGTGAAAGAGCTGGCAAAATACCCGTTCACCGCCATGACCGGGGTAAATACCCTTTTCAACGCGCTGCTTAATAACAAAGAGTTCCAGCAGCTGGACTTCTCCACGCTGCACCTCTCTGCGGGCGGCGGTATGCCGGTTCAGCAGGCGGTAGCCGAGCGCTGGGTGAAGCTCACCGGACAGTATCTGCTCGAGGGCTATGGCCTGACGGAATGCGCGCCGCTGGTCAGCGTTAACCCGCATGACATCGACTACCACAGCGGAAGCATTGGTCTGCCCGTTCCTTCCACTGAAGCGAAACTGGTCGATGATAACGATAATGAAGTTTCGCCGGGTGAGCCGGGTGAGCTGTGCGTCAAAGGTCCACAGGTAATGCTGGGCTACTGGCAGCGTCCCGACGCGACTGACGAAATCATCAAAGACGGCTGGCTGCATACCGGTGATATCGCGGTGATGGATGACGAGGGCTTCCTGCGCATTGTCGATCGCAAGAAAGATATGATCCTGGTCTCCGGCTTCAACGTCTATCCGAATGAGATCGAAGACGTGGTCATGCAGCACAGCGGCGTACTCGAAGTGGCAGCGGTCGGCGTGCCTTCCGGCAGCAGCGGTGAAGCGGTGAAGATATTTGTGGTCAAGAAAGATCCTTCTCTCACCGAGGAAGCGCTGGTAACGTTTTGTCGTCGTCAGCTGACGGGCTATAAAGTGCCGAAGCTGGTGGAATTCCGCGATGAGCTGCCGAAATCCAACGTTGGGAAGATATTACGACGAGAATTACGTGACGAAGCCCGTGCCAAAGTAGACAATAAGGCCTGAGCTACACGTTAATCGCCCAGACGCCGGTTAAGCCGGCGTTTTTTATGGGCGCAAACAAAAGAGAATCCGATTTGAATTACCAGATGATCACGACTAACGACGAGCTGGCTTCGCTGTGCGAAGTGACGCGCGACTTTCCTGCCATTGCCCTGGATACCGAGTTTGTCCGTACCCGGACGTACTATCCGCAGCTGGGGTTGATTCAGATGTATGACGGTAAAAACGTGTCGCTGATTGACCCTCTCGGCATTACCGACTGGACGCCGATGCGCGACCTGCTGCTCGATACCGCCGTCACGAAATACCTGCACGCAGGCAGTGAAGATCTGGAAGTCTTTCTGAATACCTTTGGCATCATGCCTCAGCCGCTGATTGATACGCAGATCCTCGCGGCGTTCAGCGGTCGCCCGCTCTCATGGGGCTTTGCCGCCATGGTGGAGGAGTATACGGGCCTGACGCTGGATAAAAGCGAATCCCGTACCGACTGGCTGGCGCGTCCGCTTACCGCCCGCCAGCTGGAGTATGCGGCGGCTGACGTGTTTTACCTGCTGCCGATCGCCGGACAGCTGATGAAAGAGGCGGAAGCCTCCGGATGGCTCCCGGCAGCGCTGGATGAGTGCCGTATGACCCAGCAGCGTCGTCAGGAAGTGGTGGATCCGAAAGAGGCCTGGCGCGACATCAGCAACGCCTGGCAGCTGCGCACGCGTCAGCTGGCATGCCTGCAGCTGCTGGCAGACTGGCGCTTGCGTAAAGCACGCGAGCGCGATCTGGCCGTTAACTTTGTCGTCCGCGAAGAACATCTCTGGGCGGTGGCGCGCTATATGCCGGGCAGCCTTGGCGAGCTGGACAGCATTGGGCTTTCGGGCAGCGAGATCCGTTTCCACGGCAAAACCCTGCTGGCGCTGGTCGCTAAAGCGCAGGAATTACCCGACGACGCGCTGCCGGAACCGCTGCTGAACCTGATGGATATGCCGGGCTATCGCAAAGCGTTTAAAGATATCAAAGCGCTGGTGCAGACGGTGGCAACGGAAAGCAAGCTGAGCGCGGAGCTGCTCGCTTCACGCCGTCAGATTAATCAGCTGCTTAACTGGCACTGGAAGCTGAAGCCGCAGAATGGCGTACCGGAAATGGTTGCGGGATGGCGCGGGGAATTGATGGCCGATCGCCTGAATACGCTGCTGGAAGGTTATCCGCGATAAAAAATATGCCGGGGGTTAACCCGGCATATTCCCCCGGTGGCGCTGCGCTTACCGGGGCTACGAAATCACAAACCTACGGACGCGACTCTTCCGCTTCCGGGAGCGTCACGTTCAGCTCCAGAATCGAAATATCCCCGTCTTTTTGTTCCAGCTGCACCGTCACCATCTCCGGGTCAATCTGCACGTACTTACAGATCACTTCCAGGATGTCCTTACGCAGCTGCGGCAGGTAGTGAGGCTCGGCGTCGCTACGACGACGCTCCGCAACGATAATTTGCAGACGTTCTTTTGCGATGTTGGCGGTGTTCTTTTTCCGCGAGAGAAAAAAGTCCAGTAATGCCATAACTTATCCTCCGAACAGGCGTTTGAGGAAACCTTTCTTCTCTTCTTCAATGAAGCGGAAAGGACGTTCTTCTCCCAGCAGACGGTCAACGGTATCGGCGTAAGCTTTACCTGCATCTGCCATTGTATCCAGGATCACTGGCTCGCCCTGGTTAGAGGCGCGTAACACGGACTGATCTTCCGGGATAACGCCCACCAGCTTAATGCGCAGGATCTCCAGCACGTCTTCCATGCTCAGCATGTCACCTTTGTTCACGCGGCCCGGGTTGTAGCGGGTGAGCAGCAGGTGTTCTTTAATCGGGTCTTCGCCATTTTCCGCACGACGGGATTTAGAGGCGAGGATCCCGAGAATGCGGTCTGAGTCACGCACGGATGAAACTTCAGGGTTGGTGGTGATGATCGCTTCATCAGCGAAGTAGAGCGCCATCAGAGCACCGGTTTCGATGCCGGCAGGGGAGTCACAGACGATGAAGTCGAACTCCATTTTTTTCAGCTCGTCGAGCACCTTTTCTACCCCTTCACGGGTCAGGGCGTCTTTGTCACGCGTCTGAGAGGCCGGGAGAATGTAGAGGTTCTCGGTGCGCTTGTCTTTAATCAGCGCCTGGTTCAGCGTGGCATCGCCCTGAATGACGTTCACGAAGTCATACACGACGCGACGCTCACATCCCATGATGAGGTCGAGGTTACGCAGGCCGATATCGAAGTCGATAACGACGGTTTTCTTTCCCTTCTGGGCCAAACCAGTAGCGATGGCCGCGCTGGAGGTGGTCTTGCCAACGCCTCCTTTACCCGAAGTAACAACAATAATGCGTGCCATAGAAATTCCTTGTTAAAAAGGGATCAATTCAACGGTTGAACGGTCAACGCGTCGTCTGCCAGAAGCAGGCGAGCCGCTTTGCCATAAAATTCGGCTGGGATCTTGTCGCTCAGCCAATATTCACCTGCGATGGACACCAGTTCCGCCGTCAGGTGAGTACAAAATATTTGCGCGTCCCGATCGCCACTTGCACCCGCGAGCGCACGTCCACGCATCATACCGTATACGTGAATATTGCCATCTGCAATCAGCTCAGCGCCAGCGCTGACGTGGCTTGTAACAATCAGATCACAGTTTGGTGCATAAATGCGCTGACCGGAACGAACCGGCACATCAATCATTCGCGTTTTTGTGATGGTTGTAACGTTTTGCGCCGCAGGAGGGGGCGTTTCGACGGCAACGGGTGCCGCACGGGGGGCTTTTTCTTTGCCTTCATTCAGAAGCGGCAGCCCCGCACGGTCGATTTCCGCTTTCAGTTCAGTATCTTTGCAGCCGCTGATGCCGACAATACGCAGTCCGGTAGAGGAGACGGCCTGCTGGAGAAGTTTCCAGTTAACCGGCGCCTCAAGACCGCTGACGTTGATCACAACAGGGGCGTGCTTCAGAAAGGCGGGAGCCTGGGCGATTTTGTCTTCTAACGCCTGACGAATAACCTCGGGTTTTGCATCATGCAAATGTACCACTGATAAGGTGAAGCTACTGCCTTTAAGCTCGATGGGCGTGTTTGACATCCTGGCCTTACTCAATTTGCTATTAACCGCAACCACTCGCTGCGATATTCCGAAGAGTATCAGGCATGTTATAGTCAGGAGTATATTGAGGCAAGCAACCACCCATTAATTCAGAGTAAAAACATGTTTTGTGTGATCTACAGAAGTACAACCCGTGACCAGACCTATCTTTATGTCGAAAAGAAAGACGATTTTTCACGCGTGCCTGAAGAATTAATGAAGAGCTTTGGCCGACCGCAGATGGCGATGCTGCTGCCGCTTGATGGTCGCAAGAAACTGGTGAATGCCGATCTGGAGAAAGTGAAAACGGCATTAGCCGAGCAGGGCTATTATTTACAGCTTCCGCCGCCACCGGAGAATTTATTAAAACAGCATCTTGAGGCGAACGGAAAAAAATAGTCTCAACTGTTTTTGAGCACAACACATCAACCGTTTAGGGGTCGACCATGTATCAACATCATAACTGGCAAGGTGCATTACTGGATTATCCCGTCAGCAAAGTGGTTTGCGTGGGCAGCAACTATGCAAAACATATTCAGGAGATGGGCAGTGCGACGCCAGAAGAGCCGGTTCTGTTTATTAAGCCTGAAACGGCGCTTTGCGATATCCGCCAGCCGCTGGCCCTGCCGCAGGGGCTCGGCTCGGTGCATCACGAGGTTGAGCTCGCCGTACTGATTGGCGCGACGCTGCGTCAGGCTTCCGAAGAGCATGTTCAGAAAGCGATTGCCGGATACGGCGTGGCGCTGGATCTGACGCTACGCGACGTGCAGGGCAAAATGAAGAAAGCCGGACAGCCGTGGGAAAAAGCCAAAGGGTTTGATAATTCCTGCCCGATTTCGGCGTTTGTGCCGGTGAGCGAATTTACCGGCGATCCGCAGGATACCCCGCTCAGCCTGAAGGTTAACGGTGAAATCCGCCAGCAGGGCACCACGGCAGACATGATCCATAAGATTGTGCCGCTGATCGCCTACATGAGCCGCTTCTTTACCCTGAAACCGGGTGATGTGATCCTGACCGGCACGCCGGAAGGCGTTGGTCCGCTCGTGAGCGGTGATGAACTGGAGGTCGGTTTTAACGGCCTGTCGCTGAAAACCCGCGTGCTGTAACTTCCTCTTGCCGCCTGAAAAGGGCGGCAAAACTTGCAACGACGTGCCAGACTCGTTATAAGGTGCGCTTTCTTTTGACGTGTGGACATCCTGATGAACGACATCCCTTTCTGGCAAAGCAAAACTCTCGACGACATGACGGACGCGGAATGGGAATCCTTATGCGACGGCTGCGGTCAGTGCTGCCTGCACAAGCTGATGGATGAAGACACGGATGAAATCTACTTCACCAACGTTGCCTGCAAGCAGCTCAACATTAAGACCTGCCAGTGCCGCAACTATGAGCGCCGCTTTGAGTTCGAGCCGGACTGCATCAAGTTAACCCGGGATAATCTGCCCACCTTCGAATGGCTGCCGCATACCTGCGCGTATCGCCTGCTGGCGGAAGGGAAAGACCTGCCGGCCTGGCATCCGCTGCTGACCGGTTCAAAAGCGGCGATGCACGGTGAGCGTATCTCCGTGCGCCATATTGCGGTGAAAGAGTCCGAGGTGCGTGACTGGGAAGACCACATCATGAACCACCCGACATAATAAAAAACCCGCCGAGGCGGGTTTTTTATTATGTCGGGTGGCGCTGCGCTTACCCGCCCTACAAAACCGTAGGCCCGCGCAAGCGAAGCGCCGCCGGGCGAATTAGCGCCCAAATAGATCGCGTTTCTTCGGTTTGAACGGCTGGGCAATCAGCACCAGCAGCGCCACGACGAAGTAGGCGGCAAAAATGCCCACCAGCCACTGCGGCATCTCGAGGGTCAGGAATTCCCACTGGCGAACGGAACAGTCACCGGATGCAACAAACACCTGAGGCAGCCATTTATCCAGCGGCAGCCAGCTCGGGAAGCGGGCGGCGAAATCACAGGTCATAAACGGTGACGGATGCAGCTGCATCATGGTGTGCTGCCAGGAGAGTTCAATGCCTTTCCAGGCGCTGTACAGCCAGATCGCGATAGCGGCGTAGCGAAGCGGCGATTTCGGCGCAATTGCGCCCACCAGGCCCGCACCCATAATGCCGAACAGGGCGCAGCGTTCGTAAATACAGAGTACGCAAGGTTTCAGTCCCATCACGTGCTGGAACCATAGCGCCACCATTTCCAGCGCAAAGGCGGTCAGGGCCATTAACAACCACGCTCCGCGACCGCGGGAGCACTGGTTTAAAAATCTCAACATAATCATTTCCCTGGAACATGCTTAGAAATCGCAGTGTAAACGAATTCGTTTTTCGCGCCACCTGTACCTGGCGAAATAAAACGTAATTGGATGTTTATCGTGCGAAAAGGCAAACGGGCAGCGAACTGCCCGAGTTGCAGTATTTACTGCGCCGCAAGTATACCCGCTTGTATCAACCATTGCGTACAGGGAATGAGGGTAATTTTGACGCAAAGCAATCCCACGATCGTGAGCACCAGCGTGTAGGGCAGCGCCATCCACACCATCCGGCCATAAGAAAGACGTATGAGGGGGGCGAGGGCGGAGGTCAGCAGGAACAGGAAGGCGGCCTGTCCGTTTGGCGTCGCCACCGACGGCAGGTTGGTACCGGTGTTGATCGCCACGGCCAGCAGCTCAAACTGTCCGGCGCTAATCACGCCTTGCTCCATGGCCGCTTTGGCCTCGTTGATGTAGACCGTCCCGACAAAGACGTTATCTGAGATCGACGAGAGCAGGCCATTAAACAGGTAAAACAGCGACAGTTGAGCATCCGGCGACGCCTTTAAGACAAAGGCAATAATCGGCGCGAACAGATGCTGGTCGATAATCACCGCCACGACAGCAAAGAACACCGCCAGCAGGGCGGTAAACGGCAGGGCTTCGGTAAAGGCTTTGCCGATGGCATGCTCATCCGTTACGCCGGTAAAGGTGGTGGCGAGAAT
Organism: Enterobacter sp. TCD1-1; assembly: GCF_020567405.1. Taxonomy (NCBI): domain Bacteria; kingdom Pseudomonadati; phylum Pseudomonadota; class Gammaproteobacteria; order Enterobacterales; family Enterobacteriaceae; genus Enterobacter; species Enterobacter sp. TCD1-1. Next base: position 1,936,055 of record NZ_JAJCXF010000001.1, on the reverse strand, counting down.
AATGACCGACAGGCCAATCAGCCCCACTTCAGCCAGATGGAGCGCCAGCGCGGCGATCAGCCAGACGCCGATGATCCCCTGTGCAATCAGGCGCAGCGTCTCCTGGCGCGTCCGCTGGCGTCGGCTCTGCAGATCAAATTTATGCAGCTCCTGGCGCACCGGCTCCGGAAGTTGTGCTCCGTACCCAAAGAGGCGAAACTTCTCCACCAGCAGACAGGTCGCCAGACCGCAGATCAGCACCGGCACGCTCACCGGCGCCATTCTCAGGAAGAAATCACCGAAGTGCCAGCCCGCCGCTTTGGCAATGATCAGGTTTTGCGGCTCGCCCACCATCGTCATCACGCCCCCCAGAGCGGTACCGACGCCGGCATGCATCATCAGGCTGCGCAGGAAGGCGCGAAACTGTTCCAGAACCTCGCGGTTATGCGCATCGACGTGGCTGTCATCCTGCAAATCCTCGCCCGGACGAGAGGAGGCCACGCGGTGATAAATACCGTAAAACCCCACCGCTACGCTTATCACCACCGCGACGACCGTCAGCGCGTCCAGGAAGGCCGACAGGAAGGCAGCCGCAAGGCAAAACGCCAGCGAGAGGAACATTTTCGACGGAATGCTGAGCAGCAGACGCGTGAAGATAAACAGCAGCAGCTGTTTCATAAAGTAGATGCCCGCCACCATAAACATCAGCAGCAGAAGCACTTCAAGATTGGATGCCAGCTCGGCCTTAACGTGCTCAGCGCGGGTCATGCCGATGACGACGGCCTCAAACGCCAGCAGTCCGCCCGGCAGAAGGGGATAACATTTCAGCGCCATCGCCAGGGTGAAGATAAATTCCGCCACCAACAGCCACCCGGCCATAAACGGGTTCACGCTAAAGAGGAGGGGGTTTACGACCAGGAACACCAGAAGTATAAGTTTGTACCAGTCAGGAGACTGGCCTAAAAAATTGCGCCACAGCGCGCGCCCAAATGAAATTTCCACGACAGACGTCCTTCCCCGTCAAGTAAGACAAAACATCAGTATACGCAAAAATCGCGGGCCGGAGGCGGATAACGCTGCAGTGTAAATTTCACAAAAATGAAACGGCGATCCCTCTTTTCTCTCTTTGCCGCGCTACCTGCCACTGCGTGCCTCTGGTATGATGAGTCCAATTTGCTAAAGCTGTGTAATGGAAATCTCACTATGGTCATTAAGGCGCAGAGCCCGGCGGGTTTCGCGGAAGAGTACATCATTGAAAGCATCTGGAATAATCGTTTCCCTGCGGGGTCCATTCTTCCGGCTGAACGCGAACTCTCTGAACTGATTGGCGTCACTCGCACCACGCTGCGTGAAGTGCTTCAGCGACTGGCGCGCGATGGCTGGTTGACGATCCAGCACGGCAAGCCAACAAAAGTGAACAACTTCTGGGAAACCTCCGGGCTGAACATTCTTGAAACGCTGGCGCGTCTCGATCATGAAAGCGTGCCGCAGCTCATTGATAATCTGCTCTCCGTTCGCACCAACATCGCGACGATCTTCATTCGCACGGCCTTCCGTCAGCATCCGGAAGATGCGCTTGCGGTACTGGCCAGTGCCAACGAAGTGGAAGATCATGCCGACGCGTTTGCCACCCTCGATTACAACGTCTTCCGTGGGCTGGCGTTTGCCTCCGGCAACCCGGTGTACGGTCTGATCCTCAACGGCATGAAAGGGCTCTACACCCGCATTGGTCGCCACTACTTTGCCAATCCAGAAGCCCGCAGCCTGGCGCTGGGCTTCTACCATAAGCTGAGCAAGCTGTGCTCTGAAGGCCTGCACGATCAGGTTTATGAGACGGTGCGCCGCTACGGTCACGATTCCGGTGAAATCTGGCACCGTATGCAGAAAACGCTGCCGGGCGATTTGGCGATTCAGAGCCGCTGAAATAAAAAACCTCTCGTATGAGAGGTTTTTTTTCGCCCGGTGGCGCTTCGCTTACCGGGCCTACAAAACCCGTAGGCCGGGTAAGGCGTAGCCGCCACCCGGCAAAAACTACAGCGTATTTAACCGCGCCGGGCAGCGTTCCAGCAGCTCGACGCTCCCGTCTTCATTTTGCTGCTCCAGCTGCACGTCAAAGCCCCACAGGCGATGCACATGCTTCAGCACCTCTTTACGCCCTTTATCCAGCGGCGCGCGATTGTGCGGGATATAGCGCAGCGTCAGGGAGCGGTCACCGCGTAAATCCACGTTCCAGACCTGAATATTCGGTTCAAGGTTGCTCAGGTTGTACTGGGAAGAGAGGCGAGAGCGGATCTCACGGTATCCCTCCTCGTTGTGGATTGCGGAGATCTCCAGATAGTTGTTGCGGTCATCGTCCAGCACGGTGAAGAAGCGGAAGTCACGCATGATCTTCGGCGACATAAACTGGCTGATGAAGCTCTCATCTTTAAAATCGCGCATCGCAAAGTGCAGCGTTTCCAGCCAGTCAGAGCCAGCGATATCCGGGAACCAGTACTTGTCTTCTTCCGTCGGCGACTGGCAGATACGCTTGATGTCCTGGAACATGGCAAAGCCAAGCGCATACGGGTTAATGCCGCTGTACCACGGGCTGTTGTAGGGCGGCTGGAACACCACGTTGGTATGGCTGTGGAGGAACTCCATCATGAACCGCTCGGTAACTTTCCCCTCGTCATACAGGTGGTTGAGGATGGTGTAGTGCCAGAATGTCGCCCAGCCTTCGTTCATCACCTGCGTCTGCTTTTGCGGATAGAAATACTGGCTGACCTTGCGCACGATACGCAGGATCTCACGCTGCCACGGCTCCAGCAGCGGGGCGTTCTTCTCCATAAAATAGAGCAGGTTTTCCTGCGGCTCGGACGGATAGCGACGCGCTTCGGCGATCGTTTTTTCCTCCTCACGCTTCGGCAGGGTACGCCATAGCATGTTCACCTGGCTCTGGAGATACTCTTCGCGGCTTTTCTGCCGCGCTTTCTCCTCCTGCAGGGAGATTTTCTGCGGACGTTTATAGCGGTCTACGCCGTAGTTCATCAGCGCGTGGCAGGAGTCCAGCAGTTTTTCCACTTCGTCCACGCCGTAGCGCTCTTCGCAGTCGGTAATGTATTTACGGGCGAAGATCAGGTAATCGACGATGGAGCTGGCATCCGTCCAGCTGCGGAACAAATAGTTATTCTTGAAAAAAGAGTTATGCCCGTAGCAGGCGTGCGCCATCACCAGCGCCTGCATGGTAATGGTGTTCTCTTCCATTAAATAGGCGATACACGGATTGGAGTTGATGACGATTTCATACGCCAGACCCTGCTGACCGTGCTTATACAGCCGCTCCGTTTCAATAAATTTCTTACCAAACGACCAGTGCGGATAGTTGATCGGCATCCCGACGCTGGAGTAGGCGTCCATCATCTGTTCGGACGTAATGACTTCAATCTGATGGGGGTAAGTATCCAGGCGATACAGTTTTGCGACCCGGTCGATCTCGGCGAGGTAAACATCCAGCAGCTCGAAGGTCCAGTCGGGTCCATCGCTCAGACGTGTGTTGTCCTTGTTCAGGGAATCAATAGTAGCCATTAGCGCGCCCTCGTTGTGGGTGCTCTCTCTGTCTGGAGAGCCTCCTTTCAAGCATAGATCAACGTGTTAAAAAGCGTGCTGAGGCAGAAATTTTTTCTTTGCGATTTCGCGTTTTTGATACGGCATAAAAAGGGCATCCATCAGCATATTATGCTGGTTAAAAATAACGCGCAGCAGGAGATCCCAAATTAGCACTATCCCCTGATGCTGGGGGATGTGTGAGGTAAGTCACCATAAAAAAGTCGTATGTTGAATAATATTTTCAACTAGGTTATCAATCTGTAATTAGAAGATTGTTCTTTTGCACATAATGGAGTGGCTATGCGTGTTGTCATACTGGGAAGTGGTGTCGTTGGGGTAACCAGCGCCTGGTATTTAAGTCAGGCGGGACATGACGTCACCGTTATCGATCGTGAGTCGGGCCCTGCGCTGGAAACCAGCGCGGCGAACGCCGGGCAAATCTCTCCCGGCTATGCGGCACCGTGGGCAGCGCCGGGCGTTCCGCTGAAGGCGATTAAATGGATGTTCCAGCGCCACGCGCCGCTGGCCATCAGCCTTGACGGCACGCAGTTCCAGCTGAAGTGGATGTGGCAGATGCTGCGCAACTGCGACACCCGCCACTACATGGAGAATAAAGGGCGCATGGTGCGCCTGGCGGAATACAGCCGCGACTGCCTGAAAGCGCTGCGCGCGTCGACGGGGATTGAGTACGAAGGCCGTCAGGGCGGAACGCTGCAGCTGTTCCGCACGGCGCAGCAGTACGAAAATGCCACCCGCGATATCGCCGTGCTGGAAGATGCTGGCGTACCGTACCAGCTGCTGGAAGCCAGCCAGCTTGGTCAGGTTGAACCGGCGCTGGCGGAAGTAGCGCATAAGCTGACGGGCGGCCTGCGCCTGCCGAACGACGAAACCGGCGACTGCCAGCTCTTTACGCAGCGTCTGGCGCAGATGTGCGAGCAGGCGGGGGTGAAGTTCCGCTTTAACACCGCTGTCGACAAGCTGCTGTCGGAAGGGGAAAAAATTTACGGCGTGAAGTGTGGCGAAGAGGTGATCAAAGCGGATGCTTACGTCATGGCGTTTGGCTCGTACTCCACCGCCATGCTGAAGGGCATTCTCGATATTCCGGTCTACCCGCTAAAAGGCTACTCGCTGACCATTCCGGTTAAAGAGGAGAGCGGTGCACCGGTTTCTACCATTCTGGATGAAACCTACAAAATCGCCATTACCCGCTTCGATAACCGCATCCGCGTAGGCGGCATGGCGGAGATCGTCGGCTTCAATACCGAGCTGCTGAAACCGCGTCGTGAAACGCTGGAGATGGTGGTTGGGGATCTCTTCCCGCGCGGTGGCTTTGTCGAGCAGGCGACGTTCTGGACCGGTCTGCGTCCGATGACGCCGGACGGTACGCCGATTGTGGGGCGCACGCCGTTCAAAAACCTGTGGACCAATACCGGACACGGCACGCTTGGCTGGACGATGGCCTGTGGCTCCGGCCAGCTGCTGAGCGACCTGATTTCCGGACGCACGCCAGCCATTCCGTTTGACGATTTAAGCGCCGCGCGCTATCAATCGGGGTTTACGCCGTCGCGTCCACAGCACCTGCACGGCGCGCATAACTAAGGAGTTGTCATGTCCCGTCCTGTTCTGGCTCAGCTGAACCTGCAGGCCCTGAAGGATAACCTGCAGATTGTTCGCCGGGCGGCACCTGGCGCACGCGTGTGGTCGGTGGTGAAAGCGAATGCCTACGGCCACGGCATTGACCGTATCTGGAGCGCGCTGAGCGCCACCGATGGCTTTGCGTTACTTAATCTGGAAGAGGCTATTCTGCTGCGCGAGCGCGGCTGGAAAGGGCCCATACTGCTGCTCGAGGGCTTCTTCCACGCCGACGATCTGCCGCTGCTGGATAAGTACCGGCTGACCACCAGCGTTCACAGCAACTGGCAGATCAAAGCGATTCAGGATGCGAAGCTCCATGCTCCGCTGGATATCTATCTCAAGGTGAACAGCGGCATGAACCGCCTGGGCTTCCAGCCTGAGCGGGTGCATACGGTCTGGCAGCAGCTGCGCGCGCTGAAGAACGTGGGTGAAATGACGCTGATGGCGCATTTTGCCGACGCGGAAAAACCGGACGGCATTGCCGATGCCATGGTCCGCATTGAGCAGGCGGCAGAAGGGCTGGACTGTCCGCGCTCGCTGTCCAACTCGGCGGCCACGCTCTGGCATCCCGAGGCGCACTACAACTGGGTGCGTCCGGGGATCGTTCTGTACGGCGCGTCGCCCTCGGGCCAGTGGCAGGACATCGCCAACAGCGGCCTGAAGCCTGTGATGACTCTGCGCAGTGAAATCATTGGTGTGCAAACCCTGAAAGCCGGCGACACGGTGGGCTACGGTAGCCGCTATCGGGCAAAGGGCGAGCAGCGGATTGGTATCGTGGCGGGCGGCTATGCCGACGGCTACCCGCGCATTGCGCCGACCGGCACGCCTGTGTGGGTCGATGGTGTCCGCACGGGGACGGTAGGCACCGTATCAATGGATATGCTGGCCGTTGACCTGACGCCCTGCCCGCAGGCGGGTATCGGTTCGCCGGTTGAGCTGTGGGGTAACGAAATCAAAATTGATGACGTGGCGGCCGCAGCAGGAACGGTAGGGTATGAACTGATGTGTGCTCTGGCACCAAGGGTGCCGGTTGTGACGGTGTAACAAATGTTTGTGTCGGGTGGCGGCTTCGCCTTACCCGACCTACAAAACCCTCGAGTGTAGGCCGGGTAAGCGTTAGCGCCACCCGGCAAAAAAACCGCTACTCCGCTTCCTCTTCCATCGGCCTCAAACCGACTTTCCTCACAGCGTTATCTTCTTTCTCTGCTACCGTCCAGATCATCCCGGCAAACTCGACCTGATCGCCCACGACCGGGGCAGCGCCAAGCCGCTGCTGGATGATTTCGCCCAGCGTTTGCTGGCTATCTCCGTCTTCAGCACGTTCATCCAGACCGTAAATCAGCGCGACATCGGCAAACCTGGCGCTGGCTTCCAGAATGAAATCGCCGAAGAAACGCTGGTCCAGCGCCACCGGAGGCGACTGGCTGAACAGCTTGCCCAGCGCGGGCAGGTCGCGCTCGCGGCCAATTACGCAGAGAATGTCCCCTTCGCGCAGGCGGGTGCTGCCGGTAGGGTGCAGCAGAACATTGTCGCGGAACAGGGCGGCAATGCGCGTTTCGGCTGGCATGTGCAAATCGCGCAGCGAAGCCCCCACGCACCATTTGTCGGCGCTTAGCTGATAAACGAACTGTTCCCACGGGTTTTCCGGATGGATGTCGAGCCCCACGCGGGAAACCGGCCAGCCCACGGGAGGCACCACCACTTTAGCTTTTTTCGCCGCCCACCCGAGGGACGTTCCCTGGAACAGCAGCGAAATCAGCACCACGAAGAACGCCACGTTAAAGAACAGCCGGGCGTTATCCAGACCCGCCATCATCGGGAAGACGGCAAGGATAATCGGCACCGCGCCGCGCAGGCCCACCCAACTGATGAATATCCGCTCGCGCAGGTTGAAGCCGCGAAACGGCAGCAGGCCTGCAAATACCGACAGCGGACGGGCGAAGAAGATCATCCACGCGGACAGCAGCAGCGCCGGAACCGCGATGGGCAGCAGGTCTGAGGGGGTGACCAGAAGCCCCAGCACCAGGAACATGCCGATCTGCGCCAGCCAGGCCAGACCGTCGAAGTTCTGCAAAATGGCATGCCTGTTGCGAATAGGGCGGTTGCCCATCAGGAACCCGCAGAGGTAGACGGCGAGAATGCCGCTGCCGTCGAGCGCCGTGGTAACGGCAAAAATGAGGATGCCGCCGCTCAGCGCCAGCAGAGGGTAAAGCCCCAACGGCAGCGATATGCGGTTGATTGTCTGCTGAAGCAGATAGCCGCCCGCCAGGCCGATAACAATCCCCAGGCCAAATTGCTGCAGGATATGCCACGCAAACGTCCAGCTCAGCCCGCTTTCGTGCTGCTGAATCATCTCGATAAGCGTAATGGTGAGAAACACCGCCATCGGGTCGTTACTGCCGGATTCAATCTCAAGCGTGGAGCCAACGCGTTCGTTGAGCCCTTTTCCACCAAGCAGAGAAAACACCGCTGCCGCATCGGTTGAGCCGACAATCGCGCCAATCAGCAAACCTTCCATGATATTGAGATGGAAAAGCCACGCGGCCATCATTCCGGTGAGGCCGGAGGTTATCAACACGCCAACCGTCGCGAGCGACAGCGCAGGCCCTAAGGCCACGCGGAAGGAGCTTGCCTGAGTGCGCATGCCGCCGTCCAGCAGGATCACCGCCAGCGCCAGGTTACTCACCATGTAGGCGAAAGGATAGTTATCGAATGGGATACCGCCAATGCCATCAATGCCGGCCAGCATGCCGATGGCGAGGAAAATAACAAGAATAGGTATGCCGAGACGCGATGAAAATGAACTTAATAAAATACTGCTGGTTACAAGGACCGAACCCAGAATGAAAAGGCTGATTATCGCTGCGGCATCCAATGTTCTCTTACTCCCACCTCAATGTTAACGCTGTTACTAAAACCCTAACATATTAACGACGGCAACAGCGTTTTATTAAGGGGGTATAACGGCTTTTTTATGCCTTTATGACAGGATGGCCGCTGATGGTCAGCCGGGAGCCGGAATCATTATGGATCAGGGAGGCGTGCGCCCCCAGCGCCAGGGTCACGGTGCGCTGCTCATGGCCGAAATCCAGACCGGCGATCACCGGAACATCCAGCCGCGAGCGAATGAACTCAATCATGGTTTCCAGGGAGTAACCCGCGTCATAGTCATTCGGGGCAGAGCCGCTGAAGCTGCCCAGCACGATCGCGGACTGGCGCTCAAGAATACCGGCATGATAGAGCTGCAACAGCATGCGCTCGACGCGGAACGGATGTTCGTTGATATCTTCCAGCACCAGAATGCCGTCCTCGATGTGCGGCATCCACGGCGTACCGATAAGCGAAACCAGCATCGCCAGGTTGCCGCCCCAGAGCTGGCCTTCACATTCCCAGTGCGGTCCATTCCCCTGCCACTCCACGCTGTAGGTGGGATTGCGCAGCGCGCGCCAGAAGTGTTCCACGGTGAACGCATTCAGCTCCGGGGCGCCGAAATTACCGGCCAGCATCGGGCCGCTGAAGGTGATAACGTTATGCAGCGCCAGCAGCCCAAGCTGGATGACGCTGAAATCGCTGTGGCCGCATATCAGCAGCGGATCCTGCTGCTGGCGCTGCGCCAGGCCCTGCCAGTCAATGCTCTCCAGCAGCCTGCTCGCGCCATATCCGCCGCGCACCGCCAGCACTATACTATTTTCACCCTTCAGGCTGACCAGGCTGTTGATATCATTCAGCCGCTGCGCTTCGGTACCGGCAAAACGCTGCTGGCGGCGGGGGATAATCGTCTGATTTTCTACCCGGTGGCCCGACTCCAGCAAACGCTGAACGCCCCGCTGCGCGGCGTCCTGGTTAATGCAGTAGCCCGACGGCGCGATGAGATGAAACTGAGACATGGCAATTCCTTGCTGAATGAGAAACTAATTGTCTATATCATGCCGCTTATACGCCGCCTGCTTCAAGAGCGGCGCACCGCGATGACCGGCTATAAGGATAGATGACGTGAAATTGAGATGGTTTGCTTTTTTGATTGTGCTGCTCGCTGGCTGTAGTTCAAAACATGATTATCAAAACCCGCCCTGGAACCCGGAAGTGCCGGTGAAGCGCGCGATGCAGTGGATGCCGATCAGTGAACAAGCCGGGAAAGCCTGGGGCGTCAGTCCGCGTCTCATCACGGCGATCATTGCGGTGGAGTCCGGCGGTAATCCCACGCTTGTCAGCAAATCCAACGCGGTGGGGCTGATGCAGCTTAAAGCGTCAACGGCGGGGAAAGAAGTTTACCGCTATATGGGCTGGAGCGGTCAGCCGTCGACCAGCGAGCTGAAGAATCCGGAACGCAACATTTCAATGGGCACGGCCTATCTGAGCATCATGGAGCACGGCGTGCTGAAGGGCATTAAGGATCCGGAGGTGATGCAGTACGCGCTGGTGGTCTCTTACGTTAACGGTGCCGGCGCGTTGCTGAGAACCTTCTCCTCTGACCGCAAAGAGGCGATAGAAGAGATTAACGGCATGGACAAAGACGAATTCTTTGAACATGTGGCGAAAAATCACCCGGCACCACAGGCGCCTCGTTATATCTGGAAAGTACAGAAAGCGATGGATGCCATGTAATGCCGCAGACGGGCGGCGGTCACGCTGCCCGATGTTCCTTACAGAACTTTATTTGCGCGTTCCCGCGCCTCGCGCTCCAGGGAGTAGATAATACGCTGCAGCTCGCGCTCTGCGCCGGGCCCGACATTCAGGAAACGGAAGCTCAGACGCGGCGTGGTGATGGTTTCATTTTTGCTGTCCACGACGGTGCGGTCGCTGATGGCAATCAGCTGTGCATCGAAATAAAAGCGCCCCCAGCCCCCCATATCCAGTTCAATTTGCGTGAAACGCATGCCCTCTACCAGTCCGTCAGGCTTCGGCGTATCCATCAGCGCGCCCATACCGCCCAGCGACAGATCGAAGAGACGGAAGCGGATCTCTTTTTTGTCCGGCATTTTGGCCTTGCAGAAGTAAGCGGGATGAAGCGGGGCGTTGATGCGGAAATATTCGCGACGCTGGACAAACCAGAGATTGCCAGGAAGGGGGGTCACAAAGGCCGGAAGCCCCTGATATTCGCTCAGTTCCAGTCGCGACAGGACAAACTCCACTTTGGCGCCCTGCGTTTCGGCCATCACGGCGATATTCTCCGCCTTCAGCGCCGCGCGGTTTTCATACTCCTGACTGCCCAAATCAATCACCAGCCGCTCCTGCGAGGCGTCAAGGATCTTGCTGATGAACTGATTATTCGACCAGCTGATGCGCAGCGGCACTTCACCTTTTTGCAGGTCGCGTAATACCCCTAATACAGCCAGCGGATTTTGCTTGAGGAACTGCTCACTGTAATGACTCACGCCGGATGGCTCCTTGATAGATGACAGACTGTCTTAGCGTTATCGGCAATCTGCGATGAAACTTAATACAAACCGGTGAGTTTTTTTTGCCTGTTTAGACAAAGATAAGTCGGTGAGAAGAAAATGATTTTCCGGCGATGACCTATACTTATGTTAGCTGTGCAGAAGGTTTTCTGCGCATGCGTTAAACCTGCAAGAGGGCATCGCTATGGGTATCATCGCCTGGATTATCTTTGGTCTTATTGCTGGCGCTATCGCGAAATTGATCATGCCGGGAAACGATGGCGGCGGCTTTATTTTGACCTGTGTACTCGGGGTCGTTGGTGCGGTTGTGGGCGGCTGGCTGGCGACGATGTTTGGCTTCGGAGGCAACATAAGTGGTTTTGACCTGCACAGTTTTCTGGTCGCTGTCGTGGGCGCCATTGTGGTGCTGGGCATATTCAGGTTACTGCGACGAGCATAACATGACGTAAACGGCTCTCTGCGGAGGGCCGTTTTTTTGCCTGCGTATTGATTTGTTAATCTAAATGATAATAATTGTCGTTCCGTATCGCATCTAACAACAAGACGACATTATGACTCCTTCACGTTTTACGCTATGCGCCCTGGCAGGCGCCGTCTCGCTCGCACTGCACGTTCCGGCATTCGCCGAAGAATCCACTATCGTCGTCACCGGCGCAGAGCAGGGCAGCGCGCTGCCGGCCTGGACGAACAGCGCCACGAAATCGGCCGTTGCTGAAAGTAAAACGCCGCAGGTCATCACGACCCTCTCTGCGCCGGAAATTGACAAGCGCCATGCGAATTCCGTGAATGAAATCCTGCGCTATGCGCCTGGGGTCTCAACCGAGGTGCGGGGAAATACCTCCTACATGAGCGAATATAAAATTCGTGGCTTTACCGTCGACCAGGAGTTCTACAACGGGCTGCAACTGCCCTATAACGTCACCGGCAATACCAAAGCCCGCATCGATCCGCTGTTGATTGACAGCGTTGATATCCTGAAAGGCCCCTCATCGGTTCTCTACGGCGGCGGCTCGCCGGGCGGGCTGGTGAATATCCAGAGTAAAAAGCCGCAGCGAGAAGCGCGAACCGAATTCGGTTTTAACACCGGCAACCGCAACCTGAAAGAGGGCTATCTCGACTCAACCGGGCAGATTGCCGACAGCGACTGGAACTACCGTCTGCTGGGGAAAGCGACGGAAAATGACGATCAGCCGCACACCACCCGGTATGAAAATTACCTGGTTGCCCCGTCCGTCACCTGGCAACCCGACAGCAAAACCCGCCTGACTCTGGATGCGCTGGCGCAGAACTCCCCGAGCCTGACGCCGTCGAACCCGCTGCCGCTCGCCTACCTGCGCTCGAAATACGCGGGCAAGCGCGACTACGCCGGTGATGAGTGGAACGGATTTAAGCAGCGCCAGTGGATGCTGGGCTACAGCTTTGAACATGCGTTCGACAGCGGCTGGGGCTTTAACCAGAAGGCGCGCTATTTCGACGTCGATACGCATCAGCGCAGCGTCTATGCGACGGGCACGGGAAGCGAGGTCTATCAGCTCAACCGCTTTGCCTACACCACCGATGAAGATCTGCAGAGCTTCAACATCGATAACCAGGTGACGAAAACCGTGGCGCTGGGCGACTGGCAACACCATCTGCTGGCCGGGTTTGACTATCAGAAGCTGAATTCCCATTTCCACTACCGTTACGCGTCGGCCACGCCGGGCATGGATATGCGCAACCCTGACTATTCGCAGATCGGCGAAAGCGCGCTGGGCCTGTATACCGCCCAGAAAAACCGTCTGAGCTATCAGCAGAACGGCTACTACCTGCAGGATCAGGTGGAGTGGGGGGGCTTAAATCTGCTGGGCAGCCTGCGCTACGACGATTATCGCTCCGTCACCACCAATTATCTGCAAAACGGTGATAAGGACTGGGTCTCTCAGGATCGCGTCACCAAACGCCTGGGCGCGCTTTACGCTTTTGATAATGGTCTGTCACCGTTTATCAGCTATTCCGAAGGCTTTGCACCGGTGTCGCCGAAGGGAACGCTCGCGGCGAAAGACGTCAAACCGACCACCAGCAAGCAGGTGGAGGGCGGCGTAAAATATCTGCTGGCCGACTACGCCACCACCTTTACCGCCTCGGTGTTCAACATCCGTCAGAAAAATGTCGTCACCTCCGATCCGGGCTTCCTGAACTATCGTCAGACCGGGGAGGTGGAATCCAAAGGGGCTGAGCTGTCTGCCATCAGCCGCCCGACGGACAACCTGACGCTGATTGCGAACTATGCCTACACCCACGCGATCAATACGGAAGATGATAAGTACAAAGGGAAACGTCCAACGCAGGTGCCGGAGAATGCCTTCAATCTCTGGGGGGATTACACCTTTGAGAACACGCCGCTGAAAGGGTTGATGCTGGGGGCAGGGGCGCGCTATACCGGCCCGATGGAAATCTCACCGGCTAACGATGCGGGTAAGCTGGGCGGTACCACCCAGTACGATCTGGCGGCATCCTATCGGATGGGCGAAATCCTGCCTTCGCTGGCAGGGCTGACGCTTAAGGCCAGTGCGCAGAACATCACCAACAAAGAGACGCTGACCTGCTACGACGCGACCAACTGCTGGATTGGGCGCGACAGAACGTATCAGTTAGGGGCGAGTTACAGTTTCTAAGCAAAGCCCTGTGAGTTTAAAAAGTAGGCCGGGTAAGGCGTAGCCGCCACCCGGCAATACTCACTTACTGCGCCGTCGCCTTCACCGGCGCCACCTCATCATTCGCGGCAGGCCGATTCTCCGGCACGCTGTCGCATGGTTTCTCTTTCGGGCAGACCCGATCCAGCATCTTCAGCGTCACGCCGTTGCTCCAGCCGAAGCCGTCCTGCAGCGGATACTCGCCGCCGCCGCCGCCCGTACCGGTTGTCGACACGTCGTATTTCTCGACCAGTTTCTTTTCCCGGTCATAAGTATGCTGAACGTTTTTCAGGAAGCGCCAGGTCACATCCATCGAGACCTTCTCTTGCCCGTAATTCTGCAACCCTTCCGCCGCCACCCATTGCAGCGGGGCCCAGCCGTTAGGCGCATCCCATTGCTGACCGCTGTTGACGGTGGTGGTCGCTATTCCGCCCGGCTGCAGCAGACGTGAGGAGGTTGCCGCGGCGACTTTATCGGCACGATCCTGCGCCGCCGCCTTCACGTAAAGCGGGAACAGGGCCGCAGCCGTGAGCTGATTGCGTACCTTCTTACTCTTCAAATCGTAATCGGCGTACCAGCCCTCTTTATCATTCCACAGGTGGCTCTCGATGGCTTTCTGGCGCGCGGTGGCCAGCGCCTCATATTTGTTTGCGCTGGCGGCATCGCCGCTTTCCTGGCTTGCCCGGGCCAGCAGTTTTTCCATCTTGAACATCAGGGCATTCAGGTCCACGGGCACAATGCTGGTGGTCCGGATGGTGCCGAGTTTTTGCGGATCGTCCATCCAGCGGGAGCTAAAGTCCCATCCCGAGGCCGCGGCGGAACGCAAATCACGGTAGATCTCGGTTGCCGGTCGGTTAGGGTTACTTTTCGCGGTATTCACATCGTCAAGCCAGGACTCCGGGCGCGGGGTGTCGCGATCGTCCCAGTAGCGGTTGAGGATCGCGCCGTCATCCAGTTTCACCACGCGTTTGCTGGCCTGGCCCGGCTGCAGGGCATCGACGCCGTCCATCCAGTAGGCATACTCTTTCTCCATCTGCGGACGATATTTCTTCAGCGCATCGCTGTCATGGGTCGCCAGCAGTTCAACCATCAGTGAGAAAAACGGCGGCTGGGAGCGGCTCAGGTAATAGCTGCGGTTGCCGTTGGGAATGTGGCCGAAGGTGTCGATCTCATACGCAAAGTTATCCACCATGTCGCTGATTTTGTCCCAATGATCGCTCTCAGCCAGGCCCAGCATGGTGAAGTAGCTGTCCCAGTAGTAGACCTCGCGGAAACGACCGCCGGGCACAACGTAAGGCTTCGGTAACGGCAGAAGGGAATCCCATTTGTTGCTGGCTTTATCGGTGGTGCGCGTCAGTACGGGCCAGAGATCGTCAATGTGCTCACGTAACGATTGCCCCGCCGGTGGAACATACTTTTCTCCCTCTTCTGGGAGGGTGAAATTCATCTCGACAAAATGGCGCAGGTCAAAGCTGGACTGCGCGTGCTGCATCCTGTAATCCGCCAGAATCATCAGCGGGTCACTTTTGGGGACTGCATCCGCAAAGGTTTTTTGATCGGGAAACAGTTTAGCGCTTTGCACATCACTGAAGAGGGGCCCCAGTAAAATATCGGGCGGGGTTGTCTGAGTCGCAGGCTGTTCGTTGGCATAGCCAAACGTTGCGACACCGAGCAGCGCGCCTCCCAGCGCGAGATGTAAACAAGCGGGGCGCAATGTACGAGGTTTTATCATCTTTTCGTCTCCTGTCTTTACCGGGCAGCGTGACCGCTGTTGTCAATCACCTGAAAACCTTAGACGAATATTGCCCGCTTCGCGTGTTGAATATCCCATTTTGCGCAGAACCAGACAAATTACCGCGTTCTCAGGCAGGCTGCAGGACGTTTGATAATTTGTTGTGGGAATGAAACCGGTCTAATTATTATCTTAAATAATTATATTTGTATTTTATATAATTAACGTCGGGTAAGTCGATGAAATAATAATGTGAGGCGGGTTGTGTTTCTCTCGTTAATAATAAAGGAATTATTCTGCCCGGTTCACACAAGTTAAAATTCGTAATTCAGTTATCAAAAAACATAATAGCGTTCCTGACTGTATTTGTACGAAATGGCGAAACTCAATCTTTGGGTATTTCCTTTTTAATCAGGACGGAATCTATGAAATTAAAGAAAATGGTTATATTGACAGGTGCGCTCTATTCCGGGGCGCTTTTAGCCGCCCAGTCCTCAGCAAGCGTGGAGGAAAAGCTGGCGCAGCTGGAAGCGCAAATCGAAGTGCTTAAGCAGCAACAGGCGACGGTACAGCAAGCAGCGACGGTCACCGTGCAGTCAGAGGAGCCGGTCAACAACGAGGCGCCACCGAAACTGACGCTGTCAGGTTTTGGCGATATTAAATTTTATGGTGACGTTGAGCTTAATATGGATGCCGCCAGTAAAACGGGTAGCCTGACGTCTGTTAAGCAAAGCGCTAATAACGACTGGGCACCCGGGGATAAAGAACGCTGGGATATTAATGGCCGTATTCTGCTGGGTTTTGATGGTTATCGTAAAATGAATAACGGCAATTATGCCGGATTCTCCGTTCAGCCGCTCGGCGATCTTGCTGGGCAAATGTATCTGGATGACGCCGTATTTTTCTTCGGCTCTGAAAAAGACTGGGAAATTAAGGTTGGCCGCTTCGAAGCGTATGATATGTTTCCGCTCAATCAGGATACCTTTGTGGAATACTCGGGCAATACGGCAGACGACCTTTACAGCGACGGCTACGGCTATATCTATATGCTGAAAGAGGGGCGTGGCCGAACCGACAGCGGCGGTAACTTCCTGGTGAGCAAAACGCTGGACAACTGGTATTTCGAACTGAATACCCTGTTTAAGGACGGCAGCGATCTGTACGTCGACCAGCGTTATCACGGCGCGGAGCTTGAGAACGATAAAAACGTCGCCTACGTGCGCCCGGTTGTCTCATGGCAGAGCGGACCGTTTTCAACCGCGTTCGCTATGGAGACCAACCTGGTAAACAACGCTTACGGCTATCGTGACGATGCCGGGCGCTGGGTCGATCAGTCAGACCGGACCGGCTACGGGTTTACTATGACCTGGGACGGACTTAAAACCGATCCGGAGAACGGGGTGGTCATGAACTTCAACACGGCTTACCTGGACGCCACGGGCGAAACCGACTTTACCTCAGGCATCAATGCCCTTTGGCGTAATTTTGAGCTGGGCTATATCTATGCTCATAACGAAATCGACGAGTTTAATACCTCAACCTTTGACGCCGAGTGTGAAAACGACTGCTGGATCAGCGACCCGGGCGAGTACGACATTCATACCATCCATACGTCGTACCTCATTCCGAACGTCATGAAGATGAAGAACTTCAACATCTATCTGGGC
This sequence comes from Enterobacter sp. TCD1-1, assembly GCF_020567405.1. Classification (NCBI taxonomy): domain Bacteria; kingdom Pseudomonadati; phylum Pseudomonadota; class Gammaproteobacteria; order Enterobacterales; family Enterobacteriaceae; genus Enterobacter; species Enterobacter sp. TCD1-1. Next base: position 1,919,386 of record NZ_JAJCXF010000001.1, on the reverse strand, counting down.
GCGTATGCGTCCTGGGTCAACGCCTCTCCAAAAGAGGGTGACAATAAAAACGACGATCGCTACGGCGGACGCGTACGCTTTAAATACTATTTCTGATGCCGTACGCCAGTCAGGCTTCTTCCGGAGTCTGGCTGGCTTCCCGCAGCGTGCCCGGCGCATGGCCAATGATGCGCTTAAATGCCCGGCTAAAAGCCGCCAGCGATCCGTAACCCAGCCGCAGCGCGACGGTTTCGATCGGCTGGTTTTCATGACGAATATACTGAATGGCCAGCCGCATTCTCAGCTCGCTGAGATATTTTGCCGGTGTCGTTCCCGTCGCCGCGAGAAACCGTTCCGCGAAAACGGATCGGGATGTCCCGGCTTCTTTTGCCAGATCGGCGACGCTCCAGTTCAGGCCTGGCTGCTGGTGCATAGCGTAAATGGCCCGGCTCAGGCGCGGGTCGCGCAGCACCTGCACCCAGCCGGTGGCTTTGCCGCAGCCGCCTTCAACCCAGCCCCGCACAATTAACGCCGCCACCACATCGGCCAGCCGCGCAAGGATCCCGGCATACCCGGCCTGACGCGCCGCGGATTCCCGCTCCATTGCCGCCAGCAGCGGATGAATTTCCGGCCAGGTGGACATCAGCCGGCTGACCATCATCACTTCCGGCATCGCCTTGATCAGCGGCTGCATGCCGCCCAGCTCAAAATCCATGCATCCGCTAAAGATAAGGGTGTTCTCGCTCTCCGGGCAGGGCTCGCAGGTGATAGCACAGACCGAGCTGCAGATAGGCTCGCTCGGAAAGGCGTTGACAGGAGTAAGGGTGGCCTGTTCGTCAGAGAGCAGGGCATGGGAATTCCCGCCGGGAATAAAGAGGGCGTCGCCACCGCTCAGTTCGAACGTTGCACCGCTCTCCATGCGCAACAGGGCGCTACCGTGGCTCACAAAATGAAACTGCGCCCTGCCGGGAGCCTGATGAAACGCGACGCCAAATGGCGCACTGGCTTCAATCCGCCGGTATTTCACGCCTGACAGGCGCATGCCGCGTAAAAGTTCGCTGATCAAATCGGGTGACTGTACGGTCATGGCGCAACTCCGGACGAATAATCAATAAGTGGAGATTATATGTCATAGATCGTCCTGGGTGAACCTTCTATTCTTTTGCGACACTAGTCACATTTTTATAACGGGAGATCAACAGATGAATTCATGTGTCGCGGCGAGCGAGGCGGTAGCGCCTGCAAAACCCGCCTGGCGGGCCGTCTATTCACTGGGGCTGGGGGTATTTGGTTTGATTACGGCCGAATTTCTGCCCGCCAGCTTGTTAACCCCCATGGCCGCGAGCCTGGGCGTTACTGAGGGGATGGCTGGACAAGCCGTCACCGCCACCGCGCTGGTGGCGCTGGTCACCGGATTGCTGATCACCCCGGCAACCAAGAGTATCGACCGCCGCTGGGTTCTGATGTTTTTCTCGGTGCTGCAAATTATCTCCAGCCTGCTGGTGGCCTTTGCGCCCAATCTGCACGTCCTGCTAATGGGGCGCCTGCTTCTGGGGATAGCGATCGGGGGATTCTGGGCGATGTCGACGGCCACGACGATGCGTCTGGTTCCGGCAGATAAAGTGCCGAAAGCGCTGGCGGTGATCTTCTCCAGCGTATCGATTGCCACGGTAGTCGCGGCGCCGCTGGGCAGCTATCTGGGCAGCCTGATCGGCTGGCGCAACGTCTTTGTGCTCTGCATTCTGCCGAGCATGCTGGCGCTGCTGTGGCAGCTCTGGGTGCTGCCGTCCATGAAGCCGGAGAGCAGCGGTAGCCTGAGTACGCTGTTCCGCGTGCTGCGCCGTCCGGGGATGATCGGCGGCATGCTGGCAACCATCCTGATCTTCAGCGGCCATTTCGCTTTCTTTACCTACCTGCGTCCGTTCCTGGAGACGGTAGGCCAGGCGAGCGTGGAGACCATTTCACTGATCCTGCTGGGTTTTGGTATCGCCAACTTTGTGGGCACCTCCGTGGCCGGGCATCTGCTGGCACGTAATCTGCGCCTGACGCTGGCGCTGGTGCCGTTTGCGATGGGCGTTCTCGCGCTCATGATGGTCGCCTTTGGTCATCTGGCCATGCTGGACGGGCTGCTGGTTGCGCTGTGGGGCTTCGCATTTGGCCTGGTTCCGGTGGGCTGGTCCACCTGGCTTGCGACCACTGTTCCGGATGAAGCCGAAAGTGCAGGGGGGCTGCTGGTGGCCTCAATCCAGCTGGCGATAAGCGCCGGTGCGGCCGGAGGTGGGGCAGTGTTTGATCTTAACGGCGCCAGCGGCGTGTTCGCGGGCAGCGGTTTCCTGCTGGTGACGGCGATGGTAATTGTGTTTATGGGTGTGAAAGTGAAAGCGGAGTGATTTTGTAGCCGGGTGAGCGTTCGTGCCACCCGGCCTCAGGTTTACAGCCCTTTCTTATCCATCAATACCGCCAGATCCACCAGGCGGTTAGAGAAGCCCCATTCGTTGTCATACCACGCCAGGATCTTCACCATGTTCCCGCCAATCACCAGCGTGGAAAGCCCGTCGATAATTGACGATCGCGGGTCGCCCTGGTAATCGCTGGAAACCAGCGGTTCATCGCTATAGCCCAGGATATCTTTCAGGGGGCCGCTGGCGGCCGCGTTGCGGAACGCGTCATTCACCTCTTCGGCGGTCACGTTGCGGCTCAGCGTCACGGTTAAATCGACAATCGACACCACCGGCACCGGCACGCGCAGGGAGTACCCGGTCAGCTTGCCGTCCAGGGAGGGGATCACTTTCCCCAGCGCTTTCGCCGCGCCGCTGGAGTAGGGCACAATCGACAGCGCCGCCGCGCGTGCGCCGCGCAGATCTTTTTCCGGCTGATCGTGCAGCGCCTGGCTGTTGGTGTAGGCGTGCGTCGTGTTCATCAGGCCATGCTCAATCCCGAACTGCTGGTGCAGCACCTGAGCGGCCGGTGCCAGACCGTTCGTGGTGCAACTCCCGTTGCTTACCACCGCGTGCCGGTCGGGATCGTACTGATCATGGTTGACGCCCATCACAATCGTCAGGTCGTCGTTTTTCGCGGGAGCGGAAATGATGACGCGCTTAGCGCCGCCGTGGGTGATATGCACCGCCGCTTTCTCCCGTTCAGTGAAGAAGCCGGTGGCTTCAATCACCACGTCTACTCCGGCATCACGCCACGGGATATTCGCCGGGTCGCGTTCGCTAAATACGGCGATCCGCTGGCCGTCTACCTGCAGCGCGCCGTCAGCCGCTTCAACGGGCGCGGGCAGCTTGCCCAGAAGGGAATCATGTTTCAGCAGATGGGCGAGGGTTTTACTGTCTGTCAGATCGTTGATGGCCACAATCTGAAGCGCCGGGTTGCCCAGCGCCGCGCGCAGGACATTACGTCCGATACGGCCGAAACCGTTAATACCGACCTTAACCATGGTGCACTCCTTATCTCTGTTGTCTGGAGTCACTGTAGGCGTCGGGCCGGTTGGCGTAAACGACAAAAAAGGATCAGATTACGCCATCTTGCGGCAATGAAAGCGCTGGCGGTATTCTCCGGGCGTGAGGTGAAGCTGTTTCTCAAAGATGCGGCGCAAGTTAATGCTGGTGCCAAAGCCGCTTTGCTCAGCAACGCGTTCAAGGGGATCGCGGGTCTGTTCAAGCAGCTGGCGGGCGGCGGCCAGACGCGCCTCGGTCACGTAGCGGGCAGGCGAGACCCCGGCCTCGCGGGTAAACACGCGGGTGAAGTTACGCGGGCTCATCGCCGCTTTCTCGGCCAGGTTCTCCACGCACAGATCGGCGGTGAGGTTCTGCAGGATCCAGCTTTGCACCTCGCCTATCGGTCCTGCTGTGCCGGGCTGTTGCAGGCTGTAGCGGCTGAACTGCAGCTGTCCGCCGGGACGTCGCAGATACATCACCATATCCTGCGCCACGTCGCGGGCGAGGGTAAATCCGTAGTCGTCCTCCACCAGCGCCAGGGTCAGGTCGAACCCGGAACTCACGCCGCCGGAGGTCCAGATGGGGCCGTCCTGAATGTAGAGTGGGCCGCCTTCAACCTGGATTGACGGGTACTGGGCTTGCATGGTCTCCAGCAGCCGCCAGTGGGTGGTGGCGCGACGACCGTCCAGCAAGCCGGTCTGGGCCAGCAGCATCGCGCCGCCGCAGATCGAGGCGATCCGCCGGGCGTGCGGCGCAGCGAGGTGCAGCCAGTCGACTACGGCTATGCTCTCCTGCTCGTTCATACCGCGTCCGGTGATGATAATGGTGTCCAGCGGTTCGCGCGGATCCAGCTCCGGAAGCCGATAGTCCGCAAGCAGGTTCAGACCGGACTGGCCGTGGATCACCTGGTGAGGCTGCGTGGTGGCGATGATAATCCGGTAGCGGGGCTGCGCAAGCCCTTCCGGATGCAGCCGGTTGGCCTGCATCAGAATGTCGGCGATACCGGCGGCTTCAAACAGCATGCCGCCGTCGGGAACGATAATCAGGATCTTCTTCATGTCCTGAAAAGTACCTTTAATACAGAATAAGTCAAGCGACGCGTGCGCTCTGTGTTTCTGGCAAAGCAAAGCGATTTAAGTTCTTTGTTATTTCAGGCGTAATCCCCGATCTTCAGGGCTCTGTCTCTGGCGAAACGGCGTCTGAAGGAATGGGTAAACGAAGCTCCCTCTATTTACATCCACAACAACGCAATCAAATCCACCGCCTCGCGTCGGGTTTCTTGTGGCGAAGCGAACTGCCCACCTGGCTGGTAATGTTCACGATTTATGCGGGCTGGTTTGCCACGCTGGCGTTCTGGCAAACGCTCGGCCTGCTGCCCGCCACGCTGCTGCTCATCGGGTTTACCGCCTGGTATATGTCGTTGCAGCATGAGCTGATCCACGGGCATCCCACCCGTTTTGCCTGGCTTAACCAGCTGTTCGGCACGCTCCCGCTGGCGGTCTGGTACCCGTACGGCCTGTACCGGGATTCCCATCTGGCCCACCATCGGTACGATAGCCTGACCCATCCGGTGGATGACCCGGAGTCGTACTATTTTACCGAGGCGAGTTGGGCGCGCTTTTCCCCCTGGCAGAAGCGCCTGATCCGGGCCCGAAATACCTTTGCCGGGCGGCTTCTGCTGGCGCCGCTGCTGGATATCGTCCAGACGCTGGGCAGCGCCGTGGCGGCGTTTCGTCATCTTCACCTGCGGGCGATGACGATGTGGCTGGTTCACATCACGCTGCTGGCGGCACTCTTCGCCTGGATGACGGACGTTGGTTTTTCACCTGTCTGGTTTGTGCTGGCGGTCAGTTATCCGGCGCTGGCGCTGACCAAGGTACGATCGTTTTTCGAACATCGTGCGGCGGACGATCCGCTGGCGCGCTCCGTCATTAACGAGGCCGGGCTGTTCTGGCGGATACTGTTTTTAAATCTCAACTATCATTCAGTACATCATGATCTACCGGGCGTGCCGTGGTACGGACTGAAGGCGATCTACCAGCAAAACCGGGAGGCGTACCGGGAGCGAAACCGCGGTTTTCTGGTCAGGGGCTACGGTGAATGGCTGCGCCGGTTCTGGTTCAGTCCCGTCGACGTCACCGTTCACCCCGGAAAGCAACAGGGAGAAGGGTATGAGTAACCTGCTGGCGTTTCCCATGTATGCGGTGGATCGCGCCGACACGCGCGCGCTCTGGCTGGCGGTAAAGGGGCTGCTGGCCGCACGCGGTGTGCCCGTCGATGATGTCCCCGACGGGCCGGAGTCCGATCTGCTCACGCACTGGCAACAGCCCGGGCTTATCCTCAGCCAGACCTGCGGTTACCCGCTGGTCACGCAGCTTCCGGACGTGCAGGTTGTCGGCTGTTTTCACTACGCGGCCCCGGGCTGCGAAGGGATCCAGTACCGCAGCTTTCTGGTGGTGCGCGAGGCGGATCGGCATCTCACGCTGGCGGATTTTCGCGGCCGACGAGCGGTCTGTAACTCTGCGGACTCGCAGTCCGGCTACAATGCGCTGCGAAAAAAAGTAGCGCCTCTGGCGGCGGACGGTCCGTTTTTCGCGCAAACGTCCTTTAGCGGCAGCCATCGCCAGTCGCTGAAGGATGTCAAACGCGGAGCAGGGGATATCGCGGCCATCGACTGTGTCACCTGGGCACTGCTGCAGCGTCACGAACCGGAAGGTCTGAAGGGGCTGGCGGTCATTGACCGTACCCCGCTGACGCCAGGGCTGCCGCTCATTACCTCGCCCCACACTTCGCCTGACACCCTGAACGCCCTTCGCGATGCGCTCCACGCGCTGGTGAGTTTGCCGGAACACCGGGCCGTTTGCGACGCGGTACTGATTGATAATTTCAGCGAAGCTGAAAGGAAAGTGTATATGACAATATTCAATTAACTTGATAGGATTTAAAAAAACCTTATAAATCAAAAGATTAATCAAGGTGTGAACGCCAAGGCAAAACACTACTAAAAAGAGGCATTATTTAATTTCATTTTGCGATGTTTGGCTAAACACTTCATTACTAACTTCAAAGTTACATTGTTTTGCTCAAGATGATGGCATACAATGATCTAGTCTTTAGCGTAAACGAGTTACAATGTCGGGTGTTTAGCCAGACTCTAATTTATTGAACGAGTTACACGTGCGATGTGTTCGCATCCCAAACTCGTTGCCTCGTTTGGGATGCGAACACATCGCAAACCTTAGTAAAGATTCTTAGTGCCCTAGTGAGGTCGAACTCTTATAAGATCGGCCTCACTAGAGACTTTGAGGATAATTAATGGAATTGGTAGCACAACTAGCACATATTTTGAGCATCTCGGAGCAGGATACACTCCGCTTGATTCTCAATGCTCCATATAAATATCGAGTTTATACAATACCGAAACGTACGCATGGTCGTAGAGTGATTGCTCAGCCTACTAAGGCGGTTAAAAAATTACAGAAAAGTTTTTTACATCTGTATGATTTCCCGGTGCATTCAAAATGCATGGCTTATCGTAATGGAATAAGCATTAAAGATAACGCTGAGAAACATTTAGAAAACCCATATCTCCTTAAGTTGGACCTTTCAGACTTTTTTAATTCACTTACGCCAAAGATTTTCTGGAATACCTGGCAGAAATTCCAACAGGTTCCTGATGCTCTGGAACAACGATTGATAGAAAATATTGTTTTTTGGAATAACAATTCCAAATTAACTCTTAGTGTTGGCGCCCCAAGTTCTCCGGTAATTTCTAATTTTTGTTTGTATTTTTTTGACGAAAAATTAGAAGCTTATTGCCTCAAAGAAGATATTGTATTCACACGCTATGCTGATGATTTAACTTTTTCAACGAAAAAGAATAATGTTTTATTTAACTTGCCAAACATTGTTTCAAAGTATCTAAATGATATTTTTGATGGTGCTCTCACTTTAAATAATAATAAAACTGTATTTTCATCAAAAGCACACAACAGGCATGTTACTGGTATTACTATTACTAACGAAGGAAATGCTTCGATTGGAAGAGAACGTAAAAGATATATTAAACATTTACTTCATAAATATAAATTAAATCATTTAAATTATAATGATATTAATCATCTGCGAGGCTTGCTGGCTTTTGCATTTTACATCGAACCAAACTTTGCGACCACGCTAAGCAAAAAATACACTCGCGAGTTATTAGAAAAATTAAATGAGGAGAGAGGATGAAGGATACAAATATCAAAAAAAATCAAGAGAATAAGATAAGAGCACTAAAGCGTAATGCTCTTAAGGGAAATATTTCTTCAATGTTTGAGTTAATGGGAGGGTACGAAGCTGGCATTGACATTCCTATCGACTTGAAGCTATCAGATGAATATTTTAAAAAATGTGTAGATGCCTTAGGTTTCGATTTAATCTCTAATATTGAAGTTCCAAAAAATAAAATTAAACTTGATTCGCTTCGATTGGTAAATTTCAGAAAGTTCAGCAAGGTTGATATTAATTTCGATAACAAAGTCACTGTTTTCATTGGTGATAATGGGGCCGGTAAAACGACATTACTGGATGCGATTGGTCGTACTTTCTCATATATTAATGCTAGAATAATTTCGAAAAATCGTAATGGTAGAGCTTTAGATGATTTTGATGTTAAAGTTGGCTGTAACGATAATGCAGAAGCAATAACTTCCATATCTCTTGGCCGACACACAAAATATTCCGGTTCACTAGCTAGGGCTGCCAAAGGGATAGAAAATTCGAAAGTAAGTGATTTAGAAAGCTATACTCAGTTATCAGCTTTATTTCGGATAATTAATTTTAGGCTTATGCAAGCGGTTAATAGCCCTATTAATATACCTTTATTTGCTTACTATCCTGTTGAAAGGTCATTTGTAAAGTCAAACCAAACTTTTGATATTGAAAAATTTGATGCTGTCAGTATAGAATCTCGTTTTGACTCTTTAGATAAATCTGCGATTGATGGGGCGTCAAACATTGAAGAGTCGCTCAAATGGTTTATTTATAACGATAATCTTATCAACAATGATCATTTAGTGAATGAAAGGCGTGTAATTGAGACGGAAATAAAGGCGTTAAGTTCTATTGCTAATCTTCCGAATGCTCTTTCAGAAGAGTTAACAAAAAGAATAACAAGATTAAAATATCTTGATGAGAACATTTCCGGTTCTACACAAAGTTACTCAAACAAAGTTGTAAGAGTTTTTAAAGATGCAATTATTAAATCCGTGCCAAGTGTGTCGGATATTTTTATTGATAGATCGTCTGGCCGCCTTGAAGTTAAAATTATTAATGACAACGAAACTATAAATATATTTCAAGCTTCTAAAGGGCAGCTTGTTTATCTTGCGTTGATAGCTGATCTTGCCAGGAGGCTTATATCACTTAACCCAACATTAACCAATCCTTTAAATGGTCAAGGTATTGTATTAATTGATGAGATTGAATTACATCTTCACCCTGAATGGCAACAAAATATAATTCGTAGTCTTACGGAAACTTTTCCTAATGTACAGTTTATTGTTACAACGCATAGTCCACAAGTACTTTCAACTGTTTCTAAAAAAAATATAAGGAAATTAAGCGAAAATATTCACGGTGAGGAAATTATAGCGATACCTATGGCTGAAAGTTATGCTCGTTCTTCATCTGAAGTTTTAAGCACGGTCATGCATGTTGAGCCTATACCAAATTTTCCAGAAAGAAAAAAGCTTGAAAGATATAGAAAAATTATTGAACAAGGTGACTTTAGATCTGAGGAAGCTACAAACCTTCTTCATGATCTGACTTTAGCATTAGGTAGTGACCATGAGGAGTTAATTAGCCTTTCTATCGTTAGAAGAAGAAGAGAGAAACTCGAATGAGACATATAATAAAAACTAATGGAGATTATTTTCTTTTACAGAGAAATAAAAATAAACCTAGAACTGGCATTGAAGCCAGAAGCGCATGGAGTCGCTTTGCTCACAAGAACGCAACAGCTAAAATATGCCTAAAAGAACAATATGGATTGTGTTGTTATAGTGAAATATGTCTACTTGATCAATTTGACATTATTGATTCTAATGGTTCTGGTATTAATGTTGATTATGGTTATCATATTGAACATATAGAACCAAAATCTAAAGTTCCGCTCAAAACTTTCGAGCATACTAACCTTGCTTTATCAGCAATAAATAGTGGGTGTCTAAGAACATTAGATAAGAAAGATGTTTTTGGTGGTCATTTCAAAATTAATCGTTATAGCGTTCAGGCTTTTATATCACCGTTGTTTGTAAATGCTCAAGATTATTTTCATTATGAAGCTTCAGGTCGTATTGTACCCAAAGATAGTTTACCTAGTCGCCGAGAAAAAGCAAAGGCTCGATTTACAATATATCTTTTAAACCTAAATGCCCCTGTGCTTGTTAATTGGCGTAAAGTATGGCTAGGTGTTTTGACAAAGCTAATAGAAGAGAATGATTTTGATGTTTTGAGCGATATTGCTGATCTTGAATTGTCTCCTGTAAATGGTTCACTTAGACCTTTTCATTCTGCTCAAAAACAATTTTTTGGAAAGCTTGGAGAAGAAGTATGTAAAAAAAACAATCTTTGAAAAAGTTAGCTTTTAAACAGGGAGGTTTAAATGAGGCTTTCTTTACCTATTGGTAATCAATATGCTAGTGTATTAAATAAATTTGATGCTAGTTAACTGAGTAAGCTTTGTGATTTTTACAGAAGAAAAAACAATTCAACGATATATGATATAATCATTGCAAGTAATACCCTGTTTTGACAAGTTGATCTGGTGGATTTGATGTTATAAGTTATTTTTAGGCATGTTTAAATGGGGCGTTTATTAAAGTGGGCAGGTAATGAATGATGTCAATTAAAATCTCTAAGCTAGAAAGAAAATAGTTATCGCACTAGTTTATTTTTCGAGGTGAAAAAGCGTTTCATTGGCTGTATCGAGAAGAATATCTTCATTTCGTTTGTATTAAGTGGGGATGTATAATTTTATTTTAATAATCTCGCAACGATTTTTGGGGGCGAAATTAAATATAATCGACATTTTTATCATCATTACTTTCCGAATGAAATATCTCCTGCGCGTCGGTAAAGCAGCGCAGCGCCAGCGAGGAGACCGGTTTTTGCCTGCGCATAATCAGGCCGACAGGGGCCTCAATGTTCGCATCGGCGATGGGGACAATCCTGAAATGGCTGTTCAGATCTTCCAGTCCGTTGTTCAGCGGCATCACGGCGCAGCATACGCCGCTTTGCACCGCCTGAATGATCTGGAACGTGGAGTCGCTCTCGAAAACGGACCTCGGTTCAATGCCAGCAGACTGAAAGCTGGCCTCCATATGCGCCCGGTAATGCATCCCTTTGGTCAGGAACCCCAGCGGAAAATCCGTCAGGTCGCGCCAGGTCAATTTCTCCTGGCCGAGCTGGAAATGGCGGACGTCGTGCAGCAGGCCCATCTTCGTTTTGGGAAGCTGGATAATATCGAACTGGCTGGTGTCGATGCTGTTGAGATAGCAAATCCCCAGCTCAAGCTGATTGCGGCTGACGCCGTCGGCAATCTGCGCGGAGGACATGGAATAGAGGCTATAGGTCAGCTCCGGGTATTTTTGCGTCAGCAGGCGAATAAAGATCATCGGATCCACACTCGCCAGCGGCACCATCCCCAGACGGAGTTCCCCCACCACCTGGCCTTTGCACAGCGCGGCTTCCGCCTGTAGCCCGTCGTGCGCGGCCAGCAGCGCGCGGGCCCATGCGAGGATGCGTTCACCCTCCGGCGTAAACCCTTCAAAGCGCTGCCCGCGCACAATCAGCACCAGCCCCAGTTCCTCTTCCAGGCTGCGGATGCGCATGGAGAGGGTCGGCTGGGTGATGTTGCACTGCGAGGCCGCCTTGCCAAAATGGCGGGTCTCGTCGAGCGCGATTAAATATTTTAACTGTTTAATATCCATCTTTTTCTCTGCGCGAACAGCCTTACAGCATGCGGATCTCTTTTGAGCGCAGGGTGATGCGAACCGGAACGGATTTATACGACGGCGTACCGCTGTCCTTATCCAGATAATCAAGCGGTACCAGCACGTTGGCCTCCGGATAATAGGCCCCGACGGTCCCCGGCGCGATGTTGTACGCCACCACGGTAATATCTTCCAGACGCTGTCCGTTGCCGGGCAGGGCGGTTTCGATATCCACGCGGTCGCCGTGTTCCAGCCCTGACTGCGCCATATCGTCTTCGTTCATAAACAGCACGTCGCGACGGCCAAACACGCCACGGTAGCGGTCATCCAGCGCGTAAATGGTGGTGTTGTACTGGTCGTGGCTGCGCAGCGTGATCAGGCGCAGAACGTGCTCTCCTTCACCGCTGGCGTTCTCATGTACGCCGTCGAAGACCGAGAACATCGCTTTTCCCGTCGCCGTTGGCCAGAGACGTTGCGTTGGCGGCAGCGGCATACGGAAGCCGCCGGGAACGCGGATCCGCGCGTTGTAGTTCTCAAAGCCCGGAATGGTCTGCTCGATCAGATCGCGGATCCGGTCGTAATCCTCAACCAGCGTCAGCCAGTCTACGCGGGTATCCGGCAGGGTGGCTTTCGCCATGCCCGCGACGATAGCGGGTTCTGACCGAAGCAACGGCGAGGCGGGTTTTAACTTGCCGGATGAGGCATGGACCATCGACATCGAGTCTTCGACGGTAATGGACTGGCGGCCGGTGGCCTGAATATCCAGCTCGGTACGGCCAAGACACGGGAAAATAAAGGTCTCTTTGCCCACCAGCAGATGGGTACGGTTCAGCTTGGTGCCGACGTGAACGCTCAAATCGAGGGAGCCCATGGCCGGAAAGCCGCGTTCATGATCGGGCATCGCCACCGCAAAATTACCGCCGAGGCAAATGAGCGCTTTTGCGCGGCCGTCGATCATCGCCTGCGTGGCCTGCACCGCGTCATGGCCGTGGTGAGACGGTGGCTCAAAGCCGAATACATCCTTCAGACTGTTAAGGAAGGCTGGCGTGGGTTTCTCGCTAATCCCGACGGTACGGTTCCCCTGCACGTTTGAGTGACCGCGCAGCGGGCATATTCCCGCGCCGGGCTTGCCGATATTCCCGCGCATCAGCAGCACGTCAGCGATCAGGCGGACGTTGGCCGTCCCTTTATTGTGCTGGGTAATGCCCATCCCGTAGGTAATGATGGTGGCATTCGATTTCGCATAGGCCTCAGCCACCTGTTTGAGTGCCGCCTGGCTCAGACCCGACTCGCGCTCAATGTCGTCCCAGCGGGTTTGCGCGATATCGTCGGCAAAGTCCTCAAAGCCCTGGGTGTGTTCGGCAATAAACGCGCGATCGAGCACGTCCCCGCGTTCGGCCTCCATTTCCAGCAGGTGTTTGGCAATCCCTTTCAGCGCGGCGGCATCGCCTCCGGCCTTCACCTGGAAATAGGTCGAGGCGATATCCGTGGAGCTGTAGGTCGCCATTTCAATCACGCTCTGCGGATCCGCAAAACGTTCCAGGGCGCGCTCGCGCAGCGGGTTAAAGACGATAATCGGCACGTTGCGGCGGGCCAGCTCGTGGAGGGTCCCCATCATGCGCGGATGGTTAGTGCCGGGGTTATGGCCGATGGAGATCACCAGTTCAGTCTTATCAAAGTCATCCAGCGAGACGGTCCCTTTCCCAATCCCGATCGAACGGGGCAAACCGACGCTGGTGGCCTCGTGACACATATTCGAGCAGTCGGGGAAGTTGTTGGTGCCGTATTCGCGAGCAAACAGCTGGAACAGATAAGCTGCTTCGTTAGAGGCGCGTCCGGAGGTATAGAACTCGACCTGGTCCGGCTCGAGCCCGCGCAATACTTCGCCGATGCGTTGAAACGCCGCGTCCCAGTCGACGGGGCGGAAGGTGTCACTCGCCCGATCATAGCGCAGGGGGTGCGTGAGTCGACCGTAGCCTTCCAGCTCAAAGTCCGATTTTGCCAGCAGCGAGGAGACGCTGTTTTCGGCCAGAAACGCGGGGGTGACGCGTTTGCTGGTCGCTTCCCAGGTCACCGCTTTGGCGCCGTTCTCGCAGAACTGGAACGTCGATTTGTGTTCTTTATCAGGCCACGCGCAGCCCGGGCAGTCGAAGCCGTCAGGTTGGTTGGTGCGCAGCAGCGTCGCGGGGGCGTCAAGGGTATCCATTTGGGTGCGTACCGCAATGGCCGTTGCTTTCAATGCGCCCCAGCCGCCAGCAGGGCCGTCATAGTGTCTGATGCCTGGCACCGAGCGTCTTTTCTTGTTCATACCCACTCCTGATTTGTTCGATCACACAACGCCTGAGCTCAAAAAATCACTGACGAGAGCAATAGGTGAAAGCAATGACGACCGAATGGCAACGCACATACGGAACGGAAAAGCGCCTTAACGCAAACTCTTTTTATTACAGTAATTTATCTGGTCTGGTGTTTAAATATTTAAAGAAATTATAACGAATTTTTATCATTTTAATAATAAATCTTATCTATCGTCCGGTAGGCGAGATAGATGGCGGTGAGCAGGAAAGTATGTAGCGCCAGTAAAACTTCGAATGAAGCTGATGCGCTGGAGATATCGCCGCGATTCGCGGCTGGTGGGCTGCTGGAGGCATTTTTCAATTGAGAGAATGGCAGGAAGGTTTACTCACGCTTAATGAATAATAGATATAAGGTATACCTGACAGTGGAATTATTACGGCCGAAAATATACGCTTTTTTTGCGGCATGAAATTAACATCTTGCTGCATAAGTGAAATATTCTCACCCAGGCGATGAAGCGTCTTCAATATTAAAGATACCCTGTTAGTGCAACAAATAATTCATCAGAGATATATTCCTTTGACATCAAAAAAACGCGAATTCTACTAATTATGGTAGTGGCGATAATAGCGTGATTGCGTTAATGAAAGTGGTTCTCCTTTATGTTTTTTAATATATAAAACATAAACTTATGTCGTTTTGTGGTGAAGAAATAAGAAAGGGTGGGCCATAACGTTTTTTATCATAGGATTAATCCTATAATTTTCCGACTGCTTCATTTACCAACAGTTACGCGGCGGTAAATATTGAATTGATACGAAGCTCATGTAAACTTGTTTACCGTTTGTCAAAATATGTCAGGAAGACACTGGGCCTTATTCTGAAAGGCTCGTGCGGTAGCTATGCCCTTAAAGTAGTAACGCCCCGAAAATATCCTGGCTATTTTAACAATAGCACTTAAGTCAAACTTCATCCCCTTATCTCCATCATCGAAATATCGCTACGGAAAAGCATATGAAAATGCGCGTACTGTTTTCACTTCTGTTTGTAATGGCGGTGGCGGGCTGTAAAGCACCGCAGAAACCTGTGATCAACGACGATACGATCGAGACCAGCCAGGTCAACGGCGTCACCTTAACCCACCGTCACGCCGTGACGGCGCCGACGGAGTTCAACCCGGTTAACGAGCCGTATCGTGCCATGTATCCGGCCTCCCTGATGAGCCGTCCTGACTTTGGCGGTAAAGTTATCCGCACTCTCGAGACCGGAAAAACGTACGTGGTGCTGGGGCAGGTTGAACACTACTGGATGGCGCTTGCCGATGAAGGTAACGAACAGCTGATTGGTTACGTTCCGATGCGCGCTGTTATCAAGGCCGACCAGTACGAAGCCACCGTGCGTAAACAGGCTATTCGTCCAAAGGCGCGTAAAAAAGCGACCTGTGTTGATGTCGACGGTAACAGCAAAGCCTGCAAAGACAGCGCTAACGGTACCTGGATCCTGAACTAAACGGCTTTCATGAGCGCATTTTTATGAATAATAAAAATTTTCATAAGCTGTGGTTACCCTTTTACGCGATGATTTTCGCGCTGGTCAGTGGTTGTACGTCGTCTTCACACAGCGACCCCTCCCGCTACAATCTGCAGTTTCAGGCTCATCCACAAATCAATGAATCTGCGCCGCTTAAGGTCCGGGTACTGTTGCTGAAATCCGATGCGGATTTCATGTCCAGCGACTTCTACTCCCTGCAGAACAACGCGTCAGCTACGCTTGGCGCGAATCTGCTGAACAGCGATGTGTTCTTCCTGATGCCGGGACAGCTGTCGAAAACCCTCAGCGGGCAAAGCTCGCCGGAGGCTCGCTATATCGGCGTGATGGCGGAGTATCAGGTGCTGGATGGCAAAAAATGGCGCGTTTCACTCCCTCTGCCCGTGCCTGGCGAAAATCATATCTACCAGTTCTGGAAATGGTCCGCAGATGAACTTCAGGCCAACGTTTTTCTCGACGTGAACGGCATTCGGGTCATCAGCCAGTAACGCGCTTCAAAACAGGAAACACATCATCATGACGAAAGCAGAAAAGGTCGTCTGGACCGAAGGCATGTTCCTGCGTCCACACCATTTTCAGCGGACTGAAAGCTATCTGCTCAACCATGTTCGTGAATGGGGCGCGCTGCAGCGATCGTATCTCTGGGGCTTTCTCGACGTTGAACTGGATGAAGCGATGCTTCGTCAGGGATGCATAGCTCTGAGCTACTGCAGTGGGCTGCTGCCGGACGGCACCTTTTTCCAGGTCCGTAATGGGCGCAACGGTCCTGTACCGTTGAAAATTCCTGACAATCTCACCAACGAAAAAGTGGTGCTCGCACTGCCGGTTCGTCGTGGTGAGAGAGAAGAGGTGATTTTCAGCGAAGAGCCAGCCTCGCTGGCGCGCTTTATTGCGTTTGAGCAAGAGGTGGAAGACGATAACGCCATGTCGGTGGGGGATGCCACCGTTCAGTTTGGCCGCCTGCGTCTGACCCTGATGCTCGAAAAAGACCTCACGGCAGAGTGGACCGCCATCGGCGTGGCGTTTGTGACCGAGAAGCGTAACGACAACCACGTGCGGCTCGACAACAGCTACATCCCGCCGATGCTGAATGCCAATAACAGCCCGCAGATCTACAGCATGATCAACGATCTGCACGGCTTGCTGGTGCAGCGCAGCCAGCAAATTGGCGGCCGTTTGCGCCAGCCCGGCCGCTTTAACACCTCTGAACTGATCGAGTTCACGCTGCTGTCGCTGGTTAACCGTCACCTTGGCGAGGTGTCTCATTTAAAAACCCTTCCGCTGCTGCACCCGGAAACGCTCTGGCGCAGCTGGTTGCCGTTCGCGACCGAACTTGCCACCTGGACATCGCAGCGGACCGCTGAAAGCGTACTGCCGATTTACGATCATGACGATCTGGCAAACTGCTTCAGCAAGCTGATGCTGATGCTGCGTCAGGGGCTGTCGCTGGTGATGGAAGACCATGCGATCCAGCTGCCGCTTAACGAACGCTCTCACGGCCTCAACATCGCCACGGTGCCTGAAACCAGCATGGTGCGTGAGTTCGGCTTCGTGCTGGCGGTCAAAGCCAATGTGCCGGGCGAACACCTGCAAACCCATTTCCCGGCGCAGATGAAGGTCGCACCGGTGTCGAAAATCCGCGATCTGGTTCAGCTTCAGTTGCCGGGCATTATGCTGCGCGCCATGCCGGTCGCACCGCCGCAGATCCCGTGGCATGCCGGCTACAGCTACTTCGAGCTCGAGAAGGGCAGCGAGCTGTGGCACGAGATGGATAAGTCCGGCGCATTCGCCCTGCACCTTGCAGGGGAGTTCCCGGGGCTGGATATGGAGTTTTGGGCCATCCGTAGCCCGACAGAATAATAAAGCGAGCGCTTAATATGCAGGAACGACAGGATACCGGCAGCGATGCCGCGTTCACCGGGGCCAGTAGCAATAATCAGCTGGTGGCGGCCGCCAATCCGCTGCTCAATGCGATTCCGCAGATCCGTCATTCGGTATCGCATGACGATCAGGTGGCGCTACGCCAGCGCCTGATCGATGAAATTCGCCGTTTCGAAGTCCGTTGCCAGCAGGCGGGGCTGCCCTACGAAGTGATCGTCGGGGCACGCTACTGCCTGTGTACGGCGCTCGATGAGGCTGCCGCGCTCACCCCCTGGGGCAGCAGCGGGGTCTGGTCAAGCAATGGCCTGCTGGTGACGTTCCATAACGAAACCTGGGGCGGCGAGAAGTTTTTCCAGCTGCTGGCGCGCCTGTCGCAAAACCCGCGCGAGCACATTCTGCTGCTGGAGATGATCAACTACTGTCTGCTGCTCGGTTTCGAAGGGCGCTATCGGGTGCTGGACAATGGCCGCACCCAGCTTGAGACCATCAAGCAGCGGCTGTGGCAGATGATCCGCGGCGTGCGCGGCAGCTATCCGCCGCCGCTTTCTCCTCATCCGGAAGACCGTCCGGTGCTGCGCAAGCTCTGGCGGCCCATGGTCCCCCTGTGGGCCTGCGTGGCGCTGGCCGGGTTTATCGCCTGCCTGTTTTATATCGTGCTTAACTGGCGTCTTGGCGACAGCACCAACCCGGTGCTGGCGAAGATTTACCAGTCCCAGCTGCCGGAAACCACTATTCAGCAGCCGGCGCGTCAGCTTCCGGCGGTGCTGAACCTGCGCGGCTTCCTGAAACCGGAAATCGAGGCTGGCCTCGTCGCGGTGAAAGACGAAGCGGATCGCAGCGTGGTTATCCTGAAAGGCGACGGGCTGTTTGCCTCTGCCTCGACCGTCGTGCGTGACCGCTATGAACCGGTCATCCACCGCATCGCGCAGGCGATGAATAACGTGAGCGGCAAAATTCTGGTGGTGGGCTACAGCGACAACGTGCCGATCCGCAGCGCGCGCTTTGCCTCTAACTATGAACTCTCGCTGGAACGCGCCCGCTCGGTACAGAAAATGCTGCAGGGAAGCCTCTCTCAGCCTGGCCGCGTGAAAGCGGAAGGGCGGGGCGAGATTAACCCGGTGGCGCCGAACACGACGCCTGAAAACCGCGCCCGTAACCGCCGTGTGGAAATTACTCTGCTGGTGTCGCCTGAAAATACCCAGGCCGAGCTGAACGGATTGCCGCAAGGAAACTAAGGAATGCTGACGACTCTTCTTTCCATACTGACTAACCGCATTCTGTGGAGCTTCCTCGGCGTCACGGCGCTGGCGGCGGTGATCTGGATGATTGGACCGCTGCTGTCCATCGTGGACACCCGACCGCTTGAATCTGAACAGAACCGCATCATCAGTATCGCCGTGGTCTATCTGCTCTGGGCGCAGGGCCATATTCTGCCGCGCCTGTACAACGCCTGGCTGAACCGCAAGCTGATGGATAAGCTCAAAGAGAATACCGCCAGCCCGGAAGCGGCGGATCCGCAGAAGCGACTGAACAGTGAGGAGCAGATCCTCGCCAGCCGTTTTGATGAAGCCGCGCAGATGCTGAAAAAAGCGCACTTCAGCAAGGCGGGACAGGGCGCCCAGTGGACGCAGCGCTTCAGCACGCAGTACCTCTACCAGCTGCCGTGGTACGTCATTATCGGCGCGCCGGGATCCGGTAAAACCACTGCGCTGGTCAACTCCGGGCTGCAGTTCCCGCTGGCCGACCGTTTCGGTAAGACCGCCCTGCGGGGTATTGGCGGCACGCGTAACTGCGACTGGTGGTTCACCAACGAGGCCGTGCTGCTGGACACCGCGGGTCGCTATACCACCCAGGAGAGCGAGCAGGTGCAGGACGCCGGGGAATGGCTGCAGTTTATGGGGTTACTGCGTAAGTATCGCCGCCGCCAGCCGATCAACGGCGTGATCGTTACCATCAGCATTTCTGACCTGCTCACCCAGTCAGCCGAGGCGTCCCGCCAGCAGGCGGTAAACCTGCGTCAGCGTCTGTCCGAGCTGCATGAACAGCTGGGTATCCGCTTCCCGGTCTACGTGATGGTGACCAAGGCCGACCTGCTTAAAGGCTTCCGCGCCTGGTTTGCCGACTACGACAAAGCGCAGCGCGATCAGATCTGGGGCTTCACGCTGCCGTGGGAACAAACTAAACACGCCGATTACGACCTGATGGGCAACTTCCAGCAGGAGTTTTCGCTGCTGCAGCAGCGCCTCGACGCCGGGCTGCCGGAAACCATGCTCAAAGAGCATGACGCGAAAACCCGCGCAGAAGCGTATCTCTTCCCGCAGGAGTTCGCCGCGCTGCGTCCGCTGCTGGCGGATTACCTGAGCACGGTCTTCGCCCGCTCCAACTTCGAAACCGAATTCTCCCCGCGCGGGATCTACTTCGCCAGCGGGACGCAGGAAGGCATGCCGTTCGACCGCGTGATGGGCGAACTGAACCGCGCGCTGTCGCTGCCGGAAGGGGCAGAGAGCGATAACTGGGATTCGGTCAGCAAAGAAGCGCCAATCCCGGGTGCAAAAGGCCAGAGTTTCTTCATCAAGAACTTGCTGCAAAACGTCATCTTCCAGGAAGCCGGGATCGCCGGGGAAAACCGTTGGTGGGAGCTGCGCAACCGGGCGGTGATCTGGTCAGGCTATGCGGCGCTGCTGGCTCTGCTCGCGATCCTGGGCGGGCTGTGGCTCACCAGC
Source organism: Enterobacter sp. TCD1-1 (assembly GCF_020567405.1). Lineage (NCBI taxonomy): Bacteria > Pseudomonadati > Pseudomonadota > Gammaproteobacteria > Enterobacterales > Enterobacteriaceae > Enterobacter > Enterobacter sp. TCD1-1. The sequence goes on along the minus strand of NZ_JAJCXF010000001.1, from coordinate 1,899,535 downwards.
TATGCCAAAAACAAGGCCTATCTGGAAGAGGTGGATGCAAAGGTTCCGCTGCTCGATCAGCAGAGCAAAGCCCTACAGAACCAGACTCAGCGTGACCTGTTCGAACTGCTGCCGCTGCTGAATAGCCTGGTGGATCTGCCGAAAAGCGATGCCTTTGATGTGAACGATCCGCCAATCTCCCGCCGCATGGGTCTTTATCGCGGGGATGACGTCAGCGACGCCTCCCAGTCCCTGTACCAGAAAGCGCTGGATCAGATGCTACTTCCTGCCGTCGCCATGCACATCACCACCTGGCTGCGCAACGACAACGGCAGCGATGTGGAATACAGCTATGAAGCGCTGAAAGCCTATCAGATGCTGTATCAGCCGAAACACTATGACGGCAAATTCCTGCATTCATGGGTGATGCTCAACCTGCAGCGTAACCTGCCGCAGAACGTCACGAAGGCGCAGCTGCAGCAGCTTGAATGGCACCTGACGCAGCTGCTGGAGCCGAAAATTCAGGCCTCGCCGTACGCGCAGGACGAATCCCTGGTCGCACGCGAAAGAGCGATGATCAACCAGCAGCCGCTTTCCACGCGCGTCTATGGCCGCCTCAAGCGCCTGCTGGAACATGATGACAACCTGAAGCCGGTCTCCCTTTCCGACCTCGGCGGACCGCAGAGCGAGCTGGTGTTTTCGCGCAAAAGCGGCAAGCCGGTGAGCGAGGGCGTACCGGGTCTCTATACGCCGGACGGCTACTGGAAAAGCTTTAACGGCCAGATTGACAGCGTCACTACGGCGCTGCACGAGGACGACGCCTGGGTGCTGGGGGCCGCCACCGCGCAGGAAGATAAGCAGCAGATCGATAACGCCGTGCGCCAGCTCTATATGCGCGACTTTATCGCCAACTGGGATCGCTTCCTCGCCGACATCCAGCTCAATAACAGCGCCGACCTTTCCCAGCGCATCAACACCGCGCGCCTGCTCTCCGGCGCCAACTCGCCGCTGCGCCGTCTGGTGCAGAACCTGAGCCAGGTCCTGACGCTGTCACGCAATGCGCCAGCGCCAGAAGATGCGGGTAAAGCGCAGGATCAAAGCAACCGCGCCACCCGTACGCTGGAAGCCCTGTTCAGCAACAACGATGCTGCGCCGACGCAGGCCGCGGTGGTTACGCAGGCACCGGAACAGCTGGTGACCGACCACTATGCGCCTATGATTGAGCTGGCGCAGCCGCTGGAGAAGGGCGGAAAGACCATCGTGTTTGATGATTTTCTCAAGCAGGTGGATGAACTCTATCGCTACCTGACCGCCGTTCAGGATGCGGCCAACAGCGGCATGCCTGCGCCGGGCGGGGAGGCGATCAGCCGTCTGCAGGCCAGCGCCGGTCGTCTGCCGGGCGGGCTGCAAACCATGTTCAGCAACATGGCGGTAGGCGCCAGCAGCGACACCCAGCGCCGTGACCTGGAAAACGTACGTAAGCGCATTAACGTTGAAGTGGGCGGATTTTGCCGCCAGGCAATTGCCGGTCGCTACCCGCTGGTGCGCAGCGCCAGCACCGAGGTGACGCCGGACGATCTCGCGCGCATGTTTGCGCCGGGAACCGGGCTGATGGATACCTTCTTTCGCGATAACCTGACCAACAAGGTGGATACCACGCAGGCCAACTGGCGCTTTATGCCGGGCATTGACGGGAAAACGCTGCCGGGAAGTGAAGGGCTGCTGAGACCGTTCCAGCAGGCCCAGTCGATTCGCGACGCCTTCTTTGCTAACGGCGCAACCACGCCGTCTTTCAAGGTGACGGTTCGTACCGTGCGAATGGATAACACCATTCTGAACCTGACCCTGGACGTTGACGGTCAGCTGCTGCGCTACAGCCACGGCCCGCAGGCCGTGCAGATCATGAACTGGCCGGGGCCGGGCGGCACCAACCAGGTCCGTATGCAGCTGGGGCTGGCGAACGGCAGTACGGCGACGCTGGTCACCAACGGCGCCTGGGCGCTGAACCGCTTTTTCGATAAAGCGAGCACCAGCCCCGGCACGGGTAGCCTGAGCCGTCAGGCCACCTTCAACGTCGACGGACATCAGGTCACGCTGGAATTTGCGCCGAACAGCATTCGTAACCCGTTCCAGCTTCCCCGTTTCTCATGCCCATAACCGCAAGGACAGCCGTATGACGAATACCCCTGCGATGAACCGCTACAGCTGGTATGGCAAGTTACCCAGCGCCGGAGATTTTTTGCAGCGTCGCTTTCCTGACACCTTACAGCGCCAGTGGTCGCACTGGTTCCAGGTCGGTCTGCTGGCCTGGCAGCAGGAAGAGCAGCGCAGCGGCGAGCGCCCGTTTCAGAAAGCGCCAGTCTGGAATTTTGTGGTACCGCCCATGCTGGGCAGCCAGATGATCCAGATGGGCTGTCTGCTGCCCGGCCGCGACAGCGTTGGCCGACAATATCCGGTTTGCCTTCAGCTGAGCTTCGCGCCGTCCGAATGGTCGACCAGCCTGCTCAGCCAGGCCGAAAGCTGGTATCAGCAGATTGGGCGCCTGGGGCTGCACGCGGTGCGCAACAGTTTTTCCGCCTCGCAGCTGGATGAGATGTTGATGACCATTCCGGCGCCGCAGCCGGTCGAGCCGCAAAAGCGCTCCGACATCCTGGATGTGATTGGCTATGACGAGGACGGTCAGAGCACGCTGGGCTGGCCGCAGGCGGCAGAGTGTTTTGATCCGCTGCGTCAGACCAGCTACTGGTGGACCAACCGCTGCGACGGTTACCCGCTGTACACCCACGTTCACAGCGGTAACTTCACCGGGCAGCTTTTCACCCTGCTGTTCGATCCGGCAGGGGGGGCCCGTCCGGGCCGTCACGGTCTCTATCCGCCTATGTTTGAATAAGCAGGGATCACATGAATATCGAAGAATTTCTCGCGCCGATAAGCCCCGACAAGCCCTGCGGCGAAAACCTGGAATATGACGCCGACTTTCAGGCGATGAACCAGGCAAGCCTTGGGAAAGCGGAACAGCAGTTTGGCGACACCATTATCCCGGCGGAGCCTGCTGACTGGAACACGGTCGAAAAATACGCCACCAGCTTGCTGACCCGCACCAAAGATCTTCGCGTCCTGCTGGCGTTAACCCATGCCTGGACCCGCCGTCGCGGGCTGGCGGGCTATGCGGACGGATTACTGCTGGTGCAGGAGGCGATCGCCCGTTACTGGGAGCCGCTCTATCCGCTGCTGGAAGAGTATGGCGAAACCGATCCGTTCTACCGCATTAACGCCCTGGCAGGACTGAGCGATAAATCTGACCTCACCGTCGCCGTGCGTAACGCCTCGCTGCTGCGTTCAAACGGCGATGAAATTTCGCTCAGGGATGCCCAGGCCCTGCTGGACGGCAGTAAGACGGAGTGTCCCGACTATCCAGGCGGCCGTCCACGGCTGATTGACGAGCTTTCCCGCGGCGACCAGCCGGGAACCGCAGCGGTTATCGTCATCAACGAACGTCTGCTGGCGATTCGCGAGCTGCTCACCGGGCATCTCGGTGAAAGCGGCGTGCCTGAGATGGAACAGCTGCTGAAAACCGTGGGGCTGGTGGCCAGCGCCTGTCAGGTGACCGACATCAGCAAGCTGCTGCCGAACCGTGAGGCGCAGGCTGAACCCCAGACTGAGCAGCAGCCGACGGCAACGCAGCCCGTTCAGCCGGTCACCGACTGGCGCAGCGTGCAGGTCACCAGCCGCGCCGACGCCCAGCTGATGCTGGAAAAAGCGAAGCAGTATTTTGCACAGTACGAACCGAGTCACCCCGCGCCGCTGATGATTGAACGGGTGCAGCGGCTGTCAGAACTTAACTTTATGGACATTATTCGCGACCTGGCGCCAGACGGCGTTAACCAACTGGAAAACATCTTTGGGCGCCGCGAATAGCGCGTCCAGGCATTATGACGTCAGGCATGGAGCCTGGCGTTTCACCTTCACCGCGCATCTTTGATGGAGAACATCATGGCAATGAGTAACAGTGGGCAGAAATTCATCGCACGTAACCGTGCCCCCCGCGTGCAGATCGAGTATGACGTAGAGATCTACGGTGCAGAACGTAAAATTCAGCTGCCGTTTGTGATGGGCGTTATGGCCGATCTGGTCGGCAAACCGGTGGAAAACCTGCCGGCCGTCGACGAGCGTAAATTCCTGGAAATTGACATCGACAACTTTGACGAACGCATGAAGGCGCTGAAGCCGCGTGTGGCGTTCCAGGTGGATAACACCCTGACCGGCGAAGGTAAGCTCAACGTGGATCTGACCTTCGACAGCATGGACGACTTCCTGCCGGACGCGGTGGCCCGCAAGGTTGAGCCGCTGAACAAGCTGCTGGAAGCGCGCACCCAGCTCTCCAACCTGCTGACCTATATGGACGGCAAAAACGGTGCGGAAGAGCTGATCGCAAAAATTCTGCAGGATCCGACGCTGCTCAAATCCCTGAGCCAGTTGCCGAAAAATGACGAAAGTGCGAAAGGTAGCGAGGAATAATCGATGAGCAACCAGACTCAACAACACGAGCAGCAGGCGGGTCAGGCGTTCAGCCAGGATGAATTCAGCGCGCTGCTGAACAAAGAGTTCCGCCCGAAAACCGACCAGGCCCGCTCCGCCGTAGAAAGCGCGGTCAAAACCCTGGCGCAGCAGGCGCTGGAAAATACCGTCACCTTCTCGAACGATACCTACCGCACTATTCAGAACCTGATTGCCGGTATTGACGAGCAGCTGTCGCAGCAGGTGAACCAGATCATTCACCACGAAGAATTTCAGAAGCTGGAGAGCGCCTGGCGCGGTCTGAGCTACCTGGTGAACAACACTGAAACCGACGAGATGCTGAAGATCCGCTTTATGAGCATCTCCAAGCAGGAGCTGGGCCGCACCCTGAAGCGCTACAAGGGCGTGGGCTGGGACCAGAGCCCGATCTTCAAGAAAATCTACGAGCAGGAGTACGGTCAGTTCGGCGGCGAGCCGTTTGGCTGCATCGTCGGCGACTACTACTTCGACCACAGCCCGCAGGACGTTGAGCTGCTGGGCGAAATGGCGCGCATCGGTTCTGCAGCGCACTGTCCGTTCATTACCGGTACCGCACCGGGCGTGATGCAGATGGAGTCCTGGCAGGAGCTGGCCAACCCGCGCGACCTGACCAAGATCTTCCAGAACACCGAATACGCCGCCTGGCGTTCACTGCGTGAATCGGAAGATGCCCGCTATCTGGGCCTGGTGATGCCGCGCTTCCTGTCGCGCCTGCCGTATGGCATTCGCACCAACCCGGTCGACAGCTTTGACTTTGAAGAGCAGACCGACGGCGCGAACCACAACAGCTACTCGTGGGCGAACGCCGCGTACGCGATGGCCGCCAACATCAACCGCTCCTTCAAAGAGTACGGCTGGTGCACCTCGATTCGCGGCGTGGAGTCCGGCGGGGCGGTGGAAAACCTGCCGTGCCACACCTTCCCGAGCGATGACGGCGGCGTGGATATGAAATGCCCGACCGAGATCGCCATCAGCGATCGTCGTGAAGCCGAGCTGGCGAAAAACGGCTTTATGCCGCTGGTTCACCGCAAAAACTCCGACTTTGCCGCCTTCATCGGCGCGCAGTCCCTGCAAAAACCGGCGGAGTACCACGATCCGGATGCGACCGCTAACGCGCGCCTGGCATCACGCCTGCCGTACCTGTTCGCCTGCTGCCGTTTTGCTCACTACCTGAAGTGCATCGTGCGCGACAAAATCGGCTCCTTCCGCGAACGCGAAGAGATGGAACGCTGGCTGAACGACTGGGTCATGAACTACGTCGACGGTGACCCGGCGAACTCCTCCCAGGAAACCAAGTCCCGTAAACCGCTGGCCGCTGCGGAAGTGCAGGTGCAGGAGATTGAGGACAACCCAGGCTACTACGCCGCGAAGTTCTTCCTGCGTCCACACTACCAGCTGGAAGGTCTGACCGTTTCCCTGCGTCTGGTATCTAAACTGCCGTCGCTGAAGACGAAAGACGCGTGATGATGAGTGCCGGCCCTGGAGGGCCGGCTACATTTCGGTGAATATGAGATAGCTAATGAATTTGACTATGACAGCGTTAATACGAAAATTCATCAGCTATTTAGCCATTTATACATTGCTAATAATTTCATTCATGCTGTTTGTGACGGTATCTGGCTACTATTTGTTTATCTTTGACTGGCCGGCAGATTTCCCGCGAATCGCAATGCATGCATTTCTATGCGCTGGACTTAATGCATTAGCGATAGGGATATACGTTGTCGCAGAAAAACGGAAAGAGAAAAATTAGTATTTTACGCGGACTGATGCGCTGCGGATCCTATGGCAAAGGATATTAAGGTGAAACGTTTCTGTTTTTTCCTCGTATTTATGACCTCTTATGTGTGTGCCGGAAATAACTATCCTGATTTTTATCATCAGCAAACATACCGGCAGGTTTTAAAAGATTTAGTTCTGGCGCGATGCCTCGCGCAGGTGGCAGATAAAGGCAGCCAGTTTTCTGCTGATGCGGCCCGCAGTGCGAGTGCATTCATTGAGTGGATACCTTTTGATGCCGAAAATGGCACTGATAAAGTGGATGCCCTCATCGGAAAATATAAAAATCAAATTAACGGTTTTCATTCAGAGCGAAAACCCGATGTCAAAGGCGTAACCTTAAACTGTTTACGTCTTTATCATAGCGATGAGCTGAACAAACTGGTTCCGCAGGTCATCATAGGCGATCCTGAACGTACCTGGATTCAGGATAATCCGCAGTAGCAAAAGACTTCACATTCTTTCCGTTCATTCAGGGAGAATGTAAGACTGTCAAATGACACGGGTCATTTGATATGAGGCAGAGGTAAAATATGGACGGTTTTATTCAGCCCCATGCTTTCCTGTTTGCCATATAAGTGCTTTTTCGAAAGCAATATTGTTCATCCACGAAGAGTAGATATTATGGCTATTGATATGTTTCTGAAGGTCGAGGGTGTTACGGGCGAATCTAAAGATTCTAACCACACCGGCTGGACTGATATTACCTCCTTCTCCTGGGGCGCTTCCCAGCCAGGTAATATGAGCGTTGGCGGTGGCGGCGGTGCCGGTAAAGTTAACTTTAACGACCTGCACGTTAACGCGCTGATCGACAAATCCACCACCGCTATCCTGAAACACTGCGCCAGCGGTAAACACCTGACCAAAGTCGAACTGTCCGTTTGTAAAGCGGGCGGCCAGCAGGTGGAATACTCCCGCATTACGCTGGAAGATGTGCTGGTGACCTCTGTTCAGTACACCGGTGCAGACAACGGCGATACCGTTGGTGTGACCTACGCATTCCAGGCTGCGAAAGTGAAACAGCAGTACTGGGAGCAGACCACGTCGGGTGGTAAAGGTGCTGAAAGCAGCGCTGGCTGGAACATCAAAGAAAACAAAGAAGCATAATTGCGTATGTGGCCGGGGAGTTTTCCCCGGTCATTATGGTTGCTTCACTATTCGGCGTGTATTTGCGATGGAAAGAGCGTTAACGTTAATACCCATTGTATTATCATGTAGCGCCTGCATATCCCACCCTGCTCAGTTTCAGAGTTTAACTGTTAAGGTGGAAAAAAATGCCCCCTGTTTTGGCGTTTCGAATGACACTGAACCAGGTGAGGCTGTGTTAGTTTATGAACCCTCGATATCTCGACGTGTAGGTAACGAATGGGAAAGCATCTTCTCTCCAGGAGCATTTCCTTCCAGCCGCTTTTTGAAATCTGAAGAGTGCCTACGCTGGGATAAAGTAGACTGGCAGTCAGGGGAGTATGATGTGGTATTACAATCGAGAAATCACAATACTATTTTTCGATATGCTACTCGCTTTATTCTAAGTGTAAGTTCCAGAGGCGAATTATCGCTGGCTAGAATAGAATAGAAGCGTTTTCAAATGTTGATGTCTTTAAGGAAGTGTCAACCTTTGGATATTAATTCAACTCCGCTTTTATTTAAATGGGTATGCTTATTTGTGAGCGCTTTTGCAAAAAACAAAGGGAATGAATATGGCTAACCAATCATTAGTTAATCCGGGATATTGTATTGTTCAGCAACCCGGAACCCTGGATTTCCAGACAAGGCTTTTATTCAACGATCCAAATAGTGATGCTGCGCGTTATTTCATGAAGGTTAATAGTGATGTGCAGTGGTCAAAACCTGGGCAGATGTTGATTCTTGGTGCTCCGGGAAGTAATAATTCTGTGCAGCTTAAGCAATTACAGCTTGCTAAAAAGAAAGTCAATGGTGCTCTGGCCGATCTTAACTCTGGAGAAGCGAATTTCTTTAATCAACATTTTAGTACCATTGCTGCTGTCACTAATTTTATGGATAAGTCCCTTGGTGTCGTTGCTGATGCAGGCGAAAAATATTTTAGCGAAATAGAAAAAAATCTTAAATCCATTGAGTTGGCTTACCAGAATCAGTACAGAGCACAAGGGACATTGATAAGCCAACAGTTTTTTGTTGAGCGTCAGCGCCTCTTTTCTGAGTTGGATGGTTTATTGAACAAATTGTCCCGACTGACCTTAAAGATGAAACCCTATAACGAATTGAAGCATGCATTAGGCTTGTCAAGCAGATCCATTGTACATGAATGGAGTACAGCCGGAGTCGCTTCTATTCGTGGTTATTCAACTTATATCGATAATGCCTCTAAGGCTGCTCGTTTTCTTAAAGCGGGAGGGTGGCTTGCAATAGGTTTTGCAGGTGCAAATACCACTAATGAAGTTTACAATGCCTGCACCGCGGGACGAGAGCAGAGTTGCTCTAAAGTCGCTGTGAAAAAATACAGCAGCTTTGGTGCAAGCCTGGCAGGGGGTATTTACGGTGGTAAATACGGAGCCATGGCAGGTGCTGGTGTATGCGTTGCGCTTGGTGTTGCGACGGGGGGCGCAGGACTGCTCGCTTGCTCCATTGTCGGGGCTGCTGCAGGAGGATACGTTGGTGGCGAGATAGCGGGCGGAGCGACTGAGTATATGATGGATAAAATATGGTGAATATAGAGAACTTACTATTACTACTTATCGTGGTTTTATTGCTGATTGTTGTAATTATGGACCTGCGCAGTTCTCGTTATTTCAAAAAACACGAGGCTGATTATAATCAGTTACTTTCAGACTATCGGCACAAGGGATATGATCTGGATCTTGTAACCGACTATGCTTCTTTTTTTGGTTCTCTGGCCAATTATCAAAAAATAATTTGGTTTGTTCGCCTTTATAAAGGCGTTAAAATGAAATTTACGCGTGAACGGCTTGTTCAGGAAGATGCTTATAAATATGTACAGTCGTTACCAGAAGAAAAAATTGGTTGGATACTAAAGTTACATCGCCGTTATAAGTTACAGGCGTTAATATTCACTCTATGGCTCATTGTTGGATTATATTTTATCATCTTCATTAAATAGTTTTGATATTCAATTTCTCAAACGCCGCCGTTCTCGCTCCGAGAGCGGCAGCGTTTGAGCGCTAATCATACCAGCAGGAATACGCCATGCGATTCACGATTATTTCTACGAAACCCGGTCATCAGCCGCCGCAAAGCAGCTGTGATTTTTACGCCCCGGGCGGCACCATTGGGCGCGGTACGGATAACAATCTGGTGTTGCCGGACAATGACCGCACCATCTCTCGTCTGCAGGCCATTGTTCACGTTGACGCCCAGGGCGAATGCCGCGTGACCAACCGTGGCAGCGTCACCCGCGTGGTATTAAATGACATTCCGCTGGAGCGGGGACGTCAGGTTGAGCTGCAGGATGGCGATATTCTCGGTATTGATGACTACCGTATTGAAGTGACCGAACTGATCCACGATACGCAGCCCGTAAGCCGCATGGCGGCCAGCCTGCACCAGCAGGCGCGTCCGACGGTCGCCCCTGCGCCAGCGCAGCAGCCGAAACCGGCGAATGCCGCACCGCGCGGGAAAACCGAGCCGACCGCCGTGCCAACGGAGATCTGGGATAGCCTGATGCAGGAGTTCTCCATCTCCGACAGCATCTCCAGTAACCGCACAAAGCCGCAGCCTGCTGCATCGCACGATCCGTTCTCCCAGCCTGCGGCTCCGGAGCGTAACGCCGAAGATCCGCTGGCGATGTTCAACGACAGCGATCCGACGCTCGAGCGTAAGCATGTTGATCCGGATACGCTGTTCAGCGATGAAGCGTTGTTCAAAAAAGAGAGTATTTTTGACGACGTCACCCCGTCAACCCTGGTGCCGCCGGGCGAGACGAGCCCCGTTAAGCCAGAAGAAGAGGCGACGGACGAGCTCGATCCGCTGGCCCTGTTTGGCGGTAAAGCCAGCGCGCCAGCCGCGCGCAATGACGACCCGCTCGGGCTGATGGGCGGCGCGCCGTTAACCCATCCGGATGACATTATCAACGAGAAGCCTGCTCCCGTGCCGGAACCTGAGCAGGAAGAGGACGTGCTGGCCGATTCCCCGCTGTTCGCCCCTGAGCCGCAGGAAGAACCGCGTGCTGAAGAAGAACCCGCGCGACCGGATTACGCAGGCTTCACCATGCCAACGCCACAGGCCGTTGCGCGCAGCAGCGCGCAGGCCCCGAAGGGCCGCCTGCGCATCGACCCGGTCAATAACGCCGCCTCGCCAACCGCCACGGCAAACAGCGGTGAGAAGGGTGAAGTGCTGCAGGGCGAGCTGCTGGAGGCGCTGCTGGAAGGCATGGGGCTCAGCGAAATGCAGCCCGTTCCGCAGTTTGACCGTGAAAATATGCGTCAGCTGGGGCAGATCCTCGGTATGTTCTCTCAGGGGACCGTGGCGCTGCTCTCCTCGCGCTCTATCCTCAAGCGCGGCGTAAAAGCCGACATGACCATGGTGCTGGACGATGCCAACAACCCGTTCAAGCTGTTGCCGACCGGCAAAACCGTATTAATCCAAATGTTCGGCACCCCGATGCCGGGCTTTATGCCACCAACCAAATCCGTGCGCGATGCGCTGATCGATCTGCAGGCGCACCAGCTGGGTATGATCTCCGGCATCCGCGCCATCATTGCCGCGATGCTGCAGTCCTTTAACCCGGAGCAGCTGGAAGAGCAGGCGAAGCAGAACGGCATGACCTCGCGTCTGGCGCTGCCGGGCAGCCGCAAAGCCGCCCTGTGGGACTACTTTGTTCGCAGCTATGGCGAGACGGCGGGCGAGATTGAGGACGACTTCCACACCCTGTTCGGCGAGGCCTTCCTTCATGCCTATGACATGGAGGTCAATCAGTACAAAGACTCACAGAGCGGATCGGAAGACAAATGAATATCGCAACGGCTTCTCTCTCCCGCCAGGGGACGCGCGCCAGCAACCAGGATCAGACGGGAGAAACCATAGGGGAACGTTCAGCCTGCTTTGTCGTCTGCGACGGCATCGCGGGGCTGCCGGGCGGCGAGGTGGCCGCCGCGCTGGCCCGCAACAGCATTATCTCCCGCTTCGATGGCGACAAACATCTTAATGCGCAGCACATCCGCGACTACGTGCAGACGGCGAATCGCACCATTCTCAGCGAACAGCAGGCCGTTCAGGACTATCGCCGGATGGGCACGACGCTGGTCAGCCTGTTCATTGACCGTGATTACGGGCTGGCCTACTGGGCGCATGCCGGAGACAGCCGCCTGTACCTGTTCCGCCGCGGATGGCTGTGGCATGTGACCACCGACCACAGCCTGGTGCAGCAGATGAAAGATGCCGGACACCAGACCGACAACCTGAACAGCAATCTGCTCTATCTGGCGCTCGGGATTGAAAACGGCGGGCCGGAAGCGAGCTACAGCGACGTGGTGCAGGTTGAAGACGGCGATGCATTCTTACTCTGCACCGACGGATTCTGGCACGGCGTCAGCGAAGAGCAAATGAAGCAGTCGCTGCACATGGTGAATACGCCGCAGGAGTGGCTCACCTTAATGAACCAAATCATTCAAAAGAATGGCGAGCAGGAGGGGAATGCTCAGGATAACTATACTGCCCTGGCGGTATGGATGGGCAACCCTCAGGACACCACTTTGCTGCACACCCTCTCTGACGCAGCACAATTTCTTCCCTGCGGAACTGATTAGACACACAAGGAACGATATGAAACTTTGGCTATCGGGTTTGGCACTTCTGGCGGCGACCTCCACCGCGCAGGCTGAAAATTTCCGCATCGTGCAGTCTCCTGCGCAGAAGCTGGATATCTGGATCGACAACATCAAAGACAACACGCCGCAGAGCTGGTGTAAGCCTGAGGTGGCGCTGCGTATTGTGGCGAACGGCAAGAAAGACGTCTCCGTGCTGGAGAACTTTGTGCCACGTCTTGGCTCACTGCTGGAACACCAGTGCAGCAAAGTGAATAAACTCAGCTGGACGCTCAACGATCCGGCGGGTACCACGCTGGCACAGGGCACGGCAGGCAAAGCGCAGGACTGGGCGCTGGTGGTGAAACAGGAGCAGGCCGCGTCTGCCGCGACCGTCACCGCGACCCCAGCCAGCGGCGCGTTACTGCCGCCCGACCAGAACGTGGCTTCCCGCACCGTTGCCGCCGACCGTACGCCGTGGCAGGAGTTTACGCTTCAGGACGGCTGCCACCTGCGCACATTCTGGGAAGGGGGCGCTTCTGCACCGGCGCTCTTTATTCCGGATTCTGACACCACCCGCTGCGGGAACGGCAGCTGGCTGAGCGGACACACCGTTGTGTCGCAGTCCCGCAACGGTGGGCAGAAAGAGATGGCGGTAACATACATTCATGGCTTCCCGGTCACCGGGCTGAATCAAAGCGCCGACCCGGAAAACGCGCTGATCACCTCCGTCAACAAAGAGCGCATGGTATTCAGCACTCCAAACAGCGACCAGAGCTGGATGATCCTGCCTTACGACAACGCCCTGAACAGCTGGAAGAGCAACGGCACGGTCGCGGTGGAGATTTCCCGTGAAACCGCCAGCGATGATGCAAAACTGCAGGCGCGTATCGCGGCGGTGAAAAAAACCTGGAGCGCCTGGGTGGCACCCGGCACCCCGCTGAATATCGTTCTGATTGACACCCTGCGTCCTCAGCTGCGCGATCCGGCCGTCGGCGCATGGCGCGCGGCAAATTAAGGAATGGCAATGAATACGCTCTATCAACACCTGGCGGGTGAGTCGCTTAACGACGCGCTCGCGCGTCTGGAAGCAGAAATCAAAGCCCGTCCGGCAGATGCCGACCTCCGCGCCGCGTTCGTGCAGTTTTTAACCCTGAGCGGCAACTGGACGCGTGCCCTGACCCAGCTGAAAAGCTGGCTGGCGTTGAAGCCGCAGGCGAAGCCCACCGTCACGCTGCTGGAGCAGTCCATTCAGGGCGAGCTGCAGCGCGCGCAGGTGATGGCGGGACAGGCGCGTCCGGCGATGCCTGAAACCCAGTGGCCGTGGCTGACCACCCTTGCCGCGGCGCTGAGCGAGGAGGGCGAGCGCGCGCAGGCGCTGCGTCTGGAAGCCCTTGAACAGGCGCAGGCAAACCCTGGTAGTGTCACCCTTGAAAACGAGGAGACGCAGGCCTTTGACTGGCTGATGGACGGCGATGCCCGTCTCGGCCCGGTGTGCGAAACCATCGTCAACGGCCGCTATTTCTGGCTGCCGTTTAACGCCATCGCGGAGATCCGTTTCCAGGCGCCTGCCAGCGTCACCGATCTGGTCTGGCGTCACGCGCTGGTGCGCCTGACCGACGGAACGGAACAGGTGTGTCAGATCCCGGCGCGTTACCCGTTTGCAGCCGATGCCTCCGATGCGGTCAAACTGGGGCGCACCACCGACTGGCACCCGCTCGATACTGACGGCACGCTGTATGAAGGCCAGGGCCAGAAGGCCTGGCTGAGCGAGCAAAGCGAAAGCCCGCTGCTGTCCTTGAGCCTCGTGACGTTAGCGACGGATGGAGCCGATGAGTAATCCCGCTGGCGAAGGCGATCTGCTGCGCAGCGGCTGGCAAGCCCGCAGCAAGCAGGAGAAGGTGGGGGCGCGCGACAAAATGCAGCCTTCGCTGCTCGATCGCCTCACCGATAACGATCCGGAAAAAAAGCGCGAGTCGGCCAACAGCAATCTGATCACCCACGCCGCCCTGCGTCGCAATGTGCTGCGGGATCTGCAGTGGCTGTTTAATACCATCAACCACGATGCCTCCGGTGATTTGAGCGCGTTACCGCACGTGAGCCGCTCGGTGGTTAACTTCGGCGTCGCGCCGCTGGCCGGGAAAAGAATGTCGGACATCGAATGGCACGACATTCAGCGCAAGCTCACCGAGGCCATCATTAATTTTGAACCACGCATTTTGCCGCAGGGGCTGCAGGTCCGCTGCGTGTCGGATACCTCCTCGCTGGATCTGCACAACGTGCTCTCCATCGAGATAAAAGGGCGTTTATGGTGTGTGCCGTACCCGCTGGAGTTTCTGTTTCGTACCGATGTCGATCTGGAAAACGGCCATTTTGAACTGAAAGATGCGGGGTAATCATGGAAAGTAAACTGCTCGAATACTACAACCGTGAGCTGGCCTACCTGCGCGAAATGGGGGCCGAGTTTGCCGAACGCTACCCTAAAGTCGCCGGACGGCTGGGCATGCGCGGCATCGACGTGGCGGACCCGTATACCGAACGCCTGATGGAAGGGTTCGCCTTCCTGACCTCCCGCGTGCAGATGAAAATGGACGCGGAGTTTCCGCGCTTCTCCCAGCGTCTGCTGGAGATGATTGCGCCGAACTATCTTGCGCCCACGCCGTCGATGGCGATTGCGGAGATTCAGCCCGACAGCAGCCGGGGCGACCTGAGCAAGGGATTCATTGTGCCGCGCGGTACCATGATGGACAGCCTGGCGCTGAAAAAAACCGGCGTGACCTGCAGCTATACCACGGCGCACGAAGTCAACCTGCTGCCGCTGAAAATCGACAAGGTCGAGTTGGGCGGTGTCCCCGCCGATTTGCCGCTCGCACAGCTGGGTCTGAGCCAGCGGGGGATCGGCAGCGCCCTGCGGATCCGCATCGCCTGCGACGGCCCGCAAAATCTCGGGCACCTGGATTTCGACCGACTGGAATTTTTCCTCGCCGGTCCGGATATCGAGGCGCTGAAGCTGCTGGAGCTGGTGATGGAGCACCACGCCGGGATTGTCTGTCAGACGGTCAGCCCGCAGCCGCAGCGACAGCTGCTGGCGTCGGACGCGCTGCGTCAGGAGGGCTTTGAGCCTGACCAGGCGCTGCTTCCGGACGATCTGCGCAACTTTGACGGCTATCGTCTGCTGCAGGAGTATTTCGCCTTTCCGGCCCGATTCCGGTTCATCAGCCTCAGCGGCCTGAGCACGCTGATCCAGCGCTGTGAAGGTGAGAAAGCCTTCGACATCTTCATCCTGCTGGATAAGTCGGATGAACAGCTGGAGCGCGTGGTCGATGCCAGCCACCTGGCGCTGCACTGCACCCCGGTCATCAACCTGTTCCCAAAGGTCGCGGCGCGTCAGAAGCTGAATGAAGGCCAGCATGAATACCATCTGGTGGTCGATAACATCCGTCCGCTGGATTATGAGATTTACGCGGTCAAAAAAATCTATGGCAGCGCGGATGGTCAGCGCGATGACCAGACGTTTCGCCCGTTCTGGAGTACCTGGAGCGGCGATGCGGGCAACTACGGAGCCTATTTTTCCCTGCGCCGTGAACAGCGCGTGCTGTCCGAGCATGCCCTGCGCTACGGCACCCGTACCGGCTATATCGGCTCGGAGGTCTTTGTCTCGCTGGTGGATGAACAGCACGCCCCCTGGCAGGAAAACCTGCGCTATATCTCTGCCGAGGTGCTCTGCACCAGCCGCGACCTGCCGCTGATGCTGCAGCAGGAGCTCGGGCAGTTCATTATGGCGGACTCCATGCCGGTGAAATCCCTCACGCTGCGTAAAGGGCCGACGCCCCCGCGTCCGGCGCTGGCGGAAGGGTTCAGCACCTGGCGGCTTATCAGCCAGCTGCAGATGAACTACCTGAGCCTGATGGACAGTGACAATGAGGAGGGGGCTGCCGCGCTGCGCCAGCTGTTAGGACTGTACGCTAACCTGGCCGAAACGCCCGTTGCGCGTCAGGTGGAAGGCGTTCGTCACTGCGTGCTGGAGCCGGTTCACCGCCGCGTGCCTGAACCCGGCCCGGTGGTGTTCGCCCGCGGGATCGGCATTACCCTGACGGTGGATGAGCGAGCCTTTTCGGGGGCCAGTCCGTGGCTCTTCGGCAGCGTGATGGAGCGTCTTTTTGCCCGCCTGGTCTCTATCAATAGCTTTACGGAGTTCTCCCTGAAGAGTCAGCAGCGCGGCGAGATTGGCTACTGGGCGCCGCGCATGGGTAAAAGGGCGCTGATATGAGTGACGCCGCCACTGTACCGCTGCGCGTGCATCGCCTGACGAAGCTGCCGGATGCGTTCTGGCACGGCGTCCGTGAGACGCCCTGGCGCTACGATCTGTTTCAGCTGTTAAGGCGCATTGATGCCCAGGGCGGCGAGCGCTACCCGCTGGGCCGCGCGCCGCTGCCAAAATTTGAACCGCTGCGCATCGGCCAGCAGCCGTCGATGAGTTTTGCTCCGTCGACGCTGGCCAGGGTGCGTCAGCGGGAAGAGAGCGGGCTGCATGAGGTGTCTATCCTCAGCTTCGGCCTGTTTGGCCCGAACGGCCCGCTGCCTGTCCACATGACCGAGTACGCCCGCGAGCGTATTTATCATCATCAGGACACCAGCCTGAGCGCGTTTGCCGATCTGTTCCACCATCGTCTGGCGCTGCTGTTTTACCGCGCCTGGGCGGATGCGCAGCCCACCGTCTCGCTGGACCGCGCCGATAACAAGCGCTTTGAGGGCTATCTGGCGTCGCTGATTGGGATGGGCCAGCCGGGTCAGATGGACAACGGCAGCCTGAGCGCGCACGCGCGCTTTACCCACGCCGGGCACCTGACCCGTCATGGGCGGGATCCGGAGGGGCTGGAGAAGATCCTGCGCAGCTATTTTCAGGCGCCGGTCAAACTGGTCAGCAACGTGCCGCAGTGGATGCCGCTCTCCACGCGCGAGCAAGCGCAGCTGGGAGCAGGACGCCGCATGCCGCGCATGGGTGAATCCGCCTTTCTCGGCGTCGCCGTCCGCGACGTGCAGCATAAGTTTCGCATCGAGATTGGCCCGCTGAGCGCGGAGGAGTACAACCGCTTTCTGCCGGGTGAAGCGTGGGTCACCGAGCTGCGCGACTGGGTGCGTCAGTACGCCGGAGTGGAGTTTGAATGGGAAACGCGGGTGATCCTGCGCGCAGACGCGGTGCTGGGCGCCACGCTCGGCGGTCATGCGCGATTAGGCTATAACACCTGGCTGGGCCTTCAGCCGCAGCCTGTCCCGCGCGGCGATCTGGTGTATCGCGCAGAGCGGTAATCCTTCCGTATACCGAATCATTGTTAATGGAAACTAACATGTCAGAAATTAGCCGTGCCGTGCTTTTCGGCAAACTGGATACGCTGTTATTTACCTCTCTGGAAAGCGCCACTGCGTTCTGCAAGCTGCGCGGCAACCCCTATGTTGAGCTGGTGCACTGGCTGCATCAGCTGATGCAGCAGCAGGATGGCGATCTGCAGCAGGTCATCCGCCACTTTGCCCTTGATGAACAGCAGCTGACGCGCGATATCGTTGCCGCGCTAGATGTGCTCCCGCGCGGGGCGAGTTCCGTTTCCGATCTCTCCGAGCATATCGACAGCGCTGTGGAGCGCGCATGGGTGTTCGGCTCGCTGAAGTTTGGCGTCAGCCGCATTCGCGGCGGCCATTTGCTGATCGGCATGCTGAAAACCTGGAATCTGGCCAACGTGCTGAAAAGCATTTCGGCGCAGTTTACCCGCCTTAACGTCGAGGTATTGATTGAGCAGTTCGATACCATCTGCGCCAACAGTAAAGAGACACAGCAGGCCGCTGCTGCCGTCGATGCACCGGCGGGTGCGGTACCGGCTGCGCAGGGGACGCTGGCCCAGTACGGCCAGGACCTGACCGCCCGTGCCCGCGACGGGAAGATTGACCCGGTTGTCGGGCGCGACGAAGAGATCCGCCAGATGGTCGATATCCTGATGCGCCGTCGTCAGAACAACCCGCTGCTGACCGGGGAAGCCGGGGTCGGCAAAACGGCGGTGGTGGAAGGTCTGGCGCTGCGTATCGCCGACGGCGACGTGCCGGAGCCGCTGCAGAACATTCAGCTGTGGCTGCTGGATATCGGCATGCTGCAGGCCGGTGCAGGCATGAAAGGCGAGTTTGAAGCCCGTCTGCAGGCGCTCATTAACGAAGTCCAGTCCAGCGCCACGCCGATCATTCTGTTTATCGATGAGATCCACACCCTGATTGGCGCAGGTGGCCAGCAGGGGACCGGCGATGCGGCGAACCTGCTGAAGCCCGCGCTGGCGCGCGGCCAGCTGCGCACCATCGGCGCCACCACCTGGGCGGAATACAAAAAGTACATTGAGAAAGATCCGGCGCTGACCCGTCGTTTCCAGACGGTGCAGGTGCACGAGCCGGACGAAGCGAAAGCCATCCTGATGCTGCGCAGCACCGTGTCGCCGCTGGAGACGCACCACCAGGTGTTGCTGCTCGACGAAGCGGTCAGCGCGGCGGTGAAGCTGTCGCATCGCTACATTCCGGCGCGTCAGCTGCCGGACAAAGCCGTGGCCCTGCTCGACACCGCCTGCGCCCGCGTCGCGGTCAGCCAGAGCGCACCGCCGGCGCAGCTGGAAGACTGCCTGCGCCATCTTGCCGCGCTGGATGTGGAAATTGAGATTGCCGAACGCGAAGCGCGCGTGGGGGCCGGTGATGCCGAGCGCGTCACGGCATTACGCGCCGAACGCGACGCGTATGAGACAAAACGCGCAGCCCTGGCCGAGCGCTGGGAAGAAGAACGCAGCCTGGTGCAGGAGATTATCCGCCTGCGCGCCGCGCTGTTCGCGGCGGGCGAGGAAGATACCGCTGAGCTGCGCGGCAAGCTGGCGGAACAGCAGCAGGCGCTGAACGCCTTACAGGGTGACGAGCCGCTGCTGTTTGCCGCGGTGGATGAAAACGTGGTTGCCGCGGTGGTCTCTGACTGGACCGGGATCCCGCTGGGCCGGATGGTGAAAAACGAGATCGACGCGGTACTCAACCTTGCCGACACGCTAAACCAGCGCGTTATCGGCCAGCGTCACGGTCTGGATCTGATTGCCCGCCGCGTGAAAACCTCGCGGGCTAAGCTCGACGACCCGAACAAACCGGTGGGCGTCTTTATGCTGTGCGGCCCATCCGGCGTCGGTAAAACCGAAACCGCGCTGGCGCTCGCCGAATCTCTGTACGGCGGCGAGCAGAACGTCATCACCATCAACATGAGCGAGTTCCAGGAAGCGCACACCGTCTCCACCTTAAAAGGTGCGCCTCCAGGGTACGTAGGGTATGGTGAAGGCGGGGTTTTAACCGAGGCCGTCCGCCGCCGTCCATACAGCGTGGTGCTGCTGGACGAAATTGAGAAAGCGCACCCTGATGTCCACGAAATCTTCTTCCAGGTCTTTGATAAAGGCTGGATGGAGGACGGCGAGGGACGCCACATTGATTTCCGCAATACCATCATTATTCTGACCTCCAACGTCGGCACTGAGCTGATTAGCGCCATGTGCGCCGATCCGGAGTTGATGCCGGAGCCGGACGCGTTAAGCGGTGCCCTGCGCCAGCCGCTGCTGGAGGTCTTCCCACCGGCGTTGCTGGGCCGCCTGCTGGTGGTGCCGTATTACCCGCTCAGCGACGAGATGCTGGGGCAGATTGTTCGCCTGCAGCTCAGGCGCATTCAGCGTCGTCTGGAAGAGAATCACAGCATTATTTCTGAGTTTGACGACAGCGTGGTGGAACAAATTGTTCAGCGCTGTACCGAGGTGGAGTCGGGTGGACGCATGGTGGATGCTATTCTGACCAACACCCTGCTGCCCCAGATGAGCCAGATCTTACTTACCGCCAGCCGCAGCGACGAACAGTACCGACGTCTGCACGTCACCTGCGAGCAGGGCGAGTTTCACTGTCAGTTTGCCGCGTAATAATCATCAAGAGAACTGTAAAAGATGACGGATAATGATAACAATCGGACTGTCCCAAACGCGCTCCCGGTCGGGTACCGCTTCAACGAGTTTGAAATCAAAGAGGTGATCGGCGGCGGCGGTTTTGGCATTGTCTATCGCGCGTGGGATCACCAGCTCGAACGCACTATCGCTATCAAAGAATTTATGCCTTCCTCGCTCGCCGTACGCGGCGACGACATGACCCTGGTGCTGCGCAGCGAGCGCTTTGGCAAAGCGTTCTCCGCGGGCCTGAACAGCTTCATTCAGGAAGCGCGTCTGCTGGCGCGCTTTAACCACCCGAACCTGCTGCACGTCCTGCGCTTCTGGGTGCAAAACGACACGGCCTACATGGGGACGCTGTTTTACAGCGGCACCACGCTGTCACGCCTGCGTGAAGAAAAGCCGGAGCTGATCAACGAAGCCTGGATCCGCCGCACGCTACCGATGCTGTTCGGTGCGATCAAGACCATCCACGACGAAGGCTACCTGCACCGCGACATCTCTCTGGATAACATCCAGATCCAGGATAACGGCCTGCCGGTGCTGCTCGATTTCGGCTCCGCGCGCCGCACGATTGGTAACCTTTCCGACGAAACGGAAACCATGCTGCGTCCGGGCTTTGCGCCGATTGAGCAGTACACCGACGACAACGAAAGCGAGCAGGGCCCGTGGACGGATATTTACGCCCTCGGCGCCGTGCTGCGTACCCTGATTGTGGGTTCTCCGCCGCCGGTCAGCGTGGTGCGCTCTATTCAGGATACCTGCAAACCGCTGGTGGAAATCATGCCGCAGGGCTATTCCATCCCGCTACTCCAGGCCATTGACCGCGCGCTGGCGCTGCACATGGAGGATCGTCCGCAGTCCATCGACGAGTTCGCCGCGCTGATTGAAATGCCGGTCGCGGGTATCAACGATGTGCTGACGGCGAAAAAGCCCGGCACGATGCTGATACCGGTGGAGGAGGAACAACCTGCTTCGCTGCTCGACTGGCGTCGCTACAGGATCCCGGGCATGGTTGCCGCAGGCGTGCTGGTCGGCGTTGTCGCTGGCGCGATGCTGTTTAGCGGCGGTAACGATACGCCAGAGCAGGCTGCGCAGGCACCGGCAGAGACGCGTCCAACCGAAACCGCCGCGAACGCCCCAGACGTGAAGCCAGAAACGGCGAAGGTGAGCGAACCGGCGACGGCACAGCAGACGCCACCGCCTGCCGCGAGCCCTGTTGCGTTGGTCTATATCCGCATCCTCGACGGCGAAACGCTGAAAGTAAACGGCGAGCCAAAAGCGCTGCGCCCGGGAACCAACGGCTATGCATCGCTCAAGCTGCCGGCCGGTGAGGCGAAGATTGAACTGCAGGGCAACGGAAGAACGCGTGGCCAGACGCTGGATATTGCCAAGCCGGGCACCTGGCTGGTGAATCCGTAGAATGACGCTCAGTTACTGATGCGAACCTCTTTTCTGAATCGCATAAGCTAGATGGAATAAAGATTATGCTCAACCGAATTACCGTTCAGCTCCCGGTGGAGGGGCTTCTGTTCTGGAAACTGACGGGCCGCGAGGCGATGTCCGAGTCGTTCGCGCTGACGCTGACCGTGCTCGGCACGGACGCGCGCATTGACCGCAGTAAACTGCTGGGCCAGCCGGTCACGGTGGCTATCCCGACGCAGAATTTGCTGACGTCCCGCTATATTAACGGCAAGATTACCCGCGTGGCGGTCAGCGCCGTTGAGCTGACGGGCACCCGCTATGCGGTGTACCAGCTGACGGTGGAGCCGGATCTGTGGCCAATGAAGCGCGACCGTAACCTGCGTATCTTCCAGGGTCAGACGGTGCCGCAGATTGTGAAAACCCTGCTGGGTGAGCATCAGGTCAACGTTGAGGACAAACTCACCGGCAGCTACCGGGTGTGGGACTACTGCGTGCAGTATCAGGAGTCGAGCCTGGACTTCATCAGCCGCCTGATGGAGCTGGAGGGGATTGCGTATCACTTCCGCCATGAGGCGGACAAGCACACCCTGGTGCTCACCGACGCCGCCACGCAGTACCAGCCGTTCAGCGGCTATGAGGTCATTCCTTACCATCAGACGCCGTCAGGCGGCAGTACGGACGAAGAGGGCATCAGCCAGTGGGCGCTGGAGGACAGCGTGACGCCGGGGATTTACAGCCTCGACGACTATGACTTCCGCAAGCCGAACGCGTGGCTGTTTCAGGCCCAGCAGAACCCGGCGTCGCCGAAGCCGGGCAGCATCGACGTGTACGACTGGCCGGGTCGCTTTGTGGACAAGGGGCACGGGGAGTTCTATGCCCGTATCCGCCAGGAGCGCTGGCAGGTGGAGCATCAGCAGATTCAGGCCACCGCGACGGCGGCGGGGATTGCGCCCGGGCACACCTTCACCTTAACCAACGCGCCGTTCTTCAGCGACAACGGTGAGTATCTGGTGACGGCGGCGGGTTACCACCTCGAAGAGAACCGCTATGCCAGTGGCGAGGGGGAGACCATTCACCGCACCGATTTTACGGTCATTCCTGCGTCGGTGGCCTACCGTCCGGCGCAGAGCACGGCGTGGCCGCGCACCTACGGCCCGCAGACGGCGAAAGTGGTGGGGCCGAAGGGCGAGAGTATCTGGACGGACAAATACGGTCGGGTGAAGGTGAAGTTCCACTGGGACCGTCTGGCGAAGGGCGATGACACCAGTTCCTGCTGGGTGCGCGTGTCGAGCGCGTGGGCGGGCCAGGGCTACGGCGGGGTGCAAATCCCGCGCGTCGGCGATGAGGTGGTGGTGGACTTTATCAACGGCGACCCGGACCGTCCGATCATTACCGGTCGCGTGTACAACGACGCGAGCATGCCGCCGTGGGCGCTGCCGGCTGCGGCGACGCAGATGGGCTTTATGAGCCGCACGAAAGACGGTTCCGTGGACAATGCCAACGCCCTGCGGTTTGAGGATAAAGCGGGTGCAGAGCAGGTGTGGATCCAGGCCGAGCGCAACATGGACACCAGCGTTAAAAATGATGAAACACACAGCGTCGGCGGCGAGCGCAGCCATTACGTGAAGAAAAATGAGCTGCATCGCGTGGAAGCGAACCAGACTCAGGCCGTGAAAGGTGGCACCGAGATCCTGACGGGGAAAGGCAAGCTGGATGCGGCGGTGGAGCAGTACGTCATTGCTTCCGGGACGAAGCTGCGGCTGGTCTCCGGTGAGAGTGCCATTGAGCTGAATGCTAACGGCAAGATTAACCTCATCGGCAAAGAGTTTAACTTCTTCGTGGAAGGGGATGGGTATATCACCACGGGCGGTAAGCTTCACCTGAACACGTCGGGAACCAAGCCGGGCACGACGGCGCCGGGATCGGGGCATAAGGGGGATATTGATGCGGCGGTGCAGGCGTATTTCTCTCCGGATCAGGCTAAAAAATCTGCCGGTGTTGGAGTTGCCGGGGGATCAGGTAAAGCGGTACCTGCGCAAAACAATTCAGCTGCATCAACCGGCACAGACAAAACCAGTGAATATAATTATTCGTTGCAGGACATGGTGGATAAGCAAAAGAATTTAAAGGCTAAACCTCAAAAGTGGACGCGACGCGGCTTTGTTAACGCCTCTGAAGATGATATTAAGAAGTATGCAAACCCGGATAATTTCAATACAGGAACTGATAAATATCAGTTCCTGGATCTCTCATCTTCATCAGGTGTTTCTGAAACTGATATGGCTTCCTTCCTGAAAGGGAAAGGCGTACTTGAAGGTCAAGAAAAAACATATCTTGATGCAGCAAAGAAATACAATGTCAGTGAAGTTTACCTCGCCTCGCATTCTGCTCTCGAAACAGGTAATGGAGCGAGTGAACTGGCAAAAGGTGTCGAGGTCAATGGTGTAAAAGTTTATAATATGTACGGTATTGGCGCTTTGGATGGTAATGCCGTTAAAACAGGTTCCAATTACGCATATAAAATGGGATGGACTTCGCCAGAAAAAGCGATAGACGGTGGTGCGAAATGGATTTCCGAAAAGTATATTAATAATGCGGATTATGCCCAAAATAATCTTTATAAGATGCGATGGAACCCAGCATCGCCAGGGACGCATCAGTATGCAACTGATGTCAACTGGGCTGTAGCACAAACATCAAACATGAAGAAAATGTTTGATAATTTCCCTGGTGCAAACCTATCATACGATATTCCAAAATTTAAGTAATGGAACAACTTATGAGTAAGAAAATTCTGAGTGTTTTCTGTTCTGTTCTGGTGCTCTGCAGTTTGAACAGTTATGCGGCGACTGCTCCAATCAATAAAGAAGTTGGAAATTCATCACGTACTCTTTTAGCAACTCCCGATTTTTCTGTACAAATAAACAAACAGTCTGTCGCATTGGGCGACAGATGGACTAATGACGTTGCAGGTAAAATTGAGTTGCCGGTTGAAGGCCGTTTTGTCGGAGAGGTTCCTTTTGACGGAACAAATTATAAATTTTTCCAGCATCAAAAGTCTGGGTTAGAAATATTTAGTTCCAACCTTTGGTGGGATAAGGCCGAGAGAAGTGTTGATGATTATATTGTGTCACAGATTACGCTAACTGCTGCGGATGGCAAAACAGCTCGCGGAATTCATATTGGTTCAACAATAAATGAACTTAATAAAGCTTACGGTAGTGGCCAGGTCGAAAATGATTCCGGGGAGCAGTGGGTTTCCTATGAATTGGGTAAGAAATTGCTCTCTTTTGAGGTTAAAGACAATAAGGTTGTAAAAATAACAATGAATTACGAAAATGGTACTTCAGAGTAATTTATGACCAAAAAATATCTGGCAGTCGTATTGTTCACGGCTTTATTGACAGGCGTCGTTGAAACGTCATCGGCACTTGAATTATCGCAATACAATAAGCTCGATACGGTAAGTCGCATCCTTAACGACAGTGAAGTGACAGACAATCTCAGGACGCTGTTGGGAAATCATTACCAAACCTTTATTGATAACTTTGACGTCTTTGGCGAACCGCACACCACCGCAGGTGGCGGATTGTTTGTTGAAGGCTGGCTAAAAGATCTTTATCTGGAGAACGCATCCGCGCTGGTCATCAATCCTGATGGCAAAATCTTTGCGGCCTGGGTGGTTCCGGAGTCGGACGTAATTCATTACCAATCCTCTGATAATAGCCCGGGTATTAATGCTGATATCCAGCAATGGGCCGCCAGATTCCATACGATGCAGTTTGCAACGAACAGCCAATCGAGACCTGTGTTTGACGGGGTTTGGGCAGGCGGGGTTGGCAACGACTCGACGTTAACCCTGCAGTTAGCTGAATCAAGCAACCGTATCACCGGGTCTTATTGCTATATCTCCCAGAGAGGGAATCGCATTGACTGCCCGGAAGAAGATGAGCGAAATCTTAGCGGTACGATCGCGGGAAACCGTGCGAACGTAGAGTTCAACTCATCGTTTGGCGGCGCAGGCGGACGGGCTGTTCTGGAAATAAAGGAGAGTGAAATGGAATGGTGTCTGGTAACGCCTCCACAAAAAGGAAATGATTATACTCCGCTGCGTTATACGTTACGTAAAGCCGCTTCGGTTCATCACGCTGAAACCAGAAAACTGGACACCGACAAGTTCACTATCTCTCTGATAAACAAGTGCGGGCGTTTCGAGGGTGAATGTGACCAGATGGTTTATCTCGGTGTGCGCAAAAGCGATAACAGTACGATCTCCTTAAAGGGAAAAACGTTACACGACCCCGCAGGTAAAATAATCGGCTCAACGTACAAGAATGGCGAGATCACTTATACCGTGACGTATGCACCCGTGAAATTGGTTGTCAGCAAAGGCAGCCATGTTTTAGTCGAACAGTCAGGCCAGTGGCTTAAATAACTATAGCCAGCCAAAAGGCCAGCATCGATTGGCCTT
The DNA here is from genome assembly GCF_020567405.1 of Enterobacter sp. TCD1-1. Classification (NCBI taxonomy): domain Bacteria; kingdom Pseudomonadati; phylum Pseudomonadota; class Gammaproteobacteria; order Enterobacterales; family Enterobacteriaceae; genus Enterobacter; species Enterobacter sp. TCD1-1. The sequence goes on along the minus strand of NZ_JAJCXF010000001.1, from coordinate 1,873,598 downwards.
CTTGTTTCTCTCAATATTAATCATCCCGAGTTCACTTATGAAATACACCCTCCAGGAAGGTTCATTTTCCCTTTTTCCTGCTGCCTGGCAGGATAACAGCATGAACATCATTCGCGATGACGAAAGCGGGCTGTCCGTGGTGGTCAGCCGCGGCGTGATTCCCGATGGCAGCGACTACGAACAAGAGTTTCACCGCCAGTGGGATGTGTTGCGTCCTCAGATGGGTGAGATCGCCCAGAGCGAATTCCGGAACGTAAACGCCGGGCCTGACGGAAAAATTAACGGGCTGGAAGTTGAGACCACGTTTGACCGCAACGGGCAACGCCTGTGGCAAAAACAGCTGGCCTTGCAGACGCCGGGCAAACCGGTATTGATGATTTTTACCCTCTCGGCATTAAGAGCTTTTACCGAAGAGGACGAGGTGCGCTGGAGCGCGCTTAAGCAGAGTCTGACGCTAAACGACAACCGGAATGTGTAAGGCATGAGCGATAACAACGCGGCCCGTAAGGGCGACGAGATTATTCACTCCAGCATTTTTGCTGATATCACCAGCATTGTGGCGGAAGGTGCCGCCTATGCGGTGATCGGTGCGGCAGTGGGGCTGGCGGCTACGGCCGCCGCGCCACTCCTCGGTGCCGGAGCCGCCGCAGCGGGCGTGGCGGCGATTGGGTCCAGCTGTCTGTTAAGCGGGATTATCGGTGGCGTGCTGGCGAACGTGGCGGGGATTACCGACGACATCAGCAACGCCGCGGAAGGGTTAGGCAATGCGCTTTTCCCGCCGTCGCCTGCGGGTAAAATTACCACCGGTTCGAACAACGTACTGACCAACGCAATCCCCGCCGCACGTGCGGCAGGCACGCTGACGCCCGCCGATACACCGTCCCCTGAGCCGCAGTCGCCGGGCAGCTTTGCTGATTACGCGGGCATGCTGCTTTCCGCCGCCGGACAGTTTGGCAGCGAAATGTGGCAGCCGAGCGTGGCCTCTGCCGCCGCGGGAACCTCGCCGCTGGAAGAAGACAAGGTGGCGTGTGAAAAGCACTCCGGGCCGCAGTATCTGGCGGAAGGTTCTAAAAGCGTCTTCATCAATGGCCAGCCCGCGGTGCGTGCGAAAGATCGCACCACCTGCGAAGGCACCGTTTCCGACGACGTCTCCCCGAACGTGATCATCGGCGGGGACACGCTCACGGTCCGCGATATCAAGAGCGGTAAAACGCCGGGTCTGGCGCTGGGGATGATTGCGCTCTCCCTGCTGCGCGGGCGTCCGGGCAAGATCCTGAAAAACATGCCCTGCGCGCTGGCCGCAGCCGGTGGCGGGATGCTGGCGGATATGGCGGTCAACGCCGTGTTTGGCTCCTCGCACCCGGTCCACGCCGCCACTGGCGTGAAGGTGCTGAACGACGACGATGAGCTCGACTTCTCGCTGCCGGGGCGCTTCCCGCTTCGTTGGCAGCGCAGCTACAACAGCCTGACTACCCGCGAAGGGCTGTTCGGCCAGGGCTGGGCAACGACCTTTGACAGCTATCTGGCGCTGGAAGATAACAATGCGACCTGGTTCGATGAAACAGGGCGCGAGCTGAGCTTTGAACTGCCGCCTGTCGACCGCGCGTTTTACAGCATCAGCGAAGGCATCATTATCCGCCGCAATGAGAACGGCGACGTGGCGATTGCCGACGATGACGGTGCGGTGTGGCGTCTGTATAAACCGACACGGGCGAATCCCTCCATCCTGCGTCTGGTCTCCCTCAGCGACGAATACGACAACGCGTTGCTGACGGAGTGGGACGAGCACGGCAGGCTGGTTGGTCTTCACGACGAGCCGCGGGCGATAGACGTCACCCTGCGCTATGAAGATGAACGATTCCCCCATCGCGTGACCGCTGTCAGCCATTTCGACGGCAACCAAACCTGGCCGCTGATGCAGTGGGGCTACGATGCGCGCGGCCAGCTGGCGAGCGCGACGGACGCCTCCGGCGTGGTGACGCGTGAATACCGTTACAACGACCACGGCCTGATGGTCTGGCACCGGATGCCGGGCGGGCTGGAGAGCGAATACCGCTGGCAAAAATTCGACCACTGGCGCGTGGTGGAAAACCGCACCAGCACCGGCGACGGCTGCCGCTTTAGCTATGATTTAGCCGCCGGGCTGACGACCGTCGAGCACTACGATGGTCAGACGCGCCGCCACTACTGGAACGCGCAAAATCTGATTGTCCGCTACGTAGACGAGCGCGGTGAAAACTGGCGCTACGAGTGGGATGATAACGAGCTTCTCACGCGTCGCATCGATCCGCTCGGCAACGCCGTCACCTTCGTCTACGACGAGATGGGCAACCGGGTGCAGGAGACCGATGCCGACGGCAATACCCGCACCACCACCTGGCTGGAGCACCGCGCGCTTCCCGCGGCCATTATCGAAGCCGACGGCAGCGCCACCCGGTTCTGGTACGACGAACATCACGGGCTGAAGCGGGTGGTGGACCCGATGGGGCAGACGACGCAGCTGCGCCGGGACGAGTTTGGCCAGGTCGTTGAAGAGGTCGATGCCGCTGGCAACAGCCGCTACCAGGAGTACAACGAGGCCGGGCAGATTGTCCGTTCGACGGACTGTTCCGGGCGTATTACCCGCTATCGCTATCATCCGCTGGGCTGGTTGGTGGCTGAGACTGGCGCCGACGGTGAAGAGACGCGCTACCGCTACGACGCCGCAGGGCGTCCGGTGCAGCTCGATCGCCCGGAAGGCTGGACGGAATCGCTCAAATGGAACGAACGCGGTCTGCCGGTGAAGCATGCGGGCGCCGACGGGAAAGAAAGTGAGTTCAGATACGACGAGGCGGGGCGCTTAACCGCCACCCGTAATACGCAGGGCGAAGAAGTGCGACGCCGCTGGGACAGCCGCGGGCGTCTGATTGCCCTGGAAAACGAGAACGGCGAAGCGTATCAGTTCCGCTGGGGGCCAGACTCGCTGCTGATGGAAGAGGTGGGGCTCGATGGCGTAGCCTCGCAGTATCGCTATGATGCCTGCGGGCGCACGATTGCTCGCACCTTTGCCGCTGGTCATCCGGAGGCTATCACCCACGCCTTCGCCTGGAGCGCGAGCGGCCAGCTGGTCGCCCGCACCACGCCGGAAGGGCAGACCCGCTACCATTACACGCCGTCCGGGCTATTAAGCCGGATTGGTCTGTATCCTGCGCTTTCAGCCGACGCGTGGACCACCGAGGCAGAGCAGGAGCTTGCCTTTGAGTATGACGCACTCGGTCGCGTGACGCGCGAAGCGGGCGAGCACGGTGAGCTGGCGTGGGAGTATGACGCGCTGGGCAACCGCACCTCCGTCACGCTGCCCGATGGCCGCGAGCTGAAGCAGTTCTACTACGGCAGCGGACATCTGCTCAGCATTGCTCTCGATAAGCTGTCGGTCTCCGATTTTACTCGCGACGAACTCCACCGTGAGACCAGCCGCACCCAGGGGCTGTTGACCACCCGCAGCGAGTATGACCGCCTCGGCCGACTGCACCGCCGGGACGTCTTTACCGGCAATGCGCAGCGCCCGTCGCCGCGCCGCTGGTCCCGCCGCTGGGATTACGACTACCGTAATAATTTGGTGCGCGAAGAGCGGGACGATAACCCGTTCAGCTGGTACCGCTGGCAGTACGACAGCGCCGGGCGCCTGCTCGTTCAGGACGGCACGCTGCCTGGCCAGGAGCAGTGGCGCTGGGATGCAGCCGGTAACCCGCTCAACGGATCTGCTGAGAAGGTTACACACAACCGCCTGACGCAGCTGAACGGCATTCGCTGGCGTTATGACATCCACGGCCGCACCGTTGAGAAGGATAACGGCCAGACCCGCTGGCACTACCGCTACGACGGCGAACATCGCCTGACGGAAGTCATCAGCCAGCCGCGGGATCGCAACAAACCGCAGACGCAGGTCAGCTTCCGCTACGATCCGCTCGGTCGCCGCATCAGCAAAACGCGCCGCCAGATGCTGGGCGGACAGCCAACCGGCAAGCCGGTCACCACCCGGTTTGTCTGGGAAGGGTTCCGGCTGCTGCAGGAAGTGCACGGGGATGTGCCGCTGACCTACGTTTACAGCGATCAGGACAGTTACGACCCGCTGGCGCGTATTGACGGCGTTGATGCTCCGGAGATTTTCTGGTTCCACTGCCAGCCGAACGGCACGCCGGAGCGGATGACGGATATCGAAGGGCAGGTGCGCTGGGAAGGGGTAAACAGCGCCTGGGGCAAGCTGCTGCGGGAAAGCGAGACGCAGGTATCAGGATATTCTCAGAACCTGCGCATGCAGGGGCAATACCTGGACCGTGAGACAGGGCTGCACTACAATCTGTTCCGGTATTACGACCCGGACTGCGGGCGGTTTACGCAGCAGGACCCGATAGGGCTGGCGGGGGGGATTAACTTATATAAATATACTGTTAACCCTCTTACCTGGATAGATCCTCTGGGTTTAGCTGGTTGCACTTTAACAAAATCGAAGTCAAAAAATTACGAATACGTTTTGAAACTGAAACGCTCTGAATATCCTGCAACGTTTGGTCACATATCAGACGCGATCGATTTAGGACATGCAAAGGTTGTAACAATTCAACGAGGCACTGCGAAAGCTAACAGGAAAACGAGTCTAAAAAATATCAAAACAAAGCCTGGTTATGATCGTGATGAATGGCCTATGGCGATGTTTAAAGAAGGCGGTGATGGCGCTAGCGTAAGATATATAGATCCTAGTGACAACCGTGGTGCAGGTTCAAGTATTGGTAATGTTTTATCAGAACTGCCAGATGGAACAAGAATAAAAGTCGAGGTAATATAATGAGTGATAAGAGCATGCAAACAGTAGATCTACTTATTTCGCATAGTCAAATATTGTTACGATCCCGAGATTATGACGAAAAGCTGAGTCAGTGGGGAAAAGGCAATGTTTCTCAAGGTGCTGTTCTACACAAGGATTATGTTATATTCGATCCATTACCAGAGGACGCGTTTGGAGCAAACGTCAATATCAAAAAAGAGAATGCTTTCACAATGGATGAAAATGCTCAGCGCTGTATTGTTGTGCCATTTTTCATTACGGATAAAGATAAGCTGCAAATCGCTTCTGCAACTGAGAAATTTGATTTAAATATAGATGTGAACGATAAAGTTTATTCACTCTTTTATGAGATCTGTGAAGGAGATGAAATTTACTATAATTTCACTCTTGTACCGGCAAAAGAAGCTATTGATGCTAAGTTTTTGCTAGATGACCCTTGGGGAGGAATAAAAGACCATCCTCTCAAAGAAGGTATTTTTTAAATTTAATACTATCTGGGAAATTTATTTCGGAAAAAAATCCACGCCGAAGCGTGGATTTTTTTCATTCAAGACGAATCAAACGTTAAACAGGAAGTTCATCACATCGCCATCTTTAACGATGTAATCTTTCCCTTCCGCACGCATCTTGCCTGCTTCTTTCGCGCCTTGCTCACCCTTGTAGGTGATGAAGTCTTCAAACGCGATAGTCTGCGCACGAATAAAGCCTTTCTCGAAGTCGGTATGGATCTTACCGGCCGCCTGAGGCGCAGTCGCACCCACAGGGATGGTCCACGCACGCACTTCCTTCACGCCAGCGGTGAAGTAGGTCTGCAGGTTCAGCAGCTCATAGCCCGCGCGGATCACGCGGTTCAGGCCCGGCTCTTCCAGACCCAGCTCGGCCATGAACTCTTCACGGTCGGCGTCGTCCAGCTCGGCGATGTCGGATTCAACGGCAGCGCACACGGCAACAACCACAGAACCTTCCGCCGCGGCGATTTCACGCACTTTGTCCAGGTACGGGTTGTTCTCGAAACCGTCTTCGTTAACGTTGGCGATGTACATGGTCGGCTTCAGGGTCAGGAAGCTCAGGTATTTGATCGCCGCTTTGTCTTCGTCAGTCAGGTTTTTCAGCGCGCGCAGCATGCCGGCGTTTTCAAGCTGTGGCAGGCATTTTTCCAGCGCAGCCAGTTCCGCTTTCGCGTCCTTGTCGCCACCTTTGGCTTTCTTCTGCACGCGGTGAATCGCGCGTTCGCAGGTGTCGAGGTCAGAGAGCGCCAGCTCGGTGTTAATAACGTCGATGTCGTCAGCCGGATCCACTTTGTTGTTAACGTGGATGATGTTGTCGTTCTCGAAGCAGCGCACAACGTGGCCGATCGCTTCGGTTTCACGAATGTTGGTCAGGAACTGGTTACCCAGACCTTCGCCTTTGGATGCGCCTTTTACCAGGCCCGCGATGTCCACGAATTCCATGGTGGTTGGCAGAATGCGCTGCGGCTTCACGATTTCCGCGAGCTGGTCCAGACGCGGATCAGGCATTGGCACAACGCCAGTGTTAGGTTCGATGGTACAGAACGGGAAGTTCGCCGCTTCGATACCCGCTTTGGTAAGCGCGTTAAACAGGGTGGATTTGCCCACGTTTGGCAGACCGACGATACCGCATTTGAATCCCATTTCTAAATCACCTTAATATCTTGATAATCAATCCGTTAACGATAACCGATTGATGAAAAGTAAATAACTACGCCTATTATACACGTAACCCGCATGACGCGCGGTAAAAAAGCCGTATCGGGCGGATTATTGCGCTTTGAAAGCGTGTAAGCGGTTTGTCGCTTTGGTTAAGCCGTCTTTAAGCCAGATTTCCGTGCAGCGTGCCGCTTCGTCTACCGCCTCGTCAATCAGTTTCTGCTCAGAAACCGGTGGCTTACCGAGCACGAAACCGACAACTTTGTTTTTATCGCCCGGATGGCCGATTCCGACGCGCAAACGGTGGAAATTCGGGTTATTGCCCAGCTTGCTGATGATGTCTTTAAGACCGTTGTGGCCGCCGTGCCCGCCGCCCAGCTTGAATTTTGCCACGCCAGGGGGAAGATCCAGCTCATCGTGGGCCACCAGAATTTCATCCGGATTGATGCGATAAAACGTCGCCATTGCCGCCACGGCTTTACCGCTCAGGTTCATAAAGGTGGTAGGCACCAGTAAACGAACATCCGCGCCAGCAAGGTTGATACGTGAGGTATACCCGAAGAATTTAGGTTCTTCACGCAGGGGAGCACGTAACCGCTCGGCCAGCAGATCGACGTACCATGCCCCGGCATTGTGGCGGGTGGCCGCATATTCTGCGCCCGGGTTGGCGAGGCCGACAATCAGTTTAATCGTCACGATTCAATTCCTAATGGGTTCCAGATCTGGCGCGTAGTTTACTGTCTGGCGCGCCGCTTGACAAAATTCTGCGATCGTCCCAGCGAAATACGAATAATTACTTATCTGAACAATTAGAATTTCAAGCTGTTCAACGTGTTATTTGTAAACTTTTGTTTGGGAGTTATCTGTAATTGTGATCATTCACGCAACTCATAAAAGGGGCGTTGTCTATACTTTACACACAAGGATTAGGGGCTTTTCCCTTGACAACCCAAAGTTCCGGAGGTGACACATGAAACGCAAAAACGCTTCGTTACTCGGTAACGTGCTCATGGGGTTGGGGCTGTTCGTGATGGTAGCCGGCGTGGGTTATTCAATTTTAAACCAGTTGCCGCAGCTTGATCTCCCGCAATACTTTGCGCATGGTGCGATATTGAGCATCTTCATTGGTGCAGTGTTGTGGCTGGCGGGAGCACGCGTGAGCGGCCATGAGGAAGTGTGTGACAAATACTGGTGGGTGCGCCACTACGATAAACGCTGTCGTCGCGATCAGCATAAGCACAGCTGACGCTACCTTAAAGAATACCGAAACGGCTCCTCAGTGAGTCGTTTTTTTTTGCATCAAGGGTTGACCCTCACGTAACGTAAGGCTCCAGAGTAGCGGCACTGGCAAAGTAAAAGGAGCAGTTATGTTGATTCAGGTGGGTGAGCTGGCAAAACGGGCCGGGATCACCGTACGCACATTGCATCACTATGAGCAAACAGGGTTGTTGCTGCCTTCTGCCAGAAGCGCGGCAGGTTACCGGCTCTACAACCTGGCGGATGTTCAGCGTCTGCATATGATCCAGGCGCTGGCAAAGGCGGGGCTGGAACTTGCTGAAATCAGGGATTTCCTGGAACAGGAGTCGCTGTCGTTAACCGAGTTACTTGATGCGCAAATCACGCTGCTGGATAAACAGCTGCGCAGCATACATACGCTGCGCGACCGGCTGGTCGAACTGCGCACCGGGCTGCTCAACGATGCGACGCCGGATCTGGAATCCTGGCTACAGACTCTGGAGTTAATGAATATGTACGATCGCTGGTTTAGCAAAGAAGAGTTACAGCAGCTGCCGTTTGCGGTGCAGAAGGATGCGCTGACAGCCATCTGGTCAGGGCTGGTTGCGGAAGCAAACACGCTGTTGAAACAGCACATACCCGTCTCGGACCCGCGGGCGATGGACCTGGCGACGCGCTGGATGGAACGCCTGGAGCAGGACACGGCGGGCAAGCCGGAGTTTCTCACCCGGCTGAACGAGATGCACAGCGTGGAGCCACAGATGCAGGTGCAGACCGGCATCACGCCGGAAATGACTGATTACATTACGCGAGCGTTCGCCGAGTCGAAGCTGATTATCTGGGAAAAATATCTTTCCGCCGAGGAGATGGCCTTTACCCGGAAGCACTACTTTGACCGCATGATGGAGTGGCCACCGCTGGTGGCAAAACTGCATCAGGCGCAGCGGGAAAATCGCGATCCCACCTCGGAGGAGGCGCAAAAGCTGGCTGAAAACTGGCTGGCGTTATTCCAGTCGTACGCGGGCACCCGTCCGGAGACCCAGCAAAAGTTTCGCACGGCCATGCAGCAGGAGCCGCATCTGATGAAGGGAACATGGATGACGCCTGCCGTGCTTGGGTGGCTTCAGCAGGCGATTGGGGTAATGATGCAGAGACGTTCCTCTGCATCAGGCGGCTCACAGATCCGCTAACGCGGCTTCACGGTTAGGATAAAAGGCAAGGCGGCCAGGGATCGGCTGCACGCCCGCGCGCGCCATGGTGCGCAGGGGCTGAAACTCCAGGTTACTCACCCGCAGCTCGCAGCCTTCCGGCAGACGCGCAACAAAGCGCTGGAAGGCATCCAGGCCGCCAGCGTCCAGCACCGGCACGGCATCCCATTTCAGCACCACAATCCGCTTGCCCGCGATGCGGGACTCCAGATCGCTGAACAAACCTTCCGCCGCGGCGAAGAACAGCGGGCCAATCACGCGCAGAACCAGCACATCGTCAGGCACCTCTACGTTGACCGGGGAGAGGCGCGTCATCTGCGCGATACGGCGCATAAACAGCAGGGACGCCAGGACGATCCCGACGCTGATAGCGATGACCATATCGAACAGCACGGTCAGCGACATACAGATCAGCATCACGATGATGTCGTCTTTCGGCGCACGACGCAGCAGGTTTACCACCTTGTGCGCCTCACTCATGTTCCAGGCCACCATCAGCAGCAGGGCGGCCATGGCGGAAAGTGGTAGCCAGGAGAGCAGCGGGGCGAGGATCAGCAGGGCGAGGATCACCAGTACGGAATGGATAACTGCCGAAACGGGTGACGTTGCCCCCGCGCGCACGTTAGCTGCGGAACGGGCGATGGCTGCCGTTGCGGTAATACCGCCAAAGAACGGCGCAACGAGGTTCCCCAATCCCTGACCGACCAGTTCGCTGTTAGCTTTGTGCTTGGTGCCGGTCATCCCGTCCAGAACGACGGCGCAGAGCAGGGATTCAATCGCCCCCAGCATCGCCATCGAGAACGCGGCGGGAAGCAGGGCGCGTAGGGAGTCCCAGCTTAAGGTAAAGCTGGAGCCGGGCATATCCCACGGCAGCACCAGCTGCGGCAACAGTTGAGGAATGCCGCTGCCCTGTGATCCGTCCGCCAGAACATAGTGGAACTGTGAGCCGATAGTCGCGACATGACCACCGAACATATTCACGATAGCCATCACCGCGCAGCCCAGCAGCAGCGCGGGCAGATGGCCCGGCAGTCGAATGCCCAGACGAGGCCAGACGATCAGCGTGCCCAGCGTCACCATCCCGATGGCGGCGTCGCCGAGGTTCGCAGTCGGCAGCGCCATAAACAGCGCGCCCACTTTTTGCAGATAGTGTTCAGGGACGTGAGCCATTTGCAGGCCGAGGAAATCCTTGATCTGCATGGTTCCGATGGTGATCCCAATCCCCGAGGTGAACCCCAGCGTCACGGAAAGGGGGATGTACTCAATCAGCCGCCCAAAACGGGCCAGGCCAAACAGAATTAAAAAGACCCCGGACATCAGGGTGGCGACCAGCAGGCCTGCCAGACCAAACTGCTGTGAAACCGGGTAGAGGATCACCACAAAGGCGGCAGTCGGGCCGGAGACGCTGAAGCGCGAGCCGCCGGTCAGAGCGATGACGATCCCGGCCACGGCTGAGGTGTACAGGCCGTACTGCGGCGCAACGCCGCTGCCAATCGCCAGCGCCATCGCCAGCGGGATGGCAATAATGCCGACGGTGATCCCGGCAATCAGGTCACGCACAAAGCGTGAGGAGGTGTACTTCTCTTTCCAGCAGGCGTCGATGAGGGCGCGAAAGGGCAGAACATGTGAGGAGGCTACGTTTTTCACAATTATCTATCATCCGTATGCGCATCATCTGTCATATGAATGGCAGGTGAAGGAGGCATTAATCATACAAATAAAACCCAGAGACAAAAAAACCCGCCGCAGCGGGTTTTTTGGCCGTGCTCGATCAGTGTTCGAACATTGCAGAGATGGATTCTTCGTTGCTGATACGACGAATCGCTTCTGCCAGCATCCCGGACAGGGTCAGGGTACGCACGTTTGGCAGTGCCTTGATCTCGTCGCTCAGTGGGATGGTATCGCATACCACAACTTCGTCAATCACGGAGTTGCGCAGGTTGTTTACGGCATTGCCGGAGAAGATCGGGTGGGTCGCGTACGCGAATACGCGCTTGGCACCACGCTCTTTCAGCGCTTCAGCCGCTTTACACAGCGTACCGCCGGTATCGATCATGTCGTCAACCAGCACGCAGTCGCGGCCAGCCACGTCACCGATGATGTGCATCACCTGAGAAACGTTAGCGCGCGGACGACGTTTGTCGATGATCGCCATGTCGGTATCGTTCAGCAGCTTAGCGATAGCACGGGCACGTACCACGCCGCCGATGTCCGGAGAAACCACGATTGGGTTATCCAGGTTCAGCTGCAGCATGTCTTCCAGCAGGATTGGGCTGCCGAATACGTTATCAACCGGGACGTCGAAGAAGCCCTGGATCTGCTCTGCGTGCAGGTCAACGGTCAGTACGCGGTCAACGCCAACGCTGGACAGGAAGTCAGCGACAACTTTCGCGGTAATTGGCACACGCGCGGAACGGACGCGACGGTCCTGGCGGGCATAGCCGAAGTAAGGGATTACAGCAGTGATACGGCCTGCGGAAGCGCGACGCAGGGCGTCGACCATAACAACCAGTTCCATCAGGTTGTCGTTCGTTGGAGCACAGGTGGACTGGATGATGAAAATATCACCACCGCGTACATTTTCGTTGATTTGTACGCTGACTTCGCCGTCGCTAAAGCGACCTACGGCGGCGTCGCCGAGGGAAGTGTACAGGCGGTTGGCAATACGTTGTGCTAGTTCCGGGGTGGCGTTACCAGCAAAAAGCTTCATATCAGGCACGAGAAGAACCTCAGGCATGCGTCCAGTGGTGGATAGCGTTCGCCGTAAACTGTGCGGGCCAGGCAAAGGCTATCCAGGCGGTGTATTAAAGAGCGCGATGCAACGTCTGGAACAGGGTGACGTTGTCACCGAAACTCAGTCTGCGCCAGAATGGCCTGCTGTAGGGGAGAAATGTTCATCCCACGCGCTACAAAACCATGCAGCCAAACCGGCGCTTGCTCAAGCACCTGACGAGCGGCGGATTCGGTGTCAAATTCAGCAAAGACACAGGCCCCTGTACCAGTCAGGCGCGACGGCGCGTATTCTAACAGCCAGGAAAGCACCGCATCAACCTCGCGAAAACGTTTTCTTGCGATATCCTCGCAATCGTTGCTGAATTCACAATTTAATAACGTTTCTATTGACCGAATCGGGGTATTTCTTTTCAGGTCAGGATCTTTAAAGATGACCGGGGTCGGAATGCTCACGCCGGGGTGAGCAACCAGATACCATTTTTCCGGCGGGTTGACCGGGGAGAGGATTTCCCCCACGCCCTCGGCAAAGGCCGCATGACCGCGAACAAACACCGGAACATCCGCGCCCAGCGTCAAGCCCAGGCCTGCCAATTCGTCCTGCGACAGTCCGCAGCCCCAGAGGTGGTTCAGGGCAACCATCACGGTGGCGGCGTTAGATGAGCCGCCGCCCAGACCGCCGCCCATCGGCAGACGTTTCTCGATACGAATATCCGCACCGCTTCCCGCAGGCAGACGACCTGATTCCGCTGCGGCGTTCATCAGCAGACGCGCGGCGCGCACAATCAGGTTGTCCTCATGCGCCACGCCGTCGACCGGCGTCAGGAGGCAAATCTGCCCGTCCTGACGCAGTTCAATGGAGATCGTGTCGCCATAGTCAATAAACTGAAACAGCGTCTGCAGGGTGTGATAGCCGTCAGCGCGCTGGCCGGTAATGTATAAAAACAGATTCAGTTTTGCCGGAGAGGGCCAGTGGGTCATCATTTAACGATCCAGTTGTCCATTTTCAGCTTGATGCGCTGGCTGCCCTGGGTCAGTTCCATATTCGATGGCAGCGACGGTTTACTCTTGCTGTCATAGTCGCTGTACACCACTTTCCAGGTTTTGCCGTTCTGGGTGTAGTTGACCTGGCTCAGACGATATTGATTGTCAAGCGTGTAGTCGGTGGCATCGCCCGGCAGGCCAAGGATCCACTGGCGAAGACTGTTCAGCGGGATAGGCATTCCGGTCAGCTTGCCAATCATCTCTTCGGCATCGGTTGCGGTGTAGTGCTGGCCTTTGTTATCGGTGATCTGCGCTTCGCCCGGTTTCGCGATAAGCTCCAGCTCGGTGCTGCCCAGCGGGTTCAGCAGCAGCAGGCGATAGTTGTCCTGACCCGTTTGTTGCCAGAAGAAGCGTGCATACACTTTTTGCTCATCCGAGAGATAAGCAAACGCGCCGCGGGTCTGGTACTGGTTCAAATTACGGACGTCCTGCTGGTGCTGACGCCACTGTGGCGAGTCAGGGCTTTTGCCCGGGCCTTTTGGTTGAGTGACGGTACACGCGGTCAGAACCAGTGCCGCCAGGGGCAGCAGGCGAATCAGTCGGGTCATAATGAGGACAAATCCTTGAGATACGTTGCAGTTATAACTGTTAATGCTAGCGTCGAAGGGGGCTACCGTCTACGTTCAAATTATCTCAAAGCGTTGTGTAACCTATTACTCCGAAAGGGGGCTGTCTCTTTTATTGATCTCGCGCATCCTGTATGATGCGTTCTGCTAACCTTATTAACGCTGGTACTACTCCCGCTCAACATGACCCTATTAGCACTCGGCATCAACCACAAAACGGCCCCGGTTTCGCTGCGAGAACGCGTAACGTTTTCGCCAGATACGCTCGACCTGGCGCTGGACAGCCTGCTTGCACAGCCGATGGTGCAGGGTGGCGTGGTGCTCTCGACGTGCAACCGTACCGAGCTCTATTTAAGCGTGGAAGAGCAGGATAACCTGCACGAAGCGCTGATCCGCTGGTTATGCGACTACCACAATCTCAATGAAGACGAGCTGCGCAACAGCCTGTACTGGCATCAGGACAACGATGCCGTCAGCCATCTGATGCGCGTGGCCAGCGGGCTGGATTCGCTGGTGCTCGGCGAACCGCAAATTCTGGGTCAGGTGAAAAAAGCCTTTGCGGATTCGCAAAAAGGGCATCTGAAGGCCAGCGAGCTGGAGCGCATGTTCCAGAAGTCGTTCTCCGTGGCGAAGCGTGTGCGAACCGAAACCGACATTGGTGCCAGTGCGGTTTCCGTTGCTTTCGCGGCCTGCACCCTTGCGCGCCAAATCTTTGAATCCCTCTCTACCGTCACCGTGATGCTGGTGGGCGCGGGCGAAACCATCGAACTTGTGGCGCGTCATCTGCGCGAGCATAAAGTGAAAAAGATGATTATCGCTAACCGCACTCGCGAACGCGCGCAGGTGCTGGCGGATGAAGTGGGCGCAGAGGTGGTTGCCCTGAGCGACATCGATGAACGTCTGAAAGAGGCGGACATTATTATCAGCTCGACCGCCAGTCCGCTGCCGATTATCGGCAAAGGGATGGTGGAGCGCGCGCTGAAGTCCCGTCGTAATCAGCCGATGCTGCTGGTGGATATTGCCGTCCCGCGCGATGTTGAGCCGGAAGTGGGCAAGCTGCCTAACGCCTACCTCTACAGCGTGGATGACCTGCAAAGCATCATTTCGCACAACCTCGCCCAGCGTAAAGCGGCGGCGGTGCAGGCGGAAACCATTGTTGAGCAGGAAACCAGTGAGTTTATGGCCTGGCTGCGCGCGCAAAGCGTCAGCGAGACCATCCGCGAGTATCGCGGACAGGCGGAGCAGGTGCGTGACGACCTGACAGCCAAAGCGTTAGCGGCCCTGGAGCAGGGCGGCGACGCACATGCAATTATGCAGGATCTGGCGTGGAAACTGACCAACCGCCTGATCCATGCGCCAACCAAATCTCTTCAGCAGGCTGCCCGTGACGGGGATGATGAACGCCTGACTATTCTGCGCAACAGCCTCGGGCTGGAATAGCGCCCTATACCCATTTTCTAAGACAAGGTGCACTTACGCCTATGAAGCCTTCTATCGTCGCTAAACTGGAAGCTCTGCACGAGCGCCATGAAGAAGTCCAGGCGCTGCTCGGCGATGCCGGGACCATTGCGGACCAGGAGCGTTTTCGCGCGCTCTCACGTGAATACGCGCAGTTAAGTGATGTTTCTAAATGCTTTACCGACTGGCGACAGGTTCAGGAAGATATCGAAACCGCGCAGATGATGCTCGACGATCCTGAAATGCGCGAGATGGCGCAGGAAGAGTTGCAGGATGCGAAAGCGCGTTCTGAGGAGATGGAGCAGCAGCTTCAGGTGCTTCTGCTGCCAAAAGATCCGGACGACGAGCGTAACGCGTTCGTGGAAGTCCGCGCCGGGACCGGCGGTGATGAAGCGGCACTGTTTGCCGGGGATCTGTTCCGCATGTACAGCCGCTACGCCGAGTCGCGTCGCTGGCGCGTGGAGATCATGAGCGCCAACGAAGGCGAACACGGTGGCTACAAAGAGGTTATCGCCAAGATCAGCGGCGACGGCGTATACGGTCGTCTCAAGTTTGAATCCGGCGGTCACCGCGTGCAGCGCGTTCCGGCCACCGAATCTCAGGGCCGTATCCACACCTCCGCCTGTACGGTGGCGGTGATGCCGGAGCTGCCGGAAGCGGAGCTGCCGGACATCAACCCGGCGGACCTGCGTATTGATACCTTCCGCTCCTCCGGGGCGGGTGGCCAGCACGTTAACACCACCGACTCCGCCATCCGTATTACCCACCTGCCAACCGGTATCGTGGTGGAGTGTCAGGACGAGCGTTCCCAGCATAAAAACAAAGCCAAAGCGCTGTCCGTGCTGGGCGCGCGTATCCACGCGGCCGAAATGGCGAAACGCCAGCAGGCGGAAGCGTCTACGCGTCGTAACCTGCTGGGGAGCGGCGATCGCAGCGACCGTAACCGCACCTATAACTTCCCACAGGGGCGCGTGACCGACCACCGCATCAACCTGACGCTGTATCGTCTGGATGAAGTGATGGAAGGCAAGCTGGATATGCTGATTGAGCCTATCGTGCAGGAATACCAGGCCGACCAGCTGGCGGCACTGTCCGAGCAGGAATAATGGATTTTCAGCGCTGGTTACGTGAGGCTGCCGGTGAGCTTTCCGAAAGCGAAAGCCCGAAACGCGATGCCGAAATTTTACTTGAGCATGTGACGGGCAAAGCCCGCACGTACCTGCTGGCCTTCGGTGAAACCGAACTGACCGCTGAGCAGGAAGCACGGCTCGCCACGCTGCTTGCCCGCCGTAAGCACGGCGAGCCGGTGGCGCACCTTGTCGGTGAGCGCGAGTTCTGGTCGTTACCGCTTTACGTCTCGGCGGCGACGCTGATCCCGCGTCCCGATACCGAGTGTCTGGTCGAGCAGGCGCTGGCGCGTTTACCGACGGCGGCCTGCCGCATTCTCGATCTCGGCACAGGCACCGGGGCCATCGCGCTGGCGCTCGCCAGTGAAAGACCCGACTGCGCGGTGACGGCAGTGGATGTGATGCCCGACGCGGTGGCGCTGGCGCAGCGCAACGTGGAACGTCTTGGCCTGACCAACGTAACGGTGCTGCAAAGCAGCTGGTTTAGCGCGCTGGAGAACCAGACGTTCGGCATCATTGTCAGTAACCCACCCTATATTGACGAGCATGATCCGCACCTTGCGCAGGGTGATGTGCGCTTCGAACCCCTGACGGCGCTGGTCGCCGCCAGGGAAGGTTTAGCCGACCTCGATCACATTGTGACAACGTCACGACAACATTTACTTTCCGGCGGCTGGCTTCTCGTGGAGCATGGCTGGACGCAGGGAGAAAGCGTGCGGGCATTGTTTACCCAGGCGGGTTACGCCGACGTCAAAACCTGCCGCGACTACGGCGGCAACGAACGCCTGACGCTGGGGCAGTGGCTATGAGTGCAGGCTATCTGCCATTTACTGATAAAGGCGTAAGGCTGACTGAAAGGCGGTTTGGCGTTATCATCTACATCGTTTTGAGTTTTATCTCGTCCGGGCGTCGCTGTGCGCTCGGTCGTTACTGGGGTAAGTCATGAGGTCCTTAGCCGATTTCGAATTTAATAAAGTGCCGCTTTGCGATGGCATGATCCTGATTTCTGAGATGATTCGCGACGATTTTACGTCGCAGTTTGTCTACGATGAGCTGGAGAATCTGGTCAGCCTGGCGCGTGAAGAGATTAATCAGGCGCGACCGCAAGACTGGCAATTAGAGAAGCTGCTTGAGCTTTTCTACGGCGAATGGGGTTTCTGCGACACGCGGGGCGTGTATCGCCTGTCTGACGCATTATGGCTGGACCAGGTCTTAAAAAATCGTCAGGGCAGCGCCGTTGCGCTGGGCTCTATTTTACTGTGGGTCGCGCATCGCCTGGATATTCCGCTGGTGCCGGTTATTTTCCCGACGCAGATGATCCTGCGTGCGGAGTGGCTGGACGGCGAGATGTGGCTCATTAATCCCTTCAACGGCGACACGCTGGATGAACATACGCTGGACGTGTGGCTGAAAGGCAACATCAGCCCGGTGGCTGAGCTCTTCAACGAAGATCTCGACGAGGCGGATAACGCAGAAGTGATCCGCAAGCTGCTCGATACGCTGAAGTCAGCGTTAATGGAAGAGCGTCAGATGGAGTTGGCCCTGCGCGCCAGCGAAGTGCTGCTGCAGTTTAATCCGGAAGACCCGTACGAAATTCGCGACCGCGGGCTGATCTATGCCCAGCTCGACTGTGAGCACGTGGCGCTAAACGATCTGAGCTATTTCGTCGAGCAGTGTCCGGAAGACCCCATTAGCGAAATGATTCGTGCGCAGATCAACGCGATCTCGCACAAGCAAATTACACTGCATTAATCTTAATTCCGATTCACACCTGAATAAGGCGATCCTATGAAACAAAAAGTGGTTAGCATTGGTGATATCAAGGTAGCAAACGACCTGCCTTTCGTGCTGTTTGGCGGCATGAACGTGCTGGAATCCCGCGACCTCGCCATGCGTATCTGCGAGCACTACGTGACCGTGACCCAGAAGCTGGGCATCCCGTACGTGTTTAAAGCCTCTTTTGACAAAGCCAACCGCTCCTCCATCAACTCTTACCGTGGCCCGGGCCTGGAAGAGGGGATGAAGATTTTCCAGGAGCTGAAGCAGACCTTTGGCGTGAAAGTGCTCACCGACGTGCATGAAGCCTCTCAGGCGCAGCCGGTGGCAGACGTGGTTGACGTGATTCAGCTCCCGGCATTCCTGGCTCGCCAGACCGACCTGGTTGCCGCGATGGCGAAAACCGGTGCCGTGATCAACGTGAAAAAACCACAGTTCGTGAGCCCGGGTCAGATGGGCAACATCGTCGATAAGTTTATCGAAGGTGGTAACGATCAGGTGATCCTGTGCGACCGTGGCGCTAACTTCGGTTACGACAACCTGGTGGTGGACATGCTGGGCTTCAGCGTGATGAAAAATGTCTCCGGCCAGTCTCCGGTGATTTTCGACGTGACCCACGCGCTGCAGTGCCGCGACCCGTTTGGCGCCGCGTCCGGTGGCCGTCGTGCTCAGGTGACCGAACTGGCGCGTGCCGGTATGGCAACCGGTCTGGCAGGTCTGTTCATTGAAGCGCACCCGGATCCGGATAACGCAAAATGCGACGGTCCATCCGCGCTGCCGCTGGATAAGCTGGAGCCGTTCCTGAAACAGATCAAAGCGATTGACGATCTGGTGAAGAGCTTCGACGAGCTGGATACCAGCAAATAATAAAAAACCCGCTTCGGCGGGTTTTTTTATGGGGCATATTGCCGGGTGGCGCTTTGCTTACCCGGCCTACAAAACCCGTAGGCCCTGCAAGCGAAGCGCCGCCGGGCAAACAGACTACGCAAAAATCGTCATCAAGTAAGCCACAAACAGCGCCATATGCGCAGCCCCGTTAAGCACGTTGGTGCGCCCGGTTGAGAACGAAATCTGGCACAGCAGCAACGAGGCTACCATAACAATCATCTCCGGCGCGCCCAGCGCAAACTGCAGCTCGTTACCGGTCATAAAGGCAATCAGCGTCACCACCGGCACGGTGAGTGAAATAGTCGCCAGCACGGAGCCGAAGAACAGGTTCATTGCGCGCTGTACCTGATTGTTTAAGACGGCTTTCAGCGCGCCCAGCCCTTCAGGAGACAGGATCAGCAGCGCCACCAGGAAGCCGGTAAAGGCTACCGGCGCGTTCAGCTCGGTTAACAGCGTTTCCAGCGGGTTGGCATTCATCTTGGTGACGGCAATCACCGCAATCAGATGCACGATCAGCCAAACCGTATGCCACGCGCTGCTGTGGGCCGACGGCTTACCGTGGTGCGGGTCATCGTCGTCGCTGTCGTCTTCATGCTCATACACAAACAGGCTCTGGTGCGTTTTGGTCTGAATCAACAGGAACACGCCGTACATGGCTGCGGAAATCAGCGCGACCAGCAGCGCCTGACCGGTGGAGAAGTTTGCACCCGGCAGCGCCATCGGGAAGACCAGCACGATAATCGCCAGCGGGAAGAGGGCAATCAGATACTGTTTAATGCCGAACAGGTTCATATACTGGGTCGCGAATTTACGCCCGCCCAGCAGCAGAGAGAAGCCCACCAGGCCGCCCGTCACAATCATGATGATCGAGTAAAGGGTGTCGCGCATCAGCGTCGGCGCGGCATCGCCGGTCGCCATGAGCGCGGAAATCAGGCTGACTTCGAGAATAACGACGGAAAGGCTGAGAATTAACGATCCGTAGGGCTCGCCCAGACGGTGGGCCAGTACGTCCGCATGGCGAACGACGCTAAAGGCGCTGGTTAAGATACCGACCAGGGCAAGAATATTGATACCAACCACCACTGGCAGTGACTGACTGCTTCCCCAGAAGAGCAGCACAGCCAGTGCCAGAACCGGGAAAATGAGAGACGTCTCCTTGTGGCGGGTCTTTACCGCCTCGTGTGTTGCTGTCATGTGCTTCTCCATCAATGCAGGTGCTTGTAATTATAGATAGATTTTTGAGGGCATTAAATTAACAGATCTCTGTTAAATACCCTTAACTTTTTACTTAATTTTACCCTTTGTCATAAATTTAATGTCTGACTCCTGTAATTGACGGTTTTCACATAATATTTATTAAATAACAATTAATTAGATATAAAGTTAATCCATAAATTAAGACCGGGTGGCACGCTGACATATCGTCGTCCACACTTATCTCTTTAAGCAAAAGAGAGGTGAGTGATGCCATATAAAACGAAACGCGAATTACCCGATAACGTGCAAAACGTGCTGCCCGCTCACGCGCAGGATATCTACAAAGAGGCGTTTAACAGTGCCTGGGATCAGTACAAAGATAAGGAGGATCGCCGGGATGATGCCAGTCGTGAAGAGACGGCACACAAAGTCGCCTGGGCCGCCGTAAAACATGAATATGAAAAAGGAGACGACGATAAATGGCACAAAAAGAAATAGCCGTGAAATAATTCGCTGCCTTCATTTTGACTTTTCAGGCGGTTGAACTGCCGTTGTATTGCAACTGGTCCGCTAATTGCTTATCGTTATTTAACTGCTGGCAAAATGACCAGCACCTAAGGCCCGGAAGGCGAATTACAGATGTCGCAAGGAAGCATGCAGTGGCGGAGGTGGAAAGTGTTAACGCGTGATTTCTTAATGAAGGCAGATTGTAAGACGGCATTTGGTGCTATTGAGGAATCGCTTCTCTGGTCAGCTGAACAACGTGCGGCGTCACTTGCTGCCACGCTTGCCTGCCGCCCGGATGATGGCCCGGTATGGATTTTTGGCTACGGTTCCCTGATGTGGAACCCGGCTCTGGAATTTGTCGAATCGGCAACGGGAACGCTGCCTGGCTGGCACCGCGCATTTTGCCTGCGTCTGACGGCCGGACGCGGCAGCGCGTGCCAGCCAGGACGTATGCTTGCACTGAAAGAGGGCGGGCGCACCACGGGCGTGGCGTATCGCCTCCCGGATGCCACCCTGGAAGAGGAGCTTACGCTGCTCTGGAAGCGTGAGATGATCACCGGTTGCTATATGCCGAGCTGGTGCAAGCTGGAGCTGGACGACGGTCGCACCGTCAATGCGCTGGTGTTTATCATGGACCCGCGCCATCCGCTGTATGAAGCGGACACCCGCACGCAGGTCATCGCCCCGTTGATTGCTGCCGCCAGCGGACCGCTGGGTACCAACGCGCAGTATCTCTTCTCCCTCGATCAGGAGTTGACCCGCCTCGGCATGCAGGACGACTGTCTGAATGAGCTGGTGGCGAAGGTGAAGGCGCTGCTGGAAGGGAACCCGCTCAACGGCACGCTGCGACCGGGTTTTGCCTGAAAATACGCCCGGCTTGCCGGGCGTTTGACGTTATGCTGCTACGTAACTGACAGAATGTTCCAGTGACTGGCTGTGGCTGTCGATCAGCACATCCCACGTGCCGGTATATGGCACGGTAAGCCAGGCGTTATCGTCCTGCACGGTCAGAATATCCGCCTGGGATTGTTTTTGTGCTTTCGCACTCATGAGATGAATACGACAGCGCTCTGAGCAACGCACCACAACCGTATCCCCGCCAAACAGCTTCAAACTTGTTTTTACCAGTGCCATTTTTTACCCCGTAGTCTTAAACAACGCTCTCCCTGCTGCCATATCCGAGCGTGATGTTGTTCACAATTCACTCATGGCATAACACCAAAGGGGAGGGTGTGGGATGCTGATTTTGATCAAAAAATGGCATAACGATTAAACAAAAATGACAAAATTCCTCAAAATTTCCGCTGGCGCGCGTTTTACCCGCTAAACGCGCGCCGCGAGAAAATTAAATGCGGAAATGGCCGGCAGTTTCAGCAAGGTCGCCCGCCTGGCTCTGCAGGGCGCCCGCAGCGGCGGCGGATTGCACCACCAGCTCGGCGTTCTGCTGGACCATGCGGTCGAGATGGGTCACCGCGTGGTTGATCTCGTGAATACCCTTCATCTGCTCGCTGGTGGCGATGGAGATTTCGCGCATGATGCCGGAGACGCTACCGATGCTGGAGCGGATCTCGTCCATGCTTTCCCCGGCCAGATGCACGTAGCGGGAGCCGGTGGCCACGCTGTCGGTGGTGGAATCGATCAGCGATTTGATCTCTTTCGCCGCCTGGGCGCTACGGCTCGCCAGGTTACGCACTTCGCCTGCTACCACGGCAAACCCGCGCCCCTGCTCCCCGGCACGGGCCGCCTCGACGGAGGCGTTCAGCGCCAGAATGTTGGTCTGGAACGCGATACCGTCAATCACGCCGGTGATGTCGCCAATTTTAGCCGACGCGACTTCGATGGACTGCATGGTGCTGATCGCCTGGGATACCACTTCGCCGCCGCGCGCAGCGGCCGCAGAGGCCTTGCTCGCCTGGTCGTTCGCTTCTGCCGCCGACTCGTTCGACTGAGTCACGGAGGCGGTGATCTGCTCCACGGCGCTGGCCGTCTCGCGCAGGCTGGACGCCGCCTGCTCGGTACGTCCGGAGAGATCCTGGTTACCCGCCGCAATCTCCTGGGCGGCGTTTTTCACCGACTCACTGGCATCACGGAGCTGCACCATCACCACCGACAGCTTATCGCTGAAGGCGTTAAAGGCCTGGGCAATCTGCGCCACCTCGTCTTCGCCGCTGTCCGGCAGACGCTGCGACAGATCGTTAGTCCCGTTGGCAATGTTGTGCATCGCGTCGCGAATGTCAGACAGGCGCTTCAGCAGACGGGCAATCAGGAGGTGAACAATGGCCGCGCTCAGCAGCGCCAGGATCACCAGCGAAATCGCCGATGCCTTAAGCAGGGAACGCATGCCGGAGGTGGCGTCACCGTTGTCGAGGGCGACGACCAGCAGCCAGTTTGTGCCCGGCACGGCTGTCGCCACGAAGGTTTTTTCGACGTCGTTCAGCGTACCGTCGACAAGGTTACCGCTTTTCAGCGCAGCAAAATCGATGCCTTTGATGGTCTCAGCAAACGGTTTAAGCGTCAGCGCCGGATCGTTAGCCGCTATCACGCTGCCGTCACTGTTCAGAAGCAAGCCGCTGCTGGACGGAGTTGGATGGATCCCGCGCACGTTCGCCACCACGCTGTCCATGGCCACGTCGCCCGCCACCACCGCTTTCAGGGCGCCATTCTCTTTCACCGGCACGGCGAAAGTCACCACCAGTTTACCGGTACCCGCATCAACGT
This sequence comes from Enterobacter sp. TCD1-1, assembly GCF_020567405.1. Taxonomy (NCBI): domain Bacteria; kingdom Pseudomonadati; phylum Pseudomonadota; class Gammaproteobacteria; order Enterobacterales; family Enterobacteriaceae; genus Enterobacter; species Enterobacter sp. TCD1-1. Next base: position 1,850,651 of record NZ_JAJCXF010000001.1, on the reverse strand, counting down.
AGGGCGCGGTGACGACCGGGCCGTCCGTGCTGACCACCTGCTGATACCACGGGCGAATGGTCGGGTCATAATCCGCAGGTACGCCCGCAGGCTCAGAGAATTTCGCCGTTTTGCTGGCGTAGCCTACATAAACGTTGGTGAATCCACCCGCCTGCGCAAGCTGTTTAAACACCGGAACCGGATCGTCACTCAGCGCAACGGTCTGGGCAGAGGCAATCACCGTCATCTTGCTTTTGACCCAGTCGGCAATCGCCATGTTATGGCTGGCGCTGGTGCTGGTCAGGATATCGCGCTGTGACTGCTGGTTATCCTGACGTGTGACCTGGAAGTTAATAACGGTATTGAGGAGAAGGGCGACGACCAGACAGCCTGCCGTCGCCGCGATGATGCGTGCACGAATCGATCTGAACATAAGTGAAATACCTGCTGTGTTGTTTCCATGCCTATCGGCAACCCCGCAGGTAAACTTGATGCTGAAACCGCGTCCATAAGAAAATAATATTTTTACGGGTTTATTATTAAAAAGTTAATACTTTATCCGCGGACAGCGTCCACTCGGCCAGTTCAACCAGCGTACCAATTTCTACGCCATCAATCAGCGGCAGGCCGGTGATGCCGCGCCCGTCGGTGCAGGTTTTGCACAGCTTCACCGGCACGTTTTGCGCGGTCAGGATCTCCAGCATCTGCTGAATGTTATAGCCCTCGGCCGGTTTTTGTCCCTTCAGCCCGGCGGTGACCGCGTCCGACATTAAAAAGAGGCGTAACGCCAGGTCGCTCTCTTTTTCACGTAGCGCGATTGCCAGGCGCAGGCTGTTGAAAAGGGATTCGCTGCCGTAGGCCGCACCGTTGGCGATGATCACAATCTTCTGCATGTTGACTCCTGTTCTTATAAAGGCACGAATATTGCTTAATTTCCTGGAGTTTCGCTGTCCGGGAGAGTAAGCATGATATTAATGGCAGGCATTTCGCCAGGCGCTGCCGAATGGCTCACGCGCGCAAAGATGATGCGCCAGGAGCAGTTCAGCAAGCTGGCACAGCTGGGTGTGCTTGTGCACGGCATTAGCCAACTGGTGCACATGTTACAGTGCGAGCGCGGGGCGTCCAACGTCTGGCTCTGCTCACAGGGCAAGCTGTACGCCCCCGAATGCAAAGCCAGCCGGGCGCTGGTGGATGAAAACCTCGCTGCCCTTTACGGCATTCTTGAAACACAGTCGCCGATCCCAGGAAGTGCCGTCTGTGAACGCATCGGCGGCGCGCTCCTGAGCCTGGATACACTTCCCGCGCTGCGTGACGGTGTGATTCAGCAGACTGTAACGGCACCCCAGGCGATGGAACACTACTCCCGCATGCTTCGCCATCTGCTCAGTATCGTGCCGCAGCTTAATGACAGCATTGACGATCCGCAAATCGCAGGACGTTTTGTCGCGCTTTATAGCCTGATGCAGGGAAAAGAGCTGGCAGGACAGGAGCGGGCGCTGGGGGCGATTGGCTTCACGCAGGGTTTTTTCGATGATGTGACTCGTCAGAGGCTGGTTGACCGCATTGACGGGCAGCAGGCCTGCTTTGAGATCTTTCTCTCACACAGCTCCACTGACGTTCAGACCACCTTTTCAATGCACTGTCAGCCCGATCGTGAAACGGAGCAACTCCGGCGCGTGGCCTGTACCCGCCAGCCTGCCGCCGATAACGGCCTTACCGCACTGGCCTGGTTTGCTCTGCAAACCGCGCGCCTTGAGCATCTGCGCACGCTGGAGGAGACGATCATCGCCGATCTGATGGTCGCGGTGGACGAATGCATTCACCGTGACGATGAGTACGCGCTCCCCGGCGATGAACAGGATGATCCGCCGATCCGCTATCCGGAAAAACCGTTGCTTACCCTGGTTCGCCAGCAGGCGCGCGAGATAGAGCAGCTCTCACGTCAGCTTGCGTCGCTGCGCGATACGCTTGAAGAGCGCAAAATCATTGATAAAGCGAAGAGCGTGCTGATGACCCACCAGAATATGAGTGAGGAACAGGCCTGGACGGCGCTGCGCAAAATGGCGATGGACAAGAACCAAAGGATGGTGGATATCGCCCGCGCGCTGCTCATGGTGAAGAATGTATGGCAGGTAACACCAAAGGAGTAGCTGCACGGTCAGTGGGCATTTTATGCCTGTTTGCGGTGCGTAAAGGCGAGGGAAGAACGGTAAGCACCGCAAGAAACAGTGTGTTAAAACCTGGCATTCACTTTGCATTATCAGATTAACCATTTTTGACGATGCGCCAACGGCGGTGCATCCGTCTTCGGGATAAAGGCGTCCACTGGTGCTTCGGCACCGTGGGCGCTTTTTTTTGGTTTTTTTTCAGGAGTGGTCATGGCGGATTTGTCGAGACGGCGTTTTTTGCAGGCCAGCATGCTGGCGAGTGGTGCAATTCTGTTGCCGGGTGTCATGCAGGCCGCATGGGCGGCAGGCTCGGATAAACCGGAGCAGGAAACAGTGCGCATCGGGTTTATCCCGCTGACCGACTGTGCCCCGGTGGTTATCGCTGCGCTGAAAGGGTTTGATAAAAAATACGGTATTACCATCCTGCCCACCAAAGAGGCGAGTTGGGCGGCGGTGCGCGACAAGCTGGTGGCGGGCGAACTCGATGCCGCGCACATTCTTTACGGCCTGCTGTACGGACTGGAGCTAGGCATCGCTGGCAAGCCACAGCAGATGGCTAACCTGATGACCCTCAACCAGAACGGCCAGGCGATTACGCTCTCCAGCGATTTGGCAGAGAAGGGCGTTCGTGACCTTGACGGGCTGAAAAAGCTGATTGGGCAGCAGGCGCCTGGCACCTATACCTTCGCGCACACCTTCCCGACCGGGACGCACGCCATGTGGCTCTACTACTGGCTGGCCAGCGCGGGCATTCACCCCTTTGACGACGTGCGTACGGTGGTGGTGCCGCCGCCGCAGATGGTGATGAACATGCGCATTGGCAACATGGTCGGCTTTTGCGTCGGCGAGCCGTGGAACGCGCGTGCCATCAACGACCGCATCGGTTTTACCGCCGCCACGTCGCAGTCTATCTGGGCCGACCATCCGGAAAAAATCCTCGGGACGCGTCGCGACTGGGTGGAGAAAAATCCGCACACCGCCCGGGCGCTGGTGAGCGCAGTGCTGGAGGCGGCGCGCTGGATTGAGGCCTCCCCGGAAAACAAACGCGAAACCGCGCAGATCCTCTCCCGCCGGGCGTGGCTCAACTGCAAAGAGCAGTATCTCACCGGACGCATGCTCGGCGAGTACGACAACGGCCTGGGCCAGCGCTGGCAGGACGCGCACCCGATCCGCTTCTTCAACGAGGGGGCCGTCAGCTACCCGTATCACTCCGACGGCATGTGGTTCTTAACCCAGTTCCGCCGCTGGGGCTTGCTCAAAGCCGCCCCGGACTATACGGGCATCGCACAGCGCATTAACCAGACGGCGGTCTGGCAGGATGCAGCCACGGCGGTGGGGGGCATTACCACACCGACTTCACCACTACGCAGCAGCACATTGATGGACGGCACCGTCTGGAACGGTACCGACCCGGAAGGATACGCCAGCCGTTTCGCCATTCACCGTAAAGGGGCCTGATTATGCAGCATCTGCAAAAGACAAAATCACACGAGACGCCGGAGAGTGGAGAGGTGATTCTCCTGCCTCCGGTGCAGGTTCGCCGCCGTACGCCGACGTTTGTGCGTCGTATTAACGCGATCCTTCAGCGCATCATTCCGGCTTTTCTGGGGCTGGGACTGCTGGTGGTGCTCTGGCAGCTGGCGGCGATTAACAGCAAAGGTTTCCCGACGCCGCTCAGCACGCTCGATTCCGCTATTACCCTGTTTGCCGATCCGTTTTATCGCGACGGGCCAAACGACATGGGCATCGGCTGGAACGTGCTCGCCTCATTACAGCGCGTGGCGGTGGGGTTTGGCCTGGCCGCGTTCGCCGGGATCCCGCTTGGTTTCCTGATTGGCCGCTTCACCTTTTTTTCGCGCATGTTCGGCCCGCTGATCGCGCTGTTACGCCCGGTTAGCCCGCTGGCCTGGCTGCCCATCGGCCTGCTGCTGTTCCAGAAAGCGGAGCCCGCGTCGAGCTGGACCATTTTTATCTGCTCCATCTGGCCGATGGTGATCAACACCGCCGAAGGCGTGCGGTGTATTCCGCAGGACTACCTTAACGTCGCCCGGGTGCTGCAGCTTTCAGAGTGGACCATCATGCGCCGCATTCTCTTCCCGGCGGTGCTGCCCGCGGTGCTGACCGGGGTGCGCCTCTCTATTGGCATCGCCTGGCTGGTGATTGTCGCCGCCGAGATGCTGACCGGCGGTTTAGGGATCGGTTTCTGGATCTGGAACGAGTGGAACAATCTCAACGTCGAAAACATTCTCATCGCCATCGTCATCATTGGCGTGGTCGGGCTGCTGCTCGAGCAGGGGCTGATGCTGATCGCCCGTCGCTTTAGCTGGCAGGAAAAATAAGGAGCGAACATGAAACCATTAATCCAGGTCCAGGCCGTGAGCCAGCGTTTTTCCACCGCCAGCGGCGAATTTCTGGCGCTGCAGAACGTCTCCTTTGATATCCATGAGGGCGAAACCGTCAGCCTGATTGGGCACTCCGGCTGCGGTAAATCGACGCTGCTTAATCTTATCGCTGGGATCACGCTGCCGACGGAAGGCGGGCTGATTTGCGACAACCGCGAAATTGCCGGGCCGGGTCCGGAGCGCGCGGTGGTATTCCAGAACCATTCGCTGCTACCGTGGCTCACCTGCTTCGACAACGTGGCCCTGGCGGTAGATCACGTGTTTCGCCACAGCATGAGCAAGGCGGAGCGCCGGGAGTGGATTGAGCACAACCTCGACCGCGTACAGATGGGGCACGCCTTGCACAAGCGCCCGGGGGAGATCTCCGGCGGCATGAAGCAGCGCGTCGGGATTGCCCGCGCGCTGGCGATGAAGCCGAAAGTCCTGCTGATGGATGAACCCTTCGGCGCGCTGGATGCGCTGACGCGCGCCCATCTGCAGGACTCGGTGATGCAGATCCAGCAGGCGCTGAACACCACAATCGTGCTGATTACCCACGACGTGGACGAGGCGGTGCTGCTCTCCGATCGCGTGCTGATGATGACCAACGGCCCGGCGGCGACCGTCGGGGAGATCCTGCACGTTGACCTGCCGCGCCCGCGTAACCGGGTGCAGCTGGCTGACGACAGCCGCTATCACCACATGCGCCAGCAGATCCTGCATTTCCTCTATGAAAAGCAGCCGAAAGCGGCGTAGCGAGGGGGCTTTGATGCGACTGGTCATTATCGGAAATGGCATGGCGGCCACGCGGCTGATTGCCTCGCTCACCGGGCGTGCTGCCGATCGTTTCGCAATTACCGTCATCGGTGACGAGCCGGAGCATGCCTATAACCGCATCCAGCTTTCGCCGGTGCTGGGCGGTGAAAAAACGGCGGCGGGCATCAGTCTTCAGAATGACGACTGGTACCAGGAACGGGGCGTGACGGTGCTGCGGGGCGAAAAGGCGCTCGCCGTGAATGTGGACACGCGGGAAGTGCAAACCACCGTCCGCACGCTGGGCTGGGATGCGCTGGTGTTTGCCACCGGATCAACGCCCTTTGTTCCGCCAATTCCCGGCTGCGATGCGCCGCATGTCTTCACGTTCCGTACCCTTGAGGATATCCGGGCCATAGGGGCGATCGCCGGTCCGGTGGTAGTGCTGGGCGGCGGCGTGCTCGGGGTTGAGACGGCGGCAGCGCTGGCGCGCTCAGGGGACAACGTCATCCTTGTTCATCGCGGTCTGTGGCTGATGGAGCAGCAACTGGATGAGCAGGCGGGCGTGCTGCTGGAAGAGGCGCTGGCGGCGCGGGGCGTGCGCTGTGAGCTCGCCTCTGGCATCGCGGCGATTGACGGGAATAGCGTGACGCTGCTGAACGGACGCAGCGTCACCGCCGCGCGCGTGGTGCTGGCGACGGGCGTGCAGCCTAACGTCGTACTGGCGCAGGCCAGCGGCATTCGCTGCGCGCGCGGCATCGTGGTGGATCACCAAATGCAAACCTCCGTGCCGGACGTCTACGCCATTGGCGAATGCTGTGAAATTGACGACCAGACGTTTGGCCTGGTCGCCCCCTGTCTGGCGCAGGCGGATATCCTCGCCGCACGGCTGGCCGGAGACGTCACCGCGCCATTTGCCCTGACCGACAACGGCATGCGCCTCAAGGTGACCGGCGTGGAGTTGTTCAGCCTTGGTCGCGCGGCAGAGCAGAAGGGCGATGTGGTCTGGAGCGCATGGGATCCGCTGACCCGTCACTATCGTCGTTTACTGATCCATCAGGGGGCGCTGGCTGGCGTGCTGCTGATGGGGGACTGCCGCAGCGCGGCGACATTTACCGAATTACTGGCAACGGCTGCGCCCGCGCACGCGGACTGGCTGTTTGATCGTTTCACTACGCAACCGCAGGTTGCAGGACAGCACGCTATGACAAAACCTACTCTGGTGGTGGTTGGGCACGGTATGGTCGGCCATCATTTCCTCGAAGATTGCGTGAACCGCAATCTGCATCAGCAGTATCAGATCGTTGTCTTTGGCGAGGAGCGCTATGCCGCCTACGACCGCGTGCATCTGTCGGAATATTTTGGCGGCCGTAGCGCGGCGTCGCTTTCGCTGGTGGAAGGGGATTTCTTTGCCGACAACGGCATTGAGCTGCGCCTGTCGCAGCAGATTGTCGCTATCGATCGTGACGCGCGCGTGGTGCGTACCGCCAGCGGGCATGAGATCCACTGGGATAAACTGGTGCTGGCGACCGGGTCCTATCCGTTTGTCCCACCGGTGTCGGGCCACGATCTACCGGGCTGTTTTGTTTATCGCACGCTTGACGATCTGGACAAGATTGCGGCGCATGCGGCGGGCTCACGCCGGGGTGTAGTGATTGGCGGCGGGCTGCTGGGGCTGGAGGCGGCGAATGCCCTGAAGCAGCTCGGGCTGGAAACTCACGTGGTGGAGTTTGCGCCCAATTTGATGGCGGTCCAGCTCGACAACGACGGCGCGGCGATGCTGCGCAAGAAAATCGAGGCGCTTGGCGTCGGTGTGCATACCAGTAAAGCAACGACGGAGATCGCCGCCGCGGACGGCGGGCTGGTGCTGCGCTTTGCCGATGGCGAACAGCTTGAAACAGACATGGTGGTGTTTTCTGCCGGCATTCGTCCGCAGGACGCGCTGGCGCGCAGCAGCGGGCTGGCTATCGGCGAACGCGGCGGGATCGGCATTGACGACCGCTGTCAGACCTCCGATCCGGACGTGCTGGCCATTGGTGAATGCGCCCTGTGGGAAGGGAAAATCTTCGGGCTGGTTGCGCCCGGCTACCAGATGGCGCGGGTGGCCGCCGCCGCGCTGGCGGGAGAGGAGAAAACCTTCGCCGGCGCGGATATGAGCACCAAACTCAAGCTGCTGGGCGTGGACGTGGCCTCGTTCGGCGATGCTCACGGCCGCACGCCGGGGGCGCTGAGCTACCAGTGGACGCACGGCCCGCAGCAAATCTACAAGAAAATCGTGGTCAGCCACGACGGCAAAACGCTGCTCGGCGGCGTGCTGGTGGGTGATGCCAGCGAATACGCCACGCTGGTACAGATGATGCTCAACGGGATAGCCCTGCCAAAAGAGCCGGAAACGCTGATATTACCCGCGTCGTCAGGCAGTGCGCCAAAAGCGCTCGGCGTGGCAGCGCTGCCGGAAAGCGCACAAATCTGTTCGTGTCATAACGTCAGCAAAGGCGATATCTGTCAGGCGGTAAGTGCGGGCGCAACGGATATCGGCGCGATTAAGCAGTGCACCAAAGCGGCGACCGGCTGCGGAGGATGTAGCGCACTGGTGAAGCAGGTGATGGAGTTCCAGCTGGCGGCGCAGGGCGTGGAGGTGAAAAAGGACATCTGCGAACACTTCCCGTACTCGCGTCAGGAGATTTACCACCTCGTGCGCGTCAACCATATCCGCACCTTTGACCAGCTCATTAGCCGCTACGGTCAGGGACACGGGTGCGAAATTTGTAAGCCACTGGTGGGGTCAGTGCTCGCCTCCTGCTGGAACGAGTATCTGCTGAAACCGTCACACCTGCCGCTGCAGGATACCAACGACCGCTACTTCGCCAATATCCAGAAGGACGGTACTTACTCCATCGTGCCGCGCATGCCTGCGGGGGAAGTGACCGCCGACGGGCTGATCGCCATCGGCCAGATTGCGAAACGCTACAGCCTGTACAGCAAAATCACCGGCGGCCAGCGTATCGACCTGTTTGGCGCCACGCTGGAACAGCTGCCGGAGATCTGGCAGGCGCTGGTGGAAGCCGGATTTGAAACCGGGCACGCCTACGGCAAATCTCTGCGAACGGTGAAATCCTGCGTCGGGTCGACCTGGTGTCGCTACGGCGTGCAGGACTCCACCGGCCTCGCGGTCAGGCTCGAGCACCGTTACAAAGGCCTGCGCGCCCCGCACAAAATCAAAATGGCGGTCTCAGGGTGTACCCGCGAATGCGCCGAGGCGCAGAGTAAAGACGTGGGGGTGATTGCCACCGATAAGGGGTGGAACCTCTACCTGTGCGGCAACGGCGGCATGAAGCCTCGCCATGCGGATCTCTTCGCCAGCGATCTCGATGATGACACGCTGATCCGCACCGTCGATCGATTCCTGATGTTCTACATCCGCACGGCGGATCGCCTGCAGCGCACCAGCACCTGGATGGACAACCTGGAAGGCGGTCTCGACTACCTTCGGGAGGTGATCCTCAACGATAGCCTGGGCATCGCCCACGAGCTGGAGCAGGAGATGGCCCGGGTGGTGGAGACCTACCAGTGCGAATGGCAAACCACGCTTAACGATCCGAACCGTCTGGCGCTGTTCCGCACGACGGTGAACGACATCACAGCGGATCAAGGTAAACGCTGGCAGGAAATCTGTGGCATCGACGATATCCCCGAGCAGGCGGGCATTGGCGCGCGGCTTGGGCGTAAGCCGATTGCGTTGTTCCGATTTGGCAAAACCGTCTATGCCCTTGACGACCGGGAGCCTGGCAGCAGCGCGAACGTGCTTTCCCGAGGCATTCTTGGCGATGCGGCGGGGGAGCCGGTGGTGATCTCTCCGCTCTACAAGCAGCGTATTCGCCTGCGCGACGGCTGTCAGGTGGAGAACGGCGAACCCGCGGTGCGCGCCTGGCCGGTCAAAATTGAGAACGGCAAGGTGTGGGTCGGTAATGATGCCCTGGTAATGCGTGCGGAGGCCTCATGACGGAAACCCGGACAACGTGTCCCTACTGCGGGGTCGGCTGCGGCGTGGTCGCCCGCGTGGACGGTGAAACGGTCAGCGTTCGGGGGGATGAAACCCATCCTGCGAACTTTGGCCGCTTGTGCGTGAAAGGATCGGCCCTGGGGGAAACAATGGGGTTACAGGGGCGATTGCTGCGCCCCGTTGTTGACGGTGCTGAGGTGGCCTGGGCGGAGGCGCTGGGAGCGGCAGGCGAGCGCCTCCAGGACATTATCGACAAATGGGGGCCGCAGGCGGTGGCGTTTTACGCGTCCGGGCAATTGCTTACCGAGGATTATTACGCCGCCAATAAGCTGATGAAAGGGTTTATCGGCGCGGCGAACATTGATACCAACTCCCGGCTCTGCATGTCATCGGCGGTCGTGGGCTACAAGCGCGCCTTTGGTGAAGATGTCGTGCCGTGCAGCTACGAGGATGTGGAAAACAGCGATCTGGTGGTGCTGGTGGGCTCAAACGCGGCCTGGACGCATCCGGTGCTGTATCAGCGCCTGGTACAGGCAAAGCACAACAATCCGGAGATGAAAGCGGTGGTCATCGATCCGCGCAGAACCGCCTCCTGTGATATTGCTGACCTGCATCTGGCGCTCACTCCCGGCAGCGACGCCGGGCTGTTCGTCGGTCTGCTCAATGTGATTCAGGGAACGGACGCGTGGCCGATATCCCGCGTGGCGGCGTTTTGCGGCCTCTCGCCGCAGGATATTGGTACGTTTTACGACTGGTTTATGACGGCGCCCAGGGCCATCACGCTCTACACCATGGGAATCAACCAGTCCTCCAGCGGCAGCGACAAATGCAGCGCCATCATTAACGTGCACCTTGCCAGCGGGAAATTTAACCGTCCGGGCTGCGGCCCGTTTTCGCTGACCGGACAGCCAAACGCGATGGGCGGAAGAGAGGTGGGCGGGCTGGCAAATCAGCTGGCGGCGCACATGAACTTTGAGCCGGACGATCTCTCGCGGGTGGCGCGTTTCTGGGGAACGGAACGGCTTGCTCAGACGCCGGGCTTGATGGCGGTGGAGCTGTTTGACGCCATTGCCCGCGGCGAGGTGAAGGCGGTGTGGATCATGGGCACCAATCCTGCCGTCTCGCTGCCGGACAGCCACGCGGTGTGTCAGGCGCTGGGGCGCTGCCCGCTGGTCATTGTCTCTGAGGTGATGAACGATACCGACACCAGCCGGTTTGCCCATATTCGCTTTCCGGCGCTGGCCTGGGGAGAGAAGGACGGTACGGTAACCAATTCCGAGCGACGCATTTCGCGCCAGCGCGCGTTTCTGCCCGCGCCCGGTGAGGCAAAGCCGGACTGGTGGATCGTCGCGCAGGTGGCGAAACGGCTGGGGCACGGCGACGCCTTTGCCTGGCAGCATCCCCACGAGATTTTTTGCGAGCATGCGGCGCTGACGGCCTTTGAAAATGACGGCGCGCGGGCCTTAAACCTTCACGACCTGGCTACGTTAACCCGTGAGGAGTGGGAGCGGCTTGAGCCCTGGCAGTGGCCTGGGGGGGATTTTCCGTGCCGAAACATTGTTCCCGTTGACCCACAGTCGCACGGTGCGACGGTCAGCGCGTTGTACCCGCTGATTCTCAACTCCGGGCGCATCCGCGATCAGTGGCATACCATGACGCGAACAGGATATGTGGCCAGACTCATGCAGCATATCACCGAACCCTTTGTTGAGGTTTGCCCCGCAGACGCCGTTCGGTTTTCCCTGTGCGGCGGCCAGCTGGCGCGCATCAGTTCGCCGCGCGGCGTCATGGTAGCAAGAGTACGCATCAGCGACGCTCAGCGTGAAGGGAACGCTTTTGCCCCGATGCACTGGAACGCTGAGTTTGCCCGCCAGGGAAAGGTGAATGCGCTGGTGGAAGGGCGCTGCGATCCGGTTTCGGGGCAGCCGGAGAGTAAACAAACCGCCGTCAGAATCCAGCCCTGGCAGCCCGCCTGGCAGGGAGAACTCTATGCCCGCGAAGGACTGGAAATGCCCTCTCCGATTTACTGGTGGCGTAAAGCTTCACGCCTGACGGTGGCGTGCGATAAACCGCTGCTGTCGTGGGTAATGGAATACGCCAGCGGCCGGGGCTGGCAACTGCAGGTTGCTCAGGCCGGTGAACGCAGCAGCGTGCTGGCCTGGTATGAAGGCCAGCTTATGCTGGGTTTCTGGGAAGGTACCGCGTTACCGGCGCTGGCGCATACGGTGATTGAAGCCGCTTTTCATTCACCACCCGTGCTGCCCGCAGAACGCCACGCCCTGTTGAACGGGCAGAGCGTCGGGAGGGCGACGGATCCGGGACGCATTATCTGTAGCTGTTTCAGCGTCGGGGAAGAGGCGATACGGGAGGCGATTGCCGGAGGGTGTGATTCCGTCACCGCGCTGGGGGCTAAGCTGCGCTGTGGTACGAACTGTGGTTCCTGCGTGCCGGAGCTGAAAGGGCTGTTTCAGGATAATCCTGAAATGTCCGCCAGGACTGCATTTCAGGGCTTATCGCGTTAACATAATAAGAGTTTATTCATAAACACAGGTTCTTATTGACGACGTTGATGGCTGTATCGTCCCGCATTCGTTTGCTGTTTTTACTCCCCCTTCTTACGGCCGGAGCCGTTCACGGTGCGCCGAATTCCTTTATGCATCAGGCGCAGCACCCCTTTGATAATAACGGGGACAGTCTGCCCGATCTCGGCATGGCGGCGCCCACCGGCGAAGGGGAAAAACACCTGGCCGAAATGGCGAAAGCCTTTGGTGAAGCCAGCATGACCGACAATGGCCTGACGACCGGCGAGCAGGCGCGTCAGTTTGCCTTTGGTCAGGTGCGCGACGCGGTAAGCGGGGAAGTGAACCAGCAGATTGAGTCCTGGCTGTCGCCCTGGGGAAACGCCAGCGTGAACCTACTGGTGGATAACGACGGCAAATTTAACGGCAGCAGCGGGAGCTGGTTTATCCCGTGGAATGATACTAACCGCTACCTGAGCTGGAGCCAGCTTGGCCTGACGCAGCAGACGGATGGCCTGGTCAGCAATGCCGGAATCGGTCAGCGCTGGGTCGCCGGGAAGTGGCTGCTGGGCTACAACACCTTTTACGATAATCTTCTGGATGAAAATTTGCAGCGTGCCGGGCTGGGAGCGGAAGCGTGGGGGGAAAATCTGCGCCTGTCAGCGAACTATTATCAGCCCTTTGCCGGATGGCGCGCGCGATCTGACGTTCAGGAGCAGCGCATGGCGCGCGGATATGACGTGACCGCTAAAGCCTGGCTGCCGTGGTTCCATCATCTGAATACCAGCGTCAGCTTTGAGCAATATTTTGGCGATAACGTCGACCTGTTCAACAGCGGCACCGGCTACCACAACCCGGTTGCGGTCAATCTGGGGCTTAACTATACCCCCGTTCCGCTGGTGACGTTGACCGCCGGGCACAAGCAGGGCGAAAGCGGCGAGAGCCAGAATAACCTCGGACTGAAGCTCAACTACCGCTTTGGCGTGCCGCTGGCTAAGCAGCTTTCCGCCGATGAGGTCGCCGCGACGCGATCCCTGCGCGGCAGCCGCTACGACTCACCGGAGCGCACCAGCCTGCCGGTGATAGAGTTCCGCCAGCGTAAAACGCTGTCCGTCTGGCTGGCCACGCCGCCGTGGGATCTGAAAGGGGGCGAGACCGTGATGCTGAAGCTTCAGGTTCGCAGCACGCACGGCATCCGTCAGATCCACTGGCAGGGCGATACGCAGGCACTGAGCCTGACGTCGCCGGCCAAAAGTAACAGCAGCGACGGCTGGAGCGTGATTATCCCTGCCTGGGATGATCGGGAAGGGGCGACAAACCGCTGGCACCTGTCGGCGGTGGTGGAAGATGAGAAAGGCCAGCGCGTCTCGTCCAATGAGATCACGCTGGCCGTGGTGCAGCCGCTGGTCGCACTGCCTGACGACGATCCGCGCTGGAAGCTGCTGCCGGAGGAGTAGTCCTTAGAAGATGCGTTCCTGATGCACCCACACGGCGGCTTCAACGCGAGATTTTAACTTCATTTTCTTCAGCATATGCTTCACGTGCACTTTGACCGTGCTTTCGGTGATATCCAGACGGCGGGCAATCATTTTGTTCGGCAGCCCCTGGGCAATCAGTTTGAGAATGTCGCGCTCGCGCGGCGTGAGCTGGCTGACGTCACGGTCAGAGGTGGCGCGGTTGGCACGGAGGCTGGCGGCCAGGACCGGCGTTAAGGCTTCGCTGAGCACCATCTCGCCCGCCGCCGCCTGCTGCAGCGCCTTAAGCAGATCTTCCGGCTCCATGTCTTTCAGCAGATAGCCATCCGCACCGCGCTTCAGCGCCGTGACCACGTCCTCTTCATGGTTCGACACGCTAAAGACGACGATGCGGCCTGAAAGCGATTTTTCCCGCAGCTTGTCGAGGGTCTCCAGACCGTTCATGCCCGGCATATTCAGATCGAGCAGGATCAGATCGGGATCGAGGGATTCGGCAAGCTCAATGCCCTGTTCACCGTTACTGGCTTCGCCCACCACGGTGATATCGGGTGCCATGCTGACCAGCTGTTTCACGCCAGTACGCAGCATCGGATGGTCGTCGATCAACAGGATGGATGCCGGTTCCTGATTAGTCATGGGTTTCTCCTTGAGCAGTTGTGAGCGGTTTCTCGGGAATAAAGGTGACGACAACTTCCGTGCCGCCCGTTTCTCTCCGGCGAACCTGGCAATCACCGCGCAGGCTTTGGGCGCGGTCTCGCATAATGATTAAACCATAGTGGTTAGTGCGTTCGGCATTTTCCGGCACGCCGCGGCCGTTATCGTGAACCGTCAGTTTCACCTGATTGTCGTGCTGGCTGACGGTGACCGTGACCGCCGTTGCTTCAGCGTGTTTAAGCACGTTGCTCAGCGCTTCGCGGGCGATCTGCAGTAGATGGATGGCCTGATGGGAGGGGACAAACCGCGGCGGCAGCTGATAATCCAGCTTCACCGGGAACCCCAGTCGGGCGCTAAATTCGTGACAGCTGGATTCCAGCGCCGGGCGCAGGCCTGGCTCGGTCAGCTGCAGGCGGAAGGTGGTCAGCAGCTCGCGCAGTTGCACCCAGGAGGTGTTCAGCTCGTTGCGGATCTGGCTGAGCAGTTGTTTGTTGCTTTCGGGCATCTCCGCATCCTGCATCTGCAGGCAGCTCACCTGCATTTTCATACAGGAGAGCGACTGGGCGATGGAGTCGTGCAGCTCGCGGGCGATGGTCGCGCGCTCTTCCATGACGATAAGCTGCTGCTGTTTTTCCTGATGCCTGTCGAGCGCCAGCGTGGCCGTCAGCTGTTCAACCAGCGTATCCACCAGCTGCTGCTGGTCGTGGCTCAGGTGGCGTCCGGTTGGCAGGGTGGCCAGCAGAATGCCGTACTGGGTGTGGCTGTCCGTCAGGCGCCACTTCAGGGTCGTGCCGCCGGAGGTCAGCGGCGGCAGGCCGCGAGGGCAAAGATGGCAGCCTTTGTCATCGCAGGACATATCGGATTGACAGGTAAATTCCTGGTGGTTCTCTTCGTCTTCCACATCGTAGACCCGCAGCTCCAGGTCGCGCAGCAGGGTCAGATTTTGCAGGCCGTTCAGCACCGGCGAAAGGCGCTCACACAGCGGCACCTGCATGTGCAGCCGACGGTTGGCCTGCCAGAGGAAGGAGAGGATCTCGTTTTTCTGCTCCAGCCCGGCCGTTTTTTCCTGAACGCGCTGTTCCAGCACCGCGTAGCTCTCGGAGAGCTCTGCCGACATGGTATTGAGTGCCTGGCCGAGCATGGCCATCTCGTTGCGCCCGCTGATGTGTGTGCGCTGGGTAAAATCGCGTGCGGTCACCGCGCGGGCCATTGCCAGCAGTTGTTTCCAGGGATTTAACAGCCGCGCGCGGAGCCACACGATGGTGAAGATCAGCAGCAGCCCCATAAACAGGGCCATGGCCCGGTGTACCATCACCACCCGGTCAATGCGTAATTCGGTCGTCTGGTCAAAAGCGGAGACCAGCGCATCAATGCGGGAGACAAACCCCGCCACGTCCTGGGCAACGGCTTCTGTACTGCGCGCCTGTTTCAGGCCGGGCTGCAGCTGGGTGTGCCAGTACCCCTGAAGGGCCTTAAGCTGGGATTGCTGGCCTGCGCGGATAGCGGCGTTTTCCAGCTCGGGGCTGAACGCCGTGCGCTCCATTTCATCGATTAAAGGCCGATCGTCCTGCGTCAGGGGAACCGCCGCCAGCAGGCGATAACTCTGCATGCGTAGTGAGCCTGCCTCGTTGATGGCATGCGCATTACCCTGTACCCCTTGTACCAGCCAGCCGGAGATCGCCATGCCGGTCACGCCGATGGCGGTGGACAGCAAAACAATCAGGGCGAGCTGATTCACGAGCGTTAGCGGAGATAAGCATCTTTTTAACATTGAGTGGGCGTGCTCCTGACGTGGCCTGCTTGCAGGAATGGCGCTATTCTGGTGCATACCCTGGAGTATACCCATACCAATAAAGGATTACCCCTAAATTGCCAACGGAGTAGGGGGCAAGAGGTGGGCGTTGCAGGGAATCGTCAGTGCCGTGAAAAACCACGTCTTTTTTACCGAATTAGCCTACTCACTAAGGATAACACCTTTTTTTGTGCCGCAAATCCTCCCACTTTTCCTTTGATTTATATCAACTTACCGCCGCCCTAAAACCCTAATGTTTGCAGCATCATTCGAGAATCAGAGGTGTCTATGAGTCACTCATCCGCTCCCGAAAGGGAAAATGGTGCCGTTATTACTGACTGGCGTCCAGAGGATCCGGCGTTCTGGCAACAGCGCGGCCATCGTGTAGCAAGCCGAAATCTGTGGATTTCCGTGCCGTGTTTGTTATTAGCGTTTTGCGTATGGATGTTGTTTAGCGCGGTGGCAGTAAACCTGCCTAAAGTCGGCTTTACGTTCACGACCGATCAGCTGTTTATGCTGACCGCGCTGCCGTCGCTGTCAGGCGCGTTGCTGCGCGTCCCTTACGCGTTTATGGTGCCGGTCTTTGGCGGCCGTCGCTGGACGGCATTCAGTACGGGCATCATGATCGTCCCCTGCGTGTGGCTGGGCTTCGCGGTGCAGGATACCTCCACGCCGTTCAGCGTGTTCGTGATTATCTCCCTGCTGTGCGGCTTTGCCGGGGCGAACTTCGCCTCCAGCATGGCCAACATCAGCTTCTTCTTCCCGAAAGCGAAGCAGGGCGGCGCGCTGGGGATTAACGGCGGTCTGGGCAATATGGGCGTGAGCGTGATGCAGCTGATCGCTCCCCTGGCGATCTCGGTCTCGATTTTTGCAGCCTTTGGCGGCGCTGGCGTTGAGCAGGCGGACGGTTCTTCCCTCTATCTGCAAAACGCAGCCTGGATCTGGGTGCCGTTCCTCGTGGTCTTCACCCTCGCAGCCTGGTTCTTTATGAATGACCTGTCCGCGTCGAAGGCGTCGCTGAGCGAACAGCTGCCGGTGCTGAAGCGTGGACACCTCTGGGTGATGGCGCTGCTGTATCTGGCGACCTTCGGTTCGTTTATCGGCTTCTCGGCGGGCTTCGCGATGCTGTCGAAAACGCAATTCCCGGACGTGCAGATCCTGCAATTCGCCTTCTTCGGCCCATTTATTGGCGCCCTTGCTCGCTCGCTGGGTGGCATGGTGTCTGACCGTCTGGGCGGTACCCGGGTGACGCTGGTTAACTTCGTCGTGATGGCGGTCTTCTGTGCGTTGCTGTTCCTCACGCTGCCGGCCGACGGACAGGGCGGTAACTTCATCGCCTTCTTCGGCGTGTTTATGGTGCTGTTCCTGACGGCCGGGCTGGGGAGCGCGTCCACCTTCCAGATGATCTCCGTGATCTTCCGTAAGCTGACCATGGACCGCGTAAAAGCGCAGGGCGGAAGCGAAGAGCAGGCCATGCGCGAAGCGGCGACGGATACGGCTGCGGCGCTGGGCTTTATCTCCGCCATCGGCGCGATTGGCGGCTTCTTTATCCCGAAAGCGTTCGGTATCTCTCTGGACCTGACCGGCTCTCCGGCCGGTGCCATGAAAGTCTTCCTCGTCTTCTATATCGCCTGCGTCGTGATTACGTGGCTGGTATATGGCCGTAATACCAAGAAAAATAAGTAAGTATGATTATCCGTTTACGCGGCCTTCGGGCCGCGTTTTTTTTTGGCGTCAAAATAGTTACAACATACTGGTTGGCATGCAGAGGAAATCCACAGCCAGCACTGTGATCGCCATCGCTTTACAGGGCGCTCTACCCCTTAATACCTGTGAGGTTGAATTTTGCCTGGCGGTTTGTACGATAAATTAAAAATAACGATATATTTCATATGGATATGAAATTTTAAATGATACCGCTTTGGTGGTATTCGGTGTAACCCCTCGCCTGAAAGTCCCTCGTCGTCTTGATCGTTATCAATTCTCCCCCTCTTTCAGGGCGTTACCTTCGCTGCAAATCAGCAATGTCGATTTAGAGAGCCACAGGCTCCACACAGGAGATACCCGATGAGCAAATTTTTGGACCGGTTTCGCTACTTCAAGCAGAAGGGCGAAACGTTTGCCGATGGGCACGGCCAGGTTCTGGATACCAACCGGGACTGGGAAGACGGTTACCGCCAGCGCTGGCAACATGACAAAGTCGTCCGTTCGACCCACGGCGTGAACTGCACCGGCTCATGTAGCTGGAAGATTTTCGTTAAGAACGGTCTGGTGACCTGGGAAATGCAGCAGACCGACTACCCGCGCACCCGCCCGGATATGCCGAACCACGAACCGCGCGGCTGCCCGCGTGGCGCCAGCTACTCCTGGTATCTCTACAGCGCGAACCGTCTGAAATACCCCCTGATGCGCAAGCGCCTGATGAAAATGTGGCGTGAAGCGAAAGTGCAGCACAGCGATCCGGTGGATGCCTGGGCCTCTATCATTGAAGACGCGGATAAAGCGAAAAGCTTCAAGCAGGCTCGCGGCCGCGGCGGCTTTGTACGTTCCTCCTGGAAAGAGGTGAACGAGCTGATTGCCGCCTCCAACGTCTACACCGTGAAAACCTACGGTCCAGACCGCGTGGCGGGCTTCTCGCCGATCCCGGCGATGTCGATGGTCTCTTATGCCTCCGGCGCGCGCTATCTCTCCTTAATCGGCGGTACCTGCCTGAGCTTCTACGACTGGTACTGCGACCTGCCGCCGGCGTCTCCGCAGACCTGGGGCGAGCAGACCGACGTGCCGGAATCCGCGGACTGGTACAACTCCAGCTACATCATCGCCTGGGGCTCTAACGTGCCGCAGACCCGTACGCCGGACGCACACTTCTTTACCGAAGTCCGTTACAAAGGCACCAAAACGGTGGCGGTGACCCCAGACTATGCGGAAATCGCTAAGCTTTGCGATCTGTGGCTGGCACCGAAGCAGGGTACCGATGCGGCGATGGCGATGGCAATGGGCCACGTCATGCTGCGCGAGTTCCATCTGGATAAACCAAGCCAGTACTTCACCGACTACGTCCGTCGCTACACCGACATGCCGATGCTGGTGATGCTGGAAGAGCGTGACGGGTACTACGCAGCAGGCCGTACGCTGCGCGCCGCCGATCTGGTGGACGCGCTGGGCCAGGAAAATAACCCAGAGTGGAAAACCGTTGCCTATAACAGCAACGGCGAGCTGGTGGCGCCAAACGGCTCTATCGGCTTCCGCTGGGGCGAGAAGGGCAAGTGGAACCTTGAGCAGCGTAACGGCACGACCGGTGAAGAGACGGAACTGCGCCTGAGCATGCTGGGTAGCCAGGACGAGATCGCCGAGGTGGGCTTCCCGTACTTCGGCGGTGAAGGTTCCGAGCACTTCAACAAGGTTGAACTGAAAAACGTACTGATGCACAAGCTGCCGGTAAAACGCCTGCAGCTGGCCGACGGGTCTACCGCGCTGGTCACCACCGTTTATGACCTGACTATGGCGAACTACGGCCTGGAACGCGGCCTGGGCGATGAAAACTGCGCCACCGGCTATGACGACGTGAAAGCCTACACCCCGGCATGGGCAGAGCAGATCACCGGCGTTCCACGTGCGCAGATCGTGCGTATCGCCCGCGAATTCGCGGAAAATGCCGACAAAACCCATGGTCGTTCAATGATCATCGTCGGTGCGGGTCTGAACCACTGGTATCACCTCGATATGAACTACCGTGGCCTGATCAACATGCTGATCTTCTGTGGCTGCGTTGGACAGAGCGGCGGCGGCTGGGCGCACTATGTGGGCCAGGAAAAACTGCGTCCGCAGACCGGCTGGCAGCCGCTGGCGTTTGCCCTCGACTGGCAGCGTCCGGCACGCCACATGAACAGCACCTCCTACTTCTATAACCACTCCAGCCAGTGGCGCTACGAGACGGTCACCGCGCAGGAGCTGCTGTCGCCGATGGCGGATAAATCCCGCTACAGCGGCCATCTGATTGACTTCAACGTGCGCGCCGAGCGCATGGGCTGGCTGCCGTCTGCGCCGCAGCTGGGCACTAACCCGCTGCGCATCGCGGAAGCGGCGAAGAAAGCGGGCATGTCACCGGTGGATTACACCGTGAAATCGCTGAAGGATGGCTCAATCCGCTTCGCGGCGGAACAGCCGGAGAACGGTAAAAACCACCCGCGTAATCTGTTTATCTGGCGCTCCAACCTGCTGGGCTCGTCCGGTAAAGGCCACGAGTACATGCTGAAATACCTGCTTGGTACCGAAAACGGTATCCAGGGTAAAGATCTCGGCAAGCAGGGCGGCGTGAAGCCGGAAGAGGTGGAGTGGAAAGACAACGGTCTCGACGGCAAGCTGGATCTGGTGGTCACCCTCGACTTCCGCCTGTCCAGTACCTGTCTGTACTCCGACATCGTGCTGCCTACCGCCACCTGGTACGAAAAAGACGACATGAATACCTCGGATATGCATCCGTTTATTCATCCGCTGTCTGCGGCCGTTGACCCGGCGTGGGAATCGAAAAGCGACTGGGAGATCTACAAAGACATCGCGAAGACCTTCTCCGAAGTCTGCGTGGGGCACCTCGGCAAAGAGACCGACGTGGTGACGCTGCCCATCCAGCACGACTCTGCCGCCGAACTGGCGCAGCCGCTGGACGTGAAGGACTGGAAAAAAGGCGAATGCGACCTGATCCCGGGCGTGACCGCACCGCACATCATTCCGGTTGAGCGTGACTACCCGGCAACGTACGAGCGCTTTACCTCTATCGGCCCGCTGATGGAGAAAATCGGGAATGGCGGCAAAGGGATCGCCTGGAACACCCAGAGCGAAATGGACCTGCTGCGCAAGCTCAACTACACCAAAGCGGACGGTCCGGCGAAAGGCCAGCCAATGCTGAACACGGCAATTGATGCGGCAGAGATGATCCTGACCCTGGCACCGGAAACCAACGGCCACGTGGCGGTGAAGGCCTGGGCAGCGCTGAGCGAGTTCACCGGTCGTGACCATACGCACCTGGCGACGAATAAAGAGGAAGAGAAAATCCGCTTCCGCGATATTCAGGCCCAGCCGCGCAAGATTATCTCCAGCCCGACCTGGTCAGGCCTGGAAGACGAGCATGTGTCCTATAACGCCGGCTACACCAACGTTCACGAGCTGATCCCATGGCGCACCCTGTCCGGCCGCCAGTCGTTGTATCAGGATCACCAGTGGATGCGCGACTTCGGTGAAAGCCTGCTGGTGTACCGTCCGCCAATCGACACCCGCTCCGTGAAAGCGGTGATGGGCGCGAAATCGAACGGTAACCCGGAGAAGGCGCTGAACTTCCTGACGCCGCACCAGAAGTGGGGGATCCACTCCACCTACAGCGACAACCTGCTGATGCTGACCCTGTCGCGCGGCGGTCCGATTGTCTGGATGAGCGAAACGGATGCCAAAGATCTGGGTATTGAAGATAACGACTGGATCGAAGTGTTCAACAGCAACGGTGCCCTGACGGCGCGTGCGGTGGTGAGCCAGCGCGTACCGGCTGGGATGACCATGATGTACCACGCGCAGGAACGTATCGTTAACCTGCCGGGTTCAGAGATCACCGAGCAGCGCGGCGGGATCCACAACTCCGTGACCCGCATTACGCCGAAGCCGACCCACATGATCGGTGGCTATGCTCAGCTGGCCTACGGCTTTAACTACTACGGCACCGTAGGATCGAACCGCGATGAGTTCGTGGTGGTACGTAAGATGAAGAATATTAACTGGTTAGACGGCGAAGGTAATGACCAGGTACAGGAGAGCGTAAAATGAAAATTCGTTCACAAGTCGGCATGGTGCTGAATCTGGATAAATGCATCGGCTGCCATACCTGCTCGGTCACCTGTAAAAACGTCTGGACCAGCCGTGAAGGGATGGAATACGCCTGGTTCAACAACGTGGAAAGCAAGCCGGGCACCGGCTTCCCGACCGACTGGGAAAACCAGGAGAAGTGGAAGGGCGGCTGGATCCGCAAAATCAACGGCAAGCTGCAGCCGCGCATGGGTAACCGTGCGATGTTGCTGGGAAAAATCTTCGCTAACCCGCATCTGCCGGGCATCGATGATTACTACGAGCCGTTTGATTACGACTACCAGAACCTGCACAACGCGCCGGAAGGCAAACACCAGCCGATCGCCCGTCCTCGTTCGCTGATCACCGGTCAGCGCATGGACAAAATTACCAGCGGTCCAAACTGGGAAGAGATTCTGGGCGGCGAGTTCGAGAAACGCGCCAAAGACCAGAATTTCGAGAATATGCAGAAGGCGATGTACGGCCAGTTCGAAAACACCTTCATGATGTATCTGCCGCGCCTGTGCGAGCACTGCCTTAACCCGGCGTGCGTGGCGACCTGCCCGAGCGGCGCCATCTACAAGCGTGAAGAAGATGGCATCGTGCTGATCGATCAGGACAAATGCCGCGGCTGGCGTATGTGCATCACCGGCTGCCCGTACAAAAAGATCTACTTCAACTGGAAGAGCGGCAAGTCTGAGAAGTGCATCTTCTGCTACCCGCGTATCGAAGCCGGTATGCCGACCGTCTGTTCCGAAAGCTGCGTAGGCCGTATTCGCTACCTCGGCGTGCTGCTGTACGACGCGGACGCGATTGAAAACGCAGCGAGCACCGAGAACGAGAAGGATCTGTATCAGCGTCAGCTGGACGTGTTCCTCGATCCGAACGATCCGAAGGTCATTGAGCAGGCGCTGAAGGACGGCATTCCGCAGAGCGTGATTGACGCCGCGCAGCAGTCTCCGGTGTACAAGATGGCGATGGACTGGAAGCTGGCCCTGCCGCTGCATCCGGAATACCGCACGCTGCCGATGGTCTGGTACGTGCCGCCCCTGTCGCCGATTCAGTCTGCCGCTGACGCGGGCGAGCTGGGCAGCAACGGCATTCTGCCGGACGTGGAAAGCCTGCGCATTCCGGTGCAGTACCTGGCAAACCTGCTGACCGCAGGGGATACCCAACCGGTCCTGCTGGCGCTGAAACGAATGCTGGCGATGCGCCACTTCAAGCGTGCCGAAACCGTGGACGGCGTGACCGATACCCGCGCGCTGGAAGAGGTTGGTCTGACCGAAGCGCAGGCGCAGGAGATGTACCGCTATCTGGCGATTGCCAACTACGAAGACCGTTTCGTGGTGCCGAGCAGCCACCGTGAGCTGGCCCGCGAAGCCTTCCCGGAGAAAAACGGCTGTGGTTTTAGCTTCGGCGACGGTTGCCACGGGTCAGACAGCAAATTCAACCTGTTCAACAGCCGCCGCATCGACGCCATGGATGTGACCAGTAAAACGGAGCCGCACTCATGATTGAACTTGTCATTGTTTCTCGACTGCTTGAGTACCCGGATGCGGCGCTAGCGCAGCATCAGCAGGAACTCTTTGATGCACTCGCGTCTTCAGAAAACCTGGATAAAGAGGATGCCCAGAAGCTTGGCGTTTTCCTCCGTGACCTGTTAGCGCGCGACCTTCTGGACGCGCAGGCGGACTACAGCCAGCTGTTTGACCGTGGACGTGCAACGTCCCTGCTGTTGTTTGAACACGTTCACGGTGAATCCCGCGACCGCGGTCAGGCGATGGTGGATCTGATGGCCCAGTACGAACGGCACGGCCTGCAGCTCGACAGCCGCGAGCTGCCGGACCATCTGCCGCTCTATCTGGAGTATCTGGCGCAGTTGCCGAAAGAGGAGGCGCTGGGTGGTCTGCAGGACATCGCGCCGATCCTGGCGCTGCTCGGCGCGCGTCTTCAGCAGCGTGAGAGCCGCTATGCGGTGCTGTTCGATCTTCTGGTGAAGCTGGCCAACGCCGCGGTCGACAGTGAAAAAGTGGCGGAGAAAATCGCCGATGAAGCCCGTGACGATACGCCACAGGCACTGGATGCGGTATGGGAAGAAGAGCAGGTGAAATTCTTTGCTGACCAGAACTGCGGGGAATCCGAAATCTCAGCGCATCAGCGTCGTTTTGCCGGTGCCGTGGCCCCGCAATATTTGAATATCTCTAACGGAGGACGGCACTAATGCACTTCCTGAATATGTTCTTCTTTGACATTTACCCGTATATCGCGGGCACCGTGTTCCTGGTGGGAAGCTGGCTGCGTTATGACTACGGCCAGTACACCTGGCGTGCCGCCTCCAGCCAGATGCTGGATCGCAAAGGGATGCATGTGGGCTCTAACCTGTTCCACATCGGTATTCTGGGCATTTTTGCCGGTCACTTCCTCGGGATGCTGACGCCACACTGGATGTATGAAGCGTGGCTACCGATTGAGGTGAAGCAGAAGATGGCGATGATCGCCGGCGGTGCCTGCGGGGTGATGACCTTAGTCGGTGGCCTGCTGCTGCTGAAACGTCGTCTGTTCAGCCCACGCGTGCGTGCTACCACGACCGCTGCGGACATCCTGATCCTCTCCCTGCTGATGGTGCAGTGCGCGCTGGGTCTGTTGACCATTCCGTTCTCGGCGCAGCATATGGACGGCAGTGAAATGATGAAGCTGGTGGGCTGGGCGCAGTCCGTGGTGACCTTCCACGGCGGAGCGTCTGCGCACCTGGACGGCGTAGCGTTTATCTTCCGTGTTCACCTGGTGCTGGGGATGACGCTGTTTGTGCTGTTCCCGTTCTCCCGCCTGGTGCATATCTGGAGCGCGCCGGTGGAGTACCTGACGCGCAAATACCAGATAGTACGCGCCCGTCGCTAATTTGCCGTTTTGATACCAACCCCGCACTCGCGGGGTTTTTTTTCGCCCCAGCCCAGGTTGTTACCCGCGGCAGCAAACAGGATAAACGCGCCACCCGCCAGCTGCGTCAGGCTCAGCGCATGTCCGAACAGCAGATTATCAACCACAATTGCTACCACCGGATAGATAAACGACAGGGAGCCGGTAATGGGCGTCGGCAGCTTCTGAATCGCGCTGTAGAGCAACTGGTACATAATGCCGGTATGGACAATGCCCAGCGTGAGCAGGATCGGCCAGGGGAAATCACCGGAAAATGACGGCAGGCTGGCAAACGGCAAAAGCATCACGACGCCCGTCAGTACCTGGATAAAGGCGATATGCTGCGGTGCGATGGATTTCAGCTTGCGGGCAATCATGGCCGTTAGCGCGTAGAAGAAGGCCGCGGCCATGGCCAGACCGATTCCGGCGAGCCATTCACCGCCATGCGCGCCGGTCAGCTCGCTGGAGAGCAGTATCACCACGCCGCCAAAGGCGAGAAACAGCCAGCCCCATTTCACCAGGCTGACGCGTTCCCCTAAAAACATCCCCATCAAGACCAGCATAAACGGCTGGGTGTTATAGACCACGGTCGAAAGGCCAATCGAGATCCGCTCATAGGCTGCGAAGAGCAGCAGCCAGTTCACCACGAGCGCCACGCCGCCGAGAATAGCCAGCAGCAGCGTGGTGCGGGTGAGGGGACTAAAGGGCTTTTGACTGACCCGGATAAAAATAAAAAGCGCCATAGCCCCGATAAGACAGCGCCAGAACACCACTTCCGTCACCGGCAGACCGGAGAGCAAAACAAACGCGCCGATAGAGCCGGAAATTAACATCGCCAGGCTCATTTGCCAGACGCCTTTATGTAAATCACGCATCACCCACCTCCTGATTAATGACGCTATTGTCGAAAATCGCTGTCGGGTTTTACAGGGGTGATATAAGGTTGAAAAGGTAAATGACTTTTTAAAATTAGGTGAAAAGAATGGAATGCCTTATCGATGATATCGACCGACAAATTTTAGCCTGTCTGGTTGAGGATGCGCGCATGTCGTTGAAGGTGCTCAGCGGCCGCATCGGTCTGACGTCCCCCAGCACGGCAGAACGCCTGAAGAGGCTGGAAGAGCGCGGTGTGATCCAGGGTTATGGTGCACGGGTGAATCTGGCGGCGCTGGGGTATACGCTGCAGGCGCTGGTACGGGTTCGCCCCTTACCGGGTCTGTTGCATAAGGTGGATAAGTACATTCAGGCGATGCCGGAGTGTATTGAGAGCGACAAAGTGACCGGGGAAGATTGCTTTGTGATTAGGCTGGTGGTGCGATCGATAGAGCAACTGGATGCGCTGCTGGACGGTCTGGCAGAGCATGCTCAGTGTAATACGTCGATTGTGAAGAGTTCGCCGGTCAGGCGTCGTTTGCCGCCAATGTAGCCATTTTTCGCCGGGTGACGGCTGCGCCTTACCCGGCCTACAAAGGCGGACTTGGTTTTTTTATGTTGGGGAAGTGATGGTGGTGGGGGAAGGATTCGAACCTTCGAAGTCGATGACGGCAGATTTACAGTCTGCTCCCTTTGGCCGCTCGGGAACCCCACCAGGGGTAATTCAAATTTTGAGGTCGTGCTGAGAGATGGTGGTGGGGGAAGGATTCGAACCTTCGAAGTCGATGACGGCAGATTTACAGTCTGCTCCCTTTGGCCGCTCGGGAACCCCACCACGGGGTAATGCTTTTTACTGGCCTGCTTCCTGCTGGAAGCGGGGCGCATCATATCAAATGAGACGCCCCTGTAAAGCATTCCTTTAGGGAAACGAAGTTGTTTGCCTGCTTTTTATCCGTAAAGGCGCAAAGCTAATCAATTCATTTTCCGAAAGATTAAAGAATGATGGTTCTGTTACCGTAAACGAAGACTCGCTGAGCCAGCACCTGATACAGCGCGCGGCTTAACACATTCTTCTCAACGTCACGGCCTGCGCGCATCATGTCCTCAGCGGTGTAGGTGTGATCCACATGAATCACGTCCTGCATGATGATGGGACCTTCGTCCAGGTTGTCATTCACGTAATGGGCTGTCGCGCCGATGATCTTCACGCCGCGCTCGTAGGCCTGGTGGTATGGACGCGCGCCAATAAAGGCCGGCAGGAACGAGTGGTGGATGTTGATAATCTTGTTCGGGAAACGCGCCACGAAAGATGGCGTTAACACGCGCATGTATTTCGCCAGCACCACATAGTCCGGGTTATGCGCTTCAATGGCCTGCGCCATCAAATCGTCGTGCTCTTCACGGGTATGACCTTCATGGCTGACCAGCTCGAACGGAATATCAAAGCGCTCGACCAGCGTACGCAGCGTCTCGTGGTTGCCAATCACGGCAGCAATTTCAACGTCCAGACCGCCGTAGTTGGCCTTCATCAGCAGGTCACCCAGGCAATGTGCTTCTTTGGTCACCAGGATCACGATGCGGCGTCGGCCCGCAGGGGTCAGCTCGCGTACGGAGCCTTCCGGAAGCGCGCTGTCCAGATCGGCCAGCAGCGTGGTGTCGTTGAAAATACCTTCCAGTTCGGTACGCATGAAGAAGCGGCCGGTACGGTGGTCAACGAACTCGTTGTTCTGCACGATATTCAGTTCATGTTTGTAGCAAATGTTGGTAATTCGTGCGATCAGCCCTTTTTGATCGGGACAGATGGTGCGCAGAACTTTACGTTGTAATGATTGCATCGCCGGGAAATCCTGTTTGTATTTGCGAAGTCTGGGTTGTCAGGCATTACTGCCCGCAACACTTTTTAAATTTTTTACCTGAACCACACGGGCAGGGATCGTTACGACCAAACTGTGGGCGCGTTCCGTCAATATAATACCATTGCCCGCTTTCCTTTAAGAACCGGGAACGCTCGATAATGGCACCCGGTTTATTATTCTCGGTAAAACGGGCAACAAAGCTGACGTAACCTTCATCCACATGACTGCCTGGAGAGGACTCATAGACGGTGAGGCCGAGCCACTGCGTGTTCGCAAACCCGGCTTCGATGTCCTGTTTGAAATCGGCTGCGCGGCAGGATGGATGCCAGGTTTTAATCAGATAGTCTGCGTCTTTGATCACAAAAGCAGTGTACCGTGAACGCATAAGGTGTGACGGGTCTGGTGCAACCTGATCGCCAGAAAGATATCGCTGGCAACATAGGCTATACTCCAGAGCGCTACCACAAGGGCAGAGTTGAGACACGATTCTCTTCCTGGAACAAAATATAAAGGCGTAAAACGCTTCGGGTAGCACTATGTTAACTGAGGCGTTGCGTTGACGCTATGTCAGGAATCCAGGGGAAGTAAAACAGGACTAATGAGAAAGGTTAAAATTGGGCTGGCGCTGGGTTCAGGTGCCGCCCGGGGATGGTCGCACATCGGCGTGATTAATGCCTTAAATCAGATGGGCATTACCGTCGATATTGTTGCAGGGTGTTCAATCGGATCGCTTGTCGGCTCCGCTTACGCGTGCGGGAAGCTTCCGGAGCTCGAGACATGGGTGCGCTCCTTCAGCTACTGGGACGTGCTGCGTCTGATGGACCTCTCCTGGCAGCGTGGTGGACTGCTGCGCGGCGAACGCGTCTTTAACCAGTTCCGCCAGGTCATGCCTCTCGAAGACTTCACTGATTGTCAGATGCCTTTCGGCGCCGTCGCGACAAACCTCAGCACAGGACGCGAGCTCTGGCTCACCGAAGGCGATATCCATCTTGCCGTGCGTGCCTCCTGCAGTATGCCGGGACTCATGGCGCCTGTCCCACACAACGGTTACTGGCTTGTTGATGGTGGCGTCGTTAACCCGGTTCCGATCTCTCTGACGCGTGCTATGGGGGCGGACATTGTGATTGCCGTCGACTTGCAGCACGATGCCCACCTGATGCAACAGGATCTCATGCCGGTCAATCTCCAGAGCGAAGATGCTGAGGGCGAGAAACTGGCCTGGCATGAACGCCTGCGCGGAAGAATCGGGCGTCTGGCCGCGCGTCGTTCGGTTGCCGCGCCGACGGCGATTGAAATCATGACCACGTCAATTCAGGTTCTCGAGAACCGCCTTAAACGTAACCGTATGGCAGGCGATCCTCCGGATATTCTTATTCAGCCGTACTGTCCGCAAATCTCTACCCTTGATTTCCATCGGGCTGAGGCCGCCATCGCAGCGGGCTCGTTAGCCGTCGAAAAGAAAATGGACGAATTGTTGCCTTTTGTGCAGACCGCACGTTAAGCACCTTTTTTTGACTACTTCAGCAAAATCTGACAGGCGATAGTGCCGATCGCATGCCACTATTTAGTTACTGTCAGCCAGGGGAGGAACCATGACGCAGCCATTGGCCGGAAAACACATTTTGATTGTTGAAGACGAGCCCGTTTTCCGATCGCTACTGGATTCGTGGTTATCCTCGCTGGGCGCAATGACGTCACTGGCTGAAGATGGCATCGACGCCCTGGAAAAAATGATCAGCATTACGCCCGATTTGATGATTTGCGACATTGCGATGCCGCGCATGAATGGACTAAAGCTGGTTGAACATCTGCGTAACGAAGGCAATCAGACGCCGATTCTGGTGATCTCTGCCACCGAGAACATGGCGGACATCGCAAAAGCATTACGTCTTGGGGTACAGGATATCCTGCTTAAGCCGGTCAAAGATTTGCATCGGCTGCGAGAAACGGTCCTGGCGTGCCTTTATCCGAATATGTTTAATTCCCGGGTAGAGGAAGAGGAGCGTCTTTTCCAGGACTGGGACGCTTTGGTGAGTAATCCGCCTGCCGCGGCGAAACTGTTGCAAGAACTCCAGCCACCCGTCCAGCAAACTATTTCACATTGTCGCGTAAATTATCGGCAGCTGGTGGCCGCTGACCAGCCAGGACTGGTGCTGGATATTGCGCCACTGTCAGATTCCGACCTTGCGTTTTATTCTCTGGATGTCACCCGGGCGGGGGATAACGGTGTATTAGCGGCGTTACTTCTTCGTGCGCTATTTAATGGTTTGTTGCAGGAACAGTTATCCCATCAGGGACAACGGTTGCCTGAGTTAGGCAGTTTACTCAAACAGGTAAACCAGCTTTTTCGTCAGGCCAATCTGCCTGGACAGTTCCCGCTATTGGTTGGCTATTACCATAGCGGTTTAAAAAATCTGATCCTCGTTTCAGCCGGTCTCAATGCATCACTGAATACCGGTGAACACCATATTCAGGTGAGTAACGGTGTACCGCTTGGGACGTTGGGAACGGCGTATCTTAATCAAATTAGCCACCGCTGTTCCTCGTGGCAGTGCCAAATTTGGGGCGCCGGAGGACGGTTACGCTTAATGTTGTCCACGGAATAAGCAATTGGATCGTCATTTTAAGATTGCTTTACCTGTGTTTTACGGGGAGTGCTACTATCGCTGCCCGGTTTCATGCGTATTTATCCTAATTGATCGGCAACGCGTTCTTTTCAGACCCGGACTGCGGGGCGAGACTGATATACTCAACGCGTTATTTATTGCATAAAAGTTCAAAACTTGAACAGCTCAGGAGAATTTGAATGGCTGCCCTAAATTCGAAAGTCAGAAAGGCCGTTATCCCGGTAGCGGGATTGGGGACCAGGATGTTACCAGCAACTAAGGCGATTCCTAAAGAGATGCTGCCTCTGGTTGATAAGCCATTAATCCAGTATGTCGTGAATGAATGTATCGCAGCCGGCATCACTGAAATTGTGCTGGTTACGCATTCATCTAAAAACTCTATCGAAAACCATTTCGATACAAGCTTTGAACTTGAAGCCATGCTGGAAAAACGTGTTAAGCGTCAGCTGTTAGAAGAAGTTCAGTCTATTTGCCCTCCACACGTCACCATTATGCAGGTTCGTCAGGGGCTGGCTAAAGGTCTGGGCCACGCTGTTATGTGCGCGCACCCTGTCGTGGGTGATGAGCCTGTAGCGGTAATTCTGCCTGACGTTATTCTGGACGAATACGAATCCGATCTTTCTCAGGATAACCTGGCTGAAATGATCAAACGTTTCGACGAAACCGGCAGCAGCCAGATTATGGTTGAGCCTGTTGAAGACGTAACGGCATACGGTGTGGTTGACTGCAAAGGCGTTAACCTGGAGCCGGGTGAGAGTGTGCCAATGGTGGGCGTCGTAGAGAAGCCTAAAGCCGATGTCGCGCCTTCAAACCTTGCTGTTGTAGGTCGCTATGTCCTGAGTGCTGAAATCTGGCCTCTGCTGGCTAAAACGCCTCCAGGAGCGGGTGATGAGATCCAGCTGACGGATGCCATCGATATGCTGATCGAGAAAGAGACCGTTGAGGCCTACCATATGAAAGGTAAGAGCCATGACTGCGGTAATAAGCTCGGTTATATGCAGGCGTTTGTTGAATATGGTATCCGTCACAATACCCTTGGCGAAGAATTTAAAACCTGGCTCAAAGAGAGCGTAGGTATTAAGAAATAAGCCACGGTTGTAAATGTTCGAAACCGGTGAGGCGTTGCCCACCGGTTTTTTTATGCCCATAACACTCCCGAAAACCTGTCTGAAAGTACAGTCGATGAAATTGCTAAATAATGCTTTATGACAGAGTGTAAGAGGATGTTTGTGACAAATTTAGGTTAAAAAAAATCCCGCAATATGCGGGATTTTTCTGAATGAGGCTCGATTAATCCTTGATCAGGAAGTCGTCCAGCTGTTTACCCTGCTCATCCATCGCTTTCTTGATAACAGCAGGAGTACGACCCTGGCCAGTCCAGGTTTTAGTTTCGCCGTTCTCATCAACGTAGCTATATTTAGCAGGACGGGCAGCACGCTTAGCTTTAGTACCGGTTTTAGCGGCAGCCATGCTGTTCAGCAATTCATTTGGATCGATACCATCAGCAATCAGCATTTCACGATATTGCTGCAGTTTACGAGTACGTTCTTCGATTTCAGCCGCAGCAGCGCTTTCTTCTTCGCGACGTTCATTAACTACAACTTCTAATTTTTCCAGCATTTCTTCAAGCGTTTCGAGGGTACATTCTCTTGCCTGCGCACGAAGAGTACGGATGTTGTTCAGAATTTTAAGTGCTTCGCTCATTGTAGTAATCTCAAACTTATAATGGGGGGTGGTTTGTTGACCTAATAATAGAGCCATAAATTCAGATGTGCAATAGCCAGGAATGTAAGGAATTCAAAAAATACTAAATAATGCCGCTATTATTAATTACGCTAACTTAAATTCCACCACCCAGCTGTCTCGGTTGTTATCACCGGAACCTGCTTAACCCGGTCGATTGCGTCTTTTTTTTGTGACATTTCCCGCAGGAATTATAGTTGCGGCGGAGAAATATCAGCCTTTTGTATTAGTTCTCACCCCTGGTGTTAAGCCTGAAATAGTTAATAAATAGTGAATTTTAAAGGGCCGGGATTCCACTATAAAAAGAAGTGTTATGTTTGGCTTAACTTATAACATATTGGCGTGGCTGAATGGGTTTACTTCATGTTTTAGCGGGTTATTTTCAGAAACAGAAGGTACTGAACGCGGCACTGAACCGCATCCTCTGTGCGCTGCATCGCTGATGACCGGACAAAATATGGTACAATGACTCATCGGGAATATTACACATTGATTAGGGTTTTACGGCCAATGGCACAACTTTATTTCTACTATTCGGCAATGAATGCCGGGAAATCCACCGCGCTGCTGCAATCCTCGTACAATTACCAGGAACGCGGGATGCGTACCGTTGTTTATACGGCTGAAATTGACGATCGCTTTGGCGCAGGGAAGGTGAGCTCCAGAATAGGGCTCTCGTCGCCTGCCAGGCTGTTTAACCCGAAAACCGATCTGTTTGAAGACATTCGTGCAGAACATGCGGCACAGCCCATTCACTGCGTACTGGTCGATGAGAGCCAGTTTCTGACGCGTGAACAGGTCCATGCCCTGTCAGAGGTGGTCGATGAGCTTGATATCCCCGTGCTCTGTTACGGCCTGCGTACGGATTTCCGCGGGGAGCTTTTTGAAGGGAGCCAGTATTTGCTCGCCTGGTCGGATAAACTTGTCGAACTGAAAACGATCTGCTTCTGCGGTCGTAAAGCGAGCATGGTGCTTCGTCTCGACCAGTCCGGGAAACCTTATGCAGATGGCGAGCAGGTGGTGATAGGCGGTAATGAACGCTATGTTTCGGTCTGCCGTAAGCATTATAAAGAAGCGTTGTCTGTAGGCTCGCTGACGGCGATTCAGCACGACAACAGAAAATAATGTCAGTCTTATTATTCAGACATAAAAAAACCCGCCATTAAGGCGGGTTTTTCATCTGCTGCTGTCAATTAAGCGCTTTTCTTCGCTTTCTTGTCAGCTTTGATGACTGGGGCTTCTGTTTTCACAGCGGCAACGTCACCTTCTTTGAACTCACGACCGTAGTAGGTATCCAGCAGAATCTGTTTCAGCTCGGAGATCAGTGGGTAGCGCGGGTTAGCACCAGTACACTGGTCATCAAATGCATCTTCAGACAGTTTGTCTACGTGAGCGAGGAAGTCAGCTTCCTGTACGCCCGCTTCACGGATTGATTTAGGAATACCCAGTTCAGCCTTCAGGCTTTCCAGCCATGCCAGCAGTTTCTCAATCTTCGCAGCAGTGCGGTCGCCCGGTGCGCTCAGACCAAGGTGGTCAGCGATTTCAGCATAGCGACGACGGGCTTGTGGACGGTCGTACTGGCTGAAAGCCGTCTGCTTGGTTGGGTTGTCGTTAGCGTTATAACGGATAACGTTGCTGATCAACAGGGCGTTCGCCAGACCGTGAGGAATGTGGAACTGTGAGCCCAGTTTGTGCGCCATTGAGTGGCAAACACCCAGGAAGGCGTTGGCAAACGCGATACCGGCGATGGTTGCTGCACTGTGGACACGTTCACGTGCTACAGGGTTTTTAGAGCCTTCGTTGTAAGACGCTGGCAGGTTTTCCTTCAGCAGTTTGAGAGCCTGCAGGGCCTGACCGTCTGAGAACTCAGACGCCAGCACAGAAACGTAAGCTTCCAGGGCGTGAGTCACCGCATCCAGACCACCGAATGCACACAGTGACTTCGGCATCTCCATGACCAGGTTCGCATCAACGATGGCCATGTCTGGCGTCAGCGCATAGTCAGCCAGTGGGTATTTCTGACCTGTTGCATCGTCGGTTACTACCGCGAATGGCGTAACTTCTGAACCGGTACCGGAAGTGGTGGTGACCGCGATCATTTTCGCTTTTACGCCCATTTTCGGGAACTTGTAGATACGTTTACGGATGTCCATAAAGCGCAGCGCCAGTTCTTCGAAGTGCGTTTCTGGATGCTCGTACATAACCCACATGATTTTCGCGGCGTCCATTGGGGAACCACCACCCAGTGCGATAATCACATCTGGTTTGAAGGAGTTAGCCAGTTCAGCACCTTTACGTACAACGCTCAGGGTTGGGTCAGCTTCAACTTCGAAGAATACTTCAGTTTCGACGCCAGCCGCTTTCAGCACGGAGGTGATCTGGTCAGCGTAGCCGTTGTTAAACAGGAAACGGTCAGTCACGATGAGCGCACGTTTGTGGCCATCAGTAATCACTTCATCCAGCGCGATTGGCAGAGAGCCACGGCGGAAGTAGATAGATTTCGGAAGTTTGTGCCACAACATGTTTTCAGCTCGCTTAGCAACGGTTTTCTTGTTGATCAGGTGTTTTGGACCAACGTTTTCAGAGATGGAGTTACCACCCCAGGAACCACAACCCAGAGTCAGGGAAGGTGCGAGTTTAAAGTTGTACAGGTCACCGATACCACCCTGAGAAGCAGGGGTGTTGATCAGGATACGCGCAGTTTTCATCATCTGACCGAAGTGAGCAACACGCTCTGGCTGGTTGTCCTGGTCAGTGTACAGACAAGAGGTGTGACCGATACCGCCCATGGCAACCAGCTTCTCTGCTTTCTCAACCGCGTCTTCGAAATCTTTCGCACGGTACATGGCAAGCGTAGGAGACAGTTTTTCGTGAGCAAACGGCTCGCTTTCGTCAACAACTTTCACTTCACCGATCAGGATTTTGGTTGTTGCCGGAACGGTAAAGCCTGCGAGTTCAGCAATTTTGTAGGCTGGTTGACCCACGATAGCGGCGTTCAGCGCGCCATTTTTCAGGATGATGTCCTGAACTGCTTTCAGCTCTTTGCCCTGCAGCAGGTAGCCGCCGTGGCTGGCGAAACGTTCGCGAACCGCGTCATATACGGAATCTACGACCACAACAGACTGTTCAGATGCACAGATCACGCCGTTATCGAAAGTTTTAGACATCAGCACAGACGCGACAGCACGTTTGATATCAGCGGTTTCATCGATAACAACAGGGGTGTTACCCGCGCCCACGCCGATAGCAGGTTTACCGGAGCTGTATGCGGCTTTAACCATGCCTGGACCACCGGTCGCCAGAATCAGGTTAATGTCCGGGTGATGCATCAGCGCGTTGGAGAGCTCAACAGAAGGTTGGTCGATCCAGCCGATCAGGTCTTTTGGTGCACCCGCAGCGATAGCCGCTTGCAGGACGATATCTGCAGCTTTGTTAGTCGCGTCTTTCGCACGTGGGTGTGGAGAGAAGATGATTGCGTTACGGGTCTTCAGGCTAATCAGTGATTTGAAGATTGCAGTAGACGTTGGGTTAGTGGTCGGAACAATACCGCAGATGATGCCGATAGGTTCAGCGATGGTGATGGTACCGAAGGTGTCGTCTTCGGACAGCACGCCACAGGTTTTCTCATCTTTATAGGCGTTGTAGATATACTCGGAAGCGAAGTGGTTTTTAATCACTTTATCTTCCACGATACCCATGCCGGATTCGGCAACGGCCATTTTAGCGAGAGGGATTCGAGCATCTGCAGCAGCCAGTGCGGCCGCGCGGAAGATTTTATCAACCTGTTCTTGGGTGAAATTGGCATATTCACGCTGGGCTTTTTTAACGCGCTCGACGAGGGCGTTCAGTTCAGCGATATTAGTAACAGCCATAATGCTCTCCTGATAATGTTTAAACTCTTTTAGTAAACCAGCGCTCGATACGTCACACAGTATAGACAGAGCCGATACGACTTGCGTAACACAAAGTAAAACAAAGAGTTACTTTCTGCGTCAGCACACTAATTTACTAAAAGAGCCTTACCTTAGCATCATCCCTTTTTGTCAGGTGACCTCCCTGGGGGTGTAACCAAGATTACTCACTTCTGAGTACGAAAATCATGATCTGTGTCAATTTTCCCCCAAGCTGATACCTTTCAGCAGGGTTATTTCGTGCTGATTTTTCCAGTGTTAAATAATTACGTAAGTATTGGAAGCGGCGCTATCATTGATTATACATATGTTTAACATCCTGAAATGATAACGTTTTGGTACAGATTTCAAGTGAAGTATGCTGATAAAAAGGGTATCTTCAGCGCGATTTCTCACGACAAATTGTCAGTCCAGGGCATGTGTATAAGCGGAGCAAAACGTGATCCAAACGCTCTTTGATTTTCCAACGTATTTTAAATTTTTTATTGGTTTGTTTGCCCTGGTCAACCCGGTGGGGATCATTCCTGTCTTCATTAGTATGACGAGTTACCAGACAGCGGCGGCCAGGAACAAAACCAACCTCACCGCTAACCTGTCGGTAGCGATCATATTGTTGACCTCTCTTTTTCTCGGCGACACGATTCTTCAGCTGTTCGGGATTTCCATTGATTCTTTCCGTATTGCCGGCGGGATCCTGGTGGTGACCATCGCCATGTCCATGATCAGCGGTAAGCTGGGCGAGGATAAGCAGAATAAACAAGAGAAGTCAGAAACCGCTATTCGCGAAAGCATTGGCGTAGTGCCGCTGGCCTTACCGCTGATGGCCGGTCCGGGTGCCATCAGTTCAACCATCGTCTGGGGGACGCGTTACCATAGCCTGATGCACCTGATTGGCTTTTCAGTGGCTATTGCCATTTTTGCGCTCTGCTGTTGGGGTGTGTTCCGCATGGCACCCTGGCTGGTGCGCTTGCTGGGTCAAACGGGCATCAACGTCATTACGCGTATCATGGGCCTGTTGCTGATGGCATTAGGGATCGAATTCATCGTCACGGGTATTAAAAGCATTTTCCCCGGTTTATTGCATTAATACTTCATATGAAAGGACGGAGCGACGGCTCCGTTTTTTTACGTGATTATCAGCAAATCATATAACTAAAGTTGAAATGCTCACATATCATAATAAATTCTACTAATAATGTTCATTGCTTGTATTTCAATAGGTTATTAATTCCGCCTCAACCCGCCTGCACAGAAAATCTTCGATCGCTCTGTTATTTTACTCACATGATACTCTTGGGCTTGCTGAGAGATAACCGAAATGATATTAGTAATTTCAACATTCCCCTAGACGAATGTGCTAAATAATAACCAGTTGTTAAATTTTTGTACAAAGTCACTCGATGATAGCGCAGCGACGCGCTTGTAGAGAAAATTTTCTCTATCCTGTTGAATGTCATGTTGTTTTACTGATATTCGATGTCTGGCAGGGCTGCCCTCAACGATACGGTACTCACCGTAAAAGAGAATTGCTTAACAAATTTGCAAAATGTATTGGCGCACGTTTACGCCATTTGATACTTTCCGGCCTAATATTTTGCAGCATAAAACAATCAGATGAGAATTATTTTCATATAGTTCTCTTCTCAGATATCCAGCGCAGGCCTCAAACAGGGGAGGCCTGTAAAGAATCGACGCAAGACGGCCATACGAGCGGTCAGTAATAAAAAAGTCGGTGATAGCAAGCAGTAAAAGAAGAACCTGACAGCAGCAAAAAAAACTCCTGCGCTGTACAGGCCCCAACAGGGGATTACACAGCTGGCGAAGGCCAGTCATTATAATGAGTGGAGTACCAACACAATGTCCATCATCACAAAAAAAAATCTGGTAGCGGCGGGGATTTTAACTGCGCTAATCGCGGGAAACGCTGCAATGGCTGCGGACGTTCCTGCAGGTGTTCAGCTGGCGGAGAAGCAGACGCTGGTGCGTAACAACGGTGCGGAAGTTCAGTCTCTCGACCCGCACAAAATTGAAGGTGTTCCTGAGTCTAACGTCAACCGCGACCTGTTCGAAGGTCTGCTGGTAACGGACGTAGACGGCCACCCGGCACCGGGCGTGGCAGAAAAATGGGAAAACAAAGATTTCAAAGTCTGGACCTTCCATCTGCGTAAAGATGCGAAATGGTCCGACGGTACGCCGGTGACGGCTGAAGATTTCGTTTATAGCTGGCAGCGTCTGGCGAATCCAACGACCGCCTCTCCGTATGCGAGCTACCTGCAATATGGCCATATTGCCAATATTGATGACATCATCGCGGGCAAAAAACCGATCACCGATCTGGGCGTTAAGGCGATCGATGCCAATACCTTCGAAGTCACGTTGAGCGAACCTGTTCCGTACTTCTATAAGCTGCTGGTTCACCCGTCTGTCTCCCCGGTACCAAAATCCGCCGTGGAAAAATTTGGTGAAAAATGGACCCAGCCTGCCAATATCGTGACCAACGGTGCCTATAAGCTGAAAGACTGGGTGGTCAACGAGCGTATGGTGCTTGAGCGTAACCCGCAATACTGGGACAACGCGAAAACCGTTATTAATCAGGTTACCTACCTGCCAATTTCGTCCGAAGTGACTGACGTTAACCGCTACCGCAGCGGCGAAATCGACATGACCTATAACAACATGCCGATTGAACTGTTCCAGAAACTGAAGAAAGAGATCCCTAAAGAAGTTCACGTCGACCCGTACCTGTGCACCTACTACTATGAAATCAACAACCAGAAAGCACCGTTCACCGACGTACGCGTTCGTACGGCGCTGAAGCTGGCACTGGATCGCGATATCATCGTGAACAAAGTGAAAAACCAGGGCGATCTGCCGGCATACAGCTATACCCCTCCATACACCGATGGCGCAAAACTGACCGAGCCAGACTGGTTCAAACAGACGCAGGAACAGCGTAACGCAGAAGCGAAGAAACTGCTGGCCGAAGCGGGCTATACCGCGGATAAGCCGCTGACCTTTAGCCTGCTGTACAACACCTCCGATCTGCACAAAAAACTGGCTATCGCCGTTGCCTCGATCTGGAAAAAGAACCTGGGCGCGAACGTGAAGCTGGAGAATCAGGAGTGGAAGACCTTCCTCGACAGCCGTCATCAGGGCACCTTTGACGTGGCGCGTGCTGGCTGGTGTGCGGACTATAACGAACCGACCTCCTTCCTGAACACCATGCTGAGTGACAGCTCAAACAACACCGCGCACTATAAGAGCCCGGCGTTTGACAAGCTGATCGCCGACACGCTGAAAACCACTGACGAAGCACAGCGTACTGAACTGTACTCTAAAGCTGAGCAGCAGCTGGATAAAGATTCCGCGATCGTTCCGGTTTACTACTACGTTAACGCCCGTCTGGTGAAGCCGTGGGTAGGTGGATATACCGGTAAAGACCCGATGGATAATATCTACGTTAAAAACTTGTATATTATCAAGCATTAATGGCAATGAGTGGGGCGGGCATGCTCGCCCCACGGTGTCTAACCAACGTCACATTATATAGGCACACGCCAGAAGGTACGGGCAATGTTGAAATTTATCCTACGTCGCTGTCTGGAAGCGATTCCGACGCTATTTATTCTCATCACGATTTCCTTCTTCATGATGCGCCTTGCGCCGGGAAGTCCATTTACCGGTGAGCGTACGCTGCCGCCAGAAGTCATGGCGAATATCGAAGCGAAATACCACTTAAACGATCCTATCTCCACCCAGTACTTCAACTACCTGAAGCAGCTGGCGCACGGGGATTTTGGACCGTCATTTAAATATAAAGACTATTCCGTTAACGACCTGGTGGCGTCCAGCTTCCCGGTGTCGGCGAAATTGGGTGCTGCGGCATTCATTCTGGCGATCGTTTTCGGGGTCACCGCAGGCGTCATCGCCGCGCTCAGACAAAATACCAAATGGGATTATGCCGTAATGGGGGTGGCAATGACCGGGGTAGTCATACCCAGTTTCGTTGTCGCGCCATTACTGGTGATGATATTTGCCATCACGCTGAAGTGGCTGCCTGGCGGCGGCTGGAACGGCGGGGCACTCAAGTTCATGATTTTGCCGATGGTGGCATTATCTCTGGCGTACATCGCCA
This sequence comes from Enterobacter sp. TCD1-1, assembly GCF_020567405.1. NCBI lineage: Bacteria > Pseudomonadati > Pseudomonadota > Gammaproteobacteria > Enterobacterales > Enterobacteriaceae > Enterobacter > Enterobacter sp. TCD1-1. The sequence continues at coordinate 1,811,037 of NZ_JAJCXF010000001.1, read as the reverse complement.
GTATCGCGCGTATCACCCGTGGTTCAATGATCGAAGTGCTGCACTCGAACTTCATTCGTACCGCGCGCGCGAAAGGGCTGCCGATGCGTCGGATTATCTTCCGCCACGCGCTTAAACCGGCGCTGTTGCCCGTGCTCTCCTACATGGGCCCGGCATTCGTCGGGATCATCACTGGCTCGATGGTTATCGAAACCATTTACGGCCTGCCGGGCATTGGTCAGCTGTTTGTTAATGGCGCGCTCAACCGCGACTATTCGCTGGTACTGAGCCTGACCATTCTCGTCGGTGCGCTGACCATTCTCTTTAACGCAATCGTCGATGTGCTGTACGCCGTCATCGACCCGAAAATCCGTTACTAACTGGAGCACGCCATGATGTTGAGTAAGAAAAACAGCGAGGCGCTGGAAAACTTCAGTGAAAAACTGGAAGTAGAAGGTCGTAGCCTCTGGCAGGACGCGCGCCGTCGCTTTATGCACAACCGCGCGGCGGTGGCGAGTCTGGTGGTTCTGGTGATCATCGCACTGTTTGTGACCCTGGCGCCGATGCTGTCGCAATTTACCTATTTCGACACCGACTGGGGCATGATGTCCAGCGCGCCGGATATGGAATCAGGCCACTATTTCGGCACGGACTCTTCCGGACGCGATCTGCTGGTGCGTGTTGCTATCGGGGGGCGTATCTCGCTGATGGTCGGGATTGCTGCCGCGCTGGTGGCGGTGATCGTGGGGACGCTCTACGGCTCACTGTCCGGCTACCTTGGCGGTAAAGTGGACTCGGTGATGATGCGTCTGCTGGAAATCCTGAACTCCTTCCCGTTTATGTTCTTCGTCATCCTGCTGGTGACCTTCTTCGGTCAGAATATCCTTTTGATCTTCGTGGCCATCGGGATGGTATCCTGGCTGGATATGGCGCGTATTGTCCGCGGCCAGACGCTGAGCCTCAAACGCAAAGAGTTTATCGAAGCCGCGCAGGTCGGCGGTGTCTCTACCGGGAATATCGTGGTTCGCCATATCGTTCCTAACGTGCTGGGCGTGGTGGTGGTCTATGCCTCACTGCTGGTGCCAAGCATGATCCTGTTTGAATCCTTCCTGAGCTTCCTCGGTCTGGGTACGCAAGAGCCGCTGAGCAGCTGGGGCGCGCTGCTGAGTGACGGTGCAAACTCAATGGAAGTGTCACCGTGGCTGCTGTTATACCCGGCGGGTTTTCTGGTCGTTACCCTGTTTTGTTTTAACTTTATCGGCGATGGCCTGCGTGATGCCCTCGACCCGAAAGACCGTTAAGGAGCGCCGTCATGACAATGATTGAAACGGCAACCGCGCCACAGGCGCAGCAGCGGAGCGACCTTCTGCTGGACGTAAAAGATCTTCGCGTCACCTTTAAGACCCCGGACGGGGATGTGACCGCCGTGAACGATCTCAACTTCAACCTGCGCGCGGGCGAAACGCTCGGCATCGTGGGTGAATCCGGATCCGGGAAGTCCCAGACAGCCTTTGCGCTAATGGGCCTGCTGGCCGCTAACGGTGTGATTGGCGGTTCCGCGAAATTCAACGGTCGTGAAATCCTCAACCTGCCGGAGCACGAGCTGAACAAGCTGCGCGCCGAGCAGATCTCGATGATTTTCCAGGATCCGATGACCTCGCTGAACCCGTATATGCGCGTCGGTGAGCAGCTGATGGAAGTCCTGATGCTGCACAAAGGTCTGGGCAAAGCCGAAGCCTTTGAAGAGTCGGTCAAAATGCTCGATGCGGTGAAAATGCCGGAAGCGCGCAAGCGCATGCGAATGTTCCCGCACGAGTTCTCTGGCGGTATGCGTCAGCGCGTGATGATTGCGATGGCGCTGCTGTGCCGGCCAAAACTGCTGATTGCCGACGAACCGACCACCGCGCTGGACGTTACCGTTCAGGCACAAATCATGACCCTGCTGAACGAGTTGAAGCGTGAGTTCAACACGGCGATTATCATGATCACCCATGACCTGGGCGTGGTGGCGGGCATCTGTGACAAAGTGCTGGTGATGTATGCCGGCCGTACCATGGAATACGGCAAAGCGCGTGACGTGTTCTATCAGCCAGCGCATCCTTACTCGATTGGCCTGCTGAACGCGGTACCGCGTCTCGATGCGGAAGGGGAGTCCCTGCTCACCATTCCAGGCAACCCGCCAAACCTGCTGCGCCTGCCGAAAGGCTGTCCGTTCCAGCCGCGCTGCCCGCACGCGATGGAAATCTGCAACAGCGCACCGCCGCTGGAAGAGTTTGCACCAGGCCGCCTGCGCGCCTGCTTTAAGCCGCAGGAGGAGCTGGTATGAACGCATTAGATGAAAAACGCAACGTGCTGCTCGAGATTGCTGACCTTAAGGTGCATTTCGACATCAAAGACGGCAAACAGTGGTTCTGGCAGCCGTCGAAGACCCTGAAAGCGGTGGACGGCGTCACGCTGCGCCTGTATGAGGGGGAAACCCTGGGCGTGGTGGGCGAGTCCGGCTGCGGTAAATCGACCTTTGCGCGCGCCATTATCGGTCTGGTGAAAGCCACCGACGGTAAAGTGGCCTGGCTGGGTAAAGATCTGCTGGGCATGAAACCCGACGAGTGGCGCGACGTGCGCAGCGATATCCAGATGATTTTCCAGGATCCGCTGGCGTCATTAAACCCGCGTATGACCATCGGTGAGATTATTGCCGAGCCGCTGCGGACCTATCATCCGAAGATGTCCCGTCAGGAAGTGCGCGATCGCGTTAAGGCGATGATGCTGAAAGTCGGGCTGTTGCCTAACCTCATCAACCGATATCCGCACGAGTTCTCCGGCGGTCAGTGTCAGCGTATTGGTATTGCGCGCGCCCTGATCCTCGAACCGAAGCTGATTATCTGTGATGAGCCGGTTTCCGCGCTCGACGTCTCCATTCAGGCGCAGGTGGTTAACCTGCTGCAGAAGCTGCAGCGCGAAATGGGACTGTCGCTGATCTTCATCGCGCATGACCTGGCCGTGGTGAAACACATCTCTGACCGCGTGCTGGTGATGTATCTGGGGCACGCCGTGGAGCTGGGCACCTATGACGAGGTGTACCACAATCCGCTGCACCCTTACACCAAAGCGCTGATGTCGGCAGTGCCGATCCCCGATCCCGATCTGGAAAAGAATAAGACCATCCAGCTTCTGGAAGGGGAATTGCCTTCACCGATTAACCCGCCGTCGGGCTGTGTCTTCCGCACGCGCTGCCCAATGGCCGGGCCGGAATGTGCGAAAACGCGACCGGTTCTGGAAGGCAGTTTCCGACATGCGGTTTCCTGCCTGAAAGTAGACCCGTTATAATCGCAAGGGCTGACATGATGTCAGCCCTTATATTTTGCGAGGTCACTGTGTCGCGTTTATTCACGTCAGCCCGTCGGCGGCTTTATCATGTTTTATTCGATCCTGAAACGGTATCCGGGCGACGCTTCGAAGGTCTTTGCGGTTTATTTGCGCTCCTCAGCGTGGTGGTCATCTTTATTGAGTCAGGCGCCGGGACGCAATACCACCTGACGTTTGACGAATGGCATGTCTTTGTCTGGCTTGAGCTGGCGATAACCCTTGTTTTTACCGCTGAATATCTGCTCAGAGTAATTGCCTGGCCCAACCCGGCCCGATATGTTTTCAGCTTCTGGGGATTTATTGATTTAGCCACCATTCTACCGCTCTACGTCATGTGGCTGTGGCCGGAAATCAGCCTGAGCTATGTCTTTGCCTGGCGAGCGATGCGCGTTATTCGCGTATTACGTATTCTGAAATTACTGCGCTTTATGCCCTCACTGCGCGTGTTCTGGAGCGCAATTGTCAGCGCGCGGCATCAGCTTATTCTCTTCTACTCGTTTATTGCCATCGTCATGATCGTTTTTGGCGCGCTGATGTATCTGATAGAGGGGCCGAAATATGGTTTCACGACGCTCAATGCGTCCGTTTATTGGGCGATAGTGACCGTGACGACTGTCGGGTACGGTGATATCACGCCCCATACGCCGCTGGGCCGCATTGTGGCCTCAGTGCTGATTTTGATTGGCTATTCGGTCATTGCTATTCCGACCGGGCTTATTACCACGCACATGAGCAGCGCATTTCAGAGCCGCAAGCAGCAGCGCAAATGTCCGGCATGTCACCAGGGTGAACATGACCTTAACGCGCGGTTTTGTAACCGCTGCGGAAATGCGTTGCCGGAGTAAATAAAAAAGGCTGCAATCGCAGCCTTTTTTATTATTCGCGCCAGAGAATATGGCACAGCTTGTGGTCTTTCTCTCGACAGAGCAGGACGCGGGCGAAAATATCGTTAATCTCGCCACCGTCTTCATCGGCCAACCCGATGACCACTTCGGCAAAGAAGTCAGGATTCAGATCGAAATCCACATGTTCAGCCCAGTCTTCTGAAGGGTCGAACAGTTCGGCACCGCCGCGCTCTTCGAACTGCAGATTAAAGAGGATCACGTCTGCGGGATCGAGGTTATCAACCGCCAGTTCGAGAAAAATGTCATAGGCCTGCTCGAGCGTTTCGTCTTCGGTCAGGCGATTGTTCAGATCCATTTCCATGATGACTACCTGTTTAACATCGTTGGGCACGTTTTACAGCAACGGACTAAAGAAGTAAAACAGTCGTTCGGCAATTCTCTGCCACAGCGGACGTTTTACCCACAGTCTGGCATCCAGCAGCCGCGAGCGGGAGATATAATCATCCTGCACCGCCGCGAGATCGCCGCCAAAGCCGGCATCATCAATAACCAGCGTGATTTCAAAGTTGAGCCACAGGCTGCGCATATCCAGGTTCACTGTCCCCACCAGGCTTAACTCGCCGTCGACAAGCACGCTTTTGGTGTGGAGCAATCCGCCTTCGAACTGGTAGATCTTCACCCCTGCAGCCAGCAGTTCGCTAAAGAATGCCCGGCTGGCCCAGCCCACCAGAAGGGAGTCATTTTTGCGTGGCAAAATAATGCTCACATCGACGCCGCGCTGCGCCGCGGTACAGATCGCGTGCAGGAGATCATCGCTGGGAACAAAGTAGGGCGTCGTCATGATCAGGTATTCACGCGCCGAGTACGTCGCCGTCAGCAGCGCCTGATGGATCAAATCCTCCGGGAAGCCCGGCCCGGAAGCAATGGTATGAATGGTGTGACCGCTGGCCTCTTCAAACGGCATAATATTGCCGTCCGGCGGGGGCGGCAGAATGCGTTTGCCGGTTTCTATCTCCCAGTCGCAGGAGTAAACGATGCCCATCGAGGTGGCAATCGGCCCCTCCATTCGCGCCATCAAATCCACCCACTGGCCCACGCCCGAGTCCTGCTTGAAGAAGCGCGGATCAACCATGTTCATGCTGCCGGTGTAGGCAATATAGTTATCGATCATGATCATTTTGCGATGCTGACGGAGATCCATCCGGCGCAGAAACACGCGCAGCAGGTTAACCTTCAGCGCCTCAACCACCTCGATACCGGCATTGCGCATCATGCCCGCCCAGGGACTGCGGAAAAATGCCACGCTGCCTGCGGAATCAAGCATCAGACGGCAGTGAATGCCGCGTCGCGCCGCGGCCATCAGCGATTCAGCGACCTGGTCAGCCATCCCGCCAGGCTGCCAGATATAAAAAACCATCTCGATATTATGACGCGCCAGCTGGATATCGCGGATTAATGCCTGCATGACGTCGTCGGACGAGGTCAGCAACTGGAGTTGATTGCCTTTAACACCACCAATCCCCTGACGGCGCTCGCACAGCTTAAACAGTGACGAGGCGACGCTGCTGTTCTCCTCGGCAAAGATATGCTTGCAGGCCTTAAGATCGTTTAGCCACTTTGCGGTTGAGGGCCACATGGCGCGGGCACGCTCGGCGCGGCGTTTGCCGAGATGAAGCTCACCGAAAGAGAGATAGGCAATAATTCCCACCAGCGGCAGGATGTAGATGATCAGAAGCCAGGCCATGGCAGAGGGTACGGCTCTGCGCTTCATCAGGATGCGTAACGTCACACCCGCGATTAACAGCCAGTATCCTAAAATGACCAGCCAACTCACCACGGTGTAGAAGGTTGTCATAGGTAAAAAAATCCTTTTGAAAGCGTATTGTTATGAGTGTACGCATCAGGATTCATCTGGCAAATAAAAACGCCAGGTAAAAGCGCTGGTTTGCTGCCAGCATGGGTTTATAATGTCGTCTCTGTTAGAGAAAGAGTTGTAGACATGAAGCGCAGTAGAACAGAAGTAGGGCGCTGGCGCATGTTGCGACAGGTGAGTCGTCGCAAGGCTCGTTGGCTGGAAGCACAATCCCGCCGCAATATGCGTATTCACGCCATCAGAAAATGTGGAATGACCCGGCATCGCAACGCGTTGCTGTTCGCAGTCCAGGATATCTGAGTACCATGAGGGCACCGTAATGGTGCCCAATGATTTTATAGAGTCTGATTTTTAGGAGTAGCGTATTTGCAGCGCTATTCCTGCTGTATTGAGCAAAAGGAGGGAGAAGAAGTGTTTGCGGAGTTTGGCGTACTGAATTTCTGGACGTATGTTGTTGGCGCGTTTTTTATCGTGCTCGTACCGGGGCCGAATACCCTGTTTGTGCTTAAAACCGGAATTGGACACGGCGTTAAAAAAGGGTATCTTGCCGCGTCGGGCGTATTTATCGGCGATGCGGTACTGATGTTTCTGGCCTGGGCGGGCGTCGCGGCATTAATCCAGACCACGCCGGTACTGTTTAATATCGTGCGCTATCTCGGCGCCTTCTATCTGCTGTGGCTGGGCGGCAAAATGCTCTGGTCGGTGGTGAACCGTCAGAAAAACGCGCATGAGAGCGGCCCCGAACCTGCCAGTATGATCATGAAACGTTCGCTGGTATTGAGCCTGACGAATCCAAAAGCGATTCTGTTCTACGTATCGTTCTTCGTTCAGTTCATTGACGTGAACGCACAGAGCACTGGCACCTCTTTCCTGATCCTCGCGACGACGCTTGAGTTAATCAGCTTCATGTACATGAGTTTCCTGATCTTCTCCGGTGCGTTTGTCACGCGTTATCTCAAAACGAAAAAGAAACTGGCAAAGCTGGGGAACGGGCTGATAGGGCTGCTGTTTGTCGGGTTTGCGGCGAGGTTGGCGTCGCTGCATTGATTGATGAAAGGCTCCTGCGGGAGCCTTTTTAATGTCTGGCGTAACTGGAAAGCCGCGCCAGACAAGGCTTCACGTTTTACTACTAGCAGTCAAAAGCCATAAAAAGCGGCTAGGGTGTGGACACATTGTGGACACTCTGACCACCATTAGCACCCTTCAACGGGTTAAGCGAAATCGCGTCCTGCAGGTACTGAGGAGCGAAGTGCGCATAGACCATTGTCTGAGCAATTTTTGTATGACCTAAGATCCTCTGCAGTGTGATGATGTTGCCCCCGTTAATCATAAAGTGCGTCGCGAAAGAGTGTCGTAGCGCATGTGTTGCTTGTCCGGCCGGTAAATCGGGCTTAACCTCTTTGAGGGTTCGCCTGAAGTCAGCATAACTGGCCTCAGGAAACAGAAAACCTCGTGTTTTGCCGACTACGTAAGCCGCAACGTCATCAGAGATCGGGACCGTGCGCGGTGTGTTGGTTTTCGTCTTAACGAAAGACACTCGGTTATGAATCACATTCTCCGCCTTCAATCGCGCAGCTTCTCCCCATCTTGCTCCGGTACTCAAACACAAAACCGCAATTTTACGATTATCACCTGAGAGCGCAGCAAGTAAGGCGTCAATTTCCTCAAGAGTGAGATAGCCCGTTTCGGCTGTCTGCTCTTTCAGTTTTTTGAATCCCCTGAATGGATGCTCACCGTTATACAGTTCTGACTCAATCAGGGTTGTGAACATCCCACCTAGCGTGATCAGGTCGCGGTTGATGGTAGTTGGCTTAATACCTTCACCCCGACGTTGAGCACAATATTGCGTTATCAGGCTCTTGGTGATCTGGAAAGCGCATGGGTTACCGGTCATCGTTTCGAAACGCTCAATTTTCCTGAGATACGATTGACCGTGCTCCTCATGTTTACCTTTCAGCTTCCACCACAACTCTTTCAGTTCTGACAATTGGCGTTTGTCCGTTGGTTTTGAAAGCCATTCCTTTGAGTGATGGTTATATTGAGTGTGCTTTTCAAAAGCCATCGCCTCGCTTTTCTTGTCGAACTTCCGACGGATGCGTTTTCCGTTACGCCCGCTCGGTCTAATGTCCACTTCATATCGACCATCATCGAGCTTTTTAACAGACATAAAGCCTCCCGATGATGTTACTGCGTACTTCAATTTCCTGATTTAAATAGCAAAAACTCACTGTGCATTTACTGCACAAAAAAGCGCCGTAAATGGTTAGCCAGTTTTCTGGTCTGAGTGGGGTGACGTTGTTGTCTGCTGCCCAAAGTGCGCGAGAGCCGGTGCAATTTGCCCAGCTTCAGGTGTTATTTGATCGGCCATGAACCACAACGTGTACTTTGTGAACCGGGGGTGTTGCAGGATTTTCATGATTTGCTCTACTCCTGGCTTTTTGTCGCCGGATTCATAACCAGCAAGGGAGCTATACGCTATCCCTGTTAACTCACTGAATTGTCTCTTGTTTAATCTCTCTGACTCTCTAATCAGCTTTATCTTCTCAAATACCGGGGTTGACATAGTTACTCCTATGGAAGAATATTGCCCCTATCGGGATGTTTTACTCTTATTGGGTTATCTAGTGAGAGCAATTAAAGCCCATTAAGAGCAATTAATCACACTAAAGGAGAATCGTAGCAGATGAACAACCAGCTTGTAAGTAGAACAGATGCGGTTCCATATCAGGAATTCGCGCGCCTCATTGGTAAAACACCTGCAGCCGTTAAAGGCATGATTGAAAAGGGCAAGCTGCCTGTAGTCGAGATGACTGATCCGCAGTCAACGAGTGGGCGCGCAGGGGAATATTGGGTTTATCTGCCCGCCTGGAACAAGGGTATGAAGATGGCCTACGACAGCCGCCCGAAGGAAATTCGTGATGGTTGGCTGATGTGGCTCGGGTTAGGGGAGCCAGTATGAATAATGAACCTCGCTGTATTGCACAGTTGCTTCGAAGAGAAAGCCCTAAACCTACCAACTTCACTATCACTCACGGTCGTGGACGTAAGGGCATCATCATCCGAACCCGAAAGCCGGGCGTTATCGAGAAGCTTCGTCGCGTGGTCAAAAAGAGAGGACTGTGGTTATGACGGTGATGACACTTGATGTGATCCAGAAACAACCAACAGCGCTTCGTGGTCTGGTCTGCAAGTATCTGGCTCAGCCTCGCTGGCAGGACACTTGTGATTTTTACAATCAGATGATGGAGCGGGAGCGTCTTACGGTTTGTTTCCACGCTCAATTAAAACAGCGTCACTCTGTGATGCGCTTAGAGGAAATGGCTGAAGCAGATCGTGAGCGTCTTGTTTGTGCGCTTGATGAATTGAGAAATGCATTTGCCCGGCACCGCCAAATTGGCTCGTCAAAAGCAACTTTCATCAGTCGCCTGACTGTTAGCCAAAGGCGCTCATTGTTTCTTCATGCGGGACTGACAGAACAGGAATTTATGATGCCGCACTGGTGTTTAAATGAAGAGGACTGTTATTGGCGTGACAAACTTTTCCGCGCTTTGCGAGAACTGTTTAGCCTTTTTGAGTACGCACCAACCATTTTAACCTCGGTAAAACCTGAGCAGTATTTACATTAATTAATCTGGATTCGTTTTATTACGCGCCTTACAGCGTGGGGACTCCTTTTGTCTGGAGATAGGCAAATGCAAACACAAAACACAGTACCAGATGGCATGTTTTCCGCTCTCCTGGAGCAGGCAGTAAACGAAGCACAGCGCGACCTCGCGACACGTTTCTCTTCTCGATTTGACGGGCTTATCGCGCATATCAGCAAGTCTGAGCTCAATCGTACCGAGATTATCGAGTTATTAGGTCAAGAGTCGGCAAATCTGCACAACTCAATTTTCGATTGAGCGGGCTAACCACTTTTTAAAGGAAGCCAGAATGAGCATACGCATCGAGATAAATAACCAGTACGTGATCACCAGTGACCGCTATCAATTCATTTTGCAGGAAAAAAAGACCGCTACATCCGGGAAGAACGAAGGAAAGGAATGGTTGGACGTTGTGGGTTACTACCCAACTATCCCTAAGCTCATCTCAGGCTTGGTTTTGCATGATCTTTTAACCAGCGATCTTACCGGCTTCGCAGCTTTGGAAGCTCGGATTGAACGCATGGGTAAGCAATGTCTGGACGCTTTTAAATAATATGTCCAACGAACCTCGGGGGCGTGTTGCCCCCTCGCCACCACCACCATTTTTGAAGGGCACCAGTGATTCATTCGTTGGTGCTTATCCCTGGAATAACGTCACAAAAGAGGCCATTGGTCGCGACAGACCCCTTACACGTGCCGAACTCCGTCAGGTGCAAGGTGTTTTAAACCGGATTGACCGTCTACCGTTTTTCCTGCAAACGCTGTTTACATCGCGTTATAACTTCATCCGCCGTAAAAAGAGCCCTTTAGGTGGGTTGTATTTCCTTAAAAACACGTTTGAGCGCAAGCTGCTGCCACGTCTTGAGCGTGTTAATGAACTGTGCGGGATGAATGAATCCGCCTCGATTGGTTTTCTGTCTGCGCGGGATGAATATGCACGCCTGCCGGATATGAACGACAAAGAGCTCAGGAAATTTGCTGCCAGAATTGCCTCTCAGTTCTGGAGCAAATATGAGGAGTTAAGCGACGCATGGGCGGAGGCTCACGGCGGGAAAGAGACACTTTTCACCGATGAAGCTCAGTCGCACGTATACGGGCAAGTGGCCGGTATTGCTCGCGCATTTAACATCACTCCGATGTACTGGAAAAAATACCGTAAGGGTCAGATGACGATCCGCATGGCATTTTCCGCTATTTCACGACTGATAAAAGACGAGTGGTGGGTTAATCAGCTTAAGGCGCAGAGGATGCGCTGGCGCGAGGCGCTGCTCATCGCTGCCGGTGAGGTCAACAAAGACCGTTCACCTTACGCAAGCAAAATGGCGATCCGCGATGTTCACTCGCGCCGCCTGGCTAATCTCGAATACCTGAAATCCTGTGAACTGGAAAACAAAGTCACCGGCGAACGTATCGACCTAATCACTAAGGTCATGGGGAGTATTTCTAACCCTGAAATACGCCGCATGGAGCTGATGAACACTATCGCCGGGATTGAACGTTACGCGACCAGAGTTGGTGACGTGGGGATGTTTATCACGCTGACCACGCCATCGAAGTATCACCCGACCCGTCAGGTTGGCAAAGGTGAAAGCAAAACGGTGCAGCTCAATCACGGCTGGAACGAAACAGCATTCACACCCAAAGACGGCCAGCGCTATCTATGCCGAATCTGGAGCCTGATGCGTACAGCTTTCAAAGATAACGATTTAGAAGTTTACGGGATGCGCGTTGTCGAACCGCACCACGACGGCACGCCACACTGGCACATGATGCTGTTTTGCAAACCCGGTCAGCGTAAAGCCATTAACGAAATTATGCGTCGTTATGCCCTCAAAGAGGATGGACACGAGAAGGGCGCGGCAAAACAGCGCTTTGAGTCACGCCATCTTAATCAGGGCGGAGCGGCGGGTTATATCGCTAAATACATTGCAAAAAATATCGACGGTTACGCGCTCGACGGCCAGCTCGATCACGACACCGGCAAGCCTCTGAAAGATACGGCCGCAGCCGTCACCGCATGGGCGTCAACATGGCGTATCCCTCAGTTTAAACCGATTGGTCTCCCGACGATGGGCGCTTATCGCGAACTGCGCAAACTGCCGCGGGGGGTAAGTATTGCCTGCGAGTTTGACGACAGGGTCGAGGCCGCGCGAGCTGCAGCAGATGAGGGTGACTTTGAGCTGTACATCATCGCGCAGGGTGGGGCAAACATGCCGCGTGATGCTCAGGTCGTCAGGGTCGCCCGTAAGGTGGCGGATGAGGTTAACGAGTACGAGGAAGATATCGAGAGGGTGGTCGGTATTTATGCCCCTCATCTCGGGGCTGACCGTGTCCATGTAACCCGTACAGCCGAATGGCGAATCGTTCCAAAGGTTTTGGCCGTTGAGCCTTTGACCTTAAAAAGCGGCTCTGCCGCGCCTCGGAGTCCTGTCAATAACTGTGGAAAGCTCACCGGCGGCGGCGATCCAGTTATGACCCCCACACCGTCTGAGCAAGCCGCAGCGGTGTTAAATCTGATTGAGCGCGGGGTTATCGGCTGGAATGAGCCGGACGTCGTGAAGGTGCTTAACGGAGCGTTAAAAGCTGGCGTACCGCGTGAGAATCGCCAGCAAAGAAGGAATGCGCCGCTCAAAACGAGCGAGCTAGCGCCATCAGCCAGGATGACAAAAGCCGAAAGGGATCGCGTCGCAAAAATTCGTTTCGATTTAGCTCTGGAAGGGATTAACCCGGAACGGTGGGAACTTAACGCGCTGACGCGTGGTGCAACAGTAGTTTATGGCAATAAGTCTTTTAGCTACTCGTGTGCTCAGGAGTGGGATGAAATCAAGTTAAATTTTGACTTCTGAAAAAAATTTAATAGAATGTCCGTGCTACCGCTTGGGATATCTACATTGCATTACTCTTCGTATTAGCTTTATACAGAGGGTATAAAGGCTGCTATTGGCAACAATGGCGCTTGCATGGAGATAAACTCATGTTAAAGCTAGTGAATGTACGCCAGTACAACCGCTACCGCTTCGGGCGTTGGGAGACGGTGCGCAAGCACCGTCGTTCATACCCGAATCGATAATATGCGGCCTAAGCGGTAGCGATTTCCTCATCGATTTCATCCATCATTTTAGCATAATGTTTTTCATCTCCTGTTGCTGAGAATATACTTTTTAGCTGTTTGAGGTACTTGTCTGGGTCAATGTCACCCATATCGGTGATATTCACAGAGTCAGAATGAGAACCTCGGTTTATGTATCGATAAAACGCCCTAAAATCGCTATTGTTCTCATCTTTTTCGAGTTTAGTTAGTTCATCTTGTAAGGAGTCTGTTCTGTGAACAAAGCCAAAATAGTATTCTAAAATGTTTCTCATTATGTTTGGTATTATGATTTTATTGACCTTTTCTTCTTTAGCGTCTTTTAATATTTGCCAAAGTGATTGATACTCATTTTGTATACTATTTTTTTGTATTTCGGTGATGGTGCTAAATTCATTCTTAGTGATTCTAAAAAGACGGTAATCACGCTTGAAGTTTTTGTCATTTTTACTTTTAGGAGATAATTTTATCAACTCATGGAAAAAATAGAGATTGTGAGTGAGTATTAGTATTTTTTTTGTGGTTTCATTTTTAATTAGTTCATGATGAATGATTGATGCTATATCATAAACATAATTTTGTGAAAGGCTAGATATTGGGTCATCAATGATTATTAAATTATCTCTGTTATCTTCGTCGTCTTTATCCGTTTTCCCTTTGCAACATTCCAAGAAATAAAGAAAAGTAATTAATGTTTTCTCTCCTTCACTAAGGGATTTGTATACATCATCATTTTCATCATTGTCTGAACGGGAAATGATGTACATATCCTTATTTTCTTCGTGTTTTTTTACACTAAAGCCATATATGCCTAAACTTTTCAGTCTCAAGTTGATAGACTCGATTGTTTCATCGATGTTCGAAATCTGTTCTCTCAGTTCTTTAATGTTTTTAGTATTATCCTTTCCTTGATTTTCAATTTCTTTCATTTCATCAAGAATCTTTTTGTGGTTATCTTGAAAGGTCTTTTCGTGAGCAGCTAAGGCATTTAATTCTGGATTGCAAAAGTTTCTAAGAGCTGGCCATATTTTACTTTTAACTGCGTTTTCGGTTTCCTTGAACTTTGCAACTTTAAGATTAATATCTTTAATTATTGTATTATAATCTGCAATGCACTTAATTATCTTTTGTTCGATTGACTCATCACTCTCAAGTATGATGATAGATGAAGGGTTATGAAGTTTGCTGATTATTTGATCTATATTCCTACTTGCAATTTCATCTAAAATTTTGATGTAAGAAGTGGTGATTTCTCTATCCTCTTCAGTTATCAGTTCACAAGTAGATATTTCTTGAGTTAATTTTTGATAAATTGGTTTCGTAGCTAACTCATAAGCTGATTTAATTGCGCTTATTTGATTTGTTTTATTAGAGTAACTTTCATCAAAGATAGACTCAATTGCCTCTATGAATTTAGCATTGATTGTGCTTTCTTGGCAGAATGGGCATAAATTATCTTTAAGATAAAGTTCTTTCCCTTTTTTTACCCAGTCAAGATTTTGAAGTCGTTTTATTGTTTCTGATAAATAACTGTTACTTGAGTCTATAATAGGTGTGGCTAATAGTTTCTTATCTTCTTCTGAAAGTGCAAATGATAACAAAGCAGTGATGAGAGGTATTTCTTTATTTTTGTACTTTATCAGTTCGCTGTACTCTTTAGATAGTTGCTCCAAGTTTGCGATTGGTAATGCAAGTGTTTTTTGTAATTGAGCGAAAAAAGCCTTTTTGCTCCCTAGTGGACCTCGCATGACGTTTTTTAGATCAGACGATCTTATCGATTCTGTTTTTACCCAAATGGCCTCGATGCAGTCATTTTCTTTGGTGTTTTGTTCTTCTTTTAATTTTGTTGCTGCATCTCTTTTATTCCGGTATTGTTCTTTTAAATCTTGTCTTAAGCCTTCTTTTATTGCTAGATCCTTTTCTATATCTGCATTTTTCTTACTTAGAGTGAATACACCTTTTTGTTCTTTTGCATGATAGAAGTTATCTTCGATAAATTTTGAATTATAAACGATTGGGCGATAGTCGTTTAGTGATGGACATTCGCATTCTGCAAAATCTTTGTGGGTCGTATTGTAAAAGAAATTTGAGATTGTAGATTTCCCACAACCGTTTTGACCATATAGAATATTTATTTTCTTTGAGAGGTCTACATTCGTGAAAATGTTTTTATTGTAACTTGTGACATTTTTTAGCCTAAGTTCCATGTTTACGCCTCATTTGTCATATATGATTTGTGTGTAGTGTTAGGTTGCTAACTAGCCCCCTAAAGCATAAAGATCTATCTTAAGTCTGTGGGGGTTTCAAGCGCAAAAATAGTAGGGCTCATAACTACTTATAATTTTAGTGATATAGCGCAACCTTGAGTTGAAAATCATTCAAATTCAGCAGCTTTAGCAGTGCATGACATCGGTGCGTGAATTTGCATACATTTTTTATTAAGGAGTTTACCTGCCAGCGCCAGCACTGACGCGGTTCGGCACTTCAGATGCACGTGCATTAAATCCGCCACATTAAGCGGGCAGGCGAGGCGGGGATAGCACTGCGCGCCAGACGTGGTGACAGGATTTATTTTGCGCGTCTGTGCGCGTCGTGATGTGGTGCTGTGATGTGAAGTCGATCAAGGTGATGTCGGGGCGCTTGCGTCGTATGTGCAGCGTCTGACGTGCTTTGAGGGTTTGCCGCCCGGAGGCGGCATTTTGGGCGGGGTTAGTCGGTCTCGATGCTGTAATCCTTAAAGCGGATCACCTCCATCCCGAGCCAGTCGTTTATCTCTTTGAAACGCTCCTGCAGCGGCGTTAGCTCGTTACGCACAAACACCCGCGCCACCTTCTCGATATCCCCCATTGAGCCGATATTTTCAGGCTTGCCGCCCATGAGCTGGAACGGCACGCGGTGCGCATCGAGCAGGTCGGCGGCGCTCACCTTCTTGATGTTAAAAAAATCATCCTTCGTGGCGACTTCACTCAGCGGCACGATCTTAATGCCGTCCGGTTTCCCGTTCGGGGCGTAGAAAAACAGGTTTTTAAAATTCCCGAGCCCTTTCGAGTCGCGCATCGCGGAGCGCAGCGCCTCGACGTCGGTGCTGCTTTGCGCCGCGTCGGTCACGTACATGATGTAACCCGCGTGCGCGCCGTTCTGGTAATACTTGCGACGAAACAGCGTGGCGGATTCATTCAGCCAGGCGGAATTGAGCGCGCTCAGGTATTCCGGCATCCCGTAGAGCTCCTGATTGATATCGGGCTCAAGCAGATGGCACACCGAACCGGGGGCGAACTGATGCGGGTGCGTATAGTCCGACACGTACCAGTAAACGCCATCCTCCACTCCACGGCGTGTGTATTTGGCCGGTGAGGTTTCAAGCTTCATGAGCTGGCCGGTCACGCTCATACGCTTTTCAAGGTAGCCGTTGGCAAACACCAGATAATCGAGCACGAGGCGGCTAAAGTCCTGACGCGACAGCAACGGGTGCGGGATAAACGTGCTGGTCAGAATGTTGCGTTTGACGTAAATCGGGGAGCTGTGGTGCACGGCGGCGCGCAGGCTTTTTGCCAGTCCCGAGAAGTTGACCGGCGGCTCGTACCATTTGCCGTTGTTGATGCATTCGACATAATCGAGAATGTCGCGGCGATCCAGAACGGGGGAGGGCTCACCAAAGGTGAACGCCTCTATTTTCTGCGACGCGCTGGCGGTCATGTTGGTCTGTTTTGGCTGTTTCTTTTGGCGCTTTTTCATCTTAGTTAATATCCAGAATTGAGCTTGATTGCATACCGCTTCCGGCGGAAAGCGGCTCGTTTAACAGTGCGTGCATGGTCGCCCACGCGATATCCGCGTGGCTGGCTTCCTCGCTGCGGCTGGCTTCATAGGTCGCGCTGCGGCCGCTGCTGGTCATGGTTTTGCGGATAGCCATAAATGACTGAGTGATGTCGGTCGCACCGGCGTCATATTCCAGACATCCGCGCCTGATGGTGTCTTTTGCTTTCAGCACCATTGCGGTTTTCATTTCCGGCGTGTAGCGGATGGCGCGCGCCGCGGGGAAGAATGAGCGCACGAGCTGGTAAACACCCTGGCCGATGCCGGTCGCATCGATGCCGATATAGTCAACGGTGTATTTCTCGGTCAGCGCCCGGATGGCCTCGGCTTGTGCGGCAAAGTCCATACCTTTCCACTGGTGACGCTCAAGGATGCGGAACTTGCCACCGGCAACCAGCGGCGGAGCCAGTACCGCACAGCCTGCGCTGTCGCCGGTGTGTGACGGGTCATAGCCAATCCAGACAGGACGCCAGTTAAACGGACGGTCGGCGAACGGCTCGAAGTCCTCCCATTCTTCCATCGCATCGACCATGCAGCGCTGCAGCTCCTCGAACGGGAATACCGACGCCTTATCGTCGACGAACTCGCACATAAACAGGTTACGGAAGTCATCCGCGCTGTTTTCCTGCTTAAGCTGGTCGAGGTTAAACAGGGTACAGCCACCGACAAGCGCGTCCTCAATGGTGACAATCTGCCGCCACTGTCCATCACCGCACAGCACGCCACCGGCGAGCGCCTGATGACTGATATCAATGTCGACACGTTCGTCGCGGTTGCTGCGGCCACGGTTAAACAGCTCGCCTGACCAGAACGGGTACGCGCCGTGCGCCAGCGTCGACGGCGTCGAAAAATAGGTGGTGCGCAGGTGCGACTGCGAGGCCATGCCCGAGGCGACTTTGCGCAGCTTCTGAAAATTGGGGATCCAGAAAATTTCATCGACATACAGGTCGCCGTTGTGGCTCTGCGCGGTGTTGGAATTGGTCCCGAGAAAAATCAGCTCAGCGCCATTGTTGCCGATGACGATCGGGTCGCCTGACAGGTCGACGTCAACCAGACGGGCAAAGGCGATGATGTACTTACGGAAAACGTAAGCCTGCGTTTTACTGGCCGACAAAAATATCTGGTTTTGCCCGGTTTTGAGCGCGCGCAGGAGGGACTCGCGCGCAAAGTAGAATGTCGCGCCAATCTGTCGCGATTTCAGGATGTGGCGGATGCGGTGCTCTAACCCCGCTTTATGCCAGCGGAGCTGATAGTCAAACGACTGGTCGAAGAAAATCTCCTCCAGTTTCTCTATGGCCTCCTCGCTGAAATAATTTCGTTTCGGCTTTTTGCGATCCCCTTTGTTGCGGCTGGCGATATTGGGGTTTAAATCCACCTCGTTTCCGGTCTGGCCGTAGCGGTTAACGCGCGCGAGCCGCTCCATCTGGCGCGACAGAAAATCAGCGACTTTGAAGTCATGCGCGGTCAGGTCTGGCTTTGCGTAGAGCTGGATAAGTCGCGCCTCTAGCGTCGATTCCACGCGGTTAATCGGCGCGGTTTCTTCCCATCCATCACGCTGTTTCCAGCTCTGCACGGTCGGGCGCTTGAGCTGCAGCATGTCGCTGATTTGCGGCACGGCGAACCCCTGCCAGTACAACAGCCGCGCCTGTCGTCGCGGGTCATTTAACAGAGAAAGGTCAGTTGAAATGGTCATGCTTGCCTCGTTTTTGGTATGACGTGGCAAGGCTAAGGAAATGGGGAACTATTCGCGCTAAGTGCCTGTTGTGTCAGATCTAATCAGATCGTAAGCGGTGGCTGATACGGGGCAGAGTCGGGAAACTAAACCCGACCCGAAAACCCAACATCAGGACACCTGAACAATGGCAAAGAAAGTTTCTAAATGGTTTCGCATCGGCGTCGAGGGTGACACCTGCGATGGCCGCGTCATTAGCGGCGATGACATTCAGGATATGGCCGACACGTTCGACCCCCGCGTCTACGGCTGCCGCATTAACCTCGAACATATCCGGGGGCTGATGCCTGACAGTCCGTTTAAACGCTATGGCGATGTAACCGAGCTTAAGGCGGAGATTATCGGTGATGACTCTGTCCTCAACGGCAAAAAGGCGCTGTTTGCCAAAATTGCCCCGCTTGACGAGCTGGTCAGCATGGTGCGTGCCGGGCAGAAGGTTTACACCTCCATGGAGATCCGCCCGAACTTCTCGAACAGCGGCAAGTGCTACCTCATCGGGCTGGCCGTCACCGATGACCCGGCAAGCCTCGGCACGGAATACCTCGAATTCTGCAGCCGCGCCGCGCAGAACCCGCTCGCCGGTAAAAAAGACCAGCCGGACGACGTTTTCTCTGTGGCCTCACTGGCTGCGCTGGAGTTTGAGGACGTTCCCGACACCATGTTCAACAACCTGACCGATAAGGTTAAAGCCATTTTTGGCCGTAAGCAGGCCAGCGATGACGCCCGTTTCGCCGATGTACATGAGGCGGTGACCACAGTTACCGAGCAGGTACAAACCAATCTCAACGCCACCGACCAGCGCGTCACCGAGCTGGAGACCGCTTTTGCGCTGCTTAAGCAGGACGTGACCAGCAAAGTTGATGAAAACGCGCAGGCGTTTACCTCCCTGAAAAGCTCCCTCGATAACACCGAAAGCCAGAGCCAGCCGCGCCGCGAGCTTTCAAAAGGCGGCATGGGCGACGAGCTGCTGACCAACTGCTGATAACGCGCCGGGCGCGTTGCCCGGCCTGAACCCTTTTACCCGAACAGGAAAAACCATGCGTAAAGATACCCGCTTCAAATTTAATGCCTACCTGTCCCGCGTCGCGGAGCTGAACGGTATTTCCACCGATGATGTGGCGAAGAAATTCACAGTCGAGCCGTCGGTCACGCAAACCCTGATGACCACCCTGCAGATGTCATCCGCGTTTCTGACCAAAATCAACATCGTGCCGGTCGACGAGCTGAAAGGCGAAAAAGTCGGCGTCGGCGTTAACGGTACGATTGCGAGCACCGCCGACACCGCCGGTGATGATGAGCGTAAAACCGCTGATTTCACCGCGCTGGAGTCATTCAAATACGAGTGTGACCAGATTAACTTCGACTTCCATATCCGCTACAAACAACTCGACCTGTGGGCGCGATTCCAGGACTTCCAGACCCGTATCCGTGACGCCATCATCAAACGTCAGTCGCTGGATTTCATCATGGCTGGTTTCAACGGCATCGAGCGCGCTGCTACCTCCGACCGCAAAAAAAATCCACTGCTGCAGGACGTCGCCATCGGCTGGCTGCAGAAATACCGCAATCAGGCACCCGCGCGCGTGATGTCCAAAATCACCGACGAGGACGGCAAGGTCATTTCCGAGGTGATCCGCGTGGGTAAAAACGGCGACTATGCGAACCTCGATGCGCTGGTCATGGATGCCACCGGCAACCTGATTGACGAGATTTATCAGGATGACCCGGAGCTGGTTGTCATCACCGGCCGTAAGCTGATGGCAGATAAATATTTCCCTATCGTCAACAAAGAGCAGGAAAACACCGAGTCGCTGGCCGCTGACATCATCATCAGCCAGAAACGTATCGGCAACCTGCCAGCCGTGCGCGTGCCTTACTTCCCGGCAAATGCCCTGATGGTGACGCGTCTCGACAACCTGTCTGTCTACTTCATGGATGACGCGCACCGTCGCAGCATCATCGAGAACCCGAAGAAAGACCGCATCGAAAACTACGAGTCAATGAATGTTGACTATGTGGTCGAGGCTTACGCCGCAGGTTGCCTGATTGAAAACATCAAGCTCGGTGACTTCACCGCACCTGCAGCACCGGAAAGCGGAGAGTAAGCCATGACGAGTCCCGCAGCGCGTCACATGATGCGGGTCTCGGCCTCTGAAACTGCGCAGCGGGCTGCCGTCCCGCTGCGCAATGCAACTGCCTATGAGCAGATGCTCGTTAAGCTGGCCGCAGACAACCGCACGCTGAAACAAATCCGATCCAATGAGCGCAAGGCAGACAAAAAGCGCGAACTACTGCCGTTCTATCTGCCGTGGGTCGCTGGCGTCCTCGAAAACGGCAAAGGCGCGCAGGATGACATCGTCATGACGGTGATGCTCTGGCGTCTCGATGCTGACGATATCGCCGGGGCGCTGGAAATTGCCCGTTATGCCATGACCTACGGCCTGACCATGCCGACCGGTCGACGTCCGACGCCTTACCTTCTGGCCGAAGAGGTGGCACTGGCCGCGCAACGCCTGCTTGCTGCTAAACAGCCGGTCGAACTGGCGAACCTGCTCGACACCCTCGCGCTGACCGAGCGCGCGGATATGCCCGACATCGTGCGCGCGAAGCTGCACAAAATCACCGGCTACGTGCTGCGTGATGCGGAGCAACTGCCGGAGGCGCTGGCGCACCTGCAGCGTGCGATCCAGTTAGAGAGCACCATCGGCGTACGAAAAGACATTGAGCAGTTAGAGCGTCAGCTCAGGCCAAAGCCTGAACCGGCAGCGAAAACGAAAACGACTCAACCGCGCACGCGCAAAGTCGCCGCTAAACCGGCGGCACGGCGCGGGCGTCCACCAAAGGCGGCAAAAGCCGCAGGTTAAACGAGCGCTCCCCGAGCCGGGCGGCACGCCGGTCAATGCGGGTATCAATTGCCCTGACTGCGACCGGCGTCCACCGCCCACCCATTACCCGAGGTTGTCATGACGACGCTGATTATTGAGCCAAAAAAAGAGCCGCAGGATGTGCTGGGCGTGGTGATACCGCCACCGGGCGTGAGCGAGCCGGTAATCAAAAACACCCCGTTTTTTCCTGACGTTGATCCGAAGCGCGTGCGGGAAGAAATGCGACTGGAGCAGACCGTTTCCCCCGTTCGCCTGCGCCGGGCGATTAAGACCGCGATCGCGGAGACTAACGCGGAGCTGAGCGACTGGCGCGAAATTCAGCTCAATGCCGGTTACGCCACGCTGGCGGATGTCCCGACCGACAAGCTCGACGGCGAGAGCGTGCGCGTTTTCCACTACTTCAACGCCGTGTGCTCGATGACGACGGCCACGCTTTATGAACGTTTTCGCGGCGTGGATGCGACCGCCAAAGGCGACAAAAAAGCCGACAGCATCGACAGCACTATCGATGAAATGTGGCGGGATATGCGCTGGTCTGTGGCGCGCATCCAGGACAAAGCGCGCTGCATTGTGGGGCAAATCTGATGAAAGCGTATGCGCTGCAGGGCGACACCCTCGACGCGATTTGCGCCCGGTGCTACGGGCGCACTGAGGGCGTGGTCGAAACCGTCTTAGAGGCAAATCCCGGTCTGTCTGAGCTCGGCGTTATCCTGCCGCACGGCACGGCAGTAGAGCTGCCCGAGACCGAGAGCGCGGCCAGAACAGAAACGGTGAATCTATGGGACTGAGTATGGAAAAAATCACCACGTTTATCGCCTACTGGCTGGCCGTGGGGCTGGCATATGTCGGGGCAATGTCCCCCGAAAAGATGGCGCTTTACGTGGGCGGCGGATGCGCCATTTTTACCGCGCTGACGAACTACTGGTTTAAGCGCAAGACGTACCTCTATCTGACATCGCTCGGACTCGATAAAGGGGCTATTCGTGAAATCAATTGTTAAAAAATGCAGTGTGGCTGCCGTGCTGGCGCTGGCAGCGCTGATGCCTGACTTTCGTCTGCTTAACACCTCGCCCGGGGGGCTGGCGCTGATTGCCGACCTCGAAGGTTGTCGCCTGACGCCTTACCAGTGCAGCGCGGGAGTGTGGACGTCGGGCATCGGCCACACTGCAGGCGTCGTGCCGAAGGGAGAAATCACCGAGCGTCAGGCGGCGGCGAACCTTGTCGCGGATGTGCTGAACGTCGAGAAACGTCTGGCCGTATGCGCGCCGGTGAAAATGCCGCAGCACGTTTACGACGCGCTGGTCAGTTTCTCATTCAACGTGGGAACCGGCGCGGCCTGCCGGTCGACGCTGGTCTCGTTTATCAAACGCCAGCAATGGCCGCAGGCGTGCGACCAGCTCACCCGCTGGGTTTACGTGAATGGCGAAATTAACAAGGGGCTGGAAAACCGCCGCGCGCGCGAGCGTGCCTACTGTCTCAGGGGGATTCAATGAAAGTGATGTTGTTTTTACTGGCCGCGCTGATGGCGGTTGTGCTCTGGCTGCGTCATGAAAACGGCAACCTGACGCGCTCTTTTGAACGGACAAACAGGGTCGCGACGGAACAAAAAAACGTGATCGGGATGCTGGAAAATCAGCTTTCCGTATCGAGACGAATCGCCAGGACAAACGAAACCGCGCAGGTCAGTTTACGCGGCGAACTGCTGGCCGCCGGTGCGATGGCCGTGCGGCGTGAAGAAACCATTACGAGGCTGATTAATGAGAATGAAACGTTACGCCGCTGGTACAGCGCTGAGCTGCCTGATGTTGTGCGTCGGCTGCACACCCGCGCCGCCTGTGCCTCCGCCGGTCATTGTTTACAGCGCCTGCCCGAAAGTGAGCTATTGCCCGATGCCGGGAAGCGACCCGGCCACTAATGGCGACCTGAGCGCAGATATTCGCAGGCTTGAGCACGCGCTCGCCGCCTGCGCGCTGCAGGTTGAAACCGTCAAAGACTGTCAGGATAAACTCGATGAAGAAAGCACGCAGCCTGCGCGAAGCGCTGATTAAAGCCGTTCCACAACTGGAAACAAACCCCGAAATGATGCGCATTTTTGCCGATGAGGGAAATATCGACGCGCGGCTCGCGGCCTCGCTGTCGCACGAGAAAATTTATACCCTGAATGTGATCGTGTGTGACTTTGTCGGTGACCCTGACCTGATTTTCGTGCCGGTGGCCGCATGGCTCAGGGAAAACCAGCCGGATATCAGCACGCTTGATGACGGCCGCAAAAAGGGCTACCGTTTCCAGATGGATTTGAACGACGGGGACAGCGTCGATATCAGCATCAGCCTGCGGCTCACCGAGCGCACCCTCATCAAAGAGGAAAACGGCGCGCTGCACGTAAGCTATGCCCCTGAGCCTCCGCTGCCGGAGCCCGTCACCCGGCCTAAAGAACTCTATATCAACGGCGAACTGGTGAGCAAATGGGATGAGTGAATTTAAGCCCTTTGAAGACAGGCTCAATGGTCTGATTGCTGCCCTGTCACCGGCATCGCGCAGGAAGCTGGCCGGGGAGATTGCAAAGGAGCTGCGCAAGTCGCAACAGCAACGTATCAAACAGCAAAAAGCCCCGGACGGCTCACCGTATCAGGCGCGAAAGCGTCAGCCTCTCAGGGCTAAGACCGGGCGGATTAAACGGGCGATGTTTCAGAAGCTCCGCACAAGCCGGTACATGAAAGCCACTGGCCGCGAAAGCAGCGCCGTGGTGGAGTTTATCGTCAAAGTGCAGCGTATCGCGCGTGTCCATCAGTACGGCCTCAAAGATCGGCCAAATGCGCACGCGCAGGACGTGCAGTACGCAGAGCGCCAGCTACTCGGACTCAGCATGGCGGATAAAAAAATAGTCGATGTATTGGTGTTAAAATATTTTGAATAAGTTTGCAATGATTATCCGGGCTAAAGTTGAATTGCTGCCCGGATAATAAATAGGTGAAAAGTGAGGTGGTGAAAATGCTACCTTTTTTTTCGTAATTTACGATTTTGATATGAAAGTTTTATATTGCTACCGATAGTTAATAATCTACCAAGGATTTTATATGTAAACCAATTGATATGTTCTGCCTCAAAAGTATCTTTGAACCTGTGATGGTAGTTTCTCTCTCTAACACTTTCAGCATCTATCACTTCTACTTTAGTACATTTCAGATGTCCATTAATTGCTTGCTCAAGCAGGAAATTTTCCAAGTTCTCACGTGTTGAAATTGCTTCTGATGTAAGTTCGATGTTTCCAAATCTAGGGTAGTGGGTGTCTGACGAGTAGACAGGTGTCGAATTGATATATCCATCCTCGGTGGTTAACTTTACTAAATATTTGAATTCGTTTCCGTAATGACCTATTTTCTCATGTGGGTACATTGGCTGTATACAGATGGTTAAATGATTGCGAAAGAAATCGAAAACCGGATCCCATCGTTTAATGCGTTTTTTGACTACATATTTTCCTTGGGAAGTGGAAAGTACAATATTTATTTTTGAATTTCTGGAGGTAAGGAGTTTATTTAATTTTACCCTAACCATGTTTGAACAGTAGAGATCAACGGGGTCATAATTGTATGTGAAGGATTCGTATGATTTTAGAATTTTGGGGTCGCCTTCAAAATCATTCATCTCAATGTAATAGTTGTGGCCTATTTTTATAAATATTTTAAAGATGATTACTGACCTATCCTTGAAATTTTCAAGGGTTATGCTTCCTACGTATTTATCTTCCGCGTAAATGGTTGAATGTATGTTGAATTGCCCTCTAATGTACATTCCGGATTTTCGTCTGTAATTCCTTACTGCAAAATAAAGTGCGAATAATCCAATGAAAGGGGCAAGTTCTTTAAGGTTTAATGTTAACTCCAAAGAATTTCTCTCCATGAATGTTAGTAGCAGTTAGAGATTTGAGGTTGCTAGTTGATGGATGTGAAACATTATGTCATCAGAGAGCTACGCTGACCACTGGTAGATAAATTAATTTATATCAGCCAATGAATTGGATAAACATAAATTTTGAGGTAAACAGTGAATAGTGCTGAGTCAAAATTCTTTTCCTGCGTACATGAATTCATGAGCGTTGTAACAGACACCACAAAACACCGTTAAATTGCCGCTGGCCCCGCCCGGCGGCATCCTTTCCCCATGAATAATCTAAATTCTCTGCAGGAAATCGCACGCGCGATCCGCAACCTTATCCGCACCGGCATCGTGACCGACGTCGACCACGACGAGGGGCTTTGTCGTGTCCAGACCGGCGGCATGGAAACAACCTGGCTGAACTGGCTTACCTGTCGCGCCGGTCGCTCGCGCGTATGGTGGGCTCCGTCCGTTGGTGAGCAGGTGCTTTTACTGGCTGTCGGCGGCGAACTCGACACCGCGTTTGTGCTGCCCGGTATTTTCTCGGATGACCATCCCGCACCGTCTGCCTCCCCTGATGCGCTTCATGTGTCTTTTCCTGACGGGGCGGTTATCGAGTACGAACCCGAAAACGGCGCGCTCACCGTGTCAGGTATCAAAACCGCAGACGTCACCGCGTCGGACTCCATTACGGCCACCGTGCCGGAGGTGCTGGTGAAAGCGTCGAGCCGCATCACGCTCGACACGCCGGAGGTGGTTTGCACCAACAAGCTGACGACCGGCACGCTCGAAGTGAAGAAAGGCGGCACCATGCGCGGGAACATCGAGCACACCGGCGGGACACTGAAATCAAACGGCGTGCAGGTGGATAACCACGCGCACGGCAACGTACAGAGCGGCGGAAGCTGGACTAAGGGGACGCAATGACGGTGCGTTATCTGGGAATGAACAGCCAGACCGGCCTCAGTATCTCTGAGGTTGAGCATATCCGGCAAAGCGTGCGCGACATTCTGGTCACGCCGGTTGGCTCGCGCGTCATGCGCCGTGAATACGGCTCGCTTCTGTCGCAGATGATTGACCAGCCGCAAACCCCGGCGCTGCGCCTGCAGATTATGGCCGCGTGCTATTCCGCGATCCAGAAGTGGGAGCCCCGCGTAAATCTCACGACCATCACCTTTGAACGGTCGGAGACCGACGGCGGGCTGTATGTCGACATCACCGGCACCCGCTCCACCGGCGGCCAGCCTTTTTTACTCACCATTCCACTGAGTTAAACGCTATGGCAATTGTTGACCTTAACCAGCTCGCCGCGCCTGACGTCGTGGAAGAACTGGACTATGAAACCATCCTGAGCGAGCGAAAGGCGACGCTCGTTTCGCTGTACCCGGAAGACCAGCAGGACGCGATCGCGCGCACGCTGTCGCTTGAGTCCGAGCCGCTGGTGAAGCTGCTGCAGGAAAACGCCTACCGGGAAGTTATCTGGCGACAGCGCGTCAACGAGGCCGCGCGTGCGGTCATGCTGGCCTACGCCACCGGCGCAGACCTCGACCAGATAGGCGGAAATTACAACGTTGAGCGCCTTGTCATCACCCCTGCAGAAGACACGACGTTACCGCCGACGCCTGCCGTGATGGAGTCGGACACCGACTACCGTCTGCGCATTCAGCAGGCCTTTGAGGGGCTGAGTACCGCAGGCTCTACCGGCTCCTATCAGTTTCACGGTCGCAGCGCTGACGGGCGGGTCGCTGATATTTCGGTCATCAGTCCCGCGCCTGCGTGTGTCACGGTCACGGTGCTGTCACGCGAAAATAACGGCGTGGCATCTGACGAGCTGCTCGCCATCGTGCGCACCGCGCTGAACGATGAGGACGTCAGGCCGGTCGCAGACCGCGTGACCGTGCAGTCGGCAAACATTGTCGACTATAAAATCACCGCATCGCTTTATCTTTACCCCGGTCCTGAAAGCGAACCGGTGCTCAGTGCGGCGAAAGCAAAGCTGCAGGCGTATATCACCGCGCAGCACCGCCTCGGGCGCGATATCCGCAAATCAGCGATTTATGCCGCGCTCCATGTCGAAGGCGTGCAGCGTGTCGAGCTGGCCGAACCGGTGGCCGACATAGTGCTCGATGACACGCAGGCGTCATGGTGCAGTGAGTACGGCGTGACGATCGGGGGCAACGATGAATGATACCCGCCTGCTGCCGGTGGGCTCGTCACCGCTTGAGGTGGCGGCGGCGCGCGCCTGCGCTGAGATTGAAAATACCCCCGTTCCGCTGCGTCGCCTCTGGAGTCCTGACGACTGCCCGGCAAACCTGCTGCCGTGGCTGGCGTGGGCGTTTTCCGTTGACCGCTGGGATGAGAACTGGCCGGAGGCCACAAAGCGGGATGTGATCCGCGCGGCGTGGTTTATCCATGCGCACAAAGGAACGATTGGGGCAGTGCGCCGCGTGGTGGAGCCCCTCGGCTACCTGATTAACGCTTCCGAGTGGTGGGAAACTAACGACCCGCCCGGCACGTTTCGCCTCGATATCGGTGTGTTAGAGACCGGCATCACCGAGGAAATGTACTACGAGATGGAGCGGCTCATTGCCGATGCAAAGCCAGCCAGTCGCCATCTTATCGGCCTCAACATTATTCAGGACGTGCCGGGTTATCTGTACACCGGCGCGCTGACGTATGACGGCGACACCATCACGGTTTACCCGGATAAGTGAGAACACCATGACAGTAAAATATAAAACGGTCATCACCAAAGCCGGTGCGATTAAGCTTGCTGCAGCGACCGTCCCGAACGGGAAAAAAGTGATTTTTACGGCGATGGCCATCGGTGACGGTGGCGGCACATTGCCAGTGCCTGATGCCAGCCAGACAAAGCTCGTCAATGAAGTCTGGCGCCATACGCTGAACAAAATCAGCCAGGACAACAAGAATCAAAATTATGTGATCGCCGAGCTGCTCATCCCGCCAGAAACCGGCGGTTTCTGGATGCGCGAAATGGGTCTATATGACGACACCGGCACGCTGATTGCCGTCGGCAACATGGCGGAAAGCTACAAGCCGGAGCTGGCTGAGGGATCAGGCCGCGCGCAGACCGTGCGTATGGTCATCATGGTAAGCGACATCGAGTCAGTCGAGCTGACGATTGACACCTCAACGGTGATGGCAACGCAGGACTATGTCGACGACAGGCTCGCGGAGCATGAGCAGTCCCGCCGTCATCCTGACGCCACACTGACCGAAAAGGGTTTCACGCAGCTCAGCAGTGATACCGACAGCACCTCTGAGACGCTCGCAGCGACGCCGAAAGCGATCAAGGCCGCGTATGACCTTGCTAATGGTAAATATACGGCTCAGGACGCGACCACGGCGCAAAAGGGTATCGTCCAGCTCAGTAGCGCCACCGACAGCACGTCTGAGACGCTCGCAGCCACACCAAAGGCCGTGAAGACCGTCAATGATGACGTGACAAAGCTCAAAAAAAGCCTTGGTACCGCCGCAGGTAAAAATGTACAGGAGAGCCGCGACGACATTACGCCGGGGCGCGTGCTGGTTAACGGTGGTGCGCTCGCGATTCGGTCTGTTGCAGCAAGAGCAGGCACAGCTCTTGCTGATGCCAGCGCCCTCCCGGCTAACTCTGTGAGCTTCTGTTATGCCGATGCAGCATTTTCACCGGGTTATGAGGCGACGATTCTTGATGTGGGTGGGCTCGGTGGCGATGGCTATCGTG
Source organism: Enterobacter sp. TCD1-1 (assembly GCF_020567405.1). Taxonomy (NCBI): domain Bacteria; kingdom Pseudomonadati; phylum Pseudomonadota; class Gammaproteobacteria; order Enterobacterales; family Enterobacteriaceae; genus Enterobacter; species Enterobacter sp. TCD1-1. Next base: position 1,782,206 of record NZ_JAJCXF010000001.1, on the reverse strand, counting down.
TGCAATATGCCGCGTCTTATTCCGATGGCGGGAAACGGCTTAAATTCCGTACGCTGAATGCAGATAATGGCTACTGGGGAAGCTGGACGAGTGTCTTAACGAATTACGGCGGAAGTGTTGAATATTTAGATAATGCAAATTACTACAGCTGCAAGTCAGATTACTGGATGGGAGGCGGCGGTTTTGCACATCAGTACACTAACAGAACTGCACCGTTCTATGTTCCGGGTTTTACCGCGCCAGCAGGTGTTTCGAATTATTTTCCACTTATTAAAGGGTCTACGACAATAGCGGGACAAGGTTGGGGCTCTGCCGTTAGTTTTGGAATACTGCGCAGCGGCAGTAACGATTTTGGCTCGGCAGTGATCCATATCATTGGGGATTCTGGCAGTGGTGCCCTTTTTGGATTTGACGCCAACGGTACATTTAATAGTCAGGGAGAAGTAAGAGCCGGGTCAAACGTTGTTGCCTCACAAGCCCTTTATGAATCTGGCGGGCTGGTAAGGGTCTACTCTTCAAATAACCCGCCGCCAAAAGTTGCGTACACCCCGGCGGAGAGCGATTACCGTTATAACCTTAAAAATTCGGCAGCCTTAGGCGGATTCGGGTGGGAGAAAGACAATTCAACAGGTGTGATAAAGCAATGGGGCATCGCAACGCGTGCGGCGAATTCGACGCGTATCACCTTCCCAACTGCTTTCCCCAATGGCTGCACCAATGTGCAGTTAACGTTAGTCTGGGCTGGGGGATTCCACGACCAGAATATCTACGTTCAGGATGCTGATGCATGGGGGTTTACCTTTGTTGCAGGCAGTGGCGAGCCCAATGCCTACTATGAGGCGCGAGGTTATTAAAATGGGATATGTTTATCGCCCCAAAACGGGGGCATTTTACAGCGATCTACTGGAAGCTGATTACCGCGCCGCCGGAACGTGGCCGGGATTTTTTGTGCGCGTAACTGATGAAGATTACCGCAATCTTATGGATGGGCTTGCACAGGGGAAAATCATTGTCCCGAATAAGCAGTGCTATCCGGTATTGCAGGAGCCACCGGCTCCAACACGTGACGAACTTATCGCGGAGGCGGAGGAAAAACGCAGGGATTTGATTGAGTCGGCGCTGCAGTCGGTTTCCGTTATCCAGCTCAAGCAAATGAACGGGCGCAGTTTAACCGACAAAGAAGTCGCCAGACTGAATGACGTGCTCGATTATATTGACGCGGTTGAGGCGACCGATACCCAAACCGCCCCGGATATTCACTGGCCTGAATTAGCCGCGTGACCAGAGCCCTCCACCCGGAGGGCTTTTGTTTGTTGTTTTATCCCTCCGCCAACGCCATTGTATCGCGCCTGCAGAATACACAACAGAAAATAGTCGCACCCCTTAACCACGGAGTTAAACAGATGGGCGACTATCATCACGGCGTCGAGGTCATCGAGATTAATGATGGCACGCGCACCATTTCCACCGTCTCGACGGCCATCATCGGCATGGTCTGCACGGCCAGCGATGCTGACGAAAAGACGTTTCCCCTTAACGAGCCGGTGCTGATTACCAGCGTGCAAACGGCTATCGGTAAAGCCGGTATAAAAGGCACGCTGTCAAAATCCCTGCTGGCCATCGCCGACCAGTGCAAGCCGGTCATTGTGGTGGTGCGCGTTCCCGAAGGCACCGACGACCCGTCAGACCCGGAAGCGGCGCAGAAAGAAACCATTTCGAACATCATCGGCACGACCGACGAAAACGGCAAATACACCGGGCTGAAAGCGCTGTTAACGGCGAAAACCGTCACCGGCGTTAAGCCGCGCATTCTCGGCGTGCCGGGGCTGGATACGCAGGAAGTGGCGACCGCCCTTGCGTCAACCTGCCAGAGCCTGCGCGCGTTCGGCTATGTGAGCGCGTGGGGCTGTAAGACCATTTCCGACGCCATCAAATACCGTGAGAACTTCAGCCAGCGCGAGCTCATGGTGATTCACCCTGATTTTCTGGCATGGGACACCACGGCGAACGAAACCGATATTGCATGGGCGACCGCCCGCGCGCTCGGCCTGCGCGCCAGAATCGACCAGGAAACCGGCTGGCACAAAACGCTGTCTAATGTGGGCGTAAATGGCGTCACCGGCGTCAGTGCCTCGGTGTCATGGGATTTGCAGGAGCGGGCCACCGACGCGAACCTGTTAAATCAGGCCGGTGTCACCACGCTGATTCGAAACGACGGCTTTAAATTTTGGGGTAACCGCACCTGCTCGGACGATCCGTTATTCGTGTTTGAAAACTACACCCGCACGGCGCAGGTGCTGGCCGACACAATGGCTGAGGCGCACGCGTGGGCGATGGATAAGCCCGTTTCCGCAACGCTTATCCGCGACATCGTCGCCGGCATCAATGCCAAATTCCGCGAGCTGAAAAATAACGGCTATATCGTTGACGGCTCCTGCTGGTACGACCCGGAGTCAAACAGCGTGGAAACCCTCAAAGCCGGGAAGCTGTATATCGATTACGACTACACCCCCGTCCCGCCGCTGGAAAACCTGACCCTGCGCCAGCGCATCACCGATACCTATCTGGCAGACCTGTCAGACTCGGTCAACAGCTAAGGAGCTCAGAGCATGGCGTTACCACGCAAACTGAAATACCTGAATATGTTTAACGACGGTCTCAGCTACATGGGCGTCGTTGAATCCGTCACCCTGCCAAAGCTGACCCGCAAGCTTGAGAAGTATCGCGGCGGCGGGATGCCGGGCTCGGTCTCTGTCGACCTCGGCCTCGACGACGACGCGCTGTCGCTTGAGTGGACGCTGGGCGGCCTGCCTGACGTCGCGCTGTGGGCGCAATATGCGTCACCGGGTGCCGACAGCGTGCCGCTGCGCTTCACCGGCTCATTCCAGCGCGATGACACCGGCGCAATTTCCGCCGTTGAGGTGGTCATGCGTGGCCGTCACAAGGAGTACGACGGCGGCGAAAACAAACAGGGCGAAAGCGGCACGACCAAAATCGCGACCGAGTGCTCTTACTACCAGCTCACGATCGACGGCAAAGAGGTCATTGAGATTGACGTCGTCAACATGGTGATGAAAGTCGACGGCGTCGACCGTCTCGCTGAGCACCGCCGGGCGATTGGCCTGTAACCGGTTAACCGGTCAGCCAGGCTGGCCGGTAACTTACTCACATTCAAAGAGAGCAACATCATGGAAAACATCAACGAAACCGCCACCACCGAAACCGAAAACCCGAGCATTGTGATCCTCGATAATCCCATCATGCGCGGTGAGCAAAAAATCGAACAGGTGACCGTGTCCAAACCCAACGCCGGGACTCTGCGCGGTGTGAGTCTGGCCTCGCTGGTTAACTCTGACGTCGATGCGCTGATTAAGGTGTTGCCGCGCATGACGTACCCGGCGCTGACCGAGCCCGAGGTCATGCGTCTGGAAGCGTCAGACCTGATTTTGTTCGCCGGTAAGGTGGTCGGTTTTTTGTCGCCATCTTCGGCTCGCTGACCTTCCCCGATAACCTTTCGGTCGATGACCTGATGGCGGATATCGCGGTGATATTTCACTGGCCGCCATCAGAGCTAAATTCCCTGAGCGTGACCGAGCTCATCACATGGCGCGAAAAGGCGCTGCAGCGAAGCGGACACCACCATGAGCAATAACGTCAGGATTGAGGTACTGCTGAACGCAGTAGACCGGGCAAGCCGACCGCTCAAAGCTATCCAGACTGCCAGCAAGACCCTTGCTGGCGATATCCGCACTTCTCAAAACAGCTTGCGCGATCTGAATGCGCAGGCTGGCCGAATTGACGGATTCAGGAAAGCGAGCGCACAGCTTGCCGTGACAGGCCAGTCGCTTAACAAGGCGAAACAGGAAGCCGCCGCGCTGGCCGTCCAGTTTAAAAACACGCAGAACCCTACAACCGCGCAGGCGCGCGCGATGGAGGAGGCAAAGAAATCCGCCGCTGACCTGCAGCTCAAATACAACAGCCTCAGGCAGTCGGTACAGCGCCAGCGCACCGAGCTCGCGCAGGCCGGGATTAACACCCGTACTCTCTCGGCGGATGAGCGCCGCCTGAAAACCAGCGTCAGTGAGACGACCGCTCAGCTTAACCGGCAGCGCGAGGCGCTAGCGCGGGTCAGTCAACAGCAGGCGCGGCTGAGTCGCGTTAAAGAGCGTTATCAGGCCGGTAAGTCCCTTGCCGGAGGCGCTGCAGCAGCAGGCGCGGCGGGCGTCGGTATCGCCACGGCGGGAACGATCGCCGGAGTAAAATTACTCACACCCGGTTATGACTTTGCACAGAAAAACTCTGAACTGCAGGCCGTGCTCGGAGTCGATAAACAGTCACCCGAAATGGAGGCGCTGCGCAAACAGGCGCGCCAACTCGGGGACAATACCGCTGCGTCTGCAGATGATGCGGCGAGCGCACAGATTATCATTGCGAAAAGCGGCGGGGATGCCGCAGCGATTCAGGCGGCGACGCCGGTCACGCTGAATATGGCGCTGTCTAACCGGCGCTCGATGGAAGAAAACGCCGCGCTGCTGACGGGGATGAAATCCGCGTTTCAGATGTCTAACGACCAGATCGCGCACATTGGCGACGTGCTGTCGATGACGATGAACAAAACGGCCGCTGACTTTGACGGACTGAGCGATGCGCTGACGTATGCTGCGCCAGTGGCAAAAAATGCCGGGGTCAGTATCGAGCAGACCGCCGCAATGGTCGGCGCACTCCATGACGCCAAAATCACCGGCTCGATGGCGGGGACGGGCAGCCGTGCCGTCCTGAGTCGCCTGCAGGCTCCGACCGGTAAGGCATACGAGGCCATTAAAGAGCTCGGCGTTAAAACGTCTGACAGCAAGGGCAACACGCGCCCGATATTCGCCATTCTGAAAGAAATGCAGCGCAGTTTTGAGAAAAACAATCTCGGAACAAGCCAGAAGGGCGAGTACATGAAAACCATCTTTGGTGAGGAAGCCAGCTCGGCGGCGGCGGTACTGATGACCGCGGCCTCAAACGGCAAACTCGACCAGCTCATGGCGGCGTTTAAAGCCTCGGACGGGAAAACCGCTGAGCTGGTCAAAATCATGCAGGACAACCTCGGCGGCGACTTTAAAGAATTCCAGTCAGCCTATGAGGCCGTCGGTACTGACCTGTTTGACCAGCAGGAAGGCTCACTGCGTGAGCTCACTAAAACCGCCACGAAATATGTTTTAAAGCTCGACGGCTGGATCACCAATAACAAAACACTTGCGTCAACCATCGGGTTAATTGCAGGTGGTGGGCTGGCGCTGATTGGCGTGCTGGGCGGGATTGGCCTGATAGCGTGGCCGGTGGTAACGGGTTTCAACGTGATTATGGCCGCTGCCGGTGTTCTCGGTGCAAATCTGGCCGCAATGGGGGCAGCCATTGTCTCTGTGCTCGGGGCGCTTACCTGGCCGATTGTGGCTATTGGCGTTGCCATCATCGCCGGTGCGCTGCTCATCCGCAAATACTGGGAGCCAATAAGCGCATTTTTCTCAGGCGTAATGGAGGGGATAAAGCAGGCTTTTGCCCCTGTAGTGGAGTTATTCGAACCGTTAAAGCCGGTTTTTGACTGGCTGGGTGACAAACTTAAAGCGGCGTGGCAGTGGTTTAAAGACCTGATTGCACCGGTTAAGTCGACGCAGGAGACGCTCGACAGCTGCAAAAATGCGGGTGTGATGTTCGGTAAGATGCTGGCCGAAGCGCTGATGTTACCGCTCAAAAGCTTTAATACATTGCGTACCGGCGTTAACTGGCTGCTGGAAAAGCTCGGGGTTATCAATAAAGAATCGAGCGACCTTGACCAGAAGGCCGCTAAAGCCAGTGCCGCCACCGGCTCGCAAAATGGGTCTTATATTCCGGCAACCTCAGCATATGGCGGTTATCAGGCATATCAGCCGCTAACGGCACCCACTGGTAAGACTTACGTCGACCAGAGCAAGCCTGAATACAACATCAACCTGAATGGTGGCATCGCGCCGGGCAGCGACCTTGACCGGCAGCTCCGCGAGGCCGTCGATAAACTCGACCGTGAAAACCGTGCGCGTCAGCGCTCAAGTATGCGTCATGACTGAGGGGGATAAAGCATGTTAATGGTTTTGGGTTTGTTTGTGTTTGAGCGCCGCACGCTGCCCTATCAGTCCATGCAGTATTCGAAGGATTACCGCTGGGCGTCAAACGACCGTATCGGCAAGCCACCTGCTTACCAGTATCTCGGGGAAGGTGAAACCACGCGCACGCTGTCGGGTGTGCTCTATCCCGAAATTACCGGCGGACGTCTGTCACTGACCGCCATCGAGCTGATGGCAGACGAGGGGCGAGCGTGGCCGCTGATTGACGGAACGGGCATGATCCACGGCATGTATGTCATCGACAAAGTGACGCACACGCACACCGAGCTATTCAGCGACGGAGCGGCGAGAAAAATCGAGTTTAGCCTTTCCCTTAAGCGGGTCGATAAATCGCTGGCGGCCATTTATGGCGACCTGAAAACGCAGGCCGACAATCTGGTCACGTCTACCGGTGACTGGCTGGGAGGGCTGGCAGGATGATTACAGGAATGGATATTCAGGCCGGGGCGAAGATTGCCCCGGCGTTTATGCTCAAGCTCGATAACGACGATATCACCCAGGATTTTAGTGACCGCCTTATCAGCCTGACCATGACCGACAATCGCGGATTCGAGGCCGACCAGCTCGATATCGAGCTCGATGACACTGACGGCCAGATAGCTTTGCCACCGCGTGGCGCAACGTTGACGCTGTGGTTAGGCTGGCAGGGATCCGCGCTGATAAAAAAAGGTACGTTCACGGTTGACGAAATCGAGCACAGGGGCGCACCTGATACGCTTACCATCCGGGGGCGAAGCGCCGATTTTCGCGGGTCGCTGAACTCGCGCCGGGAACAGTCATGGCATGACACCACGCTCGGGCAAATTGTCGAGACGATTGCGGCACGCAATAAGCTGACGGCCAGCGTGGTCGACACGCTGAAAGCCGTCGCCGTGCCTCACATTGACCAGTCGCAGGAATCGGACGCGGTGTTTCTTTCCCGCCTGGCTGACCGGAACGGTGCGGCGGTTTCGGTAAAAGCGGGAAAACTGTTATTCCTGAAAGCGGGGAGCGGTAAGACGGCCAGCGGAAAGCCCATTCCGCAGATGACGCTTGAGCGCGGCGACGGCGATCGTCATCAGTTTGCGATTGCTGACCGGGAAGCCTATACCGGCGTGACGGCAAAGTGGCTGCACACCAAAGACCCGAAGCCGCAAAAGCAAAAGGTGACGCTCAAGAGAAAGCCCAAAGAGAAACACCTCCGCGCGCTGCAGCACCCGAAAGCGACCAAAGCCCCGGCAAGGGCCAAAGCCAAAAAAGAGCAGGAAGCGCGCGAGGGTGAGTATATGGCCGGTGAGGCTGACAACGTGCTGGAGCTGACGACCATTTACGCGACAAAGGCGCAGGCCATGCGCGCCGCTCAGGCGAAGTGGGACAAGCTGCAGCGCGGCGTCGCGGAGTTTTCAATCTCGCTGGCGATTGGCCGGGCAGATTTATTTCCTGAAACGCCGATAGCGGTCAAAGGCTTTAAGCGCGTTATAGACGAGCAGTCTTGGATAATCAGCCGGGTGGTGCATAACCTCAACGGGAGCGGCTACACGACGGGCTTAGAGCTTGAGGTTAAGGTTTCGGATGTGGAGTACGAAAGCGAAGAAGTAACGCAGTGATTTGTTTTTAAGTATTTGTTATATATGGGTAAAGTGAGTAAAATTAATGCATCGGAAATTAATTGAGGTGCTCGCCATGTTTCACTGTCCAAAATGTCATTTTGCCGCTCACGCCCGCACAAGTCGCTATTTTACCGACACGACCAAAGAGCGCTATCACCAGTGCACAAACATCAACTGCAGCGCGACGTTTGTGACCACCGAAACGGTCGAGCGCTTTATTGTATCGCCGGGAGTAGTAGTACCAGCGGCACCGCACCCGACATCATCCGGCCAGCAACAAATCCATTGGCAGTGACTAAAAGAAAGCCCCGCAATGCGGGGCTTTTGTGTGTTTTAAATTACATAAATATCGGTAAAGGGCCAGAAGCGCAAATTGACTTAATGTAATTAACTGTATGCAGACTATGATTTTTCAGAATATTTCACTATTCGTTCAGTTATTCAAATTATTTTGCATTAAGTCTCATTCTGGTTTGACTTTGGGTGGCGCAAAAGTCCGAACGTTAATGCTTATATGAATTCATCATCAACTGCTGTAAGCATATCATTTTACGTAACTCAGGGTAGGGACGTTTGAGGCTAATTGAGTAAATCAATAGAAAGTGGGTTTTTTTCATGCTATGTTTTTAGTGTTTAGATCTCACGCTATAGTTTTAAACTAAGAGGGAATATGTTAACTGTATTTAATTGCGGACAAGGTGATGCAATAATGCTTGAAAGTGACTCTTGTGTGTTTAATTCACAAAAGCCACTCTACATTGATTTGGGGCCGTCAAGTTTTACATGCAATATTAATTCACCGGTGATAGATCTTCTTATAACACATTCTCACGATGACCATATATGTGGGAAATTTAATGGCAGCAACTTCATTGTAGACACCCTTTATATACCCGCTTACTTTCCCGAAATATACAAAATATTAAATAAATTATTGAGGGGGCAGTTCATTAAAATACCAACAGCATTCCAGCGTGTTGAATTATTGTGTGAAGGATCAACATTTGGAGGTTGTGGACATATGGAAGTATTGAACCCTCCCTTGGATCCAAATAAAATCTTCAGCAAAAAAGATACATCAGAAGTTTCACTTCAAGAGATTGAATTGTTTTTACAAGATAATGGAACAAGTGTAAATGACATTCTAAATCAGGATACTCCATTTAACAATATAACATATCCTGAAGGATATTCAGGGAGAACCTTTGTAATAATAGCGATTAATATAATAAAAAAATTAACGCGCAATGGTAATGTTACTATAGAGAAAGCAATTAAGAGATTTCTTGAGTTCGATGCGAATAAAATTAGTGTGGTATTCAAATATCATGAGGAAAACGTAGGTTTAGTATATTTAATGACTGGTGATGCGGATCGCTCTGTTTTTAATCGCTTAATTAATAGTAAGTATTGTTTAAAAGCAGATGTTCTAAAAGTCCCTCATCATGGGAGTATAAAAAACTTAAGTAAAACAATCTTATCAAAAATTTCACCGAGCGTGGCTATTATCTCGCATAACAATGGCAAGTTTGGCAGGGCAAGAGATACTCATCCAAACACTGAAGTAATTGACATGTTAAATAAATCAGGTTCGGCGGTATACTACACTAACGATGTGATTAAAAATGGGGTTTTAACTGAGAGTGCTCACTCTGGACCAATAGCAAATGCTGCTGCAGTTATTATATAAGGTGTTAACAAAGCGTCCGTAGCTCCCTTTGAGTAGGCGCCCAAACTGCTCAAGTTACTTTCTATATGTATTGTTATTTTATCCAGACCATTGAGAGGTTAGCCCCGCATTTGCGGGACTTCCTCTATCGATGTGGTCAATCTGTGGACGCGGCATGAAATAAATCCTTTTATTTCATTCTGTTGAAGCGTTTTCAAAAGCTCCTGCGGGAGCCTTTTTTATTATGTTTGACAATCCCTCACCATTTAGTTGTATAGTACAACTAAATGGTGAGGATATAACATGCACAGTGAAACCCCGGTAGTCAGTGTTATTCGACGTTCCTCGCGCCTGATGGTGCGAGAGTTAGGTTTTATGGGGTCTACCCTGGCCTCAACGAATTACTCGCCTTCGGCCGTCCATACTCTGGTCGAAATTGCTCTACGCAAAGAGATGACGGCGAGCCAGCTGGTGCAACTGCTGGGCCTGGAAAAGTCCAGCGTCAGCCGGATGCTGGCTCGCCTGATTGCCGCAGGCGAACTCGAGGAAGTCATTTCTGTTGAGGATGCGAGAGCGAAGAGCCTCAGGCTGACTGCGAAAGGTCACGAGACGGTCAGCAAAATTAATGCCTTCAGCAATGAGCGCGTGGTCACAGCAATAAAGCGTCTTGCTCCTGCTCAGCAGCAGACCATTTCTGAGGGGCTCTCCCTTTATGCCAACGCGCTGCTGGCATGCCGTGAAGCGGGCAGCGATATGCAGCCCGACGAGCTGAAGATAGTGCAGGGGTACATCCCCGGCATGATTGGCCGTATCGCGGAGATGCATGGCAGCTATTATTCGCGCGAACATAACTTTGGTCGCTTCTTCGAGGCTAAAGTGGCTTCAGGGCTGGCCGAGTTCAGTGAAAGACTGGAGAAGCCCTGTAATCAGATTTGGCTGGCAGTGCTCAACGATAAAATTGTCGGCTCGGTGGCAATCGATGGCGAGGATCTGGCGCCGGGTGAAGCCCATCTTCGCTGGTTTATTCTTGATGATGGCTGCCGGGGACACGGCGTGGGGAAAAAACTGCTGAATGAAGCGATGCGGTTCTGCGACAGTGGCGGTTTTTCTGCCGTGCACCTCTGGACGTTCAATAAGCTGACCGCCGCCCGGCGTCTGTACGAGTCGTTTGGGTTTACGCTGGTAAAGGAGTGGGAAGGCGACCAGTGGGGGAGCCTGATTACAGAGCAGCAGTTTACCCGGTACAGAGGGGCGTAATCGCGCCTAAAAAAGGCTCCTTTCGGAGCCGATTTGGTATCAGAACACTTTCTTGTACGGTCTGACCGTCACTTTTGCATACACACCCGCTGCAACGTACGGGTCTGCGTCAGCCCAGGCCTGAGCGGCTTCCTGGGATTCAAATTCAGCAATAACCGTGGAGCCGGCGAAACCGGCAGCACCCGGATCGTTGCTGTCTACTGCGGGCATGGGGCCAGCGGTCAGTAATCGGCCTTCATCCTGAAGCAACTGCAAACGTGCCAGATGCGCAGGGCGCACAGACTGGCGTTTTTCGAGCGAATCAGCAACATCTTCAGAGTAAATCACGTAAAACACGGCGGAGCTCCTTAACCGGTAAAAGTGTCAGTTACGTTATGTGAAAGGGCAAACGACTGCAATGTAAAATAAAAACAATGTTAATACCCTGATCTGAATGCGCCTTTTTTGGCCTCTCAGGCGCTAAAATTGCGCCAGAGCAAAGTGTCTTATTGAATATGATTGCTATTTGCATTTAAAATCAGGGTTCGGTTTTTTAACGTTGATGAATATGACTTCGATGACCCTTGATTTACCTCGCCGCTTTCCCTGGCCGACGCTGCTTTCTGTCGTGATTCACGGTGCCGTTGTGGCGGGGCTGCTGTATACCTCGGTTCATCAGGTTATTGAAATGCCCGCGCCCGCGCAGCCGATTTCCGTGACGATGGTATCGCCAGCGGATCTTGAACCGCCGCAGGTTGCCCCTCCGCCGCCACAGCCGGTGGCTGAACCGGAGCCAGAACCCGAACCCGTTCCGGAGCCACCGAAGGAAGCCCCGGTGGTGATCCACAAACCTGAACCGAAGCCAAAACCTAAGCCGAAGCCAAAGCCGGTGAAGAAGGTTGAGGAGCGTCCGAAACGCGAGGAACGTCCGGTTGAACCGCGCGCGACCCAGCCGGTAGAAAATTCAGCGCCTTCACGTCCGGTGATGAACAATACGGCAACGACGTCAAAGCCAACGGTTACCGCGCCAGCGGGCCCGCGAGCCGTAAGCCGCAATCAGCCTCAGTATCCGGCGCGAGCTCAGGCCTTGCGTATTGAAGGCCGCGTACGGGTGAAGTTTGATGTCACTGCGGATGGCCGCGTGGATAACGTGGAAATCTTATCTGCGCAACCTTCTAATATGTTTGAGCGCGAAGTGAAATCTGCTATGCGCAGATGGCGCTATGAGCCAGGCAAGCCGGGTAGCGGATTGATCGTCAATATTGTTTTCCGCCTGAACGGCGGGGCGCAGATGGAATAAAAAAAGCCTCCGAAAGGAGGCTTTTTTTTTGCCTGTCGATCAGGCCTGTGGAAGTTGACGAGGTTTACCCTCGCTGTCCACGGCGACATAAATAAACAGCGCTTCAGTGGCCTTATAACGTTGCCCAATCGGCTCAGAAGAGACTTTCTTGACCCAGACTTCGATGTTGATGGAAATGGAGGTATTACCGCGTTTCACGCAGCGCGCGTAGCAGCAAACCACATCACCCACCGCAACCGGGCGCAGGAAGGTCATGCCGTCCACTCTCACGGTGACCACGCGCCCGTGGGCAATCTCTTTTGCCAGAATTGCGCCGCCCATATCCATCTGCGACATCAGCCAGCCGCCAAAAATATCGCCATTGGCATTGGTGTCAGCGGGCATTGCCAGTGTGCGTAAAACCAGTTCGCCCTGAGGGGCGTTAGTTGTTGTCATTGTTTTAACTCGTAACGGAAGACTTCAGGCGGGATGCTACTATGATTCGCGTGCGGAGAGAATAGACCAGAACGCCCGTCGTTGACGTTCTGGTCAGTCAGTAATCAGTGGTTGTCGTCCTGCGGCATATGACGATAGATGTATACACCGCTTAACAGCGTGAAGATAAGCGTCAGCGCAGTCAGGCCAAAGACCTTAAAGTTGACCCAGATATCCTGCGGCAGCCAGAAGGCGATATAGATATTAGCGAGACCGCAGAGAATAAAGAAGATTGCCCAGGCAGTATTCAGACGCGACCAGACTACCTGCGGCAGCGTGAGTTCTTTACCTAACATGCTCTGGATAAGGGGCTTTTTCATGAACCATTGACTGAACAGTAATGCTGCTGCAAACAATGCATAAATAACAGTCACCTTCCACTTAATAAATTCAACATCATGCAAGGCAATGGTCAATCCACCGAACACCGCCACTAGGATGAACGTAATAAGCGCCATTTTTTCGACTTTGCGATAGCGAATCCAGCTATAGATCAGCACAACGGCGGTCACAACGATTAATGCTTTTGTTGCAGCAAAAATGTCGTACAACTTATAGACAGCGAAAAACACCGCGAGTGGTAAAAAATCAAGAAACTGCTTCATTCTGTGATTCCATCTTCTGAGCGGGGCGGGAGACAGCGATGCCCCCCGCCTCGGGATTACTGACGAATTAACATATACAGGCGGAACAGATAGACGAGCAGTACCGCTGAAATGAGATTGCTCAGCGTATTCGCCACCACGGCGCCAACATTAGGCGTTAATACCGCAAAATTCGGCGCAAACAATAACAGCAGCGTTTTGGCCAGCAGCCAGCCGATCACGGCGGGCGCCACCAGACGCATATTAGCCCATGCCAGTCTGATGCTGCTGCGCATCGCGGTAAAAATACCCATCTTATCCTGCACGACCATCACCGGGGCAAATGAGAGCACGATAGCCAGTAATACCCCCGGCACCACGACCAGCATAATCCCCATCTGCACCAGCAGGGTGGTCAAAAAGATCAGGATAAACAGCTTCGGTAAGACCGGCGCGCTGGCACCAATCGCCCGTAAGGCGCTGACCCGGTGACCTGCCGATACCAGTTGAATCATCAGCAAAACGCCGCCCGCCAGAACCGCATTACCAATCAGGCCTGAGAACGTGGACGCGGCAGAAGCGCGCAGCAGAATTTGCTGCTGCTCAGGCGTCATGTTTTGCACCAGCTCAAACAACCCCACGCTGCCCGCAAGATGGTCGCCCTGGCTCAGGCTGGCAATCTGTTCTTCACTCGGTGAGAACGCATGACCCAGCACCACCGTGATAAAGGCGCAAAGCAACGCGATCAGTAAAAAGGTAATGAACTGATTGCGGAAAAAGTTTCCCGTGTCACGGTAGACAGACTTCGCCGTGATAGACATGCACTCTCCTTGAGTATTGCAGGTGTTAATTAGCCGGCAATTGTACACCGGATGCACCTGCTGTGGCAGCATCAAGGCTTGTATGGAAAAGCATATCTTTGTAAAGCGGCGGTAATCCAACGCGGGCGCGGGCGCGGTTACAGGCTTCGTTGACCTGCCCATCTTCCCCCGACATGGCAAATTCCCGGCACGGGCTGGGGCGATCCTCATAGATGGAACAGCGGGTCGCGACCCCAGGCTCACCCTGTAGCGCCACACAGCGGGCCTGCTTTTGGTTCGTGCCGCTCATGCAGCGCAGAAAGGGGGTTAACGGCTCGGTAAGATGAACCGGAACGGTACCGCCGCCATCGCTGGCTTCGGCCCAGTAGAAAGAGACTCGAAAATACGCACAACAGGCTCCGCACGTCATGCACGGGTTAATATCACTCATGGCACACCTGCAAAAGAAGAACGCATCAAATCAACTTGTGAGAGCGATAAATTATCCAGCCGCCAGAGGAAGAGCAAGAGGGGGAAAAGGGAAAATTTTGTAACCGTGAAATGCCAAAAATTGACATGGAAACAACTTACTGGTTTTGGATGCGTAACAAAAAATTAATCCAGATCAATGAATGTTAAGTTACTGGTTTTAATGTGATCTGTGGCAGATCACTTATTACCCTTTTGTGAGTATATTCTCATCCGCGATTAAAACCACAACGATGGAGCGGATATGAAAAAATTAGCGGTGGCAGCCCTTGTATTAAGCAGTCTCTCTGGCGGCGCGTATGCGCATGAAGCAGGCGAATTCTTTATTCGTGCCGGTTCGGCTACGGTTCGCCCAACTGAAGGATCGGATAACGTGCTGGGAATGGGCGGTTTTAACGTCAGTAATAACACCCAGTTAGGTTTAACCTTTACCTGGATGGCGACGGATAACGTGGGCGTTGAGCTTCTGGCCGCAACGCCGTTCCGTCATCGCGTCGGTTTAGGACCAACCGGTGATATCGCCACGGTTCACCATTTACCGCCAACGCTGATGGCGCAATGGTACTTTGGCGACTCAAGCAGCAAGGTGCGTCCATATATTGGCGCCGGTGTGAACTACACCACCTTCTTTGATGAGAAATTCAACGATACCGGTAAAGAGGCGGGTCTGACGGACCTCAGCCTGAAAGATTCGTGGGGCATGGCGGGACAGGTCGGTCTGGATTACCTGATTAACCGCGACTGGCTGATCAACGCCTCGGTCTGGTATATGGATATTGATACGGACGTACGCTTCAAGGCGGGCGGCCAGCAGCAAAGTATCAATACTCGCCTGGATCCGTGGGTGTTTATGTTCTCTGCGGGTTATCGTTTCTGATCCCACGTCAAACTGGCCACAGGGTGGCCAGTTTGCTTTGCTCACATCAAAACGACGGATAAACCGGCCGCTCATCAAGCTTTACGCAGTGCCTCAGGATCGTTTCCCCATCATATAAATAGCTGAAAGCGTCGCTGGACAGGGAATGGAAGAGAATATCGCCGTTGGCAAACGGGATAATTTCGGTATCACCCGCACGTTTATGTCCCGCGCCGGTTTCAAAATGACCGCGCCACCGTTCCTGGGTATGGTCATAAACGTGAAGAATAACCTCGACAAGTCCTCTTTGCGGACAATTAAGGCGCAGGAAGGTAGAAGAAAAATTCAGGGACAGCGCATGGAAGGGAATCAATAAGGCGAAAACCAGTAAAGCTCGTAAATACATCAAACCGCGAAAACCTCCTTCAAAAGGGAAATGAGATTTTACTTAAGTCAAAAATCACGTTTTTGCCGTGGATCAAGATGTCTTATAATTCAATACGATAAAGGCCCCTGACGAGGCCCTTAACGATCATTTTTGAATCAGATAGCGAATGGTTGGGCCATCCTGCTGGATATCCAGCACCGTATAACCGTGGTTTTTCGCATCCAGCGGTATGTTGTTGATGGACTGCGGGCAGTCGCTGACCACCTCCAGAATTTCACCTTTCTTAAGCTGCGGCAGCGCTTCAAGCGTAGCCACCGCCGGATATGGACAGGGCTCGCCAACCATATCCAGACGATAATCAGGCACAATCTCTTTCATGCTGCATTCTCCTGCGTTTTTGTTTTAACGCTCGCACGGCGGAAGAAACGTCTCTCCTGTGCGACGACCAGTAAAAAAGCGACCAACAGCAGGGCGTAGGTGACGAGCAGGCCGCCGAGAGGCCCGAAGGTTTTCAGCAGGTTGACCTTATCCCAGTTGGTGGCCAGGACGGGAGACACGTCATCCCAGTAGTACGCCAGGATCGTCGAGCCAATCACATTTCCCAGACCCACCCACCAGTAGTGCACCTGGCCTTCGACGGCGCGATACATCCAGCCGGTTTCACACCCGCCAGCCAGCACGATCCCGAAGCCGAACAGCAGGCCGCCAATGACCGCGTTAGGACCGGCCCACATGATTTTTGGTTCGACGCCCAGTTGAACATAGCTGAAGATGCCGATGGCGCTGACCGCCATCCCGGCGATAATCGCCTTCGCCATCATCGTGCGCCCGGTGATCCACATATCGCGAAACGCGGAGGTAAAGCAGATCTGCGCGCGTTCAATGAGCAGACCAAAACCCACACCGAACAGCATCGCCAGACCGAGCTTAGGTTGGTTCAGGGCGGTGCAGAGCGCCCATGCCACCATGGCGAAAAAGACCAGCATCCCGAGGCGGAAACGGCGGCGGGCCTGAGAGGGCTTCTGGGTTAACGGAGATGCTGCGCTGACTTTTGTCATTTTCACTGGAATACGAAACAGCGGCAGCAGGGTGAATTTTGCGCCAAAGTAAGAGCCGATGGCCGTGGCGACGGCAAAGAACCAGGCGTGAAGCGAAAACTGCGGGATCCCGGTAAAGAAGGCGGCAAGGTTACACCCCATCGCCAGACGCGCGCCGAATCCGGCAATCATGCCGCCGACAACCGCCTGCACAATGCGGATCCGGCTTTTGGGCATACGCAACTTAACGTTGTTTGCCCACAGCGCGGCAGCGAAGCAGCCGCCGAACATGCCGATGATCATCATCCCGTCGATGCGGGTGAGCGGCGTACCGTCCAGATGAATGAGTTTAAAGTAGCCCCACTCTTCGGCATGTACGCCAGCGAGTTGCAGCAGTTGGCCACCCCAGCGGGTGAACTCGCCGGTTACGGCCCAGAAGGTACCGGTAATGCCAAAATAATAAGTAGAGAGAATGCCTGCCGCGATAACGGCCGGAACGGGTGACCAGAACTTAACCAGGTAAGCCTGTTTGAAGGATTGCCATGACATGAATAAGCCTCTGAACTCAGAAGGATTAAAGATAAAAAAGAGTCCAGATCATACGCTTACACGACAGTTTGAAAAGCCATTCACACCGAAAATATCGAAAGGATCAATTTTAACTTCATCCTTTGTTGATGGCGGGGAATAAAGGCTAACCGTCTGGCAGGGATGCCAGACGGTGGAGGGATCAGACTTTACGCGTCGCCGCCTTCATGGCGGTCACAAACGCCTTCAGCTCGGCCAGCATCTGCTCGGGCTTGTCCACGTTCTTCTCGATGATCTTCACAATCGCAGAGCCGGAAATGGCACCCGCAGCCTTCGCGTCAATCGCCGCGGTGACTTGATCCGGAGAGGAGATCCCGAAGCCCTGCAGCGGCGGTGCGGCATGGTACTCGGCCAGCTTCTCCACCAGATGATGCAGCGGCAATGCGGCCTTATTCTCGGCACCGGTCACGCCTGCGCGGGAGAGCAGGTAGGTATAACCGCGCCCGTAAGAGGCAATCTGGCGCAGCAGCTCATCGTCCGCGTTTGGCGGGCAGATGAAAATAGGGGCGACATTGTGACGCATCGCAGCCTGGCGGAACGGCGCGGACTCTTCAACCGGCACGTCGGCGACCAGAACGGAGTCGACACCCACGCGTGCGCACTCTGCGTAAAACTCATCGATACCGCGGTTGAACACCAGATTGGCATACATCAGCAGGCCAATCGGGATAGTGGGGTGCTTCTGACGGATCGCCGCCAGCATCTCGAAGCACTGGGTCGGCGTGACGCCTGAGGCAAACGCGCGCAGCGTCGCATTCTGGATGGTCGGGCCATCCGCCAGCGGGTCAGAGAACGGGATCCCCAGCTCCAGCGCATCGGCACCGGCTTCAATCAGGGTGTCGATGATCTTCAGCGACTGTTCAGGGCCCGGATCGCCCAGGGTGACGAAGGGAACGAACGCGCCTTCCTGGCGGGATTTCAGTTCTGCAAATACGTTATCGTAGCGTTCCATCAGATTTCCCCTCGTGCTTTCAGAATATCGTGAACGGTGAAGATATCTTTGTCACCGCGTCCGGAAAGGTTGACCACCAGCAGCTGCTCTTTTTCCGGATTGTCTTTCATCATTTTCAGCGCATGGGCCAGAGCGTGTGAAGACTCCAGCGCCGGGATGATCCCTTCGCTGCGGCACAGCGTTTTGAACGCTTCCAGCGCTTCGTCATCGGTAATGGAGACATAGTCCGCACGACCAGTGCTGTTCAGATAGGCGTGCTGCGGCCCGACGGATGGGAAGTCGAGGCCGGCAGAGATAGAGTAAGACTCTTCAATCTGGCCTTCATCGGTCTGCATCATCGGGGATTTCATGCCGAAGTAGATCCCCACGCGGCCATGCTTCAGCGGCGCGCCGTGTTCACCCGATTCAATGCCGTGACCCGCAGGCTCGACGCCAATCAGACCCACGCTGGTGTCGTCGATAAAGTCTGCGAACATGCCGATGGCGTTAGATCCGCCGCCGACGCAGGCGATGACCGCATCCGGCAGACGACCCTCTTTTTCGAGGATCTGCGCTTTGGTCTCTTCCCCGATCATGCGCTGGAATTCACGCACGATGGTCGGGAACGGGTGCGGGCCCGCCGCGGTACCGAGCATATAGTGCGCGGTTTCGTAGCTGCCAGACCAGTCGCGCAGCGCTTCGTTACAGGCATCCTTCAGCGTCGCGGAGCCGCTGTGCACCGGGATCACTTCTGCACCCATCAGACGCATACGGAAAACGTTTGGAGACTGACGCTCAACGTCTTTCGCCCCCATATAGATGCGGCATTTCAGACCGAGCAGGGCGCTGGCGAGCGCCGAGGCCACGCCGTGCTGGCCTGCGCCGGTTTCGGCGATGATTTCGGTTTTGCCCATACGCTTCGCAAGCAGCGCCTGGCCCAGCACCTGGTTAGTCTTGTGCGCGCCGCCGTGCAGCAGGTCTTCACGCTTAAGATACAGCGTGGTTTTCGTGCCTTCCGTCAGATTGCGGCATTTGGTCAGGGCCGTTGGGCGGCCTGCATAGTTTTTCAGCAGGTCGGTAAATTCGGCCTGAAATGCCGGATCCTTCTGTGCGCTCACAAACGCTTCTTCCAGCTGGCGCAGCGCGGGCATCAGGATTTGCGGGACGTACATCCCGCCGAACTCACCAAAATACGGGTTAAGTAATGTCGTCATCTTCTCTTCCTTAATATGCACGCAGAGTTTTAAAAACCGAGGCCAGTTTGCTGGCATCTTTAATACCCGGCTGGGACTCTACGCCTGAATTGAAATCGAGGCCTGCGCAGCCGGTTTTCGCGGCTTCTACACAGTTGTCCGGGCTTAAACCGCCCGCCAGCAGGACGTTGTCCAGCTTTTCACCGTTCAGCAGAGACCAGTCAAAACGCTGGCCGGTTCCGCCCTGGCCGTTATCGAGGACGTATTTGTCCACGTGGTTCAGGTTACGCGGGGGCAACGTATCGTCAACGCGTTGCGCTTTCCAGATCTGTACCTGCGGTGCCAGCGTGGCGCGCAGGGCATCGATATAGGCCTGATCTTCATCGCCGTGAAGCTGCACCGCGCTCAGGGATAACGCGTCGGCTTTTTCAACCACCTCTGCGATATCTGCATTGCGGAACACGCCAACATAGCTGAGCGGAGCCGCGGCGATGACCTTACGCGCCTGCTCTTCGCTGACCGCGCGAGGGGAGGAATCCACAAAAATCAGCCCGCCATAAATCGCTCCGGCTTCATACACGGCCTGGGCGTCCTGTTCGCGGGTTAAGCCGCAGACTTTGTTTTCACCCAGCAGCACGCGACGTACTGCCGCATTGAGATCGTCATGTTCCATCATGGCGGAGCCAATCAGGAAACCGTTGGCGAAGTGGCTCAGCTCGCGCACCTGGGCGTAGCTGTTAATGCCGGATTCGCTGATCACTGTGACGCCAGATCCCAGACGCGGCGCCAGCTGGCGCGTGCGGTTCAGGTCAATGGACAGATCACGCAGATCGCGGTTGTTAATGCCTACCACTTTGGCTTCCAGCGCAATCGCGCGCTCCAGCTCCTCTTCATTACTCACTTCGGTCAGCACGCCCATTTTCAGGCTGTGCGCGACGGCAGAGAGCTGGCGATACTGCTCGTCGTCAAGCACCGAGAGCATCAGCAGGCAGGCGTCAGCCTGGTAAAAGCGCGCCAGCCAGATCTGATACGGATCAATGATAAAGTCTTTGCACAGGATCGGCTGCGGCGCGATGCCGCTGACGATCGGCAGAAAATCGAAGCTGCCCTGAAAATATTTCTCATCCGTCAGCACGGAGATGGCGGACGCATGATGCTTATAAATGCCGGCAATACGTGCCAGGTCGAAATCGTCACGGATAACGCCTTTAGACGGAGACGCTTTTTTGCACTCAAGAATAAACGCGGTGCGCGCACCCTGCAGGGCGTCATAGAAACGACGGCTGCTCGGGACGACGTCATTCTGAAAACTGGCAAGCGGCTGCTGTTGCTTGCGGGCTTCCACCCAGATGGCCTTATCGGCAACGATTTTCGCTAAAACGGTCTGCATTCTTTACCCTCTTGCCGCAAGTGCGGTAACGCGATCGTAAGCTGCACCGGAGCGCAGTACATCCAGAACTTTTTGAACGTTGGCCTTCAGGTCCTCCTCGCCGTGCAAACGCATCAGCATGGCGACGTTGGCAGCAACGGCGGCCTCATGGGCAACCTCTCCCTTACCTTGTAATAAGCGCGTCAGAATGTCACGGTTTTCTTCCGGGGTACCGCCGGCCAGCGCTTCCTGGTGATACGGGGTTAAACCAAAGTCAGCGGCTTCCAGCTGGTAGCTCAGGATTTCACCGTCGCGCAGTTCAGCTACCAGCGTCGGCGCATGCAGTGACACTTCATCCATTCCGCCGCTGTGCACCACGGCGGCACGCTGGTAACCCAGCACGCGCAGCGTCTCTGCAATCGGCAGGACCAGTTCCGGACTGTAGACACCGATCAGCGCCAGCGGCGGATGGGCCGGGTTGATCAGGGGGCCGAGCACGTTAAACAGCGTGCGGGTTTTAAGCTGCTGACGAACCGGCATTGCGTGGCGGAAACCGGTGTGATACTTCGGCGCAAACAGGAAGCAGACGCCGAGGTCATCCAGCGCTTCACGGGAACGTTCGGCGTTCATATCGAGATTAATGCCGAATGCCGCGAGCAAATCAGACGAGCCCGACCGGCTGGACACGCTGCGGTTACCGTGTTTCGCCACTTTCAGGCCACACGCTGCGGCCACAAAGGCGCTGGCGGTTGAAATATTGATACTGTTGCTGCCGTCACCGCCGGTGCCGACGATATCGGCAAACGGATAGTCCGGACGCGGGAACGGGGCGGCATTTTCCAGCAGGGCCGTGGCGGCACCGGCGATCTCCTGCGGGCTTTCACCGCGGACCTTCATGCTCACCAGCGCGGCCGCCAGCTGTTCCGGCTTCAGTTCGCCGCGAACCACGGCGGAGAAGAGCTGGTGGCTCTCCTGCTGGCTCAGGGTTTGCGCCTGATACAGTTTTTCCAGAATCGGCTGGAGGGTGTTGGTCTGCTCCAGCTTCTGTAACGCCCAGTCGAGGGTCTGCTCCAGCAGGCGGGCACCGTGGGAGGTCAGGATGGATTCCGGATGGAACTGCATCCCGCAGACGCGATCCGCGTCGTGACGTACCGCCATCACCATCCCTTCAAACGAGGCGTTGATCGTCAGCCCGGCGGGAATGTTGCTGCCGACCAGCGAGTGGTAGCGCGCGACCGGGAGCGGATTCGGCAGCCCGGCAAACATCGCCTGGCCGTCATGTTCGATGCTGGACGCTTTACCGTGGAGGATTTCACCCGCCTGGCCAACGTAGCCGCCATAGGCTTCAACAATCGCCTGATGACCGAGGCAGATGCCGATAATCGGCAGCTTGCCGCGCATACGGGTCAGCAGCTCCGGCATACAGCCTGCTTCGCTCGGTGCGCCTGGCCCCGGAGAGAGCATCAGCACCGGGTTTTGCATGGTGGCCAGACGGTCAACCAGGGTCTGCGCCGGTACGTGGTTGCGATAGATAACGACGTTATGGCCATTCGCACGCAGCTGATCTGCCAGGTTATAGGTAAAGGAGTCGATATTATCGAGCAGCAGAATGTCAGCCATCAGAAAATCTCCTGTGCGTGGTGTGCGGTAGCAATGGCGCGAAGGACCGCACGGGCTTTACTGCGCGTTTCGTCAGCTTCAGACTGCGGAACAGAATCAAGAACAATCCCGGCACCCGCCTGGACGGTGGCAATACCGTCTTCGACATAGGCGGAGCGGATCACGATGCAGGTATCGAGGTCACCGTGGGCCGTAAAATAGCCCACTGCGCCGCCGTAGCTGCCGCGACGACGCCCTTCGGCGGCGGCAATCAGCTGCATGGCGCGCACTTTCGGCGCACCGCTCAGGGTGCCCATGTTCATGCAGGCGCGGTAGGCGTGAAGCACGTCGAGGTCCTGGCGCAGCTCACCGACCACGCGGGAGACCAGGTGCATCACGAACGAATAGCGGTCGACTTTAGTCAGGTCCGCCACGTAGCGGCTGCCTGGGGTGCAAATACGAGCCAGATCGTTACGCGCCAGGTCAACCAGCATCAGGTGCTCGGAGAGCTCTTTATGGTCGGTGCGCATTTCCAGCTCGATGCGGCTGTCGAGATCGCGATCCAGCGAGCCGTCTGCGCGACGTCCACGTGGACGGGTTCCGGCGATCGGGTAGATCTCAATCTGACGGCTGGTGGCGTCATATTTCAGCGAGCTTTCCGGCGAGGCGCCGAACAGCGTGAAGTCGTTGTCCTGCATAAAGAACATGTACGGGCTTGGGTTGCTCTTTTTCAGCACGTCATAAGCGGCCAGCGGAGACGGGCAGGGCAGAGAGAAGCGACGGGACGGTACAACCTGGAAAATTTCCCCGGCGCGAATCGCTTTTTGCATCTGGCGAACCACGGCACCGTACTGATCGTCGGTCTGGTTCACATCGCAGGTCATTTTTTCCACGCGCTGTACCGGCAGTGCAGGTGGCGCTTCCGTCATCTGCTGCTGAAGCTGCGCGATACGGTGCTCAAGACGGTTTTTCTCAGCGGTCGAAGGCGTGAACAGGCTGGCCTGGATACGGGTGTACTGTTTCTGATGGTCGATCACCAGCAGGGTTTCGGCCAGATAGAAGCAATAGTCCGGGCAGCGATTGCCCTGCTCGGTTTCCGGTAAATCTTCAAATCCGGCGACCAGGTCGTAGGCAAACAGTCCGCCAAAGAACATCGCTTCACGCTCATCGTGCGGAACGGTGACCAGGTTCTGCAGCAGGCGGAAGGCATCAAAGACGGAAAGGGAGCACAGGCGCGCGTCTTCATCCAGCAACTGGCTAACCGGCGGGAAATGCAGAATGCGCATTTCTGGATGACGTTCGTTTTCGATGCCTGAAGGCAGGGCGGCATCCAGCAGTGGCAGCAGCGAGGCGCCGTTGTCTGATAAGGCCTTAATTGTGACAGTGTCACCTAGAGCGGTAATGCGCAACGCGCTGTCGACCAGCAGCAGGCTCTTGAGATCGTCCTTGCTGTCAATGTCCGCAGATTCCAGCAGCAGCGTTGCCGGGCGTGCCCCGCACACCTGATGAAACAGCGCGGTCGGGTTGTGGCGATAGGCCGCCTCGCAGGTCAGCAATTCGAGATGGGGTTTGGCTGTTTGCATGTTGGTGTTCTCATTTATTCTGTTCAAAAAAAAGCCCGCTGGGTAGCGGGCGGGTATCTGTTTGCATTTCGCAGACGCGTGACACTGCCCGATGATCAGGAAGTACGCCACCAACCGTGCAGAGTGAAATGTGCTGTCATTTTCAGATACCTTTCTCGTGTGAACTTGCGTACTAGTTAACTAGTTCGATGGCGTGTTGTCAACCCTTGATTTCAGAATTTAGATATAAGTCGGTATCATGATGGTTTCGGATGTCTCCAACCTGTTATGGGAAGTGCTTTGAGCGATACCACCTACGCTATTATTTATGATTTACACAGCCATACTCAGGCCTCTGATGGCCTGCTGACACCCGAAGGCCTGGTTCATCGTGCCGTTGAAATGCGCGTCGGTACGCTGGCGATAACCGATCACGATACGACGGATGCTATTCCGGCGGCGCGCGCCGAGATCGCCCGCAGCGGGCTGGCGCTTAATCTGGTGTCCGGTGTCGAAATTTCGACCGTCTGGGAAAACCATGAGATTCATATCGTTGGCCTGAACATCGATATAGACCATCCGGCACTGACTGCTTTTTTGCAAGAACAAAAAACGCGCCGCAACCAGCGCGCAGAGATGATCGGCGAGCGTCTGGAAAAGGCGCATATTCCGGGCGCGCTGGAAGGTGCCCAAAAGCTGGCGAACGGCGGGGCGGTCACGCGCGGTCATTTCGCCCGTTTTCTGGTAGAGGCGGGTAAAGCCACGACGATGGCGGATGTCTTTAAAAAGTATCT
Organism: Enterobacter sp. TCD1-1; assembly: GCF_020567405.1. Lineage (NCBI taxonomy): Bacteria > Pseudomonadati > Pseudomonadota > Gammaproteobacteria > Enterobacterales > Enterobacteriaceae > Enterobacter > Enterobacter sp. TCD1-1. The sequence goes on along the minus strand of NZ_JAJCXF010000001.1, from coordinate 1,757,602 downwards.
GGCGCGCGGGAAAACCGGATACGTTCCGCCACAGTGGTGTACAATAAAACAAGCTATTGATGTGATTCATCATTCTGGCGGTAAGGCCGTGCTGGCCCATCCGGGGCGGTATAATCTTTCTGCTAAATGGCTGAAAAGGCTGCTGGCGCACTTTGCCGAAAACGGTGGTGAGGCGATGGAAGTCGCCCAGTGTCAGCAGGCGCCCAATGAGCGCGCGCAGCTCGCGACCTATGCCCGACAGTACGGTCTGCTTGGCTCACAGGGTTCTGATTTCCATCAGCCCTGCGCCTGGATCGAACTGGGGCGCAAGCTCTGGCTGCCCGCTGGCGTTGAGCCGGTCTGGCAGCTCTGGGAACAGCCGCAGCAAATTGAAGAGAGGGAAGTATGAGTCAGTTTTTCTATATCCATCCGGACAACCCGCAGCCACGTCTGATTAACCAGGCCGTGGAGATCGTCCGCAAAGGCGGCGTGATTGTCTACCCGACCGATTCCGGCTACGCGCTGGGCTGCAAAATTGAAGATAAAGGGGCGATGGAACGCATTTGCCGTATTCGCCAGCTGCCGGACGGGCATAACTTTACCCTGATGTGCCGCGATCTCTCTGAGCTGTCCACCTATGCTTATGTGGATAACGTGGCGTTTCGCCTGATCAAGAACAACACGCCGGGCAACTACACCTTCATCCTGAAAGGGACGAAAGAGGTGCCGCGCCGCCTGCTGCAGGAAAAGCGTAAGACTATCGGCATGCGCGTGCCGTCGAACCCGATTGCGCAGGCGCTGCTGGAAACCCTCGGCGAGCCGATGCTCTCTACCTCGCTGATGCTGCCGGGCAGCGAGTTTACCGAGTCCGATCCGGAAGAGATCAAAGATCGTCTGGAGAAGGTGGTCGAGCTGATTATTCATGGCGGTTATCTCGGCCAGCAGCCGACCACCGTGGTCGACTTAACCGAAGATGCACCGGAAGTGATTCGAGAAGGCGTGGGTGACGTAAAGCCTTTCTTGTAATGGTATAAGCAGATATACTACGCGGCCATCAAAGCAGGGCTCAGCCCTCTTTGACCTGATTCGACGCCTGTGAAGGCGACACCTGAGGAAGCTCAATGAGCGAGAAGTTACAGAAAGTGCTGGCGCGTGCCGGCCACGGTTCACGCCGTGAAATCGAAGCCATTATTGAAGCGGGCCGCGTGAGTGTGGACGGTAAAATCGCCACGCTGGGTGACCGCGTAGAAATCGTACCGGGGCTTAAGATCCGTATCGACGGTCATCTTATCTCCGTGAAAGAGTCTGCTGAACAAATCTGCCGCGTGCTGGCTTACTACAAGCCGGAAGGCGAGCTGTGTACCCGCAATGACCCGGAAGGTCGCCCGACGGTGTTTGACCGTCTGCCTAAACTGCGTGGCGCTCGCTGGATTGCCGTTGGTCGTCTGGACGTGAATACCTGCGGTCTGCTGCTGTTTACCACCGATGGTGAACTGGCAAACCGTCTGATGCACCCAAGCCGTGAAGTGGAACGTGAATACGCCGTGCGTGTGTTCGGCCAGGTTGACGAGAATAAACTGCGCGACCTGTCGCGTGGCGTTCAGCTGGAAGACGGTCCTGCGGCGTTCAAAACCATCAAATTTACCGGTGGGGAAGGCATCAACCAGTGGTACAACGTGACCCTGACCGAAGGCCGCAACCGCGAAGTGCGTCGTCTCTGGGAAGCGGTAGGCGTGCAGGTTAGCCGCCTGATCCGTGTCCGTTACGGCGACATCCTGCTGCCAAAAGGCCTGCCGCGTGGGGGATATACCGAACTGGATCTGACCCAGACCAACTACCTGCGCGAGCTGGTCGGCCTGACGCCGGAAACCACCTCTAAAGTGGCGGTGGAGAAAGATCGTCGCCGCATGAAGGCGAACCAGATTCGCCGTGCGGTGAAGCGTCACAGCCAGGTGAGCAGCAACCGCCGCTCTGGCAGCCGTAATAACAACGGTTAATGTAAAAGCCCGGTGAAGACACCGGGCTTTTTTCTTTAGTAATCAATCCCTATTTGCGCTTTGATGCCCGCATCAAACGCATGTTTAACCGGACGCAGCTCGCTGACGGTATCTGCCAGTTCCAGAATATCCCGATGACACCCGCGGCCCGTGATGATAACCGTCTGATGGGCGGGACGGTCTTTCAGTGCATTAAGCACGTCTTCCAGCGACAAATAGTCGTAGGCGACCATATACGTGATCTCATCCAGCAGAACCATATTGAGTGAAGGATCGGCCAGCATTCTTTTAGCGTGTTCCCAGACGGCCAGACAGGCTGCGGTATCGGTTTCGCGGTTCTGGGTGTCCCACGTAAATCCGGTCGCCATCACCTGGAACTCAACGCCGTGGGGCTCAAGCAGATTACGCTCGCCGTTAGGCCACTCACCTTTAATAAACTGGATAACGCCGACCTTCTGCCCGTGGCCGACGGCGCGTGTCGCCGTGCCGAATGCGGCCGTGGTTTTCCCTTTGCCGTTGCCGGTAAAGACGATGACGATCCCGCGCTCATCCTGAGCGGCCGCGACGCGCGCATCAACCTGTTCCTTCAGACGCTGCTGGCGCTGCTGGTGACGTTCTTCACTCATTGCGATATTCCTGGTTTACGGCCTGGCTGGGCGTCAAAGGTCATCCCGGTTTTGCGGCGGCTGTCGTCGCCCATTAGCCAGAGATAGAGCGGCATAATGTCTGCCGGCGTTTTCAGCTTCTGCGGATCTTCCGTTGGGAAGGCGCTGGCGCGCATTTTGGTGCGCGTACCGCCCGGGTTAATGCAGTTTACGCGCAGATGGCGGCTTTGGTACTCCTCTGCCAGCACCTGCATCATGCCTTCGGTCGCGAATTTTGAAACGGCATAGGCACCCCAGTTTGCACGCCCCTCACGGCCTACGCTGGAGGAGGTGAATACCAGTGAACCCGAATCCGATTTGAGTAATAAAGGAAGCAGTGCCTGGGTCAGGAAAAACGTCCCGTTGACGTTGACCTGCATGACCTCCTGCCAGATCTCGGGATCCTGTTCATCCATCGGGCGAACTTCGCCAAGCAAGCCGGCATTGTGCAGCACGCCGTCGAGACGCGGATAATGGGTGCTGATGCGGTGAGCAAGCTCCTGACATGACGCGGGCGTGCAGGTGAGCAGATCGAGCGTGTACCAGCGAGCAGGAGTCCCACCTGCGGCTTCAATCTCCTGCGCCACCCCTTTAAGTTTTTCTTCGTTGCGGCCGGTCAGGATGAGGCTCGCGCCATACTCAGCGTAGGTCAGCGCCGCTTCACGGCCAATCCCGTCGCTGGCCCCAGTGACAAGAATGATGCGGTTCTGCAGCAGATTTTTTTGCGGTTGATAATGCAAGGTGACTCCTCGGCGCACGGTGACTCAAAGACGCCTTCTTTTGTGACTTTTCGGCTTTATGCCCGAATTCGCCTGATAATTCAATCAGTCTACAGGACGCATTGCTGTAAAATTAACAATTTGCAAATATTTAAACGCCAGACCGGGGTTTTTTGAAGGCGGCTCGCAGAGGTAATGTCACGAGCGAGACGCATGGGCAGGGCTGTTGTACACTGCCGTGAAAGATTCGTGGTTAAATCAAGGTGGAACGCGTGGAATTACTTTCTCAATATGGGTTGTTTTTGGCGAAAATCGCGACGGTGGTGATTGCCATTGCGGTGGTTGCCGTTCTGATTGTCAACCTGACGCAGCGCAAGCGTCAGCGTGGGGAGTTACGCATCACCCGCCTGAGCGAGCAGTATAAAGAGATGCAGGAAGAGATGTCTCTGGCGCTGCTTGACAGTCATCAACAGAAACTGTGGCTCAAAGCGCAGAAGAAAAAGCATAAACAGGAAGCCAAAGCGGCAAAAGCAAAGGCGAAGCTCAATACGCCACAGGATAAGGTCACGCCCCGCGTCTACGTGCTCGATTTTAAGGGCAGCATGGATGCGCATGAAGTGTCCTCTTTGCGGGAGGAAGTGACGGCCGTTCTGGCCGTGGCGACGCCGCAGGATCAGGTTGTTGTTCGTCTTGAAAGCCCGGGAGGTGTCGTGCATGGCTACGGCCTGGCCGCGTCTCAGCTACAGCGCCTGCGTGAAAAACAGATCCCGCTGACCGTAGCCGTAGATAAAGTGGCGGCGAGCGGTGGCTACATGATGGCCTGCGTGGCGGACAAAATTGTGGCCGCACCGTTTTCTATTATTGGCTCGATCGGCGTGGTCGCGCAGATCCCGAACTTTAATCGCTTCCTGAAAAATAAAGAGATTGATATCGAACTTCACACGGCGGGTCAGTACAAACGCACCCTGACGCTGCTGGGGGAAAACACGGAAGAAGGGCGCCAAAAATTCCGTGAGGATCTCAACGAAACGCATCATCTCTTTAAAGACTTTGTGCACCGTATGCGCCCGACGCTGGACATTGAGCAGGTCGCGACGGGTGAGCACTGGTACGGCGTTCAGGCGCAGGAGAAAGGGCTGGTGGATGAAGTCGGAACCAGTGACGATCTGCTGCTCAACCTGATGGAAGGCCGGGAACTGGTAGGCGTCCGCTTTGCCCAGCGCAAGCGACTGCTTGACCGCTTTACCAACAGTGCCGCAGAAAGCGCGGACCGCCTGCTGCTCCGCTGGCTACAGCGCGGACAAAAACCGCTGCTGTAAACAAAAACGCGAGGCTTATGCCTCGCGTTTTGCGTTAATCGACCAGGTGATATTTCTCGGAAAGCGTGTGCGCCAGGTATTTAAACATGTTAAACACGGCGGTGCTTTTCGGGGTCGGCAAGCCCTGTTCATCAAGGAAGTATTCGCCGCTGAAAACCAGCACGCCATTTCGCTGCTCTACGCCGGTGGCTTCAATGCCTGCCAGCGTATCTTCATGGTCACGAATAAGCTTGTTTGCTTCGATAAGCAGAGAGGCTCGGTCAATAGGTTGGGTCGTATTCTGCATAATCCACTCCTTAAACAGTGACAATAGTCTACGCCGAGGGCGCTTTGGGGGCAAATTTTCCCTGTATTGTGAGGGGATAAGCTGCAGGGGCCTGGCTGGCAGGATTTGCTTTTGCATGCTAATAAAGTTGCGTAACGAATTTTATCAGGTAGAGTGTGCGCTTTCGTCATTCTGGCAACAGAATTGCTTGACATTCAACCGGGAATTCGTCACGAATTACACGAGATGTGAGAAAAATACCCGAGAACTCAATCACCTGGGCGGCTTTTCTTTAACGCCCGGTAAGACAAAGGGGTTGATATCTCCTGACGCAGTCGCAATATCATTGGCTCGTCGTCAGCGGAAGGGAAATCAACGTGCGGCGTATTCCTGGAAGAATTAAATTAGGTAAAGGTGAATATGGGTAAAGCTCTCGTCATCGTTGAGTCCCCGGCAAAAGCCAAAACGATCAATAAGTATCTGGGTAATGACTACGTGGTTAAGTCCAGCGTTGGTCATATCCGCGATTTGCCGACTAGTGGCTCAGCCAGCAAAAAGAGCGCAGACTCTACCTCCACCAAAGGGGCTAAAAAGCCTAAAAAGGATGAACGTAGCGCGCTTGTCAACCGCATGGGTGTTAACCCATGGCATAACTGGGATGCACAATATGAAGTGCTTCCAGGGAAAGAAAAAGTCGTTAACGAGCTGAAGCAGCTGGCTGAAAAAGCAGACCACATCTATCTCGCAACCGACCTTGACCGCGAAGGGGAAGCCATTGCGTGGCACCTGCGGGAAGTGATCGGGGGTGATGACAAACGCTACAGCCGCGTAGTGTTTAACGAAATTACGAAGAATGCGATTCGTCAGGCGTTTGAGAAGCCGGGCGAGCTGAATATCGACCGCGTCAACGCCCAGCAGGCGCGTCGCTTTATGGACCGCGTCGTGGGTTACATGGTTTCTCCACTGCTGTGGAAGAAAATTGCCCGTGGCCTGTCCGCAGGTCGCGTGCAATCCGTCGCCGTGCGTCTGGTCGTTGAGCGTGAGCGCGAAATTAAAGCCTTCGTGCCGGAAGAGTTCTGGGAAGTTGATGCCAATGTGACCACGCCGGGCGGTGACGCTCTGCCGCTGCAGGTAAGCCATCAGAACGATAAGCCTTTCCGTCCGGAAAACCGCGACCAGACCATGGCCGCCGTGGCGCTGCTGGAAAAGGCACGCTATCAGGTACTGGAACGTGAAGACAAACCGACCAGCAGCAAGCCTGGTGCGCCGTTTATCACCTCCACCCTGCAACAGGCGGCAAGCACCCGTCTGGGTTACGGCGTGAAGAAAACCATGATGATGGCCCAGCGCTTGTATGAAGCAGGTTACATCACCTATATGCGTACCGACTCAACCAACCTGAGTCAGGACGCGGTCAACATGGTGCGTGGCTACATCAGCGACAACTTCGGTAAGAAATACCTGCCGGAAAGCGCTAACCAGTTTGCCAGCAAAGAGAATTCTCAGGAAGCGCACGAAGCGATTCGTCCTTCTGATGTCTCTGTGCTCGCTGAATCACTGAAAGATATGGAAGCCGACGCGCAGAAGCTGTATCAGCTGATCTGGCGTCAGTTTGTGGCGTGCCAGATGACCCCGGCCCAGTACGACTCCACCACGCTGACCGTCGGGGCGGGTGATTTCCGTCTCAAGGCGCGCGGTCGTATTCTGCGTTTCGACGGCTGGACGAAAGTGATGCCTGCGCTGCGTAAAGGTGATGAAGATCGAACGCTGCCTGCGGTGAACAAAGGTGATGAACTGTCTCTGGTTGAGCTGATCCCGGCTCAGCACTTCACCAAGCCACCTGCACGATTCAGTGAAGCATCTCTGGTAAAAGAGCTGGAAAAACGCGGTATTGGCCGACCGTCGACCTACGCATCAATTATCTCGACGATTCAGGATCGTGGTTACGTCCGTGTTGAAAACCGTCGTTTCTATGCGGAAAAAATGGGTGAGATCGTCACCGATCGTCTGGAAGCAAACTTCCGCGAGCTGATGAACTACGATTTCACCGCGCAAATGGAAGACAGTCTCGACCAGGTTGCCAGCCACCAGGCGGAATGGAAAAAGGTCCTCGACAGCTTCTTCAGCGATTTCACCGACCAGCTTGAAAAAGCGGAGAAAGACCCTGAAGAGGGCGGCATGCTGCCTAACCAGATGGTTCTGACCAGCATCGACTGCCCAACCTGTGGCCGCAAGATGGGGATCCGTACTGCCACCACGGGCGTGTTCCTCGGCTGCTCCGGCTATGCGCTGTCGCCAAAAGAGCGCTGCAAAACCACCATCAACCTGGTGCCAGAGAACGAAGTTCTCAACGTGCTGGAAGGTGACGATGCGGAAACTAACGCTCTGCGTGCCAAGCGCCGCTGCAAAAAATGCGGCACGGCAATGGACAGCTACCTGATCGATCCAAAACGCAAGCTGCACGTGTGTGGTAATAACCCAACGTGTGACGGGTATGAGATAGAAGAGGGCGAGTTCCGCATTAAAGGCTATGACGGCCCGATTGTGGAGTGCGAGAAGTGTGGTTCTGAAATGCACCTGAAAATGGGGCGTTTCGGTAAGTACATGGCCTGCACCAACGACGAATGTAAAAACACGCGCAAAATTCTGCGTAACGGTGAAGTGGCTCCGCCGAAGGAAGATCCGGTTCCGCTGCCAGAGCTGCCATGTGAGAAATCTGACGCGTACTTCGTGCTGCGTGACGGCGCGGCAGGTGTCTTCCTGGCCGCCAACACCTTCCCGAAATCGCGTGAAACCCGCGCGCCGCTGGTGGAAGAGCTGCATCGCTTCCGCGATCGTCTGCCGGAGAAACTGCGTTATCTGGCCGATGCGCCACAGCAGGATCCGGAAGGCAACAAAACCGTGGTGCGGTTTAGCCGTAAAACTAAGCAGCAGTACGTTGCGGCAGAGAAAGAGGGTAAAGCGACCGGATGGTCAGCCTTCTTTGTCGATGGCAAATGGGTTGAAGGCAAGAAATAATCTTCCCTAACCGTAACTTACCTGTGAAAGGGCCGGATTTCCGGCCCTTTTTTATTACCTTGTTATTATTTTTTGTTCCGTACTATACAGTCAGGCTATAAATGATATAGTGGTTATAGTTAACCTGTTTCTTATTATTAAATCGTCTTAAGCGATTGACCGCATGCGCTAAATCGGATGGTCTGGCATGAAATTACAGCAGCTTCGTTATATCGTTGAGGTGGTGAATCATAACCTTAACGTCTCTTCTACCGCCGAGGGGTTGTATACCTCGCAACCGGGCATCAGCAAACAAGTTCGTATGCTGGAGGATGAATTAGGCATTCAGATCTTCGCCCGCAGCGGTAAGCATCTTACCCAGGTGACGCCGGCGGGGCAGGAAATCATCCGCATTGCGCGGGAAGTCCTCTCCAAAGTCGATGCGATTAAGTCTGTGGCAGGGGAGCATACATGGCCGGATAAAGGCTCGCTGTATATTGCCACCACGCATACGCAGGCGCGCTATGCGCTGCCCGGCGTGATCAAAGGCTTTATCGAGCGTTATCCTCGCGTCTCGTTGCATATGCACCAGGGCTCGCCAACGCAAATCGCTGAAGCCGTCTCCAAGGGGAATGCAGACTTTGCCATCGCCACCGAAGCGCTTCACCTCTATGACGATCTGGTCATGCTCCCGTGCTACCACTGGAACCGTTCTATTGTGGTGACCCCCGATCACCCCCTGGCGGGTAAAGGGTCGGTCACTATCGAAGAGCTGGCCCAGTATCCTCTGGTGACGTATACCTTTGGCTTTACCGGGCGTTCTGAGCTTGATACGGCCTTTAACCGGGCAGGATTAACGCCGCGCATTGTCTTTACCGCGACGGACGCCGACGTGATTAAGACCTATGTCCGGCTTGGATTGGGGGTGGGCGTCATTGCCAGCATGGCGGTGGATCCGGTGTCAGACCCTGACCTGGTGCGTCTTGATGCGCACGACGTTTTCAGCCATAGCACCACAAAAATTGGTTTCCGCCGCAGCACCTTCCTGCGCAGCTATATGTATGATTTTATTCAGCGCTTTGCCCCTCATTTAACGCGTGATGTGGTTGATACCGCCGTGGCATTACGCTCAAATGAAGATATTGAAGAGATGTTTAAAGACATCAAACTTCCCGAAAAATAATCACACCCGGTATCTTTCCCCCAGGGAAAGATACCGAAATAACCTCTCAAAGCTAAATTAGAATTATCATCATCTGCGATTCCCCTGCCATATAATGTCATTATCCATTTAATACGTAAGGTTATAATGTCGTGAATTGGCAACAAAAGTAGAAACTAATTTACGCCTTCGCAAATTTTTCTTTTCAATTATTTATTTCTGGTCAAAAGATTGAATATTTCATACCTCCCGGTGCGTAAATTCACTGGCTTTTCGGCTAAAGTTTCTTTAGGATTTATCTCAACAGATGATTAATTGTACCAATTGTTTGGTCCTAAATGATAAGCGATGTCGATTGTATGAGGTTAGCAATGCCTTCAGGAAGTGAAGAACCGCAAAGGGATCCTGCGCTCAAGCGTAAAGCCTGGCTGGCGGTCTTTCTCGTCTCTACCCTGTTTTGGGTGGTGGTTGCTCTCCTGGCCTGGAAATATTGGGGTTAAATATGTCAGTGACGGTACGTACAGCTTCGGTAAAACAGATGTGTCAGCATCGTGACAGCGGCCACAGAGGGCGTAAAGCACCTGCGACTGTTGTACCCGCGTCCTGGAAACTGACGCCGCAGCAGCAGGCTTTTATTGATGTGTTCGCAGAAGACGAACCCAAAAAACAATAATTTAGTTTATTGCGTAATGATGCAAATAGTCTGAATATCGACTCTGCGCTTTTGTACTCTTTAATAAATACACATCAGCAATATAGCACTGAGGAACGACCTCGGAATTTTTATAAATAATGCCTGGTGTCCCTATGATGAATAACATGACGTCTCACAAATACTGGTCGTGGATCGGCGTTTTTACCGTGTCGATTCTGTTCTGGAGTCAGCTCATCTGGCTGGCGCTCCACTAAATTGTAAAACCTCGCTACGGCGGGGTTTTTTGTTTCCCCGCGCTGGACCAATCCTAAATTTATCAATTTGGGTTGTTATCAAAACGTTACGACATCTTTGTGTTATCTTTAATTACGGCCCTGATGATTGTCAGGGCATCTCTGTGATTAAGGAGGAGCTTATGTCGTTAACCCTACGCGAAGCCAGTAAGGACACATTACAGGCAGAAAATAAAACCTGGCATTACTACAGCCTTCCGCTGGCTGCCAGAACGCTTGGGGACATTTCGCGTTTACCCAAGTCATTGAAAGTTTTACTGGAAAACCTCTTGCGCTGGCAGGACGGTGACTCTGTCACGCTTGATGATATCCAGGCGCTGGCAGGGTGGCTTGAGAAGGCCCATGCCGACAGAGAAATCGCTTACCGCCCGGCAAGGGTGCTCATGCAGGACTTTACCGGTGTTCCGGCCGTGGTTGATTTGGCCGCGATGCGCGAAGCCGTTAAGCGTCTCGGCGGGGATACGGCAAAAGTTAACCCGCTTTCCCCGGTTGACCTCGTCATTGACCACTCCGTCACCGTTGACCACTTCGGTGATGATGACGCCTTTGGCGAAAACGTGCGTCTGGAGATGGAGCGTAACCACGAGCGCTACGTATTTCTGAAGTGGGGACAGCAGGCGTTCAGCCGGTTTAGCGTGGTCCCGCCAGGCACCGGCATTTGCCACCAGGTGAACCTTGAATATCTGGGTAAAGCCGTCTGGAGCGAATTGCAGGATAAAGAGTGGGTCGCTTATCCGGACACCTTGGTGGGCACGGATTCGCATACCACCATGATCAACGGTCTGGGCGTGCTGGGCTGGGGCGTCGGCGGTATTGAAGCGGAAGCCGCCATGCTCGGCCAGCCGGTATCCATGCTTATCCCGGATGTGGTGGGCTTCAAGCTGACCGGAAAGCTTTCTGAAGGCATTACCGCCACCGATCTGGTGCTGACCGTCACCCAGATGCTGCGTAAGCATGGCGTGGTGGGCAAGTTTGTTGAATTCTACGGTGACGGTCTGGATTCGCTGCCGCTGGCCGACCGCGCCACCATTGCCAATATGGCGCCGGAATACGGTGCTACCTGCGGCTTTTTCCCCATTGACGACGTCACGCTGGAGTACATGCGCCTTAGCGGCCGCAGCGAAGAGCAGGTCGCGCTGGTGGAAGCGTACACCAAAGCGCAGGGCATGTGGCGCAATCCGGGCGATGAGCCTGTTTTCACCAGCACGCTTGAACTCGATATGGGAAGCGTCGAAGCGAGCCTCGCGGGGCCGAAACGTCCGCAGGATCGGGTTGCTTTGTCTGAGGTGCCGAAAGCGTTTGCCGCCAGCAATGCCCTGGAAGTGAACGTGGCGCAGAAAGACCATCGTCCCGTCGATTATGTTCTGAACGGGCATCAGTATCAGCTTCCGGATGGCGCGGTTGTTATTGCCGCCATTACCTCCTGCACCAACACGTCCAACCCAAGCGTATTGATGGCAGCCGGTCTGCTGGCTAAAAAGGCGGTCGAGCTTGGGTTAAAACCTCAGCCGTGGGTTAAGGCCTCGCTGGCGCCGGGATCCAAAGTGGTGTCGGACTACCTGGCTCAGGCCAAACTGACGCCGTACCTGGACGAGCTGGGCTTTAACCTCGTGGGCTACGGCTGTACGACCTGTATTGGTAACTCCGGGCCACTGCCTGAACCCATCGAAACGGCGATCAAGCAGGGTGACCTGACGGTAGGCGCCGTTCTTTCCGGTAACCGAAACTTTGAAGGGCGCATTCACCCGCTGGTAAAAACCAACTGGCTTGCTTCGCCGCCGCTGGTCGTGGCGTACGCTCTCGCGGGGAACATGAATATCAATCTGGTGACCGATCCGATTGGCCACGATCGCAAGAATGACCCTGTCTATCTGAAAGATATCTGGCCATCCTCTCGAGAAATCGCGCTGGCCGTTGAGAAGGTCTCTACCGAGATGTTCCGCAAAGAGTACGCGGAAGTCTTTGAAGGCACGCCGGAATGGAAAGCCATCAATGTTGCAGGTTCGGATACCTATGGCTGGCAGGATGACTCGACCTATATTCGTCTGTCGCCGTTCTTTGATGAGATGCAGGCCGAGCCCGCGCCGCTTAAGGATATCCACGGCGCGCGCATCCTGGCCATGTTGGGGGATTCCGTCACGACGGACCATATCTCTCCGGCGGGGAGCATCAAAGCCGATAGCCCGGCAGGCCGTTACCTGCAAAGCCGGGGTGTCGAACGCCGCGATTTTAACTCTTACGGCTCGCGCCGCGGTAACCATGAAGTCATGATGCGCGGGACCTTTGCCAACATCCGCATTCGTAACGAAATGGTGCCGGGTGTGGAAGGGGGCATGACGCGTCATCTGCCTGGAACGGAAGTCGTGTCGATCTATGATGCGGCCGTTAAATACCAACAGGAAGGGACGCCTCTGGCGGTGATTGCCGGGAAAGAGTACGGTTCCGGCTCCAGCCGCGACTGGGCGGCGAAAGGTCCGCGCCTGCTTGGCGTTCGGGTGGTCATCGCCGAATCGTTCGAACGTATTCACCGTTCGAATTTGATCGGCATGGGGATCCTGCCGCTGGAGTTCCCGCAGGGCGTGACGCGTAAAACGCTGGGCCTGACCGGGGAAGAGCAGATTGACATTAGCGGCCTGCAAAACCTGCAGCCGGGTAAAACGGTGCCGGTAACGTTAACGCGGGCAGACGGGAAAACCGAGGTGCTAGATTGCCGGTGCCGTATTGATACGGCAACCGAGCTGACCTACTACCAGAACGACGGCATTTTACATTACGTGATTCGTAAGATGCTGGATTGATGAAACGAGCCCGGCACGCGTGCCGGGCTCAGACTGCTGACAAAGTGCTGATGTACGTTTCGCCCGGCGGCGCTACGCTTGCACGGGCCTACAAATTACCGTAGGCCGGGTAAGCGCAGCGTCACCCGGCAAAAAACGACTAAGCTGTTGATAACAGGGCTTGTCATCAATTTCAGGTAGCATCACTCTTTCAGCAGATGGCCCATTTTGGCGGCTTTGGTATCAAGGTAGTGGGCATTTTTCGGGTTACGGCCGACAATCAGCGGTACGCGTTCAACGATGTTGATCCCGGCTTCGGTCAGGATCTCCACTTTTTTCGGGTTATTGGTCAGCAGACGTACTTCGTCCACGCCCAGCAGCTTGAACATATCGGCGCACAGGGTGAAATCACGTTCGTCGGCGGCAAAACCGAGCTGATGGTTCGCTTCAACCGTATCGTAGCCCTGGTCCTGAAGCGCGTAGGCGCGAATTTTATTCAGCAAACCAATATTACGTCCTTCCTGACGGTGATAAAGCAGCACGCCGCGGCCTTCTTCAGCAATATGAGAAAGGGCTGCTTCCAGCTGGAAACCGCAATCACAGCGCAGGCTGAACAACGCATCGCCGGTGAGACACTCTGAATGGACGCGGGACAGCACCGGTGTCTGCCCTGAAATGTCGCCATACACCAGTGCGACATGATCCTGTCCGGTTGCCAGTTCTTCAAAACCCACCATCAGGAAATCGCCCCATGGGGTTGGCAGTTTGGCTTCTGCCACACGTTTAAGCTGCATGTGATTCTCCAGAGTAGGCTGACACGTTTCGTGCCTGTGCCCTGTTTTGCTTTCTGTATCAGTTTATTTTGCCACAAGCTCAGCATGTTCGCCTAATGGGCACCATGCTATATGAACGTTAAACGCACGATCCGACATCTCCACCAGGTGAATAAATTTCAGTTATGATTGTGACGCTTAGCGAAAAAGGAGAAGACATGCATTCAATCGCCAGACGTACGGCAGCAGGTGCGGCCATTTTACTGATTATGCCTTTGGCCGTATGGCTTTCCGGGTGGATGTGGCAGCCCGGGCAGAACGCCACGTGGTTGAAAACGTTATACTGGATTACGGAAACGGTCACCCAGCCCTGGGGAATTATTACCCACGTTCTCCTCTGCGCCTGGTTTCTGTGGTGCCTGCGCTTTCGTCTGCGCGCGGCGCTGATGCTCTTTGCGATCCTCGGTGGGGCTATCCTTATCGGTCAGGGCGTAAAATCCTGGGTGAAAGATCGCGTACAGGAGCCGCGTCCTTTTGTCGTCTGGCTGGAAAAAACGCACCATGTTCCGGTGGATGAGTTCTACACTTTAAAGCGTAAAGATCGCGGCGCGCTGGTCAAAGAACAGCTTGCGGAACAGCAGGATATCCCGAAATTCTTGCGAAAACACTGGCAGAAAGAGACCGGGTTCGCGTTTCCTTCTGGCCATACCATGTTTGCCGCCAGCTGGGCGCTGCTGGGGGTTGGGCTGCTTTGGCCAAGACGCCGAACGGTCACTATCGTGATTCTGCTGGTCTGGGCGACAGCGGTCATGGGCAGCCGCTTACTGCTGGGGATGCACTGGCCACGGGATCTGGTCGTTGCCACGCTCATCTCGTGGCTGCTGGTGATGCTGGCGACCCGGCTGGCTGAACGATTCTGCGGCCCGCTAACGCCACCGCCGGAAGAGAAAGAAGAAATAGCCGAAAGGGACCAAACGGACGCCTGACGGTTGATATTCCGCATTTTGCCCATAGATCCATGACGTGCGCGTCACTTTTTCCGTTTCGCGCCCGTCACTAAAATGGTAGTTTATAAGGCTGATTGCGGTAAGTTGAACACACTTTATTCGCTTGAACCACATAACGGGAAGTAATGTGAAATATTTACTCATTTTCTTACTGGTATTGGCGATTTTTGTCATTTCAGTCACATTGGGTGCACAAAACGATCAGCAGGTGACGTTTAACTATCTGCTGGCTCAGGGTGAATACCGTGTGTCGAGCCTGCTCGCGGTCTTATTTGCTGCAGGCTTTGCCATTGGCTGGCTGGTTTGCGGTTTGTTCTGGTTAAAAGTCCGTGTTTCGCTTGCGCGCGCAGAACGTAAAATCAAACGACTCGAACATCACATTGCGCCTGCTTCCGACATGCCGGAAAGCTCTGGCGTGCCGGTCGTGAAGGAATAATCGACGATGCTGGAGTTGTTGTTTCTGCTTTTGCCTGTCGCCGCAGCCTATGGCTGGTATATGGGCCGCAGAAGTGCGCAACAAACAAAACAGGATGAGGCCAACCGACTCTCCCGCGACTACGTTGCGGGGGTAAACTTCCTCCTGAGCAATCAGCAGGACAAAGCGGTGGACCTGTTCCTCGACATGCTGAAAGAGGATACGGGGACCGTTGAAGCGCATCTTACCCTGGGTAACCTGTTCCGCTCGCGCGGCGAGGTTGACCGCGCCATTCGTATTCACCAGACCCTGATGGAAAGCGCCTCGCTGACCTACGATCAACGGCTCCTGGCCGTACAACAGCTGGGACGAGATTACATGGCCGCGGGGTTGTACGATCGCGCTGAAGATATGTTCGCTCAGCTGGTGGATGAAACAGATTTCCGCATCGGCGCGTTGCAGCAGCTCCTGCAGATTTATCAGGCCACCAGCGACTGGCAAAAAGCCATTGATACGGCCGAACGTCTGGTGAAGCTGGGTAAAGATAAGCAGCGCGTTGAGATAGCCCATTTCTACTGTGAACTTGCCCTTCAGCAGATGGGCAACGACGACATGGATAAGGCCATGACGTTGCTGAAGAAAGGTGCCGCCGCGGACCGCAACAGCGCCCGTATCTCTATCATGATGGGGCGCGTCTTTATGGCGAATGGCGACTACGCCAAAGCCGTTGAAAGCCTGCTGCGGGTTATCGATCAGGACAAAGAGCTGGTCAGTGAAACGCTGGAGATGCTGCAAACCTGCTATCAACAGCTGGACAAGCAGGAAGAATGGGTGGCGTTCCTGCGTCGCTGCGTGGAAGAGAATACCGGCGCAACCGCGGAACTGATGCTCGCTGACGTTGTTGAGCAGTATGAGGGTGGCGACACCGCGCAAGTGTATATCACTCGACAGCTTCAGCGTCATCCGACGATGCGGGTCTTCCATAAGCTGATGGATTACCACCTGAACGACGCGGAAGAAGGGCGCGCCAAAGAGAGCCTGATGGTGCTGCGCGACATGGTTGGCGAACAGGTGCGCAGCAAGCCGCGCTACCGTTGCCAGAAGTGTGGTTTTACCGCCTATACCCTCTACTGGCATTGTCCTTCATGCCGGGCCTGGTCAACCATCAAGCCAATCCGCGGCCTGGACGGGCAGTGATTTTTTAAAAGTCTTCATTTTAGTTACAACATACTGATAGCTTTTAGCACTTTCTCAACACCGTGCGGTTTGCCAGCCTGGCAGGGACATAAATGGCTTCTGTCAATTTGCGGCGGCGGCAGGTAGAATGCTGGCCGTTTATCTGTTCCGCGCCGCTGCGCGCCCATAGACGAAAAGGGCTGGTCATGACGTCTGTTACATCCTCCACTTCCCGCGTAATTACGGATTCTCCTGTTGTTGTTGCGCTTGATTACAATAAGCGTGACGCTGCACTGGCGTTTGTCGACGGTATCGACCCTCGCGACTGCCGTCTGAAAGTTGGCAAAGAGATGTTCACGCTGTTTGGACCGCAAATCGTTCGCGATCTGCAACAGCGCGGCTTTGACGTTTTCCTCGACCTCAAATTCCATGATATTCCGAATACCACGGCCCACGCCGTTGCTGCAGCCGCAGAGCTGGGTGTATGGATGGTCAACGTCCATGCGTCGGGTGGGGCAAGAATGATGACCGCCGCTCGTGAGGCGCTCCTGCCGTTCGGTAAGGACGCGCCGCTGCTGATCGCCGTCACTGTGCTGACCAGCATGGATGAAAATGATTTACGTGACCTCGGCGTGACGTTGTCACCTGCGGAACATGCTGAACGTCTCGCGCGTCTGACGCAGCAGTGCGGCCTGGATGGTGTTGTCTGCTCCGCGCAGGAAGCGGTACGTTTCAAATCAGCACTGGGCCAGGATTTTAAACTCGTCACGCCAGGGATTCGCCCTGCGGGCAGCGACGTGGGCGATCAGCGCCGCATTATGACGCCTGAGCAGGCGCTGGCGGCAGGCGTTGACTATATGGTTATCGGGCGTCCGGTGACGCAGTCTGTAAACCCGGCTAAGACGCTTAAGGCTATCAATGCATCGCTGAACAAGGGGGCGTAATGACCGATTCCAACAGCCGCCTGGTCTACTCAACCGATTCCGGGCGGATAGACGAACCGAAAGCTAAAGTGGAGCGTCCAAAGGGAGATGGTATCGTTCGGATTCAGCGTCAAACCAGCGGACGTAAGGGGAAAGGGGTCTGCCTTATCTCCGGCATTGATCTGGATGATGCAGAACTGACTAAGCTGGCTGCCGAGCTGAAAAAGAAATGTGGCTGCGGCGGTGCCGTAAAGGACGGGGTTATTGAAATCCAGGGTGATAAACGTGATTTAATAAAATCACTGCTGGAAGCCAAAGGCATGAAAGTTAAACTGGCAGGCGGCTAAATAAATGAGCCACGGCAAATGCCGTGGCTCGTGTTATATACGTGCGTATGTTAGACCTGAAATGCGTTTAAATATCGCAATATCGAGGAAGGCTTAGATAATAATTATTTGCCAACCTGGTGACCGATAATACCACCGACAGCAGCGCCACCTAATGTACCCAGCGTACTACCATCCGTTAATACTGCACCACCGAGAGCACCGGCACCGGCACCAATCGCGGTGTTACGGTCACGTTTAGACCAGTTAGAGCATGCGCTCAGGGACATTGCTACAGTGATTGCCAGAACAGCGGCGGCTAATTTTTTGCTGGTTAAGGTCATAATACTTTCTCCTGAATTATCGATTCACGGAAAGATGTACACGATAAGTATAGACGAATCGAATACTTAATTCTTTTCCCCGTGAAAGCTGGTCGCGCAGGCGTTACTTCATCACGCAGGTGATAGTCACTTCCTGTTATATCGCTAACAGTAATTTTACGACTTTAGGGCAGGTTATACAGGTAAAAACTCTTAAAGCAGGGTTAAGAATCATCTCAGAGAAAGAACATGCGCGCCCGAAATTCGGGCGCGGAGGGAAATCAGGCGCTGGTTTCAATAATATTGACGATCAGACCGCTCTCTTCGAGTTTATTGCGATGCGCTTCGCTCAAACGATCATCGGTAATCACGCGGCTAAAGCGTGAAGCGGGACCCATCGTGTAAGGATGAACGGCACCAAATTTAGAGCTGTCGGTGAGCACAATGGCTTCGCACTCCTTTTCCAGTACGGCATTGACCACGTCAGAGCGCATCATATCCCGGCCGGTAAAACCTGTCTCCGGCTGCCAGCCGTCAATCCCGATAAAGGCCTTGCTGAAATGAACCTGCTGGACGTACTGACGGGTCAGCGGGCCAACCATGCTTTCGCTTTTTTTCTGATAAATACCGCCCAGCAGAATCACCTCGCAGCGCGTCTCTTTAAGCAGATGCGCGATATAGCTACTGACGGTGATGATGGTAACGTCTTTTTGATCGGCAAGTGTTCGCGCGAGAAGGGCATTACTGCTGCCGTTTTCAATAAAGACGGTCTCACCGTTGTTCACCAGGGAGGCAGCAAATTCCGCCAGTTCACGTTTGAGCGCGTAGTTGTTCATCATGCGCGTCTCAACGTCATCACTGTCCAGCGGGACCGCATAGCCGTGCGCGCGACGCAGGTAGCTCTGTTTTTCCAGCAGATTAAGATCCTGACGGATGGTGACTTCAGAAACGCCAGTGGTTTTCGCGAGATCGACTACGCTTACGCGTCCCTGATCGATGACCATCTGCAAAATGAGTTGTTGTCGGGAATTCATAGCATCCATTTAATAAAGCGAAACGAGGTCGGAAACGGTGGGCGTTAAACTTCCCACGGCGCTTTTGGCTGTCTGTTTTCGGGCGCAGCGTCAGCGCCATGCTGAGCAAGAAGTTCAGACTTCAGGATCTCAAGATTACGGATAGCAGAGTGATAATCGCCCGCCACCAGGATATCCAGCACGGTATCAATTCGTTGTGCTACAGCTTGTGCGTCAATCGTAGACATAATCTCACCCCAGGCGCGAAAAGTTAATATTTTCAATGATGCAGAAATTGGGTTCAAAAGAGAAGGGAAAAAATGCAATAACTAAATTACATAAACGGAAGTGATAAAATTATTCCCCCTCATACAGCGGGCTTATTGAGTGGATTAGTCTAAAACTGCGCGCAACGCGCTTTTTTATAGGAGGAAGTAGACTATGACAGTTATCAATCAGCCTACCTGTACACTGTTTACCGATACTGAACGGTTCACCCAGCTGTCAGGGTATTACGAGGCGGAGCGACATACCGTCTGGATGATGTTACGGGCTCAGCCACGGCCTTGCTTCAACCATGCGTTGATAGAGGAGATCATGAATTTTTCATGGCTCGTCCGCCAGTCTGGTTTTGCGGTTGATTTTTGGGTGACCGGATCGCTGGTTCCCGAAATGTATAACGCGGGCGGTGACCTGCAGTTCTTCGTTGAGTGCATTCAGCACGGTCGACGTGAAGCGTTACGGGCCTATGCGCGCGCCTGCGTTGATTGCGTGCATGCGGCCTCGCGGGGATTTGATACGGGGGCCATCTCTCTGGCCATGGTCGAAGGCAGCGCGTTAGGGGGCGGGTTTGAGGCCGCTCTTGCGCACCATTTCGTTCTGGCTCAGCGCGACGCCCGCTTAGGTTTCCCCGAAATTGCCTTTAACCTGTTTCCGGGCATGGGGGGATATTCCCTGGTTGCACGCCGTTCAGGCATGAAGCTGGCAGAGGAGCTCATCTACAAAGGGGAGTCCCATACGGCGGAATGGTACGAACAGCACGGCCTGGTGGATCTCCTGTTTGAACCCGGACAAAGCTATGTCTCCACCCGAACCTTCATCGACACGCTACGGCCAAAACTGAATGGCGTGAGGGCGATGCTGCGCGCCCGGACGCGCGTTCTGCAATTGCCGCGCAGTGAACTGATGGACATCACGGAGGACTGGGTAGACGCGGCTTTCTGCCTTGAACCGAAAGATATCGCCTACATGGAGCGTCTGGTGATGCTGCAAAACCGCCATCACGCGGCGGGCTTGCGTAAAGCCAGTTAATGCTGTTTTCGCACCTGATAGCGTTTTAGCCATCGCTCGAATGCGGCAGCGGGCATCGGCTTAGCAAACAGAAAACCCTGCCGTTCGTTGACGCCGTTCTTGGTCAGAAAGGCGTCTTCTTTTGCATTTTCGACCCCTTCGGCAATCACCTGCAGGTTTAACGCCTGCGCCACCGCGACGATGGCGCGCACCAGTGACTGGGAGATGGACTGCTTATGAATATCCCTGACAAACGATTGATCGAGTTTTATGGCGTCAATAGGGAAGCGGGCCAGCTGCGACAGGGAGGAGTAGCCGGTACCAAAATCGTCGAGATGAATTTGCGCCCCCAGCCTGCTGAACTGCTGGATCACGGAGAGCGCCAGCTCTTCGTTCTCGATAAGACAGCTTTCGGTTAATTCGACGTCCACCGGGCAGTATTCAAAGTTCAGATCCTTCAGCGCCTGCTTTAAATCGCTAAAGATAGTCTGGTCGGCCAGCTGACGCGCAGAGACGTTCACGGCCACGCGCAGGTTTATTCCCTTATCGCGCCATTTTGCCACCTGGCGAACCACATCGAGCATCACCCAGCGGCCCAGCGGCACGATCAACCCCGACTCCTCGGCATAAGAGATAAACTCCAGCGGTGGGATCAAACCGCGTTCGGGTGATTGCCAGCGGACCAGCGCTTCCAGGCTTCTGACCTCGCCGCGCCAGGTGATTTTCGGCTGGTAGTGGATCAGGAGCTGATCGTTATCCAGCGCTTTACGCAGGTTGGTATCCAGCCAGAGATACTCAAACACGCGTTGGTTCATCTCGGGCGAGAAGACGCAGAACTTGCCCCGGCCGTTCTCTTTGGCGGTGTACATGGCGGTATCGGCGTTACGAATCACGCTTTCCCGGTCATTGCCATGCTGCGGGGCGAGGGCGATGCCCAGGGAACAGCCGGTGTAAATTTCAATCAGACCGATTCGGAACGGCTGGCGCAGGCGGGTTAAAATGCGCGACGCCATCGCTTCCAGAGATCCCTGAGAGGTATTGGTGGCCATGACGATAAACTCATCACCGCCAAGTCGCGCCAGCACCTGTTCCTCATCCAGACAGCTCAAAATGGCGAGCGCGACAGCCTGTAACAGCTGATCGCCAAACATATGCCCGTAAGCGTCGTTGACCTTTTTAAAGTTGTCCAGATCGAGATACACCACGCCAACCTGCGTGTCGCCGCGGTGGCTGATGGCGTCAGAAATCAGGTCGTGGATCGCATTGCGGTTTGGCAAGCCGGTGATGGTATCGGTATTGGCCAGCACGCGCAGCCGTTCCTGAGCGCGGCGTTCCTCGGTAATATCGGTACCGGAACAGATAAGGAAAATTTCATTTTTACCGCTGCCGCTGTGAACGAATTTGTTTCTGAACAGAAACAGTCGTTGCCCTTTACGCGTTTTGATCCAGCGCTCGACTTCGTAGGAACTGCCGTTGCGGAAGAAACCGGAAATATTGCGCTTTGAGGCTGCCGCTTCGCTTCGGCTCATAAACAGCTTAAACACGTTCTGGCCAATCACTTCCTGCTCTTTCAGGCCGGTATATTCTTCGCTTAGTCGGTTAAAGCGCTGAATATTGCCGTTCTGATCGAGGATCACAATGACGGAGTTAGCCTCTGAAACGACCTGTTCCGCGAAAGAGAGTCCCTGAGCCAGGTCGCGCGCCACGGAGGGGGTATCATGCCAGGCGGAAGCGGTACCGGCCCACTCGTTACGCGTAATTTTCCGCCCAACAAGGTGAACCGGGAGGTCTTCCCCGAATAATGAGAGCGTCATGGAAATGCTGGAGGTAATCACGGTTAAGTGACGGATAAGATCGGCCTGATCGTCGTCCAGCGCAATCACCTGAGTGACATCGGCATTTTCACTGGCGGCAAGGTGCAGAGCATTGCTGTCAGCTGACAAACGCCACCATGGGCTGTGAGTCCCCATGTAGCGAAACAGCAAATTCTGCTCCAGATCGTCCATCATGTTTTCTCCCGCAGCTGTTCATTAGCGCACAAATTATTCATTTGCAGTCGACTTTTCCGTTGAGAAACAGCGGTAAAACCGAAGTGAACTTATTGTTTTTCCCTGATTTCTGATAATAAAACGAGTCAGGTTAAAAAGGATACTGGGCGTATAAAAATTCACGTAACCGAATATAACAACACTCTTTTACTGTAGATAATTATGGCGAATTTGGGCGAAGGGAGACTGAAAATAGTAAGAAAAAATAATGCTTTTGTGGCGGGGGTAAAAAGAAAAATTGTCGGCCCTTCCGGAAAGGAAATGACCGACAATTGAACAGGTTATCAGGCGACAGGACGCGCGATAATACTGCGGGTTTCCATACGGACTTCAGCAATGGTGACGTCAATCACGTCGGTGACTTTGTAAACTGTTTCACCTTTAATTTGCACCGTACCGTTTTCCTGACTACAGACCATTTCATCGCGCACTGCATGCAGGAATGGCGCAGGAATAAACGCGACAGCACCGTTATCGACCAGACGGACGCGCATCCCTCCGCGGCTGATATCGATGATTTCTGCGGCGAAACGGGTATCCGTACCGGCTTTATCCTGCAGGAAGCGTGCGTACAGCCAGTCGCCAACGTCACGTTCCGCCATGCGGTTCAGACGACGGCGATCGGCCATCTGCAGCGTGGTGTCCTCCTGAGGACGGGCAACGGTTTCGCCTTTGATAATCGCTTTCAGCAGACGGTGGTTAACCATATCGCCATACTTACGGATCGGTGACGTCCAGGTCGCGTAGGCTTCGAGGCCGAGACCAAAGTGCGGGCCAGGCTCGGTGCTAATTTCTGCGAAGGACTGGAAGCGACGAATGCGGCTGTCCAGGAAGCCCGATGGCTGCGCGTCCAGTTCGCGGCGAAGCTTGCAGAAGCCCGGCAGCGTGAGCACTTCTTCCGGATCGACGTGCACGTCGTGATTCTTCAGCAGGGCTGCCAGCGCTTCAGTATTCGCCGGATCAAAGCCGGTATGGACGTTGTAAATGCCAAAGCCCAGCTTGTCGCGCAGCACGCGTGCGGCACAGATGTTGGCGGAGATCATCGCCTCTTCAACGATGCGGTTCGCAATGCGTCGCGGTTCGGCCACGATATCCAGCACTTCGCCTTTCTCACCCAGAACAAAGCGATAATCCGGGCGATCTTTGAACACCAGCGCATGGGTTTGACGCCACTCGCCGCGGTTCAGACAGATGCGATGCAGCAGACGGATCTGCGCGGCAATGGCGTCTGATTCAGGTTTCCAGCTACCGGTATTTTCCAGCCAGTCGGAGACGTTATCGTAGGCCAGCTTGGCTTTCGACTCGATGGTGGCGGCAAAGAACTCGATATCGTCTTCAATCGCGCCATCCGCAGCAATGGTCATGCGGCAGGCAAGGACCGGACGCACTTCATTCGGACGCAGCGAGCAGAGATCGTCTGACAATTCGCGCGGCAGCATTGGGATGTTGAAGCCCGGCAGGTAGTTCGTGAACGCACGGATTTTCGCCGTTTCGTCAAGCTTGCTGCCTTCAACAATCCAGGCGGTGGGATCGGCAATGGCAACGGTCAGGTGCAGTTTACCGTCGGCACTCTCTTCAGCGTACAGCGCATCGTCCATATCTTCGGTGCTGGCGCTGTCGATGGTGACAAACTCCAGCGCGGTAAGATCGCGACGCGTCAGACCTTCGTCCTGCATCTCGGTTGCCACGCCGTTCGGCGCTTCTTTTTCAAGATTGTGGCGTGCCAGCGTGACCCACCATGGCACGAAATGATCGGCGCCAAAGGTAATGAACTGGGTCAGTTCCGCATAAAAACCGCGATCGCCTTTCAGAGGATGACGGCGCATTTCTGCTACGGCCCAGTCACCTTCTTTAAAATCATGCTCAACACCACGGGCGGCGCGGCAGGGAATGGCATCTTTCAGCAGAGGATGATCCGGCACGATAGAAAGGCGATCGTCTTTTCGCTGCACCTTACCCACAAAACGGGTCAGGAACGGTTCGATCAGTTCTTCCGGTTCGGCGGACTCGCGATCCTTCTCGGTATGAATGACGGCCATGACGCGATCGCCATGCATCACTTTCTTCATCTGCGGTGGCGGAATGAAGTAGCTTTTCTGCGCGTCAACTTCAAGGAAGCCAAAGCCCTTTTCCGTGGCTTTTACGACCCCTTCTGCACGCGGCGTCTGGGAATGCAGTTGCTGTTTAAGCTGCGCTAGCAGCGGGTTGTCCTGAAACATAATGTTCTATTTTCGTAGCCATTGAGCGGCTGACAGTTTTACGCGATTCTCACTGTCTCAGCAAGCGGTCTTTGGGTAATGAGTGTGGTTATTCCTCTTTACCAAACGCCACTTTCAGACGATTGAGCCAGCCATCAAACGCACTTTGGGTAAGCAGCGTGATGGCATATTCGCCCTGGAGTCCTTGATCCGTGAGCGGGGTAAACTGCGCGGCGCTGAAGCGGTCCGGAGAGCGGGTCAGCAGTTCGACCGCTGCCGAAAGTGCGGGGGAGGTCTGCGGTATCTCCGCGCGGCTGTTTAACAGGATTTCTCCGGTCAGGTCGAGCAGCGTCGGCTCATGACAAAGCACCGGCGTCAACGCCTCGAGCGCGGGTTCGGCCTGCCAGCGGGACAGGGACTCCAGCTGATGCGCATTCGCGTAGCGCAGCTCGACGACGGGTAAAAGCGGCATCCACGCATCGTGGCTCGCGGGAAGCGTGTGCGGCTGAATATGGTGCCCCGGCAACCAGCGAACAGGATGTCCCAACAGGGCCTGAAAAATCGCGACCACGCGCGCCTGAAAACCGATAAAGCCGATAATCTGGTTAATCACCACGATGTCGTACGTGGACAGGCCCACCTCATCAAGCTGGTTCCGGGCTTTATCATCAATGACATCAGGTGAGCTGGCGAGCTGGCGGGCATACTGGGTGATTTGCGCCAGGCGGCGGTTGCTTTCGCGCGAGGAGTCCGGGCCGGGAAGCGGGGCGAGGAGGGCGGCGTAGTGGTTACAGAGCCGCTGAACGCCGCAGGCCTGTGCGACCGTTAACGCGGTACTGAGCCGATCGTAAGCGCTGAGCGTATGCAGTCGGTTCACGGGAATTGAGAGTGGAAACAGCTGGTGGCATAAGGCTCTGGCAGGAGTAAGCCAGCCAGAACAGGCGGCGACAATCTCATCAGGCAGGGCTAAATCGAGCAAAAAACGATCGTCGACGTTAGCGGCTTCGGGCACCAGGGGCAGAACATCCGTCTGCGCGTGGTTTGACTGGGTTTCATGATACCAGTGGCCTTTGCCGGAAAAACGGCGTTGTTCCATGTGCGTTCCTTGATCTCAAAATGGCGATCAATATCCTGGCGTAAGGCAGATAAAGGGAAAAATATTGTTAGGTGATAACAAATAGCAGAACGGAATAACGAAGGGGGGACGCGGGGGGAAATACTCTCTTCCCGGGCGGGAAGAGAGTCACAGCTTATTTAATTTCCAGTTCGTTCATTGCAGCGATGTTGAAGCCGCCGTCAACGTGAACCACTTCGCCGGAGATACCCGCGGAAAGGTCAGAGCACAGGAATGCTGCAGAGTTACCCACATCTTCAATGGTAACGGTACGACGAATCGGGGTAACCGCTTCGCAGTGCGCCAGCATTTTACGGAAATCTTTAATACCGGAAGCGGCCAGGGTGCGGATAGGACCCGCAGAGATGGCGTTAACACGCACGCCTTCAGGACCCATTGCGTTCGCCATGTAGCGTACGTTGGCTTCCAGAGACGCTTTAGCCAGACCCATAACGTTGTAGTTAGGGATAGCACGTTCAGCGCCCAGGTAGGACAGGGTCAGCAGGGCTGCGCCCGGGTTCAGCATCGCGCGGCAGGATTTCGCCATCGCAACGAAGCTGTAGGAGCTGATGTCGTGCGCGATTTTGAAGCCATCACGGGTTACCGCGTTCACGTAGTCGCCGTCCAGCTGGTCGCCAGGAGCGAAGCCGATGGAGTGAACGAAACCGTCGAATTTCGGCCATGCTTTTGCCAGTTCAGCAAACATGCCGTCGATGCTTTCGTCTTGTGCAACGTCACATTCCAGAACAATGCTGGAACCCAGCTGCGCGGCAAACTCTTCAACACGGCCTTTCAGCTTGTCGTTCTGGTAGGTGAACGCCAGCTCAGCGCCTTCGCGATGCATTGCCTGTGCGATGCCGTATGCGATGGACAGTTTGCTGGCAACGCCAGTCACCAGAATGCGCTTACCGGAAAGAAAACCCATAGCTTTAATCCTTATATTCATTGCTTATTTTGCCTTGTAATTCATAGCGTTACAGGCAGTATTTCAAAATCATTCGAAATTAGCTCGAAATTATAGCCCACTCACAGCCCCTTGTGTCACGATATTTCTCGCACTTCTCCGAAGTCGTATGCCCCGAAGAATGCGTCGCGGACACGCGGGGGCGCGAAATTTCAGCATTCGTCCAGTATATCACCCGGCAACAGCTTCGCCTCATCCAACCAGCGAGGAGGCGCGATCCTGCAAGGGTGTTCACGCTTTCCTGATGTTGCCGATGAAGCGCGCAATAACGATAAAGAAAACCGGTACGAAGAAGATCGCGAGAAGCGTACCGCTAATCATGCCGCCAAACACGCCGGTACCGATGGCATGCTGCGTACTGTCGCTTGCACCACTGGCCAGCATCAGAGGAACAACCCCTAAGGTAAAGGCTAACGATGTCATCAGAATGGGGCGCAGGCGCTGACTGGCGGCATGAATGGTCGCCGCCAGCAGGGGTTGCCCTTCGCGATGCAGCTGCCTGGCAAACTCCACAATCAGAATGGCGTTCTTGGCCGACAGGCCGATAAGCGTAATCAGACCGACCTTAAAGAACACGTCATTGGTCATGCCGGCAACAAACACCGCTATCACCGCGCCGATAAGGCCCAGTGGAACAACCAGCATGACCGCAAAAGGAATAGACCAGCTCTCATACAGGGCGGCGAGCACCATAAACACGACCAGTATCGACAGGGCGATCAGGCCCGGAAGCTGCGATTCCGATTTTTTCTCCTGCAACGAACTCCCGGCCCACTCACCCGCCATGCCCTGAGGCAGGCTCCTGGACAAACCCTCCATGATCTTCATTGCGGTGCCGCTGGATACGCCTGACGCCGCAATTCCGGTAATCCGTATAGCAGAATAACCCTGGTAGCGCGTCAACTGCTGCGGCGCAACGTTCCAGGAGATCGTCGCAAACGTTGATACCGGCACCATCTCACCCATCCGGTTTTTCACTGATAGTTTCAGTATCTGTTCAGGCTGCATTCGGTAGGGGGCATCGGCCTGCATAATCACCTGTTGAACGCGGCCGTTGTTGGTATAGTCGTTGACGTAATTTGAGCCCAGGGTGACGGAGAGCGTCTGGTTGATTTCATCGAATGGGACGCCCATCGCTTCCGCCTTTTCCCGGTCAACCAGAAGCGCAAGGCTGGTTCCTTCCGGCAGACCGTCTATATAGACATCACTGAGTTCAGGGCGTTGATTAGCCTGCAGAACCAGCGCGTCGGCGGCCCTCTTTAGAGCCTCATAGCCCGCTCCCGCTCTGTCCTGAACGTACCAGGTGAAGCCCGAGGAGGTGCCCATATCCGAAATGGCCGGCGGGAGCAGGCTCATTGTGACGGCATCAGTGACGTTCGTCATGCTGGCCTGTATGTGGTCGGCTTCATCCTGCGCCGTCGAGCCCTGCCGATTTTTCCAGTCCTTCAGCGTGGTGAAGGCCATAGCCGAATTCGGTCCAGAACCTGAAAAGCCAAACCCCAGGATCATAATGTTGCTTTCAATGTCCGGCCGGGCCGCAATTTCCGCTTCAAATTTTTTAACCACGTTGAGGGTGCGCTGCATCGTGGCATCAGAAGGCAGCTGGATAGAGGACATAAAGTAGCCCTGATCTTCATCCGGCAGAAAGGACGACGGTAACGAAGACAATCCAACAAACAGCGCCGTGCAAAGCGCAACGTACAGGAGCAGCATACGTCCGCTTCGCTTCAGAAAGGCACTCAGCCCGGCTTCGTAACAGACGGTGAGCAAACGGAAGCGCGCGTTAAACCTGGCCGCGAACCTTCCACTTCCGCTCTTTCCTGCCTTGTGCGGCTTGAGCAACGTGGCGCACAGGGCAGGCGTTAGCGTCAGGGCCAGAAACGCGGACAGCAGTATGGAGACCGCCATGGAAATACAAAATTGTCGATAAATAATCCCGACCGAACCCTCCGCAAACCCCATGGGGATAAAGACGGCAGTGAGCACCAGCGTGATCCCGATAATCGCCGGGGTGATCTCCTGCATGGCCTGCCGGGTAGCATCCCGTGGGGAGAGGCTTTTTTCCGTCATCAGTCGTTCGACGTTCTCCACAACCACAATGGCATCATCAACGATAATCCCTATCGCCAGCACCATGCCGAACATCGTCAGAATATTTATGGAGTATCCGCTCAATAACATCACCGTGAAGGTGCCAAGAAGTGCGACGGGAGCAACAATCGCCGGGATAAGCGTACAGCGTATCTTATGCAGAAACAGAAGCATCACCAGGAAGACCAGGACCATCGCTTCTACAAAGGTCTGAACCACCTTCATGATAGACAGTTTCACAAACGGCGCGGTATCGAAGGGAACCGTAAACGTCATTCCTTCCGGTAATACCTGGGAAAGCTCGCCGATGCGCGCGCGTACGCCTGAAGCCGTACTCATTGCGTTGGCACCCGGCGAGAGCTGGATTGCCGCAGCCGTTGCAGGCACGCCATTTTCGCGGATACCGAAAGCGTAACTTTGCAGGCCGGACTCAACGCGCGCGACGTCGGACAGTTTCAGCCTCGCGCCCGATGCATCTGATTTCAGGGTAATGTTTCTGAACGCCTCTACCGAAGTGAGTTGCCCCTTCACGGTGATGGGATATGTTACGCCTTGTCCCGCAGATGCTGGCTCATCTCCCGTTTTGCCGGGCGAAACCAGGGCATTTTGCTGGCCAACAGCAGTAAGCACATCGCTCACCGAAAGGCCGTAGCTGTGGAGCTTCATCGGATCCAGCCAGATACGCAGCGCTTTTTCGCCGCCAAACAGCTGAACTTTCCCTACGCCGGGCACGCGACGAAGCTCGTCACTGACGTTTCGGGCAAAATAATCGCTTAAGTCGGCTTCCTCGAATTGACCGTTGGTGGACTTCAGCCCCACCATCATTAAAAATCCAGAATTAGCGGCTTCGACGTTAATGCCGTTTTGTCTTACCGCCTGAGGAAGACGAGGCTCGACGATCTTTATCTGATTCTGCAGATCCATCTGTGCCAGCTTGATGTCCGTGCCGGGTTTAAACGTGACGGTAATCGATGCCGAACCGGTTGTGTCGCTGGATGATTCGAAGTAGAGCAAATTATCTACGCCAGAGATTTCGCGTTCGATTAACGATATCACCGACGTATTCATGATATCGGGGCTGGCCCCCGGGTAACTGACGGAAATAATGATGCCTGGCGGAGCCACCGCCGGATACTGCGCAACCGGCAAACGAGGAATAGACAGGAGACCCGTCAGGACGATAAACAGCGCCACAACCCAGGCGAAAATGGGACGTTCGATAAAAAAATGAGGCATTGGGTTATTTTTGTGCAAAAGAGTGAGGCAGAGACTCTACCGCGCACCTGTTTAGCGGAAGTGGGCGGTTTATGGAGGCCGTGTGGAGCAAGGGCTCAGATCATTCTCATAATGAGGTACAGCGGTGCTCCACCAAAAAAAATGATCAAATAACATTCATAGTAAAAGATCAGATCCTCAATATCGGGCATCGCGTTTAACAGCACGGTGAACGTAATAATGAGATAAACAAAAATCACCATCAGCCAGAAGGCGATGATAAGTAGCTCAATGAACGCGCCGGCTTTATTTTGTATGACCAGAAAAATCACTGACAATGCGATGCAGCCATAGATAAGGGGTGAGGAGAGCAGCGTCGAGGCGACTTTCTCATCCATTCTGTGTACCAGCACCAGCCAGGTATAAAGTAACCCCCACGACAGCAGCAGAAACAGGGAATATATACCCAGTTTTTTAGGAGAAAAATATTTAGAAAGTTCCATATTCATTATTTCAGCCAACTTCATAAAATCTTTAAGAAACAGTGGTAATTTGCAGCGCGCAATGCACAACGCGTTATGCCTCATTAGCGATTTTGAACGGACATTGTCGAGTCTTTATTGACTGAATGTGTAGGCTGTGTGGAGAAATAACCGGGCATTTAAATCAACCGGGAAATTTTCGTGTCTACGGCACTTTTCCCCGGAGGCTGTGTCTTATTGTGCTCAAGATATCTGATAGCGTGCTTAAAGGGATTTCACCCGCGGAGATAATATGAACAAAAATACGCTGATCCTTGTTGTTGAAGATGAAGACGAAATCGCCGATATACTGATGAGCTACTTAGAGCGTTCGGGAATGAAAACGCTCAGGGCCAGGCAGGGCGAGCAGGCGATAACGCTCAATCGCCTCCATAAACCGGATCTCATCTTGCTGGACATTCACCTGCCCGAGTGTGACGGCTGGAGCGTGCTTACCACGCTTCGCCATGAAAGTGCTGTCCCCGTCATTATGGTTTCCGCTCTCGATCAGGACGTCGATAAACTTATGGGTCTGAGGCTCGGCGCGGATGATTACGTCATCAAACCCTTCAACCCTTCGGAAGTTGTCGCACGGGTTGAGGCGGTGCTACGTAGAACAAAGCCTGCGCTTCAGCAGGCGGGGGCTCTGCCGCTCAGAACGCCATTCATTACGGTCTATCCGGATGATTTCTACGTGGAGGTTACTGCGGGGCCCGAGGTTATCTCCCCGGTCTTAACGACGACCGAATTTAAATTGCTTTCTTACCTGGTGCGGTATCCGCGCAAGGTCTGTTCCCGTGAAGAGTTGCTCAACGCGTGTTTGCCGGAAGGCGATACGCTCGACAGAACCGTCGACAGCCATATGAGCAAGCTGCGAAAAAAACTGGAGCAGGCCGGTCTTTATGGCGTTCCCGAGAGCATCAGGGGCATGGGTTACCGGCTTGGGGAAAAGAAATGAATAAAGAATCTGTCCTGAGTCGTCAGATCTTAACGTATATGCTGTTGCTGACGTTTACGATAATTGCCATCGCCATACTGGGCTCCTGGTTTTTTTACTCCTTTATTCTGGATCATCTTCCCGGCGGCCCTGCTGCGGGCGATGACGAGCAGATGACGATGTGGGACTGGGTATGGATTGGGACCGCGACAACGATCAGCCTGATCATTGCCGTATTCTTTACGGTCAAACTTTCATCGCGAATACTCACCCCGCTGAACGCGGTCGCGTCCAGCCTGAAAAAAATTTCCCAGGGCGATCTGGACGCCAGGGCATTCTGTGCCAGTTCCCGGCTGGGAGAGATCAATCACCTGGTTACGGATTTCAATGAAATGGCAGAAAAGCTGCAAACGCTGGATATCCAGCGGAAATCCTGGAATGCTGCGATTGCGCATGAACTCAGAACCCCGGTCACCATTTTACGCGGAAGGCTTCAGGGGCTGGTTGACGGGGTGTTTACCCCGGACCCGGTGCTGTTTAGTAACCTCCTCAAACAGACGGAAGGATTAACCCGTCTGATTGAAGATCTCCGGGTTATCAGTTCGGATGGCGGGGCAGGATACACGTTATACCAGGCCAAAACGGATCTGAAAGGGACAATACAGGACGCGCTCGATACCTTCATGCCCGAGTTCAACCGTAAGGCATTTACCGTCCATACTGAACTGAGGGAGCAACAGTGCGTATTCGATCCCTTACGCATCAATCAGTGTCTGACCGTTTTATTTGACAATGCCTTACACTATTCAACTTCGCGCAAGCTCACGATAAAAAATGGTGTTTCGGATAAAGGCAATTTTATCCTGATTCAGGATGGGGGACCGGGTATTCCCAGGGAGTTTCATGACTTCCTGTTTCAGCCCTTTCAGCGCGATAACGGCGCCAGACAGTTGAACCCGGAAGGCTGTGGTTTGGGCTTGTCGGTGGTAAAAGCCATCATGCTGGCGCATGGTGGCGATGTTACCTATACCTTATCAACGCAAAACCACTCGATATTTAAACTCACCTGGCCCGACTCGTGAGCGTCAGCGGCAGGTCAAATGTGCCTGCCGGCGGTAAATGCCATATTTTTCCTAGCTTAGCATCCCATTCCTGCGGTGTAATCGACAGTTTACCGCGTCTCGGGCTTAAGGTTATTTCACTGAAATAGATTTCATCTTTTTTTAGCATGAGGTCAACGCGGCAGTAGTCAATGCCATCCGCCAGCTCCTGGGATGCCAGCAACGCTTGTCGGAACAAAGCCGGTTCGCCTGGCGCCAACGGTGTATTCGGATATTCCATCTGAAAGGGTTGTAAGTTCCAGTACCTGCCGTAAACGTTGATGAAACCTTTGCCGTTGTCATCCGTAAAATCCGCTTCAACATAGTGGGCAACGCCATGAAAGCAATGGATCCTCAGCATTTCGGGCGCTGTGTTCCTGTCTGCATCATCGAAGAGATCGACAAACGGTTCGCAAAGTATTTTTGGCGTAATGTTTTTGTATTGCCATTCGCGCGTGGTGTAGTACATATTTTTCTTTAACGCGAGACTGAGTTTTTTACACGCTTCCCTGACGTTAAATTGCGCTTTGTTCGTACATATTATTGTGCTGCCACTGTCATGGTTGCACTTAAGGACGAATTTTTCAGGGAGCGTCGAAAAATCAATCTGGGACACCTTACTGTACACGCCAAGTAATGGCACCGTTTTGACTCGCTTTGTTCTGGAGATTACGTATTCCCGAACGGCGAGTTTATCGGCAAGCAGGGTATAGACGTTATTATGGTCATAAACCAGACGATGACATATTTTTTCACTCAACGTCGTGGGGGATTTAATATCAGGATGCTGCCCCGATGTTTTCTTGAGCCTCACAGTATGAAAGTACAGGTCTGTCATTAAAAATGAACGACATTTTCTGATGAGATACTCGGTATATTTGAGAATGTAAGTGGCGTTGTTCATTTCTTCTCCTCCGTAATGTCCGGATATTCTGGAGAAGAACTGTTGATGTATTTTGCTGAGAGTATGGAGCAGCAATGGAGATGAAAAAGTTAAGGATTAAACAGCGTATTAAGGCTATTTAATCCTTATTAAGCGTTGCAACGTTTGTTTACCGGTCTTTGCGCCACGCATCGGCTGTCAGTGCTTCACCAAAATGACCGGCTATCAGCCGTTTTGTCAGCTCGTGAAGCGGCGAGGCCATCACGTCCGCCGTGCTGCCGCGCTCGACCACTTCACCCTGGTGCATAACCATCACCTGATCGCTGATGTGTTTCATCATCCCCAGATGCTGGGTGACGTAGATATACGAGATGCCCTGTTTTTCCTGCAGCTCAAGCATCAGGTTAATCAGCTGCGAACGCATCGACATATCCAGCGAGGCAAGCGCTTCGTCAGCAATGATCACTTTCGGGCGCAAAATCAACGCACGCGCCAGACCCAGACGCTGTTTCTGGCCGGGGGCCAGCATGTGTGGGTAGTAGCTTTCGTGGTCCGGTAATAGCCCAACCATGCGCAGGGTTTCGAAGATACGCTTGCGGCGCGCCTCGGGCTCCAGGTCAGTGTTCAGACGCAGCGGAAAATCGAGGATCTGCGAAATGCGCTGGCGAGGATTGAGTGAGGTCGATGGATCCTGGAAGATCATGCGGATGCGCTGACTGCGGAAAGAGTAATCCCCGAACGTCAAAGGGTGATCGTCAATCAATACTTCGCCAGCCGTGGGTTCAACCATGCCAGCAAGCATTTTCGCCAGGGTTGATTTCCCGGAACCGTTCTCGCCGATGATCGCCAGGGTCTGTTTTTCACGCAGGGTAAAGCTGAGCGGTTTTACCGCGTCGACAGTTTGACGATGAAACAGCCCCGTGCGGTAGCGAAAGGTCTTACTCAGGTTGCGGACTTCCAGCAAGGTTTCGACCATTTCATTCTCTCTCCATGTTCAGCGGGAAATGACAGGCGTAAAGATGATTTTTGGCCCCGGTCAGGCGTGGCGTCTCGATACATTTACGCTGAGCATACGGGCAACGCGGCCCCAGACGACAGCCTATCGGCAACGATTCCAGCAGCGGAATCGCCCCGGGCAGGGTATTCAGGCGGCTCTTATGCGGCATGGCGCTGCCAAAATCCGGAATCGCGCGGATAAGCGCCTGCGTATACGGATGATGCGGCGCGGTGATCAGGTCTTCACTCGGCGCGGTTTCGACCGTTTGTCCGCAGTACATCACGTCAATTTTATCCGCCCATTTGCTGAGCATTTGCAGGTCATGGCTGATCAGCAAAATGGTGGTGTTGTTGTTCTGGTTGAGACGCGACAGCAGGCGGAAGATTTGCGCCTGCGTGGTGGGTTCCATCGCGTTCGTCGGTTCATCAGCAATCAGCAAACGCGGCTGATTAGCCAGCGCGATGGCAATCATCACTTTCTGACATTCACCGTCGGTCAACTCGTACGGGAAGCTGCGCATCGCATCTTTGTGATCTTTGATCCCGACGCGGTGTAAAAGCTCAATGGCACGACGCTTGCGCCAGCCAATGCGCTGCCACCAGCGGCCTTTATAGGTCCAGCCGGGGATGTTCTGCATCAACTGTTTGCCCACGCGTTCGGACGGGTCGAGACAGGACTGCGGCTCCTGGAAAATCATCGAGACGTTATGCCCGACCAGCTTACGCCGCTCGCGGGGAGAGAGGCGCAGCAGGTCGATGTCATCAAACCGCATACGGTCGGCGGTCACGCGCCAGTTATCTTTCGCCACGCCGCAGATGGCTTTGGCGATCAGGCTTTTGCCTGAGCCGGATTCCCCCACCAGCCCGCGGATTTCACCTTCCGCGAGGGTGATACTGATGCGATCGACGGCTTTAACCCAGCCTTCACCGGTTTTGAATTCAATGGTGAGGTTGCGAATATCAAGAAGCGGCATTATTGCACCCCCGCGTTAATTGCACGGCGAATACCGTCGCCCAGCAGGTTGATCAGCAGCACGCTCACCATAATGGCCGCACCCGGCAGCATAACCGTCCACGGCGCCACGTAAATTAACTCCAGCGCATCACCAAGCATCGCACCCCATTCAGGCGATGGCAGCTGCGCGCCGAGGTCGAGGAAGCCGAGCGCCGCGATGTCCAGAATCGCCATCGACAGGGCGCGGGTGATCTCGGTGACCAGCCCGGACGCGATGTTAGGCAGCACGGCAAACCACAGGATGTTGAAGGTGGTCGCGCCGTCCAGACGCGCAGCGACGACATACTCTTTTTCCAGCTCGTCATGCACCATGCTGTAAACCGAGCGCACGATGCGGGGCAGGATAGCCAGCCAGACGGCGAACATGGCATGCGACAGGTGCGGACCGGCAAAGGCAACCACAATGATCGCCAGCAGCAGAGACGGAATCGACAGCAGCGTATCCAGAATGTGGTTAAGCACCGCCGAGCGGAGGCCATGCGTGGATCCCGCAAAAATACCCAGCGCCAGCCCGCAGATCGTGGCCGCGAGCGTCACCACAAACGCGCCGCCCACCGTCGGGGCCGCACCGCTCAGCAGGCGGCTCAACACGTCACGTCCGAGGTCGTCCGTTCCCAGGAAGAAGGAGACTTCCCCGTAGCGGGACCAGGACGGCGGCAGCAGCTGATAGCCAAGGAACTGCTGGTCAATGCCATACGGCGCAAACCAGGAGCCAAAGACGCACAGCAACACCAGACCGGCACAGCCATAAAGGCCGATCATTGCCGTGGTATCGCCATAGAATTTACGCAACACGGTACGCAGCACACCGGGCGTGCGCTTTTCACTGTATACGCTATCGTAAGGCATACCATTCCTTATGCTTCAATGGGTTGGCCATGGCACCCAAAATATCGGACAACACGTTGACAATAATCACCAGCGAACCAATCACCATCACGCCTGCGGAAATCGCGGCGTAGTCCTGCTGGCGGATAGCGTTAATCAGCCACCGCCCCAGGCCAGGCCAGCTAAAGACCATCTCGGTGATCATGGCCAGCGTGAGCATGGTGGAAAACTGTAATCCCAGACGCGGAATAACCGGCGGCAGCGCGTTATGCAGGACGTTGCGGCGCAGGATGGTCAGGCGCGACAGTCCGCGCGTGGCGGCGGCTTTGACATAGTTCTGGTCAAACACCTCGATGGTGCTCAGGCGCATCAGGCGGATCACTTCGGTTGTTGGCGCAACCGCCAGCGTCAGCACCGGCAATACCATATGGCGCAGGGCGCTGACGATCATCTCGTGACGCCACACCGAATCAGACAGCCACGCATCGATGATGGCAAAGCCCGTCACCGATTTAACCGTGTAGAGCAGGTCAAAACGGCCAGAAACCGGTAGCCAGCCCATCGTCAGCGAGAAGAAAAGCGTCAGCAGTAGCGCCAGCCAGAAGACAGGGATGGAGAAGCCGAGCAGGGCGAGGGCGCTGATAAACTTATCCTGCCATTTGTTGCGATATATCCCGGCCAGCATGCCCACGGGGATCCCGACCATCAGGGCAAAACCGAAGGCCAGAATGCACAGTTCCATCGTGGCCGGGAAAACCTCTTTCAACTGATCGGAAATAAGCTGCCCGTTAATGCTGGATACGCCGAAATCCCAGTGCAGCAGCCCGTTAAACCAGAAGAGCCAGGCATCCCACAGCGACGATCCCTGGAGCGGGGCGTGGGGCGTGAAATAGCTCAGGCTAAAGCCGACAAAGTTCAGGAAAAAGAGCGTCACCAGCAGCAAAAGGAGCCGACGCAAGGTAAAAATAATCATGGTTTTTTCACCTCTTGTTCTTTTTCACGCGACACGCCAGCGAACGAGGCGTTGCCAAACGGGCTCAGGACCAGGCCTTTAATATCATAGCGATACGCCTGAAGGCGCAGGGAAGAAGCCAGCGGCAGCACCGGCAGTTCCTGAGCAAGGATCTTCTGCGCTTCATCATAGGCGTCGATGCGCGAGGCCAGCTGTTGGGAAGCCAGCGCTTTTTGCAGCACGGCGTCAAACTCCCGGTTACACCAGTGGGCGTAGTTGGTCTGCGAGTTTATCGCCGCACAGCTCAGCAGCGGCCGGAAGAAGCTGTCCGGGTCGTTGCTGTCGGTGGCCCAGCCGGTGAGGGTTAAATCATGATTCATATCCATCAGGCGCGCCTCCTGGAAACGGCCCTCTACCGGTACGATGATCACTTTAACGCCTACCTGCGCCATATCTGCCTGCAGCAGTTCGGCGGTCTTGAGCGGGCTGGGGTTCCACGCCTGGGAACTGGTGGGCACCCAAAGTTGCAGCGTCAGGTTTTCCGCCCCCAGCGCCTTCAACTGTTCACGCGCTTTTGCCGGATTGTATTCCGTAATTTTAGCCTCACCGTCGTAGGCCCACGAGGCGCGCGGTAAAATTGAGGCGGCGGTTTCCGCCGTGCCGTAGTAGATCGACTGCATCAGGCGCTGGTTGTTAATGGCCAGCGCCAGAGCGTGACGAACGGCAGGGTTATTCAACGGCGGCTTATCCGTGTTAAAGGCCAGATAAGCGATATTCATACCGGGGCGTAACGTCAGGCGCAGACGCGGATCGTCGCGCAAAATCGTGAGCTGGCTGGCTGCGGGCCAGGCAAGCACGTCACATTCCCCGGTGAGCAGTTTCGAGAGCCGCCCCGTTCCGCCAGAGCCGAGATCGACCACCACCTGCGGCATCAGCGGCGTACCGCGCCAGAAGTGTTCATGGCGCTGCAGACGAATATATTGACCGGCGCGATATTCGGCCAGCTGGAACGGACCGGTGCCAACCGGCTGGCGATCGAGCAGTTCCTGACGATCTTTTTTCGTCAGCTGAGCCGCGTATTCGGCTGACATGACGGATGCATAGTGCGTTGCCAGGTGCCAGAGGAAGGAGGCATCCGGGCGCGTCAGCGTGAATTCAACCGTGCGGTTGTCGAGCTTACGTACGCTTTTCACGGTGTCGGCAAACTGCAGACTGTCGAAATAGGGGAAATTGCTGCCGTTAACGTTATGCCACGGATGGTTGCGGTTGAAGATACGCTGGAAGGTGAAGACCACGTCATCCGCGTTCAGCTTGCGCGAGGGGGTAAACCACGGCGTACGCTGAAACGCGACATCATCGCGCAGGTGAAAACGGTAGGTTGCGCCGTTATCCAGCACTTCCCAGCTTTCTGCAAGCTCGGGCACGAGACGGTAGGTGTACGGGTCAACATCAAGCAGACGATCGTAAAGCTGCGCGGCAAGGGTATCCACAATCAGGCCGCTACCCGCTTTTTGCGGGTTGAAGGTATCCACCTGGCCGCTTACGCAATAGACGAAGCCGCTGTCACGAATGTCAGGCTGCGGCGTTTGCCCGGGCGCGGCAAAGGCCTGGCTGCTAAACAGACCAAGTGCAAAAAAGGACGATAAAAACAGACGCATAATTTTTAAGGTATTATATATGAAGTGGCTATCCTACTAATTTTAAACGACATTATCCAGTGTCGTTTAAGCCTGAGGGCATCATGGGGGCAGTAACATTTGCAGTCGGTCACTCAGCGTCACAACCAGATGCACGTTCATACCTGCAATCCACTTTGAATATACCTCATGGACTATCTTAGCATTTTCGTGGCGCATCTGACTCGCTATAAACGAAGGATTTAACCCGGCAGACAGGGTTTCGCAAAGTCGGTCGGTATAGTTACGTCTTCGCTGGGTAAAATGACAGGAATGCAGGGTACATTCCAGGTGCGATATCATTTTAATTCTAATATGTGTCTGATATATTATGATTTTTTACTAAAGTAAAACAAATTATGGCATTCAGACTACCCGCCAAACGCGAAGTGTTTGCATACTTTTGCCTGGGATTATGGTTTTACGGGATGTGTCGGCTTGACATCTATACAAGCGATGCGTACTTGATAGAACCAGGTTCTGTGTATTGGCCAATTATCTTGATTTCAGTCGCTATAGGTGCCTTTGCATCATGGCGCGTTTCGTCACGCGTCAAAAGCAAAGAGGGTAAACTGGAGCGCGTTAAGTTTTTCCTGGCTTGTTTTGTGTTTGTAGTGGGTGTCGTATCTTTCACACTCTGGGAAAGCACTGAAGCAATCATCGTTTCAAGTGCAACGCAAACAGTTAGCGGAACTTACCCTTTCAGGATGAACTACCCAGGACCTTCATGCGGAAAACATTGCCGTTGCAAGGCTGGGGTTGTCTATTATGACGAATTCTTAAAGCGTGAAATTGAATTCTGCCAGTGGGATGACGCTTCGTCTTTTTTCTACACAGACTCTATTCGTGTGGTCAAAAAAGTCAATGCTCACGGCGGTAAAATAATAAGCCATGAGGCAATTCACTAATTCAAAAGAGTATCCTGAGATAGCTACATAATGAATAATAAGAGTGCCCAGAAGCAAGCGCATCACTGGAATAGTGAGCTTAGTGTCTTGAAAATAAAGTTTTTTTGATCAAGTGAAATGATGCCGACAGCTAAAAGTAACGAACCACCGCTCGCCATGGTTAAAAGGTTAAAATAGAATTTCCAGGGGTGTTTAGAGCAATAAACATAATACTTCTCATAGGTTCCGTTGAGCCAGCCAATAAAAACTCCTGTCCTCAGAGCTTTACTTGTATGCCAGATGTAGAAAATACCGCCTAAGCAGAATGCGAGAGAAATCAAAAAATCTAAAATAGCCATCTTAATAATATCCTTATTCTTCTTGATTCATCTATTGCTTTTTTTTCATAAAATAAGTGAATTTTAAAGTGATAGACACTGTCATCGCATTTGATGCTTTTTGAGCAATGCCCTTAACTGATGGTAGGTCAAACCCAGCAGTTCAGCCGCCCGTTTCTGGTTGTATTTCGCCATCTTCAGGCTTTGCTCCAGCAGCTGTTTCTCCTGGTCGTGCTGGAACTGGCGCAGATCAAGGGGAAGAGCAGGGGCGTCGCCTGGAGATGCTGGTGCGGGCAAGGGCGGGGCGCTGCGCTGAAAAGGATCGATAATGATGTTGTCCAGCTCCGTCTCGCTGCTGCCGTGGCGATAGACAGAACGCTCCACGACGTTTTTCAGCTCGCGGATATTGCCCGGCCAGTGGTACGAGAGCAGCGTCTCCCGTGCATAATCGCTGAAGCCGGGGAACAGCGGCAGTCCGAGCTCGCGGCACATCTGAATCGCAAACTGGTCTGCCAGCAGCATAATGTCGCTTCTTCGCTCGCGCAGCGGAGGAAGCTGCACGACGTCAAAGGCCAGGCGGTCGAGCAGGTCGGCACGGAATTTCTCCTGTGCCACCCTCTCCGGCAGGTTGGCGTTAGTGGCACACACCAGGCGCACGTTCACCTGCAGCGGCTGGCTACCGCCGACGCGCTCCAGCTCGCCGTATTCAATCACGCGCAGCAGTTTCTCCTGCACCAGCATGGGCGCGGTGGCCAGTTCATCAAGAAACAGCGTACCGCCGTCGGCGCGCTCAAAGCGTCCGGGATGGCGTTTCTGGGCACCGGTAAACGCACCCGCTTCATGGCCGAAGAGCTCGGTGTCGAGCAGGTTTTCATTCAGCGCCGCGCAGTTAAGGGAAATGAAGGGGCCGTCCCAGCGCCCGGATAAGTAGTGGAGACGGTTGGCGATGAGTTCCTTACCCGTACCGCGCTCGCCGATAATCAGCACCGGTTTATTGAGCGGCGCCAGGCGAGAAACCTGTTCCAGCACTTCCAGAAAACTGTTTGCTTCGCCGAGTAAATTGTCTTTGTATCCAGGCATGATGAAATTAACCACTCCTTAGCGATATTCACCAGGCAAGAATAGTTCTTCACTGCATGAAAATCAACCATGGCCTGTTAAATCAATAAGATAAAAAGTTGGCATGAGATTTGTATTATCTGTGCAGCAGGGCATCGCCCGATAACAGAACTATGAGGAGTCAATTATGGGTATTTTTTCTCGTTTTGCCGACATCGTGAACGCCAACATCAACTCACTGCTGGAGAAAGCGGAAGATCCGCAGAAGCTGGTGCGTCTGATGATTCAGGAAATGGAAGACACGCTGGTTGAAGT
Source organism: Enterobacter sp. TCD1-1 (assembly GCF_020567405.1). Classification (NCBI taxonomy): domain Bacteria; kingdom Pseudomonadati; phylum Pseudomonadota; class Gammaproteobacteria; order Enterobacterales; family Enterobacteriaceae; genus Enterobacter; species Enterobacter sp. TCD1-1. The sequence continues at coordinate 1,716,412 of NZ_JAJCXF010000001.1, read as the reverse complement.
CCGCTCTACCTCCGCCCGCGCGCTGGCGGAGAAAAAACAGCTTACGCGTCGTATTGAACAGGCCACCGCTCAGCTGAACGAATGGCAGGAAAAAGCAGAGCTCGCGCTGCGCAAAGACAAAGAGGATCTGGCCCGTGCGGCGCTGATCGAAAAACAGAAGCTGGCAGACATGGTCGCGACGCTCGAGCATGAAGTGACGCTGGTGGATGACACGCTCACCCGCATGAAGAAAGAGATTGGCGAGCTGGAAAACAAACTGAGCGAAACCCGCGCGCGTCAGCAGGCGCTGACCCTGCGTCACCAGGCGGCAAGCTCTTCCCGCGACGTACGTCGCCAGCTCGACAGCGGTAAGCTGGATGAAGCGATGGCCCGTTTTGAGTCGTTTGAGCGTCGTATCGACCAGATGGAAGCGGAAGCCGAAAGTCACGGTATCGGTAAGCAGAAGTCGCTGGATCAGCAGTTTGCTGACCTCAAGGCCGATGATGAAATCAGCGAGCAACTGGCGGCACTGAAAGCCAAAATGAAGCAAGATAACCAATAATAATTCGTGCGGCACCTGAACGTGCCGCATCGTAAGACAAGGAGTACACATGAGCGCGCTTTTTCTGGCTATTCCCCTGACTATTTTCGTGCTGTTCGTTTTGCCGATTTGGCTATGGCTGCACTACAGCAACCGTTCCTCACGGGGCGAACTCTCCCAGAGTGAACAACAGCGTCTGGTACAGCTCTCCGATGAGGCGAACAAAATGCGTGAACGCATTCAGGCGCTGGAAGCCATCCTGGATGCTGAACATCCAAACTGGAGGGACCGTTAATGTCTGGACTGAATCTGAACAAAAAGCTGTGGCGAATTCCACAGCAGGGCATGGTACGCGGCGTCTGTGCCGGGCTGGCTCATTATCTTGACGTCCCGGTTAAGCTGGTGCGCGTGGTGACGGTGCTGTCGATCTTCTTTGGTCTGGCATTTATTACCCTGGTCGCGTACATCGTGCTGTCGTTTGTTCTTGACCCGATGCCGGAAGGAGAACTGGCGGCGGAAGGCGCCCCCACCAGCAGCGATCTCCTTAATGCTGTTGATGAACAACTCGCTGCCGGGGAGAAGCGGTTACGGGAAATGGAACGCTATGTCACGTCGGATACTTTTACGCTGAGAAGTCGTTTTCGTCAGCTTTAAGAGAGAGAAGAGATGAAACAACACTGGCAACAGGCCGGTCAGAAGGTTAAACCCGGCCTCAAAATCGCAGGTAAACTGGTCCTGCTGACCGCGTTACGTTTCGGCCCGGCAGGCGTGGCGGGGTGGGCGATAAAATCCGTTGCCCGCAAGCCGGTCAGAATGGTTCTGGCCGTGGCGCTCGAACCGCTGTTGCAAAAAGTGGCAAAACGGCTGTCGCGCCGCTACTTGTCCCAGTAATTCCCTCACGCGTTAGCCCTTACTCTTCCAGGAGAGGGGCTGGCGATGATTAACCGCACTTCCTCGTTAACCCTGCTTTCTTTGCGGCAGCTCACAATATTGTGCTGAGCTGCTTTGCAATCGTGTTTTTCTCCTGCCCGGTCCGTTGACAGATATTTTTCATGGGAGTAGATTGCCACTCCGTGGGACCGCTACCATGGAAAATAAAGTGAACGAAAAAATCAAAGCACTCATTGATCTTGTTTATGGAAAAACGTTTTCTGAAGCACATCTTCATGTGCTGCTGGAAAATATTGAAAAGGCCGCCTCTGTTATTACAGAAAAGCGTAAAATGGGCTGGGATGAAAAAGATGTCGTTCTGATAACCTACGCCGACCAGTTTTCAGCGAAAGGGGAGAAAGCACTCCCTGTTTTTACACGTTTTTATAACAAATGGCTTTCGCGTTCTTTTTCTCATGTCCATCTTTTGCCTTTTTATCCGTGGTCCTCGGACGACGGCTTTTCTGTCATTGATTATCATGAAGTTGCGCCTGAAACCGGAACATGGCGAGATGTTGCTGAATTAAAACAGTCAGCCAGCCTGATGTTTGATTTCGTCTGCAATCATATGTCGGCCAAAAGTGCCTGGTTTGCTAATTACCTGAAGCAAATGCCAGGGTATGATGATTTCTTTATTTCTGTCGATCCTGAAACAGATTTATCCGCGGTGACGCGTCCGCGTGCCTTACCGCTTCTTACGCCTTTCGCGCTGCATGATGGTAGCGTGCGACATTTGTGGACCACCTTCAGTGAGGACCAGGTTGATCTCAACTTCGCCTCTCCGCAGGTGCTGATTGCGATGGTCGACGTGCTGCTGCATTACCTTATTGAAGGGGCGCGATATATTCGACTGGATGCCGTTGGGTTCATGTGGAAAATACCGGGAACGAGCTGCATTCACCTTGAGCAAACCCACCAGCTCATCCAGCTTTTCCGCGCCATTACCGAGGCGGTTGCCCCCGGCACGGTGATAATCACCGAGACGAACGTTCCGCATAAAGATAACGTCTCTTACTTCGGTGACGGCGAAAATGAAGCGCAGATGGTTTATCAGTTCTCGTTGCCCCCGCTGGTGCTGCATGCGGTGCATTGTCAGGATGTGCGCACGCTGAGCCAGTGGGCGGCGTCGCTGGCGTTGCCTTCCACAAAAACGACCTGGTTCAACTTCCTGGCCTCGCATGATGGCATTGGTCTTAACCCATTACGCGGAATATTACCTGAGTCGGAGATCCTCTCGCTTGTAGAGAAGCTTCAGTCTGAAGGCGCGTTAGTTAACTGGAAAAATAACCCGGATGGCACACGAAGCCCTTATGAAATTAATGTGACCTATCTGGATGCATTAAGTACGCGAGAAAGTCATGATAGCGATCGCATAGCCCGGTTTATTCTGGCCCATGCCGTCCTTTTAAGCTTCCCCGGTGTGCCTGCGATTTATATCCAGAGTATTCTCGGCTCCCGTAATGATTATGACGGCGTAGAGCGTCTGGGATATAACCGTGCGATAAATCGCGAAAAATATACCGCAGGACAAATTGATAGCGCGCTTGAAGATAAAAGCAGTCTGCGTTATCAGGTCTATTGTGCGTTAAGCCAGTTAATCATACTTCGTCGTGCGGAAAAAGCATTCCACCCGGACAGTCAGGCTTATTTTAGCACGTCAGGTGAGCATGTTTTAAAAATTGTTCGCGTGGCGGATTGTGGTGAAAAAATAACAGCGCTATTTAATTTCAGTGATGCTCCTCAAACGGTTGAGTCTGATATTCACGCCGGAAGGGAATTGATTAGCGGAGAAGATATTACCGATACGACTCTGACCCTAAATCCATGGCAGGTTTTGTGGATTAAAGAAAACTAAAAAGGACCTTAAACATGAAAACACCCAGAATTGTGCTGATATCAGCACTGGTTTCGTGCGCCCTGTTATCAGGCTGTAAGGATGACAAAGCGTCCTCTGTCACCATTGAGTTTATGCACTCGTCGGTAGAGCAGGAGCGTCAGGCCGTTATTACGAAACTGATCGAAAAATTCGAGAAAGAGAACCCTGACATTACGGTAAAACAGGTACCGGTGGAAGAGGATGCCTACAACACCAAGGTGATTACGCTGGCAAGAACCGGCGCGCTGCCTGAAGTGATTGAGGTCAGCCATGACTACGCAAAAGTGATGGATAAAGAACAGCTTCTGGATCGTGACGCTATCGCTGAGGCCGTTAAGGCGGTGGGGGAAAACACCTTCTATGACGGAATCTTACGCGTAGTCCGTACGGAAGATGGCGCAGCCTGGACGGGCGTGCCGGTCAGCGCCTGGCTTTCCGGCGTCTGGTATCACAAAGATGTGCTGGCCGCGGCGGGCATTGAGGAGCCGCATAACTGGGAACAGCTTCTGCAAGCCAGCCAGCGCCTGAACGACCCGGCTAAAAAGCATTACGGCATCGCGCTGCCGACGGCGGAAAGCGTGATGACCGAGCAGTCATTCTCTCAGTTTGCCCTTTCCGGTGGCGCGAACGTGTTTGATGCAAAAGGCAATGTCGATATCGATACCCCGGAAATGGCAAAAGCGCTGGCGTTTTATAAAGCGCTGGCTGCGACCACCATGCCGGGTTCGAACGATGTCATGGAGATCAAAGACGCCTTCATGAACGGTTCTGCGCCGATGGCGGTTTACTCCACCTACATCCTGCCTGCCGTCTACAAGGACGGAAACCCTTCTAATCTGGGCTTCGTTGTCCCGACTGAAACGTCATCGGCGGTGTACGGCATGATCACCTCGCTCACGATCACCACCGGACAAACCGAAGCGGAGACCAAAGCGGCCGAGAAGTTTGTTACCTGGATGGAACAGGCTCAAAACGCGACGGACTGGGTCATGATGTCGCCGGGCGCGGCGCTGCCGGTAAACAAACTGGTGGTGGGCACGGAGACCTGGAAAAACAACGATGTGATTAAAGCGTTTGGGCAGTTGCCTTATGAGCTGATTGCGCAGTTCCCGAACGTGCAGGTGTTTGGCGCCGTGGGGGATAAAAACTTCACCCGCATGGGCGACGTGACGGGCTCCGGCATTATCAGTTCCATGGTGCATAACGTCACGGTGGGGCAGAAGGACCTTAACACAACGTTAAGCAGCAGCCAGAAGCGACTGACTGATCTCATTACACAACGATAGGAGCGCTCTGCGGAAGGAAATTATGAAGACGTTGTTTTCTGGTCGTTCAGATATGCCTTTCGCCATGCTGCTGTTGGCCCCCAGCCTGATTCTGCTGGGGGGCCTGGTGGCCTGGCCAATGATTTCCAATATTGAAATCAGTTTTTTACGCTTGCCGCTCAATCCGCGCATTAGCGCCGTGTTTGTCGGACTGGACAATTACATTCGCATTCTCAGCGATGCTGCTTTCTGGCACTCGCTGTGGATGACTTTCTGGTACACGGCGCTGGTCGTAATTGGTAGCACGGTGCTGGGTCTTGCCGTCGCCATCTTCTTTAATCGTGAGTTTCGCCTGCGCAAGACGGCACGTTCACTGGTGATTTTATCCTACGTCACGCCGTCTATTTCGCTGGTGTTTGCCTGGAAATACATGTTCAACAACGGCTACGGCATCGTGAACTATCTGGGTGTAGACCTGTTGCACCTGTATGACCAGGCGCCGCTGTGGTTTGACAACCCGAACAGCAGCTTCGTACTGGTGGTGCTGTTCGCTATCTGGCGTTACTTCCCGTACGCATTTATCTCATTCCTGGCGATTTTACAGACCATTGATAAATCCCTGTATGAAGCGGCGGAAATGGACGGCGCAAATGCCTGGCAGCGTTTTCGTATCGTCACGCTGCCCGCGATTATGCCGGTGCTGGCCACGGTGGTCACGCTTCGCACCATCTGGATGTTCTACATGTTTGCTGACGTCTACCTGCTGACCACGAAGGTCGATATTTTGGGCGTCTATCTCTACAAAACCGCATTCGCTTTCAACGATTTGGGCAAAGCAGCGGCGATCTCTGTGGTGCTGTTCGTGATTATCTTCGCTGTGATTCTGCTGACCAGAAAAAGGGTGAACCTCAATGGCAACAAATAAACGCGTACTGAGCCGTATTGGTTTTTATCTGGGGCTGGCGGTATTTCTGATCATCACGCTTTTCCCGTTCTTCGTGATGCTGATGACGTCATTCAAGAGCGCCAAAGAGGCGATCTCGCTCCATCCGACCATTCTGCCGCAGGCGTGGACGCTGCAGCATTACATCGACATCTTTAACCCGCTGATCTTCCCGTTTGTGGATTACTTCAGAAACAGCATGGTGGTGTCGCTGACCTCATCGGTGATTGCCGTGTTTCTCGGTACGCTGGGCGCTTACGCCTTGTCCAAGCTGCGTTTTAAGGGCCGCACGACGATCAATGCGAGTTTTTACACCGTCTACATGTTCTCCGGCATCTTGCTGGTGGTGCCGTTGTTCAAAATCATCACCGCGCTGGGGATCTACGACACCGAGCTGGCGCTGATTATCACCATGGTGACGCAGACGTTACCGACGGCGGTGTTCATGCTGCGCAGCTACTTCGACACCATCCCGGACGAAATAGAAGAAGCCGCAATGATGGACGGCCTTAACCGCCTGCAAATCATCTTCCGTATTACCGTGCCGCTGGCGATATCCGGGCTCGTATCGGTGTTTGTCTACTGCTTCATGGTAGCGTGGAACGACTATCTGTTTGCGTCCATTTTCCTGTCCAGCGCCAGCAACTTCACCTTGCCGGTCGGGCTGAACACGCTCTTTAGCACACCTGATTATATCTGGGGTCGCATGATGGCGGCATCGCTGGTGACGGCACTTCCGGTGGTCATCATGTACGCCCTGTCTGAACGTTTTATTAAAAGTGGTTTGACCGCCGGTGGCGTGAAGGGCTGAGGCGGCCAATTTTAACAAGGAGTCAATCATGAAAAAATTAGTTGCGACAGCGCCACGCGTGGCGGCGCTCGTAGAGTATGAAGATCGCCCGGTTGCGGGACATGAAGTGAAAATTCGTGCCTGCTTTGGCGCACCGAAACACGGTACCGAAGTGGTGGATTTCCGCGCGGCAAGTCCGTTTATCGATGAAGAGTTCAATACGGAGTGGCAGATGTTTACCCCGCGCGAAGAGGGGGCGGCCCGCGGGATCGAATTCGGTAAGTTCCAGCTGGGTAATATGATTGTCGGCGACATTATCGAATGCGGCGCTGACGTCACGGAATACCAGACGGGCGATCGCGTCTGCTGTTACGGGCCGCTCCAGGAGACGGTCATCGTGAATGCCGTCAACAACTACAAGCTGCGCAAAATGCCGCAGGGTGCCTCCTGGAAGAATGCCGTCTGCTACGATCCGGCACAGTTTGCTATGAGCGGCGTGCGTGATGCCAACGTGCGGGTCGGGGACTTTGTCGTGGTGGTAGGCCTCGGCGCGATTGGGCAGATTGCGATCCAACTGGCGAAAAAAGCCGGCGCGTCAGTCGTCATCGGCGTGGATCCTATCGAACACCGTTGCGACATTGCCCGCCGTCATGGCGCAGACCATTGCCTGAACCCAATCGGCACAGATGTCGGTCTGGAAATTAAAAAGCTGACCGGAAAGCAGGGCGCAGACGTGATCATCGAGACCAGCGGCTTTGCCGATGCGCTGCAGTCCGCACTACGCGGCCTCGCCTACGGCGGCACCATTTCCTACGTTGCGTTCGCTAAACCGTTCGCTGCAGGCTTCAATCTGGGGCGTGAAGCGCACTTCAACAACGCGAAGATTGTCTTCTCCCGCGCCTGCAGTGAGCCAAACCCGGACTACCCGCGCTGGAGCCGCAAGCGTATTGAAGAGACCTGCTGGGAACTGCTGATGAACGGTTATCTGAATTGTGAAGATCTGATCGACCCGGTCGTGACCTTCACCAGCAGCGCTGAAAGCTACATGAAATATGTGGATCAGCATCCGGAACTGAGCATCAAAATGGGCGTCACTTTTTAAGCTAAGGAAAGCAACTCATGAAAATCGCAACACAAAATCAGGCCTTTTTCCCGGGCAATATCCTGGAGAAATTCGAGTACATCAAAGCGATGGGTTTTGATGGCTATGAAATTGACGGCAAGCTGCTGGTGGAAAACCTCGCCGAGGTGAAAGCGGCGATTAAGGCCACCGGCCTGCCGGTCACGACCGCCTGCGGCGGATACGATGGCTGGATTGGTGACTTTATCGAAGAGCGTCGTCTGAACGGCTTAGCCCAGATTGAACGCATTCTGGAAGCGCTGGCCGAAGTGGGCGGCAAGGGCATTATCGTGCCTGCAGCCTGGGGCATGTTCACCTTCCGTTTACCGCCTATGACTTCACCACGCAGCCTCGAAGGCGACCGCAAAGCGGTAAGTGCTTCGCTGCGCCGGTTGGATGAGGTGGCAGCGCGCACCGGAACCACCGTCTATCTGGAGCCGCTGAACCGCTATCAGGATCACATGATCAACACCCTGGCTGACGCACGACGCTATATCGAAGAGAACGCCCTCAAGCACGTGCAGATCATCGGTGATTTCTATCATATGAACATTGAAGAAGATTCGCTGACGGAGGCGCTGCATCAGCATCGCGATCTGCTGGGCCACGTGCACATCGCTGATAACCACCGTTACCAGCCGGGAAGCGGTAGCCTCGATTTTGCCAGCCTGTTCGATCAGCTGCGTGCGGATAATTACCAGGGCTATGTGGTTTACGAGTGCCGCGTACGTGCTGAAGATCCCGCTCAGGCTTATCGGGATTCCCTCACTTATTTACGTGAATGCTAAGGATGACGAGCGTGATGAGTGCTTCAACAACGTCGCCACTGCGCGTCGCCATCATTGGCGCCGGGCAGGTTGCGGACAAAGTGCATGCCTCGTATTACGCCACGCGCAGTGATGTTCAGATGGTGGCTGTCATGGACAGCCGCCTCGAACAGGCACAGGCTTTTGCGGAGCGTCATGCCATACCGTCGGCGTGGCAGGACGCGTGCGCCATGCTGGAGGCGGTTAAGCCGGACGTGGTGAGCGTTTGTTCGCCAAACCGATTTCATTTTGAGCATGTGATGGCGTCGCTGGAGGCTGGCTGTCATGTGATGTGCGAAAAACCGCCCGCCATGACGCCGCAAGAGGCCGATGAGATGCGGATGGCTGCACGCAAGGCGGGGAAGGTGCTGGCATATGATTTTCATCACCGCTTCGCGCTCGACACGCAGCTGCTGCGCGAGGCCGTGATGAACGGAACGCTGGGCGAAATCTACTTCACCTCGGCGCAGGCGCTGCGGCGCTGCGGCGTGCCGGGCTGGGGCGTCTTCACTAACAAAGCGCTGCAGGGCGGTGGGCCACTGATTGACATTGGCATTCACATGCTGGATGCCGCGATGTACGTACTGGGTTTCCCGGCGGTCAAAAGGGTCACGGCGCACGGCTTCCAGAGGCTGGGAACCCAAAAAAGCAGCGGCCAGTTCGGCGCGTGGGATCCCGCACAGTTTACGGTGGAAGATGCCCTGTTTGGCACTATCGAATTCTGCAACGGCGGCATTTTGCGTCTGGACACCTCGTTCGCGCTGAATATCCGCGAGCAGTCGATCATGAATGTCGCCTTTTGCGGTGAAAAGGCGGGGGCGACGCTTTTCCCGGCCCACGTTTATCAGGACGACGCCGGGACGTTACAAACCCTGGTTCAGCGTGAAGAGGCTGACGACCAGCGCCATTTACGCAGCATGGAGGCCTTTGTTCGCCACGTGCAGGGAGAGCCCGTAATGATTGCAGATGCTGAACAGGGGCTGGTGATTCAGCAGCTTGTCGCGGCGCTTTATCAATCGGCAGAAACAGGGGAAAGCGTAACATTATGCTGAGCGTGTCTGTATTAACCGATCCGGGCTTTTGTCCGCACAGTCTGAATAAGTACGCATCCATTATGGCATGCGGTAACGGCTACATGGGCATTCGCGCTGCGCATGAAGAAGATTACACCCAGCAAACCCGAGGAATGTATCTTGCGGGCCTCTATCATCAGGCGGGACGTAACGAGACCACTGAGCTGATCAATTTGCCCGATATCACCGGTATCGAGGTTGAGCTGGACGGGGTGAATTACACCCTTCTGGCCGGGGACATTCTTGAGTGGCAGCGCGAGCTGGCGTTTGCCAACGGCGAACTGCATCGCCGCGTCGTCTGGCGTTCGCCCAACGGAAAGCGCTATCGCCTGGAGAGTCGTCGTTTTGTCTCTTTGGATCAGCTGCCGCTTGTGGCCATGCAGCTTGCGATCACCCCGCTGGATGATGCCTCGCAGGTGGTGATGAAAACTGGCATTGATGCGACACAAACCAATACGGGCCGGCAACATCTGGATGAAATTTCCGTCAGGGTGTTCGACCAGCACTATATGCAGGGTGTGTATGAAACGCAGGACCGGGCCGCTGATGTTGTCATCTCAGCCTTTTGTCAGCTATCAGCCGACAGCGAAAGCTGCTTTACCGCTAAAAATCGTCGGCTCTCTGCTCACTATTCCCTGACGATACCGCAGGGTGACACTGTCACGCTGGATAAGTTTGTCTGGGTGGTCCATCGCAGCGATAAAGCCCTGTCGCAGGAATCTTTCGCGCGCGGCGCGCTGGCGGATCTCAAGGTTTGTGCGGCAAGGGGTTATGCCTCGCTGCTGGAAAGTTCAGCCTGCGCATGGGAAGACGTCTGGCGTGACGCCAGGGTGGAAGTGGCTTCTGCATCTCCTGACGATCAGATGGCGCTGGACTATGCCGTCTGGCATCTAACCACCATGACGCCAGCCCATGATGAGCGGAGCAGCATTGCCGCTAAGGGATTGACCGGCGAGGGGTATAAAGGCCATGTCTTCTGGGACACCGAAATATTCCTGCTGCCTTTCCATCTTTTCACTCGTCCGCAGGTGGCCCGCAGTCTGCTGCGCTATCGCTGGCTGAACCTGGCCGGGGCCCGGGAAAAAGCCCGCCGCAACGGCTGGCCGGGCGCGCTGTTCCCGTGGGAGAGTGCCGCGAGCGGCAAAGAGGAGACGCCGGAGTTTGCGGCTATCAACATCCGTACGGGCATGCGGCAGAAAGTGGCCTCCGCCCTGGCCGAACACCACATTGTGGCGGACATTGCCTGGGCCGTTGTGGCCTACTGGCAGGCCACGCGCGATGACGCGTTTATGCGTAATGAAGGGCTGACCCTGCTGGTGGAGACGGCAACGTTCTGGATGGGCCGCGCCACGGAGGTCAACGGGCACCTGGAAATTCATGATGTGATTGGGCCGGACGAATACACCGAGCATGTGAATAACAACGCCTACACCAACTATCTGGCCTGGCACAACGTGGCCAGCGCATGCCGGTTTATGTCGATGTTTGAGCGTGAAGAGGCCTGCTTCATGGAGAAGGCGACCACCTTCCTGGCCCGCTTGTGGCTGCCGGAAGCCGACGCCGGGGGAGTGATCCCGCAGGACGATTCGTTCATGGCGAAACCCGCCATCGATTTAAGCCGCTATAAAGCCAAAGCGGGTAAGCAGACCATCCTGCTGGATTACTCTCGCGCGGAAGTTAACGAGATGCAAATCCTCAAACAGGCTGACGTGGTGATGCTTAACTACCTGTTGCCGGAGAAATTTACCCCAGCCCAGTGCGCGGCCAACCTGGCGTTTTACGAGCCGCGGACGATCCATGACTCTTCACTGAGCAAGGCTATTCACGGCATTGTGGCCGCCCGCTGTGGCGATACGGAAGGGGCTTACGCCTTCTGGCGCGCTGGCGTGGCTATCGATCTGGGCGACGATCCGCACAGCAGCGATGACGGCATTCATGCCGCGGCCACGGGGGCCATCTGGTCCGGCGTCATTCAGGGGTTTGCCGGCATGCAGATTGTTGAGGGCGAGCTACACCTTGCGCCGAAGCTACCCGCTCACTGGCGAAAACTTGCCTTCCCGCTGCGCTGGCAGAACTCACGCCTGCGCTTCACGTTTGAAAATGACGTTTTAACCCTCGATACCTCCGCGCCCGTCACGTTAACGCTGTGGGGAAAAAAGGTTTGCGTATCGGAGCGGCAGGCATTCTCTCGTAGGGAATTTCTTACATCTTTTAATGGGACCGCTACCACGGAGGCTAGCGATGAAGCCTGAAGCGGTTGTATTCGATCTTGATGGGGTTATCACCGATACCGCACATCTGCACTTTCTCGCCTGGCGTTCGGTCGCGCAGGAGATCGGCATTACTATCGATGAGGTGTTTAACGAGGAGCTGAAGGGAATTAGCCGCATGGAATCCCTGCAGCGGATCCTGCGACACGGTGGGAAAGAGGGGGCGTTTGACGATAAACAGTGCCTGGCGCTGGCGGGGAAGAAAAATGCGCTCTACGTCGCATCGCTGTCGTCATTGACCGAGGCGTCGCTGCTGCCGGGTATCCGGGAGGTGCTGGCGGACATTCGGGCGGCAGAGGTGAAAATTGGGCTCGCCTCCGTTTCCCTCAATGCACCTGGAATACTGCATGCCCTGGGTATTCATGACGCCTTTGATTTTTGCGCTGATGCCTCCCGCATTGTCTGTTCAAAACCGGATCCGGAGATCTTCCTCGCCGCGTGTGCTGGCCTGAACGTCCGCCCTGGTGCAGCCATCGGGGTCGAAGATGCGCCCGCAGGCGTGGCGGCGATCAACGCGGCGGGCATGCTGTCGGTCGGGATTGGCTCAGGCCTGACCCATGCGGGATTACAGCTTCATTCAACGCAGGAACTGACCTGGAAATGTCTGACCGATTTCTGGGCCTCCCGGGCGTATTGATAAGGAATTAAAAATGGCACAACTGTCACTGAAACATATTCAGAAAATTTACGATAACCAGGTCCACGTGGTGAAGGATTTTAATCTCGAAATCGAGGACAAGGAGTTTATCGTTTTTGTCGGTCCGTCTGGCTGCGGTAAATCGACAACGCTGCGCATGATTGCCGGGCTGGAGGAAATCTCCGCCGGCGAACTGGTCATCGACGGCGTTTGCATGAACGACGTGCCCGCCAAGTCACGCGACATCGCCATGGTGTTCCAGAACTATGCGCTTTACCCGCATATGACGGTCTACGACAACATGGCCTTTGGCCTGAAGATGCAGAAAATCGCCCCGGCGGTTATCGAAGAGCGCGTTAACTGGGCGGCACAGATCCTCGGCTTACGGGAGTACCTCAAGCGTAAACCCGGCGCGCTGTCCGGTGGTCAGCGTCAGCGCGTGGCGTTGGGCAGGGCGATAGTTCGGGAAGCGGGCGTCTTCCTGATGGATGAACCGCTCTCCAACCTCGATGCTAAGCTTCGCGTGCAGATGCGGGCTGAAATCAGCAAGCTCCATCAGAAGCTCAATACCACGATGATTTACGTGACCCACGATCAGACGGAAGCCATGACGATGGCGACCCGGATTGTGATCTTAAAAGACGGCATTATTCAGCAGGTTGGTGCACCGAAGCAGGTATACAACGAGCCGGCAAACATGTTTGTTGCGGGGTTCATTGGCTCGCCAGCCATGAACTTTGTTCGTGGCGCCATCGACGACCGCTATTTCGTCACGGAAACGCTGCGTCTCGAGATCCCCGAAGACAAACTCGCGTCACTGCATGCCGCAGGGTATCAGCGTAAAGCCGTGGTCTTTGGGATCCGCCCGGAAGATATTCTCACCCAGCAGAGTAGCGGTGAAAACATCGCGGCAAAAGTCAGCGTGGCCGAACTGACCGGTGCAGAGTTCATGCTCTACGCCACCGTTGGCGGCCATGAACTGGTTGTTCGCGCGGGAGCCGCGAATGATTATGCCGCGGGGGATAATATCGGCATCCAGTTCGATATGAATAAGTGCCATTTCTTCGACGCTGAAACCGAAGCGGCTATTAGATAAGAAAGGTGTTCGCCGGAAATACCCATTTCCGGTTTTTTTGTTTGTTACTTATAAAGGGAATATTTGATGAGTACTCTACTAAAAAGTGCTGCGCTCGTGCTGTGCGCAGGGGTTAGCTGTGCACATGCAACAGAAACGGCTAAACAGTGGGAATTTAATATTGGCGCGATGTATGAAATAGAAAACGTCGAAGGCCAGGGGGAGGATAAAGACGGGTTATATGAACCTTCCGTGTGGTTTAATGCAACCTGGGATGCCTGGACTATTTCGCTGGCAATGTATCAGGAAGGGCCGGTTGATTATAGCAGCATGACCCGCGGCACCTATTTTGATCGCCCGGAATTTGAATTACGCTATCGCTTTATCGGAACCGATGATTTTACGTTCGGTCTGACCGGCGGCTTCCGTAATTATGGTTATCACTTTAAGGATGAACACGGCGCCAGAGACGGCAGCGCAAATATGCAGCGCTACAAAATTCAGCCTGACTGGGATATAAAATTAACCGACGACTGGCGTTTTGGCGGCTGGTTTGCCATGTATCAGTTTGCCAACGATCTGGAAAAAACCGGCTATTCAGACAGCCGTGTCGAAACCGAAACGGGCTTTACCTGGACCATTAACGAAACCTTTGCCGCTAAAGTAAATTACTATTTAGAGCGCGGTTTCAATATGGACGGTTCACGTAATAACGGCGAGTTCTCCACCCAGGAAATTCGCGCCTATCTCCCTATTTCGTTGGGCCAGACGACCTTAACGCCTTATACGCGACTGGGGCTCGATCGTTGGTCGAACTGGGACTGGCAGGACGATCCTGAGCGTGAAGGGCATAATTTCAACCGCCTGGGTATGCAGTACGCCTATGACTTCAACAACGGTTTATCCATGACGCTTGAATACGCCTATGAATGGGAAAACCATGACGAGGGTGACAACGACCGCTTCCACTATGCGGGCGTTGGGGTAAATTACGCGTTCTGACCGAGGGGCTTCCAGGGGCTACAAGCCCCTGGTTTTAGCGCAGCGAGGCCGCCAGTAAAAAATGCGTATCGACAAGCACTTTTTGCGGGGCGGGATGGCCCGCGATACGCCTGAAGAGAAGATCGCAGCTCTCTTCCCCCAGTTTTCGGGTGGGGATATCAAAGCCGCCAGGTGCGGGCGTTAAAATGAGAGACAGCATCGGGTCGCTGTATCCGGCTATCACCACCTGTTCCGGAATCATCAGATTCAACTCATCCGCCGCGCGATAAAGGCCGAGTAATTTCATGCTGTCGGTAGCAAATACGGCATCAGGCGGCGTGGGTGATGAGAGCAATTCCAGAGCCGCTTTAAGCGCACTCTCATGAGTATAACCGCCGTCCATGATCCAGTCCGGGTTCATCGCAATATGGTGCTTTTCCAGACTGGCTTTATAACCCGCCAGGCGATCGATCGAAACGTGATAATCAAGCGGCGCATGCAGACAGGCAATTTTCTTGCGTCCGTTTTTAATAAAGGTTTCCGTCAGCGTGGCGCTGTCATGAAAATTATCCGTGTCGACGGAGTAAATATTCTGATACTCACCTTCCACTTTACCGATAACCACTACCGGTACGCCATACGCATCCAGCGTGGTGAAAAAGGATTCATTTGCGGGCGAACTCAGCATGATGATCCCTTTGATCATCTTCTGTTTTATTTTACTCACGCATTTCAGCAGATCGTCTTCACTGCTTTTTGAGGTTTGTAAAATAACATCGAATCCTTCTTCTTCCGCTTTTGCCGTAATGGCATGAAGGACATCGGAGAAAAAAGGGTTGCCGGCAGTGGTTTTGGTTGAACGGGTCGAAATAACCATAATGGCATCGAATCCTGAAGAGGTCAGGGCGCGAGCCAGTTTATTGGGCTGATAATTTAATTCATCAATCGCCTTCAGCACTTTGTCACGTGCTTCGGGAGAAATATTCGTTTGTTTATTCAGAACGCGGGAAACGGTTGATTTCGATACGCCCGCAACCCGTGCGATATCATAAATGGTGGGTGACATACACCTTACTCACTCAGAACTGACAGCAATGTCGTTCATCTTACTGGAGAAAAAACGGCAATAGCAATAAATAAGAATTGATAATCAACGATCTGCCCCCATTTATTGTATTCTGAAGCCATGCATTCAAGGCTTCCAGGCAACGAAGGACGGCGATGAAGCGACTTAAAAACGAAATCAATTCACTGGTAAACCGCGGCGTTGACCGTCATCTGCGACTGGCGGTGACAGGATTGAGCCGCAGCGGTAAGACGGCGTTTATCACCGCGATGGTGAACCAGCTCCTGAACCTGCACGCAGGGGCGCGTCTGCCGTTGCTTGGCGCGGTGCGGGAAGAGCGTTTGCTGGGCGTTAAGCGCGTCCCTCAGCGCGATTTTGGTATTCCCCGTTTTACCTATGACGAAGGGCTGGCGCAGCTTTATGGCGATCCGCCCGCGTGGCCGACGCCGACGCGAGGGGTCAGTGAAATTCGTC
This sequence comes from Enterobacter sp. TCD1-1, assembly GCF_020567405.1. Classification (NCBI taxonomy): domain Bacteria; kingdom Pseudomonadati; phylum Pseudomonadota; class Gammaproteobacteria; order Enterobacterales; family Enterobacteriaceae; genus Enterobacter; species Enterobacter sp. TCD1-1. The sequence goes on along the minus strand of NZ_JAJCXF010000001.1, from coordinate 1,700,586 downwards.
TTGCGTTGCGTTTCCGCTCGAATGAATCCCTGATGCGCCATTTCAAGGATACCTCCACGCTATACCTTGAAATCGTCGATTACCCCGGCGAATGGCTGCTCGACCTGCCAATGCTGGCGCAGGATTACCTCAGCTGGTCACGCCAGATGACGGGATTGCTGCAGGGGCAGCGCGCCGGGTGGTCAGCCAAATGGCGGCAGCTGTGCGAAGGACTGGACCCGCTTGCCCCAGCAGATGAAAACCGTCTGGCGGCCATTGCCGACGCCTGGACGGCGTATTTACATCAGTGTAAACAGGAAGGGTTACACTTCATTCAGCCGGGGCGCTTTGTTCTGCCGGGTGATTTAGCAGGCGCGCCTGCGCTTCAGTTTTTCCCCTGGCCAGATGTGGACGGGGTTGGCGAGTCGACGCTGGCGCAGGCTGATAAGCACACTAACGCCGGGATGCTGCGCGAGCGTTACCATTACTACTGTGAAAAAGTGGTTAAGGGATTTTATAAGAACCACTTTTTACGATTTGACCGTCAGATTGTGCTGGTGGATTGTCTGCAGCCGCTCAACAGCGGGCCACAGGCATTCAACGATATGCGCCTTGCCCTGACGCAGCTGATGCAAAGTTTTCACTACGGGCAGCGGACGCTGTTCCGCCGTCTTTTCTCACCGGTGATCGACAAACTGCTCTTTGCGGCCACAAAAGCCGATCACGTCACGGTCGATCAGCATGCCAATATGGTGTCGCTGCTGCAGCAGCTGGTGCAGGACGCCTGGCAAAACGCCGCCTTCGAAGGGATCAGCATGGATTGCCTTGGGCTCGCGTCGGTGCAGGCAACGCAAAGCGGGCTGATTGACCTTAACGGCGAGAAAATACCGGCATTACGCGGGAACCGACTCAGCGACGGTGAACCGCTTACCGTGTATCCGGGCGAAGTGCCTGCGCGGCTGCCGGGTCAGGCCTTCTGGCAGAATCAGGGCTTCCAGTTTGAAGCCTTCCGCCCGCAGACAATGAGCGTCGACAGGCCATTACCGCACATCCGTCTGGATGCGGCGCTGGAGTTTTTGATTGGAGATAAATTGCGATGACGGAACCGTTAAAACCGCGCATTGACTTTACCGGAACGCTTGAGCAGGACGCTCAGGAGGCGTTCAAAACGGCGCAGACGTTCAGCGGAACCCAGGCCGATAACTTTGCCCCGGCGCTGCAGGACGAGCCCGCTGTTGAGGACGGTCCGGCGGAGGCGGTCGTGGACGCCGCGCTGCGTCCAAAACGCAGCCTGTGGCGCAGGATGGTTACCGCCGGTCTGGGGCTGTTTGGCGTAAGCGTGGTGGCTCAGGGCGTGCAGTGGACGATGAATGCCTGGCAAACTCAGGACTGGGTCGCGCTGGGCGGATGCGCCGCGGGCGCGCTGATTGTGGGGGCGGGCGTCGGGTCGGTTGCCACCGAGTGGCGTCGGCTCTGGCGTTTGCGCCAGCGCGCGCATGAGCGTGATGAAGCGCGGGATCTGCTCCACAGCCACGGCACCGGGAAAGGTCGCGCGTTCTGTGAAAAGCTGGCGAGTCAGGCCGGAATCGATCAGTCGCACCCGGCGCTTCAGCGCTGGTACGCCGCCATCCATGAGACCCAGAATGACCGGGAAGTAGTGACGCTCTATTCCCACATGGTTCAGCCGGTGCTGGATGCTCAGGCGCGGCGCGAAATCAGCCGGTCTGCGGCGGAATCCACCCTGATGATTGCCGTCAGCCCGCTGGCGCTGGTCGATATGGCCTTTATCGCCTGGCGTAACCTGCGCCTGATCAACCGTATCGCGAACCTTTACGGTATAGGGCTGGGTTACTACAGTCGGCTCAGACTGTTTAAGCTGGTCCTGCTCAATATCGCGTTTGCCGGGGCGAGTGAGCTGGTGCGCGAAGTGGGAATGGACTGGATGTCGCAGGATCTGGCGGCGCGTCTCTCTGCCCGTGCGGCTCAGGGCATCGGTGCGGGATTATTAACCGCACGCCTGGGGATTAAAGCGATGGAAGTCTGCCGTCCGTTGCCGTGGATCGATGGCGATAAGCCCCGTCTGGGAGATTTCAGACGTGAACTGATCGGCCAGCTCAAAGAGACGCTCAATAAAAAACCTGCGCCATAAGGTTTTGTTCACTAATCGTGCTGGCTGTCAATATTTGTTGACAGCCATCTTCCGGATCACCGTGTTCTGACATATCATTTTACTGTTATTGGCTTAAAACGGTGAATTTCCCATGCGTCTTGAAGTCTTCTGTGAAGACCGTCTCGGTCTGACCCGCGAATTACTCGATCTTCTTGTTTTACGTAGCATTGATTTACGTGGCATTGAGATCGATCCTGTCGGGCGAATTTACCTCAATTTTGCCGAAATTGAATTTAATACCTTCAGTAGCCTGATGGCGGAAATCCGCCGTATCGCTGGCGTTACGGATGTGCGCACCATTCCCTGGATGCCGTCCGAGCGTGAGCACCTGGCGCTGAGCGCGCTGCTGGAAGCCATGCCTGAACCGTTCCTCTCCCTGGATTTGAAAAGCAAAGTTGAACGCGTTAACCACGCGAGCTGCCAGCTTTTCGCACAGAGTCAGGAGAAGCTGAGCAATCATCACGCCGCGCAGCTGATCCCCGGTTTTAACTTCCAGCGCTGGCTGGACAGCAATCCGCAGAACACGCACAGCGAGCATGTGGTGATTAACGGGCAGAATTTCCTGATGGAGATCACGCCGGTCTATCTGAAAGGGGAAGGGAATACCCGCGTGTTGACCGGGGCGGTGATCATGCTGCGCTCGACGCTGCGCATGGGTCGTCAGCTGCAAAACCTCTCCAGTCAGGACGTTGGCGCATTCAGCCAGATTATTGCCGTCAGCCCGAAAATGCGTCATGTGGTTGGTCAGGCGCGTAAGCTCGCAAGCCTGACCGCGCCGCTGTTGATTACCGGGGATACCGGCACCGGGAAAGACCTGCTGGCTCACGCCGTGCATCTGGCGAGCCCGCGTGCGGCCAAGCCTTACCTGGCACTCAACTGCGCCTCGATACCGGAAGATGCCGTTGAAAGCGAGCTGTTTGGTCACGCGCCGGAGGGCAAGAAAGGGTTCTTCGAGCAGGCTAACGGTGGCTCCGTGCTGCTGGACGAGATCGGCGAAATGTCGCCGCGTATGCAGGCTAAGCTGCTGCGTTTCCTGAATGACGGCACGTTCCGCCGCGTCGGTGAGGATCACGAAGTGCATGTGGACGTGCGCGTCATTTGCGCCACCCAGAAGAATCTGGTGGAACTGGTGCAAAAGGGGATCTTCCGCGAGGATCTCTATTACCGCCTTAACGTCCTGACGCTGAACATTCCGCCGCTGCGCGATTGCCCGCAGGACATCATGCCGCTTACGGAGCTGTTCGTCGCCCGCTTTGCCGACGAGCAGGGTGTGCCGCGTCCGAAGCTTTCAGCCGACCTAGGCACGGTGCTCATGCGCTACGGCTGGCCGGGCAACATTCGTCAGCTTAAAAACGCCGTTTATCGCGCGCTGACCCAGCTTGAAGGGTATGAGCTGCGTCCGCAGGATATCCTGTTGCCGGATTACGACGCCGGGACGGTATCCGTAGGCGAAGAGGCGATGGAAGGGTCGCTGGATGATATCACCAGCCGTTTCGAGCGCTCTGTGCTGACGCAGCTGTACCGCAGCTATCCCAGCACCCGCAAGCTGGCAAAACGCCTTGGCGTGTCGCACACCGCGATCGCAAATAAGCTACGTGAATATGGTTTGAATCATAAGAAAGGTGACGAATAACAAAAAAGCCTCTGCAAAGAGGCTTTTTACTTTTCACTTTAGATTTATTCCTTCGCCAGCGGCGTGTTAACGATGTCTGTTTTTGTCTCGCCCTGAATCGACGCAATCCTGCTTTCAACCTCTTTCACCTGCTGCGGGCTGTGGAGCAGGGTATAGGTCAGATCAAACTGCGCGCTGGCGCCAGGCTGCAGCTGCTTGACCCGCTTCTGTTCGCGTTCAATCGTGACGGGGTAGGCATAGCTGGTGCCCGGTTCAATGCCCGTGACATAACCCTGCTTCAGCGTGTCGGTGTTTTTCCATAAGGTCAGCACGGGCAGCTGGCGCGTATCAAACTGGATTGACGCGCCTTTATCGCCGGCTTTATTGACCACTGCTGCGAGCGTTTCATGGTTGTTGTCGGCGAGCGGCTGAATATTAAAGACCATCTCATCAAAGCCTTTTGTCGGCCCGGCGTAGGTTTGCCAGTCGTTAACGCCCGCTTTGGCGTAGTCATTGAATGGGCTCACGCTCGCCGCTGGCGCAAGGAAACGTGCGCCTTCTTCGAGGATCGGTGTCCCGAAGTTGCTGTGATAGATGATTTGATAATCATGAGGGTAATCGGCATGGTTGGTCAGAACATCATGCAGGCTGAACTGGTTGGTCCCTGGAACGTAGCGCAGTTCGGTCATGGTTTGCAGATCCGCTTTTTTGAACGTGCTCTCTTTGATTAAACCCCGAACGCGGATCTCATGCGGGGCGGTATCCGCCACCTCAACTTCCACCTGCGATACCGGTGTATTTCCGGCCCTGCCGTGAAGGGTGTAAATTTGCCCATCTGCGGTGACCGGATGACCTGTCCACTCGTAGCCACAGCGCACCATCATCTCGTTGAATCCATCCAGCCAGCCGAGACCGTTTCGGCTTTCAAGATTGATATAGGCAGGATTGACGACCTCTTTGACGGGTGAATTCCATCCCAGTCGGGTGCCAAACCCTTCAACGTGCAGAAGGTTCATGCCGCGTGTCGGGCTCAGGGTAATCGTCAGGCCATCTTTACTGCTAATAATGATGACTTTACTGCCTTCCTGCTTGCCGCCGTGTAAGATTTTTTGCTCAATGCTGAACGTCTGATCTTTAACTTTCAGCTCATCACTGGAAATCTTCCAGTTTCCTTTCTCTACGCTGCTTTCAGCACTTGTCAGCACCCAGGTTTTAGCCGCGGTCTGGCCAGAAACCAGGACCGCCAGAAGCGTAAAAGCGAATTTGATCTTCATATTTTATCCTTTTTGCTGAAACGATTATTTTCTTTCGTAAGCAAATCTAATGTTTAGACAAAAAGGGAAATGTGATGGGCTTCACTCGGGATGAAAATAGAGGATTTTAACGATTATTATGCGTTGTTGATCACGATCATGTTACATATTGTTCTGATTATTGCAGGATTAATGTGACATGCGAGCATTTAAGCTTTAACGATTCAGCTTTGAAATAATAAAAAACCCCGCCGAGGCGAGGTTGAGAATAAGTTGTATAGAATGCTAAGGACTTATTATGCTTTCAGCACGTCCAGCGCGGCAGTGTAGTCCGGCTCGGTGGTGATTTCGTTAACCAGTTCGCTGAAGACGACAGTGTCGTTTTCGTCCAGAACCAGTACAGCACGTGCTGCCAGACCTTTCAGTGGGCCTTCCGCAATGCTGACGCCGTATTTCTCGAGGAAATCTGCGCTGCGCAGGGTGGAGAGGGTGATAACGTTGCTCAGGCCTTCGGCACCGCAGAAACGGGACTGGGCAAACGGCAGGTCAGCGGAAATGCACAGCACAACGGTGTTGTCCATTTCAGTCGCCAGCTGGTTGAATTTACGCACGGATGCGGCACAAACACCGGTATCAATGCTTGGGAAAATGTTCAGTACTTTGCGTTTGCCCGCAAACTGAGCCAGTGTGACGTCAGACAGATCTTTAGCCACCAGAGTAAATGCCTGCGCTTTGCTGCCAGCCTGCGGAATGGAACCTGCTACAGCAACCGGGTTGCCCTGGAAATGAACGAGTTGTGACATAGATATCTTCCTGTTTACATATAGTTAACGTCGTGGCTAGTGTATGCCATCAGCAGATAACACGGCAAACCAAATTTTTCGCCTTTCCGGGCCGCAAGGAGTCAGTGATGAGAAGCGTTAAGGTCTATGAAGAAGCCTGGCCATTGCATACCCCGTTTGTGATCTCGCGCGGCAGCCGAAGTGAAGCCAGCGTGGTCGTGGTTGAAATTGAAGAAGAGGGTGTGAAAGGCGTCGGGGAATGTACGCCTTATCCGCGCTATGGGGAAAGCCTTGCATCTGTGATGGCGCAGATCATGACCCTGGTGCCAGACCTGCAAAAAGGGCTCACGCGCGAGGCATTACAGCAGCGTTTACCCGCCGGAGCGGCGCGCAACGCCATCGACTGTGCGCTCTGGAGCCTTGAAGCCGCTCAGCAGCAAAAATCGCTGACGTCATTGCTTGGCGTGGTCGTGCCCGAATCGATCGTGACCGCGCAAACGGTCGTGATTGGTGAGCCGGAGCAGATGGCCGCCAGTGCGAAAGCGCTCTATGACGCCGGAGCCACGCTGTTAAAAGTGAAGCTAGACGATCGTCTGATAAGCGAGCGGATGGTCGCTATTCGCTCGGCGGTTCCTTCAGCCACGCTGATTGTGGACGCCAACGAGTCGTGGCACCCCGAAGGGCTCGCCGCGCGATGCCAGCTGCTGGCCGATCTGGGGGTGGCGATGCTGGAACAGCCTCTGCCGGTAAAAGAGGATGCGGCGCTGAAGAATTTTATCCATCCGTTGCCTGTGTGCGCGGATGAAAGCTGCCACACACGCGAGAATTTGAGCGAGCTTAAGGGCCGCTATGACATGGTCAATATCAAGCTCGACAAGGCAGGCGGACTGACTGAAGCCCTGGCTCTGGCGGCGGACGCCAGGGCGCAGGGGTTCGACCTGATGTTGGGATGCATGCTTTGCACCTCCCGGGCGATCGGTGCGGCGCTGCCGCTGGTCAATCAGGTCCGTTTCGCCGATCTGGATGGCCCGACGTGGCTGGCGGTAGACGTTTCACCGGCCCTGAAATTTACCAGCGGCGTGCTTCATCTCTGAGGTTGCCAGCGCAGAAGCTCCATCATGGCTTTTAAGTATTTTTCGCTGGCTTCGTCGGAGGAGATCGCCGGGAACTCAGCGGTAATGCAGGGCAGGCTTAAGTCGGCGCACCAGCTCCCGAATGATCCGGGTGTTTCATAACCCACGCTGGTGACGAGCGGCAGGTCGAACGCCCGTGCCAGCCACGCGCCCAGGTCAGAGTGGCGCGGATCTTCAATGCAGGCCAGCGGATCGTGAAAGGAGACAACCCAGGCGGGGTGGATCTTATGGATAAGCTGGCACAGCGCCTGCGTTTCCGGCTCTGAGCCAGGGTTGTCTCCCGTCAGCAACACCACGTCTCGCTCCTCGGCGGAGCTGTTCCAGCGATAAACCGTTTCGCCAGCGCGCCAGTTTGCTGCCGGGAAATTACGGTTCAGGTCGATGCCCCGCGCATTCGCCCGCAATCCCAACTGACAGCCATCCGGATTGACGGCAAGAATCACGTGATGACGTCGTAATGAAGGGGTCAATGTCCGCAGCGCGCACGAGAGCGTGACGACAGACGAGTTTTCATCACCGTGCGTGCCGGCAATAATCAAACCGCTGTCGCGATCGGCATCGGGTGCCGGGAACCAGATCAGCGATGCGCCTAAAAATGAGCGGCCATATTGTTCAGCGCCCGGAGGGAAGGCGCCGCGTTCCGCGCGGGGTCGGGTGGTTGCCATACGAAATCCTGATAAAGAAGTCTCTACTGGCAGTGTTGTGCAAAAGCCGCTGTTAATCAAATAGTTTCCGTAGCGGCTGAGAATTGCCTTAAATCACTATTCAGGCGTAAGTTATTTGCATTTCTTATTGTCGAAACAAATAATTACGCATCTGCTTGTTACCTGAATTTTTTAAAGGGGATCTTATGAAGCATCCTGTTTCGCGTCTTTTCACCGCACTGTGCCTGTGCGGGCTCTCTACACTCTCATACGCTGCTGATGTCCCACAGGGCACGGTGCTGGCGCAAAAACAGGAGCTGGTCAGACATATTAAAGATGAACCGGCTTCGCTCGATCCGGCAAAAGCGGTGGGGTTGCCAGAGATTCAGGTGATTCGCGATCTTTTCGAAGGGCTGGTGAATCAGAATGAGAAAGGGGAACTGACCCCGGGGGTGGCGACGCGCTGGCAGAGTAACGATAACCGTACCTGGACGTTCACCCTGCGTGATAACGCAAAATGGTCTGACGGTACGCCGGTCACCGCGCAGGATTTTGTCTACAGCTGGCAGCGTCTGGTTGACCCAAAAACGACCTCTCCGTTTGCCTGGTTTGCAGCGCTGGCAGGTATCAACAATGCGCAGGCTATCATCGACGGTAAGGCAGCGCCTGATACCCTGGGCGTGACGGCGATGGATGCCAGGACGTTGCGCGTCCAACTGGATAAACCGCTACCGTGGTTTAGCAACCTGACGGCAAACTTCGCCTTCTATCCGGTGCAAAAAGCGAACGTTGAAAGCGGAAAAGAGTGGACGCGTCCGGGAGCGCTGGTCGGTAATGGCGCCTACGTCCTGAACGACCGCGTAGTGAATGAAAAACTGGTTGTCGTGCCGAACACCCACTATTGGGACAATGCGAAAACTGTCCTGCAAAAAGTGACCTTTATTCCGATTAACCAGGAATCGTCCGCCACGAAACGCTATCTGGCAGGGGATATCGATATTACCGAATCGTTCCCGAAAAACATGTATCAGAAGCTCCTGAAGGACATTCCGGGACAGGTGTATACGCCGCCTCAGCTCGGAACCTACTACTACGCGTTTAATACGCAAAAGGGGCCGACGGCCGATGCCCGGGTTCGTCTTGCCCTGAGTATGACTATCGATCGCCGCATTATGGCGGAAAAGGTACTGGGTACCGGCGAAAAACCGGCCTGGCATTTTACCCCTGACGTGACGGCGGGCTTCACGCCTGAAACTTCGCCGTTCGAGCAGATGTCCCAGCAGGAGCTGAACGCTCAGGCCAAAACCTTGCTCCAGGCCGCAGGCTACGGCCCTCAGCGTCCGCTGAAGCTGAACCTGCTGTACAACACGTCGGAAAACCACCAGAAAATCGCTATTGCGGTGGCGTCCATGTGGAAGAAAAACCTCGGTGTGGATGTCAAGCTGCAAAATCAGGAGTGGAAAACCTACATTGACAGCCGCAATACCGGCAATTTTGATGTGATCCGCGCGTCATGGGTGGGGGATTACAACGAGCCCTCGACCTTCCTGTCCCTGCTGACCTCAACCCACAGCGGCAATATCTCGCGTTTCAATGACCCGGCTTACGATAAAATAATCCACCAGGCGACGCTTGAAACCACGGCTAAAGCGCGTAACACGGATTACAACATGGCGGAGAAAATCCTCATGGAGAAAGCACCCATCGCGCCTATTTACCAGTACACCAACGGTCGACTGATTAAACCCTGGGTGAAAGGGTACCCGATAAATAACCCGGAAGACGTGGCGTATAGCCGGACGATGTATATTGAGAAGCACTGACGAGTAGGGGTTCGCTGCTACCAAATCCAGAACTGGCGCGGAGCTTAGCGCCAGTTGCTCCTTCTGATTCTCTCCCGCCACAGCAGAAAGTCGCACTTTCCTGACGATACTTACTGCTGATATTTCTCAGGCGATGCAAAAACAACACCATACGCAATGGTGGGTAAAAATTGCATGAGTTGAATATCGCCGTCTACACTTGAACAAAATAATATCTTGTGTTCTGCATATTAAAAATATGCAGTAACTCCAGTGAGGTCAACATGTCTTTCACTAACAGAGAGTTGCGTGAACTTGTCGAAACACAATTAAAATATACGTTATGCGTTAGCATAGACAAGGCCACCAACGGCGATATATTCAATGCTGTGGCGCTGGCATTGCGGTATTTTCAGCAAGATCGCTTTCTCGATAGTCAGGCCCGGCAACGCTTGGAAAAGAAAAAACGCGTTTATTATCTCTCGATGGAATTTTTGCTTGGGCAGTCATTACGCAATAACCTGATGAACCTGAATTTGCTTGATGATATGCGTCAGGTTGTCACTGACCTGGGGTTTGATTTCGATGGTATTCTTGACGAAGAGCCCGATGCCGCGCTTGGAAATGGTGGCCTTGGGCGGTTAGCTGCCTGCTTTATTGACTCAATGGCAACGTTAGACATTGCTGCCTCAGGTCATGGCATTAAATACGAATATGGTTTATTCAGGCAGTCTTTTCAGAATGGTCAGCAAATCGAACATCCGGACGACTGGCATTCCATGCATTCCCCCTGGCTGGTTGAACATCATAGCCAGGCAATGCTGATCCCAATTGGTGGATATATCGAGCATGCAGATGATGCTGACGGGAATTATAATCCAATGTGGTTGGGGTGGAATACCATCGTTGGTATCCCAAATGACTATTTCGTTTCTGGCTACAGAGGTAGCACCACGAATAAGCTTCGTTTATACAGTGCCGTAGCCTCTAACTCTTTTGATATTCATATTTTCAACCATGGCGATTACATCAAAGCGGTCAGTGAAAAAATCGCCTCCGAGAATATTTCAAAAATACTCTATCCTTCTGATGAGATCCTCTCGGGCAAGGAGCTGCGACTGACTCAGGAGTATTTTCTTGTCGCATGTACCTTGCGAGATATTTTTCGCGAATACGCTGAGATTGAAACTGACATTTCGTTACTGCCGCGGCATGTCGCCATCCAGCTAAATGATACGCATCCCGCGCTGGCTGTTGTCGAGTTGATGCGAATACTTGTCGACGAATACAGCCTTCCCTGGCACCAGGCCTGGGATATCACCCAAAGAACCTGTGCTTACACCAACCATACGTTGATGCCCGAGGCTCTGGAGACCTGGCCAGTGGCCTTGTTTGAAAAACTGTTGCCGCGACACTTGCAGATTATTTTTGAGATTAACCACCGTTTTCTTGCGGATGTCGCCTCCCGATGGCCAGACAAACCGCATTTGTTGGCCTCCTTGTCTCTGTTTGCGGGGGATAACGAGAAAAGTATCAGAATGGCAAATTTAGCCATCGTCGGGAGTCATTGTGTAAATGGGGTGGCGATGCTCCATTCCGAGCTTATCAAAACGCACCTGGTTCCCGATTTTTATTTTATTACGCCAGATAAATTCATTAATCAGACCAACGGCATTACGCCGCGCAGATGGTTGCAGCAGGCTAACCCAAATCTTGCCGCGTTTCTGAATCAGCAATTGGGTAACCGATGGCCGACGGATTTACATATGCTTCGACAGCTGGAGAAGCATGCGGATGATACGGGGGTGATCGATCATATCCGCGGCATTAAATTCAAAAATAAATCCGCGTTGAGCCAGATTGTTTCACAACGTTATGGGATTATGTTGGACCCGATGGCAATGTTTGATTGCCAGGTAAAACGCATTCACGAATACAAGCGCCAGCTTCTGAATATTCTGCACGTCATTTCTCTCTATATTGATATTAAAGAGAATGGGAGAACCATAGCGCCTAAGGTGCATCTTTTTGCAGGTAAAGCGGCACCTGGTTATCGAATGGCAAAGCTTATTATTCAGTTAATTAATGCTGTAGCGAATAAAATCAACAGTGATGCGCGTATTGCCGGGCAGCTGAAAGTCATTTTTCTTGAGGATTACAAAGTCTCCTTAGCCGAAAGCATAATACCGGCAACAGACCTGTCTGAACAAATATCCACAGCAGGCACGGAGGCATCTGGAACCAGTAATATGAAGTTCGCGCTCAACGGTGCGTTAACAATGGGTACGTATGATGGTGCCAACATTGAAATTCTTAATGCTGTTGGGGCAGAAAACTTCTATCTTTTCGGCGCGACGGCTGAAGAAGTCAATGAAATGCGTTCAAATGGCGATAATAATCGTTTCTATCGTCAGAGCGATCCTCGAATGATGCGTATAGTGGATACGCTTATTTCTGGTGAATTTAGCGCCGATCGCGAAATTTTTGCACCGCTACACCATATGTTGACAACAGCCGATCATTATTGTCATCTGCTGGATTTTGACAGCTACAGTCAAACCCAACGTCAGGCAATGGCGGATTTTGAACATCCCCGCCAGTGGCATCGAAAAGCGTTGCTAAATATTAGCCGAATGGGAGAGTTTTCGAGTGACAGAACCATTCAGGGCTATGCAAGGGATATTTGGGGAATAAATTGCTGATGGTCATGCTTCCGGTTGCCTTCCGGGAGCGATATCGGTGCACTATGATCATCATTCGGGAACACGTTACGCCCCTGATGCGAGGCTGATTATGAACTTTGAAATACAGAGTGAAAATGACGTACAGATTGTCGTTCCGCTGGTTCGCAGGCTGGATGCTTCTGTCGAGCAGACCTTTAAGCAGCAGGTGCTGGAGGTGATTGAAAAAAGTAATAAAAAGATATTGCTGGATTTCAGCCACGTAGATTTTATTGACAGCAGCTGTCTCGGCGCGCTGGTATCCATACTCAAGAGTTTAAACGGCAAGGGTGAGCTGGTGCTGTGTTCGCTTAACAGCAATACACACGCTCTCTTTAAGCTGACCAGGATGGATCGTATTTTTTCTATCAGGGCCAATCGGCAGGATGCCCTGCAGGTGTTGATGGGCTAATATCACAGCGCTCTTCGGGGAGAAAGCGGGATGTGCCAACGGTTAAAACGAGAACTGACGCATTCTCGCGCCAGTCCTGAAAACATGGCTCCGCTCCACCCGCACGGTATTCACCCGGGCTGATACCGGCTCGCTATTGTGCTAATAACGCACTAAACTTCGCCAGCCACTGCGGATGGGCGGGCCAGGCGGGAGCCGTCACCAGGTTGCCGTCGACATGGGCCTGATCGATGCCGATCGTGGCGTAGTGTCCACCTGCTAGGCGTACCTCAGGTGCACAAGCCGGGTAGGCGCTACAGGTACGGCCTTTCAGGATGCCCGCGGCAGCGAGCAGCTGCGGGCCATGGCACACTGCAGCAATCGGTTTGCGCGCGGCGTCAAATGCCTGTACCAGCTTTAACACATCCTCATTTAGCCGCAGATACTCGGGCGCTCTGCCGCCGGGGATGAGCAGTGCGTCGTAGTCCTGCTCCTTTACGGCGGAAAAGTCGGCGTTGAGGGTAAAGCGGTGACCGGGTTTTTCGCTATAGGTCTGGGCGCCGTCGAAATCATGGATTGCCGTCATGATGTAGTCGCCTTTTGGTTTGTCGGGGCAGACTGCATCCACCTGATGGCCAATCATCTGCAAAGCCTGAAAAGGCACCATGGTTTCGTAATCTTCGGCATAATCGCCCACCAGCATCAGGATCTTCTTGCTCATCATTCCTCTCCCTTGTCATTAAAGATGATTAAGATATAGCCTGGCGTGGCTGAAATGCCGGAAATAAAAAAGCCCGTCAGAGCACGGGCAACATAAGCAAATGAATAAGTGATTCGTTATCAACGTAGTTGGAGGATAACGGCGCGTATCTTACGCGGCTGTCAGGCTTGCAGATACCTGACAAATTCGGTAGGTGAAACAAGATATTAAACGTGCGTTATGGTGCATCGAAGGTCGGGTAAAGACTATTTTCGAGAAATTCGACGAGATACCAGATCTCACCGCTAAAAATAAACCATAAGCCAAATATAATAAGGAGCAAAATAATTAAGGTGAGTATTATTTCTGTTTTTCCCATTGCAGATTTTACCCACCTGAAGTTAATTGAGTCGAGGCAGGCATTGTAGCGGGGCTTTCTCGTATACTCCAGTTTCATGCTGCAAGGACTTTATTGCGTCCGTCATTTTTAGCGCGATACAGCGCGTCGTCTACCCGCTTAAACAGCTCATCAATCGTCTCGCCCTGGTTATGTCGCGCCACGCCAATGCTAACGGTAAACCGCGGTAAGCCCGGAATCGTAATGCGGGCAACGGCTGCACGGATCGACTCGGCAATCTGCAACGCGATGTCGAGAGGGGTATGCGGCAGCAGGATAACGAACTCTTCGCCTCCCCAGCGGAACACCAGATCATTCTCCCGGCTACAGGCTTCCAGCGTTCGGGAGAGGGCGATAAGCACCTCATCGCCCTTCAAATGACCAAACAGGTCGTTGATGTTTTTGAAGCGATCGGTATCCACCAGCAGCAGGCTAAACTGCTGTTGGGCAGGAAGATGATTCAGGTTGTTGGGATCGGTAATCGCGTAGAACTGGCGCCGGTTGAGTAACCCGGTCATGGAGTCACGTAACGCGGCATGTTCCAGCTCTTGCTCCAGTCTTTTTTGCTCGGTGATATCGTGGATGATGCACAGCATCAGCTTGTCACCGTAGATCTCAATGGGGCCGGCATACGTCTGAACGTGGCGGGTAGAGCCATCGGCAAGGCGGTGAACAAAGTTGAGCGGCTTATGGCCGCCGGGCAGCGCGGCAATCGCAGTCATAATGGGCAAGACGTCTCGCCCCAGGGTATTGATTTCCCAGGTATGTTTACTGCACATGTCATCATGTGAGTAACCGTAAAAATTGAGCGCGGCCAGGTTAGCATCAACAATCTGGCCATCGCGGGCCGGATCGATTAACAGCATCGGCGCGCTATTGGTCTGAAAAAAACGGGCGTAAAACCCCTGTTTTTTCCGCCGGTAAGTTGCGGAGCGGCTGGCCTTTAGCCCAGAGAGAATGTGCTGGGCGATCCCCTCGAAAACAATCACATCCCCCCAGGGGGCATAATGGGCAAGCGAGAGACGACAGCTTAGCGGCGTATCCTGTCCATCCCGGCTTATTGTCCAGATTTCGACGATCTCCTGCCCGGTTTTCAGTTCAGGTACATACATCGACAGGAGGTGCTGTGCATTCGCGGAATAGAGGCCTTTACGCAGCTGGTCCAGCGTCTTCTCTCCCATAAGCTGCGTTGCGGTCACATTCGCAAAAACGATCGCTTCCGAAGCGGGGGAAATCAGCCACACGGGTGTTTTAATGACGTTCAGCGCTTCAAAACCGTTTTGCGACATAGGCATTTCCTGTTCATCGGCTCAATGCGCCTGACAATGATGACAGACGTGACGAGTGTCTACTGCTTTGAAACATACTCTACTCAACCCCGTCAGGCATGGTTTTTTTGCGAAATAAATGCGGGGTCCGTTTGAATTTTATTAATGGGTATAATTTGCCTGTCGGAGTTTATCTGCAGAAGCAGCCACGGCACCTGTTCGGCAGGTAAGGGACGGGAGAAAAGATAACCCTGCAGGTAGTCACAGCCGAGACGGGTGAGAACCTCCTGCTGCTCTTGCGTTTCAATCCCTTCAGCCACCACGTTCATCTCCATGGTTCGGGCGATACTCATGATGGTTTCAACCAGCTTGTAGCTTTTTTCATTTTCCAGCATCGACGTCACAAAGCTTTTGTCGATCTTGAGCTCTTTTGCCGGCAGCACGCTCAGCATCAGCAGGTTCGAGTAGCCCGTACCGAAATCATCAATCGAGACGGTGATCCCCGCATGATTAAACGCGTTGAGTAACTCAATGCTGCGGTCGAGATTTTTCAGCGCGGTGCTTTCCGTAACCTCAAGGATCAGCCTGGACGGGGACAAGCTATATTTTTCCAGCATCGACGATACGATATAGAAAATGTCCGGCTGTTCGAACTGGACGGGGGATAAGTTGAGCGACAGCGTCCACTGGCTAAACCCTTGTTCAGTCCAGAAATGCAGCTGTCGACATGCCGCTTCAATGGCCCAGTTGCCCACCGGAATAATTAAGCCGGTTTGTTCCAGCGAGGGGATAAACAGGCCCGGCAGAACAACGCCTTGCTCAGGGTGCCGCCAGCGCAGCAGGGCTTCAAAACCATGGATAGTCTTCTCTTGCGCATACCAGGTTGGTTGGTACCAGAGTTCAAACTGATCGCGCTCAAGCGCCTGAGAGAGTTCCTGCAGAAAACCGGGTTTTGCCGGGATTGCTGTCGACATCTCGGATCGGTAGTGCGCCCAGCCGTTCCGGCCGTCGTCTTTGACGTGATGCAGGGCTGCATCCGCCTTGAGCTTTAGCTCATGCAGCGTTTCGCCATCCTGAGGATAGAGGCTGACGCCCGCACTGATTGTCGTGCTTAGCGTATGACCACAGATCGAAAGAGGACGTCGTACATCCTCGAGCAACGACGCGAGCAGTGCGTTGAGTTTGTCGTCGTCACATTCCGGTACCAGCAGGATAAAGGCGTCACCTCCCAGCCTTGCCAGGGTCATCTCACGCGTGAGACGGGAAGTGATGCGCTGTGCAACGGTGATCAATAACTCATCTCCGACGCTGTGACCCCAGGTATCGTTGACGCGTTTGAAATGATCGACGTTCAGGAAAATGACGGCAAATTGCCTGTTACTCAGCAACGCGCTACGCAGGCAGTCCTGCATGCGGATGTCCATCTGATGGCGATTCGCGAGTCCGGTGAGCGCATCAAAGCGCGCCTGCAGCTCAAGCTGCCGATTGAGCTGCCGCAGATTGTCCGTCAGCCGGCCGGTACGCCGGTGAGAGTCGACAAGGGAAATAATTAACATCACGCCAAGCAGGCAGAGCGTGGTGACAGAAACCCAGATGGATAACCCGAGCTCGCCGATCCCACCGGGAAGGGTATGCGACATTTCCGGGTAATGCGCGGCACTCATGCCGGTATAGTGCATCGCACAAATGGCGGCGGCCATGACCAGGGCCGCGAGAAGGCGCTCGATAAAAACCCCTTTGTCTCGCAGGCGGAAAGCCAGCCACAGCGCAGTGCCGGAAGCCACCACGGCAATGACCACGGACAACCCCACAATACGGCGATCCCAGATGATGCTGCCATCCAGCATCAGGGCCGCCATACCGATATAGTGCATGGATACCACGCCTGCGCTCAGGATTGCGGTGGCAACGATGGGGCGAAAGAGAGACCGTTTTTTTCCCGCGACGGCAATATCAAGGGCCGTGGTCGACGCAATAACCGCGACGCCCAGCGATGCAAGGGTTAACCAGAGGTCATAGCGCATCATCATGGGCATTTGCATCGATAGCATGCCGATAAAGTGCATCGACCAAATGCCGATGCCGAGCGAGATGCCGCCGGCCATACGCCAGAACAGGGCAGCCTTTCGGCTGGAAAGGGGGATCTTTCCGGCACTGTCCAGCGCCACAAAGGAGGCGATAAACGCCACCAGATAAGAGACAGCGATTAACACAGGGTCCCACGATATATTGAGCATTATGCAATCCCACGCCTGAGAGGGTTACCGATTTCGCCTGCCGGGCACATCTTTATCTGGCAACGAACATGCGCATTCAAACAATATTAGTTTTTTATCGTGTAAAATGACCAGTCATATTAATACTCTAAAACGTATTAAGAATATAAAATATATTCTCATTGTTAACGTATTAAGCATTGCTAAACAAGAGCGAATAAAAGTAGCAAAGCTCCTTAAATATAACGGCGATTGTATCAGTGCGCCGCAGCGGATGGTATCGCTTAACGTGGCGGCAGACCAGTATCACAGCACGCTGCGAAGAACATTTTCACTAATACGCTCTTTTTATCTGACTTAAGCTAAATCCCAGGTTGCTAACGGCGAAAAAACAATCCCGTGAAGTTTGCGAGGAAAAACGTCTGAGCCAATGCTATAAGTCTAGATGCCGACCAAAATATAAAACGTGGGTATCATCATGCTAAGAAATATTAGTGTCAGGACCTTTATTATCGGGTTCCTTTTATCGCTATTTTTGGTAAACGCAGGTGTCGTTGTTCTAATTTCCAGCAAGTCCTCTCTCTTTATTTCCCTTAACGTTATCAATTTCGTTGCGCTATTTTTGCTTTGGGTCTACATGACCCGCTATCTTGTGACGCCGATCAATACGGTAAAGAGAAGTATTGAAGAGGTGACAGCAGGCAACCTTGGGGTTTCTATCCCGGAGTTTGGCAATAACTGCGCGGGTCGACTTATTCCCGGGATCAATAGCCTTTCCGGCAACATTGCGACGCTGGTGCGCGAGATCAGGGCGTCGTCGCAAACCGCCATGACCTTATCGGATCAGCTCTCGGCCCGTAGCGCTCAGCTCTCGGTGAAAACCGAACAGCAGTCTGCGTCTTTAGTGCAAACCGCAGCCAGCATGGAGCAAATGGCTGCGAGCACCAAAAACAATGCCGATAACACCCGCCTGGCGAGCGAACAGGCGAATGTGGCGACGCTGCAGGCGCGTAAGGGCGGGGAGCTGATGGGGCAGGTCGCCAACAATATGCAGTCCATTACCGAATGCGCCCAGCAGATGACGGAGATTATTTCATTGATTGACGGCATTGCGTTCCAGACCAATATTCTGGCGCTCAACGCGGCCGTTGAGGCGGCAAGGGCAGGCGACCACGGAAAAGGTTTTTCTGTCGTTGCGGAGGAGGTAAGAAACCTGGCACACCGCAGTGCAGAGGCCGCGAAGAATATCAAAGCGCTGATTGAAGTCACCAGCAGTAACGTCACCCAGGGCGCGACCGTGGTGTCACAGGCAGAGAAGAATATGCATGAAATCGTGACGGGGTCGGGGAACGTCAGCCGCTTGATGGATGAAATATCCGCGTCGACCTCTGAGCAGGAGAAAGGCATTTCCCAGATCACGCTGGCTCTTTCGGAGCTGGAGCGGGTCACGCAAAGCAACGTGGCGATGGCGGAGGAACTCAACGGCTCCTCTGATGTCCTGCGCAATCAGGTGATTGAGCTCCAGGCCCGCACGCGTAATTTCAGACTGGATCAGGGATCGTTGTCCTCATTACCTGGCGGCTCGCCATCCTTCCTCCCGCGGCCAGAGCACTCTCTCTGACAAAATCGCAACTCTCTCGCCATATTTCTTGCCGGGTGGCGCTGCGCTTACCCGGCCTACACTCTGCCACAATATCAATATATTACACCCTTCACTGTAGGCCCGTGCAAGCGTAGCGCCGCCGGGCGAAACGCATGGTATGTACATTTCATGAACGATTTCAGCGCGATGGGATACATAGTTGTTGCTTAACCCCTGATGAAAGCTAGACTGACACCGAAAGAGCTAAAAGGCGGAGGAGCTGTGGAAAGCATTAAAGGATCTGAACTAAACGTTCCAGACGCAGTTTTTGCGTGGGTGCTGGACGGTCGCGGCGGTGCCCGGCCGCTGGAAGACAATGATGTGATCGATAGTGCGCATCCCTGCTGGCTGCATCTGAACTACACCCACCCGGACAGCGCTGACTGGCTGGCGTCGACCCCGCTCTTGCCTAACAACGTGCGCGATGCGCTGGCCGGTGAAAGCCTGCGCCCCCGCGTGAGCCGAATGGGGGACGGGACGCTGATCACCCTGCGCTGTATTAACGGCAGCACGGATGAACGTCCGGATCAGCTGGTTGCGATGCGGGTCTATATGGACGATGGGCTGATTGTCTCCACCCGACAGCGTAAGGTTCTGGCGCTGGATGACATCGTCAACGATCTGAAAGAGGGCACCGGGCCGATCGACTGCGGCAGCTGGCTGGTGGACGTCTGTGACGCGCTTACCGATCACGCGAGCGAGTTTATCGAAGAACTGCACGACAAAATCATCGACCTGGAAGATAACCTGCTCGATCAGCAGATCCCGCCGCGCGGTTTTCTGGCCTTGTTGCGTAAGCAGTTGATTGTGATGCGCCGCTACATGACGCCGCAGCGCGACGTGTATGCGCGGCTGGCCAGCGAAAGGCTCGCCTGGATGAACGACGACCATCGACGCAGAATGCAGGATATTGCCGACAGGCTGGGCCGCGGGCTGGATGAAATTGATTCCTGTATTGCCAGAACGGCGGTGATGGCGGACGAAATCGCGCAGGTGATGCAGGAGTCGCTGGCGCGAAGAACCTATACGATGTCCCTGATGGCGATGGTGTTTTTACCCAGCACGTTTTTGACCGGGCTGTTTGGCGTCAATCTGGGGGGAATTCCCGGGGGCGCTTATCGATACGGCTTTACGGCGTTTTGCGTGATGTTAGTTGTTTTGATTGGGGGTGTTGCATGGTGGTTGCATCGTAGTAAATGGCTGTAAATTTACGCTTTTTTCGTCTTTTTCCGGGATTAAAACGCTCTTTTAATTGAGCGAAGTCAATAAACATATACCCCGTAAGGTGCAATATTACTCCCGCAGGTGAATGCAACGTCAAGCGATGGGCGTTGCGCTCCATATTGTCTTACTTCCTTTTTTGAATTACTGCATAGCACAATTGATTCGTACGACGCCGACTTCATAGTCGGCTTTTTTTTTGCCTCCTGATTCTCAGCGTCTACCCTAAAAGGGACGACAGCAAATTCTGGAGGGAATGATGAGCATCCTTAACGCTCTGCTACTGCCACAATCGCGTCAGTCCGATCCTATCCCCAGCGATCCGGTACCCATGCCCGATCCTATCCCGCGTCCGCAGCCGATGCCGGACCCGCCGCCCGATGAAGAACCGATTAAATTGTCGCATCGAACCGCGAGATCTGCGAGGATACGCGCCATCTGACTGCAAAGATCACCACGAGAGACTACAGTGACCGCTTTTTCTACCCTGAATGTTCTGCCCGCCGCCCAACTCGATAATCTCAACGAGTTGGGATACCTCACGATGACGCCTGTTCAGGCGGCCGCCTTACCTGCCATTCTCGAGGGCCGTGACGTGCGCGTGCAGGCGAAAACGGGCAGTGGAAAAACGGCGGCATTCGGCCTTGGCCTGTTGCAGCATATCGATGCGGCGCTTTTTCAGACCCAGTCTCTGGTGCTGTGTCCGACCCGCGAACTGGCAGACCAGGTCGCGGGTGAACTGCGTCGCCTGGCGCGTTTCCTGCCCAATACCAAGATCTTAACCCTCTGCGGCGGGCAGCCGTTCGGCGCCCAGCGTGATTCGCTCCAGCATGCCCCGCACATTATTGTCGCGACGCCTGGCCGTCTTCTCGATCATCTGCAGAAGGGCACCGTCTCGCTGGATGCGCTACAAACGCTGGTCATGGATGAGGCCGATCGCATGCTGGACATGGGTTTCAGCGATGCCATTGACGAGGTGATCCGTTTTGCACCGGCCGATCGCCAGACGCTGCTGTTCTCCGCAACCTGGCCGGAAGCCATTGCCGCCATCAGCGGCCGCGTGCAGAAAAATCCCCTTACCATTGAAATTGACAGCGTAGATGCGCTGCCCGCGATCGAACAGCAGTTCTTTGAAACCTCGCAGCAGGGGAAGATACCGCTCCTGCAGAAATTGCTGAGCCAGCATCAGCCTGCCTCCTGCGTGGTGTTCTGTAATACCAAAAAAGACTGTCAGTCGGTTTGTGATGCCCTGAATGCCGCCGGGCAGAGCGCGCTGTCGCTGCATGGCGATCTGGAACAGCGCGATCGCGATCAGACGCTGGTCCGTTTCGCGAACGGCAGCGCCCGCGTGCTGGTTGCGACCGACGTTGCTGCGCGCGGTCTGGATATTAAATCGCTTGAACTGGTGGTGAACTTTGAGCTGGCGTGGGATCCGGAAGTACACGTGCACCGTATTGGCCGCACCGCGCGCGCAGGAAACAGCGGTCTGGCGATCAGCTTCTGCGCACCTGAAGAGGCGCAGCGCGCCAATATTCTCTCTGAGATGCTGCAGATTAAGCTGAACTGGATGAATCCCCCAGCCGGCGTCAGCCTTGTGCCGCTGGAGGCCGAAATGGCGACCCTGTGCATTGATGGCGGTAAAAAAGCCAAGATGCGTCCTGGTGATGTACTCGGTGCACTGACCGGGGATGTGGGGCTGCACGGGGCGGATATCGGTAAGATTGCTGTCCATCCGGCGCATGTCTATGTGGCGGTTCGCCAGGCGGTTGCCCATAAGGCATGGAAGCAGCTGCAAAACGGGAAAATTAAGGGTAAAACCTGCCGCGTACGCCTGCTGAAATAAAGCATGAGGCGTCTCAGAAGGTGTTTCTGAGACGCTAACCGCTTACTTCACTTCAAGCACGTTCAGACGCAACTCTTCAAACTGATTGTCATCGTCTTCCGGCTGCCAGCCTGCTGGCTGCATCGGGATCTCTTCCCGGTCAAACGCCAAATCGCCACCATTCACCACGTCTGAGTCATGGTTGATGCCTTTAAAGTCGAACAGCTCCACATCCGCCAGATGGGAAGGGACGACGTTCTGCATGGCGCTGAACATGGTTTCGATACGACCCGGATAGCGCTTATCCCAGTCGCGCAGCATGTCGCCAATCACCTGACGCTGCAGGTTCGGCTGAGAGCCGCAGAGGTTACATGGAATGATCGGGAACCCTTTCGCCTGAGAGAAACGCTCAATGTCTTTTTCACGGCAGTAGGCAAGCGGGCGGATGACAATATGTTTACCGTCATCGCTCATCAGCTTAGGCGGCATGCCTTTCATCTTGCCGCCGTAGAACATATTGAGGAACAGCGTTTGCAGGATATCGTCGCGGTGATGGCCCAGCGCAATTTTGGTCGCGCCCAGCTCCGTCGCGGTACGATACAGAATGCCGCGGCGCAGACGAGAGCACAGAGAACAGGTGGTTTTCCCTTCCGGGATCTTCTCTTTCACAATACCGTAGGTATTTTCTTCGACGATTTTGTACTCAACGCCCAGCTTCTCGAGGTATTCCGGCAGAATGTGTTCCGGGAAGCCCGGCTGTTTCTGGTCAAGGTTGACCGCCACCAGAGAAAATTTCACCGGCGCACTTTGCTGAAGATTACGCAGGATCTCCAGCATGGTGTAGCTGTCTTTACCCCCTGACAGGCAAACCATGATGCGGTCGCCTTCTTCAATCATGTTGAAGTCTGCAATGGCTTCGCCCACGTTACGGCGCAGTCGCTTTTGCAGTTTGTTCAGGTTGTATTGCTCTTTCTTTGTATTTGATTGATTTTCTTGCATTTATTACTACCTTCGGAGCCAATAGGGGCATAATAGGGGCAAAAATTTTTCAGCGTGCCAGCTTATCATTAAGCATCAGCACCTGTTCGCCATTCATTTCTTCAATCCACGCACCGTAGACTTCATAAACCATTTGCGCGTTTTCATGCCCCATCTGGCTGGCTATGAAAGACGGGTTAGCGCCGGCAGATAAAAGCCAGCAGGCAAAAGTATGCCGCGTATGGTACGGATTCCGGCGGCGAATACCAGCACGTTTTACAGCTGCGTTGAATCTCGCACCGATGCTCGATAAAGAGTAGTAGGCTTTCTGTTCTCCTTTGCGCATCCGGGGTATGAAAACGAATCGCAGGCTTTGATGTTCCACTGCGCCATACTCGCGATGATTAAAGACAATTTCGGTTTTTGGCTGTAGCGCTGTCAGCTTGCGCTGTGCTTTCAAGGCTTCAAGTGCCGGCTCTAATAGGGTAATAACCCGGTTACCTGCTTCGGTTTTTGGTGGGCCGAACATGCCCAACGCATTAAGATTGCGCTGTATATGAGCCGTACCTTTTTCCCAGTCGATATCTTCCCAGGCAAGAGCTGCAAGCTCCCCATGACGGACACCGGTATAAACTGCGAATGTCCACATATTGAGGCTTTGGCCACGCTCGGATTCCGCAAGCAAACTAAACTCCTGCTTCGTTAAAGGATCCGGTTTTACTTTCCCTTTTTGTAGTTTCTTGATGCCTTCAAAGGGTTTGCCACTGATAAAGCCTGATTTGTGTGCAAACCGAAGCAGGGAGCACAGTAGCGATATATAGTTGTTCACGGTACGCACAGTGCGTCCCTGTTTATTGCTTCTGGGATTTGCCAGGTAAAGTGTCTCACCGTTCAACAGCTCCTTCCTGTATTTCAGAATGTCGCTGTGGCGTATAGTTGAAACAGGCGTATCTCCGTTGATGATGTGCATTAACGTACCGAGTTGTGAGCGCGTCTTACGCATCGTGTTCGTGCTAATTTCGGTTTCTTTAATGCTCGTCCACAGTTCACACAGCTCTGAAAAGGTTTGAACTGAAACAGTGGTTACGGTTTTTTTTGCTCTGGAAGATGAAGGAAAGCGCTGGTTGTAATCAAACTCTCCAAGGTTGATCTCACTAACGATCACAGCCCGAAGATTCCCGGCTTTTTTGATGTTTGCCGGGGTGTTAATCCAACCTTTGAGAATTTCGCGGCAACGCTTTCCCCGGTACATAAACCAGATACAAATCTTATTGTTTCTGATTTCGACACCTGTAGGCAAAGCTGCCATCTTACGCATCCCTTATTAACTGATTAATTCTCGGATAGTTATACCAGGTTGTGCCACGCAAGGTTTTTTCTCCAGAAGGAGAAACCCGTTTAAAATGGATACCTTCCACCCAACAGCCCTGGCGATACTTCTCAATCTGTCGTTCGGTCAGGCCTGTTTTTTCTGTGAGCCTTGCGCCAACAACCCATTCTTCGTTAAAAATTACCTGCGACATGGTTCACCTCAGGTAACCGGCATGAGTATAGATATGCCGGTCTGTAGTCGTTGATATTTCAGTTTCAGTTTGCCTGGCCGGGCAGGGAACGCAGTCGGCGCATGCCGGTCATTGCTGTTGCCACGTAACTTGCCTTGCAGTTGACCACTTCAACCCAGACCTTCACGCCTTCCACTCTCACCGTATAAGTCTCTTTCATCTTGCTGCGCCCATAGTCACCGTATCTTTGCTGGTGGGCTGCGAGTGCGATTTCACATGCCTGGCGAGCCAAAGGGGATTGCTTACTGCCTCTATTAATCAGTCGCATTTCTTCTCCTTGAGGGAGGGTTTCCCCTCCCGATCTCGTTAGTCCACGTATTCCGGTTTCATATCCGCCAGGGTGATGCTGAACTGACCATGCAATTCGTCGCCCAGATGGCGTTTCGACGATGCAAGAACGCGCTCTACCTCTGCGAACCGCGCAGCTGCATCGGGTTCATCTGAAGGTGGCAAGGAATTGATGGCTGCTTCGACTTTGTTCCGTGCATCAACCAGGTAATAACGCTTCACAGCCTTGTTTTTCAGCTCAGTGAACAGGGCAGAACCCAGCGTTACTTTCACGGTTTCAATATCTGCGCGCAGAGCTTTAGCGCTATCCACATCCTGAGCCGCCTCGATGCGATCACGGAAATCATCAGCAAGTGCATCGATGTTTTGAGCTGATTCCTGAGCCGTTTGAGTAGTAGTGACGTTGTCACCTGAAATGTCTGCAAGGCTAACGTGCTGCGCCGGTGCTGGATTTACCTCTCGTTCTTCACGGCGATCATCGAGTTCATCCGGGGTATAAACTCCCAGAATTACATCCGGGCAGAACAGTCTCGCCCAGCGTTTGACGGCCAGGTAAGCCAGCTGCTGGCGAGGATCGTCTGCCCACAGGGTAGAGTTTCGGGTACGGGCCTGAGCTAGCAGCAAATCGAGTTCTCTTGGCTGATCCTCACCTTTCAGGGTTGCGCGGATAATGATGCCGATCCCGGCTTCGTCAGCCAGGGTCCAGCCCGGGACGCGGTACTCGCCTTTGTCTCCTTTACGGATATGGAATTTTCCAACGACCTTTTCCCATGGCCCAAACCACTCATATTCAAAACGACTGGCCAGCACGCCGCTGCGTGAAATTACGGCATTAACCAGCTGCGCTTCATACCCGAGCACACCGTTAATCAGGTGCGTTTTCTGCGCTACGGCAAAGGGATTCATCTGCCACTGTGCCGCTTGCATCGCGACAGCCATGCAGTCGGCCTGATTGCCCTGCAGATGCTTAGGAACTGTAGCGGTGCCCTGCGCCATAATCTGTGCGAACGTGCTGATGGCATTCAGATATTGGGAATCGAACAAAGCCACGTTGGAGTTAATAACGGTGTTCTGGTCAGCAACGGTAACGTTAGTGTTATGCATAAATCCCCCTTAAGCCTGAGCGCGCAGCGCTTCGAGGCGGCGCAGGTCGAAGTCGTTCAGTTCATCGGTGTAATCGGTAGTGATCGGCGCTGGCCATTCGCCCGTGTCGAATCCGGTTGCGATGGCGCGCATTGTTTTGCGGTACTCGAGCATGCCCAGTTCCAGCAGTTCGGTTGACGCCTCGATGATGGCGATCCAGTGGTAGTTCTCGTCTTTGTTGACGAAAATCCAGAAGAACTGGTCCAGCGCCGCGGTCTCGCAATACATTGCCGCGCTGAGGTGGTAGTCCCGGTCAATGATTTCCCGGTGCAGCCTGGCCCGCAGGTTTTCTTGCTTCACATTCCACATGCTGATGGTTTTCAGGTCAGCACCGATGCGCACGCCGTCCAGTTCAATCTCGAGGTCAGGGCGTACACGCACTTCTAATCCGGTTTCGTCGTCGAAACCGAAATAGCTCACTTCAACGGCGCGGCTTGGATGTGTCAGCAGCATGCCCGCGGTCGGGTGCGTCAGGAGTGCAGACTGAATTGCCCGCGCTGTGGCCAGCTGCTGGCGGGTAACCAGAATCTTTTCGCCAGGGTTGTCGCGCCAGGCATCCAGCAGTTCGTCGGCGAATATGGCATCGGGCTTAACCGACTTAACAGCCTGGATCATGTCTGCTTTGCTGCCGGACACTTTCAGCGGTGTCGGTTTCTGCGCTTCTTGCGCCACCAAGTCTGGATTGATGCTTGCTAATTGCTCAAGTAACGCATCACGGCTGCCGCTGGTTTTAACCGGCACGGGCAGGGTTGCGTTGTACTCTTTGATGCACGCCTTCATTGCCGTTGCCGTTTGCTTCTGGCCTTCTTCAATACGCTGGTACTCAGCAGGGAGAGCCATATAGCTTTGAGCCGTTTCTTCCAGGCTGGCGCCAAGCGGCACTGGAGCGGGAAGGGACGCGTTATGTTCTTCAAGTAACGCTTTAATCTCGTCTGCGCTTAGCAGCGCCGGCAGGCTGGCGTTGTACGCTTCGATGAACTCGCGCAGAGTTGCTGTGGTGGTGAAAGCACCCTCTGGGATCTCAGGTTCTACGCTGAATTCTGCTTCGAGGTTTTCCGGCTGCAGTGCAAGGGCGTGCACCAGATTTCCCATGTCCAGTACTTTGGATGCTGTGCGCGGGATAGTTTTAGCCACATGGCGCGCGTTGAAGTACATCAGGCTGACGCGGGCATCTTTCACCTGGGTTGAGCTAATGCCGTTCGCTGCGTGATAAACTTCATTCGGTAGGCCTTCATAGCGACCAGGTTCGAAGTAGGCTGGGTATTCGATTACTGACTTCGACTGCTGCTCTTCCGGGGCTATGGAATCTGTCTGCGAATTAGCTGCATCAGTGCTTTCGCTCGGTGGTACCGAACCAACATCTTCGTCTTTCTCTGGCTTAGCCGTTTCCATCTGCACATCGTTGGTGGTCTCCGCTGCGTTTTCCGTTTTTTCGACTTCATTTGAGGAGGTATCGGCGACCGGTTCGGTATTTCCGCCCATCAGGCAATCGATGGAGAACACTCCACTGCCGAGATTTTCAACCTGCGGTTGTTCAACTGGGGCTTCAGTCTCAACTGCAGGAGTAGGCAACGGCAGTAGCTCCACAGCAGAGTTAAACTCAGCCGTCATGGTTTTATTCACAAACTCAAGATGAGCCGCTGGCGTGTGATGAATGTTCTCTGGTGCGATGCGGATCAGATTGAAGATTGTCGCACGGTTAACCGCCAGTACGCCGGGCTGATTACGCAGGATTGCGCTCCATGATTTCCATGGTTCTTCTTTCTTAGCCACGATTTCTTTGGCTCGTCGTAACACGCTCGAAGGAATTTCGAAATGGTGGAAGTCCATAGGCAGTAGTGCACAGGCAATTTCAAGATCGAGAGAGTCCAGAGTGTGGTGCGCGCCTTCGCCGCGATCCGTTACATAGCCGCCGTCGGCATTGGTACCAGAATCGGTACGCTGAACATTACTGATGCGATTACCGGCTGCCCACTCGCGAACGAGAATGCCGCGGTCAATATAATCAGTCGCCGCCCAGATTCGGGTAAAACGGAGGACCAAAGCGAGTTCGTGGCGCTTCTCCTGGCTGAACACCTTGCGAATGGCGTCGGTGTAGCGCCACAGGTCTTTGGTATCGTAACCCTTAACCTCTTCGCAGTTTTCAGCCGCCAGCAGCAGGTTCTGGGCATAGCTGTTGTCTGTGTCCATCTCCAGCGCGCTGATACCTTCGTATTCTTCGCGGGTTAAGTGGTGACGCAGTTCTTCGGCGGTAAACTGAGCGAGTAGCTGCTTGCGGAAGGGCATACGAACGACTGGATAACGTGTGGCTTCGTCATCATTCTCGTCAATCTGGATACCGTTATCAGGTTCTGGATCATGACCGGTTGTTACGCCGGTGTTGCTGGTGTTTTCTGATTTGAGCAGAGAAAGCTTACCGTCTCTCCACTCTGTCACTAACTGATTGCGGTCGCCGGTATCTACTCTCAACCAGTCGGCCATGAAAGCAGCAAGCAGCTTTACTTCGTGCGCTTCATCTGGCGCGAATACCTGCTTAATCGCCTGAACCAGTTTCCACTCAGCGTTCAGGCTGAGTTCGGCAACTTCAGGGATGTCGTTTTTCGCCAGCAGCAGGTTCTGGAGATAGGTGTTACCTTCATCCAGTGACATTTCGCTGGCAGCCAGCTGCTGCTCTTTAGTGATATGTGACTGGTATTTGTCGCTTGTCAGGTGGACGGCATAACGAACCGCTGGAGTGCGGTTTTCAACCGGAACACTCTCGACGGTAGTTTCGACTTTAACTGTCGGTTCCGGTGCGGCAGTGTTGTCTACGGCTCCACTAGACTCAGCACCAGCCTTTGGTAGCCAGGTGCGTCCATCGTCCTGGAGTTCGTAGCGTTTGCACCAGGTGTAATCCACTGTGCTTTCTTCAGGCAGATCGTTGTAAACAGGGAAATCGGTGCGAACCGGTTTTGAGTAATCCTTACCGCGGCCGGTTTCAATACCTGCATCTTCCAGCTCGACATCGAGCTGCAGGTTGGCACGGGCTTCTGATTTAGCAGTGAACCAAATCACTGCGTCTTCTTTGCCAGATTTCTGCGTAGCCTTCACTACATAGAAAAATTCCATGTGAGATCCTCTTTTTTGGATGTAAGATCCCCGGGCCAGAGATAGCGCCCATTGGGTGAACTTTGGTTTTTTAAGTAGTTTTCCGGTGTAACTTTGGTCGGGAGCACCGGACGTACGGGCCGCCTTGCGCGGCTTTTACGTTATGCCTCGTGGGCTATCTGGTCGTACGAAGCACAACGTTCAGAGCAGTATTCTTTATCTTTGCGCGCCAGCTGTGCGCCGTTGCAATAGAGAAGGGTACTTTTGACTACTTCCCCCGGTTTAACCGGCTTGCCGCAGTACCCGCATTTCGTTGAGTTACACATCTGGATTCCCCTTTTGCGCCAGCAGGTAGCACAGGCGGCGAAGGATCACCTCGAAGAAGTTCAGTTTTACGGCTTGCTGCCGTCCTGGTTTGCGTGCG
This sequence comes from Enterobacter sp. TCD1-1, assembly GCF_020567405.1. Taxonomy (NCBI): domain Bacteria; kingdom Pseudomonadati; phylum Pseudomonadota; class Gammaproteobacteria; order Enterobacterales; family Enterobacteriaceae; genus Enterobacter; species Enterobacter sp. TCD1-1. The sequence continues at coordinate 1,671,352 of NZ_JAJCXF010000001.1, read as the reverse complement.
AAATCAATCATTTTCACCCTCGTTTGCCTTATCGCCGGCCAGCGGAACGTTTACACCTGATGCGCGTTAATCTATCCACTCATCCGACTCTTCATATGCCGTCGGCGGCTACTTCGTGGGCTCCATGCCTTGGTGGTTCGTAGTGCGTCATATGTTTTAAGTAAAACACTACTTTACCCGCATGTCAATCCATGCAATACCGTAAAGTACACCAACACTTTACCTGGTGTTTTGTTGTATAAAAAAATGCAGGATTTGGGCAAAAAAAATCCCAGCGCTGCGGCTGGGATCACGAGTAATTGAAGATAAGTAAGGCTGTTGGGCTAGAGGGATGGATCAGTTTAGCCCTTTGAATTTGGTAAACAAACTATTGCCAAGAAGATACTTCAGGTCTGCCATAGATCTATAAAATGTGCTTGCAACCTCATCATGAAAATAAATCATGTATGTTTCCATTACGGAACTTGTTAATCTATGTAAATTACGAATGAGATTTTTTTGTGATGAATGGCAATCATTAACTATCAATTGTAAGAAAGTTGCTGAGGTATTGAGGTTTGCTTGCGGTGAAAAATGGACATAATGACAGGCATTAATATAAACATTATGTAAGTAATTCCAATTTTCATTTCTTCTATTAGTTTTTAGGTAATCGAAATCTCTTCTACGCACAGTTCCATCAAAGTCACCACCAGAATATGTCTTATTCAAAGCAATTCTTGCTATATGTTCTATCATTGAGCGGAGATTTAATTGTAAATATCGTTCTCTTTTATTTAGAATTGCGATAATCGAATTTAAAGAATCATATATTATACCCTTTACATGTGATTTATGTGACAGATTATTATTCAATTCAATAATCATGCTAAAAATTCTAACATGTTTAAAAACACTCACTAAGGTATTTATATCTGATTCATCTTTAAAATACGCTGCTACCTCGCGGCGGAATCTTTCAGTTTCCGCTCTATTGCCATAGGGATCGTTCGAAAGCATTAGTTATCGCCTTTCTTAAGCATTCTGGATACCCACAGTTCCATATTTGAAAGCGCTGTGCTTCTTTTTTTATTACTTTGAAGTTCATACTCTTTTGAAAAAATATTTTCAAAATATGAACGAGTCATAATGCCAAAGTAATTTATTTCTTTTCTGTCTTTGTTTACTAAGAAACGGCACATTTTTGCACAAATAAGAGTTCTTGAGCGAGTTATGTACGGTAATAAGATAATATTGAAAACACTTTCAACAAAATCTTTTACATCTTGATTCGTTTTTAACAGTTCTTTATCAAGGACTATGGTCACAAACAGACCTATCGCAGACTCCTTTGTGACTCCGCCATGGGCAAATCTTGTTAGAGTGCTATATTGTTCTTTATCCATTATCACTCACCATTAGTTGGCTAACTCTTAACATGAACTCTGTCGAAATTGCGCTTATATCACTTCTTGACTTAGCATAGCAAGAAGGGATATTACCTTGTTGCCCAACCATTAAATCTCTTACGTATGATAACTTGTTCTCAAAAAAATAAAATGCATTAAATTGCTCTTCGAAGTTATCTTTTATTTTACTTGTTTTTAATGTCAGTTCTTCGTCTGTGTTGGTGTACACAAATCCTAAATGTTTGATATTCGGGTTATGATTATGTCTTACATTTCGCACCACGCTAACAAGACTGGTCGCGCCTAAAATTGAATAGTGATCGATTTTTACAGGGACCACATAAAAATCAGAAGCAACAAGAGAAGCATCAGTGAAAATAGATATTGTTGGAGGACTATCCAAGAAAATGTAATCATAATGGTCACGAAGATTATTATCGTCGATAAATCTCTTGATTTTGAATATTCTCACTGATTCTTGAGAAGTATCAAAGATTATATTTATGTCACCAAGAATCACATCCAGGTTTTCAGAAACTTTCGTAATGACATCTGAAGGGGAAACGGCTTGGGCCGTATCCATAATAGATGTTGGAACCTCAAAAATTCTACGTATTGTTACTTTATTTGTTTGTAATTGATCAAGATATTCATCTACACGACCATAATGTCCTAGGAGAGACTGAGTTGCATTGAATTGTGGATCAACATCAATCACAAGGACTTTTTTTCCAAGATAGTTAGCCATAAACTCCGCAATACCAACACAGAGCGTTGTTTTACCTACCCCACCTTTCATATTTATAAAGCTAATTACCGATGCTGGCATAATCTTTCCTTGCTAAAATTCGGGTTATAAATTCAATTATTTATACGTTTTTAATCTAATCATCTTGCGAACGAATCCTTCCTCTCATGTACTTCTCGTACATGGCATCCAACTCTCTCAAGCGAAGAGATAAAACTCGAAGGAAGTTTTGTTTCTCCTCGTCATCAGGGAGTTGTCGATACAATTCTAATAGCCTTTGCTCATCCGCTTTTAAGCCGTCTTTTTCGCCAACATCCTCACCCAAAAGCCAGGGAACAGAGACCCCTGCAGCCTCTGCAACTGCCAGTGCAGATTGCTTGCTTATTTTCCCGGTTCGGAACCAGCCGGTGACTGCTTGTTTACTGACATTAGCAACCTTGGCCATCTCAGTTTTTGAGAAACCTTTTTTGTTCAACTCGGTCAGCCGGGTTATCAGGCCTTGGTTCGTATCTTTAGTGTTCATTCCTGAATTGTAAACAATAGCTTTACTTGAAGGTAGGCATGCGTTGATTGACTTTGTGGTAAATGGGTGCTTTACTTCGCTCAATTAAGGAGGTCCTATGACTGGTATTGAACATGCAATTCTCCAATCTGGTTCGGCCAGTGCGCTCAGTAGATTGGTTGGTGTTTCCAAAATGGCTGTTTCGTTGTGGCGAAGTAATGGAATTCCCGCTGAGAGAGTACTTCAAGTTTATGAAGCCACAGGTGTCACTCCCCACGAACTACGCCCTGATCTCTACCCAAACCCAACAGACGGTTTACCTAAACAGGAGCCTTAACAATGCAAACTGTTTCATTTCAACAGAGTAGCAGAGCTTCCTCTAATCCTCTGATATTCCGGTGTCATCAAAGCGAATCGGCAGTGCTGGATATTGATCATCGCGATATTTGTTCTGCAGTCCGGGCGTGGGCAGCGGCAGAAGGGCGCGTAGCTGTTGCGCTTCAAATCCAAGAAGCGGCGGAAGAACTTCAACTTCATGGCGTGGATTTCTCAGGCCAGGCCGATGTCTGGAACGTGAAGCTGTTCCGCTGGCTGGATAACAAAGAAGACTCTGCATCGTACCGGAGAAACGTCGAACAGCTAGTGCCCGCGATCATGTCTGTATTACCGCTTCGATATCGCGACCGTGTCGTAAAGAACGAATCGTTCTCTTATCGCATGGCCAGGATGGAAAAAGAGGTGAGTGAGGCGAAGCAAGCTCTGATGCTCGATGCACCGAAGAAGGAAAGGCTAAAGGAGTTAGGCGAGGGGATTTTCGAAATGTTCAGAGTCGATCCGGACCTTACGGCGCCGCTGCTGGCGATGGTGACAACCATGCTGGGGGCAATGTGAATACTCTAGAAAAGGCGAAAGCCGCGGTGCTCGAACACCAACGGCTTTCAGGTGCAAAAACGGAGTGTAATTGCGGAGATAAGTATGTCAAACACAGCTGAAATTATCAATTTCCCCCACAGAACCGAACAACCGGGAGGTCGTATGGCCGACCTGTCGAACGGGTATACCAAGGTCGCTAACGAGATCCAACAGCTCAAGCCTCGTCTGAGAATGTCAGGCCGGGAGTGGCAATGTTTTGAGGCGGTGATCTGGCTTACCTACGGCTGGAACAAGAAACAGGACCGCGTTACGAACACGGTGATCGCTGAGCTTACAGGGCTGAGTGACTCGCATGTTTCTGATGCGCTCAAATCACTCGCAGAACGCAAAATCATCTTCAGTCAAAAGCAGGGCGTAATGAAAACGGTCGGTATAAATACTGACCTTTCCGCCTGGATTTTAGACAAACCGAAAACGGGAAAACTCTTCCCGAAATCGGGAAAAGTGTTACCGAAAACGGGAAAAACCTTCCCGGAAACGGTAGACACCCAAGACTATAACAAGAACAATATTAAAAGATCCTCGTCTCGGAATTCTGACGAATCCCGAAACCAGAAAACTCAAAAGTTTCTCTCACGCCATCCAGAAGCTGCCGCCGGGATATACACCCCAGCAGGTAAATCATGGGGATCCGCTGACGACCTCAAGGCCGCACGCTGGATTTACGACAGGCTTCTCACCGTCAACGCATCGCTATCTGAGCCAAACTGGGCGGAATGGGCAAACACCATCAGGCTGATGCGTGTCCAGGACAAGCGCACGCACTACGAAATTTGTGACCTGTTCCAGTGGGCCAACCGGGACGAGTTCTGGAAAGACAACATCCTGAGCCCTTCGAGTCTGCGCAAGCAGTGGGATCAGCTCACCACCAAGCGGCTGCGTGCAACCGGAACGGTAAAGCCATCCCGGGGCAGCATCGACCTGCATAACACCGACTGGATTGACGGGGTGCTGGAATGAAAAATCTTGCCGAGAACATGCGCAATTTTGACCGGGAACAGGCTCGCCGCGTTGCGCACAACATGCCTGAGCAGTACACCGAACGCGAACAAACGCAGCAGGTGGCGCAGATTATCAACGGGCTTTTCGTACAGTTGGCGGCCGCGTTCCCGGCAAGCCTGGTTAATCGCAGTCAGGAAGACGTGAATGAGATCCGCCGTCAGTGGGTGCTGGCCTTCAAAGAAAACGGGATCACCACCCTGGAACAGGTTGAAGCGGGCATGCGAATGGTGCGTCGCCAGGAGCGCCCATTCCTGCCTTCGCCAGGCCAGTTCATCAAGTGGTGCAGGGAAGGGCACAGCGTACTGGGGATCACCGTCGCTGATGTGATGGCCGAATACTGGAAGTGGCGCAAGCTGGTGTTTCGGTACCCGAGCAGCGAGCAATATCCGTGGCTTAAGCCGGTTTATTACCACATCTGTCTGGAACTGCGGCGCCGGGGAACTGATGGCCAGCTGTGTCACAAAGAACTCGAGCGTGAGGCCGGTGATCTTCTGGGTATGTGGGAAAAGCGGGTGCTGGCCGGTAAGCCGATTCCGCCTGTTCGGCGGGCGTTGGCAGCGCCGGTATCGCCGAAGGGGCCGACACCGGCAGAGCTTTTGAAAGCCAAATATCAGCTGATGAAAGCCGATGGCAGGGCATAGTGAGGAAATGGTCTGTTATGAGCGAAGAGCGGACATTATGCTGCATTCATTAGATGAATCCCAAAGGGTAATAGTTGGTAGCTGAACATGAGGAACTTGCTAATAATAATTGGCTGGTTAAATCCCCGACATTATTAAAAGATTATGTGAAAAAATCAAATACACTCTTTTAGAAATCCTACTTTATCTGCCTGTTTTTTACGATAGACTATGAGGATAGTCAGGAACGTAGTCATTCAATAAAAACGCTTTATTATATAATGCATATGGAGAGAAAATGACTTTAATAATAGCAATGTTTTTGTTCTCCCTTACCATGTCAATTTCTCCAGGGCCAGTCAATATGGTCATTATATCATCTGGAGCGAGCTATGGATTCAGAAGAACTTTCCCATTCGTCTCAGGTGCTACAATAGGATTTACTCTATTACTTATAGTCATTGGTTTTGGGTTCTACGCTTCCATTGAGAAATATCCACTTTTCTTCAAATATCTCAACGTGGCTGGCTCAGCTTTTATAATATACATAGGTTATAAGATAGCATCATCAAGATCTGAGTTATCATTAACAAAATCAGAGGCGCCTAGTTTCACTCAGGGTTTTTTACTTCAATGGCTCAACCCAAAAGCCTGGATTGCCTGCGCATCCGGAGTGGTATTATTTTCTGAACCATCAAATAACACTTCGTTAATAATCTTCATAATAATATATTTTATCGTTTGCTACCTCTCTTTAGCTGCATGGGCTGTCCTTGGAAAGAATATCTCAACATTGCTTAATAGCATTGGACGCATCCGTGCATTTAATTTCTGCATGGGTGGGATACTGATTACCACTGCCTTCTACATGTTTCTGGCTCAATAAGCCACTTTCCCTTATTGGCTGGAATTGCTCTTTTACATTATTGAAGTCTTAAATCAATCATAATATTTTGAATTCAAAGGAGTTGTAAATACTATTAATTAACGTGTAAGCGACACTGTTGGTAGATATATTAGAAGGCCAGGTTGCATAGACTTTTAGTGGTTCCAATGACCAGTCAGGGAGAACCAACTGTATTTCATCTCGCTTAATATCCTCTTTGCTGAGATAGCAAGGAGGGGCTGCGATTCCAACCTGATGTTTTGCTAGAGTGTAGGCAGCCTCGACATTATCAACGTACACCGTTGGCGTATACTTAATTAAAGCTATCTCTCCATTTTTGTGCCTGAACTCTCGACTGCCCTTCAGCATGCTCAGACCAATCCAGGGCATTTTTTCTAAGTCATTAGGATGGTTGATAGGCTGATAATTGCTAAGAAGTTTCTTTGAAGCAACAACGTGTCGGGGTAATACAAAAAGATGCCGTGCTTTGAGTGTGCTGTCGGGCAGTTCGCCAATTCGAAATGCAACATCTATACTATCGGCAATAATATCTTTACGAGTGTCGCTATAAGAAATACTCAGGGAAACGTCCGGATGTTCCTTTATAAATCCTGCAAGATGACGAGTAAAAACACTATTTATAAAAACTGCAGGAATTGACAGATTCAGCTTATTACTTGTTGAAATAGAGCGCTGTTTAAACTCGATAAACCCCTTTTCATACAGTTCTAACATAGAGTTTGCAGTTTCGAGCAAACTTGCCCCATCATGGGTCAGCGATAATTTTCGCGTGTTTCTGTATAGCAAAGCACTTCCCAGATTTCTCTCCAGCTTAGAAAGATGTGTGCTTGCTGTCGCGGTAGTGAGCCCTAAAGCGTCTGCGCCACCTGAAATCGATCCAGCTTGTACAATTTTTGCAAAAACAATCAGGTAACGGATATCATCAATCATTACTATTCCTGAGTTCACTCATTAACTTTAAGCGTGAGAGTTGTTCTATCAACCATAAAACTATCATGTTTTTATTTACCGCCAAAGTTTCTTTTTTTATCGAAGATTCCCAAAGTTGGAAACCTGAACATTGAAAAATATCATTAGTAATGAGAGGTAATGATCTGCTCCCCGCAAACTAACATAGCACGATGTTAGCAATGTCCGCTCCTGGCACAAAGCTGACGTCTCAGCCTGTGTATGACCGTAAACACTACCTTCACGTGATAAGCCGCTTCGGGTTATGACGAGGCGCTTGTGTGACATGCTGGAAAATCAACTTAGATGTTTACTGAAAGCCTGATTGTCTTCAAGCGAAACGACCCTTAGAAAATTTCTATGGCGAAATAAACACATAAGTCTTCTCCACGTGTGTTATAACCGAGTTTGAAATCGCCACCACTGGCGGTTAAGAGGCATCTCATGAAACTACGCATCACAAGAGCAATCGGCCTCAGCAAGTTCTCGCCACGTTGGGTTAAGGTTATCTGTTTACGGTTGACTAAAAACGATATTGAGCACTCCCTCAACGCTCTTCTGGCCACAATCGATGAATCTGAACTTACCCCTGAGCAAGTCAAAGCATTAAGGGAATGCATTGACAGAATTAACATCGCAAGGGGGAAGGGTATGCAGGCGTGAGCACTTTTGATTAAAGGTAAGCCAACACTGTATTTGCGCGGCGCGTTTGCTGCGCAAGTATCGCTGACCGTTCGATACCAGCTGAGCTTTTAAAGCCAAATTTAATTGGATCAATGCTGGTGGGAGGGGGTAGAGATGAACTGGTTCCTGTGAGCGAAAATGAGGCCAACAATCTAAGCCTGCTGGGTTTACCGTTATCAACTGAGTACTGAAGCATTGCCTTTGCACCCGCCGGATCCGCTTACATTTCGCTATGTATTAGTTTACCCACCTCCAGCTTGACACTGATCAATTATGACTGCGTTAAGCCTATGAAAAAAATAATAAGTCTTGAATCCTGACAAAATACTGGGATAGTAGGATTGATTATTAGACGATCGGTCAATATTATTTGTACATGACTTAATAACTGAACGATAAACGCCCAAATAGACGAGGTGAAAGTGTTTAAATCTTTATTAATAAACAAAGCAGATGAACGCTACAGTGCGCAACTTGTTGAAATTGCTGAAAGTGAGCTGCCGCAGGGGGATGTTGAGGTAAATATTGAATATTCCTCCATCAACTACAAAGATGCGCTTGCCATTACGGGCCGAGGCCCAATCGTCCGACACTTTCCAATGGTGCCAGGCATTGATTTTGCCGGTACGGTGTCCGCCAGTTCACATCCTGAATATCAGCCCGGAGATAAGGTTCTACTGACAGGCTGGGGTGTAGGGGAAAAACACTGGGGTGGGCTGTCTGAAAAAGCACGAGTGAAAGGCGACTGGCTGACGCCGCTTCCGGCAGGCGCAAATAGCAAACACGTCATGGCTATCGGGACGGCTGGGTTTACCGCGATGCTGTGTGTCGACGCGCTGCTCAATCATGGTGTTAAGCCTGAAGATGGGTCCGTACTTGTTACCGGTGCCAGTGGAGGTGTCGGTAGTATTGCGGCCATGATCCTTTCGTCTATGGGCTTCCATGTGACCGCTTCTACCGGTCGGCCGGAAGAATCCTCGTGGCTATATAAAACGGTCGGGGTGAACGACATCATTAACCGTGCTGAGCTTTCAAGCCCGGGCAAACCTTTACAAAAAGAACGCTGGGCTGCTGCCATTGATACAGTCGGCAGCCACACGCTCTGTAACGCCTGTGCAGGGGTACGCTATGGCAGTATTGTTGCAGCCTGTGGCATGGCTCAGGGTATGGAGTTGATGGGAAATGTGGCTCCGTTTATTCTTCGTGGTGTTACGCTGAAAGGGATTGATAGTGTCATGTTCGCGAAAGAGAAAAGAGCGGCGATCTGGCAGCAGGCGTTAAAGCATTTACCAGAGTCCAGGCTGGATAGCCTGACGACTGTATATCCGCTAAGTGAGGCCATCACTGTAGCCGAAAAACTTCTGAATGGCGGAATTCGCGGCCGAGCGGTAATTGAATGTAGCTAATTATAGATACGGAGTTGCAGATCGAACGAGGGGCCGCTAACGGCTCCTCTTTTACTGTACTTCAGTTGCTTCCTGCGACGACTGGTAACGGACAGATGTTTTGAAATAGTTCCAGAAATCGTACACAGGTTGGGTTGAACTATAAAGTTTGGAACGCATAACGGCACCCTCCCAGCCACTCCAGAAAATTGCTGCCAGTTGTTTGTCGTTCATTTCGGAGCAAATTTCGCCTGAAGTTAGTGCATCGGACAGACAGGAAGCAACAAGTTCTTGCCAGCTCTCAAGAACATCTTGTAGCTGCTGGATAAAGGATTGTGGCAGTCCCGGACTTTCCTGCATCATATTTCCAACAAGGCAGCCTCGGGTAAAATTGTACTTTTTAATCCCGTTGCAGGCATCGTGGATAAAATTTTCCAGCCGTAACATTGGTTCGCATAAAGGTTCATGAAGGTGTTTTTTAAGTTTATGCTCGAAGAAACTGTCATAGGCATGGAGGACGGCCTGCGCATACTCCTCTTTGCTCTTGAAGTAATAATAAAATGAGCCTTTAGGCACACCGGCATTTTTGACAATGGCATCGACTCCAGTTGCAAGAAAACCATTCTGCGTCAGCAACTCAAGACCGCTGCGGATCAGATCATTACGAGTATCTGCATAGGTGCTCTCTGTTTTACGTGGTCTTCCCCGTCTGCGGATTTCACTGGTCATGGCTCTTCTCCTACATGTTTAGCGGCAAAGAATAAGTGATTTTGCCTAACAGCTACAACCAGTTTCACCTCGGCATTTTTGAAGGGCACCATTGCCAACTACAAGTCTCAATACCGTCTTACTTAACTCAACTTCAGCGCATATGAGCGACCTTGCTGTCCCTCATGTCAAATTTTATTAGTGAGTGCAGCAACGAATTGGCTGCGCCCGCTTTGTGTACTTATCGGACATTACACTTTGCTTATCACAGAAGAATGTCTCAAGTTTCATTTTAACATTCTTTAAACTCATTAGATTCTGGCCAGAAGATCGTTAAAGATCCATTTTTATCATATTTTGAAAAAAGATTGCCCTGGAAGCAAAATATCCCAGCGGATTCTAACCACATCCATTCTTCTGGTTGTTCGACACCTGTTGCACAAATCCTTATCTCTAAAAGTTCGCCGCAACGTATTAAGCTTTGCAGTATCGCCTGTTTGGAACCGTCTTTATGTATGTTTTGGATTAGTTGAGGGTGTATTTTTAGCTTCTCAGGCTGAAATTTTGAAAGAAACAATAAACCTGCATTTCCTACACCAAAGTCATTAATAGCAACGCTTAAACCGCAACTTTTGAGTATCTGCACTGAATGCGCGAACTCATCAATTTCAGGGATTATTTCGCTCTCTGAAAACTCAACTATAACTTGTTCTGGGTATAAGTTACTTTCTCTGATGTAATCGAGCAATATCTCAATCGCATTAGGTACCCTCAGTAAGGTTAAAGGCAGGAGTGTTATTGATACTCGTTGTGAAGAGGTAATGAAACTCCCTGCGATTTTTAACAAATCTCTCTTCGATTCCAAATCAAAAAATAAATTATTGGCTTTTATATCGTCTTTATCTGATTTTGCACTCAAGACAAAAGAATGAATTTGAGCAGCCAGAGGGTCTATAACTGCATGCATGTCTTCGATAATATCGGGATCAACCGATGATACATTTATTTGATCGGATGAAAAAAACCAACTGTATCTATCAGGAAGTTCATAATAGCTGTCTGTCTCAGCAGAATCTATAAATGTACGGAAAAACCGTAATGCTCTGTCGTTGTAAAGCAATTTATGTTTGGTTGTTCCACGTTGAAGAACCCTGTCCAGACACTCTTCTTTACTGAATAGTCTTATATCAATTAATTCCATGCCTGAGCGACCAAATCGTCGATAGGGGGCATAATCGGATAAGAGTTCTACAATGTTAAAGTGAAGTGCATCCATACAAATTTTTTTATAGATTTGCCTTACAGCGGTTTCATCTCCTTCCAGAAGCTGGAAGAAATGAACGCCATTAAAAAGTAAAACACCAGTTACCCCCGCACGTTCATTTCGGGAATTGGCTTCACTAACCATGTCAACTATGGATTGAATTGGTGTATCAGCTCGCAGGTGGCTTCGGTAGATGAGAGTGGTAAGCATAGTTGCACACTTTAAAGGATTTTCTACTAAAGTAGCATGCGAAAGGTCAGTTAGTGCTATTTTACTGAAAAAATTTACAAAAAAGAGTTCTGTGACCTTAAAATTGTCTATGAAGGGTAAAATGCTTCACAAAAAAACCAATCAATAAACGTGGTTAAAGCCCGCGAGATATGTTTGGCTCTGCAACATCAAATCGCCTGGTGTGCACACGTGATAAAGTAAAAATTAATTCTAAGATTGTGGTAGTAAAAATGATTACATGGAGTTTCGAATGGTTTTTATTGCGGCTTTAACTTTATCTTTTCTTCTGTGTGTAGCGGGCCTTATCTTCATTTTGCTGGAGTTAGTTAGCATAGGCTGCAACCCTGAACGACATTGAACAATACGTGCAAGAAATCCAGCAAAATCACTGATTGAAAGTCTCTTGACCTCAAGTTAACTTGAGCTTTTAAAATGGCGATTCTGGAGATAGTTAAAGGATTAGCCTAATGAAAGAGATTGATGTCGGTTTTACGCACGTTGCGTTTGTTGTTAGAGATTTGGAAAAAAGTATCGATTTTTACGGCCGTTATGCTGGCATGGAAGTCGTACACAGGCGAGAGCCTGACCTTCCGGAGGCACGTAAAGTCGCGTGGTTAAGTGACCTAACTCGCCCTTTTGCGCTTGTCCTTGTCCAGGTTGATGCTGTGGCTGACACCCCTTTAGGTAATTTTGGTCACTTGGGAGTAGCTTGTTCAAGCATTGAAGAAATCGACAATAAGGTAGCGATGGCCAGAATGGAAGGCATCTTGCGAAAAGAACCGGTTCAGGCAGGAGAACCGGTAGGTTATTATGTCTTCTTCGCTGATCCTGATGGTAACACACTTGAACTTTCTTATGGTCAGAAAGTCGGGATCGAGGCTTTTCGTCATTATGATACAGTGCCTGCATCTCAGTAAATTTCGATAACCGGTTGGATTACATTACGCTCTGGTAATGTTTCATATCGTTTTAGAGCTTGCTGATTAATTTGTTGCTAGTAACAGCAAGCTCCATATTAGCCTTTACAGATTTTCATTTTATTAATCTCATTTCTAAGCCACAATTTAGTAGCGAAACTGCACCAAACTCTGCTGAAATCTATTCAACATAACTATTGTGTAGACCTCCAAATCTGAGATCTGCCCCATATCGTACTTAAAACATATACCTGTAAGCCTGCAGGCGATCCATCCTTCTAACACTCTTTAATCGTTGCAAAATCCGTAAGATATGTTTATAAATATCCTGTATATGCATACAGTTGTTCATTGCGGAGGGAAAAATGAAAATCGAGTTAACCATTGATCGCATGAAGAAACTTCCTGTTGGAGCTATACCTGCGCTCGAGTCAGAACTGCTCAAAAGACTTAGCAAGCAGTTTGATGATTGTCAGTTAACGATCAGGCGTGCCAGCAATGATGGGCTGACTGTTTTCGGAGGCGATAAGAAGGAGGTCGAACATATCCTGCAGGAGACCTGGGAGAGCGCGGACGAGTGGTTTTATTAATCGCGTGAATTTCACTGGAGCAGTTTCAAAGAGTATCGCTGTTTGCGTTCCCCTGGCTGTTCCCGATTACTGTTTACCGCGTCATAAGTCGCTCTGGGGGAAAAAGTGTGTAGTGCAGATGCCTTTAATGCAGATGATCAATGGTACGACGTGGTCAGAAGGGCCGATAAAGCAGTTATCTATAGCTTCCCGGCGGAAGGGAGATATCTGGTTTATCGAGTAAATGGAATAGTTTCATTAAGACCGTTACTCGAAGAGGAAGAAATCTTCACTCTGAATGGGTTTATGCAATTTGCAAAACGGCTGGGGTACCGAGTTACACCACCGTCTGATATTATTCTTTCATAGGCCTGAACACCCTATACCTGATGCGCCACGGAGAGAACCATGGCGCTAGAATTACAACTTATCAAACACCACTCAGGAATACTGATCCCGGCTACGCCCGAGACCAGCGATATTCTGCAATCAAAAACCCGGCTCGGCGATCTTCTTGTTGCCGAGTTCAGGCGGGTACGTAACCCGGCATTCCATCGGCGCTTTTTCGCGCTTCTCAATCTCGGTTTTGAATACTGGGAACCAACCGGCGGGGCTATCTCGAGTAACGAGCGGAAGCTGATCACCGGCTACGCCAAGTTCCTGGCTTCTTATGGCGGGAATGAGGGGGCGCTTATCGATGCTGCCGAGCAGTATCTTGAGCAGGTTGCTTACCGGCGCGTCACGAATGGCATTAGCCTGTGCAAATCCTTCGATGCTTACCGCTCCTGGGTGATCGTCGAGGCAGGGCACTTTGATGCCATTCAGTTGCCAGACGGAACACTCAAAAAGCATCCTCGCAGCATCTCGTTTGCCATCATGGACGAACTCGAGTTTCAGCAGCTCTATAAAGCTGTGCTCGATGTACTCTGGCGCTGGGTCCTGTCGCGTTCATTCCGCAGCCGTGACGAGGCCGAAAACGTCGCCGCGCAGCTGCTTGGTTTTGCGGGGTGATGGAATGAAGAAGACCTGGTTCCACCACAACGATTGCAGCACCGAACAGGCCGACGAGCTGGTTAAGCGTTACAAAGCGCGCGGCGTGCGAGTTGAGCGCAGCCTTAACCCGGATTACGTGACCTGGACTGTCAGTGCATTCCTTCCGACATCTAACACACCAGCGCGCCCGGATAGCCGCTGGCGAAACCGGTTATGAGGGTGAACATGAAGACATATCAAATCACTTTGCCCTGGCCGCCGAGCAATAACCGGTATTACCGGCATAACCGCGGGCGCACTCACATTAGCGCTGATGGCGTCGCGTATCGATATGCGGTCGCCAGTGTCATTCGAAGCGCCCGGCTTAATATCCGAACGGCTGCACCACTCAAAATCCGAATTGAATGTCACATGCCTGACCGCCGGCACCGTGATCTGGATAACCTGCAGAAGGCAGCTTTTGACGCTTTAACCAAGGCGGGGTTCTGGCTGGATGACTGCCAGGTTGTCGACTATCGCGTTGTGAAAATGCCTGTCGTTAAGGGCGGGAAATTAGAACTCACCATTACCGAGCTGGAGACCGCATGAATCTTGATAATATCCTCAAATATCACTTTGCCAAATCGACGATGATTAGCGACTCCCCTCGTGCTACGGCATCAGATGCATTAACCGGAACAGATATCATGGCTGCCATGGGGATGACGCAGGAACGGGCCGCCATGGGGTACAGTGCTTTTCTTGGGAAGATGGGTATCAGCAACAATGACCGGGAGAGGGCTATCGAACTGCTGGCCCAGTACGCATTGATTAAGTGCGATCGGGTTGCGGCATTACGGAAGCTTGATGCAGAGATTAAACCACTGGTGTTGCATCAGTTGGCCACTTTCGCTTTCGAGGACTATTCCCGCAGCGCCGCAAGTGTGAAGCATTGCGTATGTTGCGACGGACATGGGTTCATTGACGCAGATGTGTTTACGATGAAGACCAGCACCCCTTGGCACGCAAAAGATGTTATTAAAAAAACTACCGCTTGGGGGGTGAAAGTTATCCCTTCTCAATACGAAAACAAACGCAAGGTGCGAGAAGTGGCTCGGGTGCTGTGCCCGGAATGCAAGGGGAAGAAGGTTGTCAGTTGCGCCTGTAATGACTGTCATGGACGCGGGAAAGCCATTAATCAGGCTCTTACAAAACAGCAGGGCGTTCCGGTTCTGGCTAATTGCAAACGCTGCAGTGGCCGAGGTTATGAACGAATTCCATCAACTGAGGCTTACGCAGCTGTATGTGGGATAACGGATGCAATCAGCCTCGATACATGGAAGAAATCTGTTAAACCATTCTACGATCAGCTCATCACCAGGTTTGACATCGAAGAGGCCTGGGCTGATGCGCAGCTGAAGCAGATAACAAAATAGAGCGTGAATTTATCGTGAGCTATTTACTTTTCCCGAATCTGTGGTAATTTTGCTCTAACGATGGGTTATTGCCTTCGTTTAAAGCCCTGCGGTTAACCCCGTGGGGCTTTTTTATGACGTCAGAATGCATTTTAAACCCCCAAAGAGATTAAATATTATGATATTGTGAATATAAATTCACTTTCAGACATTTAATGGAGGGGTATGATTGTAAGAACATGGCATGGTTGCGTACCAGTACGACACGGTGATGGGTTTGCTGCGCATCTTGAATTAACGGGAGTTAAGCACTCTAAAAGTGTTAATGGCAACCAAGGTGCATACGTACGGCGTGAACGACAGGGAGAATGGGAGCATTTCTTTCTGGCAACTTATTGGCGTGATCTCTCATCCATTAAGGCTTTCGCAGGTGAAAATTACCACGTAGCGGTAACCTATCCAGACGATGAGCAATTTGAGCTTCTTTCTGATCCCTATGTCTTTCAGTTTGAAGTATCTGAGATGAATGAGATCTGACTGAGTAGTTCGGCAACAGTGATGAGGAAGTCCTATCCTCATGACAGAAATAAATACTGAGTATATCTAACGCCATTCATCTCAACTCAGCAATATACTCATCTCATCATGTTAAGGAGATGATCATGCAAGAAGGTTACTACTGGATTCAGCACAACGGCAGGATTCAGGTTGCTTACTACAGCAATGGCGTTACTGAAGACCTTGAGACGGGACTTACTTTTAATGGTATTTGGCATCTGACACAGGGTGACGACATCTGCGACAACGGAGAGGCCGAGGTGATTGAAGGCCCTCTTCCTGTACCATTTAAATGAATATATTCATTTGATTACGTGGCAGATTCTTCATACTGCACATATGCTTCTTAAGCATCCTGCAGAATGGATGTTTCTGAAAGCGTTTTAGTGGTGGATCCCCCTAAGCGGAGGGGCGGTTCAGCAGGACATTTCTCCAGAGTGTCCAACCAGCGCGCGGGAATGAATGCTGTGATCATTTCCACCGGGAGGCACCCGGCACCACTCCCTCAGTTATTGCCAACTTAGCTATTTATGCCTGCTTGTCCGAGCA
This sequence comes from Enterobacter sp. TCD1-1, assembly GCF_020567405.1. Classification (NCBI taxonomy): domain Bacteria; kingdom Pseudomonadati; phylum Pseudomonadota; class Gammaproteobacteria; order Enterobacterales; family Enterobacteriaceae; genus Enterobacter; species Enterobacter sp. TCD1-1. The sequence continues at coordinate 1,655,052 of NZ_JAJCXF010000001.1, read as the reverse complement.
GGCTTTTTTTTGCGAATGTTGAATAGTATTGACCGGGTGAATGCTTCATGAGTAATTTATGCATGTGGTGAATCCTTTCTAAGCGAAAGGGCGTTCCAGTCAACTGTGCTCTGCAGGTATGCACGCGGCCTTGCTGACTGGGGTAGGGTCACCGGGAGGCACCCGGCACCATGACAACAACAATAAAAGATTAAAATTCCTTGAGAGCCTGCCATAAAACGCAGGCCTTTTTTTATGGCTTGGAAAACTACTGCTACTCTTTAAGTCGTGAGAAATTACTGAATGCCCGGTAATTCTCCTGGACCGATAGTGAATCAGCCGATACAGCTTCACCTCTGAGCATAAGTCTTACTCACACCTACCTTACAAATAGTCAACTCATTGGCCCGCTTCAAAAGAGCGGGCTTTTTTTCTCTCCATTCAAATTTTCTGAATGGGGTAGCCAAAGAAAGAGGGGGCTAAATGTCTGATCATGTTTCTGGCACTAATGTAATAGCTGGTGGACATTTGATAGCTAGCTCAGTGCACAAAAAAGTGCGGAGAACGACATCAATCTTCTCCGCATGAATAATGCCAGTGCTACCTGCTTGTATCTCTTTTTTCCCTGCGAGGATAAGTCATTAACTTAACGCAAATGATAACATTTAAAAATTATGTGAAAAGTTAATTATTTTAAGGAGTTAAATAGCTCTTCTTAAGGATTATTTAATCTATTGCACTTCTCAGGAGAAGGAAGCTGCAGCAGATTTAAATCCTCACAAGGCAGCCGTTTGGCAGCCTTTTTTTTATTCCAAAATCAGCACCCGCGCCTAGCGAGGTGAGAGACCATGAAAATGAATGATTCAGGGAACATCTTCACGCAGTTCTTCGCGTGGGTAGCAGCTCTGGCGTCAGCAATTGGATTTACCACTCAGGATCTGGTGTTCATGTTCTTTGGCGCTGCTGGTCTGCTTATCTCGCTAGCCTCGTACATTAACGGGCGGGTAGATGCAAACCGCAGGCGTAGAGAGGATGAGAAGCGAACAAAAATGGTCAATGACTACCTGAAAGGCGTTGGTGATAAACCCCTCCACGAGCGTCCCGCTGCTGCAAGCGTGGTCGTTGAGGCATTACAAAAGGAAGGTGAGTGATGGGATCCAGAGCAAAGTTGAGTACCGCAGTTCTAGGGCTGATACTGGCTGGTGCTCCTGCATCCGTAATCCTTGACCAGTTTCTGAATGAGAAAGAGGGTAACAGCCTCACGGCCTACAAAGATGGCGGCGGTATCTGGACTATTTGCCGCGGCGTAACGATGGTTGATGGTAAACCGGTTGTGCAGGGCATGAAATTGACACAGGCCAAATGCAATCAGGTAAACGCCATCGAACGCAATAGGGCTCTGGCGTGGGTTGACCGCAATATTACGGTACCGCTTACCGAACCTCAGAAAGCTGGGATCGCTTCTTTCTGCCCGTACAACATCGGGCCAGGTAAGTGCTTCCCGTCCACGTTCTACAAGCGCATCAATGCCGGTGACCGCCACGGGGCATGCGAGGCAATCCGCTGGTGGATTAAAGACGGTGGCCGCGACTGCCGCCTGACTAAAGGCCAGAAGAATGGCTGCTACGGTCAGGTAGAACGACGAGACCAGGAAAGTGCGCTGGCGTGCTGGGGGATAGACCAGTGAAAATTAATCCGGGTATTATCGGCGTTGTCATTATTGCTGGCCTTTCGGTTGCCCTCGTTCGGAGCTGCTCGGAGGCCAGTAATCTTCAAAGCGAAAACGACGTTCTGCGAAGTGACAATTCTCTGCAGGGGCAGGTTATCGCTACCCAGGCATTCAACTTCAATCGATTCAATCAGGTTGCAGAACATGCCAATAGGCTCAACTCCCTGATTGATACCAGCACCGAAGAAACCGTAATCGAATACCGGGAGATTTTCCGCCGTGAAAAAACCTGTGATCTGCCTGTTCCTGCTGACATTGCTGGTGGGTTGCTCAAATACGCGCACCGTTTACGTGCCAGCGCCATGCACACCGATTCCAATGGACCTGACACAGCCGATGATCGTGCCGTTGCCACCAACTCCATGACGTACTGCCAGGCAGTATTGTGGATTAAGCCGCTACTGGCTGTAATTGAAAAGGGCAACAATAATTTCGCTGGCATAAGGCAGATCGAGTTGGAAAGAAAGAATTAGGGATGGCTCGTCCTTGAGCACACGGGTATTCCTGAACGACGGCTTTACCTGACATAGCAAAGCACTATTAAATTGTAGAAAAGACTCAATATTTAACAAGCGAAGCGCAGCATTGTAAAAAAATGCCCTCACAAGGAGGGCTACCAGAGTCTCAGTTTCACTTGCTCTTTTTATGGATGTTTCCCTGGAGTTGGCAAACTCCTCATCAGAGTCTTGAATAGTCTGGCAAGCAGTCCGTAATCAACAAGCATAAGCGGTAGCTATTAGGATGATTCTGAGTTAATCACTTGGGATAGGCAGTAATATGGAATCCTCTAGCTAACTGTAGGGCTGACATAGTAGCCGCTAAGGTATAGTGTTGAGATGTCTTTATGGAATGAGGATTAATATGAAAGGTAAAGTGTTTATCGCTGCTATGGCTTTTGTATCTTTCAGTGCTCTTGCCGACGAGGGGCAGTATCTTTCTGATTTCGCCAGTGCAAAAAGCACGTCTAAAAGCTACTCCCAGCTGATTAGTAAAAACAAACTACCTGCATGGGTAAAAAATGGTGGCACGAGCACGCCATCAACCGAAGTAACAGTTGCGGGCAAAAAGTATATTGCACTGTCAGGGTGTAAACCACACAGTTGTCCAGAACAGAATATTGCTGTTCTCTACTCACCTGATAGCGGTGATATTCATGGTGTGTTTTCTGATTTCAATGCAGAAAAGAATCGTGAGACATTGACCTGGTTAAACGTGGATCCGATTGATTCTAATGCGATGAAAAATGCGCTTTTCAATCGACTGTACGGCAATTAAATAACCCAAGCTTCAAACTGTAATCCACCAGTTTGAAGCTTCAAAACACAAATCAATCGCCACTTAGTGTGTTGCTCGCTCACATCGCATCCTCATTCCGCTTAACTTTAGCAATGAATTCCTCTGTGATTGATAGACCCGCTATGATTTCCGAATTTAAGACGGAAGCTCCAAATTGGCTTACAAGGTCTAGAAGCGTTTCATATGTCTGGATGAGTTCCATTAGATCGGAAATCACTAATTGGTCATGCTCAGTGCGCAAATGAGACCGGGCAGAGGCTTGATGCACTATCCACTCGAGATTGGCCTTGATTTTCTGTACGTCATCGTAGTTATACATATTTCATAAGCTTAAATCCTCATTTCAAGATTTCTTTGAGAAAAATACTTCATTGCTTCAAATACTGAAGCTGTGAGTGACGTCTAAAGTTCATTCAGTTTAGAGGTAACAATGGCTAAGCCGGACTGGGGCGAGCTGCAGAAGCGGTTCCTGTCTGATCACGCTGCTACTGGCATATCCCCTAAGGAATGGTGCGAGGCGCATAATCTTAATTATGTAACTGCTCGCCGCTATATCAAGAAAACTGCTGCGCAAAATACAAAAATTTACCCGAGAAAGATAGTGCGCACTGCGCAGAAAGATAAAAGCGCAGAAGAGCTGGTGGACATGGGAACCAGAAAGGCGCATGCGATCTGCTGCGGCGCTGGACTCATGCTGGAGGCAAACAGTGGAAAGGGTGAGTAACGCGCCGGGAGAATGAGCGCGAATTCTGCATGTGGGACCATAAATGAGCTGATTAACCGCGATCATCTGCGCTGTCGTTATCTGCCTGCTGGTCTTTATGGCTTGGGCGATTAACCACTACCGCGACAACGCCATCACCTACAAAGAGCAGCGCGATAAGTCGACTGAGAAACTCAGCTTGGCGAACGCCATCATCAAAGATATGCAGACCCGGCAGCGAGATGTCGCTGCACTGGATGCTAAATACACGAAGGAATTAGCCGATGCGAAATCTCAGCTTGAAGATCTTCAGCGTTGCGTTAACACTGGTAAGTGTGGGCTGCACCTCAACGCCAGTTGTCCCGCGAACGGAACGGCCGGTGCCAGCAGCATGGGCGATGCTTCCGGCCCCAGACTTACTGACTCCGCTGAACGGGATTATTTCACCCTCAGAGAGCGAATCGTCACAGTGACGAAGCAGGTTGGCTATCTGCAGGACTACATCAAACAGCAGTGTCTCAAATAGTGCCTCTTCCGTAAGTTTCTGACATTATCTATCTGCTGGACACTAAAAATAGCAAATATTTTAAGAGCATTTTGATAGGTTGGGTGATGCCAAAAAAAACCTCTGGTACGGGGCAAGTATGATTAAAGTTTATATAGCATATGCCGATGAACCAATTACAGAAAACTCCCTGATGTTCAAGGTAATAAAATGACTAATGAAACTAATAACGACGATTATAAATCCAATATTAAAAATATTGGCGAGGGTGTTGCTGTAGGTGTCGGTGCCGGCGCAGGAGCTGGGATTGGGGCGGCTATAGGAGTTAGTGGTGCGATTGCTACTGCTGCTGCCGAAGCTGCGGCTGCAGCTGCTATAGCCACGGGCGCATCAGCTTCAGCGACTACCGCAGCCTTGGCGACTGCAGGTGGTGGAGCAATTGCCGCCGGAGGGACTGGAATGGCAGGTGGAGTAACTGCGATTGCATCTGCTGCTGCTAGTAGCGCTGTAGTGCCCGTAGTTGGTTGGGCCATTGCAGGTGCAGCTGTAACAGGTCTGGCAGCCTGGGGCACATATAAATACTTTACAAAAGACTGAATTGATCACGTTTGTTAAACCAAGCCACCTTCGTGTGGCTTTTTTATTGGAGCAAAAATGGCAAAACCGGACTGGGGCGAGCTTCAGCAACGGTTCCTGTCCGACCATGCCGCAACCGGCGTATCACCAAAGGAATGGTGCGAAGCGCAAGGACTGAACTACGCTACCGCCCGTCGATATATCAAAAAACCTTATGCGCAAACTGCGCAAAAACCTGCGCAGAAAAAAATGCGCACTGCGCAGAAAGATAAAAGCGCAAATGAGCTGGTGGAAGATGATGGACTTACCGCTCAGCAGCGTTTATTTGTCGCGGAGTACCTGAAGGACAATAACGCCACCGCTGCCGCTGCACGTGCTGGTTATAGCGACCCAAATTACGGTCGTCAGCTCATAGCGAATCCTAACGTTGCGCAGGCCATTGCGCAGCAGCAAAAAGCGTCCATTGCGCGCACGCTTGGAAGTGCTGATGAAGTCCTCGCGCAGATGTGGCAGCTCGCCACCTTCGATGCAAACCAGCTTTCACAGTATCGCCGCGGCGCGTGTCGTTACTGCTGGGGCTTCGGTCACCACTACCAGTGGCGCGATGCAGTTGAGTTTGATGAGGAAACGGCAAAAGTCGAGGGGCGGGAAGGTGCCAGGCTGCCGCAGGATACTGGCGGCTATGGTTACGACCACAACCGAGAGCCAAACCCAGAATGCCCGCGCTGCAACGGCGACGGCATTGGCCAGCCTTATTTCCCCGATACGCGCAAACTCCCGGCAGCTTCTCGTCTCGCTTACTCCGGCGTGAAGGTCGGCAAAAATGGCGTCGAAGTCACAGCAATCAGCCGCGAGCGGATGTTCGAAGCGGTAATGAAGCGCCTGGGCCTGGCCGATAGCGAATTTGCGCAGCGCCTGCAGCAGATTGAAATCGAACGTCGGCAGCTGGAGGTTGAGAAACTCCGCAAGGAGTTGGCCGGAGATGGTGAGGACGACGAGCCAACCCCTGTTCAAATCAATATCAACGTAGTGGACGCGAGGGCGGACGATGGGGATCAGCCCGACACTTAACATTCCTCAGGCGCGCTTCCTCGCGATGCAGCACAAATTCAAGGCCTATGTTGCCGGGTTCGGTTCCGGTAAGACTTGGGTGGGCTGTGGCGGCATCTGTAAGGGGATGTGGGAACACCCGAAAATCAACCAGGGCTACTTCGCGCCAACATATCCGCAGATTCGTGACATCTTCTACCCGACGATTGAAGAGGTGGCCTTTGACTGGGGTCTGAGCGTCAAAATCAACGAGGGGAACAAAGAGGTTCACTTCTACGAGGGGCGACGGTACCGCGGGACGACAATATGCCGCTCGATGGAGAAACCCGGCTCGATAGTCGGTTTCAAAATCGGTAACGCGATGGTGGATGAACTGGACGTCATGGCGTCTCCTAAGGCGCAGCAGGCGTGGCGAAAAATCATCGCTCGTATGCGCTACAACATTCCCGGCCTGAGGAATGGCATCGATGTAACGACAACCCCAGAAGGATTCAAGTTCGTCTACCAACAGTTCGTGAAGGCGGTGCGTGAAAAGCCCCAACTGGCAGCCCTGTATGGGCTGATTCAGGCCAGCACATTCGACAATGCAAAGAATCTACCGCCTGATTACATTCCATCGCTGCTTAGTTCTTACCCTGACGAACTGATTCAGGCCTATCTGCGCGGGAAGTTCACCAACCTTAACAGCGGGACCATTTACCACACCTTCAACCGTAAGCTGAATAACTGTTCTGACGAGATTCAGGACGGGGATCCGCTGTTTATTGGTATGGACTTCAACGTAGGGAAAATGGCCGCAATTGTTCACGTAAAGCGTAATGGCCTGCCGCGTGCGGTTCGTGAACTCGTGAAGGTCTACGATACTCCGGCGATGATTAAGCGCATCCAGGAAGAGTTCTGGCGCTACGAGGATGGTCGCTACGTTAAAAACCGGGAGATTTACATCTATCCGGATGCATCAGGGGATTCACGCAAATCCCAGAACGCAAGCAAGACCGATATCGCTCAGCTCAACGATGCAGGATTCAGCGTCATTGTTGATGATGCCAACCCGCCGGTTAAAGACCGCATCAACTCGATGAATGCCATGTTCTGTAACGCCAACGGCGAGCGCCGCTATCTGGTGAACGTCCAGAACTGCCCGGTTTATACCGAGAGCCTTGAGCAGCAAATCTGGGCGGCAAATGGCGAACCGGACAAATCAGCAGATAACGATCACCCCAATGATGCTGGTGGGTACTTCATCGTGAAGGATTACCCGATCGTGAAACCGGCATATTCAATCACCATGGACACCACTTTCTGATATGGCAAATGACGACATCACCTGGGTTCGACCAGAACACCGGGCGGCCTCTGCTGCCTGGCGGAAATACAGGGACTTCTGCAAAGGGGCCGAGGCTGTAAAGGCGGCGGGTAATAAGTATCTGCCTTATCTCGACCCAACCGATAAATCCACGCGCAACCGTAAGCGCAATGAGGACTATCTTAGCCGCGCGGTTTTCTATGCCATTGCAGGCAATACGAAGATCGGCATGCTTGGGATGGCGTATCGCAAGGACCCCACGTTTAACGGTCCGGAGAAGCTGAAGTACCTGTTGGACAATGCTGACGGGGCCGGAACCAGCATCTATCAGCAGTCGCAGCTGGTGGCCGAGAACGTGCTGGAAGTTGCGCGAGAGGGACTTTATGTCGATTACGCAGAAGCCTCCGATGAGGCGATCATCCTCCGCTATCCGGCAGAGAACATCATTAACTGGCGAACGAAGCGAATTAACGGACGCGATCAGCTGGTGCTGGTGGTCCTGCGCGAATGCGTAGAAGAGCCGGATGGTTTCGCTTACAAGGATGAAATCCAGTACCGCGAGCTGGCGCTGGAAGAAGGGCGGTTCATATGCCGCGTATGGCGCCGGGCTGGTGGCACAGCAAGCGGAACCTACACCGTCGACAGCGAATATCATCCGAAGCCTAAAGGAAAGGACTACTGGGATGAAATTCCGTTTACCTTCGTCGGCGCCCAGAACAACGATCCTACCATTGATGATTCACCGCTGGCTGCGCTGGTGGAAATAAACCACGGTCATTACCGTAACAGTGCTGACTATGAGGACAGCGTGTGGTTCTGTGGCCAGGTGCAGCCGTACATGACAGGGCTCGATACCAACTGGCGCGACCACCTCGAGAAGAAGGGCGTAAAAATTGGTTCCCGATCACCGCTTTTGCTTCCCAAAGAAGGCTCGTTTGGCTATGCCCAGGCGCAGCCGAACATGCTGGCTAAAGAGGCCATGGACAGTAAGCGCGATTACATGGTGCAGCTGGGCGCCCGACTGATTGAGCAGAATGCCACAGCGAAGACTGCTACCCAGGCGAGTGGTGAGCAAACATCCTCAACATCAGTGCTCGGTATCTGTGTTTCAAACGTTTCTGAGGCATACACACTTGCTCTTGGCTGGTGTGCGAAATACCTCGGCATCAAGGGCGAAACGACGAGTTACACCATAAATCAGGAATTCATAGCGAAGGTTGCCGAGTCGGGCATGGTGACGGCAATCGTCAACGCCTGGCAGTCCGGTGCGCTGCGTGATAGCGATATGATTCGCGCGCTGCAGAAGCTCGATCTCATTGACCCGGCCGACAGCCCGGAAGAGGTGATTGACGCGCTCCGCAATCAGGCCCCCACGCTGACCGGGGGCTGATATGGCAACCGTAAACGAAAGCCTGCGCGATGAGTCGATCGCACATTCCGTCTGGTTAAGCCGCTATGCAACAGGCGTGGCAAACCGGATGGTGAAGTTGCTCAACGAGACGGACGCAGACCTGTCGGCACGCCTGCTCGATGCGCTCGACAGATTGCCTCCTGAGAGCTTCACCGTTAGCCGTCTGCAGAGTTTACTGGGCAGTGTGCGCGATCTTAACCATCAGGCCGTAGCCACCATGCAGGCAGGGCTCGAGAGTGAGCTGGTGGCACTGGCAAAGAACGAGGCCAGTTATCAGATGAGCCTGTTCGATTCCCTTCTGCCTTCACAGGTCCTGTCTCACTATCCGCTGCAGGGCATCACCGCCGATATGGTATATGCCGCGGCGATGGCGCAGCCCTTTCATGGGCGGCTGCTGAGTGAGTGGGCGGAGAATCTGGAATCGGACAGGCTGGCGCGGATCGTGAACGCCGTCCGCAGGGGGTATCTTGCCGGCGACACTGTAGAGACTATCGCGCGCAGTGTTCGCGGCCACGCCAATAAAGATTATCGCGACGGCGCGCTACAGATGAGCAGGGCAAATGCCGCCAGCATCGCTAAAACAGCTGTGAATCATCTGGCTGCCACAGCGCGCAACAGCTTCACCAGTGCCAACAGCGATATCGTGAAAGGCAAACAGTGGCTGTCTACGCTGGACAATAAAACCAGCCACGACTGCATTATTCGTGACCTGCTGCGCTATACCCTTGATAACAAACCGGTCGGGCATAAGGTGCCTTACCTACAGGGACCCGGGAAAATTCATTTTTGCTGTCGTTCTACTGAAACCCTGATCCTCAAGTCGTGGCGCGAACTTGGCATCGATATCGGCGAGATGGACGAGGGGATTCGAGCTAGCATGGATGGACAGGTACCGGGGAAAACTTCGTATCTGGAATGGCTCGCGCGCCAGCCAGCACAACGCCAGGATCAGGTTCTGGGTGCCGAGCGTGGCCGTTTGTTCCGCGCGGGTGAAATCAACCTGGCTGATATGTTTACTGACAAAGGCGAATGGATATCCCTGGAACGTCTTAAGCAGCTCTCAGGCACAGACAACTAACAACCACATCTTACTTCACGCCCTGGTATCCGCCGGGGCTTTTTTATGGGCGAGGCCCGGCAAAATCCCGAGGGGAAAATATGTTAATTCGAAACATGCTTCTGAAATTCTATGCACCAGAAAGCGGCGGAGAGGGCAGCGGTGGCGGTGGTATCGAAATCACCCCTGAAATCCAGAAGCTTATTGATGAGCGTGTGACCAGCGAAGTCACTGGCTTGAAATCAAAAAACTCAGAACTGCTGGGCACCATCAAGCAACAAAAAGAAAACCTGTCTCGCTTTGATGGTATCGATCCTGATGCAGTACGCGGGATCCTCCAGCGTTTTTCCGACGACGAAGAGGCAAAGCTGATTGCCGCCGGAAAAATCGATGAGGTGCTCGATAAGCGCACCGAACGTCTGCGTGCTGACGTTGATAAGCAGATTAAAGCCGCAAATGAACGCGCGGACAAAGCCGAAGCGTTCTCCAACAAATTCCGGGATCGAGTTCTGGGGGATGCAATCCGTGCAGCAGCGTCCAAAGCTGGCGCGCTACCGGAAGCATCTGACGATCTGATTCTGCGTGCCAAAGGCACATTCCAGCTCAACGACGAAGGCGAGGCCGTAGCAGTTGATGCAAATGGCGACGTTCTGTTCGGTAAAGACGGCAAAACTCCACTAAGCCCGCTTGAGTGGGCGGAGTCTCTTAAGGAGACGGCTCCGCATCTTTTCCCACGCGCAGAAGGCACCGGCGCGGGCGGACACAAACCAAACGGCGGTGGCAGCCTGAAACGTTCCGAAATGAGCGCCAGCGACAAAGCGGACTACATCCGCAAGCATGGCCAGCAGGCCTTCCTCAAACTTCCGAAATAAGGGATTAACCCATGTCTACCACTGTTAATAGTGACCTGATCATTTATGACGATCTGGCGCAGACCGCTTTCCTCGAGCGCCGCCAGGACAACCTGGCAATTTTCAACGCGTCCTCCAACGGTGCGATCCTGCTGGATAACGAGCTGATTGAAGGCGATTTCCGCAAGCGAGCCTTCTACAAAGTGGGTGGCTCAATCGAATCGCGTGACGTTAACTCCACCGAAAAGGTGACGGGTAAGAAGATTGGCGCCGGTGAAGCCGTATCCGTCAAAGCGCCGTGGAAATACGGTCCATACGAAACTACAGAAGAAGCGTTCAAACGCCGCGGCCGCTCGGTTGACGAGTTCTCCGAAGTGATCGGCACTGATGTGGCTGACGCGACGCTGGAAGGCTACGTGAAATACGGCCTGAAAGCGCTGACTGCGGCGATTGGTGCTAACGCCGACATGGTTGTAACCGCCGACATTGAGACCGACGGTAAAAAGACCCTGACGCGCGGCCTGCGCAAATACGGGGACAAGTTTAACCGCGTGGTCCTGTTCGTGATGCACTCTGCCACCTACTTCGACATTGTTGATGAGGCGATCGCCAACAAAATCTACGAAGAAGCGGGCGTGGTGGTTTACGGCGGGCAACCAGGCACGCTGGGTAAACCTGTGCTGGTGACCGACACCATGGACGCTGATGCGATCCTTGGGCTGGTAGCCGGAGCGGTTACCGTCACCGAGTCTCAGGCGCCGGGGTTCCGTTCCTACGACATCAACGATCAGGAAAACCTGGCGATCGGGTACCGTGCTGAAGGCGTGGTGAATGTCGACCTGCTGGGTTACAGCTGGGATACCTCCAAAGGTGACAACCCGGACCTGACCAAAATCGGCACCGCAGGTAACTGGAAGAAGCACTTCACCAGTAACAAATCTACGGCTGGCGTGCTGATTAAGCTGGGATCCGCAGCGGGGGAGTAACGCTGTCAGCGGATAAAACCTCCGCAACCGCTGACAGCACAGATGCGGTCACCATTTCCCTGAAGTACACGCTAAATGGCGCAGGTGTTTCCGGCAAAACTGTTGCCTGGAGTTCAACGGGCGGTACGCTCAGCACGGCCAGCTCTCAGACCGGTTCTGCTGGTGGGGCGACGGTCAAACTTACCTCTGATACAGCAGGTACTTTCACAGTCACCGGTACTGTTGATGGTATTGCTAAATCCAGTGAGGAGATCACCTTCACCCCGCCTGCCGCTGGCTAACCGATGGGGCATAAGCCCCATTCAACGGATGCTCAGATGATTATTACTGATATCACCGCCGCTGACATTAACAGTTACGCCAGCGAAGATGAACTGGCGTCATTTGCCACGCTGAGAGGAGTTGAGCTGCCTGAAAAGCTCGCGCCTTTACTGATTAAGGCGATGGACTATCTGGAAGGGCTTGATTGGGTAGGTTCCAAAGCAGACCCTCGACAGCCTCTGGCATGGCCACGCGTGAATGTCGTTCTGGATGAACATGATTTCCCGCCGGATGAAGTACCACGGCAGGTTATCACCGCACAATGCATGCTGGCTATCGAGGCAATTGATGGCGATTTGCTTTCAAGCGTTCGTGAGGCCGCGGTGAAAACCGAACGTGTCGAAGGCGCCGTTACCATGACCTATGCGGTTGCCGATGGAGAGGCGTTTACACCTTCTTACCCGGCGGTAATGGCTATTCTCGGCGACCTGGCTGGTGGGCGTGGATATGCAATCAATGCTTTCGCGGAGCGCGCGTAATGGCCATCAAATATCAGCGAATGCAGGCGATAACGACTCGGATGCTCAAGCAGAACGGCATTGCATACAACGTCACGCGTAAGGGCACGTTAATCGTCATGGGTGGTGTGGAGCATCGTTCCGAGGATATCCAGTTCACCGCCACAGGAGTGAAGACGGATTACGTACCTGGAGAAATTGACGGAACGGTCATAGAAAACGGCGATGTTCGGATTGTCTTCACTGCCGAGCAGGAAATCAAAACCGGCGATCTTATCGACGTGGACGGCGTAAGGCATCGAGTGGTTAAGCCTAATCCGGTGAAACCGGGCGGTGTGGTGCTCTGCTACAAAGCTCAGTTGAGGGCATAACATGAACGATAATAAGGCGTTCACGGCTGCCGTCAGCGCGTTTGTGGACAAAGCCAAAGCGAATCAGGAAGCAGTCGTACGCGCAGTCGGCATTCGGATCCTTAATCAACTGGTGATGATGTCTCCTGTCGGCAACCCCGAACTCTGGGGTATCAACCAGACGGCAGCCTCTTACAATCAGGCGGTATACGACCATAACGAAGCGCAAAAATCGGACCCTAATAATCTGACTAAAACCGGGCGACTTAAGAAGAAAGCTCGGCTGGTGGATGGGATGGATATCAAAGCGCCGCCCGGGTATACCGGTGGACGGTTTAGGGGCAACTGGCAGGTGTCTTTTGATGCACCGACCACAGATGAAACGGGCCGTGTCGATAAAACCGGAAATCTGACAAAAGCCGCAGGGAATTACACGCTGTCGCTGTTCAAAGTCGGGATGAAGGCTATTTATTTCTGCAACAACGTCCCTTACGCGTATCGACTGGAGATGGGGCACTCTTCCCAGGCTCCGGAAGGGATGGTACGCATTACTGCTGCTGAGTTTCAGCGATTTTTTGAGGAAGCATTAAGGGAGGTGACTAAATGATTCCCGATATCGCGGCGGCGCTGGCCGCAAGGCTCGGCGAGTGGGCTGATACTGAAGGTATCCCGGTTGCCTGGGAAAACGTGCCTTTTACACCGCCGTCTAATGGGCTCTATCTTGCAGTCCATGACATGCCCGCCACGCCGCGTACGCTGGACCTAGGATTGCGCTGCCGCATTTATTCAGGTGTATACCAGATTAACGTTGTGGCCCCAGCTGGCACAGGCCGTAACGATGTTGTGGCCCTGGCAGACCGTGTGGCTGAATTGTTCCCCGAGGGGCAGGAGATTGAAGGCAGGGGCTTTACGTGCTGGATTAGCAGCGAGCCTGGTATATTCCGCGGGATCCCTACACCAGTGTCCTACACCGTCCCTGTCAGCCTGAATTATCGGGCAGACATTACCAGCTGATTCCCTCTCTGATGTTCCACAACTTACCGGCCTTGAGCCGACTTTCCCGTTTCTAAAGGAGTAACCAATATGGGCTTTGCATTGCCTAACGGCGCTCACGTCTATCTGGCATCGGGTTATGGCCCAGCCATTACTTTCACCGGGGCGACGAACGCCGAAAATATGGTGATCACCGTGAGTGAAGCGGACGCACTCAAGGTGGGTGATATTGTTCATGTGAACTGCAACTGGTCCGGTGTTGATAACGTCATTGCAAAAATTGATGCGATTGCAGAAAACGCCGTAACTCTTCGCAACATCAATACCACCAACAAAAACAAATATGCCGCTGGTGGCGGTACCGGTTCGATCCGTAAGGTGCTTGAATGGACCGAGCTGCCGCAAATAACTGAGGTGTCGAAATCTGGTGGCGATCAGAACACCACACAGATTCAGTTCCTCAGCGATGATCGCCAGCGCAACCTGAATACCTATAAATCCGCAGTCTCCCAGACCTACTCGATCGCGCATGACTCAACTCTCCCGGTATATCCGTTGCTGCGCCAACTGGACGAAGACGAAGAGACGGTTGCGGCTTACATGTACGTGCCGAAGGCGAAGGAAAACCGTTACTGGGCGGCCACGGCGTCCTTTGACGATACGCCAACTACTGCGGTTAACGAGGTAGAGACAGTAAGTGTTGTGCTGAACCTGCAGTCACCGGCGATGACGTTCTACAAGGTGACTGACGCTGCCGCCTGACCCGTCAGAGCTTTCACTATTCCAAGCCTCCCATAACGGAGGCTTTTTTTCGTTAAGAGGTATCGATGGCGACCAAATTCACTCTTCAGCCCAAACCAACATTTAAGGCCAATGTCTCAATCCCCCGAGCCGGCGATGAGGATGGCGTGCTGACGTTCACGTTTAATCACAAACCACTTAAAGAACTGGCTGACCTGGAAAAACTCGAAGGCAAAACTGCCACTGATTTTCTGATGGAAATCATTTCTGGCTGGGCACTTCCCGATGCATTCAACGCGGAAAATCTGTCGGTGCTGCTGGATAACTATCCGGCTGCAATGAAGGCTATCCCTGAAACCTACTATCGCGAACTGATGGGGCAGCGCGAAAAAAACTGATAGCGGTTGCCTCTGCATTCTATACGCCTGAACCCACAGCGGCAGACCTGGCGCCCTATGGCCTTTCCCCGGATGACTACGACGATCAATACATCGACGTCTGGCCAGATGTATGGACTTCATTCCTGGTGTTTCAGGCTGTCAGCACGCAGTGGCGCACGGGCATGGGAGGCGCATCAGGGCTTGATTACAATGTGCTGCCCTGGGTGATGCGCCTGCACCACGTCGACGACGAGGCAACCGCGCTTTCGGACATCCGAATCATGGAGAGCGCCGCACTAAAAGTTATGCATAAAGAGAGGGCGGAATGAGTAACGACATCGCCACGATTTCCCTGCGCGTAAATACCACTGAGCTGGAGCGTGGTAACCAGGCACTGGATCGCTTTCAGGAGACCGCGACCACCGCTGCAGGTAAAGCGGATGACCTGAACAGTACGTTCCGCACCGGCATCGATAACCAGAAGAAGAACAGCGAAAGCCTGAAGCAGCAGCGTCAGGAACTGCAGAACCTGCTGAATAAAATTAGCCCGGTAAACAAGGCGCTGGATGAACTGGACACGATCCAGGAGAGCCTGGCGAAGTTTCGTGGTAAAGGGCTGGTAGGGGATGAAGACTTTACTCGCTACAACAGCGTGCTTGAGACGACCCGAGTTAAACTGGCGCAGGTCATGGAGTCGGAGACCGCAGAGGGGCGGGCTCGCATTGAACAGGCTCAGGCAGCGCAGCGTGCAGCTGCTGCGGGCAAAACCTTTATCGATTCGCTGGAGGAGCAGGTCACAGCAATCGGAAAAACGCGCGCAGAACTGTTAGAGCTAAAAGCAGCCCAACTTGGCGTGTCAGATCGTGCTGCACCGATGATCGCCCGACTGAAAGTGCAGGAGGAAGCGTGGAAGTCAGGAGCGATCAGCGCGGGGCAATACCGCAACGCGATGCGTTATCTACCAATGCAAATGACCGACATCGTAACTTCATTGGCGTCCGGCATGCCGGTTTATATGGTAGCCATTCAGCAGGGCGGCCAGCTGCGCGATTCGTTTGGCGGTGTAGGCAATGCTCTGAAAGCGATGTTGTCGATGGTGACTCCTGCCCGAGTGGCTATTGGTGGCCTGGCCGGTGCTGTTCTGATTGCTGCAAAAGCGGGAGCGGACTACTTCACCGCCTACGACGAAATTAACAAGGCCATTATCAGGACAGGCAACATTGCAGGCACGTCAGCGCTCCAGGTTATGGCTTCCTCCCAGTCTATAGCTGCCTCTACTGGCGCGACTGTAGGAACCGTTCAGAGTTTGATGACTGAGCTGGTTGGCATGGGATCGCTGACACAGCAGCAACTTGAAAAAGCAGCGGGCTCCACGGCGCTGGCGGTTCTGACCGGTATAGTCTCGGCGCATGACATCACCAAAGCCTATAAGGACATCGAAAAAGACCCTGTTAAAGCGCTGCAGAGTCTCAACGAACAATATAATTTCCTGACAGTTTCACAACTTAAGCATGTTGACGATCTGGTTAAGCAAAAGGACCAGACCGGGGCCGTTACGCAGGCTATGGACCTGTTTGGCGATACGATGGCAAAACGTGGAGAACAGGCTTACGACTCGCTGACGCCGTTTGGCCGCCTGTGGCTGGATATCAAGGGCTGGGCGTCTGAGGCCATGCAGAGTATCGGTCAGTGGGTAGCTGAGCTGGCATCAAACACTCTGAAGGAATTCAACGCAATTTATTACAGCGTTGCGATCGTTTTCCAGAAGCTGAACCAGACCATTTCTTCCTCTATCGCTGCAGCGATTAACCTCGTTCCCGACTGGGCGAAAACAGATACTCTGCAGGGATGGCAGGAATATAACGAACAAATGGCCGGCGCTTATGGCGACAGCGTCTCTCAGCTGAAAAAAGACTGGGATTCGGCTGATATCAGTGCAGGTAAGTACCTCGATACGACCAGAAAGATAAGTACTGCAACCACCCAGAAGGATCGGGAAGAGGTTGCTGCTTTTGGCAAAAAAACGAAAACCGGAAAGCAGGGCACTTTATCGGCTGGCGATCGCAGTACGGATGCTGCCCAGGCCGAGCTACTGGCGCTTCAGGCACAGCTACGCGCGCTGCAGCAGCATAAAGGGCTGAACGACACTATCAGCCAGCAGCGCAAAGAACTGTGGACGACTGAAGCGAAATTTCAGGTGCTGGAGGAGGCCTCGCGTTCACGTTCACTGACAAAGCAGGAGCAATCCCTGCTGGCGAGTAAAGACCAGGTGCTTCAGTTGGCACGGCAGAAAGCCCTGTTGGGTGATCAGATTACCGCACAGGAACAGCTGAACAAGCGAATGGATACCTCGCAGAAATACGTCACGCAGATGGCAGAAAAGCAGGCTGCATTAGTGAACGGTGCCGGGATGAGTGACCGTCAGGCACAACGTGAACTGGCAAAGAGCCAACTATCTTCTGGCTGGATCAACTCCGGCGGTACGCTTGACGACGAGGGCTATCAGAAACAGCTTAAAGCGGCGAATGATTACTATGAGGCAGAGGACAGGTTACGTGGCGACTGGCTGACCGGCGCGAAAAAGGGCTGGGCTGAACTTGAGGACAGTGCGACCAATGTTTACTCGCAGGTTCAGACGATTACCAGCAATGCTTTCACCGGGATGGCCAGCACCCTGACTGATTTCTTCACGACCGGTAAATCTAACTTCTCAGATTTCCTGTCTACCTTCCTCAAGGGCATCGCCCAGATGCTGACACAACTGGCTTTGGTTAATGGAATGAAGTCAGCGTTTGGTGGCACAGGTATCGGCGCGTTCTTTGGTTTTTCAGGCGGTGGTGTGGTTCCCGGTTTTGATGGCGGCGGTTACACCGGCGATGGCGGTAAATACCAACCGAAAGGCGTAGTTCATGGCGGTGAGTTTGTGTTTACGAAGGAAGCGACTCGTGCACTGGGGATCGGCAATCTCTATGCGCTTATGCGTGGAGCTCAGGGCTATGCAAACGGCGGTTATGTTGGTACTGCCCCAATGCATGGGCTGCATTCGCATGCAGCTGGTGGCGTAACAGTTCAAACGTCTGTGGTAGTTCAAAGCCAGAACTCTCAGCAGCAGACTTACGGCAACAATGATGATATTTCTCGGGCTTACAAACAGACCATCGATCAGTCTGTTCGTGCAGGGATTGCCAAACAACTTCAGCCAGGAGGTCTTATCTGGAATGCGACGAAATCGAGATGATTAATAGTGACCGTTATTTGTTATATCCCTTTTTGGTAATCGTGTCATAAATAACCACCATCCGGGCATTGTGAATGGTATGATTATGTCACTGAAATTAATGGGTTAAGGGACAAGAAATGGCTTCAGTTAAGGTGACGGCTCTGTGGGTAGGGGATGAAAAATCGAGTATTTCATTCGTTTCTCCAGTTCTGAATGACAACAAACTCAATTATGACGATGCTTCCTTCGGTTTTGGCGTTGTAGAAAACTACGAGACATGGGGAGTCGAACGATACCCATTTGTAATGGAAGAATTTGGGAAAGGTTTAGCCCTTCTTGATTGGGGGTCAACAATCCAAAAGAACATTGCCACAATTGATGTTTTGGATGTACCTCTAAATGTTGACGGCATCATTACATACAACGAAATTGACGAGAACGGATCGCAACGTGGGCCTTATGTCTACCGAATTTCGACTGTGGAATCGTTTTAATAATAAATAGGTTTTCACGTGATTAACCCAGCCTTCGCTGGGTTTTTTTATACCCGGAGGAAAGTTGGCGATCGAAACATTTACCTGGCGAACCCAGATTCAGGCGGGAATGGAAGGGGAGTTCACTTACGCAACACGCTCCGCATCCTTTGGAGACGGATTCGAACAGATCGCCGGTGAAGGCATCAACCCTGAAAAACAGTCATGGCCGATGACCTTAACGGGAAAAAAGGCAGAGATGCTCGATGCGCTGAGTTTTTGCCGCAAGCACATCACAAAATCCTTTATCTGGACGTCTCCTGTTGGCGAAACCGGTTTGTACCGGATTGAAGCTGATTCCATTAAAGCCCAGCCGCTATCCAGCAAAGTGATGACCTTAAAAGCAACCTTCAAACAGGCATACGCACCATGATTACTGAAGATTATCAACGCCTCGAACCGGGTGAGAAAATACGTCTTCTTGAGGTAGACGGTTCTGCGTTTGGTCTGGACGACGTTCTGCGCTTTCACGCTTATAACCTCCCGCATACTGAAGAAGAGATTGCGGCTGCTGGTGGCGACGAATCAAAGTTAAAGGCGAAGAGTATCTGGTGGCAGGGCGAAGAGTATGGTGCCTGGCCATATAAGCTCGAGGGACTGGAAGCTTCAACCGATGGCAGCAGCGCCCAGCCGACGCTCACCGTTGCCAACATTGACAGCTCTATCACTGCGCTCTGTCTGGCCTATGACGATATGCTGCAGGCCAAAGTTACGATTCATGACACTTTTGCGCATTACCTGGATGAGCGCAATTTCCCTGATGGAAATCCAACAGCAGATCCCTTGCAGGTGAGAAAGCGGGTTTTCTATATCGACGGTAAAAATAGCGAGCTTCCCGGTGAAAGTATCGAGTTTGTTCTTACCAGCCCGATGGATCTGCAGGGGTTGATGATCCCGACGCGCCAGCTTCATTCCCTGTGTACCTGGTGCATCCGGAATAAGTATCGCACCGGCGATGGGTGCGATTATACGGGCACGCTTTACTTCGACAAAAACAACAATCCGGTAAGCGATCCCTCATTGGATGAATGTAACGGCACGCTCACCGCCTGCAAGCTTCGGTTTGGTGAACACAATGAACTTTCTTTCGGTGGTTTTCCGGGAACATCTTTGATCAGGAGTTAACATGCGTCAGAAAACAATTCAGGACATCCTGGCGCATGCAGCGAAAGACTATCCCCACGAATGCTGCGGCGTGATAGCGCAGAAAAGCCGGGTGGAACGCTATTTCCCATGCCGTAATCTGGCTGTCGAAGCAACGGAACAGTTTCACCTTTCGCCAGAGGACTACGCTGCTGCTGAAGACTGGGGGACGATAACGGGAATCGTACATAGTCACCCTGATGCGACAACCCAACCAAGCGAACTGGACAAGGCTCAATGCGATGCAACGTTGCTGCCCTGGCATATTGTCAGTTGGCCGGAAGGAGACTTTCGTACCATTACTCCCCGCGGCGAATTGCCTCTACTCGGGCGCCCGTTTGTGCTCGGACACTACGACTGTTGGGGGCTGGTGATGAGCTATTTCAGGCAGGAACACGGCGTTGACTTGAACGATTATCGGGTGGATTACCACTGGTGGGAAAAGGAGTATCCGGAAAATTTCTATCAGGATTGCTGGTACGAATGTGGTTTCCGCGAATTTAGTGGATCACCAATGCCGGGCGATTTGATCATCATGCAGGTGGAATCGAATAAGTGGAACCATTCAGGGATCTTGCTGGAGGGGAACATGCTTCTCCACCATCTTTATGGTCACCTCAGTCAACGTGTGCCATATGGAGGTTACTGGATGGAGAGAACCATGAAAATTGTCAGGCATAAAAGCCTAATCATGCAGGAGGGATAATGTGCGAATCCGTCCGTACTGTTCGCCTATATGGTGTTTTGGGTACTACGTTTGGCCGCGAATTCCAACTTTCGGTAGCTTCACCAAAAGAAGCCATCCGCGCATTGTGCGTTATCGTGCCAGGCTTCGAGCGGTTTTTGAATACCAGCAAGCAGCGTGGGCTTACTTACGCTGTATTCAGTGGAAAGCGTAACCTGAACGATGACGAACTCTCTATGGATCAGAGTAGTGCTGATATCCGTATTGCTCCGGTTATCCTCGGGAGTAAACGTGGTGGAGTATTCCAGACCATCTTAGGCGTGGCTTTGGTCGCAGTTGGTGCTGTGGCGTCATACTTTGGCGGTGGTGCTGTCGGCGTTCCTCTAATGCAATTTGGCGCTGCGATGGCCCTTGGCGGTGTCGTTCAAATGCTTTCTCCACAGACAACCGGACTTGCCAGCAAGCAATCGGCAGACAACAAGGCTAGTTATGCCTTTGGTGGAGTAACAAATACGACAGCTCAGGGCAATCCGGTACCGCTCTTGTACGGACGGCGCCGTATAGGTGGCGCGATCATCTCCGCCGGTATCTATGTTGAAGATCAGCAGTAAGCATGCTGTAATGGGCTTACTTAATATGGGGTAACTTGAGCTTAGATTCAAAAATGAAAAAAATATCTACTCTTTTCCTTTGTACTTCCTTATTTTCAGGCATGGCTTTAGCTGATAACCATTACATACCTCTCCTCTATAATTTATCTACTATTTTTGATTTCAATCCAGTTAAAGGAGCTGTCAAATCATTAGATACTAATCTTGAAGAAAATGGTAAGGTCACTTATAAAATCTCCATCAGACTAGCTAAGAATGGTTGTGTCGAAAGCTTAGATCTTGATAACGTTTCGTCTGGTCATGAAACAAATCTAAAAAATAGTAATGGAAGTCTTGTTGGCCAAAGAGATGGTAAGCCTTTTTCTATACAGCTCGATGAAAAATGTAATATTTTGACTCAAAATGAAAATGGTGACGAGTTGCGATATAGTCTTTACTCGAATGGCTTAATTAAAGACACCTATTATTTGGGTAAGAAAATATCTGAGCATTTTTATGATGATAATTCTAATTTGATACGTTCTGAGTTTTATGGTTCTGGTAAGGTCCTCTCTAAAAACGAAATATCTTATGTTGATAAAGACAGGAAGCCTCTTGATTATAAAATTATAAACACATCAGTTTACTCGGAAGGTTATACAGCAACGAATACTTGTCATTATAGCGAAAAGCTTGTTCCAGAAATATGTAAAGTAACAATGCAGAGCGCAGGGAATCCTGTGCCGAAGCCAGTACTAATGACAGCGAATACGAAAGTTGAATTCTACTAGATTAAACACATTTCAATAAGCCACCTCCGGGTGGCTTTTTTTATGGGCGCAATATGGCTATAGCAACCGCTATTAAAGGCCGCAAGGGCGGCAGTTCAAGCTTAAGAACTCCTACAGAACAGCCAGACGATCTGCAGTCAGTAGCCAAGGCAAAAATCCTTCTCGCGCTGGGAGAGGGTGAACTTGCTGGTGGCCTTACTGCGCGCGATATTTATCTCGATGGCACTGCACTTGAAAACGCAGATGGTTCGCAGAACTTCAGCGGTGTGGCGTGGGAGTTTCGTTCTGGAACTCAGGCGCAAAAATACATTCAAGGGATCCCGGGTACTGAAAACGAAATTAACGTGGGTACCGAAGTTTCCAGCACCACTGCATGGACGCGCACGTTCACCAATACGCAGCTTTCAGCTGTTCGCCTGCGTCTAAAATGGCCTTCTCTCTTCAAACAGGAGGACGATGGCGATCTGGTTGGCTATTCGGTCAACTACGCAATTGACCTGCAGACAGATGGTGGCACCTGGCTGACGGTGCTAAATACCAGCGTGACCGGGAAAACCACCTCTGGTTATGAACGCAGCCACCGTATTGATTTACCTCAGGCGGGCAGCACCTGGACCATCAGGCTGCGCAAGATTACAGCCGATGCCAATAGCGCGAAGATTGGCGACACGATGACGCTGCAAAGCTATACGGAAGTAATCGACGCGAAACTGCGTTATCCGAATACCGCGCTTCTGTACATTGAATTTGACTCGAGCCAGTTCAATGGTTCAATTCCGCAAATTTCCTGCGAGCCCAGCGGGCGTGTTATTCGTGTGCCCGATAACTATGACCCCGAAACACGAACGTACAGCGGTACCTGGACGGGCGCTTTTAAGTGGGCATGGACGGATAACCCTGCGTGGATATTTTACGATCTGGTGGTCACTGACCGCTTCGGCCTTGGTAATCGGCTAACGGCAGCCAATATCGACAAATGGACGCTTTATCAGGTCGCTCAATATTGTGATCAACCGGTACCGGATGGTAAGGGTGGTAGCGGAACTGAACCTCGTTACACCTGCAACGTATACATTCAGGATCGAAATGACGCTTACACCGTCCTGCGTGACTTTGCCGCCATTTTTCGAGGCATGACCTACTGGGGAGACGACCAGATTGTTGCCCTTGCAGACATGCCCAGAGATGTTGATTTTACCTACACGCACGCTAACGTAGTCGACGGCAAATTTGTATATTCCAGCAGCACAACCAAAAGTCGCTACACAAACGCTCTTGTTTCCTGGTCTGATCCGGCAAATGGGTATGCTGATGCAATGGAGCCAGTCTTCGAACAGGAGTTGGTGGCGCGCTATGGTTTCAACCAGCTTGAGATCACCGCCATCGGTTGCACCCGGCAGTCTGAGGCTAACAGAAAAGGGCGCTGGGGGATCCTGACCAACAATAAAGACAGGGTTGTAACGTTTGACGTTGGCTTGGACGGCAATATTCCTCAGCCGGGCTACATAATTGCTGTTTCTGACCGAAATCTTTCAGGGAGAGATTTAGGCGGTCGATTATCCGCGGTTAATGGTCGTGTACTCAAACTTGACCGGGTACCAAGTGCTAAGGCCGGTGACAGGATAATGGTAAACCTGCCGTCGGGTATCACCCAATCCCGAACGATTCAGTCCCTGTCAGGTGAAATGGTCACCGTGACCACCGCTTTTAGCGAGCTTCCACAGGCCGAGGCTGTATGGGTTATTGAAAGTGATGAACTCTATGCGCAGCAGTACAGGGTGGTTAGTGTCACCGATAACAATGACGGGACATATACCATCACGGGGGCAAATCACGATCCGGATAAATATGCCCGTATCGATACAGGTGCCGTTATAGATCAGCGGCCGGTGAGTGTCATTCCTCCTGGTAACCAGTCGCCACCAGGCAACATCGCGATCAATTCGTTTTCCGTGGTGCAGCAGAATATCAGCGTCGAAACCATGCGCGTGAGCTGGGACCAGGCTCAAAATGCTATCGCCTATGAGGCGCAATGGCGCCGCAACGACGGGAACTGGGTTAACGTGCCGCGCAGCTCCACCACATCATTCGACGTCCCGGGGATTTATGCCGGGCGCTACCTGGTGCGCGTGCGTGCAATCAATGCCGCTGAAATTTCCTCAGGATGGGGATATTCAGAAGAGAAGACGTTGACCGGCAAAGTTGGCAATCCACCTAAGCCAGTAGGATTCACAGCCACGGGCATTAACTGGGGGATTCGTCTTAACTGGGGTTTCCCGGCAAACACCGGCGATACGCTAAAAACGGAAATTCAGTACACAGCAAACAGTGACTTTTCAGATCCATTTTTGCTCTCAGACGTGCCTTATCCATCTGCGGAATACACCCAGCTCGGCCTTAAAGCAGGGCAGGAATTCTGGTACCGCGCACAGCTTGTCGACAGAACGGGTAACGAGTCCGGGTATACCGACTGGATCCGGGGGATGTCTAACGATAACGCCGATGATTATCTGGGTGATATCGCTAACGATTTTCTTACCTCTTCTGATGGGGATCGCCTCACTGGTGACATAGATACAAACATTGAGGGAATACTACAAAACGCCCTGGCGAACCACGGAACAGTTGAGCACCAGTGGGCACAATACGGGGAAGTGCGCGCCGATATTCTGGTTGTTAAAACGACGATTGCTGAAGTTGATAAGGCAATGGCCGAACTTTCGACGCAGGTACAGGCGCAGATAGAGGACGTCACCGCTTCCCTGGAAGACAAGCTTACAGCCGTCGTAGATGCCTCCGGTGCTTCGGCAATCTACACCCTCAAAACAGGTGTGAGAATAAACGGGGTGATGTACAACGCCGGGATGTCTATTGCAGTGCTTGCAGAGGCGGGGAAGCCGGTAGTCACCCGAGTTGGTTTCAACGCTAACCAGTTTGTACTGATGAGCGGCAGCGGTGATACCCAGTACTCTCCGTTCGCTGTCATCAATGGTCAAGTCTTTATGAGCTCCGCATTTATTCAGGATGGCACGATCACCAATGCCAAAATCGGCGACTTCATCCAGTCCAATAACTACGTTGTTGGGTCTGTCGGATGGAGGCTGGATAAATCAGGAACATTCGAGAACTACGGTTCGACAGCTGGAGAGGGAGCCATGAAACAGACAAACCAGACAATCAGTGTGCGTGACGCCAACAATGTGTTGAGGGTGCAGATCGGGAGAATCACGGGAACATGGTAAACATTGGGCCTCAGGTGGGGCCCTTTTTAGGATGAACAGCTATGGCTCAGTACGGTGTTGAAACCTGGGACGCCTCAGGCAGGGTGAACAACTATGGGATTAAGCCAGTCAGTGTAAGTGGATATCTTCAATTGGCTCAGAACCAGAAAACAGGCTTTTACTCAGTCGTGCTTCCACCGGGGTGTAAGCTGACTTATTTTCAGATCATGAACGGTGATCAGTGGGGAACGAGCCGGAGGAAGATCACTATTTCAGGTGGCACCGCAACGGTATCGGCAGTAGGCGATACCGACTACTCCGCAGGGACTGAGCCTGCGGCTGCGGCGTATCTCATTTTCCAGATAGAGAGGGCATAAATGGCGCAGTATGGCGTTTTACTGACGACTACGGCCGGAGAAGTATGGGTCACCGCTAACAGTTCGCCTATTTCGTTGCAGGCACGGAAGACAGCAGAACTACAGGGGACATCGGGTTTCAATACCAAAGTGACGCACACATTTCCCTCAGGGCAGCCCGTTGCCGCCTTCGTTCATTGCACGGTTGAGGCGGAAATCACCCAGACGATAAGCGGGAACACTATCATGGTTGATTTCCTCAGACCAAATGCAACCGGCACAGCGTACGTTTATTTTTTCTCTATTTTCCCACAGACAAAGCCTGACTACGGGCTGGCCGTCTGGGATGCGTCAGGGACGCTTATTTTGACAAACGAAACGCGCACACTCAGTGATGTGGTAACCCTCGGTACTGCCGGGGTAGATGCAAGTTCAGGTTATAACATCAATACCACGCTGGCGGGGAAATGGGCCTGTATGCCTGCCATGCTGGGTCTAATTACTGGAGTTATATCGGCCGGCGGCCAGCCGCAGCCCTACTCGGCGATTTACAAGAGTATGGCAAAACTTGAGGGAGGCAATACGCGAATATTCGCCAGACCACAAACAACGCCCAGCGGAAACCTTCAGAACGTCGCGTATTCAAATCTGAGAAACGTGATAATGGCCATCAACTGCGCCAACTACGATTGATCGTTTTCAGCGATCAATCTTATGAAATTGATCTACAAAATCAATTATATCCCTTTGATTCATCTTGTTATTGTTTAATCTCTTGAATACCCTGGGATATAACCACTATGAAAAACATGATTCTTTGCCTGGCGGTGGCTGTATTGCTCTCCGGTTGCGCTGGCGTGCTTCAGAAGCAGCAACCCATATGTACCGGAACGGCCCTAATCGGCGGACAGGAAAACATCGTCCAGATTTACGGCGTGCGTAAGCAAAGTAACCAGACCCAGTACCGCGCCGGTTATCCATTTAACTGGTCATGGGTTAGCGCAAACACTTTCAGTAGTACCACGTGCCAGTAACTCAAGCATTTTTGAATAAACCTCGCCCCGGCGGGGTTTTTTATTGCCCGAAAGGAGCGCATATGTCTGCAGGAACTATCACCCTGACAAACGGGTCCGCTATTGTTGGCGGTTCCGGAACCTCATTCGCAACAGAACTCGCCGCAGGTGACTTTATTGTCTCTACTGTGGGCGGTGTACCGTATACATTGCCCGTAAAATCGGTTGAGAGTAATGCGCAACTTACGCTGGTCAGCAACTTTACCGGGCCAACGCAATCCGGCGCAGCATGGTCAACTGTTCCCCGTGTGGCGCTGAACATGGTCACTGCCGCGCTGGTGGCGCAAAGTGCTGAAGCACTGCGTGGACTGAATTACGACAAACAGAACTGGCAAAGCATTTTTTCTGGAAACGGCAATATAACGATAACTCTGCCTGATGGAACAACATGGACGGGACCTGCCTGGAATAGCATTACCACTTCTCTCGCAGGTAAGGCGGCAAAAGGTGCAAACAATGACATTACCTCGCTCAATGGACTCACTACAGCGCTTTCTGTAGCTCAGGGTGGCACCGGTTCGACAACCGCGTCAGGCGCTCGCACAAACCTCGGTTTGGGAGACAGTTCCACGAGGAACGTCGGAACCGCGGCGGGAACGGTTGCCGCCGGGGATGACGATCGACTCAGCACTCTTGAAGGTAAAACGGGAGGGTCAATCAAAGGGGCGGTGATTGCTAAAAGAACTTCTGATTCCAACCCTGCATCAGGCGGTGAGCTTGAGTCCGTTCTTCAAAACTCTGGCGGTGCTGCTCTTTCACAGTTTCACATGTTTACTCAGATGGCTGGTAATACCCGCTATGGATTCCTTCGCGTATGGGATTCTTCGACATTTAAAGATTGGTACTTCGACCATTCCAGCGGAAATGCTTATGCTGCAGCGTCATGGGTAAATAACTCAGATCGCCGGATTAAAGATGACCTCAACCCGATTGACGACCCGCTGGGAAAAATGAAAAAAGTACGCGGCTATACCTGGGTGCGGAAAGATGACCAGATGAAAGGCTCTTTTGGGATTGGTTTTGTGGCCCAGGAGGTGCAGGAGATATTCCCAGAAGCTGTATCACATGCCCAGGAGGGTTCTTTGACAGTAGATGGCCGAGTGATAGAGCAGCCATTGGCGCTATCACCTGGTGATGTGGCTGCGGCTCTCCATCATGAAGCTATCCTTGCGTTGATGGAGAAAATCGAAAATCTGCAGCGCCAACTCGGAACAGCTTAATATGTTCTGGCGTCCAAAATCTGCTCACAAAGAACGGCTATCTAAAAATTTACAAAATTCATAATTCGAAGCGTGAGAAAAGCTTAGAAGCGAAGCGGCGAAGCTTTCAGCAGAGACGGTAGGGTCTCTATCTTGCGGACACTTACAAATAAAACTACTGTATATAAAAACAGTATTCGAGGTGTGTGCAATGGAATTCATCAGGCCAACAGAACTGCGAGAAATTATCGCTCTTCCGCTTTACAGTGACTTAGTACAGTGTGGTTTTCCAAGCCCCGCGGCAGATTACGTGGAACAGCGCATCGATCTCAATGAGTTACTTGTCGCTCACCCGAGCTCCACATATTTCGTCAAAGCCGCGGGTGATTCTATGATCGAAGCCGGGATCAGCGACGGCGATCTGCTGGTGGTCGATAGTTCGCGTACAGCTGAGCACGGTGACATTGTCATCGCCGCGGTGGAAGGGGAATTTACTGTTAAACGCCTGCAGCTACGCCCGACAGTCCAACTCATCCCAATGAATAGCGCCTACAGTCCGATTGTTGTAGGCAGCGAAGATACGCTGGACGTTTTCGGCGTTGTTACTTTTATCGTCAAATCGGCGAGCTGAGTATGTTTGCGCTCTGTGATGTGAATTCGTTCTACGCATCATGCGAGACCGTATTCAGACCTGATCTGAGAGGGCGCCCGGTTGTCGTTCTCTCGAACAATGACGGCTGTGTAATAGCACGCAGCGCCGAGGCTAAAGCCGCTGGAATTACTATGGGAGAGCCGTTCTTCAAGCAAAAAGAGCTTTTCCGGCGGGCTGGCGTTGTTTGCTTCAGCAGCAACTATGAGCTGTATGCTGATATGTCTAACCGGGTAATGACAACGCTTGAAGAAATGAGCCCCCGCGTTGAAATTTACAGTATCGATGAAGCTTTTTGTGACCTGGCGGGTGTCAGGAACTGCCGGGACCTGACTGACTTCGGCAAAGAAATCCGCGCTACAGTTCTGAAGCGTACGCACCTGACTGTCGGGGTTGGCATTGCGCAGACAAAAACACTCGCTAAGCTGGCAAACCACGCTGCAAAGAAATGGCAGCGGCAAACAGGCGGGGTAGTGGACCTGTCCAATCTCGATCGCCAGCGCCGACTGCTTGCTCTGGTTCCGGTGGAGGACGTCTGGGGCGTCGGCAGGCGCATCAGTAAGAAGCTTAACGCCATGGGCATCAAAACGGCTTTGGACCTCTCAGAACAAAGCACCTGGATTATCCGCAAGCACTTTAACGTGGTACTCGAGCGAACGGTCAGGGAGCTGCGCGGCGAGCCATGCCTCGAGCTGGAGGAGTTTGCACCAGCTAAGCAGGAAATCGTCTGCAGCCGGTCTTTTGGTGAACGCGTCACAGAATATGAGCAGATGCGTCAGGCCATCTGCAGCTATGCGGCCCGTGGTGCTGAAAAGCTTCGTGGTGAGCACCAGTATTGCCGGTTTATCTCTGCGTTCGTGAAAACCTCTCCCTTTGCGCTTAACGAGCCGTATTATGGTAACAGTGCGTCCATCAAGCTTCTTACCCCCACTCAGGATTCACGCGACATCATTAACGCCGCGGTAAAGTGCCTGGACAAAATCTGGAAAGACGGACACCGTTACCAGAAAGCCGGCATTATGCTGGGTGACTTCTTTAGCCATGGTGTGGCCCAGCTCAACTTGTTCGACGAGAACGCGCCGCGTGCTGGTAGCGAGAGGTTGATGGAAGTTCTGGATTATCTGAACGCGAAAGATGGAAAGGGAACACTTTATTTTGCCGGGCAGGGCATACAGCAGCAATGGCAGATGAAACGGGATATGTTATCTCCACGATATACTACGAGGTATTCAGACCTAATAAAAGTTAGATGATTCTTTAAACGGTATATTCATTCGAACCTAATTATCGGCTATGAGTATTAAGAGTAATATGTCTACTACTATGCTTTTGTAATGTAAATAAGCCCCTGCAATTATACAGGGGCTTATGGATATGATGCCGGGTGCCTCCCGGTGAGTCATTGAGCTAACCACTCGTGACTCGCTGCTTCAGAAATTCACGATGAGCCGCTTGATATACAAATCATCAGGTTAGTTAGCCCTGCCGCTGAGGAGGATTCATCATAAAACCGAATGTAACAGCAATGCTTAGCAAATGATACAAAATTTACTGATGTGCCTCATGATTTTCTTTCGCAGTTTTCACGGTCACGGTATTTTCAGATGGTGAAGGTTAAAATATCGATGTTCATTTTTTTACTTTAAGTCTTGAAACAAAGGTTAAGGTTTTATCTTCTGGGCAAATCATTAGAAAAATTGCTGTGGGAGACTCTTCTAAACGTGTAATTCCATGCAGCATCTGGTAGAGTCTTTTTTTTAGTTTTTCTGCTCCATCTTTTTCAGACTCCCACTCTAAAACTGCCTGACCCTCTGAACCAATGAATGCATGGGATGGTAGTTTAACGCCTCGGTTTGACTTACTTGAATAGTTTCGGTCATGCAAGAGACCTAAGATAAGAGGGTTGATATTATTATCTGAGAATGGGGCTTCAATAACTATTAATACTGTGTAATGTAGGATTTTCATGGAAGCCTTATGGTTGCTTCAGCAATAAAGTCATATTGCCATGGCGTTGGATGTACAAGTCTTAATTATAAATGTTTATGTGGGGGTAAAAAAAGGCCTGCGTTAAGCAGGCTATAATAATTAAACGTAGTTATAATAATGATTTCATGAATGTTGGCGTTGAATCCCAAGCGTCAAAGATACTTCTGCGCCGCATCTAATATTTCCTGAGAGGTAAGCTCTCGATCTGAAGCCACATAGACCACTTCATGGTCACCTGTTAAAGAAGGAAAACCTGCTGACATTATCTGAAGGTTTATCACTTCTCCATTAGGATATTCTTCGCGTATTGATGTCACACCTTTAAGCACAGTGATAACTTTACTTGGCTTACCATTAAAAAAAATGATTACTTTTTTCATATATCACCATGTATTTTGAGGGCTTTTAGCCCCTGCAGGTGTTCGAAAGGGGGCTGTTTGTTCATTTTTTTTGCCTCTTTCGAAATTAAAACAAGCATTATACTGACTTAACGTGTACTGTAACGGTCCATTTGAACTGGAGAAGTCTATGTCAGCACGTAAAAACACTCAATTCCGCCGAAATTATTTAGTAAAATGCCCTTGTCCAAACTGCTCAAAAGATTCCGAACATAGTTACAATCGTGTACAAAAGGGGGCTCAATTGGTGTGCCCATACTGCTGTGCTTTATTCAAATCTCCCCAGCGCTTCTAAAAAATTAATAAAAAAATAAGAAGTGATGCTTTTAGAGGCTGCCTAACCTCTTACGCACTTTAATATTTTATAAGCAGTTAGCTTCTGCTTTGAGACTGTTCATGCAGCAGTCCTGCATTTCATCACATCGGTCAGCAAACTTGATGGTAAGTAAACATGCTGGCCTGTTGTAATGATGTGCGTAACCGAACAATCACCTTCCACTGATAAAGTCATGCTGGCTTAAGTTAAGTAAACCATCTAAAAATTATCTATCGCAAAGTGTTACATTGGCGGCGATTGGACCTTTAGTTCCAGCTATGATAGCGAATTTGACTTTTTGTCCTTCAAATAGAGTATTAAATGTTTCTCCCAGCAGGGAAGAAGTGTGAACAACAACATCTTTACTTCCATCGAGTGGGGAGATAAAACCAAACCCCTTATCTTCGTTAAACCACTTAACAAGACCTATGATTTTAGATGACATACAAACTCCGTTTGAACATTTCAACTGACAAGCAAGCTCATGATAAGAAACGTATGCTGGTATATGTATGGACTCAAGAGGAGGAGGTATCAGAGATAACACCTGGTTATGAGAACGGCTTTTGGAAAAGTTAGATTCATCATCGCAACGAATCAGTCAAACCATTAAGGCACGTGCTGAATGATTAAGCAAATTTTATTTTAGCCTTCCGGAAGGCCAATAAAATAGGATTAGCTATTATTAACCAATCCTGTATAGTCAAATCTGGATTGCCATTAGGAAAATATTTGTCTCGTAAAATGACAGGAATTGTCAAAAGTTTTGACTTCAAGAGCGGAAAGGGATTGATTATCCCATCAGATGGCAGAAAAGATGTTTTTTTACATATTTCTGCATTAAGAAATAATGAAAGCCAAACGTTAAAACCTGGCGTTCGTGTTGAATTTTATCGTATAAATGGGCTTAGTGGTCCGATGGCTGCAAATATATTTCTTTCTTAAAGTGAGATAATATTGAACCAAATATAAAGTACACATCAAAAGTACATCAGATTATATATCTATTTGTTCTATCAATTTCCTCCCCTGATTTTTTACATTTCCTACTTCACGGGTCACAGCATGCCAGATAAACATCTCAGCTGGTACAGAGCCGTCAGATACAATCTCTTCCGCTTCTTTCCCTCCAACGTCCTGGCGCATCCATTCCCGGGCCGCTTCTGGCGATAGGACCAGGGGCCGGCGGTCGTGAATATCCACTAGGCCTTTGTCAGCGGCAGACGTTACTATCAGAAAACCTTCTGCCTCATCGCCTCGCTCAAACGGTGTGCTGCCGATCGCCGCCATAAAAATCGGCTGACCGTCTGCCCGATGGATAAAATAAGGCTGTTTCTTGTCACCTTCTTTCTTCCATTCGAACCATCCATCTGCAAAGCAGATCGCCCGGCCATGTTGCCACAGAGGTTTAAACATTCTGCTTGCGGCCGCGGTTTCGACGCGAGCGTTAATCAGTGGCGGCTTATCCCACCATCCAGGCGCATAACCCCAGAAAACCGGATCAATATGCAGCTGCTCGTCGCGTTCGCTCAACAGCAGCACTTTGGTGCCGGGCGCGACGTTGTATCGGCCAATAGGTTCAGGGTCGTATGCGATGTCGCGATCAGCTTCATCGGACAGGTAAGCCAAGTATTCTTCACGCGTTTGAGCTTGTGCAAAACGTCCACACATAGAAACCTCCTGCCAGATGTCAGACTTAAATTATAGGGCAGGGAGAAAAAGGGGGGCGCACTGGCTAGTGTTAGGGGCAAATTTAGGGGCAAAAATGCGAAATAGGGACAAAAAAAGGGCATTAAAAATGTAGTTCTGGGTAGCTTTAGGGAGAAGTTATTATGCTATAACTAATTGAATTCAATGGTAAAGTAAATGATATCAATGAGTTGGCAAAATCAGCGTAGCTTATTCAGGTTGTATTGCTCTTTTTTGTTAATCTCTTGATTCTCTTGCATTGAGTACTACCTTCGGAGCCAGCAGGGGCAAAAATTGTATGCCGCGTATGGTACGGATTCCGGCGGCGAATGCCAGCACGTTTTACTGCTGCGTGAAATCTGGCGCCGATACGTGATAAAGGGTAGCGTTCAGACGTTTGGATACGATAGCGACTTTACGGCAAACGGCGCAGTTGTGGTGCAATCATCTCCGCCAGTATCAATATTGAAGATTAGCAGTAAGCATGCTGTAATGAGCTTACTTAATTTGAGGGTAACTTGAGCTTAGATTTAAAAATGATAAAAACTTCTACTCTTTTCCTTTGTTCCTCCTTATTTTCAAGCATGGCTTTTGCAGAAAATCACTACATACCTCTACTTTATAACTTATCGACTATGTTTGATTTCAATCCAGTTAAGGGGGCTGTTAAATCCTTAGATACTGATGTTGAGGAGAATGGAAAAATCACTTATAAAATCTCCATCAGACTGAATAAAAATGGTTGTGTTGATAGCTTAAACCTTGATAATGTTTCTTCCGGGCATGAAACCATTCTAAAATATACAAATGGAAGTCTTATTGGCCATAGAGATGGCAAGCCTTTCTCAATACAACTTGATGAAAAATGTCACATTTTGAGTAAAAATGAAAACGATGACGAGTTGCGTTACACTCTTTACTCGAATGGATTAATTAAAGACACCTATTTTTTAGGCAAAAAAATATCTGAACATTTTTATGATGAAGACGATAATTTGACGCGCTCTGAATTTTATAGTTCAGAAAGCGTTATGTCTAAAAATGAAATATCTTATGTTGATAAAAAAAGAAAGCCTCTTGATTATAAACTAATAAACTCATCAGTTTTCTCGGAGGGGTATACAGCAACCAGTTCTTGTCATTATAACGAAATGCTTGTGCCTGAAATATGTAATGCCACAGTACAGAACGCAGGTAATCCGGCAGCGAAACCAGTTTCAATGACAGCACATACGAAAGTTGAATTCTACTAGATTAAAACGATTCCAATAAGCTACCTCCGGCGTCATGGTGTTTTATCGGGACGAGTTCAATGAAGGCACTGGCTTAATGTAAGAGGAATTTAAGATGAATGTAGAAACGGTCCGCTTAATCCTGGAACCCTATAATGATTCACATTATGAAGGCTTAAGGGTAATGGATAGTGATGCTGAGGTGATGCGCTATATCAATAAGGGTATTGTTAAAACGCCCGAAGAAACCTGGGAGGGCATCAGAAGGGTGCAGGCTCGCTGGGATAAGTATCACTTCTCGTGGTGGGCTATCAGAGAGAAATCTTCTGGTGCGATCGTTGGTGCAGCATGCCTCCAGCACCTGGCAAACGTGGAGGGTGCACCATTAGAGATTGGCTGGCGCCTCGTTCCTGAACACAATGGCAAAGGCTATGCTACAGAGGCAGCGAAAGCGATCGTTGATTACGCTGTAGAACGGGTGGGAGCATCTTATCTGGTGGCCGTGGCCGATCCCGAAAATATCGCATCGCAGCGTGTTATGAAAAGGTTAGGTATGACTTATAAAGCAATAGAGCAGCATTACGATACGGAATGCGTAGTCTATGAGCTTAATATTGGTAAGCCTGCTTAAGTAACAGATACACCTCTGTCACTTTATCTCCGCTTACAGCACCTCAACCAATTCAAATTCTTCTGCGACCAGTTCCATATCTTCAGAAAAATGGCCTTCGCGGAAGAAAAATCGCTGATGCTCTGTCTGCCAGTATTCAAGGCTTAAATCACCTTCACCCTCTTTGCGAGCGAATTCCTCATTAACATCGCAAAAACGCACCAGTCGCATGGAAACCAGCCGGATCACACAGACCGGGACATTCTGACCATCAAGGATTATGTTGTAGCTTCCTATCCGTGGAGCAGACACATCCTGCGAGTACGAGGCAAAAGATCCGCAGGTGGCCGTTTTGAGCCCTTTTTTAATCAGGTCCGCTAGTTCGTTCGCCAGTGCCGGGCTGTCACCCATTTGCCAGGCCTGTGCGCCCGGGTATTTCATTTTTAATTCCTCAACCGTCACCATTCAACTTCCCTTATAGCTTTTATCAAAAGAAACATACCAGCGGTTTTAGCATAAACATCGTCGATACCAGAAGCGTACTCTGCTTTCCTGACACCTTTTTTCACTGGTGGGCAGGAAAACAAAGCGTTGCGCTTATTGCTCGAGTAAATATATCCTTGCGGGGTTATCTGCGTGGTGAATCTGTTGTCGGTAGCCAGGCGCGTGACGTTGTATAACAAAGAAAAGTCACCGGGATAGAACCGACACCACGCTTTTTCTGT
Source organism: Enterobacter sp. TCD1-1 (assembly GCF_020567405.1). Taxonomy (NCBI): domain Bacteria; kingdom Pseudomonadati; phylum Pseudomonadota; class Gammaproteobacteria; order Enterobacterales; family Enterobacteriaceae; genus Enterobacter; species Enterobacter sp. TCD1-1. The sequence goes on along the minus strand of NZ_JAJCXF010000001.1, from coordinate 1,619,941 downwards.
AACTTTTATCCCATTGGAAGGGGTTAACGTGTTCAAGCTTAATTCTTCGCTACTAGCGGTGTTGCTACTGTCAGGCTGTAGCTCCGATCTGGTTCTCAGCCCACCTCAGCAACCTGAATACAAGTCGATGCCTGAAATAACGCAGTCTGTGACGCCATCACAACAGCGCGCAATCATGGCAGGCGAGCGGCCTGACTGGTCAGAAAGAACGCCGGTCAAGACAATAAAGCAGTACTAATAAGCACGTATCAACCAGGGCTGCCGTTCGGCGGCCTTTTTATTTCCCCATTTGAGAAGGTGCAAAGATGGAGGCTGGCTTGCGGGAAAATTTCTGTCGCCTGACATGGTATTTCTTTCTTTATCAACCATGCTTAAGACGAAGACAATTCAATCACTTCAGGATCGCTGAAGGAACAACATACCCATAATCGAGAACTCAAAATGCGCCATGCATCTATTCCCTTAGCTGCAGCCACAACAATTTTTATCCTGGGCGTTTTTATCATCAATTTACAGGTTTGGTATTCTGCACGTGCTGACAGCCTTGCCGGGGCGCACTATGTCGTCAGGAATATTAACGTCATTCTTAAAGAGGCGCATCATGCCAGTCAGATGGCAATGCAGCTTGCTGACAACGAGTGTGATGTGGAAGGGCAGTATCGGCTAGGGACTGAGGCTGCGTTACAGCCCCATCTCAGAACGATCATGATTCTGAAAAAGGATGCGGTCTGGTGCTCCTCGTTGCCGGGAAACCGCGTTCTGCTGGTCAACAGCTCTGCGTTACCAGAATCACCCTTGCTGCTCGTTCCTTCAGAAAGTACAGTCAACGGGCTGCCCGTTCTTGTCTATCAGACAAATCATACCGGAAGTCGGGTGATGGTGAGCATCAGCGACAGCCATATCCGGGATGCCCTGGACATGCCATTAAAGGGTGTTAAGTATTCATTACGAGTAGGAAACCGTATTTTAGGTTTGTCAGGTGATGTGGCGACTGCATTCCATTCGGATAAAGAGGTATTAGCCTTAAAAGCGTCTGATTATCCTTTCTCGATTGAGTTTAACCCGCCGCCATTTTTTAGCCTGACCAGATTATTCAATCGGGCCGGAGGGGTGCTGTTATTCCTTCTGCTTATTTCCGCTTTTTCTGCGTATCTTCTTCAGCGATATCTTTCTAAGGACATTTCACCTGCAGAGTCGCTGCGCACCGCCATTGACAGAGATGAGATTATTCCCTATTACCAGCCCGTTGTGAGCGGTAAAGAGGGATCGTTGCGCGGGGTAGAAGTGCTGGCCAGATGGAAGCATCCACAGTCAGGGTTTATCTCTCCCGCTTCATTTATTCCTCTTGCGGAGAAATCAGGCTTAATCATTCCCTTAACCCAGAGTTTAATGCGCCAGGTTGCCGCGCATATGAATTCGATCTCTACATTGCTGCCAGAAGGGTTTCATGTCGGCATTAACTTCAGTGCGTCTCATATTGTCTCCTCCACCTTTTATGAGGAGTGTCTGCATTACAAGCGCAGCTTTGTGCAACAGGATCTTAACCTTGTCGTTGAGGTGACCGAGCGTGAACCGCTTCATGTTGATGAACATCTTGTGAAGACCCTGAATGCGCTACATGAAATAGGGTTTGCCATTGCCCTGGATGATTTTGGGACGGGATATTCTGGTCTGTCCTACCTGCAGGATCTGCACATCGATTACATTAAAATCGACCAGAGCTTTGTTGCGAGGGTGAATGCCAGCGAGGATTCAACCGTGATACTGGATTCGGTACTGGAACTGGCAAAAAAACTGTCAATCAGTATTGTGGCGGAAGGGGTTGAAACACAAGAGCAACTTGATTATCTCACCCGAAATCACATTAAGTTTTTACAGGGTTTTTACTTCTACAAACCCACCCCGTTCAAGGAGCTGGTAAAAATTCTTTTGTCGAAGCCGAAAGTGAAGGTCATGGTGGAATGAGGCTTATCACAGCGTAAAAAATGGGGGGACATCACCCCCCTAAAGGAATGCAGACATTATTCTTTTAACTACGGTGATATTTTGTTGTTTATTGACTATCTGGTCAAATTAATTGTGTGCAACAGTAATTTTAAACTCCGGGGATTACGCGATACGCCTGAAAATTCTCTGGCTCTATTTTAAATTGATTTTCATCAATATTCCTTCCCCGTGTTTTTAAACAACCGGTGCAGTCGTTTTGATCTTGTTAAAGGGTTGCGCTGGCAATGTGTTTTTGCGGTGAGACGTTTCAGGATAATTTTTAAAGAAAAAAATGTTAACTCCCTAATTATAATGAAAGGATGCTTTACTGATTAAAACTGTATAAATGTTAATCTGAAAGCGACAGGCGATCACTTTGTTTTACAGAATTAAACTTCATCTATATTGGGTATAATGCGGCTTCGCAATTGCTAAACAACCCGGTGGCTGGTGCTATGACCCTCAATCGCTTTTGTTATTTACTCCTGATCTTTGCTGCAATCGGCAGCCTTTTTGCCTCTAACCCTTTGGCTATGTGGTTTCTGCTGATCAATGTGCTGACGATGGCTATGTATGGCGCCGATAAACAGGCAGCGCGTAAGGGTATGCGCAGGGTACCGGAAGCCACGCTGCTGGTATTTGGCGTAACCGGCGGCTGGCCTGGCGCGATTGTGGGCCAGCAGCTCTTTCGCCATAAAACGCAAAAGCAGCCCTTTAAAACCTACTTTTTCTTAAGCATTGTCGTTAGCATTGCCGTGATGGCGGCGGTTTACCATTTCTCGCCTGTTTCTTCTTTATGAGCGTATTGACATCAAGTTAACTTGAGCTTTTAAGATGTCAGCACTACGTTGATAAAGGAGTAACATCTTAAAATGAAAGACATTGATGTAGGTTTCACTCATGTCGCGTTTATGGTCAGGGACCTGGAAAAGAGTATTGCCTTCTATCGTCGCTATGCCGGTATGGAGGTCATTCATTTACGTGAACCCGACATGCCTGATGCAAGAAAAGTCGCATGGCTTAGCGACCATACCCGTCCTTTTGCACTGGTTCTTGTACAGGCCGATACCGTGACCGATACGCCGCTGGGCAGTTTCGGGCATCTGGGAATTGCCTGCGCGACCCGCGAAGAAATTGACAGAAAAACCGCGATGGCCACCGCTGAAGGTGTGCTAAGGAAGGCGCCTGAGAATGTAGGCGACCCCGTCGGATACTATGTCTTTTTTGCCGATCCCGATGGAAATACGTTAGAGCTGTCATTCGGACAGCGCGTCGGTCTGGAAGCGATCCGAACGGCCAGTCGGAATAAATAAAGCGAAGATACGTTAGCAACAGGAAACAGACCGCGTCGCGCGTCGTTAATTGATCCTCCATCACTGCCAATAGTAGTAGGACTATTCTTAAGTTGTTGCTGTTTTTTGCACAATCTGAATAATACGTGCAACACCACGGACGATAACATCCCATGAAAATAGTATCTATTATGCTGGCAGTGCTGGCGCTTTTTTCTGCGCCTGCCTGGTCCGCTTTTCAGGAGCGGGAATATAATACCTGGTATATGAAAAATGCGGTGCTTTATGATATGACGCAGACCTCGGAAGGTTATCCCGTCATGGTGAGCGTATCCCAGCCCGGGAGGAAATCCGCTAATTTGCTGGTGTCATATATTACGGAAGGGCGCTGTGGTGAGAATAAGCTGCCACTCAATGTGAATGGTACAGTGCTTCCCGCCAAATATGCTTGTGTTCAGATAGGGAAGAACAGAATTGAACATTTTTCAGTTGTGGATGCGGACAGCGTCAATGGCATGGTGACGCATTTGAAATCTGATTTCACTATTCTCCTGCAAAACGATATCAAAATTTGGGCGGCAAATATCAAAACGCCAAAATACGGGCTGGCACCGAGATTCTGACGATGAAATGTCTGTCTCACGACAGGTATTATTTCTATCATGGTAATCATTTATGAAATAATAGTGTCATGGTGTTATTAATCAAAATATGGAGTAAGTGGCCCTGTTTTTTTACGTATTGAAATGGACTGTATGCTAAACGGTACGAAACCGCACAAATAATCCTTACTGACATTATGGATAAAGCTCGCTACCAGACTTACGCTTGCTAACGGCGTTTTAGTTGTTCAGCACATCTTTATTGGTAAGGAGTAGAAAATGTCACATCCTAATAGTCTGGATTTGCTAAGCCGTAAAGAAGGAATGTGTTTGTTAGAGCAAAGCATGGGTTTTGTCTGGCAGGCAGCACTTCGGGCTGTCGCAGTATTAGGCGTTGCAGATCGTCTGGTTGAAGGAAAAAAATCCGTTACGCAACTGGCGGAGGAGCTTAATGTCGATGGCGACTATCTTCATCGGATCATGCGCGTATTATCCTCTCGTGGAGTATTCAACGAACTGTCCGAAGCTGAATACAGCCTTAGCCATTCAGCACAGTTCCTGTGTTCTGAGCATGAATTTTCATTGCGTGCGGCGGTGCTCATGCTGACAGACCCAACATTCTGGCAGCCAGCGGCTAAAATGGATGAGATATTGCAAGGCAAACCTGTTTTTAATGATTTGTTTGGCAAGCCTTTTTACGACTACTGGCAGCATGATGACACGATGACTGACAGCAACATTTTTCATGCGGGTATGGCCTCTATGTCATCCGTAGAGAATGAAGTCATAGCCGATAGCTATTCGTTTCCTCAAAATGCTATCGTTGCCGATATTGCCGGTGGGCTGGGTAATTTATTGCTGGCTGTTTTACGCCGAAATCCGACCTTAACAGGGATCCTGTTCGATCAAAAAGACGTGCTTGAGCGGAATCGACTGTACCTGTTAAATGACAATCGTCGATGGAAGGCAGTTGAGGGTGACTTTTTTGAAGCCTGTCCTGTAGCGGATATTTACCTGCTTAAATATATTTTGATGGACTGGCCTGATGAGAAAGCGGTTCAGATACTTCAATCGTGTAGAAATGCAATGAAAGAAAATTCCCGATTATTAATTTTTGAACCACTTATAAAAAAAGAAAATAATGAGCAGGGACGATTTGAAATTGACCTTCTTCTTTTAACAAGCTTTGATGGAGGGCGGGCAAGAACGGAGTCTGAGTATCAGACCTTGTTTGAAAAGACCAGTCTGAAGCTAAACACTATAATAGACACCCGTTCGTATCTGTCGATTTTAGAAGTCGTACCTGTCTGAACTACGTAAATTATATTCACAAAGCGAGTGTCCTCATTCCGTTTTACCGGATTCCTGCTACGCTTGTCTGTTGTATCAGGAGCATGAGCATGATGAACAAAGACGAACAAACAGGTTTAGTGGGGCTGGCGATTGGGGCCGCCGTCATTGGGCTGGTTTCAGCGCAGAAACCGATCCATCGCAACAGTATTGTCGATGAACTGGTCAGGCTCGGCAGGCAAAAAGGCGATGGTGTAGAAGACGAGGTTTTCGTCAAAGCCGCCGAGCTGGTGAGAAAAGGGGTATAGCCTATGGCTGAATGTCGTAATGCGCAGTGCCATTGCGGTGCGGTGGCCTTTACCGTTGCGCTCACGGATGGCCTGAATACCGCGCGGCGCTGCAGCTGTTCCTTTTGTCGCATGCGGGGCGCGGTCGTCGTCTCTGCGCCGCTGTCAGGGATTACCGTGACCAAAGGTGAGGATAAGCTTACGGAGTATCGCTTTAACACGGGGACGGCACGGCACTTCTTCTGCTCGGTGTGCGGGATCTACACGTTCCATCAGCGGCGTTCCAATCCAAACGAATACGGCGTGAACGTTGCCTGCTTCGAAAACGTCTCACCGTTCGATTTCCCTGAAGTGACGGTAATGGACGGGGTAAACCATCCCTCGGATGGAGACAGTGGGGTGTTTGGCTACCTCTCTTTTCGCAAGAAAGGGGCAGTTGAGGCGTAATTGCCGCCTGGCCACTCTGTAATCAGCCTGGCTATAGTGGAGGGTGGTTATCTGAAACAGGAGAAATTATGCTCTGTGTTGAAAAAGACGATCCGCGTGAGGCCCCTGAATCAGGTGATAAAAAGCCTCAACCCGTGAAAAAATAACGCGAACTGCGCGTTTACCCGCCACCGGCACTGCTGGTGGCTTTTTATTTCCGCGGGAGCAATATTAAACGCCATCGAGGTGGTTCAACACCGCGCCCAGATGACCGACAATATCAGCAAAATCAAAAATTAACGCTATCCAGATAAGCGCTAAAAGAGTAAGTACGGCAACGGATACACGACCAAACAACGCTGTTATCCCTGGTGATGAAAAGGTTATCACCTGAGTTTAACCAGCTTTCCCTCAACTTACCCTCAACCACACGATTCCTGAACCTGTTTTTTGTGACGAGCGTCAAAAAGGGGGGAGCCCGCATCATCATGCGGGCTCTGGCAATCAGAACTGGTAAACCAGGCCCAGTGCCACGACATCATCCGTGCCGATGCCGTTGTTTTTGTAGAAGCTGTCATCTTCATCCAGCAGGTTGATTTTGTAATCAACGTAGGTGGACATGTTTTTGTTGAAGTAGTAGGTCGCGCCGATGTCAGCGTATTTAACCAGATCCTGGTCGCCCTGGCCGTTGCCGAGGTCCTTACCTTTAGACTGCAGGTAGGAAAGGGACGGGCGCAGGCCGAAGTCGAACTGGTACTGTGCGGTCACTTCGAAGTTCTGGGTTTTGTTGGCCACGGCGTCGGTGTTATCACCGTAAGGCGTCATATTGCGGGTTTCAGAGTACATTGCCGCCAGGTAGATATTATTGGCGTCATATTTCAGGCCCGCAGTCCAGGCATCCGCTTTATCGCCGCCCGCAGTGGTATTCATCACCTGCTCGTTGGTACGGTCAGAAGAGGTATAGGCTGCACCTGCGGTAATCCCCATGCCGAAGTCATAGGTGGTAGAAATACCGAAGCCGTCACCGTTCTCGTGACGCGTGTCGCGACCGTTGTTGGTGCCTTCCTGATTGTTGCTGGCATCTTCATTTTTGCCCTGATACTGCAGCGCAAAGTTCAGACCCTGCACCAGACCATAGAAGTCGGTGTTACGGTAGGTGGCCACGCCGTTGGCACGGCCGGTCATGAAGTTATCGGCTTTGGTGTAGGAGTCCCCGCCGAACTCAGGCAGCATATCGGTCCAGCCTTCTACGTCGTACAGAACACCGTAGTTACGACCGTAATCGAAGGAGCCATAATCACCCACTTTGATACCGGCGAAGGCCAGACGCGTCCAGGACTGGTTATCAGACCCTTCGGTGTTATTAGCCTGAATGTTGTACTCCCACTGCGCGTAGCCGGTCATCATGTCGTTGATCTGGGTTTCGCCTTTGAAGCCCAGACGCATGTAGGTTTGATCCCCGTCAGCGCCTTTATCGTCGGAGAAATAGTGCAGACCATCTACTTTTCCGTACAGATCTAATTTGTTACCGTCTTTATTATAAATCTCTGCTGCATGAGTTGCGCCAGCCATTAACAGAGCCGGAATCATCAGGGCCAGTACTTTTCTTTGCATTATGATATTCCTTTGCGGTTGTTTTTATTTAATTACCTGTTGAACTTCCTGAATGAGAAAGTTGTCTCATGCTAAATCACTCCTGAGTAAGAGTAATAAATTATAATTGTTACGAACTAAGTAAAATCTAAACCGAATAAATCAACGGTAATAGTCATTGGTTTGATGAATGTCTTAATGCAAAGTATATAAAATTAAAATTATTAATCAGGCGTTAAGTAAGCTATTCTTGGCGGCGTTATATGCCTTTAAGATTATTTATCCATAATTCACGTGAATATCATTTAGGGGACTAAATAGATATTTAATGATTATCTGGATTCGCCCGGTGTGAATACACCGGGTTTTTTTATGGCAAAAAAAAGCCCGGACACGCCGGGCTGAGAAACTAGTCGCTGGTCGATTTTTCGGCTTTACCCGCTAGCTGCGCCAGGAAGTCATACCGTTTTTGCAGATCGGCCGCGGCGTCTTTCCATAGCTGTTCGGCCACTTCCGGCTGCTGCGCGTTAAGGCGACGGAAGCGCTGTTCCTGCATTAACGTCTCGGCCAGGGCATCTGACGGTGGACGAGAGTCCAGCGCCAGCGGTAACTTACCTTCGTCCGCACGGCGCGGATCGAACCGGTACAGCGGCCAGAAGCCGGTCGCGGTCAGCTGTCGCATTTGATCGTGGCTGAGTGCCAGGTCGTAGCCATGCTCTTCACACGGGCTGTAGGCAATGATCAGCGACGGGCCTGGATACGCTTCCGCTTCCTGGATAGCCTTCACCGTCTGGTTAAGCTGGGCACCGAGCGAGATTTGTGCGACGTAAACGTGACCGTACATCATCATGCTCACGCCGAGATCTTTACGTGCCTTGCGTTTGCCGTGTTCACCGAATTTCGTGACTGCGCCAAGCGGCGTCGCTTTAGACGCCTGACCACCGGTGTTGGAATAACACTGCGTATCCAGAACCAGGATATTGACGTTTTCGGTCAGGCTCAACACGTGATCCAGTCCACCGAAGCCGATATCGTAAGCCCAGCCGTCACCGCCAATCAGCCAGATTGATTTTTCAACCAGCGCGTCCGCGTCGGTCAGCAGCTGTTCAGCGCCCGCCACGCCCTGAAGCGCCTGACGTAGCTCAGCAACCTGCTCACGACGTACCTCTGGCGTCGCGTCCGCGTGAAGCGCGTCATTGAGCCCGGCGGGGATCTGCCCGGCAAACTGTTCCAGCAGGCGCATCACGCGTGCACGGTGCTGGTCAACGGTCAGGCGGAAGCCCAGGCCAAATTCGGCGTTGTCCTCGAACAGCGAGTTTGCCCACGCGGGACCGCGACCGTTGGCATCAGTGGTGTACGGCGTTGAGGGCAGGTTACCGCCATAGATAGACGAACAGCCGGTAGCGTTGGCAATCAGCATCCTGTCGCCGTACAGCTGGGTAAGCAGCTTGATATACGGTGTTTCACCGCAGCCTGAACAGGCGCCGGAGTATTCAAACAGCGGCGTGATCAGCTGTGAAGTGCGAATATCAATGCGTTCCAGTTTGCTGCGATCGATTTCCGGCAGATTCAGGAAGAAGTCATAATTAACCTTCTCCTCTTCAACATGCTCCAGACGCGACATCATATTGATGGCTTTGATCTCCGGGTTCTGCCTGTCTTTCGCCGGACAGACCTCGACGCACAGATTACAGCCGGTGCAATCTTCCGGTGCGACCTGCAGAACGTATTTCTGTCCGCGCATGTCGCGTGATTTCACATCCAGAGAGTGCAGGCTGGCCGGCGCGGCCTCCATCTCTTCCGGTGACACCACTTTGGCGCGAATGGCAGAGTGCGGGCAGGCTGCCACGCAGTGGTTGCACTGGGTACACAGCTCTTCCTTCCAGATGGGGATCGCTTCGGCGATGTTTCGTTTTTCCCAGCGGGTGGTGCCCATCGGCCAGGTGCCATCTGGCGGCAGCGCAGAGACGGGCAGGGCATCACCCAGCCCGGCCAGCATCGCCGCCGTCACGGTCTTCACGAAATCAGGCGCCGCATCGGACACGACTGGAGGGCGGTTCGGGCTTGCGGCATTGACCGGCTGCAGCGGCACCTCGAACAGCGACTCGCGCGCCAGCGCCAGCGCCTGCCAGTTACGTTCGACCAGCTCCTGGCCCTTGCTGCTATAACTTTTGGCAATCGCGCCCTGCAGTTCCACTAGCGCGCTGTCGCCCGGCAGGATATTTGTCAGATGGAAGAAGGCCATCTGCATAACGGTATTGATACGCGCGGCAAGGCCACATTCGCGGGCAATTTTCGCCGCGTTCACTACAAAGAAACGGGCTTTTTTCTGGTTCAGCACCGCCTGCACTTCCTGCGGCAGGCGCGACCAGACCTCATCTGCGCTGTATGGCGTATTCAGGAGGAAAATACCGCCAGGCTTCAGGCGCTCGGCCATCTGGTATTTATCGATAAACTGCAGCTGGTGACAGCCAACAAAATCAGCCTGAGAAATAAGATACGCAGAGCGGATGGGCTGTTCGCTCACCCGCAGATGGGAAACGGTCAGACCGCCGGCTTTCTTGGAGTCATAGACGAAGTACCCCTGGGCGTACCACGGCGTGGAGTTACCGATGATTTTGATGTTGTTTTTGGTCGCAGAGACGCTGCCGTCACTGCCCAGACCATAGAACAGCGCCTCGAGTTTGGCGGTTGAGGGCAGGGTGTTTTCTGGCAACGACAGGGACAGATTGGTCACATCATCATAAATGCCGACGGTAAAGCGCGGCTTGGGCTTCGCTTCGCTGAGCTCGTTGAATACCGCCAGCACGCAGTCCGGTCCGAACTCTTTGGAGGACAAACCATACCGCCCTCCGATCACGCGCGGCAGCGTTTCACGTTCGCCATGATTAAAGGCTTCGGCCAGGGCCGTCATCACATCCAGATACAGTGGTTCCGCCTGCGCCCCCGGCTCTTTGGTGCGATCGAGTACCGCAACGATACGCGCGCTCTCCGGCAGCGCAGAGAGTAGATGTTTCGCCGAGAACGGCCGATAGAGACGCACTTTAAGCGCGCCAACCTTTTCGCCGCGCGTCAGCAGCTCGTCAACAACTTCCTCGCAGGTGCCAATGGCAGAGCCCATCAACACAATGACCCGTTCCGCCTGTGGATGGCCGTAATACTCAAAGGGTTTGTATTCCCGACCGGTCGCAGCGGCAAAGTCATTCATCGCCTGTTCAACATGGTCGTAAACCGCGTTGTACCACGGGTTCGTGGCCTCGCGGGACTGGAAATAGGTATCCGGGTTCGCCGACGTGCCGCGAATCACCGGGTGTTCCGGATTCAGGGCGCGGGCGCGATGCGCGTCGATATCCGCCTGCGGGAGGAGATTCAGGATTGTCTCGTCAGCCAGCGGGACGATTTTGTTAATTTCGTGAGAGGTGCGGAAACCGTCAAAGAAATGAATAAACGGCACCCGGCTTTTGAGCGTGGCGATATGCGAGATTAAGGCAAAGTCCTGGGCTTCCTGAACGCTGCTGGCGCACAGCATCGCGCAGCCGGTCTGGCGCACGGCCATCACGTCTGAGTGATCGCCAAAGATAGAGAGCGCGTGGGTGGCAACGGTCCGCGCAGCAACGTGCAGAACGAAGGGGGTCAGTTGCCCGGCGAGTTTGTAGAGCGTCGGGATCATTAACAACAATCCCTGAGAAGAGGTGAACGACGTGGAAAGCGCGCCGGTCTGAAGCGCGCCGTGCACCGTGGCAATCGCACCGGCTTCAGACTGCATCTCAACCACTCTCGGGACATCGCCCCAGACGTTTTTTAACCCGTTACCCGCCCAGGCGTCTGCCTGCTCAGCCATGGTCGAACTTGGCGTAATCGGGTAGATGGCGATAACTTCACTGGTGCGAAACGCGACTGAGGCAACTGCACCATTACCGTCAATAGTTTGCATAGGACAATACCCTTACATTGCGCAAAAAATAGGGGTCTGTATTACGACGACAAACCCTGAATATTATCTGTGTATTCTAGCAAACGGGGGATTTTACGATTTTCGCTTTTGTGTCCTCGGTATTCTCGCCATCAATGAGTAGATCAAACTTTTGGCGAAAAAATTGCGAGAAATTGTTTCTGAAGCGCATAAATACGCACTTCCGCTCTCGACGACACGGGATGGGATGCCTATTATGCATAGGTTTCGCATTATTCATGGGGGAGAGAGCATGCGCTCAGCATTTTGGGTAGGGTGTGCCGCATTATTGTTGTCGGCATGTAGCAGTGAACCCGTTCAGCAGGCAACGGCAGCCCACGTGGCGCCGGGAATGAAAGCGGCGATGTCCAGCTCGGGTCAGGCTAACTGCGCGATGATTGGCGGCTCGCTGTCGGTTGCCCGCCAGCTTGATGGTTCTGCGATTGGGATGTGCGCCTTGCCAAACGGCAAACGCTGTAGTGAACAGTCGCTTGCCGTTGGAAGCTGCGGTAACTACTGATTATTCTACACGCTTAAACATCAGCGTTTTATCGGCTGTCGCCAGCGTTAACTGGTCTTCCGTCAGGTCGACCTGCGCCCCTTTGCGCAGCATGTCGCCGATGGCCTGATCCAGCTCATTCAGCTGCGGTTCAGTACAGAGCTTGCGCGTCATGGCCAGCGTTTTCACTTTAAGCTCGCCTTCGGACAATTTCCCCTGTCCGTTGAAGCGGTTACACATCTGGCCAGAAACGCTGATGTTATTCACCAGGCTGATATCAGGCAGGGCACTAAAACTGATCTCAGGTTGCGTTGTCGCGGTCTTAACCGCCTTACCGTTCACGTTTTCCAGCACAAAGCGGTGGTTCTGAAGTTGCTCCGGCTGAACGGAGGCTTTACCCGGATTAACGCACCCGGTAAGGGCAAGACTGATAACACTTAACGCAATGAGCTTTTTCATTTTTCTTCTCAAACTATAAATACTGTGAATCTTTTTCCAGTGTAACGATACTCTGCCGTGCGTTAATGGGGTTTATCTGAAAGTGCGGGGGGAAGGAGACGGGCAACGCTGCGGTTGCCCGGGATGAAGTTAATGCGATTTAAACCCTGCTGCCGTCATCAGCATACGGAAGAGCATACTGACCGCAGCCAGCGCCAGTACGCTGCCGCCCCAGATAATGGCCAGCCACAGCAATCTTTTCCAGACCGGTTGTTGCATCAGTGATAACCCTCCCCATGCTGAACTTTGCCGCGGAAAACGTAGTAACTCCAGAAGGTGTAGACCAGAATTACGGGAATGATCAACAGCGCGCCGACCAGCATAAAGCCCTGGCTTTGCGTCGGTGCGGCGGCCTGCCACAGGGTGATCGACGGTGGAATAATATGCGGCCAGATGCTGATCCCCAGCCCGCTAAAGCCGAGGAATATCAGCCCCAGCGTCAGGATAAACGGACGGCTATGGCTGGCTTGATTATTCAGGCAGCGCCACTGGTACAGGCTAAAAATCAACACCAGAGCAGGGACGGGCAGCAGATAAAACAGGTTCGGCAGCGTAAACCAGCGCGCGGCGATGGCCGGTTGCGCCAGCGGCGTCCAGAGGCTAATGGCGGCAATAAACGCCAGCAGCACGATTAACAGTGTTTTCGATACTTCACGCATCCGCTGTTGCAACGCGTTTTCGCTTTTCATCACCAGCCAGGTCGAGCCTAACAGCGCGTAGGCCACCACCAGGCCCGCGCCGCAAAACAGGTTAAACGCGGTAAACCAGTCAAAGGGGCCGCCGGTATAGGCCCGGCCGGTGACGGTAAAGCCGTTAATGACGGCGCCCACCGTCACGCCCTGGGTAAACGTCGCCAGAATGGAACCACCTATAAACGCCTTATCCCAGAACGGACGGTGCGCCGGCGTGGCTTTAAAGCGAAACTCAAATGCCACCCCGCGGAAAATAAGTCCGATCAGCATTAATGTCAGCGGAATGGTCAGGGCATCAACGATGACCGCATAGGCCAGCGGGAATGCGCCGAACAGGGCGGCACCGCCCAGCACCAGCCAGGTTTCATTCCCGTCCCAGACCGGCGCGACGCTGTTGACCATCACGTCGCGATCGTCGGCGTTTTGCGTGGCCGGGAACAGAATGCCGATCCCCAGATCAAAACCGTCCATCACGATATACATCAGCGTGGCAAAGACGATGATCACAAACCAGATAATGGAAAGATCGATACCCATTATGGCTGCTCCTTATATTCAGTTGTGACGGCAGAAAGCGGGCGCGCCGGACGTCCATCGGACTCGGTGGCGAAAGACTCATGCGGCTGCGGGCCTTTTCGGATGAGGCGCACCATATAGCTGTAACCCACGCCGAATACCGAGGTGTAAACGATGAAGAAGGCCAGCAGGCTCACGCTCATATGCAAATCACCATGGGCAGAAACCGCATCCTTCGTTCGCTGAAGCCCATAGACCACCCACGGCTGGCGGCCCACTTCCGTGGTGATCCACCCGGCCAGAATGGCAATCAGCCCGGATGGCCCCATCAGCAGCGCAAACCACAGGAAAGGGCGCGATGAATAAACGCGCTTTTTATAGCGCAGCCAGAGTGCCGTTACCCCAAGCAGCAGCATCAGCATGCCCAGGCCCGCCATAATGCGGAACGACCAGAAGACGATGGTGGAATTCGGGCGGTCTTCCTTTGGAAACTCTTTCAGCGCCGGAACCTGTTTATCCAGACTGTGCGTCAGAATAAGGCTGCCGAGCGCGGGGATCTCCAGTCCAAAGCGGGTGCGCTCCTGCTCCATATCCGGCCAGCCAAACAGCAGCAGCGGGGTCGGCTCACCCGGCGGGTTTTCCCAGTGGCCCTCAATGGCGGCGATCTTGGCGGGTTGGTGCTTTAAGGTGTTCAACCCGTGCATGTCGCCAACCAGGGCCTGGATGGGGGCGACAATCAGCGTCATCCACAGTGCCATCGAAAACATTGCCCGGATGGCGGGGGTATTATTCCCACGCAGCAGATGCCATGCCGCGGATGCGCCAACAAACAGGGCGCTGCTCAGGAACGCGGCTATCGACATGTGCAGCAGGCGGTAAGGGAAGGAGGGGTTAAACACCACCGCGAACCAGTCCACCGGCACCACCTGACCGTTGACGATCTCATAGCCCTGCGGGGTCTGCATCCAGCTGTTTGAAGAGAGGATCCAGAAGGTAGAGATGATGGTCCCCAGCGCGACCATGCAGGTAGCGAAGAAGTGCAGTCCCGGTCCGACTTTATTCCAGCCGAACAGCATTACGCCGAGGAATCCGGCTTCGAGGAAGAAGGCGGTAAGCACTTCGTAGGTCAGAAGCGGGCCGGTAATACTGCCCGCAAACTGTGAAAAACCGCTCCAGTTGGTGCCAAACTGGTAGGCCATCACCAGCCCGGAGACCACGCCCATGCCAAAGTTGACGGCAAAAATCTTCGACCAGAAATGGTACAGCGAGCGCCAGACCGGATTTTTTGTTTTCAGCCACAGCCCTTCGAGCACGGCTAGGTAGCTTGCGAGACCAATGGTGATGGCCGGGAAAATAATGTGAAAGGATACGGTAAAGGCAAACTGTATCCGCGCAAGGTGAAAAGCATCCAAACCAAACATGCAAAACTCCGCGATGTAATTATGTCGATGCCATTCTAAGCCGCGCCAGCTCTGGGTTGCAGAAACAGACCCGGCATATTTACCTATAACAGTTTGCCAGTGTATTGTTTATAGATGTGCTTAAAGTCCGCTTTCCGCTAATGACTTTGCTCGAGTAATTGCTCCAGCATTAAATATGGGGTGCTCGTAGTGATCGGTTACGTCACTCACGCGGTAAATTTTCCACTTTCCGTCTTCACGACGCATATAGACTTCAAGATTAAGAAACCCGCCGTTCTCAATACCAATCCTGACAGGAAGAACTTCGCCATTGATGAACTGATGCGCCACACCAACCTCAAGCCCCTTCACCCAGGATGGATCATAATCCTGAATATAAGCGAAATAATCTGACCCCAGGATTTCCTGTTCAGGAATCGACTCTATCTCGTTAAGTCGGGATAGTGTATCTGCCGCAACGTACTCTCTAAGCTGAGGGTATTCACCATCACTTTCCGCAAAAAACGTCAGATATGTGGAATAAAATTCTTCCGCCCGTTCGGCAGCATTCTGCTGAGGTACGCACGTACAAGCTGATAATAATAACGGCAAAGTAATTATAATCCCCCTCATCATCGACTCATCCTGTAAATCTTATAGGTTGGTTGTGCGCGGCGGTAACCCGGCCCGGGGTACATACTGAGCTGGGTAAAATCTGAGATCCACCGGGTGCCGTCGAACATTGTCATATGGCCGCTTGAATTTCCCCCAGGATAGGGCTGAATTACAGCGACATCTCCGCTAAGCAACGTCGAACCGGGAGGAACCTCCCTAAAACCTGCACGCAAAAGTTTTGGTCCATAATCCTTCGCATCATGTGTGCGTTCAAGCGTAATGCCGCCAGCGATTATGGCACGACGTGTAAACTTCGCGCATTCGTTATGAGAGTGTCCAAGCGCATGCGAGCGGAGGTAAGAAACAGCCGCGTCTTTATTCCAACTCATTGATAATTCCTTTCTGTAAGGTAAGGGCGCAATTCCTGCTTGAGCAAGACAAGTAGCAGAGTGTTCATTAGCCTGTTGTTAATACTCTGTGGTTGGTGAGATGAGTAGGCAAAAAATGTTATATATTATATTTATATTTCATTAGGTTATGTATGCATGGTCGAGGATTGTAAACATCAATATTTAAAAACATGGACGAACATCAGGGAATAAAAACATTCTTTTTATGAATTTTCCGCATTAAACCGCTTGCTTTGTCGTCAGCGCCGTGCGTTAATGGTCTTCTGGTTTTGAGTCCAAATAAATATCTGACGTAGTTTTTAAAGCAGTTCTCATCACGTTGTGCCTCTCCGCAGCCTCTCTTGGGTCTTTATCTACATTCCGATTCGTTTTGTTTAAAACCATTATGCCCAATCGGCCCATTAGTAATTTACGTTTTAACGTTTCAGGAGAATCCTATGACTTCTTATATCCATTTTCGCTGCCCATGCTGCCATGGTTCGCAGTACCGTACCTCAGCCTTTGACGTGTCTGAGAAAAACCCGTTTGGCGCGAAATGCATTTTTTGCAAATCGCCGATGATCACGCTCGACCACTTGGCCGCCGCGCATTCCGCTCAGAGCCACGTGACCGAATACCGTAAGTAATTCATCTTCCAGACTATAACAGTTAGCTAAATCTTCTCTTTTTCTCCTGCTGATATACACTATCGGTCATAAGGAGAATCTGATGAAAAAATACCAGCGTCTGGCGCAACAAATTATCTCGCAGATTGAGCTTGGCGTATGGCTGCCGGGCGATAAGCTGCCTTCCCTGCGAGAGCAGGTGGCGAGCAGCGGCATGAGTTTTATGACCGTTGGCCACGCGTATCAGATGCTGGAAAGTCAGGGGCGCATCGTCGCCAGACCGCAGTCGGGCTATTACGTTGCCTCGCGCCCGACCGCACAACAGCCTGCGCCACCCGCTCAGGTGATGCGTGACGAAGCGGTGGATATCAATACCTATATCTTCGATGTCTTACAGGCCAGCCGCGACCCCTCCGTAGTTCCCTTTGCTTCCGCGTTTCCCGATCCCCGGCTTTTCCCGCTTCAGCAGCTCAACCGCTCGCTGGCTAACGTCAGTAAAACCGCGACGGCGATGAGCGTGATTGAGAACCTGCCGCCGGGTAACGTCGATCTCCGCCACGCCATTGCCCGTCGTTACGCTCAGCAGGGAATGAACATCTCCCCGGAAGAGATCGTGATCACCGCAGGCGCGCTCGAGGCGCTGAATCTTAGCCTGCAGGCGGTGACCGAGCCGGGTGACTGGGTGATTGTCGAAAACCCCTGTTTTTACGGCGCGCTGCAGGCGCTGGAACGCCTGAAGCTTAAAGCGTTGTCGATTGCGACAGACGTCCGCGAGGGGATCGATCTCAACGCCCTTGAACAGGCGCTGAATGAGTACCCGGTTAAAGCCTGCTGGATCATGACCAACAGCCAAAATCCGCTCGGCTTCACGCTGAGCGCGGAGAAAAAAGCGCAGCTTGTCGCGCTGTTAACACAGCACAACGTCCCGCTGATTGAAGATGACGTCTACAGCGAACTCTATTTTGGCCGCGAAAAGCCGCTCCCGGCGAAAGCGTGGGATCGTCAGGACATGACGCTTCATTGCTCGTCCTTTTCAAAATGTCTGGTGGCCGGTTTTCGCATCGGCTGGGTGGCGGCAGGAAAACACGCGCGTCGCATTCAGCAGCTGCAACTGATGAGCACGCTCTCAACCAGTTCTCCCATGCAGCTGGCGCTGGTGGATTACTTGGCGACCAAACGCTACGACGCCCACCTGCGCCGCCTGCGGCGTACGCTGGCCGAGCGGAAGCAGCAGGCCTGGCAGTCACTTCTGCGCCATATGCCTGCCGGTGTCAAAATTCACCATAACGACAGCGGCTACTTTTTATGGCTGGAATTGCCGGCACCGCTGGATGCGGGGCTGCTGAGCGAAAAGGCCTTAACGCACCACATCAGCATTGCCCCGGGAAAGATGTTTTCCACCTCTGACGCGTGGACGCCGTTCTTTCGATTTAATACTTCCTGGGCCTGGGGAGAGCGGGAAGAGCAGGCGGTCATTCAGTTAGGAAAATTAATTAGCACGATGCTGGAATAATCCTTTCTCCGTTTTTTAAATAATCAATTCTTATCCTGATGACGGCACTGCGAATATTTCGTGGTGACCTGTCATAGGAAATCTGCATACCGTCTCTCGCGCCTAACTCCTTGTCTATAATCCAGTTAACGGGGAATGCGCCCTCGGTCACACCTTGATGAAATTTCCTGAAGCCGTACGGTGCGGCGCATTTGCGCGGTCTACGTTTAATAAGGGAGATATTTTTACGGCACGGCTGCCGCTAAATTTCATTGCGACAGGAGTAACTCTTATGAGCAAAAATTTTGCCCGCAGCAGCCTGTGTGCGCTCGGCATGACCATCATGACAGCGCAAGCCGCAGAACCCCCCAAGGCCATTGGCGACGGGGAAGGTCGACTGGATATTATCGCCTGGCCGGGATACATCGAGCGGGGGCAGACGGATAAAAACTACGACTGGGTCACCCAGTTTGAAAAAGAGACCGGGTGTGCGGTCAACGTCAAAACGGCAGCCACGTCGGATGAAATGGTCAGCCTGATGGCGAAAGGGGGATACGATCTGGTGACCGCCTCAGGTGATGCCTCCCTGCGGCTGATCATGGGCAAACGCGTCCAGCCGATTAACCCCGATCTTATCCCCAACTGGAAAACCCTCGACGAAAGGATTGTGAAAGGGGAATGGTTTAACGTCGGGGGCAAGGTCTACGGCACGCCGTACCAGTGGGGGCCAAACCTGCTGATGTACAACACCAAAACCTTCCCGACGCCGCCGGACAGCTGGAGCGTGGTCTTTACTAAACAGGATCTGCCGGACGGTAAAACCAATCAGGGACGCGTGCAGGCGTATGACGGCCCGATTTACATCGCCGATGCCGCGCTGTTCGTTAAAGCCACGCAGCCGCAGCTGGGTATTAAAGACCCGTACCAGCTCACCGAAGCACAGTATGCCGCCGTGCTTAAGGTGCTTCGCGACCAGCATGCCCTGATCCACCGCTACTGGCACGACACCACCGTCCAGATGAGCGACTTCAAAAACGAAGGCGTCGTGGCCTCCAGCGCCTGGCCGTATCAGGCGAATGCGCTGAAGGCCGAGAACCAGCCCATTGCCACCGTCTTCCCGAAAGAGGGGGTGACAGGCTGGGCGGACACCACCATGCTCCACGCACAAGCTAAACACCCGATGTGCGCCTACAAATGGATGAACTGGTCGCTGACGCCGAAAGTGCAGGGCGATCTGGCTGCATGGTTTGGTTCCCTGCCTGTGGTTCCGGAAGGGTGTAAAGCCAGCACGCTGCTGGGCGATAAAGGCTGCGAAACAAACGGTTATAATGAGTTCGACAAAATCATGTTCTGGAAAACCCCCATCGCAGAAGGCGGCAAATTTGTCCCTTACAGCCGCTGGACGCAGGATTACATCGCCATCATGGGCGGTCGTTAATTGCCCGGGAGCAGAACATGACGTACGCAGTCGAGTTTAACAATGTTTCCCGCCTGTACGGCGACGTCCGGGCGGTGGATGGGGTCACCATTGCGATTCGTGACGGTGAGTTTTTCTCCATGCTGGGGCCTTCGGGCTCCGGCAAAACCACCTGCCTGCGTCTGATCGCCGGTTTTGAACAGCTGTCAGGCGGGACGATTTCTATCTTCGGTAAAGAGGCGAGCGAACTGCCCCCCTGGGAGCGGGATGTGAACACCGTGTTTCAGGACTACGCGCTGTTCCCGCATATGTCGATCCTCGACAATGTTGCCTACGGGCTGATGGTCAAAGGCGTCGACAAGAAAAAACGCCATGCCCAGGCCCGTGATGCCCTGGAAAAAGTGGGCCTGAGCTTTGCCATCGCCCGCAAACCTTCGCAACTTTCCGGCGGCCAGCGTCAGCGTGTCGCCATTGCCCGCGCGCTGGTGAATGAACCGCGCGTCCTGCTGCTGGATGAGCCTTTAGGGGCGCTCGATCTCAAGCTGCGGGAACAGATGCAGTTCGAGCTGAAGAAGCTTCAGCAGGAACTCGGCATCACCTTTATTTTTGTCACCCACGATCAGGGCGAGGCCCTTTCCATGTCGGACCGGGTGGCGGTGTTCAATAACGGGCGCATCGAGCAGGTGGATACCCCTCGCGATCTTTACATGCGTCCGCGCACGCCGTTTGTCGCCGGTTTTGTTGGCACCTCTAACGTTTTTGATGCGGGCCTTGCGCAGACACTTTGCGGGATGGAGGGCACCTTTTCCCTGCGCCCTGAACATATTCGCCTTAATGAACAGGGTGACGTTCAGGTTCAGGGCGTCGTGCAGGCCGTTCAGTATCAGGGGGCTGCCACGCGTCTGGAGCTGAAACTCGCCGATGGCGCCAAACTGCTGGTGAGTCAGGCTAACTTCAGTGACGTCTCGCCGCTGAGCGGCATTGCGCTAGGGCAGGCGGTCATGGCGTCATGGTCACGCGACGCGATGATCCGCCTTCACGAGGAGAGGTGAAATGGATATGAGTGTCGCGCATCCTCCCGCCCCGCGCGGCCGCTTAAGCCGCATGACCGCACTGTTCTGGCGTAAACCGTCGCTCGGCCTGTTCCTGCTTCTGCTTGCGCCATTGATGTGGTTTGGCATCGTCTATTTAGGATCGTTGCTGACGCTGCTGTGGCAGGGGTTTTACACCTTCGACGATTTCACCATGGCGGTCACGCCGGATCTGACGCTGGCGAATATTCAGGCGCTCTTCAACCCGGCAAACTACGACATCATCCTGCGCACGTTAACGATGGCGATTGCGGTGACCATTGCCAGCGCCATCCTCGCATTCCCGATGGCCTGGTACATGGCGCGATACACCAGCGGCAAGTGGAAGGCTTTCTTCTATATCGCCGTGATGCTGCCAATGTGGGCGAGCTATATCGTCAAAGCCTACGCCTGGACGTTGCTGCTGGCGAAGGACGGCGTGGCCCAGTGGTTTCTCAGTCATCTCGGACTGGAGCCGATTCTGACCTCAATCCTGACGCTCCCGGCAGTGGGCGGTAACACCTTGTCCACCTCCGGGCTGGGACGGTTTCTGGTGTTCGTCTATATCTGGCTGCCGTTTATGATCCTGCCCGTCCAGGCGGCGCTGGAGCGCCTGCCGGCCTCGCTACTGCAGGCCTCAGCCGACCTCGGCGCGCGCCCCCATCAGACGTTCCGTTATGTCGTTCTGCCGCTGGCCATACCGGGCATTGCGGCGGGGTCCATTTTCACGTTTTCCCTGACGTTGGGGGACTTCATCGTTCCTCAGTTGGTCGGCCCGCCGGGCTATTTCATCGGTAACATGGTCTACTCGCAGCAGGGCGCTATCGGCAATATGCCAATGGCCGCCGCGTTCACGCTGGTTCCCATCGTGCTGATTTCTCTTTATCTGGCGTTCGTGAAACGTCTGGGAGCATTCGATGCACTCTGAACGCGCACCGCTGTTCCTGAAAGTGGCAGCGTGGGGAGGCGTCATCTTCCTGCACTTCCCGCTGCTGATTATCGCGACCTATGCCTTCAACACCGAAGACGCCGCCTTCAGCTTTCCGCCACAGGGGCTGACGCTGAAATGGTTTAGCGTGGCGGCGGGGCGCGGCGATATTATCGAATCCGTGACGTTGTCACTTCAAATTGCCGCGCTTTCCACCGCCATTGCCCTTGTGCTTGGCACGCTTGCTGCAGCAGCGCTGTGGCGAAGCGCGTTTTTTGGCAAGAATGCGATCTCTCTGCTGCTGCTGTTACCGATTGCGTTACCGGGGATCATCACCGGTCTGGCGCTGCTGACGGCTTTCAAAACGATCAATCTTGAGCCGGGGTTTTTCACCATCGTTGTCGGACACGCCACCTTCTGCGTGGTGGTGGTGTTTAACAACGTGATTGCCCGGTTCAGACGCACCTCCTGGAGCCTGGTGGAAGCGTCGATGGATCTCGGGGCTGACGGGTGGCAAACCTTTCGCTACGTGGTGCTGCCCAATCTGGGTTCCGCGCTGCTGGCCGGGGGAATGCTGGCGTTTGCCCTGTCGTTTGACGAGATAATCGTCACAACATTTACGGCGGGACACGAGCGCACGTTACCGCTGTGGTTGCTCAACCAGCTCGGGCGTCCACGCGACGTGCCCGTCACCAACGTCGTAGCTCTGCTGGTGATGCTGGTGACAACTATCCCCATTCTGGGAGCCTGGTGGCTAACCCGCGACGGCGAAAACATTGCCGGCAGCGGGAAATAACAGTGAATTCAACAGGAAAATGCTATGCAAAAACATCTGCTGATAAACGGTGAGCTGGTTGCCGGAGAAGGTGAAAAACAGCCGGTTTATAACCCGGCCACCGGAGAGGTACTGCTGGAGATTGCTGAGGCGTCTGCGGCCCAGGTAGACGCGGCGGTGCTGGCTGCTGACCGTGCTTTTGCGGCGTGGGGACAAACGACACCGAAAACCCGCGCCGAGTGCCTGCTGAGGCTGGCGGATGCGATTGAAGCGCACGGCGAGGCGTTTGCCCGGCTCGAGTCCCTCAACTGCGGCAAGCCGCTGCACTGCGCGCTGGGGGATGAAATTCCGGCGGTGGTCGACGTTTTCCGTTTTTTTGCCGGGGCCGCTCGCTGCCTGAACGGTCTGGCAGCGGGCGAGTACCTTGACGGCCACACGTCAATGATTCGCCGTGACCCGGTGGGCGTGGTGGCCTCTATCGCGCCGTGGAACTACCCGCTGATGATGGCAGCCTGGAAGCTGGCCCCCGCGCTGGCAGCAGGGAACTGCGTGGTGATTAAGCCCTCAGAGATCACGCCCCTGACCGCGCTGAAGCTGGCAGAGCTGGCAAAAGATATCTTCCCGGCGGGCGTACTGAACGTGCTGTTTGGTCGGGGCAAAACGGTCGGCGACCCGCTCACCGGACACGAGAAGGTCCGCATGGTTTCGCTAACCGGTTCGATTGCGACCGGGGAACATATCATCGGCCATACGGCGTCCTCGATTAAACGCACCCATATGGAGCTGGGTGGCAAAGCGCCGGTGATCGTGTTTGATGATGCCGACCTCGATGCGGTGGTTGAAGGGGTGCGGACGTTTGGTTTCTACAATGCCGGACAGGACTGTACGGCGGCCTGCCGCATTTATGCCCAGAAGGGAATTTATGCTCAACTGGTGGAAAAGCTGGGCGCCGCGGTTGCCAGTCTTAAAATGGGTGCCCCGGAGGACGAGTCTACCGAACTCGGTCCGCTCAGCTCGGCCGCCCATTTTTCACGCGTCTGCCAGGCCGTCGATGAGGCGAAAACGCTCGGCCATATCCGGGTTGTCACCGGCGGGAGCAAAAAAGAGGGGGCGGGCTACTACTTCCAGCCAACCCTGCTGGCGGGGGCAAAACAGGACGATGCCATCGTTCAACGCGAGGTGTTTGGCCCGGTGGTGAGCGTCACTGAGTTTGATGACGAGGCGCAGGTGCTGGCCTGGGCGAACGATTCGCAATACGGCCTGGCGTCATCGGTCTGGACCAAAGACGTGGGGCGCGCCCATCGCCTGAGCGCGCGCCTGCAGTACGGCTGCACCTGGGTGAATACCCATTTTATGCTGGTGAGCGAAATGCCGCACGGCGGCATGAAATTATCGGGCTACGGGAAAGATATGTCGGTCTACGGGCTTGAAGATTATACGGTCGTCAGGCATGTGATGATCAAACACTGATCCGCTCAGCCTGGCCGCTTGCGCGGCCAGGCGTTCTCCTTGCCCGCCACACGTGTTACGTAAGATACTCAATTGTTATTAGCCGTAATTTTTAAGTGGTTATTCTGTAACGAAAAAACTTGATCTGTGTCAACATATGACGCATATTGCGTGCGGTTATTTTTTCGGCTCTGGTATACAGAATGACGTTGTATCAAAAGATGTTGGTTTTTTACGCAATCATGGCTTCCATCTGCGCATTAATCACCTGGTTCCTCTCTAAAGACCGCAAACGTATCCGCCTGCTCAGCGCTTTCCTGGTGGGGTCAACCTGGCCAATGAGCTTTCCCGTTGCGCTGCTGGTCTCGCTTTTCTGAAGCACGCTTCCAGTTTTAAAAGATGAACATAGCATTCCTGACTTGATGACTGTATAAATACACAGTGCATCATAAAAGGAGTGCTTATGAACAGTTTTTACTCGCAGCAGGCCGGTTGCACCGTGCGCTGGCACGACTTGCCCGGTACCGGCGATCCCGTGGTGTTCATTCACGGGCTGGGCTGCGCCTCTTCCTATGAATATCCCCGCGTCGTTTGTGACCCGCTTTTTGGCGCGCGCAGAGCGATTCTCATCGACTTGCCCGGCAGCGGCTACAGCGATAAGCCTGAGCACTACAGCTATAAAACCACTGACCAGGCGCACGTTGTCGCGGAACTGATTGACCATCTTAAACTGGATTCCTTCTGGTTATACGGCCACAGCATGGGCGGCAGTATTGCTATCGAAACGGCAGAGCTGCTGGCAACGCGCGTGAAGGGACTGATGGTGTCAGAGCCCAATTTTCACGCGGGTGGGGGCATGTTCAGCCGGTCTATAGCGGCGCAATCCGAGCGACAGTTTCTGGAGCACGGATATGACGCCATGCTTAGCGCAGAAAAAACAGCGTGGGCGGGATGCCTGCAGAGCAATGCCGCTTATGCCGTCTGGCGCGGTGCATCTGGCCTGGTGGCGGGCGTTGAACCGGAATGGGAAGCGCAGTTCCTGTCACTCCCTTGCCCGGTAACGTTGATTTTTGGCGAGCTCTCTCTGCCGGATGACGATGTGGAAAATCTCCAGCAGAAGGGCGTTGAGGTGAAAATTATTCCTGCGGCGGGGCACTCAATGTCCTGGGAAAACCCCTCTGCGCTGGCGCGGGCCTTAGCCGAATGTATGACGATGTGATTATTGTGCAATGTATCATCGTTGCGAAATGTAGGCCGGGTAAGCGCAGCGCCACCCGGCAAGAAGGGCGGCTACTTTATTAAAGCCCGTAGTGCCTGACGTGCGTCAGGCTGAACATCATGCGGGTGCTGGTAATCAATGTTCTCTATCGCGCGGCTATAGAGTGCGACCAGCCAGTCGTAAACATATGCGGTAGCCGCATGGACCGGCTGTTCTCCCAGGCGCGTCAGGCGAGGTTCGGCGCTGCTGACCACCGGCGTGACGAAGATGGCATGGCCCTTACGGATGCGGCTTGCCGGACGCGTCGCCACGGGCGTCTGGTCGTAACCCAGCCAGCCAACGAAATTGCCCATCACGGCATGCAGTTGCGCAGCGCTACTTTTGTCTGCTTCGACAATTCGCTGCAGATGTTGAGGCAGATTCAGCCGGTAGCTGGTGACGACCAGTACATCCGCGATTTGCTGTAACACCACAGGATCCAGCCCAAGACGGGCGGCGGTCGCCTCGTTGCGGCTCCACTGGCGCAGATGATTTATCCATACTCTGTGCGCCAGACGCGCTTTGTCTTTGGTCTGGAACAGGCCTGCGCTTTCCTGGGCATTATCAGCAAACAGGTCAATGGTATCCGTAAACAGCCCGTTAACCTGCTCCTCGCGCGGCTGCTGAACGGCCAGCAGCGTTTCAAAGGCCTTCAGCGGCGGCAGCAGGCCTTCAAGCAGCTCGCCGTGGCGGGCGGCACTGCTTTGCAGCATGCGCACCATGTTTTCTGCCTGAGCGCGTCGGGTACCCGGTTCCTCAACCAGCGGTGCCAGATAGCTTTGCATCAGCGCCGAGAGCTCCTGAAGCAGCGCATTTTTCAGCGTGCCGAGACGTTTCTGTCGCTGCGCGGGCAACGTGGCCTGAGACAGCCACTCAATGACGCGCTGCATGCTGTGGCTGTCCAGGGCCTGGAGGGTGCCCCAGCGCAAGCCCGGCTTTCCGAGCAGATGCTGTACGGCTTCGTCGAGGTTCTGCCGGGTGGTAAAGCGGGCGTCATGCGGGGTGATCGCCCACACCAGCCCCGGCAGGGCTGATTCTTCGGCAGGCTGCGTCTCCCTGACCCAGTTCATTAACACTTTTGCTTTTTTGGCCGTCTGTTCGTGCTGCGCCGTCGCGTTGCAAATGACCAGCACATCCGGCTGGAGCTGTTGGCGATAGTGCTCAAGCAGCCACTGGGATTTCGCCTGGCGTAGCGGATCGGCATGGTGCTCTTCAAACACCGGGATATCAATGATATCAACATTATCCAGCGCGCCGCTCTCAACCGGCAGCACCAGTTCGCGGGTCAGGAAGGCCAGCACATCGACCGGGAGGCTGATGGCGTTAAGCATTTCACCGTTGTTCAGCGGATGGAGAAGCGTCTCCTGTGCATGCTGAAGCGCTATCGAGCCGTCGTGCGTCAGGAACCCTTCACCCGGCAGCCCAAAGCTGTCCACCAGCAGGCTAAGAGGGGCCGCAAGCTCGCTGGCATGGCTGGTCTGATGCAGCACATGGGCCAGGTTTAACCACTGCTGTGTCAGTTCCTGCTGTTCGCCCCAGAGCAGCGACCAGACGCTGGCTCGCGTGCTGAGATCGAGTGAAGGCACCAGTTGGGCAAACTCATGCCACAGGGCATCATCAATCTGCTGTTTCGCGGCGGGTACCGTGCTCTGCCAGAAACGGGCAATTGCCCCCACTTCATGAGCGGTGATGCCGGGCACGCCCTGCGGCTGGCGCAGGCCGCGCCATTTCTCCAGACGTGTCTCGATGACCGCCTTATCCACCGCGCGCATCTGCGGATGAAGCGTCGTGCGGGCAATAAACAGCTGTACCAGCTCGGCCTCGGTGACCAGGCTCAGGCGCAGCGGAAACGCCTCGTCAAGCGCTTCCGGGATTTCCCGGGTGAAGCGGACGGCCATATTGGTCAGGGCATGTCCCGGATTGATATGCGAAAAATAGTCAAAGGTGCGCTGGCCTGGCGTCACGTTCAGGCGTCCATTGCCGCTGCCGCACAGCGACAACAGCAGGTGCGCTTTCGCGCTCTGCGAATGGCCGTAAAGCCCAATGCTGCTCAGGCGGGTCATGGCGCGTTCAATGGCCTGCTCCCGCGCCTGCACCGCGTTGATGCGAGCAAGCAGGGCGTCGGCATCGTTATCCAGCACAGGGGCGGTCAGGCGCGTCTCGTTAATCCACCCGATTAAGGCCTGAGTGGTGTTCGTGGTCGCTGTCATTTCAGGTATACGCTCCCGCTGTCGATCCAGTAGTGGCTACCGCTGTGTCGGCGATCGGCCAGGGTATTCAGTTTGAAAGTTAATGCGTCAGGCGCCACCGGCGTGCCGTCCTGCAGCCAGGCATCGCTCAGCTCGAACGCCTCCGGACCTTCCTGCTTGCCGCCGCCGCAGAGCTTGAGCCGCATGTTCAGCACGCCGTCGCCGGCAATCGCTTTTGCCAGTTCGGCCGAGTTAATGCTGAGCGTGTAGAGCGGCGTGGCCGGCCAGCGCGCGTTTGCCAACTGACGGAAGCCGAGAGTCACGTTACCGCGCAGCGGGAAGTGCAGACGCGCATCAAGCTTCGCGCCGGGTTTATCAAGATCGATATCCTGATACCAGACGTTTTCCTCGCGCAGGGTATTGACGGTGTTATCCAGCACACCCAGATAGCGCACGGTGGAATACGCGCCAATGTCCGCGGCTTTAAAGTTGAAGCGCGGCAGACGCAGGTCAAGCGCCAGGCTGCAGAGCATGGCCCCCACGGCAGCGGTCGATTTCGGGTTGCCAATGCGCCCTTGCTGACTGAACGGATACCACTCATGTACCTGGTATTTATCCAGCCAGACGATGCGGTTGACCGGTACCGGCTGCAGGTGACGAATGAGCGCCTGAACCCCAGGCAGGCAGCCCGGGCGTCCGGTGATCAGCAGAATGTCGCAGCTGTAATGGGAGATCGCCTCACATACCGCGTGGAGCGGGGAGGCCAGCGTAAACTGCCCGGCCAGCATCGCATCCTGCATTTCGCGGAAATTCACATGCAGCGGCACGGCGAAAAGATCGAAAGCGTCTGAACCCGCAGGCAGGGCATGATCGATCGCCTGCTGCAGATAGTTCATCACGTTGCGGGTCGGCTTCTGCGGAAGCAGATCGCCAAAGGTGGCATGCAGACCGGCCAGCGGATCGTCAACGTCGCTGGATTCCCATCCGGCAAGAATGGCATGGCCAATCGGCATAAAGAGCTGCAGCGCCGTTTGCTGGCGCAGTACGGCCTGGGTATCAATGCGCCCGGAGTCACCGAACAGCGAGGCCATCAGCAGCGAGGCATCCGCGATACCGGATTTCTGCAGCTGCGTTTGCAGAGCGGGCAACACGTAGCGCTGAATCACGTCCAGAAGCGTATCGTCGCCCGCGACCTTAAACCCTTCGCGGAACAGCAGCTGCGGGGTGATTTTGACGTTATTGCCGGAACCGTCGTCCAGCTGGTAATGGGTGATCGCCATATCCGTTGTGCCGCCGCCGATGTCGATGGACGCGACGCGCAACGCGCGTCCCGGCTGGCTACCCGGCTCAGGCTCACGGTCCGGGCGGGCAAGGGAGGCGAAGAAGGCTTCGGTCTGGCCGCCAAAGCGGGAGATGGCTTCGTTATACAGCCAGACCAGCTGACCGCAGCTGGCTTCATCCCACTCCATCTGGATTTCAGGTACCGGCACCACGCTTTTTTCCTGCTGTTTGCGGGTGACAAAATCCTCATCCTGCGGGTGCCATCCCATCGCTTTCCAGACAATCGCGATGGCTTCAAACATGCGGCGACGGAAGATCTCGCGCTCCTGCTTTGGCATGGCGGAGGGCAGCGTCAGGATCAGCGTGCGCAGCTGGCGCGGCGAGGCAGGGAAGCCCAGACGCAGGCGCGTGGCGACGCTGTTGATCTGCCCCAGCGCCTGTGCCAGCAGCTCGCACAGCATATGGGTCATCAGGGTGCTGCGGCTGTACTGCGGCGAGAAGACCGGCAGGCGCTCGTCCTGCGGCAGCGTGAAGAGCGGCTCGCCGTCATCGTTCATCAGGTTCATCAGCGGGAACGCGGTGGCAAGCGGTTCACGCTGGGTCTTGCTGTTCATCTGGCTAAAGCGCCAGTCCTGCACGACCGGGGTTTCATCCCACAGGTAGCGACGCGGGCTGGAGATACCGCTGTTGCCTTCGGTTCCCAGACGCTGCATCGCCAGCTTGCGGGCCTCATCGCCGACGCGGACAATCGACGGCCAGACAAAGGCGTCTTCGCGACCGCTTTCCACCGAGAAGTGCTGCTTGCCAAAACGCGCTTCTGAAAACTCGAGACGGCTGGTGAACAGCGGCTCGTTCAGGAACTGCGGCTCGCTGAGCGAGCGAACCTGCAGCTCGGCGGTCTGACGCAGCCCATCGTTCGCATCGCCGTGGTCTTCAATAATGACGCCGCAGGTGTGGGTGTTACCCACGTCGAGGATCAGGTCGACCGGAATGGCTGGCGTGCTGAGCGTATGGGTGACAAATTTCACTTCCGGTACGGTGAGCTGTTCACCGAGCATGGTCAGCAGGTTAAGCCAGTGGGCCTGATATTCAAAACTGCGCATCGCCTGCTGCAGGTCGCGTTCAGAGCGGTTCTCAACGCCGTCGGCATACTGGGTAAACGCCTCGCGCAGCCAGCCGTCAATCCAGGTCTGATCGAGGAAACTGTCTACCTCGTTATCGCGCCACGCCAGCGCGAAGCGGGTCCCGTTCAGAATATCGTTTTCCACCGGAGAGAGCGCGGACGTGGCATGGTCGGCAATCTGGCTGTCAAGCGCGAGCGTGACGCGGTGTGTATTGCCTGCCGTGTCCGGGGTGTCAAGCTTGCGCACCTGAACGCGCGCCCAGTTATCCGGCCCTTCAACAAAAGTCCGTGGTGGGTTGAAGCGCAGGAACGGAACCGGAAGCCAGACGCCATCCAGTACCGCCAGCGACTGATGCAGCGGGATAGTGGTTTCCGGTTTGACCACTTCTGGCTGCCCGCCATTCATGCCGGGCAGGGTATAGCGACCGTTGACCAGGTCGAAATCGAGGCGCAAAAGCGGGCCGTTCGCGGTTTTACGTACGAAGCGCCCGTTGCTGGCGGAGTCCTGCGGCGTCAGACCGAAATCGAGGAACTGCACGCCGCTGTTGGCAATAAGCGTGACGCTTTGTTTATAGTCGCAAAGATTTACCAGCATAAGATCAGGCACCTGCTTTCTTGAACGTCAGTGGGACGACGGTGTTGGCATCATAACGGGCGCGACATTCTGCGATATCGCTGGTGCCTGCTTTACAGGCTATTTCCGGCATCGGGTAGCGGGAACCGTCGGTGCAGCGGGCAGTGCCGCGACTCTTAATCATCAGCTCGCCATTGCTGTGCAGCCCGGAAAAGACCTCCGCGCGGCAGACAATGTTGTCACCATGGACAACGCGGGCGAAACCTTTATTGTTCTGGATCTGATAGCGCAGCGACGGCGGCTTGCCGGTAACTGGATCTTTCACATCGAGGATGGCGCGCCAGGTGCCGTTCAGGAAGCGCGTCGATCCCGCTTTTACCTGATTCGCTTCCATCACCATGGCGTCTTTCGGGATGGCGACAATCACCACCGGAGCGGGCTGTGGCGCAGGAGTGGCCGGAGCTGCTTCTTTTTCTTTGCTGGCCACGACCTCCGCCTGATGCAGCGGTAGCTTCATCGCCAGCGGCTCAACCGCTTTGATCGGTTTTGGCGCAATCTCCACAGGTTCAGGTGTGGGTGCCGGGGCGGGCTCAGCGGAAGGTGCCTGTTTTGGCCACAGCAGCGGGGCGGCAATGGCGGCGACGATCACGGCGGCAACCGGCAGGGTCCACAGGGGAACGCGGCGCTTTTTCACGACGTTCGCCGGAGCAGGCGCCTGAACAGGTTGTGCAACGGCGGGGGCCGGTTCGGGCTCATACAGCTCCTCCGGCGTAATACGCACCACCGTGGATGGGGCGATCAGCGGCTCGTCAGCATGCTCAAAGGTCATCACCGGCTCTGGCTCAGGCTCGGGTTCAGGATCGTCAATCACAACGGGGGCTGGCTCAGGGATCAGCGATTCACGCAGGCAGTCGAGGACATCGTCGCGCGCGTTCTCGTTCAGGTTTACAAACCCCCAGAAGCTGATGACCGGCTTTCCGTCTACCAGGAAGAGGAAGTTTTCGCCCGGAAACTGAAACGCCTTTGACAGCAGAGAGCCAAAAAGCTGTTGCGCGGTTTTAGGCGACTGCAGGCATTTCTTGCTTAATGACTCGACACTGGCGAGCGTGTTTTCCAGATAGCGCAGGGCGCGATAGCGGTCATCTTCATCGGCCGCTTTCCAGCTGATTACGCTCCCTTCAACCGGGGAATACCAGTCCACGCGGTCGCCACTGTCGTTGACCTGAGGAATCGCCAGACAGTCGACGATGGCCTGTTGTTTGCGCAAACGGAGCGCTTCCCGGATTTGCAACGCTGATTCGAAAACGGCTTGTCCGCCGCCGCCAACGGCCTGAAAATCATCCAGATTACCGCTGCGTAAAAGAGTTTTTGCCACGATTTGATCCCATATACTTCTTCACACCATTACTTTAACGAAACGAGGAAGCAAACAAACGGAGGAAGAGACGCTAAAAGCGCCGATTTCTTGCGGCATAGAAAGTGACGGTTGTGCTTGACGAATAATGGCACTTAAGACAAATCGTCTTTCTGGGTGCTGGCGGTTAAAACAGCAAAAACCGCGGCTTTAGAATAACCTGATAGTGTTTCGTTATTTGCCAGGTCAAAACGCCTGTGCTGTTATTACTGTCCTATATAATAAAACTGTCAGGGTTATAACCATGTCTACAGGGAAAACACTGCTCGCCCTTGCGCTGAGCGCGCTGTTACCAGCCGGTGCCGCATGGGCGGCAAACAACGACACCCTTATTTACTGTTCAGAAGCCTCCCCCGAGTCCTTCAACCCACAAATCGCCAGCTCTGGCCCGTCTTTTGTGGCCAGCTCTCAGGTGCTGTATAACCGTCTGATCAATTTCGACCCGGTGAAAAACACCCCGGTGCCGTCGCTGGCGGAGTCCTGGACAATCTCCCCGGACGGCAAGACCTATACCTTTACCCTGCGTAAAGGGGTGAAGTTCAACAGCAACAAATACTTCAAACCGACGCGCGACTTTAATGCCGATGACGTTATTTTCTCGGTCATGCGTCAGAAAGACCCTAAACACCCGTACCACAACGTGTCGCAGGGCAACTACGAGTACTTTAATGATGTCGGTCTCGATAAACTGATCCAGGACGTTAAAAAGGTCGATGATTATCACGTCCAGTTCACCCTCAGCGAACCCAACGCCGCGTTTCTGGCCGACTGGGGGATGGATTTCGCCTCGATTCTCTCCGCTGAATACGCCGACGCAATGCTGAAAAAAGGCACGCCTGAGAACGTGGACACCTGGCCGATTGGCACCGGGCCTTACGTGCTGCAGCAGTACAAAGTGGATTCGCTGATCCGCTACGTCGCGAACCCGAACTACTGGGAGGGCGAGGTGCCGACGAAGCATCTCATCTTCTCCATTACGCCAAATGTGGAAACCCGCCTGGCGAAGCTGCAGACCAACGAGTGCCAGATCATTCCTGCGCCATCCCCGGTTCAGTTTGACGCCATCAAGAACAACAAAGACCTGACGCTGCACGCCGTCGATGCGCTGAACGTCGGTTATCTGGCGTTTAACACCGAGAAAAAACCGTTTGATAACGTGCTGGTGCGTCAGGCGCTCAACTACGCGACCGACAAGAAGGCCATCGTTAATGCGGTGTTTATGGGGTCGGGCACGGTGGCAAAATCGCCGATCCCGCCAAATATGCTGGGCTTCAATAAAGACCTGAAGGACTACAGCTACGATCCTGAAAAAGCGAAAGCCCTGCTGAAGCAGGCGGGTCTGGAGAAGGGCGCGGAAGTCACGCTGTGGTCAATGCCGGTGCAGCGTCCGTATAACCCGAACTCGCGTCGTATCGCGGAGATGATCCAGAGCGACTGGG
Organism: Enterobacter sp. TCD1-1; assembly: GCF_020567405.1. Lineage (NCBI taxonomy): Bacteria > Pseudomonadati > Pseudomonadota > Gammaproteobacteria > Enterobacterales > Enterobacteriaceae > Enterobacter > Enterobacter sp. TCD1-1. The sequence continues at coordinate 1,586,869 of NZ_JAJCXF010000001.1, read as the reverse complement.
CAAAAGTCGGCGTGAAGGCCAAAATTGTCTCCTACGAGTGGGGCGAATATCTCTCCGGAATGCGTAAAGGCGAACATGACTCCGCGCTGTTTGGCTGGATGTCCGACAACGGCGACCCGGACAACTTTGCCGATGTGCTGCTCGGCTGCAACAGCATTAAAACCGGCTCAAACGCGGCGCGCTGGTGCGATAAGGGGTATGATGGTCTGGTGCAAAAAGCGAAGCTGACCAGCAGCCCGGCTGAGCGCGCCAAGCTCTATGGCCAGGCGCAGGAGATTTTCTACCAGCAGGCGCCGTGGATCGCGCTGGCCAACGGGAAAACGTTCTACGCGACCCGCAGCAATGTGACCGGGTACAGCGTAAGCCTGATGGGCAGCGATTTCTCGAAAGCGAAGCTGAACTAAGCCTTTTTAGCCGGGTGGCGGCTACGCCTTACCCGGCCTACATTTGGCACCCGTAGGCCCGGTAAGCGTAGAGCCACCGGGCACATAACAAGGAGTGACAATGTCACATTTAAACGAAGTTATCGCCCGCGTCGATGCCGCCATCGAAGAGAGCGTCATTACCCACATGAACGAGCTGCTGATTGAATTAAGCGATGATGCAGAGCTCAGCCGTGAAGATCGCTACACCCAGCAGCAGCGTCTGCGCACCGCGATTTCGCACCACGGTAAGCAGCATAAAGAGGAGATGGACGCGCGTGAGGAACAGCTGACGAAAGGCGGCACCATACTGTAATCATCAAAACTGGCGTCGCGCCACCAGCCAGGCCCCGACCACCAGCATCACCGCGCCGCACACCGGGCCGATCAGGGCGCGCAGCGGGATGCCATGGCTCCTCAGCACGTCCAGCACCAGCCCGCCAATCAGCTGGCTTGCGACCAGCACGGCGATGGTCGTCGCCGCGCCAACATTCTGATAGCCGCTGATGCTGGCAAACACGAAAAACGACCCCAGCAGCCCCGGGATAAGCGTCCACCAGCGCACCGTCGCGGCCAGCTCGCTGAACCCGGCCACGCCCTGTTTCAGCAGCAGAATAGTGACAAAAAGCACGATGCCGACCAGCGAATTCAGCAGCATCGCGATGAGAATGGTGGAGGAGGACTGGGTGATACGCACCATCAGAGTGTTCTGCACCACCAGACCGATGCCCGCCGCGACCAGAAACGCCAGCGTCAGTGACTGATTCATGGGATCGCGTCCGGATCACTGCGCTCGTCCAGCTGCAGCTGCATAAAGGTTAAGTCCAGCCAGCGGCCAAACTTGGTTCCCACCTGCGGCATTTGTCCGGTCGTCACAAAGCCGAGCGTTTCATGGAGATGAATCGAGGCATGGTTTTGCGCTTCAATGCCGGCCACCATCACGTGTTTCCCAATGGCGCGGGCCTCGTTAATCAGCGCCTTCATCAGCGTGCGGCCAATCCCTTTGCCCTGATGGGCCGGGTGGACATAGACCGAGTGCTCAACCGTATGACGGAAGCCGTCAAAGGCGCGCCAGTCGCCGAAAGAGGCGTAGCCGGTGATTACGCCGTCCTCTTCACTTACCAGAACCGGGTAGCCCGCAAGCGAGCGCGCCTCAAACCATGCGATTCGGTTATCGGTATCGACGGTTTTATCGTTCCAGATCGCGGCAGTGTGCAGCACCGCGTGGTTGTAAATCTCGCCTATCGCAGCGCAGTCTTCTTTGCAGGCATGACGAACGATCATGATGAAGCCTCTGTGTGTTGTTCACTATAGTATTACGTTATCGCTACGATATTACACAACTGTATCGCCCGATCGCTACGGCATAAGCCATATTTTTTTGTTATCAAAAGCCCATTGAAATGCCGTTCATACACTATAGTATGACGTCATGAACACCATAACAGACACAATGAATCAACGGATTAGCGCAAGAATTCGCCTTGAACGCGAGTCTCGCGGATGGTCCCTGAGCGAGCTGGCGGACCGGGCAGGGGTCTCCCGCGCCATGATCCATAAGATAGAGCGCGGGGACAGTAGCCCGACAGCCACCTTGCTTGCCCGCCTGTCGGGCGCGTTTGGCATCAGCATGTCAACGCTGATTGCCCGGGCCGAAATGCAGGAGGGTAAGCTGCTGCGCCTGGCAAACCAGCCCGTCTGGCGCGATCCGCAGACGCACTACCTCCGCCGCCATGTTTCTCCCCGTACCGATCTGCCCATCGACCTGGTTCAGGTGGAACTGCCTGCGGGAAGCGACGTTCCGATGCCGGCCTCTTCTTACGCGCTGGCGCGTCAGCTTATCTGGCTGCAGTCCGGTGAGCTGGTGTTTCAGGAGGGCGACACCCGCCACGAGATGCACGCCGGAGACTGTCTTGAGCTGGGGCCGCCTAATGACTGCCGGTTCATCAACGAGACGAATGAAACCTGCATCTATCTGGTTGTACGCCTCAATCAGTCTGGCTCGTAATGCTAATGCGATAACGCTGAACGTGAGCCAGGCTGTAATGACATTTGTACCAGAAGGAGATCCTGATGAATCACTCTGTTTCGCATAACCGCCGCTGGGTGCTGGCCTCTCGTCCACAGGGCGCACCGGTCGCGGAAAATTTTCGTCTGGAAACGCAGCCTGTTCCGGAACCGGGTGCGGGGCAGCTTCTGCTTCGTACCGTCTGGCTGTCGCTGGATCCTTATATGCGGGGTCGCATGAGCGACGCGCCATCCTATTCACCGCCGGTTGAGCTCGGTGCGGTGATGGTGGGGGGAACGGTCAGCCGCGTTGAGCAGTCAAACCATCCCGACTTCAAAGCCGGTGAATGGGTGCTGGGCTACAGCGGCTGGCAGGAGTATGAACTTTCGGACGGCAGCGGCCTGGTGAAGCTGGGCGACAATCCGTCTCATCCTTCCTGGTCGCTGGGCGTACTGGGCATGCCGGGCTTTACCGCCTATATGGGGCTGCTGGATATCGGGCAACCGAAAGCGGGTGAAACGCTGGTGGTGGCTGCGGCGACCGGCCCGGTTGGCGCGACAGTAGGGCAGATCGGTAAAATCAAAGGTTGCCGGGTGGTCGGCGTGGCCGGTGGCCCAGAGAAATGCCGTCATGCCGTTGAGGTTCTCGGCTTTGACCTGTGTCTGGATCACCATGCGGCGGATTTTGCCGACCAGCTGAAACACGCCTGTCCGAACGGTATTGATGTCTATTATGAAAACGTCGGCGGGAAAGTGTTTGATGCCGTGCTGCCCCTGCTGAACACCTCCGCGCGCGTGCCGGTGTGTGGCCTGGTGAGCGGCTATAACGCGACGGGCCTGCCTGACGGGCCGGACCGCCTGCCGCTCCTGATGGCGACCCTTCTCAAGAAACGCATTCGTATGCAGGGTTTTATTATCGGCCAGGATTATGGACACCGCATTCATGAGTTCCAGGAAGAGATGGGGCGCTGGGTGCAGGAGGGGAAAATCCACTATCGCGAACAGGTGACGGACGGGCTGGAAAACGCTCCCGAGGCGCTGATTGGCCTGCTGGAAGGACGAAACTTCGGCAAAGTCGTGATTCGCGTCGCGAGTGACAATAAATAAAGCGTACAATGGCGGGGTTTCCCGCCATATTTATTTGTGAAGATACGATATATTGTCTTTAATTACTGGACACGGTTTTTCGCGCCATCATCCCGGATGAGCCCGAAAACGATAAAAAAAATGATGTTTGCTTTTTTTGCTGTTTTACGTACTTCCCACCACCAGGCATGACGATACAGGATATATCGTACCGGCGCCGTTTTATTAAAACTGGCGTTTAAAAATAGCATTAAGTTTTAGCTACAGGAATTCCACATGCTTGATTTGGATCACTTAGAAAAAGCCCAAAGGGTTAGCCTTACTATGCAGGTTGAACACAGTTTGAAAGGGGCGTTAATTACAGGCTCCCTCAAACCAGGAGCACGACTGATTACGAAAGAGATTGCTGATAAATTAGGCACCAGTATTACGCCGGTCCGCGAAGCGCTGCTGCGTCTGGTCTCCTCAGGCGCACTTCACGCCACGCCAGCGCAGGCTTTTCTGGTCCCTGAGGTGACGCTGGAGCGTTATAACGAGATTAACGCCATCCGAAAACAGCTTGAGCCAATGGCGGTTGCCGCAGCATGCCAGAATATGTCAGACGGCAAGCTGGAGGCGTTGCGCAAAATGTCAGAGGCCTTCCATGAGGCTATGCGCAATGGAAACGTTCAGCAGGCCTTGCATGCGAATCGTGTCTTCAGGTTTACGCTTTATCAGTATGCGGAAATGCCGACGCTTAATGCCTTAATTGAACAGCTATGGGTCCGCATCGGCCCCTGTATGAACTATCTGCACCAGGAGCTTAGCGACATCAAAACGGCAACATATCACTATGACGAGCTTCTTTCAGCCCTTGAGCGGAGAGATGTGGAGGCCAGCCAAAAGGCGATTGATAAGTTGATTGATGAAGCGGATTCTCTTTTACAGCGACAATATTTTAACTGAGAGATTATTTATCAGAGCGACTATATACCGCCGCTAATTATTTATCCGGTGAATAACTCCTGATGGCTTATTGCCATCAGGAGGGTTATTTCATTTATAAAATAAACTTTTCTTTTTTGCTTACTCGAAGCGATAAGAGACCGACAGCCCGACGCCATAGTTACGGCCTGGTGCAGGCTCGTAATAACGACCGTTGGACTCGTTGACAATAACCGATCCCGCGTACTCTTTATCGAACAGGTTATCGACGCGGCCAAAGACGTCCATTCCCCAGTTGCCGTAGTTAAACTTATACCCGGTATTCAGCCCGACTACCGTATAAGACGGCGCTTTCGCGGTGTTTTCGTCGTCAGCCATGATATCGCTCATGTAACGCACGTCCGTGCCCGCGTACCAGCCTTCCTCCGGCTGCCAGCCAAACGAAGCGAAGCCCATGTTGCGCGCAATCCCCGGCATACGGTTACCGTTACAGTCTGCGTCGCTGCAGACGTTAGTCCGGTAGGTGGCATCCAGATACGTCCACGCCATCTTCAGCTTCCAGTTCTCCGCGAACTGCTGATCCAGGGAAACTTCCACACCCTGACGGCGGGTTTTCCCGGCATTTTTATAGGTTGTGCGGCCGCCGGAACTGGAGTCCACCACGATCTCGTCATCCGTATCGGTGCGGAACAACGCCGCCGTCAGCAGACCGTTGCCGATTCGGGTTTTGCTGCCCACTTCATACGTGTTATTCGTGGATGGCTTCAGGCCAATATTCAGACCGCCCTGATTATCGGCACGATAGGAGAGTTCGTTGATGGTTGGCGTTTCAAACCCACGCCCTGCGGCTGCGTAGAGGTTCCACCCGTCAGTCACCGCATACTTCACGGCGCCCGCCGGGAGCCATTTGTGATAGCTCGCGTCACCGCTGTCATCGCCGTTGCCCGGCGTAACGTAATGGTCATTGGAATCAAACCAGACCGAACTGTAGCGAACACCCGCATCGACAGAGAGTTTCTGCGTCAGCTGCCAGCTGCTCTGCAGATAAGGATCAACGTTCCACATCAGGTTGCGTTCGTCGCGACGTTTATCGCCTTTGACGCCGTAATCCGGCACGCCATTGCTCATCACGAAGTTCTCGTAGCCGCGACGATCTTCACTCAGGTTTTCGTAGTTCAGACCGGTGGTAAAGGTCACCGGCACCAGCAGCTCGCCGCGGTGTGTCCAGCGGGTATCCACGCCCTGATAGTGGCGCTGCATATCAATCACCCCGCCGGAGTGAGTGGCTTTTAGCTGCGGCTGATACGGAATCGACTGGTACTGCGTCATTTCACGCTCGCCGGCGTACATCATCACGCTCAGGTCGTCCTGGGTGCTGAGTTGGCGATCGTAGCGCAGACCGGCCTGGGTCTGCTTGATAGTCTTGCGGGTGTTGTACTGATCGCCGCGCGGCGACTGGCGCGGATTGTCCCGCCACTCCTGATAATTCAGTCCACCCGGATCGTTGGCCTTCATGTCCACGCTGTTGAAGATCAGCGTCAGCTTGCTGACGTCATCAATGCGCACGCCCAGCTTCGCGTTGGCAAGATTCTTACGCGCGCCGCTGTGGTCGCGGTAGCCTTTGGTGGTGAAACGGGTGGTGGAAACGGTGTAATCCACATCGCCCGCGTGGGTGCCATCACCCATCGCGCCGGTGGCTTTCATGCCATAGCGCCAGGTACCGTAGCTGCCGTAATAGCTGCTCGCCTCAATGGTCGGCGGCTGCTGACCGGTCTGGGTGTTGATGTTAATCACGCCGCCGGAGGCGTTGCCGTACAGGGCTGAGAAGGGGCCGCGCAGCACTTCAACGCTCTCCACGCTGGAGAGGTCGATGTTGGAGGTCTGGCCCTGTCCGTCCGGCATGGTGGCTGGAATACCGTCGACGTACATACGGATACCGCGCACCCCGAAGGTTGAGCGAGCGCCAAATCCGCGCATCGACAGCTGGAGATCCTGGGCGTAGTTCTGACGGTTCTGAATTTGCAGCCCGGGTACGCTGCCAAGGGATTCAGACAGGTTGATGCGGGGGGCAGCCTGGCGCATATCATCGCCATTGACGACGCTGACCGCTGCCGGGGTATCGAGTTCCGATACGGTTTGCGGCGTGGCGCTGACGATCATGGTCTGTTCCTCTGCGCTCATGGCGGTGAGCGGCGCAAAAATAACAGGAACCAGCAGCAGCGGGAGAGAAGCCTTACGGGCAGAAATGATTTTCATGAATAAAACCGGTTGTGGTATGTAAACGAACCAAATGGAACATGTCCATACATGTTAAAGGTTTTGTAAATGTTTTGAAAACTATAACCGCACATTGCGTTAATGAAAGGCGAGAGGGGAAAGAAAAACTCCACATTCATCTGATTAATGATTACTATTCTCATTATCAAAAGGCAATGCCATGACGTTGTCTGCCGGAAGTGATGTCAGCCCAAACCCCACTTTTCAGAAAAGGAATTGTTATGTCTTTACGTCATCTGTGCTCGCCGCGTCTGAGCCTGTCACTGCTGTCTGCCACTTTACTGCTTGCCGGGACGTTCCAGGTGCATGCCGCCGAAGAGGTGCTGCGTAAAGCGGTGGGTAAAGGGGCGTATGAAATGGCCGTGAGCCAGCAGGAGAATGCGCTGTGGGTGGCGACCTCGCAAAGCCGTAAAACCGACAAGGGCGGGATTGTTTACCGTCTTGATCCGGTCACGCTGGACGTGACGCAGGCGATCCATAGCGATCTCAAACCCTTTGGTGCCACCTTTGACAACGCGACCCAAACGCTGTGGTTCGGTAATACGATCAACGGCGCGGTAACCGCGATTGATGCAAAAACGGGTGACGTAAAAGGGCGACTGGTGCTGGACGGGCGTCAACGCAGCGAAACCGTCAAACCGCTGCAGCCGCGCCAGCTGGTGGCGGATGACGCAAGCAACACGATTTACATCACCGGTGTCGGTAAAGAGAGCGTGATTTGGGTGGTGGATGGCGCCACGCTGAAGCTGAAAGAGACCATTGCCAATACCGGTACTTACAGCACCGGCCTGGCGCTGGATGCGCAGGCGAAACGTCTGTACACCACGAATGCAGACGGCGAGCTGTTAACCATTGATACGGCAACGAACAAAATCCTGAGCCGTAAAAAAGTGCAGGATGACGGGAAAGAGCACTTCTACCTGAACCTGAGCCTCGACACAGCCGGTCAGCGTGCGTTCCTGACCGATTCAAAACAGCCGGAAGTGCTGGTGGTGAGCCTGAAAGACGGCAGCGTGATCGAGAAAATCGCCGCGCCGGAATCCCTGGCGGTCCTGTTTAACCCGGCCCGCAATGAAGCCTACGTGACGCACCGTGAAGCCGGCAAGGTGAGCGTGATTGATGGGAAAACGTATAAGGTGACTAAAACGTTCGACACGCCGGTCTACCCGAACAGCCTGGCGCTCTCTGCGGATGGCAAAACCCTGTACGTGACGGTGAAACAAAAATCTACCCGCCAGCAGGAAGCGACCCAGCCTGACGACGTGATTCGTATCGCGCTGTAAGATGGGAATTGCCCGGTGGCGCTGCGCTTACCGGGCCTACAAAATAATGAAATGTAGGCCGGGTAAGGCGAAGCCGCCACCCGGCTTTTTTATTAACGCGAGGTTTCTTCCACCAGCGGCGCGTCGTGTTTTTCATCATCAGGATGAACCGGCGCGGTGCTGTGAATTTCATGAACGCGTTTACGCACGCCGAACCAGCCCGCAATCAGCAGCACGGCCAGCAGCGGAATGGTCGCGATGGTGTAGGTGCCGTTCGGGTAGTCGAACGCCATCAGCACCAGCACGCTGAACAGGAAGAGCAGGGTGAGCCAGGACGTTACCGGCGCACCAGGCAGCTTGAAGCTGACGTCAGCGGCTTTGCCTTCTTTAATCGCCTTGCGCAGACGCATCTGGCAGACCACGATAAAGCCCCAGGATGCGATAATCCCGAGTGCAGCCACGTTCAGAACGATTTCGAACACCTGAGACGGAACGAGGTAGTTCAGGAACACGCCGAAGACATAGACCACCAGCGTCGCCAGAATACCGGCGTACGGCACGTGCTGCTTGCTCATCCTGGACATGAACTTCGGTGCAGAACCGCCCATCGACATGGAGCGCAGGATACGGCCGGTCGAGTAGAGGCCGGAGTTCAGGCTTGAGAGCGCCGCCGTCAGCACCACGATGTTCATGATGCTGCCCACGTAAGGTACACCCAGCTTAGAGAAGAAGGTCACGAACGGACTCTGGCCCGCCTGGTAGGCGTTCCACGGCAGCAGCAGCACCAGCAGCACCACGGAACCGACGTAGAAGAGACCGATACGCCAGATCACGCTATTGATGGCTTTTGGCACCATCGTCTGCGGATCTTTACATTCACCTGCTGCGGTACCCACCAGCTCGATGGAGGCGAAGGCGAACACGACGCCCTGAACCAGAACCAGCGCAGGCAGCAGACCGTGCGGGAAGAATCCGCCGTTATCGGTTATCAGGTGGAAGCCGGTGGCATTGCCATCCAGCGGCTTACCGCTGCCGAGGAAGACGGTACCCACGACCAGGAACACCACGATGGCCAGCACTTTAACCAGCGCAAACCAGAACTCCATCTCCGCGAACCACTTCACGCCGATCATGTTCATGGTGCCGACAATCGCCAGCGCGCCAAGCGCAAAGACCCACTGCGGCACATCGCCAAACGCGCCCCAGTAGTGCATATACAGCGCAACGGCGGTGATATCGACGATACCGGTCATCGCCCAGTTGACGAAGTACATCCAACCCGCGACGTAAGCGGCTTTTTCACCGAGGAATTCACGGGCGTAAGAGACGAAGCTGCCGCTGGAAGGGCGATGCAGTACCAGTTCGCCCAGTGCACGAAGAATGAAGAAAGAGAAGATCCCGCACACCAGATAGACCAGGGCGAGAGCCGGGCCAGCCATCTGCAGGCGTGCACCAGCACCTAAAAACAGACCCGTTCCGATAGCGCCGCCGATGGCGATCATTTGAACCTGACGGTTGCCCATCGCTTTGTGGTAGCCCTCTTCGTGGGAGTTCAACCAGCGACGTTTAGCAGCATGATGATCGGCTGCGCTTTTATTGCTTGTTTTCATTGAGTTACCTGTTTGCCTGTCTGAACCATTATCGTGATAGTCCTGCCTGGCAGAGCGCAATACAAACGATTGCTTCTGCGCAAACACATGTCGCCTCCCCAGTCATTCTGCGTATGGATAAGGCGAAACATGGCGAGGCATCCTACCTGCAATTCATAAGCGACGCAAAATATAACCGTGCCGAAAGTGATGCACGTCGAAGGAAATCGTGTGGTCAGAGCAGACGGGGATCACAACACGCTGAAACGTGATGAGTTTTTAGTCAAAACAATGGCGGGGTTGATTATTTAATCATCAGATTCTCTTAATTATTACCAGATGGTATAAATTTTTGCTGCTGCAGGGCATCGAGAAGTAACCTGAACGCGGTTGTGTGCTGCCGACGGCTCGGATAATAGAGGTGATATCCTTCAAACGTGGGGCACCACGATTCAAGGACCCTGACCAGCCTTCCCTGATTCAGAGCGTCCAGAACCGAGGACTCGGGCACGTAGGCTAATCCGAGCCCATTCTCCGCGGCGTCGATGCGCTGCGACAGGTTATTCAGCGTAAGCTGTCCGTCAACCCGCACGCGAAGCTCGCGCCCGTCACGCTCAAATTCCCAGTCATACAATCCCCCTCGGGTGGGCAGGCGGAGATTGATACAGCGGTGTTCACCCAGTTGCTCCGGCACGAGCGGCACGCCAAAACGAGCCAGGTAATCCGGGGAGCCGACGACCGCCATGCGCATGTCCGGCGCAATCCGCACCGCAATCATGTCTTTTGCCACCTGTTCACCCAGGCGAACCCCCGCGTCGAAGCGGCCATCTACGATATCTGTCAGGCCATTGTCGATCGTCACTTCAACGTTAATGTCAGGATACTGCAGCATAAAAGGCTTCAGTACCGGCCAGAGCACGGCGTCCATCGCGTGCTCGCCGGCGACGATGCGGATAGCGCCTGCGGGTTTGTCGCGGGTGCTGCGAAGCGCCGTGAGTTCCTGTTCGATCTCCAGCAGATGCGGGCTGAGGCGCGAAAAAAGCTGCTCACCCGCAGGTGTCGGAACCACGCTGCGGGTTGTGCGGGTTAACAGGCGAACGTCTAATCGCGCCTCAAGCTTGCGCATCGCATGGCTAAGTGCCGATTGCGAGACGCCCAGCTGCGCCGCTGCGCGCGTAAAGCTGCGCTCGCGGGCCACCACCATAAAGGAGAGCAGATCGTTGAAATTATCTTTTAGCATCGAGGTTCTATTTATGAGTTTCAGTCATGTGTCCTATCTGATTATGCACCCTAATGCTCCCGAGCGCTTTGCGCTACTGTTAACGCAACAGTCAACGAGGAGCAAAAGATGAAAATTATCCGCAGCGGTTCATTACCGTCAGTACGAGGACCGGAAGCCTGGTTTACCGGGGCTGTTCGGATTGACGCGCCCTTTCAGGCGACCGAACCTGCCAGCGTCGGCGGGGCAACCGTAACCTTTGAGCCGGGCGCGCGCACGGCCTGGCATACGCATCCCCTGGGACAAACGCTGATTGTGACGCAGGGTCGTGGCTGGTTACAGGAGTGGGGCAAAGAGGCGGAAATCCTGAATCAGGGCGATATCGCCTGGATCCCACCCGGCGTGAAGCACTGGCACGGCGCAAGCGCGCAAACGGCGATGACGCATCTCGCCATCGCCGAAGCGGTAAATGGCAGCCCGGTAACATGGCTGGAAAAAGTGACCGACGAGCAGTACCCGAACGGCTAACCGCCAAAAACGGCAATCGCCTGCTGCAGGCGCGTCGTCCGCTGCGTCAGGTTATTCGCGGCGTGAGTGACGTTATCCACCATCCCCGTATTGCTCTGGGTCATTGTGCCGATACGGGAGAGGGAGGCGTTAATCAGCGTCAGCGCCTGAGTTTGCTCCTGCGTGGCGAGGCCAATCTCCTTAATCAAGGTGGAAACCTGCAGAACATGGTCGATCATGACCGTCAGCTGTGATTCGGTTTGTACTACCTTCTCAACGCCAGCGTTGACGCTGGCAACGTTTTTCTCGATCAGCACTTTGATCTCTTTCGCCGCCGTCGCGGAGTGCTGTGCAAGATTGCGCACCTCAGCCGCGACCACGGCAAAGCCGCGGCCGGCTTCACCGGCGCGCGCCGCTTCCACGGCGGCATTCAGCGCAAGAATATTGGTCTGGAAGGCAATACGATCGATAACGCTGATAATATCGACGATCTGGCCGTTATCCTGCGAAACGGACTGCATCATACCGATGGTCTCTTTCATCATCGCTTCGCCGCAGTGGGCGCTCTCGCGGGTGCGATCCGCCATCTGAATCGCCTCGTTCGCGGTTTCGGCCGTCTGCTTCACGGCGCTGGCGATCTCTTCCACCGCAGATGCGGTTTGCTGCAAGAAATCTGCAGTTTCCTCAGAGCGCGTCTGCAGCGCCGCACCTTCTTTCGCGACCTGCTGGCTGATGGTGCCAATACCGCTGATTTGCGCCCCGACATCATCAACCAGCGAGTTCAGGTTTAAACCAGACTGATTCACCAGGCGCATCATCAGCCCGATATCATCGATCCTGTCAAAATGGTAATAGTCCGTTTTACGTCCTGAAACCACGCGCTGCATCTGTTGAACAATGGATTTTACCGGCCGGGCGATCTGCACATGAAGATAAAAGGACAGCGCAGAAAAAAGCAGCACCAGAATGGTGGCCTGAACGAGACGATCGCGGAATAAATACATCGCCACGCAGGAAAGTAACGCTGTCGCAGTAATACCAAGCTGAATTCGTTTTCCGGTACTGAGACATTTAAAGAGCGACAAAAAGGAAAATAAACCGCGCCGAACAAACAGTCCTTTATAAAAACGGTACTGTTTTAATTCATTATTACGTACTTTTGCATACAGATTTTCACTGGCCGCGATCTCCTCCCGTGAGGGGATATTGCGCACCGAAATATAGCCGGTCAGGGATTCCCCCTGCCAGACCGGCGTCACGTTGGCACGCACCCAGTAGTGATCGCCATTATGACGACGATTCTTCACCAGCCCTGTCCAGGTCTCACCCTGCTGGAGGGTAAACCACATGTCGCCAAACGCTTCGGCAGGCATGTCGGGATGGCGGATGAGGTTATGCGGCTCACCCAGAAGATGCTCTTCTTTATATCCGCTGGCTTCTATAAAAGCGGAGTTGGCATAAGTTATATGACTTTTTGTATCGGTGGTGGACATTAACGTCGAACCAGCGTTAAGTAAATACTCGTTTTGTGTAACGGGGGTGTTACGCCTCATGAGTAACTCCATGATGTTGTGCAAGAATAAAAACCCGGAAAGCGCTCCGGCAAGATAAAAGTGATTATTTTAATAACGATCTGTGCATATTCTCGCTGAAATTGAGAACCTCCGAAATACCCGGCATCCATTATTTTTAATATGTTAATGTTGTCGAATGTAATAAAATTGAAAATATTTTAGTGGGTGTTATTTTGAATCGATTTAAATAAATGACATAAGCCAAACTGCAAGAGGGAGATCGCCTCCCTTGAAAAATTGTCATGCTGAAATAGCGTTTCGTTAACAGAATGAAAACGCTATGATTTGGTCTCATTTTCGTGAATACAGGGAGGCTGAGGTGAAAATTAACGTCATAGGAACCAGCGGGAGTGGAAAAAGCACGCTGGCGAAGCAGATTGCGACCGAACTGGCTATTCCCTGTATCGAGATGGACAGACTCTACTGGCGCTCTGACTGGCAGGGCACGCCGGACGACGAATTTCAGGCAAAGCTGGCGCAGGCGCTACAGGCTTCGCCAGACTGGGTACTTGACGGTAACTACAACCGCACGCGGCCTGTGAAATGGCGCGATGTCGATGTGGTGGTGTGGGTGGATTACGGGTTTACCCGCACCCTCTGGCAGGCCGTCACGCGAGCATTGAAGCGGGCCTGGCATAAGCACGAGCTCTGGCCGGGAACGGGGAATAAAGAGAGTTTCCGGCGCGCGTTCTTCAGCAGAGAATCCATTATCATCTGGACGATGAAAACCTGGCGTAATAACCGTACGCGCTATGAAGCCGATCTGCAAAACCCGCAATATAGCCATATTCGCTTCGTCCGCATTACCCGTCGGGAGCAGGTGGAATCGCTGATTGCCTCCTTAAAGTCTTATTCTTAGCAGGGTTTTATATATCTGTTTTCCGGCAAACTAAATGTAAATTAATTGTTTCTCAGTGGTGAAATGCGCCTTTAATAATGTCGACATGTTAAGTCAAACGAGAACGCAACATGTCATGGCGAATCAGCATTCTGGATAAAAGCCCCATCGCTGAAAACGAAACGGCTGCCGATGCACTGGCGCGTACCCTGGCGCTGGCGCAGCAGGCAGAAAATCTGGGCTATCACCGCTTCTGGATTGCCGAACACCACAACACCCCACAGCTTGCCAGCCCTTCGCCGGAGCTGCTGATTGCCTGGATCCTCGGGCAAACCACGCGCATTCGCGTCGGGTCCGGCGGCGTAATGCTTCAGCACTACAGCCCCTATAAAGTCGCCGAGAACTTCAACGTGCTGGCCGCGCTGGCGCCTGGCCGCGTCGATCTCGGCGTCGGGAAAGCCCCCGGCGGATTACCGCTCTCAACCCGCGCGTTGCAGCAGGGACTGAATCAACAGGAAAAGGGCAGCTTTGCCGAACAACTGGCCCAGCTCGACCGCTGGATCCGTCCTGAGCATCACGCTAATGAAGAGGCCGTCCGCGCCACGCCGCTGCCGCCGTTGCCTGCTGAGGGGTTCCTGCTGGGCGCGAGTACCGAAAGCGCGCTGCTCGCCGCCAGGCTCGACTGGCACTTTGTGTTTGCCGCACACCTGAACGGTGACCCGGAACTGCTGCGCGAGGTGGTATCGACCTGGCGCGAGAACAGCGCGCGTGACGTGATAGTGGCGGTGCAGGCGATTGTCGCGCCGACGCAGGCTGAGGCAGACGCGCTGGCGCAGAAGGTCGAAGTGTGGGGCGTTGAACTGGCAAACGGGCAGCGTGTCACCGTGGCCAGCGAAGAGCAGGCCTACGCGTTTGCACGCCAGGCGGGCAGTGAGCCGGTGCGCATTGCACGTCGCGCACAGTCGCTGCTGGCGGGTACCGCTGAGTCGGTAGTGGAACAGCTCAACGCGCTGCATCAGCAGTGGGGCATTGACGAATTTATCATCGACACGCCGGTAGCGGAGGGGGCTACGCGCGTTGCGTCGCTGCGACTGCTGGCCGGGGCGCGTCTTAACAAGGAGGTCACCGTATGAGCTTTGGCGAACAACTGATTGCCTGGCGCCGCGAACTGCACCAGAACCCGGAACTGTCCGGCCAGGAGGTCGAAACCACCGCGCGCCTGCGCCAGTGGCTGACCAACGCCGGGATCACTCCACAGCCTTACGACCTGTCGACCGGGCTGGTGGCGGAAATCGGGACGGGCAGCAGGCTGGTTGCGCTGCGCGCCGACATTGACGCGCTGCCGATCGAGGAGCGCAGCGGCGTGCCGTTTAGCTCACAGCATGCAGGGGTGATGCACGCCTGCGGACACGATATTCACACCAGCGTCATCCTCGGCGCCGCGTTAAAGCTGAAAGAGCGGGAGGCCTCGCTTAACGGCCGGGTGCGCATCCTGTTTCAGCCTGCTGAAGAGAACTTTGGCGGTGCGAAGAGCATGGTGCGCGCCGGTGCCTTACGCGATGTCAGCGCGATTTTCGGTATGCACAACGAGCCCGGCCTGCCGGTCGGTGAGTTCGCCACCCGCGGCGGGCCGTTCTACGCCAACGTCGACCGCTTTGTGATCCGCATTACCGGCAAAGGCGCGCACGCCGCACGTCCTCATGAAGGTAACGACGCCATTGTGCTGGCGAGCCAGCTGGTAACGGCGCTGCAAAGCGTCGCCAGCCGCAACGTCAACACGCTGGATTCGGTGGTGCTGAGCGTGACACGTATTGCGGGCGGCAACACCTGGAACGTGCTGCCGGAGAGCGTCGAGCTGGAAGGCACGCTGCGAACCCATCGCACGGAAGTGCAGCAGAATGTGAAAGCCCGCGTGGGCGAAATCGCCGCCGGGTTTGCCAGCGCCTTCAGCGCGCAGATTGATATCACCTGGTATGCCGGGCCTACCGCGCTGGTGAATGACGAGCGCTGGGCTGATTTTGCCACCTCGGTCGCGCGTGAGGCCGGATATGAAACCCGGCACGCGGAACTGCATATGGGCGGGGAGGATTTTGCGGTCTATTTGCAGTCTGTTCCCGGCGCGTTTGTCAGCATTGGCAGCAACAGTCCGTTTGGTTTACATCACCCGGCCTTTAACCCGGATGAAGCACTGATTGAGCCCGCCGCCCGCTATTTTGCACAGCTTGCGGAAAAAGCCCTGCAACACGTTTAATTCAGGAGAGGTAAATATGTCTGCAACCCGACAACTGCGGCTGGGCACCATTCTGCATGGTGCATCCGGGAATATGTCCGCCTGGCGCCATCCTGCAGCGATCGCCGACGCCAGTATTAATTTCGACTTTGTGAAAGCGACGGCGTTAAAGGCCGAGGAAGGGAAGCTCGATTTTCTCTTTGTGGCCGATGGCCTCTATATTAACGAGAAATCGATCCCCCATTTTCTGAATCGTTTTGAACCGTTAACCGTGCTTTCCGCACTGGCCAGCATCACCTCGCGCCTGGGGCTGGTGGGAACCTTATCCACCTCCTACAGCGAGCCCTTCACCACGGCGCGCCAGTTCGCGAGCCTCGATCACCTGAGCAACGGCCGCGCGGGCTGGAACGTGGTGACCTCGCCGCTGGAAGGGTCGGCCAAGAACTTTTCCCGCGAAAAACACCCCGAGCATGCGCTGCGCTACCGGATTGCGGATGAGTATCTCGACGTGGTGAAAGGGCTGTGGGATTCCTGGGAAGGGGACGCGTTTATTCGTAACAAAGAGAGCGGCCAGTTTTTTGACCCGGCGAAACTGCATACGCTCGATCACCACGGTGACTTCTTCCAGGTCGCCGGTCCGCTGAATATTGGCCGCACGCCGCAAGGTCGCCCGATTGTCTTTCAGGCCGGGGCGTCGGACGACGGGAAAAAGCTGGCGGCGAAACATGCCGACGCCATTTTCACCCACCACGAGACGCTCGATGAGGCAAAAGCCTTTTACCGCGACGTAAAACAGCAGCTGGAAACAAACGGCCGCCGCGCGTCGGATCTCCATATTTTCCAGGGCGTCAGCGTGATTGTGGGGAAAGATGCCGATGACGTGGAAAACCAGTACCAGACCACGGCGGCGCTGGTGTCGATTAATGACGCCCTCAATTACCTCGGGCGTTATTTTGAACATCACGACTTCAGCCAGTATCCGCTCGACGAGCCGTTCCCGGATATCGGCGACTTAGGCAAAAATAGCTTCCGCAGCACCACCGATGAAATCAAGCGTAACGCTCGCGAACGCAACTTAACCCTGCGTCAGGTGGCGCTGGAGGCCGCTTCGCCGCGCCCGCGCTTTTCCGGCACGCCGGAGGAGGTGGCAGACGGTCTTCAGGCCTGGTTTGAAGGCTATGCCGCAGACGGCTTTATTATTCAGGGCGGCACGCCGGACACCTTCCCTCGCTTTGTTGACCAGGTGGTGCCCATTCTTCAGGCCCGCGGCCTGTTCCGTACCGACTACCCGGGCACCACGCTGCGCGAAAGCCTTGGCTTAGACCAACCGAAAAACCAGTACACACAACAATAAAAGAGAACCCCGCTATGCAGAAATCATCGCTTATTCTGGCGCTCGCGCTGGCCTTTACCCCTGCCGTCTGGGCAGAGAATGTGAATATTAACGGCACCGGTGTGAGCATCGAGGCCAATAAAACCCCGATTAACACCGCGAAAAATAGCGAGGCGGTAGCGCAGCTGCCGAAAGACTATCGCTTTGCCGTGCCGGGGAAATTTACCGTTGCGGTGGCGGGACTCAATCAGCCGCCGCTGACGGTCTTCTCCGACGACAACAAAACCCTGCTGGGAAGCGAAGTTGACGTCGCGCGTCTGGTCGCCGACAGCCTCGGGCTGGAGCTCAACGTGGTGCCCACCTCCTGGGAGGACTGGCCGCTGGGCGTGGCGTCCGGGAAATACGATGCCGCCATCAGCAACATCACCGTCACTAAAGAGCGCAAACAGAAGTTTGATTTTGCTACCTATCGTAAGGATTCCCTCGGCTTTTACGTGAAATCCACCAGCCCGATTACGTCGCTGCAGAAGGCGGAAGACATCGCCGGGCTGAAGATTATCGTCGGCTCCGGCACCAACCAGGAGGCCATCCTGCTGGCATGGAATGCCGAAAACCTGAAGAAGGGGCTGAAGCCCTTTACCCCGATCTACACCAAAGACGATGCGGCCCAAACCCTGGCGCTGCAGTCCGGCCGCGCGGATGCCTACTTTGGCCCGAACGTGATTGGCGCATGGAAAGCGGCGCTGAACGGGAAAACCAAACTGGTGGGCAGCGTCGACGGCGGCTGGCCGAAGGCGGCACACATCGCGGTGACGCTGAAAAAAGGCAGCGGACTGGTTGAGCCGGTGCAAACCGCGCTGAACGGTGTCATCAAAAACGGCGATTACGACAAAGTGCTGAACCGCTGGGGAGAAGGGGTTGAGCGCATTCCTCAGTCCGAAGTGAACCCGGCTGGCCTGGGCGATTAAGGAGGCGTAATGAGCGAACGATTTCGTGATGTATCACCGGAAGATGCCGAACTTCAGCCCATTATCGAGGGGCTGTTCGGTGAATATGCGGCCCGCTACGGGGACTACTTCTCTAAAGACGCGGAAGTGGAGCTCACCGAGTGGTATCTGGCGCCGCAGGGGCTGTTTATCGTCCTGGAGCGCGACGGGAAGATTATTGCTACCGGCGCGTACAAACCGTTCGACGAACGCACCGCGGAAATCAAACGTATCTGGACGGACAAAACCCTGCGTCAGCAGGGGCTTGCCGGGCGCGTGGTGCAGGAGCTGGAGCGCAGGGCGGTGCTGGCAGGGTATAGCCAAATCTACCTGACAACCGGCTTTCGTCAGCCGGAGGCGGTCAGGCTCTATCTTAGCCAGGGCTATCAGCCGCAGTTCGATCTGAACCGCGATCCGGAAGAGTATAGCCAGCCGCCGTTTGACGGTCGGCTGCGTTTCACCAAAACGCTGGTACGTGAAGCGTTCAGTAAAACCGCATGAGGAACGACGATGAGCAACGTTGAAACCATTAAGGTGGTCCCGGCGCGTTATCCGCTGCGGGCCGTCGGCGCCGCGGTGGCGCTGTTTGTCCTGGCGGTCGTGATTCAGTCCGTAGCCTTTAATCCGCGCTGGGAGTGGGCGGTGTTCGCCCGCTGGTTCTTCGACCCGGTGATCCTCGAAGGTGTCGGGCAGACCCTGCTGCTGACGCTGATCGGCACCGCGCTGAGCGTGGTGTTTGGCGGAATGCTGGCGCTGGCGAGACTCTCGTCATCCTGGCTGCTGAGCAGCCTGGCGTGGGCGTATATCTGGCTGTTTCGGTCGCTGCCGCTGATCGTCGTGCTGATTATCCTGTACAACTTTTCCTATCTCTACGACACGCTCTCGCTCGGCGTGCCGTTTACCAGCATCACCTGGGGCAGTTTTGAAACCATCAACGTGCTGGGGCAGTTCTCTACCGCCGTGGTGGGGCTAACGCTGGTGCAGAGCGCCTATACCGCCGAGATCATTCGCGGTGGTTTCCTCGGGGTCGATCACGGGCAGTATGAGGCCGCCGCCGCGCTCGGTCTGCCGGCCTGGCGCCGCACGGTGCGCATCATTTTGCCTCAGGCGCTGCGTACCATTCTGCCGTCGGGATTCAATGAAATCATCAGCCTCGCCAAGGGCACAGCGATGGTGTACGTCCTGGCGATGCCGGAGCTGTTTTATACCATCCAGATGATCTACAACCGCACGCAGGAGGTGATCCCGCTGCTGATGGTCGGTGCCGCCTGGTACCTGGCGATCACCACCGTCCTGTCCGCTATCCAGTACGGTGTTGAACGCGCACTTGCCCGCAGCGAACGCCGCTCTGCGGTTAATCAGAACCGTGCCGCCCGTCGTACCCGTTCTGTCACCTCCACGCCAGCACAGGAGCCTATCCATGCAAGCCTCTCCTGAAGGACATATCTCGATTACCGGCGTCAGCAAATATTTTGGACGCCATAAGGCGCTCGACAACGTGTCGCTTGAGATCCCGCCGGGATCCGTGACGGTCATCCTCGGGCCGTCCGGGTCGGGTAAATCGACGCTGCTGCGTACCATTAACCACCTGGAACGCGTCGACGAAGGCTTTATTCAGATTGACGGGGACTATATTGGCTACCGTCGCCAGGGCGACAAGCTCTACGAGCTGAAGGAGAAAGAGATCCTCAAACAGCGCGTCAACGTGGGCTATGTGTTTCAGAACTTCAATCTCTTTCCCCATCTCACGGTGCTGGAAAACCTGATTGAGGCGCCCATCGCGCATAAAAAGCTCAGCAAGAAAGAGGCGGTGGAAAGAGCGTACAGCCTGCTGGACGTGGTCGGGCTGCGGGACAAAGCCGATGCCTGGTCCCGCCATCTCTCCGGCGGCCAGCAGCAACGCATTGCGATTGCCCGCGCGCTGGCGTTACGTCCCCGCGTGATGCTGTTTGATGAACCCACCTCGGCACTGGATCCGGAGCTGGTAGGGGAAGTGCTGGACGTAATCAAAAAACTGGCCCGGTCCGGCACTACGCTGGTGGTGGTCACTCACGAGATCGGCTTTGCCCGGGAAGTGGCGGATCAGGTGGTGTTTATGGTCGACGGAAAAATCGTGGAACAGGGCAGCAGCGACGCGGTATTGAACCGCCCGTCGCACGCGCGAACGCGCCAGTTCCTGTCAAAAGTGCTGTAAGGAGCGCAGATGAAATATGGACTTCTGGCAGGACTGCTTTTTACGACGGCGAGCCACGCCAGCATCGATCTGAAAGCCAACGAGCAGCCGCTGCCGGTGACGGTGGATCGGCAGGCCGTGGCGAAGATCCCCGCCGGTTATAAATTCGTTGAGTCAGGTACGCTGACGGTCGCCGTCTCGATGCTGAACTCCCCGCCGCTGGCGCTGCTGGCCAGCGATAACCGCACGCGGATCGGCAGCGACCCGGATATTGCCCGCCTGCTGGCGGGCAGCCTGGGGCTGAAGCTAAAGCTGGTGCCGACGGCGTGGGAAGACTGGCCGCTGGGGATCGCTTCCGGGCGCTACGACGTGGCGCTGGTGAACATTGCGGTGACCGAACAGCGTAAAGAAAAGTTTGATTTTGCGACCTACCGCGTCGATTCGCTGGCGTTTTCGGTGAAATCCACCAACGAGATTCAGTCAATCAAAAGCGCGGAAGATCTGGCCGGGAAAAGGGTGATTGTCGGCTCGGGTACCAATCAGGAGCGCATCCTGCTGGGCTGGAACGAAGAAAATAAAAAGGCGGGGCGGGCGCCTGCGCTGCCGGTCTATCTTCACGACGATGCCTCGGGCAATCTCTATATCCAGTCCGGCAGGGCGGATGTGTTCTTTGGTCCTCAGTCGGTTTCAGCTTACAAAGCGGCGCTCACCGGCA
The DNA here is from genome assembly GCF_020567405.1 of Enterobacter sp. TCD1-1. Lineage (NCBI taxonomy): Bacteria > Pseudomonadati > Pseudomonadota > Gammaproteobacteria > Enterobacterales > Enterobacteriaceae > Enterobacter > Enterobacter sp. TCD1-1. The sequence continues at coordinate 1,565,727 of NZ_JAJCXF010000001.1, read as the reverse complement.
AAACCCGCGTGGTCGGTTTAGGGCCGAAGAAAGCTTATGTCGCCACCACGACCAAAAAAGGCAATCAACTGGTTTATGCCTTGCAGGCCGCGCTGAACGGTGCGATTGAGCGCGGAGAGTACCAGAAGGTGCTGGCGCGCTGGGGCGAGCAGGGCGAAGCGGTGGCGCAATCGGAGGTCAACCCGCCTGGGATAACATACTAATGGTGCTCTACACTTAGGATTTTCACTCCTGAGAGGGCAACATGATTAAACTTTATGGCGTACCCGGCTGGGGCTCGGCAATCAGTGAGGTGATGCTGACCCTGGCTGATATCCCTTATCAATTCATCAACGTGGACGGGTTTGACCAGCCCGGTCCGCAGCGTGAGTTGCTGCACAAGCTCAATCCGCTGTGCCAGGTGCCGACGCTGGAGCTGGAAAATGGCGCCATCATGACCGAAACGGCGGCGATTGCCCTGATGGTGCTCGACCGGTGTCCCGATCTTGCTCCACCCATGGGGCAGGCAGAGCGTCAGCAGTTTCAGCGTTTGCTCATCTGGTTTGTGGCCAACGTCTATCCCACGTTTACCTATGCAGACTATCCCGAACGCTGGGTGCCGGATGCGCCGGAACAGCTGCAGAAAAACTGCATCGAATACCGGAAATCTCTTTATTTGTGGTTCGAAAGCCAGCTTAAGGCTGCCCCGTTTGCGCTGGGGGAACGGCTGACGCTGCTGGATGTGTATATTGCGGTAGCGCGCACCTGGGGGCCCCGTCACGCCTGGTTTGCCGAAAATACCCCTAAATTCACGGCGATTGCGGACGCCGTATGTCAGCGACCGGAACTGCACAAGGTGTTAAAGGCAAACAATATTATCTGATAACGTGGAACCCTCATTCACAACCGGAAGCCTGTACATGCCACACGTAGATATCAAATGTTTTCCCCGTGATTTGAACGACGAACAAAAAGCTGCCCTGGCGGCAGATATTGCCGACGTGATTATTCGCCATTTCAACAGCAAAGACAGTTCCGTGTCGGTGGCGTTGAAGCAGATCGCGCCTGAAGACTGGAAGGCGCAGGTCTGGGATACCGAAATTGGACCGAAGCTGGAGGAGCTTATTAAGAAGCCCGGGTATTCGATGTAAGATCTTCTGCCGGGGAGCGAATAAATCCTCCCCGGCTTGTTTTCCCGTTTTTCGCAAAAATCGATAAAAATGCGTTTTGTCTTATCCGCTACACTTAACGTTTCTGGCTGACTTTTTATTCATCCTTAGGAAAGATCTTCAACAGAATCAATTAAGGACAGACACGTTAAAGGATAATTTTCTGATGACAAAATTACCCCGTTTTTCATTCGCCTTTCTTCATCCCCGTTACTGGCTAAGCTGGGCCGGCATTGCGGCTCTGTGGCTCATCATGCTGCTCCCTTATCCGCTTTTGTTCAGAATCGGTCATGGCCTGGGGCGACTGGCGATGCGCTTACTTCCTCGCCGCGTCGAGATTGCCCGCCGCAACCTGGAACTTTGTTTCCCGGAGATGAAAAAGGATGAACGCGAGTCATTGCTGCAGCGTAATTTTGAATCGGTAGGAATGGGGGTGATTGAAACCGGGATGGCATGGTTCTGGCCTGCGTGGCGGGTGAAGAAATGCTTTACCGTGCAGGGGTATGAGCACATGGAAAAGGCGAGGGCGCAGGGAAAAGGCGTGGTGCTGGTGGGGATGCATTTTCTGACGCTTGAGCTGGGCGCGCGGATATTTGGCATGCTCAACCCCGGTATTGGGGTGTATCGCCCTAATAACAATGCTCTGCTGGACTGGCTTCAGACGCGCGGACGTCTGCGTTCCAACAAAACCATGCTCGATCGCCATGATTTAAAGGGCATGATCCGCTCGCTGAAGCAGAATGAAATTTTGTGGTACGCCCCGGACCACGACTATGGCAAAACCAACAGCGTGTTTGTGCCGTTCTTTGCGGTGCCGGATGCCGCAACGACGGCGGGCAGCTATATGCTGGTCAAAAGCGCTAAGCCTGCCGTCATCCCCTTTGTGCCGCGTCGCAGGGCGGATGGCACCGGTTACGAGCTGATTATTCTGGAGGATATCAGTGAGGCGCTGCAGGGCGGCGATAAAGAAGCCGTGGCGACGCAGATGAACAGGGCAATTGAGCAGGCCGTACTCATGGCCCCAGAGCAGTATATGTGGCTGCACCGTCGCTTCAAAACCCGTCCTGAAGGGGTACCTGATCGGTATGCCCGTCTGAAACAGACGGCAACTCGGGGTGATAGTCTCTCCGCCAGCGATTTTTCTGACCGCTCAGGCATACAGCACTGACACCACAGCGATGCCCTCACCCTGCGGTGAGGGCATGACCGGCGCTACAACGCGGATCGGCGGTACGGCGCATAGTCCGCCTGCCACCAGGTTTTCTCGATACGCGCCAGCAGGGTTTCATCATCTAACGATGGCGCCACGCCTTGTTCAATCGCGGCCCGGGCGACGGCAACGGCAATCTGGCGCGAGACCGTTTCAATCTGATCTACCGGCGGCAGCAATCCTCCTCTTTCTGTGGTCACCAGTGGAGACTGGGCGGCCAGGCTGCGGCTTGCTGCCATCAGCATCTCTTCCGTCACCCGGCGCGCGTTACAGGCCAGAACGCCAAGCCCAAGACCCGGGAAGATATAGGCGTTGTTACACTGGGCAATCTCGTAGTGCGCATTCTCCCAGAATACCGGCGCGAACGGGCTGCCGGTGGCCACCAGCGCGGCCCCCTGGGTCCAGGCGATGAGATCCTGCGGCTGGGCCTCCGCCCGCGACGTTGGGTTCGAGAGCGGCATGATAATCGGGCGCGGGCAGTGGCGATGCATCTCTTTGACGATCTCTTCGCTGAACAGCCCCGGCTGACCTGAAACGCCGATCATCACCGTTGGATGTGCGTTCTTCACCACGTCCACCAGGGAAATATTCTTCGCGTCTACCTGCCAGCGGCTTACGGCGTCGCGCGCGGTAAGCAGGTTTTTCTGGAAATCGAGCAGGTTGGTCATGTCGTCGGTCAGCAGGCCGAAGCGATCGACCATGAAGATCCTGCTGCGGGCTTCCGACTCGCTCAGGCCGTCATCGACCATCAGCGCCACAATTTTTTCAGCGATCCCGCATCCCGCAGAGCCGCTGCCGAGGAAGACCACGCGCTGATCGCGAATGCGCGTGCCCGCCGCGTGGGCCGCTGCGAGCAGCGTCCCTGCGGTGACGGCTGCCGTGCCCTGAATATCATCATTGAAGCAGCACAGCTGGTCGCGGTAGCGCTGCAGAAGTCGGGTGGCGTTTTTCTGCGCAAAGTCTTCAAACTGCAGGAGAACGTTGGGCCAGCGCGCCTTAACCGTGCTGATAAACATATCCATAAACTCAGCGTACTGGTCATCGCTGATGCGCGGGTGACGCCAGCCCATATACATCGGGTCGTCGAGGTGTTGCTGATTATTGGTGCCGACATCCAGCATAATCGGCAGGGTGGAGGCCGGATGGATCCCTCCGCAGGCGGTATAGAGTGACAGCTTACCAATTGGAATGCCCATACCGCCGATACCCTGGTCGCCGAGCCCTAAAATGCGCTCTCCATCCGTCACCACAATCACCCGAACGTCGTTGCGCGAGAAACTTTGCAGCATCTCATCAATACGATGGCGGTTAGGCCATGAAATAAACAAGCCGCGCGCGCGGCGATAAATCGTGGAGAAATGCTCGCAGGCTTCACCCACCGTCGGGGTATAGATAATCGGTAACGTCTCTTTCAGATGCGAACGCAAGAGGTTATAAAAGAGAGTTTCATTGGTGTCCTGAATATTGCGCAAATAAACATGACGGGAAATATCGCTTTTAAAATGGCAGAACTGCACCCAGGCGCGCTCGGTTTGCTCTTCAATGGTTTCAACGTTATGCGGCAATAATCCATGCAGATTAAAATTATCCCGTTCTTCTTTAATAAAGGCGAGGCCTTTATTTAATAACGGATTTTCCAGCAGTACGGCGCCATTATAGGGCGTGTACAGAACGTCTTTACGAGACATGGTCAACTCCTGAATATTTAAACGAAACAGAAATAAGACGAGTAGAAACAGTGACTTTAAGGATGATAAAGGCACGGAGTTTTCTGTGTTTTGTTGGGGAGCTAATTTAGCGCTTAGCTAACGGATCAGGAGTGACAAGGTTCACATTCTTTCTGGTTTTATTAATTTCAAAAGAATTGCATTGAATGTAATGAATAACTTTAGTTACATAATAATGAATTAAATTATTTAAAAGGAAAGGGCTATTGTGTTCACATTTCTCTTTGGGGGGGCATGTTAATTTCACGCTGAGCCTGTTTTTAGAAAAGGCCACCAAAGTTTTTATTTTCTATTTAAGAACATTTATTTGAATCAGGAATAGTTTTTCGTTTATTCCGTTCTCTGCATATCCGAACACAAATTTCAGGTGATTATATGAAAGATAATCCTGTACCGACTTCTGAGCTGTCGACCTCGCGTTTCGCCTTTGGGCTCAACAATACCGAGGTTGGCGCAGTCCCGTTGATGCTGTTCGTGGGGATTGCCGCGATTGTGGCGACGTCCGCCTGGGCAGGGCTGCTGCCGAAAAATATGATAGGCGGACTGGCAGTCATCATGACCCTTGGCTTTGCGTTTGCCAAAGTGGGGCGTCAAATCCCCGTGCTGAAGGACATCGGCGGCCCGGCGATCCTGTGTCTGATGGTGCCTTCCGTGCTGGTCTATTTTGGCGCATTCGGGAAACAAACCCTTGATACGGTGCATCTGCTGATGAAGGAGGCGAATCTGCTCTATTTCGTCATCGCCTGCCTGGTAGTCGGCAGTATTCTGGGGATGAACCGGGTGCTGCTGATCCAGGGCATGATGCGCATGTTTGTTCCGCTGGTGGCGGGGACATTGATGGCCGTGCTGAGCGGGCTTATTGTGGGAACGCTGTTTGGGTTTACGCCTTACCATACGTTCTTCTTTATCATTGTGCCCATCATTGGCGGCGGAATTGGCGAGGGGATTTTGCCCCTGTCTCTGGCCTATTCGGCCATACTGGGGCAGACGCCGGACGTCTACGTGGCGCAGCTGGCTCCCGCTGCGGTCGTCGGAAATATTTTCGCCATTATTTGTGCGGGCTCGCTGGCGCGTCTCGGGACGAAACGTCCTGCGCTTTCAGGAAATGGCATGCTCACGCGGAGTAAAGACGACGCCAGCCTGTTTGCCGGGGCGCCAGGCGCACAGCAGACAGATTTTCATCTGATGGGCGGCGGATTGCTGATGGTGTGCGCGTTTTTCATCGTCGGAGGCTTGTTTGAAAAACTGGTCCACATTCCCGGCCCGGTGCTGATGATCCTGATTGCCGTCCTGTGTAAATACTTCAGGGTGATCCCGGCCTCAATGGAGCAGGGGGCGCACAGCTGCTATAAATTCGTTTCGGCTGCGCTGGTCTGGCCCCTGATGATCGGCCTCGGGATGCTATACGTGCCGCTTGAAAGCGTGGTGTCGGTCTTCTCGGTGGGCTATGTAGTGGTATGCGGATCGGTGGTGATTGCGATGGCGCTGAGCGGCTACGTGATTGCGTCGCGTCTGAATATGTATCCGGTGGAAGCGGCGATTGTTACCTGCTGCCACAGTGGGCTGGGCGGTACGGGAGATGTGGCCATTCTGTCCGCCTCCAACCGCATGTCGCTCATGCCGTTCGCGCAGATTGCGACGCGTATCGGCGGTGCCTCGACGGTCATTTTCGCCACGCTGCTGATGGGCTGGGTTATGGCGCACTGATTCGAAACCTCAGGATACTGAATCGCAACGACATTTACAGCGTGTCGCTGCGGTTCAGTCCTTTATAAAACTCACCGCGCTGTATAGAATTACCGCAGCCACAGCGACGGGATACCACACGATGACCGGAAGAGTTGATTATCAGATTGAAAAATATCTCCTGACCGAAGCCGCCGAACCGGAGCGCCTGACGCGCCAGTGGGCGGAGGTGCTGGAGGAGTGTCGTGAGCAACAGTCCGGTGCGGAGGATCGTCTGCGTCTCGCGTTGCTTAATGTGGATTACGTCACCAGCTTCGAGCTGCCCTTCAGGCTGCTTCTCACCCGCGCGCCCCAGTTGATTGACGCTGTCAGAAAAGAGCTTCAGCTCAGTCAGAAAAATGTTCTGTTTAACGGCAAGCGCTTTGGCTGCGTCTACAGCCTTAAACGGGATCTGGACGGCATACCTGACGAGTTTACCTATCACCTGAAGACGCGTATCCAGCGCAGTGACGCCACGGGTGCGACGGAAGCGTCTTACCGGCAAATTGCCCAGCAGGTGAAAGCGCCAAAGGAGCGCCTCAAACTGGCGCTGGAAAACGGGCTGTCTGTGACCGCGCTCGACGGGCTTTTCTGGTTTGGCATTCAGCGCATCGCGGCTGATGTACAACGGTTACGCAAAACAGGGATGCGGATCGTGACGTCCAACGCCGAGGTGTTCGATACGCTTACCAAAACAACCCGGCAGGTCCCGGTCTATCGCCTGGAAGGGACAGAAGTTACTTAACCTGCAGCAGGATCGCCATCAACCCCGGAAAGCGGGTATCCAGATCGTCTCGTCGCAATGAAATCATGTTTTCGCGTCCCTGCGGACGTTGCCAGATGACCCCGCTGTCGCGCAATACGCGCCAGTGATGGGTCATCGTGGACTTCACCACATCTTCCGGGCGCAGCGCGTTGCAGCTGAGTTCGCTACCATCGGCGAGCCGGCGAATAATCGATAGCCGGAGCGGGTTGCCGAGGGCAAAGAGCACATTTTCCAGCAGTATTTGTTCAGTTTCAGGGTGGTTAGGGATCATCGTTTTCCTGCGTATGGCGTCAGATTGAGCTATATCAACAATAGGTCAACCCTTAAAAAATAGTTCGATAATACTCGTACAATAGGACTATTATAGCAAACGAACGAATGCACGACCATCCTGGTCGTCACAAACATGTCATAGTGACTAAGGAAATATCATGCCCCGACCCATCCCTCTCGAACGTTATCGCAACATCGGTATCTCCGCGCATATCGATGCCGGTAAAACCACCACCACCGAGCGCATCCTGTTTTATACCGGGATGAGCCACAAGCTGGGTGAAGTACACGATGGCGCGGCAACCACTGACTGGATGGCGCAGGAGCAAGAGCGCGGGATCACCATTACGTCCGCGGCGGTGAGCTGCTTCTGGCCAGGCATGGACAGAGGCTATGAACCGCACCGGATCAACATCATCGACACCCCGGGGCACGTGGACTTCACCATTGAGGTGGAGCGTTCCATGCGCGTACTCGACGGTGCCGTGATGGTGTATGACTCCGTGGGCGGCGTGCAGCCGCAGTCGGAAACCGTCTGGCGTCAGGCCAATAAATATCACGTTCCGCGTCTGGCCTTCGTCAACAAAATGGACCGTCCGGGTGCCGATTTCTTCCGCGTCGTGCGGATGATGCAGGAACGCCTGAAGGCCAATCCGGTGCCGATTGTCATCCCGGTGGGGGCCGAAGATCACTTCACCGGCGTGGTGGATCTGATCAAGATGCGCACCATTCTGTGGGACGACGCGACGCAGGGCATGGTGTTTACCTATGCGCCCGTGCCGGACGATTTGGTCAGTACCGCCCAGGAATGGCGGGAAAAAATGGTCTCTGCGGCGGCGGAAGCCAGCGATGAACTGATGGACAAATACCTGGAAACCGGCGACCTGACGGAAGCGGAAATTATCAAAGGGCTACGTATTCGCACCATTTCGGGCGAAATCCAGCCGATGCTGTGCGGCAGCGCGTTCAAAAACAAAGGCGTACAGCGCATGCTCGATGCGGTGATTGAGCTTATGCCGTCGCCGCTGGACGTGCCGGCTATTGATGGCGTGGATGAAAAAGGGCATCACGCGGAGCGTCACCCGAGTGATGATGAGCCGTTTTCGGCTCTGGCGTTCAAGTTGATGAGCGACCCGTACGTCGGACAACTGACCTTTATCCGCGTTTACTCTGGCGTGCTGCGCAAAGGCGACGCGGTGTATAACCCGGTGAAAGGGAAGAAAGAGCGCATCGGGCGTATCGTGCTGATGCATGCCAACGATCGCCACGAGGTGGACGAACTGCGCGCCGGGGATATCGCGGCCTGCGTCGGGCTGAAAGACGTGACCACCGGTGACACGCTCACCGATCCGAACGCCGTCATTACGCTTGAGCGCATGGAGTTCCCGGATCCGGTGATTTCGCTGGCGATTGAGCCGAAAACCAAAGGCGATCAGGAGAAAATGGGCATTGCGCTGCAGCGCCTGGCGGCGGAAGACCCGTCTTTCCGCCTGCACACTGACGAGGAGTCCGGCCAGACCATTATCTCCGGTATGGGTGAGTTACACCTCGAGATTATCGTCGACCGCATGAAGCGTGAGTTTGGCGTCGAAGCAAATATCGGTCGTCCGCAGGTGACCTACCGTGAAACCCTGCGTAAAACGGTGAAGGATATCGAAGGCAAATTTGTCCGACAGTCCGGCGGTAAAGGCCAGTACGGTCATGTGGTGCTGAGCCTGGAGCCGCTGGAGCCCGGAAGTGGCTTTAAATTTGAAGATGCCACTAAGGGCGGCGTGGTGCCGCGTGAGTATATTCCGTCCGTTGAGAAAGGGCTGCGCGAAGCGATGAACAGCGGCGTGCTGGCGGGCTATCCGGTCGTCGATGTCAAAGCGACGCTGACGTTTGGCTCGTATCACGACGTCGACTCCTCGGAGATGGCGTTCCGCATGGCGGCGATCCTCGGCTTTAAAGAGGGGGCCCGCAGGGCGGATCCGGTGATTCTTGAGCCGATCATGCACGTGGAGGTGGAAACACCGGAAGAGTACGCCGGTAACATTATGGGTGATCTCTCTTCCCGACGCGGCATGGTGCAGGGGATGGCAGAGCAGTACGGCAGCCAGATTATCCGCGCCGACGTACCGCTGGCAGAGATGTTTGGTTATGCCACGACATTGCGTTCGATGTCCCAGGGACGCGCGACGTATACGATGGAGTTCCATCATTTTGCGGAAGCACCGCGGAATGTTGCGGATGAGATTATTTCACGGCGTGCGAAGTAGTACGTTCACCCTCTCCCTTGAGGGTGTACAAGGGAGAGGGCTGGGGTGAGGGGGAACATACCACTCTGGTGGTCATTCCGTTCACTTCATGTTCCTTGCTACTCTGAAACGACAATACCTGTGAACGTGCCAGGGCGGCTCAATCGCCGCCGCCCTGGCAACCCGGGCTCCCGGCGGTAAATCGCCGCTTCGCGGTGCCCTCAGCTTATTCCTTCAGGCTATCGGGTCGGGCATGAGCCTGCATCCCTGCAGGCCAAGCCCTCTCGGCGCATCCCTGCGCCTCGCCCCGGCCTTACGGAAACGCTTCGGCGATTTACAGCCGGACCAGGGCGTCGCTGAAAGCCTACAGCCATCATGAAAGCAACATATTGCTTCTGCTTAAAAATTACTGAGCATGCCTCAGCCCATAGGGGACGGGTTTTCTCAATCCAGCGCCTTCACCATCTTCCCGCTCGCCGCAAACGTCCCGGCCCCAAGATGATGCAGGGTATTGAGCTTATCCCCGTCAAACTGCCAGCGTCCGGCGATAAACGCCCGTTCATCCGCTGCCGCTGAAACCACTTCGCCAAACAGCGTGTCGTATTTCTCTGCAGCGGAGGTCACGGGTAATAACCGGCACTCCATCCACGCCAGGCATTTCTCTTCAATGACCGGCAGGCCGAGCGCCGGGCCATTCACCACCGGGATCCCATAGCAGTTGAATTTGTCCTCATCGCGCCCGCTGACGCTGCCGACCGCGTAAGTCCAGTTGGCCGCCGCCACGCCGGGGATAACGATGCCAAATTTCCCGCTGCGTTCGATCAGCTCGCGTGACCAGGTACTTTTGTCCACGACTATCGCGATGCGTGGCGGTTCAAACTCAACGGGCATTGACCATGCGGCAGCCATAACGTTACGTCTGTCCAGGCTTTCATCGCGGCTGGTGATCAGCACGGTAGGGCCGTGGTTCAGCAGACGGCTGGCATGACGTAATTCAACAGGGCGAAAGTGGCTCATAGGATCTCCTCATCTGTAACGATGAGTATGACGAAAAAGCAAGTAAATCAAAGTGAGTGCGTAAAATTAGTTTATAAACAGAACATCACAATCAAAGGAAACTGATGTATGTCCCCCTTTCTGACCGACTACTTCGCTCGCATCGGCTGGACGCAACCGACACGGGTAGATATCGATACCCTGCGCGCGCTGCATTTACACCATAACTGTGCGATCCCTTTTGAGAATATTGACGTCGTGCTGCCGCGCGAAATCCAGCTTGACGATCGGTGTCTGGTCGACAAGCTGGTCACCGCCCGTCGCGGAGGATATTGCTTTGAGCAAAACGGCCTGTTTGAGCGGGTATTGCGTGAAGTCGGCTTCACGGTACGCAGCGTGCTGGGACGCGTGGTATTAGCGAGCCCGCCGCAAATGCCGCCGCGCACGCACCGCCTGCTGCTGGTTGAGCTTAACGGCGAGCGCTGGATTGCGGACGTGGGGTTTGGCGGCCAGACGCTGACGGCGCCTATTCGTCTGCTCGCCAGTGAGGAACAGGAAACGCCGCACGGTCTGTATCGTCTGCTGAGCGAGGGTAACGACTGGGTGCTGCAGTTCCGTCACCACGAGCACTGGCAGTCGATGTACCATTTCGACCTGACGACACAGTATTTCAGTGATTACGTGATGGGGAATTTCTGGTCGGCGCACTGGCCGCAGTCGCACTTCCGCCATCATCTGCTGATGTGCCGCCATCTGCCGGACGGCGGCAAGCTGACGCTGACCAACTTCAACTTTACCCACTGGCAGAACGGTCACGTGGAGGAGCAGGTTCACTTACCGGATGCTGAGGCGCTTTACCAGTTGATGCAGAAACGCTTTGGGCTGGGCGTTGACGATCCTAAGCACGGTTTTTCACTCGCAGAATTGACGGCGGTGATGGCGGGCTTTGATACGCACCCTCAGGCCGGGAAATAATGCGCAAAGAGGTGGGCTGTAGGCCGGGTAAGGCGTAGCCGCCACCCGGCAACATCACGGCTGAGACGGGGTAGTAAACAACTCGAGCGTGATTAACTTATCCAGATGGTTGTTAAACGCGACCTCATCCATTTCGGGCATGTTTAAGATATACATTCCGTCAAGACCACACACCAACCCAATCAAGCGCCAGGCGATATTTTCCGCCCGATCGCCGGGACGAAATACCCCGGCCTCCGTTCCCGCGTTAATCAGCGCCACCGTTTCCTGATGCCACATCTCCATGGTCATCACATAGGCACCCTTAATGTCGGCATCACGGCTGGCCAGGATCTGCGCTTCACGCCAGAGACGTATATAAGGCTCGAACCTGCCGTCATCGCTGCCGAGCATGGCATGAAGCTGTTCCCGCCATCCGGCCTGTTCACCCGCAACATCCGCATCCAGCAGTTCGCGGATTAACCGTACGAAGGCCAGCGATTTTAACTCCCCGCCGGAGGTAAAATGATGGTGAACCTGTCCGGTCGCGACGCCGGCTTCAGCCGCAACGCGTCGTACCGTCATTGCCGCCAGTCCTTCGGCCAGCGCCACGCGCATGGCGGCCTGTAAGATGGCTTCGCGCCGTTCATCCTTGCTCAGATATCGCATCTTTACTCACTCTCAATGGGAACGAAACGAGTGTAACAAAAAGCTGGACACGCGTTCAACTTTACGTAGGATCGCAATCTGGACATGTGTCCAGGTTTAAAATGAAAAGGAAATTTATGTTTCGTCAGTGGTTAGCGTTAGTGATTATCGTGCTGGTGTATATCCCGGTCGCGATTGACGCGACGGTGCTGCACGTGGCGGCGCCAACATTGAGCATGACGCTGGGCGCCAGCGGTAACGAATTATTGTGGATCATCGATATCTACTCGCTGGTGATGGCGGGTATGGTGCTGCCGATGGGCGCCCTGGGTGACCGCATCGGTTTTAAACGGCTGTTGATGATCGGCAGTACGCTGTTTGGTCTGTCATCGCTGGCGGCTGCGTTTGCCCCCTCAGCAGGATGGCTGATCGCGGCGCGCGCCTCGCTGGCGATCGGTGCGGCGATGATTATTCCGGCCACCCTGGCAGGGATCCGCACGCTTTTTACCGACGCGAAAGATCGCAACATCGCGCTCGGCGTCTGGGCGGCGGTCGGTTCCGGCGGGGCGGCGTTTGGCCCGCTGATTGGCGGTATGCTGCTGGAGCATTTTTACTGGGGATCGGTGTTTTTAATCAACGTGCCGATCGTGCTGGTGGTGGTGTCGCTGGCCGCGCGTTTTGTGCCCCGTCAGCAGGGCCGCCCGGAGCAGCCGCTGAATATCAGCCATGCCATCATGCTGATTGTGGCGATTTTGCTGCTGGTCTACAGCGCCAAAACCGCGCTTAAGGGCGCTCTGGCGCCTTGGCTGGTGGCGTGTACCCTGCTGACGGGTGCCGTGATGCTGTTTATTTTTGTGCGTATTCAGCTTCGTGCCCACGTACCGATGATCGATATGCGTCTCTTCTGCCATCGCATTATTCTGAGCGGCGTGGTGATGGCGATGACCGCCATGATTGCCCTGGTCGGGTTTGAGCTGCTGATGGCCCAGGAGCTGCAGTTTGTCCATGGTTTTACGCCGTTCGAGGCGGGCATGTTTATGCTCCCGGTAATGGTGGCTAGCGGGTTCAGCGGACCGATTGCCGGTGTGCTGGTGGGCCGTCTGGGGCTACGCATCGTCGCGGCCGGCGGCATGGGGCTCAGCGCCGTCAGCTTTATCGGCCTGTCGACGCTCGACTTCAGCACGCAGCAGTGGCAGGCGTGGGGGCTGATGGTGCTGCTCGGCTTCAGTGCCGCCAGCGCGCTGCTGGCCTCGACTTCCGCCATTATGGCTGCCGCGCCGAAGGAGAAAGCCGCCGCCGCAGGGGCGATTGAAACCATGTCCTATGAGCTGGGAGCCGGGCTGGGGATCGCCATTTTTGGTCTGCTGTTGACCCGCAGCTTCTCGGCGTCGATTGACCTGCCGCAGGGGCTGAATGCCTCGCTCATCGATAAAGCCTCGTCATCAATTGGGGAAGCGATGAAGGTGGCGCAGGATCTGACGCCGTCCCTGGCGGAGCCGGTGATTGAGGCGGCGAAAAGTGCGTTTATTACCTCCCACAGCGTGGCGCTGGGCAGTGCGGGCGGCATGCTGCTGTTGCTGGCAGTGGGGATCTGGTTTAGCCTGGCGAAGGTCAATCCGCAGTAAACCGCGCGGTAAAACAGGGGCAACGGTTGGCGCGGGCGGGGCAGATGAGCTATGTTTTTTAAAGGATTATCTGACTCTTGCTGGAAAATATGAGCCCGCGCCACAGCAGTGAACCGTCCCAACCTCTCTCCCGGTTAACCCTGCTTGCAGGGGGCGCGCTGGGTGTTGTTTTTGGTGATATCGGCACCAGCCCGCTTTATACCTTCCGGACGGTGCTTTCGCTCTCTGAGCATGACCCGACGCCCGACGTCATCCTGGGCCTGCTCTCCCTGATTACCTGGACGCTCATCCTGGTGACCTCCATCAAGTATGCCGCCTTCGCCATGCGAATTGATAATCATGGCGAGGGGGGCATTATGGCCCTGATGTCGCTTCTGGTGGAAAAAGGCAAAGGCGGTCGCTGGGTCATTTTTGCCGCCCTAATTGGCGCCGCGTTGATATACGGTGACGGCGCGATAACCCCGGCCATCTCCGTGCTTTCCGCCCTGGAAGGGCTGGAGATGGTCATTCCGGAGTCCCAGCCGTACATCTTACCCCTCACGGTTGCGGTGTTGCTGGCGCTGTTCCTGATCCAGCCTTTTGGTACCGCCCGCATAGGGAAGATATTTGGCCCGGTGATGGCGCTGTGGTTCCTGGCGATTGCGGCCCTGGGCGTGCGGGGGATCGTTCAGCACCCCTCGGTACTGTTGGCCCTTAATCCTGCTTACGGCATCGCGTTTTTGTTTTCGAACGGGTACACCAGCTTCCTGGTCCTGGGGGGCGTATTTCTCTGCGTGACGGGTGCCGAGGCGCTGTACGCCGATATGGGGCATTTCGGTAAAAAGCCCATCTGGTTTGCCTGGTACGGCGTCGTCTTCCCTTCGCTGCTGCTCAACTATGCTGGTCAGTCAGCATTGATTCTGGCCGGTGCCGACAGCAAACAAAATCTATTCTATACGCTCTGTCCACCAGCGCTGCAGGTGCCGCTCATCATTCTTGCCGCGCTGGCGACGATCATTGCCAGTCAGGCGATTATTACCGGCGCTTTTTCCATGACGCGTCAGGCGATTCAGCTCGGCTGGTTACCCCGGCTACGCATCAAACAGACGGCGGCAGAAAGCTACGGTCAGATCTATATCGGGATAATAAACTGGATGCTGATGGTGGTGACGATAGGGCTGGTGGTGTTCTTTAAATCCTCCGACAAGCTTGCCGCGGCGTACGGCATTGCTGTGTCGTTAACCATGCTGATGACGACAGGACTGCTGTTTGTCGCTATGCGGGAAGTATGGCGCTGGAGCCTGTTCAGCAGCGGGATCATCGCCCTCTGTTTCCTGACGATCGATGCTACCTTCTTATTTGCCAATCTGATTAAGGTCCTTGAGGGCGGCTACATCCCGCTGCTGATGGCCGCCGCCATTTGTACGGTGATGCTGATCTGGCATCGCGGCGTGCAGGCGGTATCCGCGTCGGTGGGCGAGAAGGGCATCAGCGTGGATGCGTTCTTTGCCCAGCTTCAGCAAAAGACGGTGCCCAGAGTGACGGGCTCTGCCGTCTTTTTGACCCGCACGCAGAACAATATCCCACCGGTAATGCGCTGGCATGTCGCGCGAAACCGGGCGCTACAGCAGGACGTGTTGTCGCTGACCATTGATATTCTCAACGTGCCCTACGTCGGAGAAGAGCAGCGTATCAGGGTGGAGCAGCGCGCGCCGGGCTACTGGCACGGCGTGGCGCAATATGGCTTTATGGAACACCCGGACATCCCGCGTTTGTTGCAGGGCGTCAGCGAGATTAACGCAATTTTTGCCACGGACGACGCCACCTGGTATGTCGGGCATGAAACCATTGTGGCAGGCGAAGGCGGGGCCGGTATGGCGGCCTGGCAGCGAAACATTTTTGCCTTCATGAAGCGCAACTGCACGCACGTCATCAACCACTACCACCTTCCCAGCGATCGGGTGGTTGAAATCAGCCGCCGCGTTGCCGTCTAGCGTCGCGCGAAAGCAGGGGCTGCTTTCGCGCCGTTCTAGCTCTCCTGAGCCGCGGACAGGACGCTGTGCAACAGCACGTTTGCCCCTTTCTCGGACCACTCCGGCAGGATCCTTTCCGCTTCGTTATGGCTGATGCCTTTTACGCAGGGGATAAAGATCATGCTGGCAGGGGCAATGTTGCTGACATAGCAGGCGTCATGTCCCGCACCCGAGACCATCGGTTTCGACGAATAGCCCAGTTCTGCCACCGCCTTCTCCGTTCGAGCCAGACATTTGGCATCAAACGCGATGGGCGCGTAGTCAAAAATGCGCTCAACGAGTGCCGACACGCCGCGCAGACTCAGGCTTTCAGCCACCTTATGCAGCGCTGCCTCCATGGCTTCCAGTGCCGCCTGCGCCGGATGGCGAAACTCCACGCTGCATACCACGCGAGACGGCACGACGTTGCGCGAGTTTGGCGTAACCTGCGCCATACCGATCGTCGCGCGTCCGTCCGGCGCATGCCGATAGCCAATTTCTTCCACCTTCAGCGCCAGCTCCGCGAAGGCGGTCAGCGCGTCGCGGCGGCTGTGCATCGGCGTGGTGCCCGCATGAGCGGCAAATCCGTCCAGCGTCAGGGTAAACCAGCGCTGGCCCATTGCCGCGCGGACGAGCCCGATATCCAGGGCTTCGTCTTCCAGAATCGGTCCCTGTTCGATGTGCAGCTCGTAGCAGGCGTGAACCGGAAACGCGCGGGCAGGGGTTTCACCCCGGTAGCCAATGCTATCCAGCGCTTCACCCACGGTGATGCCATCGTGATCGGCGCGGGCATGAGCGTACGCTTCGCTAAACTGCCCCGTCCAGACCCCTGAAGCAAGCATGGCTGGTGCGAAGCGCGCGCCTTCTTCGTTGGTCCAGTTAACCAGCACGATGTCACGCTCCGTCTCAACGTGATGGTCATTGAGGGTACGCAGCAGCTCCAGCCCGGCCAGCACGCCGTAAACCCCGTCGTAGTTCCCCCCCAGCGGCTGGGTATCCACGTGTGAACCGGTCATGACCGGGGCAAGCTGCGGTTTTTTTCCCGCGCGGCGGATAAACATATTGCCCATGCTGTCGACGTCACAGGTAAAACCGGCGTCCAGCGCCCAGTCGCGCAGCAGGTTACGCGCAACACGATCTTCCTCGCTTAATGCCAGACGGGTGACGCCACCGGCGGGCGTGCCGCCGATCTGCGCCATCATCTCAAGCGTTGACCACAACCGTTCGGCGTTGACGCGGATCATGGCTTGTCCTTGCTGCTGCGGTAGCGGAAATCACAGCACGCACCGCCTTGCATAATGGTAGTGGTGCGGGTTAGCTCAACGTCCGGCGCATAGCCAACGATGAATTTTTCATCGCGCGCGCAGGAGAGCAGGTGGCCAATCTCGCCCAGCCCCATCTCGTGGTACATCTCCGCGTAGCGACAGCGGGTCACGTTATAGTTGTACTGCTGGTCGTCGGCGTCGATCACCTTCACCTCCAGGGCGTTATCTTTCTCCCACAGATACTGCAGGGCGATAAAGCTCTTGATGTTCGCGCCGTTGGGTTCTTTGCTGGCAAACGCTTTGCCAGCGTCAATCGCGGCCTGCTCAATGGCCTCGCCAATCACCGCCTGGGCGCGGGCTTTCCCTATCTCGCGCACCAGGATTTCATAAATTGGCTTAATAATTTCGGCTTCAATTTTGCGGCGGGCGAGAATGCCCAGCTCGTTATTATCACTCATCACATTGCCTCGCTGCGTTACTTCGCTTTTGCGCCGCCCAGCACGGTCTGCGGCTGCCATTTGCCGTCGACAACCTTGTAGACCGTGAACGACGGCGATTTCAGGTTGCCCTCTTTATCAAACGCGATCTGCCCGGTGACGCCGGAATAGCTGATGGCGCGCAGAGCAGGCAGATACGCGGAAGGCTCAACGGAGTCTGCTTTTTCCATTGCCGCAACCAGCACGCGGGTGGCGTCATAGGCGAACGGGGCGTGCAGTTCGATATGGGTGTGGTAGCGGGACTGATAGGCCTGTTCGAATGCCTTTCCACCCGGCATCTGGTCAACGGGCAGACCCGGCTCCAGCGCCACAACGCCTTCGCCTTCTTTCTGCGCCAGCTTGAGGAACGTCTGGCTGACGAATCCGCCTGCGCCCATCAGCGTGGCATTCATGCCCAGCTGTTTGATGCGGCGAGCCAGCGGTGCGGCCTGGCTGTCGACGCCGCCGAAGAAGATCAGATCGGCGTTTTTACTGCGGATGGCGGTCAGTACGGCGCTGAAATCGACCGTTTTGTCATCCACGTACTGACGATCGACAATTTTCACGCCCTGGGCTTCAAGCGATTTAATAAACTGGTCTGCAAGCCCCTGACCAAATGCGGTGCGGTCGTCGATCACCGCAATGCGTTTGGCTTTCAGGGTATTGACCGCATACTGACCGGCGAGCTGGCCGCCGTCATCGTCGTGTCCCATCACGCGGAAGCTGGTATCAAAACCTTGTTGCGTATAGGCGTGACCGGTCGCGACTGGTGCCACCTGGGCGATGCCTGCATCGTGATAAATGCGGGCCGCAGGAATGCTGGTGCCGGTGTTCCAGTGGCCGACCACGCCCGCCACATCGCTGTCCACCAGACGCTGCGCGACGGCCACGGCGGTACGCGGGTCGGACTGATCGTCTTCGGACTGCAGTTTGAAGGTGACCGCTTTGCCGCCGATAGTCGGGTGCTGCTTATTAATGTCGTCAATGGCCAGCTGCGCGCCGTTCTCCAGATCTTTCCCGATACGGGCAGATGGGCCGGTCAGCGGGCCTGCCAGACCGATGACCACGGTTTCGCTGTCAGCGGCCCACGTGGCCGTCGAGGCAAAGCTGCCGAGGAGAATAGCGGCGCTGAGCGCACTGATTTTTACTGTTTTCATTGTATTTCCCTGATGTTGGCTGGTGTGGTTAAACGGGCATTTCGCCCAAATAAATCTGTGCAATCTGGTCGTCGCTAAGCAGCGCAGTCGATTCGCCATGATGAACAATGCTGCCGCTGTCCATCACCCACGCGCTGTCGGTCACTTCCAGCGCGAGCCGGGCGTTTTGTTCAATAAGCAGCAGGGCGACACCGCGCTTACGCAGCCCGGCGATCACGGCAAAAATGTTTTCGACCATCTTCGGGGCAAGGCCCATCGAAGGCTCGTCGAGGATCAGTAGACGCGGGCGGCTGAGCAGGGCGCGGTTAAGGGCCAGCAGCTGTTGCTCACCGCCGGACAACAGCCCGGCAAGCTGATGCTGGCGTTCGCCCAGACGCGGGAAGCGCTCGAATATCTCGTTCATTTCGCGTTTAACGGTGACAGTGTCACGCCTTAGCCAGGCGCCCATCTGCAGGTTTTCCAGTACCGTCATGCGGGAGAAGATCCCGCGGCCCTCCGGGACCATCACCAGTCCGTCGCGAAGCAGGGTCTCCGGGCTCTGTTTACGCACCGCTTTACCGCTGAATTCAATACTGCCGCTAAAGCTTTCCAGCCCGGTAATGGCGCGTACGGTGGAGCTTTTCCCCGCGCCGTTCGCGCCGATCAGCGTAGCCTGTTCGCCCTCGCGCAGGGTAAAGGAGACGTCGCGTACGGCCTGAATGCCGCCGTAATGCACGTCCAGACGTTCTACCTTCAGTAATTCAGACATGGGCGTTGCCTCCAAGCCAGGCGGCGATCACTGCCGGATCGCGCCGCACGTTTTCCGGCGTGCCGCTGGCAAGCGTTTTGCCGTAATCAAGGACCGTCAGGCGGTCGCAGATGCCCATCACCAGCTTGACGTCATGTTCAATCATCAGCAGGGTTTTGCCGTCATCACGGATGCGGATGAGCAGCTCGCCGAGCGCCACTTTTTCCGCCGCGTTCATCCCGGCGGCGGGTTCGTCCAGCGCCAGCAGCAGCGGATCTGTTGCCAGCGCGCGGGCGATTTCAAGGCGACGCTGATGGCCATAGGCCAGATCGCAGGCGCGATAGTGGGCGAACTGCGCAATGCCGGTATAGTCCAGCCAGTGCCAGGCCAGTTCGCGGGTCTGTTTCTCTTCCTCACGGGCGCGTTTGTGGTGGCTCAGCGCGGCCCACAGGCCGTTACGGGTGCGCACGTGGCGGCCCACCATCACGTTTTCCAGTACCGACATGTCGTTGAAGAGGCGCACGTTCTGGAAGGTGCGCGCAATCCCGGCGGCGGTCACTTTCTCAATGTGTTTTGGGAAATAGGGCTTATCCGCTATCGAAAACTCGCCGCTGTCCGCCGGATAAAGGCCGGTGATGAGGTTAAAGCAGGTGGTTTTTCCTGCGCCGTTGGGGCCGATCAGCCCGTAGATCTCGCCTCTGTTCACGGTTATCGAAACGTCATCTACAGCAGTCAGCCCACCGAAGCGTTTTGTCATGTTGCGTACGGTTAACAGGCTCATGCCTTCGCCTCCTTGTGGCGTACCGGCCAGATCCCGGACGGGCGTACCAGCATGACCAGTACCAGTGCCAGACCGTAAAACAGCTGACGCAGCACTTCCGGGTCAATCAGCACCGTACCGAACAGCGCCTGCTGAACCGGCGCTGCCTGGCTGCGCAGCAGTTCCGGCAGGGCGGTCAGCAGTACCGCGCCCAGGATCACGCCCGGAATGTGCCCCATGCCGCCCAGCACCACCATCGCCAGTACGGCAATCGATTCCTGTAACGTGAAGGATTCCGGGGAGACAAAGCCCTGAAACGCGCCGAAAAGCGCACCCGCCACGCCGCCAAAGGAGGCGCCCATCGCAAAGGCGAGCAGCTTATAGTTACGCACGTTGATGCCCATCGCGCGCGCCACATCTTCATCCTCGCGGATGGCGTGCCAGGCGCGACCAATGCGGGAATGCTGCAGGCGCAGGCAGACAAAAATAATCGCCACAATGACCAGCATCAGCAGGTAGTACCACAGCCACAGGGCAGGCACTTTGAAACCAAACCAGTGGTATACGCCGCTGAACTTTAGGCCGAACAGGTTCAACGTATCCACCCCGGTAATGCCCTTTGCGCCGTTGGTAATGTTTACCGGACGGTCGAGGTTACGCATCAGGATGCGAATAATTTCGCCAAAGCCGAGGGTCACTATCGCCAGGTAGTCCCCGCGCAGCTTGAGCGTAGGAGCACCGAGTAAAATCCCGCAGACTGCCGCGACGAGGGCGGCCAGCGGAATAATGAGCAGATACGAGGTGTGCAGCCCGTCCGGGAACCAGACGCCGAGGATCGGAAACACCTCCAGCAGGTGTGGGGAGGCCATCAGTGCCGCGAGGTAGGCGCCGACCGCGTAAAAGGCGATAAAGCCCATGTCCAGCAGGCCGGTATAGCCCACCACAATGTTTAGCCCGAGCGCCAGCATGATGTAGAGCAGAGCGAAGTCGATGACTCGCACCCAGTAGTTGCCGCCAAGCTGCGTGGCCACCACGGGAGCAATCAGCAGCGCAAGGCAGAACAGGCTCATGCCTGACCAGAATTTGCGTGTCGTCACCGGGGTCTGGAGTTGAAGTGTTGTCATGGTATTCCTTACGCCCTGTGCGCCACGCGCTCGCCCAGCAGGCCAGCCGGACGAAAGACCAACACCAGGATCAGCACCATAAAGGCAAAGACATCCTGATAGTTGCTGCCAAATACGCCATGGGTCAGTTCACCGAGGTAACCTGCGCCCAGCGCTTCGATAATGCCGAGCAGGATGCCGCCAATCATGGCGCCACGAATGTTACCAATGCCCCCCAGCACGGCGGCGGTAAAGGCCTTGATCCCGGGCAAAAAGCCCATCGAGAAGCTGGCGTTACCGTAATTGCTGGCCATCATCACGCCTGCCAGCGCGGCAAACACGCCGCCAATGGCAAACGTCAGGGTGATGATGGCGTTTGGGTTAACCCCCATCAGCGTGGCCACGCGTGGGTTTTCCGCCACGGCGCGCATACCGCGCCCCAGACGGGTGTATTCCACCAGCAGCCACAGGCCGGTCATCACAGCCAGCGCCAGCGCCACGGTGACAATGCCGGTAACGGTCACGATGGCGGGCGGGTGCGTTTCACTTCCAGACGTCACGGCAATCGGATCCATGGGCAGGATCTGCGGGAACATCAGCGGGTTGCGTGTCCAGATAATCATCGCCACGGTTTGCAGCAGGACGGAGACGCCGATACCCGAGATCAGCGGCGCGAGCCGCGGAGCGTTGCGCAGTCGACGGTAGGCAAAGCGTTCCACGGCCATCGCCAGCACGGCGCAAACGGCCATGGCAATCATCAGGGCAATGCCAAGCTGCAACAGCAGCGGCATATGCGGGAAGGTGGTGTTCAGGGCGTTCATGGCGGAGAGCGTGGTGAGCGCGCCGACCATCAGAATATCGCCGTGAGCAAAGTTAATAATGCGCAAAATGCCATACACCATGGTATAGCCCAGCGCGATCAGCGCATAGATGCTTCCCAGCATCACACCGTTGATCAGTTGTTGTATGAGTGTATCCAACGTCTGTACCCGCAAAGTGCTCGTTCTGCGGCTACCATCCAATAAATGAATTAAATTGTAAAATACGCATCTATTATTTCTTATGATAAATAAATATTGTTTTATCTTTATGATTTATATGAAAATAGTTTATGCCTGCTTTTGGGTGAAAAGCCTAAAGAAATCAACATATGAATAAAACAGAACAATTGGCGAATCTGGCGGCGTATGCAGAAAGCCGCCTGGCAAACGATCCGCCGCTTCGGGCCGTACGTGCCTTTGAGGCCATCGCCCGGCTGGGCAGCGTCACGCTGGCCGCACAGGAGCTGAATATCTCTCCGTCGGCCGTCAGCCATCAGCTCAAGGTGCTCGAAGGATACCTGCAAATGCCGCTCACGGAACGTCAGGGGCGCAGGCTGGTGCTGAGCCAGCACGGGCGGGAATATTACCGCTCGATCCGTGCGGCGTTTAACGTGCTGCGCCAGGCGACGGAGCACCTGGCGGAGCAGGCGCAAACGCGTCAGGTCACCATCAGCCTGATCCCGCTGTTTGGTATGGGGTGGTTTATTCCACGTTTGCCTGCGTTTATGCGCGCCAATCCCCAAACCGAGATCAACGTGGTGTATGCCAACCACCGTAACTATCTGAGCGACGCGTCGGATATGTCGATTCGTTTTGGCAACGGGCAGTGGGCGGGCTATCAGAGTGAAAAGCTGATTTCCGGTCAGATGGTGCCGGTGTGCAGCCGTGCGTTTTTACGCATTCATGGCCATATCGATACGCCTGAGCAGTTGCTGCAAATGCCGCTCCTGCACGATGAAGAGCGTACAAGCTGGACGCAGTGGTTTTTGTTGCAGGGGGTAAAACGTCCTCTCCGGCGCAGCGGCCCGCTGTTTGAAGACGGACTGTTGACGCTGGCGGGCGTACAGGCTGGTCTGGGCTGTGCGCTAATGCGTGAGCCGCTGATTGCGCCGTATCTTGAGAGCGGTGAGCTGGTGAAGATATTTGACCTACCGATTGATGACGGGCGCGATTATTACCTCTGCGTGCGTTCGGATTCAGAGATGACCGAGGACGGCAAGCTGCTGCAAACCTGGCTGCGTCGGGCGGCGGGCGGGGAGTCGTCCGTCGGGTAAAGGACGGCGAAAAAAAAGCCAGCTTGTTCAGCTGGCTTTTGGACAGACAAGGTTTTAGAACTGGTAGGTCAGACCCAGCGCCACGATGTTGTCGGTACCGATGCCTGCCTGGCGAGTGAACTTGTTGTCGTCGAGCAGGTTGATTTTGTAATCCACGTAGGTGGACATGTTTTTGTTAAAATAATAGGTCGTGCCAACATCGATGTATTTAACCAGATCCTGGTCGCCGAAGTTTTCGATGTCTTTGCCTTTAGACTGCAGGTAAGCGATGGACGGACGCAGGCCAAAGTCGAACTGATACTGAGCCACAACTTCGAAGTTTTGCGCCTTGTTTGCAAAGCCGTAGATGTCGGTACGCTTGTTGTTAGAGGTACCGAAGCGGGTTGCGTTATAGGTCTGAGAGTACTGCGCCGCGAGGTAAACGTTGTTCGCGTCGTATTTCACAC
Source organism: Enterobacter sp. TCD1-1 (assembly GCF_020567405.1). NCBI lineage: Bacteria > Pseudomonadati > Pseudomonadota > Gammaproteobacteria > Enterobacterales > Enterobacteriaceae > Enterobacter > Enterobacter sp. TCD1-1. Next base: position 1,542,398 of record NZ_JAJCXF010000001.1, on the reverse strand, counting down.
CACCGCTGTACACTTCTGCGCGGTCGCCTTCACCGTATACGCCAGCCGCATTCTGGTCAGCGGTACGACGGGAAGAAGACATTGCACCACCTACGCTGAAGCCTTCGCCCAGATCGTAAGTCAGGGATGCGCCATAGCCGTCACCGTTCTGGTTCAGCAGGCTGCGGCCGCTGGTGTTTTCACCGCTTACGCTGCCGTTTTTACCCTGATACTGCAGAGCAAAGTTCAGGCCATCAACCAGACCGAAGAAGTCCTGGTTACGGTAGGTTGCCACGCCGTTAGCACGAGACTGCAGGAAGTTGTCGGCACCGTAGGTGTCACCGCCGAATTCTGGCAGCACGTCGGTCCAGGAGGTCACGTCGTAAATCACGCCGTAGTTACGACCGTAATCGAATGAACCTGCTTCCGCGAATTTCAGACCTGCAAACGCCACACGCGTCCAGGACTGGTTGTCGCCTTCGTCTTTGTTGCCCTGAATCTGGTATTCCCACTGGCCGTAACCGGACAGCTGATCGTTAACTTGCGTTTCACCCTTGAAGCCGATACGCATGTAGGTTTTATCGCCATCTGCGCCAGCGTCATCAGAGAAATAGTGCAGACCTGTCACTTTACCGTACAGATCCAGCTTGTTACCGTCTTTGTTGTAAATTTCGGCAGCGTTAACAACGCCTGCTGCCAGCATGGAAGTGACTGCCACTGCAACTAATTTAAGTTTCATCTTAAATGTTCCTTATAATTTTTTTTGGGTATTTCCTGAACCACTTTGAACGATTTCTAAACGAGGCTGTTCGTCAATGGCATGCTATTCTTAAAAATCTCGTCGTCTTATTTCAATAATAAGTTTCAAAATATTAGAGATAATTTCAATTAGTGTGATCTCGATCGTGTGGGAAGGGTGATATGCAAACAATATGAGCGGAATTTATACGATTAATATGTATTTAATGCGTGGGATTATTGCTGTCGCTATAATTTCTGAAGGTTTTAATATCGTGCGTTAGATTTCGGTATGTTCGAGGGGTTGGGGCGGGTTCTATTACTGTTTTTCTTTAAAATTAGTTGGTTAGTCTGAATATTCGACGGCTATTCCGCATATTTCAATAAATGTGTCAGATCTGAATTATTGCAGTCATGGCTATCCATGGCGTTAATATTGATGGTTGACTAATTTCATGCTGTTGTCAGTTTATGTCAATTCCTTTCAGGGTGCTTTACAGATAACAGCAAATATAAACCGAATTTAAACAGACTGTCTGTTATCAGAATAAATATTCTGAAGTGCGATCACATTTTAAATTTATGTTAATTATGTTGCCGGGTTGAAATTCCCCCGGCCACGGCAGAAAACCTTATTTTCGCGTTGCGTACCAGCAGAGCAACGACCCGGCGCAGACCATCAGCGCGCCTTGCCAGAACGAGAATGAAAGGGGGGAGCTTAACACTGCGGCAGCAAGCGCAGCAGAGAGGACGGGGGTAAAATAGGACACGGCAGCCAGCACCGTGACGTTACCGTGCAGGATACCAATATTCCATGCGGCGTAACCAAACCCAAGCGCAATGCCGCACATAATGAGCTTCACCACCACCGGGAGGGTAAACACCATGTCGGGCTGATCGCTCAGGGCATATTTCACCCACAGACTTAGCGCGGTCAGCAAGACAAACAGGGTGATGCCGTTTTGTCCTTTCGCAAATTTGCTGGTGACTGTGCAATAGGCGGCCCAGATAAAGGCCCCGGCAAACGCCAGCGCATAGCTGAGAGGGCTGGAAACGACATTGCGGGTTATTTCTTCAAGGTGTAATCCCTCTTCGCCACCCAATACCCAGCAGACGCCCAGCAGCGAAATGACCAGGCCTGGGATCACCCACAGGGTAGATTTTTGCCCGTTGAACAAAATCGCAAATACGATCGTCAGGCTCGGCCAGAGGTAATTCACCATACCGACTTCAATCGCCTGCGCGCGCGTGGCGGCATAGCCCAGCGACAGCGCCAGGCATATTTCGTAGCTGACAAATAAAACGCTGCCCGCAATAAGATACCGCGGCGAGAACCGTCTGATATCAGGAAATCCTACCGTCACCAGGCACAGCAATCCGCTGAGGGTATAGATCATCGCCGCACCGCCTACCGGGCCCAGTCCCTCACTCACGCTGCGAATAAGACCGACCATGGTGCTCCATAACAATATCGCCGCCAGCCCAATAAGCGTTGCTCTCTTTCTGTCCATTACTTCGCCATCGCAATAAAAATCAAAGGAAAAATGTATCGCATTACGCCTGTCGCTGTCGTGAATTATTCTCTTAAGCCGTTAATCAAAAAGGGGTAATGAAATATTGCGGGGGTGACTATTAAGGGGGGGAAGACAGATGACCTTGATTTGACGCAAAAAAATCAGGGGCTTTGCTGTTAGTTTGCGGCGCGAAGTCTTTTCAGATAACGAGGACAACAATGGACGTCAGCCGCAGACAATTTTTTAAAATCTGCGCGGGCGGTATGGCCGGAACAACAGCCGCAATGCTGGGATTTGCTCCCAAAATGGCGCTGGCTCAGGCACGCAACTATAAGCTGCTGCGCGCGAAAGAGATCCGTAACACCTGCACATACTGCTCCGTGGGTTGTGGGCTTTTAATGTATAGCCTGGGCGATGGCGCGAAGAACGCCAGAGAAGCGATTTACCACATTGAAGGGGATCCGGATCATCCGGTGAGCCGCGGGGCGCTTTGCCCGAAAGGGGCGGGGCTGCTGGACTACGTTCACAGCGAAAACCGCCTGCGCTACCCGGAATATCGCGCGCCGGGTTCTGATAAATGGCAGCGTATCTCCTGGGATGAGGCCTTCTCCCGTATTGCAAAATTAATGAAAGCCGACCGCGACGCCAACTTTATTGAAAAGAACGCGCAGGGCGTGACGGTCAACCGCTGGCTGACCACCGGCATGTTATGCGCCTCTGCGGCCAGTAATGAAACCGGCATGCTGACGCAAAAATTTGTGCGCTCTCTCGGCATGCTGGCGGTAGACAACCAGGCGCGCGTCTGACACGGACCAACGGTAGCAAGTCTTGCTCCAACATTTGGTCGCGGTGCGATGACCAACCACTGGGTTGATATCAAAAACGCGAACGTCGTGGTGGTGATGGGCGGTAACGCCGCTGAAGCCCATCCGGTGGGGTTCCGCTGGGCGATGGAAGCGAAAAACAACAATGATGCGACGCTTATCGTCGTCGATCCGCGCTTTACGCGTACGGCATCGGTGGCCGATATCTATGCGCCAATCCGCTCCGGTACGGACATTACGTTCCTGTCCGGTGTGCTGCTGTACCTGATCGAAAACAACAAAATTAACGCGGAATACGTTAAGCACTACACCAACGCGAACCTGCTGGTGCGGGATGACTTTGCCTTCGATGACGGACTGTTTAGCGGCTATGACGCCGAAAAACGCCAGTACGATAAAACGTCCTGGAACTATCAGTTCGATGAAAACGGCTATGCGATGCGGGATGAAACCCTGACGCACCCGCGCTGCGTGTGGAACCTGCTGAAACAGCATGTTTCCCGCTATACGCCGGACGTTGTGGAAAACATCTGCGGCACGCCGAAAGCGGACTTCCTGAAGGTGTGTGAGGTGCTGGCCTCCACCAGCGCGGCCGACAGAACCACCACGTTCCTGTACGCGCTGGGCTGGACGCAACACACCGTCGGCGCGCAGAACATCCGCACCATGGCGATGATCCAGCTGCTGCTCGGCAACATGGGCATGGCCGGGGGTGGCGTGAACGCGCTGCGGGGTCACTCCAACATTCAGGGGCTGACCGACCTCGGACTGCTCTCGACCAGCCTGCCGGGCTACCTGACGCTGCCGTCTGAAAAGCAGACGGATCTGCAAAGCTATCTGGCGGAGAACACGCCAAAAGCGACGCTGCCGGACCAGGTGAACTACTGGAGCAACTATCCGAAGTTCTACGTCAGCCTGATGAAATCCTTCTACGGCGATGCGGCGCAGAAAGAGAACGACTGGGGCTTTGAGTGGCTGCCGAAGTGGGATCAGGCTTATGACGTCATCAAGTATTTCAACATGATGGATAAGGGCGACGTCACGGGATATATCTGCCAGGGCTTCAACCCGGTGGCCTCCTTCCCGGACAAGAACAAAGTCGTTCGCAGCCTGAGCAAGCTGAAGTACATGGTCGTTATCGATCCGCTGGTGACCGAGACCTCCACCTTCTGGCAGAACCACGGGGAATCAAACGATGTCGATCCGGCCTCGATTCAGACCGAAGTGTTCCGCCTGCCGTCCACCTGCTTTGCGGAAGAGGATGGCTCCATTGCCAACTCCGGCCGCTGGCTGCAGTGGCACTGGAAAGGCCAGGATGCACCGGGCGAAGCGCGTAACGACGGTGAGATCCTGGCCGGGATCTACCACCGCCTGCGCGAAATGTATCGCACCGAAGGCGGCAAAGGCGCGGAGCCGCTGCTGAAGATGAGCTGGCGCTACAAGCAGCCGGATCGTCCTGAATCCGAAGAGGTCGCGAAAGAGAACAACGGCGTGGCGCTGGCGGATCTGTATGACGCGAGCGGCAATCTGGTGGCGAAGAAAGGTCAGCTGCTGAACAGCTTCGCGCTGCTGCGCGACGATGGCTCCACGGCCTCGTCCTGCTGGATCTACACCGGCAGCTGGACCGAGCAGGGTAACCAGATGGCCAACCGTGATAACGCTGACCCGTCAGGTCTGGGCAACACCCTGGGCTGGGCATGGGCGTGGCCGCTGAACCGTCGCGTGCTGTACAACCGCGCGTCGGCGGACATCAACGGGAAGCCTTGGGATCCGAAGCGCATGCTGATCCAGTGGAACGGGGCGAAATGGACGGGGAACGATATCCCGGACTACAGCACCGCCGCACCGGGCAGCAACACCGGACCGTTTATCATGCAGCCGGAAGGACTGGGACGCCTGTTTGCTCTCAATAAGCTGGCGGAAGGGCCGTTCCCGGAGCACTACGAGCCGATGGAAACGCCGCTGGGGACAAATCCGCTGCACCCGAACGTGGTCTCCAGTCCGGTGGTGCGTATCTACGAAGACGACGCGCTGCGTCTGGGCAAAAAGGACAAATTCCCGTACGTGGGGACGACCTACCGCCTGACCGAGCATTTCCATACCTGGACCAAGCACGCGCGGCTTAACGCTATCGCGCAGCCGGAACAGTTTGTGGAGATAAGCGAAACGCTGGCGAAGGCGAAAGGCATTGCCAACGGCGATCGCGTGAAGGTGAGCAGCAAGCGCGGCTTTATTCGCGCGGTGGCGGTGGTCACCCGCCGCCTGCAGTCGCTGAACGTGCACGGCCAGCGGGTGGAAACCGTCGGCATCCCGCTGCACTGGGGCTTTGAAGGGGTGGCGCAGAAAGGCTACATCGCTAATACCCTGACGCCAAACGTTGGCGATTCCAACTCGCAAACGCCGGAGTACAAAGCGTTTCTGGTCAACATCGAGAAAGCGTAAGGAGCGATTAAATGACGATGGAAACACAAGACATTATTAAACGCTCCGCGACGAACCCGATTACCCCCGCGCCTCGCGCGCGGGACTACAAGGCAGAAGTCGCCAAGCTTATCGACGTCTCCTCCTGCGTGGGCTGTAAGGCCTGCCAGGTGGCCTGCTCGGAGTGGAACGACATCCGCGATGAGGTGGGGCATTGCGTAGGGGTTTACGATAATCCGGCGGATCTGAGCGCCAAATCCTGGACGGTGATGCGTTTTAGCGAAACCGACCAGAACGGCAAGCTGGAGTGGCTGATCCGCAAAGACGGCTGCATGCACTGTGAAGATCCGGGCTGCCTGAAGGCGTGCCCGTCTGCCGGGGCAATTATCCAGTATGCCAACGGGATCGTTGATTTCCAGCAGGACAACTGCATCGGCTGCGGCTACTGCATCGCGGGCTGTCCGTTTAATATTCCGCGCCTCAATAAAGAGGATAACCGGGTATACAAATGTACCCTGTGCGTGGACCGCGTCAGCGTCGGTCAGGAACCTGCCTGCGTGAAGACCTGTCCCACCGGGGCGATCCACTTCGGCACCAAAAAAGAGATGCTGGAGGTGGCGCAGCAGCGCGTCGATAAGCTCAAAGCACGGGGCTACAACAAAGCGGGCATTTACAACCCGCAGGGCGTGGGCGGTACGCACGTGATGTATGTGCTGCACCATAGCGACCAGCCGGAGCTGTACCACAACCTGCCGAAGGATCCGGCGATCGATACCTCCATCAACCTGTGGAAAGGGGCGCTTAAACCGCTCTCCGCGGCGGGCTTTATCGCCACCTTTGCCGGGTTGATCTATCACTACATCGGTATCGGGCCAAACAAAGAGGTGGATGACGACGAGGAGGAGCATCATGAGTAAGTCGAAAATGATCGTGCGCACCAAATTTGTCGATCGCGCCTGTCACTGGACGGTGGTGGTCTGCTTCTTCCTGGTGGCGGTATCGGGAATTTCGTTCTTCTTCCCGACGCTGCAGTGGCTGACCGAAACCTTCGGTACGCCGCAGATGGGGCGCATTCTGCACCCGTTCTTCGGCGTGCTGATTTTCGTGGTGCTGATGTTTATGTTCGTGCGCTTCGTCCATCACAATATTCCTGACAAGCAGGATATCCCGTGGGTGAAAGGGATTGTCGAAGTCCTGAAGGGTAACGAGCATAAAGTCGCGAAGGTGGGGAAATACAACGCCGGGCAGAAGATGATGTTCTGGACCATCATGAGCATGATTTTTGTGCTGCTGGTGACCGGCGTGATGATCTGGCGTCCGTATTTTGCGCATTATTTCCCGATTCAGGTGGTGCGTTACGCGCTGCTTATCCACGCGACATCGGCCATCATCCTGATTCATGCCATCCTGATCCATATGTATATGGCGTTCTGGGTGAAAGGGTCAATCAAAGGGATGATTGAAGGGAAGGTGAGCCGCCGCTGGGCGCAGAAACACCACCCGCGCTGGTACCGTGATGTGGAGCGACTGGAAGCAAAACAGGAAAGTACGGAAGGGATGAAGTAAGACCTGCGCCGTCGGCTTTGCCCGGCGGCGCTGCGCTTGCGCGGGCCTACTCTTCAAATTAGAACCGCTCCTCCACATACCGGAACGGATATTTTGTGGGTTTGACTTTGCCGATTTTGCGTTTCGGTAAATCCACTTTCTCAACATGTATTTCTTTATACGGGATCTGCGAAAGCAAATGCGAAATAATGTTCAGTCGCACGCGTTTTTTATCCTCTGAACGCGCCACAAACCACGGCGCCCAGGCGGTATCGGTGGCTTCAAACATGGCGTCGCGGGCGCGGGTGTACTCGTCCCACAGGTTAAAGGATTTAATATCCATCGGCGACAGCTTCCAGATCTTACGCCCATCGTTAATACGGTCGCGCAGGCGTCGCTCCTGCTCTTTCGGCGTCACCTCCAGCCAGTACTTCAGCAGGATAATCCCGGCATCGACCATCGCTTTTTCCATGACTGGCGCGCCGTCCAAAAATTTCTCCGCCTGTTCCTCCGTGCAGAACCCCATCACCCGCTCCACGCCCGCGCGGTTATACCAGCTGCGATCGAAGATCACGATTTCACCCGCCGAGGGCAGGTGGGGCACATAGCGCTGGAAGTAGAGCTGGCTTTTTTCCTTTTCAGTCGGCGCAGGGAGCGCAACAACGCGAAACACGCGCGGGCTGACGCGCTCGGTGATCGCTTTAATGGTGCCGCCTTTGCCGGCACCGTCGCGTCCTTCAAAAACAATACACACTTTTAACCCTTTGGCGACGACCCATTGCTGGAGCTTAACCAGTTCGACGTGCAGGCGGCGGAGCTCTTTCTCATACTCTTTGGTCTTAAGCGGTGCATTCGTTACGACATCAACAGCGACAGGGGTTTTCTTTTTGCTTCCCATGATTGTCATCCTCAGGTTGTCCGGTGCGGAAAAAGCGAGGCCGCACTATGAAGTGTAATCCACCTGATATTATGCGTATTGTTTTTAGGTAATTAATGTCACGACACTTTTTTCAGATACTGAGGTATGCACGAAGGTGCTAAGCACCTGTTCCTCTATTCGAATGCCGCGGATGCAATAAAATTAGCACTTTTAATTCCTCATGCCATGTGTGGTTAATGTGATAATTTCATTCTTATTTACTTAAAGGAACTAAGAATGAGTTGGAATAAAGAAGCCGCAGTTTCGTATCTCCGTTCACACGCTCTGGGGCGCTCTCACAGTGAATGTGCTAAGTTTACCCGCCTGGCCATTCTGGCTGGCGGTGTTAAGGTAGCGAACACAGATTATGCAAAAGATTATGGGGTTGAATTATTACGTGCAGGATTCAGTGAGCTGCCGCCCGGTTCAACATTAATTTCTGGCGATGTAGCTGTTATACAGCCCTACCCTGGTGGAAATGGCATAGGTCATATGACTATGTATGACGGTACGCAGTGGATTTCTGATTTTATTCAAAAAAGCATGTATCCGGGGCCTGGGTACCGCAAAATGCAACCATCATTTAAAATTTACAGGATGCACTGATGAAAAGAATATTTTTATCATTCGGTTTGTTGCTGGTGGGATGCAGTTCGGCTACCAATCAACATCATAGCGCGCAAGACGCTACCGAATCATTTTATAAATCCTATCTTTCCGTATTCGGCAGCGATGAAACCAGGCCTTATCCTGCCGACGAACTACGTAAATATGTTTCTGCTGATACGATTGCTCGCATTAATACCATTCAGGAAATTTCTGAACAAGAGTTAATTGAGTCTGACTATTTTACGTATACCCAAGATTATTCTCGTGAATGGATACCTGCGTTACGAGTGGAAAACGCCAGGGAATTTTTAAACGGTGAAGTAGTCCAGGTCATTGAAGGGGCGGGTAACGGGAGAAGCATCCATCTTGAGGTATTTCTTCGTCGTGAAGATGATGCATGGAAAATCTACCGCGTTCGTGACATAACGAACAATCATGAGCATCCTATTTTCAATGCTGGTGCTATTACACGCGCTAAAGCAGCGGCAGAGAGCGCACTGTAAAACCAGACCTTGAACCCTTTCCAGCCCTGACACCTGCCGGGGCTTTTTGTTTGCCACTCCCACCGCGTAGCAGTTGGAGAAAACTCCTGAATCAATGGATTAACCTGTCAGCCAGCTGATTTGAACTGGCTCACCATACAAGATTATTCAATAATGCCCGTTGCGAGTGATTAACCCGTGGTTGAGGTATGAAAAAGACAATATTTTCGTTGGCGCTTGGCACATTTGGCCTGGGCATGGCTGAATTTGGCATTATGGGCGTGTTAACCGAGCTGGCGCATGACACCGGTATTTCGATCCCCTCCGCCGGGAATATGATCTCGTTTTATGCCTTCGGCGTGGTGATTGGCGCCCCGATTGTGGCGCTGTTCTCAGGCAAGTTCTCGTTAAAAACCACGCTGCTGTTTCTGGTTGCCCTGTGCGCGGTCGGGAACGCTCTGTTTACGTTTTCTACGTCATATTTCTGGCTGGCGACCGGGCGCCTGATTTCCGGTTTTCCGCACGGCGCGATTTTCGGCGTCGGGGCGATTATTCTGTCTAAAATTGCGCCGCCGGGGAAGGTGACGGTCGCGGTGGCCGGGATGATCGCCGGGATGACCGTCGCCAACCTCGTGGGCGTCCCGCTCGGCACCTGGCTGGGGCACCAGTTCAGCTGGCGTTATACCTTTTTCCTGATCGCCCTGTTCGATGCGCTGGTGATCCTTTCGGTGCTGATCTGGGTACCGGACATCCATGACAAATCAGAAATTAAACTGACCGAGCAGTTCCAGTTCCTGAAGAAACCGGAGCCCTGGCTGATTTTTGCCGCCACGATGTTTGGTAATGCTGGCGTGTTCGCGTGGTTCAGCTTCGTTAAACCGTTTATGGTCAACGTTTCTGGCTTTTCCGAAGGCATGATGACCCTCATCATGATGTTGATGGGCCTTGGCATGGTGTTGGGCAATCTGTTGAGCGGCAAACTCTCGGGACGCTTTAGCCCGCTGCGCATTGCGGCCACCACCGACATGGTGATTGTCGCCTCGCTGATGCTGCTTTTCGCCTGCGGTGAACTGAAAACGGCCTCGCTAATCACGGGCTTTATCTGCTGTGCCGGGCTGTTCGCGCTCTCTGCGCCGCTGCAGATCCTCCTTCTGCAAAATGCGAAGGGCGGCGAGATGCTGGGGGCGGCCGGAGGGCAGATGGCGTTTAATCTCGGCAGTGCGATCGGGGCGTACTTTGGCGGGATGATGATTACCCTCGGCTTTAGCTGGCGCTACGTCACGCTGCCTGCGGCGTTACTCTCGTTCTCGGCCATGAGTGCATTACTGATCTACGGTTATCTGCGGGCCAGACAGGCTCAGGCTAACGCTCGCGCGCTAGCCTGATTGAAGTCAGGCAAGCCAGGGCTCGCCCAGGGTCAGCATCAGGCGGTTGGCCCAGGCGAAGAACGCGGCGGACTGCACCAGGTCAAGTTGGGCTAAGGTGTCCAGCCCCTCTTTTTCCAGCGCGGCAAGGTGCAGCGGCGTGGCGGCAGGCGGGGTTACCGACAGCGCTGCCGCAAAATTAATCTCCGCCTGCCAGCGCGCAGATTGCCCCTCGCTCAGGGATTGTCCTGGACGCACGGCCAGCAGGGCCTCTACCGCCGCGTCATCCTTTGACAGCTGGCTGGCTTTCCGCGCATGGACAGATGCGCAGTAGATGCAGCCGTTAATTTTACTGGCGACCGTTGCGGCCAGCTCGCGCTCGGCGCGCGGCAATCCCCCCGGCGTATAAAAAATCCCTTTATCCGTTAGCGTGCGCTGTTCAAGCACCGGCAGGTTGCGCCCCAGCAGGCGGAAATAGTCGGAATCGGTGTGGCCAAACTTCGCCAGTATAGCAACCTCGTCATCACGAAAATCCGCCAGCGGTTTGGCGGCGATCCACGGCTCCCAGCCCAGTTCCTGCTGGGTGAAGGCGACGGGAGCCGCCTTTCCGGTGGCCGTGGTGGCGGTCGTGTGCCAGACGCCTGCCGCCACCGGCGCATCGCTTGTGGCGACAGGCCTGTCGTTCAGCAGCCGCAGTCCGGCAATCAGTCGGCTCTGGAAGCTGACAAAGGCGATAAGCTGCGCCAGGGTCACGATGCCTTCCTTGCTCCATCCCGCCTGGGTCAGCGCCCTTAACGATGTCGGCGTGGCTTCGACGGGGGAGAAGGTCAGCAGGCGCGCGAAATTGAGCGCCGGGGTCAGACGGTCTGAGGTCGGGTCTGCCAGGCCAAACCCCGCATAGTGCGCGGCCAGCGCCTCCGCGTTATGCCACCTCGCAACTTTTGCCGCGACGGCGAAGCGCTCGTCCAGCGCAAAATCGCTATCCTGCTGAGTGAATAAGATTTCGTAGCTGCCTTGTGCGTGGCGCGTGGCGGCGTCCCGCGTGGCGCGCGCCTCTGCCAGAGGGGAACCGGGTTTAATTTCCGCCAGCTCGGCGAGAATGTCGTGACTTAATGACATAGGTATCTCCTCAATGGATATGGGGGGCAATATGTTCGGCGATCAGTTCGATGGAGCGCAGCGTGTCGCGATGGGTGGGCTCGACCGAATGGACCTGGAATGAGATATCCGTGGCGCGCCGGAGAACGGAATCGGCCTGCAGCGAACGCAGCACCGTCTCAGGCGAACCGATATGGGCGTCGAACTGGCGACGAAAATCTGTGACAGTGTCACCTTTAACCACGTGTCCGGCAGCGCGATGCTGCTGGGCCTGTTTCGTGAGACCCGGCGTTGCAACCTTCAGCGCATAGTCATCGCTGTCGGCGACGAATGCCGTACGGGAAGCCAGAATGCGCGGTGTGATACCGGCGGGCAGTGCCTCAAGGTAGGCATCCACAATTGGGTTCTGGATCGCGTCGAGCGTTAAATCCAACTGCTCTGCCGGGCGCGGCTGCGTGCGGGAGAGCATTAAACCGTGTCCGGCCCGCGCGGCGCGAACGGCACCGTCGACGGAAAAGGTGGCAATCCAGATCCGGTCAGCCAGCTGTGGCGCTGGCGGGTAAAGGTGGTTATCCGGATGGGTGAGCGAATCCCCGCGCCAGGCGCTCTGGATCACATGTAGATGGTCGGCAAAGGCCGCGCCGCGCTGTTCAAACGTCAGTCCGAACGGCAGGAAAGAGGTCGGTGTGCCGCCCGAACCAAAACCGACTTCGAGACGTCCATCAGCGAGTAAATCCAGCACGGCGGCATCTTCCGCCACACGCAGCGGGTTTTCCATCGGCAGGGTAATGATGGCCGTACCCAGCCGAATGGTTTCGGTATGCGCCGCAACGTGGGCCAGAAACAGCAGCGGCGACGGCAGGCCGCCTTCATTCTCATGGAAGTGGTGCTGCGCGATCCAGGCGCTGTCAAAACCGTGGCGTTCAGCGTGGCGGATCTGTTCTGTAGCAAGACGATAGCGCTCTTTTGGCGTGGCATCGTCAAGCAGGCGGGTGAAAAATCCCAGGCGTTTTCGCGTCATGCGAACTCCTCCGTAGCGGGTGAAAAATGGGGAATGGCGGCAATCAGCTCGCGGGTATAGTCGTTCTGTGGCGACGTGAATAAGGTTTCGACGTCACCGTGTTCGACCACCTGCCCGCTGCGCAGCACCGTGACGCTATGGGCGATCCGGCGAACGGTGGAGAGATCGTGCGTGATGAACAGATAGGTTAATCCCAGCTGTTGCTGCAGCTGCTGAAGCAGAGCCAGAATTTGCGCCTGTACGGTCACGTCCAGCGCGGAGGTGGCTTCGTCCAGCACCAGAATAGTCGGCTCCAGGATCAGCGCACGGGCGATGGCCACGCGCTGGCGCTGCCCGCCTGAAAGCTCTCTGGCCGTACGGGTCAGGAGTTCGACGGGCAGGGCAACCCGCTGCGCCACGGTCTCCACCCGGGCCTTTCGCTCCGCCTTAGCGAGGCGAGAAAAGTTCTTCAGGGGCTCTTCGATGATGTCAAACAGCGTCTGACGCGGGTCGAGAGAGGCGAACGGGTTCTGGTAGACAAACTGGATCTTCTGGCGCAGCTGACGGCGGGCCTCGCGGCTGAGCGCGGTGGCATCAATGTCATCAATAATGACCTGTCCGTTATCCGCCTGTTCAAAACCCAGCAAAATACGGGCGAGGGTGGTCTTTCCGGAGCCGGATTCACCGACCAGCGCATGGGTGCTGCCGCGTCTGACGTCAAACGTCACCCGATCCAGCGCCTGAAGCTGATGACCTTTACCCAGCGAGAACCGTTTGCTGATGGCGCGGGCGCGAATGGCCGGTGACGAGAGCGGAAGACCTGATACCGGGGCGATGGTCAGACGCTGGCCCTGGAGATCGCTCAGTAGCTGACGGGTGTAGGCGTGCTGCGGCGTGCGGACAATGTCGGCGGTGTCGCCGTGCTCCTGAACCTCACCGTTGCGAAACACCAGCAGCCTGTCCGCGCGCTGGGCAGCCAGCGCCAGATCGTGGGTGACAAACAGAACCGCAGTACCCGATTCCCGGCGCAGGATATCCAGCAGATCGAGAATGCGTTTTTGCACCGTCACGTCCAGCGCGCTGGTGGGCTCATCGGCAACGATCACGTCCGGGCGCAGGGCAATGGCGATGGCAATCAGCACGCGCTGTTTCATCCCGCCGGAGAGCTGATGCGGATACTGCGTCATGCGCTGTTCGGGGTGGCTCAGGCCGACCTTTCTCAGCAGGGCGAGCACCTGCTCGTCGCGCTGGAGAGCCGTTACCTTTTGGTGCAGCTGAATAATTTCCCCGACCTGCACGCCGATCGTCTTGACCGGGTTGAGGGAATTACCCGGATCCTGCGGAACCAGGCTGATTCGCGCCCCGCGAAGGGTATCGAGACGCTTCGCTGACCACCGGCTAATCTCCTCGCCGTTGAGCACGATTTTTCCCGCATCGCGCCGGGCGTTATCCGCCAGCAGGCCAATGATTGCCTGTGCCGTGGTCGTTTTGCCGGATCCGGATTCGCCGACAAAGGCCAGCATTTCCCCTCGCCTGAGGGTAAAGCTGACGTTATGTACCACCTCGCGCCACTGGCGCGCGGTACGGTAGCTGATGGTCAGGTTTTCTACCGAGAGTACGGTCATTTCTGGCCTCCGCTGAACTGTTGGCTGATACGGTTGGTGGCAAGCACCACGGCGATGACGACCACGCCGGGGAAGGTGGTTAGCCACCATGCGGTAGAGAGATAGTTACGGCCTTCGGCGATCAATAAGCCCCATTCCGGTACGGGCGGCGGGGTGCCGTAGCCGAGAAAGCTCAGCGTGGAGAGGGCCAGAATGGCCTGACCAAACTGCAGCGTGGCAAAGGCGAGGACGGCGGTTAAGGCATTGGGCAGGATGTGTCGCCACAGCACTGCCAGGAACGTCCCGCCGCTGCCGAACGCTGCCTCGACATAATCCGTATGGCGGATGCGCCCCACTTCACCGCGCGCGAGGCGGGCGAAGCTGGCAATGGAGGCCACGCCGACGGCAATCGCGGCATTAACGGTGCCAAATCCGAGCAGAATAATGACCGTCAGCGAGAGCAACAGAGACGGAATGGACAACAGCACGTCGACAAAACGCATCAGGAAAGACTCGACGCGTCCGGCGAACGCCCCGGCAATGACCCCCAGGCCGGTGCCTGCCACCAGCCCCATCGTGACGGCAGCGAGCGCCGCGCTCAGGGAGTGGGACGCACCATACACAATACGGGTATAAACATCGCGGCCAAGCTGATCGGTGCCGAGCCAGTGGCCCGCCTGCGGCGCCAGACGTTGCGCTCCGGCGATGCCCTCAATCGGGCTGTAGTGGGTTAACAGGCCGGGCGCCACGACGGCAAAAAGCGCAATAATAATGACCGCCCATGCCAGCCACAGTCCCGGCTGCCACGCGACGCCCTGCCAGCCGGGAACGCGTTTTCGCGCGGCGGCAGCGTAATCGACCAGGCTCATGATGCACCTCCGGTAACGGTTTGCAGACGGGGATCCAGCAGCGGCATCAGCAGATCCACCAGCAGATTGATCAGGACAAAACCGAGAGCGGAAATCATGACCACCGCCTGGAGCACGGCGATGTCCTGGTTGTTCACCGCCTGCTGGGTCAGCTGCCCGAGCCCGCTGCGGCCAAAAACGGTTTCGGTGATCAGGGCCCCGGCAATAAGCTCGCCCAGCAGCAGCCCGGCAATGTTCAGGACCGGCAGCAGGGCGTTGCCGGTGACGTGACGCCACAGCACGGCGGTTTCACTCAGCCCTTTAGCCCTGGCCACGGCGACAAACGGCTGCGTCGCCACCTGGTCGAGGCTGCGCATCAGGATTTGTGCCAGCGGGGCGGAGATCGGGATCGCGACGGTCACGATCGGCAGGATCAGCCCCTGCAGCGGCGTCGGGTTAATCACCGGGATCAGCCGCAGCTGGAAAGAAAAGAGCTGGATGAGGGCAATCCCCAGCCAGAACGTCGGTAAGGAGATAAACAGGACCGGCAGAGACTGGAGGGTATTACTTAGCCAGCGCAGACCCGGCAGGCGCGACGCAAAGGCCAGCGCAAACGCCAGCAGGACCGCGAGTAAAAAGGCGGGCAGGGCGAGGCTCAGGGTATCCGGCAGATTGCTGGCAATCAGCTCGCTGACCGGCACCCCGGCCTGTAACGAGTAGCCGAAATCCCCGCGCAGCATCGCCAGCAGCGTGTGGCCGTATTGCTGCCAAAGCGGGCTGTCCGCGCCGTAGGCCACGCGCATCTCCTCGATTTGCGCCGGGCTTAAGCCCAGGTCCGGGTTCTGAAATTTAATCAGCACCGCGTCGCCCGGCAGCACCTGGAGCAACACGAACGAGAGGGTAAAGGCGGCCCACAAGACCAGTAGCCCGTGCCCAAAACGTTGAAGAAGTGCGTGGCGCATCGTCAGCTCCTCAGTGTTTCTCTATCCACGCGCCGTAGAACGACGGGCGGCCGACCGCTTCAAAATTGACGCCTTTCAGCCACGGCGCACCGGCAAAGACCTGCGGCTCTTCGAAAATCGGAATGACGTAGGCGTTATCCAGCAGGTAACGCTGGGCATCGCCGGTCAGCTGCAGGCGTTTTTGCGGATCAACCTCTGAGGAGATATTCACCAGCAGCGCATTCAGCTTGTCGTCACGGAAGCTTTTGACCTTGTCGCTGGAGCCGCCTTTTTGCAGCAGGGCGTCGCGGTTAGCGGGGTAGAACATGCTCTTCACCACGTCCGGATCGGCGCGGCCCACTTCGGAGACGGTTAACGGGGTTTTCAGCGGATCAAGGTTATCCAGCGTGCGGCTGCCTGCGTCGCCGGCTTTCACGTTCAGCGCCACGCCCACCTGTCGCCACTGCTGGGCAACCAGCTGCAGCACCTCTTTATTTTGTGGCTGCGGCAGGGATTCATACACCGTCAGCGCCAGCCGCTGTCCATCTTTGGCGCGGATCCCGTCGCTGCCTGCTTTCCAGCCTGCCTCGTCCAGCAGCTGGTTGGCTTTTGCCGGGTCGAAGGACAATTTGTCGCTGAGATCGACAAAGCCAGCGGCGGAATCGGCAATTACCGACTTCGCCTGCGGATAGTTAGCCGAGAAGAGGGTCTCGACCACCTGTTTTGCATTCGTGGCATGCAGCAGCGCCTGGCGCACGCGAATATCGGAGACCAGCGGGTTATCCGGGCGGAAGCTAATGCTGTCGTTCACCCCGCGGGTCGGGGCGGCGTAGATTTTATAGCCCTGATCGGTCGCCTGCTTTTCGTCATACGCCTGCACCTGGCGAATAAAGTCGGCCTGACCAGCCAGCAGGGCGCCGACGCGCACGCTGTCTTCCTGAGTCACGATAAACTTGATGCCATCAAGATTGGCTGGCCCCTGTTGCGCCAGATTTTTGGGCCCCCACTGGTAGTCCTTACGTGCTTCCAGCGTCACTTCGCGACCCAGCTTCTCGTCCTTCACCACAAACGGGCCTGAGCCAATGATATGCCGGGCGTCACCCAGCTCTTCAAAATTGCGCTTGAGCGTGCTGAGCGAGACCAGGCCCGACCCGATGGTGGCGGTGCCCTGCAGGAATCCCGGTGACGGCTTTTTGAAGTAGAACTTCACGGTCAGCGGGTCGACCACTTCACTGCGATCGTAGTTATTGATCACTTCTGACACCGGCAGGCGCTGCGCCTTGTTACCTAAGCCGTAGGTATCAAAGTTTTTTGCTACGGCGTTGGCGTCCAGCGGCGTGCCGTCGGAGAAGGTGATCCCCGGGCGAATTTTGAAGGTGTATTCGGTTTTATCGGCGTTGGTGGTCCAGCTTTCGGCCACCCACGGTTCGACCTGCAGCGTCTTTGGGTTCTGCCACGTCAGTTTGTCGGTAATCTGGTTCAGAATGCCGCCGTTCGGGTAGAAGCCGCCGGCAGGCGGATAGAGGTTGGTGTGCGCCTGTTGCTCCAGATAAATCAGCGTGCCGCCTTTAACAGGCGCATCCGCGGACCAGGCGGCGGTGGTCGTCAGAATCAGCGCCGTCAGCAGCGGCAGACGAAATGGGGTTTGCATGGTGAATTCCTTTGTTATCTTCTTGTTAGCGTCGGATTCATCATCGGGCGCAGGGGAAAACAAGGGAACAAAGGAATTAAGATAAGGATTGCCGGAAAATGGCTATAAAAAAACCGCCCCTGTCAGGAGCGGTAATTGAACGGTGGGTGATTATGAACGCAGGTCAATCACCATACGGCCACGGATCTGGCCCTGTTCCATCTCTTTGAAGATGGCGTTGATGTCCTCGATCGGGCGCATCGTGACTTTCGGCACGACTTTACCTTCAGCGGCGAACTGGAACGCTTCCTGCAGATCCTGACGGGTACCGACCAGCGAACCCACCACCTGAATGCCGTCCAGCACCAGGCGAGGAATGTCGAGGCTCATCGCTTCCGGCGGCAGACCAACGGCGACCACGCGGCCACCGGCACGCACGGCATCCACCGCCGAGTTGAAGGCGGCTTTTGCGACGGCAGTGACGACTGCGGCATGCGCGCCGCCGGTTTTTTCCTGCACAATTTTAGCGGCATCTTCGCTGCGGGAGTTGATGGTGAGATCCGCACCCATGCTGGCCGCCAGCTTCAGCTGTTCGTCGTTAACGTCAAGGGCGATGACTTTGGCGTTAAAGACGTTTTTGGCGTACTGCAGCGCGAGGTTACCCAACCCGCCGAGACCGTAAATCGCAATCCACTGGCCCGGTTTAATACCCGATACCTTCACTGCTTTGTAGGTGGTGACCCCAGCGCAGGTAATGCTGCTGGCCGCCGCCGAATCCAGACCTTCCGGCACTTTTACCGCGTAATCCGCGGTGACGATGCACTCTTCCGCCATGCCGCCGTCAACGGAGTAACCGGCGTTTTTCACGTCACGGCACAGGGTTTCGTTGCCGGAATTACAGTATTCGCAGTGCCCGCAGCCTTCAAAGAACCAGGCCACGCTTGCGCGGTCGCCGACTTTCAGCGACTTCACGCCAGGGCCGACTTCTTTCACGATACCAATCCCTTCATGGCCCAGGATGACCCCGGTTTTATCGCCGAAATCACCGTTCTTCACGTGGAGGTCGGTATGGCATACGCCACAGCACTCCATCTTCAGCAGGGCTTCCCCATGCTTTAGCGGGCGTAAGGTTTTTTCGGTAACGTTGACCTGGTGATCCTGAGTGACAACAGCAGCCTTCATGTGTATCTCCTTGTTCATGATAAGAATCTGCATAGCAGGTGTAGTACCTCTTAAGGATTAATACATTAGCCTGGTAATGCAAGGCTGCAGCAACATAATGTCATCATTTGATTCGATTTCAGATTAAGAATACGCCGTTCCTCTAATAATTAAGGGGGAAAATTCTGGCCCGGCGAGGCGCTCGCCGGGCGCAGACTTACAGTTGGGCTTCTATCTCCTCTATCTCTTTACGCCATTGCGCCTGCAGCTGCGGCTTTTGATGCTTCGGCTTACGCGCCAGATCGTTTTCCAGCAGCGTTTCCAGCGCGACCAGGCGTTCAAGCAGATCGTCATAAGGCGAGGGGCGATCCGTCGGCGCCGCGATGTCAGGCGCAGTGGATGTGACCAGCCCCGCGCGTTCACGCAGCCGCTCAAACACCGCTTCAGCATCTTGCCACTCGCTCAGTTTTCCCTCTTCAATCAGCCAGAAACGGTTGCAGCTTTGGCTAATTAACTGACGGTCATGGCTGACCAGCAGGACGCCGCCTTCGAACTGCTGAAGGGTGTGCGCCAGCGCCTCTTTGCCTTCCATGTCCAGGTGGTTGGTAGGCTCATCCAGCATCAGCAGGCTATAGCGGGCAAGCGTCAGGCCAACGAACAGCAGGCGCGAACGTTCGCCTCCGCTGAGCGTGCTGACCGTTTGTCCGTGACGCGCCCACGGGAAACCGGCGCTTATCAGGGCCATTTTGCGGTTCTGCGGATCCGGAGCGAAAGGCTCCAGCGCGTCGAGCAGCGTGGCGTTGTCCGGCAGCTGGTTCAGCGTCTGGTCGTAATAGCCCGGCGACACGCGCGGGTGTAGCTTCAACCCGTCATGGGTCAGTTCATCCGTAAACTGTCGCCAGATAAGTTTCATCAGCGACGATTTACCGCAGCCGTTACGACCGACAATCGCCACGCGATCGCCGCTTTTTAACCGCGCAACGTCGACGCTAAACAACGCAGGCAGGCCCGGAGCAGGGGGCACGTCAAGGTTTTCCATCTCCAGTAAACGGTCGGCCCGCAGCGCGTCGCCGCGAAGGGTTAGCGTCCACGGGCTACCTGCCGTGAGTTCCGTCTGGCTCTCCCTGAGCCGTTCGACCTGCTTTTCCATCTGTTTGGCTTTTCGGGCCAGGTCTTCGTTGTCGTAAACCTTGCCCCAGGTCGCCAGCCGCTTCGCGCTGGCGGTCACGCGGTCGATCTCCTTTTGCTCCGCCTTGTGGCGCTGCGCATCGCTCTCATCTTTTGCTTCAAGCGCCTTGCGTGCTGCCGTACAGGGAAGGGCAAAGTAGTGCAGCGTTTTATCGCGCAGGATCCAGCTGCCGTTGGTGACGGCATCCAGCAGCTGTCTGTCATGCGAGACCAGCACAAAGCTGCCCGACCAGTTCTGTAGGAAGTGTTCCAGCCAGAGCATGGTCGGGAGGTCCAGGTGGTTGCTGGGTTCATCCAGCAGGAGCAGGTCCGGCTCGTGAATCAGTGCCCGGGCCAGCAGCAGGCGGGTGTGCTGTCCGCCGCTCAGCGTGGCGGATTGCAGCGCCATATCCTGCGGCGTGAAGCCCATGCTTGCCAGCAGCGTTTCGGCTTTCCAGCGCAGGCTATCGCGCTCAGCAAAAGGCAGCTGTGCGAGTACGGCATCCAGCATGGTCAGCGGAAAAATAGCGTCCGGGAGATGTTGCTCCACGCGCGCCATCAGGCAGTGCCCGGCCAGCGAGACCGTTCCGGCGGCGGGGGAGTCAGTGCCATCCAGCACCTTCAGCAGCGTACTTTTACCGCAGCCGTTGTCGCCCAGCAGGCCAATGCGGTCGCCTTTTTTCAGCGTAAAGGAGAGTGAGTCGAAGAGCGTGCCAAACGCCGTATCAACGCGTAAAGATTGTGCAGTGAGTAAAGTGCTCATTGTTGCTTACCCAAGAGTTACAGGCATGTTTATGCCTCGTCAAACATCGCTGACGATAACTCAGTAAGCCCGAGAGAAGGGATTTCAGGGGTTGGTGTCTTCGCTCAAGCAGAAGTTATCGCAGCACGATACCGATAACGCTTGAGCTGGTGCGATCACCAAATGTATGTGAAACATTGAAAATTTCACGATACAGCATAATTGGCCTCCTTATATGTTATGAGTTTGTAGGTGACTATCACTATACAACGTTTCTTTGTATATACCAAACAGAGGGGCAGCATTGCAGCCAGTGCAAATGCCGCCTTCGTCATCATGCACAACAACGATCGTTCCATGAATCACGATAGATAATATTACCCTCCGTATACTTCCAGGTAATCGCTTCATAACGTAATTCGAGCGTTTCAAGATGTGTGCTGCTTATACCGTTAGGAGACAGGTAGGGTGCAACCGTTGTAAACTTGACGTTTTCCAGAATGATATTGAAATACTCGGCCTCAATACCTGATTCCAGAATACGGTACATTTTAATTGTGGCTTTCTTCATGGTTCGGCCTTCACAGACAGCGCGGTACAAAAGTGGTGTTGTTTGGTCAAACTCCTTTACTATCGTGATAGGGCGATGGACTCGCGTTCCTGTTAGTTTTCCCCAGCTTGGATCTACCGGGATAGTGACACCGTGAGAAAAGGATTTTAACTCGATAGACCCCAGGCGAAGTGGCATCATGCAGCTACCGATTACCGGAGAACCGTTCTCATCTTCAAGCCATAAGTGTGCGGGTGTAGACATACTATTTCCTTATAGATAAATTACGATAAAGCTAACGTTTGAGATTTACAATTTCATATAGCGATAAAATAACTATCACAAAAATGAAGAATATAGGAACAGGCCATATTGGCCCGTCAGGGCAAAGTTGGAAAAAGACAACTGCAAATAAAAGTGTCAATAGCGAAGGGCCGTACATCGATATCAATGAAAAGAATATCCGCCTGAAAAATCTTTTAATAAGATGCATCATGATTACTGAACCATCCTTGTTATGATATCTGCAATCTCACTATCCGATACCCATTGTGCTTTAAAAGCTTCAGCCCGTTTAAACAATGGCTCTATTAAGAAGTACAACATTTCCAGCTCTTTAGCGTATAGCGCTGAGTAGTACGCTGGATAAGTAATATGAAGGCGATGCGAACTATCTGCTGCTTTCTGAACAATGCCGTACAGGCCAATACCTCCAACAACCTGTCCCGCTCTTCGCCCAGCCAGTGCACTAAGTTCAAGGCTTAGATTCATACCTGCAGCAACATATGATGCTGTTGCTAAAGCAAATCCGGCGTTTGTGAGTGAACTTGCGGCGATATGAATATTTACTGCCATTAGCAATTGTTTGATGTGCTCTAGCTGATCGGAGGTTTTGTGTCGGAATACTTCTTCAAAGTAGATGTTGAGCATTTCATACACAACATCTCTATGCCATATAATATGATAAACACCTTTAGCAAATCGGATGTCTTCGGACTTTTGTTTCTGGCATACGTCTTGATATTCATCAGTAAAGCAGGAGGTATAATACAGCGCGCGCGTTGCACCTGCGCCGATCATTTCAATCTGATTTGATACGGCTTTTCCTACACCCGTTAATGCATGCTCGAGTTTTAACGCAAGGATGTTATTCGCCTGCAAATAACTTATCACTTCATTTTTATAGTACATAACCGCTCCTTACTTTCCTCGCAATTTTGCACGTCAATAGTACTCTTGATGTCTGAGCTTCCATCACTTTTCAGCCAATAATATCCGAGGGTTGTCATTTCAAAACGCCTATTTTTAGTAATACAAAACGTTACTAAACTCTTAAAAAAATACGTTTGTTAGACAAAAAGTGTTATGCGAAATTTTTATATTTCAATGGGGTATGAATAGTTGTTGAAATATTTATTTTTTTAATAAAGGGAAGAGGAATGACGTAGAAGCGGCAAAGAAAATAAAGGGAGGAGGGTGATGACATTCCCTCTCCCTTTTGAGGAGAGGGAACGGTCAAAGCGGATCAAATCGACGTACGGCGATAGCTGCGGTATTCAGGCTTCCAGAAGTTGTCGTCGATGGCCTGCTGCAGCGCGTCGGCAGAAGTTTTCACCGCCACGCCCTGCTGCTGCGCCATTTTACCCACCGCAAACGCGATAGCGCGCGACACCTTGTGAATATCCTTCAGCTCAGGCAGAACCAGACCTTCGCCGTCGTTGACCAGCGGCGAATGGCCCGCCAGGGTCTCGCTCGCCGACATCAGCATTTCGTCGGTGATGCGGGACGCGCCGGAGGCGATAACGCCCAAACCAATGCCCGGGAAGATATAGGAGTTGTTGCACTGAGCAATCGGATAGGTTTTATCCTTCCACACCACCGGATCGAACGGGCTACCGGTGGCAACCAGCGCGTTACCTTCGGTCCAGGCGATGATGTCCTGCGGCGTCGCCTCCACGCGGGACGTCGGGTTAGACAGCGGCATCACGATAGGGCGCTCGCAGTGCTTGTGCATCTCGCGAATAATCTCTTCAGTGAAGAGACCGGTTTGCCCGGAAACGCCGATCAGAATATCCGGCTTCACGTTGCGCACCACGTCCAGCAGGGAAAGGACTTCGTTGTCGGTATCCCAGTTTTTCAGGTTGTCGCGTTTCTGCACCAGCTTCGTCTGGAACGGCAGAAGGTTCGGCATGCCGTCGGTCAGCAGGCCGAAACGGTCCACCATAAAGACGCGGGAGCGGGCCAGCTCTTCGCTTAAGCCTTCGCGCTGCGTCTGGGCGATAATCTGCTCGGCAATACCGCAGCCTGCGGAGCCTGCGCCAAGGAAGACGATTTTCTGGTAGCTCAGCTGGCTTCCCGCTGCACGGCTGGCGGCGATAAGCGTACCCACCGTGACGGCTGCGGTGCCCTGGATATCGTCGTTAAAGGAGCAGATCTCATCGCGATAGCGGTTCAGAAGCGGCATCGCGTTTTTCTGCGCAAAGTCTTCAAACTGCAGCAGCACGTCCGGCCAGCGGTGCTTCACGGCCTGGATGAAGTCGTCGACAAACTGATAGTACTCGTCGTCGGTAATACGCGGATGACGCCAGCCCATATAGAGCGGATCGTTGAGCAGCTGCTGGTTGTTGGTGCCGACGTCCAGTACTACCGGCAGGGTATACGCCGGGCTGATGCCGCCGCAGGCAGTGTAGAGAGAGAGCTTACCGATTGGGATCCCCATCCCGCCAATGCCCTGGTCGCCGAGGCCGAGAATACGTTCGCCGTCGGTCACCACAATCACTTTGATATTGTGGTTAGGCACGTTCTGCAGAATATCGTCCATGTTGTGACGGTTCTGATAAGAGATGAATACACCGCGGGAGCGACGGTAGATCTCGGAGAAACGCTCGCAGGCGGCACCCACCGTCGGGGTGTAGATCACCGGCATCATCTCTTCGAGATGGTTTTGTACCAGGCGATAGAAGAGGGTTTCGTTGGTGTCCTGAATGTTGCGCAGGTAGATGTGTTTGTCGATTTCAGTTTTGAAACCCTGGTACTGGATCCACGCGCGCTCTGCCTGTTCTTCAATGGTTTCAACCACTTCGGGCAGTAAACCTAGCAGGTTAAAGCTGCTGCGCTCTTCCATGCTGAAGGCGCTGCCTTTGTTGAGCAGGGGGAATTCGAGTAAAACCGGTCCGGCGTAT
Organism: Enterobacter sp. TCD1-1; assembly: GCF_020567405.1. Taxonomy (NCBI): domain Bacteria; kingdom Pseudomonadati; phylum Pseudomonadota; class Gammaproteobacteria; order Enterobacterales; family Enterobacteriaceae; genus Enterobacter; species Enterobacter sp. TCD1-1. The sequence goes on along the minus strand of NZ_JAJCXF010000001.1, from coordinate 1,518,080 downwards.
GGGATGTATAAGGAACGATGTTTTTTCAGTTTGTTGTCCATGTCACTCACTCTTTTTATGAAGATCCGTCCCTGACACTGCTGTTTGTCATCTTTCTGGCCTGTGCGATGGGGTGCGGTCCGGCGGTATTATAAAGGAGCTAAATATTAATTACCGCAACACATAAACAAAAACACCATCGGGATTACCGATGGTGTTCTGGATCTCAGTCTGGAACTTACTTGCCGGCGTGGCGTTTTCTGCCGGTGGCGTGAGTGACTTGGGTTTCGTGGTCGCCTTCAATCACCACTTTACGCTGATTAGAAAGCTTGTAGTTCAGTCCCAGAATATGGCGTGCCTGACGGTTCGATTTCATATTAACTCCTCAATCCTGTTGATAGTTTTAAGGACCAGTTTGCTTACGCAAACGAAATGTAACCCCTTAGGTTGCAGATCCAGCTTAGCAGGTTTTTACAAGGGTGCGTTTTGCCCGCTGACGACGTAGTTAATGGTCTGCTGGTAGATGTCACTGAGGATGTCATTATCTGTGGATTCCACCCACCTGGTGAGTTCCATCAAAATGTCATCTTCAGTCACAGCACCGTGCTCGGCGTGAAGACCCTGTGCAATCGCGTTAACGAGTTCAGGTTGTGCTGCTGCGGTATTTGCCGGGTAATAAGTAAACATGCTGCCTCCGTGTCGTTGTCTGTTTAATGGTACGGCTCGCAAAAAAATTAATTCATAAACAGAATGGCAAATATTTTCCCGGTTGTGGCTCAGATTCATCTTAGAAATAAAAATGACATAAGTGTATGCTTTTGTGTGGTTTTGAAATGTGGGGGTAAATCGACGTGGCGTTGAGAGAATATTATGACGGTGCTCCTGCTATCACGAAAATATAGCAGGAGCAGAGTTTACATTACCACTTCATTTCGCCGGTATTCACCTTAGCGCTTAATTCCAGCGAGCTCTCTTCAGCCAGGTTCGGATACTGTTTTTTCAGGGTGCTGATGACGCCTGCAGAATCTTTATGAACGGATAAGGCCTTTTCAAAGCGCTGGAGATAGTCACGGGTAAAATCAATCGCCCCCGTCCCGGCTGGTGGGGTGCCCAGATAGTGACCCGGGATGACGCGCTCGGGTTTGTGCGCCGCCATATTCACCAGCGTTTCCTGCCACTGCTTACGGCTTTCCGCTGTCTGGGTGTCTGCCGTCCAGACGTGAATTCCCCAGGCTACCCCGGTGCCGCCGAGGATGGTTTTCGCTGACGGGATCCACACATAGGCCGCGTAGCTGTCAGGCTGTTCGATATCGATCTTTTCTCCGTCCACCATAAACGTGGTGGAGGCGAGCACCTGCGGGACGACCAGCTCGGTTGGCGCGCCGTCTTTCATCTGCGGACCCCAGAAGGCGAGCTTGGCGTCTTTGGTAGCCTTGATGTGGTCAACCACATGCTGCGTGGCCACCACTTTGGCGTTCGGGAAGGCTTTGACCAGCGGCTGCAGGCCAAAATAGAAATCCGGATCGCCGGAGGTGATCACAATCTTGTTCAGGGTTTTACCGCTTTGACGAATTTTCTCTACCAGCGCTTCGCCATCCTTCACGCTAAACTGCGCGTCAAACAGCACCGCTTCTTTCGGGCCGGAAACCAGCGTGGAGGAGACCGCGAAAATGCCTTTCTCCTGCGGGTTATAGGTATCAATGCTCAACGGTGCGGCAAAAACAGCCGGAGTGAAAAGCGTGGAAAGCAGGGCAAGTTGAGTGAATTTCATGCTGTTGTCTCTGTTGTTCAGGAATGTCTCTATTGTACGGATAATCGCATTTGCCAGAATTCCTGAAACAGGACATGCTTAGTTTCATAAATCGAGCAAATGGAGCTTATATGGATCGCGTTATTGCCGCTCAGGTTTACAACCGAATATGCGAGCTGGGAAGTTTGAGCGCGGCGGCCCGCGCGCTGGGTATTTCCCGACCGATGGTGAGCCGCTACCTTGAACAGATGGAAAAGTGGGCAGGTACGCGTCTGGTAAACCGCTCCACGCGCAAGCTGACGCTGACTGCGGCAGGGGAAAAGGTGCTGCAAAAAACGCGGACGCTCTCGCAGATCTCGCAGGAAATTGAAGGCCAGTCAGAGAAAGATCTCCCGTCAGGTACCCTGCGGGTGGCCTGCGCGCACTTTACCGCGATGCACCTGATTGCGCCGGTGCTGCCCGGTCTGCTCTCGCGCTACCCGCAGCTGCGCATCGAACTGGATGTGAACAACCATCCGGTGAGCCTGGTGGGAGAACGCATTGATGTCGCCGTGCGCATTACGGATAACCCCGAACCCGGCATGATTGCCCGCCGGCTGGGGGAGTGTCGCTCGGTGCTCTGCGCTTCGCCGGAGTATCTGGCACAACACGGTATTCCCGTCAGTCCCGAAGAGTTAGCCCAGCATAACTGCCTGCACTACAGCTTTTTTGCCGGGCAGTCCTGGCACTTCCTGACGCCGGAAGGCGAGAGCCTGAGCGTGGCCGTCAGCGGCAACCTGAGCGCCAGCATCTCTTCGCTGCTGATGGATGCGGCGATTAAGCACTGCGGTATCGCCATGCTGCCGGAGCGCGAAGCGCGTGCCGCGCTGGCGCAGGGAATACTGGTGCCGGTACTGGAGACGCTGGAGCCGAAACCGCTGGCCATCCATGGCATTTATCAGTCCCGTGAATACCAGCCTGCCGCGCTGCGGGTGTTCCTCGACGCGCTGGCGCACCATTTACTCAGTGACTAAGACTCGTCTGTCTTGCCCGCAGAATCCGGACAGCCTTCTATACTTAACTCTTTGTAAGCCAAAAGGAGAGCAAGAATGACTATTCATAAGCACGGTTCGGCACACTGGTCTGGCGACATTAAGCGCGGTAAAGGGACGGTTTCCACCGAGAGCGGCGTTCTCAATCAGCAGCCTTATGGTTTCAATACCCGCTTTGAGGGTGAAAAGGGGACCAACCCGGAAGAGCTGATCGGCGCGGCACATGCGGCCTGTTTTTCGATGGCGCTGTCGCTGATGCTTGGTGAAGCGGGCTATACCGCCGACGCTATTGATACCACCGCGGACGTCTCTCTGGATAAAACCGACGGCGGCTTTGCGATTACGAAGGTTGCCCTGAAAAGCAAGGTGACCGTTCCCGGCATCGCCCCTCAGCAGTTTGACGGTATTATTCAGAAAGCGAAAGCGGGCTGCCCGGTTTCGCAGCTCCTGAAAGCCGAGATTACCCTGGACTACACGCTAAATTAACTCCCTGCCGGGTTTGCGCCCGGCTATCCCTTCAGTGCGGCGGGAAACACTTCCGCCAGCCACGCAATAAACACCTTAAGACGGTGCGTCAGATGCCGGTTCTGAGGGTAAACCACATGAAACGGATAGGCGGCAGGGCGCCAGTCGCTCAGGATCGCCGTCAGCGTACCCGCCTGTAAATACGCATTTGCCGAATACTCAAACGTCTGAACGATCCCCAATCCCGCTGCGGCAGCCGCCAGATGGGCATTACTTTCGTTTACGCCGAGATAATGCGGAATATTGATTTCCAGCGTCTCGCCGTTCTCTCTGAAGCGAAACGGAAATGCCCGCCCGGTGACGGGCGAGAGGTAGCTAATGAGCTTGTGGCCGTTGCACAGCTCCTGCGGATAGGCCGGAACGCCATGGTTTTTCAGGTAACCCGGCGTCGCGCAGGTAACCATTTCGGCGTTGCCAATATGGCGGGCGATGAGGGTCGAGTCGTTCAGCGGGCCGCCGCGGATGACGCAGTCTACGTTACCGCTGATAAGATCCACCGGACGATCGGCTACCCCAAGGTCGATGCGGATTTCCGGATAACGCTGCATAAAAGCCGGCAGCAGGGGAATAAGCACGTCCCGGGCGGTGGAGCCGCCCACGTCAACCCGCAAATGCCCTTTGGGCGTCGCGCGGGAAACGCGAAACGCGGTGTCGATATCTTCTATATCTATCAAGACTCTGAGCGCTTTTTCATAGTAATCCGCCCCTTCCGGCGTCGCGACCACCCGGCGAGTCGTCCGGTGCAGGAGGCGTATTTCAAGATGCGCCTCAAGCGATTTCACCAGCTTGCTCAGGGTGGCGATGGGCATGTTCAGCGAGTCCGCCGCGCGGGTAAAGCTGCCGGTTTCCACCACCCGGGTAAACGCGCGCATCGCCATTAGCTGGTCCATTAGGCTCCCCTGATTATTTCTGTGTGTGAATAGTCATTTTCATTTTTGCCGGTTTTTCACTAATCCGGCAAGGGCTAAAGTTTGTCCAACGCAAACCCAACAAAAGGTAAATGACATGAACACGACTCTCTCAGGAAAAATCGCACTGGTCACCGGCGGCAGCACCGGCATCGGTCTTGCCACGGCGCAGGAGCTTGCTGCACAGGGCGCGAAGGTGTACGTCACCGGACGACGTCAGGCCGAGCTGGACGCGGCGGTGGCTGAAATCGCTTCAACGGCAGTGGGCATTCGCGCTGACGTGTCAAAACTGGCGGACCTGGACGAGGTCTATGCCCGGATAGCCAAAGAAGAAGGCCGCCTCGATATTCTGTTCGCCAATGCGGGTGGCGGCGATATGCTGCCGCTGGGCGCGATAACCGAAGAGCAATTTGACCGGATTTTCGGCACCAACGTCCGCGGGGTGCTGTTTACGGTACAGAAGGCGCTGCCGCTGCTGTCCGCCGGATCCTCGATTATTCTGACCGGCTCGACGGTGTCCATTAAAGGGACGGCAAACTTTAGCGTCTACAGCGCCAGCAAGGCCGCCGTGCGCAACTTTGCCCGCTCCTGGGCGCTGGATTTGCAGGGCCGTGGGATCCGCGTCAACGTGGTAAGCCCGGGGCCGATCAAAACCCCTGGCCTCGGCGATCTGGTGCCGGAAGAACATCGTCAGGGGCTGTACGACGCGCTGGCCGCACAGGTGCCGCTCGGCCGTTTAGGCGCGCCGGATGAGGTGGGTAAAGCGGTGGCGTTTCTGGCCTCCGACGCGGCCAGCTTTATTAACGCCACCGAGCTGTTCGTGGACGGTGGGATGGCGCAAATTTAACCCAGACTGCGCCAGCAGCGGACATCACGGCCCTCGCGAGAGGGCTGTAACGGCTGAGGACGTTCGCACCCCTGCGCGGCCATCGGGCATCGGTCACGGAAAAAACAGCCTTCGGGCAGATGACGGTTGCCGGGAAGCTCCGTTTTGCGTAAGGCCAGCGTCTCATCCAGCGGTTCACCGGTGCGGGGAACCGAATCGAGCAGCAGACGAGTGTAAGGATGGCGCGGCTCCCCTAGCACCTGAGCGGCGCTGCCCAGCTCCACAATCTGCCCAAGGTACATCACCGCCACGCGGTCGCTCATGTGCCTGACCACCGAGACGTTATGTGAGATCAACACGTAGGTAAGATTTCGCTGCTGTTGCAGGGTCACCAGCAGGTTGAGGATCTGCGCCTGCACGGAGATATCCAGTGCGCTGGTGGGTTCATCGAGCACGATGATATCCGGATCGGACGAGAGCGCCCGGGCGATGGCAATGCGCTGGCGCTGCCCGCCGGAGAAGGCGTGCGGAAGCCGGTCGAGATACTCCGGGCGAATGCCCACCTGTAGCGCCAGGTTTTCAGCCAGCTGACGGCGTTCGCGCTCGCTGCTGCGCTTTTGTACCCACACCGGCTCGGTGATAATGCGCCAGACCGGCAGGCGCGGGTCGAGCGAAGAGAGCGGATCCTGAAACACCATCTGCATGCCGCCCGCGTGGTGCGCCCGCTGGCAGGCGCCGGTGCTGGGCTTAAGCATGCCCATCAGCAGCTGGGCCAGCGTGCTTTTCCCGCAGCCGGACTCCCCGACAATGCCAAGCGTCTCTCCCCGACGGATTTCAAGGTCGAGCCCGTTGAGCGCGTGAACCTGTTCCGTCACGCGGCCCAGCCAGTTTTTACGTGCCGCAAAATTGACGTGCACGCTATCCAGTTCCAGCAGTACATCAGACATGGACTTTCTCCCGTTGTGGATACCAGCAGGCAGCCTGTTGGCCCTCTGCACCATGGGGCTGTAAGCGCGGTGTTTCGCTGCATTTCGTCCCGGCGGCAAAGCAGCGCTCGCGGAACGCGCATCCCTGCGGAAGCTGGCTGAGGTTGGGGACCGTGCCGGGGATGGCGGGAAGCGGGGCCCGCGGCTGGCCGTTTTCCGGCGCGCACTGCAGCAGGCCAATGGAATAGGGATGCACAGGCTGATGGATCAGCGTTTGCGTGGCACCGCTCTCGATCACGCTGCCCGCATACATCACGTACACTCTGTCGCAGAGCTGGGACACCACGGCCATATCGTGGCTGATAAACAGCACCGAGGTGCCGCTGGCCCGTGCCTTGTGCTTCAGCAGGCGCAGCACCTGCAGCTGGACGGTGACGTCCAGCGCGGTGGTCGGTTCGTCGGCGATAATCAGCTCCGGCTCGCAGGAGAAGGCAAGGGCGATCATCACCCGCTGGCGCATCCCGCCGGACAGCTCAAACGGATAGCGCGCCATGACCGCTTTCGCATCCGGGATTTGCATCTCTTCCAGCAGGGTAATCGCCTTCTGCTGCGCCTCATGCCGGGAAAGCGGCTGATGCTGGCGGATCACCTCGACCATCTGTTTGCCAATCCGCCGCGTCGGGTTGAGGGCGGTCATGGGCTCCTGAAAAATCATCGCGACCTTTGCGCCGCGCCACTGGCGAAGCTGTTTCTCGGACGCCGTCAGGACGTTTTCGCCGAGTAATTTCACCTGGCCATGATGAATACGGTAGCTGCCTTCCGGCAGCAGCCGCATGGCGAGCATGGCGGTCACCGATTTACCTGAACCGGATTCGCCCACCACGCCGACAATTTCACCCCTGCCGATCTCCAGCGAGACGTGGTTCAGCGCGTGAACCTCGCCGCGAAAAATGGGGAAGCTCAGATGCAGGTCTTCAATCTTGAGTACCGGATCGGTCATCACTGTTTACCTCCCGATTTCGGATCCAGCAGATCGCGGATACCGTCGCCAAACAGGTTAAAGCCCACGGCGGTTATCAAAATCGCCGCACCGGGAAACGCGCAGTACCACCACTGGTCCAGAACGTAGTTACGGCCGACGGCCACCATCGCGCCCCATTCGGCGGTCGGCTGCTGCGCCCCCAGGCCAATAAACCCCAGCGTGGCGGCCATCAGGATGGCGCTGCCGATGTCCAGCGACGCCTGCACGATCAGCGGCGGCAGGGCGTTGCGCAGGATGTGCCAGCGGATCAAATGCCAGCGGGAGGCGCCAAAGGTGCGGGCGGCCTGCACGTAGGTAAACTGGCGCACCACCAGGGTTTGGCCGCGTGCCAGGCGGACGTAAAACGGAATGCGGACAATCGCAATCGCCAGCATGGCGTTAAACAGGCTCGGCCCGAGCGCGGCGGCCAGCGCCATGGTCAGCACCAGGGAAGGTATCGAGAGCATAATGTCCATCACCCGCATGATGACGGCGTCGCCGCGCCCGCCCAGCACGCCGGACAGACAGCCCAGCAGCGAACCGATGCCGCCCGCAATCACCACCACCGCCAGTCCGGCGGTAATGGACTGCTGGCTGCCCGCCAGCACGCGGCTGAACAGATCGCGGCCCACCTCGTCGGTACCAAACCAGTGCTGCGCAGACGGCGCCTGCAGGCGCGCGGTCAGATCCAGCGCGTTCGGGTCATGCGGCAAGATCCACGGTGCGGCCAGCATAATGAAAAGCATCACAAGCATAATGACGCCACCAACGATCGTGAGCGGGCTTTGACGCAGCATCCAGAACAGCTTTGCCCAGTTGATGCGTTGTCTGACGGGTTTAACCGGGACGGGCGTTTCCTGCGTTAACATCATTCGGCACCTCCGCGCCCAATTCGCGGGTCAATCCACAGGTAAAGCAGATCGACCACCAGATTAACCAGCACGTAGGCCAGCGAAACAACGACGGCAAAGCCCATCACGGCAGGGAAATCGAGCGCCTGAATGGACGTCACCACCCAGGCTCCCATGCCCGGCCAGGCAAAGACGGTTTCGGTCAGTACGGCGCCGTACAGCAGATCGCCCAGCGCCAGCCCGAGCACGGTAATCGACGGGATCATCGCATTTGGCAGGGCGTAGCGCAGGACGATATACCAGCCGGGCAGGCCGCTGGCGCGGGCGGTGCGAATGTAGTCTTCGCTAAGCTGCTCCAGCATCGCGGAACGGACCTGACGCGCCACGATGCCCAGGTGAACAAACGCCAGCGTCAGCGAGGGCAAAATCAGGTGCTGCAGCGCATTGAAAAAGACCTCTCCGTTACCTTCCAGCAGGGCATCCAGCAGATAAAAGCCGGTGACGTGGGCAGGTGGGTCGAGCCAGTCGTCCAGCCTGCCGCCGCCCGGCAGGATCTGCAGGTGCCCGTAGAACAGGACAATGACGCCCAGCCCAAGCCAGAAGGCCGGGGTGGAGATCCCGGTCATCGCCATTAAACGTACCAGGTGATCCAGCCAGCGGTTGCGGTATACCGCCGACAAAATCCCCAGCGGCACGCCGATGACCAGCGCCAGCAGCAAGGAACAAAAGGCCAGTTCCAGCGTGGCGGGGAAAAAAGCCTTCAGGTCTTCCGCAACCGGACGGCCGGTCCGGATGGAGGTGCCTAAATCACCGTGGGCCAGGGCGTCCACGTAGCGGCCAAACTGAACGTACAGTGGCTGATCCAGCCCCAACTGCTGGCGAATGTTCTGCACGATATCGTCGCTGGCGCGGTCCCCGGCCAGCAGACGGGCCGGATCGCCGGGGATCAGGTGCGAAATAATAAAAGTGATAATACAGACACCGGCCACCACCAGGAGTAACCCCCAGCAGCGCTGGCGCACGATGCTCCAGAACGTCATACACTTTCCCCCGGCGAAACGGTTACTTGCTCATGGTGGCGATGTTAAACACCTGCTCGAGCATCGGATTAAAGGTGAAGCCTTTGACCTCTTTGTTCATCGCCAGCTGGTAGTTCTTCTGGAACAGATAAACGTAGGCCGCCTCGTCGATGACTACCTTTTGCGCCTGCTGGTAATCTTTGGTGCGTTCCGCCTGGTCGGTGGTTTTCAGCGCGGCCTGCAGCAGGGAATCGACCTCTTTGTTTTCATAGAACGAGCGGTTGCCCGGCAGCCCTTTTTTGTCCGATTCGAACCAGTAGTTCATGAACATGTACGGGTCGGCAAAGTCCGGGCTCCAGTTGCCGATGGCAATGTCGTAATCGCCTTTGCCGACGCGGTCGCGCATGGTGGCGTTGGCCAGTTTTTCCAGCTTGACGTTAATGCCGATCTTGCCAAGGCTGGCCTGGGTTGAAAGCGCGATAGGCTCCCAGTTCGGATCGTTGTCAGAGTAGAGGAAGGTCAGGCTGGCGGGCTTGTCTTTAACCTTCTCCAGGGCCGCTTTGGCTTTGGCCTCGTCGAGGCTGTACTGCATGGCCGTGGCGTCAAATCCCCACATGCCTTCCGGGATCGGGCCGCGCATCTGCTTGCCGTTGCCGCTCAGAATGCCTTTCACCATCCCCTGATAGTCCGTCGCCCACGAGACCGCGCGGCGTAAATCGACCTGATTGAGCGGCGCTTTGCTGTTGTTGAGGTAGAGGTAGGTGACGCGCAGAGACGGGTATTCGGCGACGGCGACTTTCCCTTCCTGCTTCAGGGCCGCCAACTGATCGACCGGCAGGGAGTCGGCAATGTCCAGGTCACCGCGGGAAAGCTGCAGACGGCGCGACGCGCTCTCACCGATAATTTTCACCGAGACGCGCTTGAAGTGCGGCTTGTCGCCCGGCCAGTGCGGGTTTGGCACCAGCACCAGCTGCTGGCCTTTCTGCCAGCTCTTCAGCATAAACGGCCCGGACCCGGCGGTGTTTTGCGCCAGATAGCCGCGCGCGTCGTCCGCGGCATTGGCCTTCAGCACCGCCGGGTTAATGATGGAGGCGCCGTCGTTCGCCAGGGTGTAGAGGAAAGGCGCGAACGGCTGGCTGAGGGTGAATTTCACCGTATGGTCATCAACGGCATCAATTTTCAGATCTTTTGGGAAGGCTTCAGACGGCCCCTGGCTGAGCTTCAGCAGGCGTTCAAAGGAGAGTTTGACCGCCTCGGCGGTGACCGGCGTACCGTCGGAGAATTTGGCGTTATCCGCCAGGGTGAAGGTCCACTCTTTCTGGTCGTCGGAGGCTTTCCAGCCCGTCGACAGATCGCCTTCCACCTCGGTTGAGCCTGGCTTGTACTTGACCAGACGCTGGTAGGACGGATAGGTGACGGTCCAGTCATTGTTATCGATAGTGATGGCCGGATCGAGCGTTTGCGGATCGGCGGCTTTACCAATGACCAGCATGTCTTTCGGGACGGCAGCCAGCGCCAGCGGTGCACTCAGGGCCAGCGTGGCGGCAATGACGGTCGAGAGAAGCGATGTTTTCATGGCAGTGCTCCAGGTTTAAAGAGGGGTGTGCGTCAGGGGAAAACAGGCAAAACGGTCATCAAGCAGCGGGTAGCTGGCGGCGTTCGGCAGTTCGAAGTGCCACCATTCGCTGCCGATCCCGACAAAACCGCCGCCGAACATGATGGCGTTCAACAGCAGACGGTTGCGCTGGGCGTGGGGCGGCACGGAAGGGTGATACGGATGCGAGCGGTCATGCATTTCGTCAAAACCGGCGCCCATATCCAGCACGGCGTTATGCTCGTCCATCAGGGTCACGTCGATGGCCGTGCCGCGACTGTGGTTGGAGCCAATCGCCACGTCGACAACATATTCCGGGTTCGGGCAGGCCTCCCACAGCTGGGCCTGCGCCTGCTGTGGCCGATAGGCGTCGTAAACCACCAGCTTCAGTCCGGCCAGCGTGGCAATGCTGATGGCTTTTGCCAGCGCGGTGGCCGCGTCGGTATGCAGCAGGCACAGCGCCTCCTGGTAAATTGGGCGGCCGGTAATATTGTCGGCGGTGGCGTACTTCAGATCGATATGCAGCGTGGGGAACGTCTTCGCCACATCAATCAGTTCACTCTCTACGGGCATAGCTCCGCTCCTTTAGCGTTCGAATTGACCAAACTCTTGTTGTAATTGTCGGTTTACTGCCAGGCGCGCCGGGAGCGCATCACCCAGCGCTTCCACCACACCCGACAGCAGCAGGTTGAACAGACAGCTCACAGGGGCAAGTGAATCCCAGAAATGACCGGTATCGGTTTTCACCTGCAGTAAATCAATCGGATAATCCCGCGCCCACGGGCACCAGATATCGGTGATTAAGGCCAGCGGAATGCCTTTCTCGCTCGCGACGCGGCAGTACTGTCGGGCCATCGTGGAGTAGGTACGCGTATCGGTCAGCACGACATAAGGGTGCGCAAACCCGGAGTTCAGGGATTCCACCCAGCTGCCGGATGCCCCTTCGGAGTAGCTCACCCGCGGGCGGAGGTATTCAAGGTGGCTGAAGAAGGCGTTGGCGATCCCGCGCGTGGACTGGATCCCTAGCACAAAGACCGCGTCCGCGTGGGCCAGATGGTGCACCACCTGACGAAAAGCGTCCGTTTGCGCCAGCTGATACACCTGCGTAATGGCGTCCACTTCCAGCGACAGGGCGTGCTGAAGGCGGTTGGGCAGGGGGCGCTGCTGCTGCCAGGAGTCGAGGCGCTCGTTCATGCCCCAGGGCTGGTAAGGAGCGCGCAGGCTCTTTTTGGCATCCTCCAGGTTGCGATACCCCAGCTTGCGCAGAAAGCGTCCGACGGTAATCCCGCTGGTCCCGCTCGCCAGCCCGACGCTCTCCGCCGTTTCAAACGGGATTTGCGCGGCGTGCGCCAGCAGCCAGCTCCCGACCCGCTTCTCGCTGGGGGTCAGCTGGCTGAACGTCGCTTCGATACGGCTCAACATCTCAGGTTTCGTCGTCATACCGCCTCGCTGTTAACAGGCTGTCAATGGCCGAAATTGTGTTACCTGGTTAACAATGCATGACGCGTGCCATGTTCACAGGCGGGCGAAAACCCGCTGCACAGTAAACTTCATGCAATATTTGGTTAACCAATGATCAACATTTGTGCAGCGTAGTTCACTTTTGGTGCACTGGCTGACCGGACAGGTATGAATTTGGTGAATACGTCAGCCTGTTCACATTTTTGATAAGATAGAAGCACTGAGAACATAAAAGGGATCCCTCATGGCGAATTTGCCCTGGCGAGTCAGCGTGCGCCTGATCGCGCTTGCAAAGAAAACAGGAATGGTCGTGGGGATCGTCCTGGTCGTCCTGCTGGCGGTGCGGGTGTATCTCTCGCAGCAGGGGCCGGAACTGCACCTGTGGCACACCTGGCGGGCAGATGAGATGTCCGTTCGCGAGCTGGATAACGCCGATTTTGCCGGGTACCTCGCCCGGGAAAAGGCGATTTTCACCGATCTGGATAACGCGGTGACGGCGAAAACAGCGGGCGAGGAACAAACCCCGTTAAACCGCTATTACCGCCAGAGCCTGGTGTGGCCCGGTCAGTTTGCCCCCGATGCCAACCGCTCCTTTGTGCTGATGCCAGCCGGCAAGCCCCGCGGCGCGGTGGTGCTGCTGCACGGGCTGACGGATTCGCCATACAGCGTCAGGCGCCTTGCCGTGAACTATCAGCAGCACGGCTTTGTGGCCGTGGTCCCGCGTCTTCCCGGACACGGTACCGCGCCCGGTGCGCTGACGGACGTGGATTGGGAAATGTGGCTGGCGGCCACGCGCCTTGCCGTACGGGAAACCACGCGTCTGGCGGGTGAGGCTGTGCCTCTGCATCTGGTGGGCTACTCCAACGGCGGGGCGCTGGCGATGAAATATGCCCTCGATGCGCTGGACGCGCCTGCACTGCGTAAACCGCAGCAGGTGATCCTGCTCTCGCCGATGATTGGCGTGACGGCCTTTGCGCGGTTCGCCGGTTTCGCCGGGCTACCGGCGCTGCTGCCGCCGTTTGCCAAAGCGGCCTGGCTGAATATCTCCCCGGAATATAATCCGTATAAATACAATTCGTTCCCGGTGAACGCCGCCCGCCAGTCGTGGCTGCTGACGAAGGCCCTGCAGGAGCAGATTGGCCGCGCGGCGCGGGAAAACAGGCTGGCGAATTTGCCGCCGGTGCTGGCGTTCCAGTCGGTGATGGACTCCACGGTCAGTACCCGCGCGGTGGTCAGTGGCCTGTTTGACCAGCTTCCGGCAAACGGCAGCGAACTGGTGATGTTCGATATCAACCAGGCGGCGAGCTTCCGTCCGCTCTTCAAACCGTCGTCCTGGACGGCCACCACGGCGCTGCTACCGGTCGCGCAGAGACGTTACAGTGTCACTATTATCACCAATGCCAGCGAGCACAGTTTCTCGACGGTGGCGAAAATAACCCCGGCAGGCAGAACGCAGGAGACGGTGGTGCCGCTTGCCCAGTCCTGGCCGCAGGATGTCTATTCCCTGTCGCACGTTGCGGTGCCGTTCCCGCCGGATGACGATCTCTATGGTCGCGAACCTGGGGTGAAAAACCGCTACGGTATCAGCCTGGGGACGATTGCGCTCTGGGGAGAAACGTCCGTATTGAGCGTCGGAAAAGAGGCGCTGATGCGGGTCACCTCGAACCCGTTTTACGACTTTATGCAGGAAAGGATTAACAGCCGGATCGGGGACGAGAAAAAGTAACGTTCCCCTGTAGCGTGAATATGTTAGGTCGCATTGATTAAGTATGTTACATAGTAGCTTCAAGGCACCTCTCTTTCTCATTGGAACCCCTTTTTGTGCTGACGACTCTGATCTACCGAAGCCAGTTGAATTTATCCCGCCCGTCCACCGAACTGCGGGAGCTGGTGGCGCGCGCCAGGGGCCGCAACACAAAACTGGCTATTACCGGCGTCCTCCTGGCTAATGGGAATGAGGTTCTGCAGATCCTCGAAGGGTCGGAAGAGAGTGTGGTCAAACTTTTCCATACCATCCGTGAGGACAAGCGGCACAGCGGGGTGGTAGAACTGCTGCGGGACTATGGTCCGCGCAGACGCTTCGAAAACGTCGGCATGCTGCTGTTCGATCTGCAAACGCAGTCGCCGAAAGAGGTGTTGCAGTCGGTGCTGCGCTACAGCAAGCTGGACAGCTATCTGACCTCCGACGATCGGGTGTTCAAATTTATTCAGACCTTTATAACCGGTAAACGTCCGGTCCCATCGGGGGCACGCTACACCGCGGACAAATGGACGCTCTCGACCGAAACGCTACCCTTTGGCGAACACCTGGGCCTGATTGCCGGGCAAACCTGCCAGTTCGCGCTGCAGCCTATTGTCGAGCCCTCGGAAGGGAAGATCAGCTCCCTTGAGGCGCTTATCCGCGGCAACGACGGCGGCAGCCCGGAGCATTTCTTCAGCACCGTCGACCCGGACAACATCTACGAAGTCGATCTCCAGACAAAAGCCTATGCCTTTGCGCTGGCGGAAAAGCTGGGCATTGGCAGCCATAAAATCGCGGTAAACCTGCTGCCCATGTCGCTGGTGAATGTCCCTGGCGCAGTGGAATTTCTGGTCGATCAGATTAAAAAACATGGCCTTCAGCCGGAGCAGGTGGTCATTGAAGTCACTGAAAACGAGATGATCTCCGGGCTCAACCAGTTTAACAGCGCCATCAAGCAGCTTCGCGGCGAGGGGATTGGCCTGGCGATCGATGATTTTGGCTCGGGCTATGCCGGGCTTTCGCTGCTGACCCGCTTCCAGCCGGACAAAATTAAAATCGACCGTGAGATTGTCAGCAACATCCACCTGAGCGGCCCAAAACAGGCGATTGTGCGCTCCATCATCAGCTGCTGCTCCGATCTTGAAATCACCCTGGTGGCCGAAGGCATCGAGAAAATTGAGGAGTGGTGCTGGCTCGAATCGGCCGGAATCCGCCGCTTTCAGGGATTCCTCTTTGCCCGGCCGCAGCTTAATGGCGTCGGCGATATCCACTGGCCGCATCTGGTGCGGTAAGCCAATTTTCCCTCCCGTTATTTCCCCTTTGCCTAGCCTGTGCTTAAATAGCTAAAACGGTTTAACATAGTTTAGCTACGAGGATCACATGAAGAAAATCTGGGTACTTGGCGATGCGGTAGTGGATTTGCTGCCTGATGGAGAAGGTCGATTACTGCAGTGTCCCGGCGGCGCGCCGGCGAACGTCGCGGTCGGTATTGCCCGGCTGGGCGGCCAGAGCGCCTTTATCGGCAGGGTTGGCGACGATCCTTTCGGGCGCTTTATGGCGAAAACGCTCGCTGACGAGCGGGTTGACGTGAGGTGGATGCGCCTTGACCCGGCGCACCGCACCTCAACGGTGGTGGTCGATCTCGACGACCACGGCGAGCGCTCGTTTACCTTCATGGTGCGCCCGAGCGCCGATCTGTTTCTCGAACCCGACGACCTGCCGACGTTCAGCGCCGGGGAGTGGCTGCACGTCTGCTCCATCGCCTTAAGCGCCGAGCCGAGCCGGACTGCGACGTTTCAGGCGATGGCCGCCATTCGTGAGGCGGGCGGTTACGTCAGCTTCGACCCCAATATTCGACCGGACCTCTGGCCGGATGAGAACGCACTGCATGGCTGCCTGGAGCAGGCCCTGCAAAGCGCCGACGTGGTGAAACTTTCGGTAGAAGAGCTGGCCTTTTTCACCGGCAGCGCGGAGGTCAACGTTGGTCTGGAGGTGCTGATGCAGCGCTGCCCGGCGCGTCTGGTGCTGGTTACCCAGGGAAAAGCGGGCGTAACCGCGTGGCATGAAGGTACCGTAAAACACTACCCGGCAACGCCTGTGCAGTGCGTCGATACGACCGGTGCGGGCGATGCCTTTGTAGCGGGGCTGCTCTACGGGCTGGCCGCCGGACAGGACCTGACGCCGGTTATCGCGCTCGCCCAGCGCTGCGGCGCGCTGGCCACCACCGCCAAAGGGGCGATGACCGCGTTGCCCTGGCAGCACGACCTGTAATTTCTCCTCTCCTGGCCGCCATCCGGCGGCCTGAATTGTCGCCTCGATCACACTTACTAAATCGGTTTAGCAAAAAAGATTGCCGATCCAAAATTCACAGGTTTAGTATCAGCAACCTAAACCGGTTTAGCAATTTAGCACGTTTAATGACTTCTTTTAGGGATGCGACAAAATGTATAAAAAACGCAGACTTGCCGTGATGATAGGCATGCTGGCCGGAAGTACCTCTGTTTTTGCCCAGACGGATATGTCCAGTATTGAAGCGCGCCTTGCCGCGATGGAGCAGCGCCTTCAGGACGCGGAGACGCGCGCGCAGGTGGCTGAGAAACGCGCCGCGGCAGCAGAACAAAAAACGCAGCAGCTGGTTGCCGCTCAGCAGCAGGCGCAAACGACGACCCAGGAGGTGGCGCAGCGCACCACCGCGCTGGAGAAGAAGGCGGATCAGACCGGCGGGTTTGAGTTCCACGGCTATGCCCGCTCTGGCCTGCTGATGAACGATGCCGCCTCCAGCAGCAAAAGCGGCCCTTACCTGACGCCAGCCGGTGAAACCGGCGGTGCGGTGGGGCGTCTGGGTAACGAAGCCGACACCTACGTCGAGCTGAACCTCGAGCACAAGCAAACCCTGGATAACGGGGCGACCACGCGCTTCAAGGCGATGCTGGCCGACGGTCAGAGAACCTATAACGACTGGTCAGCCGATACCAGCGACCTCAATATTCGCCAGGCCTTCGCAGAGCTGGGCAATCTGCCTGATTTTACCGGCGCGCTGAAGGGCAGTACCTTCTGGGCGGGTAAACGCTTCGACCGCGACAACTTTGACATCCACTGGCTGGATTCCGACGTGGTGTTCCTGGCCGGTACCGGCGGCGGCGTTTATGACGTGAAATGGAACGATTCGCTGCGCAGCAACTTCTCCATTTATGGCCGCAACTTCGGCAGCGTGGAGCAGACCGACAACAACGTTCAGAACTATATCCTCAGCATGAACCACTTCGCCGGCCCGTTCCAGCTGATGGTGAGCGGCCTGCGGGCAAAGGATAACGACGATCGTAAAGACACTAACGGCGAACTCATCAAAACGGATGCCGCCAATCACGGCGTTCATGCTCTGGTGGGCTTGCATAATGACAGCTTCTACGGCCTGCGCGAAGGGACCGCCAAAACGGCGCTGCTGTATGGTCACGGGCTGGGTGCGGAGGTGAAAAGCATCGGCTCCGATGGCGCCTTGCTGTCTGAGGCGGATACCTGGCGCTTCGCAAGTTACGGTGTCACGCCGATCGGCGGTGGCTGGAGCGTTGCGCCCGCCGTTCTGGCACAAAGCAGTAAAGATCGCTACGTCAAGGGCGATAGCTATGAGTGGGTAACGCTCAACACCCGCCTGATCAAAGAGGTCACCCAGAATTTCGCGCTGGCCTTTGAGGGCAGCTATCAGTACATGGATTTAAACCCGGAAGGCTATAAGGATCGCAACGCCGTGAACGGCAGTTTCTACAAGCTGACCTTTGCGCCAACCTTAAAAGCAAGCAAAATCGGCGATTTCTTCAGCCGTCCCGAACTGCGCCTGTTTGCCACCTGGATGGACTGGAGCAGCAAACTGGATCATTACGCCAGCGATGATGCCTTTGGCAGCAGCGGTTTCAACGCCGGCGGGGAATGGAACTTTGGGGTCCAGATGGAAACCTGGTTTTAACCCATCACGCTCCCGCCTGGCGGGAGCGTTTCGCACATCATAAAAAGAAGTCAGGCAGAGGTATCTATGGATTTTAATCAAATCGCCCGCGAGCTTATTCCGCTGCTCGGTGGCAAGGAAAATATCGCCAGCGCGGCGCACTGCGCAACGCGTCTTCGTCTGGTGCTGGTCGATGACGCGCTGGCGGATCAGCAGGCTATCGGCAAGGTCGACGGTGTGAAAGGCTGCTTCCGTAACGCCGGGCAGATGCAGGTGATTTTTGGCACGGGCGTGGTCAACAAGGTGTACGCCGCCTTTATTCAGGCGGCGGGTATTAGCGAATCCAGTAAATCTGAGGCTGCGGATCTGGCGGCGCGCAAGCTGAACCCGTTCCAGCGCATTGCCCGTCTGCTCTCCAACATCTTTGTGCCGATCATCCCCGCGATTGTGGCGTCCGGTCTGCTGATGGGCCTGCTCGGCATGGTGAAAACCTACGGCTGGGTCAATGCGGATAACGCCATCTACATCATGCTGGACATGTGCAGCTCGGCGGCGTTTATCATTCTGCCTATTCTGATTGGCTTTACCGCCGCGCGCGAATTTGGCGGTAACCCGTACCTCGGCGCGACGCTGGGCGGCATTCTGACCCACCCGGCGCTGACCAACGCCTGGGGCGTGGCGTCGGGCTTCCACACCATGAACTTCTTCGGCCTTGAGATCGCGATGATTGGCTATCAGGGCACGGTATTCCCGGTGCTGCTGGCCGTCTGGTTTATGAGCATCGTGGAGAAAAACCTGCGCCGCGCGATCCCGGATGCGTTAGACCTGATCCTGACGCCGTTCCTCACCGTCGTCATCTCCGGCTTTATCGCCTTGCTGATTATCGGCCCGGCGGGGCGCGCTCTGGGGGACGGTATCTCCTTTATTCTGAGCACGCTGATCGCCCACGCGGGCTGGCTTGCCGGGCTGTTGTTCGGCGGACTGTATTCGGTGATTGTGATCACCGGTATTCACCACAGCTTCCACGCGATTGAAGCCGGGCTGCTGGGCAACCCGTCGATTGGCGTTAACTTCCTGCTGCCGATCTGGGCCATGGCGAACGTGGCGCAGGGCGGCGCCTGTCTGGCGGTGTGGTTCAAAACCAAAGATGCCAAAATCAAAGCCATTACTCTGCCGTCGGCGTTCTCTGCAATGCTGGGCATCACCGAAGCGGCCATTTTTGGTATCAACCTGCGCTTCGTTAAGCCGTTTATCGCTGCGCTGATTGGCGGCGCGGTGGGCGGGGCATGGGTGGTCTCCGTGCATGTGTACATGACCGCCGTTGGGCTGACCGCGATTCCGGGCATGGCCATCGTGCAGGCCAGCTCGCTGCTGAACTATATTATCGGCATGGTGATTGCTTTCGGCGTGGCGTTTACCGTCTCACTGCTGCTGAAATATAAAACGGATTCTGAATAATGACGTTACCTTCCCGCTGGCCTGCGATACTGCAGGCCGTTATGACAGGTCAGCCGCGGGCGCTGTCGGACAGCCATTATCCGCAATGGCACGCCGCGCCGGTGACGGGGCTGATGAACGACCCGAACGGGTTTATCTGGTTCGCTGGCCGCTATCACCTGTTCTATCAGTGGAACCCCCTGGACTGCGAGCATCGCTTTAAGTGCTGGGGGCACTGGAGCTCTGCGGACCTGGTGCACTGGCGGCATGAGCCGCTGGCGCTGATGCCCGACGAAGCGTATGACCGCAACGGCTGCTACTCCGGTAGCGCCGTCGATAACGAGGGCGTTTTGACCCTGTGCTACACCGGCAACGTCAAGTTCGATGACGGTAGCCGCACCGCCTGGCAGTGCCTGGCCGTAGAGCAACCGGACGGTACCTTCAGGAAGCTGGGGCCGGTGCTGGCGCTGCCGGAAGGCTACACCGGCCACGTGCGCGACCCGAAGGTGTGGCGGCACGACGGGGACTGGTACATGGTGCTCGGCGCGCAGGATGTGCAGAAGCGCGGCAAGGTGCTGCTGTTTAAATCAGCCGATTTGCACGCCTGGACATCCTGCGGGGAGATCACCGGTCACGGGGTTAACGGCCTGACGGACGCGGGTTATATGTGGGAGTGTCCAGACCTGTTTGCCCTCGACGGGACACATGTCCTGATCTGCTGCCCGCAGGGGTTGGCGCGCGAGCCGCATCGCTATCTCAATACCTATCCGGCCACCTGGATGAGCGGGGCGTTTGATTACGCCAGCGCCGCATTCGATCACGGCGAGCTTCACGAGCTGGATGCGGGGTTTGAGTTTTACGCCCCGCAAACCACGCTGGCGGAAGATGGACGCCGCATCCTGATCGGCTGGATGGGCGTACCGGACGGGGAAGAGATGCTTCAGCCCACCCGGGCGCACGGCTGGATGCACCAGATGACCTGCCCGCGCGAACTACGCTATCGCGACGGCAGGCTCTGGCAGACCCCGGCGCGCGAACTGGCGGCGCTGCGTGAAGATGAGCAGCACTGGCAGGGGCGCGCCAGCGACGCGCCCGAACTGGACGCGACGCGTCTGGAGTTTGAGCTGGGCGCATCGCAGGTGAACGTCGATTTTGCCGGCGCGCTGCGCCTCACGCTCGATGAGCAAGGCGTACGTCTGGAACGCGCGAGCCTGAAAACCGGTGAAACACTGACCCGCTACTGGCAGGGGGACGTCCGTCATTTGCGCGTCCTGTGCGACCGCTCCAGCGTCGAAATCTTCATTAACCAGGGAGAAGGGGTAATGAGCAGCCGCTATTTTCCTGACCATCCGGCCTGGGTGCGATTCGAAGGTGCGTCCGATATCACATTACGCTACTGGTCGCTGCGCGCCTGCATGATAGAATGAGGGTTTTGGCAGCCGGATCTAAGTCGTTGTGAGAAAAACAAAACGCGTCACCATTAAAGACATCGCGGAGCTGGCGGGTGTGTCAAAAGCCACCGCCAGCCTGGTTCTGAACGGTCGCAGCAAAGAGCTTCGCGTGGCGGAAGAGACGCGCGAGCGCGTGCTGGCAATTGCAAAAGAGCACCACTATCAGCCCAGCATTCACGCCCGCTCGCTGCGCGATAACCGCAGCCACACCATTGGTCTGGTGGTCCCGGAGATCACCAACTACGGTTTTGCCGTCTTTTCTCACGAGCTGGAAACGCTGTGCCGCGAGGCGGGCGTTCAGCTGCTGATCTCCTGCAGCGATGAAAACCCGGGGCAGGAGACGGTGGTGGTGAACAACATGGTGGCGCGTCAGGTGGACGGGCTGATTGTGGCCTCCAGCATGCTCAACGACACGGACTACCATAAGCTGAGCGAGCAGCTGCCGGTGGTTCTGTTTGACCGCCACATCAACGACAGCGCGCTGCCGCTGGTGATCACCGATTCCATTACCCCGACGACCGAACTGGTGGCCGACATTGCGCGCCAGCATCCTGATGAGTTCTACTTTCTCGGCGGCCAGCCCCGGCTGTCGCCCACGCGCGACCGCCTGGAAGGCTTTAAGCAAGGGCTGCGTGAGGCCGGTGTGGCGCTGCGCCCCGAGTGGATCATTCATGGCAACTATCATCCGAGCTCCGGATACGAGATGTTTGCTGAACTCTGCGCCCGCCTGGGGCGTCCGCCGAAAGCGCTCTTCGCCGCCGCCTGCGGGCTGCTGGAAGGGGTGCTGCGCTATATGGGCCAACATAACCTGCTGCAGAGCGATATCAGGTTAGCCAGTTTTGACGATCACTATCTCTACGATTCGCTGACGATCCCGGTGGATACCATTCGTCAGGATAACCGCCAGCTGGCGTGGCACTGCTTTGATTTGATTAGCAAATTAATCGAGGGGGAGACGCCGCAGCCGTTGCAGCGCAAGCTCAATGCCACCCTGCAGCGACGCTATAAGTCAGCGAAATAGCCCGGTTCGATACATCAATAACTTTAATTAATTTAAGTTTTGGAATGGCCGATAACCATAAGGAATAATTCTCCTTGAGGTATTGGTTTATGTCGTTGAAAAAGTCGTCCCTGATTGTCCTGTTCTCGCTGCTTTTCTTCTTTGTTGTCAGCACCGTCACCAGCGTTGGCCTCATCATTAAAAGTAATAATTCGCTGGATAACGTCAACAAAGAGATCCAGGTTGTGCTGTCCATTATTGACCCTATTAACCACAGCCGTACGCTGCGCGTGCGGGTGATGGAGTATGTGAAGATGGTGGAAGCGGGCAACGCGGCGGACGGCGCTGCAAAGCTTACCGCCGTGAAAGAGGCGCTGACCAAAGCGGATCACGCCTTTGCGGCCTTTATGGCGTCGCCGCGCCTGAGCGATGAAGCGCCGCTGGTCACTGCCTATCAGGACGCCTGGCAAAACTACCGCAACCAGGGGCTGGCGCCGCTGATCGACGCCGCCGAGGCGCACGATGTTGCCAAATTCAACGCGCTGATCCCGGAAGTCTCCCGCCTCGACCGCCAGTACGAGATCGTTCTCGACCAGGTGCTTTCCGTCCACCAGAAATACGCCAAAAGCCTGAACGAAGATGCCAGCAGTAACTTCGTCTCTGGCCTGGCGATCATTGCCGCTATCGCCAGCCTGTTTGTGGTGGTGATTGTCGCCGTCAGCCTGCTGATGAAGCGCTTTGTCTTTGCGCCAGTTAACCTGGCGCGCGAGCACTGCAGCCAGATTGCGGCAGGCAAGCTGGACATTCCGGTGCCGGTGAAGGGGAGTACAGGCAACGAAATCGACCATCTGATGGGCTCGATGGAGCAGATGCGTCAGGCGCTGCTGGCGACCATCGCCCAGGTGCGCGATGCGAGCCATACCGTAACGCATGCAGCCCAGGAGATTGCCTCCGGGAATATCGACCTGGCGTCACGCACCGAGCAGCAGGCTTCGGCGTTAACCCAGACGGCGGCCAGCATGGAAGAGCTGAGCGCGACGGTGGCGAACAATACCGATAATGTGTATCAGGCCGGGAAACTGGTGCAGGACGCGGTGAAAAATGCCCACACCGGTGAAGCGGTAACCCGTGAAGTCATCGACACGATGAATACCATTGCGGCGAACTCGAAGCGCATTGAAGACATCACCAGCGTGATTAACAGCATCGCCTTCCAGACCAACATCCTGGCGCTGAACGCGGCGGTTGAAGCGGCGCGCGCCGGTACGCAGGGACGCGGCTTTGCGGTCGTAGCCAGCGAAGTGCGCACCCTGGCGCAGAAAAGCGCGGTGGCGGCGAAAGATATCGAAAGCCTGATCGCGCAGTCGGTTTCCAGCGTGAAAAACGGTGCGGAGCTGGTCAGCCGCTCGGGCGAGGTGATTGATTCGATCATTTCGTCGGTGAATAAAGTGAATACGCTGATGGAGCAGATCTCCGTCGCCTCTGAAGAGCAGAGCCGCGGGATCAGCCAGGTTGGGCAGGCGGTGACCGAGATGGACGGCGTGACCCAGCAGAACGCCGCGCTGGTGCAGCAGTCCGCGGCGGCAGCGGCTTCGCTGGAAGAGCAGGCGCAGCAGCTTTCACGGAGTATTTCGAGTTTTAGTTTGCCGGTGCAGGCTTGATTTTATGAGGGGAGGCTCCGCAAGGAGCCTTTTATATTACTGTCATACATAAAGTCTTGCCTGCTTACTCTTTGAGTTTGTTTCAGTACCACTTATTGTATTTCACATATATAACAGAAATAACAATCACCCAAACGACGCTGAGTAAAGCAGCATGCCCCGGTATAAACCGTACAAATAGATATATTCCAATTACGATAAGCAACGCAGGAATCAGGTAAAAAAACGACTTCAAAAGCCATAAAATTGCTTGCTTCATTTCCGCAGTATCTCGTACAAGGCGTCGCCTATCACTTGCTCATTATTATCCCCAGAGTTTACCTGGTAAATGATTTCAGACATTTGCGGTTCGATTAAGAAGTATAACATCTCGATATTTTCTTTATAAAGTGCCTGGTAGTACTGCGGATCCTGAAATTTGAGGCGATTAGCTGCAGATGCTGCTACCTGAGCCTTTGAGTAAAGCGTTGCACCATTAACGAACCAAGTCGAGAATGAGTTCACAAGCCTGATATGATTTTGCTTAAAATCTTTGCTGTTGATGATCAGGTTCGCAAGAGTAAAGGAGAGGGCTAGCTTGCTGGCTTTCGCCGATGCATGCTCGGCAGCTTTACCCAACAAGTTATGGATATTCGTAATCAGGTCTTTGCTCTTTTGTTCGCCCAGCCTATTGAGAGTTTTCCTAAAATAGATTTCAACCATGTCTAAAGTGACATCTTTTCGGTTGTAAATTTCACCTAAGGCAAGGACTAAGCGTTTGTCTTCACGCCAGGTATCACGGCATGCGTTACGATAATACTCGTCTGGCATCAAACATGCACCGTAGCTAACCAGGCGCTGCGTTCCCTGTTTCACCTTTTCCAGAGTTGCCATATGGTCTTCATGCATGTCTCGAAGCGAGTTTGTTAGTGCAATAGCTAACTGTTTATTCGACTGCATTTTCAGTTGCAAATAGTTTTGTGCCATTTTATATAACCTTGCAGTATCATTACCTTATTATCATTGATCATGTTTGATAGAGGGGCAACATCGAAAATGGCAAAGCGCAAGAGTGCTCTGGTTTATGTCCTGACCGTCATTATTTTTTTGCTTATTATCCCTGAGATCATTCTGCGTGTTTGCACGTCCGAGCAACTTGGCCGTCTCAGCGACTTCACCAGTTTAGGTGGCTTGTTAAATCCATTATTATCCTTGCTCATCTTCCTGGCACTGTTTTCAATCATACTGGCCGTCATTGCTATCGCATTGGTTAAGCGACTTCTTCGTACGCGATGATTTGCCTGCAAGTGACTCATAGCATCCGTCAGCCGTTACCGCTATGAGTCCAAATTCTGCAGCACAAAAAAATTTTATTCACCCCAGCAATATTTCACTCCCTCATCCGTCTACCTCATCACAAGCCATAATCAGTTACTGCAAACGAGGTAAACACCATGAGAGATTTTGAAATGCACGGCAGAGGTCACGGGCGCGGATTTGGTCGCCACCGTATGGGCAAGGGCTTAGTCATCGGCGCGGTGATTTTCATCGTGCTCGGCCTGCTGGTGATGTCCCTGTGGAACGCCTTGCTTCCGGCGATCCTGGGCGTGAAGGCCATCGGATTCTGGCAGGCGCTGGGCATTCTGGTGCTGAGTCGCATTCTGTTTGGCGGCTTAGGTTTCCGCCCCGGAATGTTTGGCGCGCACCGCCGCATGCACGAGCGCTGGATGAATATGACGCCCGAACAGCGCGAAGCGTTTATTCAGCAGCGCCGTGAAGGCTTCGGTCGCCACGGTCGCGGCCACTGCGGCTGGCATGGCCATCGTGACGATAAGCGCGATGAAGCCACGCCAAAAGCGCCGGAAGCAGAGTGAGCGAGATGAAAGCCGGGGAGGCGGGCGGATCCATGCTGATGTCGGCGCTCAATGCCTGCCGCGCCCGGCTGAAAGCCTTCATTCGCGGACGGACGTCCGTTCGCGATGATGCCGACGACATTTTGCAGGAAGTGACGTATCAGTTGATGAAAGTGGAGCAGCCGGTCGAAAACGTCGCCGCCTGGCTGTTCCGCGCGGCGCGTAACGAAATGACCGACCGGGCGCGTAAAAAGCGCGAGGTGTCGCTCTCCGGCTATTTTACGGGCGAAGATGACGACGGTTATCCGGAAGACGAGCTGGCCGAAACCCTGTTCGGCGTACCGCACACGCCGGAGGAGGAGTACCTCAAGACGCTGCTGTGGGAAGAACTGGGGCAGGCGCTGTCTGAACTTCCACAGCCGCAGCGGGAGGCGTTTGAAAAGACCGAGCTCCACGGCTACAGCATTAAGATGCTGGCAGAGGAGACCGGCGCCAGCGAACAGGCGCTGTTATCCCGCAAGCACAAGGCGGTGCTGTTTCTACGCACGCGGCTACGGGACGTCTATGACGCGCTGACGGGCGAATAGCGGCGGCAGACAAAACCTTACACTTCCGGCACTTGTAGATTCATCACTATCGTTTATGATCGGGGCGTCTTGTCACGCTGGAATGTTATGCGCAACCGTCAGCTCCTCGGAAAATGGCTTTTGATTATCACCTGTCTCGCGATGGCGCTTTGCCTCGTGCAGCGTGCGGTGATGCTCAACCATTTTTTACAGGGACTGGATCCGCAGATTTCGCTGAGTGCAGATGCCCCGACTCAAACCAGCAACACTGAACAACCCGGCCCGTCGCCGTGTCAGCTCGGCGCGCACTCGCTTCTCTGCGCGCAGCCGCTGTTCTTCGACGGTGCGTTACCGGCCATTATTATCTTCTTCGCGCTGCTGCAGCTGTTGACGCAAGGGCGGGCATTGGCTCCGGCGGAACAGCCCGTTCAGGCGCCGCCTCCCCGAATACACCTTAAAAACTGCGTTTTCCGTGAATGAAAAACATCGTCCTCACACGATAATTTTTTACTGTTCACGGAGTACAACATGGTTAACCTCTTCAGGGGATTCGTCTTCCTGTGGCTGTCCTGCATCGGCATTGTCCATGCGGCAGACACCGGCTGGCTGGTCTCCCCACAAAACGATCACGCCCGCATCCGCTTTCAGGCGGAGAGGGAACAAACGCATGTTAAAGGCCTGCTCACCGTTGAGCTAAAGCCCGGCTGGAAAACCTACTGGCGATCGCCGGGCGAGGGCGGCGTGGCGCCGAAAATCAGCTGGCCGGAAGGCGTAACGGACAGCTGGTCCTGGCCGGTGCCGTCGCGCTTCGATATCTCCGGCATGACCACGCAGGGCTATCACGATAAGGTGACGATCCCGATTACGCTCGACGGAGCGAAGGGCGACACGCTCGACGGGACGCTGACGCTCTCTACGTGCAGCAACGTCTGCCTGCTGACGGACTACCCGCTGCACCTCGATTTTACCCAGCCGGTGGATGAGGGCTTCCGCAGCGCCTTCGGGCAAGCGATGCGCGCCGTGCCGGGTTCATCAGGCGTGTCGTCTGATCTTTCCGCCTGGCTCTCTTGCGACAAGCTGGTGATTACCGGCACGACGGACGGGAAGTGGGACAATCCGGGGATCTACTTTGACCCGCTGGAGGGTGACATTCTGCCCGGCGAGCCGGTCATTAAACATGACGGCACTGCGCTTCGGGTGACGGTACCCGTGACCGACGAATGGGGTGATAAACCCGCCTCATTGGCAGGCAAAAGACTGTCGTTTGTGCTGACCAACGGCGATCGGGCGCAGCAAACCACCATGACCGTTGGGGCAACGCCCGAAGAGACCTCCGTGCCGGACGGGACGGGAAAAATGGTGCTCTTTGCGCTGCTGGGCGGGCTGATCCTGAACCTGATGCCCTGCGTGCTGCCGGTGATGGGCATGAAGCTTAACAGCATCTTGCTGGCGGGATCGAACAGCCGCGCCATCAGGCTGCGCTTTCTGGCCACCAGCGCCGGGATCCTCACCTCCTTTATGCTGCTGGCCGGGATGGTCACTGCGCTGAAGCTGGCCGGAGCGTCGCTGGGGTGGGGCATTCAGTTCCAGAACCCGTGGTTTATCGGCCTGATGGTCGCCGTGACCTTCCTGTTTGCGCTGAACCTGTTTGGGACGTTTGAAATGCTGCTGCCTTCTTCTGCCGCAGGACGGCTGGCGACGGCAGGGGGATCGGGGATCGGAGGCAGCTTCTGCGAAGGGATGTTCGCCACGCTGCTGGCGACGCCGTGCTCCGCACCGTTCCTCGGTACCGCGGTCGCCTTTGCCCTTGGCGCGCCGCTGCACGCCCTGTGGCTGATCTTCCTGATGCTCGGCGTGGGCATGAGTCTGCCGTGGCTGTTCGTTGCCCTGGTACCGAAAACGGCCATGCTGCTGCCGAAACCCGGCCGCTGGATGAACACGCTCAGGGTCATCCTCGGCATGATGATGCTGGCCTCCAGCCTCTGGCTGGCAACGCTGTTGAGCGCGCATCTGGGCGAGGTGTTCAGCCAGATCGTGATGCTGGCGTTGACTGCCGCTGCGCTGGTGCTGTTCGCGCTGAAGGGGCAAAAATCTTCGCTCTTGTTCTGGCTGGTGGTCATCGCGCTGTCGGCGTTCGGCGGGTATCAGCTGCGCGGTCTGCTTAACGCGCCGTCTGACGCTCCGGCACAAAGCGTTGCGCAGACTATCCCGTGGCAGCCGCTCAGCGAAGAGGCTATCGAGAACGCGCTGGCGCAGGGGAAACGGGTGTTTGTGGATATCTCCGCGGACTGGTGCGTGACGTGCAAAGTTAACGAGCACCGCGTACTCAGTCAGCCGGACGTGATTGCCGCGCTGCGCCAGCCGGACGTGGTGGCCCTGCGCGGGGACTGGAGCCAGCCGTCCGCGTTTATCGCGGATTTTCTGGCGAAGCGAAACCGCTACGCCATTCCGTTTAACGCGGTGTATGGCCCCGGCCTGCCTGATGGCGAAATCCTCTCGCCGCTGCTGGACAAGCGCACCCTGGTCACCACCCTGAACAACGCAAAAGGCTAACTGTGTCATGAAAAAATTCCTTATTACGCTGCTGCTCCTGCTGGCCCCGATTCAGGTGTTTGCTGCCCAGCCGCTGACGCCGGACCAGGAGCAGCGCGCGCAGAAGATGATCGCTGATTTCCTGTTTAACGATCCAAACTCCCCGCGCATCGGCGCGAAAAACCCAAAGCTCACCCTGGTGGTGTTTACCGACTACAACTGCCCGTACTGTAAAAAATTCGATCCGTACCTGGAGAAGATTGTCGAAAAACATCCGGACGTGGCGGTGGTCTTTAAGTTTTTACCTTTCCGCTCGGAAAGTTCGCTGACCGCCGCACGAGACGCGTTAACCTTCTGGCGTGCGCATCCTGAGCAGTTTATGAAGCTGAACCACACCCTGATGGCGAAAAAGGGGTACCACGATGACGCCAGCATTCAGGAGGCGCAAAAGCGGGCGGGCGTGAGCGTGACGACGCCGGACGAGGAGAGTTTTCTGACGATCAGGCGCAGCCTCATTGTGGCGGAAAAAATGGGGATCCAGGGCACGCCCGCCACGCTTATCGGCGAGGGGCTGCTTCCCGGCTGGGTGCCGTTCGAACAATTCGACGAAATGGTCAGTGACGCACTGAAAAGCCGCTAACCTGAAGGGGGCGAAATGCCCCCGACAAACCGGAGAGGGAAATGAAAAAATTACTGTTACTTTCGGCGCTGGCGACGTCAGGGCTGGCACAGGCGGCTGAAGCCATACCGGATGTGGTGAAGCACTTCAGCGAGCAGCAGAACATCAAAATCATCAAGAAGCTGGATGCGCCGGGCGGCGCGCCAGCCTGGCTGGGGCAGTATCAGGATATGGGCGTGACGCTCTTTCTTACGCCGGACGGCAAGCACGTGATCTCAGGTTATCTTTATGATGACAAAGGGAAGAACCTCAGCGAGGGCTATTTCCAGAAAGAGATCTACGCCCCAATGGGACGCGAGATGTGGAAAAACCTCAACGCGGCGCATCCCCTGAAGGAAGGGGCGGATAGCGCCCCGCGTAAGGTCTTTGTCTTTGCCGATCCGTTCTGTCCGTACTGCAAGCAGTTCTGGTCCGAGGCGCAGCCGTGGGTGAAGGCCGGTAAGGTGCAGCTCAATACGCTGCTGGTGGCGTTCCTCAACCCCAACAGCGGACGCAACGCCGCCGCCATTCTGAATGCGAAAGATCCGGTTGCGGCCTGGCGCGAATACGAGCTCTCCGGCGGCAAAAAACTGCCCAAGCCTGAAGGCGAGGCTTCCCGCGAAACGGTTGAGATCCTACAGAAACATCAGGCGCTGATGGACAGCCTCGGCGCTAACGCCACGCCGGCCATTTACTATCTGAATGCGGAAAATGAGCTGCAGCAGGTGGTGGGTATGCCGGATGCGCAGCAGCTCGAGGCGATGTTCGGGCCGAAGCCGTAAAAAAACAGGCAGAAACGGGCGTTTCTGCCTGACCGTTACTTAGCTACCCCAGCGTCCCCGGAGGTAGTTTACCGCCTGCTGGGTCTGCGGCTGGTTCAGGTAATCTTCCCGGAACAGGATGGTGCCGTTGACGTTGGGCAGCGAATCGTTGAGATCGAGCTGCTTTTTCAACTCCGGCACGCCGCCCTGAACCGTCCAGTCCGGCTCGTTTCTCGACGGTTCGCCCACCTTGTAGAACGCAATGCCGATATACAGGCGCGTGTGGGTCGGCTTCACGACGTCGGCCCACCATCTGGTCAGCACGTCGTAGCGCGCGGCATCACGCGCGAAGGGCCAGTAAATCTGCGGCGCGATGTAGTCCAGCAGGCCCTGCTGCACCCACTGGCGCGTATCGGCGAAGGATTCATCATAGGCCGCGGCGCCCCGTGTGTCGGAGCCTGCCGGGTCAAAGGAGTGGTTACGCCATACCCCCGCCGGGCTGACGCCAAACTCAACGTCGGGCTTTGTCTGCTTGATCGCGCGGGAGACCTGGACGATCAGCTGCTGCGTGTTGTGCCTTCGCCAGTCGGCTTTTGAGGCAAATCCCTGGCCGTACTGCCGCCAGGTCTGCGAATCATTCAGCGCGGAGCCCGGCGATTCGGCATAGAAGTAATCATCAAACTGCACGCCGTCTACCGGGTAGTTCGCCACCACTTCGGTCACCACTTTGGTTATCCAGTCCCGCACCTCGGGAATGCCCGGGTCGAGCACAAAGCGGTCGCCTGAGATGCGGACCCATTCCGGATGCTGAACATAGACGCTGGACGGGGTCTGATAGGCGGTCCGGTTCAGGGCGGCGATGGTGGACGGTTTGGTGTTGGTCGACACGCGATAGGGGTTGAACCAGGCATGGACCTTCATGCCGCGCTTGTGCGCTTCATCAAGCATAAACTGCAGCGGATCGTATCCCGGATATTCCCCGATGTTGCCCGTCAGCATATCCGACCACGGGAGAATCTTTGATGACCAGAGGGCGGTGCTGTCCGGCTTCACCTGGAAAAAGACCGTGTTGATGCCGAGTTGCTTAAGGTTGTCGAGCTTTGCGATCAGCGCTTGCTTTTGCATCGCGATGCGCTGGTCCGCGCTGCGGCCATTCACCGAGGCCACCGGGGGCCAGTCGAGACGCGAGACGGTCGCCAGCCAGATGCCGCGCATCGGCTGGTTTGCCTGCGGCGTCGGTTTGCTGACGGTGGGGAGAGGGGTAACCAGCGATTTCGGTGGTTTTGAGGAGCAGCTCACAAGTAAAAGCGCGCAGGCAGCCAGCGCACCGATCCGTTTTACGTGTCGCGTCATTTGCGTATTAGCTCTTGATAATCCGACTGTTGGCCCAGGGATTAAAGGCGGGCGCCGCCTGCGCTGTATTTCCCTCATCGTTGAGAGAGTCCAGATACAGGGCTTCCACTTCCGCGCGCGCCCATGGGGTGCGGCGCAGAAATTTCAGGCTCGATTTAACGCTGGGGTCTTTTCTGAAACAGTTAATTTTGATGCGGTCGCCCAACTCGCTCCAGCCATATTTCGCCACCAGGGCGTTGACCATCATCTCCAGCGTTACGCCATGCAAAGGATCTTTGGAAATATGTGCAGTCATAGGCGTCCGGATGTCTCGATTTTTAGGGGATTGGGGTAAACGCTGAAAGGGTACAAGAAAGCAGGGGAAGCGGCAATTTTCCTTTTCCCCTCGCTCACTTTATGACGGACTCCGTGCGCTGATTTTCGCCGACAATTTTTCCCGCACTGTTTTTTATCGTAAACCGAATCGACACGTCATCCTGGCCCGCGGGCGTGGCCGTCAGCGTTTTAATCATCGTTCCCGAGTCTGCTGCGATCGTCATCGTCGTCGTGCCTTTTGCCAGCACCTTATCGCGCTGGGTGATGCGCCAGGTCAGACGGCATTCGCGGCACGGTTTCCAGGTGTCGTTAATGACCCACAGACGCACGGTCGCCGCCGCCCCGGATTGCCACTGCGCGGTGACCGGTTCAATGGATGGCAGAACAGGCTGGTACGCACGTTGTAGCGCGTAAAACCCGGCCTTAGGTTTACGCAGGTAGTCCACCACGCCCCAGTTGATGGAGGGCCAGGTTTCCACGAACATGAAGTGGAACAGGGCCGTCACCGGCTGGTAGCGCTGTCGGCGATAGCTTTCTGCCGCCGTGGCCACCAGCTGAGACTGGTACGCCTGAGTATTGCGAATCATCGCCTGAATGTTCTTCCCGCGCGGAATACCGGCAAACTTAAAGGTCTGGAAGGGCTGAAAATTATGGTATTTCCAGACGGTCCAGCCGGGATCGTCAGCGGCGGTCGTTTTTGGCCAGAGCGAGGCCGCCGGGATGATGGTTTTTAGTGTCGATAAGCGGGGAAGCGCCTGCGCGCCGAACTCGGTAATGATCCCCGTTTTAGCCGGTGCAAGCAGGTCGCGCACGGTGCCGAAGTACCAGCCCGCCCAGTAATGCTCTTCAACGGCGGAAAAGCGATGCACGATGCGCGAAGTATCTTCGGCAAGCGTATCCGCTACCTGCTGCGTGAGATCGCGATTCAGATCTTTATTCCAGTCCGGGAAGCGTTTTTCCATCCACGGCGAGTTCCACGGCGGTTCGTTATGCCCGCCCCAGACGATGATGGCGGGCGAATTGCCAAACTGTTTGATCATCTCCCGCGTCTGGCGAACCGCATTTTTCGTAAAGGCGTCACGGCTGTCGTAGCCCCACTGCAGCGGGACGTCCTGCCAGATCATCATCCCCATCTCATCGGCCACGTCATACAATGCACGTCCGGCAACGTGTCCGTGCACGCGTATGGCGTTGGCGTTCATGGCCTCCACCAGACGAAGATCGCGACGGTATTTTTCTCGCGTCATGGTGCTGAGCCACGGGGAACCGATGTAATTACTGCCCTTAATGAAAAGGCGTTTGTCGTTAATGAGCCAGCCCTTATTGTCGGGCTGCTCGACGATCTTACGCAGCCCGGTGCGGGTGACCGCCGTATCCATCAGGCCGTTTTCATCGCGTAATGCCACGCGAATGGTATACAGGTGCGGTTTCCCCGTGCCGACGGGCCACCACAGTTTTGCCTTCGGCATGGGCAGCGTCACCTGCACGGAATGGGCGCCGCTTTCGAGGGTAACCGGAAAGTCAGCCTGATAGCGCTTGCCGCTGAAATTGGCGGGCGTGGCGGTGAGCCGTACGGTCGCCGGGCCCGGATCGAGCGCGCGATAGCGAATCTCCGCCTTTAACGCCGGGCGAGTCAGCCCCTGCGTCCAGTCGGGCCGCAGGATGGTCTCATCAAGGGTAGCGCCCCGGCTAAGATGCAGCCTGACCGGTGCCCAGATGCCGCCTGAGTTAGCATCCTGTCCTTGCGGCGACCAGGCCCCACCGGGACGCGTGTCATGCTGGTTAAGGATCCCCTTCATGAGCGTTTTATGCAGCGGCCAGACCTTAGTGGGATCTTCGTAAGGGCTGTCGACCCTGACCACGAGCTGGTTGTGACGTTGTAACGCTGAGCGGGCATCCAGCGAAAAGCGCTGAAAATAGCCCTCATGCTTGCCCAGCGGCTTGCCGTTCAGCGCCACCTCTGCAAGATAATCGACGCCGTCAAACACCAGAGTACTCATTACGTCGGGGGGCTGCACGGGCAGGGAAAACGCGTGCTTATACCACAGCGCGCCCTGGTGATCGTATCCGGCGCTGTACCAGTTGGCAGGAACCTGAAGCGGGCGCCAGCCTGATGCGGCAGGATGTGCGCTGTCATTGGCATCCTGAACCTGCCATTCTCCTGCCAGTGACCAGCTGACCGGCACGGAGTTCGCCACCGTGTGGGTGGTCAACAGGGCAAAGAGCAGCGCACAGTTGCGAGTCATCATGCGTTTACCCCGCGTGCGGTGAGCCACGCCATCAGGCGCAGCGATTCCTGGCGAAGGTTGTCATTCAGGGCCGCAAGCTGTTGCCCATCCAGCGCATGCGCGTCGCTTTCCAGCACCTGAAGCTGCTGTGCGAGCGTGCTGAAGTCCAGGGTGACGGCCTCTCCGCGCAGCTTGTGGGCCGCGCGGCGCAGCGCCTCGCGGTCGTTGCTGTCGATCGCCTGGGTAATGGTTTTGATTGCTTCATTTAGCCCTTCGCCAAAAAGGGCGAGCAGCTCCTGCACCAGGGCGGGATCGTCAGCGCACTGCTTCAGCAGGCGTGCTTCATCCGGAAAGTCGGAGAAATCCTCATGGCGCTGGAGCACGCGAGTAATCTCTTCAGCGAGACGCTCCTGGCTGATGGGTTTGGCAATGTAGCCGTCGAAACCCATGTTAAGACAGCGCTCTTTGTCCCCCTGCATGGCGTGTGCGGTCATGGCGACGGTGGGCTGAGCCGTGCCGGGCCGGGACCGTTCTTCTTCACGCAGCAGGCGAATGGCGGTTTCACCGTCCATCTCTGGCATCTGAAGGTCGATCAGCAAAACGTCCCACGCATCCTCGCGCCAGCGTTCCAGCAGCGCGACGCCATTATCGACGATCTGACAGGTGTGTCCGAGCCGCTCGAGCAGGCGCGCGGCGACCTTCTGGTTGACCAGATTATCTTCAGCCAGCAGGATCCGCAGTCCCGTAGCCCCTGGCGAGGCGACAGGCGCGGGGGGGCTTTCACCCACGGGCGCCGGCGAACGTTCAAACGCGGCGGCAATCGCCTGATGTAATTCATCCTGGGCGATAGGCTTATGCAGATAGGTCTTGATCCCGATCCGCTTCAGCATATTGATATCAAAATGTCGGCTCATGGAGCTCAGCATAATGATATGGCTCTCAGCAACCTGCGGCAGAACTGAAAGCTCAAGGGCCAGCGACACGCCGTCCATATCCGGCATCTGAGCGTCCAGCAGGATCAGCGGCCAAGCCGTTCCCGTTTTAACCCGATTGATGGCCTCGCTGGCGTTGTTAACACAAGTGGGTTTCAGCCCCATCTGGCTGAGCATCGCTGCCAGCAGCCGCAGGTTGGTCGCGTTATCATCAACCACCAGCACGGGTTCCCCGTTAAAGCGCTGGCTATGTGGGCGCTCTCCGGGCGCAAGGGTCTGCGCCGCCAGCGGCAGCGAGAACGAAAATTCGCTGCCTTTTCCCGGCTCGCTGGAGACCGTTAATTCGCCCCCCATCGCCGCAACCAGTCTTGCCGAGATGGTTAGCCCGAGCCCCGTACCGCCATAGCGGCGGGTGGTTGAGTTGTCCGCCTGGCTGAAGGCTTCAAAAATAGCCTTCTGCTTATCTGCCGGTATGCCAATGCCGCTGTCGCGCACGCGAAAACGCCATCTGTCCGCGCTATCGTCTGGCTCAACAACCAGAATCACTTCTCCCTGATGGGTAAACTTCAGCGCGTTACCCAGCAAATTAGTCAGGATCTGGCGCAGACGCGCGCCGTCGACCAGCAGCACGTCGGGGACGTCGGGCGCAATATCAACCAGCAGCTCAATGCCTTTTTCGCTCGCCCCCGGCATGTGCGGGCGAATAAGCGACTGAATAAAGGGGCGGACAGGCACGGGGTCCGCCTCCAGCTCCACTTTGCCGGCTTCAATTCGGGAAAAATCGAGAATGTCGTTGATGATATGCAGCAGAGACTGGGCAGAGCTCATCACCAGGGTCAGATAATCGCGCTGATCGGCACTGAGAGACGTATCCAGGCACAGCTGGGTCATGCCAATAATGCCGTTCATCGGGGTGCGAATTTCATGGCTCATATTCGCCAGGAACGCGCTTTTTGCCTCATTGGCTTTTTGTGCCTCAATGGCCGAGGCGAACGCCTGAATTTCAGCCTCTTTGCGCCGCGTAATATCCTGCAGCGTGCCAATCACGCGCTCGGCGTTTCCCTCAATGGAGAGGGTGACCACCTGGCCGGAGAGCAGCATCCAGCGCAGTCCTTCGGTAGGGTGATGCACGCGAATTTCACATTCAAAGACCGGACGGTGATCCTGCTTCGAAGCGTGCAGCGCCTTGCGTAGCGCTGCGCGATCGTCCTCGTGGACCTGATTGAGGAGAAAACGTACCGGATATCGCCACTGTGTGCGCGACTGGCCCAGCATGGCAAGCAGGGTGTCATTCACCTGGAGCGTGTCGCCAGAAACCTGCCAGTCCCAGATCCCGATATGGATGGATTCCGCCGTCAGCAGAAAGTCGTCATGCAGCTGATGGCGCGCGCGCTGCGCTTCATCCAGCTCCGTGATATCGCTGTGCAGGCTGACAATGCCGCCGTCCGCAAGCCGCTGGTGCTGGACGAAGATCCGCCGCTGGCCCGCCTGCCGCACTTCGCAATGTTTATCCTGCCGACAGTTGCGCACGATCGACTCGCGCAGCGTCTGGCGCAGGCCGGGGTCGACGTTGTAAACGGCATCGATAAAGCGTTCCGCCAGCGCCTCAAGTGTCGTCCCCACCTTCAGCCACGGGGTTATGACCGGATAAAACAGGGCCACGTTGTGATTCCAGGCCTGAAGGCGTTCCTCGCGGTCATAAATCATGACGGCGGCCGGCAGTGCGTTAAGATCGTACGTGAACGAACTCATCGTGATCCTCCCTACGCGCGGTAGTGCAGTTCTGCCTGTCGGCGCAGGTATTCCAGCCCGGGCGCGATCGCCATGGCCCAGGCCGTCAGGATCTCATCGTCGCACTGCGGATCGCGCTCGCTCACCGCGTTCAACATCGCTTCGCGCCACAGGGCAAAGAATCGCGGGGGGAGGTGGAGGCCGTCGTCGCTTTGCTCCCGCGCCAGGCGCTCGAGAAAATCAGGCACGATTAACGCGCCGTCTACCGCAAGCATGGCGAAGAAACTTTTAAACAGGGTCTGCTGACCTTCACGATCCGGAAGACGAGAAAAATGCGCTTCCGTTTCGGGTGACATATGGACGAAGGCGTCATAGAACGTCTGAAAAAACGCGGTTTTTTCATTATTCGGAAAGACGCGGTTCAGGCTGGATTCAAACAGATCGCGATAAAACTTCACGGCGTCCTCCTTATGGTGCTTTCGCCCGGCAGACAGTGGCCGACAGGCGTGTATTCCTCTGCCAGACGGCGTGAAAAATAGCTCTCTTTCTTCGACCGACGCACATCAAACAGCGGCCCGGCGTTGTGTTTAAAGAAAAGGGCTTCCAGAACCGTGGCATTGGTTGAGAGGGTTAAGGCAGCGTTGGTATCGCCCGTGGCTTCCTGACGGCCTTCGTACCAGCCTTTCTGCGGATCGTTAAGGTGTTTTGTGACCGTCATCAGCACGTCGGTGTACGGAGTGTCCCAAA
Organism: Enterobacter sp. TCD1-1; assembly: GCF_020567405.1. Lineage (NCBI taxonomy): Bacteria > Pseudomonadati > Pseudomonadota > Gammaproteobacteria > Enterobacterales > Enterobacteriaceae > Enterobacter > Enterobacter sp. TCD1-1. Next base: position 1,481,304 of record NZ_JAJCXF010000001.1, on the reverse strand, counting down.
GAGCCCACAGGGCAAAAACCGCCTTGGTCGATACCTGTGCGAAACGGGTGTAGTCCCGGCCATCGTCGCCGACAGAGTTCCAGGCATAGCCATTTCCCCAGACCGTATCCTGGATATGCCAGGGTGCCTGAGAGAGCGAGAAATCTGCCCTGGCCGTCAGGATTTTATCGGTCTCCCAGCGGCTCTTCTGGCTCAGCCAGACGTTTTCGGCCTGCTTGCGCAGGTACTTTTGCCGATCGGCCGCAACGCCTTCGGGCTCCCAGCCAAACTCCAGGCCCGGCAGCATATAGGGAAGGGTGGTAATCAGGGAGGGCTGCCACGTGGTGCGTGGATCCCTGGCATCAACGGCCAGACGCCGCTGGGCGATGATGACGTGGTGCGCCGGGGGCGTAAACGCTTTCTCCGGGGAAAACCCCCAAAGCTGAAACGCCGTTGCGGCATATTCGCTCTCGCCCAGGCGCAGCTCCTCGCGCACCACCGGCTGACCGTTTTGCAGGGAAGATGACCACAGTTCACCTTCGCCGTCGATGACCGGGCAGAAATTCCAGCGCAGGATGATTTTATCGAGGTATTCGCTGTACTGCGGTTCCCGTTCTGCGGTGAGGCGCAGGGCGAGCATCAGACGCGCCATATCGCGCGCAGACCAGCCGTTTTTGCTGGGCTTGCCGCTAAAATCGACGGGCGTCGCCGTCTGGCTGGAATAGAGTCGGCCCGGCGTCCGGGCATCGGTCAGCATCAGGCGGTTAAGGGTGCCCATGATACGGGTTAAGCGAGCGTCATACTCGGCATCATCAATTAGCCCCAGCTCTTTTGCCGCCAGCAGGGCGATAAGCGTATCGCCCATTTGCCAGAGCGTGACGCGAGGCTGTTTGTCGCTCCCGTTGACCAGGCCCGTTTGCGGCTGGGTATTATTGACGAAATAGCGCCAGGCGATCGCCGCCCACGTCTGCTCCTCCGGCGTCAGGGCGGCAATACGCGCGCTGGAGTGCCAGCCACCGTGGATGAGCCAGCGCCAGCCTGCGCCCTGATGGCCAAACAGGGCAAAGATGATCGCGCCTGCGAGGAGTAATCCCGCGAGCCCTCTGGCTAAGGTTTTAAGCATTGCGCAGTCACCGGAGGCAGTTTAACGGGCTCGTCCGCGCTGCATGACGCGCACTGACAGGCCTGACAGGCGGGTTTGGTACGCTGCGTGACGCCGGTCCGGTCGCACCAGCTTTTTACGGCCGGTGTGCTGGTCAGGAACGGGCGACTGCGCAGCGCGTTGTTCTCTTCAAACTGATCGAGCAGCTTTTGATCCCACAGCGACGGCGCAAAATCCTTGCTCTTCGGGTTGTCGGTGTTGAAGGCCAGCAGTTTTCCCTCTTTTTTGAACAACAGGGCCTCCAGCATGATGCCGTTATTGTTGGCGGTGAATTCTTTGATCGGGCCGTCACCGTTTTCATACAGCCCTTCGTAGTAGCCTTTTCCCTCTTCGTTGGCATTCTCAATGGTGTTGAGCAGGCGGTCGGTATAAGGGGAGTTCCACAGCACCCACATGCCCAGCGCCGCCTTCAGCGATATCGCGGCAGCGTTAGGGACGAACTGGCCCTTATCGGTAATCGTGTTCCAGTTGTATCCGTCGCTGAAGACGGTGTCATAGACGAAGTAAGGCGCCTTATCGAGCTGGTGCTCGGAGCGCGCGGTGAGGACGCCAGTAATGGTATAGCGGTTCTCCTGAGCCTGATAAACGCGGTCAGCAAAGTTTTTCATCCACGTCAGGGAGTAGTCGCGCGGGGCGTTATCCCGGTCGGTCGGTTTATCAAAGCCGAACTCCAGCCCGTAGAGCAGGTAGGATTCCGTCACCACGTAGTTATGCTGCGACGTGTTGCGCGGATCGCGCGTATCGTACGGGACCAGCACGCAGTAGATTTCGGCCAGCTCGTAAGGCTGCGGACGGCTGGCTTTACAGGTATTAAACCCCCACAGCTGGAAACCGGCCGCGCCGTACTCTTCATAGCCCAGCCGACCTTCCTGAACATATTTCGGCTGGCCGTTCTCCAGATAGGCCCCATACAGCGTGCCGCAGGGGTCGATCGCATGGCTGAAATCCCAGCCGAGCACCACGTTATCAATACTGTTGCCGTATTCCGGGTAACGTTCTTTGATGATTTTCAGCCAGACCAGCATTCGCCCGATATCCAGCGCCGAGAAGCCAATTTCGCCGGGCTTGTTGGTGTAGTCCACCTTCTGGCCGCTGATGGTGTTATAGGCCTTGTTGGGCAGCTCGTTGCGGAACAGTACCAGGGTGTTTAACGTGGCGAGAAACTTCAGCATCCGGCGGTCAAATTCCGCTTTATCAATGATCCCCAGCTCGCGCGCCGCCGTCAGGGCGGCCAGATAGGAGGCGCTGTCCCACATGGTGGTGGAGGGATATTTGTTGACCGCATTCACCAGGCCCGTCGTGGGCTGATAGTTGGAGACGAAATACTGCCAGGCGTTTTTCGCGATGGTCATCTCCCGGGCGGTCAGCTCGCCGCTGCGCGGGGAGTAACCTGATGCAGGCAGCTCGGTATCCGCACGCACGGTCGATAAGGCCAGCCAGCAGATCGTTATTCCCGTGAGCAGGTGGAAAAGGATCGGGGATCGTGGCTTCATGGCGTTGCTCCTGCTGAGGGGGAAGTGTAGAGGCAGGCCAGACAGAGCATCTGACCATGCGCGATGTAAGACAGACTTTCCAGCACAATGGCATTGGTATCGGCGTCCACGACGGCATTGACGCTGTTGTTGAGATTTAACCCGCGCTGCCAGCCTTTACCCGGCACCTGAAGGGCCAGAACCTGCTGGCGCAGCGCTTCGCTCCAGCTGTTGCGGAACAGGGCGTACCAGGCAAACGCGGTGCGGGTGGAGGTAATCGCCACTTTCTCTGGCACCTCGTCGCGCAGGTTGCGCGCCTGAACCGGCTGCCTGTCCGGCAGATCGTTGACGTAATCCGGCGCCGGTTCGGCATAATCCGTGCTGACCGGCGGTTTTGGGCTGCGCAGGCTATGGCGCCGCTGCTGGATCTGCATAATCCGCCACGCGATTTCAGCGCTCTGCGCATCAAAGCCCAGCTCAAGACCGGTTAACAGATAGGGGAGACTGATCAGGGAGGTTTGCTTGCCCCATGGCGTGCGTAGTCCCTCATCGGGCACCATCACGCCATCCAGATCGATCATCTTTTGCCCTTCAGGGGGGTTGGTCACCGCGAGGCCTGCCGCGCTGTCAATCAGGCGCAGCGTATGGCTGGCATAGAGACGGTAGCCAAAGCTGTCCCGCTGTTCGTCATCAGTCAGCGTCCAGTGATGGAGTGGAACGGCCGCCTGACTTTGAACGTTATTTTCAATCAGTGCGCCGGTGTTCCAGAGGCTAAACAGATCGTGGATAGCCGCCGCGTGCTGAGGATAACGCCACAGGAGGGTCTGAAGCGCCGTCAGCAGGCGGCTCAGCCCAATTGCCGAGGCGTCGGGTTTGCCGAGGATCTTCAGGGTGTCCGCATGGTAATACGCGGCAGGGAGGCCTTGCTTGTTGAGCGGTAACTGCCCCAGCGTGAACAGGGCCGTGCCGACCCTCTCGTCGAATTCATCGGCGGAAATAATATTGAGCTGCTCTGCGGCAGCGGTCGCAAACAGGTAGCTCCCTACGCTCCAGAGGCTCAGCCACGGCTCACCGTCGCTGGCGTTCGCCAGGCCGTTTGGCTGGGTATTATTCACGTAGTATTGCCAGGCGACCCGCGCCCAGATGGCTTCGTCATAGGTCAGCGCGCGTTTCGCCGGCAGCGGCGGGAAGTCTTTACTGAGCGCGATGCCGCCGCTGCTTTCCACGCGCGTGGGCATCTGTTTCTCCACCCAGACCACAATGGCAAAGCCGATCAGGAAGCCGAGCAAAATGGTGAGGTAGCTGCGCGCGGGCAGCAGGGCATCACGTATCCTCATTGGGTGACCTCATCCTCTTCAGCGGGCGTCCACATGGCCGCGAAAATCAGCGGCAGCATGGCGGCGATGTTCACCCCTCCCCAGAAAATATTGATGACGTAGCCGGAGGGGTCGTCCACCTGTCCACGCGCCACCTGGATACCGCCCCAGATAAGCCCTGCGAGGGTCAGTACCACGATGGCAATCTGCGGCTTCACCAGGTAGAGAAAACGGCCCGTCTGCCGCTCTTTTGGCGTGACGTGAAATTTAATCTGCTCGCCCCGCAGCACCGTATTGAGCGCGCGCAGGTTCATGGAAAAGAAGGAGAGGTAAGAGGCCCTGCCGTCCCAGGCCGAGATCCCCCAGGTACCAAACATAAAGGCCAGTTCAGAGAAAATAAAAAACGGGAGAAAATGCAGATAGAACGGCGTCGACCAGGCGGACACCGGCGGAATGCCGGTAAACAGATAGATAATAGGCGAAATCAAAAACACCGTGTTCCACACGCAGGCCATGTACGACCAGAAGGTGGTGGCATACATCAGCGTCTGGGGGAGGGAAAGCCTGAAGCGGCGACGGCTGAAGATGTTGTCATGAAACAAAATATCCAGCGAACCGGCGGCGTACTTAAAACGCTGGATCATCCAGGTCAGCATATCCTGCGGAGAGAGCATCTTCGACTCAACCCGCGGATGCATAACCGAGCGCCAGCGTCGTGCGGCGTCACCGTGCAGCAGCACCGAGGTGTAAATATCTTCCGAGACGTGGAATTTGTAGGGGGTGAGCTCGGTGTCAAACGCCACGTGCGGACGCATTGCATTCTGCAGCGCGTCCCGCGTTTCGTCATCGCGGATGTCGCGGGTATGTCGATGGATCTCCTCTTCAACGGACCAGACATAGCTTCTCAGCGCGGCCTGCATGACCGCCTCACGACGGTGAATGGACGCCGCACCGCAGCAGAAAGCCGCGTTCGCCCAGTTGCGCCGCCGCAGGATCACGTCATAGAACATGCGCGGATCGTTAAAAAACGGGTCGCGGCCTATCGTGACCGGGCCAACACACTTTTGAATCAGCCAGCCCAGACCGTAGCCCACTTTTCCGGCTTTTCGCTGGCCCCAGCGCGACAGGTTTTCTCCTTCCGGAAGGTCGAAGAACCACTGCGGCGTCTGCACCCAGGCCACGTCCGGGTCGCGGAAATAGCCGAGCGTATGGCTGAGCAGGGTGGGAAATACGCGGGTATCGGCGTCGCAGATAACAATAAAATCGCCGTCGGTTTGCTCAAGGCCGTTGCGCAGGTTGCCGGCCTTAAAGCCGATGTTGGTCTGGCGAGTAATATAGTTAACGCCTTCCTCTTCACAGACGGCTTTCATATCCGGGCGGCGGCCGTCATCAAGCACGTGGATGCGGTAGTCAATCGGGAACGGGTACGCCATCTTCAGGGCATCGCGAATGGATAGCCTGACCAGCTCGGTGTCTTCCGAGTAGGTGGCAATGAACAAATCCACTTTTACAGGACGAGGTTCTACGGCCTCCTCAGGCGACAGACATTCGTTAATTTCGCCGGGCGGCGGACTCTGAGGAGGATCCTGTTCTTTCCACAAATTGATGGTAAACAGCACGGTGCCAATCCACGCCAGGGTTTCGGCGAGGACCAGCGGAATGGCATACCATAATGCGTCAGTATTCAGGGAGGCGGTCCAGCGCCAGTAAATATAATTGGCACCCAGAATAAGCGCCGCGACCGCTAACACCTGCCAGGTCATCATTACCCAACGCGGTGTTGTTAACGGCTCCGGAGGACGACGATGTTCAAAACGGGAAAAATAAAAATCCATAGTTCCGGCGTTCCTGATTCCGTGAAAATGCAGACCCATTCTGCTGCGCAGACAGTTGCCCAAAAGCGAAAGAAAATAGCGATTAAACAAGATTTAAGATAAGTGTAGAACGCCGAATAAAAGTGTCCAGCGTCGTTTTTATTAATATGTAGCAGTGATTAATTTGGATTTAATTCTGCTTAATGTTTTTCATCTGCCGGTGATAAATTGCAGTTACTATTCCTTTAGACTATCTACTTTATTTAGACCTTAATTTTCGTTTTCAGGCAAAGGACACCCTATGAGCCATGTTGCGCCGTCGGTAGCGCAAGAAGATGACGCTAAATCAACAGCATGGCGTTATGCCGTAGCAGGTGCACGGGACCTGAGAATTGACTTTATGCGCGGCATAGCCCTCGTCATGATGGTCGTGGCGCATACGGAGGTCATGTCGGTATTTAATATATTCTCCTGGGAGCGTTTTGGGTTAACAACCGGTGCAGAAGGCTTTGTCATTCTCTCGGGGTTTATGCTGGGAATGCTGAATCGCGCGCGTCTGCAAAAAGTGGTTTTACTCACGGTGTCCTGGGGGCTTTATCTCAGGGCGTGGAAAATATATCGTGTAAATATCATTATCATAGTGTCATTTATTCTCCTGGCCTATATCCCACATATTAATGTTTTCGAGGTCACCCATTTTACCGACCGTTTTTCGGGGCAAAGCTGGTCGCTTTATCCTGTTACGCCGCAAATTAAAGAGACCTGGTTCAACATTATTCTCTATTTGCAGATCGGCCCCCATCAGACGCAGATTCTGGGGCTGTATATCTTCTTGCTGCTACTCAGCCCGCTATTTTTGGGGATGCTGCAGAAAGGGAAAGTCTGGTGGCTGCTGGGGCTGTCGCTGCTGGTGTACAGCCTGTGGCAGCGGTGGCCGCTTCGACTGACGCCATCGGAGTTCGAATTTGCCTTCCCGCTGCTGGCCTGGCAGTTCATCTTTGTGCTGGGGATGGCCAGCGGCTGGTATAAAGCCGAACTGCTCTCTTTCGCCCGGACGCCTCCGGGGAAAGGGGTGGTAGTGGCGCTGGTCATGGTGTCGCTGGTGCTGGGGTTTGTTGCCCAGAACCATACCAACCCGTTTATGCCGCCCGCGCTACTCATGCACGTCATCCCGCCTGACAGCTTCAATACGTTTTATCACACCTGGGCGGCGAAGAACGGGCTGGGCCCGGTGAGGGTGCTAAACGATATCGCCCTGATGGTTACCGTCTACCTGGTGCTGACGTATTGCTGGACGCCGCTCAACCGCCTGCTGGGATGGTTCCTGATCCCGCTAGGCCAGCACTCGCTCTATACCTTTATTTTGCATGTGTACGTGGTGCTGCTGGTGAGCCAGTTCATCACCTTCGACTTATGGCGTCACGCCTGGATAGAGAACACGTTAGTGCATGCGGCGGCACTGGGTATTTTGTGGCTGATGGCAAAATACGACGTCGGCGCACGCTGGATACCTAACTAAGGATGGCGGTTATGCGCGAAAAATGGCTTCTGGCGGGCGTGCTGCTCGCCGCGATCCCCGCCGCAGAGGCGGCACAAAATAGTGATAAAGAAACCCTGCGCGATAAGAACGGTGAACCCGTTCAGGCAGGCGTTTTTACCAGCCGGTGGGGGCGTTTGTTCTCGGGAAATGACAAGAAATTTTCTGGGGCTCTGAGCTTCAGTTCGGGGCTGAAAGAGCAGCTGGTGAGCGTGCCTAATAGCTCTGACAGCGCCGCGCAGGAGAAAAAAATTAACCAGACGCTCAACCTTAGTCTGCAGTATTCCCCGTACAGCTTCTGGTTTGCCAACATTACCTCCCGATTGCCGGTCAGAGATACCACCCGCTATACCGCCGATTTTCGCTACAGCTTCGGCTATGACGACTGGCATGCCAATACGTTCAGCCTGGTTTACGGTAACTACGGTGAAAACCACTTTTGGACGTCAGGCAGCCGGAGACATACCTATTTCGAACAGGGCGCCTTCACGCTGGCCTACAAGTTTTCGCTACCGAAACCGGTTGAAAACACGCTCCTGATTAATAAAGGGGATTCCATCATTTGCCAGGTCGGGTACAGCTGGGTGCCGCGCTACTACGACCTCAGCAGCGATGACATCCGCAAAAATAAAAACGTCATGCTCGGCGGCTGCGGCTACACCTTTAAACAACATTTCTTCGTTCGTGCGACGGCATTCTGGTTCCCGGACAGCAGCCAGCAGCAGCCCTGGAACGGCGATTACAGCTACAGCTTTGGCTACGCGGGCTATACGCCGGGATCGTTCTCTGTTCAGTATGCTAACTATGCGGGGACGCGCTATCCGGGGCACGGCAACGGTAACGCAAAATTCAGGGAAGGGACCGTGAGCCTCATCTGGTTCTTACCGCTATAGGAGGGATACATGTCGGCGCTGCACGTGTTAATCGTTGAAGATTCGCTGATTTATCGTCGGTTACTCTCCCGGATGCTCACCCAGTGGGGGTATGTCGTGAGCGAGGCGGAAAATGGTGTTGCTGCGCTGGAAATCTTGTCCAGTCAGCCGATCAGCATGGTGATAAGCGACTGGGAAATGCCGGAAATGGACGGGCTGACGCTGTGTCAGACCATCCGCAACCGTCAGTTTGGCCGCTACGTGTATATCATCCTGTTGACGGCCCGCGAGAATGCCGGTGACGTGACGCAGGGGTTTGATGCCGGGGCGGATGATTTTTTGAGTAAGCCCGTTGAACAGGCTGAACTCCGGGCGCGGCTTCACGCCGGGGTCCGTATTTTGACGCTGGAAGCGACCCTCGCGGCGCACAACAAACGCCTGAGTGAAGCCTTGCATCAGATTGAAAAAGATCTTGAACTGGCGGCACGTGTTCAGCACTCGGTGCTGCCTTCACACCGCTTACGCTACGGCGACTACTTCTCCGACTGGCTTTTCTTACCGTCAGCCTGGGTCTCGGGCGATGTGTTCAATATCTTTCCGCTGGATTCCCATCTGGGATTCTATTGCGTTGATGTCTCGGGTCACGGCGTGGGGGCCGCGATGATGTCCCTCGCGGTGGCTCGCCAGTTTTTACATGGCCGGGTGGTGGACCGCTTCCTGTTTACCGATGAGGGCGGCATTCAGTCACCCGCGGAGGTCGTCAGGATGTTGAACAGCCGCTTTTGCAGTGAAGAGAGCGACATCACCAGTTATTTCACGCTCATTTACGGCGTGATCGATCCAGAAAGCGGGCAGGGATTGTTGTGCCAGGCAGGGCATCCTACTCCCGTCATTGTGAACGCAGACAGCGCTGTCACGTCCGTGGGCGATGGCGGCCCGCCGGTCGGCCTGATCCCAGACCTGAGCTGGGAGGACGTCGCGTTTTCCCTCAATCCGGGGGATCGCTTATGCTTATTCAGTGACGGTATTACGGAGTGCGAGAACGTCAGCGGCGAGCAGTTTGGCCCGCAGCGTCTCGAACGCTGGCTTCATGAGCATGCCCGGCTCCCGGTTGACCAGCTCCTGCCGCGGTTTGGTGACCACCTGACTGGCTGGCGCAATGCAAATCGTGATGAACCGATCGCCTTAACCGACGACGTGTCACTGCTCGTGATTGAACGTCAGGGAGAACAGAATGATTATTAACACCGAGCGACTACCGCATGCCAACATTCTCACGCCCGCAGTCCGGCGGCTGGATGCCTCCGTTGCCGCGACGTTTAAAGCGTCCGTGACGGAGGAAATTGGCAGCGATCGTAAAGCCTTAATCGTCGACTTTAGCAAAGTGGATTTTATCGACAGCAGCGGGCTGGGGATGCTGGTGTCGTTGTTCAAGCTGATGAACGGAAAAGGCGAAATGGCGCTGTGCGCCCTGAACCCCGGGATCATGAACATGTTCACCCTGACCCGAATGGATCGCATCTTCCGCATCTATCCGGATAAACATAGCGCGCTTGCGCAACTGGGGCAGTAGATGCAGAGGCCGGAACAGGCTGAATTTCCGGCGGCGATCGCGTCCCTGACGCCGCTGTCCGGCTGGCTTGGCGACAGGTTGAGCGCGCTTCCCGTAGATGATGAGTGGCGTTTCGCCTTCGATCTCGCCGCCTGTGAAGTGGCGACGAACATCATCCGCTACGCGCTTCACGAGGATAACTCGCGCGTCTTTCGCGTCCAGTTCGATGTCCGCGGCAATGACGTCTGCGTTGTTTTTAGCGACGCGGGTGACGCGTTCCCGCAGGAGCGGCTTGAGGCCGCCAGGCGAGACCGCTTCTGCGAAATGTCGCCGCTGCTGGAGAGCGGCAGGGGGCTGATGCTCATTTTGCTGAGCGTCGATCGTTTCACTGTGGAACGCGTGGCGGGTGAAAATATCGCCACGCTTGAGAAGAAAATCAGCGTATGACCCGCAGGTCATACGCGCGTGATTTTATTTCGTGTTGTCAGCAAACAGTGTCGGCGCCCATGGACGTGGATCCACCTCCATAAACGGCGCGCGCTCGAAGCGGTCCTTCAGTGCCCACGGCACCGTGCAGTCGAAGATCGTCTTGCAGGAAATGCCGTTGCCGCGAATCGAGGTGCTGTAATCCGGCGACTGGGACGGATCGAGCTGGTGGCCGCGGATCCCCGGAATATTGGTGATGCTGACATCGCCCTGCATGCGCGTCGTCATCGCCCACAGGATGTCGTCGCTGTCGAAAATATCCACGTCTTCGTCGACCAGAATAATGTTCTTCAGCTCCGAATAGGTGGCTAAGGCGATGAGTGCCGCCTGGCCCTGGCGTCCTTCGTCTGACGGCTGGCGTTTTTTCACCTGCAGTATCCCGAGGAACTTACCGCCGCCCGCGGTATGGGCATAGACGTTTTGCAGGAATCCCGGAATAGCCTCTTCAACCGCATTACGGATGCTGGCCTCGGTCGGCAGTCCGGCCAGCGTGGTATGTTCTTCTCCCGGTCCCACCAGCGTCTGCAGGATAGCGTGGTTTCGCATGGTCACGGCTTTCACTTTGATCACCGGCAGGGAGGGATTCGCCTCGCCGCAGTAGCCCGGGAACTCCGGCATCGCGTGGCCGGTGTTGGTGTGCTGATCCTCTCTCACGCGCACGCCCGGAAGCAGTTCACCTTCGATGATGATCTCCGCCCGCGCGATGGCTTTCTCTTTGACCGCCACGCCCTGCACCAGCTCAACCGGCTGCTGGCGTAGCGCCCCAGCGACGCCCAACTCGTTATAGCCAAACGGCGTGGTTGGGGCCTCAAAGCACGCGCCGATATAGATGGCGGGGTCGAGACCCATGTTGATCGTCACCGGCAGCGGCTTTCCGGCATCTTCCGCCTTTTTGCGGAACACTTCGATATGGCGCCCGGCGGCAAGGAACATGGAAAGCTCGTCGCGCTCCTGCACGCAGAGGCGGTGAATGGTGACATCCGTCAGCGAGCTGTCTTCCGGATCGCTTGCCAGCACCAGCCCCAGACAGAAGAACGGACCCGCATCAATCGGCGTGTTGGTTGGGGCCGGAAGCAGCTTGCGAAGGTCGAAGTCAGGATCGTCAGCGTAGAAGACCTGCTCCTGACAGGGGGCCTGCGAGGCCGGGACGACAACCGGCGCAACCGGTTTTTTGACTGCCTGGCCGACGTGTTTTGCCAGTTCAGAGGGCTCGCAGCCCAGAAGGAGCGCCGCGCGCTCGCGGCTGGCGTGCATGCCCACCAGGATGCGGGAGTGCGGATAGCCCTTAATGCTGTTGAACATCATGGCCGGGCCCGTACGGGTTGGACGTTTGACCGTGCCACCCGCGCCGATATGGCGATAGACGCCCGCCAGCTCGGCATTGGGATCGACCGGATGATCGGTTTCGATATACTGCCCTTCGTGGCGGTGCAGTAAGGCGATGGCGCTGCGGAGATCGTTAATCTTATGTTCCATATTTTCCTCCCTCGGTTGAATACCTCCATTTTTATGGCAATGACCAATAGCATCAATTGCATCATTACTGTTAAATTGATAAGTAAATTCATATCAATTCAGGAAGTCGTCTCGTGCAGTTTCGTCAGATGCGCCACTTCATCGTCGTGGCCGAAGAGCTCCATATGCACCGGGCCGCCGAGCGTCTGAACATGGCGCAACCGGCGCTAAGCCAGCAGATAAAGGCGCTGGAAGAACGTTTAGGCGTCACGCTTTTCAGCCGGGCGAATCGCCGCTTAACCCTGACGCCCGCGGGCGAAGCGTTCCTGGTAAAAGCCAGGCTTGCCATCTCGTTAACCGAGCAGGCGGTGCTGGACGCCAGACAGACGGCAAGGGGCGAGCAGGGCGTGTTAAACCTCGGGTGCGTGTCGAGCGCGATGTTCGACGGCAGGCTGCCCGCCGCGCTGCGCCAGATGCATAGCCGCTGGCCGGCCATTACCATGTCGCTGATGACGGGAAACGTGCAGACGCTCTACGCCGCCGTGCAGAGCAACCAGCTGGATGTGGCCATCATCCGCGCGCCGCTGCCGTCGCTGCCGGACGATCTGCAAAGCCGGCCGTTCGCCTCGGAGAAAACGGTGCTGGCGCTCTATCGTCAGCATCCGCTGGCCGGGTCCGCCGCGCTGACGCTTTCGTCGGTGAAAGACGAAAAATGGATCTCCCTGCGCGACCCGGAGGGAATGGGGCTGGAGCAGTATTTCTATGACGCCTGCAGCGGGGCGGGCTTTCAGCCGGACGTGGTGCAAAATGCGACTGACGTGCCCACGGTGATAAGCCTGGTTTCGGCAGGGTTTGGTCTGGCGCTGCTGCCCGCGTCGGCAAAGGCGGTGAGCGTCGAGGACGTCGTCTACGTGGACATCCTTGATCGGCTGCGGGAGAGCGAACTTACCCTGGTTTGCCACCGGATTATACGCTCAGAAGTGCTTAAAAAGTTTCTGGTTACCCTCGATCACACCTGACGTCCGGCGGCCCGCAGCAGCTGCTCGCGCAGCCAGGCATTCGCCGGATCCTGGCTGTTTTTCGGGTGCCAGTACATGTTGATGGTAATCGGCTGGAGCGGCAGCGGCGGTGGAAAAATATCCAGCGTGCTGGCGAACCGTCGCAGCATCCGTTCCGGCAGGGTGCACACCAGGTCGGTACCGGCAACCAGCGGCGGCGCCATGGCGTAGCTCTGGGTGGACATGGCGACGTGTCGCTGATAGCCCAGCCCGGCAAGAGTTTGGTCGACAAAGCCGGTAAACGGATCCCCTGCCGACGACACCACCAGATGGGAAAGCGCGCAGTAGCTTTCCAGATCTAACGGACCTGTTCCGCGCGGATGGCCTTTACGCTGGGCGGTGGCAAACGCGTCGTCGAGGAGTTTGCGCCTTACCCACCCGTCATGGGCGCCCGCGCTCACGCCGATGTAGATATCCACATCCCCGTTTTCCAGCTGCTGCGGCAGGTCAGCCATCTCCGGCAGGGCGAAGCGCAGGCGGATGCCGGGTGCGTCGGTTCCCACCTGGTTAAGCAGCCCGGTGCCGAGCATCAGCGCCGGGTTCTCATGCAGCGCGATAACAAAGGTGCGGCTGCTGGTTTGCGCATCAAATGCCGTGGGGGCAAACAGCGCGCTGATGCCGCGCAGTACGTTCGCCACCTGCGGCTTGAGCGCTTCCGCTCGCGGCGTGGGAAGCACCCCGCGTCCATGCGGGGAGGGAATGAACAGCGGTTCGCCAAACAGCGTGCGCAGACGGGCGAGACGGGCAGACAGCGCGGGTTGGCTGATGCCCAGACGAGCGGCCGCATGGGTGATGTTCCTGTCCTGAAGCAGGGCGTCCAGCGTCAGGAGCAGGGCTATGTCCATGTCAGATATCCGCGTCATCGCTCTATTTCGCGCCGCTGGCGTCCCGGTTGGTATAGGTGACAGGGACCCAGGCATAACCGCCTTTCTCGCCTTTCGTCACATAGCCGATGCCCGGGAAAGGCAGGTGCGGGGCGGCAACCAGGTCCTTGTTTTTCACAAAGTCAGCGAACGCATGCTCGCGTACGCTTGCCGCTTTGTTCTGATCTTCATCGTAGGTGATGGTCACCGCAGGCTGCGGGAACTGAACCGCCGCGGCATGAATGATGTCGCCGACAAAGGTGATCTTCTCGCCTTTACTCGTTAGCGTGTAGAAGGCTGAACCCGGCGTATGGCCGGGATGAACCGTGCCGGTCAGACCCGGGAGAATCTCCGATGTGCCGCTAAACGGCACCACTTTCCCCGCGTCAAGATAGGGCTTCAAGGTCTTCTGCGCGACGTCAAAGTAGTTCTTGCCGTAGCCGGTTTTCTTCTGATTGTCGTCGTTAAAGAAAAAGTCGATATCCGGTTTGCCAACGAAAACGCGCGCGTTGCTGAACACCACCTTGCCATCTTTCACCAGGCCACCGGCATGATCGGAGTGAGCGTGAGTCAGCAGGACTTCAGTGATGTCCTCGGGTTTTATCCCCTGCGTGGCGAGGCTTTCAACCAGACGTCCGCCGGTATCAGGACCAAAGAGTTGGCCAGAGCCGGTATCCACCAGGATTTTATGTCCGGGTATCGCAATCAGGAATGCGTTGATGGAGACCTCAGCCGGGTTGGTCTGGACGTTTTTCGCGAGCAGCGCATCAATGTTTTGCGGCGTAGTCCGGCGCAGTAGCTTGTGCAGATCCTGCGCGACGGTCCCGTCGGTAAACGAGGTGACCAGAACGTCCCCAACCTGAACGCTGTATCCGCCCGCCGGTTGTTTAACGACGTGCTGGGGCGTCTCTGCCGAGGCCTGGAGCGCAGGGTAGAAAAGCAGTGAACTGGAAATCAGCGTGGAAAGAGCAAGTTTTTTCACGGTAAGCATACGAGTCTCCTTTGAAAGTGCTCATCTTACTGCTCCGTAAAATTATAAGAACCTGCCCAGAAATGATAGGACCTATAAACGGGATGGATAGTCAATCGAAGGGCCGGGAAGGCGGGCAATGCCTTTTCCGGCCCGTAAGACCTTATTTTTTCAGCGGTGCGTTCCAGCTATCGAGCGTGGCTTTGGACCAGGCGCCATAAGCGGCATTAGGCAGCACAATCCAGTCGTTGCCGAAGTGTTCGGCGCTGGCTTCAACCAGCTCACGCTGCTGCTCGCTCGGCTTTTTGTTTTTAAACTGCACGGCGAAGTCCGGCAGGCTGTCGCCGAACAGCATCACGATCTGCTGCTTTTTGAGGATGCTCTGGCGGCGCTCTTCCTTGCTGACCGTATCCAGCAGCACGCTTTCGTCAGACACCTGCGGCAGGCCGAGAGCGTTTAACGTCTTCAGCGTGTCGGCTTTATTTTCATGCATACGATCCGAGACATAGTAGATCCGGACCTTGCTCTGATTCACATGGTCAAGAAACGCTTTTGCTCCCGGGATTAAGCCGGGTTTTCCCTGCTTCTCCCAGTCGCTCCAGGTGTCCCATTGTGTATAGTCGTGACACTGCTCCGCGTCGCGCACCAGCAGAGGGGTGTTATCCAGCACCGTTTCGTCGAGGTCCATCACCACGGCGTAGTTTTCGGGCGTTTTCAGATCTTTTAACTTCTCGTTGAAACGCTCGGTGGCAAACCGATAGGTTTGCAGCTGAAGGGCCATAATCTCTGCCGATTTCTGCTGATAGCGCAGCGCCATTTCGTACGCTTTCGGTTCACACAGGTCGCGCCCGGCAGCCGTCGCGGTTGCCGCTGCACTCATAACAGGTAATGCCAGCAGTAATGCCTTAGCCATTGAATTCACGCTTTTTTCCTCAACACCCTGGTTAAAATCCCGAAAGCGTAATGAAATTCAGTGACAGAAATATGACCGCGATGTGGCAATGTGTTTCCGCTAGACCAGCATGTAATACCAGAACAGGGCGACCTCGTCTTTTTCCGGCAAGGCGTTGTAGAGATAACGGTCGTACCCGCCCAGAGTAAATCCGTAGTGACGGTAAAACAGGCAGGCGGAGACGTTCACATTTTGTGTTTCAAGCCGTAATCCGGGCGCGTTTACGCTGCGGGCCCAGACGTGGGCGGCGGCCATTAATTTTTGCGCGGCGCCGGTTCTGCGTCTGGTGCGATCAACGGCAATATAATCCACTGAAATAAACTTATTCCAGCCGATTGACGCGGTAATAAATCCGGCTAATTCACCATCATCCGTTTCCGCCACAAGAAATATGGCGTCCGGATTAACGCAATGGTTTTCAAGCGTTTGAATGTCAAGTTCGTAGGTTTTTATCCACGGCTCGGCGACGGCTTCAATATGCAAATCACAATGGATAAAGGGCTCTCGCGCAATGTGGCTAATGGTGAAAGAAAAGTCACAACATTCAAGACGGACGAGGTCCGTATTTAATCCTTTTCGAATCTGCATAGTATTCCCGATAGTGAGTTATTTCATAAAGAATAGACGAAGCGGTTAAATCCGCTGAGCTCACGCACTTTTAATCCTGAACTAAGCTTGTACTTCGTTCCGCGTAAAATGTGGGTCATTCGAGGACAATGAATGGAATTCAGGACATTTCAAAAGCAGTGGGGTGCTGAGTTTATTTCCGATGACGTTGTACGTTTTCGCGTCTGGGCAGAAGGAAAGAAAGAACTTACGCTACGTCTTGCCGCCACCGATGTGCCGATGACGGCAACAGGCGGCGGCTGGTTCCAGGCAGACGTCCCTGGCGTCACGCACGGTGCAGAATATCAGTTTGTTCTTCAGGACGGCATGGCGGTGCCCGATCCCGCCTCGCGGGCGCAAAAGGGCGACGTTAACGGACCCTCGGTGGTGATCGATCCCCGACGTTACCAGCCGCTCAACCGCGACTGGGCAGGGCGGCCGTGGGAAGAGACAATCATTTACGAACTGCACATCGGCACCTTTACCCCGGAGGGCACCTTCCGGGCGGCCATCGACAAGCTGCCGTATCTGGCGGAGCTCGGGATTACCCAGCTTGAAGTGATGCCCGTCTCTCAGTTTGGCGGTTCCCGCGGCTGGGGGTACGACGGCGTGCTGCTGTATGCCCCTCACTCTGCCTACGGTACGCCGGAGGATTTCCACGCGTTTATTGATGCCGCGCACGGGCTGGGGCTTTCCGTGGTGCTGGATATCGTGCTTAACCACTTCGGCCCGGAGGGGAACTATCTGCCTTTGCTGTCGCCCGCGTTTTTCGATGCTCAGCGGATGACGCCGTGGGGCAACGGCATCGCCTACGAGCGCGAGCCGGTGAGACAGTACATGACCGACGCGCCGCTCTTCTGGCTGACGGAATACCGGCTGGACGGCCTGCGGTTTGATGCCATCGACCAGATTAAAGACGGCTCGGATACGCATATTCTCGAGGAGATTGCCGCAAAAATTCGCGAGGCCATTCCGCACCGTCACGTTCACCTGACCACGGAAGACAGCCGCAACGTGATTTTCCTGCATCCGCGCGATGAACAGGGCAACGCGCCGTTGTTTACCGGCGAGTGGAACGATGACTTCCACAACGCCGCCCACGTGTTTGCCACCGGTGAGACGCACGCCTACTACCAGGATTTTGCCTTTGAGCCGGAGAAAAAGTTCGCCCGGGCGCTGGCGGAAGGGTTTGTCTACCAGGGCGAGGTGTCTCTGCAAACCGGAGAATCTCGCGGGGTGGAGTGCCGCACCCAGCCGCCGCAGTTTTTCGTCGATTTTATTCAAAACCACGATCAGACCGGCAATCGCGCCCAGGGCGAGCGGCTTATCTCCCTCGCGGGTGCCGACAAGACGCGGGTGCTGCTTGCCGCGCTGCTGCTCTCCCCGCATATCCCGCTGCTGTTTATGGGCGAGGAGTTTGGGGAAACGCATCCGTTCCTGTTCTTCACCGACTTTCACGGCGAACTGGCAAAGGCGGTGCGGGAAGGGCGCGCGAAAGAGTTTACTGGCCATGCCGGGCACGATGAAACCGTCCCGGACCCGAACGACGTGAACACGTTTATCCGCTCAAAGCTCGACTGGCATAAAGTCGCCACCGACGAGGGCAAGACGTGGCTGCGCTATACGCGCCATCTGTTGACGCTGCGCCATCGCTATATCGTTCCGCTTCTGCATCCGGGCGGTGCCGTTGAGGGCCATGTGCTCAAGACCGCGCCCGGCATGGTGGCGGTGTGCTGGCACTTTCCGTCGGGGACGCTCTCACTGGCGCTTAATATCGGCATTAAGCCCGTCGCGCTGCCTGCTATGGCGGGGGAGACGCGTTTTGCCTCGCCAGACGTTACCGACGTTTTACCCCCGAACGGTATTGTCGTTCGCTTTGCTGATGGAGAAGCATCGTTATGATCCCTTCCGCCACGTACCGAATTCAGTTCCGTAACGGCATGACCTTCGACCGCGTTGTGGCGCTGGTGCCGTATATGAAGGACCTCGGCATCAGCCACCTTTACGCGTCGCCCGTGTTCACTGCCACGACGAGGTCTACCCACGGCTATGACGTGACCAACCCGAATGAAATCGACCCTGCCATCGGCGGGCGAGACGGGTTTGACCGCATGACCGCCGCGCTCAAACAGGCCGGTATGGGGTTGATTCTGGACATTGTCCCCAATCACATGTCCACCTCGCTGGAAAATGCATGGTGGCGGGATGTGATTGAATATGGCCAGCAGAGCCGCTATTTCCGCTACTTCGATATCGACGGGTCGCGACCGCTAACGCTGCCGTTTCTTGGCGACACCTTTGAGGCGGAGCTGGAGAAGGGAGCTATCACGCTAAAACGTGACCCTGTCACGAAAAAGGCCGCGCTGGTTTACTACGACGCCGAGTATCCGCTCAACCCCGGCACGTACAGCGAGGAGAAGAGCATTGCCGAGCTGCACAACGCGCAAAGCTGGCGGCTGATGTCCTGGCGGGAGGCACCAAAGCAGCTCTCGTGGCGGCGCTTCTTTGAGATCACCGGACTGGTCGGCGTTCGGGTTGAAGATGATGCGGTCTTCGACGACACGCACCGGCTGATCCTTGAGCTGGTCCACGCGGGCGTGGTGGATGGTCTGCGCATTGACCATGTCGACGGCCTGGCGGATCCGCTGGGCTATCTGCAGCGCCTGCGGCAGGCCACCGGGCCCGACTGCTACATTACGGTCGAAAAGATTCTCGCCAAAGGGGAACAGCTCCCCGCTGACTGGCCGGTATCCGGTACCACCGGCTACGAGTTTATCGCCTCGCTGGCGGAAGTGCTGGTCGACGACGATAGCCTGGGGCGTCTTGAGAAAATTCACGACGAGACGCTGGGCATCACGGTCGATCGCCACGCGGAACTGCGGGATGCCAAAGGCCTGATGACCGATCGTAATTTTGAGGGTGAATTCACTACGCTGCTAAACCTTGCTGAGGATTTGGCACGCCGGAATGAGGTTGCGCTGCCGCACGAGGAAATCGGCCACGCGCTGCGCGAACTGCTTATTGCGTTTCCGGTCTACCGCACCTATGGCACCCGGGAAGGATTAACCCCGCCGGACGTGGCGCTGCTCAACCGCGTGGTTGCCAGCGTGGAGACGTCGGAAGCCGCGCTCAGCCTGATCGTGCGCATTCTTACCGGCGACCTGCCGGAAGATTGCCGCGAGAGCGCCGCGCTGTTCAGGACCCGCTTCCAGCAGCTCACAGGGCCGCTGATGGCGAAGTCCGTTGAAGACACGCTTTTCTTTCGCCACAACCTCGAGCTTGCGCTCAATGAAGTCGGTGCCGACCCGACCCCGCGCGCGTTTTCCTTATCCCGCTTCCACCAGGAGATGCGCATTCGTCTGGCCCGTCAGCCCGACGCGCTGCTGGGCACCTCTACGCACGATACCAAGCGCGGGGAAGATGCCCGGGCGCGCCTTTACACCCTGACGGAAGCCCCGGAACGCTGGGGGGAAAATCTGGCCCGCTGGCGGCAGATGAACCAGACCCAGGTGCGTTTTCTCAATGACGGTACCGCGCCAAACGCCGCCGATACGTGGATGATCTACCAGGCGCTGGCGGGCGTCTGGCCCGCCATGCTGTCACCGGACGACGCTGACGGGCTGGCATCACTGGAAGAACGTTTTCTCGGCTTCCTCGAAAAAGCGCTGCGCGAGGCGAAACAGCGCACCGACTGGATTGACAGTAACGAGAGCTATGAGAGCGTGGTGTTGAGCTACGCGCGGCACCTGCTTTCACCGGACAATAGCCTGTTCCTGCACGATTTCAGCGAGGCGATGCAGCCCTTTATCCGCGCCGGGCTGATGAACAGCCTCAGCCAGACGGTGATCAAGCTGACGGCGCCCGGCGTGCCGGATATTTATCAGGGCAGCGAGGCGCTTAACTTCAGCCTTGTCGACCCGGATAACCGACGCGAGCCGGACTTTCCGGCCCTGGTGCAGAGCCTCAGCGCGGCGGATGCCGGGGTGTTTGACAACCCGGCATGCTGGCGGGACGGCAGGGTGAAGCAGTTTGTTACCGCCACGCTGCTGCGGCTTCGACCGCACTACGACGCGCTTTTCCGCTACGGCGACTGGCTGCCGCTTAAGGTCAGCGGCGATCGCGAGGAGAACCTGATTGTCTATGCGCGTGTTAAGGACGACGAGGCGCTGATTGTCGCCGTGCCGCGTCTGGTTTTTGACGTCACCGATAATCATCAGCTGTGGGTCAATACCACGGTCGCGTTACCCGACGAACTGGCCGGGAAGCGCTATCGGGATCTGTTCAGCGGCGAAAGCCGCATGCTGCAAGAAACGCTGGCGTTAACGCCAGAAAAGGGATGTGTACTGGTTCTGCTTACCTGCGAATAATCGTGGAGAACGAAAATGGCAAAGGATACAACGTTTGAAATTCGGGCCGGTCATGGCCAGCAGTTGGGGGCGAATTATGACGGGAAGGGCGTTAACTTCGCGCTGTTCTCCGCTCACGCTGAACGGGTGGAACTCTGTCTGTTTGACCCGTCCGGGAAAACGGAAATCGCCCGGCTGGAGCTGCCCGAGTATACCCATGAGGTCTGGCACGGCTATGTGCCTGACCTGAAGCCGGGGACACTGTATGGCTATCGCGTCTACGGCCCCTACGACCCGGAAAACGGTCATCGCTTCAACCCGCATAAGCTGCTTATCGACCCCTACGCTCGCGAACTGGTGGGTGACATCGACTGGAACGATGCCCATTTCGGCTATGAGCTGGGGCATGACGAGCTGGATTTGAGCTTTGACACGCGGGACAGCGCGCCGTTCACGCCGAAAGGCAGGGTCATCGACCCGAACGCCTTTGACTGGCAGGACAACAACCGGCCGAACGTGCCCTGGCCGCATACCGTTGTCTATGAAAGCCACGTGAAAGGCTTTACCCAGATGAACCCGGCCATACCACCCGAGCTGCGCGGCACGTTTGAAGGCATGGGGCATAAAGCCTCGGTCGACTATATCAAAAGCCTGGGCATTACCTCGGTGGAGCTGCTGCCAGTTCACTGGTTCCCGGACGACCAGCATCTGCTCGACCGCGGTCTGAAGAACTTCTGGGGCTATAACACGCTGGGCTTTTTTGCACCGGCGTCGCGCTACTACGGCCCGGCGGGGATCCAGGGTTTTCGCGACATGGTGCGCGCCTATCATGACGCGGGCATTGAGGTGATTCTGGACGTGGTGTACAACCACACGGCGGAAGGGAACGAGCTTGGCCCGACGCTCTCGTTTAAGGGGATTGATAACTACAGCTATTACCGCACGCTCCCGGACCAGCACCGGTACTACATCAACGACACCGGGACGGGAAATACGGTCAACACCTCGCATCCGCGCGTGCTGCAGATGGTGATGGATTCCCTGCGCTACTGGGCGGAATCGATGCACATTGACGGTTTTCGTTTCGACCTCGGGACGATCCTGGGCCGCGAGCCCGAAGGGTTTGACCCGCGCGGCGGTTTTTTTGACGCCATGACTCAGGATCCGGTCTTATCCCGACTGAAGCTGATTGGTGAACCCTGGGATATCGGTCCCGGCGGCTATCAGGTGGGCGGATTCCCGCCAGGCTGGGGGGAGTGGAACGACAAATACCGCGACACCGTTCGCGAGTACTGGAAGGGGGACAACGTCTCCACGGACTTTGCCGCGCGTCTGCTCGGTTCCGGCGATCTGTACGATCTGCGCGGACGCTGTCCGTGGGCCAGCGTCAATTTCATCACCGCCCATGACGGCTTTACGCTGAATGACCTGGTGTCGTACAACGAAAAGCACAACGCCGACAACGGTGAGGACAATAACGACGGGCATAACGATAACCGCTCGTACAACTACGGCGAGGAAGGGCCAACCGAGAACCCGGATATTATTGCTACCCGCGAACGGCAGAAACGTAATTTCCTGACCACGCTGCTGTTCTCCCACGGCACGCCGATGCTGCTGGCGGGGGACGAGTTTGGCCGTACGCAGAAGGGGAATAACAATGGATACTGCCAGGACAGTGAGATCTCGTGGATCGACTGGAAGGGACTCTCCGAAAACGACGCTGCGCTGCGCGAGTTTACCCGTCGTCTCATTGCCCTTCGCGCGCAACAGCCGCTGCTGCGCCGTGAAAGCTGGCGCGACGGGCTGGAGATCCGCTGGTTCAATGCCGGAGGTGGTCCACAGCAGGCCGAGCAGTGGGATGAAGGCTCGACGCTTGGGGTCTCCATCAGCAGACCGGATCTGCGGCAGGAGGACGGTATCTGGCACGACGTGCTGATGCTGTTCAACCCGTTTGAAGGCACCGTGCCGTTCCAGATCCCGCAATTTGGCGAAGGGGGATGGGTGCTGGAGCTGTCTACGGCGGATGACGCTGCCACCGGGACAGCGATCACCGAAACCGTTGAGTACGAACTGGCCGGGCGCAGCATTACGCTGTTCCGCCGTCCTTAGTTACAGTGACGCCGCCGCCCGGGCGGCGGTGTCATACAGGGAGGAGATCGTGCGTAACAGCTGCGCGGTCTCGCCAATCGACTTCCCGGCAATGCCGCTCTCCGCTTGGATCGCAATCAGACACGCTTCCCGCACGTCCCGGTATTTCATGCACAGCGCTTTCCCTTCCTCCGTGGTAGAGAAAAAGAGTTCTTTACCCGCTTTCTCGCTCGTCACGTAGCCTGCTTTGACCAGCTTTTTCAGCGCATAGGTCACCACGTGGGTGTCTTCCACGTTGAGGACGAAGCAGATATCGGCCAGCTTTTTCTTGCGGTCGCGGTGGTTCACGTGATGCAGCAGCGAAACGTCAAAGGCGCCCATATCGGGCTCGCCGGCAGCCGTCATGCAGCGCACCATCCATTTGTTGAACGCGTTGCTGATCATGATCAGCGCATATTCCAGCTCTGATAACTCCGCGCAGCGCTCGGATACCAGGTGGCGGGAAGAGACGATCCGGCCATCGTTGATATCGTCGCGATCAGGTGAAGCACTCTTTTCTGAGGTCATAACGTTCCTTAACCAGAAATGTAAACTCATCGATAAAATAAGAACATTTTATTGATAATTTGTTTACATGTTTTTGAGGTTCAGATATAGCTTTTTAGCGCAGGTTTTGCGAAGCCTGCCAACAAAACACAACATCGCTCGCCGCAAATTAAAAAAATAGCCGTCGGCGCGCAACGCTCACTTTCGATAGGGTAAACGTTATGGACGGTACTACGCTGTTGCCGCTGATCGGGATACCGATCGTGGTTATTGGTTTTGCACTGCGCTTCAACCCGCTGCTGGTGGTCGTGGTGGCGGGGCTGGCGACGGGTCTGCTGGTCGGCATGGATTTCGGCATGCTGCTGGAGACCTTTGGCGAGAAGTTCGTCAATAGCCGATCGCTGGCCACCTTCATCCTGATCCTGCCGGTGATTGGTCTGCTGGAATATTACGGGCTAAAAGAGCGCGCCCAGGCCTGGGTGGCGAAGATCGCCAGTGCCACCGCAGCGCGTATTCTGATGCTCTATTTTGTCGCGCGGGAAGGCACCGCTGCGCTGGGCCTGATGTCGCTGGGCGGTCACGCGCAGACGGTGCGCCCGCTGCTGGCGCCGATGGCCGAAGGGGCGGCGCTGAACGAATATGGCGAGCTGCCGCAGCACATTCGCGACAAAATCAAAGCCCATGCCGCCGCGTGTGACAACATCGCGGTTTTCTTTGGGGAAGATATCTTTATTGCCTTTGGGGCGGTGCTGCTGATCGACGCGTTCCTGAAAGAGAATGGTATTCAGGG
Organism: Enterobacter sp. TCD1-1; assembly: GCF_020567405.1. Classification (NCBI taxonomy): domain Bacteria; kingdom Pseudomonadati; phylum Pseudomonadota; class Gammaproteobacteria; order Enterobacterales; family Enterobacteriaceae; genus Enterobacter; species Enterobacter sp. TCD1-1. Next base: position 1,457,437 of record NZ_JAJCXF010000001.1, on the reverse strand, counting down.
CATTGAACCGCTGCATATCGGCCTGTGGGCCATTCCCACCGCCATTGCGGCATTGATTATTCATATGACGCGCCTGCTGCGCCTCGATGCAAGTATCCGTCGCGACGTGATGGCCTGGCGTGCAGAGCAGGGTACGCAGGAGGCCACGCAATGATGACGCTTATCACCATTAACCGCGTGTACTACCTGATTGGCTTTGTCGTGATGCTGCTGGTTGTGATGACCCTGCGCGATCGCGCCAATCCAAAGCGCTTTACCACCGCGCTGTTCTGGTTCTTGTTTGGCGGGATCTTCCTGTTTGGCGATCTGATGGTTCAGGAACTCGGCAAATCGCTGGCGTACCGGATTATCGGCGGCGGCGTTATCGTTATCGCGCTGCTGGCGGGGTTTGGCCTCGTCGGGAAAGGGCACTATAAAATGTCGACCGAGGAGGAGCGCGTCGCGTCGTCAAACCGGCTTAAAAACTGGCTGTTCCTGCCCGCGCTGATGATCCCGGTGGTGACGGTGCTGGGCACGTTATTCCTGAAGGGCGTTTCGGTCGGCGGCGTGTTTCTGCTCGATCAGAAGCAGCTCACCCTGGCGGCGCTGTGCGTGGCCTGCGTCGCGGCGATACTTACCGGCTGGTGGCTGACCAAAGGCACACCGCTCCATGCCGTTCGTCAGTCCCGTCGTCTTGTCGATACCATCGGCTGGGCGGTGATCCTGCCGCAGATGCTGGCCATGCTCGGCGGCGTGTTCGTGGTGGCTAACACGGGCGACTCGGTACAGAAGGTGGTGAGCCTGTTTGTGAACCCGGACAGCCGCTTTATGCTGGTGGTGATTTACTGCGTGGGTATGGCGCTGTTTACCATGATTATGGGTAATGCCTTTGCGGCCTTCCCGGTGTTAAGTGCCGGTATCGCCTTGCCATTTCTGATCAACGTGCATCACGGCAACCCGGCGCCGCTGCTGGCGATTGGCATGTATGCAGGCTACTGCGGCACGCTGATGACGCCGATGGCCGCGAACTTCAATATCGTTCCCGCCGCGCTGCTGGAGCTGAAAGACAAATATCAGGTGATCAAGATCCAGATCCCGACCGCGTTAACCCTGCTGGTGGTGAACGTGTTCTTAATGTATTTCCTCGTGTTTCGCTAAGGAGCTGTCATGGAATTAACGCAACATCAGGCCGACGCGTTTGCCCGCATGCCTTTGACCTATTTGCGCCAGGAATACCCGAACCACATCATGCACCTGCTTAATGATGATGGTGACGTGCTGCCGCCTCGCGAACTGCACCCGATTTTCTACGGCTGTTTTGACTGGCATTCGGCGGTGCACGGCTACTGGCTGCTGCTGCGCTGCGTGCGCCTCTATCCAGAATTACCGTGTCGGGACGCGATCGTCGCGCTTTTTGACGAGCACATGACCGAAGAGAACGTGGTGAAGGAGCTGGCCTATTTTACCGCGCCGTTCCGCGCCTCGTTTGAGCGTCCGTATGGCTACGGCTGGCTGCTGGCGCTGGCCCAGGAGCTGAAACAGTCGTCGCTGCCGCAGGCCGCAGGCTGGTACCAGACGCTGGCGCCGCTCACCCAGGATATTCGCAACCGGCTGGTGGATTACCTCGGTAAGCTCACCTATCCGATCCGCGTCGGGACGCACTACAACACCGCGTTTGCCCTCGCGCTGGCGCTCGATTACGGTCGCGCAGTCGGAGACAAGGCGCTTGAACAGGCGATTGTGGCAGCGGCGGAGCGGTTTTATCTCGCCGACACGCGCTATCCGGCTCATTATGAGCCCGGCGGAGACGAGTATATTTCCGGCGCGCTGACGGAGGCGCTGCTGATGAGCAAGGTAACTGAAGACTTCCCGGCCTGGTTTGACGCGTTTCTGCCGGAGGTGGGCGCCGTTACGGCACTGATGAACCCGGCGGAAGTGAGCGATCGTACCGACCCGAAAATTGCCCATCTGGACGGATTAAACCTCAGCCGCGCGTGGTGTATGAAGCACATTGCGAAAGCGCTTCCAGCCAGCCACCCGGCGCAACCGGCATTGCGCGAGGCGGTGACGAAACATCTTGCCGCAAGTGTCGGGCATGTGGTCGGCAGCCACTATAGCGGCGGGCACTGGCTGGCGAGCTTTGCGCTACTGGCGCTGGAGTAAACAAACGCGCCGTCTTTCTTGCCGGGTGGCGCTGCGCTTACCCGGCCTACATTGTGCAACGCTTGCCTGTAGACCGCGCAGGGCGCAGCCTGCTCAGGCTGAATACCACCGAACCCGTCGAGGCGATGACGGCTAGCCACAGTGCAACCTGGATAGCATGTTGATGGTCCCATCCTGCCGCTGCTCCCAGCAGCACCCCCACCACGGCGGCGCCGAGACACTGACCGAATGTTCTGACGATCGACAACACGCCGGAGGCATAGCTGGCATATTCCCGCGCGACGTTAGCGAGCATTTCACGATTATTGGGACTCTGGAAGCAGCCAAATCCAATACCGCATACCAGACTGCGCAGACAGATATTCCACACGGAAGGATTCTCCGGCAACGTGGCCAGCAGGACCAACCCACCGACAAAAACGATCAGCCCGAGGGTCGAGATCAGCGGCGCGGAGATCGTATCCGCCCAGCGACCCGCGTGCGGCGCGATCAGCACGATGCCAATCGGCCACGGGGTAAAGAGCAGCGCCGACACCACCGGGCTGTAGCCATACACGCTCTGAAACAGGAACGGCAGCGCGACAAACGTGATCCCCTGGCTGACAAACGAGGCCAGCGAGGTCAGCGCGGCGAGGGTGAAGCGCCCGTTTTTGAACATCACCGGCGGCAGTAAAGGATGTTGCGCGCGCCGGATACGCCAGGTAAAGGCGAAGGCGCTGACCAGCGCGAGAACGCCCCAGAAGACGGCCTGCCGGTTAATGTGTTGCGTCACGTGCTGAAGGCTGTCGGCCATCATGATTGCGGAACCTAACAGGACGGCGGAGAGCACGGCGCCTGGCGCGTCAAAGGGAGTGCGGTCAACGGCCGATTCCCGCGGCAAGGCCCTCCATGCCAGCAGCAGGGCGATGCTGCCCGGAATAAGGTTAATGGCGAACAGCCATTGCCAGCTCAGGGCGTCCAGTATTGTTCCGCCGAGTACCGGGGCTATCGCCGTGCTGGAGGCGATAAGCAGGGCGTGCAGTCCCAGGATACGGCCCAGCAGTCGGCCCGGAAAAACGGACCGCAGGATCGCCGGGGCGATACTCAGGGTCGCCGCCCCGCCGATGCCCTGTAGAATTCGCATCCCGGTTAACATTTCCGGCGTTGTTGCCAGCGCGCAGCCCAGCGAGGTGAGCGTAAAGGTGGCAAGCCCGGCCAGAAAGATTGGGCGATAGCCCACACGGGCCGCCAGCGCCGCGAAGATGGCCAACGTCATCGCCGCTGACAGCAGATAACCGTTGGCGAACCAGACCGCTACGTTCGCGGGGACCTGCATCGCGCTTGCCATGGAGGGGAGCGCGATGTTGATCATGGTACCGTCAAAAACGCCCATCAGCGTGGTGGTCATAACGGCGGCCATCACCCTGGCGCGTTCATGCCCGGGTAAACCTTCATCGCCGGGCTGGTTTGAAAAGAGCGTCATCGTCGTTACTCCGAAAAAGAATCGTGATGACGAAACTATAATCATGCGGTATACAGGGCGGAAGACGCAGCATTTGCATTTAATCATTGCACGTAACGCCATATCTGAGGAGCCATCGTGTCCGATCCTGATTTTAACCTTCTGGTTGCGCTCGACGTTTTGCTGGCAGAAGCCAGCGTGGCGGGCGCGGCGCGACGTTTGAACCTGAGCACCTCCGCCATGAGCCGCACCCTGAGCCGGCTGCGGGAGGTGACCGGCGATCCGATCCTGGTGCGGGCCGGTCGTCACATGGTGCTGACGCCCTGGGCCGAAGCCACCCGGGACCGCGCCAGAAGCGCCGTGCACGAGGCGAGGGCGGTGCTGCAGCCCTCCACCGACGCGCTGAAGGTGGAAAGCCTCGAACGGCTGTTCACCATCCGGGCCAACGACGGTTTTGTGGTGGCGTTTGGGCCTCTGCTTATTGCTGCGGTGGCGAGCGTCGCGCCCGGGGTGTGCATCCGCTTCTCACCGAAACCGGAAAAAACGTCGCGCTACTTGCGGGAGGGACTTGTCGATCTGGAGATTGGCGTGCAGGGCAACATGGGGCCTGAAATACGGCTGCAAAGGCTTTTCCAGGATCGGTTTGTTGGCACGGTGCGCAAGGGGCATCCGCTGTCAGAGCAGCCGGAGGTCAGCCTGAGTGACTATGTCGCCTGGGGGCATGTGGTGGCCTCGCCGGACGGATCGCTGCACGGGTTTGTCGATGAGGCGCTGGCGGAGCGCGGGATGAAGCGCAAGGTCGCCAGCGTGGTGCCCGGCTTTCCGACGGCGTTATCCGTGGCGCTGGCGTCCGATCTGATTGCCATGGTGCCAGCGTTATACCTGCTCAATCAGGCGATGACCGAGCGCGTGCACGTTTTTGAACTGCCCTTTAAGACCCGCACTATTACGGTATCCCAGATGTGGCATCCGCGCATGGAACGGGACCCGGCGCATCGCTGGCTCAGGGAAAAGGTCCTTGAGGTGTGCCGCGCGGTTTACTGACGCTCAGAGCACTTTCCCCGGCACGGTGAGGATGAAGCGCGTCGACACCGCATCCGATTCCACGCGAACTTTTCCGTGGTGTGCGGTGACGATGGACTTCACGATGGCAAGCCCAATGCCGCTGCCTTCGCCTTTACGCTGCCTGGACGGATCGACGCGATAAAAACGGTCAAACAGCTTCGGCAAATGCGCCGGCGGGATCGGCGAACCGGGGTTTTCTGTCACCAGCTCAACGTCGTTATCCTGTTTTCGCAGTGAGACCGTCACCGTTTTGCCCGCTGGCGTATAGCGCAGGGCGTTAGATAACAGATTATTGATGGCCCTTCTGAACATCTGCGGATCGCCTTCTATCAGGCAGGGCATCCCGTTGAATGTCAGCGCGATGTGGCGTTCTTCCGCCCAGGCTTCGAAGAAATCAAACACCTTCATGACCTCGGCGCTTAAATCAAACATCACCCGATCCGGGATGAGCTGATTATTATCGGCCTGTGCCAGGAACAGCATGTCGCTGACCATGCGGGTCATCCGGTTGTACTCTTCCAGGCTGGAGTACAACACATCCTCCAGCTCCTTCGGAGAACGGTTCTGACTCAGCGCGATTTCGGTTTGCGTCACCAGGTTGGTGATAGGGGTTCTGATTTCGTGCGCGATATCGGCGGAAAAGTTAGCCTGACGGGTAAAAACATCTTCAATCTTCTCGATCATCTGGTTGAAGGAGATGACCAGTTGTTCCAGCTCAACGGGGACGCGGGACGGCTCCAGTCGTGCATCCAGGTTTTCGGAGGTGATGTTTTTAATGGCGTTGCTGACGTTACGCAGGGGCAAATGTCCCTGACGCACCGCGATGCGGATGACAAGAATAATCAGCAGGCTGATAACCGCGGCAATCGCCAGAAGGTTTTTTTTCAGCGCCTCAAGATAGTGAAGATGAAAATTAATGGAGAGCCCGATCAGCATGACGTAGTCCTGGGTTTTGCCCTGCAGCGTCGCCGTGCCTGAGGAGGCGATAATCCGGTACGTTTCCATTTTCATGTCGGACCCGGCATGCATGGGGTTGGCCGGGTCTTCTACCGTCCAGAGAAACACATCCTGTGCACGACGGTGTTCGCTAAAGTCCGCCGTCTTCATTGCCGGGCGCAATGCCGCCCCTTGCGTCGAGCTGAACAGGGTATTGCCCTGCGGATCCAGAAGCAGGACGGCCACGTTGCGGTAACTGGCGATCGACTCTTTGATCTTACTGATTTTCTTTTGGTCGGGATCGGCCGGTGAGTGCAGAATGCGGTGCATCGCGGTGCTGATCTGCTGAAGGTCGCTGATATCCTGCTCGGCAAAGTGCTTCTCAACGGAGTGCAGCATGAACCAGGTAAAGGCGAAGAAGGCCAGTATGGTGGAGAGGCTGATAAAAAAGGTCAGCCGCAGCGCAAGAGAGAACGGGCGTCGGAGGGGCTTAACGCGCATCCGGCACCTCCAGCATATAGCCCACGCCGCGCACCGTCTGGATCAGCTTCGGGTCAAAGTCATTATCGATCTTTGCGCGCAGCCGCTTTACCGCCACATCAATCGCGTTCGTGTCGCTGTCAAAGTTCATGTCCCATACCTGGGAGGCAATCAGGGAGCGGGGCAGCACTTCCCCCTGATGGCGCATGAAAAACTCCAGCAGGCTGAACTCCTTGCTGGTGAGCATAATCCGACTACCGGCCCGGCTGACTTTTCTCGACACGAGGTCAACCGTCAGGTCTGCTACCTGAAGCTGGCTTTCTGCGATCACCGTATTTCCGCGTCTTAACAGCGTCCTTACCCGGGCAAGCAGCTCGGCAAAGGCGAACGGCTTAATCAGATAATCATCTGCGCCCAGCTCAAGCCCTTTAACCCGGTGTTCAATCGTACCGAGAGCCGTCAGAAGCAGTATGGGCATCCCTTTGCCGGCAGAGCGGAGCATGCGGACAATATCCCAGCCGTTCACATCGGGCAGCATGATGTCGAGAATCAGCAGATCGTATTCAGCGGTCATGGCGAGATGGTAGCCGTTCAGGCCATTATCAGCGTGGTCCACGACAAACCCCGCTTCAGTGAGTCCCTTGCTGAGGTACTCACCGGTTTTCATTTCGTCTTCAACGATCAGTATTTTCATCTTGCTCCCCTGACTGGCTGCTGATGACATTCTATGGCGCCCGCCACCGTTCACAATGACTTACGTTAAAAATGACAACATTGTCATTATCCCGTCACCCGTCAAACAGGAAGCGTTCAGTAGAGTAGCCCTAAAAATACTCTGGACTTCATTTGAACCGTTATGTTCCTGATAAAACGACTTAGCATCAGTACGGTATTTATCCTGGCAGGCTGCGTCTCGCTGGCTCCCGACTATCAGCGCCCGGCGTCACCGGTCCCCCAGCAGTTTTCGCTTTCACGCAACGGCCTGACGCCCGCGGTGGCGGGGTATCAGGACACCGGCTGGCGCACCTTTTTTGTCGACCCGCAGGTAGCCGGGTTGATTACGGAAGCCCTGAACAATAATCGCGATATAAAAATGGCCGTCCTGAAGGTTGAAGAGGCGCGGGCGCAGTTCAACGTGACGGAGGCGGAGCGTTATCCGCAGCTGAATGGATCCGCAGGTATCACGTACCGCGGAGGACTGAAAAGTGACAAACCGACTTCGCAGCAGTACGACGCGGGTCTTGCGCTCAGTTACGAACTCGACTTTTTCGGCAGGCTGAAGAACATGAGTGAGGCTGATCGACAGAACTATTATGCCCAGGAAGAGGCCCGTCGCGCCGTGCATATCCTGCTCGTCTCTAACGTGTCGCAGAGCTATTTCAACCAGCAGCTGGCGTATAAACAGCTGCGTATCGCGCGGGAAACGCTGGAAAATTACCGGCAGTCTTATGCATTCGTTGAGCAACAGCTGGTGACGGGCAGCACTAACGTACTCGCGCTGGAGCAGGCCCGGGGACAGATCGAAAGCACGCAGGCAGAGATTGCCAAACGTGAGGGGGAGCTGGCGCAGGCCAATCATGCCCTGCAGCTGCTCCTCGGGACGTACCGTGCGCTGCCGGGCGACAGTGGAATGAACGCCAGCGATATTGCGCCGGTAAAACTCCCGCCTCATCTTTCCTCAGAGATACTGCTGCAGCGCCCGGATATTATGGAGGCGGAGTATCAGCTTAACGCGGCCGATGCGAATATCGGCGCCGCGCGTGCCGCCTTTTTCCCGTCGATTTCCCTGACCAGCGGGCTTTCAACTGGCAGCACGGAGTTGTCCAGCCTGTTCACAGCAGGCAGTGGGATGTGGAATTTTATTCCTAAAATCGAAATTCCCATTTTCAATGCGGGCAGGAATAAGGCCAACCTGAAACTGGCTGAAATTCGTCAGCAGCAGTCGGTCGTGAATTACGAACAAAAAATACAGGCCGCCTTCAAACAGGTCGCCGATGCGCTCGCGCTGCGGGACAGCATTAACCAGCAAATTGACGCTCAGCGTCGTTATCTTGATTCGCTCCAGATTACGCTCCAGCGTGCCAGAGGATTATATGCCAGTGGTGCAGTCAGTTATATCAACGTGCTGGACGCGGAACGTTCTCTTTTCTCCACCCGCCAGACCCTTCTCGACCTTATTTATGCCCGACAGGTTAATGAAATAACGCTCTTCACCGCCCTGGGCGGCGGTTGGGTCGAATAACTGTACTTAAAGAGGAAACTAAAAATGCGTAATTCACTTAAAGCCGTGGTATTCGGTGCGATCGTTGTGACGTTTTCTGCCGGCCTTCAGGCTGAGGTTCATCAGTACGAGGCGATGAGCGCCGCCCCTGAAGGGGCCGCAGAGCAGGTTATTACCGGGACCGGTATCGTGAAAGACATTGATCTCACGAATAAAAAAGTCACGATTTCTCATGAGGCCATCCCGGCGATTGGCTGGCCCGCGATGACCATGCGTTTCACCTTTATTGAGGCCGATGAGAGCATCAACGCCTTAAAGGTCGGCAGTCACGTTGATTTTTCATTTGTTCAGCAGGGCAATATCTCTTTACTAAAGAGCATTAAATAGCGAGAAACGGCATGGCCTCATTAAAAATAAAATACGCTGCCATGATAGTCAGCAGCCTTATTGCCGGAGGGCTGATATCCGTGACGGCATGGCAGACACTTTATTCATCTGAAAAAACAGCAAATAGCGTTGCGGAAAGAAAGGTCCTTTTCTGGTATGACCCGATGAAGCCTGACGTGAAATTCGACAAGCCCGGTAAATCACCGTTTATGGATATGGATCTGGTCCCGAAATATGCGGACGAAAATGACGATAAAAGCGGTGGCGGTATCCGTATCGATCCGACGCAGGTCCAGAATTTAGGATTAAAAACGCAAAAAGTGACGCGCGGAACGCTGAATTATGCCCAGACGATCCCGGCCAACGTCAGCTATAACGACTATCAGTTTGTCATTGTGCAGGCGCGTGCGGATGGGTTCGTTGAGAAAGTCTACCCGCTGACGATCGGCGATAAGGTGAAGAAAGGCACGCCGCTGATTGATATTACCATTCCGGACTGGGTCGAAGCGCAGAGCGAGTTCCTGCTGCTCTCCGGCACCGGCGGTACGCCCACGCAAATAAAAGGGGTTCTGGAACGGCTTAGGCTGGCGGGTATGCCAGATGAGGATATTCAGCGGCTGCGTGCGACCCGCACTATCCAGACCCGGTTTACCATCAGGGCGCCCATCGACGGGGTGATCACGGCATTTGACCTGCGCACCGGGATGAATATTTCGAAAGATAAGGTCGTGGCGCAAATTCAGGGAATGGATCCGGTCTGGATCGGCGCGGCGGTCCCAGAATCGATTGCGTATCTGCTGAAAGATACCTCGCAGTTTGCTGTTTCGGTACCGGCCTGGCCGGATAAATCCTTCCCGGTTGAAAAGTGGAGTCTTCTGCCGAGCGTGGATCAAACCACCCGTACGCTGCAGGTGCGCCTGCAGGTCTCCAACAAGGATGAGCTGCTGAAACCGGGCATGAATGCCTACCTGAAGCTGAATACCCAAAGTCAGGAAATGCTGCTGATTCCGTCTCAGGCCGTTATCGATACCGGCAAAGAGCAGCGCGTTATTACCGTTGACGCTAACGGGAATTTTGTACCGAAAAGGATCCACGTTCTGCATGAATCTCAGCAGCAGTCCGGCATTGGTAGCGGGCTGGAAGAAGGGGAGTCAGTCGTCGTCAGCGGTCTGTTCCTGATTGACTCGGAGGCCAATATTACCGGTGCGCTGGAGCGCATGCGCCACGCTGAAACCCCTGACGACGCCCATTCTGGCCATTAAGGAGACGATGATGATTGAATGGATTATCCGGCGGTCAGTGGCTAATCGTTTCCTGGTTATGATGGGGGCGCTGTTTCTCAGCGTCTGGGGAACATGGACCATCATCAACACCCCGGTTGATGCCTTGCCCGATCTGTCTGACGTTCAGGTGATTATCAAAACCAGCTATCCCGGCCAGGCCCCGCAGATTGTTGAAAACCAGGTGACCTATCCACTCACCACCACCATGCTGTCGGTTCCCGGCGCGAAGACCGTGCGCGGCTTTTCGCAGTTTGGTGATTCGTATGTCTATGTCATTTTTGAAGATGGCACTGATTTGTACTGGGCCCGTTCGCGCGTGCTGGAGTACCTGAACCAGGTTCAGGGCAAACTCCCTGCTGGCGTGAGTTCCGAGATCGGCCCGGATGCCACCGGCGTGGGCTGGATATTTGAATATGCGCTGGTGGATCGCAGCGGAAAACACGATCTCGCCGAGCTGCGCTCATTGCAGGACTGGTTCCTGAAGTTTGAGCTGAAAACGATCCCGAACGTGGCCGAAGTGGCCTCCGTCGGCGGCGTGGTGAAGCAGTATCAGATTCAGGTTGACCCGTTAAAGCTGGCACAGTATGGCGTCAGCCTGCCGGAGGTTAAGCAGGCCCTTGAGTCGTCTAACCAGGAAGCAGGGGGATCGTCCGTAGAAATCGCGGAAGCGGAATATATGGTTCGGGCCAGCGGCTATCTGCAGACCATCGATGATTTCAATCACATTGTCCTGAAAACCGGCGAGAACGGCGTACCGATCTATCTGCGTGACGTTGCCCGCGTACAAACAGGGCCGGAAATGCGCCGCGGTATTGCCGAGCTGAACGGGCAGGGTGAAGTGGCGGGCGGCGTGGTGATCCTGCGTTCGGGTAAAAACGCGCGCGAGGTCATCACGGCGGTGAAGGATAAGCTGGAGACGCTGAAGGCCAGCCTGCCGGAAGGCGTTGAGATTGTGACCACCTACGATCGCAGCCAGCTCATCGACCGGGCCATTGATAACCTGAGCGGCAAGCTTCTCGAAGAGTTTATTGTGGTGGCCATCGTATGCGCGCTGTTCCTCTGGCACATTCGCTCGGCGCTGGTGGCGATTATCTCTCTGCCGCTTGGCCTGTGTATTGCCTTCATCGTCATGCATTTCCAGGGGCTGAACGCCAATATTATGTCGCTCGGAGGCATTGCCATTGCCGTCGGTGCAATGGTGGATGCCGCCATCGTGATGATTGAAAATGCGCATAAACGGCTGGAAGAGTGGGATCACCAGCATCCGGGGGAACAGATTGACAACGCCACCCGTTGGCAGGTGATCACTAGTGCCTCCGTTGAGGTGGGGCCAGCCCTGTTTATCAGCCTGCTGATCATCACCTTGTCGTTCATTCCCATCTTTACCCTCGAGGGTCAGGAAGGGCGGCTGTTTGGTCCACTGGCCTTCACGAAAACGTACGCCATGGCGGGGGCGGCCGCGCTGGCCATCATCGTGATCCCCATTCTGATGGGATTCTGGATCCGGGGTAAAATCCCGGCCGAGACCCGTAACCCGCTGAACAGACTGTTGATTAATACCTATCATCCGCTTCTGATTCGAGTGCTCCACTGGCCTAAAACAACCCTGCTGGTTGCGGCATTATCCATCTTCACGGTGATCTGGCCCCTGAGCCAGGTGGGCGGCGAGTTTTTACCGAAGATCAACGAAGGCGATCTGCTGTATATGCCCTCGACATTGCCAGGCGTGTCTCCGGCAGAAGCGGCGGCGCTCCTGCAAACCACGGACAAACTCATCAAAACCGTGCCTGAGGTAGCGTCGGTGTTCGGTAAAACCGGTAAAGCCGAAACGGCCACGGATTCCGCGCCGCTCGAAATGGTCGAAACCACCATTCAGCTTAAGCCTGAGGATCAGTGGCGACCCGGCATGACGATTGACAAGATTGTTGACGAGCTCGATAAGACCGTTCGTTTGCCTGGCCTGGCGAATCTCTGGGTTCCGCCCATCCGCAACCGCATCGATATGCTTTCAACCGGGATTAAAAGCCCCATTGGTATCAAGGTTTCAGGTACCGTTCTGGCTGATATCGACGCCACGGCGCAGCGCATAGAGGCCGTCGCCAAAACGGTGCCAGGCGTGGTGTCTGCCCTCGCTGAACGTCTGGAAGGCGGGCGCTACATCGATGTTGATATCAACCGGGAGAAAGCCTCCCGCTATGGAATGACGGTGGGCGACGTGCAGCTGTTCGTCTCCTCGGCCATCGGCGGCGCGACGGTGGGGGAAACGGTGGAAGGCGTGGCCCGCTACCCGATTAATATTCGTTATCCTCAGGACTACCGGAACAGCCCGAACGCGTTGAGGCAGATGCCGATCCTGACGCCGATGAAACAGCAGATCACGCTGGGTGATGTGGCGGATATCAACGTGGTTTCCGGCCCCACGATGCTAAAAACGGAGAATGCCCGACCTGCAAGCTGGATTTATATCGATGCCCGCGGCAGGGATATGGTGTCCGTAGTGAACGACATTAAAACGGCCATCAGTCAGAACGTGAAGCTGAGGCCGGGTACCAGCGTGTCATTCTCCGGACAGTTTGAACTGCTTGAGCACGCTAACAAGAAACTGAAGCTGATGGTGCCGATGACGGTAATGATCATTTTCATTCTGCTCTATCTGGCGTTCCGTCGCGTGGACGAAGCGTTGCTGATCCTGATGAGCCTGCCGTTCGCGCTTGTCGGCGGGATATGGTTCCTCTACTGGCAAGGTTTTCATATGTCAGTTGCAACCGGCACCGGGTTTATCGCCCTGGCCGGGGTGGCGGCAGAATTTGGGGTGGTCATGCTGATGTATTTGCGTCATGCCGTTGAAGAACATCCGGCGTTGTCCCGCCAGGAAACGTTCACTGAACGAGGGCTTGATGAGGCGCTTTATCATGGTGCCGTGTTGCGCGTGCGGCCAAAGGCAATGACCGTCGCGGTGATCATCGCGGGTCTGCTGCCCATTCTCTGGGGGACCGGCGCAGGGTCAGAAGTTATGAGCCGGATAGCGGCCCCCATGATCGGCGGGATGATTACAGCACCGCTGCTATCGCTGTTTATTATTCCTGCGGCGTATAAGTTAATTTGGTTGCGCAGACATAAAAAGCCATAAAAAAACCCGCCGGTAGCGGCGGGTTTTTACGGGATGAATGCTTAGCGCGCCTTGCTGATCAGTTTGCGCCAGGCTCTGTTATGCAGAGTAAATAGCAGCATCTTATAAAAAGCGGTAGAGAGGATACAGCTGCCGCTAAGCCCCAGCATGACAGTACTCACCATCGCAGCGGTCAGACTGACGCCCGGAGCAGCGCTACCGCTCAGCGCGGCCAGCAGATAGGCTGCCGTTAATACCAGACTCATCACCGCCAGCGTAAGATGTAACCGCACGGCGCGCATGCTGCCTTTGCCAATCATAAACATCGTCACGCCGTTGATGCTTGCGAACAGGAGGGCGATCAGCACAACCCACACGAATACGCGTTCGGCTGGCTGGCCGAGTGCGGCGAGTACGCCATAGCCCAACCACAGCTGAGGAATCGCGAAGCTGACAATTACCCCGAGAGTGCTGATTGCCGCCGGAATACCCATGGTGTGTAGACCCACAGGTTTGCCCATTTCTTCAGCCAACTGAGTCTTTAGCTGTTGCAGCTGTGTCGGGGAGGTATTGCTTATGCTGGTAGCCACCTCGTTACAGTGTTGCAGGCGACGGGATGCTCTTCTAATTATTTGAATAATCAAAGTTTTGCCCCTCTCACTCCTTGAGTCCTGGATCAGGGTAGGGATTAAGCCCCTGGAGTGACAGAAATGTCACTCGCCAGTCATGCGATAAACAGCGGCCGGTTTTTATAATTCATTATAAAGAAGGCCACCAACTGTTGAGCACTTTAATTTCGGAGATACAACCATGAAAAAGTTCCTTTTATCTGTTATTGCCATCCTGGCGGTTTCTGCATCCAGCTGGGCTGCAGAGACAAACAACAACGAACAGGCAGCAATGTCTCATGACATGATGCAAAACAACACAGAAGCTGCACACCAGAGCATGGCTGACATGCATAAGGAGATGATCAAAAACGGTCCATGCAGTACTAACGAAACTGCGACGTCGTTTTCTGCGGTGAATGAACACGAGAAAGCGGCGATTGCACACGAGACGGCGAATAACGGCCAGTCTTCGGCTAGCCATCAGCAGCAGGCTGAACAGCATCGTCGCCAGATGACTGAGAATTAATCGGCTGCGAAGCCTCTCAGTGATTATTGACGTTACTCATACGCTCCTTAAAAAAAGGGGCGTTTGTTAGTGGGAAGGCCGGGTTATCACGTAGAGAATGGTTATTGGCATATCGTATTTAACTATTCTGGGTTTGAGGAATATACATAATTTACGACAGCACCAGAAACAGTATAACAAACTGTTTTAAATGCATATTAATCAAATGGCGATTCAAACTCACAGTTATGAACTCAGTTTTGGTTCATAACTGTGTTAAACGCTGTCCATAAATCACTCGATGTCACGCCTGTTGGTTCATGAACTGTTCGTTCTAATTTTGTGATGTGCGTCAGGTTTTAGTGTTCAGTAATATTACCTTTTACTCGATGATCGATTGTTTAGCACCTCTCCGACAACCGGAGCAGCAGTAAATGCGTTTGGCCAGCCAGCGTAGAACGCGGCCTGGGTAACGATCTCACCAGCTTCCTCAACAGAAAGTCCATTATCCATTGCTCTATTGAGGTGATAGCCAATCTGCGCGCTCTGTCCGGATGCGATTAACGCGCTGACCGTAATCATACTTCTGTCGCGGGGTTTCAGCGCGGGTCTTTGCCAGAGCTCCAGGAACAGTGGATCTGTAGTGAATTTAACCAGGCCCGGAGATATTGGGCCAACATTTTTTTCCACTGTCTCTGAACGCTGCTTTTCTGCTTCCTGATTGAGAGGAAGCAGGTCCGGAGAAGCTTCAGGAAGTACATCTGCCGTGACGCCACGAGTTTCAAATACTGCTTTGGTCACGCTGACGGCTGACATGGCATTTGACCAACCTGAGTAGAACGCCAGATGGGTAATGATTTCTGACAACTCCGCTGGCGTAACGCCGTCATCAAGGGCAATGTCTATATAGTGCTTAAGGTCGCCAGGCTGGTTTCTGGCAATTAGCATGGCGACGGTCACCATACTACGATCCCTGGGCGAGAGGGCATCGCGTGTCCACAGATCTTCAGTAATCGCTTCTCGACCAAAGCGCGCAAGAGCCGGTGAGACGGAACGAATATCAGCTTCAGAAATCGCTGAAGGTTCAATTTTCATCATCGCTTTACCTTTTGTTTCCTCAGCAGTAGCAAAATTAGAAATAACAAGCGACATGGCCGCCGCTGCAATTACGCTTTTCATGTTAATCCTCACTGGTCAACGGTGCGGATCCTGTTTGATTCCGCCTTTGTTACGAAGAAATACCGGTTTTACCGGGATAGCGTCCTTACTGGCGCTCATATGCGCCGTTTGCCTGAGATAGTCACGGAAGTGTGGCGTTTGTCGGTGCAGTTGATACGCTTCCTCACTGGCGTAAATCTCATAGAAATACCAGCGGTTCGGAGTCTGTGAATCTGTAGCGGCATACATCGCTAATACGCCTTTCTCTACTTTGAGCGATTCCGCCATTTCGGGCAGGACGATGTTTTTAAACTCGGTCTGAAATTCAGGCTTTACCTCGACGATCACCAGATTATTAATGGTTCGCTCATCCGGTATGATGTGTTTGTCCACCAGAAATTGGGGCTCCAGGGTGATTTTATTTTTCCGATTGATAATGTCAGGTGCCCGGGCAGCGAATGCCTTATATGGTTCGGCATTCAGATGTTTGCGGTAAGTACTTTCGTTTTCATAAAGTTCGACCATGAATGCCTGACGTGGATTGTCGCTGCGGTGCAGGGCGTACATCGCCAGCGTACCTGCTTCATGATCAACCGAAGCGGAAATCGTCTGTCTGGCTACGTCTGCAAAATCTTTGTCCCGATCGTGCCTGACGCCGAGCTCAAAGATATTCATCACTCGCTTATCCGGCGCGTCCAGTTTTGTTGCAAAGACAGGGCTGCTTATGAGCATACAAATTAAAAGCATAAGGGGCTTTTTCACGATGATCCTTTTACTGAAATTACTGTTTGCTACCGCGTCCAGACCTGATTAACGTCTTTCGTTTGCGGCGTGTTTTGCGCCATGATCCCCGTCAGAACATGCGGCTGGTAGGTTTCTTCCAGAAACCGGATTTCCTCCGGGCTCAGTAATTGAGCAGCTCGACAAGCCTTGAAGCGTGTTCCCGGGCAAGCGTTTTTTGCTGCGCGATTTTGTCGGCATCCCGGTCGGCATAGCTGATACCGCAGGTATAAACCGGTGCCAGCAGCTCAAGATTGCACAGTTTTGCCGTGGTCTCGAACGGAATAAGATACTCTTCAATGGCATGGCCAAAGAAACCGTCAGCGGTATAGAGCGCCTGTGGCGCCCCTGTAGTGAAGGAGAGGAGCAGCTTTTTACCGCCCAGTTTCGCTGTTGAGCCATGCGCGAAGCCGTGGACAAAGACCTCGTCCAGCCATTGTTTCATTAACCCGGGCAGCCCATACCAGGAAAAAGGAAACTGCCAGACAATCACATCGGCCCTGAGCAGGCTTTCCTGCTCCGCAGCGATATTGAATTTGCCGTCCGGATAGAGCCAGTCCAGACGACGAATTTCAGCATCGGGAAGGGCGGTCGCCACTTCATCAAGGATCGTGGCATTGGCGACGGAATGGGTAAGCTCAGGATGGCCTGAAACAATAAGGATATTTTTCATTTCAATGAGTTAAATATATTTGATGAATGTTTAACCCAGTATAGAGTGACACCATTATTTTTTTTAGAGCAGTAAAGACTCATTCACTTTTAGACAAAAACTAATAATGGTCGACTGTTCTCATTGTACCGGTCATCACGAACCCGTGAACTACGCCGTGATGCCCAGTAAACGTTCTGCATTGCGAAATGCGATGGCCTCTTTTTCAGCCTTGTTGACGGGCAGACTGTCGATAAAGGTTTTTACACCGTCCAGGGTCTGATAGGGATAATCGACGGAGAACAGGATCCTTTCTGCCCCCATTAACGCGTAGATAAACTGGAATTGCGGCAGCGACAGCATACCTGACGGGGTAACGTAAACGTGCTCCTGGAAGGTTCTCGTTAGCGTGCGTGACAGACCCGTTGCAGCCAGTGGAAGGCTGTCATCAAGACGCTGCAGCCAGAAGGGCAGCATCTCTCCCCAGTGGCCACTGATTACCTGCAAGTGGGGATATTTATCAAATACGCCCGATAACATCAGCCGTAACAAATGGATCCCGGCTTCGTGATGCCAGCCCCACCCAAACATAGAGAGCCGGGCGTTGACCTCTGCGCTGAAGCCCGTGAAGTAGGCCTGTTGGACGCTTTTAAACGGTAATCCGGGATGAAGATAGAGTGGCACATTCAGTTTATTAAAGCGGGAAAGCAGGGAGTCATAGTCAGGATTATCGAGAAAGCATGAAGAGGGTCGGCCATTCAGAAGTGCCCCCTTAAACCCCAGTTCTTCAACTGCGCGGACAAGCTCTTTTTCAGCCTCTTCCGGCTGTGCCCAGGGAAGAGTGGCAAATGCCGCGAAGCGATCCGGATGATTTCTTACCGCCCCGGCAAGGCGGTCGTTTGCCGCCGTATTTAATGTTACCGCTTCATCCTTAGGTGCCAGCTGGGGGAATCCGCCCACAGAAAGGATCTGAAGGGTAATTCCAGCCTCATCCATATCCCTGAGGCGGCGGCTTCCCAAATCAGCGCCTTTCGCGTTTATCAGCGCATTCTTTTCTATCTGCGGCCGGCTTCGGTCAGGATTATGACCATCAGCGACGGTTTTCCCCCAGTCGCCAAGGAAAGGCGCCTGCTCAAGCGCAACAGGCATACACGCTCGGCCTAACTCGCTGTCGAGATAATGTTCTTCAAGGCAAATGATTATCATATTCTCACCCTTCATACAAAGCAGTAAAGTGATACAGATTAGAATCACCCGGAACAGCCCGTTCGTGTGTGTCATTCATGACAGTCTGTTCCGGACGGGCTTTACACCATCGGTTTTTCCCAGGCGCCTCGTGTATCCACTCTGGTCTCTGCGGCGAGTTGTTCCAGCAGGATGATTTCCTCATCGCGTAACTGGATGTCTGAAGCGCAGGCGGCGTCCAGAACGTGATGGACTTTAGTCGCACCAACGAGGGGAAGGGTACCTTTCGCAATAGCCCATGCGATGGCTATCTGTGCCACGCTGGCATTCCTTTCGGCTCCCATTTTTTTCATGGCGGCGGTTAATCTTTCAATCTGCGGCAGTACCGCGTTATAACTTTCGGCCCGGTCACTCCCGGCAGGCATGGGATGATTTGAATCATAACGGCCACTGAGCGCGCCTTGCTCCAGGACCATGTAAGCAAAGAACTCGATGTTATTTTGTCGGCAATAATCAAGGATCCCGGCCTCTTCAGAAGCGCGATAGAGCAGGCTGTAGTGATTTTGTACTGCACTGAGGGAATAACCGGAAGCGTTAAGGATTTCATTGGCGCGTCTGATTTGTGCCAGATTGTGGTTGGAAACACCTACGCGTTTGACCTTACCGCTTTGTAAAAGTGGGATCAGTTCTGGCGTCCATTTCTCAACGTCGAGGGGATTATGGATCCAGTAGATATCAATCGCGTCCACACCCAGACGCCCAAGGCTGGCCTCAAGCATATCGCTGACAGGCTGCGCTGACTGTTCGTTCGCAATCTGCGGTGTAAATTTGGTGGATAAAGTCATATCCTCGCGGGGGAACTGACGGACTAATGCTCCCAGCGCTGCCTCGGAACTCCCCAAGCCATATACTGCTGCGGTATCCCAGAGATTGAGGCCCTTACTCATGGCCGTGATGAACACGTCTGCCATCTGAGTATCAGAAAGATGATTGCCGAAGACGGTGTCGCCACCGGCGAAGCCAGTGCCCCAGGACCATGTGCCCAGCGCGACGGAAGGTAGTGTTTTCATATTCAGCTCCTGTAAAAAGGCCGGAACGTTGCTGACGTAAACCGGCCAAAGAGGATGAGTAACGGTGAAAAAGAGATGAATGGATTAAGCTGACTGGCGGAGGGCATTTAACAGCGCCACACCGACACCGTGCGCTGAAGCGGGATTCTGCCCCGTGATAAGGCGACCGTCAGTAACCACATTTTCAGACCAGTTCGGGGCTTCATGATGAAGCGCGCCATGCTCGCGAAGTGCAGTCTCAAGCAGGAAGGGAACCACATCTGTAGTGTGAACTTCTTCCTCTTCCTTGTTGGTAAAGGCCGCCACGTTTTTGCCTTTCACCAGGTATTCGCCGCTACTGAGCTTTGCGTCAACCAGTGCCGCAGGTCCGTGGCAGACGGCTGAGACAATGCCATCACTTTCATATACTTCGCGGATAATACGCTGGGCATCCTGGCTGTCGCGGAAATCCCACATGGTTCCATGGCCGCCTGCAAAGAAAACGGCGCTGTAATCGGTACCGTTTAGCTCGGATAACGCTGGTGTTGTTGCCAGGCGCTGCTGAAAATCGGTTTCGTTCCAGTACCAGGCATTGACAGGATCACTGAGGTCAAATCCATCCACCGGCGGCTGTCCCCCGCGAATGCTGGCGATCATCGTTTTTAGTCCGGCATCTTCCAGTACTTTCAGCGGATGGGTCAGCTCGGCCAGGAAAAAACCGGTTGGTACACCGGATGCACCTTTAATCGGATGGCTGGAAACGACACACAGCACGGGTTTATCTGCAGGTTTCATATCGGGCCTCACTCTTTATTTTTAAATTCAGCGGCAAAGAGATTTTCCCAGTTAATAAAGGAGCCAAGCGGAATGCACTCAAAGCTTAATAAGCCAGCTTTTGCCAGCGGGAATTCGGCCATTACGTTCATCGCTTCATCGACAGAGTCACATTCAAGAAAAATAGCGACGCCAGGTCTGTCCTGACGGAAGTAGATGTCGCGGATGAAGCCGGATTTATACAATCCCCAGGCGTGCAGCGCTTCAGCGTTAAGGTGTGGAGCATATTTTTCCAGCAATGCTCCAGGTGCGGGGATATCCAGACATAAAATTCGCATCATAGTCTCCTGAACTCAGGTCGTTGTAGAAAGAGATAAAAGTATAAGAGGCGAATTTCACGAAGATTAGAGGAGCATTGACTTAAGCATCTTTAGACTGTACTTAATAATCAGGCGGAGATTGCTTTAGGAAAACATTATGAATAACGCCCTGTATAACCAGATACGGATCTTTCAGAGCATTGCACGTGAGGGCAATATTTCGGCAGCCGCAAGAAAACTGGAAATTACGCCTCCCTCCGTCAGCAATGCGCTTAAGCTGCTGGAAGATCATATCGGCCATCCGCTTTTTGTGCGTACGACCCGCCGTATTGAGCTGACGGAAACTGGGCAGCTGTTGCTGGAACAGACCGCTGCGGCGGTGGAGTCGCTGGAACATTCGCTTGAAAGCATTCGCGACCAGAATCAGGAGCCCTCTGGTATCGTGCGAATCACGCTCTCGCGTTTTGCCTATCTGTTAATTCTTAAACCTGCAATGGCGAAATTCTGTCAGCAATATCCGGGTATACAGCTTGAAATTTCGGTTTACGACGGTACCGTGAATGTTATCGAAGAGCGTTTTGATCTTGGGATCCGTTTTGGCGATATCCTCGAAGGTGGGGTGGTGGCGCGGCCGTTAATGAAACCCTTTCGTGAAGGGTTATATGCATCCTCAGCTTATATCAGCGAGCATGGAATGCCCGAGGTGCCGGCTGACCTCAGTCAACACAAGCTAATTGGCTACCGTTTTATTACTAACAACCGCATCCTTCCGTTGATTCTGAACGATCGCGGAGAGCAGTTGACGGTTGAGATGCCCGGGCAGTTAATCAGCAACGATATTGACGTTATGGCAGACGGGATCCGTAACGGCCTGGGAATCGGACGTTTGTTTGAACCCATCTTGCAGTTACAGCCGGACAGGGAGCGCTTTATACCCGTGATGGAGAGCTACTGGAAAACCTACCCGCCAGTGTATCTCTATTACCCCAAAAACGCGGGTAAAACGAAAAGAGTGAAGGCCCTGATTGATTTTCTGATATCCGCTACGGGACGATAAAGACGATAACGCCTCGTTCAGTATGGAAGCGCTATTTCACAACCCCAGCGGCCTGGCCTCCTGTATGAACTCTATCAGAAGGCGAAGCCCGGTCGGCAATTGCCGGCGGCTTGAATAATAGATATGAAAACCTTCCTCCAGCGGGGACCACTCCGTAAGCACCAGGCGGAGCCGGCCATCCTTCACATAGGGTGCAACAAGAGGCTCCGGAAAATACATCAGGCCGGCTCCGCCTAATACGGCCACAAGGCCCGTTTCAGCCTGATTGACCGTCACAGAGCCAGGCACACTGATTTGGTACGTTTCGCCGTCTCGCTCAAGTTCCCAGCGATAAATCCGATCGTCGCCGAGACGATTGCTTATACAGCGATGGTGTAATAAATCATCCGGATGTTCAGGCGTTCCGCAGCGTTCAAGGTAGTCGGGGGATGCTGCGATAACCCAGCGAATATCGGCAGATAAACGCCGGGCAACCATGTCTTCCGGGACGGTGCCACCATAGCGGATACCGGCATCGAAGCCCGCATCAGTGACGTCAACCATACGGTTGCTGGCCACAATATCGATTTCAATATCGGGATAGCGATCCATAAACGCGGGCATAACTGGCGCAAGCAAAAGATTGGCCGCTTCAACGGCAGCATTGATGCGGATACGTCCGGTAGGGGTATTACGATACCGGTTAAGCGATTCAAGCGCGCCTTCTATCTTGTCGAAAGGCTGAAGGACAGACTGAACCAGTTCTTCACCTGCAGCCGTAGGTGTAACGCTCTTCGTCGTGCGATTAAGGAGGCGAACACCGAGCCGGGTTTCCAGCCCCTTCAGGGCATGACTAAGCGCTGATGCACTCACACCTAATTCAATCGCCGCACGGCTGAAACTGCGATGACGTGCAATAGCCATGAAATAAATGAGATCGGCGACATCCGCTCTGCTTATTTGCATACAGAATCGTTTTCCTTGTGCGTTAAGGCCCGAATGTATTGATACGGAAATGATATACACCATAGACCGATTAGCGCTAATCCGTTGCTGAATTTATTTCACAAGTCCATCCACTCATCGCCTCTCACTGAACACGTTGTGCTTCGTTATTCTTGAAAATTATGCGCTCTGGCCGTCGGTCAGGGCGGAATATTCACCTAACGGAGCCGTGTATGAACTATACGCATCTTGGCCGCACCGGCCTGAAAGTCAGCCGCCTTTGTCTCGGAACCATGAATTTTGGTGACGTCACCGACGAGAAAACCAGCGCCCGCATTCTGGATGAAGCGCTTGAGGCAGGTATAAATTTCATTGATACAGCAGACGTGTATGGCACCGAACAATCACCCGATATCCAGCAAGGCTCGGGGCTGTCCGAAGAGATTATTGGTCGCTGGATCCAGCAGGGTGGACGCCGTGACCGTATCGTTCTGGCGACGAAAGTCTATCAGCCAATGGGGCCAGGTCCGAATGATCGCCGTCTTTCTGCTTACCATATTCGCAAGGCCTGCGAGGACAGTTTGCGACGGCTTAAGACCGACCATATTGACGTCTATCAGATGCATCACATCGATCGCTATACGCCATGGGAAGAGATCTGGCAGGCCATGGAACTCCTTGTTCAGCAGGGAAAAGTGCTTTATATCGGTAGCAGCAATTTCGCAGGCTGGGACATTGCGACTGCGCAGTCAGTTGCTACGGCCCGTCATTCCCTTGGCCTTGTCGCCGAGCAAAGTCTCTACAATCTGACTGCCCGAACTGTTGAGCTGGAGGTCATTCCCGCATGCCGCCATTTTGGCCTGGGATTGATCCCCTGGAGCCCACTTGCCGGAGGGTTGCTTGGGGGCGCACTGAAAAAGATGGCAAGCGGGCGCCGTGCAAGGCCCGCGTTTGCCCGTCTAATTGAACAACACCGTCCTCAGCTGGAAGCCTACGAAGGATTATGTGAGGACCTCGGCGAAACCCCTTCCGATGTGGCGCTTGCGTGGCTCCTGCAGAATCCTGTCGTTACTGCTCCACTTATCGGGCCTCGTACGGTCGAACAACTCCATCAGGCGCTTCACGCAACGACAATCACGCTATCAGACGACACCATGAGCTGTCTCGACGAAATCTGGCCCGGACCCGGGGGAGAAGCGCCCCAGGCTTATGCCTGGTAATCACCGTATGTAGGGTGGTCGCGCAGATCCGTTAACCGAAAGTCAGTATGATAAAAGTTAAACCTTTACTGGGGGACCCGGCAACGCCGGGCCAGGGTAGGGCATTAACAGTCCTGTATTGCTGAAGGCGGCGTGAGTGAAGGTGGCGTATCCGGAAGTGGGGGAATGATCCCGTCGACGGGGTGCGGCAGATAGTGTGCCTCGAGTTCCGTGATTTCTGCATCGCTAAGTGAAAAGTCCAGCGCGCTGATAGCCGTGGAAAGATGTTCTGGTTTCGTCGCGCCGATGATCGGTGCTGTGATGACCGTTTTTGATAGCAACCAGGCAATTGCAACATGGGCTCTTGGCACATCGTGCTTTTCAGCAATTCTGGCAACAACATCAACAACGGGCTTATCCAGCAGGGCTGCGTTCTCATACATTTTTAACGCAAAGGCATCGTTTTGCGTTCGTCGGGACGTGACACTCCAGTCGCGCGTGAGCCTGCCGCGTGCCATCGGACTCCAGGGGATCACACCAACGCCCTGGTCTTCACACAGGGGCAGCATCTCGCGCTCTTCTTCCCGGTAAAGCAGGTTGTATTGCGGTTGCATCGTAATAAATCGGGACCAGCCGTTACGCTCTGCAGTATGCTGCATTTTTGCAAAGCGCCAGGCTTCCATAGATGATGCGCCGATGTAACGTACTTTTCCTGATTTAACGAGGTCATGCAGAGCCTCCATGGTCTCTTCAACAGGCGTGGAGTGGTCAAAGCGGTGAATTTGAAAGAGATCCACATAATCCATACCTAAGCGCATCAAGCTATCGTCAATAGACTGAAAAATGGCCTTGCGGGAAAGAAACCCGGTATTGGGTGAGTTGCGCCACGGAAAGAAGGTCTTTGTCGCCACAACGATCTCGTCGCGTCTGGCCAGTTCTCTCAGCGCTTTTCCTGTGATCTCTTCAGAACTTCCGCCAGAGTAGATATTTGCGGTATCAAAAAAATTAATGCCAGCTTCAAGCGCCTGACGAATGAGCGGACGTGACGCTTTTTCATCCAGGGACCAGGGTTGAGGCAAACGTTCGGGGTCACCATAGCTCATACAACCGAGACAAAGACGGGAGACTTTCAAACCGCTACGACCCAGATTCACATACTTCATTCGATGTTCCTTCTTTTATTACCAGCAATTCTGTATGCGACAGGTTATTGCACTGGTATGAAGGGGACCAGCATCTGCTATCGAATGGTGCTGTGAGTTTTTCTCACAAATGGTTTGTTATCGACGGTGGATTTTATCGAGAAGGGAGGACACCAACGTACTAATTTCTGGAGCTGCATGAGAGCACCATGGAGAATAGACCTATAAATTCAATTTAACATAATATACATTATGCGCACCAATATATGATTCCTCAAAATCTGGATGTATTCGGTCGTAATTGTCCTGGACCATTCCGAGCTCGTGCAGTCGCCTTTTCACGCGTTCATGCTGACATGATACCCACACAACCCAACATCTGCGTTTACACATGGTTGAAAGACGTTTGATATACTTCAGCCTTTGACCACTGCTGCCGTAAACTTATGGAAATTGAATTAGATAAAAGTGTCAGAGAAAGGATTTTCCACGCGGTCATTTTTGAAGTGACGGCTAACGTTATCATCGCGCTGTCGCTTGCCTGGCTGATGAACGTGTCGGTACTCCAGTCAGGCTCGCTGTCCGTGATATCCGCGCTAACCGCCACGGCCTGGAATTTTGTGTTTAACAAACTCTTTGACTCTCTTCAGAAAACATACCGATTTGAAAGAACATTTCTGGTCCGCGCGCTCCATGCGGCCTGTTTTGAAGTTGGCCTTATCATAACGTTAATTCCTGTGGCAATGGTGATGCTGAATTTAACGGTGACGGAGGCTTTTTTTGTAGAGATCGGTCTTGTACTGTTTTTCCTGCCGTACACGATGCTGTTTAACTGGCTCTACGACTACCTGCGCTGGACATTTGTTGGGCGGAAACGGTCTGCTCTGTAGCGAGACATCTGTCACATAGGCACGCCCTTGATCATATTCGACTCCTCTCACCTTCTATACTCTTCATTTCTCTATCTCTTTTGAGGAGTCGATAATGTTTGACCATGTTAAATTCGGCGTCAGCGATTATGAAAAAAGTAAAACCTTCTTCCTTGAGGCGCTTCGCCCGCTTGGTGTGGAACTCATTGATGAAGGCGCGCCAGATTACGGTGTTGAAATGAGCGCTGGCGACGTTTCACTTTGCCTTTTCCAGACAAATGATAAACCTGCGCCTCTGCACCTGGCGTTTGTGGCTACTACACGTCAGCAGGTTGATGATTTTTACCACGCCGCGCTGCGCGTTGGCGGACGTGATAACGGCGGGCCGGGATTACGTCCGTACGGTGAAAATTATTATGCCGCTTTTGTCATCTCACCTGATGGTCATAACATCGAGGCCGTGTGCCATGCACCGGAGAGCCGGTAGCACAACGCCTTTGTCAAAATGCTCATGCGACTTTGTGCACGATATTGCACGAAGCGTTGTATTTCAGGCCGGTAATGGCGTAAGGTATCCTCTGTAAATGTGCAGTTTCATGCAATAACGCTGACAGAGGTATTAATGACACAACAGTTGATTTTAATTGCCGGTCCCTATCGCAGCGGAACCGATGGTGTTCAGGCGCGAATTGACGAGAATCTGGCGCGTCTCGAAAACGCAGCATTAGCCGTTTACCAGCGTGGCCACATCCCGGTCATTGGTGAATGGCTTGCTTTGCCGCTGGCAAAAGCCGCTGGCTCAAAAACGGTGGGTGATGAAATCAGCGAAGCGATGCTGTACCCCGTTGCTCACCGGCTCATCGCAAAATGCGATGCGATTTATCGTATTGCCGGTGCGTCTAAAGGTGCCGATATGGACATTGAAGTAGCCAGAAAATATGGTCTCAGCGTGTATACCGCGCTTGAGAACATTCCAGAAGCGTAAGCCTGGACGCCAGCCAGCCTGACGTTAAAGGCTGGTTGTCA
Organism: Enterobacter sp. TCD1-1; assembly: GCF_020567405.1. NCBI lineage: Bacteria > Pseudomonadati > Pseudomonadota > Gammaproteobacteria > Enterobacterales > Enterobacteriaceae > Enterobacter > Enterobacter sp. TCD1-1. The sequence goes on along the minus strand of NZ_JAJCXF010000001.1, from coordinate 1,431,122 downwards.
GAGGCGGTCACGATCTGAGGTCAGCACGACGGATACCCCCTTTTCCGATACCGCGCGGATCCAATCCTTATCCGTACCGTCTTCAACGACGATGGTATTCACTGAAGATACATCGCCAATCACAAACGACGACGCGGTGTTGATCTTTTCCGGAGACGCCAGAACGACCGTTTCCGCGGCTCTGCCGGAAAATGCACGTTTGATGCATGCCTCTTCGAAATCACCGGTTGTCAGCCCCGCATCGGGATGAATACCGGTCACCCCCATAAAGAACAGGTCTGCATGGATATTTTCTATGCCTTCGATGGCCGCAGCACCGACCGCAACAATCGAGTGTTTATACAAGCGTCCGCCGATTAAAATCACCTCAATGGAAGGATGATCAACGAGCCCCAGAGCAATACTTGGGCTGTGCGTCACCACGGTGATGCGTAAGTCAGGAGGGAAAAATGTAATCAGCTCCGAGGTAGTCGTGCCACCGTCGACAATCACCACCTGGCCTGATGAAATCAGCTGTGCTCCTTTCCGGGCCACCCTTTTTTTCGCATCCATCCTCACGGATTGCCGTTCTGCAAACGGAGCTATAGCGGAAGATGACGGCAGCGCGCCGCCATGAACACGCTGCAAACGCCCTTCTGCCGCCAGCTCGCGCAGATCGCGCCGGATGGTGTCTTCAGAGACGTCAAAGAGAATGCTGAGCGCTTTTGACTGGACCTGGCCTTCGGCATCCAGCTTTTCAAGGATCAATTGTTTTCGCTGACTGGTGAGCATCATGAATTCCTGATGTTGCATGTTTTATCTTGAATATGCATGATATTGCTGTTTATGATCATTACTCTACGTAAGGAGGAACAATCGTGCAATCAAAACGTGCAGATGTGCGCATCATCGACAGTGAAACCCTTTCTGACAACTGGTACATCCTTAAAAAATATACCTTTGACCTCCAGCGGCGTGATGGCGAATGGCAACGGCAGCATCGGGAAGTCTATGACCGTGGCAACGGCGCGACGATTCTTCTCTATAACCGTGAGAAAAAGACGGTGATCCTGACGCGTCAGTTCCGCTTCCCTGTCTTTATCAACGGCCACCAGGACGATTTAATTGAAGCTGCCGCGGGATTGCTGGACAACATGGATCCCGAAAGCCGCATAAAAGCAGAAGCGGAAGAAGAGACCGGCTTTCACGTTTCGCGCGTGCAGAAAATCTTTGAAGCCTATATGAGCCCAGGCTCCGTCACGGAAAAACTCTATTTTTATCTTGCAGAGTACCAGCCAGATGACAGAACCGGCGCAGGCGGTGGGATCAAGGCCGAGGGGGAAGATATCGATGTGCTGGAAATGACGCTTGAAGAGGCATTACGCAGCATTGAAACGGGCAAGATTGTCGACGGTAAAACCATCATGCTGCTTTATCATGTTGCCCTGAAAGGTATTCTGTAACCTACTGGTTTACATCCTGATTTGAAGGCGCATGAAATCGGTACGCTTGTGCGCTACCCGGATGAAAAGCGGAAAACCTCCTAAATTTTGCAGCCTACTATATTTAGTGAGCGATTCCGAAATTCGATAAAATCATCAACTATTCCCTCAGTCACCTGCATTTATCATTCAAAAATGCCAAACGTTCACGAGGCTGCCTGCTGAGGTAGCCTGTCTTATCGGTTGTCTGGATTAAAATGCGACTCGCTACAGATAACGAAGCATATTATACTTGGTCCTCCACTCGAACAGGAGGCAGCAACTCACGTGAAGGATACATATTACAACGACATAACGATCAACACGCAAATTCAGAGTGAGCTGGACGCGTTTTTTGAGGATTTCAAAGGGATCGTCTTCGCCTACGCTATTATGAACAAGAAAGATCCTTCACAGATGAGGATACTCAATAATAGCCCCGAGTGGTTTAATATCTATCTTGAAAGAAAATATCAGTTCATTGACCCTGTCATTATTCGGGCTTTGCGCTGTGTTGACGATTTTTTCTGGGAAAGTGATGTCGTCCTGTCGGATGGTTACAACCTGACACGCATTTTCGACGAAAGTGTCCAGTATGATATTTACCAGGGACAGACGTTTCCTCTGCATGACTATCTGAATAATCTTGTGGTCTTATCCGTCATCAGTCCTAAGCATTCTGGCATTGACATAGAGAAATATCGACCGCAATTTCTACGCTTCCTTGTTCAGTTACATCAGAAGACACTCAACCTTTATAGTCAGCATCAGCAGAAGAAGAATGTTTTCTTATCGCCACGCGAGCGCCAAATCCTTAAATGGGTCAGCGCCGGGAAAACGTACGCAGAAATTGCGGTTATTTTGTCTATTGCTGAGCGCACCGTCAAATTTCACATGGGCAATATAATGAAAAAACTCGGTGTAAATAATGCCAGACACGCAATAAAACTTGGAACGGAACTCCGGTTACTGGAGGACTGAGCCTCAGCCACTGGTTATAAATGGCGTAAATGCTCGAGCATTTCGCGAAGCCAGTGACTGGATTTATCTTTGCTAATAATGTCTTCAATAATGCTGGGGCTGGCAGGCATATAAATATAATAAATAACCTCCCCTTTTTCAGAAACACCGCGCTGAATTACTTCAACTTTCCAGTTTGCATGGCGAAATATGGCATACATACCACGACTGGCTACTGCGTACATCCCGTGATATTTTTTCTTTAGGCAATAAATATTCATTGCAAGAAACAATGCTTTACTGGCGGGCACGCCCTGCAGACTTGCAGAGTCTCGTGTTTCTTTATCTAAAAATAAGCGACTCACTTCACAGCAGGGAACATCTGCTGGAAAAACAATGGGATTATCGAAATAGTTGTGAAAGATCTCGCTTATCATTGTCGGCTGCGTTGCGTTAATAAATCGCGCGCCGCATAACAGCTGTCCATCATACATCCCCAGCAAGTATGTCGTGTTATGAGAATCAAACTGATCCTTTTCCATACCTTCGATGCATTCCACTTTCCAGTCGAGTCGGTCCCGAAAAGTTTTTCTTCTGAGTCGGTAGAGTTCGTGTGCTAATGCTGGTGGTAAATCATCGTAGTCGTGTAAAAAAAATTCAATGACAGAATTCATGCTCTTGTTCCTGATAATAACACCTGAAACTATTATCACCTGTCTTTAAGGACAGCTTTCATTGTGCCGCATATTCCCTATACTTAAAAAGTACCTGACCACGAAGTTCTCGCAAAACTAGGCGGTCAGGAGGTCAAAGACCTACGAAACACCAGGGATATACCCATCGATGATTATCTAATATTTAAAGTTTCGGGTACAGAGCATAAGAAGCACTTTGCCTATAAAATATTAAAAAACAATAATCACAAAATAATTACAATAAAAACATTGCCCCTTAATCTTTTAAGGGGTAATATTTCCGTTTGCTTATTTTTTCTACCTTCCCTTCGTTTTACTGACTCTGCTGATTTCATCTGCCCAAAACCCTCGTCGGTACCGCTTAACAGACATCTGCCTGTGCTATTCTTGCTGAATCATGTAAGACGGAGAATTGATGATGGCCGACTGGAACCCTTCTCTTTACCTGCAATTTGGCGCAGAAAGAACGCGTCCAGCCGCCGAATTGCTCGCCAGAATTCCTCTGGATGAGGCTGCGACTATCGCCGATCTGGGCTGCGGTCCGGGCAACAGCACGGCGCTGTTGAAGCATCGCTGGCCTTCTGCGCACATCACCGGGGTCGATAACTCCCCTGCTATGCTTGAGGAAGCACGCGCCGCCTTACCTGACTGCCACTTTGTTGAGGCCGATATCCGGCAGTACAAGCCTGGTCAGCCGCTGAGCCTGATTTATGCCAACGCGTCGCTGCAATGGGTTCCGGACCATTATGATCTCCTGCCGCATCTTGTCTCCCTGCTTAAGTTAAATGGCGTGCTGGCGATCCAGATGCCCGACAACTGGCTGGAACCCACTCATGTGGCGATGCGTGAAGTGGCGCTGGAGCAAGACTACCCAGACCGGGGCCGCGAACCTCTGCCGGGCGTACATGCTTATTACGATATTCTGTCGGAGGCTGGCTGTGACGTGGATATCTGGCGGACAACCTATTATCACAAAATGAGCTCTCATCAGGCCATTATTGACTGGGTAAGCGCCACCGGCCTGCGGCCCTGGCTCCAGGAACTGAATGAGAGCGAACAGAAACGTTTCCTGAAACGCTACCATGAACTGCTGGAAGAGCAGTATCCGCTGCAGGAAAACGGGCAGATACTGCTGGCTTTTCCTCGGTTGTTTATCGTGGCTCAACGCCAGCCCTGATCCGATTACAGGCGGGCTTCTTTGAGCAACTGCTGGATAACCTTTTCCTGCTGCGCATAATCCCCCTCGCCAAAGGCGGTATAGCGCAGCTGCCCTTTGGCATCAAAGTAGTAATGCGCTGGCCAGTACTGGTTGCCGAACGCATTCCAGATTTGATAGTTGTTATCCGTCACGACCCGATACGGCAGTTGCCACTTTTTCACCGCATTTTTAACCGACGAAAGCGGTTTTTCCCAGGGGTATTCCGGGGTGTGAACCCCAATCACCACCAGACCCTGCGATTGATACTTTGTAGCCCACTCCCGCACATGAGGGAGCGTATGCTGGCAATTAATGCAGTCCCAGGTCCAGAAATCAATCAGAACAACCTTCCCTCGCAAGGATTCAGACGTGACAGGGTCACCGTTAATCCATCCTGTTCCACCGCTTAGCGAAGGCAGCTGGCTGCTGGGCTCAGCGATCGCCACCGGCTGGAGCTTCACCGTCGCGGTTGTGGGTTTTGCCAGGTTTAAGAGCGCGGTCTCAAGACGGTCTGCGACGCCGTTAACGCCTTTCAGCAACGAGGTCATCCCCGTCGCATTCAGGACGACTGCCGCTAACATCGCCACCCCCGCCCCCTGACGCAGCTTCGCCATGAGTGCCGATTTTGCTCTCAGCGGGGTCATTAGCGTGCGGCCTCCCATGATGAGTAATCCCAGCATCAGCGCGCATCCGCTGCCATAGGCAGCCAGCAGTGCGCCGGTGGTAATGGCGGAATGCCCCGCAATGTTAATGCTGAAGATCGCTCCCAGGATGGGGCCCGCGCAGGGAGACCAGAGCAGTCCTACCGCAAGCCCGGCCAGAAAAGCCGATGCCATTCCGCGCGTTTGCCCGCTTCGGGTGTTGAGGACATTTCCCGCGCTGACGGCCGGACCGGCAATACGCTGGGCGAAAGACGGGAAAATTAAGGCCAGCGCGGCGGTGGCCAGAATGACGAGCGCGATCCAGCGCCCAACAATGGTCGCCTCTGTTATCCACTCACTGGCGACGGTGACGACCATCGCCACCAGGGTGAACATCACGACCATCCCTGCGAGCAGGGCCAAAATATGTCGTCGTTGCCCCTGAAAACCGGCAAACAGGAGTGGAATAACCGGGAGCGTACATGGGCTGAGCAGGCTTATCATCCCGCCCAGAAAAGCGATTAACAGAAACATAATGACCTCACATTACACGTCCTGCGACACTGCAGTGAGGCTATTTCATCGTCCTGATGTGTTCAGGATATGTGTAAACGCGCGGTTTTTGTCTGGTTCTGTATCACCCAGGCCAGGAGATACAAAGCCGTACAATTTTATGAACGACGCGGTAGCGTAATGGCGACATCCAGTCCGCCTCCGGCGCGGTTCGCCAGCCTGAGTTTGCCGTCCAGCTGTGCGGTCAGCTGCGCGGCAATCGCCAGGCCGAGACCTGTCCCGCCGGTATCGCGATTACGCGAGGTTTCAACCCGATAAAACGGCTGCAGAACCGCCTCCAGTTCGGCTTCGGGTATTCCCGGCCCGTCGTCCACAATGTGAATCACCACCTCTTCGGCAGACGAAATATCAATAGCAATGACGGCACCGCCGCCGAACTTAAGCGCATTATCCAGCAGGTTAGTCATCACTCTACGAAGCGCCTGTGGACGCGTGATGATGGGCAGGCGGGTTTCGCTTGCCTGAAACTGCACGTTTTTACCAATGTCCTGATAATCGCTGGCGATGCTGTTGACCCAGGCGTTCAGCTCCAGCTTCAGCGACGTTTCCTCCAGTGATTCTGATGACCGGGCATACGCGATACCCTCCCGCACCAGACGAGACATGCTATCAAGATCATTGAGGAGCTTGTCGCGTAGTTCCGGTTCCCCGGCCATTTCGACACGCAGCTTCATGCGAGTAATGGGCGTCTGGAGATCGTGGGAAATCGAGGCCAGGATCTGTGCGCGTTCCCGGAGATAAGACTGAATGCGCGCCTGCATGGCGTTGAAGGCATGCGCTGCCCGCTGCACCTCAAGCGGCCCCTTTTCCGTCATTGGCGTGCTGGCCGCCGGATCCAGCGCATCCACCGCGCGGGTAAAGTGTGAAAAAGGCCGTACCACCTGCCGCACGGCGACCCAGGCGCAGACGGCCACAACCAGCAGCTGCAAAACGAGAACGATCGGGAGCCAGCTGGCGACGGGCGGCATGCGCGGGATCAGGTCAATGCTCAGCGGCGCGCCATCGCGTAACGTAAGATGGGCCTGAATATGTGAAATGGCGCCGGGAACCGCGGTAAAGCTAAGCGGGTAATGCGCGGCAAGCGTCGCTTTTAAGGTTCGGATAGCATCTTGCGAACGCTTATCCGTCGGCGCTGCGCCGGGTTCTCCTGTGCCCAGAATATAACGATAGTTACCTCGTTCAAGTCGAGGCAGCCAGGCGGCGCGTTCGCTGGCCGGTAAGCGGTCTAAAATGGCGACGCTGGTTGCGACATCGTTTTCCAGATTACCGAGCATCACCGTGCGCGCGCTGTGCATGCGTTCAGTCATGACCAGCGTCAGGCTCAGGGCGTTAGCCAGCAGCAAACCGGACAGTACGACGATCAGCAAACGGGCCAGCAAAGAGCGTGGCCAGAGCGTCATTCGTTAACCTCTTTGATGGTCACCGGCATCGTAAAGACGTAACCTTCGCTGCGCACGGTTTTGATATAGGCGGGCGTGCGGGCATCTTCATTGAGACGCTGGCGAACCCGGCTTACCAGCAGATCGACAGAACGTTCAAACAGTTCGGCGTCACGACCCTGCGTCAGATTGAGCAATTGGTCACGGGTCAGCACGCGTTGCGGATGGTCCAGGAAAACGCGCAGCAGACGATACTCCGCCCCACTGAGTGCCACAATCACCCCTTCCGGGTCGATTAAGTGGCGAGCAACGGTATCGAGCTGCCATTCACCGAACATCACCAGCCGCCCTGCTTCTGTCACCTGTAGATTGGGCGGCATCGTGCGAAAACGCCGTAAAATCGCTTTGATGCGTGCCAGAAGCTCACGGGCGACAAACGGCTTCACCACGTAGTCATCCGCCCCCATCTCCAGACCCAGGATCCTGTCCGTCTCCTCATTGCGCGCCGTCAGCATCAGGATGGGCAGATCTTTATGTTTGCCGCTGCGTAGCTGCCGGCATAGCGTGAGACCGTCATCGCCGGGCATCATGACGTCCAGCACCACCAGGTCGATATGTTGTTTATCCAGTACGCTACGCATCTCTTTGCCGTTGGCCGCGCCCGTCGCGCGATAGCCAGACTTACCGAGATAATCGACAATCAGTTCACGAATATCCCTGTCGTCATCGACGACAAGGATGTGGTCAATATGTTCCACCGAACTCTCCAGACCGAAGGGTAACGTACTGAAAATAGCACATTTCACAGCTTATCCGCGTCGATAACTGCCTTGACGAAATCCTGTGGATCTTCCTGAGGCGGGTTATGCCCCACGGTTGCGCCGAAGGTGCGGTGCTCATATTTGCCGGTAAATTTAGCTGCATAGGCCTGCGGTGCCGGATGCGGCGCGCCGTTGTTGCCGCCTTCGATGGTGATCGTTGGGACGGTGATATTCGGCAGCGTGGCCAGTTTTTGCTCGTAGCGGTCGTATTTACGCTCGCCTTTTTCCAGCCCTAAACGCCAGCGATAATTACTGAGCGTCACCGCGACGTGGTCCGGATTATCGAGGGATTTGGCGCTGGCGTTAAAGACCGCATCGCTAAATTTCCAGTCAGGCGAGGCCTGCGACCAGATTAAGCGCGCAAAGTCATGCGTGTTTTTGGCATAGCCTTCAGCACCGCGCGCGGTGGCGAAATAGAACTGATACCACCACTGCTGCTCTGCTTTTGGCGGCAGCGGCTGTTTGCCAATCTGCTGGCTGCTGATGAGATACCCGCTCACCGACACCAGTGATTTTACGCGCTCAGGCCACAGCGCCGCGACGATATCCGCCGTCCGGGCGCCCCAGTCATATCCTGCAAATACCGCCTGCCTGATATTCAGGGCATCCATCAGATTAACGATATCTTTCGCCATCGCCGAGGGCTGGCCGTTGCGCGGTGTGTTTGCTGACAGGAAACGCGTGGTACCGTAGCCGCGCAGAGACGGCACAATGACCCGGTACCCTTTTGCCGCCAGTGCGGGTGCAACCTCGGCATAGCTGTGAATATCGTAGGGCCAGCCATGCAGTAAAATAACCGGCTGACCGTCTTTCGGGCCAATGTCGACATAACCGACATTCAGATCGCCGGCATTAATTTGCTGAGGATGTTCAAAGGCTGCGGCGACGTTTGTGCCGGTGACTTCGGCCTGACAGGACATCACGGTGCCAAGCGAAACGGTCAGTGCGAGGGTTGAGTAAGCAAGTTTGCTGAACATGTTGGTATCTCCGGTTGAGTACAATTCACGGGGATATCACAACACCTCAATGTATAGCGGATATGTGCGAAAGCGGGTTTATTGCAAGCCTGTGTATGTATCCGGGACGCTGATACAGTGTGATACAAACACAGGCGCTGTAGTTTTAGAGGGAGAGACGATAGCGGACGTAATCGTCAGCTTCACCATATTTGTCATAGAGTTTACGCGCCGGGTTGTTTTCCCGGGTGACCCAGTACAGTTTCGACCACCCTTCGCGCTTGCCTTCGTCAATCAGAGCGTCCATGAGCGCCTTACCGGCTCCCGCCCCGCGTTCGGCAGCATCAACAAACAGATCTTCCAGGTAGCAGATGGGCGCGGTTGACCAGGTGCCTTCATGCAGAACACACATTGCGAAACCGATGACCTTTTCGTCCTTCTCCACGACCCGGCAGAACATCGATGAATGCGCTGAGAGCGCCCTTTCCCACGTCGCTGCGGTGACGGATTCCTCGAGGAAGCAATCATAAAAATGGGTGTAACCATCCCACAGCGGTCGCCATTGGGAATAGTCCTCTGCGCGTAAAGGTCTTACCGTAACTGCCATGTTTTCCTCACATTACAGGTCAATTGCCATTTCAAAACAGCGTAAATCAGCCCCCGCCATACGCGAATGATGATTATGTTCTCTCAGCGTAACAAACCCAAGCTTCTGATAAAACGACTGGGCGTTAGGCGTCGCATCGAGCGTCAGGCGGGTTATCCCCCGGCTGCGGGCCTCGTGTTTGAGTGCCTCAATAATCCGGGTCGCCATGCCTTTACCGAAGGCTGCGGGCAAGGTGAAAATCGCCTCCAGGCAATGGGTATCCAGATCGAGATAGCCGCTTGCCGCAACATCGCCCTTTTCATCTTCAACCACGTAAAAAGGGTATTCAATGACCATCTGCCGATAGCGTTCGGGCATCAGATCAGGCGTCCAACGCGCAATGACCTCTGCGTCGTAACTGGTTTTACAGCCGTGACGAATCGCCTGGTTACGAATGTCCCAGAGTACTTCGGCTTCCTGCGGGTGGGCTCGTCTCAATGCCATAGTGACCTCTGCAAATGATAGTAGGATGGAAAAGTGAGCTTGCTGAGATAGAGTGCTATTGAGATGAAAATACCAGAACGCAAACAAAAGCATAACGCCTAAATAGGGAGATCCGCGCATGACGATACCGACGCTCACGACAGAACGTTTACTGCTGAAACCGCTGGTTGCGGAAGATGCCGTCCAGATACAAACGCTGTATCCGCGCTGGGAGATTGTCCGCTATATGGTCTCTTCCGTGCCCTGGCCCTATCCGGATAACGGCGCGGAAAACTATGTCAACAACGTGGCGCTGCCGGATATGGCGAAAGGGATTGCCTGGTTCTGGAGCATCCGGCGACGTGAGGTGCCGGATGAATTGATGGGCATTATTTGCCTGTACGACGTCGAGGATAACAACCGCGGGTTCTGGCTCGCGCCGGAGTTCCAGGGTCAGGGATTTATGCGCGAAGCCAGCATTGCCGCGACGGATTACTGGTTCAACACGCTAAACAAATCCGTTTTGCGGGCCCCGAAGGCCGCTGCTAACAGCCGCTCCCGTCGTATTTCGGACAGTAGCGGCATGCGGCTTATCAGGACGGAGAAGAAAGCCTACGTCAGCGGGATGCTGGACTCCGAGCTGTGGGAGATCACTCGCGACGAGTGGAACGCCCGTCAGGTCAGCTGATAGTGCTTATCCGGCACCAGCCTTTCCGGAATATTCTCTTCGTCGTTCATCTGCAGCAGATCGCGTTCCATCATGTTGCAGATGGCGTCCAGCGGCAGGTCGTTATCTTCTGTGCCAAACGGGTCTTCCAGCTCTTCCGCCAGGGTGTCCAGCGAGATAAAGGTGTATGAAATCAGCGCCGAGACAAAGGGCGTCATGTAATGCAGATCCACAACAAGCGCAAACGGCAGCATGATGCAGAACAGATAGACCGTACGGTGCAAAATCAGCGTGTAGGCAAACGGTACTGGCGTGGTCGCAATGCGCTCGCAGCCGGACAGGACGATGGACATATCGTTCAGACGGTTGTTCAGGCTGTGAAACAGGATGTCCGAGAGTTGCCCGTTACGTCGCCGCACGGCCAGCCACTCCCCCATGATCAGTAAAATACGGTTCGCGGGCGCACTGGCCTTCATCACCTGACGTAAATCATCCGGAGAAAGATAGCGAGAGAGTTGCTCTGCGTTCAGCTCCCGGCGCAGGGTCATCCGCAGGCAGTTGGCAAAAGCAATCTGCAGTCGCACGAATTCGCCGAGGTGCTTATCGTCAGGCAAGGTGTTTTTTACCTCGCGAAACAGCGAGCGTGCCGCTATCATCAACTGCCCCCAGAGCAGGCGAGCCTCAACGTAGCGCGAATAACAGGCGTTGTTTCGGAAACCCAAAAAGATAGCGATCGCCACGCCGAGAATGCTGAATGGCGCCACGGTAAATTTGATGCCCAGCGAGGTATACCACGGCAACATCAGGATAACGGCAATAGAAAGCAGGAAATTGAGCAGCAATCGGGTATAGATCTTAGGCAGTACCGAACCGTGCCAGACAAAAATCAGTTGTAGCCAGTGCTGTTTAGGACGAACGATCATAGTGAGTTTCAGGAAAGAAAAGAGCGAGGCTATTAAACGAGATCCCCGTCACCGTTGCAAGCTTGTTAACGGGACATTGCATTTTCTCCCCTGATTAGCGAAATCCGCACAGTGCTGCATGTGCTTTTTAAAACAAAGCCAATAGTATGTTGTAACTAAATAGATCGTATTCAAACCCGGCCGAAGCCGGGTGAACGCATTAGCAAAGCGGTTTAACCGCAGCGCGCATGCCCTTCAGCAGAATGGCATCCAGGTCCAGCGTGACCTGGTCGACAAGCCCACTCACCTGCGTCAAGTCCTGCTCCCAGTGTTCGCGTGCGCTGAGTACGGACTGTACCAGCTCACGGGTGCTCAACTGCCGATCGCGGTGCTGTGCCCAGAGCTGCTGATAGCGTTCCAGCCAGCACGCATCATCCTGCACCGGATAGCTCTCCCCGTCACGCTCCGCGCGGTAGAACGCGATCAACGCGGCTAAGGCAAACGTCAGACGTGCCGGTAATTGCCCCGTTGCCTTCTGCCCTGCCAGCAGCTGCGGCAGGATGCGGGTACGGTATTTGGTCATACCGTTAAGCGCAATGGATAGCAGCTGGTGTCTGATGTAAGGGTTACGAAAACGCCCAGTCACCGCACTGGCGAAAGATTCCAGCTCGTTACGCGGCAAATCGAGGACCGGAATGATCTCCTGATAAATTGCTTTTTCGACGAACGCGCAGATCTCCGCATCATTCATCGCCTCGCCTACCGTATCCAGCCCGGCCTGGAAGGCGACCGGCACCAGCGCCGTATGCGCCCCGTTCAGAATGGCAACCTTGCGTTCTTTGTAGGGCCTGATGTCGTCGACAATCCGTACATTTAGCGGGTACTTATCCAGACGAAGTTCGCGGGCAAGGGATGCAGGTCCCTGAATAACAAACAGATAGAAGTGTTCGGCCGTGTCCAGGAACCCATCGTGATAACCCAGCTCAGCTTCAAGCGCAGCCGCTTCGTCACGTGGATAACCCGTCACGATACGGTCAACCAGCGTCGAGCAGAAGCTGTTGGCGTCATTGAGCCACTGAATAAAGGCGGCGGGCAGCGCCCACTCCTGCGCATAGCGCAAGACGAGTTCACGCAGTGCGTCACCGTTGTAGTCAATCAACTCGCAGGGAATGATGATCCAGCCCTTGTCAGCCGCACCGTTGAAGTGGCTAAAGCGCTCAAACAGCAGACGCGTCAGCTTCGCCGGATAGCTCACCGCAGGGGCATCGTCGAACCGGTCACCCTCGTGGTAGCTGATACCCGCTTCGGTGGTATTCGAGAAAACAAAGCGCATATCCGGATTGTGTGCCAGCTTCAGGAACGCGTCATACTGGTCGTAGACGTCGATTTCCCGGTTAACGGAGCGGATAAGCCGGCTTGCGCTCACCGCCTCACCCTTCTCATTCAGACCGCGAATGAGCGTGGTATAGAGACCGTCCTGCGTATTCACTGACGGCGGGAAGTCGCTCTGAATCGGACGGACGATAACCACGCCGGCGTTAAGATCGGTATGTTCGTTTAACAGGTCAATTTGCCAGTCGACAAACGCGCGCAGGAAGTTGCCTTCACCAAACTGAATGATGCGTTCGGGATAAAGAGCACCGGGAAAATCGCGACGGTTGAGCGTGTTCACAAGAGGTTCCTTTTATGATTAGTCATACAGCCTGATAAGATTGGTACGATAACTTATCAAAACTTAACGACCAGAAACCCTGTTTTGATCAATACGTCGCGTAGTTGTGCAGAAAAATTATAAGAACTTATAAAACACGGACGTGGATGTCATGGCACCGTCCGGCATCAGGGCATAGCGCGGGATCTCACCAACCTTTTGCCAGCCGGCACGCTGGTAGAAAGTCTCGGCCCCGCTGCCGGTGGAGGTATCGAGCACCAGCACCGAAATCTCTCTGGCTCTGGCCTCAGCTTCCAGCGCTTCCATCAATGCCATCGCGGCCCCTTTCCGGCGCGCTTTCTCGTGAACCAGCAGCTTCGCCACATCGGCGCGATGCGGCTGGTTTTCCGGCTGATCTGTGATCAGCTGCACCGTTCCGATGACGCCGTCCTGCGCATCGACGCAGGCAAGCACCAGTCGCTCGCCACGCGCGACGCTTTCGGCAATACCGCGCCAGAAAATACTGGCCTTATCCAGGCCATAAGGAAGCATAAAGCTGACGGATGCCCCGCCGTTTACGCAGTTTTCGAGGATCCCGGCCAGCGCATCAAGATGGGTGAGGATCTCTTCCCGGGTGAGATTTTTGATTTGCAGTGAGGTATTCATTGTTTTTCCTTACGTTGAATACACTCACTTTGTATTTAACAACTTATTAACGCAAGCGGATCGGACATAGGCTTTTGTTATGTCACCGGGCGCGCTGGCGCTGCTGTTTCATGGCGTACATCTTTTCATCGGCATCTTTTAACCACTGCTGCAGGTCGTTGCCGCTATGATCGAATTCGCTAAGCCCCCATGAGAACTGAAGCGACCAGGGATGCAGCTTGCGGGCGTTATAGTGTTCCACCTGCTCAGCGAGATACTGCATGGCAATCCAGGCCCCTTGCTCATCCGTATCCGCAAACAGCACGGCGAACTCGTCCCCGCCAAAACGCACCAGCAGATCCGCTTCACGGAAAGAAGCACGCATCAGTTGCGCCATGACTTTCAGCGCCTTATCGCCCTCTTCATGCCCGTAGCGATCGTTAATCTCCTTAAAGCGATCCAAATCCAGCCAGCCGAGCGTGAGCGGCTCAGCCCGGCGCCGGGCAACAGAAAGCGTGAACCGCACCAGCTGATTAAAGCCCCGACGGTTGAATAAACCCGTTAATTCATCCGTTGTCGCCGCGCTGATAGCGGCAAACTCATCTTCAGCCAGCGCGCCAAGATCCCCCAGCACGGCGAGATCGGCCGCTGAAAACTCCCTGGGCGCGTAGTCAATCAGGCAGAGCGAGCCCACGCTCGCGCCGTCACGCAGGCGCAGCGGGAAGCCCGCGTAAAAACGCACGCGAGGTTCACCGGCCACCAGCGGATTATCCGCAAAACGATCGTCCTGCAGCATGTCTCCCACCACCAGCGGTGCTTCGGTGAGGATCGTATGGCCACAAAACGAAATGTTACGCGGTACGGAATTGGGTGCCTGCCCGTCGGCCGACTTCACAATCAGTGAATGCTCATCAATCAGATTGACCATCGCCAGCGGCACCTGGAAGAAGCGCTTTGCCAGACGTGTTAACCGGTCAAACGCCGGGGAGCTGTCTATCTCAAGCAAACCGGATTCGCGCAGCGAGTTCAGTCTGTCTGTTTCATTTTCAGGGGTTGCAGGTGCTTTCATAATGTCTCCTGACGTAAAGCGTTACTAAAAGCGTAGCTTAAACAGAGACATTGTCAGTGTTCGAACATCCTGTTAAGCCGCTTGCTATTCACGTCAATGCCTTATGACGATTAACGCAGCTATATTTCACTCCCGGAGGTCGCGGCAACCTGCTCGTCCGACATCCGGGCACTGGTACGATTTCGACCCGCTTTTTTTGAACGATAAAGATGATCGTCCGCTTCGGCCATCAACGTGTTGAAGACCTCGGTCAACTGCCATGACTCAGACTTTCCGCTTCCGAGACCAATACTGACCGTCAGGTAGAGCGTCTGGTGGCGCCACGTAAAAGGATGGCTGGCGACGGTGGTTCTGATACGCTCCGCCAGTTCATAACCGTTTTGCGCATTACCAGAGTTTACCACCACCGCGAACTCTTCCCCGCCCATTCGCGCAACCATGCCGTCTTCGCCGACAACCTGTTGGACCTGTCTGGCAAATGACGCCAGCACGCGGTCACCACACTCGTGACCATAGTTATCATTAATGCTTTTAAAGTAATCGATATCCAGCAGCATGACGGTCAGAAAACGCGAGTGCCGGTGTGTCTCTTCGTGTTTTAACGCCTCATAAAGCCCGGAACGCGAGTAAACATGCGTTAAGAAGTCATAATCCGCCCGCAGGGAAACCTGACGGATCAGGGAATTAATGGCAGCCATGCTGACGGAGACCATCACCGGACAGATCGCCATCGTGGCAATACCCAGCCGGGCAGAAAACATCATTGGGGTGGTAAACGGCGTCGCCACGGCAATATTAATCACCGAGTTGGCGACCAGAATAATTTCAATGGCGCCCGTGACAAACGTCAGCAAGCAGGTCACAGGCAATGGGTAGCGTACCGCACACCAGATAAGCGCAGGCAGAGGAAAAGAGAGGCTCCCCGCTCCGCCGATCACCACCGACGCGACCACCGAGACAATCAGCGCAATAACCGGTAGCAACTGCTCCAGACGCAACCTGAATTCGCGCACGGGCATGCCCAGCGTGAGCATACACGGCACAACAAGCACGCCGGTTGAGAACTGCTCGCTAAACCAGTCGGCAAACAACGGCCAGAAGGTGTGACTGTCAATCCCGACCGAACCTACCGCGCCGAGCAACGCGCACAGCAGCGCGGCGATCAGACAGTAGTTGAACAGGCGTAATGCGTTAAGCGGATCGGGGGTTTTCTTCATCAGCCGCTTGTCACGCTGAACCAGCACGGCCACAACGACGATAAAGACCATGTTAGACAGGTTGATCACCACGGAGGCCATCCCCCAGCTGGTCGTGACCGCGTCGTACAACAGCATCGCGACATAGGATACCGCATAGTAATGCAGGCGATTCAGGAAAGCATAACGGGCAAAGATCCCTGCCATCACGCCATTGAGTGGCCAGAACAGCGACAAGGCCTCCACGAGACGTAATTCCGCGCCCACAAAATAGAACAAGGTGGTGAGAATAAAGATCGTCGATGCATTTCGCAGCGGCGTGTCAGGCTGGAACGGTCTGAAAGCGGTAAGAGCAGAACGCATTAAATATCATTCCATATGAAAGCTTATGGCAATTATTGCGGTCGTCAGCACGATCGAAGCTCACTTAAGATGCATCTATAACACAAATACAGCGGGATCATAACTCGTCAAATTTAGGCGTTCATCTGCAGTACCAGCCAGTGGTGAATGACGCTGACGATATACTGCTGCTGCTGCGCGGTGAGCTGAACACCAGGTGGAATATTATGCCATTTTGCCAGGCAGCCCCGACAACAGGTGGCGGTAGCATGCTGGGCGATAAACACCGGGTGACCGCGCATGGGCGTCTGTTTCCCGTCGTTTGCAGGTTGTGCAGGGGCAAGACGCTTTTCAACAAAATCCGCGGCATGCTGGTCAATGGTATCCGGGCCTTTGTCCCAGCAGTACTGCCGTTCCTTACCGCCTAAGCGAAAGCGCGAGCGAAACGTCGATCGCGCCAGACGGGAAAAAAGAGGATCCAGGTCAGACATCAGTAGACTGAACGTCCCATACGCTGGGTCAGTTTCTCCAGAACCGCCACACCGGCAAGCGAATTTCCGGTTTCATCCAGCTCGGGGCTCCAGACCGCAATCGCCATTTCATGCGGCACAATAGCCACGACTCCGCCACCGACGCCTGATTTAGCCGGGAGACCAACGCGCCAGGCAAACTCGCCGGCGTTTTGATACATCCCGCTGGTCGCCATCAGCGCGTTAACCTGGCGTGCCTGCAGAGGTGAAACCACCTCCTGATCGAGATGCGGCGCGTGCCCCTGATGCGCCAGGAACAGGAACGTCTGAGCCAGCTCAACGCAGCTCATCTTCAGGGCGCAGTAATGGAAGTAGTTTTGCAGGACGGTCGCCACGTCGTTATGGAAATTGCCGAAGGATTTCATCAGCCACGCGATGGCCGCGTTACGGGCGGAGTGTTCAAATTCCGAGCGGGCCACCACCGGATCGTAGGCAATGTCGTCGACGCCCGAAAGCTGGCGCACGATCTCCAGCATTCGCTGACGCGGCGCGCTGAGGCGGCTTTGCAGCATATCGCAGACCACCAGCGCCCCGGCGTTGATAAAGGGATTTCGCGGTTTACCCTGTTCTATCTCGAGCTGAAGCAGCGAGTTAAAAGGCTGGCCGGACGGATCTTTGCCCACCCGCTGCCAGATCTCGTCTTCTTCATACTGGCGCATCGCCGCAACCAGACTGAGCACTTTCGAAATGGACTGAATGGAAAAACGTTCTGTTGCATCCCCTGCCTGGTATCGCTGTCCGTCGATGGTACAGATAGCAATGCCCAGCTTATTCCCGCTGACCGAGGCAAGGGCCGGAATATAGTCGGCAACCTTCCCCTTTCCAATTAACGGACGAACCTGCGCCAGAATCTCGTCCAACATCTCATTATGGATGACCGCAGCCACACTTTGCTCCTTGCCCTCAGGCTAAAACGGGCTGCGAGTATAACAGAGGCTTATGTATTGCGTCAGGCGCTAAGACGAAAACGCGAAACGGCCTGCAATAAAAGATCGGATTGCTTTTGCAGACGTTCAGAAGCATCCGAGGCGTCAGAGACCAGCAAATCCGTCTGACGGGAGACCTGGTTCAGCGCCTGAAGCTGACGCGTCATCTGGTGAATACTGTCTCCCTGGCTGAGCGTGGCGGTGGAGATCTCATTAAGCAAACTGCTTAAATTGCCCACCAGACCGGTGACCTGCTGCAGATTCTCTTCCATCAGGGTGACGGCACGAGAACCGTCTTCAATCCCCTGCACCGAGCGGTTGATAAGCTCCTGAATGGTCTGCGTCGAGTGGCTGCTCTTTCTGGCCAGCAGCCCAACCTCCCGGGCAACGACGGCAAATCCGCGCCCCTGATTTCCGGCATGGGCCGCCTCAATAGCGGCATTCAGCGCCAGGATGTTCGTCTGAAACGCCACGCTGTCGATCATCGCCACGATCCCGCGCATCTCTGACGATCGCTCGACGATCGCCTGCATGGACGCGTTTACGGTCGACATCATCTGGTCTCCCCCCACGGCTGCCTGGCGCGCTTCATCGGCCCGGGCGCTGGCGAGTCTGGCATACCCGGTGTTGCCTTCAACGTGGCTTTCCAGCGCCGCGATATGCGCCGTCACATCCTCAAGCTCTTTCGCCTGACGTGCCGACTGCTGATACAGCTTCTGGTTACCCTGTGCCAGGGCATCAATGTTCTCCACCATGGTCGCCGTGGCATAGCTGACCTGCATCACCAGCTGCTGCAGGCCAAGCTGCATCGTGGCAATACTGTCGCTAAGCTGCCCAATCTCGCGATTGAAACGCATAACGTTCGGCGGCGTGCCGGAGAGATCCCCTGCTGCCAGCAGGTTGATATGCGCGATGAGCCGACGCAGCGGTGTAATCACCCATCGGGACATACCGAACCAGACGACAGCGGCGATGGCGACTAACAGCACCGGGGCAAACAGGAATAACGTTTGCAGGTCGGAGAGCTGCGCCATGAGGCTCTGACGCCCCTGCATCGCCTGCTTCTCGCTTGCCTGCTGATAGCGCGCATAGTTGTCGTTAAAATCCGTCTGAAACGCCTGCGCCGGGACGGCAAAAAAAGCGTCGATGGTGTTGGTTTTGACCAGACCTTCCGCCTGCTCTTTGATCGCACCGTAGAAAAGTTGATAGCTGTTCACCAGCGCGTCGTCTTTCGGCGGATTCAGCGCCAGCCAGGCCTTCCATGCCTGCTGCGAAACCGTCAGCGCCTTTTGCGCGTCATCCATCAGGCTATGCCAGCTTCCGTCGGAGCCGGTCTCTTTATCCTGCATAAACCAGACGCCGGAGCGGTTAAGGAGATCGCTTGCGGCCAGCAGAGAGACGCGAGCCAAATCCAGCTTGCTCTGCTGCTGCCAGGCCAACAGGTTGTGCTGCTCGTTGCGCTGGGCTTCATTCAGGGAGGCATTAAGCAGGAGTGACGAGGAGAGCTGCAGCGCGGAGAAAAGGCCAATGATGCAAAAGATGCCCGTCAGCAGACCAAAGTGACGGGGGGTGAGACGCTGCGCAATACGGCGAAAAATTTGCGTTAGGTTCATAATTAGCTTCATTTACAAGGCGTTAGACGCGAGCGAGTCTACGAAATGAAAATGACAGAACCATTGCAGAATAGTGACAACGGCCCTCGTGAAGAGGGCCGAAATTCAAGATTACACGCGATCCTTCCACACCGTCTGCGCATTACAGAACTCGTGCAAGCCAAAGTGGGAAAGCTCACGGCCAAAGCCGCTTTTCTTCACGCCGCCAAAGGCTACGCGCGCATCGCTGGCGCTAAAGCCGTTGATAAACACCCCGCCGCACTCCAGCTCGCGGGAGAAGGTCTCTGCCAGCGCATCACTGGCGGTAAAGACCGTGGCTGACAGACCAAAATCGCTGTCGTTGGCCAGCATCAGGGCGTGCTCCGCGTCTTTCGCGACCGTAATGGCCGCGACCGGCCCAAACAGCTCCTGACGGAACGCCGTCATCGACGGGGTGACATTCGCCAGCACGGTTGGCGCATAATAATTTCCCTCGCCGCTGATTTTCTCACCGCCCAGCAGCAGCGTTGCCCCTTCTGCCAGCGTCGCCTGCACCTGCTGATGCAGTTCATCGCGCAGATCAAAACGCGCCATCGGGCCCAGGTAGTTTTCTTCCTGGTCCGGCGCACCCAGCTTCAGGGCCGCAACCGCATCGACAAAGCGTTGGGTAAAGGTGCCCGCAATACCTTCTTCCACAATGAAGCGTTTGGCCGCCGCACACACCTGTCCGGTATTCTGGTAGCGGCCTGCTACCGCCGCCTTCACGGCAAGATCCAGGTCGGCATCGTTGAGAACGATGAACGGGTCTGAGCCGCCCAGTTCAAGAACGCATTTCTTCAGCGCGGCCCCCGCCTGAGCACCAATGGCTGCCCCGGCACGCACGCTGCCGGTGACGGTCACCGCCGCAATACGACGATCGTTAATCGCCTGGCTGACGCCGTCGTTGGTGGCGTTCACCCAGCCGAACACGCCTTCAGGGAAACCCGCATCCGCAAAAATCTGCGCGATAAGATCCGCCGAGCCGAGCACGTTGGGCGCGTGTTTGAGCAGATAGCTGTTCCCTGCCAGCAGAATCGGCACCGCGCCGCGCAGCACCTGCCAGAGCGGGAAGTTCCACGGCATTACCGCGAGGATCGGCCCCAGCGGACGGTATTCAATAACCGCGTTCTGGTTTTCCACCTGCGTGGGTTCCGCATGCAGCATCGCTGGGCCGTGCTCGGCGTACCAGTCGCACAGGCCGGCGGATTTCGCCACTTCCGCCCGCGCCTGCTGAATGGGTTTGCCCATTTCACGGGAGATCGTCTGCGCCATCTCTTCAGCGCGATGACGCAGCGCGGCACCAAGATCGCGCAGCTTTTGCGCCCGGTGGGAGACGCTTTCGCGACGCCACTGGCGATAGCCCGCGTCGGACTGAGAAATCGCGCGTTCAACCTGTTCCGGCGTCGCCCACGGATACGCGGCGAGGGTTTCACCCGTGGCCGGGTTGACTGAGAAGGCATGTGTTGCAGAGGAATAAGTCATGGTGTTCTCCACGTTTTTCGGTTGATTAATTGTGGCCCACTCTGCTATTTCTTAAAAATGAATAATACTAACCACCTTATTCACGAAACGAGAACATTATGGATCTAACCCAGCTTGAGATGTTTAACGCCGTCGCGCTGACGGGCAGTATCACCCAGGCGGCGCAAAAGGTGCATCGCGTGCCGTCTAACCTGACGACCCGCATCCGCCAGCTGGAAGCCGATCTCGGCGTTGAGCTGTTTATTCGTGAGAACCAGCGTTTGCGTTTATCCCCGGCTGGCCATAACTTCCTGCGCTACAGCAAGCAGATCCTCGCGCTGGTGGATGAAGCGCGCATGGTTGTCGCGGGGGATGAGCCGCAGGGGTTATTTGCCCTCGGCGCGCTGGAAAGTACTGCCGCCGTGCGCATTCCTGAAACGCTGGCACAGTTTAACCAGCGCTATCCGCGCATTCAGTTTGCCCTTTCGACCGGGCCATCCGGAACGATGATTGATGGCGTACTGGAGGGAACCCTCAGCGCCGCCTTCGTCGACGGGCCGCTGTCGCACCCGGAGCTGGAAGGAATGCCGGTCTACCGGGAAGAGATGATGCTGGTCACGCCTGCCGGGCAGACGGAAATCTCGCGTGCCGCGCAGGTCAGCGGCAGCGACGTGTATGCCTTTCGCGCCAACTGCTCGTATCGCCGACACCTGGAGAGCTGGTTTCACGCTGACCGCGCCGCGCCCGGTCGCATTCATGAGATGGAATCCTATCACGGCATGCTCGCCTGCGTTATTGCGGGCGCGGGCATCGCGCTGATGCCGCGCTCGATGCTGGAAAGTATGCCTGGGCATCATCAGGTGGAAGCCTGGCCGCTGGCAGAAAACTGGCGCTGGCTCACCACCTGGCTGGTGTGGCGACGCGGGGCGATGACCCGCCAGCTGGAGGCCTTTATAGCGCTGCTAAACGAACGTCTTCAACCAGCGCCTTCTCCATAAACAGGCTGAGCGGATCGTCAACGTACGGGGCAAACGCCGGGCGCAAATCGTATCCGCACTGTTCATAAAGACGCACCGCGGCATGCTGCTTGATGCCCGTCTCCAGCCGTACCGTATGGCAATGACGGCTCAGAGCCTCATCTTCCAGGGCGGCCAGCAGCGTCTCTCCCAGATGCTGGCCACGATGGGCCGGGTCAATATAGACCCGCTTCATCTCGCCCGTACCGTCGCCGTTGAGCACGATAGCGCCACAGCCAACGGCCTGAAGCTGCTGGTCGCGAATGATCATCAGGATCAGCGAGGCTTCCGGCAGCGCAGCCAGATCGAGCAGATGATTACTTTCAGCGGGATAGAGTTCGCTCTGATAGCGGTCAAGCGCCGCGATCAGGCTAAGAATGTCCGGGTGACGTGCAGATTCAGAGGTAATGGAATACATGGCAGGCTCCTTGCTTTTTTATGAGGCTAAATTTCAACATAGCGCAGGCCTGCCAAGGTGCTTCATAGTATTAACTTATGTCATGACGCCAGCGTCAACTGGACATCTAACGCCCTCAACCCGGCCTGTGTCGCTTCGTCCAGCCTGCTGTCCGTGACGATATCCGTCAGGGTATTAAGATGCGCCACGTTAAATAATGACCAGGCTCCGTACTTGGAACTGTCCGCCAGCAGCACGCGACGTTTTGCATTGGCAATCAGATCCCGCTTTAAGGCAGCCTTCTCTTCCGTTGGTGAGGTAATGCCGCGGGTGATATCCCATCCGTTACAGCTAACGAAAGCCATGTCTGGCCACACGTTCTGCAGCAAGCGACGCCCGTGCTCACCGATGCAGGACTGACTTGAATCATCAATACGCCCGCCAATTATCGTCACTTCAATCTGACGGAATTCCGAGAGAAACAGCGCGATGTGCAAGTCGCTGGTGATGACGCGAAGCGGCAGATGCGTAAGTTGGCGAGCGAGTTCAATCATCGTGGTGCCAGCATCGAGCACAATGGCGTCGCCCGCTTTAACAAAGCTTGCCGCCGCGCTGGCGATGGCGTGTTTTTCTGCCAGACTGCGCTGCATTTTTTCATGCGTTGTGGGCTGGGAAGGAATAAACCGGTTAAGGGTAACGCCGCCATGGGTACGGCTAATGACACCTTCCTGATCGAGCTTTATCAAATCCCTGCGGATCGTCGCCGGAGAGGCATCGGTAATTGCCACCAGCTGATCCACCGTCACCAGATTGTGCCCTTTCAGGTAATCCATTATCTGCTCTAACCGGTTATATCCCTTCATATCATTCCCGTGTAATTTGCATAGCCAACTGGATAGACACCGTCATGCTCTCAGACTTCGCTTTGCCGGTCCAGGCAATATCGAATGCGGTACCGTGGTCCGCAGAGGTACGGATAAACGGCAAGCCGGCGGTGATATTCACCCCGTCATAAAAGCCGAGTAATTTTAGCGGAATATGCCCCTGATCGTGATACATCGCAACGACCATGTCATACATTCCTTCGTGGCATTGCATAAATACCGTATCCGGTGGACACGGTCCGGTGACGTTTAACCCCTGCGCTTTCATCGCGTCGATAGCCGGGCCGACAATCTTGATCTCTTCATCGCCAAACAGGCCGTTTTCACCCGCATGCGGGTTAACGCCGGCAACCGCAATGCGCGGATGTTGAAAGCCGACGCGTTTCAGGAATCTATCCGCAATCCCAATCACGGTTTTTACCCGATCCTGATTGAGCGTATCAAGGAATTTGCGCAACGCAATGTGGGTCGTGATGTGAATCACCTTCAGTTTGTCCGTATACAGCACCATGGCGTAATCTTTGCTGTCGGTCAGATGCGCCAGCAGCTCGGTATGACCCGGATAGAGATGACCGGCCAGGTGCAGTGCCTCTTTATTCAGGGGAGCCGTTGCAATCGCCTTCACCTCACCCGCCATCGCCAGTTCGGTAGCACGCTTCACGCAGCGATAAGCCAGATCCCCGGCCTCAGCCTGAACGATACCCGGCTTCAGTGCATCAGGATCGGCCAGCGGTTCATCAAGCACGTTAATCACGCCAGCGGCAAAGCGCGCGCCGCTGACCGTGTCGATAGTGCGGATATCCGCCTGCCCGGTGATTCCTTTCTCAAGCACCCGCTGCAGCGTTCTGGCGCAGCCCACAACCACCACAGGCGCCCCTGACAACTCACCCTCGGTGAGGGATTTGATGATGATTTCCGGGCCAATGCCAGCCGGGTCACCCATGGTTACAGCAATAATTTTAGTCACTCAGTCTCTCCTCGATAAAATGCAACACCTCAAGCAGCGTCTCTTCGTTTCCGAAGCCCCCTGCTTTGGTCATTACCGGCTGCTGCCAGCCACAACCCAGAAATTTTCCGACTGGCACGCACTGTGCGACGCACCCGGTAATCTCAAACCCCCGAGCGTCCAGTGCCCTCGCGACAGCCATCGCCACGTCGCCACCGGAGACGTACAGCGCGTCAGGCGTCTGCGCCGCCAGCACCTGTCGGGTCAGTTCGCCTAAAAACGTACAAATTTTTTCGCCCAGGCCTGCGCGGGTGACGCGATACTGCTGGCAGAGTTGCTCGACCTGATGCCGAGCCTCGTGGCCCGCACAGGTATGCACAATGCAGTGATGGCCAGACTGAAGTACCTGCGCAATCTGTTCGAGATACCGGGACGTGTCTCCGCGCAGCGCGTCATTCACATCAATGAGTACCGACGAGACGTCCGCCTGGCTTACCGCCAGCGCAATCTGTCGTTGCGCGATCTCACTCATCGAGCCGACGACGGCCAGCAGTTGTTTACGCCGGACCGGGGCCAGATGACGGGCCAGCGCATCGCATAGTCCGGCAGAGCCCACCAGCAGCGGCGTCTGTGAGCAGGCCAACGCGGCATCGATAATGGCGTCCATCTCCTCATCGGTGTGCGCATCCACGATGAGCCATTCCGTTCCTCGGGCAAGTTCGGCAGTGAGCGTTTTCACGGTCACGCTTTTAGCGCTCACCCCGGTAAACAGGTCAGCAATAGCGGCAGACGGGACAGGCGTTTTGGGATCGCTGGCAAATTCGGTTTCATTCACCGGAACGCCGTTTACCAGACACCTGCCGTACCGCGTGATCCGCCCTGCTGACGGGTATGCCGGCGCCACGATCACCTGCCGCCTGCCGCTTAATGCCTTAAGAACCTGAGATTCGGCTCCTGCATTGCCACGCAGCGTGGAATCCATCTTTTTAATGAGCCAGCGGGCATCCGCGATTTCAGCCCCGAGTGCGGCCACCCTTTCGGCCGCCTCCGATGCCTTCAGCGCCCGGGAATCGGTGTTAACGATCAGCACATCGCTCGCCTGGGTAAACGGTGTATGAAACGCCACGCTGACTTTTTTGCCGCACAGCGCCAGGCTGACACCGGCATCATTTGCGCCGGTAAAGTCATCGGCGACGACCACGACCTCTCTGTTCACATTGCTCACTTTCATCCCCACTTCGGGTTAGCCTTTCCCGTTAATGATTATATTCAATCATTATTGATTATATGTGAGCAAGATCAAGTTAATCAGTTTGCGAATAAATTATAAATTTAGCCACACGATGACCATGAAGCGTCTTACTTGAGCGAAATCAATCATGGATACAGAGACAGGAGAAAAGCGTGGTTACGATCAACAGCACCCTGATTAGCGGGGCGAATGCCATCGCCGCCATCAGGCCATTACTTACTGATAAAACGCAGATCCTGCTGGTGACGGACGGCAATATTGCGCGTCTGGAGGCAGCAAAGCAGATCCGCGCGATCCTCGAAGAGGACCAGCGCGGCGTCACAATTATCGACAATGTCCCGCCTGAACCCACCCATCACGACGTTAACCAACTGCTCTCGACGTTAAAGGGAACGTTTGGGCTGGTCGTCGGGCTCGGCGGCGGTAGCGTACTGGATGTAGCCAAACTGCTTTCAGTACTTTGTCACCCGCTTTCTCCAGGGCTGGACAACCTGCTCGCGGGCATAAAACCGGTGGCACGCATCGCGTCACTGCTGATCCCGGCCACTGCAGGAACCGGATCGGAAGCGACGCCGAATGCCATTCTGGCCATACCGGAGCAAAGCACGAAAGTGGGCATCATCTCCCCCGTCCTGCTGCCCGATTACGTCGCCCTGCTGCCGGAACTGACGACCAGCATGCCCGCACACATTGCCTCATCCACCGGGATTGATGCCCTGTGCCATCTGATTGAGTGTTTCACCTCAACGGTCGCTAATCCGGTTAGCGATAACGCCGCGCTGATGGGCCTGTCTAAGCTGCTCAACAACATTGAAACGGCCTGCGCCGAACCGGGCAATCTGCTGGCGAAACTGGAGATGCTGTGGGCGTCTTACTACGGCGGGGTCGCCATTGCACATGCTGGCACGCACCTGGTTCACGCCCTGTCCTACCCGCTCGGCGGCAAATATCACCTGCCTCACGGGGTGGCCAACGCGATTCTGCTGGCGCCCTGCATGCGCGTGGTTCGTCCCCACTGCGTGACGAAATTTGCGCAAGTCTGGGATTTGGTGCCCGGCGCGGATACGTCGCTGTCAGACGAAGAAAAATCCCACGCGCTGGTGGAGTACTTTGCCGCGCTGGTTCGCAGACTCAACCTGCCGGATAACCTGGAGACACTGGGCGTACCGCGTGAAGATATCGCCTCCCTCAGTGATGCGGCCCTTAACGTTAAGCGGCTCATGAACAATGCACCCTGTCAGGTTAATCACGACGAGGTGCAGGCGATTTACCGGACACTGTTTCCCCAACATTAATAGCCAAGGAGTGTGTAATGCGTAACAACATCAGGGGCGTGCTAACGGCCGTTGTAACCCCCTTTAACATGGAAGGCGCGCTGAACCTGTCGGGCCTGAAACGACAGATCGATCGTCAACTCAGTGCTGGCAACGGCATCTTCTGCGGCGGCACAAACGGCGAGTTCTTCGTGCTTAACGAAGAAGAAAAAATCGCCGTCACCCGCACCTGCGTGGAAACGGTGGCCGGGCGCGCACCGGTCGTGGCGCACATTGGGGAAATTTCGACCCGCGAAACCATCCGTCTGGGGAAACAGATCGCCTCGCTGGGCGTCGATGCCGTTTCCGTCATTACCCCTTACTTCGTTCCGCTGAAACAGTCTGAACTGGTCGCGCACTACACCGCTATCGCCGACGCGCTAGCCGTACCGGTATTTCTGTACAACATTCCAGCGCGTACCGGCAATACCATTGAACCCGCTACCGCACGCGCGCTGGCCGAACATCCCAACATCGTCGGTATTAAAGACAGTGCCGGGAGCTATGAAAGCCTGCGTGGATTCCTTAATGCGGTGAGGGACATGGATGGATTCGACGTGCTCAACGGCCCAGATTCGCTTATCCACCAGGGCTTCGTCGACGGATGTTCGGCCTGCATTTCCGGGCTGGCAAACGTGGCGCCGACGGCCATCAACGCTATCTGGTCACGCTTTAACGCGGGGGATATTGACGGTTCCCGCCTTGCGCAGGAGAGCGTCACCCAACTGCGCACCGAGCTGTACAACGTGGCGTTTTCCCCTGCCGCAGTCAAAAAAGCACTGCAGATCATGGGGGAAGACGTCGGTGAGAGTCGATATGCCGTGGCATTTAGCGAGCAGCAGTGCCAACAGATACGCCGAATAGTGACAACGTCACTTAACTAAACGGCGTTGGTTTCGTCAATAAGAATACCGGGTACCTGAGGTGCCCAGGATTCACTCGCCCTGAAGAGAGGCAAAGATGAATAATTTTACCGCTGAAGATACCCTAATCATTGTGGGCATTGTTATTGCTTACATCCTTTTCACCACCTGGCTGACCTTCCGGATCCGCAGTAAAAATTCCGGCGATTTTATGGAAGGCTCCCGCGCAATGCCGGCACTTATTGTCGGGATCCTGCTGATGTCCGAGTATATCGGCGCTAAATCCACCATCGGCACCGCACAGGCGGCGTTTGAAGACGGCTTTGCCGCGTCATGGTCGGTCATCGGGGCCGCGATTGGCTTCCCGCTCTTTGGCCTGTTGCTGGTAAAACGCATCTACAACACCGGGAAAATCACTATCTCTGGTGCGATTGCTGAAAAATACGGTAACAGCACCAAAAACATTATCTCTGTCATCATGATCTACGCCCTGCTGCTGGTTAACGTGGGGAATTACGTCAGCGGCGCAGCGGCTATTTCCACCGTACTGAAAGTCAACCTGCCCGTTGCCGCCTTCATTACGGCCATCGTCAGTACCTTCTACTTCGCCTTTGGCGGCATGAAGGGGGTTGCCTGGGTGACCGTACTGCACAGCGCGCTGAAATACTTCGGTATCCTCGCTATCATGGGCTTTGCGCTCTCCAAAACCGGCGGCTTTACGCCAATGATTGAAAACATGCCGGCCTTCTACTGGACCTGGGACGGTAACATCGGTGCGTCGACCATTTTCGCGTGGCTCATCGGCACCATCGGCTCTATCTTCTGTACCCAGTTTGTAATCCAGGCAATCTCCTCCACCAAAGATGTGAAATCGGCCAAACGCTCTACCTGGGTCGCCTTCTTCTTCTGCCTGCCGATTGCGCTGGCCATTGCGGTGATTGGGGTGGCGGCAAAATATCTGCACCCGGAAATTAACAGCCTGTATGCAATGCCGATTTTCCTGCAGGACATGAACCCGTGGTTGGCCGGCCTGGTCACCACCTCTCTGGTGGCGTCTATTTTCGTCAGCGTCAGTACCGTGGCGCTGGCTATCGCCTCCCTGGTGGTAAAAGACTTTTACGTGCCGATGCGCAACCCAACGCCCGATCAGGAGTTTAAGGCCACCCGCTGGATCTCCCTACTGATTGGTTTCCTGCCGCTGATTTTTGTTCTGCTGGTACCTGAAGTCCTGAAGCTCTCGTTCTTTACCCGCGCCATTCGCCTGTCGATTTCCGTGGTGGCCGTTATTGCGTTTTACGCGCCGTTCTTCCGCAGCACCCGCGGTGCCAATGCGGGCCTGATTGGCGCCTGCGTCGTCACCTCCGTCTGGTATCTGCTGGGCGACCCTTTCGGCATCAACAATATGTACATTGCCTTGCTGACCCCTGCCGTCATCATGGCGATCGATCGCCTCATTCCGGGAAAAGCGCAGGGTAAAGCGCCAACCCCCGCTCAAAATAATGGAGTCTGATATGTCTGTAACCGTAACCCGCGACGGGATTGTTCGACCACAACAGGATGCGCACGTGCAAACCGCCATGCTGCCCTCCTCTTGCCCACAAAACCACGCGGCGAATCTGCTGCCGCTGCCGGATGGCTCGCTGATGTGCGTCTGGTTTGGCGGCACCCAGGAAGGCATTGCCGATATCTCCGTGTGGGGGGCACGCCTGGCACCGGGCAGCCAGCAGTGGAGTGATGCGGTAAAACTGTCGGACGATGCCACGCGTTCCGAACAGAACCCGGTTCTGTTCCTGGCCCCGGACAACGTCCTGTGGCTGCTGTGGACCGCGCAGATCTCAGGTAATCAGGATACGGCTATCGTTCGCTATCGCCAGTCCCGGGATCTGGGGAAAACCTGGGGGGAGATCGCTACCCTGCTCGATAAACCGGGCACGTTTATCCGTCAGCCGATTGTCGTGGTGGATAACGGTAACTGGCTGCTCCCGGTGTTTTATTGCCGTACCCAACCAGGTGAGAAATGGGTCGGAAACGACGATATCAGCGCGGTAAAAATATCCGGGGACGGCGGCAAAACGTGGCGCGATGTTGAGGTACCGGAAAGCCTCGGCTGCGTACATATGAATATTACCCACCTGCTCAACGGCACACTGGTCGCCCTGTTCCGCAGCCGCTGGGCAGACAATATCTATTACAGCCAGTCAACGGATAACGGCGAAAGCTGGTCCGTACCGGAGCCCACGGAGCTCCCTAATAATAACTCCTCTATCCAGGTGACCACGCTTGCGGGCGGTGAACTCGCGCTGGTCTTTAACCCCATGAGCGCCGCCGGGGCGCGGGAACGTCGCGCCTCGTTATACGATGAAATTGACGATGGTGATGACCGCAAGGAGCCGGTTGTTACCCACGGTCGGACGGCCTTCTGGGGCGCACCGCGGGCACCGATGACCGTCGCCATTTCGCCTGACGGCGGAAAAAGCTGGCCGTGGCAGCGTCATCTTGACGAGGGGGATGGTTACTGCATGACCAACAACTCTCTGGAAAAGCTGAACCGCGAATTCTCCTATCCCAGCATCAAACAGGGGCCCGATGGCGCGCTTCATATCGCGTACACCTACTTCCGCCAGGCCATCAAATATGTGCGGGTGACCCCGGAATGGGTTAAGGAGTCCATATGATTATCGGTCATCTCAACGCCCTGCCGCTGGCAGGGCTTCCGTCGGCGTTGTACGCCCTGCTATCCCGTCCGGACTGCACGCTGCAGGCGCTCAGCGAACGCGATGACGGGCGCTGGCAGCCGGAAAATGCAACCTGGTTTTGCCAGATTGGTCCGGCGCAGACGCAGCCACGTCCAGATCGGCATACGGAGTACCATCGCCAGTGGGCCGATATTCAGGTTGTGCTGGCAGGAGAAGAACATATTTATGCTGGCGCACGCCCCACTGGCAAGCCGGAGGACGAAGAGCGTAAACCGGATCTCTTTATTACTTCACCTGCTGAACACAGCGTGAGGATCCGTCTTGCCGCAGGAGACTTTGCGGTCTTTTGTCCGGGAGAACCCCACCAGGCGCTGTGCGCCGCAGAGGCGCCGCTGACCGTTCGCAAAGCGGTATTTAAAATTCCCCGAGCGATGCTGGAGGTCTGACATGCGTCACGCCGTCGTCACCGGGGCCAGCTCCGGAATTGGTGAAGCCATCGTCAAGCGTTTACTGGCGGAAGGCTGGCAGGTTACTGGGCTCAGCCGCCGGGCAGTGATGCTGAATGCCCTTGGCTTCACGGGCCTGCGCGTGGATATCAGTGATCCTGCTGCGCTGTGCAGCGCCCTGCAAACCATCGCGACGCCCCAGGCGGTGATCCATGCTGCAGGGATGATGGCCGCTGCGCCCCTGGGCCAGCTCGAAAGCGATGTGAGCACCTCACTGTGGCAACTCCACGTCCGGGCCTGTGAGGCGTTGTTTAACCATTTTGCGCCCGCAATGGCCGCAGGTGGACGGTTTGTGGCGATTGGCAGCAGAACCTCTCGCGGTGCAGCAGGACGATCGCAGTACGTTGCCACCAAAGCAGCGATGGTAGGGATGGTCAGAAGCTGGGCGGCGGAACTGGCCCCGCGCGGGATCACCGCTAACGTGGTCGCGCCAGGGGCTACCCAAACGCCGATGCTCAGCGCACCGGGGAGAGAAACCTCGCCGCCGAAGTGTCCGCCAATCGGACGTCTGATCGCCCCAGAGGAGGTGGCGGGACTGGTGAATTTCTTACTTAGCAATGAAGCCGCCGCCATCACCGGTCAGGAGATGGTGATATGCGGCGGCGCCTCACTCGGCTAGCGCAGGAAAACACGCCCTTTCAGATACAGGGTGGCCTGACCGCCGATCAGCACGCGGTCGCCCTTCAGCTCGCAGCGCAGATCCCCGCCACGGTGCGCCCCCTGGTGGGCATAAAGTGACGTTTTACCCAGCTTTTCGCTCCAGTAAGGGATCAGCATGCTGTGGGCAGATCCGGTAACCGGATCTTCGGGCACCCCTTCGCCCGGGCAGAAAAAGCGGCTGACGAAGTCATATTTATCACCCGGCGCCGTCACGCAGACCATTTTATCCAGCGGAAGCATTGCCCCAATATCCGGCGTTAACGCTTCTACCTGCTGCTGGCTCTCCAGCACCACCAGGTAATCACGTCCAACGCGCACCTCTTTTGCCTCTGTGATGCCCAGGCCGCTAAACAACAGCGCAGGTGGGTTCTCGACCACCTCCGTTGACCACGCGGGGAAGTTCAGCGTCAGCCAGTCGCCGCTGCGTTTAACCGTCAGCTCGCCCACGAAGCGCGTGGTGAAGGTGATTTCAGTGTGCGGATAGTCAAGGTATTCGAAAATAACGTGCGATGCGGCAAGCGTGGCATGGCCGCACAGGTTAATTTCATCCAGCGTGGTAAACCAGCGCAGCTCAAACCCACCGTCGGTACGGACGAAAAAGGCGGTTTCAGACTGGTTATGCTGCTGCGCCATTTTGAGCAGCGTCTCGTCCGGCAGCCACTCTTCCAGAGGACAGACCGCTGCCGCGTTGCCGCCAAAGGTTTTGTCGCTGAAGGCATCCACCAGATAAAAATCAATTTCCTGCATTGTCTCTTCCTCTCTTGTTATGGGTATTTAGCGCAGAAAAACTGTGCCTTTCAGATAAAGTGAAGCCTGTCCGCTCATCAGCACGCGCGAGCCTTTCAGTTCACAGCGCACGTCGCCGCCGCGCGCGGAAACCTGACGGGCAAGCATGGCTGTTTTCCCCAATTTTTCGCTCCACCAGGGAATTAGCATGGTGTGCGCGGAGCCGGTGACTGGATCTTCCGGTACGGAAACGCCGGGGGAGAAAAAGCGGCTGACAAAATCGTATTCCCCCTCACCGCGCGCCGTCACGCTCACCTTATGCTCGCCCGGCGTCATCGCCGAAAAGTCCGGGGCGAGGGCCTCGACCTGCTGGCGATTTTCCAGAACGATGACCCAAGCGCGCCCTTTACGGGCTTCAACGTAGCGGCTGATACCCAGCGCCGAAAGCATTTCCGGCGGGGGCGTCTCTTCATGGGTTGGGCATGCCGGGAAGTCCAGCGTCATCCAGTCCCCCTCCCGGGTGACCGTCAGGTGGCCAGAGGCGGTATCAAAGTGGATCCGCGCGTCCGGGTAGTCCAGCTCGGTAAACAGTACATGCGCCGCCGCCAGCGTAGCGTGACCGCAGAGATTGACTTCACTAAGCGTGGTAAACCAGCGTAGCTCAATGCCCCCTTTGCTGCAGACGAAAAACGCCGTTTCCGACTGATTATGCTGCTGCGCCATCTTCAGCAAGATCTCATCGGGTAACCATGCTTTCAGCGGGCACACGGCGGCCGGATTACCGCCAAACGTGGTATCGCTGAACGCATCGACCAGATAAAAATCAATCTCCTGCATTGTCTTACCGCCTGTTTTTATTGTGTTGTTCTTTTATATTCAATGAAAACAGCGTCCCCGGCTACCGCTTTCATAAGGTAAATATTGAGATCTGCGTCACATAATGGTTGAGTTTTCGCCGTTCGACGTTTTAAGATCGTCTCCTCTTCTTTTCAGCAACGAATCTCAGACATCCCTATGACAACGAACACAGTTTCCCGCAGGGTCGCGTGGCTACGCGTGGTCACGCTGGCAGTTGCCGCGTTTATTTTTAATACCACAGAATTTGTGCCGGTTGGGCTGTTGTCGGACATCGCTGACAGTTTCCAGATGGAAACAGCGCAGGTGGGCATTATGTTGACCATCTACGCCTGGGTGGTGGCGCTGATGTCTTTGCCGTTTATGCTGCTGACCAGCCAGATGGAGCGGCGCAAGCTGCTGATCGGTCTGTTTGTCTTGTTCATTGCGAGCCATGTGCTGTCGTTTATGGCGTGGAATTTTACGGTGCTGGTCATGAGCCGAATTGGCATCGCCTTTGCCCATGCGGTGTTCTGGTCGATTACCGCGTCGCTGGCGATTCGCCTGGCGCCGGCAGGTAAACGCGCTCAGGCGCTGAGCCTGATTGCTACCGGTACCGCACTGGCGATGGTGCTGGGTCTGCCGATTGGCCGCATCGTGGGGCAATACTTCGGCTGGCGCACGACCTTCTTCGCCATCGGTATGGGCGCGCTGGCGACGCTGGTATGCCTGATTAAACTGCTGCCCGCGCTGCCGAGCGAACATTCCGGCTCGCTGAAAAGCCTGCCGCTGCTGATGCGTCGCCCTGCGCTGCTGAGCATCTACCTGCTGACCGCCATCGTCGTGACGGCCCACTACACGGCGTATAGCTACATTGAACCGTTTGTGCAGGTGGTGGCGGGCTTTAGCGCCAACTTTGCCACCGTCTTGCTGCTGATCCTCGGCGGCGCGGGCATTATTGGCAGCGTACTGTTTGGCAAGCTGGGTAACCGGCACGCCTC
Source organism: Enterobacter sp. TCD1-1 (assembly GCF_020567405.1). NCBI lineage: Bacteria > Pseudomonadati > Pseudomonadota > Gammaproteobacteria > Enterobacterales > Enterobacteriaceae > Enterobacter > Enterobacter sp. TCD1-1. Next base: position 1,397,256 of record NZ_JAJCXF010000001.1, on the reverse strand, counting down.
CCTGCTGGTGAGCAGCGCCATCGGCCTGCTGCTGGGCTGTCTGCTGTTGCTGATGCCCGCCGCGGGCAGTGAAAGCCATCTGGCGATCCTCAGCCTGTTCTGGGGCGTGGCGATCATGATTATTGGCCTGGGTATGCAGGTGAAGGTGCTGGCCCTGGCGCCGGATGCGACGGACGTCGCCATGTCGCTGTTCTCGGGGATTTTCAATCTGGGCATTGGCGCGGGGGCGCTGGTGGGAAATCAGGTCATCCTGCACGTGTCGATGTCGGCGATTGGCTATCTGGGGGCTATTCCGGCCCTGGTGGCGCTGATCTGGTCGGTACTCATCTTCCGTAAGTGGCCGGTGGCGCTGGAGGAACAGGGGCAGCACGGGTGAGGGTTGTTGGTGCCGGGTGGCGGCTTCGCCTTACCCGGCCTACGTTATTACGATTTGTAGGCCGGGTAAGCGCAGCGCCACCCGGCAATGAACTTAATGATAGGTCTTAATAATCTCCAGCACGCCGTTAATAATAAACTGCACGCCCATACAGACCAGTAAGAAGCCCATCAGACGGGAAATTGCCTCGATACCGCCCTTACCTACCCAGCGCATAATGGCGCCGGAGCTGCGCAGCGACACCCACACGATAAGACCGATAATCGCAAAAATCAGCGGTGGCGCAACCGTCAGTACCCAGTCCGGGAAAGTTGCGCTGTCACGCACCGTTGACGCGGAGCTGATGATCATCGCGATAGTCCCCGGCCCCGCCGTGCTCGGCATGGCAATCGGCACAAAGGCGATATTCGCACTCGGTTCGGTTTCCAGCTCTTCCGATTTGCTGGTCGCTTCCGGCGACTCATGCGCTTTTTGCGCCGGGAACAACATGCGGAAACCAATAAAGGCCACAATCAGCCCCCCGGCGATACGCAGACCAGGGATGGAAATCCCGAAGGTATTCATCACCACCTGTCCGGCGTAATAAGCCACCATCATGATGGCAAACACATACACCGAGGCCATCATCGACTGATGGTTGCGCTCTGCGCTGTTCATGTTCCCTGCCAGCCCGAGGAAAAGCGCCACCGTCGTTAACGGGTTAGCCAACGGCAGCAAGACCACCAGCCCAAGGCTGATTGCTTTAATTAAATCCAACATAGTGCGTTGTCGTCCTTATCCATATTTAACACAGCAATTATAGGGGGAAAGTGTGACATTCAGCCATGGGGGCAACGTAACGATTATTTTCCTTCAGAAAAGATAACTGTCAGTTATCTCTATGATTTGAAAGACCTCAAAAAAAGTTCATGAAACGTTTTAGCAATTCGTGGCATCGGCTGATTCATTCAGTTGACTTATACTTGCCTGAGCAATAATATCTGCCGTGACTAACTACTTGCCAGGGCAACCATTGTGAAAAGCACCAGTGATATCTTTAACGACGTTGTTCCGCTGGGTCGTCTTATTCATATGGTCAATCAGAAAAAAGATCGCCTGCTCAATGACTACCTGTCACCGCTGGATATCACCGCAACACAGTTCAAAGTGCTGTGTTCCATTCGCTGCGAAGTGTGTATCACGCCGGTTGAGCTGAAAAAGGTGCTCTCTGTCGATCTGGGTGCGTTAACCCGCATGCTCGATCGTCTCGTCTGCAAAGGATGGATAGAACGAAGCCCTAACCCGAATGACAAACGCGGCGTACTGGTGAAGCTAACCAGCGATGGCGCGGCCATGTGCGAGCAATGTCATCAATTAGTAGGACAAACACTGCATCAGGAACTAACAAAAAACTTAACGGCAGATGAAGTGGCAACCCTTGAGCTTCTGCTGAAGAAAATCCTGCCGTAAACAGAAAAAAAGAGGTATGACGATGTCCAGACGCAATACTGACGCTATCACCATTCATAGCATTTTGGACTGGATCGAGGATAACCTGGAATCGCCGCTCTCCCTTGAAAAAGTGTCAGAGCGTTCGGGTTACTCCAAATGGCACCTGCAACGGATGTTCAAAAAAGAGACCGGTCATTCATTAGGTCAATATATTCGCAGCCGCAAGCTGACGGAAATTGCCCAGAAACTGAAAGAAAGCAATGAGCCGATCCTTTATCTGGCGGAGCGTTACGGATTTGAATCGCAGCAAACCCTGACGCGTACGTTCAAGAACTATTTTGACGTGCCGCCTCATAAGTACCGAATCACCAGCGTGCCGGGCGAATCCCGATACCTGTATCCGTTAAAACACTGTAGTTAATCATCGCCTGTAACAGACGTAACCGAGGAAATCATGAAAGTTATCGCCTCCGCCGCCCTCGCCTTGCTGGTGCTGTTCTCCAGCCAGACCTTCGCGGAGCAAACCCCTCGTGCAACGCAGCAAAATAATCCTGATACGATGATTTTGCCGTCAGCACATGACCAGTCGCCTTATGATTTCAACCACATGGGTGCTGGTAGCGACAAATCCGACGAATTAGGCGTGCCTTATTATAATCAGCACGGCTTCTGATTCGTTTTTGCCCCGCAGATGCGGGGCTTTTTTTATGCCTTTTCGCTTACCCGCGTCGTCCGACGAACCCGCAGACCAAACACGTTAATGTACAGCCCGGCCATGATCAGCACGGCGCCCAACAGCTGCAGCGCGCTCAGCGTTTCATCCAGCAATATCGCCGCACTGGCAAGTCCTACCACCGGTACCAGCAGGGATAACGGCGCGACGCGCCAGGTCTCATACCGCCCCAGCAGAGATCCCCAGATCCCGTAGCCCACAATGGTGGCGACAAAGGCCAGATAGACGAGAGACAGGATCGTGGTCATATCGATGTCGACCAGACTGTTCAGCATCACCGCCGGACCGTCCAGAATACTCGACGCCAGCAGAAACGGAATAACCGGGATCAGTGCGCTCCACACCACCAGCGACATCACCGCCGGGCGCGCCTCGTGCTGCATAATCAGCTTGTTGAAGATATTCCCGCAGGCCCAGCTCAGCCCTGCCGCCAGCGTCAACATAAACCCGAGCAGCGCCACATGCTGACCATTCAGGCTGGCCTCGATCAGCACCAGCACGCCGAACACCGCCAGGGTGATCCCCGCCAGCTGTTTGCCCTGCAGACGCTCGCCAAACACGAACGCCCCGAGAATAATGGTAAAGAACGCCTGCGCCTGTAACACCAGCGAGGCAAGACCCGCCGGCATACCGAACTTGATGGCGCAAAAGAGAAACGCGAACTGGCCAAAGCTAATGGTCAGACCGTAGCCCAGCAGCAGTTTAAAGGGGATCTTTGGACGCGCCACAAAAAAGATGGCCGGGAAAGCGACCAGCATAAAGCGTAAACCGGCCAGCATCAGCGGCGGCATGTTATGCAGCCCCAGCTTAATGACCACAAAATTGAGCCCCCATACTACGACCACCAGCAATGCCAGCAGCCCGTCTTTCCGCGTCATATCCAGCCCCTGAATTATTAATAATTTGTTAACACTTCAAGGTAACAGAAAAAAGTACGTCACGAGAAGATCATTATTTCTGGCAGGCAGCTGAAGCACTTAGGGATAAATCAGGTGCTATACAAGCCCCTTATGTCATGGTAATCCTGTTAACACACATCTAATAAAAGCATAAGCAACTGTCGGGCAGGAATATGAAACCATCTCTCAGGCGCTCAACCACAGCGCTGCTGGCATCGTCATTGTTGTTAACCATCGGTAGAGGGGCAACGCTGCCGTTCATGACCATCTATCTCACGCGCGTCTACAGCATGAGCGTCGAGAATATTGGTTATGCCCTGACCGTGGCGCTGACCATTGGCGTGGTATTCAGCCTGGGATTTGGCATTCTGGCCGATAAGTTTGATAAAAAACGCTACATGCTGATCGCGATTGTGGCGTTTATCGCTGGCTTTGTGGCGATCCCGCTGGTCAATAACGTCACGCTGGTGGTGCTGTTCTTTGCGCTGATCAACTGCGCCTACTCCGTCTTTTCGACGGTGCTGAAAGCCTGGTTCTCCGACGTACTGACCTCCAGCCAGAAGGCGCGGGTCTTCTCGCTGAACTACAGCTTCCTGAACATTGGCTGGACGGTCGGCCCGCCGATTGGCACCCTGTTGGTGATGTACAGCCTGCAGCTGCCATTCTGGCTGGCAGCCTTCTGCGCCGCCCTGCCGCTGGGCTTTATCCATTTCTTTGTGCAAAAAAGCGTGGCGTTAGATACCGCAGAGGAGAAAACGCCCTGGCAGCCGTCGGTCTTGCTGAAAGACCGCGCGCTGTTCTGGTACACGCTCTCTGGCCTGCTGGCGTCCTACGTGGGTGGGTCGTTCGCGAGCTGTATTTCGCAATACGTTCTGGCCGCGCATGCGGACAGTGATTTCGCCGAAAAGGTGGTGGCCGTGGTGCTCCCGGTCAACGCTGCCGTGGTGGTGACGCTGCAATATGCGCTGGGCCGCAAAATCTCAGCCAGCAATATCCGCCCGCTGATGACCCTTGCCACCCTGTTTTTTATCGTGGGACTGGGCGGCTTTATGCTCTCCGGGGAAAACCTGGTTTACTGGGGCATCGCTGCCGCCATTTTCACGCTGGGTGAGATTATCTATGCGCCGGGTGAATACATGCTGATCGACAACATTGCGCCACCGGGAATGAAGGCGAGCTATTTCTCCGCGCAGGCGCTGGGCTGGCTCGGCGCGGCGGCAAACCCGATGATCACCGGTATCATCCTGACCAACCTGCCGCACTGGTCCTTGTTTGTGATCATGATGGTCGCCATCGCCATGGCCTGGCTGATGATTTTGCGCGGGATGAGCGTGAAAAGTGAAGATAGCGTGTCGGGTGGCGCTGCGCTTACCCGACCTACAAAACCCTAATCGTAGGCCGGGTAAGGCGAAGCCGCCCCCCGGCAAAAGCAAAAACCTAGTGGTGCAACATCTCCTCCACCACCTGCTCTTTATACATCTCGTTCGGGTAATAGGTCGGCCAGTTGTCCATCTCTTTCAGCAGCGCCTCCTGAGAGGTGTTGCCCATGAAGATATGGAAGTGAGACGAGGCCTTCGGTCCGATGGTATGGTCGCTGAACTGCACGAACTTCGGCGCCTTGCTAGCGACGTCCTTACACTCAAACAGATAGCGAACGCCTTTCTTACCTGACGCGTAGGTCAGAATTTTGTAGCCGCTGTAATCATACTGACACCGGCTGACCGCTTTGCCCTGATGGAATTCCATCACGTTATTTTCGATGCCGATGGCATCCACGTCCGTCGCATATCCCGTGCGGTAGTAGGCTTTCACCTCATCAAAGGATTTGCTTTTGTCTTTCTGGGCTTTCTGTTTAAAGACCGGATCCAGCGAACCATCGAGCAGGAACGGATAGACCGACTGCCAGGTTCCGTCCCAGTCAGACAGCGTTCTGTCCTTCACGTCTTTATCCTCAAACACGCCGTTCGCCGCCTTCTGTTCCGCTTCGGTCATCTGATGGCCGTGCGAGTGAGCAAACAGCTGGCCGCTGACCAGCAGCGCCCCCAGAGTCATGGCAAATTTTCCAATATGTGCAGCCAAAGTAACGCCCTCATTCCGTTTTATAAGAATGAGAATGTTATATTATAACATTTCAGATCGCAACCAGGCCGCGCACGCCCTCCTGCTCCATGTTTTCGCCCCGCCCGCGCTGAATAATGGTGCCGCGGGACATCAGCAGATAGCTGTCGGCCAGCTCGGCGGCAAAGTCGTAAAACTGCTCCACCAGCAGGATCGCCATGTCACCTCTGTTTGCCAGGGTGCGAATCACGTGGCCGATCTCTTTAATAACGGAAGGCTGTATGCCTTCGGTCGGTTCATCCAGGATCAGCAGCTGCGGACGGCTCGCCAGCGCGCGCCCAATCGCCAGCTGCTGCTGTTGCCCGCCGGAGAGATCGCCCCCGCGACGATGCTTCATCTCTTTGAGCACCGGGAACAGCTGCCAGATCTCCTCCGGCACCTGCTTCGCCTCGCGGGCAGAAAATCGCGACAGCCCCAGCTGGAGGTTCTCCTCCACGGTCAGGCGCGGGAAAATCTCCCGTCCCTGCGGGACATACGCCACACCAGACTGTACCCGCTGGTGCGGTTTACTGTGGGTGATCGTTTTTCCCTGCCAGATGACCTCCCCGGTTTTCGCCGGGATCAGCCCCATCAGACACTTCAACAGCGTGGTTTTCCCCACGCCGTTGCGACCCAGCAGACAGGTGACTTCACCGGTGACGGCCTCAAAGCTCACGCCGCGCAGGATATGGCTGCCGCCGTAATACTGATTCAGTTCGTTGACCTGTAACATTCCCTCTCCTTAACGTCCCAGATAGACCTCAATCACCTGCTCGTTGGCCTGAACTTCGCGAAGCGATCCTTCCGCCAGCACCCGCCCCTGATGCAGCACGGTCACATGGTCGGCGATGGTTTCAACAAAGCCCATATCGTGCTCCACCACCATCAGGGAGTGTTTGCCCGCCAGCGTTTTGAACAGCTCTGCGGTGTATTCCGTTTCCGCGTCGGTCATTCCGGCGGCGGGTTCATCCAGCAGCAGCAGATGCGGGTCCTGCACCAGCAGCATGCCGATCTCCAGGAACTGCTTTTGTCCGTGGGAAAGCAGCCCGGCGCGGCGGTCGCGCTCGCCGGTCAGCCGCAGTAAAACCAGCATCTCGTCGATCCGATCGCGCTGCCCGCCGTTGAGTTTTGCCCGCAGGCTCGCCCAGACGGACTTATCGGTTTTCATCGCGATCTCCAGGTTTTCCCACACCGTCAGCGCCTCAAAGACCGTGGGTTTCTGGAATTTACGCCCGATGCCCTGGCGCGCAATGGCCGCTGGCTCCAGCGCGGTCAGGTCGATGGACTGGTCGTAAATCGCCCTGCCGCTCTTTGGCCGCGTTTTGCCGGTGATAACGTCCATCAGCGTGGTTTTACCGGCCCCGTTGGGACCGATCACGCAGCGCAGCTCACCCACGCCGATATTCAGCGAGAGATCGGTCAGGGCCTGAAAGCCATCAAAATTGACGTTAATCGCCTCAAGCTGCAGGACCGGGTCGGTCTGCTCGCGGTAACGATCGCCGGGTAGCTGGCGGGTGAATAACCCTTCGGCTGGCTGCATTATTTTTCTCCCTTACGAAACAGTCCGTAGACGCCGCGCGGTAAAAACAGCGTAACGGCGATAAAAATCAGCCCCAGAAACAGCTGCCAGTATTCCGGCATCGCAACGGTGAAGAAACTTTTCGCCCCGTTCACCAGCGCCGCGCCAATCACCGGCCCCACCAGCGTGCCGCGCCCACCCAGCGCCACCCAGATGGCGGCCTCTATCGAGTTTGTCGGCGACATTTCGCCCGGGTTGATAATGCCCACCTGCGGCACATAGAGCGCCCCCGCCAGACCGCACAGCACGGCAGAGAGCGTCCACACCAGCAGCTTGAACCCGCGCGGATCGTAGCCGCAAAACGTCAGCCGGTTTTCGGCATCGCGAACGGCGGTCAGAATGCGGCCAAACTTGCTCTTCGCCAGCGCAAACCCTGTGCCCAGGGCCAGGAGCAGCAACAGCACGGTGGTCAGAAACAGCGCGATACGGGTCGTCGTTTCCGTTACTGAAAACCCGAGCAGTGTGGTGAAGCCGGTAAAGCCGTTATTGCCGCCAAAGCCGGTTTCGTTGCGAAAGAACAGCAGCATCCCGGCATAGGTCAGCGCCTGGGTCATAATCGAGAAATAGACCCCTTTGATCTTCGAGCGGAAGGCAAACCAGCCAAATACCAGCGCCAGCAGCCCCGGCACCAGCACAATCAGCACCAGCGCCCAGGCAAAATGCTGGGTGCCCCACCAGAACCAAGGCAGCTCGCTCCAGGAGAGAAACGACATAAACGCAGGCAGACCGTCACCTGCAGCCTGGCGCATCAGGTACATGCCCATCGCGTAGCCGCCCAGCGCGAAGAAGATCCCGTGCCCAAGCGACAGCATACCGGCATAGCCCCACACCAGATCCAGCGCCACCGCAACGATGGCATAGCAGAGGATCTTGCCAATCAGCGTCAGCATCCAGGTCGACAGCGCCAGCGGATGCGTCGCAGGCAGTAAGGCGAAAAACGGCAATATCAGCAGACACACCACCAGCAGGCTGCCTGCAATTTGCGTTGTGCGTGGCGCTTTGCGCGCCAGCGTTAAGGTCAGCGGCTGGCTCATCAGTCAATCACCCTCCCTTTCAGCGCAAACAGTCCCTGGGGGCGTTTCTGGATAAACAGCACGATCGCCACCAGAATCACGATCTTGCCCAGCACCGCCCCTATCTGCGGTTCAAGAATTTTATTGAAAATGCCCAGACCAAACGCCGCGGCCACGCTGCCTGCCAGCTGGCCTACGCCTCCGAGCACCACCACAAGGAAGGAGTCGATGATATAGCCCTGACCCAGCTCCGGCCCGACGTTACCCAGCTGCGATAGCGCCACGCCGCCTAACCCCGCAATCCCGGAGCCAAGCCCGAACGCCAGCATATCGACGCGCCCTGTCGGTACCCCGCAGCAGGCGGCCATGCTGCGGTTTTGCGTCACCGCCCGCACGTTGAGCCCCAGACGGGTTTTATTCAGAATGAGCCAGGTGAAGAACAGCACCAGCAGCACGAAGCCCAGCACCACAATGCGGTTCCACGGCAGCGTCAGGTTGGCAAAAACCTGCACCCCGCCGGAGAGCCATGCCGGGTTCGCCACCTCGAGGTTCTGGGCGCCAAAGGTCATGCGCACCAGCTGGATAAGCATCAGGCTGATGCCCCACGTCGCCAGCAGCGTTTCCAGCGGACGACCGTACAGATGACGGATCACCGTGCGCTCCAGCATCATTCCAATGCCCGCCGTCAGGCAGAACGCGACCGGCAAGGCGATAACGGGATAGAGCGCCAGCCACTGGGGCGCAAGCCCGGCCATCGCCTGCTGTACCATCCAGGTGGCATATGCCCCGAGCATCAGCATCTCGCCGTGGGCCATGTTAATCACCCCCAGCAGGCCGTAGGTGATAGCCAGCCCCAGCGCGGCCAGCAGCAGTACCGATCCGAGGGACAGCCCCATAAACGCCTGGCCCAGTAGATCGCCCCACATCAGTCGGTGCTGGATCTGGCTAAGACTCTCTTCTGCGGCCGCGCGAACGCCGCTATCCGGCTCCGTCTGTGGCTGGGTAAACGGGGTGAGTCTGGACTGTACGTCCGGATCGTCGGACTGGCCTAACAACGCCACGGCCTTGCGGCGCACCTCGGCCTGCGGGCTTGCCAGCTGGAGATTCGCGACCGCCAGCAGCAGCGCCTGACGCGCCACGGCATCCGTTTCATCGCTCACTCGCTTTTCCAGAAAAGCGAGCATGTCGGGCCGGGCATCGCGCTGCAGCTGACGCGCCGCCGCTCGCCTTTCAGTGACACTGTCACTCACCAGCTGATGCGTGGCGATGGCGGTCGCAGCCAGCACGCGCAGCCGGTTCGTCAGACGAACGGCTTTGGTTGGGCCCTCTGCCGTCTGACTTTCCCCCAGCGGGATGACGTTGCCATTGCGTTGTGCAAAGGCGTGCTTTTGCGTATCGACGTAGAGGTTTTCTTTTTGCAGCGCCTCAAGGAGCGGCAGTCTTGACGCATCCGGCGCGGCGGCCCACTGCGTCAACAAATCCGCCTGCTGGCTGCGGCTGGCGGCAACAAAACGATCGGCATCCGATGCCTGCACCATCCCTGGCAGCAGTCCGGAAAGCCATACAAGAGCGATGAACAGGCGCATGGCGTTCATGACGTTTCTCCCTTCGGTGATGGCTTAGTTGCTGGCGGTTTTCATCGGCTGGTCGGGCTTTTTGTCATTCCCGGCGATGAACGGACTCCACGGCTGGGCGCGTACCGGCTGTTCGGTCTGCCACACCACGTTAAACTGACCGTTGCCTTCGATTTCACCGATCATGACCGGCTTATGCAGATGATGGTTGGTGGCATCCATGGTGAGCGTAAAGCCTGACGGCGCCTTAAAGGACTGACCGGCCATCGCCGCACGCACTTTGTCCACATCGGTAGTGCCTGCTTTTTCCACCGCCTGCGCCCACATATGAATCCCCACGTAAGTCGCTTCCATCGGGTCGTTGGTCACCACGGTGTCGGCGTTCGGCAGCTTGTGCGCCTTCGCATAGGCTTTGTAATCCGCCACGAACGCCTGGTTAGTCGGATTATCGACGGACTCAAAGTAGTTCCACGCCGCCAGGTTCCCCACCAGCGGTTTGGTGTCGATCCCGCGCAGCTCTTCTTCACCGACGGAGAAGGCCACTACCGGCACGTCGGTCGCCTTCAGCCCCTGGTTAGCCAGCTCTTTGTAGAACGGTACGTTGGAGTCGCCGTTGATGGTCGACACCACGGCGGTTTTGCCGCCCGCAGAGAATTTTTTGATGTTGGCGACGATGGTCTGGTAGTCGCTATGACCAAACGGGGTATACACCTCTTCAATATCCTTATCCTCCACCCCTTTCGAATGCAGGAACGCGCGCAGGATCTTGTTGGTGGTGCGCGGATAGACGTAATCGGTTCCCAGCAGGAAGAAGCGTTTCGCCGCGCCGCCGTCTTCGCTCATCAGGTATTCCACCGCCGGGATCGCCTGCTGGTTCGGCGCCGCGCCGGTATAGAAGACGTTTGGCGACATTTCCTCGCCCTCATACTGCACCGGATAGAACAGCAGGCCGTTCAGCTCCTCAAAGACCGGCAGTACGGATTTGCGCGAAACCGAGGTCCAGCAGCCGAATACCACCGCCACTTTATCCTGGCTCAGCAGCTGACGGGCCTTCTCGGCAAACAGCGGCCAGTTTGAGGCCGGGTCCACCACCACCGGCTCCAGTTTCTTGCCCAGCACGCCGCCTTTGGCGTTGATCTCGTCGATGGTCATCAGGGCGACATCTTTCAGCGGGGTCTCGGAGATAGCCATCGTGCCGGAAAGAGAATGCATGATCCCCACTTTGATGGTATCGGCCGCCTGCGCGCCAAAACTCATCCCCATCGCCACGACGGACGCAGACAACGCGAAGGCTTTTAGTAAAGTACGACGGTGCATATTTTCACTCCTGAAAAAGAACGCTGTGCGAAAACGTCCGTTACAGCGTGGACGCGGAAAAAAATGTGTCAGCGAAGCAGGAGCAAAAAGAATGCCAGAATGGAGATAGCGCTATCTCTGGGAGGGGAACGCCGGATGTAAAGAGAACGTCTCACAATGGCACAGCGCTGCACTTTTATAATGCAGCGCTGAGGAGGAAGGTTTTACCAGACTTCGCTGGCGATCTGCGTGACCAGACGGACTTTGTCCCACTGCTGGGATTCGCTCAGGCTGTTGCCCTCTTCGGTAGAGGCAAAGCCGCACTGCGGGCTAAGGCAAATTTGCTCTTTCGCCACGTATTTCGCCGCCTCTTCCAGACGGGCTTTAATCCCCTCCGGGTTCTCCAGCTCGCCGTTTTTCGTGGTAATAAGACCCAGCACCACCTGCTGCTTGCCCGGGCGGACAAAGCGCAATGGCGCAAAATCCCCGCTGCGGTCGTTATCATATTCGAGGAAGAAGGCGTCAACGTTGACGGTTCCGAACAGCACTTCCGCTACCGGCTCGTAGCCGCCCTCGGAAATCCAGGTGGAGCGGAAATTGCCGCGACAGACGTGCAGCCCGATGGTCAGGTCGTCCGGCTTGCCCTCCAGCGCCTTGTTCAGCACGCGGGCATAGATGCGCGCCAGCTCATCGGCGTCGTCGCCGCGCTCGCGGATCTGACGGCGCTGATCGTCCGAGCAGAGATAGGCCCAGACGGTGTCATCCAGCTGCAGATAACGGCAGCCCGCATCGTAGAAGGCCCGAATGGCGTCGCGCCAGGTGGTCGCCAGGTCATCAAAATAGACGTTCAGGTCCGGGTAGACGGTCGCATCAATGTCTTTGCGACCGCCGCGGAAATGCAGCACGCTCGGGCTGGGAATGGTCATTTTCGGCTGGGCGTTCCCGCTGATGCTTTTCAGATAGCGAAAGTCTTCCAGCATCGGATGCTCGCCAAAGCCCAGCTTGCCGGTGACGCGCACGCCGTGGGCTTTGGTTTGCACGCCGTTAAACTGGATGCCCTGCTGCGAATCGTAACGCTCAACGCCCTGCAGTCCGTCGAAGAAGTCGAAGTGCCACCAGGCACGACGAAACTCTCCGTCGGTCACCACATGCAGGCCGCACGCACACTGCTGATCGACGACGTGGCGAATGGCCTCGTCCTCCACCGCGCGAAGCTGCCCGGCATCAATCTCACCGCTGGCAAATTTCAGGCGAGCCTGCTTGATGGCATCCGGGCGTAAAAAACTGCCGACTACATCGGCGCGGAACGGGGCGTGGTGTCGTTGCATGGAAATCTCCTCAGCCTGCCGGCAATAATTGCCCGCAGTGATAATTCATCATTTGAAGTTTTAGACTTCTGGATGTCTAAATGTCCAAAAACAATGTCATACCTCACCGGTGCCGGCAAACGAGAAAATTTCACGGGTGTTGAAAAAAATTCATCTTCACAGCGCAGCGACGGACGCCTCGCTGGCAAACGCGTAGCGTTCATCTTCCCAGCCGGTGATCCCACCGAGCATGATTTTGACCGGCAGCCCGAGACGTGCCAGCTTCAGCGCGGCTCTGTCCGCGCCGTTACAGTGCGGCCCTGCGCAGTAGACGACGAACAGCGTTCCTTCAGGCCATTGGGCCATGCGCTCAGCGGTCATCTGGCTCCATGGCATATGCAGAGCGCCCGGCACATGGCGACGGGCAAACTGCTCCGGGCTTCCCACAACGTGCAGTAAAACAAAGTCCTGCTCATTATGCGTGATGGCATGATGAACATCGGCGCAGTCGGTTTCGACGCTCAGGCGGCGCAGGAAATGGGTAACGGCTTCCTGCGGCTCGGCAGCCGGAAATTCAGTAACATAACTCATGATCCTTCCTCATCTTTGGCGTTTGTGTTAACACTACTCTATCCACAAATTCAGCCCGTGAATGCGCTCGCTTATGCCAGAAAACAGCAAAAAGATGACAACGTTAAGACAGATTGCCCGCCCGAAGGTGGTGGTGCTGGCGTATGACGGTCTGTGTACCTTTGAGTTTGGGGTGGCGGTGGAAATCTTCGGCCTGCCGCGCCCCGAGTTGGGCGACGACTGGTATCGTTTTGCCGTGGCAAGCGTTGACAGTGGTGAGCTTCGGGCGACAGGCGGGATCCGTATCATTACCGATGGCGATCTCTCCCTGCTTGAGTCTGCCGATCTGATCGTGGTGCCGGGCTGGCGTGGGCTGGACTCGCCGGTGCCGGACGCGCTCTGCAACGCATTACGTCAGGCCAGCGCGCGAGGCTGTCAGCTGCTCTCCATCTGCTCGGGCGTATTTGTGCTGGCCGCCTCGGGGCTGCTGAACGGGCGCAAAGCCACGACGCACTGGCGCTACATTGAGACGCTAAAAACCCGCTTCCCTGACATCGACGTGGTCGAGGATGTGCTCTACCAGGATGAAGGCGATATACTGACTTCCGCAGGCAGCGCGGCGGGGATCGATCTCTGCCTTCACGTTGTACGAAGAGATTATGGGATGGAAACCGCCAACAGCGTGGCGCGTCGGCTGGTCATTCCCCCTCACCGGGATGGCTCTCAGCCGCAACAGCTGAGTCGCCCGGTGGCGCAGCTGCGCGAAAGCCAGCGCCTTGGTCAGCTGTTTGATTTTCTGCACACGCATCTTACCGAGCCGCACAGCGTCGACTCGCTGGCGCGCCGCGTCGGTATGAGTCAGCGCACGTTTCTTCGTCGCTTCGAAGCGGCAACGGGAACGACGCCTGCCCGCTGGCTACTCAATGAACGCCTGCTGCGGGCGAAAGATTATCTTGAAAGCAGCCGTTTAAGCATCGACAGCATCGCGGAACAGACCGGGTTTGGTCAGGCATCGACGCTGCGTCATCATTTCCGCCAGCAGTTCGCGCTTTCCCCGGCCCAGTACCGTAAACAATTTTCTCATTCCGGTACTGCCCGCTGAGGCGTTAGTTTTATGGTTAATACGGAGCACCTGATGGTCACCACACACGTTTTTATCGCAACCAGTCTTGATGGCTACATCGCCAGACACAATGACGATATCGAGTGGCTGCTGCAGCGCGATGACCCGACTGAGGATCATGGCTATGCGGCGTTCATCGCGGACAAAGAGTGGATCGTGATGGGCCGGGGGAGCTATGAGAAGGTGCTGACTTTTGACACCTGGCCGTATGATCGGCCCGTGCTGGTCCTCTCCCGACGGCTGGCCGACACGCCGGTGCCCGACGCATTGAGGGGCAAAGTACAGTTTTCAGGCCGCACGCCAAAGGAGGTGCTCGACGATCTGGCGATGCAGAACGTCCATCGCGTCTATCTTGATGGTGGGCAGGTGATACAGTCGTTTCTGCGGGAAGGATTGGTCGCCGATATGGTGATCACGACCGTTCCTGTGCTGCTCGGCTCGGGTAAATCACTGTTTGGCGCCCTGCCCGGGGATATCGACTTGACACTGGTCTCCAGCCGCAGCTTCCCTTCGGGTCTGGTGCAGTCGCACTACCGACTGATGCCGTAAAACCACGGTAAACACTGCGCAAAAAAAAACCGCCAAAAATGGCGGTAAATGCTTGCATGGATAGATTTGTATTTTGGTCTCTACGTCCCGACACGACATGGCCGGGCTGCGGATCCCATACAAGCTAACACCCGTTGTCTTAACGAAGGTTAAACAGCCTTTTTTAACCCGCATGGGTAAAGCTCTCTCATGACATGCAGCGCGCCCGAAATCATACTCTTTGACATTTCCTTTGCGCTAATTTGAAGTTTTGAATAATAACCATAATAAATAATCGGCATGATCAAGCCGCAATGTTATTCGGCGGTGACTTCATGGTTAAAAAAGGTTTATCTCTCGTGATGCTGATCTGTGCCCTTTTTTCAGGCCAGCTTATGGCCGGGCACAAAGGACATGAATATCTGTGGGTAAAGAATGTGGATCATCAACTTCGTCATGAAGCCGACAGCGATGAATTGCGAAGTGCGGCGGAGGAGTCGGCGGAAGGTTTGCGCGAACACCACCTGTGGCAGAAATCGCGCAAACCGGACACGCACGTTCGGTAGTTAGCTGCCCTTGCGTTTTGGCAGCGTTTTCATCAGATCGTCCGGACTGACGGACGCCACAATACTGCCGGGCTGCGGCATTTTGAAGATGTGGTTTTTCATCTTGCCAATCACATGCATTTCGCAAGGACGGCAGTCAAATTTGAGGGTCAGTACTTCGTCACCGTTTACGAGCTGCATAGGGGTAGCCTTCCAGCTCTTGATGTTGCCTTTTGCCTGCTTAGGGCACAGGTTAAACGCGAAACGGAGGCAGTGCTTGGTGATCATCACCGGCACATCGCCCTTCTCCTCATGCGCTTCATAGGCCGCGTCGATCAGCTGCACGCCGTGGCGATGATAGAATTCACGTGCTTTATGGTTATAGACGTTGGCCAGGAAGGATAAATGCGTATCCGGGTAGACGGGCGCAGGAACGGCTTCCGCTTTACGGCTAGCGCGTGGGTAGTTCGCCAGGCGCGCGTCATCCAGCATCTCGGCGGTTTCACGGCGGAACTGGTTGAGCAAACTGTTCGGCACAAACAGGGCATCCGGCAGGTTGATCTCAACGTTGCGGGCGTAGTAAATCGTCTGGCCCAGCTTCGCGACGCCATCCTTCAGGCTGTTGAGCGCTTTCTCCGCGTTGTTTGCCACCTCGAACAGGCCATCAAGCGTATGCGTTACGCTGATGCCGTCTTCACAGGTCATGGTCAGAATCAGCTGCTCTTCCCAGCCGCCCAGTTCAATATCCACCGCAATACGACGTTCGCTGGAGGTTTTCAGCAGCGCCTGCTGCCAGTTATGATCGAGGTTACGGTTAAGCGCCGCGTTCGGTCGCGCCTTGTAGAGATCGGCCGGCATTTCATTCGGCCACACGCGGTAGCGGTTCTCGCCGGTTTTTTCGACCGTGTTGGCGCGGAAGCCCACCACTTCACGCTTAATCATCACGTTAAGTCCATCGCCGTTCGCCAGCGGCTCCGTCACCGCAACATCAAGGTGATCTTTCGCCACTTTCAGCACTTCGCCAACCGGTAAGCCGATAAACTTCGGTGAGTCAAACGCGCCGATATCCCCTTTACGGGCATTCACAAAATAGTCCGTGCTGCCGCGGTGGAACGTTTTGTCCGTCGACGGAATAAAGAAATGCTCGGTACGACCGGCCGACGCGCGCGCCAGGTCACCGCGATCCTCAATAATGGCATCCAGCATCTGGCGATAGTGCGCGGTGATGTTCTTCACGTAGCTCATATCTTTATAGCGCCCTTCAATCTTGAAGGAACGCACGCCCGCGTCGATCAGCGCGCCCAGGTTGGCGGTCTGATCGTTATCCTTCATCGAGAGCAGGTGTTTTTCAAATGCCACGACGCGCCCCTGATCGTCTTTCAGGGTATACGGCAGACGGCAGGCCTGTGAACAGTCGCCGCGGTTGGCGCTGCGGCCCGTTTGCGCGTGGGAAATGTTGCACTGACCGGAATAGGCGACGCACAGCGCGCCGTGGATAAAGAATTCAATCGTCGCGTCTGTCGCCTGGTGAATATCGCGGATTTGATTCAGGTTCAGCTCGCGGGCCAGGACGATCTGCGAAAAGCCGACGTCAGAGAGAAACTTCGCCTTCTCTACCGTGCGGATATCACACTGGGTACTGGCGTGTAGTTCAATGGGCGGAATATCCAGCTCCAGCACGCCCATATCCTGAACAATCAGGGCATCCACCCCGGCCTGATAGAGATCGGTAATCAGACGTTGCGCAGGCTCCAGCTCATCATCATGAAGAATGGTGTTCAGGGTCACGAACACTTTCGCCCCGAAACGGTGGGCGAACGGCACCAGTTCAGCAATATCGCTCAGGCTGTTGCTGGCGTTATGGCGGGCACCGAAGCCAGGACCACCAATGTAGACGGCATCTGCGCCATGAAGGATCGCTTCACGGGCAATGGCGGCGTCACGGGCCGGGCTTAAAAGTTCAAGATGATGGGATTGCAGGCGCATACTTCGTCGTTATCCGTTATGGTCAAAATGGCGGCTATTGTAGTCAGAAGTCTGCGTCAGCGAAACAGTTTTGCGTAGCCTCAGCGGGGATAATGAATCAGGGAGTGAAAATGCACCGTCCGGTCGCTGCTGTTGCGGTAGGCATGCGGTTTATCGCCGGCGAAACGGACGCCCGAATCGGCAGAAATCGTCTGCCACTTGCCCTCGAGTTTCATCTCCAGCTCGCCGCTGATCACCACCACATGTTCAATCACCCCTGCCTCATGCGGCGTGGATTCACTCAGGGCGCCGGGGGCCAGGGTAATGGAGAAATAATCAAACCGGAGCGCCTCGTCCCACGGAAAGAGCGGCTTGACGACCATCGCCTGCTGCTGCGGGTCAAACACCGCCTGTCGGTCCGCCTCAGGCGTGATGAAGGCGGAAAACGGCACGTTCAGTCCTGTGGCAATTTTCCACAGCGTCGACACCGTGGGGCTGGATTCATTTCGCTCGATTTGCCCGAGCATGGCCTTTGACACGCCGGTCTCGTCCGCGAGCTTCGACAAACTCCAGCCGCGTGCCTGGCGCAGCGTTTTCAATGTGGTTGCAAGATGTCGTGTGATGTCCATGTTCCCTCCTGGTGACATTCAGCATACCACTTGTACGCTATAGCGCACAGTGCTACCTTACTGCGGACGTTATAACGCACAACGGAGTTTTCATGCGCCCTTCCTCTCATCTTATTCCAGTCGCACTGGCTGGATTTGTCGCCGTGCTGGTCGGTTACGCCAGCTCGGCAGCCATCATCTGGCAGGCCGCCGCCGCGGCTGGCGCCAGCGCGCAGCAGATTGCGGGCTGGATGACCGCGCTGGGGCTTGCGATGGGCGTCAGCACGCTGGCGCTCTCCTGGTGGTACAAGGCGCCTGTACTGACCGCCTGGTCGACGCCCGGCGCGGCGCTGCTCGCCACCAGCCTGCACGGCGTCACGCTGGCGGAAACCATTGGCGTGTTCATCTTTGCGAACGCGCTTATTTTGCTCTGCGGCATTACCGGGCTTTTCGCCCGCCTGATGAAGCTGATCCCCCATTCGCTTGCTGCCGCCATGCTGGCCGGGGTATTGCTGCAGTTTGGCCTGCACGCGTTTGCGCATCTGGAGGGGCACTTTCTGCTGTGCGGCAGCATGATTGCGGCGTGGCTGATCGCCAAAGCGCTGTCGCCGCGCTATGCCATCGTGGTCACGCTCCTGGTGGGCGGTATGGTGGCATGGTTCGGTGGTGACGTTGTCACGGATAAGCTCACGCTTTCACTGGTGATGCCCGAATTTATTGCGCCCGCCTTCACCTTCACCAGCCTGGTGAGTATTGGCTTGCCCTTCTTCCTGGTCACCATGGCCTCACAAAACGCGCCGGGGTTCGCCACGATGAAAGCCTCCGGTTACCTGCTGGCGGTCTCACCGCTCATTATCGTTACGGGGGGAATGGCGCTGCTGTTTTCTCCGTTTGGCGTCTTTTCAATCTGCATTGCGGCCATTACCGCCGCCATTTGCCAAAGCCCGGATGCACACCCGGATGCGGGTAAACGCTGGCTGGCGGCCATCGCTGCGGGAGGGTTTTATCTGCTGGCGGGAATTTTCGGTGGCTCCATTACCGGGCTGATGGCCGCGCTGCCGCTCAGCTGGATCCAGACGCTGGCCGGTCTGGCACTGCTGGGCACCATCAGCGGGATTTTATATCAGGCGCTGAGTCACGAAGCGGAGCGCGACGCGGCTATCGTCACATTTCTGATGACCGCAAGCGGCGTGACAATCCTGGGCATCGGTTCGGCATTCTGGGGGCTGGTGCTGGGCGGAGTATGCTACGCCCTGTTTTCACGCGCTCGCCGCGCGTAGCTGCGAAGGCGTCATGCCCGTCGCGCTGCGAAAGCGGTTGCTGAAGTGGCTGGCGGAGTTAAACCCGCAGGCAAGCGCGATCTCCGTCAGCGGCGTCGTCGTATGCTGGACAAGGGCTTTCGCTTTATCCATTCGCCTCTGCATCACATACTGATGCGGCGCCAGCCCCGTCGACTGGCGGAACATGCGGGCAAAATGGTATTCGCTGAGGGCAGCCTGCGCCGCCAGTTCGGCGAGCGTCAGGGGCTGCCCGAGATTCTCTTCGATAAAGGCGAGGACGTTGCGCAGCACAAACGGCGACAACCCTCCCGTGACAACCGGCAGCTTCCACTGCACGTTTGAGTAGTTTTGCAGCAGATGGGTCAGCAGCAGCGTGGAGGCCGTGCTCAGGGTCAGCTGGTTGGCGTGCTGCTGCCAGTCACAGCCCAGTAAAAACTGGCGATACAGCGTGGTGATCTTCGGATCGCTGCCAAAAATGCGCTCGTCCAGGGTCAGCGAAAGCGGTCGCTTGTCCCAGATTTTCTCCCCCACATCGCGCAGGTGTTCATCGGTGCAGTAGAGATGCACAAACGACAGGTCATCACGGATGTCCCACGTCGATTCGCTCTCTTTGGGCATCAGGCAGAAACGGTCCGGCCCCCCACCGTTCTTCCAGCCGCCCGGCGTTTTTTGATAGCTTTCGTAGCCGTCCGCCACGTACAGGCTGAGGGTATGATGGTTGCTTTTAACGGTTATCGTGTCGTGCTTGTTGTACCACGCTGCCAGCTGAATACCCGAATTCAGCGAGACGGTTTCCCGCAGGACTGCATTCTGTTGGCAAAGCGTTTCAAAGGTATCGTAAGCGTGAGACATAACCGTTAGCGCATGAATGATCGGAATATCAGTCTAAAAAGAGTTGTCCCCCGTTGCCAGACCCCAGGGAAGAAAAAAGCGCAAGATTTTGCAAGTCACCCGCAAGCAGGTGAAAGCCCGTTACGCAGTTCAGCGCCATACTGCGGGCTTCCGCGGTTTGAGAAGAGACAACTATGAACGCATTATTATATGGACTCGTGGTCATTATCTGGGGAACCACCTGGATTGCGATTTTCCTGCAGCAGGGCCCCGTCGCGGCGCCGGTGTCGATTTTCTGGCGCTTCGCCGTCGCCAGCCTCACCATGATGGTGGTGTTACTCGCCCTGCGTCGCCTGCGCACGCTGGCGCTTCGGGATCATCTTTTTTGCCTGCTTCAGGGATGCTGTGTTTTCTGCTTTAACTTCTGGTGTTTTTACACGGCAGCGGCACATATCAATACCGGACTGGAGTCGGTGATCTTCTCCATGGCGGTGCTCTATAACGCCATTAACAGCTTTATTTTCTTCGGGCAGCGCCCGCCCGCGCGTTTCTGGACGGCGGCGGCACTGGGGCTGGTTGGGATTGTCACCCTCTTCTGGGACGATCTGCTGGCCAGCGGCTGGAG
The DNA here is from genome assembly GCF_020567405.1 of Enterobacter sp. TCD1-1. Taxonomy (NCBI): domain Bacteria; kingdom Pseudomonadati; phylum Pseudomonadota; class Gammaproteobacteria; order Enterobacterales; family Enterobacteriaceae; genus Enterobacter; species Enterobacter sp. TCD1-1. The sequence goes on along the minus strand of NZ_JAJCXF010000001.1, from coordinate 1,376,876 downwards.
CGCGTCACTCCTGACCGGCATTGGGCTTTCCGCGCTCGGAACCTACGGCTTCTCGCTGGGCAATATGATCAGCATGCGCCATCAGCGCAGAGGCCTTGAAACCATGACCACCAACGCCTGGGCGATGCTCTATGGCACGCTGGTGATGGGCTGCATTGCGCTGTTCAGAGGCGATAGCTTTGTGCCGGAATGGACGGTGAGCTATCTCGGCGCGCTGGTGTATCTGGCCCTGTTTGGCTCGGTGATTGCCTTTGGTGCCTACTTCACGCTGGTGGGACGTATTGGCCCGGGCAAAGCGGCCTACAGCACGCTGCTCTTTCCGCTGGTGGCGCTCTCCATTTCCACGGTCTATGAAGGCTACGTCTGGCATGTCAACGGTATCGTGGGATTAGTGCTGATCCTGGGAGGAAATATGGTGATGTTTACCAAACCGGAAACCTGGTTCAGACGCTTACGGATGGCGTAAATAAAAAGGCCTGCATTACGCAGGCCGTTTTATTTTATTTTGCGGTCTTTTTCACATCAAACATGGTGGCATCCGTCGCCATATCATCAACAACCTGCTTCAGCGTCGCAAAGGTCATTGGTGTGTTTTCGTTATTCAGCTCTTTACCTTCGCCTTTACGTACCACCTTCATGACCGGTTTATTGGTGGCCGCATCGATCAGCTCGCCTTCAAAGAAGAGATGCGTATCCATGGTGCGGTGTCCGGTTGCCATCTGCGTACCGGCAACCACCAGCGCAACAGGCACCACTTCATAGAACTGCAGCCCCTCTTTCTGCGAACTCACCCCGGTAATCGCGCCGCGGAAAATCAGGCTATGTTTACCCGGCGTGGTCACAACCGGCTTACGCGTACCAATCGCCGTTTTCATTTTGTTATTGGTGTAATTCAACAACTCATCAAGCGTTTTTTGACCAATTTGCGTGGTCGGTTTTGGCGTTGGGTAATAGGTAATCGGCGTCCAGAGAATACTGTCGTAGTTAGCCTCATTATAAGAAGGATCAACCCAACGCAGCGTTGGTTTACCCGTCGCAGACGTTGTCTGCTGCAAGCCTGAGTAGTCTTTTAAAAAGCCGGAGTATTGTTCTGGAGCGGCGACTTTTGAAGAACAGCCCGCCAACGCCAACAGACCAGTAAGCACTGCAACTTTAAAAAAAGTTTGAGTACGCATGATAGTTTTCCATGTTATCTGCAAGTATGCATTTGAAGTTATAGCAAAAGACTGGCGGGTTTGTTGTGACAAAAAATGATGCGGTGAGCACAAATTGCAAAAAGATTGCCCGGACGCATGCCGGGCAGTGAAAAATTACTGATTTATATCCACTTGCCAGAACAGATGTTTGCCAAACGGGTCGATTTCATAGCCCTTCACCTCCTTGCGTACCGGTTCGAAAATCGTTGAATGCGCAATCATCACCGCAGGCATCTGGTCATGCATCATCTGCTGCGCCTCTTTATACAACGCCACGCGCTTATCATGATCGGTTATCGATTTCGCCTCGGCAATGAGGTTATCGAAGGGCTTGTAGCACCATTTCGCCGAGTTTGACCCGCCGTTCGCCGAGGTGCAGGTAAAGAGCGGGCCGAAGAAGTTATCCGGATCGCCGGTGGCCGTCGTCCAGCCCATCAGCGCGGCCTGATGCTCTCCGCCCTTCACGCGTTTCAGATACTCGCCCCATTCGTAGGTAACGATTTTGGTCTGTACGCCAATTTTCGCCCAGTCCGCCTGAATCATCTCCGCCATGCGTTTCGCATTCGGGTTATAGGGACGCTGGACCGGCATCGCCCATAAATCAATGCTGACGCCGCTGGCAAAGCCGGCCTCTTTCAGCAGCGCTTTGGCTTTTTCAGGATCGTAGTCGTAATCCTTAAGCTCGCTGTCGGCACTCCAGACGCCCGGCGGCAGCAGATTCTTCGCCACGGTCCCGGTACCGTGGAACACCGCATCAATAATGGCCGGTTTATTGATGGCCATCGCCAGCGCCTGACGGACCTTCACGTTATCCAGCGGCGGCTTCTGCGTGTTGAATGCCAGGAAGCCGGTATTCAGTCCGGCCTTGCTCATCAGGTTGATATCTTTGTTGGCCTTCATGCGCGGCAGATCGGCCGGGTTCGGGAACGGCATCACCTGACATTCGTTCTTCTCAATTTTGGCAAAACGCACGGAGGCATCCGGGGTGATGCTAAACACCAGCCTGTCCAGCTTCGATTTCCCCTGCCAGTAGTCGGCAAACGCCGTGAACAGGATCCGGGAATCCTTCTGATACTGCGCCAGCTTAAACGGCCCGGTGCCGATGGGCTCCATATCCACCTTCTCCGGCGTGCCCGCTTTCAGCATCGCGTCGGCATACTCCGCTGAAAGGATCGAGGCAAAATACCAGGCCAGATCGGCGACAAACGGCGCTTCCGGGTGCGCCAGGGTAAAGCGCACGGTGTGGTCATCGACTTTATCAATGGCGGTTATCAGGCTGCCGAACTCCAGACTTTCGAAGTTCGAGTAGCTGCCGTTAGAGACGTTGTGGTAGGGATGATTCACGTCTTTTTGCCGCATAAACGAGAAGATCACGTCATCGGCGTTAAAGTCACGGGTCGGCGTGAAGGATTTATTGCTCTGGATCTTCACGCCCTTGCGCAGATGGAAGGTGTAAACCTTGCCGTCGTCGCTCACCTCCCAGCGTTCCGCCAGGCTCGGCACCAGCTCCGTGGTACCAGGTTTGAAATCGACCAGACGGTTATAGACCGGCACGGCGCTGGCGTCGACGCTGGTTCCCGAGGTGTAAAGCTGAGGGTTAAAGTTTTCCGGCGATCCTTCGGAGCAATACACCAGCGTTTTCGCAGCGACAGCGGAACTGACCGTGAGTGCCGCGAGCGCCAATGTGAAAGTTGTGAGTTTGCTTGTCATCATTTATTCCTGTCTTTTTAATTCGACGGCTAATTAATTCTTTTGCCATTTCATAAATAACATTAAAGTGATGTGGCAAACACCTGAAAAATAAATAAGGAATAAATCACTATGGGCTCGCCGCTTTCCAGACAATTAACGCACCGTTTTTTCCGCTATCTCGCGATCACCAGCCAGAGCGATCCCAAAGTCAAAACCCTGCCCTCAACGCCGGGCCAGCATGACATGGCGCGCGAGCTGGCGCAGGAGCTGGCACAGCTGGGGTTAGACGACATTGTGATAGATGAATTCGCCACGGTGACGGCGGTTAAAAAAGGCAACGTGCCCGGTGCGCCGCGCATCGGCTTTATTACCCATATTGATACCGTCGACGTGGGACTTTCACCGGATATTCATCCACAAATATTAACGTTTACCGGTGAAGATCTCTGTCTGAATAAAGAGAAAGACATCTGGCTACGGGTAAACGAGCATCCCGAAATTCTGGCTTATCCGAACGAGGAGATTATTTTCAGCGACGGAACCAGCGTATTGGGCGCCGATAATAAATCGGCGGTCACGGTGGTCATGACGGTGCTGGAAAACCTGACGGCGGAGCACCGGCATGGCGATATCGTCGTGGCGTTTGTGCCTGACGAAGAGATCGGCCTGAACGGTGCCAAGGCGCTGGATCTTAAGCGCTTCGACGTCGACTTTGCCTGGACCATTGACTGCTGCGAGCTGGGTGAGATTGTCTACGAGAACTTTAATGCGGCAGCCGCGGAAATCCGTTTTACCGGCGTGACGGCGCACCCGATGTCCGCCAAAGGCGTGCTGGTGAATCCCCTCCTGATGGCGACTGATTACATCAGCCATTTTGACCGCCAGCAAACGCCCGAGTGCACCGAGGGACGTGAAGGCTATATCTGGTTTAACGGCATTCAGGCCGGACAGAACGAGGCCGTTCTTAAGGCCAATATCCGCGACTTTGATAAGGAGAGCTTTGCCGCGCGCAAGCAGCAGATTGCCGACGTGGCCGCGCTGATTGCCGCCCAATATCCGACGGCCAGCGTGGACTATCGCATTGAAGATACCTACAGCAATATCAGCAATGCGATTGGCGAAGACCGGCGCGCCATCGATCTGATGTTCGAGGCGATGGAATCACTCGGCATCAAGCCGAAACCGACGCCAATGCGCGGCGGCACCGACGGCGCGGCGCTCTCGGCTAAAGGGCTACTCACCCCGAACTTCTTCACCGGGGCGCATAACTTCCACTCGAAGTTTGAATTCCTGCCGCTGTCGTCGTTTGAGGCGTCTTATAAGACTGCCCTGCAGATCTGTCTGCTGGCCGCCCGTTAAGCGGGCTTTCGTGCCAGCATCGTGGCAAAGCGCAGCTTGATGCGGTTGCCGTTTTCATCAGTGCGGTGCAGTTCGCCAACGTCCTCGTTGTATTTGAGCAACTCCCAGCCTTCGTAGTAGTTGCTCAGCTCACCGCTCCTGAAGGCAAACGGGAAGCCGACCGTGCAGGGGTAGTCTGCCGTATCCATGGCGGCAACGATCAGATTGTAACCGCCCGGCGTCGTGCAGCGCTGCATATTGGCGATAAGGCCCGGGATGGTTTTTGCCTCCAGGAACATCAGCACCACGGTGGAGAGAATAAAATCGTACTGACCGTCAAAGCTCAGGTTGTTCAGATCCTTAATCGCGGTATGCAGATTAGCGATCCCTTCTTCCGCCTTGATGCGCTCGATATTGTCGATGCTCATCGGGTTCTTGTCCCACGCGGTCACATCGTACCCGTTGGCCGCAAGGTACAGGCTGTTACGGCCGTTGCCGCAGCCCAGATCCAGCGTTTTACCGGGCTTCACAATCTCCGCGCTGTACAGCACCTCTGAATGGGTACGGGTTAAGCCATATTTCTCTGTGAAGTAATTCTCATCGACGGTCATTATTTTTCCTGCATTCGCATAAAGTGAAAGTGTATTTTACATGCCATTTTAAGGCGTTTACCGTCTGGTTGCCAAGCCGCTCGAAATGCGAAAACTTTGCTACGTTTAGTGAAGACGCTTATCAGAGACATGAAGATGAACAAATATCGCCTTAGCGACGAGACCCGCCTCTGGCAATGGAAAAACGGCGAAACCACCCACGCCACCACGCTGCGGCAGATTATCGCCATGGCGGACTTTAACGACGTGACAGTCGGCACGAGAGGCGGCTGGATTGACGATGAGCGCGCCCTCGCGCAGGACGGCGACTGCTGGATCTACGATGAAAACAGCGTGGTGTTCGCGGGGGCAGTCGTCTCCGGCAACGCGCGTCTTACCCTGCCGTGCATCATTAGCCATAACGCGCATATCGGCGACAGCTGCTGGTTGGACGGCGTGGAGGTCAGCCACGGGGCGCGAATAAGTGACAACGTCACCATTCAGCAATCCTGCGTACGGGGCGAGTGTCATATCTACGGCGACGCGCGCGTGCTGCATCACAGCGTGGTCATTGCCGCCAAAGGGCTGACGCCGGACCATGAACAGATCCTGCAAATCTACGACAAGGCGACGGTGAGCCAGTCGCGGATTGTGCACCAGGCGCAAATCTACGGCGAGGCGATGGTTAATTTTGCCTTTATTGAACACCGGGCCGAAATTTTCGATAGCGCGATCCTCGAGGGTAACGAACTCAACAACGTCTGGGTGTGCGACTGCGCAAAAGTCTATGGTAACGCCCGCGTGATAGCCGGGTTTGACGACGATGCTATCCCCACGGTGCGCTACAGCTCGCAGATTGCGGAGAATGCCGTGGTCGAAGGCAACTGCGTCATCAAGCATCACGTCCTGATTGGCGGGCAGGCCTGGCTGCGCGGCGGGCCGATCATGCTGGATGATAAAGTGGTGATCCAGGGGCGCGCGCGCATCAGCGGAGATGTGCTTATCGAACACCGGGTTGAAATCACCGACGATGCGGTCATTGAAGCGTTTGCCGGCGAGAGCATTCACCTGCGCGGCGAAAAAGTGATTAATGGCGACCAGCGCATCACCCGCACGCCGCTGCTGGGCGCGTTATAGGGTATAGATCCGGCCGTAGATATTGACATCGTCAAAGCGGCCATTCAGGTATTCCGCTTCCCGCAGGCACCCTTCTAGCGTAAAACCGTTGCGCACGGCAACGCTGTTGCTGTGCTGATTCGCCACCCGACACTTGATCACAAAACGACGGATCTCACCGCGTTCAGCGTAGTAGCGCATAAACGCCTGCAGTGACTGAGAGAGAATGCCCTGACCCTGGTGGGCTTCATCCAGCCAGTAGCCGATGTAGCCGGCTTTGTTGGTCGGTTCAATGGTGTTGAACGACAGCACGCCAACCAGCGCATCATCCTTGAAGATCAGAAACATTTTGGCGTAGCCGCGCTGGTGCAGCATCTGGTTACTCTGCACGTTGCGGCGGGTATCCTCTTCGCTGCCCACGTGCTGCGCCCAGTCAAAGGCGGTTTGCAGAAAGGCTCTGTTTTTGACGACGAGATTGTGCAGGTCGGCGGTATAGCGCTCTTCGACGGAACGTAGTTCGATGTGTTGTGAAACGGGGATGATTTCAGATGTCATGGTGCCTCGTCATCGCCCGGTGGCGCTGCGCTTACCGGGCCTACAGTACTGAAACGTAGGCCGGGTAAGGCGAAGCCGCCACCCGGCACAATCCCACAAAAGTTAACGCATTACCCGGTCGTCAACGTACTGACGTTTATCCGGCGCTGGCGGGAAATACTGGTACAGCCAGGTTTCGCTGATGGCGTCGCCCTGGCAGCGCAGGAACAGGCGCATATCCACCGGTTCCGTCGAATCTGACGTCGGGTACCAGTCAAACAGAATGCGATAGCCGTCAAACGGCTCAACGTAGAGGATCTCCACCTGCTTCGCTTCACCGCTGGAGAGCGTAATCACCGGCTCGATGCCTTTTGGCGCAGCGGCCTTCAGGTCACCACCGACGAAGTCGATGGCAAAGCGACGGGCCCACACTTTCGGGTAGTTTTCGCCCGGTGCCCAGCCTTCCGGGAAGCCGCCCATGCCGGTGCGGGTGGCGTAGACGTTGGCCAGCGGGGAGCGCACCGGCGGCATCGCGCTCCAGTAGAGGCGATATTTGAAGTCCAGCTCGTCGCCCGCTTTGACGGCTTTTTCCGGCTGCCAGAAGCAGACCACGTTATCCAGCGTTTCACCGGTGGTCGGGATCTCCATCAGGCCAACCGCGCCTTTACCCCAGTCGTTACGCGGTTCCACCCACAGGCTTGGACGCTTGTTGTACCAGCCCATCACGTCCTGATAGTGCGAGAAATCGCGATCGAGCTGCAGCAGACCGAACCCTTTCGGGTTTTTGTCCATATAGGCATTGAACTGCAGCTTCTGCGGGTTGTTCAGCGGACGGCAGATCCACTCCCCGTTGCCGCGCCACATCGCCAGGCGGTCGGAGTCATGGATTTGCGGGTGAATAGTGTCACACATGCGGCGTTCGTTATTGCCGCAGCTGAACATGCTGGTCATCGGCGCAATGCCGAGCTGCTTGATGTCCTTACGCGCGTAGAGGTGGTTTTCCACCTCCATGATCACCTGGCTCTTCTCGCAGTGGATCACGAATTTATAGGCACCGGTGATGCTCGGGCTATCCAGCAGCGTATAGACGGTAAAGGTCGTGTCGCCGGGCTTGACGGTCTCAAACCAGAAGGAGGTAAAGTCCGGGAACTCTTCCGGCGTGTCGGTAAAGGTATCTACCGCCAGGCCGCGGGCGGAAAGGCCGTACTGGTAAGTGTCATCCACTGCGCGGAAATAGCTCGCGCCCAGGAAAGAGACGATATCGCGACGCGCCAGCTCCGGCGCCTTAAACGCGCGGAAGCCCGCAAAGCCGAGATCGCTTTGCCCTTCCAGCTGTTTGGTATCCACCCCCGTTTCACCGTAGCTGAACAGCTCCGGACGGAAGTGGATCTCGCGCGCCATAGCGGTGGACTGGTCCAGTGAGAACATCCGCACGCGACGGCGGAACCCCATTCCCATATGGAAGAACTGCACGTCCAGCTGACGCCCTTCAATGTTGTTCCACAGTGACTGCTTTTCATCGTAGCGGATGGCGTTGTACGCCTGCGGCGTCATCGTGGCCAGCGTCTCCGGCAGCGGGCGCGGCGCGCCACCCCACGGGGTTTTCGCCAGGTCATGCGCCATGGATTGCAGGACGGAGAAGTCAAAACGACGGCTCTGGCCGTCAGCAATGTCAGAGTCAGCAGCGTATGCCGCTTTGGAAAACAGGGAAGCAAGGCCGGATGTGCCGCTCAGGGCTGCCACTGCCAGCGAGCCTTTTAGAAAACGTCTGCGATTCATGCCTGGAAAAACGTCCTTATGGTCGTGTGAATGAGTTTCGCGCTCGGCGAAATGACGGCAAGAAAGAACGCACAGCCTAAACAAAAATGGTTAAGAATCCAATTGTTGGCCGGTGATTATCTGAACAAAGTGAGAAATATTTTCTGTCGACCAGAACGGCCCGAAAGTGGTGTAAAGAAAGCCTGGAAAATGTGTATAAAAATGCCCCGTCAGGACATCAGCTGACGGGGCGAATGAGGCGGTTATTTTACGCTGACATCGATACCCGGGAAGTACTTATCAGCGAGTTTGGCGATCGTGCCGTCGGCACGTACTTTATCAATTGCGGCATCAAGCTGCTTTTTGGTGGCCTCGTCACCTTTACGCAACCCAAAGCCGATCCCACTGCCGAGTATAGTGTCGTCAGACACCGGCTTGCCGATGAAGCCAAACCCTTTCCCCTGCGGCTTGCTGAGGAAACCTGCCTGTCCGGCCGCGGACATGACCAGCGAGGCGTCGATACGGCCATTCAGCAGATCGCCCCAGGCCATATTCTGATCTTTATACGACACCACGGTGACACCCTGCTTTTCCCAGTGCTCTTTGGCATAGGTTTCCTGAATGGAGCCCTGCAGCACGCCAATGGTTTTCCCCTTCAGCCCTTCTGGGGTTGCCTCAACCGCCGTGCCGGCCTTGCCGACCAGCTGCGACGGAATACGGTAAATCGGCTGGGTAAAATCAATGCTCTTGCGGCGCTGCTCGGTGATATTCATCGCCGAGTTGATGGCGTCGAATTTCTTCGCCACCAGGCCCGGGATCAGCGCATCAAACGAGGTTTCCACCCAGCTGCACTTCAGCGCTGCCGCTTTGCAGATGGCATTCCCCAGCTCAACGTCAAACCCTTCCAGTTCGCCTGCCGCATTGCGGCTTTCAAACGGCGGATATTCGGCTTCCAGACCGTAACGCAGCTCGGACGCCGCGAAGGAGGAAAAGGTACACAGCAATCCCATGCCGACAACTAGCGCGCGTATTTTCATCTCAAACTCCTCAGAGCCTATCTCAGCGTGGTTTAACCCGACACAGGGCTTGGGCACCTGCCCGTAACGTCGCCTCATCTTTCGCAAAAGAGAGACGAATCAATTTATTATCCGTACCGTCCGCATAAAACGCCGACAGCGGAATGGTAGCTACACCGTACTCAACGATAAGCCGTTTCACCAGCTCGCTGTCGCGCTCGTTGCTGAATTGGCTGTAGTCCGCCAGCATGAAGAACGATCCGGCGCTGGGCAGCAGCGTGAACGGCGAATCGGCCAGCAGACTCTGCAGCAGATCGCGCTTGCGCTGGTAAAACGCCGACAGCGACAGCCAGGTTTGCGGGTCGACCATATGTTCAGCAAACGCGTGCTGCATTGGCGTATCGGCAGAAAACATTAAAAATTGATGGACCTTACAAATCTCGTCCATCAGCACCGCCGGTGCAACACAGTAACCCACGCGCCAGCCGGTGACGTGATAGGTTTTTCCGAAAGAAGAAATAATCACGCTACGCTCCGCCAGCTGCGGGTGCGTGGCCATCCCGTGGTGCGGCTCACCGTCAAACACCACGTGTTCATACACTTCGTCAGACAAAATAATGATGTCGGTATTGCGCGTCAGCGCCGCCAGCTGCTGCAGGTCGTTGGCTGAAAAAACCTGGCCGCTCGGGTTGTGCGGCGTATTGATGATGATCATGCGCGTGCGCGGGGAGATGGCAGCCCGGACTTCGTCCCAGTTGACGGCAAAATCCGGCACGGTGAGCTTGATGGCAATCGGCGTTGCCCCCTGCAGACGGACAATCGGCGCGTAGCTGTCAAATGACGGCTCAAAGTAGATCACCTCATCACCCGGGTGCACCAGCCCGCTGATTGCCGAATAGAGCCCTTCGCTGGCGCTGGCGGTCACCAGCACCTCGCTGGCCGGGTCATACCGCGTGCCGTATAGGGTGGCAATTTTATCGGCAATGCGCTCTTTGAGCGGCTGCAGACCGGTCATCGACGCATACTGGTTATGCCCCGCCTCCATTGCGCGGGTAACGCCCGCAACAAGCTTCGGGTCGCAGGAAAAATTCGGTGCGCCCTGAGAAAGGTTAATCGCGTTATGCTGCGCCGAGAGCTGGCCGATAACGGTAAAAATGGTGGTGCCCACATCGGGCAGTTTAGAGCGCGTTTGCACTGGCGTTAGTAAAGTCATCCTCTTTCCCTTCTCATGGACATTGCATAACTATTCAAACAACATCTCTGTTGTCGGGACAATCGAATTGTTGTCATAATAGCCATGAGAAAAATGCATAGCTGAGGTGTTTCCATGTCGCGCCGTTCGCTCCCGCTTAATGCCATCGACGCATTTTTAGTCACCGCGCGTCACCTGAATCTGACCCATGCTGCCGCAGAACTTTGCCTGACGCAGGGGGCCGTGAGCCGCAAAATAGCCTCCCTTGAAGCGTGGTTTGGCTTTCCGCTTTTTGAACGCCACGCACGCGGCCTGCGCCTCTCTTCGCAAGGCAGCGCCCTGCTCCCGGAACTGCAGTCTGCTTTCGAACAATTGCTGACCGTGGCCGACCAGGCCCGCAGCCAGCAGACCGTGATCCGGCTCAAGGCGCCCACCTGTGCCATGCGCTGGCTGGTGCCGCGCCTGCTGGAGGTGGAGCGTGAGCAGCCGGATCTGCAGATCGCCCTGACCACCACCACCGATCATAACGTCAATTTCAAAACCGAATCTTACGACGCGGCCATCGTGTTCGGTACGCACATGAGCGCAGGCGACCTGCTGTTCGAAGAGGCGCTCACCCCGGTGATAAGTCCGGTACGGGCGGGTGCAGCGCTGGGATCGCTGACGTTCCTGCACCCAACAAGGGATAAGACAGACTGGTCGCTATGGCTGACGAAACAGGAAGGTCCGGGCTTTGCCATGCACAAAAATCAACACTTCGACACGATGGATCTCGCCATCACGGCCGCCATTCAGGGGCTGGGCGTGGCCATTGCCGACGAAACGCTGGTGGCTGAAGATGTCCGCGCGGGAAGACTGATGCGGCCTTATGAAACCAGCATAAAAACCGGCGCGAGCTACCGGCTGGTGCTGCGCGAAACGCCAGGGGAGGAAAATGGACTGGCGGCGTTTCGCGCCTGTTTGCTTAATCGAGGCTGACGTGGTGCTTCATTACCCGTTTGAAGAGGCTCATGCGGGCGCGCATAAAGCGGTTTTCAAGCCGGAAACCTGCATGTTTATTCACGCCAATGCGTAACAAAACATCCCGCCCTTTTCGGCATGCGGGCCAGTGCGTCGGCCCTGGCAGGATCTCACGAGGCCCTGCATCTCGCGCAAAGCTCACCCAGTAATCGGCGACCTGCGCAGCAAACTGTAAATCCCGTTCGTTGACATACTGGCGTGAAGGCTCAACCTGGCCGAGGGTATCGAAGACGTAGGGCACTTCATTGCCGTGCCAGGCGCCGTTGATATAGGTGGCATGTTCCGCTTCCGCAACATAGTCAAACCAGTAACGCCAGCACAGTCCGCCGACGCGCTGCTGCGCCTGCATCACGACATAGCCCATCGTGGTGAACGCCATGTCGCGGCACACCTGCCTGCCCAACTCCTCATCGCCTTTGACGCCCGGATAGAGCAGCTTAATCAGCCCCAGCCCGAAGCGTCGCTCCCGGCGGAGCTTCTGGATTTGCCCGGCGAGATCGATGCCAAACACCGCCATCACGCTGGCCTCATCGCTGTTCGACCCAATCATCACCGGTACGGGATGCTGGCGGGCAGCGAAAAAGACGTCCAGCATCGCTTCGGGCAGAACGCAGTCCCCGACGATGGGCGCCGGGGCGACGTTCAGCGGCGCGGTTAACGGCCAGAACGCGTCCGGCGGAATGGCGCGCAGCTGCTCAGCAGTCGCCTTCTCCAGGCCAAAATGGGCGGCCAGCGCCTCCCCTTTTTGCAGCGCCTGTTCACGCGGCGTGTCCGGCAAGGTATACCCGCTTTGCACAATCGCCTTGTTGAACAAGTCAGCCGCCAGGGGCGATGCCAGCAGAGAGAGCACGCTGCGCGCACCGGCGGATTCGCCAAACAGGGTCACGTTAGCGGGGTCGCCACCAAATGCGGTGATATTGTCCCTAACCCATTCGAGGGCCGCGATCTGATCCAGCAGGGCAAAATTATGCACCACGCGATCTTCCTCGCCTTCCAGCGCGGGATGGGCGAAAAAGCCGAGATGGCCGAGACGGTAGTTGATCGTCACCACAACCACCCCGCGTGTGGCCAGCGATTTGCCGTTATAAGGCGGCAGGCCGCCTGCGCCAATCGTAAACCCGCCCCCGTGCAGCCAGACCATAACCGGAAGCGCCCCGGCGCGCTCTTTGGGGGACCAGACGTTCAGATAAAGACAGTCTTCCGAGAACTGACCGGGATCGCCCCCGCCCAGCTCCTGACAATATTCGCTGCTTTGCCAGCTTGAGGCCGAAAAGGTAGTAGCCTGGCGAACGCCATCCCACGGCTCAGGGGGCCGCGGGGAGCGCCAGCGCCACTCGCCCACGGGCGGTGCGGCGTAGGGAATGCCGCACCAGACGTGGACATTTTCATCGGTTAAACCAGACAGTGCGCCCTGGCGCGTATCAACCACAGGGGCGGAAGGATTTTGCATAACGACCTTATTTTTTCCATCACACCCCAGCAGAGTAACGATTTCAGAGCAAACCGCAACGCTGTTTGCTGCGGGTTTCAGCCTCCTGGTAGAGCGTGAACTCGTCATACACCGGGCAGCCCAGAGCGTCTTCAAACGCATCGCGGCTGGCGTTGCCGTGGCTACGGGCCTGGGTTTCATTCCCGAGATTGGACTGGAATATCCCGGCGGCGCTAACCGGGAGGAAATCTTCGTAGGTGATCGGCTGAGCGACCACCCATCCGCGCTCGATTAGCGGCTGCGGATCATCGCCCGGCCGGAACGCATGGCGATGCGCTTCACCCGCAGGCGTCAGACGGTAGCGGAAATACGCCAGATCCTGACGGCGCATTAGCAGTTCACTGTCCGGGAAGGTGCTAAAGATCTCCCGCAGATGCAGCTGATGCGTCAGGTTATCTTTGCCGGTACCGGCCTGGGAAAGCAGGCTATCGTACAGTTCACGCCCTTTCGGGGTCAGCGCCACGCCGCGCTGCTCAATCTCACCGAAGCGCGCAGTGTGGGTGCCCTTATGTTCCCCGGCAAACAGCACCGGCTCTTCCAGGGCTTTAAAGCTGGTTTGACGCAGCAGGACGGGCACCTCGCGACGCGGCGGCCCTTCAATCAAAATTTTCGGCTCGATACCGTACTTCGGCATCAGCTCCTGCACCCGGTCAATATCCAGCGTGCGCGGCGTGAGGTGGTTAATATGGCAGCCCGGGAAGCAGACCACGTCGGCAATCAGGCGATGCTCGTTATGCAGCGCCTGATAGGTTTCCTGATCGACCGTCGCATGACGGTGCCAGCGGAAGGTTTCCAGCGCTTCCTGCACAAACTCGTGCGCCTGTTCGTCAGTAAACTGCCCCTCAGATTCATACAGATCGAGCAGCGCCAGGCAGCGCGGGGTAAAGATGTTCCGGTGAGAGAGGATTTCCGCCGCCCGTTCGCGCAGCGCGACGTTGTCAATTAGCTCAAGGCGCAGCAGCGACGTAAAGATACGGAACGGATTACGGCACAGCGCCGCATCATCGATCGGGCGAAACGCCGTTGAGTGGACCGGCACCCCCGCCTGGGAGAGATCGTAATAGCTGACCGGGTACATCCCCATAATGGCAAACATACGACGCAGGGTTGAAAGTTCATGTGCTGTGCCAACGCGGATCGCCCCGTGACGCTCCACGTTCAGGCGCGCAAGCTCATCGGCGTTTGCCAGTTGTTCATGTAATAGTGGGTTATTTTCCAGCACCGCCAGGTTTACGTCCGCAACCAGTTCGAGCAAGGTGCCATACTGCGGAACTTCCTGCTGGTACATCGCCGACATAGCCTGCGAAAAGTGTTCCCGAATGTCATCAGCCGTGATGGTGTTCGCCATGATGTCATGCCTCCAGTGAATATTACCTGGAGTGTAGAGAAACCCGTTCCTTCCGGGGGGAAGAATTTCTGATTTGTGATCTTAAGACGACAGTGGTCAAACCGTGTGCTACTAGCCCCTGAACAGGTCCGAACGAAACCGCCCTTTCGACCTGAACGCTTTTATCCAGGATTTTCCTTATAATTATTTAGGGTTTCGCTTTCTAGCTATAAAGGAGTATTTTTTATTTTCCCCTGACTACAAATCAACCAATTTGAGTTCGCCATTATTTTTATCCTCACCTTTCAAATTTTTAGCTCTAAGTTAGGATTAATCTGAATGGTTGTTTACAAGTCCTTCCTGCCTATCCATATTTCCATTTCAAGCGAAGCGTAAATTTACAAATATTTAAAAATAACGCAGCCGCAAATAGCAAAACGCATTTGACGGATGACGCACAGCGACTAGAGTTATTACTCGAACGACGAGTGATACGGAATATTTTCGTATCGTACTGACATAACCAATATATGACTATGAGGTTTAATATGGCAGAGCATCGTGGTGGTTCCGGTAATTTCGCTGAAGACCGTGAAAAAGCATCAGAAGCTGGACGTAAAGGTGGCCAGCACAGCGGTGGTAATTTTAAAAACGATCCGCAACGCGCATCTGAAGCGGGTAAGAAAGGGGGACAGAACAGTCACGGCGGAGGCCGTAAGTCTGATAACTCCTGATCTTATTTAGTACTCTTTTAATAAAACCAGAGAGCATGCTGCGGGCTGAAAAGCTCGCAGTACCCTTTCATTATTTTACCGGAGCGTAATTATTATGAATATGAAAAGTGTTGAGGATGTATTTATTCATCTTCTATCGGATACCTACAGCGCAGAAAAGCAGCTTACCCGAGCGTTAAGTAAACTTGCTCGTGCCGCCTCCAGCGAGAAGCTGAGTGCCGCCTTTACCGCACACCTTGAAGAAACGCAGGGTCAGATTGAGCGTATCGACCAGATCGTCGAGCAGGAAGACGGTATTAAGATCAAACGCATGAAATGCGTGGCGATGGAAGGCTTAATTGAAGAAGCCAACGAAGTCATCGAAAGCACGGAAAAAAATGAAGTGCGTGATGCCGCGTTAATTGCTGCTGCACAAAAAGTTGAGCATTACGAAATAGCCAGCTACGGTACCCTTGCCACATTAGCAGAACAACTGGGCTATAAAAAAGCCGTTAAACTTCTTGCCGAAACGCTGGAAGAAGAAAAAGAGACCGACCTTAAACTCACCGACCTGGCCGTTGGAAATATTAACCAAAAAGCGCAGAAATGACGCAATAACACAGGTTAAATAAAATGAGCATCAGTCCCAGGACAATTAAACGGTGCCATTTAACGGCAGCTATAATATGGTTCATACTCGCTATCCCTTCCGTAATATGGTGGAAGAACAGCGTGCTATGGGTCATTATCATCAGTATCTATGCCAATATTGTCGGCCATTTATCTGGCTACAGTGCTGCACGTGCCGATCAGGCTGCTGAAAGTGAGACCAAATAAGCGAACCCCTAATGAGGATACAATGATGAATCACGTAGAACACTACCATGACTGGCTACGCGATGCCCATGCGATGGAAAAGCAAGCCGAATCTATGCTGGAATCCATGGCCAGCCGTATCGATAATTATCCTGATGTTCGCGCCAGAATTGAACAGCATATTAATGAGACAAAACGGCAAATCACATTGCTGGAGGAAATCCTCGACCGTAATGATATTTCTCGTTCGGTCTTAAAAGACTCGATGAGCAAAATGGCGGCGCTGGGGCAATCCATCGGCGGCATGTTCCCTTCAGACGAAATCGTGAAGGGCTCGATCAGCGGATATGTTTTCGAACAGTTTGAAATCGCCTGCTATACCTCCCTGCTGGCAGCGGCCAAAAAAGCCGGGGACACCGCTTCGATACCCGCTATTGAGACGATCCTCGCAGAAGAGCGCGAAATGGCCGACTGGCTGATTCGCCATATCCCGCAAACGACGGAACAGTTCCTGCTGCGCTCAGACGCATCGGGTGTCGAAGCGAAAAAATAATCCACAGGAGAGTGCCTATGTTTCGACACGTCAAACAGCTGCAATACACGGTTCGCGTCGCCGAACCGAATCCCGGCCTGGCCAACCTTTTACTGGAACAATTTGGCGGACCGCAGGGTGAACTGGCCGCCGCCTGCCGCTACTTTACGCAAGGGTTGAGCGATGACGATCCGGGCCGCAAGGATATGCTGATGGATATCGCGACCGAGGAGTTAAGCCATCTCGAAATCATCGGTACCCTGGTCGGTATGCTGAATAAAGGTGCCAAGGGCGCGCTGGCGGAAGGGGTGGAAAATGAGGCCGAGCTGTATCGCTCCATGACCGAAAACGGCAATGACAGCCACATCACCTCCCTGCTCTACGGCGGCGGTACCCCGCTCACCAACTCGGCAGGCGTGCCCTGGACGGCGGCCTACGTCGACACCATCGGCGAGCCGACGGCGGACCTGCGTTCAAACGTGGCGGCCGAGGCCAGAGCGAAAATCATCTATGAACGGCTGATCAACGTGACTGACGATCCCGGCGTTAAGGACGCGCTGGCGTTTCTGATGACGCGTGAGGCGGCGCATCAGCTCTCCTTTGAGAAGGCGCTGCAGTCCATCCGTAATAATTTCCCGCCGGGAAAACTGCCGCCAATCGAGGAATTCACCAACAAGTACTACAATATGTCTGAAGGTGGAGAGGTTCGCGGAAGCTGGAACAGCGATAAACACTTCGATTACGTTGAGTCCCCCCAGCCTGCGGTGGATGGCGGCGATGGCAGTGCCAGCGTTACGCTCACAACCGAGCAGGCAACACTGGTCAAGGCGATGTCTGCCCGCACGAAATCCGATCCACATTCCGACCCGCTGACCGGTGCCGAGCTGGGTGCCGGAAAGACTAAACCGTAATCGGTTTGCCGGGCAGGCCTGAACTGCCCGGCAATTCGCGTGCCCCATCGTCTCAGAGGTACGGACCATGTTCGAACTCGATGCGTTTCATCTGGCCAGAATTCAGTTCGCTTTTACCGTCTCGTTCCACATCCTGTTTCCCGCGATCACCATCGGTCTCGCCAGCTACCTGGTGGTGCTGGAGGGCATGTGGCTGCGCACCAAAAACGACGTCTGGCGATCGTTATACCACTTCTGGCTAAAGATATTTGCCGTTAACTTCGGCATGGGCGTCGTTTCCGGGCTGGTAATGGCGTATCAGTTTGGCACCAACTGGAGCGGGTTCTCCCAGTTCGCGGGCAGCATTACCGGTCCACTTCTGACCTACGAGGTATTAACCGCCTTCTTCCTGGAGGCCGGATTCCTTGGTGTCATGATGTTCGGCTGGAACAAGGTCGGCCCGGGGCTGCACTTCTTTTCGACCTGCATGGTGGCGCTCGGCACGCTGATGTCGACCTTCTGGATCCTCGCCTCCAACAGCTGGATGCACACGCCACAGGGTTTTACTATCGAGAACGGCCAGGTGATCCCGCAGGACTGGCTGGCCATCGTCTTTAACCCTTCCTTCCCTTACCGTCTTATTCATATGGCTATCGCCGCGTTTCTGAGCAGCGCGCTGTTTGTCGGAGCATCGGGGGCATGGCATCTGCTGCGCGGTAACGATACGCCCGCCGTTCGCACCATGTTTTCGATGGCGATGTGGATGGCGCTGCTGGTCGCGCCCATTCAGGCGGTGGTGGGCGATATGCACGGCCTGAACACGCTTGAACATCAGCCAGCAAAAATTGCCGCCATTGAGGGCCACTGGGAAAATCCCCCCGGCGAGGCTACCCCGCTGCTGCTGTTTGGTCTGCCGGATATGGAGGAAGAGCGCACCAAATACGGCCTGGAAATCCCCGCGCTCGGCAGCCTGATCCTGACGCACAGTCTGGACAAGCAGGTCCCGGCGCTGAAAGACTTCCCGAAAGAGGATCGCCCAAACTCGACCATCGTTTTCTGGTCGTTCCGCGTGATGGTCGGGATGGGACTGCTGATGATTACTCTCGGTCTTGTCAGCCTCTGGCTACGCTATCGCCATCGACTTTACCAGTCGCGTCCGTTCCAGTGGTTTGCCCTCTGCATGGGGCCGGCCGGGCTGCTGGCGCTGCTCGCCGGATGGGTGACCACCGAAGTGGGGCGTCAGCCGTGGGTCGTCTATGGCTACCTACGCACCATCGACGCGGTATCGCTGCACAGCACCCTGCAGATGAGCATCAGCCTGCTGGCGTTCTTCGTTGTCTACTCATCCGTATTTGGCGTGGGCTATGTTTATCTCATCCGGCTGATTAAGAAAGGACCTCAGCCCGTCGAGACGCTGACGTCAAACACCTCGGGCACGCCTGCCCGTCCGCTGTCTGCCGCGGAGTCTGTTCCGGAAGAGGAGAGAATCTGATGGGCGTCGATATCTCAGTGATTTGGTTTGCCATTATCGTGTTTGCCACGCTGATGTACATCATTATGGATGGCTTCGATCTGGGCATTGGCCTGCTGTTTAACTTCGTGGGCGATGCGAAAGAGCGCGATGTGATGGTCAACAGCGTAGCGCCCGTCTGGGACGGCAACGAGACCTGGCTGGTGCTCGGCGGTGCGGGGCTTTTCGGCGCGTTTCCGCTGGCCTACGCGGTCATTATTGATGCGCTGACGATCCCCCTCACCGCAATGCTGATCGGCCTTATTTTTCGCGGCGTCGCCTTTGAGTTCCGCTTCAAAGCCACACCCTCACACCGCCGGTTCTGGGACTACTCCTTTGCCGGCGGCTCCCTGCTCGCCACCTTTAGCCAGGGCGTGGTGGTGGGGGCGGTGATCAACGGCTTTGACGTGGAGGGCCGACGCTTTGTCGGCTCGGCGCTGGACTGGCTCACCCCCTTTAACCTTTTCTGCGGCATCGGTCTGGTCGTCGCCTACACGCTGCTGGGCACCACCTGGCTCATTATGAAAAGCGAAGGCGCGCTGCAACAACGCATGCGCGAGCTGACCCGCCACGTGCTGCTGGCGCTGATGGTGGTTATCGCGGTAGTCAGCGTCTGGACGCCGCTCGGCTGGCAGTACGTCGCCGACCGCTGGTTTACCCTGCCCAACTTCTTCTGGTTCCTGCCGGTTCCTCTGCTGGTCGGTATCTTCAGCGTGCTGATCTGGCGCCTGACCCGCAATCCGGACAGCCACTCTCGCCCTTTCCTGCTGACGCTGGGGCTGATCTTCCTCGGGTTTAGCGGGCTAGGCATCAGCCTCTGGCCAAATATTATTCCGCCACGCATCACCCTGTGGGAGGCCGCAGCCCCGCCTGCCAGCCAGCTGTTTATGCTGGTTGGGACGTTACTGATTATTCCGGTGATCCTGGTGTACACCGCCTGGAGCTACTACGTTTTCCGGGGCAAGGTCTCGGATACTGAAGGCTATCACTGAGGAACGCTATGACGGACTGGCATACACGGGCCATTATTTACCAGATTGATACCGCACTCTTTTATGATTTGAACGGCGATGGCTGCGGAGACATCGCCGGGATAGCGGCCAAGCTGCGCTACATTCGCCGGATGGGAGCGACGGTTATCTGGATCACCCCATTTTACCTCACCCCCTTTCTCGATGAAGGCTATGACGTCAGCGACCATCTCCAGGTGGACCCCCGCTTCGGAAAGCTGGCCGATATCATTGCCCTTATCGAACAGGCCCGCGAGCTGGGCATGCAGGTCATTATTGAGCTGCTGATCCAGCACACCTCCGACGCGCACCCCTGGTTCCAGCAGGCCCGCCGTAACCCGGCGTCACCCTACCGGGATTACTACCTCTGGTCAGATACTGACGAGGACGATACGCCCCCGATGTTTCCCGGCGTGGAGGAGAGCATCTGGAGCTGGGACGACGAGGCGGGACAATACTACCGGCACATGTTCTATCGCCATGAACCGGACCTGAACCTGACCTCACCCGCGGTGCTGAAAGAGATTGAGAACATCATCCTCTTCTGGCTCAAGCTGGGCGTATCGGGGTTCCGCCTGGATGCCGCCTCCCACCTGACCACGCAGGCGGGAAACGGTAATGAAAAAAAGGGTCTGTGGATCCTCGAGCATATGCGCCGTCTTATTGAGGAGCATAATCCGGAGGCGATCCTGCTGGGTGAAGTGGACGTCGAGGTGGAGGCCTATCAGGACTACTTTGGCAATAATGACCGCCTGAATCTGGTGCTCAATTTCTGGCTCAACAAATATTTTTACGTCAGCCTGGCCCGAAAAAGCGCCCGCCCGCTGCGCAACGCGGTGAAGAAGATGATCGTCCCGCCCGATTCATGCTGTTTTGCCAACTGGCTGCGCAATCACGACGAGTTGGATCTGGAGGGCATCAGCCAGAAAGACAAACAGTTTGTCCTCGATACCTTCGCCCCTGACGACGAGATGAACGTCTATCAGCGCGGGATCCGCCGTCGCCTGGCCCCGATGCTCAACGGCGATCTGAAACGGCTGGCGTTCTGCCACGCGGTACTCTTTTCCCTGCCTGGCGTTCCGGTGATGCGCTACGGCGACGAGATTGGCATGGGGGATGACCTCGAACTGGAGGAGCGCTACGCCGTCCGCACGCCGATGCAGTGGGCGGGATCGCAAGGCGGCGGTTTCTCAGCGGCCGATCCGGAAAAATTTATCGCGCCGATTATCAACCACGGCCCTTATCGCTATCAGAAAATCAACGTCGCCGATTCGCTGCTCCACCGCAACTCGCTTCTGCACCGGATCATTGATATCGCCAATACCCGCTCGGAGTTCCCCGAAATCGCCGTTGCGCCCTTTCGGCTCCTCACGATCGATAGTGACGCGGTGCTGGGGATCTATTACGAGACCGAAGAACGCAGCATCCTGACCTTTGTTAACTTCAGCGACCAGCCGGTACGGTTCACCGTCAAGGGGATCCGCAACGCCACCTGGACCGCCTGTCTTGCGGACAAACGCTACGATGACGCGCTGGTTTGCGGTAAAACCGTCGAGCTCAGCCTTGGCGGCTACGGCTATCGCTGGTTCTGGACGCACCGCAGCGCGCTGCGCTGATTACGGTTTCCGGCGGGTGAGCAAACGCGTTAATACAATCCCCGCCAACGCCAGCCCCCCTAACGCCACTTTGCCCGGCATACCGGAGGTGACGGACGTCGCGCGGGTTTTCGCTTCGTCAGTGAAACGGCCATGGATTCTGTGCAGGTCGTTAACCGGCTGGTCGAGATAATCCCGGCGGTCCGGCGCGTTCAGATCGTCCGTCATCTGACCTTCCCAGG
Source organism: Enterobacter sp. TCD1-1 (assembly GCF_020567405.1). Classification (NCBI taxonomy): domain Bacteria; kingdom Pseudomonadati; phylum Pseudomonadota; class Gammaproteobacteria; order Enterobacterales; family Enterobacteriaceae; genus Enterobacter; species Enterobacter sp. TCD1-1. The sequence goes on along the minus strand of NZ_JAJCXF010000001.1, from coordinate 1,355,300 downwards.
CTTTCTTCACCATCAGCCGGTCCAGAAACCCCGGGAAGAGGAACTGCCCGACAATCGACTGGATGGTGCTGCTGCCTACCCACAGCTCACGCACCGGCTTTTGCGCCACCCTGAAGATGGCGCTGGCGGCGACTTCAGGCTCGAACACCGGCGGTACCGGACGCATCGCCCACGCGAACTTGTTCCTTGCCCATTCAAACTGCGGCGTGTTAAGCCCCGGCATCTGCACCATCGAAAGCTGAACCCGGCTGTTCTCATGCATCAACTCGGTACGTACCGCGTCGGTAAACCCGCGGATCGCCGCTTTGGCCCCGCAGTAGGCGGACTGCAGGGGAATGGAACGGTAGGCCAGCGCGGACCCTACCTGGATAATCACCCCCCTGTCGCGCGGAACCATAAGCTCGAGCGCCGCGCGGGTACCGTTCACGTAGCCGAGGTACGTCACCTCAGTCACGCGACGAAACTCGTCCGGCGTAAGGGTGCGAAACGGTGCCAGCACGGCTCCCATGGCATTGTTAACCCAGACATCAATCGCGCCGAGGCGATACTCAATGTCGTTAGCCGCGTCCACCACCGCCTGACTGTCGGCGACGTCAGCCTGCACGGCGTGTGCATTTACGCCGAAGCGGCGCAACTCTTCCTGGGTGGAGTGCAGGCTTGCCTCATCGCGGGCGATGAGGCCGACATCGTAACCTGCTTTTGCAAAGCGCAGCGCCGTGGCTTTTCCCACGCCCGCCGTCCCACCGGTAATCACTATGACAGCCATAGAACCTCCACGTGAAATCAACCGTTATGCCCGTCCGACAATGCTGTCACCAGCTCGGCCAGCGAAAAATGCACCGCTTTTTCCACCACGTCCTGACAGTCGCCGGAGAAAAGTACGGTGCGGGTTTGCGTCTCGCCCTGGATGTTCCACGCAAAGCAGACCGTCCCCGCCGCCGTGCCATCGTCGCCCCCTTCCGGGCCAGCATAGCCGCTGATGGCGATACTGATATCCGCCTTGGCGATGTCGCGGATGCTGGCGGCCATCTCGGTCACCGTCTGCTCACTGACGGCGGTATAGCGCGCGAGCGTCTCAGGACGAACGCCGAGGATCCGCGCTTTGGCTTCGTCGCTGAATACGACCAGGCCAACATCATAAAAATCGGCCGTGTTCTCTTCGGCGCAAAGTGCTACCGATAGCTTTCCGCCGGTGCAGGATTCCGCCGTGGTTAAGCGAAGCCCGAGATCGGTTAATTTGCTCGCCAGTTTTTTCGTCAGTTCACCCACGGTATAATTGTTGTCGTGAAAAAGATTGCTCATCTTTTCGCCTCTTATTTCTCGAAAGGAATGATTGAAATATGTCCATTGCGCTCAAGTATGGCATATTTAATTTGGCTTATTTCGGTAATACCATTATTTTGACGCGCTGACACCAGAATATCATCGCAAGAGACATCGACCTTTTTGAGTTTATCCGCCAGGGGTACGCCGTTTTCCACCAGAATCACGGGAGTGCCGTCCAGAATATTCTCCACCGGGGAAAAATACTTCTTCATAAGGCCAAAAATAATATCCACTACCACCAGGGTGGTAATCGTAATCATCGCACCGGTGACGGAAAAATCTTGCCCGAGAAGCGCCTGCTGCGTAGCTTCACTAATTATCAGGAGCAGAATGAGATCGAAGCTGGTCATCTGCAGCAGCGCACGCCGCCCGGCCACTTTAAATACCACCACGAGGAACAGATAAATCGCCAGCGCACGAAAGACCATATCCATATCAGCCTCCTAGGGGTAAATAAATTGCCAGAGGGTTATCTCCGGTTCGTTGTTTACACGAACGGTCGTGTTCCATTTACCGGCTCTCGAAGGCGTGGTGAAAAGTAACACCGCGAAGAGGTCTGACTTTTTCAGGTTGTTATAGACAAAATAGAGGGTCTTGCCACGGCTGAACATGCTGTCCGGCTGCGGCCAGACGCTGCCAGGCTCGTAAACATCGCTGCTCTCGCTGGCCATGCTGAGAACATACTTTCCCTCTGTTCGCACCGGGAACGACAGCTCCATTCGCGTCTCCGTCTCTCGGCGGCCAAACCGTTCATAGCTTATGGTCAGTGATTTAGCGGAATTGGTTTTAACCGTATCGCTGACCCACCCGCTTGAAAACAGACCGGCGATAGCGGCGATGATAATAGCCAGCAGAACAATAAAACCCACCTGACGAAACGCGTATTCAAACGTCAGAAAGCGATAACTCTCATCTATCCCGGGCAACTTTTCATTTTCACGCTTCATGGTCATCGTCACCGTTTCGCTTATTATCCGATAAGTTTGATTTTTCACGCGAATGTTTTTAGGACTTATCACATTTGCCACATAAAGAAATAGCAACAATACTTAATAAGTCAAGACACCCAAAATGAAGGATATCCGATGAAATTATCACTTATTTCCGCTTTTATGATATTTCTGGTTCCGGCCGCCTTCGCAGATAATAACGGCGGGTTACAAAAAGGTGAAGCTCCGCCGCCACCCCATGCGCTGGATAGCGGATATCGCGGAACCGATGATGCGCGTATTATGACCATCGATCAGGCAAAACAACTGCACGACGGTGCGACCATTTCATTACGCGGTAATCTTATTGATGGTAGCGGCGATAAGTTTGTATTTCAGGATAAAACCGGAAAAATCGACGTTATTATTCCCCAGGCAGTCTTCGACGGCAGAACGGTAAAACCCGACCAGATGATCAGTATCAACGGTTCGCTTGATAAAAAATCATCCCCTGCCGTCGTCCGTGTTGATCGTTTGCAGAAATAATTCAGCGAAGCGTTAACGCTGCAGTTATCCATCAAATCTCACCCCTTGGCTTAAGGAGTCAGCTATGAGTGATACTAAACAACGTACGAACGCTTACCCGCAGCCCCCGTTCCCGGAACAGCCACAAACGCCACCGGGACTGGCATCCGAAATGCAGCCCGTACCCGACCACGGGGAAACCAGCTATAAAGGGCATGGCCGCCTGGCGGGCAAAAAAGCGCTGATCACCGGCGGTGACTCGGGTATCGGTCGCGCTGTAGCCATCGCCTATGCCCGCGAAGGCGCGGACGTGGCGATTAACTACCTACCTGAAGAGGAAAAAGACGCCGCTGAGGTTATCGACCTGATCAAAGCCGAAGGGCGGAATGCCGTCGCGCTGCCGGGGGACGTCCGGGACGAAACCTTCTGCCAGAATCTGGTCGAAGAAGCCGTCTCGAAGCTGGGCGGGCTGGATATTCTGATCAACAACGCCGGTCGTCAGCAGTTCCGTGAATCGCTTGAAGAGCTGACCACCGAAGATTTTGACGCGACGTTTAAAACTAACGTGTACGCGCCTTTCTGGATCACGAAGGCGGCTCTGCGCCACCTGAAAGCCTCGTCCGTGATCATTAATACCTCCTCTGTTCAGGCGGTGAAGCCCAGCCCGGTGCTGCTGGACTACGCCCAGACGAAAGCCTGTCTGGCGGTATTTACCAAATCCTTAGCCAAGCAGCTGGGTCCGAAAGGCATTCGCGTCAACGCGGTCGCTCCCGGTCCCTACTGGACGGTGCTGCAGTCCAGCGGCGGCCAGCCGATGGAAAAAGTGAAGGAGTTTGGCGGAGATACGCCGCTGGGACGTCCGGGTCAGCCCGTCGAGATTGCCCCGCTGTACGTCACGCTGGCCTCGGATGAATGTTCATTTACGTCCGGCCAGGTGTGGTGTTCTGACGGCGGTGACGGGGTAATCTAACCGCATAACCCTTTCCCCTCAGCAATGAGCAATAAATGAACAAGGATGTTCGCTCTTATTCCCCTGACGAAAAACATGTTGTAACTCAAACAGATCAAATGTTAAAAATATTTTGCTATCAGGTTATCAAAATTAAACAACTTAACTTGTCACCCGCATCGCTCTGTTTTTAACATCGCCTATGGAAAAAAATGGTCTGTTCAGTCAGCGCATACGCTTGCGCCATTTGCATACATTTGTGGCCGTCGCTCAACAGGGAACGCTGGGGCGTGCGGCTGAAACTCTTAACCTGAGCCAGCCTGCGCTCTCGAAAACCCTCAACGAGCTGGAACAGCTGACCGGCGCCCGTCTTTTTGACCGCGGTCGGCTGGGCGCGCAGCTTACCATCGTCGGCGAACAGTTCCTGACGCACGCCGTTAAGGTGCTGGATGCGCTCAATACCGCAGGCCAGTCCCTGCATCGAAAAGAAGAGCACAGCAGCGAGGTCGTCCGCGTCGGGGCCCTGCCTACCGCCGCGCTCGGCATTCTTCCGCCGGTGATTGGCCAGTTCCACAAGCAGCAACGGCATACCACGATCCAGGTTGCCACCATGAATAACACCATGCTGCTCGCAGGGCTGAAATCGGGCGAGCTGGATATCGGTATCGGCCGCATGTCCGATCCTGAACTGATGGGGGGTCTCAATTACGAACTGCTGTTCCTGGAATCCCTGAAGCTGGTGGTTCGTCCCGATCACCCTCTGCTGCAGGACACGGTGACGTTAAGCCGCGTGATGGAGTGGCCGGTGGTGGTGTGCCCGAAAGGGACCGTCCCACGTCAGACCGCCGAAACCTTGCTGCAAATGCAGGGGTGTACGCTGCCCTCAGGGTGCATCGAAACGCTGTCGGCCTCGCTTTCACGCCAGCTCACGCTCGACTATGACTACGTCTGGTTCGTTCCCTCCGGGGCGGTGAAAGATGATTTGCGCCAGGGCACGCTGACCGCTCTTCCGGTAACGGCCCCCGGCGCCGGTGAACCTATTGGTATTTTGACCCGGGTAGATACCCCGCTTTCCACAGGCGCGCAGACGCTGCTGAGCGCCATCCGCAAATCAATGCCGGTTTAAAACCTTTTCGCCCCTCCCCCTAACCCTCTCCCCTCAGGGGCGAGGGGGCTGTCCTGTGCGTTAATCAAATAATGCGGAATAAATCATTAACAATTGCGTAAAACAATTTAACAGTTTTATCATAGCGGCGAATTCACCAAATGGTTCGCAAATTATTTGACAGAAACGAATTCACCGGTATTAACCATCAATCCCACCGCATTTATTACCCAACTGGTACATACCCGACACGGCGGGGGATCTAAGGAGACAGAAATGGCATTTGGCAGCGCGCCGCGCGGGATACCTCGTATTCTGCAGTGGCTTCTTGCCGGACTGATGATGCTCATCGGTCTGGCCGTCGGCGGGTTGGGCTTAAAGCTCGCCACCGTAGGCGGAAGTAGTTACTTCCTGATAATGGGCGTGGTAATGGTGATTGCCGCGATCCTGATTTTCCTCAACCGCACCAGCGGGATCCTGCTTTACGGCATCGCGTTTATTGCCTCGCTGTTCTGGGCGGTAAGCGATGCAGGCTGGGATTTCTGGCCGCTCTTCTCCCGCCTGTTTACCTTTGCCGTGCTGGCGTTCCTGTGCGCCATCGTCTGGCCCTTCCTGCGCGCAGCAAACCACACTGCCCCGAACAAGGCGCCCGCCTTTGGCGTCGCGGCCCTGCTGGCGGTCGCCATGCTTGTCAGCCTGGGCTGGATGTTTAAGCCGCAAACCCTCGTGGCAGCGAACGAGCCCGTTCCGGTGAAACCCGTTGCACCCGGCGAGCAGCAAAAGAACTGGGAACACTGGGGCAACACCACCCACGGCGACCGTTTCGCCGCGCTGGACCAGATTAACAAGCAAAACGTCAGCTCGCTGAAAGTCGCGTGGGTTGCGCACACCGGCGATATTCCGCAGAGCAACGGCTCGGGTGCGGAAGATCAGAACACCCCTCTGCAGATTGGCGACACGCTGTATGTCTGTACGCCGTACAGTAAAGTGCTGGCGCTGGATGTGGATTCCGGTAAAGAAAAATGGCGTTATGATTCGAAAGCCACCGCGCCGAACTGGCAGCGCTGCCGCGGCCTGGGCTACTTTGAAGATCATGCAAACGTGACGGCGTCACAGACCGGAACATCGCCAGCGGCATGCCCTCGCCGCCTGTTCCTGCCCACCACCGATGCCCGTCTGATTGCCATCAACGCGGATAACGGCAAGGTCTGCGACGACTTTGGCGACCATGGCATCGTGGATCTGAGCGTCGGCATGGGCGAGATCAAGCCCGGATATTATCAGCAAACCTCCACGCCGTTGGTTGCCGGGAACGTTGTCGTCGTCGGCGGTCGCGTCGCGGATAACTACTCTACCGGTGAACCGCCGGGCGTGGTGCGCGCCTACGACGTTCACACCGGTAAACTGGCCTGGGCGTGGGATCCGGGTAATCCGAACCTGACCGGCCTGCCGCCAGAAGGCCAGACCTACACCCGCGGTACGCCGAACGTCTGGTCTGCGATGTCTTACGACGCCAAACTGAACCTGATCTACCTGCCAACCGGCAACGCCACGCCAGACTTCTGGGCGGGCGAGCGTACCGCGCTGGACGATAAGTACAGTTCCTCCATCGTCGCCGTCGACGCGGCCACCGGCCAGGTCCGCTGGCATTTCCAGACCACCCACCACGACCTGTGGGACTTCGACCTGCCTTCCCAGCCGCTGCTGTACGACCTGCCTGACGGTAAGGGCGGCACCACGCCGGTGCTGGTGCAGACCAGCAAGCAGGGCATGATCTTCATGCTTAACCGCGATACCGGTAAGCCGGTGGCGAAGGTAGAGGAACGCCCTGTCCCGGCGGGTAACGTTGAAGGTGAACGCTACTCCCCTACCCAGCCGTACTCCGTTGGCATGCCGATGATTGGTAACCAGACGCTGACCGAGTCCGACATGTGGGGCGCGACGCCAGTCGACCTGCTGCTGTGCCGCATTCAGTTTAAAGAGATGCGTCATCAGGGCGTCTTCACCCCTCCGGGTCTCGACCGTTCCCTGCAGTTCCCTGGCTCACTCGGCGGGATGAACTGGGGCAGCGTCTCCGTTGACCCGAACAACAGCCTGATGTTCGTCAACGATATGCGCCTGGGTCTGGCAAACTATATGGTGCCGCGCGCGAACGTGGCGAAAAATGCCAGCGGCATCGAGATGGGGATTGTTCCAATGGACGGTACGCCGTTCGGCGCGATGCGTGAACGCTTCCTGTCACCGCTGGGTATTCCGTGCCAGAAGCCGCCGTTTGGCACCATGTCAGCCGTTGATCTGAAAACCGGCAAGCTGGTGTGGCAGGTCCCTGTCGGCACGGTGGAAGATACCGGCCCGCTGGGCATTCGCATGCACATGCCAATCCCGATCGGTATGCCGACCCTGGGCGCGTCGCTCTCTACCCAGTCCGGTCTGCTGTTCTTTGCCGGTACCCAGGATTTCTACCTGCGCGCGTTTGATACCGCCACCGGGAAAGAGATCTGGAAAGACCGCCTGCCGGTTGGCAGCCAATCCGGCCCGATGACCTACGTGTCGCCGAAAACCGGTAAGCAGTACATCATCATTAACGCCGGTGGCGCCCGTCAGTCGCCGGACCGCGGTGATTACGTTATCGCGTACGCATTACCTGATAAGAAATAAGATGTGAAAAAGGGACCGAAAGGTCCCTTTTTTGTAGGTCAGTTTTTGTAGGTCGGGTAAGCGAAGCGCCACCCGACGCAACACGCCACTCAGAACGTCTCCCAGTTATCCCCGGAAACCGTCGCCGCCGGGCGTAACGGTACGTTCTGCGCCACCGGCGCAGCCGTCACCACGCGGCCCTGCTTTGCGCTGTTCAACCGAAACGCGCCAACCGCCTCGGTCAGACGCGCGCCCTGTTCTTCCAGAGACGCCGCCGCCGCGGAGGCTTCTTCCACCAGCGAGGCGTTCTGCTGGGTCACTTTATCCATCTCAGAAATCGCCTGGCTCACCTGCACAATACCGCGGCTCTGCTCATCGGACGCCGCGGCGATCTCCAGCATGATGTCGGTAACGCGTTTCACCGCGTCGACAATCTCATTCATGGTGTTACCGGCGGCAACAACCTCGCCGGAGCCCTGGTCGATCAGCGATACCGATTCGTTGATCAGGCTTTCGATCTCTTTTGCGGCATTCGCACTGCGGCTTGCCAGAGTGCGCACTTCACTTGCCACCACGGCAAATCCGCGCCCTTGTTCACCCGCACGGGCCGCTTCTACCGCCGCGTTAAGCGCCAGGATATTGGTCTGGAAGGCAATACTGTTAATCACGGCGGTAATTTCCGAGATCTTCTTCGAGCTGCTGGAGATATTGCCCATGGTTTTCACCACGCCGGAGACCATCTGGCCGCCGCGGGTGGCTTTGCCGGAAGCGTCTTCCGCCAGCTTGCTGGCATGATGGGCGTTATCGGCGTTCTGCTTCACCGTCGCGGTCAGCTGTTCCATGCTTGCGGCGGTTTGCTCGATGGCGGCAGCCTGCTGCTCGGTGCGGGAAGAGAGATCGGTGTTACCGGCAGAAATTTCGCTGGTGCCACGGTAGATTTCCTCCGCCCCCTGACGCACGGTGCCGACCGTTTTTTCAAGCGAGTGCTGCATGGTTTGCAGATCGCGCGTCAGGCGACCAATTTCGCTGCGCCCCGCCACGTCGTCCGGCATCGTCAGGTCGCCCTTAGCGATATTCTCGATACGTTTCGCTGCACGCTGCAGCGGATTGATTACCGTGCGGCGCAGCACGACAAAGGTCATCGCCGTCAGCACCAGCGCCAGCGCAAACGCGCCCACCATAAACATCAGGCCCAGCTGCGTGCGGCTGTGCGCCTGCGCCGTCAGCGCATTGGCACGGTCGGTACGGATCTTAATCGCCTTCAGGAGTACGGCGTTATAAGCGTCATCCAGCGGACGCGCCGTTTCGTTTTCGTGATTGATGATCGCTTCGAACATGCCGTTTTTGGCGAATTTGACCATCGGCTGCATGCCAGCGATATAGGCGTCGTAACGCGCCTTGAGATCCGCGTCCAGCGCTGCGCCCTCGGCGGTGCGCACGGCACGATTCATGTAGGCGGTAAAGCTCTCCTGGGACTGCTTAATGCGTGTTTCCGCCTCGCTGATGTTCTGCTTCATGGCGTCCATCTCCGCGATACGGCTTGCCGCACCGGCGTGGATCAGATTGATACGCGCGGTTCGCAGATGGTTTGAGCTGTTCGACAGCCCCATACGCACCTGAATTTCAGCTGTGACATCCTGCTGATCGTTATCGGCCTGCAGCAGGAAATAACCCGCAAGACCCGAACTCAAGGCAAACAGAAGAATAATGCCACCGAGAATGGAGGAAAACAGCGGAACCAGCCTGATGTGATGCAAGAAGCTCAGCTTGCGCTGCGCCAGCATCGAAGTAGTGTTGTCCATGACCGTCGACTCTCTTGTAGGTAAGATGCGTAAAAACACGCCTGTTAAATAGTCATCGGCACGGCAGAGATTAAGATTACGGCTAAAAACGCCGCACTGGTCACACTTTAGAGAAGATTATTAAAGAAACGCCAGCGGCGAAAAACCGCTGGCAGAAGAGTTACTTGTCGCCGAAATGGATAACGGTACGGATGGATTTTCCTTCGTGCATCAGATCAAACGCCTCGTTGATCTGCTCCAGCGGTAAGCGATGGGTAATGAACGGATCGAGCTGAATCTTGCCGACCATGGCATCTTCAACCATACCCGGAAGCTGGGTACGCCCCTTCACGCCGCCAAACGCGGAACCGCGCCATACGCGCCCGGTGACCAGCTGGAATGGACGGGTTTTAATCTCCTGACCCGCACCGGCCACACCAATGATGATGCTCTCGCCCCAGCCTTTGTGGCAGCACTCCAGTGCGGAACGCATCACGTTCACGTTGCCGATACACTCAAAGCTGAAGTCCACGCCGCCGTCGGTCATCTCAACGATAACGTCCTGAATCGGCTTCTCGTGATCTTTCGGGTTCACGAAATCGGTCGCGCCCATTTCACCCGCCAGCCTGAATTTCTCCGGGTTAGTGTCGACCGCGATGATACGTCCAGCCTTCGCCTGCACCGCGCCCTGAATCACCGCCAGACCAATGCCGCCAAGACCGAACACCGCCACGGTATCGCCCTCTTTGACTTTTGCCGTGTTATGCACCGCGCCAATACCGGTGGTCACGCCGCAGCCCAGCAGGCAGACTTTGTCCAGCGGCGCCTGCGGGTTCACCTTCGCCAGCGAGATCTCCGCGCAAACGGTGTATTCGCTGAAGGTGCTGGTGCCCATGTAGTGATAAACCGGCTCGCCGTTGTAAGAGAAACGGGTCGTCCCGTCCGGCATCAGCCCTTTCCCCTGGGTGGCTCGAACCGCCTGGCAGAGGTTAGTTTTGCCGGATTTACAGAACTTGCATTCGCCGCATTCCGCGGTGTACAGCGGGATTACGTGATCGCCCGGCTTCAGGCTGGTCACGCCTTCGCCCACTTCCACCACAATCCCGCCGCCTTCATGACCGAGCACTGCCGGGAAGACGCCTTCCGGGTCATCGCCCGAGAGGGTAAACGCATCGGTATGGCACACGCCGGTATGGGTGATTTTGATCAGCACTTCGCCTTTCTTCGGCGGTGCCACGTCAATTTCAACGATTTTGAGCGGCTGGCCGGGGCCAAATGCAACTGCAGCGCGAGATTTCATATGCCTTCCCTTTTTTGTCAGGTATGTGGATTTATTTTAGATAAGAGCGCAGTAAATGGCCGACTTCCGCCATGCGTACGGCTCGCTGATCCGGCGTGGTGTCCCCCGCTACCAGCTCATCTTTGAGGTGAATTTCAACCATTTCGCCCATCAGGCCATTGGCAGCCCCGCGCACGGCGGCAATTTGCTGCAGGATAGCCAGGCAGGGGTCGCCCGACTCCAGCGCGCGTTCAAGGGCATCAACCTGGCCCCGAATGCGACGGACGCGGGTAAGAATACGTTTTTTATCTTCGGGTGAATGCGGCATACGCCCTCCTAATACTATAGGGGGGTATGGTACCTATTTTGTTACCGCTGTGTAAACCTAAAGATTAGAGGGTTGAGGTTTTGTACAAAACTCGGGGGAGGCATTGAATACGCCAGATAACGAAGCAAATAAAAAAGCGTAAAGTCTCATCCTGATAAGCCGATAAAAATAGGGTCTTTTTTTAATATAGGGATATTACATGCGTAAACTCATCTCCTCCATTGGACTCATAGCAGGTATGGCTGTAGCCACACCCGCGGTTCACGCCAGCACGTTGACACAAACGTTGACCCGCTGCGACTCAACCTTTTTCAACGAGATTTATCATCAGCGAGCCAAACTCAGCCGCGTAGCCCCCTTAACGCTCAACAAGCATTCGCAGGCCTGGTTCAAAGCCCCTGAAGACGGCAATCGCACCATCTGGTTTGCTCAACCGCTGCATGAATTAAATCTGACGGTGTCGGGATATTACCTGCAAACCAGCAATCTCGATGAAATCAATTACGGTAAGTACTATTACTGGGGACTCATTTTCAAAGAGTCGCAAGAAGAAGTGATGTCCAGACTTGATCATTTGTCCTGGAAAAAGGCGGGAGACGATTATGTTTCTCAGACGATGATTAAAATCAACCCAAACAGTGAGTGGGAAGACAACGCGCAGGCGGTGACAGGTATTGCTCCGGCAAAAGAAAGTACTGAAAAGCTGTTAATGCTCAGCAAAGGTAAAGACGGGACATTATTGCTCTGTACCGTTCAGGGAAATGTAACGCCTGATATGCTGACGACATTACGGCCTGATTTATCCGCAGGGGATGCGAAATGAAAAAGCTAACATGGCTGGTATTACTTATGCTGACAGGTTGTACCGGGACAAGTAAACCCCAGCCCCAGTCTACCCCCAAGCCACCGGCAGGCGTCATAAAAATCCTTGAAGATAAAAGAATTGCTTCGTATATCGATTTTCGGGTGATTTCAACTTATCAGGGTAACGATCACTTACGCCGCTTTTATTTCATCAATAACTACGCCGAGCAGACACTCATTATAAAAAATCCTCCCGTCTACATAGCGAGCTCACGGGCAATCGACGTGATTAACTGCGACAAAAACCAGCGTGCCGTTATGGCGCGAACCTATTTTTCGAAACCGTTCGCGGAAGGCGATGTCGTACATGTGACACAGGATGTGGGACAATGGGAAAGTTACCCGAAAGACTCTCTTTTTGGGATAATAGCGGAAAGCATGTGCAGTATTCCCGTTGAAAAACTCAAGCCAGAGCCAGCGAAAGATAATCGAAAACCGTTACTGGATGAATAAAATCTTCAGGACCTAAGCTTCTATGGACAGACTCGCTCTGCTCTATATTAAAGCGCGGGCTGGGCTGTCCGCTAACAAATAGCCTACCGTCCCCTGACAGCCTGCGCCATCATCTGCAGTTCCTCCTTCAGCCAGCGGGTCGCGCCCCGCTGGCCGCTGCGTTTATGCGAGTAAATTTTCACTTCAAACGTGCGTATCGGAAACGGTAACGCAAAAATCCGGAGATCCGCTGTCTTAATCAGCTTCTCCGCGGCATAGCGGGGGATCGCCATCAGCAGGTCACTTTCCGCTACGATAAACGGCGCGCTGAGCATCGACGGCGTTTTGATCGCGATTTGTCGGGTATAGCCCAATTGCTCAAGCCGCACGTCCAGAACGCCCTGCCTCTCATTCCACGGCGTCACCACCAGGTGCCGGGCCGCGAGATAATCCTCCAGCGTCAGCCGGGTCCGGCTTGCGTTGCTGATGACCACATACTCATCTTCAAACCAGCCGATCTCTTCCAGTTCCGGATGACGGATATCCTCCGGCGTGCTGAAGCCCAGCGCCAGATCCACCTCGCCCGCCAGCAGTTCCGTCAAAGCCGGGCTGTGCGGCAGATAGCGCAATTCAAAGCGTAAACCCGGGGCTGTAAGCTGCAGCCTGTGTATCAGAGCCGGAAAAATGCAAAGCGCGGTAAAGTCCGTTATCGCAATCTGCAAGCTCTCCGTACTGCTGGCTGCATCAAACTCCGGCTGCGGGGTCAGCTCATGATTCAGGAACGACAGTGCGGAAGCAATCGAAGGCGCAAGCTGAGAGGCATACACGCTGGGGGACATGCGGTGCCCTTCACGAAAAAACAGCGGGTCATTCAGGGTGGCGCGCAGGCGCGACAGCGCATGGCTGAGCGCGGATGTGCTCATCGCCAGCTCGTCAGCGGCCAGCCGAACGGAACGGTGGCGGTATATCGCGTCGAAAACGGGCAGCAGGTTTAAATCAAGCCGTCTCAGTATCGGATGCATAATATTCATCATATGTTGATTTCATTGCACTTAATTCTTCGAACAATACGCCGTATGCTTAATGCCATCAATCAGGACACACGCTAAAAAGCAGGAAAAACAATGAGCATCACCCTTCGTCAGGCCCGTCCCGAAGATGCGGCGGCCATTTACGCCATGATTTACGAGCTGGCGGTGTATGAAAAAGCCCCGGAAGAAGTGGTTACCACGCCGGAGGAGATCCGGGAAACGCTCTTTGGCGCAGGTACTAAAACCGAGGCATTGATCGCGGAGTGTGAAGGCAAGATCGCCGGCTATGCCGTGTTCTTCACCAGCTATTCGACCTGGCTCGGACGCAACGGGATTTATATGGAAGACCTGTACGTTTCTCCGGCGTATCGCGGGAAAGGTGCAGGCAGAGCACTGCTGAAACATATCGCGCAGCTGGCGGTAAAACGACAGTGCGGTCGTCTTGAATGGAGCGTGCTGGACTGGAACCAGCCCGCCATCGACTTTTACCTGAGCATTGGCGCACTGCCGCAGCCCGAGTGGGTACGCTACCGTCTGGATGGTGAAGCGCTGCTGAACTTTGCCGAATAGCGGCACGCGCTACCCGAGAAGATCCCGCCCCGCGGGATCGCGCTTTCCTGCGTCGATCCCGTCTCAACAGATTCTGAATTTATGCTACCCTTCCATAAATTTCATCAACATAGTGCAGAATGCCATGACGACAGCCCCTTTTATTCGCCCACAACTTACCCTGCCAGACGGTGCCGACAAGCTGCTGCTTCACTCCTGCTGCGCCCCCTGCTCGGGTGAAGTGATGGAGGCTATCCAGGCGTCGGGCATTGAGTACACCATTTTCTTCTATAACCCCAATATCCATCCGCAAAAGGAATACCTCATTCGTAAGGAGGAGAATATTCGCTTTGCGGAAAAGCACGGCGTGCCGTTTGTTGATGCCGATTACGACACCGATAACTGGTTTGAGCGCGCGAAAGGCATGGAATGGGAACCCGAGCGCGGCGTCCGCTGCACCATGTGCTTCGATATGCGTTTCGAGCGCACGGCGCTCTATGCGGCAGAAAATGGATTCAGCGTCATCAGCAGCTCGCTGGGGATCTCCCGCTGGAAGAACATGCAGCAGATAAACGACTGCGGCCAGCGTGCGGCCGCGCGCTATCCGGGTATGGTTTACTGGGACTATAACTGGCGCAAACAGGGAGGCTCCTCACGCATGATTGAGATCAGCAAGCGGGAACAGTTTTACCAGCAGGAATATTGCGGGTGCGTTTATTCGCTGAGGGACAGTAACCTGCACCGTAAGTCTCAGGGTCGCCCGCTGATCCGCATCGGGAAGCTGTATTACGGTCAGGATGACAATGAGAAATAACGGGTTCCCGGTATAGAGATATATCCGAAAACCGCCCTGTCAGGTGCCGAATTTAGCCTTGCGTCTCCCACATCCGCAAAGAGCGGCTATCCTTTAACTATCAACAAAAGGAGGCAAAAATGTCTGATATCGGTACTGATAAAAACACCCAGTTTGCTGAAGACAAGGCAAAAAATAAATTTGATGAACTTGCAGGTTCAGCGCAGCAGCAGTTTGGTGAATTCGTCGATTCACCAAAACATCAGGTTAAAGGTGCCGCGAAAAAATACGCCGCTCAGGCCAGCGATGCCGTTTCCGACGTCACAGAAGCGGTCAGAAATAATCCCCTCACCGGCCTCATCGCCGCGGGTGCTGTCGGTATTGTTCTCGGCCTGTTGCTGGGTCGAAAATAAATCAGAGCCCTTCGGGGCTTTATTTTTCTCATCAGCTAAATAACCGTACCATGCGGTCTAACTCATCCTCTTTCACGGCACGTGAAAGATAATATCCCTGAAAATTTTTAACGCCCAGCGCGACGAGTTTCTCGAACTTTTCTTCGCTATCAACCCCTTCTGCAATACAGTCAGTGCCGGTCATGTCGCTATAAATCTGAATCGCTTTTATTAAATTGTAGTCATTGTCATTTGCCACAAAGTGATCGACGATGTCCCGATCCAGCTTGAGTCCATCGAAATGGACCTGGCGTACCGGGAACATGGTTTGATGGTTAGAAAAGCAGTCATCCAGAAATAAACGACACCCCGTTTTGCGTAAATGCCGCATGGTTTCAGGGATCCTTTTATCCTTCGTCACGTCAATATCC
Source organism: Enterobacter sp. TCD1-1 (assembly GCF_020567405.1). Taxonomy (NCBI): domain Bacteria; kingdom Pseudomonadati; phylum Pseudomonadota; class Gammaproteobacteria; order Enterobacterales; family Enterobacteriaceae; genus Enterobacter; species Enterobacter sp. TCD1-1. The sequence continues at coordinate 1,339,949 of NZ_JAJCXF010000001.1, read as the reverse complement.
TCTGCAAACTCAAAGACCAGCTTTTCCGCCCACTGCGGTTTAAGCAGCATATCGATGGCCTTTCGTGCCATATCAGGCAAGGCATTTCCGGAAGCCAGACGAGGCGGGATATTCACAGAAAAATAATATTTCCCGTTATACTTATTAATACCTGAGACGGCAGCATGGATGACCAACGCCGTAATTTGCAGCCATATCTCATGATTGGTAATATCCGTTAAAAAACTGGCAGGTTTGACAATTTTACCGTTTTTATTCCAGCGAATAAGGATTTCAAACCCAACACCTTTTTTATCCCGATCGGTAATGATCTGATATGCCGGAAATATTTCGCGATTTCGTAGGGCATTAAAAATGTCGGTTTCCTTCTCCGTGAGCCCCGTTTTTTGACGTGGGTGTTTAGCAGGCATTTCTGCTTTAAAATTATGCGGATCGTGTAGCCAACGCTTAATTAAGTGTAATTTAAGCACACCTTCCTTACGGTGGGTATACACCGTTTTATTCGACAACCCCATTCTATCGCACATTTCTTTTACGGACATTCCGCGGTAGAAACTTAATAATACGTCAATTTCTCTTCGTGTTAACCACTTGAGATTTTCTTGCGAGGAAATATCCATGTAGCGTTCGCGTAATGCGCGAGAGCGGTCTTTAAAACTTTTGTAATGGGTATGAAAACAGGCGATTACATCAGAAACGCTGGCTACGCGAATCAATGATAGTTGATAGCGGTTATTTAAAAGACTGCCCAGCGTGCGGTACAGCCAGCCATCGGGAATATCACCATACAGGGTGACGTGCCGAATGACGGGGAGTGCATTGAGTATGGATGACAGTCGCTTCAGGCTTTCCAGGAGGTTGACCACACCTTTCCCGAGGAACACCACGATATGGGCATCCTGATTTTTAAGGATATTTTCAATATCCTGTTGAGATGCCTCATCTCCGTTAAAGTGGATCCGGGAAGCATGGATTCCGTATTTATTAAGGATCGAACAATATCCCTGGAATGTGAAACCGCAGGCTGAGATGACAAACTTATGTTCATCGCACGCCCCATTTCTGAGAGAAATTTTGTGGGTCATAACCTGCTCCTGGGCACCAAAGCGCCATTTCCATTTGAGTATGCGTAAAATTTATTGCATCTGTTGCGAAGTATAATTTTACAGCAGCACCCAGGGTTAAGAAACTGTTATCAGCCTAATTCACCGGAACATCTTTGCGTTAATCACCCGCGTTTAAATATACTTTTCTTTTCAAATAACCACGGCAAATGTTTTATTCTCAGGGTATAATGAAAATTCCGAAAAAGAAGACTGGATACTTCATCTATCGGCTCATTCAAATACGAGAAAAATGCTATGGATAATCATATCTCATCCAGGGCCTTGCTACATCGAAGGGATGTCATAAAGAGCAATCCACGATTCGGTGAGGCAATATTAGAGCACTACACAATTAACGACACCATCTACAAAAAACAACCTTTGTTCTACAAGACAATGCTACAGGAATCACGGTTCAACATTATCCTCTCCATGTGTTGTTTTATTTTTGGAAATCAGGCCGAGTCAGTCTCAGAAATTAAAGAGTTATGTTCTCGCTATAAGATAGCCAGCCCTAACAGCGTTATTGCGATCATCACGATACTCAGAACCACCGGGCGCATCAAGACCTGGCGCTGTACGGAAGACAGACGCAAAACGAGAATCGCGCCAACCGAAAAAGGTCTGAATGAACTTAAGCGATATATGTCCGGCGCTTTTTTGCCCGTCAGTATTCTTTACCCAACATTCAATATTAACGTGAACCTGCTGGATAATGATATTTTGAGAAATAATTTCTTCCGCCGCGCGGCAGAATATCTTTTTCGGGGATTAACGTTCAGAAAGGTGTTGCCTGAAGTGGGATTGTTTATCGATAAAGATGGTGGACGTATGATTATGCTTTATCTTTATCTGCAGGCTATGAAAAATAAATCTGCCCATGGTGCCGTCATCGACTATTCAGCCAGCACGCTCGCAAAAGAATTTTTTGTATCGCGTATCCACGTCAACCGGATTATCAAATCGGCTCAGGAGGTAGGCTATCTGAAAGATCGGGGTGATGGTCGGCTATCGGTCTATCCGGCGTTTATCGAACTCGTCGAAAATTATGCCGGGTTATATTTTGCGTATGTTACGCATTACATCAACGTTGTTCCTAAAGAGCGACGCCACGTTCACAACGTGACGTCAACCGTATAATCCACCAGGCGTTCGGTGTTCCGAACGCCGTTCACTTATCTTTCCCGCAGCGCCTCTTTTGCCTTGTTCAGCGGTTTCAACAGATAATCCAGAATAGTTTTGCTGCCGGTTTTAATATCAACGGTGGCAATCATGCCCGGAAAGACCGGAAATTCCTGACCTTGCTTATTGGTCAGATGGTTACTGTCGGTACGAATATAGACGCGATAGTAATAAACATCTCTTTTCACCTCATCCTGCAGGGTGTCCGGCGAAATCATGGTCACTTCCCCTTCCAGCCCACCGTAAATGGAGTAGTCATAGGCCGTCACTTTCACCAGCGCCTTCTGGCCGGGATGGATAAACGCCACATCGCGCGGCGAAATTTTCGCTTCTACCACCATCTGATCGTCAAGCGGAACCAGACTCATCAGCTTGCCGTTCGGCGGGATGACGCCGCCCACGGTCGTGACGTCAATATCCTTCACGATCCCGCGAACCGGCGCATTGAAGGTCAGTCGGGTCAGGGAGTCTTCCCGACCCTTCATCACCGAACGCTGGGCTTCAATCTCCGCATTGGCTTTCGCCAGCTCTTCGCGGGCGCGGACGTAATACTGGTTTTTCATCTCGGTGATTTTATTCTCAAGCTCATTTTTTTGACGCTCAAGACGCAGCACCTCCACCTTGCTGGCCGCCCCCTGGGTCACCAGCGGACGGGTCAACGACAGCTCGCGCTGCACCAGCTCGGCACCCTGACGTAAACCCGCCAGCCCTTTTTCAAGGCTCTCGCGACGGGACTGATAGAGCGCCGTTTCCTGCTTAACCAGCTCAACGTCGTCATCCAGCTCCTCGGGAAACGTCAGCTCCGTGTCGTTAACTTCAGCCTTCAGGCGTGCCGCCGTGGCCAGCGCGGCATTCAGACGCGACTCGCTCTCCAGCACGCTCGACTCGGTTTTTGTCCGATCAAGCTGCGCGAGCTGCTGGCCGCGCTCGACGATGTCGCCTTCGCGCACCATCAGGCTGTGGATAATGCCGCCTTCCAGGGACTGGATGACCTGCTCATGCGAAGACGGTATCACCTTGCCGCTGCCTGTCGTCACCTCATCAAGATGGAACAGGCTCGCCCAGGCGATAAACACCACCAGCAGGGCGAACAGGGACCATGCCACCAGGGTAGAGCGCGGAAGGCGAGGCTCCTTCAGTCGGCTATTAAAACGGGAGAAATCATTCATGCCGCGCCCTCCTCTGCAACCGCCGCCGGTTTCATGGTCACGGTGCGCTGTGCTGTCTTTTGCGGCGCCATACCATGCTGGTGCAGGATGGCGTCGCGCGGGCCGTCCATCACCACCTTGCCGTTTTCCAGCACGATGATGCGGTCGACCAGGTCCAGAATCGGCAGGCGATGCGTCGCCACCACCAGCGTACGGCGCTTACCCAGCCATGTGTGAAGATGCTGAATAAACTGCTTCTCGCTCATTTCGTCCAGCCAGGCGGTAGGCTCGTCCAGCAGCAGAATAGTCGGCGAGGTGATCAGGGCGCGCGCCAGCAGCAGCGCCTGACGCTGTCCGCCCGAGAGGCCCGTTCCGCCCTCGTTGATGATAGTGTTCAGCCCCATTTTCTGTTTGCGCACAAACTCCAGCGCGCCGCTGTTGACCAGCGCCTGGTGAATCTCATCGTCGGTCGCCAGCGGGTTACCCATCAGGATGTTGTCCCGCACGGAGCCAAAGAACAGACGGGCCTGCTGGCTCAGCAGCTGCATGTCGCGACGCACGTCGGCCGGATCAAGATGATTAAGGGCAATATCGTCCAGCAGAATGCTGCCCTGCTGCGGCTCCTGCATGCCCGCCAGAAGCTGTAACAGCGTGCTTTTGCCGGAGCCATTGCGCCCGAGCACCGCCACGCGTTCTCCGGCGCGGAGCTGCAGCTTGCTGATGTTGAGCACGGTGAGTTTCTCTTCCTCGTCGTAGTAAAACCCCACGTCCTCAAGCGCATAGTCGCCGCGCAGGTGGGCTTTATGCACCTTCTTGCCGTGCTGCGGATCGTCAATCGGCCGCTGCATCAGGTCGTCCAGCCCCTTACGGGCCACTTTTGCCGACTGCCAGCGCGAGAGCACGCCTGAGATCTGTGACAGCGGCGCAATGGTCCGCGACGCCAGAATCGAGGTACCCACCAGCGCACCGGTGGTCATGTCGCCGCTGATGACCAGATAGCAGCCCACCAACAGCACTACCGCGTAAACAATGGACTGCACCTCCTGGGTCCAGGTAAGCAGCAGGCCCGTCAGCCAGCGCTGCTTCATGCCGACGCTGGCGGCGACGTCGTTGGTGTTATTCCACTGATTCTGGAAACGCTGCTCGGCGCGCATCAGCTTGATGTCTTCAATGCCCTGCACCGCTTCCACCAGCGTGGCGTTACGAATGGCGGATTCACGCATCCCTTCGCTGGAGAGTTTCCCCAGCGGGCGCTGCACCAGCAGCCCCGGAATAAGCAGCAGCGGCACGGCGAGCAGGACCACCAGCACCAGCGGACCGCCAATCATCCACAGAATGAAGACGAACAGCAGGAAGAACGGCAGATCGGAAAGGGCCGCAATGGTCGTCGAGGTGATCAGCTCGCGCACCGACTCCAGCTCGCGGATCTGCGCGATAAACGATCCGGTTGATTTCGAGCGCGCACCGTTTTTAATCCGCAGCGCGTGGGCAAAGACGCGTTCAGAGATGCGCAGATCGGCGCGCTTCCCCACCACGTCAGAAATGTGCACACGCAGCATGCGCATGATGAATTCGAACACGATGGCAATCATCACGCCGCCAAACAGCACCCACAGCGTGGCTTCTGACTGCGACGGTACCACCCTGTCGTAGACCTGCATGGAGAAGACCATGCCGGAAAGCGCCAGCACGTTGGCGACCAGCGCCACCAGCATAATGTCGCTGTAGCGTCGCCAGTCCTTCAGCGCCAGCTGCCAGAACCAGTTTTTCTCATACGGTTTGATGTAGTCATCCACGCGGGCATCCGGCGTGGACTCGAGCGGGCGCAGCACCATCAGGCCCTTTAACCGCGACCCGAGCGCCTCGCGCGTCAGCGTCGTCTCCAGGCCGCCGTCGCCGCTGAACTGCAGGCTGACGTTGCCTTCGTTGTCCATGCGGTTGATCACCGCAATCTGCCCGCTGGTGAATTCTGCCAGCAGCGGCAGACGCCACGGATCGAGGGAGACCGCTTCCGCCGCCACCACACGCATCCCCAGCCCAAGCTGGCGCGCCATCTCCTCCAGCACCAGCTGGCGCGGCGACTGGCTTTCATGGTTAATCGTGACCCGAACGTGCTCCACCGAAAAGTCCAGCCGGTAGTGCTTCGCGATGATGAGCATGCCCTGCAGCCAGGGTTCGTACTGTGGATGTGTCTTCATAATCTCCGGGTTAACGCAATTCGTGTAAAGAAACGCCAAAAGGCCGCGGGGATCGCTCCCCGCGGCGTTGTTTTACGCAATTAACAGTTGATGGTTCGCCAGCAGCGTCGCCAGATCCGTCTGCACGCCGTTCAGCGTCACCAGGGTGGTTGGCGAGAACTGACCGCCGGTACCGTCCAGGTCAACCTGGATCTCGGTATTGCTGCCGTTCTGCACCACGCGGATGTAGTCGCTGATATTGCCCGCGCTGCTGTCCAGCGTGGCCACGCCGTTCACGTAGCTCGCCGAGCCCGTGCCGGTATAGCCGCTGCCGGAAAGCAGATCGCGCAGGTCAATACGATCCGTGTCCGCCGTCCCTTCCCAGGTGCCGACCGTAAAGCCGTTCACCACGTCGTGACCGTTACCGCCCGTGGCATCCGAGGCGTTGATCAGCTTGTAGAGCAGCGTATCGTGACCGCCGCTGCCGATGTTGAAGGTGTCATTTCCGCCGCGGCCTTCGAACCGGTTATCACCGCTGTTGCCGGTGATGACGTCGTCGTAATCCGAGCCGTTAATCCCTTCAATGTTCAGCAGACGCGTGGTGCCGAAGCCGGTGTCCTGCGCGGTTGAGAGGCGCAGGTCAACGGTCACGCCAGAGGTCGCATTGCGGTAATCCACCACGTCCATCCCACCGGTGTTGCTCCAGGTGTCATGGTCGGAATGGGTAGTCCAGCCGCCGGAACCGTTGTAGGTATAGGTACCCTGCTCTGCGATAAAGGTGTCGTTATACCCGGTCCCGGTAATGGTTCCGCTGTGGCCGCCGGTGGCCGCTTCGGCCGTCAGGACGTAGCCCTCTTTGCCGTTGCCCGTCTCCAGGCCGCTCCAGGTGACGTTATCCGACACGCCGTTGGTGATCTTCAGGATCTCGGCCGAATAGGTTTCATTCGGATCCAGCCCGTAGAAACTCACCAGCGCGGACGTATCGTTCGACCCGATACCGGACTGGGCGTTGATGATCTGCGAGGCCACCAGCACGCCCGCGGCGTTGTACAGGTTGACTGTATTGCCGTAGTAGGCGTTGATGCCCTCGCTGTCGACAATGTGCAGATGCATCGCGGTGCCGTCAGCAATGGTTTTGCTGTTTTGCACCAGCACCACCTTGCCGTTCTGCTGAGAGACCAGCAGATCCTGCGCGCCGTCCCAGTTGTAGTCCACTGCCGCCACGCCGGTGGCGTAAGCAATGCCGGACGCCAGTTGGCTTGAGGTCCAGGTGGAGCCGTAGCCGTTGTTGGTGAACAGGGTCGCCGTCTGCGAGCCGCCGTAGGTGCTGAGCTTGACGATGTCCATCTGCCCGTCACCGTTCCAGTCCACCGCCACCGACAGATAGCCCGCCGCTGCGTTAGACGCCTCGACCGCGCTCTTGGTGGCCGAGAGCTTCCCGGTGCCGTCGTTGTAGTAGATCACCCCGCCGTTGTTGTTGTAGCTGCTGCCCAGGTACAGATCCATGTAGCCATCGCCGTTGAAGTCTGCCCACGTCATGGACGCCGCCGTGGTGGTATTCGAGGCGTTTGCCACAAACACGTTAGTCAGGTTCTGACCGATGGATAACGTCCCGTTGCCGTTGTTGTTGATCACGGTTAACGAGTACGCGCCGCTGCGGTTGGTGTGCTGAACCACATCCACGGTGCCGTCATTGTTAATATCGACGCCGGAGATTTCACGCATGGTGGTGAACTGTCCCCAGAACCCCGCGCCACCGTAGGTGCCGTCAGGCGAGAGTACCCCGTTGTTGTTGATCAGATAGGTAATGGAGTCCGCGCCGGAGTCACCGTACGCCAGATCCAGATAACCATCCCCGGTTTTATCGTAGGCAATGACGCCGCCGTACCAGATGGTGGTCCCCATTGCCAGCTGACTGGCGTTATAGGTGCTGCCATCGTAGGTCCACATCACCTGCGTGGATCCTGAGTAGGTGGTCTCCGTGGCGAAAATGTCCTGCGTGCCGTTACGGTCAAAGTCGGCGGCGGTCTGGCTCACCACGTAGTAGTTACGGGTGTTAGTCAGCGTATTGCCGGCATAGGTCGAGCTATCGCTGCTGGAGTAAGACTGGCCGTTAGCGATGATATTCCACAGACCGCTGCTGTTCATGCCGAGGGTCATGGTGGAGTTGTTGCTGTTCCCCGCCGTGGTTGCCCAGTCGGTGTTCACCGAGGTGGTATCAATCACCAGGCTGCCGGTCGCCGTACCCGTGGTATTGCCGTTACCCGCGCTGCTCTTCACCTGCGCGGTCACGCTGTAGCTCGCCACGCCCAGCGCATCGCCGTCCGGGATCTGCAGATACCAGGTGTTGTGATCCGGGTCGACCACCACCGCACCGCCGGTCTGCGAGGTGTAGGTTTTGCCGTTCACCGTCACCACCAGATATTCACCGTTCACCAGGTCAGCGGAGACGGTACCGGTGACGATCGGCGTGGTATCAGACGTGGTCTGCGCGGTAATCGCCGCCGTGGTGGTCGGGATGCTGGTATCAACGTTCAGCACGAAGCCGTCGGATTCCGTGTAGTTTCCGGCCCTGTCGGTGACGCGCACGATGTAGGTGTGATTCCCGTCGCTCAGGCCGTTGTCCTGGAAGGACCAGCTTGCGCTGCCGTTCATGGTCACCTGGCCGAGCAGGACCCCGTCACGGTAAAGCTGCACGATCTCGCCGTCATCCGGGGCGCGGTTAAGCGTCCCGTTGATCAGCGGCGAGTTATCGTCCGTTGCCACCGCGCTGCCAAAGGTGCCCTGACGCTCGCCTTCGCCGTCGGTGTAGCTCACAACCGTGCCAACCGTGGTCGGCGGCGTGGTGTCTACCGTGACGACCTGAGACGCGGTGGAACCCACGTTGCCCGCCTGGTCGATAATCCGCACCTGGTAGGTGTAGTCCCCGTCAGGCAGATCGCGAGTATCGGTGTAGCTCCAGCGCTGGTTGGTGACCGTGGTATCGAGCCAGGTATTCCCGCCGTCGAGGCTGATCTGTACGCGCTCGTCGCTGGCCAGCGCGCTGCCCAGCGAACCGTTGATGGTCAGCGTGGTGTCCATGGTGATGAAATCACTGCCGGACTGGCCGGTATCTTCGCTGATGCTGTCGATGGTGACGCCGTACTGCGGCGCCTGCGTATCCACCGTCACCGCCTGCGAGGTGGTGGCCCCAACGTTACCCGCCAGATCAACGACCCGCACCTGGTAGTTATGGCTGCCGTCGGTCAGGGTACGCGTGTCGCTGTAGCTCCACTGCGTCCCGCTGACGGTGGCGTATACCCAGGTCGTGCCGCCGTCCATGCTCACCTGCACGAATTCACCCGCGCCGAGTTCTGCGCCGAGCGTTCCGTGCAGCGTGTACGAGGTCGAACTGGTCAGGAAGTCGTTATTGTCGAAGCCGGTATCGACGGTGATGTTATCCACGGTCACCGTAATCGCCGCATCCGGGGCGACCGTATCGACGGTCACCTGCTGATGGGCGCTGGCCCCCACGTTACCGGCGGCATCCACCACGCGGACGTAGTAGTCATAGGTCTGGTTACCCAGCGTGCGGCTATCGACGTAGTACCAGCTGTTGCCGGTGACGATCACGTTCTGCCAGGTGACGCCGCCGTCGATGCTGATCTGGGCGTATTCGCCGTCGGCCAGCGTCGCGCCGAGCGAGCCGTGCAACGTCAGGGACGTGTCGCGAGTGATAAAGTCGCTGCTGCTCAGGCCGGTATCGTCGCTGATGCTGTCGATGGCGATCGTTTTGCTGGCGTCCGGCGCAACGGTATCAATGGTCACCACCTGAGAGGCGGTGGCGCTGATGTTGCCCGCATCGTCAATCACGCGCAGCTGGTAGTTGTAATCCCCGTCGGTCAGCGTGCGGCCATCGACATACGTCCAGCTCAGGCCGCTGACGCTGACGTCGGTCCAGGTGACGCCCCCGTCAAGGCTGATCTGCGCGTGGTCGCCGCTGCCCAGCGCCGCGCCCAGCGTCCCTTTCAGGCTGATCTGGTTGTCGCTGGTGATAAAGTCGCTGCCGGACAGGCCGGTATCCTGCGTAATGGAATCCACGGTAATGGTGGTTGCCGCAGGCTTCGTCAGGTCAATCAACACGTCCTGGCTGTCCGTGGCCCCCACGTTGCCTGCGTTATCAATCACGCGGACCTGGTACTGATACGTCCCGTCCGTCAGGGTGCGGCCATCGGCGTAGCGCCAGGTGGTGCCGGTCACGGTCAGGTCAATCCAGGTGACGCCGCCGTCGAGGCTGATCTGCGCCTTCTCGTTATTGCCGAGCTGCGCGGTCAGCGAGCCGTTGACGACGACCTGGCTGTCGTTGGTGATGAAATCCGTTGCGCTCAGGCCGGTGTCGTTTTGCAGCGAATCAATAGCGATCCCCATCGACGGCGCGGTCAGATCGACCGTGACGGTATGGTTATCGCTGGCGCTGTTGCCGATGGTATTGCTGACCTGCGCGTTAATCACGTACGAGCCGCCGTCTGCCAGCGCGGTCACGTCAGCGCTTCCCACCGTGTAGCTCCAGGTACCGTCATTCTGGACGGTAGCCGCATAGGTTTTACCGTTCAGCGTGATGGTCACCGTCTGGCCTGCCGGCGCATCGGTGGTGCCGCTAATGACCAGCGGCGTGCCGTGCTCGGCGGCGTTGACGATGTCGTCCTGCGCAAAGGTGTTAATGGTGATGGTTGGAACATCGCCGTTCAGCGTCACGTCGTGCGTTGCGCTGCCCGGGTTGCCCGCCTTGTCGCTCACCGACGCGGTGATGGTGTACTCCCCGTCGCTCAGGCCGAGGAAATCACGGCCCGGCACGAAGACCGACCACGATCCGTCTGCCCCGACGGTCGCCTGATAGCTGTGCCCGTTGAAGGAGACGGTCACCGTCTGGCCCTGTTCCGCCGTGGTAGTGCCGCGGATGGTCTGGCCCGCCAGCTGCTCCGCGTTGTTGACGATATCGTCATCGGCCACAGTGCTGATGGTCACGGTTGGCGCAACGGTGTCTACCGTTAAGGTGTGCGTGGTCTGGCCGTTATTACCCGCTTTATCGTTGACCGAGGCAGTGACCGTCAGCGCGCCCTGGCTCAGGGCGGCCAGGTCGGCTGCCGGCACGTCGAGCGTCCAGGTGCCGTCGCTGCCGACAAGCGCAGTGTAGGTTTTGCCTCCCAGCGTCACGGTAACGGTCTGACCCGCCTCCGCGCTGGAAGATCCGTGCACGGTCAGCGGCTGCTGCGCTTCCGCGGCGTTCAGCATGTCGTCAACCGACAGCGTCCCAATGCTCACCACCGGCGCAGTAGTATCCACGCTGATGCCGTGCGTTGCCGACGCGCTGTTGCCCGCGCTGTCCTGTGCCGATACGGACACCTGATAGCGTGCGCCATCGGCCAGGGCGCCCACGTCGGCGGCCGGTACGGTGGTCGTCCAGGTGCCGTCGTTCTGAATCGTGGCGGTATAGGTCTTGCCGTTCAGGGTCACGGTGACCTGAGTCCCGCTGGCGAACTGCGCGCTGGAGCCGTTAATCACCAGTGACGAACCGGCTTCAGCCGCGTTGATGACGTCGTCACCGCTAACGGTGTTCACCGTCAGCGCCACGGAGGCGGTGTTGACCACCACGTCATGGGTCTGGGTGCTGCTGTTACCCGCGCTGTCGGTAATGGTCGCGCTGAGGGTCACGGTGCCGTCGGTCAGCGCGGAAATCACGCTGGCCGGAACGCCCACGCTCCAGTTGCCGCTGGCGTCAACGGTAGTGGTGTACTGGTGCGAACCGAGGGTGATAACCACTTTATCGCCGACGCTCGCGCCGGTTGCCGACCCGCTGACGATCTGTGCCTGGCCGTGCTCCACGCTGTTAATCACGTCATCGCCCGCCACCACGTTAAAGCTGATGGTCGGCGGCGTGGTATCAAGCGTAATCGTCTTACCCGCGCTGCCCGGGTTCCCCGCCGCGTCGCTCACGCTCACCTGCACGGTGTAGCCGCTATCCGCCAGTGCGGTCAGATCGCTGCCCGGAACGTTCACGCTCCAGACGCCGCCCTGCTGCACCTGCGCGGTATAGCTCTTCCCGCCCAGCGTCACGGTGACCGTCTGCCCGGCTTCCGCCGTGGTGGTACCGGAGATGGCAACGCCCGCAGCCGCTTCGCTGCCGTTAATCACGTTATCGCCTGCGACCGTATCAATGGTCACGGTTGGCGCAGTCGCGTCCACGCTGTACTCCCGGCCCGCCGACGCGCTGTTGCCGTGCGCGTTGGTGACACTCACCTGCACGCTGGCGTCACCGTCTTTCAGGCCCGCGAGATCCGCAGACGGCACGGTGGCCGTCCAGTTACCGTCAGCATCCACCTTCGCGGTGTACGTCTTGCCGCCGAAGGTAACCGTAACGGTCTGGTTTTCCTCCACGTTCGAGGTGCTGCCGGAGAGCACCAGATCCGCGCCTTTCTCCGCCGCGTTAATCACGTCGTCGGTGGCAATCGCATCGATGCTGATAGCCACCGCCGCCAGATCGACGGACACGTCATGGCTGATGGTCACCGGGTTGCCCGCCGCGCTCTGGCCTGCAACGGTCACGGTGACCGTACCTGCTGCGAAGGCCGCGACGTCTGCCGCCGGTATCGCCGCGCTCCAGGAACCGTCTGCCAGCACGGAGGCCGCATAGGTTTTGCCATTGACGGTCACGGTGAGCGTTGTGCCTGCCGCCAGCCCGTCGCTGGTGCCGGAGACGATCAGGTTTTGAGTATGCTCGATGCTGTTAATCACATCGTCGCCCGCTACCGTATCAACGCGCAGGCCCGGCAGGTTAGCGTCGATCGCGATCTCGCGCTCGCCGGTCCCGGTGTTGCCATGGCCGTTGGTGACGGTTGCTGACACGGTCAAATCGCCATTGCCCAGCGCCGTCAGGACGGACTCCGGCACGTTCACGGACCAGGTCAGATCGTTCTGCACCGTCGCAGTGTAGGTGTTGCCGCCAATGGTCACGGTGACGGTATTGCCCGCTTCCGCGTTCGTTACCTTGCCGCTGAGGGTCTGGCCCGCGGCCACTTCCGCCGCGTTGATAACGTTATCGCCCGCGATGGTGTTGATGGTGACGCCCGGCAGCGCGGTATCCACCTCCAGATTCGCGGTGTTACTCACGCTGTTGCCCACGCCGTTGGTCGCGGCCGCGCTCAGGGTGTAGTTGGCTTCGCCCAGGCTCGCCAGATCCGCCGCCGGGACCGTCAGGCTCCAGCTTCCGTCTGCCGCGGTCGTCGCCGTGTAGTTTTTGCCGTTCAGGGTCACGGTCACCACGGTGCCTTCCGCCAGGTTGGCACTGGTGCCGCTCACGCTCAGATCCTGACCTTTCTCCACCGCATTCAGCACGTTGTCACCGCTGATGGCGTTGAAGGCCACGGACGGCAGGCCGGTATCGACGGTCACGCTATGCGTGCCGGTGCCGGTGTTGCCCGCCGCGTCTGTGACGGACGCAGTCACGGTCACGGTGCCGTCGCTGAGGCCGGAAATCACGCTGGCCGGTACGCCCACGATCCAGTTACCCGCCGCGTCCAGCACGGTGGTGTACGTCTGGCCGCCGATGGTGACGGTCACCTTATCGCCTGCTGCCGCGCCGGTGGCGGTGCCGCTGATGATGTGCGCCTGGCTGTGTTCTGCGAGGTTAATGACATCGTCACCCGCCACGGTATTGATGGTCACCGCCGGAACGGTGACGTCCACCGTCAGGTTGTGATCAACGGACACCGGGTTACCCGCCTTGTCGCTGACGCTTGCGGTCACGGTCACACTGCCGTCCGTCAGGGCCGCTACATCGGCCGCCGGGACGTTCAGCGTCCAGCTGCCGTCCGCGCTGACGGTGGTGGTGTAGTCTTTGCCGTTCAGCGACACGGTCACCGTCTGGCCCGCTTCGGCAGAGCTGCTGCCGGACACGGTCAGTTCGCTATTCGCTTCGGCGGCATTAAGAATGTCGTCCGTCGCCAGAGTGTTGATGGTCACGCTCGGTGCGGTCGCATCCACGCTGTACTCGCGGCCCGCCGAGGCGCTGTTGCCGTTCACGTTGGTGACGCTCACCTGCACGCTGGCATCGCCGTCCTTCAGGCCAGCCAGATCCGCAGACGGTACGGTCCAGCTCCAGTTGCCGCTGTCGTCCACCGTGGTGGTGTAGATTTTGCCGTTCAGGCTGATGGTCACGGTCTGCCCGGCTTCCACGTTGATGGTCGCACCGGACAGCACCAGATCCGCGCCCTTCTCCGCCGCGTTAATCACGTCGTCGGTGGCAATCGCATTGATGCTGATGGCAATGGTCGCCAGATCTACCGTCACATCGTGGCTGATGTTAATCGGATTGCCCGCAGCGCTGTCGCCAGTGACGCTGATTTTGACGGTGCCTTCCGGCCACGCGCTCACGTCAGCAGCCGGGATCGCCGCGCTCCAGGTGCCGTCCGCCAGCACCGTGGCCGCATAGTCTTTGCCGTTGATGGTGACGGTCAGCGCCGTGCCCGGTGCCAGCCCGTCGCTGGAGCCGGTGACAATGAGATTCTGCGCATGCTCAATGCTGTTGACCACGTTGTCGCCCGCGACGGTATCGACGCGCAGGCCCGGCAGGTTAGCGTCGATCGCGATCTCGCGCTCGCCGGTGCCGGTGTTGCCGTGGCCGTTGGTGACGGTCGCCGTCACGCTCAGGCTGCCGTTGCCCAGCGCGGTCAGCACGTCAGACGGCACGTTGACGGACCAGGTCAGGTCGTTCTGCACCGTTGCGGTGTAGCTGTTGCCGCCAATGGTCACGGTGACGGTATTGCCCGCTTCCGCGTTCGTTACCTTGCCGCTCAGGGTCTGGCCTGAGGCCACTTCCGCCGCATTAATGACGTTATCGCCCGCCACGGTGTTGATGGTGACCGTTGGCAGCGCGGTGTCTACCAGCAGGTTCGCGGTGTTGCTGACGCTGTTGCCCACCCCGTTGGTGGCGGTCGCGTTCAGGGTGTAGTTGGCCTGACCCAGACCGGCCAGATCCGCCGCCGGAACCGTCAGGCTCCAGGTACCGTCTGCCGCAGTCGTCGCCGTGTAGTTTTTGCCGTTCAGGGTCACGGTCACCACGGTGCCTTCCGCCAGGTTGGCGCTGGTGCCACTGACGCTCAGGTCCAGACCTTTTTCCACCGCGTTCAGCACGTTATCGTCGCTGATGGCGTTGAAGGCCACGGACGGCAGACCGGTATCGACGGTCACGTTATGGCTGCCGGTGCCGGTGTTGCCCGCCGCGTCGGTGACCGACGCCGTGACGGTCACGGTGCCGTCGCTGAGGCCGGAAATGACGCTGGCCGGTACGCCCACGCTCCAGTTCCCCGCCGCGTCCAGCACGGTAGTGTAAGTCTGGCCGCCGATGGTGACGGTCACCTTATCGCCCGCTGCCGCGCCGGTGGCGGTGCCGCTGATAACGTGTGCCTGACTGTGTTCAGCCACGTTAATCACATCGTCACCCGCGATGGTGTTGATAGTGACCGCAGGAACGGTCACATCCACCGTCAGGTTGTGGTCCACGGACGCCGGGTTACCCGCCTTGTCGCTGACGCTTGCGGTCACGGTGACGCTGCCGTCGGTTAATCCTGCCAGATCGGCCGCCGGAATGTTCAGCGTCCAGCTGCCATCCGCGCTGACGGTGGTGGTGTAGTCTTTGCCGTTCAGCGATACGGTGACCGTCTGGCCCGCTTCGGCGGTACTGGTACCGGACACGGTCAGATCGCTCTTCGCTTCGGCGGCATTAAGGATGTCGTCCGTCGCCGGGGTGTTAATGGTCACGCTCGGCGCGGTCGCATCCACGCTGTACTCGCGGCCCGCCGAGGCGCTGTTGCCGTTGACGTTGGTGACGCTCACCTGCACGCTGGCGTCGCCGTCTTTCAGACCCGCCAGGTCGGCGGCTGGCACCGTGGTCGTCCATTTGCCGTCGGCACCTACGGTCGCGGTGTAGCTCTTGCCGCCGAAGATGATGGTAACGGTCTGGTTTTCCTCAACGTTTGAGGTCGCCCCGGAGAGCACCAGATCCGCGCCCTTCTCGGCGGCATTAATCACGTCGTCGGCGGCAATCGCATCGATGCTGATGGCAACGGTCGCCAGGTCCACCGTCACATCATGGCTGATGGAGACCGGATTACCGGCGCTGCTCTGGCCTGTCACGGTCACGGTGACCGTGCCTGCCGCCAGGGCACCCACGTCCGCAGCCGGGATCGCCGCGCGCCAGGTGCCGTCCGCCAGCACGGTGGCCGGGTAGGTTTTGCCGTTGACGGTGACGGTCAAGGTGGTACCTGCGGTCAGGCCATCGCTGGATCCGGTCACAATCAGATTCTGCCCGTGCTCGATACTGTTGATCACGTCGTCGCCCGCCACGGTATCCACGCGCAGGCCCGGCAGGTTAGCGTCGATCGTGATATCGCGCTCAGCGGATCCGCTGTTGCCGACGCCGTTGGTCACGCTGGCGGTCACCGTCAAATCGCCGTTGCCCAGCGCCGTCAGCACAGATTCAGGCACATCGACGGACCAGGTGAGATCGTTCTGCACCGTTGCGGTGTAGCTGTTGCCGCCAATGGTCACGGTCACGGTGTTGCCCGCTTCGGCATTCACCACCTTACCGCTGATGGTCTGGCCGGCTGCCAGCTCCGCCGCGTTAATGACGTCGTCCCCCGCAATGGTGTTGACGATCACGCCCGGCAGAACGGACTCCACGTTTACGGTGTGCGACGCGCTGGTGCTGTTACCGACGCTGTCCGTCGCCGAGGCGGTGACGGTGTAAAGCGCCTCGCCCAGCTGACCGACTTCGCTCGCCGGAACGGTGGTGGTCCATTTTCCGTTATCGTCCACCTGCGCGCTGTACGCTTTGCCGTTCAGCATCACGGTCACCACCGCGCCTGCCGCCAGGCCGGAAGCCGTACCGGAGAGAGTCAGATCCTGGGTTTTCTCGGTGTTATTGATCACATCGTCACCGGAAACGGTGTCAATGGTCAGCCCCGGCGCGGTCAGGTTCACCGCCACGCCGTGCGTGGCGCTGTTGCTGTTGCCCGCTTTATCGGTCAGCGCTGCGGTAATGGTGTAATCCCCGGCGGCCAGCGCGGTGACGTCCGCCGCAGGCACGCCCACGCTCCAGTTGCCGGAGGCGTCCAGGGTGGCGGTGTACGATTTGCCGTTGAGGGTGACCGTGACCACGTCGCCCGCCGCCGCACCCGTCACGGAACCGGTGACAATCAGGGCCTGCGCATGCTCGGCGCTGTTGATCACGTCGTCGTCGGACACGGTGTGAATGGTCAACTGTGGAACGGTGGTATCCACCAGCACGTCGCGACCCGCGGAGGCAGGGTTGCCCGCTTTGTCCGATACGGCGGCGCTGACGGTGTAGTTCCCGTCGGTAATACCGCTAAGATCCGCGGACGGCACGGTCACGCTCCAGCTGCCGTTGGCCTGCACGGTGGTGGTATAGTCCACGCCGTTCAGGGTCACGGTGACGGTCTGGCCCGCTTCGGCGTTGGTGACGCCGTTAATCACCAGATCCTGCTGCGCTTCGGCCGCATTGATGATGTTGTTGTCGCTGATGATTTCAATAGACACCGTCGGCGCGGTCGCGTCCACGCTGTACTCGCGGCCCGCCGAGGCGCTGTTGCCGTTCACGTTGGTCACGCTCACCTGCACGCTGGCGTCGCCGTCCTTCAGGCTGCCCACGTCGGCAGACGGTACGGTAGCCGTCCAGTTGCCGTCGGCATCGACCGTCGCGGTGTACGACTTGCCGCCGAAGGTGATGGTAACGGTCTGGTTTTCTTCCACGTTGGTGGTGGAGCCAGACAGCACCAGGTCCGCGCCTTTCTCCGCCGCGTTAATCACGTCGTCAGAGGCAATCGGGTTAATGCTGATGGCGACTGCCGCCAGATCCACCTTCACGTCATGGCTGATGGTCACCGGATTCCCCGCGGTGCTTTGCCCCTCCACGGTCACGGTGACCGTGCCCGCAGCCAGTGCGCTGACGTCTGCCGCCGGAATGGCCGCCGTCCAGGTGCCGTCCGCCAGTACGGTGGCGGCGTAGGTTTTGCCGTTGACGGTGACGGTCAGCGCCGCGCCCGTTGCCAGACCGTCGCTGGAGCCGGTGATAATCAGGTTTTGAGCGTGCTCAATGCTATTGATCACATCGTCGCCTGCCACGGTATCGACGCGCAGGCCCGGCAGGTTTGCGTCGATGCTGATGTCGCGCTCGCCGGTGCCGGTGTTGCCGTGGCCGTTGGTGACGCTGGCTGACACTGTCAGATCGCCGTTACCGATGGCGGTTAAGACTGAGGACGGCACGTTAACCGACCAGCTCAGATCGTCCTGAACCGTCGCGGTATAGGTATTGCCGCCAATGGAAATGGTGACAGTGTCACCGCTCGCCGCACCGCTCACTTTCCCGCTCAGGGTCTGTCCGGCAGCCACTTCCGCTGCGTTAATGACATCATCCGTGGCGACCGGGTTGATGGTGACCTGCGGCAGCGCGCTGTCGACCAGCACGCTGTGGCCGGTGCTCGCGCTGTTGCCCGCGGCGTCAGTCACGCTCGCCGTCACGACGTAGCTCGCTTCGCCCAGCGCCGAGACGTTTGCCGCCGGAACGGTCACGCTCCAGTTCCCGCTCGCGTCGGTGGTGGCCGTATAGCTGATTCCGTTCAGGGTCACCGTAATGGTCGTTCCGTCCGGCTGGTTACTGGTGCCGGATACCTGCAGATCCTGGCCTTTCTCGGTCGCGTTGATCACGTCGTCAACCGCCAGGGTATTGATGGCAATGACCGGCGCGGTCAGGGAGACGTCAAAGTCGTGCGTCGCAGTGGCGCTGTTACCGGCTTTGTCGGTGAGGGTCGCGGAGATCGTCTGGTCACCGTTGACCAGCGCGCCCACGTCCGCCGCCGGAACGCCCACGCTCCAGCTGCCGGACGCGTCCAGCATGGCGGTGTAGTCTTTACCGTTCAGGGTCACGGTAATCACGTCGCCCGCCTGCGCGCCCGTCACCTTACCGGAGACGATCAGCGCCTGGCCGTGCTCGGCAATATTCACGATGTCGTCGCCGGCAACGATGTTGAAGGTGATCTGCGGCACGGTGGTGTCCACCAGCACCGAGGATCCCGCGCTGGCCGGGTTACCTGCTTTATCGGACACGGTCGCCGTGACCGCCGCGTTGCCGTCGGTAATGCCTGCCAGATCCGCCGCAGGCACGTCGAGCGTCCAGCTGCCGTCCGCCTGCACCTGCGCGCTGTACTGATTGCCGTTGAAGATCACGGTGACCGTCTGGCCTGCTTCGGCCGTAGACGTCCCGCTCAGGGTCAGATCCTGCGCCGCCTCAGCCGCATTCAGCATGTTATCGCCGCTGATGGTGTTAATGGTCACCGTCGGCGCGGTGGTGTCAACGCTGAATGCCTGCGCCGAAGAAACCGCGTTGCCGTTCACGTTGGTGACGCTGACCTGCACGCTGGCGTCACCCTCTTTCAGGCCGCTCAGATCGGCAGCCGGAACGGTCCAGGTCCAGTCACCGTTGCTATCCACCGTCGTGGTATACGTTTTCCCTGCGAAGGTGATGGTGACGGTCTGGCCCGCTTCAACGTTGGATGTCGTACCGGACAGCACCAGATCCTGGCCTTTTTCCGCCGCGTTAAGCACGTTGTCGTCGGTCACGCTGCTGATGGTGATGGCGACCGGCGCGAGATCGACGTCCACGACGGTCCCGATGGTTACCGGGTTGCCGGAGGCATCTTGCGCGCTTGCCTTGATATCCAGCGAGCCATCTGCCCACTGGGACACGTCCGCCGCCGGTACCGCCGCCTGCCAGGTACCGTCTGCCAGCACCGTTGCGGAATACGCTTTGCCGTTGATGGTCACGGTCACGGCGCTGCCCGCCGCCAGATCGGTGCTGGTGCCGGACACAATGAGGTTCTGCGCGTGTTCAATCACGTTAATCACGTCGTCGCCTGCGACCGTATCAATACGCAGCCCCGGAAGCTGGGCGTCGATGGTGAAGTCGAGAGAAGAAGAGCCGGTATTGCCGTGGCCGTTGGTCACGCTGGCCGATACGGTGAGATCGCCATTGCCGAGCGCGGTGAACTGACTCTCCGTTAACGGCAGGCTCCAGGTGAGATCGTCCTGCACGGTTGCCGTGTATGTCTGACCGCCGAGGATAATCGTGACAGTGTCACCTGCCGCCGCGTTCGTCACCTTACCGGACAGGGTTTGCCCCGCCGCCACTTCCGCCGCGTTAACGATATTGTCGCCCGCCAGCGTGTTGATCGTTACCACCGGCAGCGAGCTGTCCACCAGCACATCGTGCGAGGTTGAGGCGCTGTTGCCTACGCTATCGGTGACGCTCGCCGTCACGGTGTAATTCGCCTCGCCCAGCGCCGAGACGTTTGCCGCTGGAACGGTCAGGCTCCAGTTGCCGCTGGCGTCAGCGGTGGCCGTATAGTGTATGCCGTTCAGGGTCACCGTAATGGTCGAGCCTTCCGGCTGGTTGCTGGTGCCGGAAATCTGCAGATCTTCGCCTTTCTCGGTCGCGTTAATCACGTCGTCTGCCGCCAGCGTGTTGATACCGATGACAGGCGTCACGGTATTCACCACCACGTCCAGCGAAGTGCTTCCGGTATTGCCGGACCTGTCGGTCACGGAGACGTCGATGGTCCAGGTGCCGTCCGTCAGCCCCTGCACGACGGACGCCGGCAGGCCAAGGCTCCAGTTGCCCGCCGCATCCACCACGGTGGTGTAATCGACGCTGTTAATGGTAATGGTCACAAGGTCGCCCGCCGCCGCACCGGTGACGGAGCCGCTCAGGATCTGCGCCTGTGAATGGGCGAGCTGGTTAATGGTGTTAGTGTCGGTGACAAAGTCGTTAATGGTCACCTGCGGCACGGTCGCGTCCACCAGACCCACGCGGTCGGCGCTGCTGCTGTTGCCCGCCACGTCGCTCACGGTGGCCGTCACGGTCACGATGCCATCGTTGAGGGCGCCGACATCAGCCGCCGGAACGATCAGCTGCCAGGTACCGTCCGTCTGGACCGTGGTCTGATACGTTTTACCGTTCAGCGTCACGGTGACCGTCTGGCCGGCTTCCGCACTGCTGGTGCCGCGCAAGGCTAAATCCTGCTGCGCCTCAGCCGCGTTGATGATGTTGTCGGCGGTCAGATTATCGAGCGTAATCGCTGGCGGCAGCGTATCCACCATGACCACGCGCGACGCGTCGGCACTGTTGCCGTTGACGTTCGTGACGCTGACGCTCACCTGCGCGCGCCCGTCGACCAGGGGTTCCATGGCGCTGGCAGGCACGGTCAGGCTCCAGGAGCCGTCCTGCTGCACCTGTGCGGTAAAGGTCTGATCGGCGAATTTCACCACCACGGTCTGCCCCGCCTCCACGCCCTGCGTCTGGCCGGAAAGGGTTAAATCGGCGCCTTTTTCTGCCGCATTCAGCAGGTCGTCGCCGGAGACGGTATCAATGGTGACCGCCACGGCATTCAGATCGAGTTCAATCGGGTGTTCAGCCGCAACGGTATTGCCCCAGGCATCTTCAGCGCTGACGCTTACCGTCACCTCTCCCGCCGTCCAGGCCTGCAGGTCCGCGGCCGGGACGCCGATCTGCCAGTGGCCGCTGGCGTTCACCGCGGTAACGTACTCAACGTTATTGATGGTGACGGTAATCTGCGTGCCGGCAGCCAGATGGGTGCTGGAGCCGGTGACGGTCAGATCCTGCTGCTGCTCAATGGCGTTGACCACGTCATCGCCGGAAATGGTGTTCACACGCAGGCCCGGCAGCTGTGCGTTGATGTTGATATCGCGCTCGCCGGTACCGGTATTGCCGTGCGAATTGGTCACCGACGCGGTGAAGGTTAAATCGCCGTCGCCGAACGCCTGAAGATCCGCTGACGGGATTTTCACGCTCCAGGTCAGATCGCTGCCCACCGTGGCGGTGTAGCTCTTGCCGCCCACGGTGACAGAAACGGTATCGCCCGCCGCCGCGCCGGTAACGCGACCGCTGAGGGTTTGATCGACACCCGCTTCGGCGTTATTGACCAGGTTGTCGCCCGCAAAGGTGTTGATGATCACCTGCGGCAGCACGGTATCCACCAGCAGCGTCGCCGCGGCAGAGCCGCTGTTACCCACGCTGTCAGTACCGCTGACGCTGACGGTGTAAAGGGTGTTCGCCAGATTCAGGACGTCGGAAACCGGCACCTGGACCGCCCAGATGCCGTTTTCAACGGTGGCCTGATAGCTGACGTTGTTCAACGTCACGGTGATGGCGCTGCCGTCAGGCAGGTTGCTGGTGCCGGTCAGGCTCAGCGGCTGCATTGCCTCCTGAGCATTCAACACGTTGTCCTGGCTGATGGTATCAATCGTAAATTCTGGCGGGTTGCCGCTCAGCGTAATGCCGTGTGTGGCGCTGCCGGTGTTGCCTGCCGCGTCGGTCACGGAAACTGAAATCGTATGGTTACCTTCCCCCAGCGCGCCCAGCACGGACGCCGGAACGCCTACGCTCCAGGTGCCGTCCGCCAGCACCACGCCGGTGAAGGACTGGCCGCCAACGGTCACGGTGACCACATCCCCCGCGGCGGCGCCGTTTGCCTGCCCGGAGATGATCTGCGCCTGGCCCTGCTCGCTGGTATTGAGAATATCGTCGCCCGCCACGGTATCAATGGTAACGACCGGCGCGGTGGTATCCACCGCAAAATCGGCGGTGACAGATGAGCCGTTGCCCGCTTTGTCGCTGACGTTCACCGTCAGGGTGTGATTGCCCTCGCTGAGCGCCTGCACATCGCCCGCCGCAAGCGTGACGGACCAGGTGCCGTCGCTGCCCACCGTGGCGTTGTAGTTTTTACCGTTCAGCGTGACCGTGACGATCTGACCGGCTTCCGCATTCGTTTTGCCGGTCAGCGTCAGCGGCTGGCTGTGCTCGGCGGCATTAATGATGTTGTCCTGCGCGAGGGTATCGACAGAGAGGGTTGGCGCGACGGTATCCACGCCGATTGTCTGGCTGCCGCTCACGGTGTTACCCGCCGCGTCTTTGCCGCTGACGTTGACCGTCCAGGTGCCATCGCCCAGCGCCTGCGCGTCGGCCGCGGGTACGTTAACGCTCCACGTCCCGTCAGCGCCCACCACGGCCGCGTAGGTTTTACCGTTTAGCGTCACGGTAAGTTCGGTGCCCTGCGCCAGATTCTTGCTGGCGCCGGAGAGCGTAAAGCCTGCGGATTGCTCGCTGGCGTTAAGCACGTTATCGCCCGCCGTGGTGGCCAGCGTAATGGCGGCCTCGGCGGTCGAGACCGTTACGGTGATATTGCCCGCATCGGTAGTCTTACTGCCGTCGATCTGCACCACCGACCAGGTGTGTTCCCCGTCCGTCTGGGTCGGTAATTTTACCGTCCAGGTGCCCTCTTTACTCACCATGGCGCTGGCGATGGTGCTGCCGCTGCTGTCTTTGATCTGGATCGTCGCGCCCGGCTGACCGGTACCGCTAAAAGTTGGCGTGTTGTCGTCCGTGATCGCGTTTGCTGTCAGCACGCCCTGCTTGTCGCCCGCTTTATCCGACAGCAGGAAGGTTGGCGTGGCGCTTTCCACCTCTTTCGTATTATCAATAACTTTTGTTTTAGTATCGCCGTCGCCGCCGTTTGCCAGCAACGCCCCGATGGCACCGCCGCCTAATGCAGCTCCCGCAATCCAGCCCCACGGCGCGTCGCTTAAGACGCTTTCCTGCTCCAGGAAAGGTTGAATGCTGCTAATCGGTGTGGCCTGCGCGGTTAACTCGGTCACCGCCACGCCTGATGCTTCCCCGGCATCGGCAAAAGAAATATGCGTCAGTTCCTGACGATCGTTGAATACCAGCTCTGACTGAGTATGCGTTTCAGGATCTTCAACAAAATAGTTATTGCAGCGAATCACGCTGCCATCTTTCATATAAATGAGGAGGTCTTTCCCCTGACGGACATAACGCGCCACATCCTGAGCAGAACCCTGGATTTCAATCACGCTCGGGGATGAAATAGAGACCGACAAATTCCCTTCGCCGGTTAATTTCGTTTTCTCCGCCGTTTTGCGAATGATGACATCAACAACCTTTATGTTACTCATATTTCTCTCCTTGCAGGTGTACGGATTCCTGTGGATATGTCCACCAGACGGATGTAGCTATCCCTGGGAAAAAACACCCATTATTTTCAGACTTATTTTGCGCGACAATACGCGTCTTTTTTTAACTCAAATCGGGTAGTTTTGCGGCAGCGTTTTTCTCTATTCCAATAAGCGGCATTAAATTATCAACCGCGGAAGCATAATTAATTGCCGAACTCCAGCCATCATACTCAGCGATTATTTTCGCCGAGGTGGCCTGCCAGACATCCTGCTCAACGCTGAGCAGATCGTTAATGCTCCGCTTGCTAAGGGTGTACTCATTTTTATAGACATCACGGGCGCGCAGGGCATTTTCCAGCTGCTGTTTCCCGGCCTCCATTCTTCCCCGTGCACCGGTCCAGTCCGCCTGCGCGACGGAGGCTTTTTGCAGGACATCGAAACGCGCCTGATCGACCTGAGAGGAGGCCATGGCCCGTGCCCCTTCAGCCTGCCGCACGCGTGCAGAGACCGCGCCGCCCTGATAAAGCGGTGCGTCAATGTTGAGCTGGATCTGGTCGTCCCAGTACGAACGGTTGTCTGACTCGTAACGGGTACGTCCGCCCTTCAGGCTTAGGGTCGGCCAGTGCTGGGACTTCGCCGTTTCCACGCCATACTGGGCAGAGCGCTCCATGTTTTGCGCGGCCATGACCGCCGGTATCAGCGAATAATCAATGCGGTTGAGCGAATCAGGCTCAACCGCGAGATTTGCGGGTACAGGCGAAAAGTTATCGGCCTGCATTCCGGTTAATACCGCGAGCCTTGCGCGGGCGCTGTTTAAGGCGGCGTGATACTGCGCGACCGTCGCCTGCATGCCGGCAATACGCGTGCGGGTCTGGAGCTCATCGGAGGTCGAGCTCACGCCCGCGTCGGCGCGCAGCTTTGCCAGCTGCTCAACATTTTTTAGCGCCTGAACGTTCTCCTTTGCCGCCTGCAGCAGATCGGCATAGCGTTTGACCTCGACATAGCTCAGCGCCGTTTTTTCCGCCACGT
The DNA here is from genome assembly GCF_020567405.1 of Enterobacter sp. TCD1-1. NCBI lineage: Bacteria > Pseudomonadati > Pseudomonadota > Gammaproteobacteria > Enterobacterales > Enterobacteriaceae > Enterobacter > Enterobacter sp. TCD1-1. The sequence continues at coordinate 1,315,208 of NZ_JAJCXF010000001.1, read as the reverse complement.
CAGAGAGCGTGCTCATCAGCTGGTAGCGGTAGCTATCGCGCTGGGCGGAAGACTGGCTGATGCTGTTATTGGTCTTGCCAAAGTCATATATCAGCTGCGTCAGGCTCAGCCCCCACGCGGCTGAATTCTTCAGCGACCCGCTGGAATCGGTGGTCTGGCTATGGCCCGTGCTGCCGTTCAGCAATATTTGCGGCATCCAGCCGCTGCGCGCTTCATCTATTTGCGCCTGACCAATACCGAGTTGCGCGGCCTGCTGACTAATCGACGGATCGCGATCGATAGCAAAAAGAATACTTTCTTTTAAGGTTGTCGTGGCAACCGGGGCAATACCCACCTGACTACTATTGGCGTACGCCGTATTTATGGCTAATGAAATGAATGCCAGTGCTGCTGTAAATCGACGTAACATAGGCTTTCGCAATATCGTCATTTTTATCTCCCTGACTCTGAGTGACACTGAAGCAATTACCCAAAAAGAGGTATAGATAATTAGACAAATATCTTTTTTCGCATCCTTGCCGAATTTTAGGTAAAACTCCCCATACCCATTTCCTCTGGAGATGAGATCTGCCTGCGTCTTATTTAAATTAAGAATTTACTTATTTCCTAAAGTGGTTAGCAGCATAACAAAATGCGTTATAAGCCACTACACCCCCAATGTTAATGTGGTGTTACAATTAAGAAAAAAGATGGGGTTTCTGGACAAAACTCTTAAAATGACCTTTCAGATGAAACATATAAACCGACTGTTATTTAAGGAAAATTCTTAATTGGTTACCTGCACATTTTTGCGTTAATTTCCGGGCGGGTCAGACACAAAGATTTTCAAAGAAGTGTCAATTTAAGTAGCCAAACCAGCAAAATTAGAATTTAATGCTATTAATAAACTAATTAAAGCAATCAAAAACCACACTAGAAACATTTAACAGAATAAAAATCCAGACAATAGGAGTGTAGTGGTTACATAACCCAAATCGTTAAATAAAACATAACAATAACATTGTGGTTAACATTCAAAACAGCTTACTTATACCTGGTTAATACAATTTTAATAATCACGCATCTGAATCATCACGCCTCTCCACGACATCAAAACGACGTTGCCCTTTTCTCTGCGTTAAAATGCTGTATTATGCAAACTATTGCGACATTTTGCAGGAACGCAGACCGATGCACAAAACCGCACGACAACGCCACGTTCTGGATATCCTGAGCGAGCAAGGCCAGGCCAGCATCACCGAGCTGGCAGAAAAGCTGCAGGTTTCAGCCGATACCATCCGTCGGGATCTGACCGACCTGGAAAACCAGGGGCTGGCGCAGAAGAACCACGGTGGGGCCATCGCGCTGAATCTTTCCGCCATGAATCGCCAGGGCCGCAATACGCTGCTGCCGGAAACCAAACAGCGCCTGGGAAAACAGGTCGCACAGCAGGTTCCTGCGGGTTCTACCCTGTTTCTGGATGCGGGCAGCACGGTGATGGCTGTCGCCTCCTTTCTTCGCGGGCCGCTCACCGTCATTACCACGTCGCTGGATATCGCCCAGCATTTTAGCGACCGGGAAGACGTTGAACTGATCCTGCTCGGCGGGAAATGGGACCATAAGCAGCGCCTGTTTGCCGGAAGCGCCACCTTGTCCTTGCTGTCCCGCTATCGGGCAGATATCGCCATCCTCGGGGCGTGCGCCATTCATGCTGAACTCGGTTTGAGCGCCGGTAAAGAAGCGGATGCCGAGGTTAAACGCGCGATGCTTGACGCAAGCCATGCGCACTGGATTGTTGCCGACCACCTGAAAGTCAACCGCTGCGAGCCGTATCTGGTTTCCGGGTTATCTAACATTCAACAACTCTTTTTAGATCGTCCCTGGCCAGAGCTTGGGGACCCTGGCGCATTGCAGGTCACGGTGTGCGCGAATTAACGTGGAGAAGTTCATGAGTACAGTTCGAACAATTAACATTGCGCTGATCGGGTATGGATTTGTGGGCAAAACTTTCCATGCCCCGTTAATCCAGTCTGTGGACGGGCTTAAGCTGGCCGTGGCCTCTTCTCGTGATGAAGAGAAGGTGAAACGCGATCTGCCGGACGTAGAGGTGGTCGCCACCCCTGAAGAGGCTATTCAGCATCCTGATGTTGACCTGGTAGTGATTGCCTCCCCCAACGCCACGCACGCCCCGCTGGCGACGCTGGCCCTGAACGCAGGTAAACACGTGGTCGTGGATAAGCCTTTCACCCTCGACATGCAGGAAGCCCGCGACCTGATTGCGCTGGCGGATGAAAAGCAGCGACTGCTTTCTGTCTTCCACAACCGCCGCTGGGACAGCGATTTCCTCGGCATTAAGCAGGTCATTGAGCAAGGCACGCTCGGCAAGGTTAAGCACCTGGAGTCGCATATCGACCGCTTCCGCCCGGAAGTGCGCGTGCGCTGGCGCGAGCAGAATGTCCCCGGGAGTGGCCTGTGGTTTGACCTGGGGCCCCATCTTATCGACCAGACGCTACAGCTCTTTGGTCTGCCGCAGTCGGTTCAGGGGAATATCGCGACGCTGCGCGACGGCGCAGAAATCAACGACTGGGCGCACGTGGTCTTAAACTATCCGGAGCATAAGGTGATTCTGCACGCCAGCATGCTGGTGGCAGGCGGTACGGCGCGCTTTGCCGTCCACGGGGACAAGGGCAGCGTGGTGAAGGCCAGAATCGATCAGCAGGAAGCACAGTTGCTCTCCGGGGTTATCCCTGGGAGTGAAGCCTGGGGCGAAGACAGCGACAGTATGGTGTTCTTTGGCGCTGACGGCGCATCGCAGACGATCCCTACCCCTAAAGGCGATCAGCGCCAGTATTACATCAACGTGCGTGACGCGCTGCTTGGGAAAATCACCAATCCGGTCCACCCGGTTGAGGCATTAGCGGTGATGGCCGTGCTGGAAGCGGCGGTGAAGTCGTCTGAGACGGGGTCAACCCAGGCGCTGGCATTAACAGTTGAAGAGCGTGCTTTGCTGGGTTAAAAACAAGCCGGGTGACGCGTAGCGATCCCGGCCTACGATTCAGAGCCGTTTGTAGGCCCGTGCAAGCGAAGCGCCGCCGGGCGAGAAGACTACGAACGCTTTTTCGGCATCATGCGCAGAAGAGTATTATCTTTCCAGAAGTAGTGATGCATCAGCGCCGCCGCCGCGTGCAGGCCAATCACAAAATAGCCCAGGTTTGCCAGCGTCTCGTGCCACGCCTTCAGCGTATCCACCAGGTCAAAATTGGACTCCGCCGCATGCGGCATCGCCAGGCCAAAGGCAAACCAGTCGCTGCCCCGGTTATACATCATCACAATGCCAATCAGCGGCAGCGCAATAAACAGCAGATACACTACCAGATGCCCCAGATGAGACATCCCCGTCACCATCGCTTTTGGCTTCGGTTGAATCGGCGGCGCGCGGAACTTCAGGCGAACCAGCAGACGCGTCACCATCAGCACCAGAATACCGATCCCGCATGAGACGTGGATCATATTGATCGCCGGACGCGCGGTGCGCGGGAAGAAACCTCTGAACTCCATCGCGCAGTAGGCGACGATGATTAACAGAAACACCAGCCAGTGGATGCCGATTTGCAGGCTTGTATATTTAGTGCGCATGTGATTTCTCGATTAAAAACAGTTACCGCGCCAACATAATCCCCTTTCCTTAAAAATTCATTAACTTTTCTGGATGGTTTTTCAAATACTTCCCCCCGCATGAAGCATCTTCAATTGCCGCCCTGCCCGTGATGGTCTAAGCCTGGATGAGTTCAAACTGTCGCATCGACACGTTTACAGGAGAACACCATGAGTAAAATTGGCATTAACGGCTTTGGACGCATCGGACGTCTTGTTCTGCGTCGCCTTCTTGAAACCCAGGACAGTAATACCGTCGTCGCCATCAACGACCTCACCTCCCCCAAAGTGCTGGCCTACCTGCTCAGGCATGATTCCAACTACGGTGGCTTCCCGTGGAGCGTGGATTTCACCGAGGATGCGCTGATCGTTGACGGTAAAACCATAGCGGTCTATGCCGAAAAAGAGGCAAAGCATATTCCGTGGAAAACCGCCGGTGTGGATATCGTCGTGGAGTGCACCGGTTTTTATACGTCTGAAGAAAAATCACGGGCGCATCTGGACGCGGGCGCGAAGAAGGTGCTGATCTCTGCGCCTGCGGGCGACATGAAAACCATCGTCTACAGCGTGAACGACGACACCATTGACGCCGGTGATACCATCATCTCCGTCGCCTCCTGCACCACCAACTGCCTCGCCCCGCTGGCGAAAGCCCTGAACGACGCGTTTGAAATTAAGGTGGGCACCATGACCACCATTCACGCCTATACCGGTACCCAGGCGCTGGTGGATGGCCCGCGCGGGAAAGATCTTCGTGCCTCGCGGGCGGCGGCAGAGAATATCATTCCGCATACCACCGGCGCCGCCAAAGCCATTGGTCTGGTGATCCCTGCGCTCAGCGGCAAACTAAAAGGCCACGCGCAGCGCGTACCGGTTAAAACGGGCTCCGTTACCGAACTGGTGGCCATTCTGGGCAAGAAAGTGACCGTTGAGGAGATCAACGCCGCGCTGAAAAAGGCGACGCAGGGCAATAAATCGTTCGGGTATACCGATGAAGAGATCGTGTCGTCAGATGTGATTGGTTCACATTATGGTTCAGTGTTTGACGCCACGCAGACGGAGGTGTCAGAAGCGGGAGACCTTCAGCTGGTGAAAGCCGTTGCCTGGTATGACAACGAGTATGGGTTTGTAACGCAGCTGGTGCGGACGCTGGATAAGTTTGCGGCGCTGTGATTTTTTTCTTTATTCAGGGCTAATATGAGCTGTGAACCATCCCCTCTCCCTATGGGAGAGGGTTAGGGTGAGGGGAACATACGGCTCTGGTGGTCATTCCGTTCACGTTATGTTCCTTGCTACTCTGTAACGACATGACCGGTGAACGTGCCAGGGTGGCTCAATCGCCACCACCCTGGCGACCCAGGCTTCCGGCGGTAAATCGCCGCTTTGCGGTGCCCTCAGCTTATTCCTTCAGGCTATCGGGTCGGGCATGAGCCTGCATCCCTGCAGGCCACGCCCTCTCGGCGCATCCCTGCGCCTCGCCCCGGCCTTACGGAAACGCTTCGGCGATTTACAGCCGGACCAGGGTGTCGCTGTAAGCCAAATGTTATTCTGAAGCGGTTGTTATTGCTTCTAATTACGTCCTTAAAGCGAGCGCCTGGACAACGCATCCGCAAGGACAGGATCCTGCTGCAGCTGTTTCCATGCGGCGGTGACGGCATCGGGGAATTCAACGTGAGCAATATAATCCCGCCCGGCCGGGCCATAGCCGTTGGCGTTATCATACAGGCGCGGCAGTTCCCCCATAACCAGTGAAAGGTAACGGTCAACGGGCCACAGGCCGGTGTTGCCCTCGCTGAATTCCACGCCCTCGTTTCCGTTTTGCAGTGTCGGCGTAAACCCCGGATGGCTGAGCCACTGCGGTGAAACGGGCTCATCCCGACAAACGCGGGCAAACGTCGCCATCGTGCGGCGCTGCATCGTCGGATCCTGCACCACCAGCACCCGCCCGGTCGTTCGATGACGCTGTTTCAGCAAGTTCCAGCTAAAACGCGCGTTTTCACCGCAGTTGGTGGAGCGATCCTCAACCCACAGCTGCGCCTCGGGGATCTGCCAGAACGCCCGCGCAATGTCGGCAAGAATGCTCGCTTCAGGCCGCCCCGTGACCGGTACGGTGTGGTAACACGGATGATTGCCAATCGCGGTATATAAAAAGCTAGTCGAATGCCCGATGCCGCCGCTAATCAGAAGCGGCACGTCTTGCTGAGAGGCCATCCGGCAGGCCGCGTCAATGGTTGGGATCACCGCGTTTCCTGCCAGAATCACCGCATCGACTTCCGGGAGCGGACGCGTCGCGCTCAGATCATCCTGCGCCAGCCATTCACCGACAGTATTGATGGCCGCCAGCGTGGCATCTGCCAGAAAGGGAAAATGGGGCTGAACCATGGTGAACTCCTCACGTTGTTGAAGCACCGAATTTATCATTTTTCTGAAATAACCAGAAACATCCAAAAATCATCGGGTTGCACCTGCCTATTATGCTTTTGATTTCCAGCCTTACAAAACATTGTATTGTACAGGCGTCATGAAAAAGCACCCAGCGCTGCTTATTTCACCGTGATCTGACCAGTTTTATCCCCCCTGCGCTTGCCAAACGCAACATCCAACCCTAAGTTGCTTAACAATTTCACAACCTTTTTCATCATCACAGGTTGCACCTGAAGCGCGCCAGGTGACACCTCTCTCATCATCAACGTGGCGGGGTTTCAGGTCATGACAGAACATGAAAGTACGACGACGGTGTTACGTAAAAATAAAAAGGTTTTAATCGCCAGCCTTACCGGGAGCGCCATTGAATGGTTTGACTATTTTCTCTACGGTACGGCGGCCGCGCTGGTCTTCAATAAGATCTTTTTCCCGATGGTCGATCCGGTGATCGGACTCATTCTCTCTTATCTCTCTTTCTCCTTAACCTTCTTTATTCGCCCGATTGGCGGGGTACTTTTCGCCCACATTGGCGACCGCATCGGACGTAAAAAAACCCTCGTGTTGACCCTCTCTTTGATGGGAGGTGCAACCGTCATGATTGGCCTGCTGCCCACGTATGAGATGATTGGCCTGTGGGCGCCCGCTCTGCTGATCCTGATGCGCATCATTCAGGGGATGGGCATTGGCGGTGAATGGGGCGGCGCGCTGCTGCTGGCCTATGAATATGCGCCAGAAAAACGTAAAGGCTTCTTCGGCAGTATTCCGCAGGCGGGCGTGACCATCGGTATGCTGATGGCAACCTTTATCGTTTCGCTGATGACCCTGTTCAGCGAGGCGGATTTCCTCTCCTGGGGCTGGCGCATCCCGTTCCTGCTGAGCTCGGTTCTGGTGTTGCTCGGCCTGTGGATCCGTAAAGATATTGATGAAACGCCCGATTTTCAGCGAGTCAAAGCGTCCGGTCAGGTGGCTAAGGCTCCGCTGCGCGATACGCTGAAACATCACTGGCGTGAAGTGCTGATTGCCGCCGGTTTGAAGGTGGTTGAAACCGCGCCGTTCTATATTTTCTCGACCTTCGTGGTGAGCTATGCCACCAGCACGCTGACGTATCAGAAATCGCAGGCGCTGGAAGCCGTGACGCTGGGTGCGCTAGTGGCGACCATTATGATCCCGCTAATGGGGCTGCTCTCCGATAAGGTAGGCCGTCAGCGCATGTACGCGATCAGCGTCTTCGTGCTGGGCCTGTTTATCGTACCGTGGTTTATGCTGCTCAATACCGGCACCACATGGGGTATCGTGCTCGCGACGGTCATCGCCTTTGGCGTGCTGTGGGCACCTGTCACCGCGGTACTCGGCACGCTGTGCTCTGAAATCTTTAGTGCAAACGTGCGCTACACCGGCATTACGCTCGGCTATCAATTGGGTGCCGCGCTGGCTGGCGGTACCGCGCCGTTGATTGCCACCGGACTGCTGGCAAAATACGACGGCGACTGGGTGCCGGTGGCCTGGTATCTTGCCGTCACGGTGACCATTTCTTTAATCGCGATTTTCTGCGCCAGCCGCGTTAAGCGCGCCACTCTCATCCAGGCGCAGCCCGAACGTCTCTGACCCTTCCCGGCCCGTCCTGCGGGCCGCTCTTTTTCCTTAAATTTCCCTTCACCATTTGATTAACATGCGTAAATCATATTCACTTGAATTATCATTTGCGGCAGACGTAGAATCGCTAGCCCGCTAATTATTCAATCATTTCTAAGGTAAACGACGTTATGCGCCTGCCCGAACGCGACCCTTATGCTCCTCGCGAGTGGCAGCCACATGAGAAACCCGCCCTGTTGGGTTCGCCCTCCACGCCCGAACACAGTACGCCAAAACGCATTGCCTACGGCGTCGTGGGCCTGCTGGTCTGCCTGACGGGTGCGCTGGGCAATGCGGTGGTGACCGCCAACCTGCAAAATTTGCAGGGGACTTTCGGGGCCTGGTCCACCGAAATCGCCTGGCTGCCCGCGGTCTATGTGATGACCAACATCTCCATCAACCTGCTGCTGGTTAAATTCCGCCAGCAGTATGGCCTGCGCGCCTTTACAGAAGGTTTTCTGGTGCTGTACGTGCTGGTCACCTTCTTCCATCTGTTCGTAAACGATCTCAGCTCGGCGCTGATGGTTCGCGCCGCGCACGGCATGGTGGCCGCCGCGCTCAGCTCGCTGGGGATTTACTATCAAATCCAGGCCTGGCCTGCGAAGCACCGCCTGAAGGCGCTGACCATCGGCATCACCGGATCGTCACTCGCCATTCCGCTGGCCCGCCTGTTTTCGACCGAGCTGCTGCAGCTGGACGAGTGGCGCGGGCTCTATTTCTTCGAGCTGGGGCTGGCGCTGATCTCCCTGGCCTGCGTGATAGCCTTAAAACTGCCGCCGGGCGACCGGCGCAAGGTCTTCGAGAAAAAAGACTTTATCACCTTCTTTTTAATGGCCCCCGGGATGGCCCTCCTCTGCGCCGTGCTCTCTTTAGGCCGTCTGGACTGGTGGTTCGAAGCGCCGTGGATCGGCTGGTCGCTGGCGCTATCGCTGGTTCTGATTGTCGCAGCCATCGTCTTTGAACATAACCGCAGCAACCCGCTGCTGAACACCCGCTGGCTGTCGAGCGGCAGCATCGTCCGTCTGGGGCTAATTATGCTGCTGATCCGAATCGTGCTGGCCGAGCAGAACACCGGCGTCATCGGCTGGCTGCAGTACGTGGGCTTACAGAACGAGCAGATGACGCATCTGGCGTGGTCTATTTTCGCCGGGATCGTCTGCGGGATTGTCACCAGCTGTCTCACCATCAAGCCGACGAAACTGGCGTGGCCAATCATTACCTCCCTGGCGCTGATGATTGTTGCCTCGCTCCTGGACAGCCAGTCCAACAACCTGACCCGTCCGGATCAGTTGATGGTAAGCCAGTTCCTGCTGGGCTTCGGCAGCGCCTTCTTCCTGGCGCCCGCTATGCTGGCCGCCATTGGCGGGGTGATCGCCGACCCGCGTAACCTGGTCAGCTTCTCGGTGATGTTTGGCATGAGCCAGAACCTCGGTGGCCTGCTGGGCTCCGCGATCCTCGGCACCTTCCAGACCTGGCGCGAGAAGTACCACTCAAGCCTGCTGGCGGACCAGCTCACCACGCTCAACCCGCTGGTCAACGAGCGAATTCAGCTTTATACCCAAATGTACAAAAGCCTGATTGGCGACAGCGCGCTGCTGGGCACCCAGGCGATAACGCAGCTGCAAACGGTCACCGCGCTGGAGGCGAATATTCTGGCCTACAACGATACTTATCTGCTGACGGCGAGCATCGCTGCCGCCACGCTGGTCTGGATTTTATGGCGCTTGCTGCGCCTGCGCATCACTGCCCGTCTGGCGCTGAAGAACGCCACCGGCAACAAATAATTGAAAGAGTTCTGGAGAGTTTATGAGTCAGCAGGATGCCGCCAAAGAGCAGGCCAACACCCGCAAAAATGTGCGCATTGTTTCCGTTTTCACCGCCGCAGCCATCGGTATCGTCGGCGTACTGGTGATCCTTTATGCGTGGCAACTGCCGCCGTTCACCCGTCACGCGCAGTTTACCGATAACGCCTACGTGCGCGGCCAGACGACGTTTATCAGCCCGCAGGTGAACGGCTATATCACCGAGGTGAAGGTTCAGGACTTTGTGCAGGTCAAAAAAGGTGACCTGCTGCTGCAGATTGATGACCGTATCTACCGTCAGCGCGTGCACCAGGCCGAGGCGCAGCTGGCGATGAAAATTGCCGCCCTGAATAACAACCTGCAGCAGCGTAAAAGCGCCGAAGCAACGATCGCAAAAAATGACGCGGCGCTGAAAAATGCCCGCGCGCAGAGCCTGAAAAGCCAGGCGGATTTAAAGCGGGTGAAAGAGCTGACGTCTGACGGCTCGCTTTCCATTCGCGAGCGCGACGCGGCGCTGGCCAGTGCCGCTCAGGGTAGCGCCGACATCGACCAGGCGAAAGCTGCCCTTGAGATGTCGCGTCAGGATCTGCAGACGGTGATTGTGAACCGCGGTGCGCTGGAGGCGGATGTCGAAAACGCCAAAGCGGCGCTGGAGCTGGCGCAGATTGACCTGCAAAACACCCGCATTGTGGCGCCGCGTGACGGTCAGCTCGGCCAGATCGCCGTGCGTCTCGGGGCCTACGTGACCGCCGGGACGCACCTCACCACCCTGGTGCCGCCGCAGCACTGGGTCATCGCCAACATTAAAGAAACCCAGCTCGCGGAGCTGCGCGTCGGTCAGCCGGTGAAATTCACCGTTGATGCCCTGAACAACAAAGCGTATCAGGGACGCGTGGAGAGCATCTCCCCGGCAACCGGCGTGGAGTTCAGCGCCATCACGCCGGACAACGCCACAGGCAACTTTGTCAAAATAGCCCAGCGTATTCCGGTGCGCATTGAGGTGCTCGGTAAGCCAGAAGACTCCGCGCTGCTGCGTCCGGGTATGTCGGTACAGGTGACCATTGATACGCGGGAGGCGAAGTAATGATCCTTCGCCCGATAGCCGTGCTGGTGGCGGCGGTCATGCTGGCCGGATGCCAGTCCGTTGACGTCAAGCCAGCGCAGCCGACGCTGCACATCCCCACCCAGTGGCGCACCGTCTCCGGCCCTGCCAGCCCGACGGAGCAGCTCTGGTGGCGTAATTTCCATGACAACCACCTGAACCGCTATGTGGACCAGGCGCTACAGCATAACAGCGACGTGCTGATCGCCCGCGAACGAATTAACGAGTATCAGGCGCGGGTCTATGCGGCCGACGGTAGCCTGTTTCCCTCGCTTGATGCAGGCGTAACCGGGACGCGCGCCCGTTCACAATCCGCCGCGACCGGGCTGCCGGTTTACGGCACGCTGTACAGAGGGAGCCTGACGGCGAGCTATGACGTGGATATCTGGGGCGTCAACCGCAGCACCTCGCGCGCTGCCGAAGCCTCGCTGGCAGCGCAAAAAGCCGCCGCCGCGGCCGCGGATTTGACCGTTGCCTCGTCCGTTGCATCCGGCTACGTCACCCTGCTCTCGCTTGACGAACAGCTGCGCGTGACCGAATCCACGCTGAAATCGCGCGAAGAGGCGTTTAATCTTGCGAAGCGTCAGTTTGAGACGGGCTACAGCTCGCGCCTGGAGCTGATGCAGTCGGATTCCGAGCTTCGCTCAACACGGGCGCAGGTGCCCGTGCTGCAGCACCAGATTGCACAGCAGGAGAATGCCCTGAGCCTGCTGCTGGGAAGCAACCCCGGCGACGTGGCGCGCAGCGCAAGCTTCGCGGCACTGACGCCGCTGACGCTGCCGTCGCAGCTGCCTTCTGCGCTCCTGAACCGCCGCCCGGATATCGTCCAGGCCGAACGCCAGCTGGTGGCGGCGGATGCCTCGCTCGCGGCGTCGCGCGCCAGCCTGCTGCCGTCGATCAACCTGACCGCCAGCGGATCGTTTCAGGATCGCACCCTATCCGGCCTGCTGGACAACCCGCTTCAGCTCTGGAGCGTCGGGGGCAGTATTCTCGCCCCGCTGCTGAACCGCCAGGCGCTGAATGCGCAGGTGGACATTTCCCAGTCCCAGCGTAACCAGGCGTTGTACGCCTATGAAAAAACCGTGCGTAACGCGTTTGCCGAAGTGAACAACAGCCTTGATGCGATAAGTCGCTATCAGGAACAGCTGACGGAGCTGCTTGCCCAGCAGGATGTGGCGCAGGAGACGCTGCGCATTGCGCAGAATCGCTATCGCAACGGTTATTCCTCCTATCTTGACGTGCTGGACGCGCAGCGCACGCTGTTCTCGGTCCAGACCAGCGTCGTGCAGGTGAAAAATAACCTGCTGCTGGCGCAGATTGATTTGTATAAAGCGCTGGGCGGCGGCTGGGTCAGTGCCTGAAACATTTCACCCCGTAGGCCGGGTAAGGCGTAGCCGCCACCCGGCAATCCCTCCCAAGGAGTCAATCTATGCAACAACAGTGGTCTGCAGTAGATAATTACATGATTTCTTCGCTTATTCCTGACGATGACGTACTGAGCCAGGTTCTGGAAAACAACAAGCGCGCCGGGCTACCCGAACACGATGTCGCCGCCAATCAGGGGCAGCTGCTGGCACTGTTCGTGCGCATGACGCAGGCAAGACGCATTCTTGAGATTGGGACGCTGGGTGCCTACAGCTCAATCTGGATGGCGCGTGCGCTGCCGCCGGACGGTAAGCTGATTACGCTTGAGGCCGATCCAACGCATGCCGGGGTTGCCCGCCAGAATATTCACCTCGCGGGGCTAGACGAACGTATTGAATTAATTGAAGGCCCGGCCCTGAGCTCGCTGGAGAATTTCGGTGAGGTTCCGCCGTTCGACCTGATCTTTATTGATGCCGATAAGCCAAACAATCCCGGCTATCTGGAATGGGCGCTGCACTACTCCCGCCCCGGCACGGTAATTATCGGCGATAACGTGGTGCGTGACGGCGAGGTAATCAACGGGGAAAGCGACGATGCGCGCGTGCTGGGCGTGCGGCGTTTTATTGAGATGATGGGGGATAACCCGCGCTTAACCGCCACCGCGTTGCAAACGGTGGGGATTAAGGGTTGGGATGGGTTTACGCTGGCGATTGTAGAACGATAACCAGCCGGGTGGCGGCTACGCCTTACCCGGCCTACCCGTTCTCCCGTAGACCCGGTAAGCGCAGCGCCACCGGGCAAGGGTTTAACCGGAAATCTGCTCCATCGCCTGCAGAATACGCTTATCCGAAATCGGATACGGCGTACCGAGCTGCTGGGCAAAGAAGCTGACGCGCAGCTCCTCGATCATCCAGCGGATCGCCTGCACGTCTTCATCGTCGCGGCGCGCTGGCGGCAGCTTGTTCAGCCATTGCTGCCACGCCTGCTGCACGCTCTCCACTTTCAGCATCTGCGCACGGTCGCGGTGCGGGTCGATAGCCATTTTCTCCAGCCGTTTTTCAATCGCCTGCAGATAGCGCAGCGTATCGCCAAGACGATTGAAGCCGTTGCCGGTAACAAAGCCGCGGTAAACCAGCCCCGCCATCTGCGCCTTCACGTCAGACAGCCCCAGCGCCATGGTCATATCCACGCGCCCTTTCAGACGCTTGTTGATATTGAACACGGTGGTGAGGATCTGCTCGACCTGTTTGGCAATCTCCACCACGGTGTCGTTCAGCTCCGCACGCACCTTCTCGTGAAGCTGAGCAAAGCCCTCTTCCGTCCAGACCGGGCCGCCCGCCTCGTGGATCAGTTTGTCCACGCCGCAGGAGATGCAGTCGTCAATCAGATCCAGCACTTTGCCGTACGGGTTAAAGTAGAGCCCCAGCTTGGCCTTGTTCGGCAGCTTCTCGTGCAGATACTTGATCGGCGACGGGATGTTGAGCAACAGCAGGCGACGCAGCCCGCGCCACATCATCTGCTGCTGTTCCTGCGGGTTATCAAACAGTTTGATCGCCACGCTGTCGCGCTCGTCCACCAGCGCAGGCCAGGCTTTCACCTTATAGTTACCGCGCTTTTGCTCGTAGCTTTCCGGAAGCTGGCCAAAGCTCCAGATGTGCAGCCCGCTCTGCTCGATGCCGTCGTCGGCCACCGCAGACAGCGTCTCCTGGACTTTGCCTTTCAGCGCCTCTTTCAGCTCGCTCAGGGAACGCCCTTCCAGCAGCTTTTTATTTTTATCGTCCACCACGCGGAAGCTGATTTTCAGGTGATCGGGCACCTGATCCCAGTTCCAGTCGTCGCGGTCGATGGTCGTTCCGGTCATGCGGCGGAACTCACGCTCCAGCGCGTCCAGCAGCGGCAGCTCCAGCGGTGTGACGCGGCCTAAAAACGCTTCCGCGTAGTTTGGCGCAGGCACAAAGTTGCGGCGAACCGGTTTCGGCAGGGATTTGATCAGCGCAATCACCAGCTCGCGACGCAGGCCGGGGATTTGCCACTCGAACCCGCTCTCGTCAACCTGGTTTAACAGCGGCAGCGGAATGTGGACGGTCACGCCGTCCGCGTCTGCCCCCGGCTCAAACTGATAGGTCAGACGCAGCTTGAGGTTGCCCTGATGCCAGAAGTTCGGGTAGTCGAGCTTGCTGACCGACTCCGCGCCCTCTTTAATCAGCATGCTCTTTTCAAAGTTGAGCAGGTCCGGCGTCTCTTTGCTGGCCTTCTTCCACCAGCTGTCGAAATGGCGAGCGGAGATGACGTCGTGGCTGATGCGCTGGTCATAAAACTCGAACAGCGCTTCATCATCCACCAGAATGTCGCGGCGGCGCGATTTATGCTCCAGCTCTTCCACTTCAGCACGCAGCTTCAGGTTTTCACGGAAGAAGGCGTGGCGCGTCTGCCAGTCGCCCTCCACCAGCGCGTGGCGGATAAACAGCTCGCGGCACAGGGCCGGATCGATCTGACTGTAGTTGACCTTACGCGCGGCGACGACCGGCAGGCCATAAACGGTCACTTTTTCGGTCGCCATCACCGCGCCCTGCGCGCGCTCCCAGTGCGGTTCACTGTACGAGCGCTTAAGCAGATGCTGCGCCACCGGCTCCACCCATTCTGGATCGATACGCGCGGCAATGCGTCCCCACAGGCGGCTGGTTTCCACCAGCTCCGCGACCATGGTCCACTTTGGCGGCTTCTTGAACAGGCCGGAACCGGGGAAGATAGAGAAACGCGCATTACGTGCGCCGGTATACTCCTGCTTCTCGGCATCCTTCATCCCAATGTGGGACAGCAGGCCGGTCAGCAGCGCGATATGGATTTCGCGGTACTCCGCTGGTTCGCTGTTGACCGGAATACCCAGCTCTTTCACCACCTGGCGCAGCTGGGTGTAGATATCCTGCCACTCGCGCACGCGCAGGTAGTTGAGGAAATCTACGCGGCACTGGCGGCGAAACTGATTCGAGGAGAGCGCCTTCTGCTGCTCGCCGAGGTAGTTCCACAGGTTCACAAAGGCGAGGAAATCGGACTCTTTGTCGTGGAAGCGGCGGTGCTTTTCGTCTGACGCCTGCTGTTTGTCCATCGGACGCTCGCGCGGATCCTGAATGGAGAGCGCCGAGGTAATGATCATCGCCTCGCGCACGCAGCCGTGCTTTTGCGCTTCCAGCACCATGCGTGCCAAACGCGGGTCGACCGGCAGCTGGCTGAGCTGGCGACCCAGCGGCGTCAGTTTGTAGACCGTCGCCTGCTCGTCGGTGGTGATCGCCCCGAGCTCTTCCAGCAGACGCACGCCGTCCTGGATGTTGCGTTTATCCGGCGCTTCGACGAACGGAAACGCCGCGATGTCGCCCAGCCCCAGGGCGGTCATCTGCAGGATAACGGACGCCAGGTTGGTGCGCAGAATTTCCGGGTCGGTAAATTCCGGACGCGACAGGAAATCGTCTTCGGAATAGAGACGAATACAGATCCCTTCCGACACGCGGCCACAGCGGCCCTTACGCTGGTTAGCAGACGCCTGCGAAACGGGCTCAATCGGCAGCCGCTGAACCTTGGTACGGTAGCTGTAGCGGCTGATGCGCGCCGTACCCGGATCGATCACATATTTAATGCCCGGCACGGTGAGCGAGGTTTCCGCCACGTTGGTCGCCAGGACGATGCGGCGTCCGCTGTGCGGCTGGAAGACGCGGTTCTGTTCGCTATTGGACAGGCGGGCGTACAGCGGCAGGATCTCGGTGTGGCGCAGGTCGCGCTTACTGAGCGCATCGGCGGTATCGCGGATTTCGCGTTCGCCGCTCATGAAGATCAGAATGTCGCCCGCGCTTTCGTTACCCAGCTCGTCAACGGCATCGAAGATGGCCTGCAGCTGGTCGCGCTCGGTATCATCCGCCTCTTCCACAATCGGGCGATAGCGCACTTCCACGGGATACGTGCGACCTGACACCTCGATAATCGGCGCATTGTTGAAGTGCTTCGAGAAGCGCTCCGGATCAATGGTCGCGGAGGTGATGATCACTTTCAGATCCGGGCGACGCGGCAGCAGTTCTTTCAGGTAGCCGAGCAGGAAGTCGATGTTCAGGCTGCGCTCGTGCGCTTCGTCAATGATGATGGTGTCATACTGCATCAGCAGGCGATCCTGCTGGATTTCCGCCAGCAGAATACCGTCGGTCATCAGTTTGACCATGGTGTTGTCGCTAACGTGATCGCTGAAACGGACCTTGTAGCCGATGCAGCCGCCCGGCTCCGTCTGCAGCTCTTCGGCAATACGGTTGGCAACGGTGCGCGCCGCCAGACGACGCGGCTGGGTGTGGCCAATCAGGCCTTTGATCCCGCGTCCCAGCTCCATACAGATTTTCGGCAGTTGGGTGGTTTTCCCCGAACCGGTTTCACCCGCGACAATCACCACCTGGTGGTCGCGGACGGCCTCAAGAATGTCCTGTTTCTTCTGGCTGACGGGCAGGTTTTCCGGGTAGGTAATCGCCGGGCGCGCAGCTTCGCGCAGCACAACCTTCCCTGCTGCCTGTTCAATCTCTTTCGCCATCTCCTGGTAAATGGCCTGTTGTGCATCAGGATTTTTAACCTTCTTGACGCCGTGCAAACGGCGGGCGAAGCGCTGTTTGTCGCGCAGCGTCAGAGAATCGAGCTGTTGCAGGAGCATCGGGAAGGTGAATTTTTGTTGTTCTGTCATAGCGTTAAAGGGCAGTACACGCCCTGATAAACTCTCTTTTTAATGATTGCTATAGAGTACCACACTGACGCCTTTCGCGCCTTATTCAAAAAATTCGAACATAGGCTTCGATATATTGCGCTATCTCTGTGGCAGGATTGTGAATAGAGTGTCAACAAGCAACGGGGCACCCCCCTTCAATCAAATGCAACAACAGGAATCACCCATGAGCAAAGTATTAGTTTTGAAATCCAGCATTCTGGCAGGGTACTCTCAGTCTGGTCAGCTGTCTGATTACTTCGTTGAACAGTGGCGTGAACAGCATTCTGCTGACGAAATCACCGTGCGTGACCTGGCTGCAAACCCAATTCCTGTGCTGGATGGCGAGCTGGTTGGCGCGCTGCGCCCAAGCGATGCACCGCTGTCCCCACGCCAGCAGGAAGCCCTGGCCCTGTCCGACGAGCTGATTGCTGAGCTGCAGGCACATGACGTTATCGTCATCAACGCCCCAATGTACAACTTCAACATCCCAACCCAGCTGAAGAACTACTTCGACCTGGTGGCGCGCGCTGGCGTAACCTTCCGTTACACCGAGAACGGCCCGGAAGGTCTGGTGAAAGGCAAGCGTGCGATCGTACTGACCAGCCGTGGCGGTATCCATAAAGACACCCCAACCGACCTGGTTGCACCGTACCTGAGCCTGTTCCTGGGCTTCATCGGCATCACTGACGTGAACTTCGTGTTCGCGGAAGGTATCGCTTACGGTCCTGAAGTGGCGACCAAAGCGCAGACCGACGCGAAAGCCGCCATCGACAGCCTGGTTGCAGCGTAAGACTTCACCCTCTCACCGCCCGGTGGGAGGGTTTTTCTTTTCCCCGCATTTCGCTATCATCCGCTCCCACTCTCCAGCCGGGCGGCCTGATGTCTGCGATCATTGATTCTTTTATTGCTCCACCGTGTCACGATGACATTCGGATCCTCTGGCAGGATGAACATCTGCTGCTGATCGATAAGCCTTCCGGCCTGCTCAGCCTCTCGGGCAAAAATCCGCAAAACCTTGATTCCGTCCATTATCGTCTGGTTCAGACGTTCCCGGGCTGCACGCTGGTGCACCGTCTGGATTTTGGCACGTCCGGGTTGATGGTGGTTGCGCGCAATAAGGCCATCAACGCGGCACTGTGCCAGCAGTTTAGCCAGCGCAACGTGGAGAAAGTCTACTGCGCCTTGCTTTGCGGCCACGTGGAAAATGATGAAGGGGTCATTGATGCGCCGATTGCCAAAGACCCGGCGCTGTTCCCGCTGATGTCGATCTGCGCCATCACCGGTAAACCCGCCCGCTCCCGCTACCAGGTTGTGGAACGGTTTTATCAGAGGGCGGGATTACCGTTAACGCGGGTGAAACTGATCCCAGAGACCGGGCGAACCCATCAGCTGCGTATTCACTGCCAGCAGCTGGGACACCCGATTCTGGGGTGCGATCTGTATGGCGGTCTTGACGTGCCGGGTGCTGAGGAAACGCCCCGGCTGATGCTGCATGCCTGCGAGCTGAATTTTATTCATCCCGTGAGCGGCGAGCCGGTTAACGCCCGTCACGCCGCCCCGTTCTGAACGCGGTTTACCACATCAAATCGTCAGGGATTTTGAAGTCCGCGTACGGATCGTCTTCGTCCTGCTCTTCCTGGCTGAGCGCGCTATTTAACACGATGCTGTCGGCATCGCGCTGGGCAATTTTATCGGCCACTACCGCCGGGATAATCGCGTATTCGCAGTCGCCGCTGGCGTTAATCACCAGACGCGCAATCGCCAGACGGCCGTTGATCAGCTGGGTCTGCGTTTGCTTATCGACTTCAATCTTTTTAATCAGCGTACCGTCGGTAAAGTTAAAGGTGATGTTGCCTTTCGCCACGGTGATGCGGTTCATCTCAATCAGCTGCTTCACCTGCGCCTTAAACTCTTTCGCCAGTACGGCCTGCTTCTGCTGCTCGCTCAGCAGCTTATCACGCTCGATCTGCGCCTTCTTGTTCTCTTCTACCGCTTCCCGAGCCTCACGCGCCTGAACGCGTGATTTTTTTGCCGTACGCTGCACTTTCGCCGCTTTCTTGCTGCTGACGAGGCCCGCTTTCAGCATCTGCTCTTGTAAGGTGAGTTTTGTCATGATTGTTTCTAAACCGGTTGGAAATTTTGGGGATTATAGCGGGAATTGCGGAGCGTGTGCCAGAGAAGTAGGCATGGCGATTTGCTGCCGGAGTCTGGTTCATTCCTCATGCAGCTTCTACGAATGGTAATGCGTGAATAGTGGTTAAAAATTACCAGGTCATTTTCTTAAAAAATGAGCCGTTCATAAATATGATGTGTGGTTTATATCTGTACCCACTACAGGCGTTGGTATATTCATAGCGCATTTCAGGAGACTGTAATTTACATTTTTTGTCTGGCTTCTATTCATGATCAGCACTGAATTGTTAAATATTCACTGTGTTCTCGGTTGATTTTTAAACTGTCGAGGCGGAGAATCCCCACAAAAATAAAGGATAAGGATTTCATATGTTTCGACTCTACAGGTCACATGAATTAACACGGCGATTAGACCCTGAAGATTTTCAATATATTCTGACGCCTGCGGGCTCGCTGAGAGAGGCATGTATTTATTACGATCTCTCTTATGGAGCGAACGGTCACAGTCTTACTTTTGGTCTCCCCAAGAAAAAATATAGCGTATCCCCACATCAAAGACCGTATGAACGCAGGTATCGCAGCGACGCAGATCCCATTTATGACGAAGTAAAGCACGAGCTGAAAATTGGTTGGCTTGTTGGTGTGGATACCTCCAGGCGCTGGAGCAGCGACCGGAACCCGTTTTATATCGACAATAACGGCGAGCTAATTTTTACCCCTACTTCCTCATCGTGGCATGCATGGTATAAGGACGAAATCCTGAGTGCCTACCGGCACGTTATTGCCGATCGGCAAGGCAGGAAGCCCGCTCCTACTCAACGGATGCATTATGATTATTACGCGCCAACCACTGCACCGTCGGAGAAAACGCTGAACAATAAAGTTGTTGGTCGTCTGCTCGCCGCGGGTGGTATTTATAACGGCAATATTACAGGGTTTCATGAAACCGCGCTGCAGCTTGGCGGAGATGCTCCAGCAGGTTATGAGCAAGTCATGAACAACAAAGGGTTAATCATTGCGAGCGCCTCCGTTGCAGCAGGATTAACAATGGGCAGGTTAAATCCTTTAAGCGAAATAGATGAAATATCGGGGTTCAGTAAAATACCAGCACTTGAGAGCCCATATGTAAAAGGTTTCACCTCTCAGAGCGGCACACTAGTGAATGCTGAACACGCGGTTGTCGACCCGAAAAAACTCGCGGCTTATGCTTTAGATTCAACACATCCTACTGGAGGACACAAAGCCCGAGTGTTTGAGTCAGCGCTGGGATACAACCCAACTAATGCAGATGTTTTAGCCGCAAGAATTCAGGACGGCGTATTATTGGCCCCAGCAAAAGTTTTGCAGGCAAATAGTTACGGTCAAACAATGGCTGTCGAAATGCCCATTTTAGGCGTCAACGGTGAAACAGCGATCGTGCGTACTGGCTGGATGTATGAAACAGACGCGTTAGTTCCTCGCCTGACAACCCTATTCGTTAAATGAGAAAATACAAATGAAAAGAGCCGAATTAGACGTTGTGGTTTTAGGAGAGGATTTACCGAATGAAGGGCTGGTAAAAGGGACTATTGGTACGATTGTTATGGTGTTCAATACCCCGACGCTGGCCTATCTTGTCGAGTTTTGCGACGAAGAAGGAAGAACAATAGCAATGCCTGCTTTGCTTCCCGCTCAGTTGAAGAGTTATTACACCCCAAATATCCTTAAAACATTGCTGGTTGACAATAATTTCCCCGTAGCCAACCCAGTAGATCCATACGTAATAGCAGATTTGATGCGCAACGCCGCCCCTGCTGAATGGGATGCTCAGAGGAGAACAATTTACGAGGATATCCAACGCCTGATGGTTAACCGGCTGGACTACTCTGGTATGTTCGAAATCATGGATGGACTTGAGTATAACGGTTTGACGCTGTACAGCCTGGCGCAGGCGAAAAACGGTGAACCCGTATGGTCGAATATCTACATTCGAAACGTTGAAATACGTGACAACGACATCTATGTTGATCCAAACCTTACTGACAAGGTACTTATTGGTGAAGATGCTATGTCCGTGTTTGCCTACAACTTCAAAGATGACTGTTTCGAGATCCGTGATAAGGCATCGACCGAATTTGCCATTGAATCACATGTTAACTTCAGCGAATTGTTGTCCGCGCTGATTGATACATTGAACTGAAATCCGCAACATCCATTGCTGGTTGTAATTGCAACCAGCCTATTTCTTCCCAGCGCCGCCCTAACAATCACGAAGCAGATAACCATCGCAGTCCGTTCATGAACTTCCCTCATGTTGCATTGAAATTAAGTCACTTCCCCTGCGCCACGGGCTCAGGCATAAATTATGCATTGGTAACTTCTTAGCAACATGAACTTAGGATGCATAACCACAATGAGCAAAGCTTTCACATATACCCTTAAGCGCAGTTGCTTCGATGAGAATTACAACCCGTCAGAAAATACGCGTACGACCACCAACTTCGCCAACCTGGCGCGCGGGGAAAAGCGTCAGGAGAACCTGCGCAATACGCTGGTGATGATCAACAACCGCTTTAACGCTTTAGCACGCTGGGATAACCCAAACGCCGATCGCTATGCGGTTGAGCTTGAAATCATCTCTGTCGATTTGAATATTGGCGCGGAAAAGCCGTTCCCGGCTATTGAGATACTGCAAACCACCATTGTCGACAAGAAAAACAACCAGCGTATCCCTGGCATCGTCGGGAATAACTTCTCGTCTTACGTGCGGGATTATGATTTCAGCGTGCTGCTGCTGGATCACAACAAGAACCAGCAGCACTTCAGCATTCCGGAAAAGTTTGGCGAGCTGCACGGCAATATCTTCCGCCATTTTGTGAGTTCACCGGAATACAAAGAGAACTTCACAAAAGGACCGGTGATTTGCCTGAGCGTCTCCAGCAAAGACACCTATCGCCGCACCGGTAACCAGCACCCCGTACTGGGCGTTGAGTATCAGCCGGATGGCGAATCGCTCACGGAACAGTACTTCGCGAAGATGGGCCTGAGCGTGCGCTACTTCATGCCGGAACACAGCGTGGCGCCGTTCGCGTTCTTCTTTACCGGGGATTTACTGAGCGACTACACCGATCTTGAACTGATCGCCACCATCAGCACGATGGAGACGTTCCAGAAGATCTATCGCCCGGAAATTTATAACGCCAACTCGGCGGCCGGACTGTGCTACCGACCGGATCTGAACCAGCAGGATCACTCATTAACCAAAATTGTGTATGACCGGGAAGAGCGAAGCCGTCTGGCGATTGAACAGGGTCGATTTACCGAAGAGTACTTCATTAAGCCTTACAAACACATTCTTGAGCAGTGGTCTGATAACTACACGCTTTAATACATCAAAAAAGGTCTTTTATTATGAAAACATTGCTCCCGACTTCAACGGCTGGCAGCCTGCCAAAGCCGACCTGGCTTGCGCAACCTGAAACGCTATGGTCACCCTGGAAATTGCAGGATCAGGAACTGCTGGCGGGCAAGCAGGATGCGCTGCGCCTGTCTCTGGATGAGCAGATCCGGGCGGGAATCGATATCGTCAGCGACGGGGAACAGACCCGCCAGCATTTCGTCACCACCTTTATTGAACACCTGAGCGGCGTCGATTTTGAGAACCGCCAGACGGTGCGC
Source organism: Enterobacter sp. TCD1-1 (assembly GCF_020567405.1). NCBI lineage: Bacteria > Pseudomonadati > Pseudomonadota > Gammaproteobacteria > Enterobacterales > Enterobacteriaceae > Enterobacter > Enterobacter sp. TCD1-1. The sequence continues at coordinate 1,292,731 of NZ_JAJCXF010000001.1, read as the reverse complement.
ATTCGTAACCGCTATGACGCGAGCGTGCCAACCGTGGTCTCCGCCGTCGCGCGCCAGAAACCGGTCTTCGTCGACGATGCAAAGTACCTGCGCCAGCTCACGGACAAGCCGATCAAATGGGCTCTGCCGGGGCCAATGACTATGATCGACACCCTGTACGACGCGCACTATAAAAGCCGCGAAAAGCTGGCCTGGGAATTCGCCAAAATCCTCAATCAGGAAGCGCGAGAGCTAGAGGCCGCAGGCGTGGATATTATCCAGTTCGATGAACCGGCGTTTAACGTCTTTTTTGATGAGGTCAACGACTGGGGCATCGCCGCGCTGGAGCGCGCCATTGAAGGGCTGAAGTGCGAGACCGCGGTCCATATCTGCTACGGCTACGGCATCAAGGCCAATACTGACTGGAAAAAGACGCTCGGATCCGAGTGGCGCCAGTACGAAGAGGCCTTCCCTAAGCTGCAGACCTCTAACATCGACATCATCTCCCTGGAGTGCCACAACTCCCGCGTGCCGATGGATCTGCTTGAGCTGATCCGCGGCAAGAAAGTGATGGTTGGCGCGATTGACGTAGCAACCAACACAGTTGAAACGCCGGAGGAAGTGGCCGATACGCTGCGTAAAGCGCTGCAGTTTGTTGACGTCGACAAGCTGTATCCGTCGACCAACTGCGGCATGGCTCCCCTCTCCCGTCAGGTGGCTAACGGCAAGCTGAGAGCACTCAGCGCTGGCGCAGAGATTATCCGCAAAGAGCTTGGCGCGTAATCCCCTTACCTTTGCCAGTAAAGCGGCGTGCCAAAACGCTCGACGTAATAATCAATTACCGCCCTGACGTTCAGGGGCGGATGTCGGGCATCGGGGTAGATCGCCGCGATCGCCTGCTGTTCCGTATTGATGGCACACTCCAGCGTGGGCAGGAGCGGAATCAGCTCACCGCGCTGGAGCGGCTCGCTCACCAGCCAGTCCGGAAACAGCACGATCCCCATCCCACCCCGCGCCGCAGCCAGCAGCGCTTCCGCATTATTCGAGGTCATCAATGGCGTCACGGGATAGTGTATCCACGCCTCGCCCGCTCTGCGCAACAGCCAGCGGTTAGGCCCTGACGATCCGCGATAGACAAGACAGTGATGGCGATTCAGATCGTCCGGCCCTTCAGGCGCACCGTGTCTACGCACGTAATCTGGCGACGCGGCCAGATGATACACCTGCTGCCCGAACACCCGCGCCCGAAACGAGGAGTCCGTCAGCACGCCAATGCGGAAGATAAGGTCTGCCGCATCCCGGTGGGGGTCAATGAAATCATCGGTCAGCGTCAGCTCTACGCTCAGGCGAGGATAGCGTTCCGACAGGCCGGGAAGTCCTGGGGCTATGTGCTTCTGGCCGAAAAACACCGGTCCGTTAATGCGGATCGCACCGGACGGTTCCATCGCACGCGCGTCCAGCTCCCGGCGCGCCTCTTCCAGGTTTTCCGCCATTGACCGGGCGTAGCGAATAAACAGATGACCGCTTTCCGTGGGAATGACGGCCCGCGTATTGCGATAGAAAAGCTGCTGCCCGAGCGCATCCTCAAGCTGGTGGATCACGCGCGATATCTGCGAGGCCGATATCCCCTGCCGCCGCGCCACGACGGAGAAGTTCTGCGCTTCATACACGTCGATAAAGATCAGCAGCGCGCGGATGTTGATGTTGCTGGCGTCAACCATTAATGCATATCTCGCAAAGGTGTTTACTGCATTATGGCATTTTTCTCATTGGACAACCCACGTAATCTTCTTCGCCTGAAAACGGAGGAAGAAGAATGCAGTTTGTTTTGATTTTACTGGTTATTGCTGGCGGGATGGGCCTATCCGTCGAGGCGGGCCTGCTGGGACCGCTGGGGGGAAAGGTCGGGGATTTATGGGCGACGTTCAGCATTTTTGGCGTCGGCGCCGCGCTAACGTTTCTGCTGATGCTGTTTTTCAGCCCGCGCAACAGCCCGTCGTTTTTCGCACAGCCCGGCTGGCAGCTGCTCGGCGGCGTGCTCGGTCCGGTATACGTGGTCATCCTAACCGTGGCGACACCCACCATCGGCATCGCCATGACCATGATTGGCATTCTGGCCGGCCAGGTCTTTAAAAGCCTGATCATTGATCATTATGGTCTGCTGGGTTCGCCGCACAGGAAGATAAACGCAAAGCGCATTATCGCACTGGGGTTCATTATTGCGGCACTGGTTCTGGTCGCGCAGGGGTAACGTATGACACTGATTATGATTCTTCTGGCCGTCTGCGGCGGCGCAACGCTAAGCATTCAGGCCGCCATTAACGGCCAGCTCGGCAGCAGCGTGGGGGTATTTAAAAGTGCGTTTCTGACCTTCTCCGTCGGCGCGCTGGTGACCGCCCTGCTGATTTTCTTCTTTGAGCCTAAGCAGGCCGTCAGCCTGCTGGACGTGCCGAAATGGCAGCTTCTCGGGGCAATGTTTGGCGTGCCTTATATTGTGATTATGGTCGTGGCGGTGCAGCGCATCGGCACCGCCGTCGCCACGGTGGCGGTCATCTTTGGCCAGCTCGCCATGAGCATGTTGATTGATCACTTTGGCTGGCTGGGTAATCCCGCCATTCCCTTTTCAACGAGTCGTCTGGGGGCGGTAGTCTGCCTGGGGATTGCGCTTGTCTTTATTTACTCGGGTAGTAAAACCCGCACCGACAGGACATGAGATCGCATCTTTCGGACTGAGGGCTCCCCAGAAAATTTTTACCGAAAGCGATTAAGTTTTTTTAAAGTGAAGCAATTACTTGCAGCCATGCCCTGGTCCGGCTGTAAATCGCCGAAGCGTTTCCGTAAGGCCGGGGCGAGGCGCAGGGATGCGCCGAGAGGGCGTGGCCTGCAGGGATGCAGGCTCATGCCCGACCCGATAGCCTGAAGGAATAAGCTGAGGGTACCGCGAAGCGGCGATTTACCGCCGGGAGCCCGGGTCGCCAGGGTGGTGGCGACTGAGCCACCCTGGCACGTTCACCGGTCATGTCGTTACAGAGTAGCAAGGAACATAAAGTGAACGGAAATACCACCTTAGCCGTATGTTCCCCTCACCCTAACCCTCTCCCCATAGGGGCGAGGGGATTGTCACTGCTCGTATCATCACTCTTTACGGGTAAAGAACAGCGTCACCGTGGCGACGGTGACGCCCAGTTTCTTCATCTCGGTTTTATTAAACAGATGGTTCTCATCCTGCAGGTACATCCAGTCGTCAAAGTTCAGTAGCCAGGTGCTGCCGTTGGCCTTCACGTTCATGCTGTAATGCCAGTTGAACGCGTTGCCTGCGGCCTGCCCCGTCGCTACCCCTTCGATATCCCCCGCCGTGCCCTCGTAGCGATCGTTCCCCAGGCGCCGGATATGCCAGACTCGCTGCTGCTTCTCGCCGTCGTCGTAAACGAAGTGCTCGTTCAGGGTCAGCGTATCGCCGATAACGTCCCCGGCAATCTCAACGTGAAAACGTCGGATCTGCTTGCCGCTGCGATCCTGCACCATCCCCCACGCTTCGGTTTTGCCCTGGAAGAAGTGGAAGATATCCAGCCGCGGCTGCTGGTGGCGGTATTCGGTCACCTCCGTGCTACAGCCCGCCAGCAGCATCGTTAATGCCAGCACCATCATCAGGAAACGTTTCATTTTTGGCCTCCGATTAACTGCTGACGCAGCTCAGGATATTGCGTACGGGGAGCCAGCCAGATGGCCAGAAAGCGGGTACTGAACGCTTCTGACTGGCGTGGTCCCAGGGGAATAAAGGTTTTCTGAAGGGTCGGATCGCGGTACCAGAACTGCCCCTGCTGGTCATCAAGGACAAACGCCAGCTGTGAGCCCGGTCGAACATCCGGCCACAGCGACCGGAGCATCCGCAGCCAGGCTTCGCTTTGCGGTTCCTGCGCCAGGATCCCCTGCGCCTGCCACTGGTCGCGGGTCGCCTCGACCAGATCATCGCGATCGATGTCACGCGCATAGGTAATTATCAGCGCCTGATCCTGGTTCTCCCGACCGTAACGCCCGTCCGGCGTACGCAGCTGGGAGGTGTAGACGGTGAACGGCCCCCAGGTGAGCGTGGCATCGCCCACCTTACGCCACGCCAGCCAGTCGGCGGCCTGGGCCGCAGGCATCGCGATCAGCCAAAGCAGCAAAATCGCAGCTCTCATTTTTGTCTCCCCATCATCAGGTGGAAAAACAGCATCAACACCAGCCAACCCGGCGCCATCCAGCTGACGACGATAAAAGTCGGCTCCAGAAATGTGATGGCATCCAGCCGCTCGCCAATCAGATACGCCACCGGGCCACCCACGGCGGCCAGCAGGGTCAGCAGCCAGCCGGGCAACGTGGTGGTGCGCGTAAGCTGCGTCCAGACGGTGGCGAACATCAGCCACAATGCCACCATCCATAGCGGCATCAGGGAGTCGCCCGTGAAGGCTATCAGTCCCGTCAGCGCCCAGAGCGTATCCAGCAAACTGCCTGCCGCGGCCAGCCCGATGGCGTAAAAACGGTATACAGACGGCAAGAGCAGGCACGCCAGGATCGCCAGCGCGAGCCAGATAATCAGGCCCTTTTCGCGAAAGAGCACCACCAGCGCCCAGTAAAGATCGAACGCGACGGCCAGCAGAAAGACCTGAAGATATCGTTTCATACGCGCTCGGCGGTCAGCTGCACCACACTGATGGTGCGGGCGTTAAACCCGGCTTCGCAGTAGCCAAAGTAGTACAGCCACATGCGACGAAACCGCTCATCAAAGCCGAGCTTTTCAATCTCCTGCCAGGCGTGGACAAAGCGCTGTCGCCAGTGCGCCAGCGTGCGGGCGTAGTCCGGCCCCATGTCGAACAGATTGCGCACCACGAAATCGGTGTGGCGCGTCATCAGATCGTTCATCGCGGTGATGCTCGGCAGAAAACCGCCGGGGAAAATGTAGCGCTGGATAAAATCGACGCTTTTGCTGTAGTCGCGATAGCGCTGGTCCTGAATGGTGATGGCCTGAATCGCCATGCGTCCTCCCGGGCGCAGCCGCGCCTGGCAGGTACGGAAGAATGTGGGCAGATAGCGCTGCCCGACGGCTTCAATCATCTCTATCGAGACCAGCTTGTCATACTGCCCGGTGAGGTCGCGATAGTCGCAGAGCAGCACCTCGACCCGATCCTGCAGTCCGGCGCGGGCAATCCGCTCGGTCGCCCAGACGTATTGCTCCTGCGATAGCGTGGTGGTGGTCACCTGACAGCCATAATGACGGGCCGCGTATTCCGCCATAGCTCCCCAGCCAGTGCCAATCTCCAGCAGATGATCGCCCGGCTTCAGCGCCAGCTGTTCGCACAGACGCGCCATTTTGGCCTGCTGGGCCGCCGTGAGATCCTGCTCGTCCTCCGTAAACAAGGCGCTGGAATAGAGCAGCTCCTTGTCCAGAAAATGGGAATAGAAGGTGTTACCCAGATCGTAATGGGCGGCAATATTTTCACGCGCCTGCGCGCGGGAGTTTCGTCGCGTCCAGTGGCGTAGCCGCTCCAGCGGCCTGCCGAACAGGCGGAACCCGTTTTCCAGACGGCCAAGCACCTCGCCGTTGAGCGCCAGAAGTTCCAGTAGCGGCGTAAGGTGCGTAGTTTCCCATTCGCCGTCCATCCAGGCTTCTGCCGCGGCAAGGCTCCCGCCCGTTAGGACACGCCAGTAGACGCCGGGCGTGAGGATCTGCACGTCGGCATGCAGCGCGGAGGCTGACTCACCAAAATGAAAAGTCTGCGCCCCTTCTCGCAGCGTGAGCGAGCCGCCGCGGATACCGCTTAACAGACGAAAAAGCAGCCAGCGCGCAAGGCGCACGTTGCGCGGGATATCGGGTTCTAACGCAAAGACGGGATCGGTCATGAGCGTTCACTCCTGCTGACGGGATGGTTATACAGCGGCACGCGCTTGAGCCACAGGCGCAGCGCCTGCCAGTAAATGGCGAAAACGGTTTTCAGGGTCATAAGCGGGATACGCAGGAGCAGCGAACGCAGCGCGGGGCGCGTCAGAGGCTCCCGGCGCAGCGCCAGCGTGGCGTCGAACACCTTCGCTTCCTGATGATTTTCAATGTGCATATGCAGCGTGTTATCCGGGTCGTTGAAGCGCCAGTGGTAGATCATGTCCATCGGGTTGAAGGGGGAAACGTGAAACGCTTTTTCCGTGGGCTGGGCATGTTGCCCGTCGACCGCGTAATAATGACGCTCGTTCCACGGCGTGTTGCGGACCTCCGCCAGCAGCCAGCGCAGGGTACCCTTTCCGTCATAGCAGTAGTAAAAGTTGACCGGATTGAAATGGAACCCGAAATAGCGCAGCTGCGTCAGGAGCATGACCCGCCCGTCAGGACGTTCCCCGGTCAGGCTCTCCAGCCTGCTCAGCACGTTCTCTTTAAGCGGCGTGCCGAGCGGATAGTCCGCGTCATGGAAAGAGGCGGCAGCAAAGCGATTGCGCCGCACGCCGACGGACGCGAGCAGCGGCAGCTCATCGAGATCAAGCCAGGCCATAAACACGCTGTAGCGAAATTCATGGGTTTTCGGCTGCAGGCGGCGGTGGCGTAATACGCCGTGGTAAAGGCAGCTGTTCATCTCAGTTCCCCTCCCCGGCCGCTATCGCATTGACCACGTCCAGCGCGCTGCGCACCCCGTCCTCATGAAAACCGTTGTACCAGTAGGCTCCGCAGAACCAGCTCCGCCGGTGGCCGTTGATCTCGCCGCGCCGTGCCTGCGCCCGCCAGCTTTGCGGGTTAAACAGTGGATGTTCATAAACGAAGCGTTGCAGAACGAAGCGCTCATCCACCGGCGCGTCCGGGTTCAGGGTGACGCAGAACAGCGGGCTGCCCGCAGGCAGCCCCTGCAGGATATTCATGTTGTAGGTGACACAGGCGCTGGCCTGCGCCTGCTCGCTCAGGCGGTAGTTCCAGCTGGCCCAGGCGCGCGGCCGCACCGGCAGCCAGCGCGGGTCGCTGTGCAACACAACCTCGTTGCGCTGCCAGCCGATATCGCCCAGCACCTCGCGCTCTGCGGTGGTCGGGTCGTCAAGCATGGCCAGCGCCTGAGCGGAGTGGCAGGCAAATATCACCTGATCGAAGGTATGGCTGCCGTTTTCGAGCTGGAGCGTGACCCCGCGCTCGTGGCGGCTCACCTGCTGAACCGGCGTATTGAGATGCAGCGTCAGCCGATCGCCCAATTTGTCCAGCATCGCGCGGATATACTCCCGCGAGCCGCCCGGCACCACGTACCACTGCGGGCGATGGGTGATATCCAGCAGACCGTGGTTTTGGAAGAAGCGTAAAAAGAGCGGCAGCGGGAAGCGCGTCATCTCCTGCAGCGACGATGACCAGATGGCGGCCCCCATCGGCAGAATGTAGTGGCGCGCAAAAAACGGCGTAAAGCCGTGCTGGTCCAGAAACGTCTGCAGCGTGGCGTTCGGATCCACTTCCCCGTCCAGCGCCTGTTTTGCCAGGCGGTTAAAGCGTACGATCTCGCCCAGTAGCCGCCAGAATGCCGGATTCACCAGGTTTCGACGCTGGGCAAACAGCGACGTCAGCGTGTGGCCGTTGTACTCAAACCCCGTCGCGGGGTCGTGCACCGAAAAGCTCATCTGCGTTTTTTGCCCGCTGATGCCCAGCTCGCTGAGCAGGCCCATAAAGCGCGGGTAGGTACGGTCGTTGTAGACGATAAACCCGGTATCGATCGCGTATGTACCCTGTGGCGTCGTCACGTCAACCGTTGCGGTATGGCCGCCCGGCGTGGATCCCGCTTCAAACAGGGTCACCTGATGGTGTCCGGCCAGGCGCCAGGCGCAGGTCAGCCCGGCAATGCCGCTGCCGATAATCGCAATGTTCATGAACGCACCATCCTGCGCAGCAGCGTGCGCTGAAGAAACGCAGGCAGCCCGGAAAGCAGCCGCAAAATGAAGCCAAACCCGGACGGAAACGCGATGTGCATTTTCCCAGCCGCCAGTCCGATACGGATCGCCTTGACCGCCTCGTCGACGGTCACCCTGCCCGGCATGGCAAAATCGTTTTTTTGCGTCAGGGGCGTATCGACAAAGCCCGGAGAGACAACCGTGACGGCAATCCCTTTTGGCTCCCAGTCCAGGCGCAGGCTCTCGGCAAACCAGCTCAGCGCCGCTTTGGACGCGCCGTAGGCCTCTGCACGCGGGAAGGGAAGCCAGTGCGCCATCGAACTCACCAGCACCACACGGTTACCGGCAACCAGCTGCGGTTGTAGCGCCTCAAGGCAGTTCACCGGCCCGAGGAAATTGGTGTTCATGACCCGCTCCACCAGCGCCGCATCCACCACGCCACCGTCGAGGTATTCGCAGGTACCCGCGCAGAGAATGATCAGGTCGGCGTAGCTACCGGTCAGCGCCTGGCGACAGGCGTCCCTGTCCGTCATATCGAACAGGCGCACGGTGAGATTGGGGCAGATCTGATGCAGCGCTTCCAGACGCGCCGGATCGCGCCCGCAGGCAATCACATGGTAGCCGTCAGCAGAGAAGGATTTCGCCAGCCCGGCGCCAATCCCCGAGCTTGCGCCGGTAATCAACACCGTCTTCATGATTTCACCCTCCGCTTCACGCCGCGAACCGCCCAGCCCAGCAGAGGAAGATGTTCGTAGATCATCTCTCCCGCATCGTAGTAGTCCCGCTGGCGCGTGACGAGATCGTTTTCCGTCTCCACCACTGAGCACCCCGGCAGATCGAGCGGTTCGCCTCCGGCAATGCGCGGATGCGACCAGTGCATCACCCAGGTGACAACAAATCGATTCCCGCTGCAGAGCGGCGGATCGATAGAAAAACGGCAGTTCTCGACGTTGGCCAGCAGATGGGTGAAATAGCGCTGAAGCGCAAAGATACCGTTGTGCTCACCGAAGGGATCGATAAGCGTGGCATTCGAATGATAAAGCCCCGCCAGCGCGGACGGCGGCTGGCTATCCAGTGCGGCGTAGTACTCGACAAACCGACTCACGACAGAGGGCAAAGTGCTCATGGGTCACATCCTGGCTGTAAACAACGTGGCGTAATCGCATAATTAAAACTTACACAATTAACGTTATTTGTCCAAGTTTGTACGAATTTATTTTTTATTACACATAAATATCAATAAGTTGAAAGATCATTCATTTGAAGGTTTTGTAGGCCGGGTAAGGCATAGCCGCCACCCGGCTTTCACTCACTTTCAGGTTATCCTTAAGGCAAATTCAGCGGTCATCTTCCAGGCTTATCCTTTTTATTCATAAGGATGCCTGACATGAAACGTTTCTTTCTCTCCCTATTCTCAAGCCCGGAATCCTTACTGCAGGTGATGAGTCAGCAGGAAATTATTGAAGCCGTGGAAGATGGCGACCGTATCATCATCGACCAGGACGGGAACGCCTCGGTGAACTACAAGAGCAACGAGGTGCGGCAGGACTTTCTGCGTCACGTTAACGCGCTGAAGAGGGCCTGATATGGGAACGGCGATATTTATGGTGCTGATGGTCTGCGGGTACTGGTACACCAGCCGCGACCTGTCGACCCGCTTTAAAATCAAGCGTTCCTTCGGCTGGGATGTCTATTTTCTCGTTGCGCTTTACGGCTGTATTTTCGTTCTGCAGGGGGTGATTGCCACGGGGTTGCTCTGGCTGCTGCTGCTTAGCCTTTCCGCCGCCAACAACGCTTTCCACTTTGCCTCACCGAGATACACCGACTGGCAAATCGACTTTATGAACTGGAGTTTTTTAGGCATTCAGGCTCCGGTGGTGGTGATGCTGGCGTTTGCCATCCTGTTTTGTCTCTACCGGTCTAACTGGGCAGGCAGCGCCAGGCTGGACGGCGAGAGCCGGAAAAAGCTCTACAAACGGCTTGCGCAGGCGAGCGGGATCGAGCAACTGCTCTATCAGTGTATGGAGCAAGGCGAGCTGGCGCAGGTCACGCTCCGCTCGAGGCGGATATACGTGGGTATGATCCACACCGCGACGCTGGAATATGAAAAAACGGCCAATATCGTGCTGATCCCGATGTTGAGCGGGTACCGGGACGCGAAGACCATGAATCTGCGCATCGAGAATAATTACAGCCGGTGGTACGCCGAGCATGACATTACGCTCGACTCGGAACCCCGCAGCGCCATGTCATTCCGCAAGGTGATTTTACTCAATCAGATTGAGAGCATCTCGCTGTTCGATCCCGCCAGCGCCAGCGCGCTGTCGCTGGCACAGCGGGATGAGAGCCCTGGCCCTAAAGAGACATCCCCATAATTCTGAGTATGCTCTGCTGTGAGGCTGTTTCAAAAAGGACGTTCTTAATGCAGAGCATGCCCTGCTTCTGGTAGAACCGGTACGCTCCTCCGTTCTGCTCAAGCACTTCCAGCCAGAGATAGTCCTTTCCCCTGCTCCGGGCCATGTCGATAATTTTATTGAACATGTCCTGACCATAGTTCTTGCCGGTTTCGGCAGGATCGAGGTAGAGCTTGTTGAGGAGAACGCCCCTCTTGTCTGTTTCTGGAAGCATGGCGTCCCACGTCACTTTCATGAATCCCACTGGCCGATCGGTCTGTGCAATATACCAGGTCACATTCGGCTCTTTCAGGCTCTGTTCAAGTACCGAAACGGCGTACTCGCCGTCCAGAAAGGCCTTCATCTCGGCGTCGGATACCCACAGATGCTGAAAATGGGCGGGGTATATGCGGTATCCAAGTTCGCTTAAGAGCGCAGAATCGGCCCCGCTGGCCTGTCGAATTCGAAGAGTCATGGAAGGTATCCCTGGTCATCACCCGCGTTGGGCATGTTGATAGAGGTCCCAGCGGTTGCCGTAAATATCTTCAAACACCACCACCATACCGTACTCTTCCTCACGAGGTTCTTCACAAAAATGAACGCCTTTTGCTTTCATGGCATGGTAATCGCGCCAAAAATCATCCGTCTGAAGGAACAGGAAAACTCGGCCACCGCATTGATTACCGATAAAACCTTCCTGCCTTTCGTTAGACGCACGAGCCAGCAAAATATTGCAGTCGCTTTCCGGGTTGGGTGAGACGACTACCCAGCGTTTTCCCGGTTGGGGCGTATCCTCTACAAGGGTAAACCCCAGCTTGCCGGTGTAGTATTCAATGGCGCGATCGTAGTCATCAACCACAATAGCCACGCAGCCGAGGCATCGTTTCTGTGTTCTCATTTCCGTTACCTTTACTCTAAATGGTTATGCTCAGCGCTTTTCCACTGAATACGCGCACATAAAAACAGCGATCGCATGCGTAACCCGACGAGCAATTTCTTCATCAGATAAGCTTTTTCTGGCGCCAAGCTTTATCTCAAGGCTTGTCATCCCGAGCCATAACCCGGCCAGGTCGTCAGCTGCTTCGCGCGGGGAGCACGCGATCAGTAAGCCCTTTTCAACGGCTTCACCGATAATTGTCTCCAGCATCTGCTGCGCCCTGCCGGGACCTGCCGCATAAAAACGCGCGGGTAACTCCGGATGACGAATAGCGGCGGAGGCAATTAAGCGGTCCCAGCCCGTCAGCTCGCGCTGGTTGATGAAGCGGACAAAACGGTTGCCAAACGCGGTTAAGACCTCGGTCAACGACAGATGATGCCGCTCGGAAAAATCACTGTCACTGATGGTCAGATCCGATTCCTTACGGAGTACGGCCTCAACAAGCAGATCTTTATCCGCGAAATTGGCATAAAGCGTGGCTTTTGCCACCCCGGCAACGCGGGCAATTTCTTCCGTCGTGACATCGAGGCCTTTCTCGAGAAACAGGCTTCTTGCGGCCTGCAGTATCGCCTGCTCCTTTGACGGATCTTTTGGGCGGCCTTTCTGCCGAACCTTTTCTCTCATCGTTTACGACCTGACAAAAGCATGCTCATCATGAGCCCCCCGATAACGGTTATGTGTTCAAGCGCGATATGAAACTCCTGGGTGCGCTGGGGCTCGCTAAATTTCCAGAATGGATGCCCCACCGGAATGGTGAGTAATGTAAACACAATCAGCATTGCCGATCCAATCCATCCGTAGCCCGCAAAATTCGAAATCACCAGAGCAGAGCCTACAAGCTGACAGAGAATGGTGCCTGTCGCGAATAAGACGGGCCAGGGGAGACCCACGTCCACCATTTCCAGCACAATCTCTCCAAAGTTGAACAACCCGTAAAAGCCTGCCATCCAGAAGAAAAAGGTCAGTAAAATTCTTGAAAGACAGAGTGTTGTGATAGATGACGTGATTTTTGACACTGAATTATCTCTTTGATCATTTAAAAGACTGGCGAGTCTACTTATTAATTAACAGACCGACAAGTCTGATAAGTGCGATCAACGCCCTGAAACACCAAAACGGGTGGGTGAAAATCAGTGTGAGAACGCGCTAGTCTGCCTCTGGTGAATGGATGGTGAGCGATGAAGACATATGGAAATTATTTTGATGCGCCACGGCGAACCCGAATACAGGGGCGCGGGAAAGGTGTCGTACAGGGAAATGGTGGGATGGATCGACAGCTATAACCGCTCTTCAACGGGCCGCGACAGACCTTCGGAGATGGCTCAAATCCTCGCGTGCCGCGCGCTGACGTTTCTCAGCAGCCCTCTCCCGCGAGCCCTTTCATCATTGAAATCGCTGGGGTGTGAACCGGGCTTAATTGATGAGGTTTTCCGGGAAGCAGAGCTGCCGGTGTTCCGTATTCCGGGGTTACGGCTATCGCCTTTTTACTGGGCAGCGCTGTTTCGCGTTCTTTGGCTCTGCGGCCTGTCTGGCGAGTCAGAGCGCGTAAGCGCCGCAAAAGAACGTGCCGTTAAGGCGGCAGAAATCCTGGTGAATGTAGCGAAGGACTCTGACGGCCCCGTCTTGCTCATGGGGCACGGGGTCATCAACCGGTTCATTGCAAAAGAACTGATCGCATCAGGCTGGAAAGAACAGACTCGTCCGGGTAAGGGGTACTGGGGAGCGGGGGTTTACAGCATTGTATAGCGGCACATGCTGAGGCCGAGGATTGTTCATCCTCGGCGCACGCCAGCCGACTGTTATTCGCAAATGTTGAATGCACCTGTCAGCCATCGTCTGGAGGACTAAGGGGGGATCCTCGCTAGCCCCCGATTAAGTCTGCCAGCGCCCTCTTCAACGACGTGATGACCTCATCCGTCTCCATGCCCATCTGCGCATGAATAATGGCGCCGTCAATGAGCAACATGATTTCATTGACGACGCGCTCATCCGCGATGGTCGTCAGCGACGCAATAATACTCTTTGTTTCGATTTTATGATCGCGGCATATCGCTTTTATTTCGCTTTCAATATCTTCGGATTTGGCTTCGGCGCTGGCATTAATAAACGCACAGCCGTGGAACTCCGGCGAAATAAACCATTCACAGAGCGTTGCAGAAATCGCATCAGCAGGTATTTCGCCGTCATCGAGATGTCGGCGCAGCGTGGATTCAAACCAGTAAATCCATATTTCATGCCGATAGTGCAAATAGGCGAGAATAAGTAAACTTTTGCTCGGAAAATGGCGATAAAACGTCACCTTCGTCACTTTCGCTTCTTTAATCAGCGTATCCACCCCCGTCGCCCTGAAGCCCGTGGAATAAAACAGATCGTGCGCCGTGAGTAATATTTTATCCCGGACGCTAATTTTTGTTTCGTTGCCTGCGTGTTCGGTTTTCATTTTTTCGACAGCCTCAAAAAGGGTGTTGACAGCGTTATTTTTCAGGCATAGATTACCCCAAGTAGACAGACCTGTCTACATAAAATCACACTGAGGTAACCGCCATGAACACACGTCCTCCTTTACCGCCCTTCACCCGTGAAAGCGCCATCGAAAAAGTCAGGCTGGCAGAAGATGGCTGGAACAGTCGCGACCCGGCGAAAGTCGCGCTGGCCTATACGCTGGATACCCAATGGCGCAACCGCGCAGAGTTCGCCACCAACCGTGAAGAGGCCCGGGCGTTTCTGGAGCGGAAATGGAAAAAAGAGCTGGATTATCGTCTGATTAAAGAGCTGTGGGCCTTTACGGATAACCGCATCGCGGTCCGCTATGCCTATGAATGGCATGATGATTCAGGAAACTGGTTCCGCTCGTACGGCAACGAAAACTGGGAATTCGACCCGGACGGCTTGATGAAGCGTCGTTTTGCCTGCGTAAACGATATGCCGATAAAAGAATCCGAGCGACTGTTCCACTGGCCGCTGGGCAGACGCCCGGACGATCACCCGTCGCTGAGCGATCTGGGCTTATAGGATTTCTACATCACTCCGGGGCGCCCCGGAGTGATGGGTTTAGAGTGCGCCCAGCTGTTTCATCAGCGTCAGGTTGTCCTCAATATGCCAGTTTGCCGCAATTTTACCGTCGCGGACTTCATAAATATCCGTAGCGATGAAATCTATTTTCTGCCCTTTTCCTTTCAGCTTGCCGAATGTCCCGGTGAATGTGCCGTAAAAATGCAAATGCGAAACCACGCGAGTGCCTGAAATAATCATCTGCTCAACGTCACAGCGTAAGTCCGGCACGGCGGCACGAAACGCCCGGGAGGCTAAAATAGCGCCTTCAGGCCCCTGCTTACGACCTTCCGGGGGCGTTTTATCGCTGAAATTCACCGCCAGCGCATCACGCGCCAGGGATTCTTCTCCCGTATTCCAGAACGTTGCATATTCTCTGGCAACGGCTTCATTCGCCCTTAATTGCGCCTGGGACAAGCTCTTATCAACAATAAGCTGTTTCGGCTGAAGCCATTCCAGCTGCGCCGAAAATGTGGTGCCGGACAGAGCGGCAAGAATAAGCATCGCCACAGCTGGACGAAAACACGTCGTATATTTCATGATGTCTCTCAACAGAGTATTACGTTACCCGCAGACGATTTCCTGCGGTTCAAACCGGTGGGGATTTAGTTAATTAACGCCCCGCCCTCAATATCAATGACCGACCCCGTGACAAAGGGATTGTCCATGGCGAAGAGATATCCTTGCGCGATGTCCTCCGCCCTTCCCCAGGCTTTGGCTGGCAGGGTATCCGCCGCGCCGGCGAGCATTTTTTCCCGCGCGGCGGCGTCCATCCCCGCATACGCTTCCGTGTCGGTCAGCCCCGGACTCACGACGTTGACGCGCAGCGGGGAAAGCTCCTTCGCCAGCACTTTTGTCGCGGCCTCAATGGCGGTATTCATCGTGGTTTTTACGATGGCGCCCGCCACGGTGCGGCGCGCCACAAAGCCGCTGGTGAAGGTCAGCGTACCGCGGGGAGCGATGTTCCCGCTGAGATAGCGGGCGACATTGAGGCTTCCCCAAAATTTTGTATCAAAGGCCACTCTTGCCGCACGGAGATCCAGCCCGGAAAGCAGCCCGCCCGGCGCCTGTGAGCCCGCAGTGACGACAATATTATTGACCTCGCCAAGCGTTTCACTGAGCGCAACAAGCTCTGCCTCACGGCTGATATCGAGCACGAGAGTGCTAACAGACGCGGCATGAGCGTTCAGTCGTTGCCGTGCCGCGTCCAGTTTCGCGCTGTCGCGCCCAGCAAGCATAATCTCCTCGCCGCGCCCGGCAAGCAGGGTGCCCACGGCGAAACCGATGCCGGAAGCGCCGCCGATAATTAAGGTTTTACGGGTCATAACGTTTCCTCCTCCAGGGTGTACGTTGGGTAATCGGTATATCCCGTCGCGGTGCCGCCAAACAGCGTGGCGGGGTCGCGCACCTGGGCCAGCGGCAAGCGGTGCGCCAGCCGGTGAGGCAAATCCGGGTTGGCAATAAACGGTCGTCCGAAGGCAATCAAATCGGCATAGCCCGCCGCCAGAATTTCTTCGGCTTTTGCAAGGTCATAGTTACCTGCGACGATCAGGGTTCCGCTAAAGGTCTCACGAAGGGATTGACGGAAACGCTCGGGTATCTGCGGCGCGTCGTCCCAGTCGGCTTCCGCCAGGTGGATGAACGCAATCCCTTTTTGTTCGCACCAGGCCGCAAGCGCGAGTATGGCTTCAGAGACCTGCGGGTCGTTCATCCCGCGCTGGGTAATAAACGGCGAAAGACGGATGCCCGTGCGGTCGTGACCAATGGCTTCGGCAATCGCGCTTAACACCTCCTGAGCAAAACGGATCCGGTTCGCCAGCGTGCCGCCGTATTCGTCCGTGCGTTTGTTGGAGGTTTGGCGCAGGAACTGGTCGATCAGATAGCCGTTTCCGCCGTGGACCTCCACGCCATCGAACCCGGCCTGAACGGCATTCAATGCGGCCTGGCGATAGTCCGCGACGATGTTCTGAATGTCCTTGCGTGAGAGCGTTCTCGGCTGCGGGCAGTCAACCATCTGGCCTTCCCCACGCTCATTCACCACCCACACCTGCGCGTCTGGCGCAAGGGCAGACGGGGCGACCGGCTGACCGTCCGGGTGAAAACTGGCGTGCGACATTCGCCCAACGTGCCAGAGCTGAGAAAAAATGACGCCGCCCGCCTGATGTACGGCGCCCGTCGTGAGCTGCCATCCTGAAACCTGCTCCGGCGAATGGATGCCGGGCGTCCAGGAGTATCCCTGACCCTGAGGAGAGATCTGCGTGGCTTCCGTGATGATTAACCCCGCGCTGGCCCGCTGCCGGTAATACTCGGCCATCAGCGCGGAGGGAATGTTGCCCGGCTGAAGGGAGCGCGCGCGGGTCATCGGTGCCATGACGATACGATTTTTCAGCTCTAACTGACTCAGCCTGTAACGTTCAAAGAGTGAGGTAGGTTTCATGTTTTCATCCCTTATGGTTTGGATGAAATCACTTTACAGTCGGCATCTGATTTTGATAATTACGCTAAAAATAGATGCACTTTTCGGAAAAAATGAATAATGGGTAAACTCGAAGACATGGCCTTACTGGTGGAAGTCGCCAGGGCCGGAAGTCTTTCCGCCGCCGGACGACGCCTGTCGCTTTCCCCTGCCACCATGACGGCCAGGCTGAAGGCGATTGAGGAGCGTTACCAGACGCGGCTGTTTCATCGCTCCACGCGATCCCTCACCCTGACCCGCGCAGGCGAAGAGTTTTACCACGCCGCGCTGCGCGTGCTGGAAGAGGTGCATCACGCCGAGTCGCTGCTGACGCAAAAAGAAGGCGTGCTCAGCGGCAACATTCGCCTTTCCTCTCCCTCGGACTTTGGCAGACAGTATCTCAGCCCTGCCGTCATTGAATTTTCTCGTCACCATCCTGCCGTAAAATTTTACATCTCGCTAAAAGAACACGTTGAGGATCTGGTTGCTAACCGGCTGGATATGAGCGTGCGTTTCGGTAACCTGCCGGACAGCAGCCTTGTCGTCAGAAACATCCGCCCGAACCATCGGGTGCTGGTTGCCTCCGGGGCGTATCTTAACGACCACGGCATCCCCGCCACGTTTGCCGATCTAGCCCGGCACCGGTGCCTGGCGCTGGAGTCTCAGGGGGTGGTGATGAACGAATGGCGTTTTGAAAAAGAGGGAGAGGAAAACATTGTGCGCGTCGAGCCCGCTATGGTGTGCGACGACGGGGCAGTGCTTCGTCAGTGGGCGCTCAGCGGGGCCGGCATCGCGGGGAAATCGTGGTGGGACGTCAAAGACGACGTTGAGGCCGGAAGACTCACGGTGCTGTTTGCCGACAGCTTCACCGGCTTTAGCCGATACGATCGCAAAGATGTCGGGCTGCAGTTTGTTTATCCGCAGCGCAGGCTGCAGCCGCTTCAGGTTACGGCGTTCAGCCAGTTTTTTCTCGACTGGCTAAAAGAACATTAATTTGTCGCCAAAATAAGAGACAGCGCCCATTTCGGTGCCCCCCTCAGGACTACCCTGAGAGCGGTTTTCAGGAGGAACAAAACATGAAAAAGCTTCTGATATGTTGTTTGTTTGGTAATACCGCAAACTCCCTCGCCAAAAAGATGCAGTCTCTGGCAGAACGCGAAGGCTATCCGCTGATGATTAGCGCTGTAGGGCTGGATAACTTCGCCAGCGTCGCTCCCGCCTTCGATGGGTTTCTCATCGCACCGCACATTCAGTACAAACTCGATGAAATAAAAGAAACGGTGGGTAATACGCGTTCACTCGCCATCGTTGAGAGTCTTCCCTATGCCTCTCTGGACGCGAGGAAGGTATTGGATTTCGTAAAGGAACAGATGCCTGAACTGGCTGCCTGAAATATAAGGCCGCATCGGTTCTGCGGCCTCCTCTCACCCGCCGATCAAAACACGGTTTCCTCGGACATTCTGATCATATTGCGTCCACTCTCGGCTTAAGCAAAAAAGGTCTTTGCTCAGCGCAAGGGAACTGCGCTGAAACCCTCGCTTATCGTCGGCAGATAGATGCCTTCGTGCGCGAAAAACAGTGATACACTTACCCCACCGGGTTGATCGTCCCATCTGAAGGGCTCATGATCAATGACGGTAACCAAAGTACTAAATGGTCACTCGTTGTTAATCGTCGCCTGTCGCGCTAAGCTTACATAATGACTAAAACTATGAACGCCCCATCAATACGTGGTCCGCTTGACCACTCTGTCAGAGAGCAAATCGTCGAAGCGGCTTTTGAGCACTTCGGTCACTACGGCTATGAAAAAACCACCGTCGCCGAGCTGGCGAAATCGATCGGTTTTTCAAAGTCCTACATTTATAAGTTCTTCGATTCCAAGCAGGCTATCGGCGAGGTGATCTGCGCTAACCGCCTGGAGCTGATCATGGCGGCAGTGCTTTCCGCCCTCGAGGGTGCACCGTCAGCAAGCGAAAAATTACGCCGGCTCTTCAAAGCGCTTACCGAGGCAGGAAGCGAGCTGTTTTTCCACGATCGCAAGCTTTACGACATCGCCGCCGTCGCCGCGCGCGAGCAGTGGCCGTCGACAGAACGGTATGCTGAAAGCCTGATGAAGCTGATTGAGAGCATCATTATTGAAGGCAGGCAGGCCGGAGAGTTTGAAAGAAAAACGCCGCTGGATGAGGTCACTCAGGCCATCCACATGGTGATGTGTCCTTTTATCAACCCCGTTCAGCTGCAGTACAACCTTGAAATGGCCCCCGCTGCCGCGGTGCTTCTCTCCTCACTGATATTAAGAAGCCTGGCCCCCTAATTTGTGACCATTGACATTATTGGTCACTAGTCAGAGAATGCGGATACCGTCCTGTTACTTCAATAAGGTTTCCCATGCTCAGGCTCACTTCAGCCCGCGTTGCCGTATGTCTTCTGCCGTTTGCCCTGGTGGCGTGCGGCGATAATTCCGCGAGTGACGATCCGCGCACTAAGCCACCGCTTGTCAGATCCGCCTCCGTCGAGATGGCGAACCCTGCCGCCCGCGCCTTCACGGGCGTGGTGGTGGCAAGAACGCAAAGCGACCTGGGCTTCAGGGTTCAGGGAAAAATCCTCGAACGCCTGGTGGATACCGGGCAGACCGTCAGACAGGGACAGCCTTTGCTGCGTCTCGATCCTGTTGACCTGAAATTACAGGCCCAGGCGCAGCAGCGCGCGGTGGATGCTGCCCAGGCGCGGGCGAGAAAAGCCACCAGCGACGAGTCGCGTTATCGCGGCCTGGTGGCGTCCGGCGCGGTGTCCGCCTCGGAGTACGATCAGATTAAAGCGGCGGCCGATACGGCCCGGGCGGATCTCAGCGCTGCCCGCGCGCAGGCCAACGTGGCGCAAAACGCCACGGGCTATGCCGTATTGCTGGCGGATTCAGACGGCGTGGTGATGGAGACGCTCGCCGAACCCGGTCAGGTCGTTAGTGCCGGACAGGTCGTCATCCGCCTTGCCAGAGCGGGACAGCGCGAAGCGCTTGTCCAGCTTCCGGAGACGCTGCGCCCTGCCGTCGGCAGCGAAGCGCAGGCCACGCTTTATGGCAGTGAACAACACCCGGTCACCGCGACGTTGCGCCTGCTGTCTAACTCCGCAGATGCCGCAACCCGCACGTATGAAGCCCGCTACGTGCTGGATGGTCAGCTGGCGAACGCGCCGCTGGGGGCGACCGTCACGCTCAGCATTGAAGACGCGAAAACGGAAGGTCAGGCGATGCAGGTCCCGCTGGCCTCACTCTACGATGCGGGTAAAGGGCCCGGCGTCTGGCGCATTTCCGCCCAGCCAAAAAAGGTCACATGGACACCGGTTAAGGTGCTGAGCGTGGGCGAAGATGCGGTCCAGGTCACGGGTGGCGTGAAGCCCGGGGAGAAGATCGTTGCGTTAGGCGCCCATCTTCTGCACGAAGGTGAAGTTGTCAGGCTGGCAGAACAGCGCCATGCCGCTCCGGCGGAGAATGCACCATGAGCGGAAGCCGCTTCAACCTGTCAGCGCTGGCCGTCCGCGAGCGTTCCGTCACGCTCTTTCTGATCGTTCTGGTGACGATTGCCGGTATTTACGCTTTTTTTGGACTGGGACGCGCGGAAGATCCGCCCTTCACCGTGAAGCAGATGACGGCGATCGCCGTCTGGCCGGGCGCAACCGCGCAGGAGATCCAGGATCAGGTGGCCGAACCGCTGGAAAAGCGCCTGCAGGAACTCAAGTGGTATGACCGTACGGAAACCTACACCCGCCCCGGCATGGCGTATATCACCTTGTCACTGCAGGACAAAACCCCGCCTTCTGAAGTGCAGGAGGAGTTCTATCAGGCGCGTAAGAAGCTTGGTGATGAATCCCTGCGTCTTCCGGCGGGCGTCATTGGCCCGATGATCAATGATGAATTCTCGGATGTCACCTTTGCCCTCTTTGCCCTGAAAGCAAAAGGCGAACCGCAGCGGCAGCTGGTACGCGATGCCGAAGGCCTGCGCCAGCAGCTTCTGCACGTTCCCGGGGTGAAAAAAGTGAACATTATCGGCGAACAGGCCGAGCGGATTTATATCGCCTTCTCCCATGACCGTCTGGCCACATTGGGCCTCTCACCGCAGGATATTTTCAATGCCCTCAATAGCCAGAACGCCCTGGCCGCGGCGGGCGCCATTGAGACCCGGGGCGCGCAGATTTTTATCCGCCTGGATGGCGCGTTCGATGAACTGCAGAAAATCCGCGATACGCCTTTAGTCGCCAAGGGCAAAACGCTCACGCTGTCTGATGTGGCAACGGTTGAACGAGGCTACGAAGATCCCCCGACGATGCTGATACGCAATCAGCATGAACCCGCCCTGCTGCTGGGCATTGTCATGCGTGAGGGCTGGAACGGCCTGGCGCTGGGTAAAGCGCTGGATGCGGAAACGGCGAAAATCAACGATAGCCTGCCGCTTGGCATGACCCTGACCAAAGTCACCGACCAGTCCGTGAATATCCGCTCGTCTGTCGATGAGTTTATGATCAAATTCTTCGTCGCCCTGCTTGTGGTCATGGTGGTCTGTTTTGTCAGCATGGGCTGGCGCGTGGGGGTGGTAGTTGCCGCGGCGGTACCGCTGACGCTGGCGGTCGTCTTCGTGGTGATGGAAGCCGCGGGAATAAACTTTGACCGCGTCACGCTGGGCTCCCTGATCCTCGCCCTCGGTCTGCTGGTTGACGATGCCATTATCGCCATCGAAATGATGGTGGTGAAGATGGAGGAAGGTTACGACAGAGTCAAAGCCTCGGCCTACGCCTGGAGCCACACCGCCGCGCCGATGCTGGCCGGTACCCTGGTGACGGCCATTGGCTTTATGCCGAATGGGTTTGCCCAGTCGACCGCCGGGGAATACACCAGCAATATGTTCTGGATTGTCGGCCTCGCCCTGATTGCCTCATGGTTTGTGGCGGTGGTGTTTACACCGTATCTTGGGGTGAAGATCCTGCCGGCGATCCCCAAAGTGGAAGGCGGCCATGCCGCCATCTATAACACCCCCCGCTATAACCGTTTTCGCCAGCTGCTTGGCCGCGTTATCGCCAGAAAATGGCGCGTGGCCGGGTCCGTGGTCGCCATTTTCATTCTGGCCGTTCTCGGCATGGGGCTGGTAAAAAAACAGTTCTTCCCTACCTCCGATCGCCCGGAAGTGCTGGTTGAAGTACAGATGCCTTATGGCACCTCGATTGCGCAAACCAGCGCCGCAACCGCAAAAATAGAAACGTGGCTGGGCCAGCAGCCGGAAGCCAAAATCGTCACGGCCTATATTGGTCAGGGCTCGCCCCGTTTCTATCTGGCAATGGCTCCGGAGCTGCCCGACCCCTCTTTTGCGAAAATCGTGATCCTGACGGACAGCGAGACGTCACGCGAGGCGCTTAAGTTCAGGCTCAGGGAGGCCGTCGCCAGCGGTCTTGCACCTGAAGCCCGCGTGCGGGTGACACAGCTGGTGTTTGGCCCCTATTCGCCCTTCCCGGTTGCCTGGCGCGTGTCGGGGCCGGACGTCAAACAGGTACAGGACATCGCTGAACGGGTGAAAGCCGTGCTTCAGGCAAGCCCGATGATGCGAACCGTCAACACCGATTGGGGGTCACGCGTTCCAGTATTGCATTTTACTCTCGATCAGAACCGCCTGCAGGCGACCGGCTTAACCTCCAGCGCCGTTGCCGAGCAGCTTCAGTTCCTGTTATCAGGCGTGCCTGTCACCTCCGTGCGGGAAGATATTCGATCGGTAGACGTCGTTGCCCGCGCGGCGGGTGATATCCGCCTTGACCCGGCAAAAATCGAAGGCTTTACCCTGGTCGGCAATGCGGGACAGCGCGTGCCGCTGTCTCAAATCGGCAGGATTGAGATCGGCATGGAAGACCCGATCCTGCGCCGCCGCGATCGCACCCCCACGATTACCGTACGGGGCGATATCGCCGACAATCTTCAGCCGCCGGACGTGTCGGTCGCCATCATGAAAGAGCTTCAGCCGATCGCCGATGCGCTACCGGCCGGCTACCGTATCGACATGGCGGGTTCGATTGAGGAATCGGGTAAAGCCACGCAGGCCATGTTACCGCTGTTCCCGATCATGATTGCCCTGACGCTGCTGATCATCATTTTGCAGGTGCGCTCACTCTCCGCGATGGTCATGGTGTTCTTAACCGCGCCGCTGGGGTTGATTGGCGTCGTGCCGACCCTGCTGATATTTAATCAGCCGTTTGGCATCAACGCGCTGGTCGGTTTGATCGCCCTCTCCGGCATTCTGATGCGCAATACGCTGATTCTGATCGGTCAAATCGATCATAACCAGAAGGACGGCCTCGATCCATTCCAGGCGGTGGTCGAGGCGACGGTCCAGCGAGCGCGACCGGTCTTACTCACCGCCATGGCGGCCGTGCTGGCGTTCATTCCCCTGACGCATTCGGTGTTCTGGGGCACGCTGGCCTGGACGCTGATCGGCGGAACGCTGGGCGGGACGATCATTACCCTCGTCTTCCTGCCCGCGATGTATGCGATCTGGTTCCGGATCCGCCCGGTTGAACAACGCGTTCAGCACGGCACGGAAAACGTGTAAACTACCATTAGTAGATAACCAATCTGAGGAAAGCATGGTTGTTAAGCGCTTAAGAAAAGAGGACCGCCGCGTGCAGCTGCTGGAGGTTGCGCGTGGAATCGTGCGTCAGCAAGGCACCGAGGCGTTGACCCTTGGCTATCTGGCAGAACGGGCCAACGTGACCAAGCCCATCCCCTACGACCACTTTGGCGATCGCGAAGGGCTGCTGATGGCGCTGTATCAGGACTATAGCGATCGGCAACTGGCGAAATTCCGCGAGACGCTGGCGGTTGACAGCAAAACGCTGGAGAAGACGATCCGCTTTTTCAGCGCGGCCTATATCGACTGTGCCATTGCCGCCGGGCCTGAAACCGGGCCAATCGCCGCGGCGCTGTCCGGTTCTCGCGCGCTGCAGACGTTCCGGGAAGCATGCGTGGCCGAATGTGCCGACTGCCTGCGCACCGCGCTTTCGCCTTTTATCGTCTTAAAAGGCGTTCAGGGGGAAGCGGTACTGACGGCCATCATTGGCGCGGCGGAGGCGCTCAGCACCGCGGCGGGCAACGGCGTGCTCGCCCGAAATGTGGCAGAAGATACGCTCAGCGGCGCCATGACCGGCGTGCTTGCGACCTACGCGAATAGCACAAAATGATCGCCGGGGGTGGATTGACACTTAAGTTACCAATAGTAACATAGGCATCTCTTCTCCCCCCATTTTGAGGTTGCTATGTCTGCTACAAATGCCATGAGTAACGCGCTGATCGTGACGGCTCACCCTGTCGACACGTCCTTGTCCCATTCACTGGCCGCCCGCATTGCCGGAAAATTACGCGAGGAAGGTATGCAGGTTGAGATGGCCGATCTTCATGCTGAAGGGTTTAATCCGGCGATGACCCGCGCCGATCTCGATTTGTATCACGGGGATCCGAGCGCCCTCCCCGACGATATTCTGCGCGAGCAGCAGCGCGTCGAGCGTGCGGATATGCTGGTGTTTGTCTTCCCGGTGTACTGGTGGTCGGTTCCCGCGCTGTTGAAAGGCTGGTTCGACCGCGTATTGACCCTGAACTGGGCGTATAAGGTGGCCGACGACGGCCGGATTGTGGGCAACTTACGGGATGTTCCCGTTCGCCTGATTGCCACTGGTGATAGCGATCTCACCGGGTTTGATAAACACGGCTATTCGACGGCGATTCAGACGCAGATAATCGAAGGGGTATTTGGTTTCTGCGGGTTGAAGAACGTTAAGCTCGAGATCCTTTACCAGGCAGATACGGCGACGCCTGAGCAGGTAGAAGAATTCCTGAGCAAGATCGGCAACCTAAAATAATATCGGCTATCCAGCCAGCAACGGCGTGCCTCCTTCGCCAAAAGGAGGCACGAGTTCTCGATGTTACTAACCGTCAGGGATCCTGCTGGCAAACCGGAACTCTCTTTCTTGATTATTCAAAAAATAACGAGAAAAGGCCAATCGTCATCACTACACTCATAATCACCTGAATCAAAATAATAAAAAAAGCGATCCCACCCAATACCGTGATTTTTCGACGCAGAATGAAAGTTATGCCGGAAAGTACAGCACTGAACAGAATGGCTTTAAGTATATAGGAAAGCGGCATCATGGCCGGGTGACCGGTCTGCACTCCAGCAAGCCCAATGAGACCCAGTAGAAAATTACCGCAAATTCCCCATCCCCAGAAAGTCATCGGTAAGCTCATCTGCCCCGCGACTAATCTTTTCAACATACGCACATCCTTTTTGTGATTTTTTATCGAAACACAACGGTTTTTATCCAGTCTCTCGCACTGTTGGATTGTGCAATAAGTCGAGCCGACAAATACGCAACTACCAAATATGCTGATATGATTTTGTTCATCTTTACATGCATATTGATGGTATTGAAAAGAACTATCGGCAGCAAATTTTTAAAGTTTAACGGCTCGCCCGGATATGACTTAAAAGATATATCAGCGAAGGTCATAATATGTTTACGTCAGTTCAGCCAACAACCACCCTCACCACCACCGGACCCTTCGGCGGTGAGAGCGTATCTGTAGTGAACGACTGACAAACAGAACCTCAATCCCCGCCGACATGGACGGGGAAATCTCTCTCCGTTCACCACCCTCTGAATGGAGAAAGAAAATGGTTTCATCTGACAATGCTCTCTTGATTATCGACATGCAGCAGGGCCTCTTTCGGGGCCCGGTTTCCCCTCGCTCCGCCGATGCCGTTCTGGCCAATATCCGCTTGTTAATCGCCAACGCCCGAGACGCGCAGGTGCCCGTCTTTTTTGCCCGCCATATTGGGCCGGACGACTCCCCCTTCTCAGAAAAGGGGCCGTTAACCCAGCTGATACCTGAACTGGACGTGAAGGAGCAGGACGTTGTTTTCACCAAGCGCTATCCCAGCTGTTTTCGGGATACGGTATTGCTGCGAGAACTTAATCAGCGAGGTATTAAACAGCTGGTCATTGCCGGGATGAAAACAGAGTTTTGCGTCGATACGACCTGCCGGGCCGCACCGGAGCTGGGTTTCAGGACGGTATTAATTTCAGATGCGCATACCACAATGGATAATGACTATTTATCCGCCAGCGACATTATTGCCCATCACAACAACACACTGGCAGGCCCGTTTGTGACGCTGTCGACTGCTCGTGACTGGCTTTTTAGTACGGTGAGTTGACTCAGGTGATCGCTTATCTCTTTACCCGGCTCGCCTTTCCGCGCGCCGGGCACATAAGAGAATAATTACAGGGTAAAACCACCGTCACCCACCTGTGCCTGAGCGTACCATTGCATCAGCTTCTCGGTGCCAGGCTCGTTTTCTGCCGGTGACCATGGGGCGGTATCATGCTCGGGCACGGGCTGGTACCCCCCGTGTTTAACCTCAAAAATGACGCCGCCTTTATCCAGCGACAGCACGGCATGCCAGGTTCCGGCATCCATCTCCAGGACTTTACACTCTTCGCCTAACACCACGCGCCGGGTCACGTTTCCGCTGTCGTCAAAATTCAGCACCAGAAAGCGACCGCTCAGCGCCGTCAGCAGTTCAAAGGTGTGAGGATGGCGATGGGGGCGAACATAGGTACCGGGTTCCATTGCAATGGCCAGACGCTGCACCGGGTCGCTCAGGTCAGGGTGTAAATTACGATGAGCGCGTAAGCGAGGAGAATTTGCGGCCTGCTCGCTTTGCTGCTGCAGGTCACTGTAAGTAATCTGTTTCATATACACCTTTAGGAATTTGGGCTGTCTACGGCAACCCGATTGCCGCAAGACGTTATACCATCCTGAACGGTCGAGGAGCGATGGGATTTGTGAAACAAATCGCTGCCGGGCGAGTGGTCAATCCCCCGACAGGAAGCTCATCAGTAGAACTGACATGAAAACCGCCATTCCCCTTCTGATGACCGGTGAAAGTAACCGATACCGTTATCCGCCCACATCCAGTTTACTTTTTCTTCTGACCCAACCTGAAAAACAAACTCTTCGATTCCCACACCGTGTTGTATCTCAGTCGGAAATCCCCCTACCTTGGTTCCCCTGTAGCGGTTGAAATCTTCAAAAAAACTATCATTGGCCTGCTCATCATCATTTACGCAAGAGAGATCAATAATATCCCAGGCATCTTCCCATCCAGGAGCATCGTCAATGACACTCAGCCATTGAACTGGAAACGGCCGATACGGTGTGTCCAATTCAGGCAATAACTGAAGCCCTTCAAGGCTGGCATACTCGCGAATTAACCATCCTTCACCGTGCGGTTCGTCAAAGGGATGTTGTTCCAAATTGTGAAACAACACCAGAAGGGCTATGCCCTTCAACTGGTCAGGAATAACAGGAAGCTCGTCGATCCTGATCTGAAGAAGTGGAAACATTGGTTTGCCCTTCCAGGTGGGTAATCCTTCATCTACGCGAGAAACGCCCTTCAGAAACCATGACGTAATGGGATCTTCAGGCGGCCGAAACCCACCGACCTGCGCGACCGATGCGGGTCTTAGCCTGGTCCGGAGTTCTTCTAAAACTGACGCACTCTCTAATCTCATGTTTGCTCGCCTCTGTAGACGCTTGTCGGATAGATATTCTGCTGCTCATTGTAAGTTAATCATCACATCTGGAGAATTTCATTGAATAATGAGACCTATGTTGAGTAAAACTCACATTGAATCCCACTATTTCTCGTTTTTCAAACCTGATCGCATTGAAATACCATCCCTTCATTCCCAATCTCTTCCTGACCTGGAACAGAGAGCGAAACTCAAATAATAAATACACCTGCAAGTCTATGGAGTACGTATGACACTCGATGTTTTATTTCATCTAATGAAAATGATCTCACCTGAAAAAAACATCGCGGGTGAAAATATTCATGCGTTAATAACGTTACTTTCGTCAGAAAACGATAGCGGTGAGGTGCTTTCGCCCTTTATTCATCGCCTGCATCTGCTCTCTTTTGCCCAGAGCAATCCGCGTAACGCCGACGAGTTACTCTCTGCGCATTTACCCAAAGACGACGGGATCCTTCCGGTTCTGGACTTCGCGGACTGGCCCCGGGTGCGCTACGCCGCTTCAGGCGAAGTTCAGACGCCTGAATCTGAGGAGTACTTCCGTGAAATGACATCGGCTACCAATCTGTTACGTTCTGCGCTGATCGAAGCTGAACGCGCAAAGGGAACGCCTGCGCTTTATATACTGGATAAATTACTCAACCTGAACAGCGCCCTGCCGGAAAGATATAAAAAGATGGCGAATATTCCCTACGCATAAATACGTTCACGATGCGGAATATCTCCCTGTTAATATTCCGCTATTTATTAAATCCGCTTTTCATTGAAATCAAGACAGACAATATCCAAAGAGGGCATCACTGGTGCATTAAGGTGAAGCCAGGTCAGCAACCGTTCAATACTCTGTCCTCTGAGCGAATTTTTCGGCCAGACAAGGTAGTAACCGTCTCCTGTTGCTATCGCCTCCCTGAAGGGCAGCGCGAGCAGGCTGCTTTTCAACGCGTCGAGCGTGAGCCTGAGATCGGCCATCGCCACGCCGTGTCCGTGCATGGCCGCAAGGCTTGCCTGCTCCAGGGTGTCGAACACGATCCCACCGCTCATGTCGAGGCCGGGGAATAGGCTCGTCCTTTTCAGCCAGCGCTTCCAGTCCCGTCTGTCCGGTGACGGATGAATAAGATCGCATTCTGGAAGCTGATGCCGGGCAGGCTCCAGCAAAGACGGCGTACAAACCGGAATAAGCCATTCGCTGAACAGCAGTCGGCTCTCCGTTGACTCGCCAAAATAGCCGTTCCCGAGGAGGATCGCACAATCGTAGGGCTCGCGGCTGAAGTCAACGGTGTCGAAGTCCATCCAGACGCTGGCGATTTCGATTTTCGGCTTCGCGTGGTTCTCGCGAAAGGATTTAAGCACATTGAGGAGCCATCGCATCGTCAGGGTGCTGGGGGCTTTGAGGCGCAGAAGGTGGTTTTCACTTTTGAATGCGCGACAGGCCCACTCAATAGTCGAGAAGCTTTCGCTAAGCTGCCCGGCCAGAATGCGCCCGGCGTCGCTGACCTCCACTCTCGGACCCTGCCGCTTAAACAGCTCGCAGTCAAACCACATCTCAAGCGTCCGCACATGCCTGCTGACCGCCCCCGGCGTGATATTCAGGACTTCAGCCGCTTTGCTAAAGGAGTTCAGACGTGCGGCAACTTCGAACGCGCGCAGTGCATACAGTGGCGGTAAAGACATACGTTCCCTTTTTGTCAGGTGTAATCATGCAGTTTTTGTATTATCGGCACTCGGTGACGTTTCACCCCATTCCTCAGCCGGAAACGTCAGCAGCAGCCCTCTGAGCAGAGACTCAAGCTGCGCGCGCTGCGCCTCAGAGAGGTTTCTCAGCAGCGCATTTTGCGTTTCCGTGTGCACGAGCAGCGCCTGTTCGATACGAGCCTGCCCGTGCGGCGTCAGGCTGACGAGCGAGCTGCGCTTGTCATCAGGATCGGCAATCCGCCTGATAAGGCCTTGTTGTTCAAGATGGTTGAGCCGGTTCGTCATCGCCCCTGATGTGATCAACAGGGATGTATACAGCTGCGTGGGCGAAAGGCAGTACGGCTCCCCGGCGCGACGCAGCGTGGCGAGGACGTCAAACTCGCCCTCGCGAAAGCCAAACGGCGCCATGGCCAGCGCGCGTTCTTTTCCCAGGTGCTTCATCAGCCTGAGCATTCGGCCAAAAATTTTCATCGACGAGGCGTCCAGCTCGGGCATGGCGCTGCTCCACTGGCCGACAACGAAGTCTACATGGTCTTTCATCTTCACCCCGGATAGCGTGGGAATTTATCGAGTTGTGCGGTACATCTTACACAAAAACAGATTTTATCTTAACGTTAAGATAAATGCTCGCGGCAATTTGCCTGGGCCATTCACAACCGAAAAGGATGCCATGTTGAAACGTACATCACCGTTACTCTTCGCCGTTATCGCTTTTATCGTCGGGCTGAACCTGCGCCCCATTCTGGCCTCGGTCGGCCCTCTTTTCTCCGTGCTGCAGCGCGAAGCGGGGCTGACCGCGACGCAATTCAGCCTGCTGACTACCCTGCCGGTGGCGATGATGGGACTGGCTGCCCTGTGTGGCCCCTGGCTTTTAGCCAGGATCGGTGCCGTCAGGGGAATAATGCTCGGGCTGTTCATCCTGCTGGTAGCCTGTTCATTACGCGGTTTTAGCACCTCGCTGACAGGTTTGATGGGCACCGCGTTACTGGGCGGGGCCAGCATCGGCACGATCCAGGCGTTAATGCCTGCCCTGATAAAAAAGGCGTATACGCAAACGGCCAGCACGATCATGTCGCTATTCAGCACGGGCATTATGGCCGGTGCGGCAGTCGCCGCCGCCAGCGCCGAGCCGCTGTTTTCATGGCTCTCGCTCAAGCCCGCGCTGGCTATGGCAGGCGTGCTCGCGCTGCTGGCGCTGATGCTGTGGTTACCCCTGGTTAAACAGCCTCAAGGGGAACAAACAGCACATGAACCCGTTACGCTCTCTTCCTCCCGGACTGGCCTCCTTCTGCTCTTTTTTGGCGTGGGGACGGGTGCCTACACGCTGGTCTTAGCCTGGCTGCCCCCGCTCTATATTCAGGCAGGATGGTCAGCACGCAGCAGCGGCTATATGCTGGCCTGGCTGACCTTAACCGAGGTGGCCGCCGGGTTTGCCGTCTCCGCGCTGATCGGTAAATTCCCCGACCGCCGTGTTCCGCTGATAACTGTACTGTTACTGCTGCTGGCGGGATTACTGTGTCTGGTCTTCTCTCCAGGTACCACGCCGGTCTTATCAACCTTGCTTCTTGGCATCGGTATCGGCGCCCTCTTCCCGCTGTCGCTTATCGTCACGTTCGATCATGCGCGAACGCCCGCGCAGGCCGGGAAGTTACTGTCTAAAGTTCAGGGAGGAGGATATATGATCGCCGCGCTCATGCCGCTAGTTGCAGGGATCGTTCGCGACAGTTCGGTCTCGCTGACCAGCGCCTGGTTAGTGATGAGTGCAGGAGTCGTGCTGTTGATCGTTATCGCGTTCACTTTCAAACCCACCGTGAACGTGCAGGCGCGGTGAATGCGATACCAGAATTGAGAGTCGTATTTCAGACGGCTCTACGCTAAATTCCATCATTTCAGGCTATTAAGGAGTGGATATGTCGCAGACGTTACCGGGAATTGATGTCATGTTCGTCGCCGGGTTCGGGCCCATTTCACAGGATACAGCGTCCAGCACCGCGTTTTATATCCAGACTCTCGGACTGCCGCTGAAGCCGATGGAGGGTAATGCCGATTATCTGCTCACTGAAGAGGGACGCTTACCGGGCGTGAAGCATTTTGCCATCTGGCCGCTGGCACAGGCGGCAACGTCCTGTTTTGGTGAAGCGCAGTGGCCCGTGGAGCATCCGATACCGCAGGGATGGATTGAATACGAGGTGCAGGATCTCGATTCCGCTACCCGTGTTTTGAGTGAAAAAGGCTATCGGTTGTTAGTCGCCAACCGCACGGAACCGTGGGGACAAACCGTTACTCGCCTGCTCAGCCCGGAAGGCTTGCTGACCGGACTAACGATTACGCCGTGGCTGCGTGGATAGAGGATGTTATAAGGTGCTGGCTTATATCACGATAGGGACAAATGACTTTCAGCGCGCCGTGAACTTTTATGACGCTATTTTTAACGTGCTGGGCTATTCACGTCTGCCCGCCTGGACTGATAGCTGGGCAATGTGGGGAGACGAAAATCATCCGGATGACGAATTTAGCTTCTGCATTTGTCCTCCTTTTGACCAGCAACCCGCGACGGCGGGAAACGGGACAATGTTCGCATTCAGAGCCGATAACGCGGAAATTGTCAGACGCTTCCATGCAGCGGGCCTCCGTGCGGGAGGAAAGGATGAAGGCGTGCCCGGTACACGAACCGCCTACGGCCCCGATTTTTATGTTGCCTATCTGCGCGATCCTGACGGGCATAAACTGGCATGCGTTTACCGGAATTATTCACCTGATGCAGATACGCTCTCAGGAGAGGAAGAGTCACGTCACTAATAAAGTTTTAAAGTATGGTCCGCTTTTAGCGAAGAGCGGACCTAAAGAACTTGTGTCAAACATCTGACGATTGATCCCCCACCAGGTTTCAAAAGGACCGGTAGAGACCCCGTCATGCGGAGAGATCACTTCAGCTCCAGCATGCTTATCACATGGGCAATATCCGCGATATCACCAGTTGACAATGGTTGCAGAGGTCGAGGCAGGCAATCCATGTCGGTAAGCCCAAGCACACCAGCAGCAGCGGCAATAACGCTAATACTTCCCCCATGTTTCCGGAAGAGCGACCACAACGGCTCGAGGCGGGTTGTCAGGGCTGTAACGCGTTGATGATCGTTTGCCGCCGCAGCTTCGGTGATTTGTTTCGCCATCTCAGGGAACAGACCGCCACACACGGAATACCACACTTCACAACCGGCGTTTAATCCCAGCCCCGCATAAGCGTCGCCACTAATACCGATTGTTACGCCAGGGCGCAAATGTTGACGTAACGCATTCACCCGCTCAATCGCTGCAGCGGGGCTATCCGGGACGCCAGGGATCTTGACCGAGCGAACCCCCTCAAGTGAGGAGAGACGACCGTGGAGTTCATCCGTAAAGGTAAAATGCGTAGTGCCCGGATTATCATAGATACACACCGGTACAGAAACGTGCCGGGTAACGGTCTCAAAGAGTGAGAAGACTTCTTCGTCACGGAGTGGCTGGTAACTGACCGCCGGGAGTAACAGCGCATTCGCACCAGCTGCCTGTGCATCATCTGCCAGATGCAGAATGGCATCGGTACTGACCGCTCCCACACACACCATAACGGGGATGTTCCCTGCATGCTGTTTTGCCAGCGTTGCTACGCGCTTGCGCTGCTCCCGGGTCAGATAGGCGTAGCTTCCGGTTGACCCCAGGATGCCCATAGAATCAACCCGAGCGTCTGTAAGACGGGAAAGAATATGGCTGAAACTCTTTTCATCCACGCCGCTGGCAGTGACTGGGGTTAATGGAAACGCCGACAAACCGGTAAACATAACTGTTTCTCCTGAAGGGTATTACTGCTGTTGTTCTTCGATGAGAGCAACTTCAAACCACAGACCGGGCATCATTTTTTCCAGGCCGTCGGTCAGCATCTTCCCGGCTTCGTGAAGTCTATCCAGCGGCATCTGCGGGAGACTCTCCAGAATAAACCACATTTGCTGAGCTTCCACGCCTAAGCGGGTTCTGATCCCCTGTCGCCAATTCCAGCGACGGCAGGTCACGCCGATATCATCACACCAGATAACCTCGCCTTGTGAAGGATACTCAACGGTGGCCTCTCCCTCTTTGACGGTATCAAAAGGCTCTGTTCCTTTTGCCACAGTCAGACGCGGCGCCCCCTGATAGGCAGAGAGATTCTCTCCACCAACCGGAACGGCATAGCGGAGACTAACGGCATTATAAAGATCAACGATAGGATCGAGCGCTGGCATCGTTCCGTCACGTAACACGCGCTTGCGTAACGCATCCGCTGAGCAAGGAGTGCGTTTAGGTTTAGCACCAAACTTTTGAAAAACGTCGGCCCATGCCGCCAGATGAGAGTCCGCCCACTCTGGTTCACCGGCAAGAACGGCTTCACAGGCTTCACGCAGCTCCATTTCTCCAGTGTCGGGATTAAGCACTGGCGCAGCTTTTACGCAGATGCTGAGTGCCCGAAAACCGGGAGCAATACGATAAATTTCAGGGGCAATTGACGGCGATACTGTTAGCACGTGATAATCCTGTAATGACCAATTTATTCCATGATAATGACCAATGACCAAAAAAGTCAATTTAATGACCGATGCAGATTCGATCGCCAGTTCCGTGAATGAAGCCGTATCGCAGCGAATAAAACTGTATCGTAAGCAAAAGAAAATCTCCCTTGATGAACTCTCGCGTCGGGCAGGCGTCAGCAAGGGAGCGCTGGTTGAGATAGAGGGATGCCGGGCGAATCCCAGCATTGCCCTGCTATGCCGCCTGGCTGCCGCAATGGGGGTTTCAGTGGCTGATTTTGTGGATGTCAGTTCAAAACCGACCGTGCATCTCATCGCTGAAGATGAGATCCCTGAATTGTGGGAAGGTGAAAAAGGCGGGAGAGCAAGATTGCTAGCAGGGTCGGGTGGCCCTGATATGACCGAGCTCTGGATGTGGGAAATGCAGCCGGGGGAAAAGTTTGCGTCCCCCGGCCACACGGAAGGAACGCTTGAACTGTTTTATGTGCAGTCAGGCACGCTCACACTCGGCGTACAGGAACACGTGTATCGGGTAAATACTGGCTGTTCGGCAACCGCCAGAACGGACGTTCCTCATTTCTATGAAAACCAGGGGGAGAACCCGCTGGTATTTATCATGACAGTACATGAAAAAGCATCCTGAGCATTCCCCGGATAGAGGACAGCCCTGTGCCTCATCACAAGTAGCCCAAAAGGAGAAGTTCGGTGAATAATCAGCATCTGCGTTTTACCAAAGACAAATTTATTGTCACAACCGATCCCAGCTTTTTTCAGCTGGAAGCCATTCACGATTACCTCTCGCAATCGTCCTGGGCTCCTGGTATTGATGCTGAAACGGTCAGGATATCAATCCAGAACAGCCTTTGTTTCGCGCTCCTGGATGGAACAAGACAAATCGGCTTCGCCCGTCTGGTCACAGACTATGCCACTTTTGGTTATTTGTGTGACGTCTACGTGCTGAACGATTATCAGAAAAGTGGTCTTGGACGTTGGCTGATTGAATGCTGTCATGCCCATCCATTGTTGTCACGTCTGCGACGGATAATGCTGGTAACCGACAGCGCGCCATGGTTATACCAGAAGCTGGGGTATAACCCATTGAACCGACCAGATTTTGTCTGGCAAATCAATCGACCCGATATTTATCGTAACCCCGGGCAAAAATAAAAGTACTTTTCAGAGAGTAATGATAAATGTGAATCCGCAGGGCCTGTCACTCTGATGCAGAAGAATTTGCTCTTTTAGCCGAACGAATCTTACGACATCCGCTTCTGGCACTGAGCGGATATGCTAACTGAGCTAAAGGTCCGCTGTGAGTGAGAAGCAAACATCTTAAGTAGGTTGTTCTTTTATGCTACTACCTCTATGTAGCCATGTTATATGGCTACATTTATGCAGAAGTAAGGATTAGTCTTTTCCCGGCCCATAATTAAATTTTGTCCCTTTGCCAATGGCGTAAAACTGTCCGCCAGCAACGTAATGGACAGTACGTAATTCATCTGGTGCATCATCAAAAATCCAGTGCCCATTTTTGAAAACGCGGTCATCACTCCATGCTCCGACAATTTCCCCCATGAACAAGTTGTGCTGCTTTTCATTTTCTTCATTGGGTATGACCTTACATACTAACCAGCCAGCGCAACCTTCCACTAAAGGCAGATCAAACTCTTTCTGATAAAATAGTGGGATTTTACTATTTTTATCGGGTGTGTCGGAATAACTGTGACCACCAGCATATAAAACCATTTCCATCTGATTTACTACTGGGATCTGTACAACGTAATATCCGCTTTTTTCTACAAGCCCGCGAGTAAATGCCTGTGGACCTATAAAAGCCATCACTTTGTTATTGCCTACTAATCCCACCCAGGCCGCTGCCATGACATTTTCAATGCCATCATTTTTAGCCGATATCATCGTCGTTGGCCCGACCTGTAATAAACGATAGGCTTTGTTTAACTCTACTGGTTGAATTGACATAGTTTACTCTTTTGAGCTCTGATAAAAAGTAAGACAGGTTACTTATTTGATTGTTCTATTATATGGCTGGAATAGTTGCAAATTAATTGCTATTATCAAAATACATTATTGCAGATTTCACAATAATCATGGACAAACTTGACGCTCTAAAATTTTTTATCATCGCCTCTGAGACCTTGAACTTCCGCGAAGCAGCCATCAAGCTGTCGGTTTCACCATCAGTAGTAACCCGAACAGTCGCTGAGCTGGAGAAACAACTTGGTGAACCTTTATTCAAACGCAATACGCGTTCGATCTTTCTCACTAGTTTCGGCGAACTATTTTTACCCCAAGCGAAGCGACTGCTTGAAGATTCTGAAAAACTATTTCAGACAGGGAAAAATGATAATGACATGAAGGGTATTGTTCGTATCACATTACTTCGATTTCCAAATCATGAACAAATCTTGTATGAACTATTGACTGCACTACGTCCCTATCCTGAGTTATTTATCGACTGGCGTTTAGATATGATGAAACTTGATACTATTGAGCATCGTATCGATATAGGTATACGCGTAGGGCGAGAACCTAATCCAAACTTTATCATTAAAAATATCGGACAAGTTGAACATATTTTGGTTGCATCCCCTGAACTTATTGAGCGACTGGGAGCACCTACTGATTTAGAAGATCTTCGACAGCGTTATCCATTTAGTGGTTTAATTAATCCTGAAACGGGAAAATCATTTGAATTTATGAGTGACGCAGTAAATACTTTTGTCCCTCGTCATATTGAGTTTTATACTACAGATCCATATGCCGAAATTCAGGCTGCATTGGCCGGGAGAACGGTTGTACAGTCCAGCGACTTTATCTGTAGGGAGTACTTAGCAAGCGGCCAACTTGTTCCCCCATTGCCAGAACTGCGACAGGAGAAATGGCAATTTTATTTATATCGGCCTTACCAGCTGATTACTCCAAAAAGGGTGACGGTCGTTTTCTTGCTATTAGAAAAAATATTACGCAAATATTTCGCATCAAAATAACATTCTCCTCCACGTCCGCATCTGGCACAGAGCGGACATCAGAACATCGGCTATCCCCGACAAATAGATGGTTTTAGCGACAAAAATACTCACCTTCCCAGTGCCGCAACAATTGCCCCCTCCATTTTCTCGGGCGTAGTCATTGGTGCAAAGCGCTTGAGGGGTTTACCGTCACGGCCGATCAGAAATTTAGTAAAGTTCCACTTAATCCGCCCACCCAGCACGCCGGGCAATTCGTCTTTCAGATAACGAAAAATCGGATGTGCTGCGGCGCCGTTTACCTCGACTTTCTCGAACATGGGAAAGCTGACGCCGTAGTTAATGTAACAGGTCTTTGAGATGTCGTCGGCACCGCCAGGTTCCTGCTTACCGAACTGGTTGCAGGGGAAGCCAAGCACCACCAGCCCTTGATCGGCGTATTTTTTAAACAGTGCTTCAAGACCCGCATACTGGGGCGTAAAGCCGCACTGGCTGGCCGTATTAACAACCAGAACCACCCTACCCGCATAGCCGGCCATAGAGATCGGTCGGCCATCAAGGCTGGTAGCGGTAAATTCGTAAAAGCGCGTCATCTGTGTGGTCCCTGTTCTGCTAAATCGAGAGGTGGATACAAAAATACGAGGTTCAGGACTGACATTCCAGATCTTCGCGAGTGGGCCCCTGAAAGTAGACGGTACCAATGTGGCAGCTACGGGGCTGAGTGAGCACAAAACGCACCATTTCCCAGACAGATCGTCCATTCATTAAGCGCTCCCCCATTCGTGAGCGATCGTCGACAAGCGCGTCTAACCCGGTAAGTTCAAAATCGGGTGGATACAAGCCGGTCACCCTTATATTTTCCCGGGACAATTGTTTTGACAGTTTGGTGATAAAGCCGCTCATTCCATGTTTGCTGGCAAAAAAAGCGGGATGGGCAATGGAATCTGTAAAGTTCGGAATACCGCATGCGGATATAATCGCAATGATGTCTGCGCCGTCTGAACGTCGCAATCCTGAAAGCAGCGCCTGGGTGAGCAGGATTGAACCTGTCAGGCCTGAACTGACGGTATTGACGATTTCTGTGCTCGATTGTTCGTCTAGAGTCCCTGACAGCCACTGAGCAGCATTCAGTAGTAAAATATCGATTGGCCTGTCTGCATGTAAGACCTGCGAAGAGAACTGAGAAACGGATTCCGGCTGGGCTAAATCGCAGAGATACCCTCTTGCCACACCCCCTTCAGCCGCGATGAGGGCGCAGGTTTTTTCTATATCCTCGACCCGACGGGCACTAAAATCCACGTCAACGCCCTCTCGCGCCAGCCAGACGCACAGCGCCTGACCAAATCCCCCGCCGCCACCCGTGATAACAGCGCGTTTTCCTCTCAGCATAACTCTGCTTCCTTTATCGTGATGAGTCTGTGTCGGAGGATTTATAGCATGGCGAGGCGGGGTAACATCTTCCCGTTAGTGCCATTTACAGCGGGCTAAAACAGCGACTGAATTGTATTTCACCATTAAAAATATATAATACGAGTTTCTTTAAGGCTTACATTTTACCAAAAACATAAGTCGATAGGTATATTGCGCTATGCAATGCAACAGAATGAACGATGAGCTTATAAAGCTTGATGTAGAAAAAATTAACGGCTATCTGTGTGCCGTCGAATGCCTAAACAGGGTTAACGCCCCAAGAGTTGAATACTCATTCACCCACATTAATAATTCTGGTTCATTGTTAAAATCCGTACAAGATCATATCGCGGTAGCCTATCCCAACACGGTCATTGATTACTGGCATATCGAAATCGAGGGAATTAACGAAAACCAATTCAATGATAGTATTAACACTTGGTTTTTCCTTTTTGGCAGAGCAGAAGTACTGTGCGATCAATTAAAGCCTTTGCAAGATGAATTTTTAGATTTACTCAACCAAATTGTTTACACCCCTCATATTTACCGTATTCATATGGTTCCACCTGTTTGGTATGCTACCTCCTGGGAATTAATTCTACTGGACTCGCTGAATGGCTCATTCATACTTGAATTTAACTTTGATGCTTAAGTTATGCAGTTCCCTGTCTCGATTTTACATCTAACGCTATTGCGATTCGGGTGTCCCCTGATGAAACACCAGCTTCCACTGGTCATTATCAAAACGCTCCCAACATGAAGAACGAAGAGAAGTACGACTGCCATCCTGATTAAACGTCCTGTAATGTAATATTGCGAAATTATCGCTTACGCTAATGAGTTGAAAATCGCTGCTGAGAATAGTCGGCGCGTTTACTTCATTAGAAAGGCATTCTATTGTCTCAGTACGAGTGACTAACACACCTGTACGCGTTATTTCTCTGAATTCTTTATGAAGTATCTGTTCGAGCCATTCCCTGTCTTTTCGCATCTCGCCATGTAGAGAACATTCAAGTCCAATAAGCTTCTCCAGGAGCATAGTGATTGTCCTTTTACATTTTGTCAGTTTTTTTTAAAACGATAATCGCTTTAAGGCAACGTCCGCTCCAGCACGAAGCGGATCTCCCCCTACACCGCCGATTTCGGCCGTAAATTCTCGTCAAACGTCAGCCTCTTGCGTTCAGGCTCAACCTCGCGCAGTGGCTCTACCTGATGCATCGTCAGCTTGCAGCGCTCCACCAGTACCTGATATTCCCGCGTGCCCTGCTGCTTCCAGGTCAGCTCCTGCTCGCTCAGCTCACGGATCGCCTTTGCCGGGCTGCCGATGATCAAATGGTTGGCAGGCATCTCCGCTTTGGCCTTCACGAACGCCGCCGCGCCGACGATGCTGTTTTCACCAATGACCGCCCCGTCCATCACCACCGCGTTCATGCCCACCAGCGCATTGCGGCGGATCACGCAGCCGTGAAGAATGGCGCTGTGGCCGATGTGCCCGTCCTCTTCCACCACCGTGTCCTGCTCCGGGAAACCGTGCATCACGCAGTTATCCTGAATGTTCGCCCCGTCTTTCACCACGATACGGCCAAAATCACCGCGCAGGCTGGCATTGGGACCGACGTAAACGCCTTTGCCCAGAATCACGTCGCCAATGAGCACCGCTGTGGGGTGAACATAGCTCTCGTCAGGCACGACCGGCGTCAGGCCGTCAATTTGATAAACAGGCATCTTCCCTCCTTATGCGCTTGTAAGACCACCAAAGCGTTGATAGTAGAGCGTGCCGGGCACGGGCAGTTCGCCGACAGAGGTTTCGCCCTTCTCGCTGACAAACGCCAGCGCCCCCGGCGCGACACGCTGATAGATATTAATGCAGAGCTGTCGGGCGCTTTGTCCTGCCCAGTGCGCAGGCAGTAACTCTTCCGGCAGCAGCGGGTCCTTCAGCACCACGCGACGATAAAAGTGAATCAGCAGCAGCTGGATCTGGAAGCAGCGTTCCGGCGTCAGTTCCTCCGGCGCGGCCTCTTTCAGCAGCGGCAGCAGCGGCCGGAACGAGCTGATAAACGACTCGTACATCGCGTTTTGCTCGGTTAACTGCCAGCACTCTTCTACGCGTGAACGCAGCGCGGCGCGAGAGAGCGCCAGCGGCGAGTGGGCTTCAAAGAAAATCACGTTTTCCGCCACGCCGGCATCGTGAAGCAGGGACTGCACGTCCGCCAGATGCTGTGACGGCGAAGCCATCAGGCTCGGTGCCAGCGTGCCAAACCCCTGCCAGATCAGCTGCTTTTTAACGTCGGCCAGGGTGGTTTTATCCAGCCCCTCGGAGAGCAGCAATAACCATTTACCGTCCCAGGCGGGCAGTTCCGCGCGGTAGATCTTATTCTCCGCGCGACGCGTCAGACGCAGCCCCTTATCGCTCAGGCGGTAAAAGCTGCGTCGCCCGATGCGCGAGACGTCCAGCCAGCCCTCTTTGTTGAGGCGAAACAGCGCGGTACGCACGAACCGTTCGCCAAACCCCATGCCTTCCAGTAAGGCAGCCAGGCTGCCGAGCCAAATCTCACCGCCGCGATGGGAAAGCGCGTCACCGTATAACGAGGAGATAAGCGAGGTCCCGCTGACGGGAACGGAGCTGACCGCGTGCTGGATAAAGGCGTCGAGTTTATTCATGTGATTCATTCTGTTGTTATTTTTGTCCTGGATGAATCATAGCATAGGACCCTCACCCTGACCCTCTCCCCAGAGGGGAGAGGGGAAAATGCCACACCGAGCAGTCCCTTCGCCCTTTCTGAGGAGGCAAAAGACCGCACCGTACCGTCCCTTCTCCCCTTCGGGGAGAAGGCCAGGATGAGGGGGGTGTTGTTTTAACCGTTGGCCGCAACTTTACGCAGGTCAAACACCCGGCAGGCTTTGCCCTCCGAGCGCGGGATGCTGCCGCAGTTCACGATCGTCACGTCGGTAGAAATCCCCACCATCGACTTAATACGGTGGCGCAGCTGGTGGCACACCTGGCAACGCTGCTCGTGCGTCAACGTCAGGCTGCTCTCTTTCAGCTCCACCTTCACGGAAAGTGAATCAAGATGTCCGCGACGGTTCACCTCAAGCTGGTAGTGCGGAGAAAGGTGTTCGAACTTCACTATTTCCTCTTCCAGCTGCGACGGGAAGACGTTGACGCCGCGAATGATCAGCATATCGTCGCTGCGGCCGCTGATCCGATCCATACGACGCATGCTGCGCGCGGTTGCCGGGAGCAGACGCGTCAGGTCGCGGGTGCGGTAGCGGATCACCGGCAGCGCCTCTTTGGTCAGCGTGGTGAACAGCAGTTCGCCCTGCTGGCCGTCATCCAGCGGCGTGCCGTCGTTCGGGTTGACGATTTCCGGGTAGAAGTGATCTTCCCAGATGGTCGGGCCGTCGACGGTTTCGATACACTCCATCGCCACGCCCGGCCCCATCACTTCGGAGAGGCCATAGATGTCCAGGGCCGTAATGCCTAAGCGTTTTTCAATTTCACGGCGCATGGCCTGCGTCCACGGCTCGGCGCCGAAGACGCCCACGCGCAGGGAACAGGTGCTGGCATCGCCGCCCATCTGACGTTCCAGCTCCTCAATCAGGTTGAGGCAGTAGGATGGCGTCACCATGATCATGTCCGGCTGGAAATCGCGGATCAGCTGCGCCTGTTTCTCCGTCTGGCCGCCGGACATCGGGATCACCGTCGCGCCTAAACGCTCGGCCCCGTAGTGCGCCCCCAGCCCGCCGGTAAACAGGCCATAGCCATACGCCACGTGAATTTTATCCTTCGCACTGCCGCCCGCGGCGCGCAGGGAGCGCGCCACCAGGTTGGCCCAGTTGTCGATGTCGCCCTGGGTGTAGCCGACAACCGTCGGTTTGCCGGTGGTGCCGGATGATGCGTGAATGCGCACCACCTGCTCCATCGGCACGGCGAAGGTATCGAACGGATAGTTATCCCGCAGATCCTGCTTGGTGGTGCACGGGAACTTACGGATATCCGCCAGCTCTTTGAAATCGTCAGGATGAACGCCCGCAGCATCAAACTTGCGTTTGTACATCGGCACGTTGTTATAGGCGTGATGCAGCGTCCATTTCAGACGCGTGGTCTGCAGCGCCTGTAACTCGTCAAGGGAGGCCGTTTCAATCGGATCAAGCTTTGTTGTATTTGTCATTGTAGGGTACTCACATTGTTTTTATGCTCAAACACGCTCAAGGATCATGGCAATGCCCTGACCCACACCGATGCACATCGTACACAGCGCGTAGCGCCCGCCGCGTCGGTGCAGTTCGTTACTCGCGGCCAGCGCCAGCCTGGCGCCGCTCATGCCCAGCGGGTGGCCCAGCGCAATCGCGCCACCGTTCGGGTTGACGTGCGCGGCGTCATCCGGCAGGCCCAGTTGACGCAGCACGCCCAACGCCTGCGCGGCGAAAGCTTCGTTAAGCTCAATGACGTCCATATCGTGAATACTGAGTCCGGCGCGCTCCAGCACCCTGCGGGTGGCCGGCACCGGGCCGAGCCCCATCAGACGTGGCTCCACGCCCGCCGTCGCCATCGCCACGATCCGCGTGCGAGGAACTACCCCCTGCGCCAGCGCCATCTTCTCGCTGGCGACGATCAGCGCCGCCGCGCCGTCGTTAACCCCGGAGGCATTTCCGGCCGTGACCACCCCGTTTTTACGGAACGGCGTTTTCAGCCCGGCAAGCTGTTCGAGCGTGGTGTCCGCGCGCGGATGTTCATCCACGCTGAACTCAGTGATCGCCCCTTTTTTACCCGGCACCGGCACCGGGACAATCTCCTGCGCCAGAACGCCGTTCTGCTGCGCCTGCGCGGTACGCTGCTGGCTGCGCAGCGCGAAGGCGTCCTGATCGGCACGGCTGATATTTAACAATTCAGCTACATTCTCTGCCGTTTCCGGCATACTGTCAGTTCCGAATTGCTGATGCATGAGCGGATTCACAAATCGCCAGCCGATGGTGGTATCGAACATCTCCGCCTGTCGCTGAAACGCCGCGGTAGCTTTGCCCATCACAAACGGCGCGCGGGACATCGACTCCACGCCGCCCGCGATCAGCAGGTCGCCGTCGCCCGCCTTAATGGTGCGCGCGGCAAAACCAATCGCGTCCAGCCCGGAACCGCACAGGCGGTTGATCGTCGTGCCGGAGACCGTCTGCGGCACACCGGCCAGCAGCGACGACATGCGCGCCACGTTGCGGTTATCTTCCCCCGCCTGGTTGGCGCAGCCGAAAATCACGTCGTCAATCCGCTCCAGGTCGAGCTGCGGGTAGCGGGCCAGCAGCGCGCGCAGCGGCACA
Source organism: Enterobacter sp. TCD1-1 (assembly GCF_020567405.1). Taxonomy (NCBI): domain Bacteria; kingdom Pseudomonadati; phylum Pseudomonadota; class Gammaproteobacteria; order Enterobacterales; family Enterobacteriaceae; genus Enterobacter; species Enterobacter sp. TCD1-1. The sequence continues at coordinate 1,249,469 of NZ_JAJCXF010000001.1, read as the reverse complement.
GCACCGAGATCGTCAGTTCGAACAGCGGAAAGCGCGCCGCCGTAACGGCCCACCGGGGTTCGAACGCCATCACAAATAAATGCGTCACGCATCAGGCCTCTCCTGTCACGCTGCCGCCGATGCGGTGAGATTTTCCGCGAAAAAGGGCGACGGTTTTCTGTTGTTGGTTATGGATTTCAATGTCATACACGCCGGTCAGCTTGCCCTGATGCTTCACCCGCGCGGTGGCGGTGAGCGTGTCCCCGGCGAAGCCCGGACGCAGAAAGTCAATCGAGCAGCCGGAGGCTACCGCCGCCAGCCCCTGACTGTTGCAGGCGTAGGCAAAGGCGGTATCCGCCAGCGAAAACAGCTGGCCGCCGTGGCAGGTCTTGTGGCCGTTCAGCATCTGCGGGGTGATGGTCATGGTCACCACCGCGTAGCCCTCGTCCATCTCGACAATGTCCATTCCCATCGCCTGCGCACAGGCGTCCCGTTCGTACATGGTGCGGGCGTTATGCCAGGCGTTATGACTCATAGCTACTCTCCAGAAGCGCGCGCTGGCGCAGCAGTGAACAGGGGCGATAGCGCTCTTCGCCGTAATGACGCTGCAGGTTCTCCAGCAGCGTCAGCAGGCGCTGCCAGCCCAGACGCTCGCCCCAGGCGATCGGCCCGCTCGGGTAGTTCACGCCCAGGCGCATGGCCGTGTCGATGTCCTTCTCGCTGGCGACCCCTTTTTGCAGGGCATCCAGCGCCTCGTTGGCAATCATCGCCAGCGTCCGCCAGATCAACAGGCCGGGATAATCGGCAATTTGCACTACCCGATGCCCCTGCTGCTGCAGGTAGCGGATGACTTTTTGCGTCGCGGAATGCGGGTTGCTGGCAGCGGCGGCAATGACCGCCACGTCACGCTCAATCCGGTCGACCACCACCACCGGGCCGTTGAGCCGCAGCGTCAGCGCCTGCGCAGTCTCGCCCTGCGTTTCAACCAAATAGACATCATCTATTTCCGTGACACCGTCACGTCTTTTTTCCACGCGCATCGGGCTATAGCTGTCGTTCACCGACTCAACCCACTGCACGTCAGGTTTGTCACCCTGCCAGTCGTACACGCCCTTCCCGCTCTTTTTGCCCAGCCTTCCTGCCAGCACCAGTTCCTGCTGAACCAGCGAAGGCAGAAAACGACGCTCCTGCCAGAAGGCGTTAAATACCGAGCAGGTCACCGCAAAGTTGACGTCCTGACCAATCATGTCGGTCAGCTCCAGCGGCCCCATCGGGAAGCCGCCACCTTCACGCAGGGCGGCGTCAATCACCTCCGGCGGAGCGACCTGTTCCTCCAGCGCGCGCCAGGCTTCGGAATAGAACGGACGCGCGACGCGGTTGACGATGAACCCCGGCGTTGACTGGCAGCGAACGGGCTGTTTGCCCCAGTTCAGCGCCAGCTCGCACAGCGCGTCGGCCACTTCCGGGGAGGTCGCCAGCCCGCTGACCACCTCCACCAGCTTCATGACCGGCGCCGGGTTAAAGAAATGCAGGCCTGCGACGCGTTCCGGGTGGTGGACGTCCGCCGCAATCGCCGTGACGGAGATGGAAGAGGTATTGCTGGTCAGCACCGTCTGCGGCGGGCAGATCTCCGCCAGCTGCGCAAACAGCGCCTTTTTCACCTCCAGCCGCTCGGAGGCCGCTTCAATCACCAGATCGGCCGCGGAGAGCGCGTCGATATCGGTGACGGGAACCAGCCGGGCAAGGATCTGGCTGCCGGCATCGGCGGAGAGCTTTCCGCGCGTTACACGGGAGGCCAGACGCTGGCGGATCCCGTCGATGGCGCGCGAAATCGCATCGCTGGAGATGTCGTAGATCAGCACCGGATGACCGTGGCTGGCCGCCACTTCGGCAATCCCTGCGCCCATCGTGCCGCTGCCAATCACGGCGACAGTCCGTATGTTCAGCATCTTATTTCCCCGTAAAGTTCGGCGCGCGCTTCGCGAGGAAGGCGCTGACGCCCTCGCGGTAGTCGTCGCTGCGCCCGGCCAGGCGCTGATAGTCGCGCTCGAGATCGAGCTGAGCGTCCAGAGTATTGGTTTCCGCGGCGTTGATCGCCTGCTTGATCAGCCCCAGGCCGAAGGTCGGCTGCGACGCAAAATGCAGGGCCATCTGCTGTGCCGTGGTGGAGAGCTGCTCGTCATCGACCACCTGCCAGATCATGCCCCACGCCTGCGCCTGTTCAGCGCTGAGTTTGTCCCCGAGCAGCGCCAGCCCCATGGCGCGGGCGCGTCCGGCCACGCGCGGCAGCAGCCAGGTGCCGCCGCAGTCCGGCACCAGACCGAGCTTGCTGAAGGCCATCACAAAGCTGGCGGAGCGCGCCGCAATCACCATGTCGCACCCGAGCGCCAGCGTGGCGCCCGCGCCCGCCGCCACGCCGTTAACGGCACAAATGACCGGCTTCGGCAGCTTTGCCAGGCGGCGCACCAGCGGGTTGTAGAAAGTTTCAACGGACATGCCCAGATCCGGCGCCGGGCCGTTGGGGTCGACGTTGCGGTCGTTCAGGTCCTGACCGGCACAGAAACCGCGTCCTGCGCCGGTGAGCAGCAGGCAGCGAACGGTGTCATCGCGCTCGGCCTGTTTCAGGCACTCAGCCAGCTGCTGGTGCATCACGTCGTTAAAGCTGTTCAGACGCTCCGGACGGTTCAGCGTAAGGGTCATCACGCCCTGTTCTACATGACTGAGAATAAATTCCACAATTAGCGTCCTTTAAAGTCGGGAGTGCGTTTTTGTAAGAAGGCGTCGATACCTTCCCGGCGGTCTTCGGTGGCAGAAAGCAGCGTAAACAGCTGGCGCTCCTGGGCCAGACCGGCCTGGAGCGGCACCTCCTGGGACTGGCGCAGCGCCTGCTTCGCCGCCTGCAGCGCCAGCGGCGAGTGGCGCGCCATCAGGGCCGCCTGCTTCAGGGCATACTCCAGCGTCAGCGCTGCCGGGAAAACATCGCTCACCAGCCCGGCGCTCAGCGCCTGCTCGGCGGAAATGCTCTCGCCGGTCAGCACCATTTTGCTGGCGAGCGATTTCCCGACGCTGCGGATAAGACGCTGGGTGCCGCCCGCGCCGGGCATAATGCCCAGCGTGATTTCCGGCAGGCCGAAACGAGCGTTGTCACCGGCAATCACCACGTCGCACAGCAGCGCCAGTTCGCAGCCCGCGCCCAGCGCGAAGCCGTTCACGGCGGCGATCAGCGGTTTAGGAAAAGCGTTAATACGCGCCCACAGCTGCGGGCGAATATCGTTCAGGGTGGCAGGCAGGTCTTTCTCCGCCATCTCATTGAGATCGGCCCCGGCGGCAAAGCAGCGCTCGCTGCCGTAAATCACGCAGACGGCGATGTCGGCATCCACAGCGGCGGCCTCAAGCTGTTCCGCAAGCTGGGCCAACAGCGCGTTGTTGAGGGCGTTGCGCGCCGCCGGACGGTTTAGCGTCAGCTGCAGCACGCGGCCATGACGGGTAACAGTCAGCTCGCTCATGCCATCCCCTTCGCGTCGAAGTCGACGATCACGTCGGCGGTTAACGGTAAAGACTGGCAGCTCAGCACATACCCGGCGGCCAGCTCGTCCGGCTCCAGGCTGTAGTTGGTCGCCATGTCCACCTTCCCGCGCAGCACTTTGCATTTGCAGGTGGCGCAGACGCCGCCCTTGCAGGCATACGGCAGATCTGCCCCCTGACGCAGGGCGGCATCAAGAATGCTTTCGTCGTCCGCCGTCAGGGTAATTTCACGGTCGCGCCCGTCCTGGCGAACGGTCACTTTCTGTCCGCCCGCCTGCACGTGTACCGCGCGCTTAACAGTGATTCCGGAGGTGTTAAAGCGCTCAAGGTGAATGGATTTGTCCGGCATCCCCAGCGCCTTCAGCGTGGCTTCCGCGTCATCCATCATTGCGGACGGGCCGCAGATAAAGGCCTCGTCATACTGGCGGAAGTTGATCAGGGTTTTCGCCAGTGCCTGCAGTTTTTCCCCATCGATGCGGCCATAGAGCAGATCGCTGTCCAGCCGCTCCTGGCTGAAGATGGAGACCAGCTGCAGCCGCTGCGGGTATTTGTCTTTCAGGTCCGCCAGCGCCTGGCGGAACATCATGCTCTGGCTGCTGCGGTTGCCGTAGATCAAGGTGAAATGGCTGTTGGGTTCGGTCGCAAGCGTCGCGGAGATAATCGCCAGCATCGGGGTGATCCCGGAGCCTGCCGCAATTGCCAGGTAGTGGCCTTCGCGTTCGGCCTGTGGCTGGTAGCCAAACTGCCCCTGAGGAACCATCACCTCCAGCGCCATGCCCGCTTTGATCTCATCCCGGGCATAGCGGGAAAAGCGCCCGCCGTCGATGGCTTTGACCGCCACGCTGATTTCGCCCGGAGCGGTACTCCGGCAGATGGAGTAGCAGCGGCGCAGCTCGTCTCCGCCAAGCGTCGTTTTTAACGTCAGGTGCTGGCCGGGACGGAAGCGGTAGGCCTCCTGCAGCGCCTGCGGCACCGCAAAGGTAATGGTCACCGCGTCGCGGGTTTCGGGTTCCACTTTTGCCACTGTTAATGAATGAAACGTTGTCATGGCAGCCTCAAATACATTTGAAATAGTCGAAGGGCTCACGGCAGGAATTGCAGCGGTAGAGCGCTTTGCAGGCCGTCGAACCAAATTCACTGATAAGCGAAGTGTCGGTGCTGGCGCAGCGCGGACAGCTCACCTCCACCGGCGCGTGCGCGTGACAGCTATGCCCCACCGGCGGACTGATGCCGTACGCCCGTAGGCGCTCACGCGCGTCGGGGGTCATCCAGTCGGTGGTCCAGGCGGGTTCAAGCTGGAGCACAATGTGCACCGGAGTAAAGCCGTGCGCGGTCATCGCCTCGCGGATCGCCCCCAGCAGGTGTTCCGTCGCCGGACAGCCCGAGTAGGTCGGCGTAAAGCCAATGACCCAGCCTCCCCCCTGCGCCTTCACGCTGCGCACCATGCCTAAATCGGTGATGGTTAACACCGGCACTTCCGGGTCCGGGATCTGGCTTAGCAGCGACCAGATCTGCGGGATTTGCGCGGGCGCGATGTCGACGAGGCGTTGCATAGCATTCTCCTTTACCACTGCTGACCGGGATACGCGCGCTGGAGATACTGCATCTCAGCCAGCATCGGACCCAGATGTTCGGTATGCAGCCCCTGCTTGCCCCCGGTGCGGTACGCCACCTCGGCGGGCACCTGCAGGCAGGCTTCATTCAGACCGGCATACACTTCGCTTTCCCACGGCTGACGCAGGAGGCGCGGGTCAACCGCCACGCCGGACTCAATCAGCTCCCGTTCGACGTCATCAGCTTCAAACAGCTCGGCCGTAAAACGCCACAGGTTGTCGATGGCCTGCTGCATTTTTTGCGCGGACGCTTCGGTGCCGTCGCCCAGGCGCACCAGCCAGCCGCGGCTGAAGCGCAGATGGTAGCGCGCCTCTTTAATCGCTTTGGCGGCAATGGCGGCAAGCTGGCCGTCGCGGCTTTGGGTCAGGCGTTCATACAGCGCCACGTTCCAGGCATCCATCAGGTACTGGCGGGCAATGGTGTCGGCGAAGCTGCCGTTCGGCTGCTCCACCAGCAGGACATTGCTGAACTGGCGCTCATCGCGGCCAAACGCCAGCATGTCTTCATCGCCCTGGCCTTCCCGCTCCGCGGCATAGGTCAGGAAATTGCGCGCCTGTCCCAGCAGGTCGAGGCCGATATTGGCGAGCGCGAGATCGATCTCCAGCTCCGGCGCGTGGCCGCACCAGGCGCCGAGACGCTGGGAGAGCACCAGACCGTTGTCGCCCAGACGCAGGGCATAGGCAGTCACTGAATTCATTCTTTGCCTCACATGTGCTCGATGCCGTCAGGGATGTTGTAGAACGTCGGGTGGCGGTAAACCTTGCTTTCCGCCGGGTCGAAGAACTCGCCGCGCTCTTCCGGCTGGGAGGCGACAATCTCGCTCGCCTTAACCACCCAGATAGAGCAGCCTTCGCTGCGGCGGGTATAGGCATCACGCGCATTTTCGAGCGCCATGCGATCGTCGGCGGCATGCAGACTGCCCACGTGACGGTGGGATAACCCTTGTTTGCTGCGTACGAACACTTCGTACAGCGGCCAGTAGACATTGCTCATGGTTATTTCCTCTTAAGCGGCCTGACGGGCGCGCTGTTTTTCGGCGTGCGCCAGCGCGGCTTCCCGCACCCACGCGCCCTCTTCCCAGGCTTTACGTTTCGCGGCCAGGCGTTCGTGGTTGCAGATGCCGCGCCCGTTAATGACCTCGTCAAACTCGTGCCAGTCGATCTCGCCGAAGCGATAATGACCGCTCTCTTCATCAAAACGCAGATCGGGATCGGGCACCGTCATGCCCAGCATCTCCACCTGCAGCACCGTGTTGTCGACAAAGCGCTGGCGCAGCTCGTCGTTGCCGAAGCGTTTGATTTTCCACGCCAGGCTGCGGGCGCTGTTCGGCGAGTGGTCGTCGTTCGGCCCGAACATCATCAGCGCCGGCCACCAGAAGCGGTTGATGGCGTCCTGCAGCATCTGGCGCTGGGCTTCACTGCCCTGCGCCAGCGCCATGCAGGCTTCAAAGCCCTGACGCTGATGGAAGCTCTCTTCTTTACAGATTTTCACCATCGCGCGGGCATACGGACCGTAGGAGGTCCGGCACAGCGCCACCTGGTTGACGATGGCCGCGCCGTCCACCAGCCAGCCGATCACGCCGATATCGGCCCAGCTCAGGGTCGGATAGTTGAAGATGGAGGAGTATTTCATCTTGCCGTCGAGCATCTTCTGGTAGATGTCTTCCCGTGCGCAGCCCAGCGTTTCCGCCGCGCTGTAGAGGTAAAGCCCGTGTCCGGCTTCGTCCTGCACCTTCGCCAGCAGGATCGCTTTTCGGCGCAGCGTCGGGGCGCGGGTGATCCAGTTCCCTTCCGGCAGCATGCCGACAATTTCGGAGTGCGCATGCTGACCAATCTGGCGGATCAACGTCTTACGGTAGGCGTCAGGCATCCAGTCCTGAGGCTCAATCGCCGTCTCCTGCGCTATGCGCTGCTCAAACCGTTGTTCTTGCGTCACGTCATCACCTTTATGATTCGTTAGTTTGCAAATTAAAGCGTAATGTTGAATCACTTTGTTTTTTAAAAGTTACACAAAGGTTAAATATAACCCCAAGAATTGTTTCCTGATTATGTGACGTTGCTCGCAAGGCTTTTACTACAGGCGCGCTGAAGAACGTCCTGGCGCGCCGTGTTTCATCAGAGCGGATCACAATGTTAACAATTCATTAAAACTCAGCTTGATTTTTATGATTCATGATCAAACTATTAATGGGTAAATTACGTAACATTTGGAGATAAGCGATGCAGCAGTTAGCCAGCTTCTTATCCGGTACCTGGCAGTCTGGCCGGGGCCGCGAACGCACTATTCATCACGCCATCAGTGGCGAAGCGCTGTGGAGCGTGACAAGCGAAGGGCTGGACATGGCGGCCGCCCGTCGCTATGCGATTGAGCGCGGCGGCGAAGCGCTTCACGAGATGACCTTTATCGAACGCGCGGCCATGCTGAAGGCGGTGGCAAAGCACCTGCTTAGCGAGAAAGAGACGTTTTATGCCCTGTCCGCCCAGGCCGGGGCGACAAAATCAGACAGCTGGGTCGATATCGAAGGCGGGATCGGCACCCTCTTCACTTATGCAAGCCTGGGCAGCCGCGAGCTGCCGGATGACACCGTGTGGCCGGAAGACGAGCTGATCCCGCTGTCAAAAGAAGGCGGCTTTGCCGCGCGTCACGTCCTGACCTCGAAGTCCGGGGTGGCGGTGCACATCAACGCCTTTAACTTCCCCTGCTGGGGAATGCTGGAAAAACTGGCCCCGACCTGGCTTGCCGGCATGCCCGCCATCATCAAACCCGCCACCGCCACCGCACAGGTGACGCAGGCGATGGTGAAATCCATCGTCGACAGCGGGCTGGTGCCGGACGGCGCCATCAGCCTGATCTGCGGCGGCGCGGGGGATCTGCTCGACCAGCTCGACAGTCAGGACGTGGTGACCTTTACCGGCTCCGCCAGCACCGGGCAAAGCCTGCGCGTGCACCCGAATATTGTGGCGAATGCCATTCCGTTCACGATGGAAGCCGACTCCCTTAACTGCTGCGTGCTGGGGGAAGACGTCACGCCGGAGCAGCCGGAATTTGCCCTGTTCATTCGGGAAGTGGTGCGCGAGATGACCGCCAAAGCCGGGCAGAAATGTACGGCCATTCGCCGCATTATCGTCCCGCAGAGCCAGATTGACGCCGTGAGCCAGGCGCTGGTTGCCCGGCTGGAAAAGGTGGTGGTGGGCGACCCGGCGCAGGAAGGGGTAAAGATGGGCGCGCTGGTCAACGCCGAACAGCGTGCGGACGTGCAGGAGAAAGTGGAGCAACTGATCGCCGCAGGCTGCCAGGTCCGACTGGGTGGCAAAGCGGATTTGCAGGCCGCTGGCGCGTTCTACCCGCCGACCCTGCTGTTCTGCCCGCAGCCGGATGAAACTCCGGCAGTGCACTCAACCGAAGCTTTTGGCCCGGTTGCGACGCTGATGCCGTATCGCAACGCGCGCCACGCAATGCAGCTTGCCCGCGCGGGCGGCGGCAGCCTGGCGGGTACGCTGGTCACCGCAGACCTGGACATTGCCCGCCAGTTTATTACCGGTGCGGCGCGCGCCCACGGGCGTATTCAGATCCTCAACGAGGAAGCCTCGAAAGAGTCCACCGGCCACGGTTCCCCGCTGCCCCAGCTGGTGCACGGTGGCCCGGGGCGCGCGGGCGGCGGCGAAGAGCTGGGCGGCCTGCGCGCGGTGAAGCACTACCTGCAGCGCACCGCCATTCAGGGCAGTCCGACCATGCTGGCCGCCATTGGCAAGCAGTGGGTGCGTGGCGCAGCGGTGCAGGAAGATCGCGTGCATCCGTTCCGCAAATACTTTGAGGAGCTGCAGCCGGGCGACAGCCTGCTGACGCCGCGCCGCACCCTGACGGAAGCGGACATCGTGAACTTTGCCTGCCTGAGCGGCGACCACTTCTACGCCCATATGGACAAGATCGGCGCGGCAGAGTCGATCTTTGGCGAGCGCGTAGTGCACGGCTACTTCCTGATTTCCGCCGCAGCAGGGCTGTTTGTTGATGCGGGCGTCGGGCCGGTGATCGCCAACTACGGCATGGAAAACTTGCGCTTTATCGAGCCGGTTAAACCGGGCGATACCATTCAGGTGCGTCTGACCTGCAAGCGTAAAACGCTGAAGAAACAGCGTACCGCCGAGGAAAAACCAACCGGCGTGGTGGAATGGGCGGTTGAGATCTTCAACCAGCACCAGCAGGCCGTGGCGCTTTACTCCATCCTGACGCTGGTGGCGCGCCAGCAGGGGGATTTCTGACACCTTCCCTTCACCGCCGTTCCTGCCGGGTGGCGCGATGCTTACCCGGCCTACGACTACCAGCCGGGGTGTGACATCGCCCCGCTCTTTTTTTAACCTGGCAAGACTGGCAAATAATCTGGCAGATGCAGGCAAACGCTTTTCTCAGGTGCCTGTCAGGATAAGGCTGTCACAACACAATAAACACAACAAGATGAGGTCTACGATGGGAAGCAATTCTTCTTTTTCTGCCCGTAGAACGGCGCTGGCTATGGCCGTTGCGCTGTGTTGCGCCTGGCAATCCCCTGTTTTCGCCCACGGCAGTGAGGCGCATATGGTCCCGATGGACAAAACGCTGCAGGACTTTGGCGCCGACGTTCAGTGGGATGATTACGCACAGATGTTCACCATTGCGAAAGACGGCGCCTTTGTGAAGGTCAAACCGGGCGCGAAAACCGCCATCGTCAACGGGAAAACCCTCAAGCTCGAGGTGCCGGTGGTGATGAAAGGCAAAAAAGCCTTTATCTCTGACAGCTTCATCAACGATGTTTTCCAGTCCGGTCTTGACCAGACTTTCCAGGTTGAAAAACGCCCTCACCCGCTAAACGCGCTGACGGCGGACGAAATTAAGCAAGCCGTTGAGATTGTCAAAGCCTCAGCGGATTTTAAACCGAATATCCGCTTTACCCAGATTGCCCTTGCTGAGCCAGAGAAAGCCAAAGTGTGGGACTTTGTGCTTAACGGTATGGCTGTGGATGCCCCGCGTCAGGCAAAGATTGTGATGCTCGATGGAAAGCACGTTATCGAAAGCCTGGTGGATCTGAAGGATAAAAAAATCCTGCGCTGGGAGCCTGTGAAAGATGCGCACGGCATGGTGCTGCTGGATGATTTCACCGCGGTACAGCAGATCATCAACGACAGCACGGAGTTTGCCGAGGTGCTTAAAAAACACGGCATCACCGACCCGAAAAAAGTGATTACCACGCCGCTGACCGTCGGCTATTTCGACGGTAAAGACGGCCTTAAGCAGGAAGATCGCCTGCTGAAAGTGGTGAGCTATCTGGATGTCGGCGACGGCAACTACTGGGCGCACCCGATTGAAAACCTGGTGGCCGTGGTCGATCTTGAGCAGAAGAAAATCCAGAAGATTGAGGAAGGTGCCGTTGTTCCGGTTCCGATGACGCCGCGCCCCTACGATGGCCGCGACCGTATAGAGACGCCGAAAAAACCGCTCGACATCATTGAGCCGGAAGGCAAGAACTACACCATTACCGGCGATATGGTGCACTGGCAGAACTGGGACTTCCACCTGAGCCTGGACTCCCGCGTCGGCCCGATGATTTCAACCGTCACCTATAACGACAACGGTAAAAAACGCCAGATTATGTATCAGGGGTCGCTAGGCGGCATGATCGTCCCTTACGGCGATCCGGACGTGGGCTGGTACTTTAAAGCCTATCTTGATTCCGGCGACTACGGCATGGGCACCCTGACCTCGCCGCTGGTGCGCGGTAAAGACGTGCCGTCCAACGCGGTGATGCTCAATGAAATCATCCCGGACTACACCGGCGCGCCGATGGAGATCCCGCGCGCAATCGCCATTTTCGAGCGCTACGCCGGCCCGGAATATAAGCATCAGGAGATGGGCCAGCCTAACGTCAGCACCGAGCGCCGCGAACTGGTGGTGCGCTGGGTGAGTACCGTGGGCAATTACGATTACATCTTCGACTGGGTGTTCCATGAAAATGGCACCATCGGCATTGACGCCGGTGCGACGGGTATCGAAGCGGTGAAAGGCGTGCAGGCGAAAACCATGCACGATGCCACCGCCAAAGACGATACAAAATACGGCACGCTGATCGACCACAACATCGTGGGCACCACGCACCAGCACATCTACAACTTCCGTCTTGATATGGACGTGGATGGTATCAACAACAAGCTGGTTGCCATGGATCCGGAAGTGAAGCCGAATACCGCCGGTGGCCCGCGCACCAGCACCATGCAGATCAATCAGTATGATATTGATACGGAGCAGCAGGCAGCGCAGAAGTTCGACCCGGGCACGATTCGCCTGCTGAGCAACACCCGTAAAGAGAACCGCATGGGCAACCCGGTATCGTACCAGATCATCCCTTACGCGGGCGGCACGCACCCGGTGGCAACCGGCGCGAAATTTGCCCCGGACGAGTGGATTTACCATCGCCTGAGCTTTATGGACAAACAGCTGTGGGTGACCCGCTACCACCCGGATGAGCTCTACCCGGAAGGGAAATTCCCTAACCGCTCCGTGCACGACACCGGCCTGGGGCAGTACAGCAAGGATAACGAGTCGCTCAACGATCAGGATGACGTGGTCTGGATGACCACCGGCACCACCCACGTGGCACGTGCGGAAGAGTGGCCGATCATGCCAACGGAATGGGTGCATACCCTGCTTAAACCGTGGAACTTCTTCGACGAGACGCCAACGCTCGGAAAGAAAAAAGACGAAAAATAACCATCCACCGGGCAGTTGCCCGGTTTTTTTTGCCCTGAAGTTTGAGGATCGCCCTGGCTTGCTTATAGTTACTGATATCTCACCTGCATGATTTATCCCCCGGACGGGAAAGGCCTTTATGGAAAAAAGAAAACAACCGACGCTGGAACGGGCAACCTGGTCCACGCGCCATGCCATGGTCATGCATGGGCTGGCGATGAACCTGCCGTGGCTGGCCTTCGTCAACGTCAGTTTCGCGGTGATGATCCTGCTGCGACACATCCTGCTTAAGGCCAGCGATCCCCTTTATCCCCACTCGCCGCAGCTGACGAGAATGGTCGATGCCTCCATGCTCGGCATTATTATTCTCTCTGCTGCGCTGATCCTGATGGCCTGGCGGCGTATCGCCGGAATCAGCGTGGTGTTATTTATCTGTAGCGCCATCTGGTCGGTCTCCTGTTTCTGGTTCATCACGCAATTGCTGCTGCCCCACGTCTGGCCGCTGTGCGTCATTCTGTTACTCGCCGGGTTAACGGCGCTTTATTTTTACCCTGAGGGGCTGCTCGCCTTTGTGCTCCCGCTCTGGATCACCCTGCCGGTCGCAAGCTGGGTACGCAATGATGGCCTAAACCTGCACTTCATCATCATCTGGAGCGTGTTTACGCTGATCCTGGTCTGCGGGCGTTTCATTCTGCTGAGCTGGTTTGACGAAGCCTGGCGACGTAACCAGCAAAATCAGCTGCTGATATCACGGCTGGACGCGCTGGCGCACCAGGACCCGTTAACCAGGACCGCCAATCGCCGGAAAATGGAGGTGGTGCTGGAGAACGCGGTTGAGCAGAAAAAAACCTTCTCGGTGATCATGCTGGATATCGACTACTTCAAGCGCTACAACGATACCTACGGGCACCAGGCAGGCGACGACTGTCTGACCCGCGTGGCGCGCGTGCTAAAGCAGTCGGTGCGCACACCTGATGATGTGGTGTCACGCTACGGGGGTGAGGAGTTCGTGGTCATCCTCTTCAATTGCCCGGCAAACATCGCGGAAAAGGTTGCCCTGCGTATTCAGGACGGCCTGCGTACGGAAGCCATACCGCACGACGCCTCCACGGTCAGCGACCATGTCACCGTAAGCATGGGGATTGCGAGCATGGCGGAGGGGCTGGCCGGCACCGAGATCATCGCCCGCGCCGATGCGGCGCTTTATCGTGCGAAAGAGGCCGGACGGGATCGGTGGTCGCTCTAAATAAAAGCCGGGTGACGCTGCGCTTACCCGGCCTACGGTTCGAGTCGTTGTAGGCCGGGTAAGGCGTAGCCGCCACCCGGCTTGCTTTTTAATACCGTACGCAAACCGACTTGGTTTCACACCAGCCGTCCAGCCAGTCCGGACCAAAGTCGCGCCCTGTCCCGGACTGCTTCATGCCGCCGAACGGCAGGTTGGCGTCGATCAGCGTATGGCTGTTGACCCAGACGGTGCCCGCCTGCAGGCGGTCGGTATATTCCAGCGCCTTGCTGATATTCTGCGTCCAGACGCTCGCCGTCAGGCCATAGTCGCTGTCGTTTGCCAGCTGAAGCGCCTCTTCCCCGTCGGCGACGCGCACCACGTTGACCACCGGGCCAAACACCTCTTCGCGGGTCAGGCGCAGCGAGGCATCCGGGTTCACCACCAGCGTAGGCGAAACGTAATAGCCTTTGCCTTCCGGCCCACGGTTACCGACAATCAGCTCCGCGTTGCGCGACTTCGCCTCATCGAGGAAGCTCTGCACCTTGTCACAGTGCGCACGCGACACCAGCGGGTTGATAAACGCCTCTGGCGACATGCCCGGCCCGACGCTGAGGGATTTCACCGCCTGTTCAAACCCGCTGACCAGCGTGTCGAACAGCGGCGCTTCAATATAGATACGCGAGCTCGCCGCGCACACCTGCCCCTGGTTCAGGAAGCTGCCGGTCATCAGGCCTTCGATTACCCACGCCGGGTCCGCATCCTTGAGCACAATTGCCGGGTTTTTCCCGCCAAGCTCCAGGGTCACGCCGGTGAGCGTGTCCGCCGCCGCGCGGGCGATTTGCTTACCCGTCGCCGTTGAGCCAGTGAAGCTCACCTTTGCAATATGCGGATGCGAGGTCAGCGCTGCGCCACACACCGCGCCGCTGCCGGTCACCACGTTGAACACCCCGTCCGGGATGCCCGCTTCACTGGCCAGTTCCGCCACGCGCAGCATGGTCAGCGGCGTGGTTTCAGACGGCTTGATGACAATAGAACAGCCCGCGGCCAGCGCTGGCATCACTTTCCACATCCCGATCATCAGCGGGAAGTTCCAGGGCACAATCCCGGCCACCACGCCAAGCGGCTCTTTACGCGTCCACGCCTGATAGCGGGCGCCCTGCGGTAGCGGGATGGAGAGGTCGAGGGTCTTACCCGTAATTTTGGTGGTCAGCCCGGCGGTATAGCGCATCCAGTTCAGGGTGCAGCTGACTTCAAACATACGGGAGATGTTGATGGATTTGCCCTGCTCCAGCGTTTCAAGCTGGGCCAGCTCCTCACTGTGCTGTTCCACCAGATCGGCGAAATGGAGCAGGATCCGCTCGCGCTCCGCCGGGAGTTTTCCGGCCCAGGTTCGGGCCACAAAGGCGCGCCAGCCGGACATGACGGCACGATCAACGTCGTCGACGCTGGCGTCGGCAGTCGAGGCGATGACCTCGCCCGTGGCCGGGTTGTAGACATTCAGCCGCTTTTCACTGTCCGATGCGGCCTGACGCCCTTCAATCCACAGGCCATGCTGTCGGTCTAAAAATTGCTGCACGGCAGGCTGAATAGCTACCAGTGATTCAGACATAGGATACTCCTTCGTTATTCTTTGCAGGGTGTTCATCCAGTCTAAGTGGGGTTTTGCATTCTCGCTTTTGTCTCTGTGACATTCGCTTTGCCACCTGTGACAGGCTCCGCAAATCACGATAATTGCCGCTTATATCGCTGTTACCGGTGAGTGTTCTTTCCTATAGTCAGCCTCATAGCTCTGACAAAATGCAACACAAATGCAACAATGCGAAAACGTTGACGGTGCAGTGAGAGAAACGATGGCGTGTGCAAGCGAGCAGGAACAGTATCAGCAGTGGCTGGCGCAAATTAACCAGGTTTGCGGGCGTTTTAACGCGCAGCCCACCGAGGGAAAATTCTACGGCGAGCTGGAGACCAGCTATGCGCGCAGCCTGAAGCTCAGTACCGTCACCGCTGGCGGCGTCAACCTGTTCCGCTCCCGTCAGGAGATCAAACAGAGTAACGATGCCTGGTTCTATACCGTGTTCCAGCTCGAAGGGAGTGCGGAAATTGAGCAGGATGACCGTCGCGCGGTACTCAGAACCGGTGATATTACGCTGATTGATGCCTCACGCCCCTGCTCGATCAACTGGCAGGAAAAATCCCGCCAGATTTCGCTCCTGGTTCCCCGTCAGATTATTGAGCAGCAGTGCCGCTTTCAGGAGATAAGCTGCGCCACCGCCCTTTCCCGCACGCTGCCCACGGTACAGCTGAGCCATCGCCTGTTGATGGAGAGTATGAGCAATACCAGCCTGAGTGACCGGGAGAGCGAAGCGGCGCTCGAAGCGATGATCTGCCTGCTGCGCCCCGCTTTCCAGCAGCGCGAAATCATTCAGCCGCGTAAGGAACGCCAGTTCCAGCATGTGGTGGCGCTGATTGACGACCACATTCAGTCTGAATCGCTGCGCCCGGAATGGATTGCCGCCGAGAGCGGTATGTCCGTGCGCAGCCTTTACCGCATGTTTGCCGAGAAGGGTCTGGTGGTGGCGCAGTACATTAAAAACCGCCGCCTGGATCGCTGCGCGGAGGTGCTGCGCGCTGCCGGTGATGACGAAAAGCTGGCGGGCATTGGCTACAGCTGGGGGTTCACCGACCATAGCCATTTTTCAACGGCGTTTAAGCAGCGCTTTGGCGTTTCGCCGGGTGAATACCGCAAGCGCTACCGCTAGCTATTTTTTGAGCCACTTTCCGTTAATGCCCTTCACGTACTCGCCCGGCTGCGCGCGGGCAATCAGTTTCTGCCCTGCCATTTTGGCCACTTCATCGACCGGCAAATTATTGCTGTCAGCCAGCTTCTGGTAGCTTTCCGTGCGTGCCGCGTTGATGCGATTAACCAGCGCCAGCGTTTCGGCGTCCTGTTGAATCGGGGCGAGATAACCGCTGAGGGTTTCTCCCACGCGCCCCTGCGCCCGGGCGTCATTTAGGGTCAGCGTAGCCGCCTGCACGTTCATCCCCAGCGCCAGTAAAATCAGAGCTACTCGTTTCATGGCGTCCTCAGAACAGATCGCTGCGCGATTTCAGCAAAGTTTCAACGTCTTTATCGACCTTAATGTGGATCTCATGTTCGATTTTGACATTCATATTGATGGTAATCGGCTCCTTTGGCGCAGCGACTTCAATGCGCGGCGTACAGCCGGACAGTAGCACGGCAACGGCAACGGTGAGCGCACCAGCCATCTTTTTCATTGTTGTTCCTCACTTTCCTTGCCAGTCGAACTGCGGAGACCGGGTATCGCCGCGTGTTGCTCAAACCAGGTTTGCAGATTGTCTCCAAAACGCAGGCTGCGCCAGAGGGTAAAGACATTCTCGTCATGGGTATAGTTCAGGTTGACGGAGCTGCTCTTGCCATCGACCCGGCTGGTCCCCTTGATGGTCGCCTGCATGGTTAATTCACCCAGGTTATCTAAATTGATTCTCGTCCACGAACGCGAAATTTCCATATAGCGGAGCCAGTTAATCGCGGCGCCCGCGACCATATTGTCTTTGACGATGGCGTCGGCCGTATCTTTGTCGATGCGCAACGTCATTGGGCCCGGGTTGGTCAGCCAGCCATCCTTAATGATCCATTTTTCGTTGTCCAGCCAGAACGGCAGCGCCCCGCTGACCGGCCCCGACATGGCAAACTGTTTTGGATTGACGGCGCTAATCAGCTCGCTCGATGAGATATTGTCCACGCGCAGCAGGGCCGGATCGTGCTGCGGCATCCGCAGCTGCTGCATGGTGATCTTCCCGCCGAGGGTTTCCACCTTCACGTTGGTGAGCAGCAGCGGATTGTCCTCCGTCCAGGGATAATCGCCCTGTAAATCCGCGGTAATGTTGCGCGCGGTCACCAGGTTTACCACTTCGCCAATGCGCAACGTGACCGGTCCGCGCGTGCCCAGAGACCAGGTTCCCTCGCTGAAGCGGAACGGCAGCACAAAGTCGACGCCGTTAATCTGGTTGTCCGGCATCCAGGCGCTGCCGGATTTCAGTACCCCGTGCCCACCCGCTTCAAAGCCCTGATCGGCCGCCGCCGAGAAGGCGACCTGCGCATAAAGCTCACCGTCGCGCAGCGTCATTTTCCAGTCCGGCGGGATAAGCGGCTGGAATACGGTGAGGGACTGTTTCGGCCACCAGGCCTGCCCGCGCAGGCGCACGCCATCCCACCTTCCGTTGACCTGTACCGGGCCGATGTTGTCCGCATGGAGGTCGCCCTTAAACTGAAAAATTGTCGGGTCGGTGCCGTCGACGCTGAAGGTCAGGATCGATGGCGGCAACACGCTGCCGCCGGAGAAGCGCGTTTGCCCGGCATTCAGCGACAGCGCACCGCTGAAGGCCGGTTTTTCGGCATCGCGCAACCAGCGTACAGGCTGATCCAGCACCAGACGCGGCTTGCTGACCTCCATCGTGCCGTACTGAAGCTTGTCAAAACCGGTGGAGAGCGCCGTCAGCTCAATAAGGTTGTCGCGCCACTCGCCTTTCCCGGCGACATCCCAGCGGGCATGCATCGGCGTAAAACCGCCTTTCCCCCAGTATCGCCACTGCCACAGGCCGTTATCGGGTAAAAAGTCGTTGGCCTGACCGTCCAGGTGGAGTTCAAAATCGCCCATCTCGTTTTCATGGGCGCGTAAAATCGCCTGTAAACGACCGTCCACGCCCTTCTGGGTGAGCTTTACGCCCGCCAGTGGCCAGCGGATTTCATCGATATCGAGTGAGTTAATGATGCGTCCGCGCGAGCGGAGCAGCGCGCCCGGCTCAAAGGCCAGCTGCGGTTCATACAGGCTGCCGGTCAGTGTTGCGGGTAATTTGGCATAAAGAATGAGATCGTTTTGCTTCGCCTCGCCGCTCAGATGCAGCGGCATGTCGCTGTTTTCCATGCTGAGCCTGCCGGGCCCGATATTCAGTACCGCGTTGCCTTTCCCCGCATCGCCTTGCGTCAACACGTTCAGTCGTCCGGTCAGCGTGGCTTTCTCCAGCCCCTGCTGCCAGTTGTCGGCGCGAAGGGACACCCGCCCGCTCAGCGGCATACCCGAGAGATCCCAGTTCCAGCGTCCGTCGCTGATGTTGAGCTGTTCCGCCGTGATCTGCCACGGCAGGTCGAGAAGCGGATCGGGGTTGTCTCTCGCCATCACCACCAGCTGTCCCTGATTGTCTTCCCAGTCGAGATCGGCATCGACCAGAGACGTTAACTGTGGCACGTTAAAGGTCGCCACCGCGTGGCCTTTCACCGGCACGCCGTCCGGCACCAGCGGCAGGGTAAACTCGCCCACCAGCTTAACAGGCTGCGGCTGGTCAGGGAGCTGAACATCGAACTGGCTGACCGATAGCGTCTGACCGCGAAGCGTGCCTTTAATGCTGACCTGCTCGCCTTTATAGGCGATCTCCTGGCTGGACGGAGTCAGGGACGCGTGAAGCTCACCCTGCCACTGCTGCCAGGGCGACAGCGTCAGGCGGTGAACCGTAAGCCAGGTATTGGGCAATACCGCCTGCCATTCCGCCAGCGTTTTCGGGGCGACCGTTGAAGGCGCTGACTGGGGAATTTTGCTCAGGCAGACGGAGTTAAGATCCAGCGCGCCGATATCCAGCTTCCAGCGGCTGGGATGTGACAGCGTCACGTTATCGATGCGGGCAATTTCGCAGTCTTCCACCAGATAGCGAAGGTCGGGGATCACCAGCGCGTGGCGAGTCAGTTTCGGGCTCTCTTCGAAAGCGATGCGCGTCCCGACGGGAAGCCAGATCCCAGCGAGCGTCGGCACCCACTGGGCGAGCGTCATCAGCAGCGTCAGCGGCAACAGTATGAACAGCAGTAATAGCGCAAGAGCGGCTTTGTATTTACCCTTCATGGGCAGTTAATATCCTGATTTAGCGAAAGAATTAAGCCGGCAGTGCCGATCATTGTCGCATGTTTAGCGGTTGAGTTGAAGTTAACGCCAAGATTAAGGATAGATGCTGTAAATAGTATGAGGTAACTTTTTTGCTATGCGTAACCTGAAGAACACAATTTAGATTCAGTGGGTTACGCATAATTTCAGGCGAAGAAGCCGGAATAACTGCGTAATTAATACCTGTTCCTGGGCATTGCCAGCAGGTAAAGCATTGCGAATATCAATGACCCCCAGTACACCGAGTCGTACCGCCAGGGATCAAAATCGATATGTAAAAAACCGCGAACAAAATCATAGCCGTTGGCAAAAACGTTAATCTGGATGGCTGCAATGGCTATCACAAACAGCGTATAGCCAATGAACAGTGGGTATTTTCGTAGCCGGTTAATCTTCTGTTTCCCGATATATAACAAGAAAAAAACTACTATAGATACAATGAAATAGTACAAAGCGGGCAGCATTGACGGAGATAAGGACAACCCCAGTTGTTGCGACATGCATCATTCTCCCTCTTTATCAGAAACTCACCCGGTTCCTGATATCGTCCCATCACATCCAGAAGGATTGCAGTTTTCACACCCTCTTGCCATTCTTTAACGTAATTAAGACAGGCTTTTTTCGCATCCTCAACCCACTGCATTTTTCTCTACACGCCCTGACCCGGTTCACGCCAAAGATTCCTCGTAGCAAGAATATCATGGAGTTAGGGTGGACATATGCTCTAGAATAATTGATAGAACTTATTGATTTAAATAATATTTTAGAAATTGTAAGATAATTTTAATCATGCTAACGTGAATGCAAAATCACTGGAGAAAGTCTTATGAAACTCGCGGTATACAGCACAAAGCAGTACGACAAAAAGTATCTGCAACATGTTAACGAGGCTTACGGGTTTGAGCTTGAATTTTTCGACTTTCTGCTGTCCGAAAAAACCGCTAAAACGGCGCACGGCTGTGAAGGCGTCTGCATTTTCGTAAACGATGATGGCAGTCGTCCGGTGCTGGAAGAGTTGAAAAAACAGGGGGTGAAGTACATCGCCCTGCGCTGCGCGGGCTTTAACAACGTGGATCTCGACGCGGCAAAAGAGCTGGGTCTGAAGGTGGTGCGCGTTCCGGCGTACTCCCCGGAAGCGGTGGCGGAACATGCGATTGGCATGATGATGTCGCTCAACCGTCGTATTCACCGTGCTTATCAGCGCACCCGTGACGCCAACTTCTCGCTGGAAGGGCTGACCGGCTTTACCATGTACGGCAAAACCGCTGGCGTGATCGGGACCGGTAAAATTGGCGTGGCTGCCCTGCGCATCCTGAAAGGCTTCGGCATGCGTCTGCTGGCATTCGATCCGTACCCAAGCGCCGCAGCGCTGGATCTGGGCGTGGAGTACGTCGACCTGCCAACGCTGTTCTCGCAGTCCGACGTGATCTCCCTGCACTGCCCGCTGACGCCGGAAAACTACCACCTCCTTAACCAGGCGGCGTTTGACCAGATGAAAGATGGCGTGATGATCATCAACACCAGCCGCGGCGGGCTGGTTGACTCCCAGGCCGCTATCGAAGCGCTGAAGACCCAGAAAATTGGCGCGCTGGGGATGGACGTCTACGAGAACGAACGCGACCTGTTCTTTGAAGACAAGTCTAATGATGTCATCCAGGACGACGTGTTCCGTCGCCTCTCTGCCTGCCATAACGTGCTGTTTACCGGACATCAGGCGTTTCTGACTGCCGAAGCGCTGATCAGCATTTCGGAAACCACGCTGGGCAACCTTCAGCAGTTAGAAAAGGGTGAACCGTGCCCTAACGAGCTGGCTTAAGTGCTACGCCGGGTGGGGTTAAGCCTCACCCGGCGCGTTTGTTTCCCAGCTCCGGTGCGCAACGCGCCACCAGAGCAGGACGGCGGCCAGGGCAATGGCGCTCAGGACACTGAATGCCGTCGCAAACGAGTAATGACCGGCGATCGTCCCGGTTAACGCCGGGCTCATGGATGCCCCTACTCCCTGCATCAACATCACCACACTCTGCCCGGCATTGACGTGCCCGCTTCCACGCAGCAGCACCACAATAAACGACGGTACGACGACTCCCAGGATCCCGGCGGCCAGGCCATCGAGAATTTGTACCGGGATCATCATTAACGGCGCGTCCGTGGATGCCGCCAGAGCCGCGCGCACCGGCATAACCAGCAGCGCCAGCATAATCAAGCGCCAGTAGCCATAGTGTTCGATCCGGCGTGAGGCCCAGATGGCGACGGGGATCATCACGGCCTGAGAGATGATGACGGTACCGGCCGCATACAAACCGGGGTTGATCGCGGCAGGTGCCGCAGCAACCCTCATGCTCAGCATCGGCAGCAGCGCGGCGTTCGCCAGGTGGAACAGCAGCAGCGTCAGTCCGGTCACAAACAGCGCCCGGTTTTTTATTAGCACGGCAAAACCGGGGACCGGCAGGCTCGCTGAAGAGGACAGCCCGCGCGCCGCGTCGTTATCGATATCGCTGTTGCGAATGGCAAGCAGCGCACACAGCGTTAGCAGCGTGGTGCTGGTCATCAGCAGGAAAATCCCGCCCACGCCCCAGTACCACGCAATGCCGCCCGCAATGAGCGCGGTGACAAAGTTGCCGCCGTGATTGAACGCTTCGTTTCTACCCATTTGCGCGCTGAACCCGCCCTGCCCGGTCAACCCCAGCGTAATCCCGGCGATTAACGGCCCGACAAAGGCCGCACAGATACCGGTGACGACTTGCGAAACGGCGACAACGCTGCTCTGCTGGCTAAACCAGAGCAGAAGCGTGCTGAGCGTGATCAGAATGCACAGCAGCGCGAGCACAGCGCGCTTGTTGCGGGAGGTGTCGGTGATGAATCCCGCCGGCAGCGTGGCCAGTAACCCCGCCAGCCCGCCGGCCGTCATCAGGATGCCGATATCATCAGGGGTCCAGCGGCGTTCGGTCAGGAAAATACCGAGGAAAGGCCCCAGACCATCACGAACATCAGCAATGAAAAAACTTGTCAGGCATAACGCCCGCAGCGAACGAAGAGACATACTTCCTGCCTTGCCTGTTATTGCCTGAAATAAGCAAAATGCAGTATACCGGGTATTTTTGAAAATCAGATGACGTCTGAAAAATATTCCCTGCAAACTTAAACAATACATCAAGGGCGCTGTTTTTTTACTTTACTCATTATTGCGCATGCTTATACTGGCAAAAAATTTCACAGGAGTCCTTCGTTGGAAAGCCATTTTATCGTCGATACGAAGGTAAGCTGACGCGATTTTCTCGCTGCTTACCTTAACGGTGGGCAGCAATCCTCTTGACGTGATTGCATCCCAATACATTAAGAACGACCAAATTTGTGGGGCATCGCGATGTTCATGTTTCATCATTCACTCTTTCCGCCGCCCTCGCGCTGACATGCTTTGCGTTTTAACGGCGTCATACTCTGCTTTGTGAAGCGCTGACGCTTATCGTGTAACCATGTTAACAGGCGACAGGCTGATGTTCCCTTATATCTCTCATCTGCTCGCAGCGATGCTGCTGGGCGCAATTATTGGCGCGGAAAGACAGTGGCGCCAGCGTATGGCCGGGCTTCGCACCAATGCTCTGGTTGCAACGGGTGCGGCCGTGTTTATTTTAAGTTCCCTCTCGACGTCACCCGATAGCCCGGGGCGTATTGCAGCGCAGATTGTCTCCGGAATAGGCTTTCTTGGCGCTGGCGTTATTATGCGTGAGGGAATGAATATTCGCGGTCTTAATACCGCCGCGACGCTGTGGTGTTCGGCCGGAATTGGCGTGCTATGTGGATTAGGTCAATTCTGGAATGCCGGTATGGCCAGCGTGATTATTCTGTGCGCCAACATCCTGCTTCGCGAAGCTGCGCAGCGGATTAATCAACTGCCCGCGCTCCATGAAGGCGAAAAATGCTATGTCCTGAAAATCACCTGTGATGACGAGCATGAAGATGCGGTGCGGCAGAGTGTGGTCAACATGGCGAAAGAGTTGACGTTGAGTCTGAAAGCCATTTATTGCGATACGGCGCAAGCAGAAGGAAAAACTGAAATACGGGCCGAGGTAATGACCCGTGAGGAATACCGGAAATTACTCGAGCTAATTATGGATAATATTGGCGGGAATAAAATTATGGCTTCCGTAAGCTGCCACGCAATATGAATACGATACCGGGCATTGCGCCCGGTTGAGGCTTTGCCGTTTTGCAGAAAACGGACCGTGACGCGAAGAGATTCATCCCCGGATGTCCCTGTTCGTTGTCACGCCACGTTGGCAAGATCACGGACAGGTTCGACTGTACGCCTATCACATAACCGAAATTTGTCCCCGTTATGACACCCTGCTCTCTGTTTTGCTGAAATTAACGATCTACCTTGAGTTGTGTGAAAAACACTCAGGAGGGACACATGTACAACTCAATTTTGGTTCCCATTGACATTTCCGAGGATAGCCTGACGCACATGGTTATCCCGTTCGTTCAGGCACACACCGCACTTAACACGGCCAAGGTCCACTTTCTTACTGTCATTCCATCGCTTCCCTATTATTCATCGTTAGGTTTGGCCTACTCCGTGGAAATGCCGAAGATGAAAGAATTCCAGCACGCTGCTTTAGCGAAACTGGATGAGATTGTTAAGCAATTCAAAATTCCTGCAGATAAGATACAGACTCACGCCGTGACGGGATCGCCTAAGGATCAAATCCTTAAGCTCGCTGACACAATCGACGCCGACCTGATCATCATTGCCTCTCATAAGCCGGACATCTCGACCTATCTGTTGGGTTCGAACGCTGCGGCAGTGGTGCGGCATGCGAAATGCCCTGTGCTGGTCGTTAGATAGAACGCGCTTGCGCCTCTGTATACGGTCAGATAGCAGATGACAAAAAACCGGGCGAGAAGCCCGGTTTTTCATTTTCGCTTCCCGGCGTAAAGCGTGTGAAGCTGATGGAAGCACACTTTAAAGATCTATTCTGTTTGCGTTTAAATTTAATTCCGTAATGGCGGCCGGTTTTCCAAGCAAGTAGCCCTGAACTTCATCACATCTATTTTTTTTAAGAAAAGAGAGCTGTTCGGTGGTCTCCACCCCTTCTGCAGTGACCGCCATTGAATAGGCCTTACCCAGATCGATAATTTTTTCTACGACTGATTGGTTCTGCGGCGAATCGGCCAGGGTAAAAATAAAACTCTTGTCGAGCTTGAGTCCATCAAACTGAAACTTCCGGAGATAGCTCAGAGAGGCATAGCCGGTACCGAAATCGTCAATCAAAATACGGACGCCCATTTTTTTGAGAGCCTTCATGGTATGCAAGGTCTTTTCAGGATCGGAAAGCGTGACATTTTCCGTCACTTCTATTTCCAGTCGGTCAGGTTCTAGCCCTGTTTCGTGCAGGATCTCTTTTATCCTTTCAGCAAGATCGCTTGCCTGGAATTCGATAGCGGAAATATTTACGGATACCGATAGCCCCGGCAATTTATCTTTCGTCTCAGCACACGCTTTGCGTATGACCCAGTTGCTGAGGTTAATAATCAGACCTGTTTCTTCAGCCAGCGGGATGAACTGATCGGGCATCATCGTCCCCCGGTGCGGGTGCTGCCAACGTACCAGCGCTTCGACGGCCTCTATCTTAGAATATCGGAGGTTATAACGGGGCTGGTACACCAGATAGAGTTGTTCTTCGCGAATCGCGGTTTTCAGTTCGAGTTCCAGTTTTCTCCGTTCAGTTAACTTTTCCGACATATCCGGGCGATAATAGACCCATCGGTTTCTGCCGGATTGCTTAGCCTGGTAAAGCGCAATATCGGCATAGCGTAAAAGATCGTTTGCGCTGCTGCTATCCAGGGGAGCCAGCGCAATCCCCATGCTTACGCCTATTGCGACATCATTACCCTCAATGGAGAAAGGACGGTTGAGTTCCTGTACGATGCGGTGACACACCTCATCAATCTGGTCTTTTTGGCTGGTATTGCCGAGAAGAAGCATAAACTCATCCCCTCCCTGCCGTGCGACAAAATCACCTCGACGAACGCAATTTTTAAGACGTAGAGCGACCTCGCCAAGCAGCGCATCCCCCGTGGAGTGCCCAAAAATATCATTGACGGGTTTAAACTTGTCTAAATCGAGGCAAATCATGGCAAAGGGATAATGGTTAAGGTCTTCTTTAGCCAACTGGCCTGCCAGAAATTCCTTAATATGATAGCGGTTCGGCAGACCGGTTAATTCATCATGACGTGACAGGAACTCCACCCGTTTAGTTGCTTCAACTTCCAGAGAAACGTCGGTTGCCGCGCCTCGCAAGACCACCGTTCCATCAGGCTGAGCAGAAAGCTTTGCCAGAAGCGTGCAATAGGCCGTAGATTGTTGCGCATGAATATAAGGACAGCTCTTAAATTCAAAGCGTTCAGTTAATTCCCTGAACCTCACACAGTCTTGTAATAATCCGGTTGTAGAAGGAAAGAGCTCATCCAGCCTGCGGCCTATCCATTTGCTATTTTCATATCCCGTTACTGTAGAAAAACGGCCTGAAAGCCAGGTTATCTTTAACGATAAATCTGTTTCCCAGAACCAGTCGCTGGTTGTTTCACTGACGTCCCGGAATCGTTTTTCACTGGTGATAAGATTCAACCGCGCCTGCTCGAGGAGAAAGGTATTTTCGTCAAGCATTCTCGCCTTCTGCATAATATGGCGCATGAGAATAACCGTCATCGATACCGTCAGAATAACTGAAAGAATGAGTAATGGTAAAAAATAAATAATCAACGCCTGGCCGGGATTTTCACCGTCCCAGATAATTTGCACATCACCATTCTGGGTGCTTAAGGTAAATTCTGTTTGATTGTTTATTTGAGAAGTGACTGCAACAGGTGACGTACGAACATTTTTAATACCGGCATCCTGCCCAATCGCGAGGAGTTTTTTAGCCGTTAACTTGTCTACAAACACCATTACCGACGGTTTCCCCGGCAAGGGTTGCACGCTCGCGTCATCGCCCGTTGTTATCCATTCAGCAGAAACAATGGCTGGAACGGAATCGATAAGCGTGAGTATAGAAACCGGCAATCCATTGTTAACGCTCACCTCACGGAGTAATCGCTCCTTGGTTGATTTATCTAACCAGCGCCCGAGATCCTGAAGCTTCCGTTTCCCGTCAAGCACGCTGTATCGCGTGGTTCCTTCCGGGGAGAGAATAAACACCCCTTCGTAGCCAAAGTTGTCATACAGGGACTTACCCAGGTTCTGCTTATCCCATGCCCAGTGAACGTCAGTGTTCAAATGAAGATGTTTGTAGGCATCTCCCCATTCAGCATTATCTTTCAAGTGACTTCGCATGCTTTCCTGGCGGGAATCTAGGGCTTTCCTTAACAAAAATTCATCGTGCTTATCGCTGATTTTATTAACATTATTTTTTATTAATAGCAGGGAAATTATTGCCGCAATGAAAATACTTATCAACAATGTCACTATATAGGTAAAGGTTTTATTTATCAGCCCCTTAGAAGGCTCGGCATCCGTAAAACCGGGATTGTTCAGAGGTAGGGTCATCATTCGCCTTCTTATACTGCTAATACGCCAATTTTTATGCCACCTTTATTTATCGGCAAAGAATAATAAAAATTTATAGTTAAAACCCTTAAGCTTAAAGAACATTTGATTTTTACAATCCAGATCAAATTATTAGCTCTCTTACAGCCTGAATTCGGTTAAATACATCTCCCGGTGGGCGTAACCTTTAACCTCGCCGGTTTTATTTATAAAGAACATAATCTTAGTTTTTATGCTGAAACGGTTACAGGCGTATAAAAAACCGGGCGTAAAGCCCGGTTCTTTTTTCATACGGCATTGACTCTATCCGCTCAATCCGCGATTCTCCAGCATCGGCTCAATCTTCGGAGCGTGCCCGCGCCAGTTCCGGTAAAGTTCAGCTAAATCAGTACTGTTCCCGCGGGACAAAATTGCCTCGCGGAATGTCTGCCCGTTTTCACGGGTCAGGCCGCCCTGTTCAACAAACCACTGATAGCCGTCGTCAGCCAGCATCTGCGTCCACAGGTAGGCGTAATACCCCGCCGCGTAGCCGCCGCCGAAGATATGGGCAAAATAGCTGCTGCGGTAGCGCGGCGGCACGGCAGGCAGATCCAGCCCCTCTTTTTTCAACGCAGCCGCTTCAAAATCCTCCACGCTCGAAACGGCCTCGCCGATGCCATGCCAGTTCATGTCCAGCAGCGCGGCAGCCAGCAGTTCAGTCATGTCATAACCCTTGTTGAAATGGGTCGCGTTGAGCATGCTTTCCCGCAGCGCGTCCGGCATCGGCTCACCGGTTTCGTAATGGCGCGCATAATGGGTAAACACCTGTGGATGGCTGGCCCAGTGCTCGTTGATTTGCGACGGGAACTCAACAAAATCACGCGGCGTATTGGTGCCGGAAAGCGTGGCGAACCGCTGGCTGGCAAAGAGACCGTGCAGCGTATGGCCAAACTCGTGGAACAGGGTTATCACGTCATCCCAGGAGAGAAGCGCGACACCGCCATTCGCCGGTTTTTGATAGTTACAGACGTTGTAGATCACCGGACGGGCAGCAAACTCGAAGGATTGCTCGACGAAATTCCCCATCCATGCCCCGCCCTGTTTGGAATCACGGGCAAAGAAGTCACCGTAAAACAGCGCCATGCCCTCACCGGTATGGTCGAAAATTTCCCATACGCGGACGTCCGGATGATACACCGGGATATCGAAGCGTTCGACGAAGCGAATGCCAAACAGCTGGCTGGCTGCCCAGAATACGCCATCCTGCAGCACGGTATTGAGCGCAAAGTAGGGCCTGATCTGCGACTCATCAAGGGCATATTTTGCCTGGCGCACGCGCTCCGCATAAAAGGCCCAGTCCCAGGCCTCCACGGTGAAACCGCCCTGCTCGTCGTCGATGACTTTCTGAATGTCGGCCTGCTCGCGTTCCGCGCGGGCGCGGGCGGCAGGCACAATGCCGCGCATAAATTCCAGCGCGGCGGCCGGGGTTTTCGCCATCTGATCGGCGATGCTCCAGCTGGCGTAATCCTCAAAGCCCAGCAGACGGGCCTGTCGCGCACGTAGCGCCGTCAGACGCAGGATCAGCGCGCGGGTATCGTTTTCATCCCCTTTCTGGGTACGCGTCCAGCCTGCGTTGAAGAGGTTTTCGCGCGTCTGACGATTGCGCAGCGCGGAAAGTGCGGGCTGCTGGGTGGTGTTCAAAAGCGGGATCAGCCAGCGATCGTTTAGCCCTCGCTCCGCAGCAGCCTGCGCCGCATCAGCAATCTCACCGGCGCTTAGCCCGTCAAGCTGGTGTGCGTAATCCACCACCAGCCCACCCGTTTTATCGGCAGCCAGCAGACGCTGGTTAAACTGGCTGGTCAGGGAGGCTGCCTCGGTATTCAACGCCTTCAGCTCGGCCTTTTCTGTCTCATTCAGACGCGCGCCGGCCAGAATAAACCGCTGATACGTCTCTTCGACCAGACGACGGGATTCGGCGTCCAGCGCGGCACGGTCCTGCCAGACGCTCTCCACGCGGGCAAACAGCACGTCATTCAGCCAGATATCGTTTGCCAGCGCGGCAAGCTCGGTGGAGAACTGTTCCTCCAGCTCCTGTAAATACGGATTGGTGTGCGCGGAAGTCATGGCGAAGAACACGCTGCTGACGCGCGCGAGCAAAGCGCCGCTTTTCTCCAGCGCCAGCACGGTGTTAGCAAAGTCAGGCGCAGCGGCCTGAGCGACAATCGCGTCAATGTCCACCCGCTTCTGGCGAAGGGCTTCATCGAAGGCCGGACGATAGTGACTGTCGTTGATCTCATCAAAATGGGGGGCCTGGTAAGGCAGCAGGCTGATGTTAAAAAAGGGATTCGTGGCCGTCATCTTTCGCTCCTGAGTACGGGTATCCTCCCAGAGTAGGCCAGGCCGCCTTCCCCTGCAACGCTGTCATACAAATGTTGCCTTAACGCACCCTCTGCGGCCGTGCTATGTTAGTACAACACAAAAAGCGTTGAGGAACAGTGAGATGATTATTTTAGTTACCGGGGCAACGGCAGGTTTTGGTGAAAGCATCACGCGTCGCTTCGTCGCCAACGGGCACAAGGTTATCGCGACCGGCCGCCGTCAGGAACGTCTGCAGGAGCTGAAGGACGAACTAGGCGACAACATTCTGACCGCGCAGCTGGACGTGCGTAACCGCGCGGCGATCGAAGAGATGATTGCGAATCTGCCAGCAGAATGGCGCGCCATCGACGTGCTGGTCAACAATGCCGGTCTGGCGCTGGGCATGGAGCCTGCCCACAAAGCCAGCGTGGAAGACTGGGAAAACATGATCGACACCAACAACAAAGGGCTGGTCTATATGACCCGCGCAGTGCTGCCGGGCATGGTCGAGCGCAATCGTGGCCACATTATCAATATCGGCTCCACCGCCGGAAGCTGGCCCTATGCAGGCGGTAACGTCTACGGGGCGACGAAAGCGTTTGTGCGCCAGTTCAGCCTTAACCTGCGGACCGATCTGCACGGCACCGCCATTCGCGTCACCGACATCGAGCCGGGCCTGGTGGGTGGCACCGAGTTTTCCAATGTGCGTTTCAAAGGCGATGACGCGAAAGCAGACAAAACCTATGAAAACGCGAACGCCCTGACGCCGGAAGATGTCACCGAAACGGTCTGGTGGGTGGCGACGCTGCCAAAACACGTCAACATCAATACCGTAGAAATGATGCCGGTCAGCCAGAGTTTTGCCGGACTTAGCGTCCATCGTGGCTAACGCTGACCTTCCCGGCCTGCGGGCCGGGTCTGTTTCGGGTTATAAAAGAATGGTAGTATGTTCAGGCTAACTCTCTGAGAAATGACAACTCATGGCCGCTGAATCGCAACTCAATCCCACCCAGCCCGTAAACCAGCAAATCTATCGCATTTTGCGACGTGATATTGTCCATTGCCTGATCCCACCGGGAACGCCGCTTTCTGAAAAAGAGGTGTCCGTGCGTTTTGACGTTTCCCGTCAGCCGGTGCGTGAAGCGTTTATTAAGCTTGCGGAAAACGGTCTGATTCAGATCCGCCCGCAGCGCGGCAGCTACGTGAACAAAATTTCACTCTCTCAGGTGCGCAACGGCTGTTTTGTTCGCCAGGCCATTGAATGCGCGGTGGCGCGCCGTGCCGCAACGCTCATCAACGACAAGCAGTGTTACCTGCTGGAGCAAAACCTGCATCAGCAGCGGATTGCGATTGACCGTAAGCAGCTGAATGATTTCTTCCAGCTTGATGATGAATTCCACCAGAAACTGGCGCAGATTGCGGATTGCCAGCTGGCCTGGGACACCATCGAAAACATCAAGGCCACCATTGACCGCGTGCGTTATATGAGTCTCGATCACGTCTCCCCGCCGGAAATGCTGCTCCGACAGCATCACGATATTTTCAGCGCGCTGGAAAAACGCGACCCGGACGGCGTAGAAAAAGCGATGACGCTGCATCTGCAGGAAATTAGCGAATCCGTGCAGCTGATTCGTCAGGAAAATAGCGAGTGGTTTAGCGAAGAGTAATATTACGCCGCCCCCTTTCGGACGCGGCGATAGGTTTAGCGAACGACTAACACCGGAATTGTGGCGTAGCGCAGGATAGATTCCGCATTTGATCCCAGCAGATGGGTGGTGATGCCCGGATTTTTCGACCCGATGACAATCACGTCATATTCCCCCTCCTTGCTCAGCCTGATGATTTCATCGCGGACGTTGCCAAAGCGCACCAGGCTGTCAATTTTCTCCGGCGAGATATCGAACAGTCTTTTTAACGCGTTCATTTTCTTACCGGATTCCTCGGTCATATACTCTTCGAACTTTTTAATATCCGCATTAAATCCGCGCAGCAGGGATCGGCTGCTGGCCGGCAGAATATTGACCAGAGTAATCGAGGCGCCCTCTGCCTTCGCAAGGTTTGCCGCGTGGCGAACCGCTTTGTCGCTCAAATCCATTTCAAACACATCAACAGGCATCAAAATCTTCTTATACATAAGCCTGACTCCTTATTCCGATGAAAGGGTTATTTCCTGTACCCAGAATGGCACCGGCAATATAAACCAACCCTCAACGCTTCCCTGCTGAAACTATCAATAAATGAAAATAACGGTCTGCTTTGTCAATTGCTGTCGTGAACCGTCAGCGCCCGGCACAATAAAGAAAAAAGTGTGAGTTTGATCAAAAACAAAAACATGTGATGCAGACAGGCGTATTTATATGCTCCGTGAACGGCAACCCTGAAATAACGCCGTAACGAACAGGTTAGAGAGGAGAAAATACCATGATGACATACGACCGTAACCGCAATGCAATCACCACCGGCAGCCGTGTCATGATTAGCGGCACGGGCAAAACTGGCGTGATTAAAGCGATCCACAGCGACGGGCTGGATGCCGCGCAGGTGCGCCGCAGCAAAACGGTTGAAGTGGAAGGATGCGAAGGTAAGTTCGAACCGATTGAGCTGATTCGCCTGGGTATGCACTAAACGGTGCGCAGACATGCCGCCGCGAACGGCGGCATGTGCTGAATTACCGTTGAGACACGTACTGTGCCACGGTCGCTTTCGCACCCTTTTGCAGCAGTGTCTGGTACGCCTTCATCACCGCATCAACAAAGACGGCTTCACGCGGTAATTCCTTGCCGAAGATGGCCTCGATGCCGAGCAGCGCCTTGACCCGGTTTTCCCCTTCCGCACTGCCTTTAACCGCCGCCTGAATCACTGCCAGCTGCGGATCGCTCACGTCAATCGCATTACCCTGCTCGTCCACGCCGCCGACATAGCGCATCCACCCTGCCACGCCCAGCGCCAGCAGCGGGAAAGGCTTCTGATGCACCAGGTGCCAGCGCACGGAATCCAGCATACGCTGCGGAAGCTTCTGGCTGCCGTCCATCGCAATTTGCCAGGTCCTATGGCGCAGGGCCGGGTTGCTGTAGCGGGCAATCAGGAGATCGGCATAGCGTCCCAAATCGACGCCTTTGACCTTCAGCGTAGGCGCCTGCTCGTTGAGCATCAGCGCGTGCGCGGCGATGCGGTAATGTTCATCTTCCATACACTCGTTGATATGCTGGTAGCCCGCCAGATAGCCCAGGTAGGCCAGAAATGAGTGGCTGCCGTTAAGCATGCGCAGCTTCATCTCTTCAAACGGGATCACATCCGACACCAGTTCGGCACCAGCTTTTTCCCACGCAGGACGCCCTGCCACAAAGTTATCTTCGATTACCCACTGGCGGAACGGTTCACAGGCCACCGCCGCCGGATCGCGCACGCCGGTCAGCCGTTCAATTTTATCCAGCGTGTCGGGGGTGACCGCAGGCACGATGCGATCCACCATGGTTGACGGGAAGGTGACGTGGGATTCGATCCAGTCCGCCAGCTCACCGTCTACCGCACGGGCGTACGCGCAGGTGACATTGCGCATCACGTGACCGTTCTCCGGCATGTTGTCGCAGGACATCACGCTAAACGCCTGCAGACCTGCCGCTTTACGTCGCGCGAGCGCTTCCACGACGACACCCGGCGCAGATTTTGGCTGGTGCGGGTTTTGCAGGTCGGCGACGATAAACGGATGATCGAGCATCAGTTGCCCGGTCGCCGGCGAGTGGCAGTACCCTTTCTCGGTGATGGTCAGAGAGACAATCGCAACCTGCGGGTCACACATCGCCGCCAGCACCGTCTCCAGCCCGTCAACCTGTGCATGAAGGGCCTTTTTGACCACGCCCACTACGCGGGAGGTCCATGCATCGGCAGACATTTCCGCCACGGTATAGAGATTATCCTGCGCCTTCAGATCGGCAATCTGCTGTTCGCCGCCAATCAGGTTAACCTCACAGTATCCCCAGTCGCTACCGTGTTCCGCGGCGAGGATGTCGGCGTACACTGCCTGATGCGCACGGTGAAACGCGCCAAACCCTAAATGAACGATGCGTGCTTTAAGGCTGTCGCGATCGTACTGTGGCAGCGTCGCGTTGGCCTGTAATAAGGTATTTTCCATGATTAAGACTCGTTAATTAGTAAGCTGTGGATCGCTGCCGCTCTTTCTGAAGCGGCAGCGCCTGCTGACTACACCAACTAGAATGGCAGTTGGGGTAAAAAATTACTGCCATCAACCATACTGATACTGCCGTTTGAGATTTTGATTTATATTAACTTTTGGTCATGTGGTGTGACATAAAAACAAAGTTGTGTGATAAGTCACGCAAGCTATAAACCACTAGCGTCGCGAGGAGACAGCGCCGTAACCGACCGTCTCTTTTGGCGCAGACTCAGCTGCGTCATGCGCCGCGCTCAAATCACGATCGCGCACTTCCGGCATCAGGATCGCCGAGACCAGTCCAATCACGGAATAGGCCACCAGCATGGCAACAATCGGCCACCAGGAACCGGTCATATTGCAGAAAATCCCTGCCAGCACCGGACCAAAACCCACCGCCACCAGACCGCCCGCCTCTTTGGAGATGGCCATACGTGTAAAGCGATTTCGCGAGCCAAACATCTCCGCCATGGTGATATTTTCCAGCGCGAAGAGCCCCAGAACGGCGAAGTTATGGATAACGATGATAGAGAGCATGATCGTCCCAGGCGCATAGCTCTTATCGACGATGATCGACAGCATCGGGTAGGCGAGCAGAATGGCGGAGATATTGAGAATAATGTACGGCAGACGGCGCCCCACTTTATCGGAAAGCCAGCCCAGCAGCGGGATGGAGATAAACCCGAGAATGGAGCTGATCATCAGCGCATCGGTAGGGATGGCCTTATCGAACAACAGCGTCTGGACCAGATAGCCCGCAAGGAAGGTCTGGATCAGCCCCGAGTTGCCCGCCTGGCCGAAACGCAGGCCAGTCGCCAGCCAGAAGGATTTGCTTTTCACCATGGAACCCAGCGACGTGTCCGGTTGCACAGTTTGTGCATCGTTCACTTTCTCAAAGACCGGGCTCTCCTTGAGATTCATACGCAGCCAGATGGCAAAGATCATCACCACGACGCTGGCGAGGAACGGCACGCGCCAGCCCCAGGCGAGCAGCTGTTCACGGTCAAGGGCAAAGAACATGATGGCCCAGATCGCCGTGGCGCTCAGCGTCCCGCAGTTAGTGCCCATCGCCACCAGCGAGGAGATGATGCCGCGTTTTCCTTTCGGCGCGTACTCCGCCAGCATGGTTCCGGCCCCGGAGATCTCAGCCCCGGCGCCCAGACCCTGAATAATGCGCAGCGTCACCAGCAGAACCGGGGCAAAAATCCCGATCTGCGCGTAGGTCGGCAGGACGCCAATCAGCGTGGTGCAGATCCCCATCATAGTGATGGTGATAAACAGCACCTTCTTACGGCCAATGCTGTCGCCCATTCTGCCGAAGATAAAGGCCCCGACGATGCGCGCAATATAGCCTGCGCCGTAGGTCCCCATCGCCAGGATCAGCGCCATCGCGGCAGACTGTTCGGGGAAGAAGATCTCATGGAAGACCAGGGCGGCCCCCAGCGAGTAAAGCTGAAAGTCCATGAACTCCAGAGCGGTGCCAAGCCAGCCGGAAACGGCGGCTTTCACCAGATCGGCGGTGGATCGTTGCGGTTGTACTTGTGTCATGATGGCTATCTCTGAAAGGTAAGATGCGAACCACATAGAGCCTGTCTGCGCAGGCTCTTAATCGCGTAAATGATTATTGGCCGAACGTGAGTAAGACTTTGCAGCACTGCCGCTGATCTTTCTCAAACAGTTCGATGGCGTCTGTTACGTGGTGATAGTCAAAAGTATGGGTGATAAGTTTTTCCGGGTCGATCAGCCCCCTCTTCAGCCAGTCGATGACGACCGGGAATTTGTTGGCATTCAGGCGCGAGGAGAAGATCGCCAACTCTTTGCCGGTAATGCCCTGCTGAACAATCTGGCTCGGCTCGCTGGAAAAGCCCATCAGCACGATGCGCGCCGCTGGCGAGGCCAGGGTTATCGCTTCCTGCAAAATAGATGGATGGCAGGCGGCATCAATGATTAACGTCGGTTTGATGCCTTTTTCCTCCAGCGCGGCCTGCAGCGACTGCTCGCCGTTATTAAAGACCCAATCCGCGCCGCAGCGCCGCGCCATCGCCAGGCGCTCGTCTATGCGGTCAACCACGATAACCTGCTTCACCTTATAGACGCCTTTCAGCGCCTGCACGGTGACCAGTCCCATCGGGCCAGCGCCGTAAATCAGCGCGACGTCCTGTTCCGTCGGTTTCACCTGCCCCGTTACGTTGGCGGCGATGGTAAAGGGCTCAACCATGACGGCGTGTCGATCGGGAATGTCATCCGGAATGGCCCAGGCATTTTGAGCAGGCACTGCCGCATATTCACTGAAGCCGCCATCACGGTGCACCCCCAGCACGACCAGCGAGGTGCAGACGTTCGGTTTTCCCACGGAGCACGGGTAGCATTGTCCGCAACTGATCACCGGGTCAACCGCGACGCGCTGGCCCAGGCGGGCAGCGTCAACCCCTTCGCCTGTGGCGTCAATCACGCCAAAGAACTCGTGGCCGATCGTGCGTGGGTATTTCGCAAACGGGTTATGCCCGCGATAGATGTGGCTGTCCGACCCGCAGATACCTGCCAGCGTGATTTTCACGCGGACTTCGCCTGCGCCTGGTTCCGGGTGTGGCCGCTCTTCAATCACCAGTTGGTTTGGCTGCTGAATCACTACGCTTTTCATCGTTCGCTCCTCGCTTACCAGTTCCACAGCGTGCCGTCTTCAAGGCGGGCCACCGGCAGATAGGCCGGATCGTAGGGGTATTTCGCCGCCAGCTTTTCATCAAACTCAATGCCCAGCCCCGGCTTATCGCCCGGATGCATATAGCCGTTATCAAAGCGCCAGCTGTGCGGGAAGACTTCCAGCATCTGTTCGGAGTAGCCCATGTATTCCTGCACGCCAAAGTTCGGCACCCACAGGTCGAAATGCAGCGCGGCGGCATGACAAACGGGCGACAGATCCGACGGACCGTGTGAACCGGTACGCACCTGATAGAGCGAGGCAAAATCAGCGATGCGACGCATCCCGGTAATGCCGCCCGCGTGGGTAATGGTGGTGCGGATATAGTCGATAAGCTGCTCTTCGA
The DNA here is from genome assembly GCF_020567405.1 of Enterobacter sp. TCD1-1. Taxonomy (NCBI): domain Bacteria; kingdom Pseudomonadati; phylum Pseudomonadota; class Gammaproteobacteria; order Enterobacterales; family Enterobacteriaceae; genus Enterobacter; species Enterobacter sp. TCD1-1. Next base: position 1,213,360 of record NZ_JAJCXF010000001.1, on the reverse strand, counting down.
TAAGCTGCTTGCAGTCCCAGATGCTGTTAAACACTTCGCCTACCGCAATGGGGGTGACGGTGTGCTGGCGGATCAGGCGGAAGCAGGCCTGGTTTTCCGCAGGCGTTGGATCCTCCATCCAGAACATGCGGAATGCTTCGATGCTCTTGCCGAAGCGCGCCGCTTCAATTGGCGTCAGGCGGTGGTGCATGTCGTGCAGGAGGTGCTCATTGAAGCCGAATTTACTGCGCACCGCGTCGAACAGCTTCGGCGTGAAATCGAGGTATTTTTCGGTAGACCAGAGCTGCTCTTCCGGCCAGTCGCCTTTGGTCGCAGGCTCATAGGCCAGGCCCTTTCCTTTGGCCATGCCGTAGGTGGTTTTCATGCCCGGCACGCCGCACTGCACGCGGATCGCCTTGAAGCCCATCTCTTTATGACGGGCGTAATCTTCCAGCACGTCGTCAATGGTGTGGCCGGTAGTATGGCAGTAGACCATCACCCCTTCCCGGGAGGCGCCGCCCAGCAACTGGTAGAGCGGCATGTTGGCCGCTTTGGCTTTGATATCCCACAGTGCCATATCCACGGCGGAGATGGCCGACATGGTAACCGGACCGCGACGCCAGTAGGCGCCTTTATAAAAGAACTGCCAGATGTCTTCGATGCGGTGCGCATCGCGGCCAATCAGCTGGGGGCAAAGGTGATCCTTCAGGTAAGAGGCCACGGAGAGCTCGCGTCCGTTTAGCGTAGCGTCACCGAGACCGACAATCCCCTCATCGGTGGTGATTTTAAGGGTGACAAAGTTCCGCCCCGGGCAGGTAACAAACACGTCAGCCGCGACAATCTTCATAATTCCTTTCCTTACATCGTTCGTTGTGATGCTGGAAATTTACCCATCAACCCTACTACCATACAAGTATAATGATCATAAAATCAGCTGACGATCACAAAACCAGGGGGCTTACGCGCGCCCCCATCCCGCCACAATAATCAGCATACCGCACAGGGCAATCAGCGCCCCGGCCCAGTCGTATGCGCTGAGTTTGACGCCGTCAACCACGCGTAACCACAGCAACGCCGTGCAGACATAGACGCCACCGTAGGCCGCGTAAACGCGCCCACTGGCCGCCGGATGCAGCGTTAACAGCCAGACAAACAGGGCCAGCGCGACGCTTGCAGGAATGAGCAACAGTGCGGATCCTCCCTTCTTCAGCCAGAGCCAGGGGAGGAAGCAACCGATGATTTCACATAGCGCGGTGGCAAAAAAAAGCAGCGTCGTTTTAAGCATTTTTCACGTCAGGTGAGGGTTTATTTAACCATCATACCTGATGATGCCCTTTACTTTTCCATACTTGCTCCGCGGGTATGCCGTCATTTCGCTTTAGTGTAGAATCTGTACGGGGTAACTTGATTATCTGCACCCATTTAAAAGGAAACGCTATGACCACATTAAGCAAACGCCTTTGTCTGACAGCCCTGCTGGCGCTGTCATCGTTCGCCTTTGCCGCCTCTGCGACAGCGGAAACCAGCAAGCTCATTATTGAGTCTGGTGACAGCGCGCAAAGCCGTCAGAACGCCGCCATGGACAAAGAACAATGGAATGACACCCGTAACCTTCGTCAGAAGGTCAACAAACGTGCTGAAAAAGAGTGGGACAAAGAAGATGTCGCTTTTGACGCGCGCGATAAGTGTCAGCAAAGTGCAAACGTCAATGCCTACTGGGAGCCAAACACCCTGCGCTGCCTGGATCGCCGCACTGGCCGCACGGTAGCCCCATAATGTCGGTGTCCTGCGACGTTAAACTCCGTCCGCTGGAGCGTGAGGACCTGCGCTTTGTCCACCAGCTCGACAACAATGCCAGCGTGATGCGCTACTGGTTCGAAGAGCCTTACGAGGCATTTGTCGAGCTGTCCGATCTCTACGATAAGCACATTCACGATCAGAGTGAACGTCGTTTTGTGGTGGAGTGTGAAGGTGAAAAAGCGGGTCTTGTGGAGCTGGTTGAGATCAACCACGTTCACCGCCGGGCGGAGTTTCAGATCATCATCTCCCCTGAGCATCAGGGAAAAGGCCTTGCGTCACGGGCGGCTAAGCTGGCAATGGATTACGGATTCAACGTTCTGAATCTCTACAAGCTTTACCTGATTGTGGACAAAGAGAACGAGAAAGCGATCCATATCTACCGCAAGCTGGGCTTCATGGTGGAAGGCGAGCTGATTCACGAGTTCTTTATTAACGGTGAATACCGCAACACCATCCGCATGTGCATTTTCCAGCATCAGCACCTGGCCGGACACAAACCGTCAGGCGCCAGCCTGCTGAAACCTACCGCGCAGTGAGATTGATGACAAACCTTGTCATGAACCATTGCGCTGTCTTTCTTGCCGGGTGGCGCTGTGCTTACCCGGCCTACAGGGTGCTTCATTGTAGGCCCGTGCAAGCGTAGCGCCGCCGGGCGAAACGTACAAAATGCACGTTACTCTCAGTAATATTCAATCGTGTTCTTGATGGTGTACTTGCGCTCAACGGCAGGTTTGACGCTGTCGTCCGTGATCGTCAGATCGCAGCTCACCGGGTTATTGTGGCGGTCGTAATCGCAGCTCTGCTTCACGTTGCCCAGCGGCTTATCATTCAACATGCTCACTGCCGAGTAATCCATTCTTTTGCGAAGATCTTTAGACGGCGTCGACTGGACGGACAGATGCTGATCCCCGGAGACGGTGGTTTTGCCCAGTGGGTAGCCATCCGCGTCGTAGCGATACTTCACTTCCATCTCTTTGCCGTGCGCCGCCACCACAAAACCGTTGTCGTCGGTATCCCACGTCACCCCAGCTGACGGCAGTTCGGCCAGCTGGCATTTCCCCTGCAGCTTCACTTTGCGCTGCTGGGTTTCTGCGTCAAGATAGTAATTGGCATCCAGCACCAGCGCCACGCCGGTGTTGGCCTCCAGGTCGTGCAGCTCCAGCGTATCGAAACACCCTTCCGTCGAGACGGTGCCGGTGACCCGTTTGGACACTTCGCCCTTCTCGTTGAACAGCGTCTGGGTAAAGTCTTTGACCGGCCCGCGCAGCGGATCAAAATCAAACTCGTTTGAAAAACTCGCCATCTCGGGCGTAAACGACAGCGGCGCGGAGCTGTTGTCGCACCCCATCAGTGTTGCTGCCAGTAGCGTTATCGCTGCGTATTTCTTCACATTTATTACCGTACAGGGAGATTATTCCCAATCATATTAGCAAATACAGTTGTTTACACGAAGCCTGCTAAAATTAATCTCTACACAGAGAAAAGGAGCTACAGATGAAACGGTTACCCTGGATTACCGCCCTGCTGTTAATGAGTGCCTCAACGGTCGCGCTGGCGGCACCGGATTCCTGCGAGCGCGTGAAAAGCGACATTCAGCAGAAGATTATCAACAACGGCGTGCCTGAATCAGGGTTTACGCTGAGCATTGTGCCGAACGACCAGGCCGACCAGGCGGGCACGCAGGTAGTAGGCCACTGCGCCAACGACACCTTCAAAATTTTATACACCCGCACAGGCAGCGGTGCGGCAGCTGAAGCTCAGTAATTGACCCTCAATCCCCTTTGATTTGATGAGGATTAAGATTTAATACCCCCAAATAAGTAACACTCACCCCATCATTAGCCCGGATATCATTTCGGGAAAAATAATACGCAATTATAATGATGGGGTGAGCCATGTCCGATATTGAACATCACGGCGGAATTAGCCGTCGAACTCTCGTGAAATCTACGGCGATAGGTTCTCTGGCGCTTGCCGCTGGTGGGATCTCGCTGCCTTTTGGTTTAAAAAGCGCCGCCGCGGCGGTGAAGCACGCCGTCCAGCCGCCTGAAGATACCGTGGTGTGGGGCGCCTGCTCGGTCAACTGCGGCAGCCGCTGTGCGCTGCGTCTGCACGTACGTGACAACGAAGTGTACTGGGTCGAAACGGACAACACCGGTGAGGATATTTACGGTAACCATCAGGTGCGCGCCTGCCTGCGCGGACGTTCTATTCGCCGTCGCATCAATCACCCTGACCGTCTGAACTACCCGATGAAGCGCGTGGGCAAACGTGGCGAAGGCAAGTTCGAGCGCATCACCTGGGATGAAGCGCTCGACACGATCGCCGCCAGCCTGAAAGACGTGGTGGCCGACTACGGCAACGAAGCGGTGTATATCAACTACTCCTCCGGGATTGTCGGCGGCAATATCACCCGCTCCTCCCCTTACGCTTCGCTGGTGGCGCGTCTGATGAACTGCTACGGCGGTTTCCTGAGCCACTACGGTACCTACAGCACGGCGCAAATTGCCTGCGCGATGCCCTACACCTACGGCAGCAACGACGGCAACAGCACCTCGGACATCGAAAACACCAAACTGGTGGTCATGTTCGGCAATAACCCGGCAGAAACGCGCATGAGCGGCGGCGGGATTACGTACTATCTGGAACAGGCCCGCGAGCGGTCCAACGCGCGCATGATTGTTATCGACCCGCGCTACACCGACACGGCAGCCGGACGTGAAGATGAGTGGATCCCGATCCGTCCGGGTACCGATGCCGCGCTGGTAGCGGGTATTGCCTGGGTGTTAATCGACGAAAACCTGGTCGACCAGCCGTTCCTCGACAAATACTGCGTCGGCTATGACGAAAAAACGCTGCCGGAAGGCGCGCCCGCTAACGGTCACTACAAAGCGTATATTCTCGGCCAGGGCGATGACCACACGGCGAAAACGCCGGAGTGGGCCTCCCGCATCACCGGTATTCCCGCCGATCGCATCGTTAAGCTTGCCCGCGAAATCGGCTCCGTGAAACCGGCCTACATCTGTCAGGGCTGGGGACCACAGCGCCAGGCAAACGGCGAGCTGACGTCCCGCGCCATCGCGATGCTGCCGATCCTCACCGGAAACGTGGGGATCAACGGCGGGAACAGCGGCGCGCGTGAGTCCACCTACACCATCACCATCGAACGTATGCCGCTGCCGGATAACCCGGTCAAAACGCAAATTTCCTGCTTCAGCTGGACGGACGCTATCACCCGCGGTCCGGAGATGACCGCCCTGCGCGACGGCGTGCGCGGCAAGGATAAGCTGGACGTGCCGATTAAGTTCATCTGGAACTACGCGGGCAATACCCTCATCAACCAGCACTCCGATATCAATAAAACCCACGATATCCTGCAGGATGAAAGCAAGTGCGAGATGATTGTGGTCATCGATAACTTCATGACGTCGTCAGCGAAGTATGCCGATATCGTGTTGCCAGACCTGATGACCGTCGAACAGGAAGACATCATTCCTAACGATTATGCGGGTAACATGGGCTACCTGATATTCCTTCAACCCGTGACCGCGCCGAAATTTGAACGCAAGCCCATCTACTGGATCATGAGCGAAGTGGCGAAACGCCTCGGGCCGGATATCCATCAGAAATTCACCGAAGGACGGACGCAGGAACAGTGGCTGCAGTATCTGTATGCCAAAATGCTCGAAAAAGACCCTCATCTGCCGTCCTATGACGAGCTAAAAAAAATGGGCATTTACAAGCGTAAAAATCCGAACGGCCATTTTGTGGCCTATAAAAAATTCCGCGAAAATCCGGAAGCCAACCCGCTGAAAACGCCATCGGGTAAGATTGAAATATACTCCAGCAAGCTGGCGGAGATTGCGGCCACCTGGGAGCTGGAAAAAGATGAGACCATCAGTCCGCTGCCCGTCTACGCATCAACCTTCGACGGCTGGGATGCGCCCGAGCGCGCACAGTTCCCGCTGCAGCTGTTTGGTTTCCACTTTAAGGCCCGTACCCACTCGAGCTACGGTAATGTAGACGTGCTGAAAGCCGCCTGTCGCCAGGAGGTCTGGCTTAATCCTGTCGATGCTGAAAAACGCGGCATTAAGAACGGCGATACGGTGCGCGTCTTTAACGAACGCGGCGAGGTACGAATTGAAGCAAAAGTGACGCCGCGCATCATGCCCGGCGTGAGCGCTATGGGCCAGGGTGCCTGGCACGACGCCAATATGAGTGGCGATCGCATCGATCACGGCTCATGCATCAACACCCTGACCACGCACCGCCCTTCACCGCTGGCAAAAGGCAACCCGCAGCACACCAATCTGGTGCAGATCGAGAAGGTGTAGCGAGTGAATGGCGTGGCCGTGGTTTATTCTATGATTTGTATTATCGGTTAACACAGTCGCGCGGACACTCTCCGCGCGAACAAGGAAGATGTAATGAAAGATGTCTCACATCGTGAATCGTTCGCGTTCAGCGCCCGGGTGCTGGGCGCGCTGTTTTATTTCTCGCCAGTCAGCGAGCAGGCCGCGCCGCTGGTGCAGGCCCTCACCGCAGGGGATTGGGTTCAGGACTGGCCCCTGCCGTCGGAAACGCTGCAGCCTGTAGCTGACACCTTTGCCGCGTCTGCCGATGAGCCGCTGAAGGACGCCTGGCAACGGCTGTTTATTGGCCCTTACGCCCTGCCCGCGCCACCATGGGGCTCCGTCTGGCTTGACCGCGAATCCGTGCTGTTCGGCGACTCCACCCTCGCGCTGCGCCAGTGGATGCGGGAGAACACTATCGCATTTGAAATGCAGCAGAATGAACCGGAAGATCACTTCGGGGCTTTGCTGCTGCTGGCGGCATGGCTGGCCGAGAACGGCCGCGATGCGGAGTGCGCTCAACTTCTGGCGTGGCACCTGCTGCCGTGGAGCACCCGCTTCCTGTCCGTGTTTGTCGACAACGCCGGACATCCGTTTTATACCGCGCTGGGTAAGCTTGCGCAGCTGACGCTCGCGGACTGGCGATCCGGGCTGCTTATTCCGGTTGCGGAAAAAACGCTGTATCGCTAAGGGGTGTGGCTTGCTCGCGGATAGCGAGCAAGCTACGGTCAAAAGAGGAAGCTTAAAAAATTTAACTCGAAACAGGAGGCATATTGAATTTAATAATATAAAATAGCTTTTCCTGGTAAGGTCAACACTTTCGTTTGATACATACAAAACAAAACCATGACTAAAAATTATTCTTTCGAAGATAAACGCAAGAAATTACTTGTTACAGCCGTGATATTCAGCGTTTTAGGTGGATGGCTCTGGTATATGTCATGGGCATCTGGCATCTCCCATAATACTATATTAAAAAAATCCGTTCCTGAATGGATGACATATATTTCACTTGGCGTTTTGATTGGAACAATTTTTGTTATGCGCGCTTTTTACCTGCGCACTTTTAACAAAACATTAGAATATATTGCCAGTGCTTTTTTTAGCGGCTTTTGCCTTGGGTTTGTATTGAGCTTAAATTGTTATGATATTTATGTCTATCTCTTCCCGGAAAAAATAATTGGCTATGAATCTGAATATGAGGTTGTCTTTCCGGGGCCTTCGAGAGGTAAGTATGGCCATTGTGAAGCGGGTCTCTGGTTAAAAGATCAGAACACCAACAGATGGATTCAGCTTTGTACAAACAAAGAATATCTGCACAGCCACCGTAAGCAGGGAATGACTGGGGTATGGGTAACGGCTCGTGTGAATAATATTGGAAGTTATATTGTGAATTATGAGTTTATTTATTTGTAGGCACTACCCTATCTATTTTTGTTCCGGTGAATATGAATGGCGCTCAATGTCCGCTCCTTGCTTATAGCCGTCAGCCTGATACGTCGCACCACAGATTGCGCATTCACAGCGGAGAAACCGGCTATGGGCAGGGTCATCTCAAAATCGAATCAGGGTAAATTTCATTCATACCCCCACATTTAGTGGTGGATAGGTGACGACTGTTCATCTATTCTGCTTTTTCAGCGAGCAAGCCGGAGTCATTTTTAGTGGATAATCCCATATTTCTGAAAACTATCATTATCTTTATTCTCATCCTGTGGGTAATAGACGTAGTCAGGAGAAAGAAAAAAAAGCGTTATGACTCCGCTATAGCAGAGGCTAATGCCAGAGAACGCTATGAATGGCGCTATCTCAGATGGAGTTGGCAGGCAATACGAGTGGCGGCGGCAGTGTATATCTTTGTTCAGCTGATTCAGTTTTTACTGAAATAGATGGCAGAAGAAGGTAAGACAGGCTAGGAACACCTCACTGTCCAGGCCAACAGTAGTTGCGCCTCGGTGGTAGAAAGTGTGAGTGTTCCCTGCCTGCCAGTAGCATGCGTTACAAGCCTTTAACCAGTATTTGGTTATGTATCACCGACTGATTCCCCCTCACTCGCACTCTCTTTACTTTGAATGAACCGAAGTGCCAGGTAGAGGTCTGGCGCCAGAATCATGTCATCATCATTCATTGTTGGCCGACTGTCTTTAAACCAGCGTGTTAACTCCGTTTTCCTGCCCGCAAGGATTAATTTAATCTGTCGGCCTTTCAGGTCACGCTTTAACTCATTAATGGTTGCCAGGACGCTGATGTCTGAATAGGTGAAGCAAGCAACGGCATCAATGACCACCCATTTAGGTTGTATGGCTGCCCCATCAACCAGGTTCAATACCCGACGTTTAAAATAAGCCACATTAAAATAGGTCAACGGTGAGTTAAATCGATACATCAGCACGCCCGGGACCATTTTAATATCGGTGGTATTCCCTAACGAGTGAATCATTCCCTCTTCATCAGTGCCCAGCAGGTGCTCAGAGGGACGAAATACTGTACGAAGGAATTGTAACAACCCAAGCAACACCGCAAGGCCAATCCCCTGGATAACGCCGATAATTAAAACACAGCCAAACGTGAAGAAGGCCAGGCGAAAGGCCTGTTTATTTCTGCGTCTCAGGTTCCATAGTCCACGTAAATCGATTAATGACCACGATGCATACATTAGAACAATACCTAACGCAGATACCGGAATGTATTGTAATGGCTGTGTGAAAAACACCACGACAATACCGATGATCAAGGCGGCGACCACGGAAACCAGCTGGCTTTTCCCCCCAACCGAATCATTCACCGCGGTCCGGGAATCGGCGCCACTGATAGCAAACCCCTGAGATAACCCCGACATAATGTTCGCAATACCCAGCGCACGGAACTCTGCATCCGCATTAATTTCGTAGCCATTTTTCGCGGCAAAACTGCGGGCGGTCAGCATCAGACTGACAAAACTGACCAACGCCAGGTTCAGCGCCGGGATCACCAAATCACGCATCGGCCCCGGCTGGAACGCCCCCCAGTGAACGACCGGTAAACCAGGCTGGAAGCCATCTCCCCCTATCGTGGCAATACCGTACTGTTGCGCAGAGGTCACCCATACCAGTGCCGTTGTTATTACAATGGCGATTAAAGGTGCTGGCCACTGGCTGCGGTACGTCTTGATCACCATTAAAATAATTAACGTAAAAAGTGATATTCCTACGGTTAATAAATGGCTATCTGAAAGTCGATCTGGCAAGGCGATTATTTTTTCAATAACCTGCGCCTCATCAAGCTTGATCCCCAATACCTTGCCTAATTGCCCGACGATAATCGTCACGGCTACGCCATTAAGTAAACCGGTAAGAATGGGATGAGAAAGCAGATCCGCGAGCGCGCCCAGGCGAAATTTACTTGCAAGGAGGCACCACCCGCCCATCATCAATGTCATGATGATCGTCAGCTGCCAGTGCAGTTCGGGATTACCTGCAGAAAGCGGAAATACAACGGCCGCAATCACCGCACAGGTTGTGGCATCAGGGCCCACAATAAGCTGGCGTGAAGAGCCAAACAGTGCGTAAGCTATCATTGGTAAAACGCAGGAATAGAGCCCTACAATTGCCCCCACACCCGCCAACTCAGCGTAAGCAATCGCAACAGGGAGCGCGACAGCCGCAACGGATAACCCCGCTTTAACATCATGTTTTAGCCAGCTTTTATCGTAGGCCAACAAATTTTGTAGCCCTGGCATATAGTTCAACAATAGCTTTCCGAACACGTTATTCTCCGGACATGAATATTACCCACGAAATGTTGCCACACTTTAAAGTGAGGTTCTGGCTTTCAAATGCTCCGGACGGAGGCCCCGCCGCTCAGGTCCTGTAAATACTTAACCATTTTATTATTCTGACTGGTGTTAAACATAGTTCAAAAACTCCCCCTAAGCCGGAGTTGGCCTGGCCGGATGCTGCAGTGCTGCACGCTGGCAATCTCACCTTCTCTCATATCGTCTGGAATAGCGATGTCATAGAGTCGAGAAAACTTTCTCTCGGTCAGGTCAGCGCGAAATACCAGCCACCGATAGTTCTTACGCTGAACGCCATATGACGTCCAAAAACGTTATAAATAAGCATATGCAATCTCCGCTCATACTCATGAGCCTATGAATCTGTGATACATACGTCAGACAGATCGGCGAGGATAAAAGACAGCCTCCGCTCCTCGCTCAAAACTGCTTAAGCAACTATGGAACAACTGCGTTATTTTCACAATTTGCGGTAGACACCTTTATTGATATAGCTTTATTGCTTTTGTGTTAATTTTAAATTGATACAATTTGCTTAAGGAGACAAGCGTGAACATCACTATCTGCAAACCACACGAATATCCTGATTTGGTTGATATTTTTATCGAGATGGAAAATTATTATAATCAGAATCTTTGCTTGTCCAGAAGTGACATGACCGCATATCTGAGGGATAAGGTCCTTGCAGTCGACTCTAATACCGAAGTTCACAAAGTGGTTTGTGAAGGAGTAATTGCTGCGTTTTCATGTGTATCAGTGATGTACCCTTCACCACGTTTCAGCGGGCAAATGTTTATTAAAGAGCTTTTTGTTTCTGCACCTTTCCGGAGGGCTGGAGTTGGGAGAAAGCTGATGAGTTTTATAGCCAGCCGAGCTCAAGAGCGGGGATGTTTACAACTCGATTGGTTATCTGTGGCAGCAGACCCATTGGCGCAGAAATTTTATGAGTCCCTCGGTGCTCAGGTTATCAAGAGTGTTAACTATCATCGGGTTTCTGGCACAAAAATAAATGAGCTTGCCCGCAGTGCCGGCTGATGTCCTCGGGAAAGACGCTCACCGTTGGTAAAAATAGCATAATGGTGGGCCCACCGTTTGCTCACTGCGAACCTTAAGCTCAGTCAGATCGTCCGCATCGAGCCAGAGGCGGACTGTACCAGCCGTGTACTGAATTGAGATGACTCGCATGGAACTGTCTGACAAGGTCTGCGTTGTCTGCACCGAAAGCGAACATTGTCCCGTTCCCGTGACGCAAGATCACAACGTTCCGTATGTATGCTAAAATTTGTACAGCTACAGGCCAAAAATTAGTTCTTATAAATTCAGTACGTTAGCCAAAGTGAGCGAATATGGATAATATTCCACATAAGCAGACAGCCCGTAAAAGATACCCCGCATGGCTGTGGTGCGGAAATTTTTGTCTGGTTACTTGGAATTGCTCTGCAGATGAAATCAATCTGTATTCTATAAACACGGGCTCATACGTTTATCATCTGACAAATAATCACGGACAATACACGGAGAACTTTGAAAACAAGTTTATATCTGTGGAGAGGAAATTTTCGGACACATCGAAATATAGTGTTGTGCTAGGCACAATGAAAAACAGCTTTAATGACAGATGCCTGGCTGCCGGCGTGAGAAGAGACTGGGCTGGGTGGAATAACGGTTGGGTTTTTAAGGGAATCTATGGATATGTAGGCGAATTTTTCTTTGATACATTCGATGATTGTGGTGACCATGGTTCATACCATGATTTTAAAAAAGTAACCGGGATAGGATTTTCTCCCTACATATATCACGGATTCCAGTATAATTTTACGTCTTATTTTGGCATGGATGTGGGTATTATCATCCCCTCCGTGTTTGTCATCACAGCACAATGGAGCTTTAGATAAATCCGTAAACCACATGTGCTGTAATTGTCAGCAAGAGGTTCCGCCCCGCCATCTAAACCGGAGCGGCTCATATACAGCTCAAGACCACCAGCCGCCGCAACCCACAATTAAAAACTGTACGTCACCTTCAAACTCCCCGTAGGCGACGTTTTGCGTTGCACAATCGGACTATCACCGGCATCCCCCGTCAGCTGCGTCACGCCCGCTGAGGCAAGCACGCTCCAGCGAGAGGTGAGCTTGTGGGTCCAGTCAAGGTTCATCGACCAGGCATAAATCCCGGCCCCGGCGTCATGTCGGGCAAAGCCCGATGCGGCCGACTGGGCGGCGTTGACCCCGTAATACGTCTGCATATACTTGTCGGATCCCCAACTGCCGGTCAGCGCCAGCGTCACCGCATTTGTTGGTGAGGTATAGAGCGGACTGCTCAAGCCGAAATGCACCGCCTCTCCGTTGTCTCTCTCAGACACCGGAACCTCAGCCTGCAGCTGCAGATTCAGCCAGTCGGCCACCTTGTACCCCAGCCCGGGCACCACGATAGCCGAGCCTTTAATCTCTCCCATCCCTCTTAACTCGTCGCTGCCGAAGCTGATCGAATCGCTGCTCACGTCTTTATCTTTACGGCCTACTCGATAGCTCAGCGCTGCGCTGTAATCCAGGTTGCCAACGTTGTTACCGTAACCGATCCCTCGCGTGGTGCCGATAAAGAAGCCATTTGCCATGGAATAATCCACTACCTGAGCCGCTGAGACGCGGGTTTTATCTGAACCCGAGTAGCGCGGCCCCACATCCACGCCGCCCCCCAGGGTTAAGACGTTACCCTGGCGCTGTTCTTCCGCCAGTACAGGCGTAGCCAGTAACGCCAGAACGACGCCCGGCACGAGGGTTTTCAGGCAGCGGTCCGAAAGTAAATGAGGGAACGTATGACGCAGTTCAATATTTCTCATTAAGGAAGTCCTTATGGATTCAAATGATGACGATGCAGGCGGTTAAACGCCGGAACGCCCATTTTGAAGAGTGACCCTAAGGTTCTTATGAGCCGAAAATGAAGAAACACTGAAGCGCGGGCAGGTGCTGTCATCCGGACAGATTTCCTGCTACCGTTTTTTTCTTAAGTTATTCTTCATTCACGGTTGATACCGTTACCAATGTGAAAATTCTACTTATCGAAGACGACCTGGATCTCGGCAATGGCGTACGTATCGCCCTCTCAGATCAAGGATTTGACGTCATATGGGTTCGCCGTAAAGAGGATGCGTTGCATCAGCTTGACGTCTGCGTGCCGGAACTTATTTTGCTCGACCTGGGGTTGCCCGACGGCGATGGCATGAGCCTGATGACGCGTTTACGTCAGCAACTCAAGGGGATCCCCGTCATCATCCTGACGGCGCGAGGGACGCTGCAGGATCGCCTGTGCGGGCTGGATGCCGGCGCGGACGACTATCTCGTCAAACCCTTTATTCTCGCCGAGCTGCTGGCGAGAGTGCGAGCCCTTGCGCGACGCAGCTACGGTTTTGAAAATGAGGCGATAGAAATTCGTGGGCTATCCCTTCATGTCCCGACGCGCCGCGTGACGGTGAGTGCGCGCCATATCGATTTAACGGCCAGTGAATACGCGCTGCTGGAAACGTTGATGCTGCGCGCGGACCGCGTGCTGACCCGGCGGTTTCTGGAAGAAAGGATATTCGGCAACAAAGAGAACCTCAGCAACGCGCTCGACGTGCATATGGGAAATTTACGGCGAAAAATCGGCGACGGCTATGTGCGAACGGTCCGGGGCGTCGGGTACGTTATTGATTCCGTCTCAATACAAAAGGTGACCGGTTAATGCAAAACGTCTGGTATCACCTGAGGCGTCCGACGCTGGTAAGGCGAATTATCATCGCCCAGATGCTGCTGCTTACCCTGCTGTGGTGTCTTTTTTTAACCTTTATTCTGTGGGAGGACCTGCGTAGCCCCCCTATCCTCACGGGCAGTAAAACGTACGAAACCGTTTTTAACCTGACTGAGCGTATGGATGGACGTCCGCAGGATCGTACCGCCGTGCTGGAGGACTTCAGCAAGGCGCTGCGTGAAGGTTACGGCGGAGGGGAAGATCCCGTGCTGTCGATTAACCTCATCGTTCGCAAAAATAATACCGTTATTTTTGCCTCCGACGGTGCGCCTGCAGGGATAACAAACACCCGGTTCGGCGAACTGGAGCATGTTCAGAGTGGAGATCGTACCTGGACCAGCCGTACCCTCAAATCCCCGCACTCCGACGTGGAGGTTACCCTTTTCACCCCGGCCAGCGGCTGGAACTTCTTTATTTACCTGAACTCACGCGGGTACTACATCCTGCCGCTGCTGGTCTGCTTCCCTTTTCTGCTGTTTCCCGCGTGGCTGTCAATACGCATTGCGATGCGTCCCTGGAATAAGGTGGTCAATGAGATTACGTTACGCACGCCGGACGATCTCTCCCCGTTAAAAGCCGTACCGAAGCACAGAGAGCTTCGCCAGATGGTGGACGCGATCAATGACTTTCTTGCCAGGGTGCGTGAAAGCGCGGAAAGGGAGCGTGTTTTCATCGCGGATGCCGCGCACGAGCTGCGTACGCCCCTCGCGGCGATGCGCATCAACGTGGAAGCGCTGCAGTCCTGGGTCATCAGCGAAAGCCAGCAGGAGCTGCTTGCCGGCGTGATCCGCAGCAACAGCCGCGCCGCGCGTCTCGTCAATCAGCTGCTGCTGATGATGCACAGCGAAGCGCGTATTGATACGGCCATGGAGCCCGTGCCGCTGACGACGCTCATCCAGGCGCGTATGGCCGAGCTGGAGCCCTTAGCGTCTGCGCGCAGGATCGAGCTGGAATTCTTTGCCGAGGATGAAGTGTGGATCTCAGGCGTCAGGGAACGCCTGGTGTCGCTGATTGATAATCTCATTGAGAACGCCGTGAAATACAGCCCCGAGGGCGGGCGGATTCAGGTCGACGTGCGTGCAGGCGATCGCGTCGTTCAGCTGCGCGTCTCCGATGCGGGCCCGGGTATTCCGGTCGAGCTGCAGGAGCGCGTGTTCGACCGCTTTTTCCGCGATCCCAATCAGGTGCAAAGCGGCAGCGGGCTGGGGCTTGCCATCGTCAAAGCGGTGGCGCAGCAACACAACAGCAGCGTAAATCTGAGTACTTCTGCAGAAGGTGGCCTCCTGGTCACGGTTGACTTCCCGAACCGCACGTTTAGCTAAAGCAGAACAGGGGGTTTGATCGCAAATGCCGCAGATTGCTTCAAAATAATTACCGTATTTGTTATATTGTTGTTTATTGCTTATTCACCTCTGCGGTGCCAAAAAGAACAAGATTCACCGCAACCCAGGACAGAGAAATGTTAGATTACCGCTTCCCGACAGCTTTGCAGATGGTTCTCAGCGTAGCGATGGCGGAGCAATTGGGTGAACGTTCAACGAGTGCGATTCTGGCCTACGGCCTGGAAGCGAACCCGAGCTTCATCCGCAAATTGATGGTTCCGCTGACGCGAGACGGCATTATCGTCTCAACGCTTGGCCGTAACGGCTCCATTCATCTTGGTCGCCCGCCGGAAGAGATCACCCTGCGCGACATCTACCTGTCGGTCATCGAAGATAAAAAGCTGTGGGCGTCGCGCCCTGACGTACCAGCTCGCTGCGTGGTCAGCGCTAACGCGTGCTGGTACTTTAAATCAATTTCCGAAGAGGCCGAGCAGGCGTCGTTAGCGGTACTGGCCCGCCATACCGTAGCGAGTGCCCTGGAAGCGGTGAAAAACGCCGACAGCAGCGGCTGGGATCCGCTCCCCGATCTCATCGCCCAGTATCAAAAAACGTCTTAACGTTTTACCTGATGCGAAAGAAAACCGCCTTCACTGTGAAGGCGGTTTTTTATTATCAGCAACGTCCCTACGCGGGCAGCACGTCCCTTTCCTCTTTCTTCCCACGCGTGACGAACTTACGCAGCGTCACGTAGAACACCGGCGTCAGGAACAGACCAAACAGCGTCACCCCCAGCATACCGGAGAACACCGTGATCCCGGTGACGCCACGTACTTCTGCGCCCGCGCCGTGGCCGAGGATCAGCGGAATGGTCCCGGCAATAAAGGCGATGGAGGTCATTACAATCGGGCGTAAACGCAGGCGGCACGCCTCCAGCGCGGCCTCCATGATGCCTTTACCCTGAATTTCCAGCTCGCGGGCAAACTCCACGATAAGGATGGCGTTTTTACAGGCCAGACCCATCAGCACCACCAGCCCCACCTGCACGAAGACGTTGTTATCGCCCCCGGTCAGCCAGACGCCAAACAGCGCGGAGAGCATGGTCATCGGCACGATGAGGATCACCGCCAGCGGCAGCGTCCAGCTTTCATACAGCGCCGCCAGGACCAGGAACGCCAGCAGTACCGCGACCGGGAAGACGATCAGCGCCGTGTTGCCCTGGGTGGCCTGCTGGAAGCTCAGATCCGTCCATTCAATGTTCATCCCGTTCGGCAGGATCTGCTTAGACATCGCGTCCAGCTGCGTCATCGCCTGCGCTGATGAGAGCACGCGCGGGTCGGCATCGCCAATCAGGTCCGCCGCCGGGTAGCCGTTGTAGCGGATCACCGGATCCGGCCCGTAGGTGGTCGTGATGTTTACCATACTGCCAATCGGTACCATTTCGCCCTGGCTGTTACGGGTGCGCAGATTCGCAATATCTTCCACGCTGTCGCGGAACTGCCCGTCGGCCTGTGCCATCACGCGCCAGGTACGTCCGAACTGGTTGAAGTCATTGACGTACGACGAGCCCAGATAGGTTTGCAGCGTCCCGAAGAGATCGGTCAGCGACACGCCCTGCGCTTTCGCCTTATCGCGGTCAACCTGCACGTCCAGCTGCGGCACGTTAGCCTGGTAGGTTGAGATCGGGAAATGCATCCCCGGCGTCTGCATAATTGCACCGGACATGGTGTTCACCGCATTTTGCAGCGCGCCATAGCCCAGACCACCGCGGTCCTGGATGTACAGGGAATAGCCCGACCCCTGACCCAGCCCTAAAATCGGCGGCGGCAGGATGGAGAAGCCAAAGCCCTGCTGGATTTGCGCGATTTTCGCGTTAATCTCCGCGTTAATTTCCGCTGCGGAATGTTTACGCTGGTCGAACGGCTTCAGGCCAAAGAAGACCGTCCCGGTATTCGGCGTATTGGTGAACTGCAGCGCATTCAGTCCCGGAAACGCGACCGCATAGTCCACGCCTTCGGTATTCATCCCGATTTCGCTCATTTTGCGGATCACCGCATCGGTGCGGGCCAGCGAAGAGCCTTCCGGCATTTTCACGCCGCCGATCAGGTAAAGCTTGTCCTGCGTCGGAATAAACCCGCCGGGCACCGCTTTAAACATGACGCCTGCGGCACAAAGCAGCAGCAGATAAACCACGAATACCGCGCCGCGTCGTCCCAGCGTTTTGCCCACCAGTCCCTGATAGCCGTTTGAGCTGCGGAGGAAGAAGCGGTTAAACGGACGGAAAATCCAGCCGAAGAGACGATCGATAAGCCGGGTCGGGAAATCTTTCGGCGCGCCGTGCGGCTTTAACAGCAGTGCCGCCAGCGCCGGAGAGAGCGTCAGCGAGTTAATCGCTGAAATCACCGTAGATATCGCGATCGTCACCGCAAACTGCTTGTAGAACTGGCCGGTAACGCCCGACAGAAACGCCATCGGCACAAACACCGCGCACAGCACCAGCGCAATCGCGATAATCGGCCCGGACACTTCACGCATCGCCTGGTGCGCAGCCGCAAGCGGCGCAAGCCCCTCTTCGATATTTCGCTCGACGTTTTCCACCACCACGATGGCGTCGTCCACCACGATACCGATGGCCAGCACCAGCCCGAACAGGCTCAGGGTATTCAGCGAGAAGCCCAGCAGGTAGAGAATGCTGAAAGTACCCACCACCGACACCGGCACCGCGATCAGCGGAATGATCGACGCGCGCCAGGTTTGCAGGAACAGAATCACCACCAGCACGACCAGCACCACGGCTTCCAGCAGCGTCTGCACCACCGCACGGATCGAATCACGCACGAAGACCGTCGGATCGTAAGGTGCCGCCCACTTCATGTCTGCCGGGAAGCGCGTGGACAGTTCGTCCATTTTCGCGCGCACCGCGTTAGACAGATCGATGGCGTTCGCCCCCGGCGACTGGAAGATACCAATCCCGACCGCGTCTTTATTGTTCAGCTGGGAACGCAGCGCATAGCTCCCGGAGCCCATTTCAATCCGCGCCACGTCGCGCAGGCGGACGACCGTACCATCCTGCGTTGTTTTCAGGACAATATTGCCAAACTCTTCTTCGGTATGCAGACGGCCCTGGGCGTTAATGGAGATCAGGAAATCGCTCTCTTTCGGCAGCGGCTCGGCGCCAAGCTGTCCGGCGGAGACCTGCACGTTCTGCTCCTGCATCGCCGTGACCACGTCCGAAGCGGTCAGCCCGCGGGCCGCCACCTTGTTGGGATCCAGCCAGACGCGCATCGCGTACTCACCGGAGCCGAAAATCTGGATCTGGCCGACGCCGGGCAGACGCGCCAGTTCGTCCTTCACCTTCAGCGTGGCGTAGTTACGCATATACAGGGAGTCGTACTTACCGTTAGGCGAAAACAGATGCACCACCAGCGTCAGCGTCGGGGACTGTTTCTGGGTGGTGATGCCCAGACGCCGCACGTCTTCCGGCAGACGCGCTTCGGCCTGCGCGACGCGGTTTTGTACCTGAACCTGCGCCTGATCCGGATCGGTGCCCGGACGGAAGGTGACGGTAGTGACCAGCACGCCATCGGAACCCGCGACGGACTTCATGTACATCATGTTCTCAACGCCGTTGATCGCCTCTTCCAGCGGCGTCGCCACGGTCTCGGCAATCACTTTCGGGTTGGCGCCCGGGTACTCCGCGCGCACCTGCACGCTTGGCGGCACGACGTCAGGGTATTCGCTCACCGGCAGCAGCGGGATGGCGATTAACCCTGTGATAAAAATCAGAATCGACAGGACGGCAGCAAAGATCGGCCTGTCGATGAAAAAGCGGGAAAAGTCCATGGGTTGGATTCTCAGGTCAAGGGATCAGTTGAGGGCGCTGGTGGCGGTCATGGCAACGGTTTTGGCGTTAACCGGCATACCCGGCATAAACACTTTCTGCAAACCCTCGACGATGACTTTGTCGCCAGGGTTCAGCCCCTGCCGCACAATGCGTAAACCGTCTGCCAGACGTCCCGGCGTAATGTCGCGACGCTGCGCTTTCCCCTCTTTATCCACGATATAGACGTATTTACGATCCTGATCGGTCAGCACTGCCTTGTCGTCGATAAGCGTGGCTTTGAACTCCGCGCTGCCCGGCAGGCGTACGCGGGCAAACAGTCCCGGTGTAAACTGACGCTGTGAGTTATCCAGCAGCGCGCGCATGCGGATGGTCCCGGTGCTCGGCGTAAGCTGGTTATCCAGGAAATCCACTTTGCCCTGGTGGGGATAGCCCTCCTCGCCCGTCAGGCCAATCTCAACCGGCAGCGCCGTGTGATTGCTGGACGCCCCCTGCCCGCTGCGGGCCAGGTTTTGATAGTGAAGATAGGTTGACTCGTCCACGTCAAAGTAGACGTACACCGTCTTCTGCGAGACCAGCGTGGTGAGGACGCTGGCGGTGTCGCCCGTAGTCACCAGGTTCCCGCTGGTGATAAGCGCCCGGCTGGCGCGACCATCGATAGGCGCGGTCACTTTAGTGAAGTCCAGATTGAGCTGGGCTGCGTCAACCGCCGCCTGCGCGGCGCGAATGTCGGCCTGCGCCTGAACGGCAGCCGAACGTCGCTGCTCCCACTCTTCCCGTGAGACCAGATGGGTATTGATCAGCTTATCGGTACGGTTAGCCTCACTTTGCGCCAGGCTGGCCTGCGTTTTGGCTCTCGCCAGGTTCGCCTGCGCCTGTTCCAGCGCAGCGCGATAGGTACGATCATCAATGGTGAACAGCACCTCGCCCTTCTTCACTTCCTGACCGTCGGTGTAATTCACCTTATCAATGTAGCCGGACACGCGCGGGCGCAGCTGAACGCTCTCCACCGCTTCAATCCGACCGTTAAAGCTATCCCACTGGCTAATCGATTTCACCACCACGTCAGCGGCACTCACGGCAGGCGCAGGTGGCGCGGCATTTTGCGCGACGCTGTTATCGCATCCGACGAGCAGCACGGAGAGCAACATTGCCCCCAGCGCGCTCAGATGAGAATTACCCCAGGTTTTTTGCAGGCTCATTATTTTTATTCCGATAATTGTCGCCACCGGGCAAGACGCAGCAGGAGGCACCGCGCCACTTCCTTTGTCCGGGGGCTGTCTTAAGGCCATTTGTGTCGTTCATCGCCACAAAACTGTAACAGTTGCGAATACACTATTCGCGGCGATTGTAGGAAGGCGCTTAACTAAGTGCAAGAATAATTGTTGCACTTTATGTGCTATTTGAGTGGATGTGAAAAGACCCGTTTCGGTCAGGGATTTAAATGCAACAATAAAACTTGCAATTACTGCAAAAACGCGCCACCTTTAAATGCAACAGACAAAGATACTTTTTCATCCGCTGCGTGGGGGTAACCAGATGAACACTGGCGCATTTATGCATGATTTACTCGACTGGATCGACAACAACCTGGACAGCCGCCTGGACATTGAGACCGTCGCCAGGCGTTCCGGCTACTCGAAATGGCACCTTCAGCGCCTGTTCAAAGAGCATACGGGCTACCCTCTCGCCGGGTATATTCGCGCGCAAAAGCTGCAAAAATCGGTTGAGCGGTTATCCCACAGTGACGAACCGATTCTGAACGTGGCGATCGCGCTGGGCTTTGACTCCCAGCAATCCTTTAACCGCAGCTTTAAGCGTCAGTATGGTCAGGCGCCTGGGGCATGGCGACGCAGTATGGGTGGCCCGGAAACACAGCAGCTTCGCCAGTAATGCATATTTTGCTGCAACATCGATCTGTTGCTGCTATACTGTATATAAATACAGTATAGCGAGGTGCACGATGGCTGTTGAAACAAAATTTGTTGTCGTAAGAAAAGGTGAAGAGAAAATGACATTTGCCAGTAAGAAAGAGGCTGACGCTCACGACAAGCTGCTTGATATGGCCGACGCGTTCACCGACTGGCTGTTGCAAAGCGGAATGCAGATGGATGAAACGCAGGCTGAAAATCTTGGCCTGTATCTCGCCGAGCAGAAAGAGACCGTTCAGCATATTCTGCGTACCAGCAAGCTTCCCGATCTCACTGCTCCAGCTGTAGCGGATAAAACAGAATCCGACGCGGCTGACGCCAAAAAAATCAGGGCTGTGAAAGCGGCCTGATTGTCAGAAAATCATCACCGTTCTGGAAGCCGTAAGCAGATAACTGCTTACGGCTTTTTGGCTGTCTGTAGTACTCTCCTGCTGATTGATGTTAACGATACCATCGTTTCAAAGCAGGAGATGATGCAATTACATAAAAAAATAGGACTTTCGGGAAGGTGACGTGGGTTCAGTCCTTTTAAATAATTTAGAAATATTCATTTTTGTGATTAGAAATCCATACGAGGCTTGAGTCACGATAGTCGTCGTTAGTGGATGCTATCAGCGAGCATTTATCTGCATTACCATCAGCGGTGTAAGCACAGCTTTGCTTCACCATGAAAGTGATGTCCTCTCTTTTCGACACTAATTCTGAGTCAAGGAATTGCGCACTCCCGGATGGGTAAACGATGCGTTCATCTTTTGGATCTCTGTAATTTATTATGCGAACGGGGAATTGGCTGTTGTGATATTCATATCGCTCTACCACTTCGCCCGTATCTTTGTCCATTATTTTTTCCAGCAAGCCACGTATATTATAACTGAGTAAGTAATTACCTTTTTCATTCTCAAGCTCAGTAATTTCGCAGCGCTTATTTATTTTCCCGGTAATACGCTGGCCTTTAAGTGACGTCAGTAAGCCATCTTTATTGACCAAATGAAACTCTCGATCATTTGCCATGTCAACCATGTTGATACTCGTAAAGCATCCGCTGCGATCATATCTAACTTCTGTCATAACCTGAAGTTTACCGGTAACATCCCGCATCCACTGGAGGCTATGTTTTACGTTCCCGGTGGTTGCATCATGATCGAATAAAAGAGCAGCATTTAAGACCGCCGGTTTGAATTGAGTAAATGCCGCGACATCAAATGATAACGTCAATAATAATAGATTTAAAAAAACACCTGCTTTCATAAGTCATCCCTTTATTAATAAAATAGCATTCAACGATGATGTGAATTCGCGCTCTCATATTTTACGAATAATCGAAGCGTTTCCATGCCACACGTTAAGTGTCTGCTTTTTGTTCTAATCAATCGATACAAGGGTCCCTCATTTTTTGTCTGCACTCGCTTTCCGACGGATCTCAATCATCCTGATATACATATCACGCAACTCCTTATTCTGCTTGATCACCATTTCTTTGGGCAAGGATTCTCTCTCACGATTCCATTCATCAACGACACCCTGGCACGCCAGATAAGCGTCATTAACAATATTTTCAGCTGGAATCATCGTGTTGATATAGGGAAAGGTATGTTTGTTCAGGCATACAGAGACAGGTGGGCCATAATCATGTTCTTCGGCATGTAGGGTAATAGCAATAAGGAGGATAAACAATGTTAGAAATCTCAACTTCTTTTTCCCCTGATAAATACTGTTTCGTCAAATGACTGTCTTCCGGGGAGTTATCGACTTTGTGCAAAAAATCTTTAGTTACCCAAGGAAGTTCTTATCCTGCTGTAGTGACTGCTGACACAAACCTGACAGATGAAGGTTTTAATGACTTGATATCAGTTTAGAAATCACCCCGTTGAGCTCACAATTCATAGCAGGCGTAACCTTAAAACTATCCGCTTCTATGCTAAACCTTCCAACCACAAAACCTGGTAGCTATACAAACACGCCAGACTGTTAAGTTAATACGCTTCCCCCCTCTCTGAGGAAATACGCATGACCCCACATCCGTTACGCCAGATCATCAAATCCTGCGATCGCGCCATCACCACCAAAAACTATGACGCGCTGATGGAATACTACGCCGAAGACGCGGCTCTGGTCGTTAAACCCGGCATGACGGTTACAGGCAAAGAAAACATCCGCAACGCGTTTATTGCCATCTCGGATTATTTCCAGGACCAATTGATTGTGGAACAAGGAGAGATGCAGGTGATCGAAGGCGGTGACAATGCCCTCGTTATCATGGAAACCGTTCTGCGTTTTCCTGATGGTCAGGGTGGAATAACGGAAATGTCGCGCCGCGCGACCTATGTTTTTCGGCTGGAAAGCGACGGTCGCTGGCTTTGTACTATCGACAACTCCTACGGTACATCGCTTCTGGATACCGGGAATCGATCGCGTTAATCACGGCTTCAAAGGGGCGCTGCCGCCCCTCCACGCCAGCCCCTTAATGCGCAGTAATGCGCGGCTCCTTCACAAACTCAGCCAGCGGCCACACCATATCGTGCAGCAGGCCCGTCAGCTCTTTCGCTACGTGAGCGGGTAGCGTTCCACCCATAACGGCTTGCGTCAGCGCCAGAACATAGTTCACCTGCGTTAAGGTGTCCTGCCAGCAGTCGGGCACGCAGGAGTTGGTTTTCTCACCCATGATCAACTGTTCAATCAGGTATGGCGGAAGATCGACATCACAGAGTTCACGCAGCCTGCGCATGGCCTCAAGAAGACGCTCGCACAGCGCTGTACGGCTCGCGATATCATCGGTTTCGACCAGCACGCTCACCAGCGCGGCGCAGTTGTCGGCGACGACAAAAAGATCGGCATCAGCCGGAAGCGGCCGGGAGATACGTTGCAGAATGACGTTTTCGTCAGACGGGAGATAAGTCAAGGTTGGGATAGTCGCCATACAAGGCTTCCTTCTATATGGAGTTTATTTAACCACCCTTTGAGTTCCTACGCTCGGGGGGTAGCGCTGACAGAGGTAGGAATACCGCCCATATAGAAAACGGCCAGCCTTACGGCTGCTCCGTCAGCGCCACCGTTATTGTAACGAGATCGGCACTGCTGCGACATACGTAATGTCACTATATGGTTGACGGGTTCCTACGCCCGATTGCGGATGTGCCGCAACGCAGGCACTTTACGACCGCGACCCGTTGAGGAAAAGACATAACGCTGAATTTCACAAGGTTACTTTGCGGTTTGCGAGGCGCCTTCCAGAATGACAACGCTGCCCTAAATTTTAAGGGTATCAATCACCGCTCTCGCTGGGCTTTGACTCCCGGCAGTCCTTCAACCGCAGCTTTAAGCGTCAGTATGGTCAGGCGCCTGGGGCATGGCGGCTAAGTATTGGCTGTCGTGAAACGTTAACCGAACGTTTTTAGGGTCAACGAACTTACCGTCGGCGGTAACATAGGCGCTATTCACCACTTCTCCACTTTCTTTGTCTGTTAAGGCAATATGCGGTGCGTCGTGCAGTATGTTTTTATGACCCCACTCCATCAAAGAGAAAAGAATCGGCGCAAGGCTGCGGCTTTTGGCGGTGAGAACATACTCATACCGTTCACGCGCCCCTTCTTCCTGATAAGGGATTTTGCAAAGCAGGCCGAGTTCAGTCATTTTTTTTAATCGGTTCGCCAGCGTCTGCCTGGTGATTTTTGTATGATCACGTATTGTTTCAAAGCGTGTTACCCCATAAAACGCCTCTCTCAGAATCAACAAAACCCATTGATCGCCAAGAAGCTCAGCGGCCGCCGCTAACCCACAAAGCTCAGGTAATAAGTACGGTAATGATTTATTTTTTGACATCTCTTCGTTTGCCTCGTAACCTGAGTATGATTTAAAGACTCAGTTATTTAAGGAGAATACAATGCCCTTCGTAAATGTGCAAACCATTAAAGGAATTATGAATTCGGAGCAAAAAAAAGAACTGCTACGTCGTATGACTGACCTTATTGTTGAAATTGAGGGAAACGGCGATCCTGAATTCCGGCGTTCAGTATGGATCCGTATTGACGAGCATGAACCGGAACAGTGGAGTCTTGGGGGAATACAGCCCACATCTGAAATGATTGCTGCAAAATTTGCCTCACCACAGCGGTCCTGATTTATTTTTAGTCATAGCTCACCGGCGGGCAGTTTGAATGTCCGCTCTGGTGATGTTATGCGCCCTAAATTTTCAGCGTATCGATCACAGCCCTCAGGGCAGGCGACACGTTGCGGTGCGGATAATAGAGATACAGCCCGTCCATGCGCAGGCTATAGCGCTGCAACACCCGGATAAGCGTTCCGCGCTCCAGATCGTCAGCCACCAGCTCCACCGGGACATAGGCCAGCCCAAGCCCCAGCCGGGCGGCCTCGGCTTCCATGTAGCTGTCAGACAGCGCCCATTGCCCCTCTGGCCGATGGGTGATTTTTTTCCCGTCCTGCACCAGTTCCCACTGATAGTCACTACCGTCGGCAAACTGGTAGGCAATGCAGGGATGAGCCACTAAATCGGCTGGCGTCTGCGGAAAACCGTAGCGTCTGAAGTGTTCCGGGGCAGCCACCGCGGCCATTTCCATATCAGGCGTGATACGCACTGCAATCATTCCCTGCCCCACTTCCGGCCCCAGTCTGACACCCGCATCGAACCGCTCGGCGATAATGTCGACGAAGCGGCTTTCATTCATCAGTTCCAGCCTGATGTCCGGGTAACGCTGTTTAAAAATGGCGAGCTTTGGCAGCAGACATTTATCGATAGCGTGCTGGCTGGCATTAATACGCACCGTGCCGGACGGCGTCTGACGATAGTGTGCCAGAGTCGCCAGACCCGTATCGAGCGTATCGAATGCAGACTCGGCGGTCTGATAAAGCTGTTCCCCGGCATGGGTGAGCGAGAGCTTGCGCGTGGTGCGGACCAGAAGTTGAACGCCCAATCGCTCTTCCAGCTCGCGAACCGAGCGGCTGATCCCGGATTGCGCCAGCCCAAGCCGAAGCGCGGCCGCCGTGAAGCTCCCCTCCCGTACCACCTGCATGAACAGGTACAGCTCATTATAGTTTTCCCGTTTCGCCATCATCCCCACCCATTTATAACAATATGATATGAATCCTAGCAGCTTTCGCCCTCTAATCAGCACTATTTCTGCTAACTATAATGACCGCAACACAACAACCCAGGGTTCATTTCTATGAAAACATTTACCCAAAAACTGTCCGTTGCGATGCTGCTATGTGCATCATTAAGTGGAGTGACAACAATGAGTTATGCAGAAACCACCAACCCAAACGCGCCTGTTTCGATGGTGAGCACATGGGATAAAACCTTCGCCGAAAGTGACAAAGTCGATCACCGTAAGGTGTCCTTCCAGAACCGATACGGGATCACTTTGGTAGGCGATCTGTATCTTCCCAAAAACCGCGGCGACCGCAAGCTGGCAGCGATTGCGGTCAGCGGGCCATTTGGCGCGGTCAAAGAGCAGTCCAGCGGCCTGTATGCGCAAACCCTGGCAGAAAATGGGTTTGTGACCCTGGCGTTCGATCCGTCCTATACGGGAGAAAGCGGTGGCCAGCCGCGCAACGTAGCGTCTCCGGATATCAACACCGAAGACTTTAGTGCGGCGGTGGACTTCCTCGGGTTGCAGAAAGAGGTTGATCGTAACCGCATTGGTATTCTCGGCATCTGCGGCTGGGGCGGTATGGCGCTCAACGCAGCATCCATGGACACCCGCGTGAAGGCGGTCGCCACCAGCGTGATGTATGACATGAGCCGGGCGATGGGCCACGGCGTGGGCGACGGGAAAGATCGCTATTCAACGTCTGACCGCCGTGCCGTTCTGCAGTATCTGAACGCACAGCGCTGGAAAGATGCTGAGAACGGTACCTTCGCGCACGGCGGCCATGACATTTATGTCGATGAGAACGGCAAGGTGACGGCAGCTGAACGTATTCTGCCGGAGGCGTTACCTGACAACCCGAATCCGGTACTCAAAGAGTTCTTTGACTACTACCGTATGCCGCGCGGCTTCCATGCGCGCTCCGTCAACTCCACCGGCGCGTGGACCGCGACCACGCCATTATCATTTATGAATATGCCGCTGCTGAGCTACGCCGGGGAAATTACTATCCCAACGCTTATCGTAACCGGTGAAAAGGCACACTCCCGCTACTTTGCTGAAGATGCGTTTAAAGCGGTCGGCAGCAAGCAGAAGGAACTGGTGATTGTTCCGGGCGCAAACCATGTCGATCTGTACGATAATGCTGCCGGGAAGATCCCCTTCGGCCAGTTTGAGCAGTTCTTCAAAACCAACCTGAAATAAACCTCTACGCCACCCGCCCTAAACGGGTGGCTCTTTGTGAAATCTGACTATGTCTACACTGAGCCGCACCACATCACAGAACACAGAGCATGCACACTGGAGTGGCGTTTTTGCCATGACCCTGTGCGTATTTGTCCTGATTGCCTCGGAATTTATGCCCGTCAGCCTGCTTACCCCCCTTGCCAGAGATTTGGGCGTTACGGAGGGTCTCGCTGGCCAGGGGATCGCGATTTCCGGCGCGCTGGCGGTGCTGACCAGCCTCTTCCTTTCCCGGCTTGCCGGGAATATAAACCGCAAACACCTTCTTCTGGGCATGACGCTCCTGATGGCGCTCTCGGGGATGATTATCGCTTTCGCCCCAAACTATCTGGTTTACATGACAGGCCGCGCGCTGATCGGTATCGCTATAGGCGGGTTCTGGTCCATGTCTGCCGCAACGGCCATTCGCCTTGTTCCGCCGCATAAGGTTGCGCGCGCGCTGGCCATTTTCAACGGCGGTAACGCGCTGGCAACGGTGGTGGCCGCCCCGCTTGGCAGCTATCTTGGGGCCACTATTGGCTGGCGCGGCGCATTTCTTTGTCTGGTGCCCGTGGCGATAGCCGCGTTCATCTGGCAGTGTTTAAGCCTGCCTGACATGAACGCGCGTAAAAACGGTACATCACGAGGAAGTGTTTTTCGGTTATTCCGCCAGCCTGCCGTTTCCGTTGGTCTGCTGGCCTGCGGCCTGTTCTTTATGGGGCAGTTTGCGCTGTTTACCTATCTGCGCCCGTTCCTTGAAACCGTCACCCGGGTGAGCGGAGCCGGGCTGTCGCTGATTTTGCTCACCATAGGCGTTGCAGGTTTTGTGGGCACCCTTTTCGTTGCCCTGGTGCTTAATGCCGCGTTTTACATAACGCTGATCGCGATCCCTCTACTGATGGCGGCCATCGCAGTCGCGTTGATTCTCGCCGGGCATAACGTGTGGATTGTGGCCCTGCTGTCAGGCCTATGGGGGATGCTGGCAACATCAGCGCCGACGGGGTGGTGGACGTGGATTGCGCGAACGCTGCCGAAGGATGCTGAAGCCGGCGGTGGACTGATGGTGGCGGTGATCCAGCTCGCCATTGCGCTCGGTTCAACGGCGGGCGGTATAGCGTTCGATCGTTATAGCTGGCAGAGCACGTTTGCCCTGAGTGGCATCGTGCTCATCTGTGCGGCAACGCTGACGTTTCTGCTTTCGCGTCTTCACAAATAACGCGCCGGATGATTTTTTGACGCTTTTCTTCACCGTTCGTGTATTGTTTTTAAACAATAACATCCATTAAAGGACACCTGCGCAATGATCAGCATCCTCGGCAAAACCACCTCCATCAACGTTCGAAAAGTACTCTGGACCTGCGAAGAAGCAGGCATAGCCTATCAACAGGAAGATTACGGCAGTGGTTTTGCCTCAACGGAAACGGATGCCTTCCGCGCCCTGAACCCCAACGCCATGGTGCCGGTGCTGATTGATAGCGATTTCGTGCTGTGGGAGTCCAATTCCATCTGCCGTTATCTGGCGCGCAAGGCCGAACGTCACGATCTGCTGCCCGCAGAACCGCAGGCCTGCGCCAACGTTGAGCGCTGGATGGACTGGCAGGCCACTGAATTTAACAACGCCTGGCGCTATGTCTTCCCGGCGCTGGGGCGTAAAAACCCGGCCTTTAACGACCCTGAGCGCATTGCGGCAGGAATCAAGGAGTGGAACCACTGCATTACCATTCTGGAACAACAGCTGCAGCGCACCGGGGCCTTTGCGGCGGGCGAGACGTTTACCCTCGCTGACGTGGTGCTTGGGCTGTCGGTGAATCGCTGGAAAATGACGCCGTTTGATAAGCCAGACGTGCCCGCCATTGAGGCCTGGTTCGAGCGTCTTAACCAGCGTCCGGCATTTTTGCGTCACGGCAATAACGGCATGGTGTAAAACTTAATGCCTGAATGAATACCGCAACGAGGCTGTTTTTTTAATTACGAAACCCTGATTGTCGTCAGAGGGAATAATAATTAAGCCATATCCTGGACAGCCCGTTGCACCGCTTTGCTAGCCTGAATAGTCAGGCAAAGCTCAACCCGGAGGTATTCTTGCTGATTAAACTCAAGAAAGAACGAACGCATCAGGAGGATCGCCGGCTTGCTCTCTGGCTGGCGACCTCAGCAGGTTTGCTGAACGCCATCGCCCTCGGGGCATTTGGCTTTTTCCCCTCACACATGACCGGCAACACCTCACAATTATCCAGCGAAGTTTCTTCTACCGATCTGAGCGATATTATTTTCTTCGGCTCGATAATTCTCTCTTTTGTGGCTGGCGCCATTATTGCGCGCACGATCGTCATATGGGGTATTATCCATAACGTCAGGCTGGTTTTTTGCCAGATCCTTTTTGTCGAGGGGATATTACTGACCGGCGTTTCCTTCTACGAAATGTATTTCCATGCGCTCACCAGCAATCGCGAAATTATTCTTTTTCTCTGCTTTCTGATGGGCATTCATAATTCCACCTCCACGCAGCTTTCCGGCGGACGGGTAAGATCGACGCACATTACCGGCACGCTAACGGACGCGGGGATTTCCCTGGCCTCCGTCATGGTGGCGATGCTTCGCAGGGATTACTCCAAAGATACGGCGGCGCAAAAAAGTCAGCTAAAAACCCACTTAACCACCCTGTTTTCGTTCATTACGGGCGGTATTGCGGGGCTGCTGCTGTTCAGATGGATTGGCTTCAACGCCATGCTGGCGCTGGGTGTGATGCTCGCGGTTGTCGCCACCGTCTCAATTATCACCGTCTCGTCGCGGGTTCGACGGGTTCGCGCTGGCGTCTGAGGGTTGCAACTGCCCCAACAGGCGCTGCATGTTGTCATCACAGGTGATGCCCTCCGGCCTGTGGGTGATACTCGTGACCAGGTCCAGCAGCTCCCTTCGGTTTTCCTCCAGCTGCTTCTGCATCGCCTCTATTTCAGCAATGCGTGTCTTCAGGGACTGGATCAGTCCCTCATGATCCCAGCGCTGTTGCGGCTGCGGCAAGAAGCGCCGTATTTGCTCGAGGGTGAACCCGGTCCGTTGCGCATTGTCGATAATGTTCAGCAGCGCAACCGCATCAGCGGAATAGGTACGGTACCCGTTCCCCTGCCTGACGGGTCGCGGCAGTAAGCCTTCCGCCTCATAAAACCGAATGCGCGACGGGGTAATTCCCGTCATTTTCGACAGCTCGCCAATTTTCATTTCGTCCGCTCTGGCATATTGACCTTAAAGTTAACTTTAAGCTTAAACTTTTTATGCGGTCAACCGGATCGTCATCTCATCAGGAGCTAAAATGCACACTATTCTGGGCGCCAGCGGGCAAATTGCCCGTGAACTTGCCCGCGAGCTTAAACGCGAATATACCGACGAGATCAGGCTGGTCAGCCGCCATCCGCAGAAAGTCAACGCCAGCGATATCACGGTTGCAGCCGATCTCCTGGATGCGCAGCAGACGCAGGTGGCGATTAACGGTAGCGATACGGTCTATTTTACCGCCGGTCTGCCGCCTGATTCCGCGCTGTGGGAGCGTCATTTTCCGACCATGCTGGACAATGCCCTGGAGGCCACGCGTAAGGCGGGGGCAAAATTCGTCTATTTCGACAACACCTATATGTACCCCCAGAGTAACGTGCCGCAAACCGAAGAGACGCGCTTTGCGCCCCGGGGGCGGAAAGGCCACGTGCGCGCCCTGATGGCAAACCGGGTGCTTGACGAAATGCAACGGGGCGACATTCCCGTCCTCATCGGTCGGTCCCCGGAGTTTTACGGGCCTGAGAAAACGCAGAGCTTCACCAATACGCTCATTATCGACAGGCTGAAGCAGCATAAGCGTCCGCGCGTTCCGGTGCGTGACGACACGCTTCGCACCCTCATCTGGACGCCGGATGCCAGTCGCGCGCTCGCTCTGCTGGGCAATACCCCTGAGGCCTACGGGCAGACGTGGCACTTGCCCTGCTGCGATGAAAGGCTGACGTACCAGCAGTTCGTCACTCTCGCCTGTGAGGTCTTTGGACAGCCAGCGGACTACTCCGTCCTCGGCAAGTTGGCCTTCGCCGCGACGGCGCTGTTTTCGCAAGGCGCGCGCGAAATGCGCGAGCTGTTGCCCCGGTACGAGGCTGACAACCTGTTTGATTCGACGAAGTTTAAAGAGCATTTCCCTGCGTTCACCGTTACGTCATACCGGAAGGGACTCGAGAACATCTGGCAAGAGTGGAAATCAAAAGAGCCCGGTGCGGCGTAATTACGGCGCCGCGCCACCGGGAATGCGGTGTATTATTCGTGACAACGTCACATTCAAATCTCTTCTTTAGGACTATTCTGCCCGCCCCACAATCAGGCCTTACGCCATAAGGCCTGACCTGAGGTTGCCACTAGTTTCATAGGGTTACTGATTTTACCCCTTCGCTGGAACCCTTCCCAAACGCTTGCTATAGGTCATCTACCCCTGCCGAAACATGGCATAACAACAGGCAACCGGTGGTTGCTATAACGCATGCGCACAGGGAGACACACCGCAATGCACCCATTACTCAAACGTTCGCTGCTGTTTGTCGGCGCGATTATCGTGGTTCTCGCCCTCCTCGTCTGGGGGATCGGGCTGGAGACCATCAAAGCGCGTCGGGTTGACCTGATCTATCTCGGGCAACAGCATATGATTCTGGTTTTCTCATCGATGTTCTTTGCCCTGCTGGTGGGTATTCCGGCGGGTATTCTGCTGAGCCGCCCGGCCGCGCGGGGTGTCGCCGAATATGTGATGCAAATCTTCAACGTCGGCAACACGCTGCCGCCGCTGGCCGTTCTCGCGCTGGCGATGGTGGTGATCGGCATCGGCGATACGCCCGCCATCATCGCCCTGTTCCTCGCCTCGCTGTTGCCGATCGTGCGTAATACCTATGCCGGGCTGTGCTCGGTCCCGCCGTCGCTGCTGGAAGCGGCAAACGGCATCGGGATGACCAAATGGCAGCGTCTGCGCCAGGTTGAGCTGCCTGCCGCCTGGCCGGTGATGCTCTCGGGGATCCGCATCGCCACCGCCATTAACGTCGGTACCGCACCGCTGGCGTTCCTGATTGGTGCCAGCAGCTACGGCGAGCTGATTTTCCCCGGCATTTATCTGAACGATTTCCCGACCCTGATCCTCGGCGCGGCGGCCACTGCCCTGTTCGCCCTGATCCTCGATACCCTGCTGGCGGCGCTGGGCCGCGTGATGAGTCCCCATCTCGCTCGATAACAATAACAAGGAGCTTTTATGAGACTGTTTTCCGGCCTGACGGCGCTGTGTGCAGCGGTGCTGTTCACCAGCCAGGCGATGGCGGCCCCGCTGATTCTGGCGACCAAGAGCTTTACCGAGCAGCACATTCTCTCGGCGATGACCGTGCAGTACCTGCAAACGAAAGGATTCCAGGTTCAGCCGCAAACCAATATCGCCACGGTGATTTCCCGTAACGCGATGATCAACAAGCAGATTGACATGACCTGGGAGTACACCGGCACGTCATTAATCATCTTTAACCACATCAACAAGCGCATGTCGCCAGAGGAGTCTTACGAGACGGTGAAACGTCTGGACGCGAAGCACGGTCTGGTCTGGCTCAAGCCCGCCGACATGAACAACACCTATGCGTTCGCCATGCAGCGCAAGCGCGCCGAGGCGGAACATATCAACACCATGTCGGAGATGGTGGCAAAGATTGAGCAGATCCGTAAAACCAACCCGGACAAAAACTGGCTGCTGGGCTTAGACCTTGAATTTGCCGGGCGCAGCGACGGCATGAAGCCGCTTCAGGCCGCCTATAAGATGGACCTGGACCGCCCGCAGATCCGTCAGATGGACCCCGGCCTGGTCTATAACGCGGTGCGCGACGGCTTCGTCGACGCCGGGCTGATTTACACCACCGACGGGCGCGTGAAGGGCTTCGACCTCAAGGTGCTGGAGGATGATAAAGGCTTCTTCCCGAGCTATGCCGTCACTCCGGTGGTCCGTAAGGACACGCTGGAGGCCAATCCGGGCCTGGAAGAGGCGCTCAACACCCTCTCTGCCCAGCTCAACAACGACGTTATCACCGAACTGAACAAGAAGGTGGATATCGACCATCAGTCACCGCAGCAGGTCGCCCGTGATTTCCTGCGTAGCAAACAGCTGCTGTAGGAGGCGCTATGGAGACGATTCACTACATTCTGGACAACTGGGACTACCTGTTAACCCTGACGCTGCAGCATCTGTGGCTGGTGGCGCTGGCCGTGGGCTTAGCCATTCTCATCGGCGTCCCGCTCGGCATTCTGATTGTTCGCCACAAGTGGCTGGCAACGCCGGTGCTGGGGATTGCCACCATCGTGCTGACCATTCCCTCCATTGCGCTGTTTGGCCTGATGATCCCGCTGTTTTCGCTGATCGGTCAGGGGATTGGCGCCCTGCCCGCGATCACGGCGGTGTTTCTCTACTCGCTGCTGCCAATTGTGCGTAACACCCATACCGCGCTCGACAGCCTGCCGCCGGGCCTGCGTGAAGCCGGACGCGGCATCGGCATGACCTTCTGGCAGCGCCTGCGCTGGGTCGAAATTCCGATGGCGCTGCCGGTGATTTTCGGCGGGATCCGCACCGCCGTGGTGATGAACATCGGCGTGATGGCGATTGCCGCGGTGATCGGCGCGGGCGGCCTGGGCCTGCTGCTGCTCAACGGCATCGGCGGAAGTGATATCCGCATGTTGATTGCGGGCGCGCTGATGATTTGTCTTTTAGCGATTGTGCTCGACTGGCTGCTGCACCGTCTGCAGGTGGTTCTGACTCCAAAGGGGATTCGATAATGATAAAACTGGAAAACCTCACCAAACACTTTTCACAGAAGCACGGCCAGACCTTTAAGGCCGTCGACAACGTCAACCTGAACGTACCCGAAGGGGAAATGTGCGTCCTGCTCGGCCCGTCCGGCTGCGGGAAGACCACAACCCTGAAGATGATCAACCGCCTCATTACCCCAAGCAGCGGGACGATCCTGATTAACGGTGAAGACACCAGCGGGATGGACACCGTCACCCTGCGCCGCAACATCGGCTACGTGATCCAGCAGATTGGCCTGTTCCCGAACATGACTATTGAAGAGAACATCACCGTCGTACCGCGCATGCTGGGCTGGGATAAAGCACGCTGTAAAACCCGCGCCGAAGAGCTGATGGATATGGTGGCGCTGGATCCGCATAAGTTCCTCAATCGCTATCCGCGTGAGATGTCCGGCGGTCAGCAGCAGCGCATCGGCGTGATCCGCGCCCTGGCGGCGGATCCTCCGGTACTGCTGATGGATGAACCCTTCGGCGCGGTGGATCCGATTAACCGCGAGGTGATCCAGAACCAGTTCCTGGAGATGCAGCGCAAGCTGAAAAAAACCGTCATGCTGGTGAGCCACGATATCGATGAGGCCCTGAAGCTGGGTGACCGTATTGCGGTGTTCCGTCAGGGGAAAATCGTGCAGTGCGCCAGCCCGGACGAACTGCTGGCGAAACCGGCGAACGAGTTTGTCGGCTCGTTTGTCGGTCAGGACCGCACCCTGAAGCGCCTGCTGCTGGTCTCGGCGGGCGACGTCACCGACCAGCAGCCGACCATTACGGTGCGGGGCTCTACTCCGCTCCCTGAAGCCTTTGCGACCATGGATGATAACGATATTCGCGCGATTACCGTAGTTGACGAGCACGGCAAACCGCTGGGCTTTGTGAAGCGTCGCGAAGCGCGTAACGCCAGCGGAACCTGCGCCGACATCCTGCATCCGTTCCGCATGACCGGCAAAGCGGAAGACAACCTGCGTGTGGTCCTGTCACGCCTGTATGAGAGCAACACCAGCTGGATGCCGATCGTGGATGAGGACGGTCGCTACAACGGCGAGATTTCTCAGGACTATATTGCCGAGTATCTCAGTTCAGGGCGTACGCGCCGGGCGCTGAATATTCATAGCGACAGCTAACCTTTCTGGCCGGGCATCGCCCGGCTTTTCGCACGCATACCTTTTGCTAACCCCGCGATTTCCCGCCACAATATTGTATCGTCCCCGTTTACTCGCGACCCATGCAACGTCTTCATACGTACCCCGACATCCGCGCGATGTTTCGTCGACTGCTGATTGCCACCGTCACCGGCGTGCTGGCCGCGCTGGCCGTTGCAGTATTCCGCCACAGCATGTACCTGCTGGAGTGGCTGCTTCTCAGCAACGACAGCGGCAGCCTGGTGAATGCCGCCGCCTCGCTCTCACCCTGGCGGCGCGCGCTGACGCCCGCGCTGGGCGGGCTGGCTGCCGGACTGTTGCTCTGGGGATGGCAACGGCTGACCGCCCAGCGGCCTCATGCCCCCACCGATTATATGGAAGCGCTGGAGACCGGCGACGGCCAGTTTGATTACGGCGCCAGCCTGGTGAAATCCCTTGCCTCGCTGCTGGTCGTGGCCAGCGGAAGCGCCATCGGGCGTGAAGGGGCGATGATCCTGCTTGCTGCCCTCGCCGCCTCCTTTTTTGCCCGGCGCTTTACGCCCAAATCTGAATGGAAGTTATGGATCGCCTGCGGCGCCGCGGCCGGGATGGCCAGCGCCTACCATGCTCCGTTAGCCGGAAGCCTTTTCATTGCGGAGATTCTGTTTGGCACCCTGATGCTGGCCTCGCTCGGGCCCGTGGTTATCGCGGCGGTGGTGGCGCTTCTCACCACGCAGCTCCTGGCACCGGGTGCCGGCACGCTCTACGTGGTCCACCTGAGCGGCATCCTCACCGCGGCCGATTATGCCCTGCTGGTCGCGATGGGGCTGGTGGCGGGTCTCTGCGGGCCGCTGCTGATGTGGCTGATGGCGTTCAGCCACGGTCTTTTCCTGCGCCTCAAACTTTCGCCGCCGTGGCAGCTGGCGCTCGGCGGTGCGATCGTCGGGCTGCTGTCTCTTCTGACGCCGAAGGTGTGGGGGAACGGCTACAGCGTGGTGCAGGCTTTTCTGCTCGCGCCGCCGCTGCTGTCGGTCATTGCGGGCGTCTTTATCTGTAAACTGCTGGCGGTACTGGCGAGCAGCGGGTCGGGCGCACCGGGCGGCGTGTTCACGCCGACGCTGTTTGTTGGCATGGCGACAGGCATGCTGTTTGCACAGCTTTTCGCGCTGTGGCTGCCGGGTTCTGAGACGGCAATTTTGCTGGGGCTGGCAGGGATGGCAACGCTACTCGCCGCAACCACGCACGCGCCCATTATGTCGGCGCTGATGGTCTGTGAAATGACCGGACAGTATTTTTTACTGCCCGGTTTGCTGGTCGCCTGCGTGCTGGCGTCCGTGCTGTCGCGGACGTTACGCCACGACTCTGTCTATGGTCAACACGCCACCGAGGGCAGAGAGATCGATGTACTGCGCTAGCTCGCGCTGCTCGGCGCGAGGCAGATAAGGCAGTTCACCCACCAGCGGTCCGGGCAGTTTAGCGCTCAGCACGTCGATGATCTCCGCATAGTGCGCGAGGCCCGGGTTGATGCGGTTGGCCACCCAGCCCATCAGCGGCAGGCCGTCATTGGCAATCGCCTGCGCCGTCAGCAGCGCGTGGTTGATGCACCCTTCCTGGATCCCCACCACCATCACCACCGGAAGCTGCTCCTGCACGACCCATTCCGACAGCGGGCGCAGGTCGTTCATCAGGCTGCGCCAGCCGCCCGTCCCTTCTACCACCACGTGATCCACCTTCTCGCTCAGGTTCGCCAGGCCGTCGGACAACAGGGGATAGTTAATCAGGCCGCTGTGCGCCACGCTGCTCTCCTCTTCGCTTAACGCGATGGGATTGACCGCATGATAAGGCAACTCCAGTGACGAGACGCTTTGCAGCACCAGGGCGTCTTTATTACGCAATCCCTCTGGCGTCTCTTTACTCCCTTTTGCGACCGGTTTGTACCCTGCCACGCGTTTACCGCTTGCTGCCAGCGCCTGCAGCAATGCGCGGGATACGACGGTCTTGCCGACAGAGGTATCAGTACCAGTAACAAAGAAACGCTTAAGCATGACTCACTCCACCTCTTGGGTATGCTTCGAAAATATAAACCAGGTAAATAATTCAGTGGAGGAAGTCTAAGGGATGCGTGCGCTACCCGGCTTGAGATAGCGCAATTTTTCTTAAATCTGCGGAAAAGAGTTAACCCTGTAACAGGCGGATCAACAGCGAGCCGTTATACATAGCATCTTTGACCAGCGCCGCGCCTGCCATCGTGCCCTGATTGGAAAACTGGGTGCTTTCTACCGCAATATTCCGGCTGTAGGCGGGAAGCGACTGCTGCTGAATACAGGCCGTAATCGCCGGGAAGAGGATCTCCGCCGCCTGGCTGAGCGGTGAGCCAATAAGGATTTTTTGCGGATTGAAGAGGTTCACCATAATTGCCAGAATGCGGCCAACGTTATTCCCCACCCCGGTAATAATGTCCTTCGCCAGCAGATCGCCCTGACGCGCGGCGGCGCAGAGAGAATCCACCGTTAAGGGCTGTCCGTGCAGCGAGGAGCTCATGGACTGGCTGAGCCTGACCTGCGCCAGCTCCAGCACGCTTTCCACACTGGCAATGGTTTCCAGGCAGCCGTGGTTGCCGCAGTAGCAGCGCTTGCCGTACGGGTCGACCTGGGTGTGGCCAATTTCCACCAGGCTGCTGCTTCCGGCGTGAAGAAGACGTCCGTCGGTGATCACCCCCGCCCCGACGTTATGATCGATAACCACCTGAATCACATCCCGCGCGCCGCGGGACGCGCCAAACAGCGCCTCCGCCATCGTCCAGGCGCTGATATCATGCTGAATGTAGACCGGCACGCCGGTATGGTTTTTCAGCACCTCTCCCAGCGGCATCTCTTTGACATCGTCATAAAACGGCATGCGGTGGACAATACCATTTTCGGTATCAATAATGCCCGGCATGGTGATGGCAATCGCCGTTAAGCGTTCAAGCTTCTGCTGATGGCGGATAAAGAAGCGATCGATGTGCGAGACAATCGCCTCGAGGAGCGATTCCTCGGCGTTGAGCGGCAGTTCGAGACGGTCCTCTACCACCAGCTTGCTGCTCAGATCGCGCAGCGCAAGGAAGATCTCGCCGCGGCTGATGCGCAGCGACAGGTAGTGCCAGGCTTCCGTCTCCACCACCAGCCCGACTGCCGGACGGCCACGGCTGCCCGGCTCCTGAATTTCCGTCTCCTGAACCAGGTGCGCTTCCAGCATCTCGCGGACAATCTTGGTGATACTGGCGGGTGCCAGCTGTGCCAGGCGCGAAAGATCGATACGCGAAACCGGACCAAGCTGATCGATCAGGCGATATACCGCGCCAGCGTTGGTCTGCTTAATCTGATCAATGTGCCCTGGCTGACTATCAGCGACCACCTCGTACTCCCTTATTTTCGAGCTTCGAAATAAACTGTTGGCTATGGTGAAGCACTTGCATGGCTGCCGTCAAATATTTACTTAGCCATGTGATTTACTGCACATTTTTGCCCACTTTTCCCTGAAAATGCCCCCCGGCGGAGGCGTTCATCAA
The DNA here is from genome assembly GCF_020567405.1 of Enterobacter sp. TCD1-1. NCBI lineage: Bacteria > Pseudomonadati > Pseudomonadota > Gammaproteobacteria > Enterobacterales > Enterobacteriaceae > Enterobacter > Enterobacter sp. TCD1-1. Next base: position 1,174,740 of record NZ_JAJCXF010000001.1, on the reverse strand, counting down.
CTGCTGTTTGAAGCGCTGTGCGGCATGGCTCTGTTCGCGATGTTTTGCCCAGACCAGCCACATCTCTGAAACGGCATCCTCTTCGGCGATGGTCACCCAGCGCATTTCGCGCAATTGTACCCGCTTAAAGGAGGCCGGAAGAATAGAGACGCCCAGCCCGGCGGCGACCAGCCCGATAATGGTCATTGCCTCCCCGACTTCCTGGGTAATGACCGGGGCAAGATCGTAGCGGCGCATCAGCCCCAGGATATCGTCATACAGACCCGTTCCGACCTGCGGATCAAAAAAGACAAACGGTTCTTTTGCCAGCTCTGCCAGCGACACCGTCGGACGCGACGCCAGCGGGTGATCGTGTGGGATCATGGCCATCAGCGGCTCGCGCAGGATCACCTCCCACGCCAGCGAGTCCGGCAGCTGGGTATTACGCATCAGGCCCAAATCCAGCGAACCTTCATTTAGCGGCGCAATCTGCTCGCGGGTATTGATCTCGCGCGTCTGAATATGAACATCCGGGAAATGGCGGCGGAATGACGACAGCGTTTCCGAGACGGCGCTGATAAACGGCGCGGACGAGGTAAACCCGATGCGCAACTCTCCGGCTTCCCCGAGATACAGCCGTTCTGCCCGAGCGGCGGCGTCCTCAACCATGCTCAGAATTTGTCGGCTGTCGATGAGAAATTGCTTGCCCGCCGCCGTCAGGCTCACGCTGCGGTTGGTGCGGGCCAGCAGGCGCGCGCCGACCTGCTGCTCCAGGATCTGAATCTGCTGGCTTAACGGTGGTTGAGAGATATTCAGTCGTGCCGCCGCGCGGCCAAAATGCAGCTCTTCGGCGACGGCGACAAAGTAGCGAAGATGACGCAGCTCGATATTCATATTTCTAACGTATCATTTGAGATTATTAATATATTAGACAGAATATTTACATTTTCCTACCCTGAAGAGGTGGTCATACCCGTCACCAGAAATCACGGGGATGTTTAAGCAAGGAAACTGTGTGAGTCGTACAACTACCATTGATATCGATCCGGCAAGCGATATCAATGATTTACCTGCAACATCGCAGCCGGTTCAGTTCATTAAACGTGGTACCCCCCAATTTATGCGCGTCACGCTGGCGCTCTTTTCCGCCGGTCTGGCCACCTTCGCCCTGCTCTATTGCGTTCAGCCGATCCTGCCCGTGCTCTCCCATGAGTTTGGCGTATCGCCTGCCAGCAGCAGCGTTTCACTCTCCATTTCTACCGGGATGCTGGCGATTGGCCTGCTCTTTACCGGCCCTCTTTCCGACGCCATTGGGCGTAAACCGGTGATGGTAACCGCGCTGATGCTGGCTTCGGTCTGTACGCTACTCTCGACCATGATGACCAGCTGGCACGGCATTCTGGTGATGCGCGCGCTGATCGGACTCTCGCTCAGCGGCGTGGCGGCGGTCGGGATGACCTACCTCAGCGAGGAGATCCACCCGAGCTTTGTTGCCTTCTCTATGGGGCTATACATCAGCGGGAACTCGATTGGCGGGATGAGCGGACGTCTGCTGAGCGGGGTATTCACGGACTTCTTTAGCTGGCGGATTGCGCTGGCGGTCATCGGCTGTTTCGCGCTGGCATCCGCCCTGATGTTCTGGAAAATTCTGCCGGAATCGCGTCATTTCCGCCCGACATCGCTGCGCCCGAAAACGCTGTTTATCAACTTCCGTCTGCACTGGCGCGACAAGGGGCTGCCGCGCCTGTTCCTGACCGGCTTCCTGCTGATGGGCGCCTTCGTCACGCTGTTTAACTATATTGGCTATCGCCTGATGCTCTCACCGTGGCATCTGAACCAGGCTATTGTCGGTTTACTCTCGGTGGCTTATTTGACCGGTACGTGGAGTTCACCGAAGGCCGGGGCGATGACCGCACGCTATGGACGCGGCCCGGTCATGCTGTTCTTCACGGCGGTGATGCTGGTCGGCCTGCTGCTGACGCTCTTCTCCTCCCTGTGGCTGATTTTTGCCGGCATGCTGCTCTTTTCTGCGGGGTTCTTCGCGGCCCACTCGGTCGCCAGCAGCTGGATTGGCCCGCGCGCGCGTCGCGCCAAAGGTCAGGCATCGTCTCTTTATCTGTTTAGCTATTACCTGGGGTCCAGCATCGCCGGGACGCTCGGCGGCGTGTTCTGGCATAACTACGGCTGGAACGGCGTGGGCGGGTTTATCGCGCTGATGCTCTGTGCCGCACTGCTGGTGGGCGCAAGTCTTCATAAACGTCTGAAATAATAGGCTTGCGGGCGGATGTCCGTTTCCCGAAAAACGGCACCAGCGTACTGGTGCCGTTTTTCGTTCAGGAATCCCAGGCCTGTTCTATCTTACCGGCTTCAAACTGCGGAGGCGGTTTGCGGAAACGGCGCGTGAGCCATGTCAGGTAAAGGATCCCCAGTGCCGCCCAAATGAGGCCAAGCGTCAGGGACGTCGCTTCGAGGTTTATCCACAGTACGCCGACCGTGACGGCACCAATGAGCGGCAGCAGGAGATAGTGGAACCGATCTTTCCACGTTTTGTTCAGCCCCTTACGCCGCCAGAAATGGTTGTACACCGAGAGATTAACAAACGTAAACGCCACCAGCGCGCCAAAGTTGATCAGCGCCGTTGCGGTCACGAGATCAAAGTACAGGGCCGACAGCGCCACTATCCCAACCATAATGACGTTCAGGGCCGGCGTACGCCATTTCGGATGCACGTAGCCAAACACCCGTTCCGGAAAGACGTTGTCACGTCCCATCACATACAGTAAGCGCGAGACGCTGGCGTGCGAGGCCAGGCCTGAAGCGAGCGTATTCACAAACGTGGTACACAGAAACACCGACTGGAAGAGCTTGCCGCCCACGTACAGCGCGATTTCCGGCAGCGCGGCGTCCGGGTTCTTGAAGCGGGCGATCGTCGGGAAAAAGAGCTGCATGAAAAACGAGGCAACAATGAATATCAGCCCGCCATACAAAGCGGTGAGGAAAATGGCTTTTGGGATCACCCGCGCCGCATTTGGCGTCTCTTCCGACAGCGTGGTGACCGCGTCAAAGCCGAGGAAAGAGAAGCAGACGATAGTCGCGCCGGTAATAATCGGGATCAGGTGCGCGTTCTCGCTGATAAACGGCTGGAGCGACCAGACGGTGCCGACGCCCTCCCCCTTGTGCAGGCCGTGTACCACGAGGATGATAAATACCACCATGATGGCGATCTGCACCAGCACAAACAGGGTGTTGAAGTTGGCGACCAGATTCACGCTCTTCAGGTTCGCCAGCGTCAGGATCGTCACAAACCCCACCACCCAGACCCACGGCGGAACTTCAGGGAACAACGCGGAAAGGTAGATCTTCGCCAGCAGCACGTTAATCATCGGCAGGAAGAGATAGTCCAGCAGCGATGACCAGCCGACCATAAAGCCTAAGTGGGGGCCGATCGATTTCTGCGTGTAGGTATATGCGGAGCCCGCTTCCGGGAACTGCCGTACCAGTTTGCCGTAGCTAATGGCGGTAAACATGACGCCAGCCAGCGCCAGGAGATACGAGGCGGGCACGTGGCCGTTGCTGATACCGGACACAATGCCGAAGGTATCAAACACGGTCATGGGGGTGAGGTAAGCCAGCCCCATCATGACCACCTGCCAGAGCTTGAGGGAACTGCGCAGCCGGGTTCTTCCGGCCATGCGCGGCGAGTCAAGAGAGGTGTTAGTCGCCATAAACCGTCCCCCCCATGCTTACCGTGGTTTGCAATCGCGCTGTCCTTAACGCAAACCTGCTTAGCAAAGGGGGAAGTTGTAAAGAACATACGCGATCGTACCAGCGCACCGTCTCTGGCTCGCACTCACAGCAGGTGCCTGACTGGCCCCCTTCGCCCTGCGGATAGTTGAACATCTGCATCATTTCCTACCTCGTCACACAGTGTCGTTAAGAAAATCCCTGTGCCGCCTGCGCTCCATAACGCGACTCCCGGGAGATAGCTGGCGTGCCAGCAAACAGTTAGGCCAGGCTCCGCGCAGGCCGTTTGGTGATACGTATGAGATGAAACAAAGCGGCCCCTTACCGGGGCACGTCATCAGGCGTTTTTGAGCATCCACTCAATTTCAGTTTCGGTAATCAGGCGTTCAAACTGCAGTAATTCATCATTTTTGCAGGCGTGATAGACGTGGCAGAAACGTTCGCCCAGCCGCTCGCGAAGGCTATCGTTTTGCATAAATTCCCACAGCGCATCGCTCTGACGAATCGGGAACGGCAGTCCGTCCTGCTCCAGACCATTGCCTTCCACTTCTTCCTGCAGGGGCAAATCGTTATCAAGCCCATGTAAAATACCGGCAAAAATCGCTGCCATCACCAGATACGGATTCGCGTCAGCGCCCGCCACCCGGTACTCAACCCGATGGTTATGGCGATCGCCGCAGGGGATACGCAGGGCAACGGTGCGATTATTGTGTCCCCATGAGGCCTGCGTCGGCACGTACATTCCCGGCTGGAAACGGCGATAGGAGTTGACGTTCGGTGCCAGCAGCGCCATGGATGCAGGCATCAGATCGATCATCCCGGCCAGCGCGCGTTTCAGCAGCGCGGAATCCTCGCCGTTGGCGTCTGCGAGCACGTTTTCGCCTCGGTTGTTTTGCATGCTGATGTGGATATGCATCCCGCTGCCCGCATGCTCTTCATACGGCTTTGCCATAAACGTGGCGTGCATCTTATGTTTTTCCGCCATCTGCCTGACAAGACGTTTTAGCGCCAGCGCATCGTCGCAGGCATCGAGCACGTTTTCCGTATGGTGCAGGTTTATCTCAAACTGGCCCGGGGAGGCCTCAGCCACTGCCCCGTCAGCGGGGATCAGCTGCAGCTGCGCCAGTTCGTCAATGTCGTTCAGCACGTCAGCAAAATGGTTAAGATTATCAACCGAGTAGACCTGACTCTGCGTGTTGCGCACGTCGGTGCCCGGCGCGCAGGGTGGCTGCAGATAGCCGTCGGCATCGCGTTTACGGTCAAGTAAATAGAACTCCAGCTCTACCGCTACCACGGGGAACAGACCGCGCTGGCGCAGCTGCTGCCAGAGTCGGTTGAGTACGTTCCGCGGCTCAACGTCAAAGGGAGCGCCATCTTCATCGACCATGGTGAGCTGCACCTGACCAATGTATTCCGGGTCGGCGGCGGACGGTGTCAGGGTGCCCGGCACCGGTACGCAGATGCAGTCCGGCTCGCCGAGCTCCTGCCCCAGGCCCGCCTCTTCTACGACGTTACCCAAAATGTCCATGGCGAAAACCGATGCCGGGAAATAGCAGCCTTTTTCAAGCTTGCTCAGTCCGGCAACCGGGATGCGTTTGCCGCGAAAACAGCCGTTCAGGTCGGTCAGGAGGACATCAATAAACTGGGTGTCAGGATACTTTTCTAAATAGCGCTTCACTTCCTGCGTAAAGGCGCTGCCCCGCCTCTCATCCGTGTGCTGCACAAAGTTCTCAACTTCTACGATATTGGTTTCCATGATTTACCACCGTTTTTGGATTTGCGTTCGCTGCTCTGGACTGTCAAATATAATGTCCACCCTATCGAATCTGTATGCAAATAAATTGTTTGTCAAATGTTAAATTAAGTTTGCAAAAGGCAGATCCCGTTGCTAGATTGAGAAAATATTGAACGAAAAGGCCGTTTTGCAGGCGATAATGGCCTAAATTTAGTCCACTTTGTGAGGGCGATCATGGAAAATATAATGAACAAGCCAGTTATTGGCGTGGTGATGTGTAGAAACAGGCTTAAGGGTCATGAGACCCAGACCCTGCAAGAAAAGTACCTGAATGCCATTATTAACGCGGGAGGCTTACCGATTGCCTTACCGCATGCGCTGGCAGAGCCAGAGCTCCTTACCGCTCTGCTCCCAACCCTGGACGGGATTTACCTGCCGGGCAGCCCAAGTAATGTGCAGCCGCACCTTTATGGTGAAAACGGCGATGAGCCTAACGCCGATCCCGGGCGAGATCTTCTGAGTATGGCGCTGATTGCCGCCGCGCTCGAAAGGCGCATCCCCATTTTCGCCATCTGCCGGGGGCTGCAGGAACTGGTTGTTGCAACGGGAGGGACGCTGTATCGCCGCCTGTTCGAGCAGAACGACCTGCTCGAGCACCGGGAAGATCCTGAACTGCCGGTTGAGCTACAATACGCCCCGTCTCATGAAGTTCAGGTTCAGGAGGGAGGACTGCTGTCTCAATTAATACCAGGCTGTAACACATTTTGGGTAAACTCGTTACACGGGCAAGGTGCACGGACGTTAGGACCACGGCTTCGCGTGGAGGCCCGCTCGACGGACGGGCTGGTCGAAGCGGTCAGCGTTCATGACCACCCTTTTGCCCTCGGTGTGCAATGGCACCCCGAATGGAACAGCAGCGAGTACGCCCTGTCACGTATGTTGTTTGAAGGTTTTATCACCGCCTGTCAAAGCTACATTGCTGAGAAGCAGCGGCTTTGACCACTACCGTAAAGGAAATGCAACTATGAGCGATGACGGACTGGCGCCAGGGAAACGTCTGTCTGAGATCCGCCAACAGCTGGGTCTCTCGCAGCGGCGTGCCGCCGAACTGTCTGGGTTAACACACAGTGCCATCAGCACCATTGAGCAGGACAAAGTCAGTCCTGCCATCAGTACGCTACAGAAGCTGCTGAAAGTTTATGGGCTGTCGCTCTCGGAATTCTTTTCGGAACCGGAAAAACCTGATGAACCGCAGGTGGTTATTAATCAGGAAGACCTTATCGAAATAGGCAGTCAGGGGGTTTCGATGAAGCTGGTTCATAACGGAAATCCGAACCGTACGCTGGCGATGATTTTTGAAACTTACCAGCCTGGAACCACGACCGGAGAGAGGATCAAACACCAGGGTGAGGAGATCGGTACGATACTGGAAGGTGAAATATTGTTGACCATTAATGGCCAGCAATATCACCTGGTTGCGGGGCAGAGCTATGCCATCAATACCGGCATACCGCACAGCTTCAGCAACACCTCGGCAGGCATCTGCCGCATTATCAGTGCCCACACCCCCACCACGTTCTAATTACCACTCAGTCCCGGCGTAAGCGCGCTTACGCCGGGACACATAAAAACGATCGCTGTCGGCATTTAACGGGTTAATTCCCGGGATGCCCCACGGCTTCGTATTGCCTGAAACGGCCATGCCTTTATTTATCTGATTGCGAAAGAAAGGAGTGAATATGCATTTTCAGCACCTGACTTACTGGCAGGATAAAGCAAAAAACAGCGCCATTGAGACCCGGTTATTTATTAACGGCGTCTATTGTGACGCCGCCGATAACACCACGTTTGCAACCGTCAATCCCGCGACCCAGCAGACGCTGGCAAACGTCGCCCGGGGCAAGCAGGCGGACGTGGACCGCGCGGTTGAGGCCGCGCGTGAGGTATTTGAGCGCGGTGACTGGTCGCAGGCGTCTCCGGCGCAGCGCAAGGCCGTGCTAAATACGCTCGCCGATTTGATGGAACGCCATAGCGAAGAGCTGGCCTTACTGGAAACGCTGGACACCGGTAAACCCATCCGCCACAGCCTGCGCGACGATATTCCCGGCGCGGCGCGCGCCATTCGCTGGTACGCCGAAGCGGCGGATAAAGTCTACGGCGAAGTGGCGCCTACGGGTCCGGGCGAGCTGGCGATGATCGTGCGCGAGCCCATCGGGGTTGTTGCGGCCATCGTCCCCTGGAACTTCCCGCTGCTGCTGGCCTGCTGGAAGCTGGGCCCGGCGCTGATTGCGGGCAATAGCGTGGTATTGAAACCGTCGGAGAAATCACCGCTCACCGCCCTGCGGCTGGCCGGGCTGGCGAAAGAGGCGGGCCTGCCGGACGGCGTGCTGAATGTGATAAGCGGTTACGGCCATGAAGCGGGCCAGGCGCTGGCACGTCATCCCGAGGTCGAGGTGCTGACGTTTACCGGCTCTACCCGTACCGGCAAGCAACTGCTGAAGGACGCGGGAGAAAGCAACATGAAGCGCGTCTGGCTGGAGGCAGGCGGCAAGAGCGCCAATATTATCTTTGCCGACTGTCCGGACCTGGACAAGGCCGTGAGCGCGACCGCCGCCGGGATTTTTTACAACCAGGGGCAAGTCTGTATCGCCGGTACCCGCCTGCTACTCGAAGAGAGCATCGCCGATGAATTCCTGACAAAGCTGAAAGCGCAGGCCCGTCACTGGCAGCCGGGCGATCCGCTCGACCCCGACAGCACGATGGGCATGCTCATCGACGCTGCGCACGCCGATACCGTCCACACGTTTATTCGCGAAGGAACCCGGAAAGGCTCGCTGCTGCTGGACGGGCGGGAACAATCATGGCCTTCCGCAGTCGGTCCAACCATTTTTGTCGACCTCGAGTCCGACTCCCCGCTGTGCCGGGAAGAGATTTTCGGCCCGGTGCTGGTCGTTACCCGATTTAAAACCGAAGAGGACGCCTTAACGCTGGCCAACGACAGTGAATACGGGCTTGGCGCGGCGGTATGGACCCGCGATCTCTCCCGGGCGCACCGCATGAGCCGCCGCCTGAAGGCCGGCTCGGTCTTCGTCAATAACTATAACGACGGTGATATGACCGTTCCCTTTGGCGGCTATAAGCAGAGCGGCAACGGTCGCGATAAGTCCCTGCACGCGCTGGAAAAATTTACCGAACTGAAAACCATCTGGATTGCCCTGGAGCCTCAATCATGACCGAACATACCACCAGCTACTACGCGGCCAGCGCGAACGCTTACGAACCTTTCCCGACGCTTAACGAGTCGATCAGCTGTGACGTGTGCGTGGTGGGCGGCGGCTATACCGGCCTCTCCTCCGCGCTGCATCTCGCCGAAATGGGCTATGACGTGGTGCTCCTTGAAGGGGCGCGCATCGGCTTCGGCGCCAGCGGACGCAACGGCGGCCAGCTGGTTAACTCCTACAGCCGCGATATCGACGTGATCGAGAAAAACTACGGGCCCGATGCCGCCAGAATGCTCGGGAGCATGATGTTTGAAGGCGGGGAAATCATTCGGGAGCGAATCCAGCGCTATCAGATCCAGTGCGACTATCGTCCTGGCGGGCTGTTTGTGGCGCTAAACCACAAGCAGCTGGAGACACTGGAGGAGCAAAAAGCCAACTGGGAACGCTACGGCAACACGCAGCTCGAGTTGCTGGACGCCAGCGCCATCCGCCGGGAGGTCGACAGCGAACGCTATACCGGCGCGCTGCTGGACCGCAGCGGGGGGCATATTCATCCGCTGAACCTGGCGATCGGCGAAGCGGACGCCATTCGCCTGAACGGCGGGCGGGTATATGAGCAGTCCCCGGTGACCGCCATTCAGCACACCAGCCCGGCCGTGGTGAGCACGCAGCATGGCCAGGTGACGGCCCGCTACGTGATCGTCGCCGGGAATGCCTATCTGGGCGATAAGATCGAACCGGAACTGGCAAAACGCAGCATGCCCTGCGGCACCCAGGTGGTGACCACCGCCCCGCTGCCGGAAGAGGTCGTCCGCACGCTGATCCCGAATAACTACTGCGTGGAAGATTGTAACTACCTGCTGGATTACTACCGTCTCACCGCCGACAACCGCCTGCTGTACGGTGGTGGCGTCGTCTATGGCGCGCGCGATCCGGACGATGTCGAGCGCCTGGTGATGCCAAAGCTGCTCAAAACCTTCCCTCAGCTGGCAGGCGTCAAAATCGACTACCGCTGGACGGGCAACTTCCTGCTGACCCTGTCGCGTATGCCGCAGTTTGGTCGTCTGGATAAAAACATCTATTACATGCAGGGCTACAGCGGCCACGGCGTGACCTGCACCCACCTGGCCGGACGGCTGATCTCGGAACTGTTGCGCGGTGACGCTGAGCGCTTTGATGCGTTTGCTAATCTTCCGCACTACCCCTTCCCGGGCGGTCGCAGCCTGCGGATTCCATTCACGGCGATGGGTGCGGCGTATTACAGCCTGCGCGATCGTCTTGGCGTATGATCGTTTTCGACAAAAGGGTATCTGATATGAGTAACCAGGAATTTCATCAGCGCAGACTTTCTGCCACCCCGCGCGGCGTTGGCGTAATGTGTGATTTCTTTGCCCGCTCGGCGGAGAATGCCACGCTTACCGACGTGGAAGGCAACGACTATATTGATTTCGCCGCCGGGATCGCGGTACTGAATACCGGCCATCGTCATCCTGAACTGGTGGCCGCGGTGGAAAAACAGCTTCACCAGTTCACCCACACGGCCTACCAGATTGTGCCGTATGAAAGCTACGTTTCATTGGCCGAAAAACTTAACGAGCTGGCCCCGGTGCAGAGTCCGGCCAAAACGGCGTTCTTCACCACGGGCGCAGAAGCGGTGGAAAATGCCATTAAAATCGCCCGGGCCCACACCGGCAGACCGGGTGTGATTGCCTTCGGGGGAGGTTTTCACGGCCGAACCTATATGACCATGGCGTTAACCGGCAAGGTCGCGCCTTACAAGCTCGGATTTGGTCCCTTCCCGGGGTCGGTTTATCACGTGCCGTATCCCTCCGAGCTGCACGGCATCACGACGCAGGATGCCATCACGGCGATAGAACGCCTGTTCAAAGCAGATATTGAGGCGAAACAGGTGGCGGCGATTATTTTTGAACCCATTCAGGGTGAAGGCGGATTCAACGTCGCCCCGCCAGAGCTGGTGGCCGCCATCCGCCGCATCTGTGATGAGCACGGGATCGTGATGATCGCCGACGAAGTGCAGAGCGGCTTCGCCCGTACGGGTAAGCTGTTTGCCATGGAACACTACGCGGACAAACCCGACCTGATGACGATGGCTAAAAGCCTGGCAGGCGGAATGCCGCTGTCCGGCGTGGTGGGTCGCGCCGACATCATGGACGCTCCGGCTCCCGGCGGCCTGGGGGGAACCTATGCCGGCAACCCGCTTGCGGTGGCCGCCGCGCACGCGGTGCTGAAGATTATCGACAACGAGTCGCTGTGCGCGCGCGCCCGTCAGCTGGGCGAGCGGCTGAAAGCCACGCTGGAGGAGATTCAGGGCACCTTCCCTGCGCTCGTGGCGATAAGGGGAAGAGGATCGATGATTGCGGCGGAGTTTTTTGATCCCGAGAGCCGTGAACCTTCAGCCGCCATCGCGCAGGCGATCCAGCAAAAGGCGCTCGCTCAGGGCCTGCTGTTATTGATCTGCGGCCAGTACGGCAACGTGATCCGCTTCCTTTATCCGCTGACCATTCCGGATGCCCAGTTCAACCAGGCGCTGGCGATCCTGCAACAGGTTATGCGCGATAAGTCCTGAGTGCCCACCGAAAACCGTCTCCCGGAATGCCGGGGACGGTTTCAACGGAGGAGATCTGCTCAGATTTCCTCCGCGTGGGAAATGTTGGGGAATTTGGTCGGTTTCATTGTATGCTCCCTGAAACACATCCCCGGCATGAGGAAATAAGAATTGCAAAAAACATCAGCCTATCAGTCACTTGTGAAAACCTTCCAGCGCCTCTCCCGCTTCTCGCACCTCTCCTCCATCGCCAGCTGGGACATGTTCACCATGATGCCGCCCGGCGGCAGCGCCGCGCGCGGTGAGGCGCTGGCGGAGATGAGCGTCCTGCAGCACCAGCTTCTGACCGATAAAAAAGTCGGCGACCTGTTAGCCGCGGCGGCAGGGGAAGATCTGAATGACGTCGAACAGGCCAACCTGCGGGAAATGACGCGCCACTATCAGCAGGCCTCGCTGCTGCCGGAAACGCTGGTGGAAGCCAAATCCCTGGCGGGCAGCAGGTGTGAACACGCCTGGCGCACACAACGTCCCGCCAACGACTGGCAGGGTTTTTCCGCCAACCTGAAAGAGGTGGTCAAACTCAGCCGTGAAGAGGCGCGCCTGCGGGCGGAAGCCAAAGGCTGTACGCCGTACGACGCGCTGCTGGATATTTTTGAACCCGACATGACCAGCGCCCGTCTGGACGTGCTGTTCGGCGACATGAAGTCCTGGCTGCCGGACCTGCTGGCAAACGTCGTGGAAAAGCAGGCTCAGCGATCGTTTGTTCCTCCTCAGGGGCCTTTCCCGACGGCAACACAGCGTGAACTGGGCCTGGAAGCCATGAAGATGCTCGGCTTCGATTTTAACGGTGGTCGCCTCGACGTAAGCGCGCACCCGTTCTGCGGCGGCGTACCGGAGGACGTGCGCATCACCACGCGCTATGACGAGGATGAACTGCTCAGCGCGCTGTTTGGCGTGATCCACGAAACCGGACACGCGCGCTACGAACAAAACCTGCCGCGCGCGTGGGCAGGACAGCCGATTGCGCTGGCCCGCTCAACCGCGATCCACGAATCCCAGAGCCTGTTCTTTGAGATGCAGCTGGGACGCAGTGAAGCCTTCCTCAAGCATCTTCTCCCTGCGGTGCATGCCCGCTTTGGCAGCCAGGCGGCGTTCAGCGAAGAGAACTTTATCGCCTGGAACCAGCGCGTGAAGCCGGGCTATATCCGCGTCGATGCGGACGAAGTGAGCTACCCGGCGCACGTGGTGCTGCGCTATGAGATTGAGCGGTCGCTGATCAACGGCGAGATCGAAGTGGACGATATCCCTGCCCTGTGGGACGAGAAAATGCAGGCCTGGCTCGGGTTATCCACCAAAGACAACTACCGCAACGGCTGTATGCAGGATATTCACTGGACCGACGGCGGTTTTGGCTACTTCCCGTCGTATACGCTGGGGGCCATGTATGCCGCACAGTTGTTCCATGCGGCCAAAACGGCGCTTCCGGGTCTGCAAGCCTCCATCGCTGAAGGCGATTTTTCTGCACTCTTTGACTGGCTGCGTCAGAACATCTGGCAGCACGGCAGTCGCTTCAGTACGTCGCAGTTAATCACCCAGGCGACGGGCGAGGATCTGAACATCCGTTACTTCCGCGAACATCTGACCTCCCGCTATTTGTAATCTGTTTGGCCGGGGGTGAGGGATCTCAGGTAAAAGAGCCGTATGTTCCCCCTCACCCCAGCCCTCTCCCTCAATGGAGAGTGGGCCGTCTGTGCTAGCCCCCCGGCAATGTACATATGGTTACACGCCGATACCAATCACTCACGGAAACCCCGAGTTTACAGGGATATAGTTATTTCAACGGCCCCGCAGTGGGGTTAAATGAAAAACCAAATTCGAGGGTATGAGAATGAATAAAGTATTAGCTCTGGTTGTTGCCGCTGCTATGGGTCTGTCTTCTGCTGCATTTGCTGCTGACACTACCGCAACTGCTGCACCGGCTGCCGCACCTGCTGCAACCACCACCGCTGCCCCAGCAAAAGCGGTTCATCATAAGAAACACCACAAAGCTGCAGCGAAAAAAGAAGCCGCTGCACCTGCAACCGCAGCACCAACCGAGCAGAAAGCGCAGGCTGCCAAAAAGCACCACAAAAAAGCCGCTAAACCGGCTGTAGAGCAGAAAGCGCAGGCCGCTAAAAAGCACCACCACAAAAAAGCCGCTAAACCGGCTGTAGAACAGAAAGCGCAGGCTGCTAAAAAGCACCACCACAAAAAAGCCGCTAAACCGGCTGTAGAACAGAAAGCTCAGGCTGCTAAAAAGCATCACAAAAAAGCAGTAAAACACGAAGCTGCTAAACCTGCTGCACAGCCAGCTGCGTAAGAGTACAAGCTAAACCGTGCCCTTCGGGGCACGTTGGTAAACCGGCGCCGAACCGGAACAGGTTCCGCGCCGTTTTTTTTATCCGGAGGGCGTATGCTGCGACGCTATCGGTTTGAGCTGATTCTGATCCTGCTTATTTTATGCGCGCTCATCGCCAGCCATTTTTATCTTTCCTGATTGTAGCACGCTGATTTTACTCCCACTTTAGCGCTGTCCCGTCTATAGTATTTTCATAGGGTTCACTTTTAATAATCATAATTACCCCCACCAGAGTGTGATATGCGTAAATCTGTTGTGTTGTTACTGGGAACGTTTGGTCTTTTTTCTGGATTCTCACATGCGGATGATGGCGGTGATGACACCATTAGCGCGAAAGAGCTAAAGACGCTTTTTTTCGGTCATGACGATCGCACGCGCGTCGCCGATCCCACCCAGGCGCCCTGGGATGCTATAGGTCAACTGGAAACCGCCAGCGGTAACTTATGTACTGCGACGCTGATTACCCCACAGCTTGCCCTGACGGCAGGCCACTGTCTGTTAACGCCGCCAAACGGCAAGCCGGATAAAGCGGTTGCCTTGCGGTTTGTGTCGCAAAAAGGCACCTGGCGCTATGAAATTCACGGCATTGAAGGCCGGGTCGATCCGTCTCTCGGCAAACGCCTGAAACCGGATGGTGACGGCTGGATCGTGCCACCGGCGGCCGCCTCGTGGGACTTTGGCCTCATCGTTTTACGCTACCCCCCTTCCGGCATTACGCCGCTGCCGTTATTTGACGGCGACAAAGACGCCCTCACCGCCGCGCTGAAAGCCGCCGACCGGAAGGTGACGCAGTCCGGCTATCCTGTCGACCATCTGGATACGCTTTACACGCACTCCGACTGTATTGTGACGGGCTGGGCGCAAACCAGCGTACTCTCGCACCAGTGCGATACGTTGCCGGGTGACAGTGGCTCACCGCTGATGCTGAAAACAGATAACGGCTGGCAGTTGATCGGTGTGCAGAGCTCTGCACCGGCGGCGAAAGATCGCTGGCGCGCAGATAACCGGGCCTTGTCCGTGACCGGTTTTCGCGACAAGCTGGAAGCGCTGGCGCAGCAGTAAATCAGCATCGTCTGACCTGATGTAATGCCCTGATTGACTCAATCGGCATCGGCTGGCTGAACCAAAAACCCTGCAGTTGATCGCAGCCAGCCAGCCGCAGCAGTTTCATTTGTCTTTCGGTCTCGACCCCTTCGGCGACCACCGCCATCCCCAGCGCGTTGGCGATCCGCACCGTGCCGCTTACCAGCGCGGCCGCCTGTTCATCGTTGTCCACCAGCCCGGCCAGCGATTTATCAATCTTGATCGTGTCGAAGTTAAAACGCCGCAAATAGCCAATGCTGGAATAGCCAGTGCCAAAGTCATCCAGCGCCACCGCGGTGCCCAGCGCTTTAAGATTGGCTATCGCCATGCGGGCACGCTCCGGGTTTTCCAGCACATAGGACTCCGTGACCTCCAGTTGCAGTCGGTTAGCAGGGAAATGAGTGGTCTCCAGCACGCTGGCCACTTTGTCCTCGAAGGCGGGATCGCGGAATTGCGCGGGAGAAATGTTAACGGAAAGCGTTAAGTCACCGTACGGCTGGAGATCCTGACAGGCGCGCTGCAGCACAAACTGGCCCAGCTTGTAAATCAGACCGCTGGTCTCCGCAATGGCGATGAAGGTATCCGGGCCCAGCGGCCCGTCCGGGCGACGTGGCCAGCGGACCAGCGCTTCGACACTGCTCATTTTCTGGCTGCGGGCGTCAATAATCGGCTGATACCAGACCTCAAACTCATCGCGCTCCAGACCGTTACGGATCTGATTTTCAATCGCCAGCTTGCGCTCCCGGGCGCTGTTCAGCTCGGCGTCGTAGTGGGTGATACGCCCTTTCCCGCTCATTTTGGCATGGTACATGGCAATATCGGCGCGGCGAAACAGCTCGGAGCTGGTGCATTCAATCAGGGTTCCGCTGGCGATACCGATACTGGCCCCGATATGGATCGTGCGTTCCCCCAGCTGAATCGGGGTGGTGAGAAAATCCAGCACCGAAACGGCAAAGGCGGTGGCCTGTGTTTCTGCCTCATCACCGCCGATGGTCATGGCAAACTCATCCCCGCCCATACGCGCCAGCATTCCCCCTGGCGGCACGCGTTCACTCAGCGTTTTCGCAATCGCCACAATGAGATCGTCTCCCACGCTGTGGCCGTAGATGTCATTCACGTCTTTAAAACCATCCAGATCGATAAACACCACGCTTTTGACGTCGATATCCCCGCGTAGACTCACCCGATCCAGCGCTTCGATGAGCGCTCGTCGGTTCGGCAGATGGCTTAGCCAGTCCGTTCTCGCCACCAGACGCGCCTGGCTTTCTCCTCGCGCAAGCTTGTACAGCCCCACGCTGCTCACCAGAATAAAGAGCAGGATCAGGGCCGATGCCAGCACAACAATCTGCGTGATATCAGAGGATGCCGCCCGGGCGGCCTGCGCCCCCGGAAGCCGTGCCTGCCAGTTAAGATAGCCCAGCTGCTCCCCTGCCGAACTGCGCAGCGGCATACTCATTTCGTTAATTTTTTCCGGCGTAAAGTGCAGGTTATCGATCTGAAAGGTCGCCCCCAGGTCGGCTAAGATTCTGGCGTTCAGATGACGGGTGATCACCAGATAGCGGCGCGTTTCGTCAGTCACCTGTAATCTTCCGACCATCGGGCGAATCAGCCCAATGCCCACAAAGGCGACGCCGCTTCGCGTTTTGCTGATCCCGGCATAGATATTTTTATCGCTTGATAAGGCGCGCGCGTGCTGAGCAATCAGGGCTTTCAGCCCCTTACCGAAAAAATCGAGATTCGTCTCCTGAAAAGGCTGACTTTGAAACGATCCCCAGATGACATTGAAATGCTCATCAAGCACGAAGGTGCCGTCATAGAGGTTGTTGATTTTAAAGCCGGCGCCCCAGGTGTTATACAGCCAGTCGGTATCGAGCGTGGGACGGTAGGCCTCCCGCACCGCATCGTCCCAGACGGCGTTATCCAGCACCAGGGAGGAGACGCGGTTAACCGATGTCTGAATGGCCCCCTGCACGGAAAGCGCCGTGCGGTGTTCATCAATTTCATTGGTTTTGGTGCTGATAAGATGCAGGGAAAGATAGAGGAGTGCGACGACGGAGATGATTAAGCCGATGCCCGCCATAAAGACCATGGCAAACAACGTTCTCGCGGTGGGAATATTGCGCCAGCTTAATGTGCGATACATCAGCCATCCTCTTTAAGGTTTTGCTTTTCTAAGCGTAATACAGGCAGCGAATTTCGCTGCCTGTAAAGGATGGCTTTATGAACGTCAGGCAAGTTTTATCATAATCATACCTGCAAGCAGCAAGATGAGTCCCATCCAGCCCTTGTTATTTAAACGCTGACCGAAAAGCACCCAGCCTGCAGCCAGCGTCGCGGCGATACCAAAACCGCCCCACAACGCATAGGCAACCGAAAGATCGATTCCTTTTACCGCCTGGGACAGCGCGCTGAACGCCCCCAGAACCGCGGCAATCGACATCAGGCCGTAGAGTTTACGGCGAAAACCATCGGAGAATTTCAGCAGAACGTTCGCCAGAATTTCCAGCACGATGGCGAACCCCAGCCAGGCCGCATGAACCCACTCAAACTGTTGCATGGTTCTGCTCCTTCTGCACTTTAGACGGCTTACGGGTACCTGATTTAATCAGCACAATACCCGCGACCAGCGTCGTTAACCCGGCGACCTTCATTGTTGTTAATGTTTCGTCAAATATCAGCACGCTGAACAGCGTAATCAACAAAATACCGATCCCTTCCCACAGGGCATACGCGACGCCCAGCGCAATTTTTTTCACCGCAAACGAGAGGAAAATATACGAAAGCGAAATCATCACCAGCATCAAAATAAAACCGGTGTTGCCATCGCTGACGCTAGCCCACTTCATCGACAGCGTGCCGGTAATTTCAGCGATAATAGCCAGGGCTAATAAAATCCAGTAAAACATGTTTTTCTCCTGCTTGAGAATATAATCCATCGTGGCCCGCTGCGTGCAGCAAACCCAAAAATACGAATTGAAATCAGTCAGCTAAGCGCTTAGCGCCAGCTCAGGCAGAAGAAATGACTATAGTGCGGTGCGCCAGTGTTGCTCACCAGAAAGCAGGCAGAAAGAGGTGGAGTATACAGCAGTATTGTTTGAAGAGTACGTCCTGAACATATTGTCCATAAAATTACAATTATCCGCGTTGTTGCTTCTCGTCTTTGCGGATGAAAATTGTCCTCGGTAGTTAAACACACCGAATTTGTACCATAAGCCAGGATTTTACTCAAAGTCTTTGCAATTCTTTACCCACTCCGTTTGATTTTGGTTAGTTTATTGCAATGCCTTTCACCTTTATTATAAATATAAAGAAAATTTCGGAGTCACCATGGCTAAACCCATCATTACCCTGAACGGGTTAAAAATTGTCATCATGCTGGGCATGCTGGTGATCATATTGACAGGCGTGCGCTTTGCCGCCGACATTATTGTGCCCTTTATTCTGGCCCTGTTTATTGCGGTGATCCTCAACCCGCTGGTTCAGCGCATGACGCGGCTACGCATCCCGCGCGTGCTGGCCATCACGCTGCTGATCAGCATCATTATTGTGGCGATGGTACTGCTGGTGGCTTATCTGGGGACCTCGCTCAATGAACTGGCGCGAACGCTGCCGAAATACCGCTCTTCGCTGGCAATACCGCTGCTGCAGCTGGAGCCCTGGCTGCAACGCGCGGGTATCGAAGTCTCGGTTGAAGAACTGCTGAAATATATCGACCCCAATGCGGCGATGACGATCGTCACCAGCCTGCTGGCTCAGCTTTCCAATGCCATGACCTCCATTTTCCTGCTGTTTTTAACGGTGGTGTTTATGCTGCTGGAGGTGCCGCAGCTTCCTGCAAAGCTGCAGCAGATAATGGTCCGTCCGGTCGAAGGAATGGGGGCGATTCAACGCGCGCTGGACAGCGTCTCCCGCTATCTGGTGCTGAAAACGGCCATTAGCCTGGTGACGGGCGTTGTCGTCTGGGTGATGCTTCTGGCGCTGGACGTCCGCTTTGCGTTCGTCTGGGGGTTACTGGCGTTTGCACTTAACTACATTCCCAACATCGGCTCCGTGCTGGCGGCGATCCCCCCTATTCTTCAGGTGCTGGTTTTCAGCGGGCTTTATGACGCGCTGATCCTGCTGGCCGGATACCTGGTCATCAATCTGGTGTTCGGTAACATACTGGAACCCCGCATGATGGGCCGGGGCCTGGGGCTGTCCACGCTGGTGGTCTTTTTGTCCCTGATATTCTGGGGCTGGCTGCTCGGGCCCGTCGGGATGCTGCTCTCCGTTCCGCTCACCATCATCGTCAAGATTGGTCTGGAGCAGACGGCGGGCGGGCAAAGTATCGCCGTGCTGCTGAGCGATATGAGCCATCACTAGCCGTCATTCCGCCATCGACAGGAGGGGCTTGCGGGTCCTTCCACCTTCACGATAAGCGCTGAGCGCCCTTCGCCACTCCGCCAGCGGGTACACCGTAACGTCGCTGTACTCACTGTCGGGCAACCTCAGCCAGATGCGATCGAACTCCGCGCGCCACGCCTCAACGCTGAGCGCATCCAGACCGTTTCGGATATGGAACCACGCCACGCGCGGCGCAGGCCGCCGCTGTGTGAAGGTTTGCCCGGAGAGCAGCCCGTAGCAGACAAACATGCCCTGCTCGGGCATCACGCTGAGGATCGTTTCCGCAAGGGGCCCGCCGGTGGCATCGTAGACGATATCGCTACGGGCGGCGACGGTACCGATTCTGTTTGCGTCATGCTGTGCGACAGGCGTGATTCCCATCGCCTCCAGCCGTTCAGCATGCACGGCAGAACGGTGAATGCCATACACCGCTTCCGCCCCCGCCTGACGCGCCCACTGCCCCAGCAGAATGGCGCAATCCGATCCGGCAGCCGTGAGCAAGACTCGCTTTCCACGCGTCGGGTAGCGGGTCAGCATCATCTGCGCCGCCAGCGGGTTAATATAGGCCCGCGCGGCCAGATGTGCGTCGACAGTGTCCGGAACGGGTATCGCATACTCTGCCGGGCAATCCACATAGCGCTGCCAGGTGCCCTGACCGCGCAGCGGCAGGACGCGCTGCCCCACCAGATGCTTAAACGAGGCGGGCGCCTCGGTGACAACACCGACACCTTCATACCCCGCGACCGCCGGTAACGGGGTTCTGTGGCGATAGGCACCGGTGATGGGGATAAGATCGGACGCGTTGACCGGAGAAAACAGCATCCGCACGCGGAGCTGTCCCGGCGCAAGCGCGCCCGGCGGCGCGGTTTCAGGTTGCAGAACAGATTCTGGCTCGCCAAACCGGCGATACCAGAGGGCCAGATTTTCCATTACGATCTCAAGGCTGATAGCGGAACTACTCGCGCCAGCCCATTGCCGGTGCGACATGTTTGAGAATAGACTCAATCACGTGCGCATTATAATCCACACCCAGCTGGTTCGGCACGGTCAGTAAGAGCGTGTCCGCCTCGGCAATCGCCTCGTCCTTTTTCAGCTGTTCAACCAGCTTTTCCGGCTCCGCGGCATAGCTGCGCCCGAAGATGGCGCGCGTTTTCTCATCAAGATAACCCACGCTATCGCTGTCGTTGCGGCTGGCCCCGAAATACATCCGGTCACGGTCGTCCATCAGCGCAAAAATACTGCGGCTGACCGACACTCGCGGCTCACGCGTATGCCCCGCCTCTTTCCAGGCCTGACGGTACGCGCGGATCTGTTTTGCCTGCTGAATATGGAACGGCTCACCGGTTTCATCGTCCTTCAGCGTTGAGCTTTGCAGGTTCATGCCCAGTTTTGCGGCCCACACGGCCGTCGCATTGGAACCCGCTCCCCACCAGATACGCTCGCGCAGCCCTTCTGAATAAGGCTCCAGGCGCAGCAGCCCCGGCGGATTCGGGAACATGGGCTGCGGGTTCGGTTTGGCAAACCCTTCCCCACGCAGCACCTCAAGCAGCACCTCGGTATGACGACGCGCCATATCCGACTCGTTTTCCCCTTCCTGCGGGACATAGCCGAAATGACGCCAGCCATCAATAACCTGCTCCGGGGAGCCACGGCTGATGCCCAACTGCAGGCGACCACCGGAAATCAGGTCCGCCGCGCCCGCATCTTCAGCCATGTACATCGGATTTTCATAGCGCATATCAATCACGCCGGTGCCGATTTCGATGGTCTTCGTTTTTGCGCCAATGGCGGCCAGCAGAGGGAACGGCGAGCTAAGCTGTCGCGCGAAGTGATGCACGCGGAAATAAGCGCCGTCTGCCCCCAGCTCTTCAGCCGCCACGGCTAAATCGATGGACTGCAGCAGCGTGTCTGCCGCCGAGCGCGTGCCGGACTGCGGTGAAGGCGTCCAGTGACCAAACGATAAAAACCCGATCTTTTTCATAACCCTGTGTCCTGATAATGCATTGCGTTCTGTCCACTTTACGCATTACCCGGTAAGAATAAATGCCGTTTATTTAACGGAATGATTCAAATAAATTGATTGAAATAGTTTCATGTCCCTCAGGTAAAAACCCGTTGGTTATCCGTTTGAATTAACGTTACTACTATAGGTCGGGACCTTTCACACTGGATAAAAAATGAAAAGACGCTATGTTGTGGCGGATGTTTTTACTGACACGCCGTTTCTGGGTAATCCTGTTGCCGTCGTACTCGATGCGGAGGGCATGAGTAAAGCACAAATGCAGCAGGTCGCCGTTGAGTTTGGTTACAGCGAAACGACGTTTGTGCTGCCGCCAGACAACCCATCCAATACAGCACGCGTCCGAATTTTTACGCCCTCGCGCGAGATCCCCTTCGCCGGGCACCCGAATGTGGGTACCGCCTACGTGCTCGCTCATCACACTGCGATGAATCATCAGCACCTGCCTGATACACTGCACTTCGAGGAAATCGCTGGCCTGGTACCCGTGCGCCTGCTGCGTGACAACGATACGGTGACTGGCGCAGAACTCCTGGTGCCAGAGGCACTCTCCTGCCGCTCTGAAGTTAGCCCGGAAAACGTGGCTGCCTGCTTGTCCCTGAACGCAGAAGATATCCGTACCGAGGTACATATGCCCGTCGTCGCGTCGGTGGGTCTGCCCTTCCTGATAGCCGAGCTGGCCTCTCGCGAGGCGCTCCGTCGATGTGTACCCAATTTACAGGGTTTTCGTGCGACGTTACCACTGGACGATGCAGTTTCACTCTATGCCTATACCCTGGATTCAGATTCCGATGCGCCCTGCGATGTGCAAGCACGCATGTTTACGCCCCGAATGACGGAAGACCCTGCAACAGGCAGCGCGACCGCCGCTGTTACGGCGCTACTGGCATTACACCGCGATAAAACGACGCTTGACCTGACAGTCAGTCAGGGGGTCGATATGGGACGAGCAAGCGTACTGTTCACGGGATACGATGCCTCCTCAGGAAAGGCGGTGGTTCGCGTCGGCGGAAAATGCGTCATTACGCTTGAAGGCACATTCTCACTCTAACGGAGGAAGCGTATATACATTTACAGTGCCTGATGAGATATATTGGCTCACTATTTTTATGACAGGTAAAACCGGCAATGGCTTTGATCCCCAAAAACTACGCGCGGCTGGAAAGCGGCTATCGCGAAAAAGCATTAAAAATCTATCCATGGGTGTGTGGACGCTGTTCGCGCGAGTTTGTCTATTCCAATCTGCGTGAACTCACGGTTCACCATATCGATCACGACCATACCAATAACCCGGAAGATGGCAGCAACTGGGAGCTGTTGTGCCTGTTTTGCCACGATCACGAGCATTCGAAATACACCGAAGCAGATCAGTACGGCACCACCGTGGTGGCCGGGGAAGACGCGCAAAAAGACGTGGGCGTCGCCACGTTTAACCCGTTTGCCGATTTAAAGGCGATGATGGATAAGAAGAAGTAATCCTCTCGCCCCCTCGCTCACATCGTGCGGCGCGAATTTAAAATGTCCAGGTGATAGCGGCGGTTGCAGACCCCTCATTGCGCCGCATCACGATCGGGCTTTCATTGGCATGGTCGCCAAGCCAGGTATAGTCCGCGCTGAGGACCGTCCCCCAGTGAGCATCGAACTGATGGCTCCAGGTCAGGCTGGTGTCGACGCCATAAAATCCACCCGGCGCTGAATAGCGGCGATAGCCGGTGCGGCGGCTCTGCTGCTCACTGACGCCATACCAGGTATTCATATAACGGCTGTCGCCAAACAGGGCCGCAGACTGAAAGGCTATCGTGTCCTGGTTATTTTGTACCGGGATCAGCGTAACGGAGGCCTGATAGCTTGCCCCCTGACTGTCCGTTAACGGCAGCGTCGCTTTGCCTTCCATGCTCAGCCATGGCGCGGCCTGCCAGCCCACGGCAAGGCCGGTATTCAGGGTGGCATTAATGTCCCCCATCCCTTTCAGGTTGTTTGCACCCTCACGCCAGCCAGAATTTTTATCAGCCCTTCCGGGGTCGTAGCCCAGCGTATGTTCGAAATACCAACCGCTGTCGTTTTGCAGGTCATATCCCACCCCTTTTTGTGCATCAACAAAGAAAGCGCCTTTGCGTCCCTGCAGCACAGGAACCACCTGCCACACCTGCTTGTCTGAGCCTGAGTAACGCGGGGCATATTGCCCTCCCAGCCCGACGGTTAAGGAATCGGACGCGGTGCCATCATCCGCCTGCGCGGCGGATGCCACGACCATCAGAAGCGGGACGGACATATACAGGACTTTTTTTATCGCTATCATACTGCTCTCCTTACAGACGCTGGCGTCTCCTGAGACAGGGACAGCCATACAATGTTGGCGCAGTATGATTTGGCTGAATCAATGAATCGTCGGGATAGTGTTAAGAAATGGTCAAGGTGAACGGATGTTATCCAGAAGAGTGCTGATTATTGAAGATGACGCCGATGCGGCTGGCGTGCTCGAAGCCTATTTACGGCGTGAAAATTACGACGTGACCATTACCGGAGACGGTCTTTCCGGGCTGGATATGGCGCAGCGGTGGAAGCCCGACCTCATCCTGCTGGACGTAATGCTGCCGGGACTTAATGGCACCGAGGTGCTGGCGGGCCTGCGTCGTAAAAGCGATGTGCCGGTGATCATGGTCACGGCCATGGGGGATACTCCCGATCGCATTGGCGCCCTGCGTTACGGTGCCGATGATTACGTTGTGAAGCCTTATCATCCGGGCGAAGTGGTGGCGCGGGTGCAGGCGGTGCTGCGGCGCAGCAGTAAAAAAGAGACAGAGGAAAAGATCCTTCGCTGGCAAACGCTGGCGGTGGATGTCGCCGCCATTGTGGCGTACGTGGACAACGGCGACGACACGCCTGTGATGCTCGATCTTACGCCAACGGAATTCTCGCTTCTGGCAACGCTGCTGCGCTCGCCTGCGCACCCGTTCTCCCGCCAGTATTTACTGGAACACTGCTTGCCGGAAAGCGAGGCGCTGGAGCGCGTGGTGGACACCCATATTTATAACCTGCGTAAAAAACTCGAAGCGGTGGGTATTTCCGGCGTGCTGATCAACGTGCGCGGCGTGGGTTACAGGTTCAGACAGCCATGATAAAAAACCGACACGCCTCTCTGTGGCGCTGGATTTGCGCACGCATTTTAGCGCTGGCCATCGGCAGCGTGATCGTCATTGCCACCTGCATGTGGCTGCGCTATGCGGTCCAGAACTACTGGATCATGGGCAGGATGCCGCCAGCGGTCCGGCAGGAGTTTCTTACGCTCAGCCAGAACCCGCAGGCCAATCCGGCCCGCTTCCACTCGATTGTGGACACCTGGTGGGGCCTCAGCTATTCCACGCCGTCCATCGCCTCAGCGGACTGGGTCACGGTGGCCCTGCTGGTGCTGGTGATGATCCCGTTTATTGTGGTGATGGG
The DNA here is from genome assembly GCF_020567405.1 of Enterobacter sp. TCD1-1. Lineage (NCBI taxonomy): Bacteria > Pseudomonadati > Pseudomonadota > Gammaproteobacteria > Enterobacterales > Enterobacteriaceae > Enterobacter > Enterobacter sp. TCD1-1. The sequence continues at coordinate 1,150,170 of NZ_JAJCXF010000001.1, read as the reverse complement.
GCTCAAACACGCCCGCCCGCTGGCACTGCAGTTCAGCCGACTTCGCGATGCGGCAAAGGATGTCGCCGAAGGTCAGTTTGGCCGTCAGGCAGAGCTGATCAAAGATGCACCGGCAGAAATGGTCAGCTTTGCGACCGACTTTAACTCTATGACAGGACAACTCGCCCGCTATGAGAAAGAGCTCCGCGCCTCGCACGTCGCGATGGCGCATGAGCTGCGCTCGCCCCTGACGGCCGCCATCGGGCGTCTGCAGGGCATGCTAGACGGCGTGTTTGATGCCAGCCCGGCGCAGCTGGGCATGGTGATGAAACAGCTCCAGCACCTCAACCGCCTCACCGATGAGCTCCACCTTCTCTCTTTGGCAGACGCGGGTAACCTTGTGCTGGAGGACCAGCCGTTCTGTCTGGATGAGCTGATTCAGGAGCGGGCTGCCTGGATCATGCCCCAGGCGGATGCGCATCATTTCAGGATAACGCTGCGTAACCCGCACACCAGCCCCTTCCGGGGCGATGCGTTCCGTATGGGACAGGTCGTTACCATCCTCATGGAAAATGCGCTACGTTACGGACGCGAAGGCGGCCACCTTGAGGTGGCTCTGCATTACGCCAGCGGGCATTACATCCTCGAATTCACCGATGACGGGCCGGGCGTGTCGCCCCAGTTCTTACCGGAAATGTTTAAACGCTTTAGCCGCGAGGAGCAGTCCCGCGCGCGGCATTCCGGCGGCAGCGGCCTTGGTTTGTCCATCGCCCGGGCGATTTGCCAGGCGCATGGGGGTGAGATTAGCGCGTCATTACCGGAAACCGGCGGCCTCGCGGTGTGCATTTTGTTGCCCTGGCATCCGTCCGATAATGAAAATCTCCACTCTTGATAAAGCCTTGACAGAACATCGAATCTTTCTCGACGTAGCGCGCATTTAATAACGCCATTCCCTTTATGGAGCGGCGTTATGTCAGACGAATTTTTTCTCTCCCTCCGCCACTGCCTGCATCATTTGTACGGCGTGGCGCGCACCCTTTCCTGGCTGCATTTTCTTCCCCTGGCCCTGCTTGCGCTGGCGATTTTTCCGCTGACCGGCTGCGGTGATAAACACGAAAACAAACCTGACCCAGTGCGTAAGGTACGCTACGTCGTCGTTGGCACCGCCCACTCCCTTCCCGCGCTGGAAAGAACCGGTGAGATCCATGCCCACGATGAAACGACCCTGAGCTTTCGCACCGGAGGCCGGATACTGACGCGTAGCGTTGATATTGGCGACCGGGTCACTGCCGGACAGCTGCTGGCCACGCTTGATAATACGACCGGGCAAAACCAGCTCGACAGCGCCGCGGCCGACTATGAAGGCGCGAAAGCCTCTGCCCAGGTCGCCGCGCTTAACGTCAGTCGCATGCAAAAGCTTATGCCAACAGGCGCGATAGCCCGCACGCAGCTCGACAGCGCCCGGGCTGACTGGCTTGTCGCCCGAGCGCGCTTAAAAAGCAGCGAGGCCGCATGGCGAAATGCCCGCGAAAGTCTCGGCTGGACGCGCCTGATCGCGCCGCAAGCGGGCGTCATCACGGCCGTGAGCGCCTCTGCGGGACAGGTTGTCAGTGACGGTCAGTCCGTGCTGACGCTGGCAACCGGGGAAGCCCGCGACGTGGCGTTTGACATTGCCGCGCCCGATGCGATCCCGTCTCTGGATAAAGCGGTTCTGCAGGTTTCCCTCCTCAGCGACCCGTCGGTGCAGGCGTCTGCCGTACTGCGGGATATCACCCCGCAGGCCGATCCTCAGACCCGTACCTGGCGCGTCAGAGCCACCCTGCAAAACCCGCCGGCGGCCATGGCGCTGGGCGCCAGCGTCACCGTGACGTTGCCCTTCGCCGCCCCGCACGGGTACGCGCTTCCCGCGTCGGCGCTGACCCGCGTCGGCGACAAACCGGCCGTTTTCGTCATTACCCCGCGTTCGCAGGCGCAGCTGCGCGTGGTGGTGCCCGTCGGCTATACGGCCTCCTCCGTCATGATTGCCTCCGGCCTTGAGCCAGGCGATCGGGTGATTACGGCTGGCGTGAGCACATTACGATCCGGCGAGCCGGTGATGGCCGGAGAGGTTCAGCCATGAACACAGAATCGGAAGCCCAATTTAACCTCTCCGCCTGGGCGCTGAAGAACCAGCAGATGGTCAGCTTTTTCATGCTGCTGGTAATTGCGATGGGCGTGTTCTGCTATGAAAAGCTGCCGCGTAATGAAGATCCGGCATTCACCATAAAAACGGCCGTCGTCTCCGCACAGTGGCCGGGAGCCTCCGTGACGGATACCACCCGCCTGCTGACCGATACGCTTGAAAAAAAGCTGCAGGAAACGCCCTGGCTGGACTATCTCGAAAGTGAAACCCGTGCCGGACGCACCGTTATTCACGTCAACCTCCGTGATGATACGCCCCCGCAAAGCGTGCCCGATATCTGGTATCAGGTTCGCAAAAAAATGCAGGACATCGCGCCGTCCCTGCCCGAAGGGGTGCAGGGTCCTGCCGTGGATGACGAGTTTGACGACACGTTCGGCACAATTTACGCCTTTATTCCCGAAGGTTTCACGCTGCGGGAGGTGCGGGATCGCGCAGAGACAATACGGCGCGAGCTCATGTCTCTGCCGGATATGGGTAAAACCACCCTGCTGGGCGAACAGCAGGAGCAGTGGGTTCTCGCCTTTTCTCCGGCGCGCATGGCCGGTATGGGGCTGGATATTCAGGAGGTTACCGACGCCCTCCGGGCGCAAAACGCCGTTGTCCCGGCAGGAACGATGCGTACCGGGCAGGAGAACATGGCGATAAAAGTCAGCGGAGCGCTCACCACCGAAGAGAGTTTACGCGCCGTCACGCTGCACGTTAACAATCGCTATATTCCGCTGACCGACATTGCCACCGTCACCAGGGAAATCGCTGAGCCACCGGCCCCGGCCTACCGGGTGAACGGCAAACCGGCTATCGGTCTGGCGGTGTCGATGGCGCCGACAGGCAACATGCTACGTTTCGGTGCTGCGCTGAACGCAAAAATGGCGACTCTCAGCGCCGGGCTGCCGCACGGTATCGAGATGGTAAAAGTCGCCGATCAGTCAGCGGTGGTCAGTGACGCGGTAAGCGGGTTTATCCGGGTACTTATCGAAGCCGTTGTTATCGTGCTGGCGGTTTCATTTGTCTCGCTGGGTTTGCGGGCCGGACTGGTGGTGGCGACGGCCATTCCGCTGGTGCTTGCCATGACGTTTGTCGGCATGATGCTCGCCGGTATTGGCCTTCAGCGTATCTCGCTCGGGGCGCTGATCATTGCCCTGGGCCTGCTGGTGGATGACGCCATGATCGCCGTCGAAACGATGGTCTCCCGGCTGGAAGCGGGGGATTCCCGTCGACACGCGGCCACCTATGCATTCAAAACGACGGCCTTCCCGATGCTCACCGGTACTCTGGTCATGATTGCCGGTTTTATTCCCGTTGGTTTTGCGGCCTCCAGCGCCGGTGAATACTGCTTCTCTCTGTTTGCGGTGGTGCTCATCGCCCTGCTCTGTTCCTGGGCCGTCGCGATCCTGTTTTCGCCGCTAACGGGCACGTGGCTGCTGCCGGAAAAAGTCAGACATCACGCGGCAGGACCGGGAAGGATCGCGCGCGGGTATGGACGGCTTTTACGCCTGGCGCTCCGCCACCGGCTCGCTACCGTACTGATTGCGCTTGCCGCGCTGGGGCTGTCAGCGTACGGCACGACGTTTATGCAGGGCGAGTTTTTCCCCGCCTCGGACCGGCCCGAGCTGCTGGTCAGCCTGACGCTTCCGGCCAACGCGTCGCAGCCGGAAACGCTCAGAGAGGTGGAAAAGCTGGAAAAAGCGCTGGCCGACAATAGCAATATCGATCGCTTTTCGACGTACGTTGGCTCAGGCGCCATCCGTTTTTACCTGCCGATGGACGTGCTGCTGGAAAATGAAAATATCGCCCAGATGGTTGTGGTCACGAAGGATCTTGCGGCGCGGGATCGTCTGCACGCACAGCTCAACACGATCCTGGCGACGCAATTTAGCGACATCATCACGCGCGTGTCGCCCCTTGAGCTGGGGCCTCCCGTCGGCTGGCCCATCAAATACCGGGTGAGCGGGCCGGATTATCTGCAGGTCCGGGCGTTTGCGAACCGTCTCACGGACGCGATTGGCCGCTCTCCGTTCTCACGCGACGTTAACCAGACGGCCGGAGAGCCGGAGAGAGTCATTACCCTTGAGGTAAATCAGACGGCGGCCAGAGCGGCGGGAATATCGTCAGAAAGCCTCGCCCGCACGCTGAATACCGTCTGGTCCGGCAGCGTTGTCACGTCCATCAGAGATAATGACCGCCTTGTCGACGTGGTGCTCAGGGCCGAGGAAAGCGCGCGCCAGAGCACCGCCACCTTCTCCTCACTCACGATTCAGGGGAATGACGGTAAAAAAATTCCGCTCAGCGCCGTCGCAACGCCGGTTTGGGGCGTGGACGATCCGGTCATCTGGCGTCGGCAGCGTGTGCCCTTTATCACGGTGCAAACCGACCTCGCCCCGGGGCTGAGGGCTGAAGCGGTATCCGCCGCGCTGCGTCCGACGGTGGATAAACTGCGCGCGAGCCTGCCCGCAGGTTACAGCATTGAAGAAGGCGGCGCGGTTGCCGAATCGGATAAGGGGAACAGCTCCGTCTTTACCGTTCTTCCGGTGACGCTGGTCATCATGCTGTTGCTGCTGATGCTTCAGCTGCGGCGATATTCCCGGATGCTGCTGGCGCTCCTGATGGCCCCGTTTGGTTTACCGGGGATCGTGCTGGCTATGCTGCCTGGCGGAACGCCGATGGGGTTTGTCGCGCTGCTGGGCGTTATCGCCCTGGCGGGGATGATCGTGCGTAACGCGGTAATATTGATTAGCGAGGTTGACAGCAATCTTGCTCAGGGGATGGCAAATGATGCCGCGATTATGGCGGCCGCGGAGCACAGGGCCAGACCCATCTGTCTGACTGCCTGTGCCGCCATTCTGGGGATGATCCCCATCTCTCACCAGGTCTTCTGGGGCCCAATGGCCTATGCCATCATCGGCGGGCTGCTGGCTGCGACGCTGGTGACGCTGACCGTGTTACCCGCGTCGTTTAGCCTGCTGTTACAGTGGGGGGCTCAGCGTAAAGCCGCAGCCGACGGGCCGGGCTGAGTCCCCATCTTTCTCCGATTACGCGGCGGTGAGCGCAAAACGGTCTGTCAGAACATGGCGGATTTCATCCTCCGCCAGCTGCCGCGTTTCAGTGCCGTTCGCCGTGATGGTTTTCAGCATATCGCCCAGTAAAATCTGGCGTCCTTCCGGGCTGTGCTGCACCACCACCCGCTTCTGCACAAAGATCGCATCCGGGTGCGTGGAGTTCAGGTAGTTGGCTGGGACGAAATCAATCCACTCCTGAGACGTGAGATCGAAGCCGTATTGTCGGGCCCATTCGCCTTCCACCTTCGCCTCGAGTAGATACTCACCCTCTGCGCTGCGGCTCAGGCGAAACGTGTCGAAATCCTGGGGGATATCCACGTCAAGCGTGTCCAGCGCCATCGGGGCGCGGATGCCGTAGCTGCCGAACCCGAGATCGCAAAGCCACTGCCTGCTTTCCACTTCAGCGATTAACGCCATATGGGTTTTTGGCCGCCGTGCCGGGTAGAACATCGGACGCGCCGCCACGAAACGGTAAGGAATACCGAGTGCCTCCAGCGCCATGGCGAAAAGCCCGTTCACCTCATAGCAGTAGCCGCCACGCCCTTTCTTTAACACCTTATCGGCAATGTCGTCTGGCGCCAGCGAGACAATTTTACCCGCCTGCACGTCCAGATTTTCAAAGGGAACGGAAAAGAGCTGATGACGCATCAGCGCATGCAGGGTGGTCGTATCGGCCGCCGCCGGTCCGGTGTAGTTTATGCGTTTGAAATACGAGGAAATGTCGAAATTATCGCTGTGCATATTGCCTCCTTGTCCTGAACATGCCGGACACTATAGATGGCGCGCATCATTGGCTGTATAGTCAGTTTTATCGAAAATTAGCCTGAACAGATACCCATGTCTGCCCCGTCCACCTCCTCACCACACTATCGCCGGATTGCTGAGAGTCTACGCCTCACGCTCTCTTCAGGAGCATTACGAGCCGGTGACCGGATGATCTCCGCGCGAAAACTGGCCGAGCGCGAGCACGTTAGCCTTCCGACAGCGCTGGAGGCCCTTCGCTGCCTTGAGGCGGAGGGGCTGATCGTTGCGCGTCCGCGTTCGGGTTACTACATTCGCCAGATCAGCCAGCCTCAGCGTACGGAGCCCGCGCGTACCCCGGCAGGCCCGGTCCCCGTCACCCTGTCCGCCGTGGCCCGGTCGCTGTTCAGCAGTGCAGAAGCCCGTCTGGTCCCGCTGGGCGCCGCCCTGCCCGATCCCGCGTGGCTGCCCGGGGAGGCGCTGCATCGGGCGTTGCACTCCGCGGGCCGTCGTCTGGACGCGCATGGGCAGAGCTACAGCCTGCCTCCGGGAAGAGCAGACTTGCGAAGTAAGATTGCCGCGCGCGCTGCACAGTGGGGGGCCCGTTTCGGCGCGGACGATCTTATTATCACCGCGGGCGCGACGCAGGCGCTGCGCCTGGCCCTGCGGGCCGTGTGTCAGCCAGGTGATGTGGTGGCGATTGAGCAGCCCGCCTACTTCGGCACGCTCCTGCTGCTGGAGGATTTAGGTCTGAAGGCCTTAGAAATCCCCACCGATCCTGCTGAAGGCCTGTTACTGGAACCGCTGGCTGACGCCATCCGCTGCCACCGTCCTGCGGCCGTTCTGGCCTCGCCTACCGTGCAAAACCCATTGGGTGCCAGCATGCCCGTCGCGCGCAAGCAGGAACTGGTTGCTCTGCTTGAAGAAGCCGGTATTCCTCTGATTGAGGACGACGTTTACGGTGACCTGGTCGGTGACGGGCAACGTCCTCCGGCCTGCAAAGCCTTCGACCAGAGCGGGAATGTGATTTACTGCAGCTCCCTGTCTAAAACGCTTGCGCCGGGGTGGCGAATCGGCTGGATTGCCGCCGGACGCTATTACACGCAGGTCTTGCAGGCCCGCATGGCCGGAGAGTGGGCAGGTACGCCGCTGCTGGAAGCCGCGACGAGCGAGATGCTGGCAAGCGGCGACTACGACCGTCACCTGCGGCGACTAAAGCGGCGGATCGCAGAGGGAATCGCCGCCGTCGTGGCGCAGGTCGGGGCCAGTTTTCCCCCCGGTACCCGCGTAAACGTCCCCGCAGCTGGCTTTCTGTTGTGGGTCGAACTTCCTCCGCAGGTCAACGCGCTGGAGGTGCATCGTCGCGCACTGGCGCGGGGTATTGGCGTCAGCCCCGGTCCCCTGTTTTCTCCTGGCGCAGAACTCACGCACTTTCTGCGGCTAAACTGTGCAAACGAACCGACGCCCCGCCTGCTCAATGCCGTGGAGCAGATTGGTGCGCTATGCCATGAGCTGGCCGCTTTCACACCAGACTCTCCAGCCACTCGGTAAATACCCGCACCTTGCGGGAGAGATGGCGGTGTGGGTAGAGCAGTGACAGTTTGCGGTCCGGCGAGCGATAGGCTGGCAAGACCTCAACCAGCAGGCCGCGGTCAATGTAAGGCTGAAGAAAGAGATTCATCCCCTGCATTACCCCGAGCCCGGCCAGGCCTGCCGCGATGTAGGCCTCGGAGTTATCCACCACCAGCTTACCGGGTAGCGCGATCTCCGCGACGCCCTCTGGCGTGGTAAACGTCCACGGCTGAATGTGCCTGCTGCTGTTGTTAATCCAGTTGATAGCCTGATGCTTGCGTAAATCCTCCAGCGTTTCTGGCGTACCGTGTTTTGCCAGCCAGGCCGGGCTGGCACAGGTCGTGATTTTAATGTTCCCGACTTTACGCGCGATATAGTCGCCAACGTCCAGCTCGCCCACCCGCAGCACGCAGTCCAGGCCATCCCGCAGCATATCCCGACGGCGGTCAGAGCTGCTCAGAATGATCTCGATCTCGGGATGCTGACGATAAAAATCAGGCAGATTGGGTATCACCCGCAGTGTTGCAAAAGAGACAGGCATATCGACTCGCAGCTGGCCGTGTATTGCACGGTCCGTACCAAACGACTCCAGTAATTCATCCGCCTGCGCCAGCAGGGGTTTACTGCGGCGATAAAACGCTTCCCCATCCGGCGTCAGGCTAATCCGACGCGTTGTGCGCTGCAGGAGCCGCGTGCCGCTGTGTTGTTCCAGAAGCTGCAGCGCTTTGGTCACTGCCGGTCGATGGACCTGCAGATTCTCTGCCGCCTGGGTAAGGCTCCCCGAGTCGACAATTTCAATAAAAATCCGAATAGATTCAAAGAGGTTTATTTGCATAAGGGATGTCTTGCCGCGAGCGGGAGAAAATGATTGTTATTGATTTTATAACAGTGATGAATTTTTTTGGCTATTTTTCCTAACAATCTTACTCTCTACACTCTTCCTCATTCAAACGTAAGGGAGAGTCTGCTATGAAAAATAACCGTATCTGTCAGATCCTGGGTATCGAAAAGCCCGTTATTCAGGGACCGTTATCCTGGCTTACTGATGCCCGTTTAGTGGCCGCGGTCAGCAATGCCGGAGGACTCGGCGTGCTGGGTCCCAACGCAGGGTTAACCGCCGATACCGCGGTCTCCACGCCGGAAGCAACCGCCGAAAAAATGCGGGAAGAAATTCGTAAAACCAAACGGCTGACCGAAAAACCCTTCGGCGTCAACCTGATCCCCACCGCCGTTAATGACGTCTGGACCGGGCCAATTCTTAAGGTGGTAAAAGAGGAAGGCGTCAGGGCCGTGGTGTACACGGGCTACGGGGAAGGCAGCATTATTCCCGCGCTGTTTAGTGAGTTAAAAGAGGCGGGTATTGCCATTATCTACCGCGACATCAATCCCACGCCGGAAAACACCCTTCTGGCTGAAGAGATGGGGGCAGACATCATCGTCGCCACCGGTTTTGACGAGGGTGGGACGCTACCCGCGACGGCGCTGGGTACCTTTTCCATCGTGCCGCTGATTGCCGACGCCGTGAAGCACGTCCCGGTGATGGCCGCGGGCGGTATTACCGATAATCGCACCGCCAGAGCGGCGCATGCATTGGGGGCGGAAGGCGTGTTTGCCGGTTCGGTGTTTATCAGTACCGAAGAAAGCCGCGTGCCGCAGGGGGTCAAAGAGAAAATTGTTGCCGCCAACGGCCTGGACCTGCTGCTTTTCCGCACCGTCCCCCACTACTATCGTTCTCTTCCCGGCAAGCTGGCGGAAAAACTGGCGGCGATGGATAAAGCGGGCGCAAGCAACGAAGCGCTGGGCAAGGCGATGGGCGGATTACGGGGTCTGCGCCTGGGCATGCTGGAAGGTAACACCGATGAAGGCTATATCGCGCTCGGCACGGGGATCGGGAATATCCGCAGCGTGAGAACCGTGGCCGAGGTTGTCGATGCATTAACGGTTGAGTAAGCCCTTAACCCTGGTACTATGGACGCTGCCCGCGTGCGGCGTCCGCAAAGCGTCTGCGGTTCTTTTTCATAGATTGAGGATTGCGCGTTCTTTAATGACAGCGTCAGGATTGGCACGTTTTACCGCTGCCAGAAAAGCCGTGAAGTTATGATTCCAGAGTGTAAGATTGTTATAAAACTGCACCTGCTTTTCATTAACACCGTCGCGGTAAATAACAATCCAGACCCGTCTGCTGTTTATCTCTGTATTCCCCGGTCTGATTTTAATGATGTTAGCCAGCGCAATTTTACGGGTGGCGTTGTTTTTAACTTCATATAAAAACTGGTCATCATAAAACCAGGTTTTACCTCCATTCCCGCCAAATATTGAGGGACTGGCAGAGATCTTTTTCATCCCGTTACGGTCTGAAATGATGCGTTTTGCCTGGCGAATGCGTCTGACCAAAAAGCTTAACAGAATGAGAAGCGCAATGAGGGGCAGAGCGACTGATATCATTTTTAGACTTTCGTGCATATCCCTGCCCCACAATACATTTATTTTAACGCGTGAGTATAACGCGCCGATCGTTGATGACAACAACCCTTACGGTCAGGGAATAATCCGCGCGGCTCTCAACTGCGCGAACCGGTGGAAAAACATCTCATCCGTCGCCTGCATTTGCGTAAAGCCCGCCCTGCGCAGCTTGCTCCCGTCACCAAACATGTCGTAGTTCCAGCTAAAGACAAAATCGGCAAACCGCCCGTCGCTCAACTGCAGAATATCCGCTTCCACCAGCCGCTCTCCGGCAAGCTCGCACCATACGCCGCGATAGTCCGTAAACAGCTGTTGAAATGACAGCCTCACCGGCGGTGCAGAGTCCAGGTCAAACCAGCGTGCGATGCGCGGCCAGAGCTCGCTCCAGCGCCAGATATCACCATTATTCACGTTGAACGCCTGATTCTGTGCCGCAGGTGACGCGGCGGCCCACAGCGTTGCCTCGGCCAGCAGCCCGGCGTCGGTATGGTCAACGATACTGTGCCAGGTCTGTTCCGAACCGGGAAAACGCAACGGTAAACCCAGCGCCTTGCACAGGGAGGCGTACAGGGCAATGCTCAGCGCAAGGTTCATGGCATTGCCCGGTACCGCACTCCCTACCACGCCCGGCCTGATGGCATTCCAGTGCCAACCTTTCCCCCGCTGAAACTGGCTGAGCCACGCAAGCTGCGCGGCGTTAAATTCGGCACCCGGTACGCCGGGATCGCTTTCGCGCGCCGGGGTTTTAAACGGCCCCAGATGCGCGCCGTAGACCTTGTACCCCTGCATCAGGCTTACCGTCTGCAAAGGTGCCGTTTTTTCGAGGATGCTGACCAGATTACGCAGCATGGTGACGTTCGGCTCAACCATGTCTTCCCAGTTCGCCGCGTTCGCCCAGGCGCTGTAAAAGAGATGGGTGGCACCGTCCAGGGAGCACAGCGCCCGGGCGCTGTCCTTTTCATCCAGCAAATCGATCTTGACCATCGGAATGCCGTCAGGATGCGACCCGGCATGGCGGCTAAGGCCGATCACCTGCCACTGATGGTGCAGGAGCGTGTTGACCATCTGTCTGCCGACAATGCCGCTGGCGCCCGCGACCAGGGCGACGTTGTGTTGCTGCCTATTATTCATGGTATTTCTCCGGAAAGGGTGACAGACGCAGTGTGATATATTATTTTTTCTGGAGATATCCCATGAAACCGATGGCACTTATAAGCAAAATCATTAAATGAATAATAAGCTCAATGCCATTTCTACTTTTCTGCGCGTCGCTGAAGCGGGCTCGTTTTCAGCGGCTGCCCGTCAGACCGGTATTAAGCAGTCCGCCGTCAGTCAACAGATCGCGGCGCTTGAGGAATCGCTGGGTGTGGTACTGCTGCACCGTACGACGCGTACGATGAAGCTGACCGAACAAGGGGAACGCTACCGGCGTGATATGCAGCTCGTGCTGGACGCCATGGGGGAAGCGGAGAGGCGTTTACATCCTGTCGATCATAGCGTTCAGGGACGCGTCCATGTCCAGTTGCCGAGCGGCCTGGGGCAGATCATTTTGCCGCATCTGCTGGCGCTACAGCGCCTGCATCCCGAACTGCAGCTGATGCTTTCTCTGGATGACCGCCTTGCCGATCTGGTGGCGGAGGGCGTGGATGTCGCGATACGGCTGAGCAGCGAGCCTCCGCAGGCGCACGCGGCTCGCGTGCTGGGGCGTATTGAAGCTGCACTGTTTGCCGCTCCCGGTTTTCAGGCGGTACACGCGGTCAGCGAACTGGCGACGCTGCCACACGTACGGTTCAGCGGCATTCCGCCGGATGCTCCCCTGCGCCTGATGTCTGACGAGGAAACGGTCGAGGTCAACGTGAATACCGTTTTCCGTGCCAACACCAGTGAGGCGCTGCTGCAGGCGCTGGAGTCAGGCATCGGTATCGGCGGCATGCAGCGACCGCTCGTGGCCAGGGCTCTGCAGGCGGGCACGCTGGTACCGGTGCTGCCCGACTGGCGGTTACCCGATCGCTTCCTCTATGCCGTTTATCCTGATGCCCGCTTTATTCCGCAGCGCGTCAGAAAGGTCGTCAGCGTGATTGAGCAATTACTGCCTGAGATCGCGACCCACAACGCCACAAAATAACCGCCTTTTACCTCGCCACCGGTAAATCCGCGTACCGCGTCGTATAGGCCGGTGACAACATCTCTCGCTTCATCGCCCACGGTTTCTCAATCCCCTGCCCGGCGAACCATATCTTCCCTTTGCCGGAGTGATTGACGCTGTCGATCATCTCCATCAGCGCCGCGCTGTTGGCGCGCAGGCGATTGTCGTCAAACAGATTAAGCTGAGCGACACCGCTGCTGAAAAAGTCCGCCAGCATGACCCCGGCCTTCATATAGCGATACCCGTCGAGCCATCGTAGAACTTATCCTTTGTTATCTTTTCTGTTTTCAGGCGATATAATGCCTGTTAAACAAACAATGTTGGGTGAACTGCATGAGAGGACCATCCCGAATGGAAGCACTGATGCCGGTATTCAGTGCTGACGATGATCAGGACGAACAGATACGTATCGCCTATGAACCGCTGACGCCTTCGGTCATTAAGGACGAAAAGGCGCAAAGCTATATCGAAGCCCTTAATTTTGCCTGTTCTCGTCCTGATATCAGAAATATTGCCGTTACTGGCCCCTATGGGGCAGGTAAAAGCTCGGTATTACTGACGTGGGAGAAAGCGGAAAATAATAACTTCCGGATTATGACCGTTTCTCTGGCTGATTTTGAAATGCAGCAGGCATCATCAGCGGATGCCGGGGCGGGGGATGGCAAGGGCAACGGAGATACAGCTGATAAAAAAACGGCTAAAGCTGAAGAGAAAACAATTGAGTACAGCATCCTGCAACAGCTGCTCTATAAAGAGAAAAAAAGTGTGTTGCCCTATTCCCGTCTGGAGCGTATTTCCGACGTCAGCGCGCGTCAGATAGCCATGATGGCCGCCAGCTTGTTGCTCATTCTGGCGTTGACGGCCACGGGCCTGCTTTTTCTTTTTCCTGATTACATCCGTGCGAAGCTGTCTTTTCCGAAAGACCTGAGTCAGTTTATCCTGGCTTTGCCTGTACTCATCAGGGTTGGTGGCGCTGGGATGTTTCTTTTTTCTGCCTTATTCTTTGCTCTAAAAAAACTGCACCGTACAGGGATTTTTGACCGCCGCGTCAGTATTGATAAAGTTGATGTCCTGAAAGGGGCGATTTCTACCCGCGCCACAACCCCCTCTCTTCTCAATGTGTACATTGATGAAATTGTCTACTTCTTCGAACAGACGCAATACAATGTGGTCATATTTGAAGATCTTGACCGTCATAACGACGGAGCCATCTTTATCAAACTTCGTGAAATAAACCAGCTTATCAATAATTGTCTCCCCGCTGACAGGCCGGTGAGATTTATTTATGCGGTAAGAGATAATCTTTTCAGCACGCCAGAATCCCGAACAAAATTTTTTGATTTTGTCATGCCAGTGATCCCAGTAATGGATACGGAAAACGCATCCGAACATTTTTTTGAGAAGTTTACATCAGATGAACTGCAGGAAGAGGGATTCAGAGACTGCCTTGCTAGACTGGCACTTTTTATTCCTGACATGCGCGTGATGCACAATATTGCCAATGAATTCCGTCTTTACAGGAATATCGTGAATAACGGAGAAGATCTTAAGCGACTGATTGCACTTCTGGCCTATAAAAATCTTTGCGCTGAAGATTATCACAGGATAGACCAGAAAAACGGTTTACTGTACTCCATCGTTGCCGAATACACATCAGGAAAATTAAGAGAAACGTATTGTACTGAACTTAACGCAAGGATGATAAAGTATCAGCATGAACTTGACGTTTTACATAATGAAAAAGCATTACAGGAACCTGAAGTAAGAAGGGAAATTCTGCACGCTTATATTAATGAAAAAACAGCACCTGCTTTGTACATACTGGCCGAAAATGGTGCCCAGTATCAACTGGAAATGGTCACCGACGATGAAAATGCTTTCTATACTATGCTGAGCGGTACCTCTGTTCATTTCAGAACAAGACGCTATAATCAAGATATTGCAACAATTGACAAAACAACCATCGATAATTTAAAGAAACAATATGAAGAGAGAAAAACGATTCTCCGAAAAAAAATAGATGGGGGGCTCGCTCGTTTAGAGGAAAAAATCAAAACTGTCAGTTATGAGATTCAAAATGCCTTCTCATATCCTCTTGCATTTTTCATCAACAAAATGGGAAGAACAGATTTTGGGCTGTGGGCCAAGGAATGTATTTCATCTGATCAAGACGGCAATACGGCATTGCCTGATAACGCAGGACAAATCGATTTCCTTTATTTTCTGTTATCCCATGGTTACCTTTCGACTGACTATATGGCCTACCGCTCAGTGTTTATACCGGGTAGCCTGAGTACGGATGACAATAACTTTATCCGGGCTGTGACGGCGGGAAGAACGCCTGATGAAACGGCAGGAATGCCCCTCAGCAGTGTTGCTAACACCGTGGCAAAATTACGCGGACTGGGCATGCTTATGCATGACAATGCATGGCATTCACAGGTATTAAAGTATCTTATGTACAATGACACGGTTTCGCTGAAAACAATCATGGGAATGCAGGTGGAAGCAGGGGCAGAAGAGCGTATGGTACGACTGACCAGTCAGACCTTCCCCAACTGGGAAACTGCCGTGCGGCGGACTTACATTCAGTTAATGGTTGCGGGAAATGCTCACCTGCCCACATTTATCCATCAGGTCCGGCGCCTGAATGATACCGCTGCTGAACATACTCTGCTCCCGTTATTATTGTCCTTACCAGCGCTGCCCTGGAACTCAGTTTCGGAAGGACATCGGAAGGAATTGCAGCTGCTCATCGATTCGCAATTCAATCTCATCACGTCCTTGCCGGAAAGTTGTGAACAGTTTTTCTGTGAAAATCTGCGTAATTCAGGCTGTCGTCTGACTCATATTCCTCTGGTTCAGAGCACCTCCGGAAAGAAAACCCTGCAGTCGGTGGCACAGGAAAGATTGTGGTTCTATTCCACATTCAACCTGCAAAATCTCTGTTTATCACTTACACATGATGTAGAAAACGGCATTGAAATCTTCCGTAAGAAACCGATGGCAACGATAAGGTCGCTTCGTATTTCTGATGTTGAAGCATATGTTTATGAACATCTGCCATTGTTTGTTCGTGAAATCTTTATTCATTCAGAAGAAAATGAACTTATTCCTGAAGTCCTTAATTCGACATCGATTGACTGGGATGATTCACAATACCTGATAACAAGGATGCAGTTTGCGCTGGAAGATATAACGGTTATCTTGAACAAGGAAAATAACGACAGCACAAATATCAGCCATGTTCATAACCTGCACTCGCTCTTGGTTGAAAATAATCGCATCGTTCCATCATGGAACAATATCGCTTCCTTGCTTGATGTCGACACTAAAGTATCTGATGTCATTCTTTGTGAATGGCTCAATAAAAATCACAGCAAATTGAATGCCGGGTTAGTATGTTTGTCTGTTCCTGTTTTCTCGCAGTTAATCAACAAAGTTATTTCGTCTTCGCATATCAGTAAAGAAGCTCTAGCTTCCGTTATAGAAGCTTTAAAAATAAATCTCGTTACCGTTCCTGAGAATATTCCGCTGAATAATGCGGAAATACTGATCGGGCAGCAATGGCTGGCACCAACCAGAACTGTGTTTGAACAACTTTATCAGGCACTATACGAAGAAGGTGACAAACTTACACCACTACTTTACGCGCTGATCTGTGCCCGTCCTGAATTAGTGAGTGAGAATTACGAGCTTGTTTTGTATGCTGATGACCAGTTTGATCGGGGAATTACCCGTTTAATTCTGAATGGCGGTAAGATTGCAGACGAAGTCTGTATCAGTATCCTGAACTGGCTCTGGAAAAAAGATGAAGCCCTGCTCTCTGAGGGACCACTTCTCAGCCAGCAAGCCCTGATCAGGTTCTCCACGAAACTGACCGATGATCGGCAGAAGCAGGCACTGCTGATGCAGTGCCTTAAAAATGACGGGGGGGCGCGCAAGTTCATCAGACTAGTGCTAATGACGTTCGGGCATCAGGATTATGCTTCTTTCCTCACAGAGAGGAGTTACCGTAGCATTCCTTGGACTGAAGCCATGTGGCAACTTGCCGTCCAGCTGGGAAAAAGTGGATTTATCAGGCCGCCGAAACTCACGCATGGGAATACACGTATTCGTATAGAGCCGTTCAGTAACGATGAAAAGGAATATGTGTAACATCGCTGAATGACTGTCAGGCCACCGGATGGTGGCCTGACTACATTAGCATCCGGTCTTCAAGTATCAGACCAGGTACCCGCTCAAAATCTCTCACATTATTGGTCACCAACACGGCGGCGATGGCTTGTCCGGTAATCGCCACGTCGTTCGGGCTAATCGGCGTCCCGGCCATGGCCAAGGCTGCCATGGTCTCTATGTCGCATCCACCGCAGCGCCGTCCCAGAGCAGAGCCGAAGGTCTGTCCAAGAATGATACGCCGGTACAGATCCCATAAGGTGGCCTCCGGATCGACGATCCGCTTTTTATTAAAACTCGATCAAGCTGGTTAAGCATCATCGTTCCCCTTGATCTTTGCTACCGCCCTACAATACTGTATATAAACACAGTAATCATTAACGGTGATCATCATGCAGTTTTTCACGCCTACCGAGCTACGCCAGATAATGGCTTTTCCCATGTTCAATGACCTTGTTCCTTGCGGTTTTCCTAGTCCTGCACAGGACTATGTTGAGCGTCGTATCGACCTGAACGAACTTATGGTCCAGCACCCAAGTGCGACCTATTTCGTCAAATCTAGCGGCGACTCAATGATTGAAGCCGGAATTGGCGAAGGCGATTTGCTGGTTGTAGACAGCTCCCGGAAGGCCGAACATGGCAGCATTATCATTGCTACCGTTGACGGTGAGTTCACCGTTAAACGCCTGCAGTTGCACCCTATTGTTATGCTCAAGCCTGAAAATCCCGCTTACAAGCCCATACTGATCGGGAGCGAAGACAATCTTGAGGTTTTCGGTGTAGTAACCTATATCGTGAAATCAGCGAGATGACCATGTTTGCACTATGTGATGTGAACTCTTTCTATGCTTCCTGCGAAACCGTTTTTCGCCCGGACCTAAAGGGCCGACCCGTGGTCGTTTTGTCAAATAACGATGGCTGCGTTATTGCTCGTTCTATAGAAGCAAAACCCTTTGTAAAAATGGGCGAGCCCTATTTTAAACAAAAGGATCTCTTCAGGCGGCACGGTGTGGTGTGCTTCAGCAGCAACTATGAACTCTACGCCGATATGTCCAACCGGGTGATGACCACGCTGGAAGAGATGTCTCCTCGCTGTGAAATATACTCAATTGACGAACTATTTTGTGACCTAACCGGTGTTCAAAACTGTCGCGATCTTTCGGAGTTTGGACGTGAAATTAGAGAAACTGTACTACAACGTACGCATCTGACAGTAGGCGTCGGTATTGCACAGACAAAAACCCTGGCCAAACTGGCAAATCATGCGGCAAAGCGATGGCAGCGGCAGACGGGAGGCGTCGTTGATTTGTCAAATAAGGACCGCCAGAGAAAACTGATGGCAGTCCTGCCGGTCGACGAGGTCTGGGGAGTGGGCCGACGGATTACAAAAAATCTTGAAGCTATGGGTATCAAAACGGTATTGCAGCTGGCGGACTCCGATATTCGGTTCATCAGAAAGCATTTTAATGTTGTGCTGGAGAGAACGGTCCGCGAATTGCGGGGAGAACCGTGCCTTGAGCTGGAAGAATTTACACCGGTAAAGCAGGAAATCATCTGTTCTCGTTCGTTCGGCGGGCGCATCACCGGATATGAAGAGATGCGTCAGGCAATCTGTAGCTATGCGACCCGGGCCGCAGAGAAATTGCGTAATCAGCACCAGTACTGCCGATTTATATCAGCATTTGTTAAAACCTCCCCCTTCGCGCCTGACGAACCGTATTATGGTAATAGCGCTTCGGTAAAACTGCTCACACCGACCCAAGACAGCAGAGATATCATCGAGGCGGCCATACGCTGTCTGGATGTTATCTGGAGAAACGGGCACCGGTATCAGAAAGCGGGCGTCATGCTGGGCGATTTTTATAGCCAAGGCGTCGCACAATTTAATCTGTTTGACGACAATACACCAAGGAAAAATAGCCAAAAGTTAATGGATGTATTAGATCATCTGAACGCTGAAAATGGCCGTGGAACGCTCTACTTCGCGGGACAAGGTATCCAGCAACAATGGCAGATGAAACGGGAAATGCTCTCACCTCGATACACAACACGATTTGCTGATCTACCCACTGTTAAGTAGTTTGGATGATAAGAAAAGAGAGTGTCCACAATGCCTTTCCCGCCAGATACTGAGATGGATGACAAATCCCGCCATGAGTAATGTAGCGGCCTTTCTTGCCGGGTGACGCTACGCTTACCAGGCCTACAATCCGTATGGATATCAATACATTGCACAGTACATTCTAGGCTCATGCAGGCGTAACGTCGATGGTCGATGCACACAAAACACACACTGTGTATACATATACAGCATTAACGCGTTGAAGTGTCAGAAGATTTAAAACGCGCAAAGCCCGGAAGCGCATGTCGGGCTTTGCGCCTGTGACGATCAGTCCATCAGCGTATTCAATGTTTCCAGTGCGTCAGGCGGCAGCTGCAGTTCCCCCGCCGCGAGGTTTTGCCGCAGATGCGCCACGGAAGAGGTGCCCGGGATCAGCAGAATATTCGGGGAACGCTGCAGCAGCCATGCCAGCGCAACCTGCATTGCCGTGACGCCCAGTGAATCCGCCACAGCCTTCAGCCCGGACGATTGCAGCGGCGTAAAGCCGCCCAGTGGGAAGAACGGCACATACGCAATCCCCTGCTGCGCGAGCAGATCCACCAGCGCATCATCGCCCCGGTTCACAATGTTGTACATGTTCTGCACGCACACCACCGGCACCATCTTCTGCGCTTCCGCGACCTGGGTGGCCGTGACGTTGCTCAGGCCAATATGCCGCACCAGCCCCTGCTGCTGTAATTCTGCCAGGGTGGAGAGCGGTTCAGCAATCGACCCTTCCGCTGGCCCGTGCGCGCTAAACATGATCCGCAGGTTCACCACGTCCAGCACGTCCAGCTGCAGATTACGCAGGTTGTCATGCACCGCCTGCGTCAGCTCCTGCGCGGAAAAGGCCGGCAGCCAGGCGCCTTTGTCGTTGCGACGGGCACCAATCTTGGTGACGATCGTCAGATCGTCCCGATAAGGATGAAGCGCCTCGCGGATCAGCTGGTTGGTGACATGAGGGCCATAAAAATCACTGGTATCAATGTGGTTCACCCCCGCCGCCACGGCCTCGCGTAACACGTCCAGCGCGGCCTGCTTATCCTTCGGCGGCCCAAAGACGCCCGGCCCGGCCAGCTGCATCGCGCCGTAGCCCAACCGTTTCACCGTCCGCGTCCCAAGCGCGTATGTCCCGCTTTTATCAATGCTGCTCATGTTGACCTTCCTCATAAAAATGATCCGGATTTACAACAGGTTCCCTCTGGGAGCCTTTAGTTAAGCGCGAGTTAATTAAAGTTTACATTCTCTACGACGATAGTAATGAAGTAACCCTGCATCTTCTCTAACGGACGACCGCTATGCTGAAAAATCTGCACGTGATTACCGGTATTATCTTTGCCCTCACCATATTCTGTCTGCTGCAAGTTGTCACGGGAGGGTTGTTCTACTCTGCCGTCAGCAACGATCGCCATAACTTCCAGAACTCCGGCGTGCTCAACGCCCAGCAGGAAAGCCTGAGCGACAGCGTGAACACGCTGGTGAAAACGCGCGTCACCGTCACCCGCGTGGCGATCCGCTACCTGAAAAACCAGCGTGACCCGGCTTCCCTTGCGGCGATCAATAAACTGCTGGGCACCGCAAGCGACTCGCTGGCAAAAGCCGAAGCCTATAACAAAGAGTGGCAGAAACTGCCGCAGGTTAAGGGCCAGGAGGCGGCATTGACCGACGAGATGCAGAAATCCTGGAACCAGATGCACGAAGTCATGCGTTTATCGATTGAGTATCTGCGCGCCGATAACTATCAGGCCTATGGCGATCTGGACGCGCAGCAGGCGCAGGACGATATGGAAGCGGTCTATAACCGCTGGCGCGCCGAAAACAACACCCTGCTGAAGGCCGCAACCGAAGAGAACCAGAGCAGCTTTACGCAGATGCAGTGGACGCTGGCGGCAATTCTGCTGGCCGTTATCGCGGTTCTGGTGGTCATCTGGCAGGGTTTACAGCACCTGCTGTTAAAACCACTCCACTCCATTATGAACCATATTCGCGCCATTGCAGGGGGCGACCTGACGCAGGATATCGCTATCTCGGGCCGCAATGAGATGGGTCAACTGGCCGCGGGCCTGCATGAGATGCAGCAGTCGCTGGTAACCACCGTCAGCGCCGTGCGCGGAAGCACCGATTCCATCTACACCGGCGCAGGCGAAATTGCCGCAGGAAGTAACGATCTTTCCGCCCGCACCGAGCAGCAGGCCGCCTCGCTCGAAGAGACCGCCGCCAGCATGGAAGAGCTGACCGCGACGGTTAAACAGAACTCCGATAACGCCCGTCAGGCCACGCTGCTGGCGAAAAACGCCTCTGAAACGGCCGCGCGCGGCGGTCACGTCGTGGATAACGTGGTTCGCACCATGAACGAAATCGCCGACAGTTCGCAGCAAATTGCGCATATTACCAGCGTGATCGACAGCATTGCGTTCCAGACCAACATTCTGGCGCTAAACGCCGCGGTGGAAGCGGCACGCGCCGGGGAACAGGGGCGTGGCTTTGCGGTTGTCGCAGGCGAGGTCCGTACGCTAGCGAGCCGCAGCGCGCAGGCGGCGAAAGAGATCAAAGGGCTTATCGAAAACTCCGTCAGCCGGGTGAATACCGGTTCGGAGCAGGTTAGCGAGGCCGGCACCACCATGAAGGAAATCGTCGCCGCCGTTACCCGCGTGACCGATATCATGGGCGAGATTTCCTCTGCCTCTGACGAGCAGAGCCGCGGCATTGAACAGGTGAGCCTGGCCGTTTCGCAGATGGACAGCGTGACGCAGCAAAACGCCGCGCTGGTGCAGGAGTCCGCCACGGCGGCAGCGGCGCTGGAGGATCAGTCCGAACAACTGCGCCAGGCGGTAGCCGCGTTCCGTCTCAACGGAAAAGAAAAAGCGGTCACCCCGCGCCCGGCCAGCGTGAAGACGCCCCAGCTGTTGCGCCCGGCAACCGCAAACGCCGCCACCGACAGCAACTGGGAAACCTTCTGAGTTTCAGGCGGGCGAGAATATCGCCCGCTAGCGGCTGCGCTTGGCGTGCCGCTCCCAGTTCTCCTGCTTTGCTTCATCGGATTTACGCAGTGAAACGTAGCATGCCCCGCTGCCGCCGTGATGCGGCAGCGCCACGCAGAAGGCCTGTACATCCTCGAACTCGGTTAACCAGCGCGCCAGATAGCTGCGCACCACATTAGGATGTGAGTTCTGCTCCCGCCCTTTCCCGTGAATAATAATCAGGTTACGTAACCCGTCACGTCTGGCCTGGCAGATAAAAGAATAGAGCATCTGACGGCAGCGTTCGGCGGGCTGACGCAGGAGGTTTAAGCTGGCCTGGCGGGCATATTTACCCGAGCGCAGCTTATCGATAACGCCCTGCTGCACCCCTTCGCGCTGGAACGCCAGCGGTTCTTCCAGGGGAAGAAGGTCAAGAAAATCCAGCGTCAGGAAGTTATCCAGCTGTTCACTATCCACCTCCTGGCGCGTCCGCGTATTGCGGCTGGGCTGCCAGTGAATATCCGGGCCACGCTTCAGCGGCTGGACATCTTCCATGGCGTCAAGAAAAAAGGATTTGTCGTCAGGGTTCATGGATATCCTCCGGCTACAACTGAGGACGGTACTATACCTGCGCCCGAGACAGGCCTCAATCACCGTTACAGGCCGTCGTGCGCAACAAATATTAACCTGATGAATATATATAGTATTTATAAAATAAACTTAAATATGACTTAACTAAAATTTCAGCAAAGATGAAATAAGTGATTTGTGTTAAATTTTCGTAAAATCAAACACTCAATATCCTTTCATTTTGCGGGAAAGGTGTTATACCTAAATATACCTGCTTCATGGATATAATACTCAGGATTGGCGAAAGGACGCACTGCTGTGTGTACTGGAGGATCTGTCTGATGTCGGGCAGATCCTGTTTTTTTATTATCTCACTTTCACGCCACGATTATTTTCCTCGCTTCCCGCCTGAACTGTGTAATTAATGATTCAGCCAGGGGCGTCTGACGTGAATCGCGGCGCTGAATTAAATAATATGCTGCTTTCGGAAGCGATTCGACAACCGGCAGCATGACCAGGCGGTGCGCCAGCAGCGGGTCACACCCTAGCTCCTGCGGCAATATGCTTAGAAAATCACTTTGCGCAACCAGACTAATACAGGAGGAAAAGGTTTCGCAGACCACACCAATTCGCGGTATTTGCGAGCGATGGCTAAATACCTCTTCTAACTGCTTATAATAACTTCCCCGCGGCGTCGGCATTGTCCAGTTATAATGCAGAAGTTCATTAATTGACGTTGCCCCTGTTGCCGGATGCCCTTCGCGACAAAATACCGCAAACGGCTTCTCGAAGAGTTTTTCAAACGTAAATTCCTGGTCGTAAGGTCCCTGATAATAGGTGTTGATGGTGAAGTCCAGTTCGCCCTGCCGTAATTCGTTAATCATCGACACCAGCTGTCCTTCCATTATCCGCACTTTGACCTGCGGATGTTGGGCATGAAAGCGGGTGATGACGGCGGGCATCAGGCTGCGCGAAACGCTGGCCCCCATCCCGATGTTGATCTGCCCGGCCTGTTCCCCCTGCCGCTGACGAATATCATCCTGCGCCGCGCGCAGCTCTTCCAGAATTAGCCGGGCGCGCTGGTAAAAGCCCTCGCCGCATTCGGTCAACGCGACGCCCTTACTCCTGCGCACGAAAAGCTGCGCCGCCATGCCCTCCTCCAGCTCTTTGATGGATTTGGTCAATGCCGGCTGGGAAAGATTCAGCGTCCTGCTGGCACCGCGAATGCTGCCCTGGCGAGCAACTTCAACAAACGCCCGGAGATGATGGAATTTAACCTGAAATGACATAGCCCGACCGATAACCGTTGTTTATCAGAGTAAAGAAACTGTCATCTACTTTACTGGAAAGGGATGTGCGAGGGTAATTCCTGAACGGTTAAAACTGTGAAATATCGGTTAGTGATAAGTAAAAACTATCACAGCGTGAAGCAGTTCACATATTTTAATGATGACAGGAACAGATATGGACACACTGGCGCAGTACATCCAGACGTTAACCCCGCAGCTGAGCGCGTGGCGTCGCGATTTTCACCATTATGCGGAATCCGGCTGGGTAGAGTTTCGTACCGCCGCGAAAGTCGCGGAGACCCTGGACTCGCTGGGTTACGCGCTGGCGATGGGGCGCGACGTCGTCGATGCCGAAAGCCGGATGGGGCTGCCCGATGACGCGACCCTGGCGCGAGAATTTGCCCGCGCGCGCGCGCAAGGCGCGCCTGAGAAATGGCTGGCGCCGTTTGAAGGCGGCTTTACCGGCATTGTTGCCACCCTGAATACCGGCCGCCCTGGCCCAACCCTGGCGTTTCGCGTGGACATGGACGCCCTTGATTTAAGCGAAGCGCTCAACGACAGCCATCGCCCGTTCCGCGACGGGTTTGCCTCCTGCAATCCGGGAATGATGCACGCCTGCGCACACGACGGCCACACCACCATTGGTCTGGGGCTGGCACAGGTGCTTAAGCAGAATGAAGCCCGGCTGAACGGCACCATCAAGCTGATCTTCCAGCCTGCCGAAGAAGGAACGCGCGGCGCGCGCGCCATGGTTGCCGCCGGGGCGCTGGATGACGTGGACTATTTCACGGCCATTCATATTGGCACCGGCGTACCTGCCGGGACGGTAATCTGCGGCAGCGATAACTTTATGGCTACCACCAAGTTCGACGTGAGCTTCACCGGCGTGGCCGCACACGCGGGCGGTAAACCGGAGGACGGTCGTAACGCCCTGCTCGCCGCCGCGCAGGCCGCCCTCGCCCTGCACAGCATCGCCCCGCACAGCGACGGCGCATCCCGGGTAAACGTCGGCGTGATGCAGGCGGGCAGCGGACGCAACGTGGTCCCCGCGAATGCGCTGATGAAGGTTGAAACCCGCGGTGAAAGCGAAGCGATTAATCAGTATGTCTTTGAACGCGCGCAGGCGGTGATTACCGGCGCGGCGGCGCTCTACGGCGTGAGCGCGGAGATGCGCCTGATGGGGGCAGCCACCTCCAGCGCGCCGACGCCGGCCTGGGTTGATTATCTGCGCGAACAGGCGAGCCAGGTTTCCGGGGTTGTTCACGCCATCGATAAGGTGAAAGCCCCGGCCGGATCCGAAGACGCCACGCTGATGATGGCCCGCGTGCAGCAGAACGGCGGCATGGCGTCCTATATGGTGTTTGGCACGGATTTGAGCGCCGGACATCACAACGAAAAATTCGACTTCGATGAGCAGGTGATGCCTGTCGCCATCGAAACGCTGGCGCGAACTGCGCTGAATTTCCCGTGGACGCGAGGTGTGTAATGCAGGAGAACTACGCTTTTATTGCCGATGCGATCGATACGCGATGTCGGACGTTAACCGATATTGCCGACGCGATCTGGGATCGCCCCGAAACCCGCTTTGAAGAGTTCTGGTCCGCCGAACGGCTGGCCAGCGAGCTGGAAGCCGAAGGCTTCACGCTGACCCGCGAGGCAGGCGGTATTCCAAATGCCTTTATCGCCAGCTTCGGCAGCGGAAAACCGGTTATCGCCCTGTTGGGCGAGTACGACGCGCTGGCCGGGTTAAGCCAGCAGGCACACTGCGCGACCGCGCAAACCGCCACGCCGGGGGCTAACGGCCACGGCTGCGGACATAACCTCTTAGGCACCGCGGCGCTTGCGGGCGCGGTGGCGGTGAAAAGCTGGCTGGAGCAGCACGGCGGCAGCGGAACGGTGCGTTTTTACGGCTGTCCCGGTGAAGAAGGCGGCTCCGGGAAAACCTTTATGGTGCGCGAAGGGCTGTTTGATGACGTCGATGCCGCCGTCACCTGGCACCCGGAAGCCTTTGCCGGGATGTTTAACGTCAGCACGCTGGCGAATATTCAGGCCGCCTGGCGTTTTCACGGCGTGGCGGCGCACGCGGCCAACTCCCCTCACCTGGGACGCAGCGCGCTGGACGCCGTGACGCTGATGACCACCGGCACCAACTTCCTTAACGAACACATTATCGAGAAAGCGCGCGTCCATTACGCCATTACCGATACCGGCGGGATTTCGCCCAACGTGGTGCAGGCGCAGGCCGAGGTGCTGTACCTGATCCGCGCCCCGGAGATGGCGGATGCGCAGCAAATCTACGAGCGCATCGAGAAAATTGCCCAGGGCGCGGCGTTGATGACTGAAACCACCGTCGAATGCCGCTTTGATAAAGCCTGCTCCAGCTATCTGCCGAACCGCACGCTTGAGGCGGCGATGTATCGCGCCCTGCAGCACTACGGCACGCCGGAGTGGACCGACGAAGAGCGAGAGTTTGCCCGCGAGATCCGCGCCACGCTGACGCCCAACGATTTGCAAAACAGCCTGAAAAATATTGCCGCCACGGGTGGCGAAGCGGGTAAAGCGTTTGCCCGTCGTCATCAGGCGACGCTGCTGGTGGATGAAGTCGCGCCTTATGCCGTCACCGACAACGTGTTGGCAGGTTCAACCGACGTGGGTGACGTCAGCTGGAAAATGCCGGTCGCCCAGTGCTTCAGCCCCTGCTTTACCGTCGGCACGCCGCTGCACACCTGGCAACTGGTATCTCAGGGGCGAACCTCTATTGCCCACAAAGGCATGCTGCTGGCCGGGAAAGTGATGGGCGCGACCGCGCTCAATCTGCTGCAGGACGCCGCGCTGCTGAAAAAATGCCGCGAAGAGTTCGAACAACAAATACAAGAAAAACCGTACGTGTGTCCGATCCCAGGAGGCGTGACACCGTCACCTTTAAAATAAAAAAACACAACACAACAACACAACAACACAACAGTCCCGAGGAACGCCCATGAGTATGTCATCCATACCTTCGCATTCCCCATCCGGTAAGCTCTATGGCTGGGTTGAAAGGATCGGCAATAAAGTGCCGCACCCTTTCCTGCTTTTTATCTATTTGATTGTGATTTTGATGGTCGCCACCGCCGTGCTCTCCGCCTTTGACGTCAGCGTGCGCAGCCCAGCCGACGGGAGCCTGGTGGCGGTGAAAAACCTGCTGAGCATTGAAGGGCTACACTGGTTTTTACCCAACGTGATTAAAAACTTCAGCGGATTTGCCCCGCTCGGCGCCATTCTGGCGCTGGTGCTGGGCGCCGGGCTGGCTGAACGCGTCGGCCTGTTGCCCGCATTGATGGTGAAGATGGCTTCTCACGTCAGCGCGCGCTACGCGAGCTACATGGTGCTGTTTATCGCCTTCTTCAGCCATATCTCCTCCGACGCCGCGCTGGTGATCATGCCGCCGATGGGGGCGCTGATCTTCCTCGCCGTCGGGCGCCATCCCGTGGCGGGGCTGCTGTCCGCGATTGCAGGCGTGGGCTGCGGCTTTACCGCCAATCTGCTGATCGTGACCACCGACGTGTTGCTCTCGGGCATCAGTACGGAGGCGGCGAAAACCATTGATGCGGCCATGCACGTCAGCGTGATCGACAACTGGTACTTTATGGCAAGCTCGGTGATTGTCCTGACGATTGTCGGCGGGCTGATTACCGATAAGATCGTCGAGCCGCGACTGGGTAAATGGGAAGGCCGCAGTGATGAAAAGCTGGAAACGCTGAGCAAAGAGCAGCGCTTCGGCCTGCGCGTGGCGGGGATTGTCTCGCTGGCGTTTATTGCCGCGGTGGCGCTGATGGTGGTGCCGGAAAACGGCATATTGCGCGATCCGGTTAAACATACCGTCCTGCCCTCGCCGTTTATCCAGGGCATCGTGCCGCTGATTATTCTGTTTTTCTTTGTCGTCTCGCTCGCCTACGGTATCGCCACCGGTAAAATCCGCCGCCAGGGCGATCTGCCGCAGCTGATGATCGAGCCGATGAAAGAGATGGCGGGCTTTATCGTGATGGTGTTCCCGCTGGCCCAGTTTGTGGCGATGTTTAACTGGAGCAACATGGGCAAGTTTATGGCCGTGGGCCTGACCGACGCGCTGGAGGCGGCCGGGTTAAGCGGCGTACCGGCGTTTGTCGGCCTGGCGCTGCTCTCCTCCCTGCTGTGCATGTTTATCGCCAGCGGCTCCGCCATCTGGTCGATTCTGGCCCCGATCTTTGTGCCGATGTTTATGATGCTGGGGTTCCACCCGGCTTTCGCGCAGATCCTGTTCCGCATCGCGGACTCTTCGGTCATTCCGCTGGCGCCGGTTTCGCCGTTTGTTCCGCTGTTTTTAGGCTTCCTCCAGCGCTATAAACCCGAGGCCAAACTGGGTACCTACTATTCGCTGGTTTTACCCTACCCGCTTATCTTTTTAGGGGTATGGCTGGTGATGCTGGTGGCATGGTATCTTGTCGGCCTGCCGATTGGACCGGGGATTTACCCGAGGCTGAACTAAAGGAATGAGGATGCTGAGATTACTCGAAGACAAGATTGCGACGCCGCTTGGCCCGCTGTGGGTGATCGCGGACGAGCAGTTTTGTCTGCGCGCCGTTGAGTGGGAAGAGCACAGCGACCGCATGGAAGAACTGCTTGCGATTCACTACCGCTCACAGGGGTATGAACGTATCCGCGCCACCAATCCGGGTGGACTGAGCGACAAGCTAGAAGCGTACTTCGAAGGCGATCTCAGCATCATCGACACGCTGCCCACCGCCACGGCAGGCACCCCTTTTCAGCGCGAAGTGTGGCAGGCGCTGCGGGCCATTCCCTGCGGACAGGTGATGCATTACGGCCAACTCGCGGAGCAGTTAGGTCGCGCAGGGGCCGCACGGGCCGTAGGCGCCGCGAACGGCTCTAATCCGGTCAGCATCGTGGTGCCCTGCCATCGCGTTATTGGCCGCAACGGTACCCTGACAGGCTATGCCGGCGGCGTGCAGCGAAAAGAGTGGTTACTGCGTCACGAAGGGTATCTTTTGCTCTAGTTCCCAGGCTTTTTGTGCTTAATTTTCTACCGGTTAGGCTAAAAATCCATAATCAAGCTGTGGAATTTCAAGAAGATGGCGACGCATTGTCGTCTCTTGTCCTTATTGAGGGTTTGTCAGGCTTACGTACTTACCAAAAAGATGTTAAAATTGACCAATATCAATTAAGGCTTGAGCAAACCTATGATCCCGGAAAAGCGAATTATACGACGCATTCAGTCTGGCGGTTGTGCTATCCATTGCCAGGATTGCAGCATCAGCCAGCTCTGTATCCCGTTTACCCTGAATGAGCATGAACTCGATCAGCTTGATAATATCATCGAGCGTAAAAAGCCTATTCAGAAAGGGCAGACGCTGTTTAAAGCGGGAGACGAACTGAAATCGCTCTATGCTATCCGTTCTGGCACCATCAAGAGCTACACCATCACCGAGCAGGGTGATGAGCAGATCACCGGCTTCCATCTGGCAGGTGACCTGGTAGGCTTTGATGCCATCGGTACGGGCCATCACCCGAGCTTTGCTCAGGCACTCGAAACCTCGATGGTTTGCGAAATTCCGTTTGAAACCCTGGACGATCTGTCCGGCAAGATGCCTAACCTGCGTCAGCAGATGATGCGTCTGATGAGCGGTGAGATCAAAGGCGATCAGGACATGATTCTGCTGCTTTCTAAAAAGAACGCAGAAGAGCGTCTGGCCGCGTTTATCTACAACCTCTCCCGCCGCTTCGCCGAGCGTGGCTTCTCGCCGCGTGAATTCCGTCTGACCATGACGCGTGGCGATATCGGTAACTACCTGGGTCTGACCGTGGAAACCATCAGCCGTCTGCTGGGTCGTTTCCAGAAAAGCGGGATGCTGGCCGTTAAGGGTAAATATATCACTATCGAAAACGGTGAAGCGCTGGCCGTTCTTGCCGGGCACGCCCGCAACGTGGCGTAAACGCCATACGTATACAGCCAGACCGATAAATTTTCCTGATTTAGCGGTCTGGCCTGTCACCCCGTCCTTTATCTGACCTTTTCACCGTAGCACGTCCCCACACAGCACCCAAAAGGTTCTCGTTGAGGTTATCAATTGAGAGAAAGTTTGTTTTTCGTTTCAGTCGTGATTGCCTCCGTGACCTTTATCTTCATCTGGATCATGCTTGTCGGCCCAATGAAGGGGGAGGAAAAAACCTACGTTCAGGATTCCACGACCTTTGCGATAGCGGTGATGGTGCTGCTGTTTATTGCGTTTGTTGCGGTAACGACCACGGTGCTTTTCCTCTGATAAATTTTCATGAATTATTGATCTGGCAAAACCTCCCCTCTGTTTCATTCAGGATATATAGGTTACTCTTTTAATTACAGACTGTGGTGACAGTAGTAAGGAGACCTGTATGGCCAAGTATCAAAACATGCTGGTAGCAATCGATCCGAATCAGGACGATCAGCCGGCATTACGACGTGCTGTGTATTTACATCAACGGATTGGTGGCAAAATCAAAGCGTTTTTGCCGATCTATGACTTCTCGTATGAGATGACCACCCTTCTGTCGCCTGACGAGCGCACCGCTATGCGTCAGGGCGTCATCAGCCAGCGTACCGCGTGGATCCGCGAACAGGCGAAGTATTACCTGGAAGCGGGTGTGCCCATTGATATTAAAGTGGTCTGGCACAACCGACCTTTTGAAGCCATCATTCAGGAAGTCGTTGCCGGTGGGCACGATCTGCTGCTGAAGATGGCGCACCAGCACGACAAGCTGGAATCCGTGATCTTCACCCCGACCGACTGGCATTTGCTGCGTAAATGCCCTTGCCCGGTCTGGATGGTGAAAGACCAGCCGTGGCCTGAAGGCGGGAAAGCCGTTGTGGCGGTAAACCTCGCCAGCGAAGAGGATTACCACAATTCACTGAACGAGAAGCTGGTGAAGGAGACTATCCAGCTTGCCGACCAGGTCAATCATACCGAAGTGCATCTGGTTGGCGCCTATCCGGTCACCCCGATTAACATCGCCATTGAACTGCCGGAATTTGACCCGAGCGTGTACAACGACGCGATCCGCGGTCAGCATCTGCTGGCCATGAAAGCGCTGCGCCAGAAATTCAGCATCGATGAGAAAATGACCCACGTGGAAAAAGGGCTGCCTGAAGAGGTGATCCCGGACCTGGCTGAACACCTGCAGGCGGGGATTGTGGTGCTGGGTACCATTGGCCGTACCGGTATTTCTGCCGCCTTCCTCGGCAATACCGCCGAGCAGGTGATCGACCATCTGCGCTGCGACCTGCTGGTTATCAAGCCGGATGAGTACCAGACGCCGGTTGAGCTCGACGATCCGGAAGACGATTGACCCCTAACGCCCGGCGGCGCAAGCTTGCCGGGCCTACAAAACCGTAGGCCGGGTAAGCGTGAGCGCCACCCGGCAATAAAAAAACCGCCGGATTCGGCGGTTTTTTCGTTTCAACGCAACTTACAGCGCTTTCAGAATCGCATCCACGCTGGCTTTGGCATCGCCAAACAGCATATGGGTGTTCTCTTTGAAGAACAGCGGGTTCTGCACACCGGCATAGCCGGTATTCATTGAACGTTTAAACACGATCACGTTCTGCGCCTTCCACACTTCCAGAACCGGCATCCCGGCGATTGGGCTACGTGGATCGTCCTGCGCCGCCGGGTTAACGGTGTCGTTAGCGCCAATGACCAGCACGGTGTCGGTGTCGGCGAAATCATCGTTGATCTCGTCCATCTCCAGCACGATGTCGTAAGGCACTTTCGCCTCCGCCAGCAGCACGTTCATGTGGCCTGGCAGACGCCCCGCCACCGGGTGAATACCAAAGCGCACCTTGATACCGCGCGCGCGCAGCTTCTCGGTGATTTCCGCCACCGGATACTGCGCCTGTGCCACCGCCATGCCGTAGCCCGGGGTGATAATGACCGAGTGCGAGTTCTTCAGCATCTCGGCGGTATCTTCCGCGCTGATCTCACGGTGCTCACCCACTTCCTCATCGGAACCGGTAGACGAGCCGTCAGAACCAAAGCCACCGGCAATGACGCTGATGAACGAGCGGTTCATCGCCTTACACATGATGTAAGACAGGATCGCACCCGAAGAACCCACCAGCGCACCGGTAACGATCAGCAGGTCGTTGCTCAGCATAAAGCCCGCCGCCGCCGCCGCCCAACCTGAGTAGGAGTTCAGCATGGAGACCACCACTGGCATATCCGCACCACCGATGGACGCCACCAGATGCCAGCCGAAGGCCAGCGCGATGATAGTCATCACCAGCAACGCCAGCACCTGCAGACCGACGCTTTCGGTACGCACGAAGACCACCAGCAGCACAAACGACACCACCAGCGCCGCCAGGTTCAGCTTATGGCGGTTTGGCAGCATCAGCGGCTTAGAGGAAATCTTCCCGCGCAGCTTGCCAAACGCGACAATGGAACCGGTGAAGGTGACCGCACCGATGAAGATACCGAGGAACACTTCCGTCAGGTGAATATTCACCAGAATCGGTTCCAGACCCGGCGTGTGGTACAGGTAGCTGTTGAAGCCCACCAGCACCGCGGCCAGACCCACAAAGCTGTGCAGAATCGCCACCAGCTCCGGCATCTCGGTCATTTCAACGCGTTTCGCCAGGCGAATACCAATCGCACCGCCGATGATCATCGCCACCAGGATCCACGCTACGTTGCCAGTATCCGGCCCGAAGATGGTGGCAATCAGCGCAATCGCCATCCCGGCGATACCAAAGTTATTCCCCTGCTGAGACGTTTCGTGTTTGGAAAGCCCCGCCAGACTGAAAATAAACAGGATTGCAGCAACAATGTATGCGGCTGTCACTAATCCTCCAGACATATGCTACCCCTTAGCCTTTACGAAACATTTTCAGCATGCGCTGAGTCACGGTGAAACCACCGAAAATATTGATACTGGCGATCAGCACCGCGATAAAGCTCAGGAAGCTGATCCAGCCGCCGTGGCCAATCTGCAGTAACGCCCCCACCACGATGATCCCGGAGATGGCGTTGGTTACCGACATCAGCGGCGTATGCAGCGCATGGGAGACGTTCCACACCACGTAGTAGCCCACAACGCAGGAGAGCGCGAAGACGGTAAAGTGGCCGAGGAACTCTTTCGGCGCGACGTCAGCCAGCCAGCCGAAGAGAATAATCACCAGCGCCATGATCGCGTATTTGCGCCACGGGGAAGCCGGTTTGGCAGGTTCTTTTGGCTCAGGCGCCGCTTTAGGCGCTGCCTGAGGCTGGGCCGAAACCTGAATCGGCGGCGCAGGCCAGGTAATTTCACCTTCACGCACCACGGTCACACCGCGCACCACCACATCGTCAAAATCGACGGTGATGTTGCCGTCTTTCTCTTTGCAAAGCAGCTTCAGCAGGTTGACGAGGTTAGTGCCGTACAGCTGAGAAGACTGGGTCGGCAGGCGACCCGGCAGATCGGTATAGCCGATCACCTTCACGCCGTTCGCGGTCGTGGTCACCTGATTCGCTACGGTATATTCGCAGTTGCCGCCGTTTTGCGCAGCCAGGTCGACAATCACGCTGCCCGACTTCATGGAGTCAACCATTTCACGGGTAATCAGCTTCGGCGCTGGTTTGCCCGGGATAAGCGCGGTGGTGACAATGATGTCGACATCTTTCGCCTGGGCGGCGAAAAGTTCCATTTCGGCTTTGATAAAGGCTTCCGACATCACCTTCGCGTAACCATCACCGCTGCCCGCTTCTTCCTTGAAGTCCAGCTCAAGGAATTCGGCACCCATACTCTGGACCTGTTCCTTCACTTCAGGACGGGTATCGAACGCGCGCACGATAGCGCCCAGGCTGTTTGCCGCACCGATGGCGGCAAGTCCCGCCACGCCCGCGCCAATCACCATCACCTTCGCAGGAGGGACTTTACCCGCCGCGGTGATCTGACCGGTAAAGAAGCGCCCAAATTCGTGGGCCGCTTCAACGATGGCGCGGTAGCCCGCAATGTTTGCCATCGAACTTAAGGCGTCCAGCGACTGGGCGCGCGAAATACGCGGCACGGAGTCCATCGCCATGACGGTAACGCCGCGCGCGGCCAGCTTTTCCATCAGCTCAGGATTTTGCGCAGGCCAGATAAAGCTCACCAGCGTGGTGCCCGGATTCAGCAGCGCAATCTCACTCTCTTCCGGTGCGTTGACCTTCAGAATTACAGGCGACTGCCATACGTCGGCACCGTCCACCACTTCCGCGCCAGCCTGGATAAAGGCCTCGTCATCGAAACTCGCCAGTTTGCCTGCGCCGCTTTCAACCGCGACGGTAAAACCCAGCTTAAGCAGTTGCTCCACCGTTTTCGGTGTTGCCGCTACGCGGGTTTCATTGGCTAACCGTTCTTTTGGTACCCCAATACGCATAGTTTTCCCTTCCATCGGTTTTTGATGATGGTTTATCGATAAATGCCCGCGGTTTGTATCATTTTTCGCCATCACACAAGCAATGAGACACAATTCACCCCGGAAAATAAAACAGTAACAAACTGTCTATAACCTACTGAAAATACCGGCCGTGATCTACCGCCAGAAAACACTATTTCTTACTTTATCTGTGAAAAATAAGCGATCGGCGTCACTGACAGTGATATTTACCTTAAATTCATCGCCAGAACCGATAATTCGCGCAAGCGAAGCGGTAAAAACATGATATAGCGCCATAAGAGAACAACTTATTAACATTAAATTAACTTGTAAAAGTCATAAGCTTTATCAGTTTTACTTGTCAAACGCGTGTTTTTTCAACATATCACTAAATGTTATCGAATAAGGTGATTCAGTGAGCACTGGCTGTGAAAAATGGCGCAGACAGCGACGGGTTTTAAATGCCATAATCGGAACCGTCTCAAATTAACAACAATACCAGTACATGGTTTGCGCAAGGCGAAGGATCATTTTTATGAAGCTTAAGAACACACTCCTGGCGTCCGCACTTCTCTCCGCGACCGCCCTGTCTGCGAATGCCGCAACAGAGTTAACGCCGGAGCAAGCGGCAGCGTTAAAACCTTTTGACCATAAGGTCATTGTGGGTCGTTATAATTCTATTGGCGACGCCGTCGCCGCTGCATCAAAGGCCGCTGATAAAAACGGGGCAGCATCGTTTTATGTTGTTGACCAGTCTGATAACGGCAACAGCGGTAACCAGCGCGTGACTATTGCGCTGTATAAAGACAACGCGCCAAAAGCTGACGCACCGAAAAACCGCGTGATCAACGGTGTTGTTGAACTGCCGAAAGATCAGGCAATTGCGCTGGAACCGTACGACACCGTCACCGTTCAGGGCTTCTACCGCAGCCAGCCTGAAGTGAACGATGCCATCACCAAAGCCGCGAAAGAGAAAGGGGCCTACTCGTTCTACATCGTGCGTCAGGTCGATGCTAACCAGGGCGGCAACCAGCGTATTACCGCGTTCATCTATAAAGAAGATGCGAAGAAACGTGTTCTGCAGAGCCCGGATGCGATTCCGGCGAACTCAGAAGCCGGTCGCGCGGCGATAGCGAAAGGTGGCGAAGAAGCGAAGAAAGTGGAAATCCCAGGCGTCGCAACGACGGCTGCGCCAAGCGCTGAAGTGGGCCGTTTCTTTGAAACGCAGTCCACAAAAGGTGGCCGTTATTCGGTTACGCTGCCAGACGGTACCAAAATTGAAGAGCTGAACAACGCCACTGCCGCGCAGATGGTGCCGTTCGACAGCATCAAATTTACCGGCAACTACGGCAACATGACGGAAGTCTCTTACCAGGTCGCGAAGCGTGCGGCGAAGAAAGGGGCGAAGTTCTACCACATCACCCGCCAGTGGCAGGAACGTGGAAACAACGTGACCATCAGCGCCGACCTGTACAAGTAACAAAATCGTTTAAGAAAGGCGGCGCAATGCCGCCTTTTTTGTTACTTTTTTTGAATTTCTGCCACACGTCATTGCATGCTTTCGTTACACTCCGTAAAATCCCGCGCCTTAGTGTGATCCACCATTTTTATGCGCCTGAGCGAAATAATTATTCTGGATTTTGACCTTTCATAACAGGAAGCCAATGGAAAAGAAACTTGGCCTGAGTGCTCTGACTGCACTCGTTTTAAGCTCAATGCTGGGTGCGGGCGTATTCAGTTTGCCGCAAAATATGGCGGCCGTCGCCAGCCCGTCTGCGCTCATCATTGGCTGGGGCATTACGGGAGTCGGAATATTGCTGCTGGCCTTCGCCATGCTGCTGCTGACCCGCATTCGCCCGGACCTGGACGGCGGCATTTTCACCTATGCCCGTGAAGGCTTCGGCGAGCTGATTGGCTTCTGTTCCGCATGGGGATACTGGCTGTGTGCGGTTATCGCCAACGTCTCCTATCTGGTGATTGTCTTCTCGGCGCTCAGTTTCTTTACCGATACGCCTGAATTGCGCCTCTTTGGCGACGGGAATACCTGGCAGTCTATTGTGGGCGCTTCGGTATTACTGTGGTTCGTCCACTGGCTGGTGCTGCGTGGCGTACAAACGGCCGCCAGCATTAACCTGGTGGCGACGCTCGCGAAGCTGGTTCCGCTCGGCCTGTTTATCGTTCTGGCCTTCATTGCGTTCCGTCTCGACGTGTTTAAGCTCGATTTCAGCGGCGTTGCGCTGGGCGTCCCCGTCTGGGAGCAGGTGAAAAACACGATGCTGATTACCCTGTGGGTATTCATCGGCGTTGAGGGTGCGGTTGTGGTTTCTGCCCGGGCCCGAAATAAACGCGATGTAGGACGCGCCACGCTGCTGGCCGTACTGGCTGCGCTCGGGGTCTATCTGCTGGTAACGCTGCTGTCGCTGGGCGTGGTGGCGCGTCCTGAACTGGCTGAAATGCGTAACCCGTCAATGGCAGGCCTGATGGTGAAAATGCTCGGCCCCTGGGGCGACGTGGTGATTGCGGCGGGTCTTATTATCTCCGTCTGCGGAGCCTACCTGAGCTGGACCATCATGGCGGCAGAAGTGCCCTTCCTGGCCTCTACGCACAAGGCGTTCCCACGGCTGTTTGCGCGTCAAAACAAAAACAGCGCGCCGTCTGCCTCACTCTGGCTGACCAACATCAGCGTTCAGATCTGCCTGGTGCTGATCTGGCTCACAGGTTCAGACTATAACACGCTGCTGACCATCGCCTCGGAGATGATTCTGGTACCCTATTTCTTAGTGGGTGCGTATTTGTTAAAAATTGCCACTCGCCCCGCGCATTATGTCGTGGGTGTCGGAGCCTGTATTTACGGCCTGTGGTTGTTGTATGCTTCCGGACCTATGCATCTGCTGCTGTCAGTGGTGCTGTACGCACCGGGCCTGCTGGTGTTTATCTACGCCCGCCGCACGCATCAGCTGGAGAACGCGCTGAAACGCCGCGAAATGGCATTAATTGGACTCTTACTGGTTGCTGCCGTGCCGGCAACCTGGATGTTAGTGGGATAGCATCGCCTTTCCCATTGTTGAACTGTAAAGGAGAATACGATGGGAAATGCACCGCTTCGCCCCATACTGATCACCGGTGGAGGCCGCCGTATCGGCCTCGCTCTCGCCCATCACTTTCTCAACCTTCGCCATCCGGTCATTGTGAGCTACCGTACGGAATACCCGTCGATTGAAGGGTTACGCAAAGCCGGGGCGGTCTGCATTCAGGCTGATTTTTCAACCGATGAAGGCATTCTGGCCTTTGCGGAAAAGGTGAAATCCACCACTGCGGGGCTGCGCGCCGTGATACATAACGCCAGCGCATGGCTGGCCGAGAAATCCGGTACCTCGCTCAGCGAAACGCTTGCCGCCATGTTGCAGATCCATGTTAATACCCCTTATCTGCTGAACCATGCTCTGCAGGATCTGCTTCGCGGCCACGGGCATGCTGCGGGCGACATCATTCACTTCACTGATTATGTGGTGGAGCGCGGCAGCGACAAGCACATCGCCTATGCGGCCAGTAAAGCCGCGCTGGATAACATGACCCGCTCGTTTGCCCGCAAGCTCGCCCCCGAGGTGAAGGTGAACGCCATCGCCCCGGCGATGATTTTATTCAACGAAAACGATGATGCGGAGTATCGCCAGCAGGCGCTGAATAAGTCGCTCATGAAAATTGCCCCGGGCGAGAAAGAGGTCATCGACCTCGTGGATTACCTGCTCACCAGTTGCTACGTCACCGGCAGAACCTTTGCCGTGGACGGCGGCCGACCGCTGCGTTAGTGAAAGCGGCTCCAGAAGAAAATTAACAGCCAGGCGCTGAGCCCCCAGCAGACCACCGCCCCGCTCAGCGCCAGTGGGAGACGCAGAAAACCGGTGAAATACCACAGCGAAAGCAGGTAGAGAAAATACGGAATGATTGACCACATGCCAAACACGATGGTCGTGCGTAACGCTTCCGTACCGCGTTCAGATGCCACGATATAGTGGGCAATGAGCGCAAAGGTCGGGAAGAGAGGGATCAGCCCGGCAATATAGTAGTTTTTCGTTTTCGCCAGCATGCCAATCAGCAACACCACCAGCGCGCCCAGCCCGGCTTTGATCACCAGCCCCATCGTTTTCCCTATAATAATCAACTCACAATATCAGCCAGAATAACGGAACCGGCGTTAATTTTGAAAGATTAATGGAAGGTTAAGGTTTCGCGGTGTATGTTGGCTTTTTTCACGAAAACAGACGCTGTATGAATAAGATTGTTTATGTTGAAGACGAACCCGAAGTCGGGCAGCTGATCGCCGCCTATCTGGGTAAACATGATATGGACGTCATTGTTGAACCTCGCGGCGATCGTGCCGAAGAGGTGGTCGTCCGTGAAAACCCGGATCTGGTATTGCTGGATATTATGTTGCCAGGCAAAGACGGAATGACGCTCTGCCGGGACCTGCGCGCCCGTTGGGAGGGCCCTATCGTCCTGCTCACCTCACTGGACAGCGATATGAACCATATTTTGTCGCTGGAGATGGGTGCCAATGATTACATTCTGAAAACCACACCGCCTGCCGTCCTGCTCGCTCGCCTGCGCCTCCATTTACGCCAGCACGCCAGCATCGAACGTGAAGCACCGGCGCCGTCTCTGACGCCGCACAAAGCGATGCGCTTCGGTACGCTGTCTATTGATCCGATTAACCGTCAGGTGCTGCTCTCTGGCGAGCTTATCGCCCTTTCCACCGCAGATTTTGACCTGCTGTGGGAGCTGGCAACGCATGCCGGGCAGATCATGGACCGTGACGCGCTGCTGAAAAACCTGCGTGGCGTAAGCTATGACGGAATGGACCGCAGCGTTGACGTGGCGATTTCGCGTCTGCGCAAAAAACTGCAGGATAACGCCACCGAGCCCTACCGCATTAAAACCGTGCGTAACAAGGGCTATCTGTTTGCCCCACATGCGTGGGAAACCTGATCGCCGGATAAGATAACCTGTGCGAAATGAAGGCATTGCGCGACGATGCCTTCTCTTCGGGCGTTTATTTTTACGTTTGCGCAACAATTAACTTGCTAAGCACGCGAACTATTCCATAATTACCTTCTCGACTCTCCTTTCTTCAGCTCGCCCCGCTCTTGCGATTGTTTTACTCATTTTCGCCGTGAAGCTTTCACGACATCTCTCCTAAAAATCTTGAAATGAGGATTTAAGCTTATGAATTATGTATAGCTACGGTCAGGTAGAAGCGATAAAAACCAATCTTGAGTGGATTGTTAATCAGGCAACCCTGAACCACGCCTCCCCCTCACGCACCGATCAAAAAGCGCTCTTTGACCTGCTGGAACTCATTCAGTCTTACGAAATACTGCTGGACCTCATCAGCGAACACGGGACGGATGTAATTGATACGCACATTGCAGAAGGCCTGGCCGTGACGGAAAAACTCATCGCCAAGGTAAAAAACAGCGCGAAAGCCATGTAACACGCTCGACAGACGTGAAAAACTCGAAGGGTTTTCATGTATATTCTGCACATAGCGTTTTTTCGGTGAGATCCAATGAAAAAGCTGTTTGTGCAGTTTTATCTTTTACTGTTTGTCTGCTTCCTGGTAATGACCATGCTGGTCGGGCTGGTCTATAAATTTACCGCCGAACGTGCGGGCAGGCAGTCTCTGGACGACCTGATGAAAAGCTCGCTCTATCTGATGCGCAGCGAGCTGAGAGAGATCCCGCCACACGACTGGGCGAAAACCCTGAAAGAGCTGGATCTCAATCTTTCATTTGATTTACGCATCGAGCCGTTGAAAGATTTCGATCTGGACCCGCCCGCCATGCAGCGTCTGCGCGACGGGGATATCGTCGCGCTGGATGAGAAATACACCTTTATTCAGCGCATTCCGCGCAGCCATTACGTGTTGGCCGTCGGGCCGGTGCCCTATCTCTATTATCTGCATCAGATGCGCCTGCTGGACATGGCGCTGATGGCCTTTATCGCCATTTCACTCGCGTTTCCGGTTTTTATCTGGATGCGCCCGCACTGGCAGGACATGTTGAAGCTGGAATCCGCCGCGCAGCGTTTTGGTGAGGGACACTTTACCGAGCGCATTCACTTCGACAGCGGTTCCAGCTTTGAACGTTTGGGCGTGGCCTTTAACCAGATGGCCGATAACATCAATGCCCTTATCGCCAGTAAGAAACAGCTCATCGACGGGATTGCGCACGAGCTGCGCACGCCGCTGGTGCGCCTGCGCTATCGTCTGGAGATGAGTGAGAATCTGACAGAAGCTGAGTCTCAGGCGCTTAACCGCGACATTGGCCAGCTTGAGGCGCTGATTGAGGAGCTGCTGACCTACGCGCGCCTCGATCGTCCGCAAAACGAACTGAATCTCAGCACGCCGGATCTGCCCGCGTGGCTGCAAACCCACATTGACGACGTTCAGAGCGTGAACCCGCAGCGTACGCTGTTGACGCGCGTTACGCCGGGTGACTACGGAGCACTCGATATGCGCCTGATGGAACGCGTGCTGGACAATCTGATGAACAACGCCATGCGCTACAGCGAAAGTACGCTACAGATTGGGCTGGATTTGCAGGGCAGTCAGGCCAGCCTGACGGTAGAGGATGACGGGCCGGGGATTGCGCCGGAGGCACGCGAAACCGTGTTTGAACCATTTGTCCGCCTCGACCCCAGCCGCGATCGCGCCACCGGAGGCTGTGGTCTGGGGCTGGCGATTGTCTACTCTATCGCGCAGGCAATGGGCGGCACGGTGCATTGCGAGGAGAGCGAGCTTGGCGGCGCGCGCTTCTGCTTTAGCTGGCCGGTATACCATAACATCGCCCTTCCCGTTCCTGCCTGACCTCAACCGCACGCTGGCCTGACCCGGCGTGCTGTGCTATATGATAAGTATGTTGTAACTAATGAGGGTACTTATGGCGACCTACGATCTTATTGAACGGCTGAACAGCACGTTTCGGGAAATAGAACACGAGCTGCTGACCCTGACAGAACGTTTGCAGACCTGCCGCCTGCTGGCCGCGCGCGTTTTTACCCTGCCCGAGGTGGTCAAAGGGGCCGAGCACGATCCGCTGGACACCATCGACGTGAAGCAGCACATCGGCAAGGCCGCGCTGGAACTGGCGATGAAACACTATCGCCATCTTTTTATCCAGCAGCAGTCTGAACAGCGCAGCAGCAAGGCGGCCGTGCGGCTGCCGGGCGTGATCTGCCTGCAAACCGATGCCGCCGCGCGCGAGGCGCTGGAAAGCCAGATTGCCCATATCAACAGCCTGAAAGCGGCATTTGAGAAGATCGTTACCGAGGAGTCGGGCCTGGCCCCTGCCGCCCGGTTTGAATGGGTCCACCGTCAGCTTCCGGGGTTAATTACGCTGAATGCCTATCGTACGCTGACGGTACTGCGCCACCCCGCCACGCTGCGCTTCGGCTGGGCGAATAAGCACATCATTAAAAACTTCACCCGGGATGAGATCCTGGCGCAGCTGGAAAAAAGCCTCAAGGCGCCACGCACCGTCGCGCCGTGGTCGCGTGAGCAGTGGATTGAGCGCCTGGAGCAGGAGTACCACAGCATCGCCTCGCTACCGGCGGATACGCGCCTCAAAATTAAGCGCCCGGTGAAGGTTCAGCCTATCGCCCGCGTCTGGTATTCCGGCCAGCAAAAACAGGTGCAGTATGCCTGTCCAACGCCGCTGATTGCGCTCTATGATGCCGATCAGGGGGCTATCGTGCCGGATATTGGTGAGTTGCTGAATTACGATGCTGAAAATGTCCAGCACCGTTACCGACCCCAGGCGCAGCCGCTACAGCTGATTATTCCGCGGCTGCACCTGTACGTGGCGAGTTGATTATTTCAGACTGCCGACCATCGCTTCAGGGCGCACCCAGGCATCGAACTCCGCCTCCGTCAGATAGCCCAGCGCCAGGGCGGAGGCTTTCAGCGTCAGCCCCTCCTTATGCGCTTTTTTGGCGATCTCGGCGGCTTTGTCGTAGCCAATGTGGGTATTGAGCGCGGTCACCAGCATCAGCGACTCATTTAACAGCTGGCTGATGCGCTCGCGGTTTGGCTCGATCCCCACCGCGCAGTGTTCGTTAAAGCTCTCCATGCCGTCCGCCAGCAGACGAATCGATTGCAGAACGTTGTGGATGACCATCGGGCGATAGACGTTCAGCTCAAAGTTGCCGGATGCACCGCCCAGGTTAACGGCCACGTCGTTGCCCAGTACCTGACAGCAGAGCATGGTCATGGCTTCGCACTGGGTCGGGTTGACTTTACCCGGCATGATGGAGCTGCCCGGCTCGTTTTCCGGAATGCTGATTTCACCGATGCCGCAGCGCGGGCCCGAGGCCAGCCAGCGCACGT
Source organism: Enterobacter sp. TCD1-1 (assembly GCF_020567405.1). NCBI lineage: Bacteria > Pseudomonadati > Pseudomonadota > Gammaproteobacteria > Enterobacterales > Enterobacteriaceae > Enterobacter > Enterobacter sp. TCD1-1. The sequence goes on along the minus strand of NZ_JAJCXF010000001.1, from coordinate 1,108,144 downwards.
CGTTGGCGATTTTCATCAGCGACGCCGCCAGCCCTTTCAGCGCGCCGTGGGTGTGGACCAGCGCATCGCAGGTCGCCAGCGCTTCGAACTTGTTGGGCGCCGTGACGAACGGCTGTCCGGTAATGGCCGCAAGCTCCTCCGCCACGCGCACCGCATACTCAGGATGGGTGTTTAATCCGGTGCCCACCGCCGTGCCGCCGAGCGCCAGCTCCGCCAGGTGCGGCAGGCTGTTCTCAATGTGCTTCAGGTTGTGTTCCAGCATCGCCACCCAGCCGGAAATCTCCTGGCCGAGCGTCAGCGGCGTGGCGTCCTGCAGGTGCGTACGGCCAATTTTGACGATGTCGCGGAAGGCCTGCGCCTTCTCGTTGAGCGTAGATTTCAGGACGTTAAGCTGTGGGATAAGCTGTTCGCGAATAGCAATCACCGCCGCCACGTGCATGGCCGTGGGGAAGACGTCGTTAGAACTCTGGCTCTTGTTGACGTCATCGTTCGGATGAACCTTACGCTCCATGCCGCGCACGCCGCCCAGCAGTTCGCTTGCCCGGTTCGCCAGCACTTCGTTCATGTTCATGTTGCTTTGGGTGCCGGAACCGGTCTGCCAGATGGCGAGAGGGAATTCGTCGGGATGCTTGCCCGCCAGCACTTCGTCGGCGGCATTTATGATGGCGGTGGCCTTGTCTGCCGCCAGCAGGCCTAAATCCTGGTTCACTTTTGCGGCCGCACGTTTGGTGAGGGCCAGCGCCTGAATCAGCGAGACGGGCATTTTTTCAGTCGAGATACGGAAATGCTCCAGCGAACGCTGGGTTTGCGCGCCCCATAGCTTGTCAGCCGGGACGTCGATGGCGCCCATCGAGTCTTTCTCATGGCGTACCGTTGTCATTACTTTCTCCTTGATAACACTGTCGGGATTGCTCACATGCTTAAGAGATAAGTATTGATGACTTCTGAGAAACGTTATGGCGCTTTGTGCGCTCTTTTTGGTGTCGGGTGGCGGCTGCGCCTTACCCGACCTACGAGAATCCAGGCCGGGTAAGCGTCAGCGCCACCCGGCAATTTACAGAATTACTTCACACACGCCGAACACTGGGACGACTGGATCTGCTTGAAGAAGTCGTTGCCTTTGTCATCCACGAGGATAAACGCCGGGAAATCTTCCACTTCAATTTTCCAGATCGCTTCCATACCCAGTTCCGGGTATTCCACGCACTCCAGGCTCTTGATGCTGCCCTGCGCCAGAACCGCAGCCGGGCCGCCGATGCTGCCGAGGTAGAAGCCGCCGTGCTTGTGGCAGGCGTCCGTCACCTGCTGGCTGCGGTTGCCTTTCGCGAGCATGATCATGCTGCCACCGTTGGCCTGCAACTGGTCGACGTACGAGTCCATACGGCCAGCCGTAGTCGGGCCTAACGAGCCAGAGGCGTAACCTTCAGGCGTTTTCGCCGGGCCCGCGTAGTAGATCGGGTGATCTTTAATGTACTGCGGCAGCCCTTCGCCGTTGTCCAGGCGCTCTTTCAGCTTCGCGTGCGCGATGTCACGGCCCACGATAATCGTGCCGTTGAGGGAGAGACGGGTCGAAACCGGATACTGAGACAGCTGCGCCAGGATCTCTTTCATCGGACGGTTCAGGTCAACGCGAACCGCTTCCCCCTCGCCCGCTTTACGCAGCGCTTCCGGAATGTATTTACCCGGGTTGTTTTCCAGTTTTTCGATCCACACGCCTTCGCGGTTGATCTTCGCTTTGATGTTGCGATCCGCAGAGCAGGAGACGCCCATCCCGACCGGGCAGGAAGCGCCGTGACGCGGAAGACGGATCACGCGCACGTCGTGAGCGAAGTATTTGCCGCCAAACTGCGCGCCGAGGCCCAGGTTACGCGCTTCTTCCAGCAGCTCCTGCTCAAGCTGCACGTCGCGGAACGCCTGCCCGTGCTCGTTACCTTCGGTAGGCAGGCCGTCGTAGTATTTGGTTGAGGCCAGCTTCACGGTTTTCAGCGTGCTTTCCGCCGAGGTACCGCCAATCACAAACGCGATATGGTACGGCGGGCACGCCGCGGTGCCGAGGGTGCGCATCTTCTCAACCAGGTAGTTCTTCAGCTTGCCCGGGGTAAGCAGCGCTTTGGTTTCCTGATAGAGATAGGTTTTGTTGGCCGAACCGCCGCCTTTGGCGATACAGAGGAATTTGTACTCATCACCGTCGACGCTGTAGAGGTCAATCTGTGCTGGCAGGTTGGTGCCGGTGTTGACCTCTTTGTACATGTCCAGCGCGGCGTTTTGCGAATAGCGCAGGTTGTCTTCGGTGTAGGTGTTATAAACACCGTGCGCCAGCGCCGCTTCATCACCGCCGCCGGTCCAGACGCGCTGGCCTTTTTTACCGACGATGATCGCCGTACCGGTATCCTGACAGGTTGGCAGAATGCCTTTCGCCGCGATATCGGAGTTACGCAGGAACTGCAGGGCAACGTACTTATCGTTTTCGCTGGCTTCCGGGTCACTCAGAATATCGGCCACCTGCTGCTGATGGGCAGGACGGAGCATAAACGAGGCGTCGTGGAAAGCGTGCTGCGCCAGCAGCGTCAGCGCCTGCGGATCCACCTTGAGGATCTCTTGTCCTTCAAACTCAGAGACGGAGACGTGATCGCGGGTTAACAGGTAATACTCGGTCTGATCCTTACTGAGGGGAAAAGGATCCTGATAATGGAAGGGTTTATTCGACATTGTTCTCTCACTTACTGCTTCGGTCTGTTTATTCAGGGCAGATGTTCCGCTGCCCGGCTTAAAAGCGAGTCAGCTTATCCTACACAATTTTTTAACAAAAACTGAGACTAGTACGACTTTTTACATCCACAGGTTACTTCCATGTGGTTTATTGCTTTAATACCCGGAGTTAATTCCATCATTGAATCAGGGCTTGATAATGCAAAAACTCATTAACTCAGTGCAGAACTACGCCTGGGGAAGTAAAACTGCGTTAACGGATCTCTACGGTATCGCGAACCCGAACAACCTGCCGATGGCAGAACTGTGGATGGGGGCGCACCCGAAGAGCAGCTCAAAAATTGAAGACGCCAGCGGCCAGGTGCGCAGCCTGCGTGACGTAATAGAGGCCGATAAAGCCGCGCTGCTGGGCGACAAGGTGGCTCAGCGCTTTGGCGAACTGCCGTTCCTGTTTAAAGTGCTGTGCGCAGACCAGCCGCTCTCCATCCAGGTTCACCCGAACAAGCAAGCGTCTGAAATCGGCTTTGCGAAAGAGAACGCGGCAGGTATTCCGTTAGACGCCGCCGAGCGTAACTACAAAGATCCTAACCACAAGCCGGAGCTGGTGTTCGCGCTGACGCCGTTCCTGGCGATGAACGCATTCCGCGAGTTTTCAGAAATTATCTCCCTGCTGCAGCCGGTCGCGGGTGCCCATAACGCTATCGCGCATTTCCTTGAAAACCCGAATGCCGACGCGCTGAGCCAGCTGTTTGCCAGCCTGCTGAATATGCAGGGTGAAGAGAAGTCCCACGCGCTGGCGGTACTGAAAGCCGCCCTGGACAGCCAGCAAGGTGAACCGTGGGAGACCATCCGTCTGATTTCCGAATTCTATCCGGACGACAGCGGCCTGTTCTCCCCTCTGCTGCTGAACGTGGTGAAGCTGAATCCGGGTGAAGCAATGTTCCTGTTCGCTGAAACCCCGCACGCCTACCTTCAGGGCGTGGCGCTGGAGGTGATGGCCAACTCCGATAACGTGCTGCGCGCGGGCCTGACGCCAAAATACATCGACATCCCCGAGCTGGTTGCCAACGTGAAGTTTGTGGCGAAACCTGCCGCAGAGCTGCTGACTCAGCCAGTGAAAAACGGCGCGGAGCTGGACTTCCCGATTCCGGTGGACGATTTTGCCTTCTCCCTGCACGACCTGAGCAGCGCCGAAACGTCGGTCGCTCAGGAGAGCGCGGCGATCCTGTTCTGCGTGGAAGGCGAAGCGACGCTGCGCAAAGGCGAACAGTATCTGGTGCTTAAGCCCGGTGAGTCAGCATTCGTTGCAGCCAATGAGTCTCCGGTCAGCGTAAGCGGCACCGGTCGTCTGGCGCGCGTTTTCAATAAGCTATACCCTAAATAATTCGAGTTGCATGAAGGCGGCGACGCAGCGAATCCCCAGGAGCGTACATAAGTACGTGACTGGGGTGAGCGAGGAAAGCCAACGCACAGGCAACTTGAAGTATGACGGGTATTAGGGACTTACTGATTTTTTTAACAACTCTTGCTAAGCTAGTTGCAGGCTTAATATCTCCAGGCGGTTTTTACCGCCTGGTTTCATTTTAGGGATAGTCGCAATGAAAAAATCGGTCGTAGCGGTAGGAGTGATTGTAGCGTTAGGCGTGGTCTGGACGGGTGCCTCCTGGTTTACCGGGAAACAGCTGGAAGGCCGTCTGGCTGAGATGGTGGCGCAGGCTAACGGAGAGATTAAGCGTAGCGCGCCGGAAGCGGGCCTTGAGCTGAGCTACCAGAACTATGAGCGCGGTGTGTTTACCAGCCGTATGCAGGTTGTGGTGAAGCCGGTTGCCGGTACGGAGAACGGCTGGCTGAAACCGGGCCAGAGCGTGGTGCTGGATGAAGTGGTAAGCCACGGTCCATTCCCGCTGGCGCAGCTGAAGTCCTTTAATCTGATCCCGTCGATGGCGTCCGTTCACACGGTCCTGGTGAATAACGACGTCACCAAACCGCTGTTCGACCTGGCCAAAAATACCTCCCCTTTCGAGATCGACACCCGCATCAGCTATGCCGGTGACACGAGTTCTGATATTGCCCTGAAAGCGCTGAACTACGAGAAAGAGAATGAGAAAGTCGCTTTTAGCGGCGGTCACTTCAAACTTGACGCGGACCGCGACGGGAACGTGTTCTCCCTGACGGGTGAAGCGGAAAGCGGCCTGGTCAATGCCGTGAACGAATACAATCAAAAAGTTCAGCTCACCTTCAACAACCTGAAAGCCGACGGCAACAGCCGCATGACCGATTTCAAAGAGCGTATCGGCGATCAGAAACTGTCTCTCGATAAAGTTGCCATTGCGGTTGAAGGGAAAGAGATGGCCGTGCTGGAAGGCATGGACGTGAACGGAAAATCCGACGTGTCCAAAGACGGTAAGAGCATTAATACCCAGTTGGATTACACGCTGAAGAGCCTGAAAGTACAGAATCAGGATCTGGGCACCGGCAAATTGTCGCTGAAGATCGGCAATATCGACGGCCAGGCGTGGCACGAATTCAGCCAGAAATACAGCAAAGAGAGCCAGGCGCTGCTGACCGATACCGCACTGCAGCAGAATCCGGAAGTGTACCAGCAGCAGGCGATGGCGGTACTGTTCAACAACCTGCCGATCCTGCTGAAAGGCGAGCCGGTGATCACCGTTGCGCCGCTGAGCTGGAAAAACAGCAAAGGCGAAACCAGCTTCAACCTGTCTCTGTTCCTGAAAGATCCGGCCACTGCAACGGGTGAACCGCAGACGCTGGCGCAGGAAGTGGATCGCAGCGTGAAGTCGCTCGACAGCAAGCTGACCATCCCGATGGATATGGCGACCGAGTTTATGACCCAGATTGCGAAACTGGAAGGCTACGGCGATGAAGATGCCGGCAAGCTGGCGAACCAGCAGGTGAAAGGTCTGGCGGCAATGGGCCAGATGTTCCGCATCACGAAGGTGGACAACAACACGATTTCCACCAGCCTGCAGTACGCCAACGGCCAGGTCACGCTCAACGGCGACAAAATGCCGCTGGAAGACTTCGTCGGCATGTTTGGTATGCCTGCTCTGGGGATGCCGGAACCGGCTGAACCGGCAGCGCCAGCCGAACCGGCGGCGCCTCAGCAGTAAACGTCAAAACCCCTCGCATGAGGGGTTTTTTATTGCCGGGTGGCGCTGACGCTTACCCGGCCTACGATTCCGGGCCAGCGCAGCGCCGACGGGCGATATTATTTCACCGTCACTAACCGCGCCGCCACAATCTGGTGCCCGGCCTGTACATCCGTATTGTCGATACGCTGCATGATTCTGTCCGCCAGGGTGTAACCCATCTCCCGCGCAGGGGTGGTGGCCCAGACGATCGGCAGGTCGTCGAGGGCGTTTTCCCCGACGTCGGCGAACGCCCCCAGCGCCACCTGGTGGCCGAAGAAGGTTTCCACCCCGCCCTCGCCGCTCTGGCGCCCGGCGCGGATCAGGCCAAACCAGGCGCCCATGGCGATCACATCGTTATAGCAAATCACGGCGCTGATGGTCGGGCTGCTTCGCAGCAGCGCGCCTATCGCTTCCGCCGCCATCTTCTGGCTGGATTCACACTCCACGACCCACTCGCTGTGGAACGGCAGGCCGTATTTAATCAGCGTCGCACAATAGCCGCCGACCCGCTCGGCGCGGGTGAGGGACGAGCTTTTACCGCCCAGCCAGGCAATGCGCTGATGCCCACGACGAATAAGATGCTCGGTCAGCATTTGCGCGGCCTGCATGTTATCCGGGCGCAACGTATCGGCTTCGTCGAGGTAGCTGGCGCGCGAGGCAAACACCAGCGGCACGCCTTTTTCGGCGGCGCGCTCGCACAGTTCACTGCCCACGCCCGATGCTCCGGCGACGATCACCCCGTCCACCCCCTGGTTCAGCAGCATATCGAGCCGGGAAAGCAGCTGATCGGCCTCGCGACCGCCATGCAGCAGAAAGACCATCCGCCCCTGCGCTTCAAGCGCTTCGGTTAAGCCGGCGGTTAACTCCGCATAGAACGGTGACGTCAGGTCACGAACAATCAGGCCAATCACCCCGCTTTGCCCACCGCGCAACGCCGACGCCTGGCGGTTACGCACAAAGCCCAACTGTTCAACCGCCTCGTTCACCCGCTGACCGGTCGCGGGAGAGATGCGCCCTTTTCCGCTCAGTACCAGAGAAACGGTGCTGACGGAAACCCCCGCCGCCAGCGCGACATCGTTGATGGTGACTTTCTTCGCTACAGCCATGTCCTGGAGTGACTCCCTGAAAAATGAGATCGGTAAAACGTTTTATCAATACGTTATCTTTATACTACCAGTCAAAGCCTGAGAATGTGATTTAGCGCGCACTAAACTTTGATAAAACGTTTTATCTTCTCGCAGCATTGAAGCAGACAAACTGATTTTAACAATAAAGGAGTCGTTTTATGACGGCGAAAGCAGCACAAAAAATATCGCTGTGGGAATTTTTCCAGCAACTGGGTAAAACCTTTATGCTGCCCGTGGCACTCCTCTCGTTCTGCGGGATCATGCTGGGTATCGGCAGCTCCCTCAGCAGTAAAGACGTCATCACGCTGATCCCGTTCCTCGGCACCCCCGTGCTGCAGGCGATCTTTATCTGGATGAGTAAAGTCGGCTCCTTCGCGTTTAGTTTCCTGCCCGTGATGTTCTGTATTGCTATCCCGCTGGGCCTGGCCCGCGAGAACAAAGGCGTCGCGGCGTTTGCCGGTTTTGTGGGTTACGCGGTGATGAACCTCGCGGTTAACTTCTGGCTGACGGCGAAAGGCATTCTGCCGACCACTGACGCTGCCGTGCTGAAAGCTAACAACATTCAGAGCGTGATTGGTATCCAGTCTATTGATACAGGGATCCTCGGGGCGGTGATCGCTGGGGTGATTATCTGGATGCTGCACGAACGCTTCCACAATATCCGTCTGCCGGATGCCCTGGCCTTCTTCGGCGGTACCCGCTTTGTACCGATTATCACCCTGGTGGTGATGGGCCTGTTTGGTCTGATCATTCCGCTGATTTGGCCAGTTTTCGCGATGGGCATCAACGGCATTGGCCGCATCATCAACGGCGCGGGAGATTTCGGTCCGATGATCTTCGGTACCGGCGAGCGTCTGCTGCTGCCGTTTGGCCTGCAGCATATCCTGGTGGCCCTGATTCGCTTCACCGAAGCGGGCGGGACGATGGAGGTGTGCGGTCACGACGTGAGCGGTGCGCTGACCATCTTCCAGGCGCAGCTGAGCTGCCCGACGACACACGGCTTCTCCGAAAGCGCCACCCGCTTCCTGTCTCAGGGTAAAATGCCGGCCTTCCTCGGCGGCCTGCCGGGTGCCGCACTGGCGATGTACCACTGCGCGCGTCCGGAAAACCGTCATAAAATTAAAGGCCTGCTGATTTCCGGCGTGATCGCCTGCGTCGTGGGCGGGACCACCGAGCCTATCGAGTTCCTGTTCCTGTTCGTTGCGCCGGTGCTGTATCTGATTCACGCTGTGCTGACCGGTCTGGGCTTTACCGTGATGGCGGTGCTGGGCGTCACCATCGGTAACACCGACGGCAACGTGATTGACTTCGTGGTCTTCGGGATCCTGCACGGCCTCTCCACCAAGTGGTATCTGGTGCCGGTCGTGGCGGCAATCTGGTTCGTGGTGTACTACGGGATCTTCCGCTTCGCCATCACCCGCTTTAACCTGAAAACGCCAGGCCGCGATACCGATACGGCCACCAGCGTGGAACAGGCGGTTGCCGGTACCGTGGGTAAATCCGGCTACAACACCCCTGCCATTCTGGCGGCGCTGGGCGGTGCGGATAACATCACCTCGCTGGATAACTGCATTACCCGCCTGCGTTTGTCGGTGGCGGATATATCAAAAGTGGATACCAACGCCCTGAAAGCCAACCGGGCCATCGGCGTGGTACAGTTAAATCAGCACAATTTGCAGGTGGTTATCGGCCCGCAGGTACAGTCAGTGAAAGATGAGCTGGCAACCCTGATGCGAACAGTAGAAGCCTGATGCCTCCGCCCCCTCACCATGAGGGGGTTTTACGTTAAGGATTAAAGCATGTTTGATTTCTCCACCGTCGTGGATCGACACGGCACCTGGTGTACGCAGTGGGACTACGTCGCCGACCGTTTTGGCGCGGACGATCTGCTGCCCTTCACCATCTCGGATATGGATTTCGCCACCGCCCCCTGCATAATCGACGCGCTGCATCAGCGCATTCATCACGGCGTGTTTGGCTATAGCCGCTGGAAAAACGACGAGTTTCTCGCCGCCGTCGCGCACTGGTTCCAGCAGCGTTTTAACAGCCGGATTGATACTGAAAGCGTGGTTTATGGTCCGTCAGTCATCTACATGGTCTCTGAACTGATACGCCTCTGGTCAACCCCCGGCGACGGCGTGGTGGTGCACACCCCGGCTTACGATGCGTTTTATAAAGCCATAGAGGGTAACGCGCGTCGTGTTGTGGCGGTTGAGATGGAAAAGCAGGCTGCAGGCTGGCAGGGCAATATGGCGGCCCTCGAAGCGGCGCTGGCGAAACCGGAAAACAAAATTTTACTGCTGTGCAGCCCGCAGAACCCGACCGGCAAGGTCTGGACGCGGGATGAGCTGACGCACATGGCGGAACTGTGCGCACGCTATGACGTGGCGGTTATCAGCGATGAAATCCATATGGACATGGTGTGGGGAGAACATCGTCACACGCCGTGGAACGCCGTGGCGCGGGGCAAATGGGCGCTTCTGACCTCCGGCTCGAAAAGCTTTAACATTCCGGCGCTGACCGGGGCTTACGGCCTGATCGGCAACGTAGAGAGCCGTAACGGCTATCTCAGCGCGCTAAAAGGACGGGACGGGCTCTCTTCCCCTTCCGTGCTGGCGCTGACGGCGCATATCGCCGCCTACCAGCAGGGGGAGCCGTGGCTGGATGCCCTGCGGGGTTATCTCGAAGGGAATTTGTCGTATATTGCGCAGGAAGTAAACCGCGCTTTTCCGAAACTGAACTGGCAGCCACCGGAAGCGACCTATCTGGCCTGGATCGATCTGCGCCCACTGAACATTGACGATCGGGCGCTGCAAAAAGTGCTGATCGATCAGCAAAAAGTCGCCATCATGCCGGGATATACCTACGGGAAAGAGGGATATGGCTTCGTGCGCTTAAATGCGGGCTGCCCCCGCAGCAAGCTGGAGCAAGGAGTTCAACGCCTCATCGCCGGGATTAACACGCTCCTGTAATTAACTTGCGCAACGGAATATTCCCTTGCGCAAATAGCTTTTTACCCCGTTTTGTTTTTATAATATGGCGCACTTTAACCAGAAAAGAGTGCGACCATGATTGATACACGCCTGCCTTTAACTGATATTCATCGTCACCTTGACGGTAACATTCGTGCCCAAACCATCCTCGATCTTGGCCGCCAGTTCAATTTAACGCTTCCTGCTCAGACCCTTGAGTCCTTGATCCCTCACGTACAGGTGACCTCTAATGAACCGGACCTGGTGAGCTTCCTGAGCAAACTCGACTGGGGCGTGAAGATGCTGGCGTCGCTGGATGCCTGCCGCCGCGTGGCGTTTGAGAACATCGAAGATGCCGCCCGCAACGGCCTGCACTACGTCGAGCTGCGCTTCTCGCCGGGCTATATGGCGATGACCCACAACCTGCCCGTTGCAGGCGTGGTGGAAGCCGTCATTGAAGGCGTCCGCGAAGGGTGTAAAACCTTCGACGTTCAGGCCCGCCTGATCGGCATCATGAGCCGTACGTTCGGTGAAGCCGCCTGCCTGCAGGAGCTGGAGGCGCTGCTGGCCCATCGTGATGCCATCACCGCCGTCGACCTCGCCGGTGACGAACTGGGCTTCCCGGGTAGCCTGTTCCTCTCCCACTTCAACCGCGCGCGCGATGCCGGCTGGCACATTACCGTACATGCGGGTGAAGCGGCTGGCCCGGAAAGCATCTGGCAGGCCATCCGCGAGCTGGGCGCAGAGCGTATTGGTCACGGCGTGAAGGCAGTCGAAGATCGCGCGCTGATGGATTTCCTGGCGGAGCAGCGTATCGGTATTGAGTCATGCCTGACGTCTAACATTCAGACCAGCACCGTAGCATCGCTGTCGCAGCACCCGCTGAAAACGTTCCTTGAACACGGCGTGCTGGCCTCTCTGAATACGGACGATCCGGCGGTTCAGGGCGTGGATATCATCCACGAGTACAACATCGCAGCTCCGCAGGCGGGGTTGAGCCGCGAGCAGATCCGTCAGGCGCAGATTAACGGGCTGGAGATCGCCTTCCTGACGCCTGCGGAGAAGCAGGCTCTGCGGGATAAGGTGGCAACCGCGTAAACCCTTTTGCCGGGTGGCGGCTACGCCTTACCCGGCCTACAACAACGTCAAAACTTATGCCAGACAGAGCGTGGCGCGATGTTTGGCAGATTCGATGCCCAGCTCAATCAGCTCCATAATCTGTATCGCCTGGCTGGCCGGAACCGGGTTCTCCCCCGTGCCGTTTAGCGCATCGCGGATAGCGGCATAATACGCCGGATAGTTACCCGGTATCGTCAGCAAGGTCTCTTCGACCAGCTCCTCGCCTTCCACCCGCGTGACGACGCCGTCGCGCATATCATAGCCCCAGTCTTCCTGCGGCAGACGCTCACCGTTTTTCAGCCTGTCTTCCTGCGGGTCGAGACCAAACTTCACGTAGCTCCCGCGCGTGCCGTGAATAATATAGCGGGCAGATTCTGCAGCCGCGACCATCGTACCGTGCAGCACAATCCGCCGCTGCGGGTAACTGAGCACCGCGTGGAAGTAATCGGTTGTCTGCGCCCCGGGTCTGAGCTGGGCCAGATCGACCGTCATGCTCACCGGAAGGCCAAAAAGATTGACGGCCTGATCCAGCAGATGCGGGGCTAAATCATACCAGATGCCGCTGCCAGGGCCGGCCTGCTCGCGCCAGCGGTTTCGTACCTGCGGACGAAAACGGTCAAAGTGGGATTCAAAAAAGAGGATCTCCCCTAACGTGCCTTCACTGAGAAGCCGTTTTACCGTCAGAAAATCGCTGTCCCAGCGGCGGTTATGAAACACCGACAGCAGCCTGCCCAGACTCTTTGCTAGGGCATCCAGCTCGCGCGCCTGTGACAGTGTCACGGTGAAGGGTTTATCGACAACCACATGTTTCCCGGCTTCCAGCGCGGCCTTTGCCAGCGGAAAGTGGGTATCGTTCGGCGTGGGGATGACGATTAAATCAATATTGGGATCGTTGAAAAGATGTTTCGGCTCTGAGACAACCGGCACGGAAGGCCAGTCGGCATGGACTTTTGTAGCGTCGCTGCTGGATACCGCCGCCAGCGCCATGCCCGGCGTCCCGGCTATCAGAGGCGCATGAAACGTTTTGCTCGCGTACCCGTAACCGATAAGCCCAACGCGGATATTATCACTCATAGTGCCATCCTCTGTTATGACGTTCTTATTTCACACTGGCTAGCCTGGCATTACCACGGATTAATAATGTGCCCTATGACGTAAAATAGCAGGTTATACGGATTGTTTTTGTTACATAGTATTAACCTACTGATTTTGTTTAAGGGAACCGTTCCCAAAGCCCTTGCCGTCAGGGAAACGTCGCTGTAACATTTGCGCCCTGTCTTTATGGATAAAGTACAATTACGTATCATGACGTCAATTATTAATCGAATCATTGAATTAGCGGGATGGATTGTCCTTGGGGTTTCGGTCATTTTGCTGGGCGTTGCCAGCCATATCGATAACTACCAGCCGCCGGAGCCTGTCACCGTCGCTCAACCTAAGTAACCGGTTACTGCAATAAAGAGTGACATAATATGTCAGTTACTTATTGCCAGCCCTGGTGAACACGGTTAACCTTCTCTTCCAGGCATCGTCTGATGCCTGAATTTCAGCAAAGAAAACTCCTAATTTCGTCGCGTTACCTGAGTGGGCTGTTTACGTCTTTATTAATCCGTTTATTATTCGAACGAATTACCTTAACTGGTATTACTCACTTTTATATGGAAACTTATTAATATGACAGTTCAGGACTATTTATTAAAATTTCGCAAGATCAATTCGCTTGAGAGCCTGGAAAAACTGTTTGACCATCTGAACTACACCCTGTCGGATAATCAGGACATCATTAATATGTATCGCGCCGCTGACCATCGCCGTGCGGAGCTGGTCTCCGGTGGTCGTTTGTTCAACGTCGGCGAAGTGCCTAAGTCCGTATGGCGTTACGTTTTATAAGAAAGTAGCCATCCGCGCGAAATGTTATATACTCTCCGCCCTGCCAACTGGCTGTACAACATTTCGCGCAGATTATGGGAGAGTTCATGACCGCAACGCCTGGAGAACGCATTGGAGGCTGGTTAATCGCCCCACTGGCATGGCTGCTGGTTGCCTTATTAAGCGCATCACTTGCGCTGCTGCTTTATACCACCGCACTGATTACCCCCCACGCCATCCAGACCCTGATGTCGCAAAGCGTGCTTAATATTGCGTTGTGGTTTGTGTCGTTCGTTTTCGCGATCGGGATGTGGTACTACACGCTGTGGCTGACCATCGCCTTCTTTAAGCGCCGTAAGAATGTGCCTAAGCACTACATTATCTGGCTGCTGATTTCGGTCCTGCTGGCGGTGAAGGCATTTGCTTTTTCGCCCGTTTCAGACGCGCTGGCCGTTCGTCAGCTGCTTTTCCCGTTGCTGGCCGCGGCACTGCTGGTGCCCTACTTTAAGCGTTCGACACGGGTGAAAAACACTTTCGTGAACCCGTAATAACCCTACAGATAACCTGTTGTCGCCTGCGTGTGTTTGTCCGATAATAGGCGGCTTTTTTATTTCAGGCTAAATAATGACCGATTACTTACTGCTCTTTGTCGGCACCGTGCTGGTTAACAACTTCGTTCTGGTGAAGTTCCTTGGCCTGTGTCCGTTTATGGGCGTTTCCAAAAAACTGGAAACGGCAATGGGCATGGGGCTGGCGACGACCTTCGTCATGACGCTGGCGTCCATCTGCGCGTGGTGGATTGATACTTGGATCCTCATTCCGCTGGGGTTAACCTATCTCCGTACGCTGGCCTTTATTCTGGTTATCGCGGTGGTGGTGCAATTTACCGAAATGGTGGTGCGCAAAACCAGCCCGGCGCTCTATCGCCTGCTGGGTATCTTCCTGCCGCTGATCACCACCAACTGCGCCGTTCTCGGCGTGGCGCTGCTAAACATCAACCTTGGCCATAACTTTATGCAGTCGGCGCTGTATGGTTTTTCTGCGGCCGTCGGTTTCTCGCTGGTCATGGTACTGTTTGCCTCTATTCGCGAGCGCCTGGCCGCAGCGGATATTCCTGCGCCCTTCCGCGGTAACGCGATTGCGCTGGTGACCGCCGGTTTAATGTCTCTGGCCTTTATGGGCTTTAGTGGTCTGGTGAAGTTGTAATGAATGCTATCTGGATTGCCATCGCCTCTATCAGCGTCCTGGGGTTGGTGTTTGGCCTTATCCTGGGTTACGCCTCCCGCCGTTTCGCGGTAGAGGACGATCCCGTTGTAGAGAAAATTGATGAGCTTCTGCCACAAAGCCAGTGCGGGCAGTGTGGCTACCCGGGCTGCCGCCCCTATGCCGAAGCGGTAGGGGTTCAGGGTGAGAAAATTAACCGCTGTGCGCCCGGTGGCGAAGCGGTGATGTTGAAAATTGCGGCCCTGCTAAACGTTGATCCGCAGCCAGTTGACGGCGATGCGGATGTGCAGGAGCCAGTCCGCGCGCTGGCCGTGATCGACGAAGCGAACTGCATCGGCTGCACCAAATGTATTCAGGCCTGCCCGGTCGACGCCATTGTTGGCGCAACGCGCGCCATGCACACCGTGGTGGCGGACCTGTGCACCGGCTGTAACCTCTGCGTAGCACCCTGCCCGACGCAATGTATCGAGCTGCGCCCGGTTGAAACGACTACCGAAAGCTGGAAGTGGGATCTTCAAACCATTCCGGTTCGCAATATTCCTGTGGAACAACATGCTTAAGTTATTTTCTGCTTTCAGAAAAGAGAAGATTTGGGACTTTGACGGGGGTATTCACCCACCGGAGATGAAAACCCAGTCTAACGGCACGCCGCTGCGTCAAATTCCGCTGGCGACCCGTTTCGTTATGCCGCTCAAGCAGCACATCGGCGCGGAGGGTGAGCTGTGCGTGAAAGAAGGCGATACGGTTCTTCGCGGTCAGCCGCTGACCTTTGGTCGCGGACGTATGCTGCCGGTGCACGCCCCCACCTCCGGTAAGGTGGTCGCCATCGCGCCCCATACGGTGGCCCATCCATCAGCGCTCTCAGAGCTGAGCGTGATAATTGAAGCCGACGGCGAAGACCGCTGGATCGACCGTGACGGCTGGAGCGACTACCGCTCCCATAGCCGCGAAGCGCTCATCGAGCGCATTCATCAGTTCGGCGTTGCCGGCCTCGGCGGCGCAGGCTTCCCGACCGGCGTCAAACTGCGCGGCGGTGGCGATAAGATTCAGACGCTGATTATCAACGCCGCCGAATGCGAACCGTACATCACCGCCGACGATCGTCTGATGCAGGACTGCGCCGCCCAGGTGGTGGAAGGCATCCGCATCCTCACGCACATTCTGCAGCCGCGGGAAGTGCTGATCGGTATCGAAGACAATAAACCGCAGGCTATCTCTATGCTGCGCGCCGTGCTGGCGGGCAGTCACGATATTAGCCTGCGCGTTATCCCGACCAAGTACCCCTCTGGCGGTGCTAAACAGCTGACGCAAATTCTCACCGGTAAGCAGGTTCCGCACGGCGGACGCTCTTCAGATATCGGCGTGCTGATGCAGAACGTCGGCACCGCGTACGCCGTGAAGCGCGCGGTGATCGACGGCGAGCCGCTGACCGAGCGCGTGGTGACGCTGACCGGGGAAGCGGTCTCTCGTCCGGGCAACGTCTGGGCGCGTCTGGGTACGCCGGTGCGTCACCTGCTGGAGCAGGCTGAGTTTTGCCCGTCAAGCGACCAGATGGTGATCATGGGCGGTCCGCTGATGGGCTTTACCCTGCCGTGGCTCGATGTGCCGGTGGTCAAAATCACCAACTGCCTGCTCGCCCCTTCCCCGACCGAGATGGGTGAAGAGCAGGAAGAAAAAGGCTGTATTCGCTGCAGCGCCTGTGCCGACGCCTGCCCGGCGGATCTGCTTCCGCAGCAGCTGTACTGGTACAGCAAAGGCCAACTGCACGACAAGGCGAAAGCCCATAACCTGGCCGACTGTATCGAATGCGGCGCCTGCGCCTGGGTCTGCCCTAGCAACATTCCTCTGGTGCAGTATTTCCGCCAGGAGAAGGCGGAAATTTATGCCATCTCCATGGAAGAAAAACGCGCGGCAGAAGCCAAAGCGCGCTTTGAAGCGCGTCAGGCACGACTGGAACGCGAAAAAATTGCTCGTCAGGAGCGCCATAAGCAGGCCGCCGTTCAGCCTGGCGAGAAAGATCAGGATGCGATTAACGCCGCACTGGCGCGCGTTCGCGAGAAAAAAGCCACTGCGGCGCAGCCTGTGGTGATCCCGGCCGGCGAGAAGCCGGACAACAGCGAAGCGATTGCTGCGCGTGAAGCGCGTAAAGCTCAGGCCCGCGCCCGTCAGGCAGAAAAAGCGCAAACAACCCAGACGGATGCTGAGGTTGACCCACGCAAAGCCGCCGTTGAAGCAGCAATAGCCCGCGCCAAAGCACGCAAAGCCGGCGAGCAGAACGTGGTGGTTGAGCAGGAACCGGTCGACCCTCGCAAAGCGGCCGTTGAGGCGGCGATTGCCCGTGCCAAAGCGCGCAAGGCGGCACAGCAGACGCAAACCGCAGAACCCGAAGCGCCGGTTGACCCGCGTAAAGCCGCCGTCGAAGCGGCGATTGCCCGCGCTAAAGCGCGCAAAGCGGCGCAGCAGGATGAACAACCGCAGGCCGCCAACGATGACCCGCGCAAAGCCGCCGTCGCCGCCGCCATTGCGCGCGTTCAGGCAAAGAAAGCCGCACAGCAAGCAGTTAACGAGGATTAAATGGTTTTCAGAATCGCAAGCTCCCCTTACACCCACAATCAGCGCCAGACATCGCGCATTATGATGCTGGTCTGCCTGGCGGCGCTGCCGGGCATTGCCGTTCAGTGCTGGTTTTTCGGCTGGGGAACCCTGTTCCAGATAATCCTGGGCTGCGCCAGCGCCCTGGCGGCGGAAGCGCTTGTCCTTAAGCTGCGCAAGGCAGCGGTCTCCCGCATTCTTGCCGATAACTCCGCGTTGCTGACCGGCCTGCTGCTGGCGATCAGTATCCCGCCGTTTGCCCCGTGGTGGATGGTGATCCTCGGCACCGTGTTTGCGGTGATCATTGCCAAACAGCTGTATGGTGGACTGGGCCATAACCCGTTTAACCCGGCGATGATTGGCTACGTGGTGCTGCTGATCTCCTTCCCGGTACAGATGACCAGCTGGCTGCCACCGCACGAGATTGCGGCCACGGTTCCGGGCTTCATGGATGCTCTGCACGTGATCTTTACCGGCCATACGGTACTCGGTGCCGATATGAACGCGCTGCGTATGGGCGTGGACGGTATCAGCCAGGCGACGCCGCTTGATACCTTTAAAACGTCCCTGCATGCCGGGCACAGCGTTGAGCAGATCATGAAATCGGCGATCTACAGCGGCGTGCTGGCGGGTGCCGGCTGGCAGTGGGTCAACCTGGCGTATCTGCTGGGCGGCCTGTTCCTGCTGCAACAGAAAGCCATCCGCTGGCATATTCCGGTCAGCTTCCTCGTGACGCTGGCGGTCTGCGCCACGCTGGGCTGGGTATTCTCTCCTGAATCACTGGCCAGCCCGCAGATGCACCTGCTCTCCGGCGCGACCATGCTGGGTGCCTTCTTTATCCTGACGGATCCGGTAACGGCCTCAACGACTAACCGCGGACGCCTGATCTTCGGCGCGCTGGCAGGCCTGCTGGTCTGGCTCATTCGCAGCTTCGGCGGCTACCCGGACGGCGTGGCTTTTGCCGTCCTGCTCGCCAATATAACCGTTCCGCTCATCGACTATTACACGCGTCCACGCGTGTACGGTCATCGCTAAGGGTTTCGCCATGTTAAAAACGATGCAAAAACACGGCGTCACGCTGGCTGTCTTCGCCGCGGTCCTGACAGGGCTAACGGCGCTGGTTAACGCGCTGACCAAAACGACCATCGAAGAGCAGGCCTCGAAGCAGCAAAAGGCGCTGTTCGATCAGGTGATCCCGTCCGACTTCTACGATAACGACCTGCAAAAAAGCTGCTTTGTGGTAGACGCGCCGCAGCTTGGGAAAGGCCCGCACCGCCTCTTTATTGCCCGCAAAGGGGATAAACCGGTCGGCGCAGTAATGGAAGCGACGGCGCCTGACGGCTATTCCGGTGCCATTCAGCTGCTTGTGGGCAGCGATTTCTCCGGCACCATACTGGGCACCCGCGTGACGGAACACCATGAAACGCCGGGTCTTGGCGATAAAATTGAAACCCGTCTGAGCGACTGGATTTTGCACTTTGCCGGTAAAGTGATCCATGGTGAAGATGACACCGCGTTTGCGGTGAAGAAAGATGGCGGCGAGTTTGACCAGTTCACCGGTGCGACCATCACCCCACGTGCGGTGGTGAATGCCGTAAAACGAGCCGGGCTGTATGCTGAAACGCTGCCCGCGCAAATCAACAATCTTCCGGCCTGTGAGGAGTAATCATGAGCCAGGTTAAAGAGGTTATTGTCCAGGGGTTGTGGAAAAACAACTCCGCGCTGGTTCAGCTTCTGGGCATGTGCCCACTGCTGGCGGTGACATCCACCGCCACCAACGCGCTCGGTCTGGGTCTGGCAACCACGCTGGTATTGACCCTGACCAACCTCTCCATCTCTGCCCTGCGCCGCTGGACGCCGTCGGAAATTCGTATTCCGATTTACGTCATGATCATTGCGTCGGTGGTCAGTATTGTTCAGATGCTGATTAACGCCTACGCGTTCGGTCTGTACCAGTCGCTCGGGATCTTCATTCCTCTTATCGTCACCAACTGTATCGTGGTCGGGCGTGCGGAAGCCTTCGCGGTGAAAAACAGTCCAGCCATGTCGGCGCTGGATGGTTTTTCCATTGGCATGGGCGCCACGTGCGCCATGTTCGTGCTGGGATCCCTGCGTGAAATCCTCGGCAACGGTACGCTGTTTGACGGCGCAGATGCGCTGCTGGGCGGCTGGGCTAAAGCGCTGCGCATTGAAGTGTTCCACACCGATACGCCATTCCTGCTGGCGATGCTGCCGCCCGGTGCGTTTATTGGCCTTGGCATGATGCTGGCGATAAAATACCTGATTGATGAGAAACGTAAGCGCCGCGCGGCTGAGCGCAGCGTTCTGGAAGGGACACCCGAGAAGGCCTCATGAATAAAGAAAAGCGCATTGCGATCCTGACCCGTCTGCGGGACGAGAACCCGCACCCGACGACGGAGCTGAATTTTACCTCCCCGTTTGAGCTGCTGATCGCGGTGTTGCTCTCTGCACAGGCGACCGACGTGAGCGTCAATAAAGCCACCGCCCTGCTCTATCCGGTCGCCAATACGCCGAAGGCCATGCTGGAGCTGGGCGTGGAAGGCGTGAAGTCGTATATCAAAACCATCGGCCTGTTTAACAGCAAAGCCGAGAACGTCATTAAGACCTGCCGGATCCTGCTGGAACAGCACGGAGGCGAAGTGCCGGAAGACCGTGCTGCGCTGGAAGCTTTACCGGGCGTAGGTCGTAAAACCGCGAACGTGGTGCTCAATACCGCGTTTGGCTGGCCTACTATCGCCGTCGATACGCATATATTTCGCGTGTCTAACCGGACCAACTTTGCGCCGGGGAAAAATGTCGAGCAGGTCGAAGAGAAGCTGCTTAAAGTGGTTCCGGCTGAATTTAAGGTTGATTGCCATCACTGGCTGATTCTGCACGGCCGTTACACGTGTATTGCCCGTAAGCCTCGCTGCGGCTCCTGCATTATTGAAGATCTCTGCGAATACAAAGAAAAAGTGTATCCCTGAGCCACACAAGCCCACACCAAAAGAAGGGTGATGGTACACGCTTCTTTTGGCCGTTATTTGTTCGCCTTTCGTCTCTCCCAGGCTGTCACTTGTTCGGTGCTTTAACGCTCAAACAGGTTAATACTTTTTTCATAGCCGAAAATTTCTATACATCTGTGATCGCGATCACCCTGATAACTTCATGTTATTTTTTTGTTGTCAAAATCGAGCTAAAGCCTTTGTCTGACAAGACACTCTTCTTTTTTTACCGACGATAAGACCAGCTATTTTTCAGAATTTGGGCTATATCACTACCAGAGACGGCAAATAGCAGAACATATCGCCAAGCACCGGTCCTGACGGGTCTCTGCCAGTCGAAAAAACTACCTTTACACATCGTATAAAATTTAACGCTGAATAACATTTGTATGAACCGACGATTATACCACTCCAGATATATGTAACAGATTATTACAAACGTATTGCCAGATGGGGCAGGATAGTGAACATTACCCGCCGTTTCTCCTCCCAATATAACTATAAGGCGTATGGACTACGGCCATCACGCTATGAACACCCCCGTTAATATGGGATGTAAAAAAAGAGGTATATGTGTCTACTGCAAACAATAAACCAACAGATGAAAGCGTGAGTCTTAACGCTTTTAAACAACCAAAAGCGTTCTATCTCATCTTCTCTATCGAGTTATGGGAGCGTTTTGGTTATTACGGCCTGCAAGGGATCATGGCAGTTTACCTGGTGAAACAGCTGGGTATGTCCGAAGCCGATTCCATCACGCTGTTCTCCTCCTTCAGTGCTCTGGTGTACGGTCTGGTCGCGATTGGCGGCTGGCTGGGCGATAAAGTCCTTGGCACTAAACGTGTCATCATGCTGGGCGCCATTGTCCTGGCAATTGGCTATGGTCTGGTTGCATGGTCAGGGCACGATGCCGCTGTCGTGTATATGGGTATGGCGACGATTGCCGTCGGTAACGGTCTGTTCAAAGCGAACCCGTCCTCCCTGCTCTCTACCTGCTACAGCAAAGACGATCCGCGTCTGGACGGTGCATTTACCATGTACTACATGTCCATCAACATCGGTTCGTTCTTCTCAATGCTGGCCACCCCATGGCTTGCAGCAAAATTCGGCTGGAGCGTGGCGTTTGCGCTGAGCTTCGTCGGTATGCTGATCACCGTGGTGAACTTCCTGTTCTGCCGCAGCTGGGTTAAAAACTACGGTTCAAAACCGGACTTCGAGCCTGTGCATATGGGCAAACTGCTGGCGACCATTGTGGGCGTTGTTGCCCTGGCGGCGATCGCCACCTGGCTGCTGCACAACCAGGGCATCGCACGTGCCGTTCTGGGCGTGGTCGCGCTGGGTATCGTGGTCATCTTTGCGAAAGAAGCATTCGCCATGCAGGGTGCTGCCCGCCGTAAGATGATCGTGGCGTTCATTCTGATGCTGGAAGCGATTATCTTCTTCGTGCTGTACAGCCAGATGCCAACCTCTCTGAACTTCTTCGCCATTCGTAACGTTGAGCACTCCATCCTGGGTATTGCGTTCGAACCGGAGCAGTATCAGGCGCTAAACCCGTTCTGGATCATGATTGGTAGCCCGATTCTGGCCGCGATCTACAACAAAATGGGCGACCGTCTGCCAATGCCGCACAAATTCGCTATCGGTATGGTGCTGTGCTCCGGCGCGTTCCTGGTGCTGCCGCTGGGTACCAAATTTGCTACCGACGCCGGTATCGTATCCGTTAACTGGCTGATCCTGAGCTACGCGCTGCAGTCTATCGGCGAACTGATGATCTCTGGTCTGGGTCTGGCGATGGTTGCACAGCTGGTGCCACAGCGTCTGATGGGCTTCATTATGGGTAGCTGGTTCCTGACGACTGCGGGTGCAGCCATTATCGCAGGCAAGATTGCGAACCTGATGGCCGTACCGGAAAACGTCACTGATCCACTGGTTTCTCTGAACGTCTACGGTACCGTGTTCATGCAGATTGGTATCGCGACTGCCGTTATTGCCGCTCTGATGCTGCTGACTGCACCGAAACTGAATCGAATGACTCAGGACGACGACAAGACCGCTAAGGCGACCAAAACCGCTACTGCGTGATATCCGTGAGAAACGACTGACCAGAAGCCGCTAATTGATTAGCGGCTTTTTTTTTATCCGTTTGCGCACTAACATAGCTGAAACCTCAGCGAAAAGGAGTTACCGATGAAACTGTTCTACAAACCGGGCGCGTGCTCTCTTGCTTCCCATATCACCCTGCGCGAGAGCGGCAAAGATTTCACGCTGGATGGCGTTGATCTGATGAAAAAACGTCTGGAAAACGGCGATGATTTTCTTGCCATTAACCCGAAAGGACAAGTTCCGGCGCTCCTGCTGGATGACGGTACTCTGCTGACCGAAGGCGTGGCGATTATGCAGTTCCTGGCCGATAGCGTGCCCGATCGCCAGCTACTGGCCCCGGTCAGTACCATTTCTCGCTATAAAACGCTGGAGTGGCTGAACTACATTGCCACCGAGCTGCACAAAGGCTTTACTCCCCTGTTCCGCCCGGATACGCCGGAAGAGTTTAAACCTACCCTGCGCGCCCTGCTGGAGAAAAAGCTGCAGTACGTTAACGAATCGCTGAAAGACGAGCAGTGGATTGGCGGGTCGCGCTTTACGATTGCCGATGCGTACCTGTTCACCGTGCTGCGCTGGGCGCGTGCGGTTAAGCTGAATCTGGAAGGGTTAGACCACATTGCATCGTATATGAAGCGTGTGGCAGAGCGTCCTGCGGTGGCTGCGGCGCTGAAAGCGGAAGGGTTGAATTAACCGAGCAGACTGTGTTGCCGGGTGGCGCTGACGCTTACCCGGCCTACGAATTCCGTAGGCCCGTGCAAGCGCAGCGCCGCCGGGCGGTGTTTAAAGCTGGGTTGCGCTGAAATAGTGCTCTGGCTTCGCGATTCGATCCTGTGCTGCAACCACCTGCAGCTCATATTCCTGCATCTCTTTCGTCGCCATCATAATTTCGTACACTGCCGCAGTAACATGCTCCAGCGCATCGCGCAGCGTTGCCCCTTGCAGCAATTTCACCAGCAGCAGGCCGCTGGTCACATCCCCCACGCCCACCGGCTGGCGCAGGCCAAAATCCACCAGCGGACGGCTGATGTGCCAGGCATCCTCTTTCGTCACCAGCAGCATCTCAAAGCGATCCTGACTTAGCCCTGCGCGCGCGAGGTGTTTTACCAGCACAACCTCAGGCCCCTGCGCGATCAGCTCGCGAGACGCGCTTACGGCCTCTTCTACGCTGTTAACCGGATGCTCGCAGAGAATTTCCAGCTCAACCAGGTTTGGCGCAATGATATCGCTGGCGGGCAGCGCGTGGCGGACGTGGAACTCCGCTACACCCGGCGCCACGATGCAGCCTTTCTCCGGATGGCCCATAACGGGGTCGCAGAAGTATTTTGCAGCCGGGTTAGCGGCCTTCACCTGGCGTACGATGCCGAGGATATGCTCCCCCTGCTCCGCGGAACCAAGATAACCGCTCAGTACGGCGTCACAGCGCTTGAGCTGGCCGATATCGGCAATGCCCTGCACCACCTCGGTGAGGTGTGAAGGCGGCATTACGCAGCCGGTCCATTTGCCGTACTGCGTGTGGTTGGAAAACTGAACGGTATTGAGGGGCCAGACGTTGGCGCCGAGGCGGCGCATCGGGAATTCCGCTGCGCTGTTGCCAGCATGTCCAAAAACAACGTGGGACTGAATGGCGAGGATGTTCTTCATTTTATGCTTACCCAACCCTGAAAAAACAAAAGGGGCGTGGTTTCCCACGCCCCTGGAGACTGTGACTTATTTCCAGCAGACAAGGCAGTAGTTTTTCTTACCGCGACGCAGCAGGGTGTAGCGGCCATACAGACGGTCGCCGTCAACAAAGGTGTATTCCGGGTCGGCCTGCTTTTCACCGTTGATGGTGATGGCGTTGGACGCGATGGTTTTACGCGCCTGACCGCGGGAAGGCTGGAGTTCAGAGTCCACCAGCGCCTGCATCAGGTCAGCCCCTTTCTCCATCTCAACCATTGGCACGCCGTCCTGCGCCAGCTGTTCGAAGTCCGCTTCGCTCAGATCGCTCAGGGTACCGTTAAACAGGCTATCGGTAATGCGTTTTGCCGCGGCCAGACCTTCTTCACCGTGAACCAGTTTGGTCACTTCATCTGCCAGCACGTACTGCGCGCGTGGCGCTTTACCGCTGTTCTTGTCTTCTTCTTCCAGCGCATTGATGTCTTCAATATCCATAAAGGTGAAGAACTTCAGGAAGCGATAAACATCGGCATCCGCCGTGTTGATCCAGAACTGGTAGAATTTGTACGGGCTGGTTTTCTTCGGATCGAGCCATACCGCGCCGCCTTCGGTTTTACCAAATTTGGTACCGTCTGCTTTGGTAATCAGCGGAACGGTCAGACCAAACACCTGATTCTGGTGCAGGCGACGGGTCAGGTCGATACCGGAGGTGATGTTACCCCACTGGTCAGAACCACCAATCTGCAGGGAAACACCGTGCAGTTTGTTCAGGCAGGCAAAGTCATACCCCTGCAGCAGGTTGTAGGAGAACTCGGTAAAGGAGATACCCTGGTCGTCACGGTTCAGACGCTGCTTCACGGCCTCTTTGTTAATCATCTGGTTAACAGAGAAGTGCTTGCCGATGTCACGCAGGAAGGTCAGCACGTTCATGCTGCCAAACCAGTCGTAGTTGTTCGCGGCAATCGCGGCGTTATCGCCACAGTTGAAGTCGAGGAACGGTGCAACCTGTTTGCGGATCTTATCGACCCACTCCTGCACGGTATCTTCGGTGTTCAGTTTACGCTCAGCGGCTTTGAAGCTTGGGTCACCAATCAGACCGGTCGCGCCGCCCACCAGGGCAACAGGCTTATGGCCCGCCATCTGGAAGCGTTTCAGGCATAACAATGGAACAAGATGCCCCAAATGCAAGCTGTCAGCGGTGGGATCGAAGCCGCAATAGAGCGCGATCGGGCCTTGCGCCAGTCGCTCTGCTAACGCTTCCTCGTCCGTCACCTGGGCCACGAGGCCCCGCTCTTGCAATTGTTTAATCAAGTTACTGCTTGCCATCAAATTCTCCATGTATAAACGACTGCACCTTTGCCGGTACACGACTTTTCGCCTGATGCGAAAGGACCATAGAATAAAGCGCAAGCGCGGTGTGCGCTAGCGCTTAAATCAACAAATTTCGGGGATTACGGCGCCAGTCTGTCGATTTTCCAGCCGCCATTCTCGCGCTGGTATAAAAAGCGGTCGTGCAGGCGATGTTCGCCCCCCTGCCAGAACTCGATTTGCTCAATCGGGATGCGGAAACCACCCCAGAAGCTCGGCAGCGGGATTTCACCCTGCTGGAACTTCTGCTTCAGCTCCAGGAATTTACTTTCCAGCACGCCGCGGGCGGAAATGCGGCTGGACTGTTTTGATACCCAGGCACCAATCTGGCTGTCACGCGGGCGGCTGTGGAAATACTTCACCACTTCCAGCGTCGAGAGACGTTCCGCTTTGCCGGTCACCATGACCTGACGTTCCAGCATGTGCCAGGGGAACAGCAGGCTGATACGCGGATTGTTTTCCAGATGGTGTGCTTTGCGGCTGCCGAGGTTGGTGTAGAACACCAGTCCTTTCTCGTCATAATGCTTGAGCAATACGATGCGCTGATACGGTTGACCGTTTTCATCCACCGTCGCGACGACCATGGCCGTGGGGTCGGCCAGTTTCGCTTCGCAGGCCTGTTTCAGCCAGCGTTCAAAAAGCACGAGGGGTTCAGCGGGAAGATCCTGGCGACGCAGGCCGCCTTTGGTGTATTCACGGCG
The DNA here is from genome assembly GCF_020567405.1 of Enterobacter sp. TCD1-1. Lineage (NCBI taxonomy): Bacteria > Pseudomonadati > Pseudomonadota > Gammaproteobacteria > Enterobacterales > Enterobacteriaceae > Enterobacter > Enterobacter sp. TCD1-1. Next base: position 1,082,547 of record NZ_JAJCXF010000001.1, on the reverse strand, counting down.
CAGATGCGCAATTTGCTGCAGTTCGTCGTTATCTGACATGGCGTTAGCTGACATTGAGAGTGGGTGGCGCTATTGTGCGCCGCCCCTGTAAAAATCTCAACGCTTCGGATTTTCGAGCTGGCAATTGTTCAGCACAATACGGTCACGTTTGTAGACCGTGGCGCTGTCGCCTTTCGACCAGAAGACATAGATACCGTCGGTGTAACGCGCGCCCGAGGCTGAAATGCCCTGCTTCAGCGTCAGCAGTTTATTGTCATAAACAAAACTGGCTTCCTGGCGTGGATTGTTCAGCTTCACGGTCAGCGGTTTTTCGTCGCAGCGATACTCAAGCGTATCGGTCTGCATGCGCTCAAGGAGCTGGTTGTAGACGCTGCATCCTGACAGCAACAAAGGGGCGGCAATAAGAAGAAGTTTTTTCATGGGCGTATTCCGAAGACTTTCCTGGTCCTGGAGGGCATGGCTGCCCCCCTGTTTCGTTCCATTTTAACGACGACGCGCCGCGCTGAATTTCAGTTAACTCTGATTATGACGCGAATTTGCCGGGAAAATCGCCCCAAGGACGCTCGCCTCGCGCGCGCCGGTTACCGACGGTAAATTGCCCGGCAGCCCGGCAATGGTGCGCCAGGCAAGCCAGGCGAAGGCCAGCGCCTCCATATCATCACCGCTGATGCCGGCCTCATCGGTTGTCGACACTTCGGTGCCCGGCAGCAGCCCGGCAAGACGCGCCATCACCAGCGGGTTACGGCTTCCCCCGCCGCACACCAGCAGGCGTTCACATCCGCCACTGAGGAGCACCTGTTCGGAAATCGACACGGCCGTGAGCTCGGCAAGCGTCGCCTGAACATCCTGCGGCGCGAGCGCCGGGAATGACGCCAGCTGGCGCTCAAGCCAGTCAAAGTTGAAGTATTCACGCCCCGTGCTTTTCGGTGCCGGTAAGGCAAAATAAGGATCGCTCAGCATGGACTGCAACAGCGGGATAATCACCTTACCCTCGCTCGCCCACTCCGCGTTTTTATCGTACGGTTGACCGCACTGTCGCCAGATCCAGGCATCCATTAACATATTGCCCGGGCCGGTATCGTAGCCGCGGACCGGCTGCCCGGGGATAAGCATCGACAGATTGGCGATCCCACCAATGTTGAGCACCATACGCCGTTCTGAAGGGTGCGCCAGCAGCGCCTGATGAAACGCGGGCACCAGCGGTGCGCCCTGTCCGCCAAGGGCAATATCGCGACGACGGAAATCGCCGACCACCGTGACGCCCGTCTTCGCCACAATCTGGTTGTTATCGCCGATTTGCAGAGTATGCGGGGCCTCTCCGATGGGCTCATGCCAGACCGTTTGTCCGTGACACCCGATGGCGACCACATCCTGCGGGCGAAGATGTTCTTTTTGCATCAAAGCCTGCACCGCATCCGCAAACAGCGCCCCGAGGCGGACATCCAGCTGTCCAAGCTGGGAGAGGGTCAGCTGCTGCCCCTGACAGATACTGAGAATATCCTCTTTCAGTGAAATGGGGATTGGCCAGGTCAGGCTCGCCTGCTGTGCCACCATGTTTTCATCAATGGCGGCCAGAACGACATCTACCCCATCCAGACTGGTGCCTGACATCACACCAATGTAGCGACCCGATTTCATGCGCTTTCCTTACGTTGCGTGGGCTAAGGATATCCACTCAACCATAAACGGCGTCGCTTTGCCATCCGGCAATAATATTTTTTAACAATGTCAGACGGGTAGCGCGGGCGGATCCTGTTTATGTCTCGTTAAGTCAAATTCAAGTACAATTTTCCTATTGTTAGTGCAAAGATATGAACTATGGCTCCTTATGCCATATAATTTAGCCATAACGGATGCCCCCAATCGGGCGTTTTTGGTGAACAGGAGATTCAAATGATTTTACGTGTACTGGGCGTTTCGCTGATTGGTTTAACTCTGGCTGGCTGTGTGAATGACAGTTCACTTTCTGGCGACGTTTACAGCGCTTCTGAAGCGAAACAGGTTCAGAACGTGACTTACGGTACCGTTGTTAACGCACGCCCTGTACAGATTCAGGGTGGTGATGAAAACAACGTGATGGGCGCAATCGGCGGTGCCGTTCTGGGTGGTTTCCTGGGTAATACCGTCGGCGGTGGTACGGGACGCTCTCTGGCGACAGCCGCAGGTGCCGTTGCGGGTGGCGTAGCCGGCCAGGGCGTTCAGGGTGCGATGAACAAAACTCAGGGCGTAGAGCTGGAAATTCGTAAAGACGACGGCAGCACGATCATGGTTGTTCAGAAACAGGGCAGCACCCGCTTCTCTGCAGGCCAGCGCGTTGTACTGGCGAGCAACGGAAGCCAGGTGACCGTTTCTCCACGTTAATTAAAAGTGGATGTGGTCTTCGGGCCACATCCATTTACAATATATATCACTCTCACAAATATAATTACAAAATACATTCACCCCATCCATTATTAATCACTCCTTATATTGTTTCTGCGCAAAGTATTTACTGCATTAATTGATTAGACTCTTCGCAATCACCTTCTCTTTATTCATTATAATTTGTAAAAATTCTATGCTTGCGAATCGTCGTGCTCTACCGAGCCGTTATATCGCGTTCTGTCTCGGTTGCCTTGTTGTTATCGGGATATTACACGCGCTGTTTTTAAAACTCGTTGAATGGGTTCCGTCCTTTTCACCGCTTTTATTCCCTACGCTCACCATTTTTCTTCTGGTGTTTCACCTGTTTATTGCCTGTTTTATGGCGATGAAATACGGGTGTGACAAAAGACGACTGTATCTGGTCGCAATCGCCTTTGCCTTTGCCGGATCCGCATTGCTGATGGTCGGAACGCTGACCAGCTTCCCCGCCTGGCTGGATCTCTATCAGTTCAACGTCGTGAACTACAACGATGCGATGATCTACTATATGTTCCGCCACTTTTTAATGGCGGTGCTGTTCATCGTGGCGGCAATACTCTATCCCATGCGCAAATACCCTCTTTCACGGCTGGCGCATATCTCAATTGTGAGCGGGGCGTCTCTTTTTACCGCCTGTGCAGTGGGACTGGCCTGGATATATTCCAGCCACTCGCCCTTGTTATCGATTGACCTGGTTGATAATGAAACCCGGCAGTTTATGGTCCTCTGGAGCCATTGCATTAATATCTCTTTAATTGTTTTCTGGGTGATAACATTAGTAGCGCTGATGTTTGTCACGCGCGTGCGCAATTTATTCTGGGTAGGCGGAAATTTTCTGTGCGTTTGCTATATCGTCACACTTTCAATGCTGTTAGCGGGTGGACATGCCGAAGATATCTCCTGGTACCGCGCCCGGTTATTTGAAACTGTCGCCACGCTGCTGATTATTTTTGTTCTGCTTTACGATGTCTTCAGACTGTATCGCGACTCGCACGTAAAATATCAGCAGTCCTATCAGAACTCGATTCGCGATCCGCTCACGCGCCTTTATAACCGCAGCTATTTTTATGAATCGTTAAACCAGGCGCTGGATATCGCCAGACCCAACCGCCCCGTTTCCGTCATTGTCAGCGATCTCGATCGCTTCAAGCGCATTAACGACACCTACGGGCATCTTCAGGGCGATAAAGTCCTGCAGTTTGTCGCCAACCTGCTGATGGATTCCGTGCGCCCGCAGGACATCGCGGCCCGTATCGGCGGCGAGGAGTTTGTGCTGATGCTGGCCAACACGTCGTCAGACTCCGCGTACCAGGTGGCCGAGCGCATACGTCTGAAGCTAAGCAGCTTTGATAAAACCAGCAGCGGCGGTCAGTTGCCGGAGCCCATCACCATCAGTATGGGGGTGTTTACGGCAACATCATCAACGATAACCGCAGAAGCGTGCGTGGAAAGTGCCGACAAGGCGATGTATGAAGCGAAGGAGACGGGTCGTAATCGTGTGGTTGTCTTTAAGTAAAAAAAGGCCTTGCTGGTGCAAGGCCTTCGTGTTTATCAGTCGCGAGACTGCAGCTCATGGATATTTTGCTCAAGGCGAGCAATGAGGCTGATGAGCATTTCCAGCTCCGCCGGTGAAACGCCTGAGAGGATTTCACCGCGCGTTTTGGTGATGACGGCTTCCATTTCGGTGATGATAGGCGCCGCTTTCTCAGTGAGTTTAATCCGCTTAGCACGACGATCGCTGGCGCAGGTTTGTCGGGAGATCAACCCCTTCTCTTCCAGCTGATCAAGCGTGCGCACCAGCGACGGTTGCTCAATGCCTATCGCTTTTGCCAGCTGAATTTGTGACTGATCGGGCGGAAGCTGATGAATGTTGTGCAGCGTGACCCAATGCGTCTGTGTTAATTCCAGAGGTTTCAGGCGATGGTCAATCAGAGCACGCCAGACGCGTACCAACCTTGCCAGATCAGAACCTAATGGCGATTCCAATTTCATCTCCTTATAATTAGCTTGCTAAGTTATTATACTGATTTTAGAATAGTGTGCAGCATTTGTATTGCCAAAACAAATGCAATACTGCATTCATCGAACTTAAAAGTATGACTTACACTGAATTGTGATGCTTCATCATACTAAGACAAGCCAACGCGGCATTCTGTTCACTGCAAAGGATTTCTGCCCGTGACGTTTTTTCATCGCTCAGAGGGGTTACCCCTTCAGGATCTGATCTTCGGTGCGTCAGTCTACTTTCCTCCCCTGTTTAAGGCCGTGCTGGTGGGCTTTATTCTCTGGCTCATCGCGCATCGTCTGCTTCGCGACTGGATGTACTCCGGCGAAATCTGGCATCCCATGCTGATGGATCTTTCCCTGTTTGCCCTCTCCGTATGTCTGGGCCTTGCTGTCTTGATGGTGTGGTGACTATGCCTCTGAAAACGCTGAAGTACTTTTCCACCCTCTTTGTTCTCGCCCTCGCGCTGGTTGCAGGCTGGTGGATGTGGAATTTTTATATGCAGTCCCCCTGGACCCGTGACGGCAAAATTCGCGCTGAACAGGTCAGCATCACTCCGCAGGTGTCGGGAAGCATCACGACGCTGCTCGTTAAGGATAACCAGTACGTCAAAAAGGGTGAGGTACTCTTCCGGATCGACGATACCCCGTACCACATCGCGATTCTGAACGCCGAGGCGCAGCTGGCAAAAGCCCAGTCAGACTTAGCGAAAGCGAATAACGAGGCCAACCGCCGCCGGCATTTATCGCAAAATTACATCTCAGCGGAAGATTTAGACACTGCCAACATCAACGTGAAGGCCATGCAGGCGAACGTCAACGTGGCCGAAGCCACGCTGAAGCAGGCCCAGTGGGAGCTGACCCAAACGGTGATTACCGCGCCGGTTGACGGGTGGGTAACCAACCTTTCCGCTCGCGTGGGGAATTATGCCACCACGGGCCAACCCGTTTTTGCCCTCGTCGACAGCCACTCCTTCTACGTGGTGGGCTATTTTGAAGAGACCAAGCTTCGCCATATTCGCGAGGGATCGCCCGCCGCCATTACGCTTTACAGCGGCTCGCAGAAGTTACAGGGTCACGTATCCAGCATTGGCCGCGCCATTTATGATCAAAGCGTCGAAACGGATTCCGGCCTGGTGCCGGACATCAAGCCGAACGTGCCCTGGGTGCGTCTCGCTCAGCGCGTGCCGGTTCGCGTGGAGTTTGACCATTTACCGCAGGACATCACGCTGGTCTCCGGCACCACCTGTACTGTCTCCATCGGAAACCGGTGATGAAGCTGCCGGCACTCTCCTGGCAAAACACGCCGTGGATCAAAGCGACGCGCCCTCAGTGGCGCTACGCGCTGCGTAACGGCATTGCCATGTGTCTGGCGCTGACCGTCGCCTATTACCTGAACCTGGATGAACCCTACTGGGCGATGACCTCTGCCGCGGTGGTGAGTTTTCCTACGGTCGGCGGGGTGATCAGTAAGAGCCTTGGGCGCATCGCCGGCAGCCTGCTGGGTGCCACGGCGGCGTTAATTATCGCCGGCCATACGCTGAACGATCCGTGGATGTTCCTGCTGAGCATGGCGGCGTGGCTGGGGTGCTGTACCTGGGCCTGCGCCCATTTTACCAATAACGTCGCCTATGCTTTCCAGCTGGCGGGCTATACCGCCGCCATTATCGCCTTCCCGGTGGTGAACGTGCTCGACACCACCGAACTGTGGGATATCGCGCAGGCGCGCGTCTGTGAAGTCATTGTCGGGATCCTCAGCGGCGGCTTCATGATGATGATCCTCCCCAGCACCTCCGACGGCACCGCGCTTATCACTGCCCTCAAGACCATGCACACCCGGCTGCTTGAGCACGCGAGCCTGCTATGGCAACCGGATACCAGCGATGAGATCCGCCTCGCGCATGAAAAGGTGATCGGACAGATCCTGACGATGAATCTGTTGCGTATTCAGGCGTTCTGGAGCCACTACCGCTTTCGTCGTCAGAACACCCTGCTAAATTATTTACTACACCAGCAGCTGCGTATGACCAGCGCCATCTCCAGCCTGCGCCGGATGCTGCTCAACTGGCCGACGCCGCCGGAAAACACCCGTGCCGTCATCGAAACGCTGCTCGCTGCTCTCGCGCGCCCGGATGCGGACATCTACACCGTTGCGAAGATCATCGCCCCGCTCGCCCCGGTTGATGAGTACGACTATCGCCATCGCGCCTTCTGGCAGCGTCTGAATTACTTTTGCCGACTCTACCTGCGCAGCAGCCGCTGGATTAACGCGGTTGAGAATGCCACGCCGGTCACGGAGTTCAACGTGCCCGGGAGTCCGGCTCTCGCCCGCCATACCGACTACCTGGAAGCACTGTGGAGCGGTTTTCGCACCTTCTGCGCGCTGATGCTGGTGGGGACGTGGAGCATCACCACGCAGTGGGAGTCCGGTACGGCGGCCCTGACGCTTGCTGCCATCAGCTGCGTGCTTTACTCCGTCGCGGCCTCGCCGTTCAACTCGCTGACGCTCCTGCTACGCACCCTGGTACTGCTGTCGTTGTTCAGTTTTGTGGTGAAGTTTGGCCTGATGGTGCAGATAAGCGATCTGTGGCAGTTCCTGCTGTTTCTGTTTCCGCTGTTGACCACCATGCAGCTACTCAAGCTGCAAATGCCAAAACAGGCGGGCCTCTGGGGGCAGCTGATTGTCTTTATGGGCTCGTTTATCTCCGTGACCAATCCGCCGGTTTATGATTACGCCGATTTTCTTAATGACAACCTGGCGAAAATCCTTGGCGTGGGGCTGGCGTGGCTGGCTTTCGCGGTGTTGCGCCCCGGCTCAGATGCCCGCAAAAGCCGCAGGCATATCCGGGAGTTACGCCGGGGGTTTGTGGACCAACTCAGCCGTAAACCGCATCTTCGTGAAAACGAGTATGAATCGCTGGTTTATCATCACGTGAGCCAGCTCAATAACAGCCAGGACGCGCTTTCCCGGCGCTGGCTGCTGCGCTGGGGCGTGGTGCTGTTGAACTGTTCGCACGTGGTCTGGCAGCTTCGCGGGTGGGAAACACGTTCCGACCCGCTGTCGCAGGTTCGCGATGTATGCATCTCTCTGCTGCGCGATGTGATGAGCGAACGCGGTGTCCAGCAGCGACCGCTGGCAACCACGCTGAATGAACTACAGCGGATCTGCGATACGCTTGCACGACATCATCTCCCCGCCGCCCGTGATTTGGCCTCGATAATCTGGCGGCTGCACTGCTCGCTGTCGCAGCTGGAGCAAGCACCACCGCCGGGTACCATTGGGGATCAGATCACGCCGCAGGCATAACGCGCCCCGCCGCCGCCAAGCGGTTTAGGCTGATCGGACATATTGTCGCCGCCGACATGAATCATTAGCGCTTTACCTTTTACCTCATCCAGCTTTTTCAGACGCGGCGCGACAACGGGATCGGTGGCTTTACCGTCGTTATTGACCACCAGCACGGGCAGATCGCCCAGGTGTCCCATTCCATCCGGGCCCTCATGCTTGCCGGTATGCTGGGGATCCAGGTGCCCCCCTGCCGCTTCCGCCGCTGACGCTTTACCCTCTTTTAATGCGGGCTGACAGCTGCCTTTGGCGTGAACATGGAAACCATGCTCACCGGGAGGGAGTGCTTTGAGGTTGGGAGCGAACTCCAGCCCTTTGTCGGTTTCCGTGATTTTCACCGTACCGATGGACTGACCCACACCCTGAGAGGTGACGAGATTCATTTCCACTTCGTCGCTGGCTGCCTGCGCCCCTGCGCAAACAACCAGCGCGACCATTGCCAGAGCAAAACGCTTCATATGACCTCCGCTGGTTATTTTTTGCCCCTTAAGTGTATACCAGGGGCAAAGATTTCACCGAAAAGTCACCTTCTGGCGGTTTATGGCACGTCGTAACCCAGCGCGGCTTTGCGGATGCGGAACCACTGCTGGCGGGTCATCTGCAGCTCTTCAGCGGCCAGTGCAGAACGCACGCGTTCTATTTTGCCAGAACCAATAATGGGCAGCGGTTTTGACGGCAGACGCAGGATCCAGGCGTAAACCACCTGTTCGATGCTCTCCGCGTTCAGCTCGCGGGCGATAGTGTCAAGCTCGTTGCGCAGCGGCTGGAATTCATCATCATTAAACAGGCGTCCGCCTCCCAGGCACGACCAGGCCATCGGGCGAATACGCAGCTGTTGCAGCTGGTCGAGGGTACCGTCCAGCAGCAGCGGCTGGTGTACCGGGGAGATCTCCACCTGATTGGTGGCCAGGGTAAACGGCAGACGAGACTGAAGCAGTGCAAACTGCGCCGGGGTAAAGTTGGAAACGCCAAAGTGACGCACTTTGCCGCTCTGATGCAGGTTCAGGAAGGCTTCTGCCACCTCATCGGCATCCATGAGCGGATCCGGACGGTGGATTAACAGCAGGTCGATACGGTCGGTCGCCAGATTGACCAGCGACTGCTCAGCGCTCTTGATGATATGCGCGCTGTCGGTGATGTAATGCCCAAGGGCGTGTTCCGGTTTTGCCGTGGTGGCAATCCCGCACTTCGTGACGATCTCCATGCGGTCGCGGAGTGCCGGAACCAGCTTGAGCGCCTCGCCGAATGCGGCTTCACACTGATAGCCACCGTAAATGTCCGCATGGTCGACCGTGGTAACGCCCAGATCGATATGCTCTTCAATAAAGCTCGCCAGCTGGAGGGGGGACATATTCCAGTCCATCAGGCGCCAGTAGCCCATCACAAAACGGGAGAATTCTGGCCCCTGGGGGGCAAGGGTAATTCGCTGAACCATAACATTTTCCTCAAGGATGTAATGTCATGAGTATACGCAATTACCGTGTTAAAAAAGTGAAGGTTGCTGGGGTTCTTCGGTCTCACCGGCTTTGTTTGCGCGTATTTTGCGCAGAAGACGCTGTCGGCAGAGGCGTAGCACCTCCTGCTTTTGCGTGTCGCTAAAGTTTTGCCAGTTGAAACGCTCGTCGCGGGTACGCATGCACCCGCGGCAATATCCGCGTTCATCCACCTGACAAATCCCCCGGCACGGGCTCTGGATGGGGAAAAACTCCAGTTGCTCTGCCACACTCACCTCCGGATAACCACTCTCACCTACAGTGAAGACGCTAAACGCGCCACGTGCAAGGCCTATACCACAGATTTGTGGCATTAAGGTTTCACTAATCTTCCCTCTTTATACTCGGCCCATCATGACAATGACAGGTTTACCGATCGATGTGGTTAATCAAAAAGTTACAATGTAACGACATTAAATTTACTCTGGGCTGTGCACTCTTCTTTACGCTAATCAACGGGCTGTTTATCCAGCGCAGCTGGGCCATTATTGCCCCTGCGCACCTGCACGACATCCTCTTTGCCGCGTCCGTACCGCTGGTGCTGTTTTGCGGCTGGGTGATTGTGTTTAGCCTGCTGAATATCCCCTATATCCGCAAGCCGCTGCTGATTGTATTGACGATCGGATGCGCAGCGGCAACCTACTTTATGTACACCTACGGCTCGGTGATCGATCAGAACATGATTGTGAACGTGTTCGAAACCAACTCTCAGGAAGCGACAGCCCTGGTGACGCCGCAGATGATTCTGTGGATTGTTATTGCTGGCCTCGTGCCTTCCGTGGTGCTGGCGCTGACCCGCATTCGTACCGGGAAATGGTGGTATGCCCTGCTGACGCGCGTTGCCGCGATGCTTGGCGCCCTGCTGGTGATTATCCTGATTGCGGCAGTGTTTTATAAAGATTACGCCTCGCTGTTTCGCAACAACAAAAGCATCGTCAAAATGGTGACCCCGGCCAACTATGTCAGCGCCGTGGTGAAGTACAGCAAAATGCGCTGGTTTGCCGGCGATCAAACGCTGGTACGGATTGGCGAAGATGCCCATAAAGGACCGTTGATTTCAGGTCAACAAAAGAAAACCGTTCTGGTACTGGTCGTTGGTGAAGCCTCTCGAGCGGCGAACTACTCCCTGAATGGTTACGATCGTGAAACGAACCCGGAGCTGAAAAAGCAGGATGTGATTAACTTCCCGCAGGCCTCCTCATGCGGCACTGAAACCGCCGTTTCCGTTCCGTGCATGTTCTCCGGCATGACGCGTAGCAAATACGATGCCGACCTGGCGCACCATCAGGAAGGTCTGCTCGATGTGCTGAAGCATGCGGGTATCAACTTGCTGTGGCGCGACAACGACGGCGGCTGTAAAGGCGCCTGCGATCGCGTGCCGCATACCGATATGACGCAGTGGAATCTGGATCAGTTCTGCAAAGACAAATCCTGTATTGATGATGTGAATTTCTACCGTCTGGACAATGTGCTGGATGGTCTGAAGCAGGACACGGTGCTGGTTATCCACCTGATGGGGAGCCACGGTCCGGCGTACTATCGCCGTTACCCGGACACTTTCCGGAAATTCACCCCAACCTGCGACACCAACGAGATTCAGGATTGCGATCATCAGGCGCTGATGAATACCTATGACAACACCATTCTGTATACCGACAGCATGGTCAGCAAAACCATTGATGCGCTGAAAGCTCGCCAGGCAAGCATGAATACCGCGCTGATTTATCTCTCGGATCACGGTGAGTCACTGGGTGAAAGCGGCATTTATCTGCACGGGACGCCGTACATGCTGGCGCCGGAGCAGCAAACGCACATTCCGTTTATGTTCTGGCTGTCACCGGACTACGCGAAAAACTTTGGCATCAATGAACAGTGTTTACGCGACCATGCAGCAAAAAATGCGGTCTCCCAGGACAATTTATTCTCAACCGTATTGGGTATGATGGACGTTAAATCAACGGTTTATCAACAGCAGCTGGATATTCTGAACGCATGTCGTCAATAAACTCGCTTGCATTAGACCGAACGGTCTATTAGAGTGCGGCCATGAGCAGAAATACTGAACACGATACCCGCGAACATCTACTGGCAACCGGCGAGCGTCTTTGCATGCATCGCGGGTTTACCGGTATGGGGTTGAGCGAGTTATTAAAAACCGCTGAGGTACCGAAGGGGTCGTTTTATCACTACTTCCGGTCCAAAGAGGCCTTTGGCGTGGCAATGCTGGAGCGTCATTACGCGGGATACCACCAGCGTCTGGCCACCCACTTTGCGTCGGGTGAAGGAAACTATCGGGATCGTGTTCTGAACTACTATCAGGAAACGCTGAACCAGTTCTGTCAGCAGGGCATTATCAGCGGATGCCTGACGGTCAAGCTGTCTGCCGAGGTGTGCGATCTTTCCGAAGACATGCGCTCGGCGATGGATAAGGGTGCCCGCGGCGTGATCGCCCTGCTGGCCCAGGCGCTGGAAAAGGGCCGCGACGAAAAAACGCTGGCCTTTTCCGGCGACCCCTTAATGCAGTCTCAGGTGCTCTATTCCCTGTGGTTAGGGGCCAACCTGCAGGCAAAAATTTCGCGCAGTGCCGTGCCGCTGGAAAGCGCGCTGGCACATGTGAAAAACAGCATTACTGCGCCTGGCGTATAACGGGCGCTTTTTATTTACCTTATTACTAGTCGACTGGTCTACTCAGGAGTCTTTATGTCAGCTGAAAAACTGTTTACCCCATTGAAAGTGGGTGCCGTCACGGCGCCAAACCGCGTGTTCATGGCTCCGCTGACCCGTCTGCGCAGCATTGAGCCGGGTGACATCCCCACCCCGCTGATGGTCGAATACTATCGTCAACGCGCAAGCTCTGGCCTGATCATCACCGAAGCCACGCAGATCTCTGCTCAGGCGAAGGGTTACGCCGGTGCGCCGGGCCTTCACAGCCCGGAACAGATCGCGGCATGGCAGAAAATCACCGCGGGCGTTCACGCTGAAGAGGGTCGTATTGCGGTCCAGCTGTGGCATACCGGTCGTATCTCACACAGCAGTATCCAGCCTGGCGGTCAGGCACCGGTCTCCGCGTCAGCCCTGAGCGCCAATACCCGTACTTCCCTGCGCGATGAAAACGGCAACGCGATCCGCGTGGATACCTCTATGCCGCGCGCGCTGGAGCTGGACGAAATCCCGGGGATTGTTAACGACTTCCGTCAGGCCGTGGCCAACGCCCGTGAAGCCGGTTTTGACCTGATTGAGCTGCACTCCGCGCACGGCTATCTGCTGCACCAGTTCCTGTCACCGTCGTCTAACCACCGCACCGACCAGTACGGCGGCAGCGTCGAAAACCGCGCCCGTCTGGTGCTGGAAGTGGTGGATGCGGTATGCAAGGAGTGGAGCCCGGACCGTATCGGGATCCGCGTCTCCCCAATCGGGTCTTTCCAGAACGTCGACAACGGCCCGAACGAGGAAGCAGATGCGCTTTATCTGATTGAAGAGCTGGCCAAACGCGGTATTGCCTATCTGCACATGTCCGAGCCTGACTGGGCTGGCGGTAAGCCTTACACTGAAGCCTTCCGCCAGAAAGTGCGCGAGCGCTTCCACGGGGTGATCATCGGTGCAGGTGCCTATACGCCTGAGAAAGCCGAAGATCTGATTAATAAAGGGCTGATCGATGCCGTCGCGTTTGGCCGCGACTACATCGCCAACCCGGATCTGGTTGCTCGCCTGCAGAAAAAAGCGGCGCTCAACCCGCAGCGTCCGGAAAGCTTCTACGGCGGCGGCGCGGAAGGCTACACCGACTACCCTTCACTGTAATCTCGCCATTGTTCATTGATAGCGGCGACAGTTCGCCGCTATACTAAAACATCGTTTCTGATCAAAAAGCTTTTTTATTCCATTGGTTAATGAGGAAATTATGCGCCTACTTCACACCATGCTGCGCGTTGGCGACCTGCAACGTTCTATCGATTTCTACACTAACGTCCTGGGCATGAAGCTGCTGCGCACCAGCGAAAACCCGGAATATAAATACTCACTGGCATTCGTGGGTTACGGCCCGGAAACGGATGAAGCGGTGATCGAGCTGACCTACAACTGGGGCGTTGACAGCTATGAGCTGGGCACGGCCTACGGCCATATCGCGCTGGAAGTGGATAACGCGGCCGACGCGTGCGAACGCATTCGCAAAAATGGCGGTAACGTCACGCGCGAAGCGGGCCCGGTAAAAGGCGGCACCACCGTGATTGCGTTTGTGGAAGATCCGGACGGTTACAAAATCGAGCTGATTGAAGCCAAAGATGCCGGTCGCGGTCTGGGCAACTGATCCCTCAGGGCGCAACGTGCGCCCGTAGTTTTACTGCATCACCCCGCAAAATTTGCCATAATGCGCTCTGCTTTTTCCCCATGTAAGAGACCCTGATGTCCGATAACGCTCAATTTAGCGGTCTGTGCGACCGTTTTCGTGGTTTTTATCCCGTTGTCATTGATGTAGAAACAGCCGGATTTAACGCTAAAACCGATGCGCTGCTCGAAATTGCCGCCATCACGCTGAAGATGGATGAACAGGGCTGGCTTACACCGGACACCACGCTGCATTTCCACGTTGAACCTTTCGAAGGGGCAAACTTACAGCCGGAAGCGCTGGCGTTTAACGGTATCGATCCGCATAACCCGCTGCGCGGTGCCGTCAGTGAATATGACGCGCTGCACGCCATTTTTAAAATGGTGCGTAAAGGCATGAAAGAGAGCAACTGCAGCCGCGCCATTATGGTGGCCCATAACGCCACCTTCGATCACAGCTTTACCATGGCTGCCGCGGAGCGCGCGTCGCTTAAACGCAACCCCTTCCACCCTTTTGTCACCTTCGACACCGCCGCGCTGAGCGGCCTGGCGCTGGGACAAACGGTGTTATCAAAGGCCTGTATTACGGCTGGCATTCCGTTTGACGGCACGCAGGCACACTCCGCGCTGTATGACACGGAGCGTACCGCAGAGCTGTTCTGTGAGATCGTCAACCGCTGGAAGCGTCTGGGCGGCTGGCCGCTGCCGATGGGTGATGAGGCCGAGCGCCAATCGTAGTTCGGATAAGCGCAGCACCACCCGACAAAAAAAAAGCGACCCCATAGCAGGTCGCTTTTTTATTTCCGCAGAAAATTACTCTGCGTCAGGCTCTTCCGTTTTGTACTTCGCCGCGGTTTCTTTGATCAGCTGCTGCAGTTCACCGCGCTGATACATTTCAATCAGAATATCGCAACCGCCAACCAGTTCACCGTCTACCCACAGCTGTGGGAACGTCGGCCAGTTCGCGTACTTCGGCAGCTCAGCGCGGATGTCCGGGTTCTGCAGGATATCAACGTAAGCAAAACGCTCACCACAGGCAGACAGCGCCTGAACCGCTTGCGCGGAGAAGCCGCAGCTTGGCAGCTTTGGAGAACCTTTCATATACAGCAGAATCGGGTTTTCAGCGATCTGGCGCTGGATTTTTTCAATAGTGGTGCTCATGTCTTGCTTCCTTTAACTTCTGTTACGGCATTCGTCTGACATTGTAGCGGTTCAGACTGGCATCGGAAAATAACATTTTTGTCACGTATAGACATTTTACGCCGAGTCACGAAAAGTTGCATTGCAAATGGTGTTTACCCCTGCGGCGGCCAGGGTTTTGCTTAGGGAATGGGCAAATGTACGACAGAACGATGAATTTTTTTGCACTTGCTAACGAAACAGGATTAGAGATTGAAAAATGGTATTAACTTTCTGGCTTTTTATGGATTAGAATCGACGGGCTTTGTAAATCACACGCGGGTATTATTGATGACCTGCATTTATCAGGGGACTGCCCAGTGGCGCGGATAAATAAAATCTCGATCACGCTCTGTGCTTTACTGTTTACTTCACTCACTTTCACGCCAGTGGCAAACGCCTCTCAGCAGGCGCGGCATTCTGCTGTACAAAAAAACCATCTGGTGAAAGCCACAGAACGTAAGAAAAAAACCACCGCTAAAAACGACAAGAAAAAGACAAACACACAGACTAAAAAAACCGCTTCCAGCAAGACGAAAACCACTTCTTCCCGCACTGCCCACACCGCCAAAAGTAAAGCTTCGCAAACCGCCGCTAACCTCGTGACTGAAAAATGCACCGCGCGTAAAGGCCATAAGGCGAAATGCACCAAGGTCACCAAAATAGCGGAAGTGCATAAAGTACGCGTCCAGAAAGCGCAAAAAACCGCAATGAACAAGCTGATGGGGCAGATTGGCAAACCTTATCACTGGGGCGGGACTTCACCGCGTACCGGTTTTGACTGCAGCGGCCTCGTCTATTACGCCTATAAAGATCTGGTCAAGTTCCGCATTCCGCGCACCGCCAACGAAATGTACCACCTGCGCGACGCGTCCCCGGTCAACCGTGGAGAGCTGGAGAACGGCGATCTGGTCTTCTTCCGCACGCAGGGCCGCGGGACAGCTGACCACGTTGGCGTCTATGTCGGCAACGGAAAATTCATCCAGTCACCGCGTAGCGGCCAGGATATTCAGATCACCTCTCTCAGTGAAGACTACTGGGTACGCCATTACGTCGGCGCACGCCGCGTGATGACGCCGAAAACCATTCGCTAACCCCTGCCCTGCCACACCCGTGGCAGGGTAAGTTCCTCTTTTGCATACCCTTTCAATTTGCTATCCTGTCCTTGTTGTCTGTGTGGTTATTGACAACACAAAATACAATAAGGAGAGAAGCAATGTCGTTCGAATTACCTGCACTACCGTATGCAAAAGACGCCCTGGCCCCGCACATTTCTGCGGAAACCCTGGAATATCACTACGGCAAGCATCACCAGACGTACGTCACCAACCTGAACAACCTGATCAAGGGCACCGATTTTGAAGGCAAAACGCTGGAAGAGATCGTGCGCAGTTCTGAGGGTGGCGTATTCAACAACGCCGCTCAGGTGTGGAACCACACCTTCTACTGGCACTGCCTGGCGCCGAACGCCGGTGGCGAACCTGTCGGTGAACTGGCTACCGCCATCAACGTCGCCTTTGGCAGCTTCGCGGATTTCAAAGCGAAGTTCACCGATGCCGCCATCAAGAACTTCGGTTCGGGCTGGACGTGGCTGGTCAAAGAGGCGGATGGCAAACTGGCTATCGTGTCTACCTCTAATGCGGGCACACCGCTGACCACCAGCGCGAAGCCGCTGATGACCGTGGACGTATGGGAACACGCTTACTACATCGATTACCGTAACGCGCGCCCTAACTACCTGGAGCACTTCTGGGCACTGGTTAACTGGGACTTTGTGGCGAAGAACTTCGCCGCGTAAGAGACACGCAGAAGGGTTCGCCCTTCTGCGTTTTTGGTTTATTCCGCAGCGCAGGCTGCTTCTGGCTGTTTACGACCCGACATCATCACCAGCAGCAGGCCGAGCGCGGCAATAATCGCCCCCATCACCGGCACAAAACTGTACCCCAGCCCCCCTGAAATCACGGCCCCACCGGCCGCCGCACCGAGCGCATTGCCCAGGTTAAAGGCACCAATATTGACCGAGGATGAGAGGCCCGGCGCTTCATGCGCGACGCGCATTACGCGCATCTGCAGCGGTGGCACCACAGCGAACGTTGCAGCCCCCCAGACGACCATCGCCACCGCGGCGCCAAACTCGTTACGCGCCAGCCACGGAATGGCGATCATGATAACAATCAGCAGGGTTAAGAAGCCCTTCAGCGTTCCGCTCACCGAACGGTCGGCAAATTTCCCGCCGAGATAGTTGCCAATCGAGAAGCCCACGCCAATTAGCACCAGCATCGCGGTCACAAAGAGAGGCGTTGCGTGGGTGATGTCATGCAGCACAGGTGAAATATAGGTGTAGAGGGTAAACATCGCCCCTGCCCCCAGCACGGTCGTAAGCAGCGCAGAGAGCACCTGCGGGCGCACCAGCACCGACAGCTCTCTGCGTACGTCAGGGCGTTCACCCGCGCTGCCTTTTGGCAGGGAGAAGAACAACGCCACCATCGCGACTACGCCCAGTCCAGCCGTCGCCAGGAAGGACATCCGCCAGCCAATGACCTCGCCCAGCCAGGTTGCCGCAGGAACGCCGCCGATGTTAGCAATGGTCAGGCCCATAAACATGGTGGCTACGGCGCTGGCCTGCTTATGTTTTGGCACCACGCTTGCCGCCACAACCGACCCGAGCCCAAAGAACGCGCCGTGGTTGAGGCTGGTCAGAATACGCGACAGCATCAGCGTGGTGTAGTCCGGCGAAATGGCCGAAAGCACGTTACCGAGGGTGAAAATCGCCATCAGGAAAATCAGCGCATTGCGGCGCGCGCGGTGCGAAAGGAGAAGCGTCATCAGCGGCGCCCCCACCATCACGCCGATAGCGTAGGCGCTGATTAACATGCCTGCCGCAGGAATCGAGACGTCCACGCCGCGGGCGATGACGGGCAGTAACCCCATCGGGGAGAATTCAGTGGTGCCAATCCCAAAAGCGCCAATCGCCAGGGCCAGCAGGGGAAAATTGATTTTCATGCGTCAACTCCGGATGCCGTGTCATGTGATGACACAGAACAAAGAAGCGGAAAGCATGACATCAATCACAAAAAATGAGAAGTTAACAAAATGGCAAAAGATTTTTGCCTTAGGAGTAACAATCGGGGTGAGCGGGAGGGAGAAGGCTCTCCCTCCGCGTAAATCAGTGCAGCGCGGCCGTAAGACCCGCCGCGACAATCAGAGCCAGCACAACAACGGTGGTGAACAGCGAAAACTTCAGATCGGAACTCATCAATTTTTCTCCTTTTAATCCCCCCACGAAAAGTGAGCCTGCTCATTTTTGCATAATTTACGTCAAAAATCTTCCTGGATTTAGGCTGATAAACACTTTACCTCTTCCCCTTTTCATCAAGATAGGACAAAATTCCACGCTAAATTTATTAGCGTACCGGCCATTGACCCCCTCCTGACGTCCCGTGTCGTTTTCCCGGCGTGCCGCAATTCAAGATTGCGTGATAAGGGTGAGAGAAGGCAAACGTTTACCTTCAAGTTTTTCAGGAGTTTAGGATATGGTCTGGAGTGACATTTAATGGCAACAATTAAAGACGTAGCAAAACGCGCAAACGTTTCCACTACAACCGTATCACATGTAATTAACAAAACCCGCTTCGTGGCGGAAGAGACGCGCAACGCCGTCTGGGCAGCGATCAAAGAGCTGCACTATTCGCCAAGTGCGGTTGCGCGCAGCCTCAAGGTTAATCACACCAAATCCATTGGATTGCTGGCCACCAGCAGTGAAGCGGCCTATTTTGCCGAGATCATTGAAGCGGTAGAGAAGAACTGCTTCCAGAAAGGCTATACCCTGATTCTGGGCAACGCATGGAACAGCATAGAAAAACAGCGTGCCTACCTGTCGATGATGGCGCAGAAGCGCGTGGATGGCCTGCTGGTGATGTGTTCCGAGTACCCGGAATCCGTGCTGTCGATGCTTGAAGAGTATCGCCATATCCCCATGGTGGTCATGGACTGGGGTGAAGCGCGCGCGGACTTCACCGACTCCGTTATCGACAACGCCTTTGAAGGCGGTTACATGGCGGGTCGTTACCTGATCGAACGCGGTCACCGCGAAATTGGCGTGATCCCGGGTCCGCTGGAGCGTAACACCGGCGCGGGCCGTCTGGCCGGTTTTATGAAAGCGATGGAAGAAGCGCTGATCACCGTGCCGGAAAACTGGATCGTGCAGGGCGACTTTGAGCCGGAATCAGGCTACCGCGCAATGCAGCAGATCGTTTCCCAGCCGCACCGCCCGACCGCCGTTTTCTGCGGGGGTGACATCATGGCCATGGGTGCGCTCTGCGCCGCCGATGAGCTGGGTCTGCGCGTACCGCAGGATATCTCCGTGATCGGGTATGACAACGTGCGTAACGCGCGCTTCTTCACCCCGGCGCTGACAACCATTCACCAGCCAAAAGATTCGCTGGGCGAAACGGCTTTCAATATGCTGTTGGACAGAATCGTCAACAAACGCGAAGAGTCGCAGTCCATTGAAGTTCACCCACGCCTGATTGAACGCCGTTCCGTTGCGGATGGTCCGTTCCGCGACTACCGTCGTTAATCCCTTGACGGGGCCAGCTACGCTGGCTCCCGTAACCATTCCCGGTTTAGCGTTTCGCTGTCTCCCAGATAATCCAGCAGCCAGGCCATGGCGGGCGAGACATCATTTTGTTGCCAGGTCAGGCAGCAGGCCGCGTCCGGGAACGGATTCTCCAGCGTCAGTTCAACCCATTCTCCGGTATCGATGCGCGGACGCGCAAAATGAACGGGCACCATCGCGACGCACAGCCCGGCGCTGAGGCACGTCGCCGACGATTCCCAGTCAGGGGCCACCACTCGCCGCTGGTTGTCCAGAAGCCAGGTAATACGCTTGGGCAGTGAACGGGACGTATCCTCCAGCACCAGCGAGGGCCAGTTACGCAGCGTATCGTCGCTCAGCGGCCCGTCCATCGCCGCCAGGGGATGATCGCTGGCCACCACGCATTTCCAGCTCAGCATCCCCATGTCGCGAAAGGCGTAACGTCCCCCAACCGGGATCGCCTGCGTAGCGCCGATCGCCATCTCCGCCCTGCCGTCCGCCAGCGCATCCCACACCCCGTTGAACACCTCCTGCGAGACCCGCAGCTCAACGTCAGAGAAATGACGATAGAAATCCACGATCATCTGCCGGGTGCGTTCCGGCTTCACGATGTTATCCACCGCGATGGAGAGATGTCCCCGCCAGCCGTTGGCGATCTGCTGACACTGTTCACGGGTGATCTGCATTTTTTTGATAACAGAACGCCCTTCTTTCAAAAACCACGCCCCCGCGGGCGTTAATTCCACGTCGCGATGCCGCCGTTCAAACAGCGGAACCGCCAGCCACTCTTCAAGCTGTCGCACCGTGTAGCTAATGGCCGAAGGGACGCGGTGCAACTCCTGCGCTGCACCGCTAAAGCTGCCGTTACGCGCAACAGCATCGACCACTTCAAGAGAATAATCTGACCACATTTTCTGCCTGCAAAAAATTTGAATGCACCCGCCAAATATTAGCGTTTCACAAGCCGCTTTGCACTCCCTACACTCTGCGCCAACGTACACCTGCCTCCTCAGGAGAATAAGAGAATGCAACCCAGGAAAGGATTTTTAGTCTGGCTCGGCGGCTTAAGCGTGCTGGGCTTTTTGGCCACCGACATGTACCTGCCCGCGTTTGCCGCGATGCAGGAAGACCTGCAAACCCCTGCGGCGGCCATCAGCGCCAGCCTGAGCCTGTTCCTTGCCGGTTTTGCTTTCGCGCAGCTCCTGTGGGGACCGCTCTCGGATCGCTTTGGCCGTAAACCGGTACTGCTGCTGGGTCTGGCCATTTTTGCCGTGGGCTGTCTGGGGATGTTGTGGGTGCGCGATGCCACCTGGCTGCTGGTGCTGCGCTTTATTCAGGCCGTGGGCGTCTGTGCTGCGGCGGTGACCTGGCAGGCGCTGGTCACCGACTACTATCCGGCTAACCGCACAAACCGTATTTTCGCCACTATTATGCCGCTGGTGGGTCTTTCCCCTGCCCTGGCTCCGCTGCTGGGCAGCTGGATCCTCGCGCACTTTGACTGGCAGGCCATTTTTGCCACGCTGTTTGCCATCACGCTGGTGCTGATGCTGCCGGCGTTTGCCCTTAAGCCCGCGCATAAAAAAGAGGCGCATGCCGACGCGAAGCCGATTACCTTCACCTCCCTGCTGAGCGCCAAGGCGTATCGCGGGAATGTCCTGATTTATGCCGCCTGTTCGGCCAGCTTCTTCGCGTGGCTCACCGGCTCGCCGTTTATTCTGCACGATATGGGCTACAGCCCGGCGGCCATCGGTCTGAGCTATGTTCCGCAGACCATCGCGTTCCTGGTGGGCGGGTACGGCTGCCGCGCGGCGCTGCAAAAATGGGAAGGTCAGCAGATGCTGCCATGGCTGCTGGTGCTCTATGCGCTGAGCGTCATCGGTACCTGGGCCGTCGGGTTTATTCCGGGCGCGGGCCTGGCTGAAATTTTGATTCCCTTCTGCGTGATGGCCGTGGCGAACGGGGCGATTTACCCGATCGTGGTGGCACAGGCGTTACGTCCGTTCCCGCAGGCGACAGGCCGCGCCGCCGCGCTGCAAAATACCCTGCAGCTGGGTCTGTGCTTCCTGGCAAGCCTGGTGGTCTCGGCGCTGATTGCGACGCCGCTGTTAACCACCACCAGCGTGATGCTGGTCACCGTTGCGCTGGCGGTATTGGGTTACCGCATGCAGGCGTCCGCGCAGCGTGAGCAGGATAGCGGTGCGCAGGTGGAAACCTCGCATGCCTGATTGCGCCAGAAATCATGTTACATTTCAGTGATTAGGTTGCTAACAATTTTCTATTGAATCACCAAATTTTGAGGCCTATACTAAATTTGGTTCGATTAAATACGATAAATATTAAGTGTTAACGGGAGCCGGAGTGCTCCCGTTTTACCATGGAAGGCATTTCGGCAAGGGTTATCTCCCTTCCTCTGTTCTACGTCGGATACTAGCCTCGCGGTATTTACCGTGAGATTTCTCACAAACCAAAAAAAGCGTCTACGCTGTTTGAAGGTTCTGATCACATCAGGGTGATGGAGAAGCTATGAGTTCATCGTGTATAGAAGAAGTCAGCGTTCCGGACGACAACTGGTCCCGGATCGTCAGTGAACTGTTAGGTCGAGCAGGCATCACTATCAACGGATCTTCGCCATCCGATCCCCAGGTTAAACATCCCGACTTTTTTAAACGCGTGTTGCGGGAAGGGTCGCTAGGCCTGGGAGAAAGTTATATGGATGGCTGGTGGGAATGTGAACGGCTGGATATCTTTTTTGCCAGCGTGTTGCGTGCCGGTCTGGAAAATCAACTCCCCCGCAATCTGAAAGACACTTTGCGTGTCGCCTCTGCCCGACTGTTTAACTTGCAAAGTAAAAAACGCGCCTGGATCGTCGGCAAAGAGCATTACGATCTCGGCAATGACCTGTTCAGCCGCATGCTGGACCCTTTCATGCAATACTCCTGCGCCTACTGGAAAGACGCGTCGACGCTTGAGGAAGCACAGCAGGCCAAGCTGCGTCTGATCAGTGAAAAACTGCAGCTACAGCCCGGCATGCGCGTGCTGGATATCGGCTGCGGCTGGGGCGGGCTGGCGTATTTTATGGCGAAGCACTATGGCGTCAGCGTGGTCGGCGTGACGATCTCAGCGGAACAGCAAAAAATGGCGCGAGAGCGCTGCCAGGGTCTCGATGTGGATATCCGGCTGCAGGACTACCGTGACCTGAACGAGCAGTTCGACCGGATCGTTTCCGTCGGCATGTTCGAGCACGTGGGGCCAAAAAACTACGATACCTACTTTGAGGTGGTGGACCGTAATCTGAAACCGGACGGGCTCTTCCTGCTGCACACCATCGGCTCTAAACGGACCGACAATAACGTTGACCCGTGGATCAATAAATACATCTTTCCGAATGGCTGTTTACCGTCCGTTCGCCAGATCGCCAACGCCAGTGAATCCCATTTCGTGATGGAAGACTGGCATAACTTTGGCGCGGACTACGACACCACCTTAATGGCGTGGCATGAACGTTTCCAGAAAGCCTGGCCCGAGATTGCGGACAACTATTCAGAACGATTCAAACGGATGTTTAGCTATTATCTGAATGCCTGCGCGGGGGCGTTTCGCGCACGGGATATTCAGCTCTGGCAGGTGGTATTCAGCCGGGGGATCGAACACGGACTGCGTGTCGCACGCTAAAAAAATAACCCCGGATAGCCGGGGTTATTTTTTATTCTTCTTCTGCGGTCTTTATTATTGCGGCTTCTTTAGCTGCCAGCACGCGTTCAACCGTATCCACCACCGCCTGGGTTTGCGGATCGATTTCGATATTCACGCGATGCCCCAGTTTTTTGGCGCCCAGCGTGGTGCGCTGCAGCGTTTCAGGAATTAAATGCACGCAAAAACGCGTTGGCGTCACTTCTCCCACGGTCAGGCTAATCCCGTCAATGCCAATAAATCCTTTATAGAGGATGTATTTCATTAATGACGGGTCCTGCATTTTAAACCAGATTTGACGGTTATTTTCCGAGGTCACGATTTTCGCCACTTCGGCAGTGGTCATGATATGCCCCGACATCAGGTGACCGCCAATCTCATCGCTGAACTTCGCCGCGCGCTCAACGTTGACGGTATCGCCTACCACCAGCTCGCCCAGGTTAGTGATCCGCAGCGTCTCTTTCATTAAATCAAAGCTAATCTGGTTGCCGTTAATTTCGGTCACGGTCAGGCAGCAGCCGTTATGGGCAATCGAGGCGCCGGTTTCGATACCCTCAAGCATATATTCCGGCAGCTCAACAACATGAGTACGGAAATTAGGTTTTTCATCAATGGACACCACTTTGGCAGTGCCCTGCACAATACCAGTAAACATGCTTACAACTCCTGTTTTTTCCGAACGGTGATGACACCGTTTAATCCCTCCACAATAACAGTTGGAAAAACAGGTTGCCAGCGGAGCGCATTTTCTGGCGATTTTTTCACTAGATAAATAGCTAAAGCCCGCTACAATAGCTGGCACCCCCCTGCATTTTCTTCTTGCTGCCCGTTTCGGCGGCTTTTTTAGTCTCTCAAATAACTACAAAATAAAGGTGTTCACGTGCAGAAGTACATGAATGAAGCGCGCCAGTTATTGGCACTGGCTATACCAGTGATCGTCGCGCAAGTGGCCCAGACCGCAATGGGATTTGTGGATACGGTAATGGCAGGTGGCTACAGCGCCACCGACATGGCAGCCGTGGCTATCGGCACGTCAATCTGGCTTCCGGCCATCCTGTTCGGTCACGGTCTGCTGCTCGCGCTCACGCCTGTTATCGCTCAGCTCAATGGCTCGGGCCGCCGCGAGCGCATCGCCCATCAGGTTCGCCAGGGTTTCTGGCTGGCAGGGTTTGTCTCCGTGCTGATCATGGTGGTGCTCTGGAACGCGGGCCATATCATTCGCGCTATGCATAATATTGACCCGGCGCTGGCGGACAAAGCCGTGGGCTATCTGCGCGCGCTGCTCTGGGGCGCGCCGGGCTACCTCTTTTTCCAGGTGGCGCGTAACCAGTGTGAAGGCCTGGCGAAAACCAAACCCGGCATGGTGATGGGTTTTATCGGGCTGCTGGTCAACATCCCGGTTAACTATGTCTTTATTTACGGTCATTTCGGGATGCCTGAGCTGGGTGGCGTCGGCTGCGGCGTGGCAACGGCTGCCGTTTACTGGGTCATGTTCTTCTCGATGCTTACCTTCGTGAAGCGCGCCCGCTCCATGCGCGATATTCGTAACGAGAACAGATTCAGCACGCCGGACTGGAGCATCATGACGCGTCTGGTGCAGCTAGGGTTGCCGATTGCCCTTGCGCTGTTCTTTGAGGTGACCCTGTTTGCCGTGGTCGCCCTGCTGGTCTCCCCGCTGGGCATAGTGAACGTCGCCGGGCACCAGATTGCGCTGAACTTCAGCTCCCTGATGTTTGTCCTGCCGATGTCGCTGGCGGCGGCAGTGACGATCCGCGTGGGCTTCCGCCTGGGGCAAGGCTCGACGCTCGACGCGCAAACCGCCGCGCGGACCGGACTGGGCGTCGGCGTTTGCATGGCCATTTGCACGGCGCTTTTTACCGTGGCACTGCGCGAGCAGATTGCCCTGCTCTATAACGACAATCCGGAAGTCGTCGCACTGGCATCGCACCTGATGCTGCTGGCCGCGATTTACCAGATTTCGGACTCCATTCAGGTGATTGGCAGCGGCGTGCTGCGCGGCTATAAAGACACGCGCTCCATTTTCTTTATCACCTTCATCGCCTACTGGGTGCTGGGTCTGCCATGTGGGTATATTCTGGCCCTGACCGACCTGGTGGTGGACCGCATGGGACCGGCGGGGTTCTGGATGGGCTTTATCATCGGCCTGACGTCGGCGGCGATTATGATGATGATGCGCATGCGCTTCCTGCAGCACCAGCCATCCACGATCATTTTGCAACGCGCTGCACGTTAAATACGCAGTAGCCGCCACCCGGCGGCTACTTTCTCTTCACTTTGCGCGGTAATACAGCAATCGCGTGAAATCAGAGAGAAAATTGCATTTTCCCTCTTGCCACCTCGGTGCTGTGCCGCTAATATTCGTCCCCGTTGTCACCGACAACACGTTGCGTTCATAGCTCAGTTGGTTAGAGCACCACCTTGACATGGTGGGGGTCGTTGGTTCGAGTCCAATTGAACGCACCATTCTGCGTCCGTAGCTCAGTTGGTTAGAGCACCACCTTGACATGGTGGGGGTCGGTGGTTCGAGTCCACTCGGACGCACCATTTCAGTCCTGAAATGGTGCAAATTCTCCTCTGATAGCCTGAATTTTCTTAATCCTTTATTTTCATCATTATTCTCCTGCTACGCTTTTCCTATGGAAAAAAAACACAGGAAACGTGTCGATGAAGAAGATCGCGATTATCGGCTCCGGCCCCACAGGGATTTACACCTTTTATCACCTGCTTCAAAACAGCACGCCGCTCTCCGTTTCCGTCTTTGAACAGGCCGATGAAGCTGGCGTGGGCATGCCCTATAACGACGACGATAATTCCCGGCTGATGCTGGCGAACATTGCGAGCATTGAAATCCCGCCTATTTTTATGACCTACCTTGACTGGCTTAAGGAACAGAGCGACGCCCATCTGGCACGCTTTAAGGTGGATAAAGCCAGCCTGCATGACCGACAGTTCCTGCCCAGGCTTCTGTTGGGAGAGTACTTTCGCGACAGTTTTCGTTCAATCGTAAAAGAGGCGAAAAAGCTGGGGTTCGAGGTTAAAGTCCATGAATCCGCGAAGGTCACCGACATCATCCCTTCGACAACCGGCGTGACGATTTCGGTCAACGACCGCACCTTACCAGATCAATTCGACCTGGCGGTTATTGCCACCGGCCACGTCTGGCCAGAGGAGGATGAAGCCACGCGCACGTTCTTCCCAAGCCCGTGGTCCGGTCTGATGGACGCCCGCATTCCCCCTTGCCGCGTGGGCATTATGGGTACCTCGTTGAGCGGCCTGGACGCGGCTATGGCGGTGGTGATGCAGCACGGTGCGTTTCGTGACGGTAAATTCATCCTCGATAAAAGCAGCGAAGGGTTACACATTACGCTGATGTCCCGGACGGGCATTCTGCCGGAAGCTGATTTTTATTGCCCTATTCCTTACGAGCCGCTGTCGGTATTGACCGAATTCGTGGTGGAAAGCGAGATAGCCAAAGGACCGGATGGCCTGCTTGACCGCATTTTTGCCCTGATGGTCAAAGAGCTTCAGCTTGCCGATCCGGCGTGGTGCGAGAAGATGTCTCTGTATACGCTGAATGCGGACACTGTTCGTGAGGCCTGGTTTGAGGATCGTCAACGCCACGGCCCCTTTACCTGGGCGGAAGAGAATCTCAACGAGGTTGAACGCAACAAACGGGAACGCCGTACCGTGGCCTGGCGCTATACCGTGCTGCGGCTGCATGAGGTCGTTCAGGAGATTGTCCCCCATCTCGACGAGCGAGACGGTGAACGCTTCAGGCAGGGGCTGGCTCGGGTATTTATCGACAACTATGCCGCCATCCCTCCGCAGTCTATCCGCAGGCTGCTCGCACTTCGCGAAGCCAGCATCATCAGCGTGGCCGCACTCGGTGACGGCTACACGCTCGACGTTGGCAGCGATCGAACGGTGATAACCACAAAAGAGACCGTCTATCGTTTCGACGTATTTATTGACGCACGCGGACAAAAGCCGCTCAAAACGAAAGATCTGCCCTTCCCGACGCTGCGCAAACAGCTGGAAGCGACCGGCGATGAGATACCCGATATCGGCGAGGATTACACCTTAAAAGCACCTGACACCGTTCGCGGGCGCATCGCCTTCGGTGCGATACCGTGGCTGATGCACGATCGTCCCTTCGTTCAGGGGCTGGTGGAGTGTGCAGAGATTGCAGAGGCGATGGCGAAAGCGGCGGAAAAACCCGCGTCACGCGTGCGGCGGAGATTACCCTATTTTGAATACTGACAGGGCATCCGTGCCCTGCTGTTGCGGATTACTCGAAGAAGACTTCCGGGTTTTCCGACAGCGAGACGAAGCTTTTCGTCGCTTTATCCAGCGCGAGGATTTCGCCGCTTTCAATGTCGTACACCCAGCCGTGGAGTCGGATGGAGTTATTACGCAGGCCCACCGCGACGGACGGATGGGTCTTGATGTTGCTCAGCTGCGCAAAGACGTTTTCCTGCACCATCGCATTCACTTTATCGATCGGCTTATCCCAGCTTTTCTTCTCTACCACGGCTTTTGCCGCGTCGGAATAGCGCAGCCAGTGTGACACGGCAGGCATCGGCTCCAGGTTCGCGTTATCGGCAATCGCCTTCATCGCGCCGCAGTTGGAGTGACCGCAAATCACGATATCCGTGACGCCCAGCGCCACGACGGCGTATTCGATGGTAGCGGACACACCGCCTGGCTCCGGTCCGAACGGCGGCACAATGTTGCCAGCATTACGAATGACAAAGAGTTGTCCTGGCTCTTGCTGGGTGACCAGTTCCGGGACCAGACGGCTGTCAGAGCATGAGATGAACAGCGCTTTGGGATTCTGGCTGGACGCTAAACTGCGGAAGAGTTCTTTACGTTGCGGGAAAATCTCTTTTTGAAAGCTGAGAAAACCTTCAATGATATGTTGCATAGCAATGTCTCTTTTATCTGTTTTAGTTTAGGTATGATCGAGATCACACTCGTAAAGTTTACCCATCGTGGTTTACTTCAGACAAGCAATATATTTCTGGCCCGACCGCTGCACAATTTCGTCCGCATTAGCGAGGATGTTCTGCCCTTCGAACGCGCCGTACAGACGTTCAAACGTTCTGCCTTCCAGATGACTCACGACGGACGCCACGGCGCGGGCAGGCAGCGGAAGATAGTTCGGGTAGCTCCACATAAACGAGACGGCGTCTTTACCCGGCGTGACCTGCAGAATATCGCCCACCAGCAGCACCCCGTCCCCCTCCTGCCAGTGCAGCACCGTTCCCCCGGCAAAATGCCCGCCCAGACGCAGCAGGGTAACCGACGGGAAAATCTCCAGCGCATCGCCTTCCCAGAAATGAATGGCCGGGCTGTCGCGCATCACCCACTCTCTGTCGCTGGCGTGCAGGTACACCGGCGCATCAAACGCCGTAGCCCACTCCTGCATCGTGGTGTAATAGTGCGGATGTGAAATCGCAATCGCGCTGATGCCGCCAAGGGCGTTAATAAGCGTTTTGGTTGCCGGGTCAATGTTGGCGATACAGTCCCAGAGAATGTTGCCGTGCGGCGTTTGCAGAAGCAGCGCCCGCTGGTTGATAGCAAACGCCGGAACGGTTTTGATACCGAACAATCGCGGCTCCAGCTGCTGCCATTTGTTGCTGTGCGTCGCGTTGACGGTATCGAGATCGGTCCACGCCTGCCCCGTGATGGGCACATACTGGCGTTCATCCTCACAAATTGGGCATCTGTCCGGCTGCGTATCGTAGGCGGTCCCGCAGGTTTTACAGAGTGTAATCATGTGCTCTCCTCAGCGATAAAGCACTGAGTATGGCAGGGATTATCCTTATGTGCTGCGAGGTACATTGCTGGCTTTTTTTGCCCTATACTGTGCCAGTATCGAAAACTGAACAGAGCAGGTGCAACATGGAAATTGATCTCGATAACTTAGTGTTTAACGGTCTGGATGAAGCAGAAGAGCGTAATGCGGAACGTCTGGACGACGCGGATAAAAAAGCGCAGGCGATTGTCGCCGACGACGACTGCGGCGACGCCTGCAAGATCTAATAAAAAAGCACCGGTAAACCGGTGCTTTTTTATTTCACTCGTTAAACGTCACGCACACTTCGTTCCAGTACGTTTCGCGCGTGCGGCGCAGTTCAGCGTGGCGTTTTATCATGGAACCACTCCGGGTCAATGTTGGCAACGTCTACGCCATACAGGCTGGCGACAGGCAGTATCGACTCAAGAACACGTTGCGCGCTGTTCTCCGCATTCGCTGGTCGGGCCGCAAAAAACCGCCGTAACGTGCTGATCCATTTTTTCATCGTCTAACCCTCTCTCGCCGTATCTGCCTTCAGTTAAGCACCCCAATCCCGTGCAGGGGAAATACCAAAATCCACTGTCGATGTGCAGGATCTGCAAATAGCACCCTCGTCCTTTTCACGCTTCATTAACACCTTGTTCACTAATGCTTTTTTGCTCATAGCAAAGAACGATTTCTTATTTGGCGATAGCTTTCCCTTATGGGAGCGTAACGGGGTAAAACAAAAACAACGGGATGGCGAATGACTATGGCAGCAAAAATGAAAGGGTTTAAGAAACGGACGCTGGCTCTGGGCGTAGTGGCAGCCTGGGGCCTGTTTTCAGCGCAGGCGCAGGCCGATCAGCTGGCGGATATCAAGGCAGCAGGGGTGGTGAAAGTGGCCACGTTTGATGCCAACCCGCCGTTTGGCTCGATTGATGCCAAAACGCATGAGATCGTGGGTTACGACGTGGACTTCGCCAAAGCGCTGGCAAAATCGCTCGGCGTGAAGCTTGAACTGGTTGCCACCAATCCGGCCAACCGCATTCCGCTGCTGCAGTCCGGCAAAGCCGACCTGATCGTGGCGGATATTACTATCACCCCGGAACGCGCACAGGTCATTGATTTCTCGACGCCTTACTTCGTCACTGGCCAGCAGTTCCTGGTTCCGGCGAAATCGCCGGACAAGCTCGATGACTATAGCCGGGCGCGCATTGGTGCAGTCAAAGGCACAACAGGCGAGCAGGCGCTGCACCAGCGTTTCCCGCAGTCCCGCGTCCTCTCTTATGACGACATTCCCCTGGCGCTGACCGCACTGCGCAACGGCAACGTACAGGCCATCACTCAGGACAGCACCATCCTGGCCGGTCTGCTGGCGCAGGCGCCGGACAAAGCCAACTTCAAAATCCTGCCCGACCTGCTCAGTAAAGAAGAGATTGGCGTGGGGGTGAAGAAAGGTGAAACGGCACTGCTGAAAGCCGTTAACGACGAGCTGGTTAATCTTGAGAAGACCGGTCAGGCGGCAAAAATCTATGATGTCTGGTTTGGTCCTGGCACCCCTGCTCCACAGCCTCGCGGCTTTAAAATAGAAGCCAGGTAATTATGCTCTCAGGTTTATTTTCACACTCCGCGGCCGGTGCCGCGGATTTTTCACATCTGGAACAGGCCAGCGTCGAGTTTCGTCATGTGGACAAACGCTACGGTGACCATCAGGTTTTGAACGACATTAACCTCACCATCACGCCCGGTGAAGTGGTTGCTATCCTCGGCCCGTCGGGTTCCGGTAAATCCACCCTGATTCGTCTTATCAACCAGCTTGAACCCCTGAGCGGCGGAGAGATCCTGGTCGACAACAAGCCTACCGGAAAGCTCTCCGGTAGCGGGCTGCGCCAGCTGCGAAGCCGCGTGGGGTTTGTATTCCAGCAGTTCAACCTTTATGCCCATCTCACCGCCAGCCAGAACATCACCCTGGCACTGGAGCACGTTCACAGCTGGAAGCCACAGCCAGCCCAGGCGCGCGCGCTGGCCCTACTGGAGAAAGTCGGGATGCTGGAAAAGGCCCACCATTTCCCGGCAGAGCTATCCGGCGGACAGCAGCAGCGCGTGGCGATAGCCCGCGCCCTCGCCTCTTCACCGCAAATCATTCTTTTCGATGAACCCACCTCCGCGCTGGATCCGGAGATGATTGGTGAAGTGCTGTTCGTGATGAAAACCCTCGCCCACAGCGGGATCACGATGATCGTAGTGACCCATGAGATGCAGTTTGCCCGGGAAATCGCCGACCGGATTGTCTTTATCGACGGCGGGCAAATTCTGGAAACCGCGCCGCCAGCGCAGTTTTTCAGCCAGCCAGCGCATCCGCGCGCGCAGCGTTTCCTGCAAAAGGTGCTGGATCCGCTGCATCAGGAGCATCTGTAATGCCCGCGCTCGACTGGCAGGGGGTACTGACCGGACAGCCTCTGCAGTGGATACTTTCCGGATTTCTCACCACCCTGTGGGTGACGCTGGCGGGGATCGTGCTGGCCAGCCTGCTCGCACTGCTCTTTATGCTCCTGCGCCTGTCCGGTGGACGCGTCGGGAAAGCGATCGTCAGCGGCTGGGTATCGCTGTTTCGCAATACGCCGCTGCTGGTGCAGCTGCTGTTCTGGTATTTTGCCGCCTGGAACGGGCTGCCGCAGGCGTTTCGCGACGTGGTCAACGCCGATCACAGCTGGTCCATTCTGCCCGGCGACGTCTGGTGGTTTACGCCCGAATTTTTATGTTCTGCCTGGGGGCTGGGCGTTTTTACCTCGGCGTTTTTAATCGAAGAAGTGGAAGCCGGGTTGCGTTCTGTGCCAGTCGGGCAACGGGAGGCGGCGCTCGCCCAGGGATTCTCGGCATGGCGCGTATTTCGCTACATCCTGCTGCCGCAGGGGCTGGCTAACGCCTGGCAGCCCGTTGTGGGCCAATATCTCAACCTGATGAAGCTCTCCTCGCTCGCCAGCGGGATTGGCTTCGCCGAGCTCACCTACCAGGTCAGGCAGATCGAAAGCTTTAACGCACACGCGCTGGAGGCATTTACCCTCGGTACTGCACTCTATCTGCTGACCGGTCTGGTCATGGGAATGGTGCTGGTCCGCCTTGGGCCGCAGGCGAAACGTAAACGCCCGATCGTCGCCACCACAGGGAGTGAAAAACATGATTGCCGGACTTAATGTCATCACCGATAACCTCGATTATCTGCTGTGGGGACGCGCGGCAGCCGGTGAACCGGGAGGCGTACTGCTTTCGTTAATGATGGCAGCAGGCGCTGCGGTTATCGCTCTGCCCGGAGGGATACTGCTCGCGTGCCTGGCCTGGCGCTTTACCGGGCTCGTGCGAAAAGTCCTCTTTTTATGGGCAGAGCTGATTCGCGGGATCCCGCTCATCTTCGTGATTTTCTGGATGTGGTATCTCCTGCCGCTCATGACCGGGGGCGATCTGCCCGGGGCGCTGACCGTCACGCTGGCGCTGGCCTGGTTTACGGCGGCCACCGTGATGCACTCGGTGCTGGCCGGGCTGAGCGCGCTGCCGACCGGGCAGTTCGAAGCCGCGCTGTCACAGGGATTCAGCACGCAGCAAACCCTGTGGCGCGTGCTGCTGCCGCAGGCGCTGAGGAATATTCTGCCGTCGCTGGTGGGGATTTTTATCAGCCTGCTGAAGGATACGTCGCTGGCGTTTATCGTGAACGTCCCGGAGCTGACCACGGTGGCGGGACAGGTCAACAACCGGGTGCAAATCTACCCGGCGGCCATATTTATCTTTACGGGCGTGGTCTATTACCTGCTCTGCTGCTCGCTCGAGCAGCTTGCGAAACGCTGGCGCCTTACCCGGCCAGCGCTTTAACCACCGTTTCCATTGCCTCAGTAGTCAATGCACTGCGTTTCACGCGCTGGTTCGCCAGCGCGGTACGCAGTACCCCGGCAATGACAATATGCTTTGGCTCCTGCCCTAAATCACGCATCTCAAGCACGACCTTCCCGACCACCCGGCACATCTCCTGATACAGCGCTTCATCTTTGGTCACGTTACCCATCGTCATCACTCCATTGCCTGTTAAACGTTGAGCTTAAATGATTCTCCTGCCGGATACAAAAAAGAAGCCCGGCGAGGAACTCGCCGGGCTTCATCTGTAAAATCAGCTAATTAGTTGTTTACTGGAATGACCGCGCCTTTGTACTTGGTGCGGATCCAGTCCTGAATCTCTTTCGAGTGCAGCACGTTCACCAGCGCGACGATGTCTTTCTTCTTCTCGTCACCGCGATGCACGGTGATGATGTTGGCATACGGGTTGTTTTCACCGCTCTCAACCGCAATCGGGTCGTGAACCGGATCCAGACCGGCGTCAATCGCGTAGTTGGCGTTAATCACCACCGCGTCGCCTTCGTTGTTGTTGTACATCTGCGGCAGCAGAGACGCTTCCACGTTAGGCGTGAACTTCAGCTTCTTCGGGTTCTCGACGATGTCGCTGATGCGCGCGGTCACTTTATCGATGCCCGGTTTCAGCTTGATCACGCCCTCTTTCTCGAAGATGGAAAGAATACGGCCCTCTTCAGAAACCGCGTCACGCATGATGATCTTGCCACCTTCCGGCAGGTCTTTCAGCGACTTGTATTTTTTGGAGTAGATGCCGATTGGTTCAATGTGGATCGCGCCCGCACTGACAAAATCGTAGTCCTTATCGCCCGCATGATCTTTCAGCACGCTGTTCAGGTAAGGAATGTGCTGGAAATAGTTCGCATCGATGTCATGACCCGCCAGCGCGGTGTTCGGCAGAATGTAGTCCTGGAACGGTTTAATCTCCAGGTCGATACCCTGCTTCGCCAGAATCGGCTTTGCCTGCTCCAGAATTTCCGCATGCGGCGTGTTGGATGCCCCCACGGTCAGGGTGTCGGCCCAGGAGGCGAAGCTCAGGGCGCTCAGGGTTGCAGCGGCGATCAGTGTCAGTGTCTTTTTCATGATGTGGTTCCTGTGTGTATTTATTAGCGTTTATCTAACAGTGAAGTAATGACATCGCCGCAGAACTGGATAATGAAAACGATGATCAGAATGGTCACCGTTGCCACCAGCGTGACGTCACCATGGTTGCGCTGGAATCCTTCCAGATAAGCCAGATTTCCCAAACCACCGGCGCCAATCACCCCCGCCATTGCGCTGTAGCTCACCAGCGCAATCAGCGTTACCGTAATACCCGATACCAGTGCAGGTGATGATTCCGGCAGTAAAACCCGAAATACGAGCGTGCTCAGTCGTGCGCCCATCGAACGCGTCGCTTCAATCACGCCTTTATCCACTTCACGCAGGGCGATTTCCACCAGGCGTGCGTAGAACGGTGCGGCACCCACAATCAGGGCCGGCAGCGCCGCGTTGGCGCCAAGAATGGTGCCGACAACGGTCTTGGTGAACGGGATCAGCAGCACAATCAAAATGATGAACGGAATCGAGCGGAACACGTTCACCACAATCGAAATGACGCTATACACCGTGCGGTTGTGGAACAATCCGCCGCGCGCGGTTAAAAACAGCGCCAGACCCAGCACGATGCCTAATACAAAGGTCGCCACGCCGGAAAGCGCGGTCATGTACAGCGTCTCCAGCGTCGCCGCCCAGAGCTGATCCCACTTGAGATGCGGAAAGAGATTCTCAGCCATGTTTAATCACCTCGCCTTCAATATCGCTGTGCTGCAGGTCGGCGAGGATATTGTTCAGTTGTTCATCAGATGCCACGACGTGCACCCAGAGTTGACCAAACACGCCGTGAGCGGTTTGGGTCATTTTTCCGTGCAGGATGTTAAACGGCAGGCCGTAGCGCAGCGTCAGTTCGCCCACAATCGGTTTGTGCGTGCTGTGCCCGGTAAAAGTCAGCCTGATGACCGTACCTTCCAGATCATTTGCCAGTTCGGTATTGAAGGTTTCTTCTTCAGCGTACTGGCTCACCTGACGGACAAACTGCTGCGTAATCGGCTGCTGCGG
This sequence comes from Enterobacter sp. TCD1-1, assembly GCF_020567405.1. Lineage (NCBI taxonomy): Bacteria > Pseudomonadati > Pseudomonadota > Gammaproteobacteria > Enterobacterales > Enterobacteriaceae > Enterobacter > Enterobacter sp. TCD1-1. The sequence goes on along the minus strand of NZ_JAJCXF010000001.1, from coordinate 1,047,718 downwards.
ATGGGTAAAGACGCTCAACACGTCGCCCTCTTCCACCACTTTACCGTTCTCCATCACCGCCACGCGGTCGCAGATTTTGCGCACCACGTGCATCTCGTGCGTGATCAGCACGATGGTCAGCTTGAACCGACGGTTAATATCCAGCAGCAGATCGAGGATCTGATCGGTGGTCTGCGGGTCAAGCGCGGAGGTGGCTTCATCGCAGAGCAGCACATCCGGGCGATTAGCCAGCGCACGCGCAATGCCCACGCGCTGCTTTTGCCCACCGCTCAACTGTGACGGATAAGCATGCTCGCGACCTTTCAGGCCAACGAGTTCAATAAGCTCGGCCACGCGGGCCTTAATTTCGGCTTTCGGTACGCCAGCAATTTGCATCGAGAACGCAATATTCTCGCTGACCGTGCGCGACCACAGCAGGTTGAAGTGCTGAAACACCATGCTGATCTTCAGACGCGCCTGGCGCAGTGCTTCACCTTTTGCGGCAGAAATGTTCTGCCCGTTGATGGTTACGCTGCCGCTGCTCGGTTTTTCCAGACCATTCAGCAGGCGGATAAGCGTACTTTTACCTGCGCCGCTGTAACCAATGATCCCGTATATCTGTCCCTGTGCTATCGTCAAATTGACATTATCAACGGCTGTGAGTGCCACCTTTCCGTTGTCAAAAACCTTCGAAATATTGCTCAGTACAATCATTCTTATTCGTTATCCGTGCCGCCCGTGGCGGTTTAGCAGTATGGATGTCCAAACGATAGTAAACAGGCGTTATCAGCTTTTAAATGAACAAAAAAGAATGTGTTATAACTTTCGGCAATAAACAGCGGATTTACCGGGTGGGAAGCATTTAGACCAATTTCAGCAATGATTATCTGCCGGATGCATATCTGCTGGCGGACGGGCGCAAAAAACGCTCATTTTTGCAGCATTTTATCCCGATATAGCCATCCTCACATCCAGACAACTTTACGTCTTGCTGTCCTGCCATCCAGAAATGGCATTTATATTCCTTTCTGTTCTAAACGGCAGTGAATGGTTCTTTATTGAGAAAATTTCACCGCCCTATCATCCCGTCATGACATCCAGAAAGGAAAACATCATGACGATTTATCACTCCGTCACCGAACTGATTGGTCGTACCCCGCTGATCCAGCTGCATAAGCTTGATACCGGTCCCTGCTCGCTGTTCCTGAAGCTGGAAAACCAAAATCCGGGCGGGTCGATTAAGGATCGCGTTGCGCTGTCGATGATTAACGAAGCGGAACGTACCGGCCAGCTGCAGCCAGGCGGCACGATTATTGAGGCCACGGCGGGCAATACCGGTCTCGGCCTGGCCCTGATCGCCGCCCAGAAAGGCTACTCGCTGATCCTGGTGGTGCCGGACAAAATGAGCCGCGAGAAGATTTTCCACCTGCGCGCGCTGGGTGCCCAGGTGGTGCTGACCCGCTCCGACGTCAACAAGGGCCATCCTGCCTATTACCAGGATTACGCCCAGCGTCTGGCGAACGAACTGCCCGGCGCGTTTTACATCGACCAGTTCAACAACGAAGCCAACCCGTTGGCGCACCGCACCACCACGGCGCCGGAACTGTATGAACAGCTTGACGGCAAAATCGACGCCATCGTGGTGGGCGTCGGCTCAGGCGGCACGCTGGGCGGCCTGCAGGCGTGGTTCGCCGAGCACTCTCCGCACACGGAATTTGTCCTGGCTGACCCGGCAGGATCCGTTCTCGCCGACCAGGTGGAAACCGGACGCTACCACGACGCGGGCTCCTGGCTGGTTGAGGGAATTGGCGAAGACTTTATTCCTCCGCTGGCCCACATTGAAGGGGTGAATCGCGCCTGGCGCATCACCGACCGCGAGGCCTTCACCACCGCGCGCGAGCTGCTGAAAACGGAGGGCATTCTGGCGGGCTCCTCCAGCGGTACGCTGCTGGCGGCCGCGCTGAAGTATTGCCAGGCACAAACCACGCCGAAGCGGGTGGTGACCTTCGCCTGCGACAGCGGCAATAAATATCTCTCGAAGATGTTCAACGACGACTGGATGCGACAGCAGGGGCTCATCACGCGCCCTCAGGCCGGCGATCTCTCTGACTACATCGCCCTGCGCCACGATGAAGGCGCTACCGTCACCGCTGCCCCGGACGACACGCTCTCCACTGTCCTGGCGCGCATGCGTCTGTATGACATCTCCCAGCTGCCGGTGCTGGAGAACGGCAAGGTGGTGGGCATTATCGACGAGTGGGATCTCCTGCGGCATATCGGCGGCGACGGCGATCGCTTCGCGCTGCCGGTGACGGCAGCCATGACGCGTCAGGTCGAGTTCCTTGATAAACACGCGCCGGAAAGCGCCCTGAACGCCATCTTCGACCGCGGCCTGGTGGCCGTCATTAATGACAACGACCGTTTTCTCGGTCTGATTACGCGCAGCGACGTTCTGACCGCCTGGCGCAACCGTCTACAGCAATAAAGGAATCAATGATGAAAAATCTGGCCACCCTCAGCGTACACAGCGGCGAATTCAACGACCAGCACGGCGCCGTCATGCCGCCGATTTACGCCACCTCGACGTTTGCGCAACCCGCGCCCGGGGAGCATACCGGTTATGAGTACTCCCGCAGCGGCAACCCTACCCGCCATGCGCTGGAAACGGCGATTGCCGAACTGGAAGGCGGCACGCGCGGCTACGCTTTTGCCTCCGGTCTGGCGGCCATCTCCACGGTGCTCGAACTGCTGGATAAAGACAGCCATATTGTCGCCATTGATGACGTTTACGGTGGGACGTACCGCCTGATCGAAAATGTGCGCAAGCGCAGCACCGGGCTGCAGGTCAGTTGGGTTAAACCGGACGACCTGGCCGGGCTCGAGGCAGCCATTCGCCCGGATACCCGCATGGTATGGGTTGAAACGCCGACCAACCCGCTGCTGAAGCTGGCCGATCTGGCGGCCATCGCGGCAATCGCCCGTCGTCATAACGTCATCAGCGTGGCGGATAACACCTTCGCGTCGCCGGTGATCCACCGTCCGCTGGAGTCCGGTTTCGATATCGTGGTGCACTCTGCCACCAAATACCTTAACGGCCACTCTGACGTGGTGGCCGGGCTGGCGATTGTCGGGGACAACAAGGAACTGGCGGACAAGCTGGGCTATCTGCAAAACGCGGTGGGCGGCGTTCTGGATCCGTTCAGCAGCTTCCTGACGCTGCGCGGTATTCGCACGCTTGCGCTGAGGGTCGAAAAGCACAGCACCAACGCGCTGGCGATTGCGCAATGGCTCGATCAGCATCCTCTGGTCGAAAAGGTATTCTATCCTGGCCTGGAATCACATCCGCAATACCAGCTGGCCCGCACGCAGATGGCGCTGCCCGGTGGCATGATTTCCGTCGTGGTAAAAGGCGATGCGCAACGCGCCACCGAGGTGATTCGCAACCTGAAGCTGTTCACCCTTGCGGAAAGTCTGGGCGGCGTGGAGAGTCTGGTAAGCCAGCCTTACAGTATGACGCACGCCTCGATTCCGCTGGAACAACGGCTGGCAAACGGCATTGTGCCGCAGCTGATCCGCCTGTCGGTGGGAATTGAAGATCCTAAAGACCTGATTGCAGACCTCAGCCAGGCGCTGCAAAAATAAGCAAATGGCGGCAGGTTACTCACCTGCCGCCACAAGTTGTCATCATGGCTTAACGCCTTGATAACAATATTATGTGAAACAGCATTGATTATTTCTGAAACACCGTTTCCATTTTCCTTTTATCTTAAAATCAGCGTATAATGCGCGCCAAATCCCTGGTGAATGGTTTCAGCGCTTGGAATACAAAAAACAACGTACAACTTCTCCTCTCCTTCGTTGGGCTGTCACTCAGGCACACTTTCTTCTGCACGCTCATTTGATGTCTCCTATCCTTAGTGCGTGTCATATACTCTTTTGCAACACAGGTTTGACTCCGCGGCGGTGCGCCCCCGGAGCGAGATTTCCATATCCTTCCCAACTTAAAGACTAAGACTGTCATGAAAAAGACGAAAATTGTTTGTACTATCGGCCCGAAAACCGAATCTGAAGAGATGCTGAGCAAAATGCTGGACGCCGGCATGAACGTGATGCGTCTGAACTTCTCCCACGGTGACTACGCAGAGCACGGCCAGCGCATCCAGAACTTGCGCAACGTGATGAGCAAGACCGGTAAAAAAGCGGCCATCCTGCTGGATACCAAAGGTCCAGAAATCCGTACCATCAAACTGGAAGGCGGTAACGACGTCTCTCTGAAAGCGGGCCAGACCTTCACCTTCACCACCGACAAATCCGTCGTCGGCAACAGCGAAATCGTTGCAGTGACCTACGAAGGCTTCACCAGCGATCTGTCCGTCGGTAATACCGTGCTGGTCGACGATGGTCTGATCGGTATGGAAGTCACCGCTATCGAAGGCAACAAAGTTATCTGTAAAGTGCTGAACAACGGCGACCTGGGCGAAAACAAAGGCGTTAACCTGCCGGGCGTCTCCATCGCGCTGCCAGCCCTGGCTGAAAAAGACAAACAGGACCTGATCTTCGGCTGCGAGCAAGGCGTTGACTTCGTCGCGGCCTCCTTCATCCGTAAGCGTTCCGACGTGGTTGAAATCCGTGAGCACCTGAAAGCGCACGGCGGCGAGAAGATCCAGATCATCTCCAAAATCGAAAACCAGGAAGGCCTGAACAACTTCGACGAAATCCTCGAAGCGTCTGACGGCATCATGGTTGCACGTGGCGACCTGGGCGTTGAAATCCCGGTTGAAGAAGTGATCTTCGCGCAGAAGATGATGATCGAGAAGTGTGTGCGCGCGCGTAAAGTGGTTATCACCGCAACGCAGATGCTGGACTCCATGATCAAAAACCCACGCCCAACCCGCGCTGAAGCTGGCGACGTGGCAAACGCCATCCTCGACGGTACTGATGCGGTTATGCTGTCCGGCGAATCCGCGAAAGGTAAATATCCGCTGGAAGCGGTCGGCATCATGGCGACCATCTGTGAACGTACTGACCGCGTGATGACCAGCCGTCTGGACTTCAATAACGACAGCCGCAAGCTGCGTATCACCGAAGCAGTATGCCGCGGTGCAGTAGAAACCGCTGAGAAACTGGAAGCCCCACTGATCGTGGTTGCCACTCAGGGCGGTAAATCTGCGCGCGCCGTGCGTAAATACTTCCCGGATGCGACCATCCTGGCCCTGACCACCAACGAAACCACCGCTCGTCAGTTGGTACTGAGCAAAGGCGTCGTTGCGCATCTGGTTAAAGAGATCGCCTCTACTGACGATTTCTACATTCAGGGTAAAGCACTGGCTCTGGAAAGCGGTCTGGCACAGAAAGGTGACGTTGTGGTCATGGTTTCTGGCGCGCTGGTACCAAGCGGCACCACCAATACCGCATCTGTTCACGTGCTGTAATAATTCCCGAACGAATTAATTTGGATAAAAAGCGCCCGTCGGGCGCTTTTTTTATTCCTGGCATTAGCCAAAGTCATTCAAAATGCAAATCGGGTTTTTCTATTTAATTGCGAATTATCTAAGATGAATCCGATGATAAATGCCTTTTTTTCCTTAGATTTTTACCCGAAACCGGCTGATTCGATGCTTCTTTGAGCGAACGATCAAAAATAGGTGTATTCCCATCAAAAAAATATTCTCAACCCAAAAAACTTTGTGTAATACTTGTAACGCTACATGGAGATTAACTCAATCTAGAGGGTATTAATAATGAATCGTACTAAACTGGTACTGGGCGCGGTAATCCTGGGTTCTACTCTGCTGGCTGGTTGCTCCAGCAACGCTAAAATCGATCAGCTGTCTTCTGACGTTCAGACTCTGAACGCTAAAGTTGACCAGCTGAGCAACGACGTGAACGCAATCCGTTCCGACGTTCAGGCTGCTAAAGACGACGCAGCTCGCGCTAACCAGCGTCTGGACAACCAGGCTACTAAATACCGTAAGTAATAGTACCTGTTAATAAAATGGCGCACATTGTGCGCCATTTTTTTTGCCTGCGTCAAATGGCTACTGCGTCACCTTCTCCCCTTCATCTTCCGCTACCGCAGCAGATACCCGGCTGTTCTGCACCGACAACACGCTATTGCTGGCTGACGGGCCGCTACCGGCCGACACGATAACCGGGATCCCGGCGCGACGTGACAGCGCTTTATCAATTAGCGCCTTATCGCTTCCCGACTGGGAAACAAAGGTCGTAAACTCGGCGGAATGGGTAATGGGCGAGACCTGTGGATTTTCCCCTTCTACCTGCGCCAGCGGACGGTGGACCTCAATATAGCGTTTACCATCCGGCTCAACGGAAAACTTCACGGGTTCATTAATAATCTGCACCCGCGTGCCCACCCGCACCTGTTCGAACAGGGCCTTAATGTCCGGGGCGTTCATCCGCATACAGCCAGAGCTGACCCGCAGGCCGACGCTGTCCGGCGCGCTGGTACCGTGGATAAGATATTCCCCATTCCCCACGCCTAAACGCAGCGCGAAGCGTCCCAGAGGGTTATTTGGCCCGGCAGGAACCACCGGAGGCAGTTTAATGCCCTGCTCCAGAGAGCGTGCTCTGATGCCCGGCGTGGGTGTCCAGGTCGGATTAGGGATTTTCTGGCTCACCCGCGTGGTCGTCACCGGTGTTTCCAGCCCCAGCTGACCAATGCCCAGGGGGAAAACCTGAACAATGTTTTGCCCCGGCGGGAAGTAGTAGAGCCGAAGCTCAGCGAGATTGACCACAATTCCCTCGCGGGGCGTATCCGGCAACAACATTTGCGACGGAATGGTTATCACGGTTCCCGGCGCAGGGTTTACCGGCGCAATGGTATTGTTGGTTTCCAGGATCACCTGCGCCGCCGTATTAAACCGACGGGCAATGGTCTGCAGCTTATTATCCCCTTCCTGTATCGTGTAGGTTTGATTTTGCCCAATCAGACGACTGCCTGCGGGCGGCAACGGATAGTCCATCGCACGGGCCGAATTAAGGGCACCGAGCGAACTGAGGAGTAATACAGTAATGAGAGACGCGCGCTTCATGCTGAGATTCCTTATTCACTGACAGAACGCCAGAAAGCTGAAAAACCAGCGAGGCGGGAACCACCTCGCGAAACAGAATGAATGCAGTTCTGTAAGTCTAGCTAAGGATTGCAGCTTTGGCGCGGATGGCGCGAATCATCGCTTCCAGTCCCTGAGAACGGGACGGGGTGAGGTGTTGGGTTAAGGCCATTTTTTCAAACCATGGACGGACATCGAACGCGACGATATCCTGCGCCGACATCTGCTGGTAAAGGCTAAAGACGACCGCAATAAGCCCTTTTACAATGGCGGCATCGCTGTCGCCGCGCAATTCGATCGTGCCGTCATCAGACTGCGCCATCACAATCCACACCTGGCTCTGACAGCCCTGAATAGTGTTCTCTGCGCTGTGCGCCTCTTCCCCGAGCGGTGGTAAGCGTTGTCCCAGCTCAATGATATAGAGATACTTCTCTTCCCAGTTTGCGCAACGCGAGAAGTTGCGCAGTAATTTATCTTTTTCCGGCAGCTCTGCCATCTTTCGCCTCTCCGTTAGCCCAGCAGCTGGTGAATGCGCTTAAGCCCCGCCACCAGCCTGTCGACCTCTTCCGTCGTGTTGTACATCACCAGCGATGCGCGGCACATTGCCGGTACCTGGTAAAACGCCATCAGCGGCATGGCACAGTGGTGCCCGGTACGGACCGCAACGCCATAGTTATCGAGAAAACTGCCCACGTCATAGGCGTGGTGTTTACCGAGATTAAACGCAATCACCCCTTGCCGATCGGCAGGCCCGTAGAGGGTCAAATCCGGCACGCTGGCAAGTTCCGCCAGCGCGTAGTGCATCAGCAGCTGTTCGTACTCCTGAATGGCGTCCAGGCCGATGGCAGAGACGTAGGAGACCGCCGCCCCCAGCCCGATAATCCCCCCGGTGTTGGGCGTGCCCGCCTCAAAACGCCACGGCGCGCGCGCGTAGGTCGTGCCTTCCGTCAGGCTGACGGTGGCGATCATCGACCCGCCCCCTTCCCACGGCGGCATCGCCTGCAGGATGTCTTCTTTCACATATAGCACGCCGATCCCAGTCGGCCCATAGAGCTTGTGGCCTGAAAAGACGTAGAAATCACAGTCCAGCGCCTGGACGTCAACCGCGTGGTGCATCACCGCCTGGGCACCGTCAATCAGGACCTTTGCGCCCGCCTGATGGGCCTTTTCGACGAGCTCTGCCACCGGGTTTTCTGTCCCCAGCACGTTGGAGACCTGGGTAACCGCCACCAGCCGCGTACGGTCATCCAGCAAGAGGTCAAGCTGCTCAAGCTGAAGCGTCCCGTCAGCGTTTAGCGGGATCACCCGCAGCTGGGCGCCCACGCGCTCGCAGAGCATCTGCCACGGCACGATATTGGCGTGGTGCTCCATCTGGGTGATGATGATGTTATCCCCCGCGTGGACCTGCGCGTTGCCCCAGCTGTTAGCGACAAGGTTAATCCCTTCGGTGGTCCCGCGAACAAAGACCAGTTCTTCCGGCGAGCGGGCGTTAAGGAAGGCGGCAAGCTGCGTGCGCACGTTTTCCATCCGCTGGGTCGCCTCGGCGCTCAGGGTATGAATACCGCGATGCACGGCGGCATAGCCGTGGCGATAGAACTCGGCTTCGGCATCCACCACCTGATTCGGCTTCTGCGCGCTGGCCGCGCTGTCCAGGTAGGCCAGCGGCAGACCGTTTACTTCACGGGTCAGAACCGGGAAATCTGCCCGTACTTTCTCGACGGGAAAACTCATGCTTCGCCTCCAGGCAGGCGCTGACCGATCCGATCCAGCACCTGCAGTTTTAACTGACCATCGTGCAGCGCTTCCGTCAGTTCGGCGGCAAACGCGTAGATAATCATTTTCTGCGCCGCCTGCTGGTCGATGCCGCGGGAGCGCAGGTAGAACATCTGCTCGTCGTCGATTCGCCCGACCGTCGCACCGTGGCTGCATTTGACGTCATCCGCGTAGATTTCCAGCTGCGGTTTGGTGTCCACCTCCGCCAGTCGCCCTAACAGCAGATTGTTGTTGGTCATCTGCCCGTCGGTTTTAATGGCGTGCTGCGCCACGTTAATCAGGCCGTTAAACACCGCACGCCCTTTATCACTGACAATGGTTTTGTGCAGCTGGCGGCTGTTGCAGTAGCCTTTGTTGTGCTCCAGCCACGTGCGCGTGTCACACACTTCCGATTTAACCGGCATCGCCAGGCTGTTGATGCGCAGCGTGGTGTTTTCCCCGTTAAGCTGCGTGCTGGTGTTGTGGCGCAGCACCGCCCCACCGAGCAGGAAGCTGTGGCTGTACGCCGCGGCATCCTGGCCCAGGACAATGTCGTTATGGGCAAAGTGATGGCTCTGCGCATTCTCAAACGCCAGTTTGATGTGGTGTAGCTGGGCATTGGCCGCCACGTTCATCGTCAGACGCGACCCGGTAAAGTGACGCGTCTCATTGAGGCTGACGTAATGTTCGATGACCGTGGCCTCCGCGCCCTCCGCCAGCTCAAGATGGTGACGATAGTGCGCGGTATTGATTTCATCGCCGTCCAGACCCTGAGTGATATGCATCAGCAGCAGCGGCTTTGACGGACGCTGGTTACGCTTCACGGCGATATGCGTCACGCTGCGGGCCAGGCTCTCGGTCAGGTGCAGGAAAACCTCGGGCTGAACCGGGGCGCTCAGGCGCTGGCGATCGTCGTTTATCTCAATCTCAAAGCCGCTCTCCTGGAGCGTGTCGCTCAGTTCCGGACGGAACTGGCCATCGACAAACACCAGGCGCACGGCATCGACACGCAAGGCCAACGCGTCGCGCTGCGCTGGGGTGAGATCCGCCAGACGGGTAACAAACTCGGCGTTCAGCAGGCCATCGAGCGGGGTATATTTCCAGTTCTCATGCTTACGCGTCGGCAGGCCAAGACGCAGCATCTGCTGCAGATGCTGCTGCGCCTGCGCCGAGCGCGTGCCGCCCTGGGCTTCAAACAGCCGGTGCCACTGCTGGAGCGCATTACTGCTGTTCGGTAAGCCAGCCATAACCCTGCTCCTCCAGTTGTTTAACCAGCGTAAAATCACCGGATTTCACAATGCGCCCCTGGTAAAGCACGTGGACGTAATCCGGCTTGATGTAGTCCAGAATGCGCTGGTAGTGGGTGACGATAATAAACGAGCGATTGCCGTCGCGCAGGGCGTTGACGCCGTCAGCGACAATCTTCAGGGCGTCGATATCCAGACCGGAATCGGTCTCATCCAGAATGCACAGTTCGGGCTCGAGTACCGCCATCTGCAGAATGTCGTTACGCTTTTTCTCGCCGCCGGAAAAACCGACGTTCACCGAGCGGGTCAGCAGATCTTCCGGCATTTTCAGCAGCCTGATCTTCTCTTCCATCAGATCCTGGAAGTCGAAGCGGTCCAGCGCCTCCAGCCCACGGTATTTGCGCACCGCATTCAGCGCCGTCTGCAGGAAGAACTGGTTGCTGACGCCAGGAATTTCGACCGGGTACTGGAAGGCCATAAAAATGCCCTCTCCCGCACGATCTTCCGGCGACATCTCCAGCAGATCTTTGCCGTTAAACTCGACCGAGCCGTGGGTTACTTCATAATCTTCGCGCCCGGCCAGCGTCGCAGAAAGCGTACTTTTCCCGGAACCGTTCGGCCCCATGATGGCGTGGACTTCGCCCGGCTTAACGTCAAAATTGAGGCCACGCAGGATGGCTTTATCTTCTACGCTGACCTGTAAATCTTTAATGCTTAACATGTGCTTTCCTTAACCGACGCTGTGTTCAAGACTGATGGCGAGGAGTTTCTGGGCTTCAACGGCAAATTCCAGCGGCAGTTCAGAGAACACGTCCTTACAGAAGCCGTTGACAATCATCGAGATGGCGTCTTCTTCGCTAATCCCGCGCTGCAGGCAGTAGAAGAGCTGGTCTTCCCCAATCCGTGACGTGGTCGCCTCGTGCTCCAGCTGGGCCGTGTTATTACGGCATTCGACGTACGGGAAGGTATGTGCGCCGCAGTCCGCGCCAATCAGCATCGAGTCACACTGGGTAAAGTTTCGCGCATTGGTGGCCGTCGGCATGATTTTCACCAGCCCGCGATAGCTGTTCTGGCTGTGTCCGGCGGAGATACCTTTCGAGATAATGGTCGATTTGGTGTTTTTACCAATGTGGATCATCTTGGTGCCGGTATCGGCCTGCTGATGGCCGCTGGTGAGCGCCACCGAGTAGAACTCGCCGATGGAGTTATCCCCCCGCAGGATGCAGCTCGGGTATTTCCAGGTGATGGCCGAACCGGTTTCGGACTGGGTCCACGACATCTTGCTGTTTTCCCCTTCGCACAGCGCACGCTTGGTTACGAAGTTCAGGATACCGCCAGTATTGCCGTCGCCCGGGAACCAGTTTTGCACCGTCGAGTATTTCACCTCGGCGTCTTTATGGATGATGACCTCCACCACCGCCGCGTGCAGCTGATAGCTGTCGCGGACCGGGGCGGAGCACCCTTCGATGTAGCTGACGTAGCTCCCCTCATCGGCCACCAGAATGGTACGTTCGAACTGGCCGGTTTTTTCGGCATTAATACGGAAATAGGTGGAAAGCTCCATCGGACAGCGCACGCCTTTCGGCACGTAAATAAAGGTACCGTCCGAGGCCACCGCCGCGTTAAGCGCCGCAAAGAAGTTATCGTTTGAAGGCACAACGGTCCCGATGTACTTTTTCACCAGTTCCGGATGATCGTGAATCGCTTCGCCGAAGGAGCAGAAAATGATCCCCTGCTCTGCCAGCTTCTCGCGGTAGGTGGTGGCCACCGAGACCGAGTCAAAGATAGCGTCCACCGCCACCTCTTTCCCTTCGCGCACCGGTACGCCCAGTTGGTTAAAGGCTTCTTCCACCTCTTTGCTGAGGAAACTGTTCTCCGCGCCGGTTTGCTGCACCGCGCCGGGCTGCGAGGCGCAGGTGTCATCACAGCTGCCGCAGGACGGCGCGGAGTAGTAGCTGTAATCCTGGTAGTTCAGCTTGTCATAATGCGCTTTCAGCCAGTGCGGCTCTTCCATCTCCAGCCAGGCGCGGTAGGCACTCAGGCGAAACTCCAGCATCCACTCGGGCTCGTTACGTTTCGCCGAAATAGCCCGCACGACATCCTCGTTGATGCCTTTTGCCAGCTCATCGGTCTGCAGCTGGGTGAAGAACCCCTCTTTATAGTTGAGGTGCCCGCCGCTCCAGGTATTTACTTCACTCGTTGCTTCAGTATTACGAGACATAGTTCCGCCTATACCCCAAAGCTTTCGCCGCAGCCGCATTCGTTCTGGGCTTTCGGGTTATGAAATTTGAATAACTGATTTAAGCCTTCGCGGACGTAGTCCACTTCGGTGCCATCGATAAAGGGCATGGCCTGCAGCGCGACGTACAATTTTGCGCCGTCGGTCTCGAACACCAGGTCATCTTTCTCGGGTTCGGTGACGGTATCAAGCACGTAACCGAAACCTGCGCAGCCGGTCTGTTTGACACCTAAACGCACGCCAAGGATCTCGGGCTTTTTCGCCACCAGCTCGTGAATATGTGCCGCCGCCGCTGGCGTGAGCGTTAACCCGCGCCAGGCGAAATCGGCAGGATTAAAGGTTTCTGAATGCAGTTCCATAGGTCCACCTCATCTGATAAGCCATCAGGGCATAACACCATGTTAGTGATAACGATTATCACTTCAACCCTCTGTCAGCAGGGGCATTCGGCTAAACCGCCCTTTTTGCCTACTTTTATTAAGCATAGACCCTGTGACAAGATGCAGGCAGGATGGATTTAATTGTTCAATGCATTGATTAATAATGCATTTCGTCGTGGGATTTGTGGCGGAGAGGTGAAAAGTAAAATATGCATCGGAAATGCCTATTTTTGAGATAGCCGCTTTGATTATCGTGAACTCAGTCTAACAGATGCGATTTGGCGCACTAAAAGAAGGCCAGGGCTTCAGGTGCCCGGCCAGCAAGCGCTCCTCAGCAGTAGACAACCTGTTGATGCGAGTCTTTTTCTGAAAATCATACACTCACTCTGGATCACATTATTAATCACTGTAGCATTAACCACACTCTTGCAAAGGAAGTAAGGTGGCATATGGCGTTACAGGGAAAGATGATTCTGAATGGCGCAGATTACGCGCCTTTCAATCTGTATGGTGTGGGCGTGTTCATGGCGCATTCCGGGTTGGGAGCCAACAGAAACAATGCCAGTTGCGGACATGTCGCCAATACTGGCCCTATTCCCCCGGGGAAATACTGGATTGTTGATCGCAGGGGGGGTAACTGGTTCTCCCAAAAAAAGAGGAGATTCACGATGCAGCTAACAGATTTATTGGCCGAAATGCTTTTGGTAAATCTGACTGGTTTGCTTTGTGGCGTGATGACTGGGGTATAGATGATTACGCATGGATAGAAAATGTAAAACGTGGAAATTTCCGACTACATCCCGGCACGGTTTCAAAGGGATGCATAACTATCGCCAACATGTCTGATTTTGCGATGATTCATAACGCGCTAATGAGTACATCGCTTATTCAGGTTCCATGCATGCGGTCACTCATGGCGCGAGGATGGGTGGAGGTAGTAGCGGGTGGCTACATTAAAAATCCTTGCTCGTAGGGCAAGTAAAATTATTTATTTTCTCATTTTATTATTTGCGATAGGCCATATACTACCGGCTCCTGAGTCATATATTAACTATGATTTAGCCCGAACAACAGCAATCACTATCACCGGAAATGAAAATGCTGAATCTATGTATGATGCTTATTCATTCATTGACTGGCTTGCAATGCTAATCATCACTACCTCTTTCTATATTTTAACAATGAAGTTAACCAAAAAACTAAGGAAATAATAAAATGCCTATACCTCCCTATATGTGGCTTAAAGACGATGGCGGTGCAGATATCAAAGGATCTGTTGACGTACAAGATCGTGAAGGAAGCATTGAAATTATCGGCCTGAGCCATGGTATAAATTTGCCCTTTGACAGCGCTAACGGCAAAATCACCGGCACCCGCCAACATTCATCTATGATGATTGAAAAAGAAGTTGATAGCTCTACGCCATATCTTTACAAGGCTGCAGCAACCGGGCAAACGCTGAAAAGCGCAGAAATAAGGTTTTATCACATCAATGATGCAGGCCAGGAGGTCTGCTACTATACCGTTCTTATGGAGAATGTGAAATTAACTGGCGTCCACTGCAGCGTTCCAAATGTTAAGCTGGCGGGAAACGATAAAATGAATCACATAGAAAGCGTCAGCATTCAATATGAAAAAATCACCTGGAGAATTCTTGACGGTAATATTCAATTTTCAGATGCATGGAATGAGCGCCATACTCGCTGAGTATTAATAAGGGGACACAGTCCCCTATTGAACAAGTAGCCAACTGCAAAGCCCCAGAAAAAATTAGATGTTCTTTAAAATTAGCCGGGTAAATCTCATCTGCAGGAATAATGCCTATTCTTGAGATAGATTTTGCATGGAAAGAGACAAAAACAAAAAAAGGCCCTCAAGGCCTCTTACACTCAATTATGGAATGAGACAGCAAAACCCTGCTCACGCCAGTGGTCGAGCTGTTCCTGCTGTCGAGGCGTTGGCGATTTCCCCGTCCAGACGAAGATTTTCTGCCCCGGGAAAAGCTCGGGACGCGGCGAATCAATCGGTTCTGCCAGGACATCAATGTGCCAGCCCTTCTGCGATAAGCGCGCGGCTTCAAGCCACAGATGGGTGCGGTCATCACACTCCCAGCCAATCAGGAGCGCGTCTTTACCGGCTTTCTTGCGGGACTCCGCCAGGCTTGCGATCGCGAATTCGATCAGGACCCCGTCAAACAGGCTCGCCATGTGACGCACGGTATTTTGGTCCTGGTTCATCCGCTGACGGACGGGAGAAATAATATTGTCAATCAGGGCGTCTATCGAGTGATCGCGGCGGAACTCACCGACTTTGGCGCGCAGCTTTGCCGGGCTGGCATAGCGCAGAACGGTCATCATCTCTTCCTGGAACGAGACCCAGTTACCCTGAGTCAAAACTTCCTTGTTTTCCAGCAAGGCTTTTACTTTCCCGACCGAAACGCCACTCTTCATCAGGCGTTTGATCTCTTCGATACGCAGGATATCTTCATCGTCAAACTGACGATGACCCCCTTCGCTGCGCTGCGGCTTCAACAATCCATAACGGCGCTGCCAGGCACGCAGCGTAACGGGGTTGATACCGCATCGTTCGGCCACTTCGCCGATACTGTAATAGGCCATTAACTCCCTCACGCTCAGAACTTCCATACCTAACTGCACCAACCTTATCAGATTGTACACACCATTTGTATAACTAAGACCGCATTTTGAACGGGTGAATGGCTTACGACGCCATTCACCTGTTAATACATTGTTGTATAAAATTTACCGTTCGTACAGTTACGTCTGTCCGATTGTGTACAGCTTTATCACAATTCGAACTTTTTCTCCGGCCACGCAATGGCTGGAATCCCGCCGTGCCGGGGGCTGGCAAAAAGATGCCCCTGGAACTGGGAAATCCCCGCAGATTCCAGCCACATCCACTCTTCCGCCTTCTCTACTCCAACCGCGCAGAACTGGATTTCAAGCGAGGAACAGCATTTGATGATGGCCTGAATAATGGCCTGTCGGGGGCCACTTTTATGCACGTTCGCGACCAAATCACGATTAATCTTAATTCTGTCAGGCTGGAAGTGGGCCAGCAGCTGCAGCCCGGCAAAACCGGCACCAAAGTGATCGATCGTCACGCTGATACCCGCGCTTTTTAACTGCCTGACCGAATCCGTGAACTCATCAAAGCGGGAAATGGCTTCGCTCTCGGTGAACTCCACCACGATTTGTTCAGGTACAAAACCGTTTGCTTCGATCGCGGTAAGCAGAAAATCCACGGCGTTGGGAATGTTAACCAGTGTCATAGGAAGCAGGTTAAGGGATAACGTCTGGTCCTGTAACCCCAGCGCGCTGGCCATGGAGAGCGCCACCTGCTTGCTTTGCAAATCAGACGCGTACACTTCCTCATGCGGAAGGCTGGCGAAATAAGCTCCCGGCGAGTCGCCGGACGGGGTGCGGAGAAGCGCCTCCCAGGAGACAACCTGCTGCATAAACGGATCGACTATCGGCTGGAACGCGAAGCTGCAATCCGCCCCCTTCGCGACCACCTCAGGTTGCGCGGACAAGCGCGTTTCTTCGCGAACGAATTCCCATGAGTCCGCAGGCGGCAGTTCAAAATAGTTCGCTTTTTCCGTGGCCTCGACAAAGGTGCGGAAAAACTGCAGAGGGCGGTCGTTATACGTCAACTGGTAGCGTGTCGTCCCCTTATTGAGCACCTGCTGCAGTACCTCGTCCCTGTCGAAGTGGCGCAAATCAAAAAGCTCCATACCCACGTTGCCAAAACGCCGGACAGGTCCGTGATCGCGCATTAACTCGACCACGTTATGGTGGCGCGGGTCGTTGCAGATCTGCTCATAGATAGCCGAAACCTGCTCAACCGGCCCTTCCAGCAGTTGAAAAAAATGTGTGCCGTTAAACAGCAAGATCCCCGTGACATTGGATTGCCGATTTTTACGATTTGCAGCAGCGACCATTGCTTCCAGCGCTTTCACTGGAACGTCCTCGCAGATATGACTGCGGTAAATGATGGTTGTGAGCATGCTATTCCTGGGGGTTAGGGTTTTGGCCACGAAAGACGTGGGTAATGTTCATTTATAGCACATTAATTGCCTGACAAATAATTTACATCTCAACCATTTACGGCAGTTAATGAGACCTTTTGACTCGGCTGTACAACTTACCAGCACCTGCGCTTTTTGTACAATATATCCTGCACTCACCCCCCATCACAACGCCAACCCAACGTAATGAAAAATAAATGATTTATAAGATATATCGTAAAAAATCTAAAAAATTGTACATTTTAGATGTACAGATTTGGAAATTATGTATACCTTAAATGTAACGTTACTGATTACAAAATTTTACAGGAGCGAAACATGCAGCAGAAAGGTTACGTCGCAGATTCCGCAGCAGCAATCGCACAGTACTTCGAAAAAGCCGCGCTTCCTACCCAGCAGGAAACGCTGGGCCAGGTGGTGGTTGAAATTCTCAGCGACGGGCGAAACCTTAATCGCAAATCGCTTTGTACAAAATTGCTGAGTCGCCTCGAAAAGGCCGACGGCCCGGAAGAGGAAGAGCATTACCACATGCTGCTTGGTCTGCTCTTCGAACGGTAAGGATATGAATAGCAGTAACGCAGACCGACTGATAGACCAGCTTATCGGTGAAGCCGTTCTCTCTCTTCTGAAAGAGCGGGGACCGGTGACAACTGAAGGCTTACTACAGCGTCTGCGGGTCATGAAAGAACATGAAAAGGATCCCCAGCGGCGGGAGACACTTGCGGTGGTGATTGCCGAGATCGGCTCAAACAGCACCGCCTTTACACGTCGCAGAACCGCGCAAGGACGAACGAAAAGAGAGGGATCTCTCAACGATACCCGAGACAATGTTGTGCCGTTATTTGGAAGTGGAAAACCGTCCGATCCAAAAAAAATACATTGACTGCAATTTAACAGCTACGGTGAGAACAAATGAGACAAAATATTCAGCTTCAACCCGAATACCACTCTGCTTTTTTAGACAGTGCGCTGGCGGAGTATTTCCGCCATGCAGGCGATCGTTTTGCTGAAGAGTCCGCTATTTTTTCTACTGCAGTACGCTGTGTTCTGGCCTCCGAAGGGCATCTGTCCAATAAGGCGATCATCCTCTGGCTCATTCAGACGCTGGAAGCCACCAACGACGTGGTTCAGGCGGATGTGATTCGCAAGACGCTGGAAATCGTGGTGGGTTACACGATGGACGATCTCTGAGTTCCTGCTCGCCACGCCCCCTAGCGTGTCATCGTCAAAACTGACGATCGGCCTGACGATGACACGCGCCCTCCCCGCATAACGCCCTGTAATCCACGCAAAATCAACCTGGCACGGTTCCTGCTTATTTACTCATACGGGACTGGGTTTCCAGTCAACTTTGCTTCATTTCTTAACAGGTCTGTTATTGATGAAAAAGATCGCCAGCGTCTGCCCGTACTGCGGTGCAGGCTGTAAATTGAACCTTGTCGTTGAAAATAACCGTATCATCCGTGCCGAAGCGGCAGCGGGAGTCACAAACCAGGGCACTTTATGTCTGAAAGGATTTTACGGCTGGGACTTCCTTAACGATACCCGTCTGCTCACCCCTCGCCTCACCCAGCCCATGATCCGCTACCGCAAAGGCGAAGCCTTCACCCCTGTTACCTGGGAAGAGGCGATCCGCTACACCGCCCACAGGCTCAGCAGTATTAAAGCACAGCACGGGCCGCGGTCGATCATGACCACCGGCTCCTCGCGCGGAACCGGCAATGAAACCAACTACGTGATGCAAAAGTTTGCCCGCGCGGTGCTGAACACCAACAACGTGGACTGCTGTGCGCGCGTCTGTCATGGCCCGTCCGTCGCCGGTTTACAGGAAACGCTCGGTAACGGCGCGATGAGCAACTCCATTAACGATATTGAAAACTCAAAATGCCTGCTGGTCTTTGGCTATAACTGCGCGGACTCCCACCCTATCGTCGCCCGCCGCGTGCTGAAAGCGCGTGAAAACGGCGCAAAAATTATCGTCTGCGATCCGCGGCGTATTGAAACGGCGCGTATTGCCGACCAACATCTGCAGCTGAAAAATGGCAGCAACATGGCGCTGGTGAACGCCTTTGGCTATGTGCTGCTGGAAGAGGAGCTGTACGATAAAAGCTACGTGGCGCGTTTTACGGAGGGGCTTGAGGCCTACCGGCAAACGGTAAAAGACTATGCGCCGGAAAAGGTCGAACATCTTACCGGCATCCCCGCCCGTGACGTCCGCCAGGCAATGCGCACCTTCGCAGCGGCCCCTTCCGCCACCGTGATGTGGGGGATGGGCGTGACCCAGTTTGGACAGGCTGTGGATGTGGTCAAAGGGCTGTCCAGCCTGGCGCTGCTGACCGGGAATCTCGGTCGCCCCGCCGTCGGCGTCGGGCCGGTGCGCGGTCAGAACAACGTCCAGGGTGCCTGCGATATGGGCGTTCTGCCGAATATGTTCCCCGGCTATCAGGATGTGACCGATCCGGCGGTCAGGCAGAAGTTCGCCAACGCCTGGGGAATTGACGTCAATGCGATGGACGATCGCGTCGGGACGCGCATTACCGAACTGCCGCACCTTGCGCTGGAAGGCAAGGTGAAGGCCTATTACATCATGGGGGAAGATCCGCTTCAGACCGAAGCCGATCTCGGCCTGGTGCGCAGCGGTTTTGAGGCACTCGAGTTTGTCGTGGTTCAGGACATCTTTATGACCAAAACGGCAGAGGTGGCGGACGTTCTGCTTCCGGCAACCTCCTGGGGTGAACACGGCGGCGTCTTTACCTGTGCCGATCGCGGCTTCCAGCGTTTTGGCAAAGCCATCGACGCCAGCGGCAACGTGAAGCGCGACTGGGAGATCATCAGCCTGCTCGCCACCGAGATGGGCTACCCGATGCATTATGATTCCAACCAGCAGATCTGGGATGAGATGCGCGCGCTGTGCCCGCTCTTCTACGGCGTGACGTATGAAAAAATGGGCGAGATGGGCCACGTGCAGTGGCCCTGCCCGACGCTGGATCACCCCGGTACGCCGTACCTGTACAAAGACAATCAGTTCGACACGCCGAGCGGTAAAGGGCAACTCTTTGCCGCGCCGTGGCGCGCGCCGGCGGAAACCCCGGATGCGGATTTCCCGCTGGTGCTGTGTACGGTACGCGAGGTGGGACACTACTCCTGCCGCTCCATGACCGGGAACTGCGCCGCGCTGCAAAGCCTGGCCGACGAGCCGGGTCGGGTGCAAATGAACCCTGCCGATGCAGAAAAGCTGGGCATTACTGACGGGCAGCTGGTCTGGGTACGTTCACGTCGCGGGAAAGTGATTACCCGCGCCAGCATCAGCGAGCGTATCAACGCCGGGGCCGTCTATATGACCTATCAGTGGTGGATTGGCGCCTGCAACGAGCTGACCCAGGACAACCTCGATCCCATCTCCAAAACCCCGGAAACGAAGTACTGCGCGGTGCAGCTGCAG
Source organism: Enterobacter sp. TCD1-1 (assembly GCF_020567405.1). Classification (NCBI taxonomy): domain Bacteria; kingdom Pseudomonadati; phylum Pseudomonadota; class Gammaproteobacteria; order Enterobacterales; family Enterobacteriaceae; genus Enterobacter; species Enterobacter sp. TCD1-1. The sequence continues at coordinate 1,027,561 of NZ_JAJCXF010000001.1, read as the reverse complement.
GCGATTGAGGACCAGCGCTGGGCGGAGGACTATGCCGCGTCGGCATATCAGTCCATGAAGTCGCGGCTGATTAACGCGGTGAATATCTAAGGGAAACACCCTGTAGCTTCTGGTCTACCCGGCCCAAGGATAAGTGTTTTTGGAGCCGGGTAAACGCTAACGAAACTGCTCTAATGCTTCGCGAAACAAATTGGGGTTACAGCGTTTTTCCAGTAAGCGGTTCAGGAGCTCAAGCAACTCGTGTTCACTGCTCAGGTTGAACTTATGCATAACAGCATACTTATGGGCATAGATCGTCTTTGGCGTGAGCATCATCTCTCTGGCTATGTTTTTGACGGATTCCCCCTTGTAAAGACCGGCCATAATATTGAGTTCGCGCTGTGATAACGTTTTATGCTTACAGCTTTCACAGGCTTTTAAAAAGACAGGGATAGCTGACGCACTGTAGGCCACCCATGCCTGACGGAATACCCTTTTCAACAGATAGAGTGGTGCTGAGCGTGATACAAAATAAGTCTGCTGAATGCAGAACGGTAAAAACGATGATGACGGTTCTTCCGCTTCAGTAATACCAATGATGACGCATTTACGCGCACTTTTTAATTCTGGAAAGCAGGTATGGTGTTCACCCTTACTGAACGCATAAACGATAATTTCCGCCCGGGCAATATTCTCAGGCACATAGCCTTTGAGAAAATGGACATTTTTCGCATACTCATTTTTAAAAAAATCGCTAATAAATGACCTGAGGCTATGGTGATATAAAAAATCTTCTTCTTTAATTAAAACATTTATCATTTATCAGACCGGGACATAATCAATACTCAATCTTTTCTCAGGCCAAAGAAATCCTTGCATTAAATTGCATCCTGTACCCTGAGCCAAAGCAAGTAGTTCGTTATCTTCGATGCCTTCTATAAGCACCTGCTCTACCATCAACGAGCAGTAGGCAATCATTGATTTTAATACCCATGGGGAACCTCTGTTTTCCCATAGACTCATTTTATCTACCTTGACACCGTCAAATAAACAAATGCGTTCACCCAGCAGTGACAAATGCTCATGTTTAATATCATCCAGCCATATCTTTGCACCTGTATTTTTTATTTTTTGATGCATGGAGTAAAAAACCTCCTGTTCTTTTTTTGACAATGAAATAAAATTACAGGGATCTTGTATCTCAATAACAATGCCAGAGTGCAGGCTGGGCAATAGTTCATCAATCAAAACTGAACGACAGAGTAATTTCGCAGGCACATTAATAAAATACGCTTCACTGTCTACACAAAGAGAAGCTATACGCAACTGCCAGCATAATAAACGAAAGCTAGCATTTAACGACATCTTTTCAAAAAAGGTTTCGCAGTCGATCCCCTGGCGTAAGGCACTTAGCATTTCCCATGCCTTTATCTTTTTTTCCTGTAAAGAATAGATGGGCTGGAACCGAACACCACATATAGCATGCTCAAGCAAGGAATTAATCAACATGAAAGTCTCAAACTAACAATTTTTAAAAAAAATTTCAGCCGTTACTGATAGGTAAAATCAACGTTCATTACTGACTGGAATGTTCCGGCAGTGGAATTTCCTTGCGGCGTAAACATTCTCGCTGACAGCGGAAAGGTGGAGCTGCGCGTGCTGCTATCGACATTCACCTGCATTGTGCTGTTTACGCTATATGTTGTCGCATGATCCCTGCTGGCGATACGTAATGCAACATTGTTGCTGGTCCCGCTGTTTTTCCATGCGGTGGGATCTTGCGTATCTGCATTGCCCGTAAATTTGGCCGTTACGCTACTGGTGCCAGCAGGACAGTTTTGCACCAGCAAATCAAAGTCAGACCAGACGCCCCCATCACCGGCATTAATGAGATTCTGCTTGGTATCTTCCCCCAGATTGACCACTTTAGAAACGGTGCCCGTGTCAACGACACACGGGCTGGCAATGACCTGGCCGGTAACATTGATATTGGTATCAGCGCAGGTAATTAACGGGGCTGAACTCAAGAGGAAGGCAGATAAAAAGAGTTTAGTATTCATATAATTTTACTTTCACTGATAACTCATTGTAACAATTATAACCGAATTAATCGTACCAGGTGTCGTATTGCCATAAAGAGAATATGCGCCAACTTTAAGTGCCATCGATGCTGTACGGTCGCTCTGCACTGGTAAAAATACTGCAGAGCCAGGACCTAAAGAATCACCCGTCACGCCATTATACAAAACAACATAAACATTCCCTGCTGTACCTGAATTCTCATAAAGATTAGGCGCATCATGTGATGCAGAACCCCCTATATCAGCTCGGACAGTACTGGTACCTGTTGGGCAATTTGTGACTGTCAGTGTAAACGGTACCGCAGTAGATGATGAGTCAGGAGCTGCCAGTGCTGTTGCCTGAATATTACCTAAATCAACATTAAGGCTGCTTGCTCCTCCGTTGACAATACAGGGTGATGCCACGATATTACCTGTCACGTTAATATTTACCGTATCTGCTGAATAAGACAAAAACGGTATCATTGCGAACCAGCTCAGGACTAAACATTTAATATTCATATCTTCCCCCTTATTGATAGGTAATGTTCAACGTTGCTGTTGTGTTCGCTGTCCCAGGTAAAACAACAGATTTAGTCTGATAATAACGGGCCACGATTGGGAATGACGCCAACCCACCGCCAGATTGCTGCAGGAAAACGGTATTATTAAGATTAAGAGGTGTACCACCATATAATATTTGTACACCTACTCCCTGCGCGACCCCCGGGCCACCCTGACCCGATAACGCTAAAACGCTGGTATTGGCCACATCAGGGTTTTGCTGTCCACTCAAAGAAATGTTGATATTTGCGCCAGGATTGCAGGTCAAGCCGAGAGTCTGCGAAACCTGAGTATTAACTGGCGTTGTACCCACTGTTGAGCCAAAGCTTGTCGCAGGGATATTACCTATCGGAAAACTCAGCGATCCCGAAGAAAGACTACAGGCAAGTGTCGTAATGCTTCCGCCAGTGATGTTCCATGTCGCAATGAAAAATTGGTTTGAAATAGATACGTTAGCAATTTGACCGCTGCGTAGCGATCCGGATGCGGCAGTACCAGACGTCCTGACCAATTCAACTTTATACATATATGACGCGCTATAACTGCCAATAGTAAACCCCATTGGAAAATAATGGTGGAAACCGCCACCTGAATCATTTTCTGACACACGTATGCCGTATCCACTTACGCCTATATCATAGAGGTTATTTCCCAGAGAGGTACCGTTCATCGCTTCCTGATAGGTATTCGTGGAATCAGTACATGAGAAATTCACATTGTAAATACCCGACTGTGCAGCGACAACCGTTCCCGGCGCCACGTCCCGCTGAGCAGTAACTGCATTAAAATTTAAATTAAAGTTTTGCGTAGCGATATTGTTCGTACAGCCTGCAAAGCTTTCTACGGATATTAATGTCAAAAGCAACAGCAAATAATATTTAAATGCATTCATTTTCTTTCCTATCGACAGACAGTACTGACAACCGCAATGTTATTTTTAACATCGGTAGGTTTTAAAATATATGAGGCTTTACACTGTTTATCACTACCCTCACCCCACTGAGCAATAAGGTCGACATTCTCGCCTAAGCCTGTGAGATAAACCTGTCCATTATCGCCGACAATAAAGCCATTGTTTTTGATCCCATTGACGCTGACAATCGCCCCAAATGGAACAGGCTTTCCGTTACCACGCAATAACGTAAATAATGCACGTTGACCGACGTTGGCAGTGTATTCAGCGCGAACAACAGCCCCACGCGTTGGCACAACGGTTCGGGTCGTGAGATCCAGTTCTACATCATCGGACATACTTTCTGGATCGATTACAATATCGTTTTTACGGTAGACGTTGACGTTATTTACCGTTGTATATCCCCGATAGTCCGTTTTCGCGCCCGTTTGGTTTCGCACCGTCAGACCTTTCGCCCCCGGGACTTTTACCAGGACGTTCGTTTCTCCCAGCGGTTGCGATAACGTCACGCCGTCAGCATGCGCGATGACGCCGCCCTGAATACCATAGTTCAGACGCTCATTATTCTGGTCGTAGCTGTATCCGGCCGTCACCTCACCATAGGTACCCTTGTAATCACCGTTCACGTTGCCGCTGTATCCGACATTGTCACTGCCGTACCCCTGTTGAACGTTCCAGTTCAGGGCATTGTTATCCAGCGCGGTCCCGTTGATGCCAACCGTATGGGTCGTTCCGCTATTTTTACTGTTACTGACGCTATAGTTTGCCCACGTCTGCGGCAGGAATTTATCCAGCGGCACGCTAATGTTAAAGGCCACCATCCGGTCTTTGTCATAGCTTGTCGGGTTACCATAGGTGCCTGGCGTGCCGTTTCGCGTGGAGGTATACGTCAGGCCGTAGCTGATGCCGTTCCAGAAATTGTTATACCCCAGACTCCAGGACTCCATCGCTCGCCCGGAATTCCAGTAATCTTCGCGAACGGCGCTCACCATGATCGAACCTAATGAACCGCCCAGAGACTGGTTCATCGTCAGTTCCATACGGTTACGACGTCTGTTTTGCATCACACCGTTATCGCCATAGGAATCAAGCACTTCCTGCATACCGTAAAAGCCTTTGGTCGAATAGCGGTAGCCTGCAATAGCAAAGTTAGTACCGGTTTCGACAAAGTTTTTACTGTAGCGCGCGCGCCAGGACTGACCGCTATCGCTCGGCAGATTTTGTGGGGTGGACCATGCCTGAATAACGTCGACAGAAACTGCGCCGAGATCCCCCATATTCTTGCCCATACCGGCGGCGACCGACTGGTAGTGGCTCGACGTTTGACCACCGCCGTAAGCCGTTAAGCCATACGGTAAGCCATAGATGCCCGTAATTTGCGCAAACGGCGTCTTATCTACACTACTGTTGTAGGAACGATATTGCCCACCCGTGACGGCGTACTTGAATCGCCCTTCTCGCTGCAGTACAGGCAGTGACGCAAAGGGAACGGTAAACTGTTGAATGCTACCGTCGGCCTCTTTTATCGTGACCTGCAGATCGCCAGCTCCCCCTGTCGGATACATATCCGTAATCTCGAAGGCGCCAGGCGCAACGTAGGTCTGATAAATCTCATACCCATTCTGACGGACAATAACCTGCGCATTGGTACGCGCGATACCGCGGACGACGGGTGCGTACCCTTTGAGTGAATCGGGTTGCATATCATCATCGGAGGCCAACTGCGCACCGCGGAACGGCATGCTGTCGAAAACATCAGCAGGCGCAGTGCTGTCCCCGAGCGTCATCTGTGCTTTTAGCGGTACGATCGCGCGCTGGGCGTAGGTATAAACGCTATCCCATTTGTCCTTGCCATCTTCATCTCGTGACCAGGTCGTGTAGTTGCGCAGACGCCATGGCCCGATGTTGATTCCCGGACGCAAATTAGCGTACTGCGTGTTGCTGGTATCACTGCTCCCGTTGCGCGAGCGGTTATTGGCCCCACTCAGGCTGTAGTTGAGCAGTGCAGCCGTGATTCCGTCATCCCACTGTTCCGGTGGAACGTATCCGCGGGCCTGACGAGAAATTGCCGCCTGAGGGATACTGATAAGCAGACGCTGCGCGCCAAACTGAAATTCAGTGGATCCGGAAGGTATCGCGTGCAGGTTCGCACAACGCTCGTTGTCCACTGCCAGCGCCGGGAACAGCTCGGTTTTTACGCCCCATTCTTTAAGCTGCTCCACGGTCAGACAAGGTTCTAATTTCCCCTCATCATTGGGAGCACCTGAGGTTTTGAATTCGATATCTCGCGTATCAACGAGTTCGTTATCCAGCATCACATCGACGTGATAGGTTCCCGGCGCCTGCGAGCCCGCTTCAAACGCAGCGAGATCGGCTTTACCCCCATTTTGCGGATTATCGAGTTCAACCAGGTCCGGGTTGAAGTAATCACGCGCCATGGCATTCTGCATTGAGCCAGCAAGGGCAAATGCAATTAATAAAGCCAATCGCGCAGGTTTAAAATTATTATATTCCCTTACTATCATCATTCACGTCACCTTGGAAACGACATTCCAAAACCAATTATTTTCACAAGCTTGCGCTTTGCACGTCACTCACCGCCCCATAATCATTAATGACTTTATAATTAATAGAGGTTGAGTTAGCGCCAGCAGGCAGCGTGAAATTCATTGATTCCCCAGGAAGTACATACGAAACATTTTCAATTTTTTTACCGCCCAGACTGATTTCATTGAAGTTAATGACATAGCTGGTTGGGTTGGTAACCTGAAGTTGGTTTCCATTGCGGCGCCAGGTTAACTGGTGACTCAGCTCCTGCGGCTGCTGAGATTTTAATCCTGCCGGACGATAAATCAGCTTAATGCGCGTTTTGATCGCAATTTGCAGCGTATTATCTTTTTTGGGCGCTGACGGTATCGCTTTAATATTTAGCCAGTAAAGACTTTCCTTATCCTGTGGCAAGTTGCCGGTCACTACGACACGCTCAATATTTTGCTGGCCACCATCGAGTCGATACAACGGAGGGGTGATAATAAAAGGAGCTTTCTCAGCGCCACCATTTAATGTTTCAACCCACGACTGAATAAGGTACGGCGTCTTATCCGGGTTGTTAACATCAATGGAAGCTTCTTTTTTATTGCCATCATAAACGACACGCGTTCCGCCAATAATGACACCCGCATTGGCAAAGGACACGCTTGCTGAAATTACTGCGCAGGCAATTAAAGTTTTGCTAAGAAAATTCATTTTACACCTCGATAAAAAAGGGCCGTATACCGGCCCTCATATATGTTTCCGGTCAGGAAGATTACTGGTAGCTAACGGAGAAGTTAGCTACACCGTTTGCTGGACCTACGCCGACAGTTGCAGACGTTGCTTCGTACTGAGCAAAGAAGTCCAGTGTGTTTGGTACAGTTTCAGCCAGGCTGTATACGTGGCTGTTTACGCCCGCCAACGGCAGATCCTGGCTATCAGCCGTCATCAGGTTAATAGCAACGCCCGTTGCGCCACCGGTTACAGCCAGCAGGTTGGAGTTTGCTGGGTCCGCAGAACCGTCAAACTTGATAGTTGCACCTGTTACGGTTGCCGGGCAGTCGGTCAGAACGATAGAGAATTTAGTCGCAGCGGTTTTATCGCCAGCAGCGGTAAATTCAGATTTGCTGTAACGGCCCAGATCAACGGTCTGGTTTACAGAACCCGCGTCAACGGTGCACGCTGCATCGATGATTTCGCCGGTGAAATTAACGGTACCAGCAGCAGCGAATGCGTTAGACATGGTCAGAGCAGCAGTCGCAGCGAAAGCAGCAGCAATAATCGTCTTTTTCATGATTTAATTTCCTTAATAACTTTATAAATTACCGAAATTTAGGCGGCAACATCCAGATGGATTTAGACCATTTATTTTTTGCGCCAGATATCTCATTTCCAACGTGCAGTAAGCAGAACGCAAAGATATTTATTCGATAACTTTGTTTTCATCCTCTCACTTGCTGAGGCGAAATTTACAGAAGTTTAATTTTTCCGACAAATGGTTTTTAGCCCAACAGTGGACTTTAATTTTAACTATTATTTAACACGCAAAATTTGTTTAAGTGGGCCATTTCAAATTATTAAATATTTGTTAATGGGCGAGTCCATTATGAAACCAACCTATTATTTATTTACACTCCCCTCGGATAGATAATCTCTGGCGCATCTTTTGACAAACATAAAGAGCGTCTGGAGTGATTAATATGAATACTAAAATGTCAACGGGAGAAATCACTGAGGTTACACCTTCTCATGCATTCAAGCCCGTGAGTGATATCGATAAAATGATTGAACAAATCGCTCCCTTTGCCACACGTTTTAATGCGAATAAAGGCGAAATCCTGCGCTATCATTCCGGTAAAAAAAGAACCTGCTATATACTTCATCAAGGCGGCGTCACGCTGAACCGTCGAGGCGATGGTATGGTGCTTAACTCTGAACAAGCGACTTTCATTATGGGGATCAGTAATCAGTTCTCTCAGACCGAAAACCTTTACGTCCGAGTGAATGAAAATGCTGTGATGAGTCGCCTTCCACTGGAACGCTTCAATCTGCTTATCGAGAGTTTTGGACTGTGGGAAAGCTTATGCAAGTTAGTGATTTACACCGCTTCTCGCGTATACGAGCATTGCACGTTGATATCGCAGATGTCCTCATATGAGATAATCCGGTTCCAGTTGCTTGAGCTGATGAACGAATCGGAGCGAATTCGCAGCAATATTACCGCAGCGAATTACATCCAAAGCAGAACCTACCTGTCTCGTAGCGGTATAATGCGGATTCTTGCAGATCTTCGGGATGCCGGATGCGTTGAACTTAAACGTGGAATTTTGATTTCTATCAATCATTTACCGCTGAAATACTAAACAAAAATGGCGCCTCAGGAAGACTCAGCAGGATCCACGCTATACTGAATCCCATGACTACTGGAAGGTTTGACGGACAGGCGCGCGTATGCTCGATGAGTTCTCCACAAAATGGGTATGTGATCCTTCATCAGCGACAAAATTGCTGATCGATTATCTTAAACACGGTTCAGATTTGAAAAGAGTGCTACCACGCCGTCGATTAAATTTTGTGGTTGGCAATGAACGTCTCTGTTATGTATTACTCAAAGGACGCGTCATGATTCACCGCGGCAACGACGATTTAGCGATGGCAACGGTTCAAGGACCCGCGGTGATCGGCCTCAGTAATCTGCATCAGACCCAGATGCGCGGCTATATCAAAACGTTTAATAACTGTGACATCGTTACCCTCAAAATGGATTTCGTTAATACGACTATTACGAATCATAAGCTTTGGGAGCCCCTAGCATATCATCTGATGGGCCTGGCAGGTAAGCTATTTCACAGTTATGAAGATTTAACGGGACCTTCCGCTTATGACATTGTAAGCGCACAACTTTATGCCCTCTCAAACGAAGAATCCTCATTCAGACTCAACGTTACTGCAGAAAGCTATATCAGAGATAAAACCCACCTCTCCCGTAGTGGCGTGATGCGCATACTGTCGGCATTAAAAGAAGGCGGCTATATCGAAATGCAAAGAGGAGTGTTACTCAATATTGTTAAATTGCCTGAAAAATTTTGATAGATAATGACTGGGTCATGCGTCATTGTTTTCCAGGAATTCGCGAAGCAGGTTCGGCCGGCTCTTTTTCTCCATCAACCTTCTCAGCAATGCGATCATCTCGTAATCGTTTCGCAGATTAAATTTTTGCATCATCATATATTTGTGGGTAAAGACCGTTTTCTCGCTCATCTCGAGCGCGTGAGCGGTCTGCATAACCGACAGCCCTCTGTAAAAATTCACCATAATACGAATTTGTTGCCGGGATAAACTTTTATGCTGGCAGTTGAAACAGTTCCTTTTGGTCCACGTGTAACCCGGTAGTCGCGTCCTGAACCACGCGATAAACAGTTCGCCACTGATTCGATCAATCGATGCACGGCGAGGAAGTAAAATGATGTCCTGAAAGCAGGAGGGCAACGCCGAAACCGACTGCTCATCGTCGACGAACCCTATCACAATCCCTTTTTGCCGGGCCAGTAACTCGGGAAAACAGGTCAGTGTCTCACCCTGACATAATGACAGGATAATAATATCGGCCTGACTGACATTTTCATGGGTTAAGCCAGGATTAAATGTGATAGTGCGATGAAAGTTATGCTTAAAAAAACTCTCTAAAAAGTCCTGCAGCCCAGCCTGAAAAAACAGATCCGTTTCCTGAATCAGAATATTTAACATAGTTCATACCAACATCTTTAATAAACAGGTATCACTGACATTCAGTTGTACTGCATCGTCATCACGACAACGGCACTGATGCTTCCAGGCGTAATACCGCCTGAAGCGGATTTTACCCAGGCCTGCATAGGCATCGTTGCAGTGCTGTCTGCCGCAATGGCCTTTGTGATGCTGGAGCCCGTCCCTTTAAGCGAGCCGGTTGCGGCGTCACTCATGGCGACGGCAACGCCGGTGGCCGAGCCGCTGTTCATGTAGTAGTCCGCGCCTGCTGCGGGATCAGGGGTTCCTGCGAACGTCACCGTGACGCTGCGGGTTCCCAGCGGACAGCTTGTAAAGAGCAGATCGAACGCAACCGGGTCTGACGTGGACCCTGGCGTCACCATATTGGAAGCCTGAATATTGCCGAGGTTGATATCCAGATTCGTATTCCCCCCGTTAAATACGCAGGGCGACGCAACGATATTTCCCGTTACGCCGATATTGACCGCATCGGCGGAAAACGCCTTCCAGCTCAACAGGGCAAGCAGGAGTTTTTTTTTGTGCGATATATTCATCTTCTCACCGGCTACTGGTAGGTTAAATTAAGCGTGGCCGAGGCGTTTGCCGTTCCCGACTGAACGGTCCCCAGCGTTTGATAATAACGGGCCGTTAATGGGAGTGTTTCGACCCCACCCGCGGACTGTTTTAATAGCAGGCGGCTGTTCATGGCTAGCGGAGTACCGTTATAGAGGAGCTGAACGCCCACCCCTTTTGCCGTTCCGGTATTACCCTGCCCCGTAAGGGCCATCACGCTGGTATTGCTGATATCCGGGTTTTGGATGCCGCTTAACGTGACGTTGATATTGGTCCCGGCGCTGCAGTTTAATCCGAGATTCTGCGTATTTTGCGCCCCTGCCGGCGACGTTCCCACGCCTGCGTTAAAGGAAGAGGCAGGTATATTTCCAATGGCGAAGGTCAACTGTGGCGTATTGATCGTGCACGCCAGGGCATTGATCGTTCCGCTGCTCAACTGCGTTATCAGACCATCGCGATAAATAGCGTCGCTGCCCTGAAGGGTTACCACGCCGATTACGCCGGGGGTGAGCGCCCCTGAGGAAACCGGCCCGGTCACCACCAGTTCAATTTTTCCGCCATACCAGTCGACGTATGAGGTTTGTGCGTTATATGAGAAGGTATTGCTCGGGTTTTCGAAATAATTATTCGATGAAAATCGGATCCCAATCCCGCTGACGTTGGTGTTGTAAACATGATTCCCATAGGTACTGAGCGTGGCGCCGTTATAACGCATGCTAAAACCCAGCATTAATGGATTGCTGCAGCCGGTGAGATAGGATCCCGTGTTTGACGCTGCACCGGAAAATATCACCGTTCCCACAGGCGCATCGCGCTGCACGGTGAGGGTACCTACCGACAGCGTAGACGTCTGCGGTACGATCGTCGTGCACGTCCCGGCGTGGGCATAATTCCAGCCCGCAAAAAAACAGAGTGACAGCAAAAATTCCATCGTTTTCATCTTAATGTTCCTGACGGCAAAGGGCGTTAATGAGGGTGACGCCACCGTAGGTGGCCTGTTTCGGCAGGGTGAAATCCACGCGACACTGCTGGGCGGACTGATTTCCCCATGCCACGATCAGTGTCCCCTGCTCGCTCATGCCGGTTAAATAGACCTGTCCTCGATCGCCAACGATAAAGCCACCGCGACCGTCTTCGGCGAGCGTCACCACCGCCCCAAACGGAACGAAGCGGCCGTTGTCCATCAGGGTCATCAGCACCTTGCGCCCCACTTTGGAAAGGTAATCAGCCCTGACGACCGCCCCTCGCGTCGGCGTGACCGTACGCGTATTGATCTCCAGCTCAACGTCGTCAGGCATATTTTCTGGATCGAGCGTGAGGTCGTTTTTACGATACACGGAGAGATTGCTGACTACCGTAAAGCCCCGGTAGTCCGTTCGCATGCCGGACTGGTTTCGAATATCCACCCCGTGGGCGCCGGGTGCCTTAATCAGGGCATTGGTTTCCCCCAGCGGCTGGGAAAAGGTGATACCGTCCGCGTGGGCCAGGATCCCCCCCTGCAGGCCGTAGTTCAGGCGCTCGCTGCTCCTGTCGTAGCCATAGCCCGCAGTCACTTCGCCGTAGGTACCTTTGTAGTCACCGTTCATGTTGCCGGTATAGTCGACGCCGTCCGTACCGTAGCCCTGCTGCACGTTCCAGTTCAGGGCATGGTTTTCCAGGGCCACGCCGTTCATACCCAGGTTGTGCGTGGTGCCATTATTCTTGCTGGCGTTCATGCCATAGTTTGCCCACGTCTGCGGGAGGAATTTATCCAACGGCACACTGACGTTAAATGCCAGAAGCTGATCGTGGTCATACGTTTTGCTGCTCCCGCTACCATAAGAGGCTGTGCTAGCGTTTCTGCTGTATGTCCAGGTCACACCATAACTGATGTTATGCCAGTAGTTGTTATACCCGACGCTCCACGACGCCATCGATTTACCCGAATTCCAGTAGTCTTCCCGCGCGGCGCTGAGGGTCAGGGAACCTAAATCCCCGCCCAGCGTCTGGCTCATGGTCAATTCGGCGCGGTTACGCCTCCTGTCCTGCAGCGCGGTACTGTCTCCCCAAGAATCCAGCACTTCCTGCATCCCGTAGTAGCCGCTGGTCGAATAGCGATACCCCGCAATCGAGAAGTTCGTTCCGGTATCGATAAAGTTCTTGCTATACCGCGCGCGCCAGGACTGCCCGCTGGTTTTTGCCGTGTTATCCGGTGTAGACCAGGCCTGGGTGACATCGGTGGAGAGCGCACCAAAATCCCCCATGTTTGTCCCCCCGCCAACGGCGAACGACCGGTACTTGCTCGATCCCTGCACGCCACCGTATAGCGTCAGGCCATGCGGGAGACCATAAATACCTGTCAGTTGCCCGAAAGGCGTCTTTCCCACGCTGCTGCTGTAGGCGCGATACTGACCGCTCGTGATGGCATACTTCAGACGCCCTTCGCGCTGCAGCACCGGCAGTGAGGCGTAAGGCAGTGTGAAATGCTGTTCGCTTCCATCCGCCTCTTTGATTGTTACGTCAAGATCCCCGGCACCGCCCGTCGGATACATGTCGGTTATCTCAAACGCCCCCGGGGCGACGTAGCTCTGATAGATCTGATAGCCATTCTGGCGCACCACCACCTGCGCATTCGTGCGCGCAATACCGCGAACCACGGGCGCGTAGCCCTTCAGAGAATCCGGCAGCATGTCATCGTCGGATGCCAACTGACCGCCGCGAAAAGGTATACTGTCAAACACGTCAGCCGGGGAAGAGCTGTCGCCGAGTGTCAACTGCGCCTTCAGGGGAATAACAGCCCGCTGCGCATAGGTGTATACGGTGTCCCATTTATCCTGACCCGACGCCTCCCGGGACCAGGTTGTGTAGTTGCGCAGGCGCCACGGCCCAATGTTGATCCCCGGACGCAGGTTGGCATACTGGCTGTCAGTTCTGGCAGCCTCACCGGTTTTCGCCCAGGTATTGGCCCCGCTCAGGCTGTAATTGAGCATGGCGGCATTGATACCCTCGTCCCACATTTCCGGCGGCACATAGCCACGCGCCGGTATATCGATAGCGGCCTGCGGAATACTGATAACCAGACGCTGCGCGTTGAACTGGAAATCCGTCGAGGACAGCGGAATGGCCATAAGATCGGCACAGGTGCTTTTCGCCGAGGCCAGCTGAGGAAACAGCGCTGTCTTCACGCCCCACTGTTTTAATTGTTCAATGCTCAGGCACGGCTGTAATACGTCATTTCCGTCGGGCGTTTTCGCTGCGTCAAAGGTAATATCCCGGGTCTCAATGAGCCGATCGTCAAGAATAATATCAACATGGTACGTACCCGGCGCCTGAGAGCCTGCTTCAAACGCGGATAAATCGGCTTTCCCCATGCCTGGGTTATCCAGCTCAACCAGTTCAGTATTAAACGTTTCGCTGGCATAAAGCGTGGGAGAAGACCCCGTCATCGCCAGAGCGATGAGTGTCGCCAGGCGTCGTACTTTATGATGTTGTATTTTCATTGCGGATGACCTGAGTAATGCGGGTATTACCGTTTGCCAAAATCACAAACTGGCTTGATGCAACGCGCCGGGGCTTCCATAATCGTTGATAACTTTAAACGTCAGCGTATTTCCGCGGGTTCCATGAGATAACGGGAATCGGGCCGACGCGCCGGGTAATACATACGAAACATCGTCCAGTTTTTTTCCGCCCACGGATATTTCATTAAAATTGATGACATAGGGAGTCGGATTCATTACCTGAATTTCATTCCCGTTGCGTTGCCATGTTAATTTTCCGGCCTGATCTTCGGGCGTTGACGCGTGAAGACTTGCCGGGCGATAAATCAACTTGATACGCGTTTTAACTGCAATTTGCAGTGAATTAGCCTGTTTCGTTGCAGAAGGAATGGCTTTTATATTGAGCCAAAATAAACTTTCTTGTTCCTGAGGGAGTGACCCGGTCATGACAATGCGTTCGATATTTTTCTGGCCACCATCCAGTCGATAAAGCGGAGGCGTAATGATAAAAGGCGCTTTATCTGTTTTCCCCTCCGGCACGTCAATCCACGACTGAATTAAAAAGGGCACGCTATCGGCATTGTCCACGCTAATGGATGCTTCTTTTTTTGCACCGTCGAAAATAACGCGCGTGCCGCCAATAATGACGCCAGCATGGGCCATTGAAAATGTTAGTGGTAACGCTGCCGCGGCCAGGCCGATTGTTGTGATAAAACGCATTAAATACCTCATAAAACAAAGGGGCCGGGTGGCCCCATACTGATTACTGCAAAAGACTTAGTTATAAACCACAGAGAAGTTAGCAACCGAGTTAGCCGGGCCCGCGGTCACTGATGCCGCAGTTGAAATATACTGAGCATAGAAATTGAGCGTATTATCAGCGGTGCTGCTCAGCACATAGGAATAGCTGTTGCTACCATGCAGCGGCAGATCGGCCTTATCGGCCGTCATCAGGTTGATGGCCACGCCCGTTGCTGCTCCCACAACGGAGGAATCAATCGCCAGCAGGTTTGCGTCGGTTAAATCTGGCGTGCCGTCAAAACGCACCTTCGCGGAGGTAACGGTCACCGGGCAATTTTTCAGTACGATATCGAACTGCGTCGCTGCGGTTCTGGAACCCGTTGTCGGAAATTCCGTTTTATAATAATCGCCGAGAACCACGACCTGATTCTGAGATGCCACATCTACATCGCAGGCATTATCCAAAATATTACCGTTAAAATTAACCGTACCTGCCGCCGCGAAAGCCTGAGTCATTGTCAATGCAGAGCCTGCCGTAAAGATGGCAACAATAATTTTCTTTTTCATAAAGCCATTTCCTGTATTACTTTATTTATTACTGATATTCAGGCAAAACAGACGTTCCTCATTCTGCCATTCTTTTTCAGAGGCCATCAGAAACAAAATACAGCTCTCATCGTGTCTAGCGTTTCAGATTTATGTTTCTGTCGACGAGTCAAAATTTATACAACACTTTTCTACGAAACAATCTTTTTTAAGGTCTAGCTGTAGACTGTGGTTTAACAAATAATAAACATTTTGATTGCTTGCTTTATCGCCAGTCTACTTTTAGACCTTCACCGTTTAACGATAATATTCATAACGTTAAGATTCTCAACACCTCCGGTCTATTATTAGACTTTTGAGTGTTATTCCCTGCTTCGCAGCTTTTTAAGATAATTCTCCATGTCGATTGGAAAACGATCGCATCTGTTGACGTGAGGTATATTATGAACACGCGAATTGCAGCCGTATTGGACAATGAGAAATCGTTGGTGCTGGGATTAAAACCCTTAAGACACATAGAGCGTTTAATTGATAATGTCCTTCCTGGCGCAGAGAAGATCATTCTTTCGAAAAGTGAAGTCGTACAGTATTACCGAAATGACGAACGCTACTGTTTTATGCTGTTACACGGCAGCGTGGCGTTGCACCGCCGCGGCGACGGTATTGTGTTAAATTCGGAATCGGCTCCCTTTATACTGGGTGTCAGCAGTCAGTTTTCATCGGAACATCTTTACGTCAGGGCACTGGAGACATCAGAACTCGCTTGCGTGTCGCTGGATGCGTTTAATAAAGTGGTTGCACAGCACGATCTCTGGGAACACTTTTCTAAATTGCTGATTTATACTGCATCGCGGGTGTACGAGCACTGCGCGCAAATTTCACAGATGTCCGCATACGATATCATCCGCTTTCAGCTGGTTGAATTAATGCAGGAACCTGAGACAATTAGACAAAACATCACCGCAGCGGCCTATATTAAGAGCCGTACCTATCTTTCCCGCAGCGGGATTATGCGAATTCTGGCAGAACTGCGTACGGGGAAATACATCACCATGGAACGTGGCGTGCTGATTGAGATTAACCATTTACCTCGGAAGTACTGAAATCACAATAATATCTGGAGATAGCGCGAGAGAAGAGCGAAACTATAAGCATAAGATTATCTTCCAGGTTTACGGCTATGTCCTATACAGATAAATCGTCTCGCGGCTCCCCTTACGCCCAGGAACTGATCGCGCATCTGGAGCCCTATTGCACCGTGCGTCGAACAGGCCGCGGCGAACGACTTAACCTTGAGGTTGACGGTCAGGGGATCTGTTATTTAATCCTTGAGGGAACGATTGCCATCTACCGCAGCAGCGATAACATGATGCTCTCGACCTCCCGCAGCCCTACCCTGTTTGGTCTGGCTAACCTGACAGACATCTATTTTAATGATTACCTCATCACGGTGAGCCCTTGCCTGATTGGCAGTATCCCTACTGAACAGGTAGCTGACATTATTAAAGAAAAAGGGCTATGGGGACTGCTCTCTCAACAGCTCATGTTTGTCTATAGCCGTCTTTATAACAACGTGATGCCGCAGGGCGCGCCCACGGCGTATGAGATGATTCGCCAGCAGCTCATAAAACTGATGGATGAAGATGAGAGCTATCGCGGCAGCGTGACGGCGGAAAGGTATATCAGGGAGAAAACCCAGCTCTCCCGCAGCGGCGTGATGCGCATTCTGGCGGATTTAAAAACCGGCGGATTTATCGAAATGGAAGAAGGCAGGCTTATTAAAATCAACAAGCTCCCCGCTAAATACTGAACGTCAGACACAAAAAAGGCCGCTCTTGCGGCCTTTTTTACTCTCTCAATGGACGTGAACGCCCAACCGCCAGGCAAAGTAAATCTCTTCTTTCAACTCATTCGAAGAGAGCGCCAGCAAATCTGTAAATTCCAGCTCAAGCTGTTTCAGCTTTTTCAGGTACTGCGCCGGGGACAGATTGCTCTTATCGCGACGTAAATATTCAATTGCCAGCTGTGTTGGGGTTATTTCAGTATCCATGATGTCCTCGCTTATGTACAAAACCTGACCAGTATATCACAACCCACTGACTAGTTTTTGACCAAAGGCAAAACATCTGAAAACTTTACACGACCGCCGTCGTCAGCCGCGACGAGCAGCACAGGCGATCCTGCTCGTCGAGAATGTCAATCTGCCATACCTGATGGCGGCTACCGGCGTGCAGCGCGCGGCAAACTCCGCGCACGCGCCCGCTGCGTACCGAGCGGATATGGTTAGCATTCACCTCGAGTCCGACCACCTTCTGCTCCCCTTCGGTACAGAGATATCCCGCCACCGAGCCCAGAGTTTCGGCCAGCACGACGGACGCCCCGCCGTGCAATAAACCAAACGGCTGATGTGTGCGACGATCGACGGGCATGGTGGCCTCGATATCATCGTCGCCAATGCGGGTGAACTGGATGTCCAGCAGCCCCACCATATTCCCCTCGCCCATGGCGTTCAGCGCCTGCAGCGTCACGGCACGTTTCCAGATCATCCAATTATCTCCAGTAAAGCCTGCAATGGGTGACGTACACCGTTACCTTCTACCCGTTTCACCTGGCTTCGACAGGAGTAGCCCGTTGCCAGACAGCGGTTTCGCGGCAAACGCTGCATCGCCTGATGCCAGGACAGCTCATAGATGCCGAGCGAGTTGGCGTGGTTTTTCACTTCGTGCCCGTAGGTGCCGGCCATGCCGCAGCAGCCCACGCTGACGCTCTCCAGCTTCGCGCCGAAGCGGGCAAAAACGGAGGCCCACTGCGCGGGGGCGCCCGGCAGCGCGGTGACTTCCGTGCAGTGTCCGAACAGATACCACGGCTCACCGCTGACGTCCTGAACCGCTTTGTCTTCCAGGGCCGTCGGCAGCCACTCGTGCACCAGCATGACGTGGAAATCACCGCGCTTATCGCCCAGCGTCTGCCTGTATTCATCGCGGTAGCACAGCACCAGCGCCGGGTCGACGCCGACCATCGGTATCCCGAGTTGCGCCACGCGGTTTAAGAAGTCAGATGTTTTCTGCGCGGTCTTCGCAAAGCGCGTCAGGAAGCCTTTAATGTGCTGCGCCTTACCGTTGGGTGAGAACGGCAGGACCACCGGCTGATACCCCAGCTTTTCGGTCAGGCGGATGAAATCCGCCACGACCTGGGCATCGTAGTAGCTGGTAAACGGATCCTGCACCACCAGCACCACCTTCGCTTTTTGCTCAGGCGTGAGTGCCTCCAGCTGCTCCAGGGTCATGTTCGCCGAGCGATGCCCGACGAGCTGGCGCTGCAGAGACGGCACCGACAGCAGCGGCAGATCGACCATGCCGATATGTTTTTCGGAGAGCTTGCGCACCAGCGGCTGGTTGATAAAGAAGTTGAAGGTCTTCGGCGCGCGCGCCATCAGCGGCGCGTAGCTTTCCACCGTTGCCACCAGATGGTCGCGCACCGGGCGGAGGTAGCGGGTGTGATACAGCTGCAGGAAGCGCGAGCGGAATTCCGGCACGTCGATTTTAATCGGGCATTGGGTTGAGCAGGCTTTACAGGCCAGACAGCCGGACATCGCCTCTTTCACCTCATGGGAGAAATCATACTCGCCCTTGTTGGCATGCCAGCTGTTGCGGGTGCGTTCAATCAGCGAGCGCAGGCTGGCCCGTTTTTCCGGAAGCTGCTGCTCCAGCCTGAGCGGGTCAACCCCGCGATCGGCCAGCAGACGCAGCCATTCACGCACCAGCGTCGCCCGCCCCTTTGGAGAGTGGATACGGTTGCTGGTGATTTTCATTGACGGACACATCGGGCTTTTCACATCAAAGTTAAAGCACAGGCCATTGCCGTTACACTCCATCGCGCCGCGCCAGGAGGAGCGCACCGCAATCGGGATCTGTCTGTCGTACGTGCCGCGCTTGACGGCATCCACCTGCATCATTGGCGCGTCCACGCCTTCAGGCGGGCAGATTTTGCCCGGGTTGAGGCGGTTATGCGGGTCGAAAGCCGCCTTCACCTTGCGCAGCTCCACATAGAGCTGTTCGCCAAAGAATGCCGGGCTGTATTCCGCGCGGAATCCTTTCCCGTGCTCTCCCCAGAGCAGACCGCCATATTTGGCGGTTAAGGCCACCACATCGTCGGAGATCTGCTTCATCAGGATCTCCTGCTGCGGGTCGCACATATCCAGCGCCGGACGCACGTGCAGTACCCCGGCATCGACGTGGCCGAACATGCCGTAGCTCAGGCCGTGGCTGTCCAGCAGGGCGCGAAACTCGACGATATAATCCGCCAGATGCTCAGGCGGCACGCAGGTATCTTCGGCAAAGGGAATCGGCTTCGCCGCCCCTTTCGCATTGCCGAGCAGGCCCACGGCTTTTTTACGCATCGCATAGATACGCTCAATCCCGGCCAAATCGTTACAGAGCTGCCAGCCGATCACACCGCCTTCGCCCTGCGCAATCAGCTCATCCAGCCGCTGGCAAAGCGTGGCGACCTGGCTCTCAATCAGCGCCGCATCGTCGCCGGCGAACTCCACGATATTGAGGCCGAGCATCTCTTTATCCGGCACGTCGGTAATGAGATCGCTGACGGAGTGCCAGACAATATCTTCCCGCGCCAGGTTGAGCACTTTGGAGTCAACCGTTTCCACCGACAGCGCTTTCGCTTCCACCATAAACGGCGCATTGCGCAGCGCGGAATCGAAGGAGTCATATTTGACGTTCACCAGCCGACGCACCTTCGGCAAGCGGGTGATATCCAGCCGCGCCTCGGTGATAAACGCCAGCGTCCCTTCGGAACCGGTGAGCACGCGGGTTAAATCAAACTGGGTCAGATCGTCGTTAAAGACGTGACGCAGGTCGTACCCGGTCAGGAAGCGGTTCAGTTTGGGGAACTTATCAAGAATAAGCTGGCGGTTGTCGCGGCAGCGCTCCAGCACGGTACGATAGATGCGTCCGCTGGCCGTGTTATCTTTGCCTAGCGTTTCCGCCAGTTCGACCGGCATCGGCTGCGTATCGAGAATATCGCCGCCCAGCAGAACGGCACGCACGCCCAGCACGTGATCGGAGGTTTTGCCGTAGACCAGCGAGCCCTGACCGGAGGCATCCGTGTTGATCATCCCGCCGAGGGTCGCGCGGTTACTGGTGGAAAGCTCCGGGGCAAAAAAGTAACCGTAAGGCTTGAGGTACTGGTTAAGCTGATCTTTGATAACGCCCGCTTCGACCCGCACCCACCCCTCTTCCGGGTTGATCTCAATGATGCGGTTCATATAGCGCGACATATCAACAATGATGCCCTGGTTCAGCGCCTGACCATTGGTGCCGGTGCCGCCGCCGCGCGGCGTAAAGACCAGCGAGGCAAAGCGCTCCTGTGTGGCCAGCCGGGCAATCAGCGCCACGTCAGCCGTTGAACGAGGGAAAACGACGGCATCGGGAAGAAGCTGGTAAATACTGTTATCAGTCGCCATCGTCAGCCTGTCGGCATAGTTCGTGGCGGTATCACCTGTAAAACCCTGTTGCTCCAGTGCTTGCAAAAAATTAAGCACCAGCTGAACGACGCCAGGTGCCTGAGAAATCTGTGGGATCATAACTGTCGACCCTAATTAGAGTTGTATGAAATCGTTTGCGTGTATCTTAAAAGTTTTATCACATTTTTTTCTTATAATCTCTGCTGAATTACAGGCAAAATCCGCCTGTCAAAAACCGCTGAGATCATCAATGATTAGAGAGACGCGGTTTTCCGTTCCCGCCAGCCACGCTGGCGTTCTTTTAAGGAAAGTTTCATTTATGGTCAATCTTCGCCAGCCCAGGGATGTTGCGCAAATTTTGCTGTCGGTGCTGTTCCTGGCCCTCATGATTATTGCGTGTCTGTGGATTGTTCAACCCTTTATTCTCGGCTTCGCCTGGGCCGCGACCGTTGTCGTTGCCACGTGGCCTTTGCTGCTGCGTTTGCAGAAGCTGCTGTTTGGCCGCCGCGGGTTAGCGGTGCTGGTCATGACGCTCCTGCTGTTCCTGCTGTTTATTATTCCGATTGCCCTGCTGGTGAATAGCCTGGTGGATTCCAGTGGCCCCGTTATTCGCGCTATTAGCAGCGGTGACCTGACGCTGCCGGATCTCGCCTGGCTGAACAGCATTCCGGTGGTGGGCGCCAAGCTCTACAGCGGCTGGCATAGCCTGCTGGAGATGGGCGGCAGCGCGCTGATGGCAAAAGTCCGCCCGTACATTGGCACGACCACGACCTGGTTTGTGGGTCAGGCGGCGCATATCGGCCGGTTTATGATGCACTGTACCCTGATGCTGCTCTTCAGCGCCCTGCTCTACTGGCGCGGCGAGCAGGTGGCTTTAGGCGTTCGTCACTTCGCCACCCGCCTGGCGGGCAAACGGGGTGACGCGGCGGTTTTACTGGCTGCGCAGGCCGTGCGCGCGGTGGCGCTGGGCGTGGTGGTGACCGCTCTGGTGCAGGCGGTGCTGGGCGGTATCGGTCTGGCGATTTCCGGCGTACCGTACGCTACCGTGTTCACCGTGGTCATGCTGATGACCTGTCTTGCGCAACTGGGACCGCTGCTGGTGCTGGTCCCTAGTATTATCTGGCTGTATTGGACGGGTGATACCACGTGGGGAACGGTGCTGCTGGTCTGGAGTTGCGTGGTCGGCACCATGGATAACGTCATTCGTCCGATACTCATCCGCATGGGTGCTGACCTGCCGTTGATCCTGATCCTCTCCGGGGTCATTGGCGGACTGATTGCCTTTGGCATGATAGGCCTGTTTATTGGCCCGGTACTGCTCGCCGTCACCTGGCGTCTGTTCTCCGCCTGGGTGCATGAAATTCCGCCTCCGGGAACAGACCCGGACGTGATTTTGAGCGAACTGGAAGAGCTGGAAGAGAAGAACACGCATTAAGTTTTTTTGCCGGGTGGCGCTAACGCTTACCCGGCCTACATTCCCCCTCATAATACTTTAACTCTGCTAAAGTATTTATTCGTTGCTCACTGGTCAGACCCGCCTTTTTTGCTCTAAGTCCGCTATTCACCTTAAAAAATCTTTACGTCTCTTTAACTATTGAGACGAATCCGATCGACGCTAAAAGATGACATGCCTACTATTAGGACACGGTTATAGATCAACACCTTGATTTATAAGCATGGAAATCCCCTGAGTGAAACAACGAATTGCTGTGTGTAGTCTTTGCCCATCTCCCACGATGGGCTTTTTTTTATCCTGACTACGCGCGCTTAACCTCACAGGTACTGAGCATCCGCCACTCAGCAGGCAGCACCCGCGTTTCCCCTGTCACATTAACCATCACCGCCGCGCGGATATCCGCCGACGATGCGCCAACCTGCAGTTCAAACTCGCCCGGCTCAACGATGCGTTTCCCGTCCCGGCGGGTAAAGTTGAACATCTCAACCGGTAGCGTAAAGCTGAGCGTGGCGGTTTCGCCCGGCGAAAGCGTGACGCGCTGGAAGGCTTTCAGCTCCTGAAGCGGTCGCACCTGGGTGGCGACCTTATCCCTCACGTAAACCTGCACCACCTCGCTGCCGCTGCGTTCCCCGGCATTGGTGATATCCACGCTCAGCGTCACCTCGCCGTCGACCGGCACGCTGCTTTCAGCTACGCGGGCAGCCCCCCAGCTAAACGTCGTCCAGCCAAGGCCGAAGCCAAACGGATAACGTGAACCGAAGTGGAACGCAAACGGCGTGCCGCCGCTTTTGAGCTTGTGATTGTAGTAATACGGCATTGCCCCGGCGCTTTTCGGCACGCTCACCACCAGACGCCCCTGCGGCTCAGCGCGTCCCGTTAGCACGTCCGCGATCGCCCAGCCCCCTTCCTGCCCTGGCGCCCACGCCACCAGCAGCGCTGCAATCTTATCCTCCAGCCCCTGAAGGTTGTATGGGCGCCCGCCGGTCATCACGACAATCACCGGTTTGCCCGTCGCCACCAGCGCCTCCAGCAGCTGTTGCTGCACGCCCGGCAGATTCAGGGAGTCGGTGTCGGAACCTTCCCCCACGGTTCCGCTCTGGAACAGCCCGGCGAGATCGCCCACGCAGGCCACCACCACGTCACTCTCCTGCGCCGCGTTCACGGCCTCGGGGATCAGCGCGGTGCTTTGCGAGACCGGCGACTGCTGCATCGGCTTACCGCCGCTGTCTCCCGGGAAGACCGGCGCACCCGCCATCCGTTTCTCGATGATGTGACACCCTTTGGCGTAACGGACCTGCGACGCACCGAGGTAATGTTCCAGCGCCGCGCGCGGGGTCGTCACCTGTGAGGTCTCTTCCACCATATCGCTGATGATCAGATGCACCGGGAAGCTGTAGCCGCTGAGCAACGCCAGCGGATCGTCTGCCGTCGGCCCCACCACCGCCACGCGGGGCTTACCGCCGAGCGGTAAAATACCGTTGTTTTCCAGCAGCGTGACCGATTTCGTCGCCACCTCCCGCGCAACCTGTCGGGTGGTGTCATTTTGCAGATCGATACCATTTTCATCCGCGTACGGGTTTTCAAACAGGCCCAGGCGGAATTTTTCGGTCAGCACGCGCGCCACGATCTCATCCACCCTGGTCATAGAAATCAGCCCGCGCTCAACGGCGTCCGCCAGATGGCGCGCGCAGTCATCTTTCGGCAGCTCGACGTCCAGCCCGGCGTTAAAGGCCAGCGCGGCGGATTCGGCCGCATCGTGGGACACCCCGTGATGCTGGTGCAGCAGGCTGACGCCGCCGTAATCCGCGACAATAATCCCGTCGAAGCCCCACTGTTCGCGCAGGACGGTGGTCAGCAGGAAGCTGTCGCTGTGCCCCGGCTGATTGTCGATATCGTGGTAGGCCGGCATCACCGACCCGGCATTGGCCAGCTTCACCGCCATTTCAAACGGCAGCAGGAAGGTGTCGTTCAGTTCGCTAAAGCCCAGATGTACCGGCGCATGGTTGCGCGCCCCTTCGCTGAACGAGTGGCCCACGTAGTGCTTGAGCGTCGCCAGCAGATCGCGCCTATCGCCCTGCAACCCTTTCACGTAGGCGGTTGCCATCACCCCCACCAGCCAGGGATCTTCCCCGAAGGTCTCTTCGGTTCGCCCCCAGCGCACGTCGCGGGAAACGTCCAGCACCGGCGCCAGCCCCTGCTGACAGCCGACGGACCGCGCCTCTACACCGATCTGCTCTGCCGCGCGCTGTACCAGTTCAGGGTCCCAGGTAGAGCCGTAGTTCAGCGACGACGGGAACAGGGTGGCGTCTTTGCACAGCAGCCCCACCAGGCACTCTTCATGGAACAATGCCGGAATGCCGAGGCGCGTCTCTTCCATCATCATGCGCTGCAGGCGGTTAGCGGCGCGCACCCCGGTTTTCGCGTCAACGATATGGGTACCCAGCGGACGGGTGATCTGCCCGACGCCCAGCTTTAGCCGTTCGCTCAGCGCAGCCTGCTCGCTCACGCCAGCGAATTCATCGCTGAGATCGCTGCGTTCGCGATGGTTGCCGTTTTCATCGAGGATCAGCCAGTAGGCATGCATCTGGGCGAACTTCTCTTCCGGGGTCATACGCGCCAGTAAATCGGCGACGCGCTCGTGCACGGGACGTCCCGCGTCCTTATAGATAGCTGTCATGTTTTACTCCTGTAGTGCGGAAGGGATTGTTGGGCTGAGCTGCCCCGCGTCGGGTCTCACCTCACGCTTGCTGGCCAACTCCCGGGCGATGGAATCCACCAGCCGACTGTTGAGCTTGTAGATAGCAAGCAGCGCGACCATGCAAAGGAACAGCGCGCAAGGGATAAGGGTGAACAGCGCGTTAATCGTAGAGAGTACGTGGGGCGCCTGAGTTGCCTGTCCCGGGGCGTAATCCACCATGCCCAGCACCCAGCCGACCACCGCGCCACCCAGCGCCAGGCCGAATTTGATGGCAAACAGTGCGGTGGAAAAGACCAGCCCGTCAAGGCGGCGGCCGCTGCGATGCTCTTCGTAGTCGACCACATCGGAGAACATGGTCCACTGCAGCGGCGTGGTCAGGTTTTGCACAAAGCTAAAGACGATGTTGAGGCCAAAAATCAGCCACACCTGTGAAGGCGGCAGGAAGAAAATCAGCGCGCCGAAAATAACGAAGGAAATAATGGTCCACTGGTAGGCGCGCACGCGGTCAAATTTCCCCAGCAGCCGTTCAGATAATAATGCGCCGCTTAAGGAGGCGACCATTCCGGAAACAATAAAGGCAAAAACCAGCTCCGGGCGCAACAGCACATAGTTCACGTAATACATCGTGGCGGAACCACGCGTTACCACCGCCGTTAACAGCAAAATATTAAACAGGAAAACAATGCGCCACTGGCTGTTACCGGCCAGCAGTTTTAAATCGGTCAGCATGGAGCCGGAGGTATCATTGCGCGGCGAATAGCGCTCTCGGGTCATCAGGAAACAGCAGAAAAAGAGCACAATGCCCAGCAGCCCCATCAGGCTCATGGCATAGAAATAGCCTTTCTGCACGTTGCCCTGGCCTAACAGCGAGACCAGCGGCAGGGCAATCACCGTCACAATCAACCCGCCGATAAACGACAGGCCAAAGCGCCACGACTGCAGGGAGTGACGCTCGCGCGGATCCAGCGTCAGCGCGCCGGGCATGGCGCAGTAAGGTACGTTAATGGCGGAGTAAATCAGGCTTAAGATCGCGTAGGTCACACAGGCATAAACGATTTTCGCCGTCGGCCCCACGTCCGGTACATAGAAAGTAATGAGGCAGCTTACGCCAAACGGAATGGCGAACCACAGCAGCCAGGGACGGAAACGACCGTGACGCGTCTGGGTGCGATCCACCAGGGCGCCAATGCACGGGTCGACAAACGCATCAACCACGCGCACCACTAAAAACATGGTGCCCATGATTGCGGCGGGTAGCCCAAAAACGTCCGTATAGAAATAAGCGAGAAATAAGGTTGCCGTTTGCCAGACCAGCGCGCTGGCCATATCACCTAAGCCATAACCTATTTTATCTTTGGTACGCAATACAGAGGAGAGTGTCATTGTTATTTGCCTTTTTATCAGGTTAAAACGTATTTCAACCAGTTGCGCATCACTGAAAGGGAAATGCGCAGTAAGGCTCAAGTATTAGCAACGCGTTGCGCGCTAACAATTGTCTAAATTGACAGACAAATTATGATATTTGGTTTTTTACTTTATTTGTGATGGGGAGCAAATAAGAGGGAAAATAAAAAAGGCGAGGAGATATCTCCTCGCCTTTATCCGTTTTTAAGCGGTTACTTGTTCAGTTCCGCCAGGCTCAGCCAGGTTTGCACCACCGTATCCGGGTTCAGGGACAGGCTATCAATCCCCTCTTCCATCAACCAGGCAGCGAAGTCTTCATGGTCGGATGGACCCTGACCACAAATCCCGACGTATTTGCCCTGCTTCTTCGCCGCGCGAATGGACAGGGAGAGCAGCGCCTTCACCGCCTCGTTACGTTCATCGAACAGCTCGGAGACCACGCCGGAGTCGCGGTCCAGACCCAGCGTCAGCTGCGTCATGTCGTTCGAGCCGATAGAGAAGCCGTCGAAGTGCTCGAGGAACTGCTCGGCCAGCAGGGCGTTGGACGGAATTTCACACATCATGATGATCTTCAGCCCGTTCTCGCCGCGCTTCAGCCCCTGACGCGCCAGCTCGTCCACAACCGCTTTCGCCTGATCCACGGTACGTACGAACGGGATCATGATCTCCACGTTGGTCAGCCCCATGTCGTTGCGCACGCGCTTCACCGCCTCACACTCCAGCGCGAAGCAGTCGCGGAAGCTGTCGGACACGTAGCGTCCGGCCCCGCGGAAGCCCAGCATCGGGTTCTCTTCTTCCGGCTCGTAGCGCTCGCCGCCGACCAGGTTGGCGTATTCGTTAGACTTAAAGTCAGACAGACGCACAATCACGCGTTTCGGATAGAAAGCGGCACCCAGCGTCGCGATCCCTTCGGTCAGACGGCCGACGTAGAACTCTTTCGGCGAGTCGTAGCCTTTCATCATCTCGCGGATTTCGTTCTGCAGCTTCGGATCCTGGTCGTCAAACTCCAGCAGCGCACGCGGGTGAACGCCGATCATACGGTTGATGATAAACTCCAGGCGCGCCAGGCCTACGCCTTCGTTCGGCAGGCAGGCGAAGTCGAACGCGCGGTCCGGGTTACCGACGTTCATCATGATCTTCAGCGGCAGGTCCGGCATGGTATCCACGCTGGAGCTCTTCACGCTGAAGTCGAGGATATCGGCATACACGTAGCCGGTATCGCCTTCGGCACAGGAGACGGTCACGTTCTGTCCGTCCTTCATGCGCTCGGTAGCATCACCGCAGCCGACAACCGCAGGAATACCCAGTTCGCGGGCAATGATCGCCGCGTGACAGGTACGGCCGCCGCGGTTGGTGACGATAGCCGCCGCTTTCTTCATGATCGGTTCCCAGTCCGGGTCGGTCATGTCGGTCACCAGCACGTCGCCGGGCTCAATACGGTTCATCTCGCTGATGTCGTGGATCACTTTCACCGGGCCAGCACCGATGCGGTGACCGATAGCACGGCCTTCCGCCACGATTTTGCCCTGGGCGTGCAGCGTATAACGCTCCATCACCTGGCCGCGAGAGCGGACAGTTTCCGGACGCGCCTGCACGATAAACAGCTTGCCGGTGTTCCCGTCTTTCGCCCATTCGATATCCATCGGACGGCCGTAGTGTTTTTCAATCTGCACCGCCTGCTTCGCCAGCTCCTGCACTTCGGCGTCGGTCAGGGAGAAGCGGTCGCGCTGCTCCTGCGGTACGTCTTCAATTTTAACCTGCTTGCCATGCTCCTGGGTCGGGGCATAGATCATGCGGATTTTTTTCGAGCCCATGGTGCGGCGCACCACCGCCGGACGGCCAGCGGCCAGCGTAGGCTTGTGAACGTAGAATTCGTCAGGGTTTACCGCACCCTGCACAACCATCTCACCCAGACCCCACGCGGAGGTGATAAACACCACCTGGTCGAAGCCGGATTCGGTATCAATGGAGAACATCACGCCGGATGAGCCTACGTCCGAGCGCACCATGCGCTGCACGCCAGCGGAAAGTGCCACGCCGCGATGGTCGTAGCCCTGGTGCACGCGATAGGAGATGGCACGGTCGTTAAACAGGGAAGCAAACACGTGCTTCACGGCCACCAGCACCGCATCGTAACCCTGGACGTTCAGGAAGGTTTCCTGCTGCCCGGCAAACGAGGCGTCCGGCATGTCTTCCGCGGTCGCAGAGGAACGCACGGCAAAGGAGGCCTGCGCATCGTCAGCAGAGAGCTGGTTGTATGCGTCGTGAATGGCTTTTTCCAGTTCCGGCTGGAAAGGTGTGTCGATGATCCACTGGCGGATCTGCGCCCCGGCTTTGGCAAGCTCGGTGACGTCATCAATATCCGTTTTATCCAGCAGGTCGTAAATGCGCTGGTTAACACCGCTCTGGTCTAAAAACAGGTTAAAGGCATCGGCGGTGGTGGCAAACCCGTTCGGTACGGAGACACCCATACCCGACAGGTTTGTAATCATTTCACCCAGGGAGGCATTTTTGCCCCCAACTCTGTCTACATCATTCATGCCGAGTTGGTTATACCAAAGCACCAGCGGTGACGAGCCATTGTTGGACATCGAAACAATCCTTTTGTGATATTTGATCGGAGTAAGTAACACCTGACTACGTATTTATACTGGCATATTTATTTCCGCTAAAAAAACGGTGAATCGTGTAAGCAATTTAAAATTTCAACTTTTCGGATACTTTCCCATCAACGATTAACCCGATGATTCCTCTATATTCAGCCAGAAACCCCAAAAATAAAGTCGCTATTAGAAAAATGAAATCCACTTTTCAGGAAAATCAAAAACAGCGTTTCATTCATAATTAGGATAAGTTCTTTGCTGTGTAAATTACTTTTTTAATTTATGCTTTCAGACAATTACGTCTGATATTCAGGGTGGGTAAAATGGATAGTGCTGTCGATCGTCACGTTTTTTATATTTCTGATGGTACGGCGATCACCGCCGAAGTGCTGGGCCACGCGGTGATGTCGCAGTTTCCCGTATCGATCAACAGCATTACGCTGCCGTTTGTCGAAAATGAGAGCCGCGCCAAAGCGGTGAAGGACCAGATCGACGCCATTTACCAGCAGACCGGCGTTCGCCCGCTGGTGTTCTACTCCATCGTGATCCCCGAGATTCGCGCCATCATTCTGCAGAGTGAAGGCTTCTGCCAGGATATCGTGCAGGCGCTGGTGGCTCCGCTGCAAAGCGAGCTGAAGCTCGACCCGACGCCTATCGCCCACCGTACCCACGGGCTGAACCCCGGCAACCTGACCAAGTACGACGCACGTATCGCCGCCATCGATTACACCCTCGCGCACGACGACGGTATCTCTCTGCGTAATCTCGACCAGGCGCAGGTGATCCTGCTAGGCGTGTCGCGCTGCGGCAAAACGCCGACCAGCCTCTACCTGGCGATGCAGTTCGGCATTCGCGCCGCCAACTACCCGTTTATTGCTGACGATATGGATAATCTGGTGCTGCCCGCCGCCCTTAAGCCGCTGCAGCACAAACTGTTCGGCCTGACCATTAATCCGGAACGCCTTGCCGCCATCCGCGAAGAGCGCCGCGAGAACAGCCGTTACGCCTCCATGCGCCAGTGCCGGATGGAGGTATCCGAAGTGGAAGCCCTGTACCGCAAAAATCAAATCCCGTGGCTGAACAGCACCAACTACTCTGTGGAAGAAATTGCCACCAAAATTCTCGACATCATGGGGCTTAACCGCCGCATGTACTAATATGCTAGTACATTAGCTCAGATTCAGGTATCATCATCGGTAACCACGGGGCGGTGTCGCCCCGAACTTGAAATCAGCAGGGATTGGTTTAAGGTGATGCCCATCACTTCCCGGTAGTCTGCCGATGAAGCAAAAATTTTCTGAGACATTCCATGAATAAAACCGATGAACTCCGCACTGCGCGCATTGACAGCCTGGTTACGCCGGCTGAACTGGCCCAGCGGCATCCTGTTTCCGCTGCCGTTGCGGAACACGTGACGGCCTCCCGCCGCCGCATTGAAAAAATACTTAATGGTGAAGACAAGCGTCTTCTGGTGGTGATTGGTCCCTGCTCCATCCACGATCTGGATGCCGCGATGGATTATGCAAAACGGCTTCAGGGCCTGCGGGATAAGTATCAGCACCGCCTTGAGATTGTGATGCGAACCTACTTTGAAAAACCGCGGACCGTGGTGGGCTGGAAAGGGCTGATTTCCGACCCTGACCTGAACGGCAGCTATCGCGTGAACCACGGCATCGAGCTGGCACGTAAGCTGCTTTTGCAGGTCAACGAGCTGGGCGTGCCGACCGCCACCGAGTTTCTTGATATGGTGACCGGGCAGTTTATCGCCGATCTGATCAGCTGGGGCGCGATTGGCGCACGCACCACCGAAAGCCAAATCCACCGCGAGATGGCCTCCGCCCTCTCCTGTCCGGTCGGCTTTAAAAACGGGACCGATGGCAATACCCGTATTGCGGTTGATGCCATCCGCGCTGCCCGTGCCAGCCACATGTTCCTGTCGCCGGACAAGAGCGGTCATATGACCATCTACCAGACCAGCGGTAACCCGTACGGGCATATCATTATGCGCGGCGGCAAGAAACCCAATTACCATGCACAAGATATTGCGGCAGCCTGTGAAACCCTGGCCGAGTTCGACCTGCCGGAACATCTGGTGGTGGACTTCAGCCACGGCAACTGCCAGAAGCAGCATCGCCGCCAGCTGGACGTTTGCGATGAGATCTGCCAGCAGATCCGCAGCGGTTCAACCGCTGTTGCAGGGATTATGGCGGAGAGCTTTATCAAAGAAGGCACGCAGAAAATCGTTGCTGGCCAGCATATGGTATACGGACAGTCGATCACCGACCCGTGCCTGAGCTGGGAAGACAGCGAGTTGCTGCTGGAGAAACTCGCAGCAGCCGTGGACACACGCTTTTGACATCCTGCCGGGTGGCGCTGCGCTTACCCGGCCTACGATTCTTGCCGTTGTAGGCCCGGTAAGGCGAAGCCGCCACCGGGCTTTTCATTGCACAATATTGATCCTCTCGCCCTTTTTTCACAAAAACGCTTGCCGTGAATTTGCAGTTTATTGATAATGATTATCATTGTTACATTGATTGTTATTTATAAACATTATGTCACGTACGGATAACAGCGCGGCAACGCCAGCAAAAACAGACACAGCACCAGCCCCTATCGAGCGTCGGATTGACAGCAAAACCCTGCTCGGTGATGAGGGCCGGGTCATTATCGAGCATGACGGCCAGCGCTATCTGCTGCGCCAGACCCATGCCGGAAAACTGATCCTCACAAAATAAACAACACAAAAAACTACGCCAGCCACCCAGGTAAACCCCAGGCAGCCAGCGCTTTTCAATTCTAATGGAGAGTTGCTATGCCACACCTGCCTTCCGCGTCTTTACGCCCGTCACTTCTGACGCTGGCAATTGTCAGCGCCCTGCCGACCGCGGCGTTTGCTGCCACAGATGACATTACCGTCACCGCCACGGGCAACGCCCGCAGCGCCTTTGAAGCCCCCATGATGGTGAGCGTGATTGACGCCAGCGCGCCGGAGAAGCAAACCGCCAGCTCGGCGGCCGACCTGCTGCGTAGCGTCCCCGGCCTGACGCTGGACGGCGCCGGGCGCACCAACGGGCAGGACGTGAACCTGCGCGGCTATGACCGGCGCGGCGTGCTGGTGCTGGTTGACGGCGTGCGTCAGGGCACCGACACCGGTCACCTGAACAGCACGTTCCTCGATCCGGCGCTGATTAAACGTATCGAAGTGGTTCGCGGCCCGTCGGCCCTGCTGTACGGCAGCGGCGCGCTGGGCGGCGTGATTTCCTATGATACCGCCGATGCAAAAGATCTGCTGGAGCCGGGTAAAAACAGCGGCTACCGCGTGTTTGGAACGGGCGCGACGGGCGATCACAGTCTCGGCATGGGGGCCAGCGCCTACGGCCGCACCGACACCCTGGACGGTCTGGTGGCCTGGTCCAGCCGGGATCGCGGTGATATTCGCCAGAGCGACGGAGCAACCGCCCCTAACGACGAATCCATCAATAACATGCTGGCGAAAGGCAGCTGGAAAATCGACCCGGCCCAGACCCTGAGCGGCTCCCTGCGCTACTACAATAACGACGCTCAGGAACCGAAAAACCCGCAAACCCCCGGGGCGGACAGCAGTAACCCGATGACCGATCGCTCCACCATTCAGCGTGACGCGCAGGTGGGCTATCACATCGCCCCGGAAGGTAACGACTGGCTGAACGCCGACGCGAAGGTCTACTGGTCCGAAGCGCGCATTAATGCCCAGAATATCGACAACAGCGGTGAGTTCCGCAAGCAGACCACCAAAGGTGGCAAGGTGGAAAACCGCACCCGCCTGTTCAGCGACACCTTAGCATCACACCTCCTGACCTACGGCGGGGAATATTATCGTCAGGAGCAGCATCCGGGCGGGGCAACCACCGGCTTCCCGGAGGCGAAAATCGACTTCAGCTCCGGCTGGCTGCAGGACGAAATTACCCTGCGCGATCTGCCGGTCACCCTGCTGGGCGGCACGCGGTATGACAACTACCGCGGCAGCAGCAATGGCTACGACGATGTCGATGCCGATAAATGGTCCTCCCGCGCCGGGTTGACCGTCAGCCCGACCGACTGGCTGATGCTGTTTGGCTCTTACGCGCAGGCGTTCCGCGCCCCCACCATGGGTGAGATGTACAACGACGCCAAACACTTCTCCATTGGCCGCTTCTATACCAACTACTGGGTGCCGAACCCGAACCTGCGCCCGGAAACCAACGAAACGCAGGAGTTTGGTTTCGGTCTGCGCTTTGACGATCTGCTGCTTGCCAACGATGCGCTGGAGTTTAAAGCCAGCTATTTCGATACCAAAGCCAAAGATTATATCTCCACCACCGTCAATTTCGCGGCGGCAACCACCATGTCGTATAACGTCCCGAACGCCAAAATCTGGGGCTGGGACATGATGGCAAAATACTCTGCCGACCTCTTCAACCTCGACCTGGCCTACAACCGCACGCGCGGGAAAGATACCGATACGGGCGAGTACATCTCCAGCATCAACCCGGATACCGTTACCAGCAAGCTGGACATTCCGGTGGCGCAGAGCGGTTTTTCCGTCGGCTGGATTGGCACCTTTGTCGATCGCTCAACGCATATCAGCAGCAGCTACAGCGAGCAGCCGGGCTATGCGGTCAATGACTTCTATGTCAGCTATAAGGGCCAGGAACGGCTCAAAGGCGTGACCACGACGCTGGTACTCGGCAACGCCTTCGACAAAGCGTACTGGTCACCTCAGGGCATTCCGCAGGACGGCCGTAACGGGAAGATTTTCGTCAGTTATCAATGGTAATCCCTTCGCCCCGGCTGACCGGGGCATTGCTTTGAAAGGAAGAGACAATGAATCACTACACACGCTGGCTTGAGCTAAAAGAAGAAAATCCGGGTAAGTACGCGCGCGACCTTGCAGGGTTAATGAACATCAGCGAAGCGGAGCTGACCTTTGCCCGCGTGGGCCACGACGCCTGGCGACTGCACGGTGAAATGCGCGAGATCCTGGGCGCGCTGGAGGCGGTGGGCGAAACCAAATGTATCTGCCGCAACGACTACGCCGTTCACGAGCAGGTCGGGAACTTCACCAACCAGCACCTGAACGGCCATGCCGGGCTGGTGCTGAACCCGCGCGCGCTGGATCTGCGCCTGTTCCTCAACCAGTGGGCAAGCGCGTTTCACATCAGTGAAGCCACCGCCCGCGGCGAGCGGCAAAGTATTCAGTTCTTCGACCATCAGGGCGATGCCCTGCTGAAGGTCTACGCCACGGACAACACCGACCGTTCCGCCTGGGGCGACGTGCTGACCCGTTTTATCTTTGCCGATAATCCACCGCTGGTGTTAAAGGCGCCCGATGCGCCTGCTCACGCGGAAAGTCCGCAAGCCGCCCTCGTGGACAAAGAGTGGCGCGCCATGACCGACGTGCATCAGTTCTTCAGCCTGCTGAAACGTCATAACCTCAGCCGCCAGCAGGCGTTTCGCCTGGTGGGGGACGATCTGGCCTGTCGGGTAGAGAACAGCGCGCTGGCGCAGCTGCTGGAGACGGCGCGTCGGGACGGCAATGAAATCATGGTCTTCGTCGGCAACCGCGGCTGCGTGCAGATTTTCACCGGCGTGGTGGAAAAGCTGGCGCCGATGAAAGGCTGGCTGAATATCTTCAACCCAACCTTTACCCTGCACCTGCTTGAAGACGCGATTGCCGAGACGTGGGTCACGCGCAAACCGACCGCGGACGGGCATGTCACCAGCCTGGAGCTGTTTGCCGCCGACGGGACGCAAATCGCCCAGCTGTACGGCCAGCGCACCGAAGGGGAGCCGGAGCAGAGCCAGTGGCGCAGCCAGATTGACGCCTTAACGGCGAAAGGGCTGGCCGCATGAAACGGTGGCTTGCCCTGATCAGCGCCCTGCCCCTGCTGGCGTTTGCTGCGCCGCAGGAGAAAATCATCACGCTCGGCGGCGACGTCACCGAGATTGTCTACGCCCTCGGCGCGGCTTCTTCCCTCGTGGCCCGCGACAGCACCAGCCAGTGGCCGCAGGCGGCAACC
Organism: Enterobacter sp. TCD1-1; assembly: GCF_020567405.1. Lineage (NCBI taxonomy): Bacteria > Pseudomonadati > Pseudomonadota > Gammaproteobacteria > Enterobacterales > Enterobacteriaceae > Enterobacter > Enterobacter sp. TCD1-1. Next base: position 992,749 of record NZ_JAJCXF010000001.1, on the reverse strand, counting down.
GCACTGCCGGACGTGGGCTATCTGCGCCAGCTCAACGCGGAAGGGATCTTATCCATGCGCCCTACGCTGGTGCTGGCCAGCGCCCAGGCGCAGCCGTCTCTGGCGCTCAAGCAGGTTGAGCAAAGCCACGTCAGGGTCATCGCAATTCCTGCCGGTAACGATCTGAGCGTCATTGACGAAAAGGTACGGATCGTCGCTGAAGCGACGCACCGCGAGGCCGAGGGGGAAGCCTTGCGCAAGACGCTGCGTCAGGCGCTGTCGGCGCTTCCCGCGTCGCCGCTCAAAAAGCGGGTGCTGTTTATTCTCAACCACGGCGGAATGACCGCCATGGCTGCCGGACAACAGACCGGCGCGGACGCGGCCATTCGTGCGGCGGGGCTGCAGAACGCGATGCAGGGGTTCACCCGCTATCAGCCGCTGTCTCAGGAAGGCACGATTGCCAGCCGACCCGATCTGGTGGTGATTTCGCAGGACGGCATCAACGCCCTGGGTGGGGAGGCGAATCTGTGGACGCTGCCCGGCCTGGCGCAAACCCCTGCAGGACGGAACAGGCAGGTGCTGGCGATTGATGACATGGCGCTGCTGGGCTTCAGCGTGCGAACGCCGGAAGCCATCCGGGAGTTGCGTGCCAAAGCGGAGCAACTGCCCTGATGTCCCGGCGAGCCGCCCTGTCATTATGGATGCTGGCCGCGCTGCTTGTCGTCACGACGCTGACGGCCAGCGGCATTGGCGCGCTGCGCCTGCCGGTCAGCCTGCTGTGGAACGGCACCGACGAGGCCCTGCGCCAAATATGGCTGACGATCCGCCTGCCTCGCGTGCTGCTGGCACTGGCGATCGGCGGTTCGCTGGCGCTGGCTGGGTGCGTAATGCAGGGGCTGTTTCGCAACCCGCTGGCGGACCCGGGCCTGCTCGGCATCAGCAGCGGCGCGGCGCTTGCCGTCGCCCTGTGGGTGGTGCTTCCGCTCTCGCTGCCAGCGCTGGTGATGCTGTATGCCCCGATGCTGGCGGCGTTTCTCGGCGCGCTGGCCGCCACCGTCGTGATTTTCCTGCTCAGCCGACAGCGTGACGCTTCCCTGTCGCGCCTGCTGCTGGTAGGGATTGCCATCAACGCCCTGTGCGGCGGCGCCGTCGGCGTGCTGTCATGGCTCAGCAATGATGCCCAGCTTCGCCAGCTTTCCCTCTGGGGAATGGGCAGCCTCGGCCAGGCGCAGTGGTCGACGCTGCTGGCCGTCGCGTCGCTGATGATCCCCACCCTGCTGGCGATCTGGCGTCTGGCAGGGCCCCTCAACCTGCTGCAGCTGGGCGATGAAGAGGCGCACTATCTCGGCGTGGAGGTTGCCGCTGTGCAGCGCATCCTGCTGTTGTGCAGTGCCCTGCTGGTGGCTGCCGCCGTTGCGGTCAGCGGCGTGATCGGTTTTGTCGGCCTGGTGGTGCCGCACCTGGTGCGCATGTGGCTGGGAGCCGACCACCGGGCCACGCTCCCCGGTTCGGTGCTGGCCGGTGCGCTGCTCCTGCTGGTGGCCGATACGCTGGCGCGTAGTCTGGTCGCCCCGGCGGAAATGCCGGTCGGCTTGTTGACCAGCCTTCTCGGCGCGCCGTGGTTCCTGTGGCTTATCTTTCGTCGCGGAGGTGCGCATGGCTGAACGCTATTGTGCAGAAAACCTTGTTTTTCGCGCCGGGCAACGCACGCTGATTCACGACGTGACGCTGACCTTATCTCAGGGCGAGCTGGTGGCGCTGATTGGCCCCAACGGCGCCGGGAAATCGACGCTGTTGCGGCTGCTTACCGGCTACCTTAAACCTGCGGGCGGACGGTGCAGCCTGGCGGGCACACCGCTTGCGGTCTGGTCGCCGGACAAGCTCTCCCGCTACCGGGCGGTGATGCGCCAGAGCACACAGATCGGATTTGACTGGCCGGTTGAGGCGGTCGTCGGTATGGGGCGTGCGCCCTGGACCCGCACGCCTGAAGCGTCGGTGATCGAGGAGGTGATGGCCATCACCGGCTGTTTACCGCTGGCGGGCAGGCAGTTTGCCGCGCTCTCCGGCGGCGAGCAGCAGCGCGTTCAGCTCGCCCGCGCGCTGGCTCAGCTCTGGTGCGACGGTGCGCCGCGCGGCTGGCTGTTTCTTGATGAACCCACCTCTGCGCTCGATCTCTATCACCAGCAGCATCTCCTGCGCCTGCTGAAATCCCTGACCAGCCGGGGACATCTGCACGTTTGCGCGGTGCTGCACGACCTCAACCTGGCAGCGCTGTGGGCGGATCGCCTCCTGCTCCTGCACAGCGGCAGGATCGTGTCTCAGGGAGAGCCGGAAACCGTTTTGCAGCCCGATGCGCTGGCGCACTGGTACGGCGCACAGGTTCATGTCGGCAGGCACCCGGCTCACGCCGCGCCGCAGGTGTTTCTTGTCCCTTAATCGGGCTGATAAAAATCCTTCAGCGTTTCCAGCAGGGCATGCGCCGCTTTTGAAAGCTGCGTATGCCCTGGATGGATCACTCCGATACACTTTTCAATAGGCGGACTGTCCAGCGGAATACAGACCGCGCCCAGCGACGCCATCTGCGTCTTGCAGAGCGCCGGTACGGCGCTGCCGCCCAGCCCGCTTGCGACCATCCGCCCGACCGTCACCAGCTGATGACTTTCAAGCGCGACGTCCAGCTTTCTGCCGCTTCGCGCCAGCTCCTCTTCCATCATCAGACGCACCGCCGACGGGCGCTGCAGGGTGATGAAATCCAGCGTCAGCAGCGCTTCCCATGTCAGGCGTTTTTTGCCCGCCAGCGGGGAATCTTTCGGCACAATAGCAACAAAGCGGTCGAGACCCAGCGGGGTAAACAGCAGGTTGTGCGTGGGCGCGGGCTCAAAGGCGATGCCCATCTCGACCCGCCCTTCCCGCACCATCTCAATCACCTGCTCGTTAATCACGTCATGCACGGTGACGTTGATCCCGGCATGGCGATCGCGAAACGCTTTCAGCACCTCGGGCAGGACATTCGCGGCAAACGACGGCATCGCCGCGACCGAGATTTTACCGCGCTGCAGGGTAAAGCACTGGTGCATCGCCTCTTCGACATTATCCCAGTCGGCAAGCAGCTGCCGCGCCATCGGCAAAAACGTCTCGCCCTCCTGCGTCAGCGCGACCTTGCGCGTGCTCCGCTGCAGCAGCGGTCCGCCGAGCGCGTCCTCCAGGGCTTTAATCGTCAGGCTCAGAGCTGGCTGGGAGAGATTCAGCCGTTCGCTGGCGTGGGCGAAATTCAGAGTGTGAGCTACCGCTAAAAACGCGCGTAACTGTTTGACACTCATTCTCATTTTTCATCCTGTTAACTAATTGAAAAAATTTAGTTAACAGGAAATTAATAAAAAAACCTAATGAGTGGGTCACAAATTCAAAATTAACAAATGAGTTGCCGCCCCTAATGATACCGCCACGGTTAAGAGGAGGAATGACGATGGCGGGACTGGATAAGCGCGTCGACAGCTATGCGCAGGCGCTGGATGGGCTGACGGACGGGATGACTTTGCTGGCGGGCGGCTTCGGCCTGTGCGGTATTCCGGAGAACCTGATTGCAGAGGTCAGACGCCGTCAGGTGAAAGATCTGACGGTGGTATCAAACAACTGCGGCGTGGACGGCTTCGGTCTCGGGCTCCTGCTTGAGACGCGGCAGGTTCGTAAGGTAGTGGCTTCTTACGTCGGCGAAAACGCGCTGTTCGAGCAGCAGGTACTGAGCGGTGAACTGGAGATTGAACTCACGCCTCAGGGCACGCTGGCGGAAAAGGTGCGCGCGGGCGGCGCGGGTATTCCGGCATTTTACACGGCCACCGGCTACGGCACCCCCGTGGCTGCAGGCAAAGACGTGCGCCAGTTTGCCGGTAAGCATTACATCCTCGAAGAGGCCATTACGGGGGATTTCGCGCTGATCAAGGGCTGGAAAGCGGACTGGTACGGCAACGTCGTCTACCGGCATACCGCGCAAAACTTTAATCCGCTGATGGCAACGGCGGGCCGGATAACGGTCGTCGAGGTGGAGGAGATTGTTGCGCCGGGTGAGCTTCCCCCGTCGGCCATTCATACCCCGGGCATTTACGTCGACAGGCTGATTGTTGGCCAGTTTGAAAAACGCATTGAACAGCGCACGCTGCGCGCGGAAGGAGTGTGACGATGTTAACCCGTGAACAGATGGCCATGCGCGTCGCCCGCGAACTGCGCGACGGATATTACGTCAACCTGGGGATCGGCATTCCTACCCTGGTGGCGAACTACATTCCGGAAGGAATGGACGTGATGCTTCAGTCGGAAAACGGGCTGCTGGGGATGGGCGCGTTCCCTGACGAGCAGAGCCTCGACGCCGACATGATCAACGCCGGTAAACAGACCGTGACCGCACGCACGGGCGCGGCCATTTTCGACTCGGCCCAGTCGTTTGCCATGATCCGCGGCGGCCATGTTGACCTGACGGTGCTGGGCGCGTTTGAGGTGGACGTCGAAGGCAATATCGCCTCATGGATGATCCCCGGAAAGATGGTCAAGGGGATGGGCGGCGCGATGGATCTCGTCGCCGGGGCGCAGAACATTATCGTGGTGATGACCCACGCGTCAAAAAGCGGTGAGTCAAAGCTGCTGTCGCGCTGCACGCTGCCGCTTACGGGCGCGGGCTGCATCCGCCGGGTCTTAACCGACCTCGCGCTGCTCGAGATCGCGGACGGCGCGTTCATCCTGCGGGAATACGCCCCCGGCGTCAGTATCGACGAAATAGCGGCTAAGACAGCCGGAAAAATGATTGTGGCGGACGACGTTCGCGAGATGCGCTTTAGCTGAGGACTCAGGATGAAAGAGGTCATGATTGTCGGGGCAACGCGGACCCCCATTGGCAGTTTTCGCGGATCGCTCGCGCCCCTCTCTGCGGCTGAACTGGGGGCCGTCGCGGTTCATCGTCTGCTTGAAAACAGCGGTCTTCCTGCTGAGACGATAGATGAGGTGATTTTCGGCCAGGTGCTGACGGCGGGATGCGGACAAAACCCTGCGCGTCAGACGGCCATCGCCGCCGGGTTACCCGTCAGCACGCCAGCGACAACGGTCAACCTGGTGTGCGGCGCGGGATTAAAAGCGGTGCAGCTCGCCGCGCAGGCGATCCGCTGCGGCGACGCTGAGGTAGTGATTGCCGGCGGACAAGAGAGCATGAGTAACGCCCCCTATCTGCTGGATGGCGCGCGTTCAGGGCTGCGTTTTGGCCATACGGGCCTGCAGGACAGCATGATCACGGACGGTCTGTGGGACGCGTTCAACGATTACCACATGGGGATCACCGCTGAAAACGTCGTCCGGCAGTACGGCATTTCTCGCGAGCAGCAGGACGCCTTCGCTGCCCGGTCGCAGCAAAAAGCGGCCTCCGCCGCCGAAGCGGGCCGGTTTGATGCCGAGATAGCGCCGGTGACGGTGAGGCAGGGTAAAAAGCCGCCGCTTATTGTCAGCCGTGACGAGCAGCCCCGGACAGGCACCACCGCCGAGCAGCTTGCGCAGTTGCGCCCCGCCTTTTTGCAGGAGGAAGGCACGGTCACGGCGGGAAATGCCTCCACGCTCAACGACGGCGCCGCGGCGGTGCTGCTGATGAGCGGCGAAAAGGCGCGGGAGAGCGGTTTGCCGATTCTGGGGCGCATCGTGAGCTATGCCGTGACGGGCGTTGACCCGTCGGTGATGGGCATCGGGCCGGTCAGCGCCTGTCAGACGGCGCTTGCGCGGGCGGGCTGGACGCTCGATGACGTGGACCTCATTGAAGCCAATGAAGCCTTTGCCGCCCAGGCGCTGGCGGTGGGCCAGCAGCTCGGCTGGGATGAACGCAGGGTGAACGTTAACGGCGGCGCGATCGCCCTCGGTCATCCGATTGGCGCCTCCGGCTGCCGCATCCTCGTGACGCTGCTGTACGAAATGCAGCGCCGTGACGTCAAAAAGGGGCTCGTCACCCTGTGCGTAGGCGGCGGGCAAGGCATTGCCCTCACCGTCGAGCGTTAAACATCTCGTTGGTACCCGAATAATAATGACAGTGAGGAGTCGTGATGAGTGTATTAATTGCCCTGGCGGCGCTGGCGCTGCTGATGCTGGCGGCCTATCGCGGATATAGCGTGATTTTGTTTGCGCCGATTGCGGCGCTCGGTGCGGTACTGCTGACCGATCCGGGCGCCGTTGGCCCGACGTTTACCGGTCTGTTCATGGAAAAAATGGTGGGCTTCGTCAAGCTCTACTTCCCGGTGTTCCTGCTGGGGGCGGTGTTTGGCAAACTGATTGAGCTTTCCGGCTTCTCGCGCTCCATCGTCGCCGCCGCGATTCAGATCCTCGGTCGTCGCCACGCCATCCCGGTGATTGTCCTGGTGTGTGCGCTGTTAACCTACGGCGGCGTGTCGCTGTTCGTGGTGGCGTTTGCGGTTTACCCGTTCGCCGCGGAACTGTTCCGCCAGAGCGGTATCCCTAAACGGCTGATCCCGGCCACGGTGGCGCTGGGGGCATTCTCGTTTACCATGGATGCCCTGCCCGGCACGCCGCAGATCCAGAACATCATTCCCACCAGCTTCTTTGGTACCAACGCCTGGGCCGCACCGTGGCTGGGGCTTATCGGCTCTCTGTTCATTATCGTCTTTGGCCTGCTCTGGCTGGAACGCCAGCGGCGTAAGGCGCTCAGCAACAACGAAGGTTACGGCACGGATCTGAAAAATGAACCGGAGACGCCGGACAACATTAACCTTCCGCATCCGCTGATTGCCATCGCCCCGCTGCTGGTGGTGGGCATACTCAACCTGCTGTTTACCCGCTGGATCCCCGGCTGGTACGGCACGAGCCACGAGCTGACCCTGCCCGGTCTGGCGAAACCGATCGTGACCGAGGTGAGCAAGATCACCGCCATCTGGGCCGTTGAGGCGGCGTTGATATCCGGTATCGTGCTGGTGCTGATTTTTGGCTTCCGCAACATCCGGGGACGCCTGGCAGAAGGCAGCCGGACGGCGGTGAGCGGTGCCATTCTGGCGGCGATGAATACCGCCTCGGAGTACGGTTTCGGCGCGGTTATCGCCGCCCTGCCCGGTTTTCTGGTGTTATCCCACGCGCTGGCGGCCATTCCGAATCCGCTGCTGAATGAAGCCATCAGCGTGACCGTTCTCGCGGGGATCACCGGCTCGGCGTCCGGCGGGATGAGTATTGCGCTCGCCGCCATGTCCGACACGTTTGTCGCCGCCGCGCACGCCGCCAATATCCCCCTTGAGGTGCTGCACCGCGTGGCGTCAATGGCGAGCGGGGGAATGGATACCCTACCCCATAACGGGGCGGTGATTACCCTGCTGGCTATCACTGGCCTGAGCCATCGCCAGGCCTACGGCGGCATTTTTGCTATCACGATTATTAAAAGTCTGGCAGTGCTTTTTGTCATTGCCGTGTTCTATCTGACCGGCATTGTGTAAGGAGAGAAAGATGAATCTGAACGGTAAAACCGCCCTGGTCACCGGCTCGACCAGCGGCATTGGCCTGGGGATCGCCCGCGTGCTGGCGAAGGCCGGGGCGCAGCTGATCCTCAACGGTTTCGGCGACAGTGAATCAGCAATAGTTGAGATTGCGCAACTGGGCAAAAAGCCGGGCTATCACGATGCGGACCTGCGTGACGTCCTGCAAATAGAGGCCCTGATGCGCTACGCCGAATCGCAGTTTGGCGGCGTGGACATTCTCGTCAACAACGCTGGCATACAGCACGTGGCACCGGTTGACGCGTTTCCGGTGGAGAAATGGAACGACATTATCGCCATTAACCTCTCGTCGGTGTTTCACACCAGCCGGCTGGCGCTCCCTGCCATGCGCGAGAAAAACTGGGGGCGCATCATTAATATCGCCTCCGTTCACGGGCTGGTCGCGTCAAAAGAGAAGTCGGCCTACGTGGCAGCCAAGCACGGCGTGGTGGGCTTTACGAAATCGCTGGCGCTGGAAACCGCGCGCACCGGCATTACCGCCAATACGATCTGTCCCGGCTGGGTGCTGACCCCGCTGGTGCAGCAGCAAATTGACAAACGTATCGCTGACGGCGTACCGCCGGAGCACGCTCGCGAACAGCTTCTGGCGGAGAAACAGCCTTCGGGCGAGTTTGTTACCCCGGAGCAGCTGGGTGAACTGGCGCTGTTTTTGTGCAGCGACAGCGCCGTTAACGTTCGCGGCGCCGCGTGGAATATGGACGGCGGCTGGGTCGCGCAGTGATGTTCAGGCCGGGTAAGACGAATCCGCCCCCCGGCCAAAAGACTAGCTTGAGCAGCTGACCTCCAGCCGCTTGCCCCAGTCAGGCGGGCGGCTGACGTAATCATCACCCCGGTCGGCAAACGGCGTGCGCAACGCCACGTGCAGACGGTGTAACTCGTCATACTCGCCCTGCTCTGCCTGCTCAATCGCCCGCTGTGCCAGCCAGTTGCGCAACACCATCGCCGGGTTCGTGGCGTTCATCTGCGTCTGGCGGGTCGCGTCATCCACCTGCTCCTGCTGCAGCCGCGCGCGGTAGGATGCAAACCAGTCGTCAAACGCCTGTCTGTCAATAAACTCATCGCGCAGCGGCGAGGCGGCGCTGTGCTGCTCCGTCTGCCCCAGCATCCGGAAGGTGCGCGTGTAATCGCTGCCCTCGCGCGCCATCAGGGCAAACAGGCCATTGAGGATGTCGTTATCGCCCTTCTCCTGCGTCACCAGCCCCAGCTTAGTGCGCATCAGCGTGCCATATTCCCGCAGTAAGATCTCCTGATAGCTGTCGAGCGCATCATTCAGGGCATCAACGTCGATAAACGGCGACAGGGTTTGCGCAAGCCGCTGCAGGTTCCACAGGCCCACCGCGGGCTGATTGTCAAAACTGTAGCGCCCCTGATAGTCGGAGTGGTTGCAGATATAGCCTGGCTGATAATCATCCAGGAAACCAAACGGGCCGTAGTCAAAGGTCAACCCGAGAAGCGACATGTTGTCGGTATTCATGACGCCATGGGCAAAGCCTACCGTTTGCCAGCGGGCAATCAGGGTGGCGGTACGGGCCACCACGTCCCTGAACCAGAGAACGTATTTATCCGCCTCGTCCTGCCAGTGCGCCCAGTGGTGACGAATGGCAAAGTCTGCCAGCTGGCGCACCTTTTCCGGCTCGCGACGATAGTAAAAGTGCTCAAAATGGCCGAAGCGCAGATGGCTTTGCGCGATACGCATCAGCATGGCGCCCTTTTCCACGGTTTCGCGCACAACCGGTGTGTCGCTGGTCACGATCGACAGCGCTCGGGTGGTGGGGATACCCAGGGCATGCATCGCTTCGGAGCCCAGGCTCTCGCGGATCGTTGAACGCAGAACCGCACGCCCGTCGCCCATCCGCGAATACGGCGTCAGGCCCGCGCCTTTGAGGTGCCAGTCAACCGTCTCCCCGTTGGGAAGCTGTTGTTCACCGAGCAGGATCCCCCTGCCGTCGCCCAGCTGTCCTGCCCAGACGCCAAACTGATGTCCGCTATAGACCTGAGCCAGGGGTTGCATACCGGCGAGAAGCGTTTCGCCTCCCCAGATGCCAGCGCTCTCTGAATGCTGAAACAGCTCAGGCGGAATGGCCAACTCTTCTGCCAGCCGATCGTTATGCCAGATAAGACGTGAATTTTGTAATGGTGTGGGTTTGAGTGCGGTATAAAATCCCGGCAACTCGTCATGCCAGCGAGCAGTAAAAGACAGGGTCATAAGTCCTCCTGCTTTTAGTGTAGAGGGTTTACCCGGACTTAAACACGGGCGAAAGCAAGGGTTATCGCTGCTGAACCAGCGTAGTGACGTGTTCCGCCGAGACGGCAGGCCAGAGTGTTCCCTGCATGGCGCCAAAATTAAAGGACAGCACGCGCTGCAAGAGGCCGTGGTCATCAATGCCTGAGACAATCACAGACTGACAGTGCGGCGTGATTTGCCAGAGGATGGCGCGCATAAAGGGCTCAAAAGAGAGTTCCGCCGCACGCTGCTGAATGAAGCCTTTATCGAGAATGACCCGTTTAAATAATCCATCGTAGACCGCCTTGAGCGATGCCGCGCCTGCGCCAAAGTTTGCCAGCACCAACGGAAAATGGATCGCCATTCTCGCCAGCTGAAGATCGTCCTTTCCGTTATTTAAACCTGGATAATTCTCATTAACAGTAAACTCAAGAAACGGATAACGCTCAAGAATTGAAACAGCGTTTCCATTACTTAATAAAAATTCAACTATTGCAGGTGTAATATTGATCCATGCAATTAACTGATGCTGAATAAAAAACAGTTTACAGGTATCAAGCAATTGCAATTTTTCGTTAAACAGCGTTAACTCTTCAGCCGCTGAAAGTCGTGGGATAACAAGCTCAGTGGGGATCCGCACATCGCTGCCGACGCCAGTAAAGTTAACCAGAATTTCTAAACCTTTAAGCTCCCCTGCGCTATTACGGGCAGGCAGAAGCAGCAGTTCAGACTGGTAAGCATTATCTAGCGTAATTATCATTGCACTCGCCCCGCATTAAAGATGAGAGAGGACATCCTGGAGCAATTGCCGACACAATTCCACTGTCTTGATTTTAATAAGATTAATTTCATTAGTTCCGTATTAATTTTCAGATTTATCCCTGAATCTAAAATAATCTTATCCTGGTTGCAGAATAATAGCCAGTTTTAGATAAAACAGACACATGCGGGATTCGCTAATTTTAGATAAATTTAACTTTAATCATCTTATTTGAGAAAAAACGGCATGTTTTATTCGTTTCCATGCCGTCATAAGAGAGGTATACGACGAAGACTATATACGTCGTGCCTGCCAGAAATTTTTACGCCAGTAGACATTATCCAGGGAAGAGCGCATCACGCCGCGGCTGGTTGACGCGTGAATGAACTGGTTGTCAGTGTCATAAATGCCCACATGAAGACCGCTTTCCCCCGATCCGGTTTTGAAGAAAACCAGGTCCCCGGGCAGAAGATCGTCTTTATCAATTTCCGTGCCGATTTCTGCCTGTTTGCGCGTTTCGCGCGGCAGCTGTAAATCAAACTTGTCGCGGAAGGTCATCAGAACGAAGCCGGAGCAATCCACACCGCCACGGCTCATACCGCCGTAGCGATAAGGCGTGCCGCGCCAGTTGCTCAGCTGATCGTTGAGGCTGGCGATGACGGTGATCGAATCTGAAAGCCGTGGGTTAGGCGGCGGTGCACGATGGCTACTGCATCCCGCAAGAAAAAGTGTGGCCATCAGGAGAAACCAGAATCGCATTTTCAGACGAATCCTCTGCTTTTTTTGTTCTTTTCGTAATTTAGCGTGCAACTGTGCTCACAGGCAAGAAACGCTTACTCCTGCCCGGTCGAAATCAGCATCTTATGGCCCTCGATATCCAGCCTGCGGAACGACATGTTGTACGCGCGGGCAAGATTGGGCGGCGTCAGAACCTGATCCCGCGTACCGCTGGCGATCATCTTCCCCTTCGCCAGCAGCCACACCCGATGGGCATGTCGCAAAGTGTGGTTGAGGTCATGACTGCTCATCACCACGGCGATGCCTTTTCGGCTCAGCGCGCTTAGCAGCGTATCCAGGGCCGCCTGCTGCGCCACATCCAGACCGCTCATCGGTTCATCGAGAAGCAGCATCCTCCCATGCGGGTTACCGGCCGGGTGGATCTGGACGATGACAGCCGCCAGACGCACCCGCTGCCATTCACCGCCGGATAGCTGGCTGACATGCCGGGAGAGTTTATCTTCCAGCCCCAGCGCCGCGGCCACGTCCGCCAGCAGCGCCGTACGGTGTTTGTCGTGCAAATGCAGCATCAGATACTGCCAGACCGGCATCGCAAAGGGCGGCACCTGCTGCTGCACGAGATAGCTGCGCCGATGCGCCAGTGAGACCGGCGACCAGTCGGCCAGCGTATGCTCCAGCAACGTTATCTGCCCTTCTCCGGCAGTCATGCCCGCCATCCGTGCCAGCAGCGTGCTCTTTCCGGCGCCGTTTGGCCCGACAAGATGCAGGATTTCGCCCGCATTGACGGTGCCGGTTATCGGCTCCAGACGTCCCTTCTCGGCAACGTCCGTGAGCTGCATCAGCAGCGACATTATTTCGCCAGCGCCAGCTTGATAGATTCCATGACGATCGGATCTTCAGGGGTCATATCCGGTGAAAAACGCTGAACGACCTGGCCGTCGCGACCAATCAGGAATTTTTCGAAGTTCCAGAGTATATCGTCCGGGTAAAGCGGCGCGCGGCCTTTGCTGGCCATGCGTTCATAAAAACCGCTGCCTTCCGGCGCAACGGCTTTCGGTGCGGCAGCGATCAGCTTCGCATACAGCGGATGGCGGCCTTCCCCGTTGACATCGATTTTGCTGAACAGCGGGAACGTCACGCCGTAAGTGGTGCTGCAGAAGGTTTTAATCTCCTCTTCGCTGCCCGGCTCCTGGCCCAGGAACTGGTTGCAGGGGAAGCCCAGTACGGTGAAACCGTCTTTTTCCCAGGCCTTCTGAATGTTTTCCAGCTGCTCGTACTGCGGCGTCAGGCCGCATTTGGATGCCACGTTGACGATCAGCAACACGTTGCCTTTGTAGCCTTCCAGCGTGGTTTTATCGCCATCAATGGTGGTCACTTCAGTATTCAGGATATCTGACTGCATAGCATTTCCTCAGGTTGTCGATTTAACGTCCAGCTTTTAATAGTAGCCAGATAAAGACCGGCGCGCCCAGCGTGGCGGTCACCACGCCGATAGGCAACTCTGCAGCCGTCAGGGCAAGCCGGGCGATGATGTCAGCTACCAGCAGCGTGACGGCCCCGGCAACCGCCGAGGCCGGAAGCAGGGTTCGATGGTCCGTGAGGCCACACAGACGGAGCATGTGCGGGATCACCAGGCCAATAAAGCCAATCGCGCCCGCCAGGGCAACGCTGACGCCGACCAGCCAGCCAATGGCGATCACCAGCGCATTACGCCAGAACCCAATCGGCATGCCCAGCTGGCGGGCTGAGGTTTCACCCAGCGCGAGCATATTCAGCGGCTGCGCCTGCAGGGCAGCCCACACGATGACCGGCACCAGCAGCGCCATCAGCCAGCCCTGCTGCCAGTCGACGCCGCCAAAGCCGCCCATCATCCAGTACATGAGCTGCCGCAGGTCAAAGGAGGTCGAGAAGTAGACCGCCCAAGTCATCAGCGCGCTACAGATGATCCCCAGCGCCACGCCGGCAAGCAGCAGACGGCTGGTCGATAAATGCCGTCTGGCAAAACGAAGCAGGATGAGCGTTATCAGTAATGCGCCGAGAATCGCGCTCAGGCTAATACGCCATCCGGAGAGTTCGCCTCCGCCCAGCATTACCGCCGCAATCAGCCCCACGCCCGCACCGTTGGACACGCCGAGCAGCCCGGGCTCCGCCAGGGGATTCTCAAACAATGCCTGCATTATGGTGCCGCACAGCGCCAGCGCGGCACCCACCAGCATCACCGCGACGGTACGCGGCAGACGAATTTGCCAGACGAAGAGCTGTCCGTCAGGCCCCCACCAGCTTTCGGGCCCTATCCATCGGTCACCGGCGCAGAGGCTAACGCCTGCGGCAATAATGAGCAGCAGCGCCAGCAAAAGCAGGCGACGCCGATCGGAACGGTGCTGGTGATGGGCATAATCAAGCATGTGTACGGTTTTAGTAGCGTGAGATGTAATTGATTTTACGGCGGGTTTACCAAAGAGCGCAAAGAAAAAAGGCCGCGTGGGCGGCCTTTTTAGTTAGTTCATATTACTCTGCTTTGGGCGTTGCGTTTTCGACACGGCTTTTTAACTTCTGGCCGGGTCTGAAGGTCACCACGCGGCGGGCTGTAATGGGAATATCTTCCCCCGTCTTCGGGTTGCGGCCCGGACGTTGGTTTTTGTCGCGCAAATCAAAATTGCCAAAACCGGAGAGTTTTACCTGCTCACCATTTTCCAGAGCACGACGGATCTCTTCGAAAAACAGCTCTACCAGCTCTTTGGCATCCCGTTTGCTAAGCCCAAGCTTATCAAACAGATATTCTGACATTTCAGCTTTTGTAAGCGCCATAGGTTCAATCCCTCAATGATGCCTGGAATCGCTCTTTTAATGCCTCTACACATTTGGCGACGGTAGCGGCAATCTCCTCTTCTTCGAGTGTACGGCTGGTATCCTGAAGGATCAGGCTGATAGCCAGGCTCTTAAAGCCCTCTGCTACGCCCTTGCCGCGGTACACGTCAAATAAGTTTACGCCAACTACCTGATTTACGCCAACTTTCTTACATTCGGCCAAAATATCTGCTGCGGGCACATTTTCCGCGACCACAACCGCGATATCACGGCGGTTTGCCGGGAAGCGGGAGACGTCCTGAGCCTGAGGAATCACGCGGTCTGCCACCAGGTTCCATTCCAGCTCGAACACGATGGTACGGCCGTTCAGGTCCAGTTTACGCTCCAGCTCAGGGTGAACAACCCCAATAAAACCAATGCGTTTGCCGTCTAAATAGAGGGCAGCACTCTGGCCTGGATGCAGGGCCGGGATGGCTTCTGCGCGGAATTCAATTTCAGATAATTTACCGGTCAGATCCAGAATCGCTTCCAGATCGCCCTTCATATCGTAGAAATCAACCGTGCCTTTTGCCAGGTCCCAGTGTTCTTCATAGCGGTTACCGCTGATGGCGCCAGCCAGCATGAGATCCTGACGGATGCCTAAATTTGCCTGATTATCCGGTACAAAGCGCAAACCGCTTTCGAAAATTCGCACGCGGTTTTGCTGGCGATTCTGGTTATAAACGATAGTGCCCAACAGGCCCGTCCACAGGGACAGACGCATCGCGGACATTTCGCTGGAGATTGGGCTTGGCAGGATCAGCGCTTCCTGACCCGGGTGGATCAGTTGCTGCAGTTTTGGATCAACAAAGCTGTAGGTGATCACTTCCTGGTAGCCTTTGTCGTTCAGCATGGTTTTCACACGCTTCAGGGACAGGTCGGCTTCACGGTGGGTGCCCATCACCAGACCGGCCTGGACAGGCTCGTCAGGGATGTTGTTGTAGCCATAAACACGGGCCACTTCTTCCACCAGATCTTCTTCAATTTCCATGTCGAAACGCCAAGACGGCGCAACGGCTTTCCACTCGCCCTGACCTTCGGTCACGTCGCAACCCAGACGCTTCAGGATATCGGTCACCTGCGCATCAGCAACATGGTGCCCAATGAGGCGATCCAGCTTGCTGCGGCGCAGGGTGATGGTCGCACGCTTCGGCAGCGTCGCTTCGTTGGTGACGTCGATCACCGGGCCCGCTTCGCCGCCGCAGATGTCGATCAGCAGGCGGGTGGCACGTTCCATTGCTTTGTACTGCAGCGCCGGGTCAACGCCACGCTCGTAGCGATGAGACGCATCGGTGTGCAGACCGTGACGGCGTGCGCGACCGGTGATAGAGAGCGGGCTGAAGAACGCGCACTCCAGCAGCACGTTTTGGGTTTCGTCGTTGACGCCCGAATGTTCGCCACCGAAGATACCGCCCATTGCCAGCGCTTTGCTGTGGTCAGCAATCACCAGGGTGTCGGCGTTCAGTTTCGCTTCGCTGCCGTCCAGCAGAACCAGGGTTTCACCCTCTTTCGCCATGCGCACCACAATGCCGCCTTCGATACGATCTTTATCGAACGCGTGCATTGGCTGGCCCAGCTCCAGCAGAACGTAGTTGGTCACGTCGACCACGGCGTCGATAGAGCGGATACCGCAGCGGCGTAGCTTCTCTTTCATCCACAGCGGGGTTGGCGCCTTAACGTTGATGCCTTTCACCACGCGACCGAGGTAGCGCGGGCAAGCATCCGCAGCGTCAACCTGAATAGGCAGCACGTCACTGATGGTCGCTTCAACCGGCGCAATGTCCGGCGCGTTCAGTTCGGTCTGGTTCAGCACGGCAACGTCGCGCGCCACGCCGATGATCCCTAAGCAGTCGGCACGGTTTGGCGTGACGCTGATTTCGATGGTGTTGTCATCAAGCTTCAGGTACTCACGGATATCGGTGCCGATTGGCGCATCCAGCGGCAGCTCAATGATGCCGTTGTGATCGTCGGAAATACCCAGCTCGGAGAAGGAACACAGCATGCCTTCAGACGGCTCGCCGCGCAGCTTAGCCGCTTTGATTTTGAAATCGCCCGGCAGTACCGCACCGACGGTCGCCACGGCCACTTTCAGCCCCTGACGGCAGTTTGGCGCACCGCAGACGATATCCAGCAGACGGTCACCGCCTACGTTTACTTTTGTTACGCGCAGTTTGTCCGCGTTAGGATGCTGGCCGCACTCTACCACTTCGCCGACGACCACGCCGTTGAATGCGCCAGAAACCGGCTCAACGCCGTCCACTTCCAGACCAGCCATGGTGATCTGGTTAGAAAGCGCGTCGCTGTCCAGCGTGGTGTTTACCCACTCGCGTAACCACAGTTCACTGAATTTCATTGTTCTGTCCTGCCCTTATTTAAACTGTTTGAGGAAACGCAGATCGTTTTCGAAGAATGCACGTAAGTCGGTCACGCCGTAGCGCAGCATGGTCAGACGCTCCATGCCCATACCAAAGGCAAAGCCGGAGTAAACTTCCGGATCGATACCCACGTTGCGCAGTACGTTTGGATGCACCATGCCGCAGCCCAGCACTTCCAGCCATTTGCCGTTTTTGCCCATCACGTCAACTTCCGCAGACGGTTCGGTGAACGGGAAGTAGGACGGACGGAAACGAACCTGCAGATCTTCCTCAAAGAAGTTGTTCAGGAAATCGTGCAGCGTGCCCTTCAGGTTGGTGAAGCTGATGTTTTTATCAACAATCAGGCCTTCCATCTGGTGGAACATTGGGGTGTGGGTCTGATCGTAGTCGTTACGATAGACGCGGCCCGGCGCGATAATACGGATTGGCGGTGCCTGATCCTTCATGGTGCGGATCTGAACGCCGGAGGTCTGGGTACGCAGCAGACGCGTCGCGTCGAACCAGAAAGTGTCGTGGTCAGCGCGTGCCGGATGATGGCCAGGAATGTTCAGAGCATCGAAGTTGTGGTAATCATCTTCGATTTCCGGGCCAGTCGCCACGGTAAAGCCGAGCTCACCGAAGAAACTTTCAATGCGATCGATGGTACGGGTAACCGGGTGCAGACCGCCGTTCTCGATGCGGCGACCCGGCAGAGAGACGTCGATCGTCTCTGCGGCCAGACGCGCATTCAGCACCGCGCTTTCCAGCTCGGCTTTGCGTGCGTTCAGCGCCTGCTGTACCTGCTCTTTGGCTTCGTTAATCACCGCCCCCGCTGCCGGGCGTTCTTCTGGCGGCAGCTCACGCAGGGTTGTCATTTGAAGGGTCAAGTGCCCTTTCTTCCCAAGATATTCGACGCGGACATTGTCTAACGCGGCAACATCTGAGGCCTGATTAATGGCGGCTGTTGCACTGGCAACCAGCTCTGCGAGATGTGACATGATTTTCCTCATTATGTCGGTGCAGACACCGATTTGGTGGAGTTATTCTCTCAAATTCAGGCACAAAAAAAGCCTCCATCGGGAGGCTTATCTGGCGCTGTTTTTCGTTTCATCTTTCACGCGCTAGCCTCCTGAAGTCAGGTGCTAAAGTAAAAGAAGAAGCGGAAAATAGCAGCATTCATGCTTGCGTTACCTTGTTGGGTAAAAACCGTTGAGACCTTATTGAAAAGCCTGCACGGGTAAATGTCAATCTTCTTACAGGGTTATATGAAAAGAGGGAGCCAGGCCCCCTCTCTCAACTGGCTTATGCCAGTGCTGCTTTCGCTTTTTCGACCAGAGCGGTGAACGCTACTTTGTCGAATACTGCGATGTCAGCCAGGATCTTACGGTCGATTTCAACAGAGGCTTTTTTCAGGCCGTTGATGAATTTGCTGTAAGAAATACCGTTCTGACGTGCTGCTGCGTTGATACGCGCAATCCACAGTTGACGGAACTGACGCTTACGCTGACGACGGTCACGGTAAGCGTACTGACCTGCTTTGATAACAGCCTGGAAGGCAACGCGGTATACGCGTGAACGCGCACCGTAGTAGCCTTTAGCTTGTTTCAAAATTTTCTTGTGACGTGCACGTGCAATTACACCACGTTTTACGCGAGCCATGTGTGCTCTCCTGTATCTATTCTAAGTTAAAAAAGTTAAACGAAACGACTTATGCGTACGGCAGGCACGCGATGACCAGGCCCAGATCGCCTTTAGAAACCATGGCTTTTGGACGCAGGTGACGTTTACGCTTGGTAGCTTTCTTAGTCAGAATGTGACGCAGGTTAGCGTGCTTGTGCTTAAAACCACCTTTACCGGTTTTTTTGAAGCGCTTAGCAGCACCGCGTACGGTCTTAATTTTTGGCATTTTAATAACTTCCACTTCGCATTGTTAAATAAACGAAACATAGGCGAACAAAACCTATGAAACCCGAAGGCTCCACAGATTTTGCTGCTTGAAGGCCTTACTGTTTCTTCTTAGGAGCGAGCACCATGATCATCTGGCGGCCTTCGATCTTCGTAGGGAAGGATTCGACTACTGCCAGTTCACTCAGATCGTCACGGACGCGGTTAAGCACTTCCATACCAATCTGTTGGTGGGCCATCTCACGACCGCGGAAACGCAGTGTGATCTTGGCCTTATCGCCATCTTCCAGAAAGCGAATCAGGCTGCGGAGTTTTACCTGATAATCGCCATCGTCGGTACCAGGACGGAATTTGATTTCCTTAACCTGGATAACTTTTTGCTTCTTCTTCTGTTCCTTAGAAGACTTACTCTTTTCATAAAGGAACTTGCCGTAGTCCATGATACGACAAACTGGCGGTTCGGCGTTAGGGCTGATTTCAACTAAATCTACTCCAGCTTCTTCAGCCTTTTCGATTGCTTCTCTCAGACTCACAATCCCCAGCTGCTCGCCTTCCAGACCTGTTAAGCGAACTTCCTGGGCGCGAATCTCGCCATTGATACGATTCGGACGTGCCGTTTGAACTCGTTTTCCGCCTTTAATACCTTATTCCTCCAGTTGTTGAAGACTGCGGCTGCGAATCTCTTGTTGCAGCTTCTCAATCACTTCACTTACGTCCAGGCTGCCCAGGTCTTTACCACGGCGGGTGCGAACGGCAACTTTGCCTGCTTCCACCTCTTTATCACCACAGACCAACATATACGGGACACGACGTAAAGTGTGCTCGCGGATTTTAAAGCCAATCTTCTCATTTCTCAAGTCTGCTTTTACGCGAATGCCCGCATTTTGTAGTTTCTGCGTCAATTCTTTAACGTAATCTGCCTGAGAATCGGTAATGTTCATCACCACCACCTGCACCGGCGCAAGCCAGGTTGGGAAGAAGCCGGCGAACTCTTCGGTCAGGATGCCGATGAAGCGCTCCAGAGAACCGAGAATGGCACGGTGAATCATTACCGGCACCTGACGCTCGTTGTCTTCGCCAACATAAGAGGCGCTTAAACGCTGCGGCAGGGAGAAGTCCAGCTGTACAGTACCGCACTGCCATGCGCGATCGAGGCAGTCATACAGGGTAAATTCAATTTTCGGACCGTAGAATGCGCCCTCGCCCAGCTGGTATTCGAACGGAATGCCGTTCTCTTCCAGCGCCACGGCGAGATCCGCTTCTGCGCGATCCCAGGTCTCATCGCTACCGATACGTTTTTCCGGACGCGTTGAGAGTTTGACCACGATCTTCTCGAAGCCAAAGGTGCTGTACATATCGTAGACCATACGGATACAGGCGTTAACTTCGTCACGAACCTGATCTTCGGTACAGAAGATATGCGCATCATCCTGCGTAAAGCCACGCACGCGCATCAGACCGTGCAGCGCACCTGATGGCTCGTTACGGTGGCAGCTACCGAACTCCGCCATACGCAGCGGCAGGTCACGGTAGGATTTCAGACCCTGGTTGAAGATCTGAACGTGTCCCGGGCAGTTCATTGGCTTGATGCAGTATTCACGGTTCTCAGACGAGGTGGTGAACATCGCATCTTTGTAGTTGTCCCAGTGGCCGGTTTTTTCCCACAGCACACGGTCCATCATGAACGGGCCTTTCACTTCCTGATACTGGTACTCTTTCAGCTTGGAGCGTACGAAAGTTTCCAGTTCACGGAAGATGGTCCAGCCGTCGTTATGCCAGAACACCATACCCGGCGCTTCTTCCTGCATGTGGTACAGGTCAAGCTGCTTACCGATTTTACGGTGGTCACGCTTCGCCGCCTCTTCCAGGCGCAACAGGTAGGCGTTCAGGGCTTTTTTATCGGCCCACGCGGTACCATAGATACGCTGCAACATCTTGTTGTTGCTGTCGCCACGCCAGTAGGCGCCGGCGATCTTCATCAGCTTAAAGTGATGACAGAAGCGCATGTTCGGCACGTGCGGTCCACGGCACATGTCGACGTATTCTTCGTGATGGTACAAGCCAGGCTTGTCATCATGCGAAATGTTTTCGTCAAGAATCGAGACCTTATAGCTCTCGCCACGCTTCACGAAGGTTTCACGCGCTTCGTGCCAGCTGACTTTCTTCTTGATGACGTCATAGTTTGTTTCGGCGAGCTCGTGCATACGTTTTTCGAGCGCGTCGATATCTTCCTGAGTCAGGGTGTGGTCAAGGTCAACGTCGTAGTAGAAACCATTATCGATAACCGGACCGATCGCCATTTTGGTGTTTGGCCACAGCTGTTTGATGGCATGGCCTAACAGGTGCGCGCAGGAGTGACGAATGATCTCCAGACCTTCTTCATCTTTTGCGGTGATGATCGCAAGCGTCGCATCGTTTTCGATCAGATCGGAGGCATCTACCAGCTCACCGTTAACGCGGCCGGCGATAGTCGCTTTCGCGAGACCAGGACCGATGTCCAGGGCAACATCCATTGGGCTAACAGCATGGTCGAAATGGCGTTGGCTGCCATCAGGAAGAGTAATTACAGGCATTTTATATCCTTATTTGCAGTGATGCCCCACACATAAGAGCATATACAAAGAAAATAATCGTGATTTGACAATAGATTACGACACCATCTGACCAACAATCGTCAAATTGGTTCGTCATCATTCACCTGCCGGAAAATCAGACAACGCCGGATATACGGCAAGCCTTGCAATGTTAACACTAACAAAAGGGAGATTGCACCCTCTGCTGGCAGATTGATGTGCTGGCACTTTCGCATGAATTTGCAGGTCGCATGATCCCGGTGCTCGCATTTCAAAGATGCTGGGCTAATCTTGAACAGGTCTTTAAACCCAAAGGTGCATACTATGAACGTATCCAGTAGAACGGTTGTGATTTTAAACATCCTTTCCGCCACAGGTTTATTGTTGATTCTCGCCGAACGATTCCACTGGTTCTGAGCCGAACCCTGCGCTGGCATAACCCAATCGTTCCTGAGTAGGGGCATATTTCGGCCCTGTTTGGTAGACTGTGGGTATCAACGAACAAGGGTTAGGTTATGCCAACAAAACGATTTGCCGTAAAACACTGGAAAATGGTGCTGGTGCTGATCGCCATCTGCGGCGCAATGCTGTTACTCCGTTGGGCGGCAATGATTTGGGGTTAGGGGCGAATACTGCTCATCAGAAGGGACGTCACAAGACCAGACAGAATAAACGGGCCGACATGATCATCGGCCCGTCTTCATTACATTCTATAACCCAGTGAAACCGTGGTTCTGCGGTCGGTATGATCCGGTGCAGATTCGGGTGGTGAAGAGTTCCAGGTCACGTTGTAGGCGACTTTCAGACCAAAGTGTTCGTTAATGGCCACGTTCAGCGCCGTCTCAGAGTTCAGCGTCGTATCGTCGGCACCAAATACAGAAACACCCTGGGTAAATTTGGTGTTGTCAGTCATCTGCCAGGCATAGGTGCCGGAAGCGTAACCGAGCGGTTGGGTTTTGGTATCGCCATTGGTGTACTCGTCATAACGCACACCCGGACCGAATTCAAAACGGAGGCTGTGTACCGGACCGTTCAGGAACTGACGACCATAACCCGCGGTGAACACGTCACGCTGGCGATAACCATTGTAACGGTCGGTTAACCAGCTTGCCTGACCAAACAGGTAATCATAGTCGGTCATGTTGTAACGGCTACGTCCGCCAACCGCATATTTCTCGGAAGAACGTTCGTCATTAGCGGACGTATTGCTGGCATTACCCCACAGAGACCAGGCGGTGGTATTACCGTACCAGGTAAGCGTACTGTCCGCCGTCAGAGAAGAGCTTTTCGTGTTACCGGATTGTGCCAGGTACCCAGCGTTCAGGTTACCTTCAAACGGTTTTTTCGCGGTGGAGGGATCGTCCATGACAGTAAAAACGGAATCATCGGCGGTCGCGTTCATAGCCGCAAACACGCCACCCGCCAGCATCAGTGCAGCGGGAACTGTCTTTAAAAGCTTCATTTTATTAAGGAGTCCGTACAACAAAAAAAGAGACCACACGGTCCCGGAATCTTTCTTGAGGATCAATGACAAGGCGTCCAGAGAAAGGTAACAAATTAT
The DNA here is from genome assembly GCF_020567405.1 of Enterobacter sp. TCD1-1. Taxonomy (NCBI): domain Bacteria; kingdom Pseudomonadati; phylum Pseudomonadota; class Gammaproteobacteria; order Enterobacterales; family Enterobacteriaceae; genus Enterobacter; species Enterobacter sp. TCD1-1. The sequence continues at coordinate 970,288 of NZ_JAJCXF010000001.1, read as the reverse complement.
AAAAAGCCGCAAATAACATAGCAATGTTTTCTTATTTCATTTTTTGAATAAGAACGATCCCAAAAAGCGTTTTATTTTATATATCTCCGGTCTTACTTTTATTCAGTATTCATATTTAAAATCATACTGTTATTTACGTTGCCTTCCTGACAAATGGTGCCAGACTAAAAGGAACCCATGCTAAAAGGAGGTAATGATGGTTTCTATCTACACCCTGACGCTCTCCCCTTCCCTTGATTCCGCCACCCTGACGCCGCAGATTTACCCGGAAGGTAAATTGCGCTGTAGCGCCCCGGTCTTTGAGCCCGGCGGTGGCGGTATCAACGTGGCGCGCGCCATTACCCACCTCGGCGGCAAGGCCACGGCCATTTTTCCCGCAGGCGGTGCCACCGGCGAACACCTGGTCTCTCTGCTGGCAGATGAACAGGTTGCCGTAGAGACCGTCGAGGCGAAAGACTGGACGCGGCAAAACCTGCATGTCCACGTTGAATCCAGCGGCGAGCAGTACCGGTTTGTCATGCCGGGCGCGAAACTCACCGATGACGAGTTTCGTCAGCTTGAAGAGAAAGTACTGACCATTGAAAGCGGCGCGCTGCTGGTGGTAAGCGGCAGCCTGCCACCCGGCGTCAGCACGGAAAAATTAACCGCGCTTATTCAGGCGGCGCAGCAACGTGGTATCCGTTGCATCGTTGACAGCAGCGGCGAGGCCCTGCAGGCGGCCTTAGTGCCGGGCAATCTTGAACTGGTCAAACCCAACCAGAAAGAGTTAAGCGCGCTGGTCAACCGCGACTTGACGCAGCCTGACGATGTGCGCACCGCCGCGCAGGAGCTGGTGCGCAGCGGCAAAGCGCGGCGCGTGGTGGTTTCCCTTGGTCCGCAGGGGGCACTGGCCGTCGATGAAACGTCGTCCGTTCAGGTTGTTCCACCGCCGATGAAGAGCCAGAGCACGGTTGGCGCGGGTGACAGCATGGTAGGCGCGATGACGCTTAAGCTGGCGCAGGGCGCGTCACTGCTGGAGATGACGCGCTACGGCGTGGCGGCGGGTAGCGCCGCTACCATCAACCAGGGCACGCGTCTCTGTTCGCTGGCCGATACGCAAAAAATTGTCGATTATCTGTCCCGAAATTAACCCCTGTTCCCCTTCATCCTTATGGAGGGGAATGTCATCACCGAGTCGCCAAACGCAAACTATCGACTATGCTAAGAAAACTTCCATGATAACAATGAGGTGAATTATGAGCAGTGGTGACATCACCCGCTACGTCGTAACCGTCAACCTTCATGAAGCATCGCTGACCGAGCTGAATGAGCTCAACAACGCCTTCACCCGGGCTAATTTTCTCCTCACGCTCACGGATGACGAGGGCAATATTCATGATTTAGGCACCCTGGCATTTGGTCTGATAGGTGCCCTGAATAAAGAAGAGGTTCATGCGCTGGCCGCCAGTCTGGTGGAAAGTGTGACCGACAAGCCAGCCGAAATTGACGTCGACACCTGGGAAAGCTGGCAGAAAAAAGAACAATAAGTGCCCTGTATGAAATTAAACCGCTCAGGTGTGCGTTAGTTCGTATTTTTTTACCGCAATAATGCGCTAACTTTATGATCTGGCAGACAACATGGGAGAGTCAACATGTGGCAGGCTATCAGTCATCTTTTAAGTGAGCAGCTGGGTGAAGGTGAAATTGAACTGCGTAACGAACTGCCAGGCGGAGAGATCCACGCCGCGTGGCATTTACGCTACGCAGGGCGCGATCTCTTCGTAAAATGCGATGAACGTGAGCTGCTTCCGATATTTACCGCCGAAGCCGATCAGCTTGAACTGTTGTCGCGCAGTAAAACGGTGACGGTCCCGCAGGTGCTGGCCGTCGGTAGCGACCGCGATTACAGTTTTCTGGTCATGGAATATCTCCCCGCCCGTCCGCTGAATGCCCATAACGCTTTCATTCTTGGCCAGCAGCTAGCACGTCTCCATCAGTGGAGCGACCAGCCGCAGTTTGGTCTCGATTTTGACAATGACCTCTCCACCACGCCACAGCCCAATGCCTGGCAGCGCCGCTGGTCGACCTTTTTTGCCGAACAGCGTATTGGCTGGCAGCTCGAGCTTGCCGCCGAGAAAGGGCTGGAATTTGGCAATATAGACGCCATCGTCGAGCACGTGCAGCAGCGTCTGGCCTCCCACCAGCCTCAGGCGTCTCTGCTCCACGGTGATTTGTGGTCCGATAACTGCGCGCTGGGGCCCAACGGCCCCTATATCTTCGACCCGGCCTGCTACTGGGGTGACCGAGAGTGCGACCTTGCCATGCTGCCGCTGCACCCTGAACAACCGCCGCAGATATATGACGGTTATCAGTCGGTTTCTCCCCTGCCGCCCGGCTTCCTCGACCGTCAACCGGTGTACCAACTTTATACGCTGATGAACCGCGCCATACTTTTTGGTGGGGAGCACCTGGTTAACGCACAGCGTGCGCTTGAGCGCATGCTTGCCGCCTGAGACGCGAACGGGTGGCCTTGCCGCCACCCGTATCGGTTACAGAAAACCGAGCAGTGAGAAGAAGAAGTATCCTGCCACAATGATAATTACGGGAAGGATATAGAGCGGGAAGATTTGCAGGAAAATAGTGTGGCGCGGCACAACAATGCGGGATTCAATCTGCTCCCGGCTCATGCCTTCCGGGCCTTTAGCCTGTTCCAGAATGAGCTGGTCCTCGACGCCCTCGCGTAAGAAGCGCGTCTGACGGCTCATTCGTGCGCCAGAGGCCTGCAGCGCCAGCGCAACAAAGATCAGGGCGTATATCACCCAAAAGCCGATATTCAGCTGATGGTGAAAATCCGGGGTGGGTGAGTTAAACCAGAAGACATTCAAGAATGGCGTATTAAAACGCATCATCTCAATCATCACATGCGCAAAATCAAGCATAACCGCATTGATACCCGGCTGTTTTTCGCTGTGATCGTACATAAATTTGAGTACAGAAATCAGCGTAGAAATGACGGCAGGAATAAAAATCACCCAGCCAGCAATACGTTTTAAGACCGCAATGCGTCCAGCTTGTTGATACGTCATCAGTTCCTCTTCATAAAGACGCGTTATTTGTGCATAAGTCTACCTGCTGGTCATCAATTTCGCCCGCTCTTTAAAAGCAATATGCTAAATTGCAGAGTGTGCTTAGCACTTATCGTCTGTCGAACACCCTGGATAAGGAGACGTTGTGATGTCGACACCGCGCCAAATTCTTGCCGCAATTTTTGACATGGATGGATTACTGATCGATTCCGAACCGTTGTGGGATCGCGCTGAACTGGACGTCATGGCCAGCCTGGGCGTGGATATCAGCCGCCGTAATGAACTTCCCGATACGCTGGGCCTGCGCATCGATATGGTGGTTGACCTGTGGTATGCCCAACAGCCGTGGGCTGGACCAGGTCGTGATGAAGTGACCGCGCGCATTATCAGCCGCGCCATTTCGCTGGTAGAAGAGAGCAAGCCGCTGCTGCCCGGCGTACGTGAGGCGGTCGCGCTGTGTAAAGCCCAGGGGCTGAAGGTCGGCCTGGCCTCGGCGTCACCGCTGCATATGCTGGAAAAAGTGCTCGTCATGTTTGAACTGCGCGACAGTTTCGACGCGCTTGCCTCCGCTGAGAAATTGCCTTACAGCAAGCCGCACCCGCAGGTCTATCTGGACTGTGCCGCTAAGCTCGGCCTGGATCCCCTCAACTGCGTTGCGCTGGAAGATTCCGTTAACGGCATGATTGCATCTAAAGCCGCGCGGATGCGCTCCATTGTGGTGCCTGCGGAAGAAGGCCGCCACGATCCCCGGTTTGCGCTTGCCGATGTGAAGCTGACTTCGCTGGCAGAACTCACGGCGCGCCATCTGCAGGGCGGTTAACGCCCTCCTCCGGTTTGTGACAAACAGTTACACCGTCACCTCTTCCGCCTACTGTATAAAAACCCTATACTGTATGAATTGACAGTTTTGTGGGTTTTATCATGACGGCGGAAGGCCACCTGCTTTTTTCTATCGCGTGCGCAGTATTTGCCAAAAACGCTGAACTCACCCCCGTGCTGGCACAGGGGGACTGGTGGCATATCGTCCCTTCCGCCGTATTGACCTGTCTGCTGCCCGACATCGACCACCCCAAGTCGTTCCTCGGACAGCGCCTGAAGTGGGTATCGAAACCCATCGCCCGCGCGTTTGGCCACCGGGGGTTTACGCACAGCCTGCTGGCCGTGTTTGGCCTGCTGACGCTTTTCTATTTAAAAGTGCCCGAAAGCTGGATCGTCCCCGGTGATGCCATTCAGGGGATGGTGCTGGGATATTTAAGCCATATTCTGGCCGATATGCTGACGCCCGCGGGCGTACCGCTGCTGTGGCCCTGCCGCTGGCGCTTCCGTTTTCCCATTCTCGCACCGCAGAAAGGGAACCAGCTGGAGCGCGTCTTGTGCATGGCGCTGTTTGCTTACGCCGTCTGGATGCCGCAAACGTTGCCCGAAAACAGTGCAGTCCGCTGGTCTTCCCAGATGATTAATTCGCTGCAATTTCAGTTCAATCGCTTTATTCATCACCAGATTGAACAGTAAACCAACAAAATTATCCCATTTGTCATAACCCATTCCATTTGGATATAAGCGCTACATCACACTTCTGCTAACCTTCCGCCAACAGGATCGGTAAAAACCGAACCGATAATAAATCAGGAGAACGGGGATGAATTTTCCACTCATCGCGAACGTCGTTGTGTTCGCTGTATTGCTATTGCTTCTCGCGCAGGCGCGCCACAAACAGTGGAGCCTGGCGAAAAAGGTGCTGGTTGGTCTGGCCATGGGTGTCGTATTTGGTCTGGCATTACAGGCAATTTATGGCTCCGATAATCCAGTTCTGAAAGATTCCATTCAGTGGTTCAACATTGTCGGTAACGGCTATGTCCAGCTGCTGCAGATGATCGTTATGCCGCTGGTCTTCGCCTCTATTCTGAGCGCCGTTGCCCGCCTGCACAACGCGACCCAGTTGGGAAAAATCAGTTTCCTGACCATCGGCACGCTGCTGTTCACCACGCTGATTGCCGCGCTGGTGGGTGTGCTGGTCACTAACCTGTTTGGTCTGACTGCAGAGGGTCTGGTTCAGGGTACCGCTGAAACGGCGCGTCTGACCGCGATTCAGACCAACTACGTTGGGAAAGTGGCTGACCTGACCGTGCCGCAGATGGTGCTCTCCTTCATTCCGAAGAACCCGTTTGCTGACCTGACCGGTGCGAGCCCAACCTCGATCATCAGCGTGGTTATTTTCGCCGCGTTCCTGGGCGTAGCGGCGCTGAAGTTGCTGAAAGACGATGCGCCAAAAGGCGAACGCGTGCTGACCGCAATTGACACCCTGCAAAGCTGGGTGATGAAGCTGGTCCGTCTGGTCATGCAACTCACCCCTTACGGCGTGCTGGCGCTGATGACCAAAGTGGTTGCCGGTTCTAACCTGCAGGACATCATTAAGCTGGGCAGCTTCGTTGTCGCCTCTTATCTGGGCCTGGGCATTATGTTCGTGGTGCACGGCATCCTGCTGGGCGTGAACGGCGTCAGCCCGCTGAAGTACTTCCGTAAGGTCTGGCCGGTACTGACCTTTGCCTTCACCAGCCGTTCCAGCGCCGCATCTATTCCGCTGAACGTGGAAGCGCAAACCCGTCGTCTGGGCGTGCCTGAATCTATCGCCAGCTTCTCTGCCTCCTTTGGTGCCACCATTGGTCAGAACGGCTGTGCGGGTCTGTACCCGGCGATGCTGGCGGTAATGGTTGCTCCTACAGTCGGCATCAACCCGCTGGATCCGGTCTGGATCGCCACGCTGGTCGGGATTGTCACCGTAAGCTCCGCAGGCGTTGCGGGTGTTGGCGGCGGCGCAACCTTCGCCGCACTGATTGTGCTGCCTGCGCTGGGTCTGCCCGTGACGCTGGTCGCCCTGCTGATCTCCGTTGAGCCGCTGATCGACATGGGTCGTACCGCGCTGAACGTGAGCGGCTCCATGACCGCCGGTACGCTGACCAGCCAGTGGCTGAAGCAGACCGACAAAGCGATTCTGGAAAGTGAAGACGACGCCGAGCTGGCGCACCGCTAAACACGTTAGAAATAAAAAAACCGCCTGATGGCGGTTTTTTTATGGCTGTTATTCTTCAACCTCTTCATCCTGGCGGATTTGCATCGCCCACCGCTGTGCGGACTCCGGCACCGTAAAGGTGGGAGAGCGACGGAAATGCTCGCCGACCAGCACAAAGGCCACGTATTTCCCCCGTAACTGCCACACATCGCGAAAGCCCTCCACTTTCAGGGCATGGTCTGGCGGCGCGGGCTCAACGCGGGGCACATAGCTAATAACCTGGCGGTTTTGTTGACGAAGAGGTTTCATAAGCAACGGATTCACTAAAGCAAATTCTTGAAGCAGGAAAATTCTATGATAGCCGATCCTGCTGCCTTCCGTCGCGCTCCGAGTGGGTGAGATGGCTCCTTTCGCTAATCACGGCATATGAAAACTCTTAGTTCGCGAACCATGTCGCGACATTGTTCTATCCTTAATAGGGTTTTTAGCAATGGATAAAGGAGAAGCGTGCAATGTCGAACAAAGATAAAACACATCAATCACCCATTCATGGCACTGAAGAATCTCAACCGGGTATGGACTCTCTCGCTCCCGCTGACGGCTCTCACCGCCCCTCCCCTGGCCCCTCCGCACCGGGCGAACAGCCTACCGCACCGGGAAGCATGAAATCGCCGGACACGGGAAACGAGAAGCTGAAATCTCTTGAACCACACCGAAAAGGCGGTGAAGGTTTCGCGCTCACGACCAATCAGGGCGTACGCATTGCTGACGATCAAAACTCCCTTCGCGCAGGCGCGCGCGGGCCAACCCTGCTGGAAGACTTTATCCTGCGGGAAAAAATCACCCATTTTGACCACGAGCGGATACCAGAACGCATCGTCCACGCGCGCGGTTCCGCTGCGCACGGCTACTTTCAGCCCTACAAGAGCCTGAAAGCGATCACCAAAGCGGATTTCCTCTCCGACCCGGATAAAATCACCCCGGTCTTTGTGCGTTTCTCCACCGTGCAGGGCGGCGCGGGGTCGGCAGATACCGTCCGGGATATCCGCGGCTTTGCCACCAAGTTTTATACCGAAGAGGGTATTTTCGATCTGGTCGGCAATAACACGCCGGTGTTTTTCATTCAGGACGCGCATAAATTTCCTGACTTTGTCCATGCGGTAAAACCGGAGCCCCACTGGGCCATACCGCAGGGACAAAGTGCGCACGACACCTTCTGGGACTATGTTTCCCTGCAGCCTGAAACCTTACACAACGTGATGTGGGCGATGTCAGACCGCGGCATTCCGCGCAGCTACCGCACCATGGAGGGGTTTGGTATCCATACCTTCCGTCTGATCAATGCCGAGGGGAAAGCCACGTTTGTCCGCTTCCACTGGAAGCCTGTCGCGGGTAAAGCCTCGCTGGTGTGGGACGAGGCGCAGAAGCTGACCGGGCGCGATCCGGACTTCCATCGCCGCGAGCTGTGGGAATCCATTGAAGCGGGCGACTTCCCGGAATACGAACTTGGCCTGCAGCTCATACCGGAAGAGGACGAATTTAAGTTCGATTTCGACCTTCTGGACCCGACGAAGCTGATCCCGGAAGAGCTGGTGCCGGTGCAGCTGGTGGGTAAAATGGTGCTTAACCGTAACCCGGATAACTTCTTTGCCGAAAACGAGCAGGCCGCGTTCCACCCGGGGCATATTGTGCCGGGGCTGGACTTCACCAACGATCCGCTCCTGCAGGGACGCCTGTTCTCCTATACCGATACGCAGATTAGCCGACTCGGCGGGCCGAACTTCCACGAAATTCCGATTAACCGCCCAACCTGCCCGTATCACAACTTCCAGCGCGACGGGATGCACCGTCAGGATATTGATACCAACCCGGCAAACTATGAGCCGAACTCCATCAACGATAACTGGCCGCGTGAAACGCCTCCCGGACCGAAACGCGGTGGATTCGAATCGTATCAGGAGCGTATCGATGGCAATAAAATTCGCGAGCGCAGCCCCTCGTTCGGTGAGTATTACGCCCACCCTCGCCTGTTCTGGAACAGCCAGACGCCGATTGAGCAACAGCACATCATCGGCGGTTTCAGCTTCGAGCTGAGTAAAGTGGTGCGCACCTACATCCGCGAGCGCGTGGTCGATCAGCTGGCGCATATTGATATTCAGCTTGCCCAGAGCGTCGCGGACAACCTGGGCATTACGCTGACCGACGAGCAGCGTAACCTTGCTCCGCCGAAAGAGGTTAACGGCGTGAAGAAAGATCCGTCGCTGAGCCTGTATGCGGTGCCGGGCGGCTCGATTAAAGGCCGCGTGGTCGCCATTCTGCTGAACGACAAAACCCGCGCCAGCGACGTGCTGGGGATTATGCAGGCGCTGAAAACCCAGGGCGTGCATGCCAAACTGCTCTATTCCCGCATGGGTGAAGTGACGGCCGACGATGGTTCTGTGCTGCCGGTCGCGGCGACCTTTGCCGGTGCGCCATCACTGACCGTCGATGCGGTGATCGTGCCGTGCGGGGATATTGCCAGCCTGCTGACCAACGGCGACGCCGTCTATTATTTGCTGGAAGCCTATAAGCACCTGAAGCCGATCGCGCTGTCCGGCGACGCGCGACAGTTCAAAGCGCAGCTGAAGGTGGCCGATCAGGGTGAGGACGGGATTGTCGAGGGAGATAACGTTGACGATGCCTTTATGACGAAGCTGTTTGATTTGCTCGCCGCGCACCGTGTCTGGTCGCGAAGCAGCAAGATCGATCAGATTCCGGCGTAAAAAAAGCCGGGTGGCGCTTGCGCTTACCCGGCCTACATTCGATTGGTTTTGTAGGCCCGGTAAGGCGAAGCCGCCACCGGGCTTTATTTCAAAGATCCCCGAACGTCCCCAACCGATACCCGCGCTCGGCAATCGCGTATTTCAACGACGGCGACGTCAGCACATCCAGCTCCGCCAGTCGCGGCCAGCAGTAGGCGCTTTTACGCACGGTGTTATCGACAAAGGCAGGATGTGCCATGACCTCCAGCGAACGTTCACCCCGCGCGGCGGAATCATCCAGCACCTTCAGGAACAGCGCGTCGTCAATCTCGTCGCCGTAAAACGCGCTGCTGAACCCCTCAGTGGATGTAACGGTGCAGTCCGGCAATCCGTGCACCTCGCGATCCACGCGCATCGCCACGCCTTTGCGCTGTGCAAACCCGGCGACAAGCGGGAAAATCGCCGGGATCATATGCACGTGGTGATGGCTGTCGATGTGCGTCGGCGTCTGACCAAACACATCAACGAAGCGGTTGAACTGACACTCCAGCTCGCGGGCAATCTCTTCGAGCGGCAGAGCCCCCTGCTCCGCCAGTTCCCAAATCCATTTACCCAACTGGCCATCGCGCGTCAGGCCCGGCATTGGCGAAAGCGGCATCCCGAGCGTCAGCACAAAATGCATGCCGACGCCCAGCTCCGGCACTTCGCGGCTCAGCTGCGCCGCGTGTTCAACCGCCTCACCATTGACCAGCGCCGTTGTAGAGGTCACAACCCCCCGGCGACAGGCTTCAATAATGCCGTAGTTCTGGCCTTTAGAGAGGCCAAAATCATCAGCATTAACGATCAGCAGGTTTTCCATTGTGCGTCCTCTTATTGCTGTTTGAACTTCAGCTTCTCGATCGTGGCGGCAAAGTTCGGCAACCATTTTTCATGCGCCAGGATCATCTCGCTGGCCAGCTGCTCCGCGTCGCGGTCAGAATGCACCAGCGGGCTGAGATTCAGGGCCAGCAGCACGTCATTGAGCTCACCGCTCAGCGCCGCGTTGCTTGCCGCCACTTCAAAGCCTTTGATGGTGTGGATCAGCCCCATGACCTTGTCATCGAAGTGGGTGATGCGTGGATGCGGTTTAGCCCCCTCGCGTCCCAGGATGCAGGTCATTTCGACGGCCCAGTCAGCCGGAATATTGTCGACATGGCCGTGGTGCGGCACGTTGACATAGTGCTCCGCCTGCTTGTCGTTGTAGATGGCGTTGATCACTTCACACGCCGCATCGGAGTAGTAGGCCCCGCCGCGCTGCTCCAGCTCTTTCGGTTTGACGTTCAGGTTCGGGTCTTTATACAAATCGAACAGCTGCTTCTCAACCTTCTGAACGATCTGCGCACGTGCGCCGCCCTTATAATACTCGCCCATTTCGATGGCCAGCATCTCTTTCTGCTTGAAGTAGTAAAGCAGGTACGAGCAAGGCAGCAGATTCAGCGAGCGGATCAGCCCTTCGCTGAACGGCAGGTCAAAGATGTTTTTCACCGATGCCGCAGTCAGACGACCGGAGGCCACGCCGTCGAGGAGCTCGGCAAAGCGCGATTTTCCGTTCACGATGACATCTTTAATAAACACCATGTGGTTCAGGCCGAACAGATCGATGGAGAGATCGTCGCTGTCGGTCAGCGCCAGCACGTCGCGGATAAACATCTTCATGCCAATCGGAATGTTGCAGACGCCGATAAAACGTTTGAAGCCGGTATGACGATAGACCGCTTCAGTGACCATGCCGGCCGGGTTGGTGAAGTTAATGACCCACGCGTTCGGGCAGATCTCCTGTACGTCTTTGACGATGTCGAAAATGACCGGGATAGTACGCAGGCCTTTAAACAGGCCGCCCGCGCCGTTAGTCTCCTGCCCCAGATACCCGTGGCTCAGCGGAATACGCTCGTCCAGCTCACGCGCCTTCAGCTGGCCGACGCGCAGCTGGGTGGTGACGAAATCCGCATCTTTCAGCGCCAGACGACGATCGAGGGTTTTATGCACGGTCAGAGGCACGCCCGCTTTTTCCACCATGCGCTTGCACAGGTCGAAAATAATATTCAGCTTCTCCTGACCTTCCTCAACGTCCACCAGCCATAATTCGCTGACCGGTAATTCATGATAACGTTTCAGGAAACCTTCAAGTAATTCCGGGGTATAGCTGCTGCCGCCACCAATGGTTACGACTTTTAATTTCTTCTGCATAATATCTCCCTTAGCGTATCAGGTTAATCGCCTGCAAGGTATAGCGTGCTCTTCCCGCTATTTGGGCAAGCCATTAAAGCAATATTCGTGGCGGGTAATCCGCCGAAAGTTAATTAATTACCGTCAAATTTTTCCGGTAACTGTTCGGTGTGAATGACGTCAATTTCTTAAAGGTTTTAATAAACAGGCTGGGACTGCTGTATCCTGACTCGTAAGCAATATCGGTGACAGAATAGTTGGTAATTTCCAGCTGTTTTTTAGCAAAATTAATGCGAATTTCATTAATAATTTGCACGGGCGTTTTACGATAATAACGCTGCGTCGCACGGGTCAGATATTCCTGGGATTTGCCCGACAGAGAGACCATATTTTCCAGCGCATTTTCGCTGAACTGGCCTTTGTCGTGCATCAGCTCAACGGTGCTGCGTAGCCATTGCGGAATATCATCCGTCACCTGCTGCTCTTCACGATGATGACGCAGCCGGTTCATCACGTAGAAGGTCACCGTTTCAATAAACTCATCAAATTCATTGTCGCGGAAGTTAAGCGAGGCGATCACCGTTTCAATCCAGGTCATGAACTCGTTTTTGACCCGATAGACCTGAGAGGCCACAAAGCAGAACGGCACCAGCGGCAGATAGTGCTTCTCGAAGAAACGTCTGCTGACGCCCACATTCAGAATACGGGTGGCACCAAATTCGTAAAAGCTCTGGTGATAAGACCCCATCGGCAGGAAGACGAAATCCCCTCGTTCAAGCAGGACGCGCTTACCGTTGATCTCCTGATAGTAACGACCGGTCAGAACAATCGTGAACTCGTAGTAGTCATGCTGATGCAGACCACTGGCGCTCTCCGTCTTGTTGTAGATAACCACGTGAAAATTTTTGCCATTAAACAGCTGCTGTTCAAGTGCGGTTTTAATTTCCATCGTGCTGACCTCCTGCTACTCAGTCTGACTTACTGCATCTTCTCGTGAAGCTCAATGAGCTCCGCCACCAGCTCACGTGCCAGCATCGAGGTCATCAGGTGATCCTGCGCGTGAACCAGCACCAGGCTGACCTTCATCTTCCCTTCACCCTGATCGCTTTCAATCAGCTTTGTCTGCACCAGGTGCGCTTCGTTCAGCGCCGTGCGTGACTGTTCCATCATGGTTTTTGCCGCGGCGAAATCCCCCTGCTTGGCCTGCTTCAGTGCGGCATAGGCCAGGCTGCGGGCCTGCCCGGAGTTGATGATAAGCCCCATCACCACTTCTTCCAGATCGTTCTCGGCGGCTTCGTCTGCGACAATACTATCCAAATCTAACATGTTTGAGCTCCTTGTGGCTGGCGCGGGTTTCCCCGCGCCGTCAATCTTAGAATTTCAGTGAGAGGGCAATATCCTCTTCGCTCTCTTCTTCATCAATGATGGTGGCGGCTTTGTTCGCAATCGCCACGAATGGCATGTACAGCAGGGTGGCAATCCCGAGGTTGAATATCGCCAGCAGGAAGGCCGCGACGCTGCCGTTGGTGTTGAAGAAGGCACCCAGGCCCGCCGGCATGGTCCACGGTGCAATGTTGGTAACCGGTGGAATGATGCCCATGTAGTACGCCGTCAGGGTGATAGCGGCCAGCAGCGGCTGAATCAGGATGAACGGAATGAACATGACCGGGTTCATGATGATTGGCAGACCGAACAGGATCGGTTCGTTAATCTGGAAGATGCCTGATGGCAGCGCCAGCTTCGCGACCTGACGATAGTCAGCACGACGAGAGACAATAAAGACCGCGATGATCAGACCCAAGGTCGCCCCGGTACCGCCCAGGAAGATATAGGAGTCAAGCATCGGCTTCGCCCACACATGGAAGGTTTTACCCGCTGCCAGCGCCGCGTCAACGGAGCCGTACTGCTGATAAAGTGCAACGTTTTCCAGTGCCCATGGGGTCATAATTCCGCTGTCCAGCGCAGCCAGTGCCAGTGAACCATGCACGCCAAAGAACCACAGCAGAGAGGTGAAAATCACATACGCCCAACCGACCACGCCCCCCATCGACGCCAGCGGCGTAGAGATAGAGTCCATGATGATCTGGTGGAAGTTTGTGCCCCAGTGAGAGAGCGCCCAGGCAATAATCCCCATGATGGAGAGAATAATGAAGCCTGGAATCAACGCGGAAAATGAACGGGATACAGAAGCCGGTACGCTATCCGGCAGGCGAATCACCCAGTTTCGACGGATGATAAAGGTGAACATCTCTGCCACCACCAGGCCGATAACAATACCGGAGATGATGTTAGCCCCACCCAGCCAGTTGGCACCAACGGCATAGGCTTCACCCACGCTGTAAGGCGTGACGGTCATAAAGGCGGCGACGGATAATAACCCGGCGGCCAGCGGATCGACCTTACGCTCTTCCGCCAGCGCCATCCCAATAAAGAAAGGCGCCATCAGCGACATAATTCCCAACGTACCGTTATAGACGTTGCCGCCGATGGCTTTAAAACCATTAAGGGTTTCAATAGTGGAAGCGTCTAACCGAATTCCTAATGAATAAAAGAAGGAACCTTCACCAAAGCTCAGAAAAACGTTGTTAATTAAAACGAACATGGCCCCGGCCAACGTCAACGGCATTAATTTAATAAAGCCGTTTTTGATGGCATTAACGTGAGGCTGCTTTCCTATTTTAACAGCAAAAGGAAGGAGTACCTTTTCAAGTGAAGCGATGACTTTACTCATAGGAAAATACCCTTAAATGCCGTAACGCATGTTACGGCGTATTGTGTGTGAAATAACTCTTTGACGGGAAAAATAAAAATTAATTAGCAGCTTTTTTAATGGCTGCCACAGCAGCTTTAAGAACACCTAAACCATCAATCTTGCCGTACAGCCCCGAGTCGATCACTTCGACCGGTTTATTCGGTAACAGTCGTTGAATTTCGGGCAACATATAGGCAATTTGCGGTCCAAGTAAAACAACATCGGCTGTCTGACCTTTTTCGCCCGCCAGCGTCTCGGGGAACGCTTCGATCACCACAGGGACTTCATATTTTTCAGCCTGCGCACGCATCTTTGAGACCAGAAGCGAGGTTGACATGCCCGCTGAGCAGAACAGGTAGATATGTTTCTTTTCCATCGTGATTTCCCTCTTGTATGACTACCTGCCATCGCGCTATCACTCGACTCGCTGTCCCGGCAGACAGGTAGTTTGCGTACTGTTGTTTATCGTTGGAGTGAGTATACGCAATGGTACAGACAGGGGATAATTCTGGATAGACTAGAATTGTCTCTCATTGACCTGGCTTGTTGACTACCCTCACATTTCGGGCAAATAATTCGCGAAAAGAAATAAGATTTTCTGATGCATAAAAAAACCGGCCCCGGGGCCGGTTTGTTAACATCCTCAGGCAAGCAGGGTGACTACGCCTTAGGTGCCTGCGGATCGGTGTCGTATTCAGCACAGGTCTGATAGCCGGAGTTGATCACATGACCGGTATCATCTAGGGCGACGAAGTAGGTTTCTGCCTTACCATCACGTTGACCCAGGATATAGGTCTGGCAGGTCCCTTTCGCATGAATCATGGTGACTTCAGAAGAAGGTTTACCGGCAATCGCAGCCACCTGCGAACGGGTCATCCCCTTTTTAACGTCTTTTACTACGGGCTGCGTAAACTGATCCTTGGTGCGATCGTAAGCCGTACACCCTGCCAGCATAGTCAGTACCGCCGCTGCGCTAAGAATTCCTGCTACGTTCTTGTTCATATTCCGTCCTCTTGTTTATCAGCGTGTTATCTAAGCATGGGATAAAAAGTACTATTGTTCAACTTTGTGCGTTACGCCAGACGAATTTCGGAAAATTCTAATAAAACAACGATAAGCTGCTAAATCGGCGCAAAATAGCGCACTCGAAACTGTGATCCTTGTCGTTTCTCGCCCAAAGGGTTAGTTTTAACAGTTAACACATTCTGTTTATGGAGAGCGTGATGACTCTGCAACAAGAGATTATCCAGGCGCTGGGCGCGAAGCCTGCGGTAGATGCAAATGAAGAGATCCGCCGCAGCGTGGATTTTTTAAAAGCGTATTTAAAGAAGAACTCTTTCCTGAAATCTCTGGTGCTGGGCATCAGCGGCGGCCAGGATTCAACGCTGACCGGCAAGCTCTGCCAGATGGCCATTTCAGAGCTTCGCGAAGAGACGGGCGATGAGACGCTGCAGTTTATCGCTGTGCGCCTTCCTTACGGCGTACAGGCAGACGAGCAGGATTGCCAGGATGCCATTGCCTTCATTCAGCCTGACCGCGTGCTGACCGTGAATATTAAAGGCTCGGTGCTGGCAAGCGAGCAGGCGTTACGCGAAGCGGGCATTGAGCTGAGCGATTTCGTTCGCGGCAATGAAAAGGCACGCGAGCGCATGAAAGCGCAGTACAGCATCGCCGGGATGACCAAAGGCGTCGTGGTCGGCACCGACCATGCGGCCGAAGCGATCACCGGCTTCTTCACCAAATATGGCGACGGCGGCACCGACATTAACCCGATCTTCCGCCTGAACAAACGTCAGGGCAAGCAGCTGCTTGCCGCGCTGGGCTGCCCTGAGCATCTGTATAAGAAAGCGCCGACAGCTGACCTTGAAGACGATCGCCCTTCCCTGCCGGATGAAGCGGCCCTTGGCGTCACCTACAACAACATTGATGATTATCTGGAAGGCAAAAAGCTGGATGAAGGCACCGCGAAGATCATCGAAGGCTGGTATCTGAAAACCGAGCACAAGCGTCGCCCACCGATTACGGTGTTTGACGACTTCTGGAAATAAACGCAAAACGGTAACCCAGGTTACCGTTTTTTGTGTTTGCGCCCTCTCCCGTGTGAGAGGGTTGGGGTGAGGGCATCAGGCCGCACGTCCTGGCCGGGAAAGGCGTCGCCGCCACCCGGCTCTTTTTTAACCACCACTCTCCTGCTACACTGTATACCTGAACAGTATATGGAGCAGTATGTGAGCAGGCGTCAATCCGCCCCGCGTCTTGAGTTTGAAGCGGCGGCTATCTACGAATATCCCGAGCACCTTCGCCCCTGGCTTGAAGCATTGCCTAAACAGCCGGGCGTGTACATCTTTCACGGCGAAAGCGACACCCTGCCGCTCTACATCGGCAAGAGCGTTAACATTCGCAGTCGGGTATTATCCCATCTGCGTACGCCGGACGAGGCCGCCATGCTGCGCCAGTCGCGACGCATTACCTGGTTCCAGACGGCGGGAGAAATGGGCGCGCTGTTGCTGGAGGCGCGGTTGATAAAAGAACAACAGCCGCTGTTCAACAAGCGCCTGCGCCGCAACCGTCAGCTCTGCTCCCTGCAGATCAACGAAGGCAAGCCGCAGGTCGTCTACGCGCGCGACGTCGATTTTTCTCATGCCCCGAATCTCTACGGACTGTTCGCCAATAAACGTGCCGCACTTCAGGCGCTGCAGACGCTGGCGGACGAGCTCCAGCTTTGCTACAGCCTTTTAGGTCTGGAGGCAACCACGCGCGGACGCGCCTGTTTTCGATCCGCGCTGAAGCGCTGTGCTGGTGCCTGCTGTGGGAAAGAGAGCGTTGAGGCGCACCACGCACGGCTCCTCTCCGGTCTGGGGGCCATCAGCGTGAAGTGCTGGCCCTGGGAAAGCGCCGTTGCGCTCAAAGAAGTGGGTGACGCGATGACCCAGTATCACATCGTCAATAACTGGCTCTGGCTGGGCGCTGTCGACGATATCAGCGACGCGGCAACCCTGCTGCGCACGCCCGCCGGATTTGACCACGATGGCTACAAAATTCTCTGTAAACCTGTGCTGTCCGGTAAGTTTGAGATCATTGAACTCAATGGCCTGGCAGCCACGTGATTTCGCTGAACAATAAGGTACCCTGAGCCTCCAGCAGACGCAGCGTATGGGTACCCTCCTCCCAGCTGGCGCCCTGATCGGCCATCAGCAATTTATCACCCAGCTGCCACGCCCCGCTTAACACAAACACCACGCCCCCGCGTGTGCCAAAGGTGGTAAAGGTACGGTCAGCCACGCGCACCTTCGCCCGGCAGCAGTCGCGACGGGTCATGATGTTGAAGTCCATTGCCATCCGCCCATCGGACAGCAGCGCTTTCACCGGCAGGTCGCCGGCAAAACTATAGGGCTGATGGTGCTTCAGGGTATGGAAGAACGCCTGACCGGCATCCAGCGTCACCTCCCCACCTTCCAGCAAGGTAATCACCCGATCGACGCCGGGGAAAGAGGAGAATTCGCCGTTGCTGGCGATAGTCGCGATACTGGCACGCCAGTGAAAATCACGCGTCGCGGGAGGGAAACAACAAATCTCACGCGTTTCACCCGCACCATTGCGCCACAGGCTGACCGGCATTTTACGGATATCAAAGAACTCCATCACCACTCCTGAATGGCACAACCCGTGCCAGGGCAAGGATATTGCTATCGTTGCTGTCTTGTTTGTTATCGTTAGGTATTCACAGACACAGTATCGGCAGCAGAGCGGGCAGGCCTTAGCGGAACGTTAATAAAAATGCTAACGCCATGACTCTACAAACATTCTCTGATGCGACTACAGGAGCATACCGCGCTGGCGGCGGCAGACAAGAGGGCAGGAAAGAAAAACCGCCGGTCCTGTCCACAGCGTTTTCGCTTTTGTGGACAGGATCCCGGCGGTCTTAAGAGAGTGAACCGATTATTCGGTTGGTGCTGGCATTTTACCTTCCATCGCCGGACGTTCTGTCAGACGCTTCTCAAAATTCGCATTAAATTGTTTTTTCTGTTCCGGGGTCAGAATGTTGTAGATCTTGTTCTGGGTTTCCAGGTGAGCCAGCATGCGGGCTTTGTGCTGCTCGGCCATTTTGTCGATCTGCGCTTCGGCTTTCGCCTTGTCGAAGCTGTCGCTGGCGATGATGTCATGCATGGCACGACGCTCTTCCAGCGGCGGACGTTTCATCTGGTCGCGTTCGCTTTTCCGGATATCGCGGATCTGCTGTTTCTGCGCATCCGTCAGGTTGAGATCCTTAAACATCATCATCTCGTTGTGCATACCCGGGCCTTTATGATGCATCATCATTTTGCCTTCAGCAGGCGCGGCAGCGGTTGTGGTCGCAGTATCTGCGGCGAACGCCATGCTGGTAGCGCCCAGAGCCAGGGTAGAAGCAACAAACAGTGCAGTAAACTTACGCATAATTTATTTCCTTTCTTTCAGTTATTCTTCGGCGCTATGCCGTGTTGACGAGATTAACTTTACGGGGTTTATCGTCAATTAGTCAGAGCAACGGTAAAACAATGAAAGTGTAAAAAACAAATTTTCGCCAAATGTGGAGGAAATAAGGATAAAGCGTGGAGAGTTGCAACAAAAAATATTCAATGCGATGATTTTAAAGCGATTTGGAAAAAGTATAACGGAGTGAAGGTGAATAATAAAGCAATTCACCAGGAATATTCTGCAAAACACGTACAGGCGCTTTAATTGCTAAGAAAGGGTATTTTACTTCCCCTCCCGGATGAAGAGAGGGGAAAGGTTCAGGATATTTTTTCCAGCATCAGTCCGGCACGCAGGCCAAACGCCACGGTGGGATTAGGAAATAAAACATACTCGGTGGTTTTCTGCACCTCATAACGCTCCTCGCCATCCTCGGCCAGCAGCGCCCCTTTGCGGAACGGCGTGAAGTTCAGGGTATGCGCGGCCATATGGAGCAGGAAGGCATCGCTGCGGCGCGTGATCTGCTGTACGACCCGGTACCGCTCGACGGGCTGATGCGCAGGCTCGGGAGCCTTTCCTCCCAGCAGCGCCCGCAGGGCGAGATGCGTGGGCGCAAAGCGAGAGAGATCGTTTTGCCCAAACGGCAGCCCTTTCCCCAGCTCCAGCGTACAGGACAACGCACCAAAGTGCTCACAGGTGAAGTGCGTAAAGGTTCCGCCCGGCGACTGGTGAAACACCAGCGCCTCCAGCCCGGCGTCTCCCAGCCAGCTCAAAAAATCTTCCTCCCACGGCTGATTGCGCTGCGGCAACACGCCGAAGCGAACATGGTAGGACGCGCGGATAGCCGTATGCAGATCCAGATGCCAGCGCGCCGGTCCCGCAGCGGCAAAAAACGCGGTCACGACGTTTTCCAGCCACGCTGCCCGCGCCGTTTCGTCACTCTGCGGAAACTGCGACCAGCGGCCGCCGAACATGCGGTTAATGTCGCTCACCAGATACCGTTTGTTTTCCGCCAGCGCAGGCGGATTGCCGAGCACCACCAGCATGCGGCACGTCAGGGCAATCTCACTGCGATACAGCGCGCGCAGCAGCAGATCGACAATCTCAACGGGTGCCGTTTCATTCCCGTGAATGCCCGTTGAAAGCAGCAGCGACAGATCGCTTTTTGCTGTCGGCGTCAGCTCAAGCACCCCGCGCCCCAGCCACCGCCAGCGAAATGAGGGACCGTCCCCCTCTTTCTGTTCCGGCGTTTCATCGGCCAGGGTCAGCGCCAGTAAATTTTCCATATCCACTCCTTTAGCGCTGGAACGGATAAACCGATCCCAGTTGCAGGATTGTCGATAACGCGTCCAGCGCCTCGCGTCCTTCACGCAGAAGCTGCGGGTCAACCAGATCGGCCTGCGTTAGCCGGTCGCGATAGTAGCGATCGACCCAGTCATTCAGGCGTGTAAAAAGCGTATCGTTCATCATGACCGCCGGATTAACCGCCTGCATTTCGTCCTGAGTCAAGACCACGCGCAGACGTAAACAGGCTGGACCACCGCCGTTGGCCATACTTTCACGCAGGTCAAACACGCGCAGTTCGTCAATCGGGTTATCGGCCTTCACCAGTTCGGTCAGGTAGCGCCACACGCCCTGATGATCCCGGGACTCTTGCGGCAGAACCAGCATCATGCTGCCGTCATCGCGGCTCAGCAGCTGGCTATTGAACAGATACGTTTCGACCGCGTCCTGCACGCTTACCGCCGCCGTTGGCACCTGAATGGGCGTAAAGCCGCGTACGCGCTCATGCAGCGTGGCGAGCAGCTTTTCCTGATGGGCAAACGCCTGCTCGTGGCAGAACAGCACCTGGCGGTTGGAAACGGCAATCACGTCGTTGTGGAACACTCCCTGGTCGATCACATGCGGGTTCTGCTGGGCGAAAATCACCTGGGAAGGATTGACCTGGTTCAGGCGGGCAACGGCCTGGCTGGCCGCCAGCGTCTGACGCGCAGGATAACGGGTTGGCGCGGCGTGGCCCCCCTCTTCGCGCCCGTAAATAAACAGCTGCAGACCCGGCTCGCCGTAATCGCCCCCCAGGCGGTTATGGTTGGCCGCGCCTTCGTCGCCAAACATCGCCACCTGCGGCAGGGCCTGATGCACCGCGAAATGGGCGTCCTGGTTGAAAATAGCGCGAAGCACGCGCTCGGTGGTTTCCGCTTCGGTGGCGCGGTGAAACTTGTTATTCAGGTTCGCCACCGTCAGATGGACTTTGCCATCCAGCGTATCGGCTGACGGCGCGACGGTTGCCGCGTTGGCGACCCACATCGAAGAAGCTGAGCTTGCCGCCGAGAGCAGATGCGGCGTCTGCGTACCCGCTTTTTCGACCACCTGCTCATCGGTGCCGCTAAAGCCGAGCTGACGCAGCACCGCCACGTTCGGACGCTCCTGTGGCGGGATCACCGCCTGCGGGAAACCGGCATCCGCCAGCGCTTTCATCTTCAGCAGCCCCTGCTTCGCCGCCAGCTTCGGGTTGGAAACCTGAAAACGGTGCTTCGTGGAGGCTTCATTACCAAAAGAGAGACCGGCGTAGTGGTGGGTCAGCCCCACCAGCCCGTCAAAGTTGACTTCACGCGCTTTCATGACGATCCCCTCCGGTAAAGTCCAGCCCCGGATTAAGCGTCTCCGGCAGCGTCAGCGCCGGGGTTTCCAGGCTCGCCATCGGCCAGGCACAGTAATCGGCGGCATACCACGCGCTGGCGCGATGGTTGCCCGATGCGCCCACGCCGCCAAACGGCGCGGTGCTTGCGGCCCCGGTCAGCGGTTTATTCCAGTTAACAATCCCGGCGCGCGCTTCCAGCAGCAGTTGTTCAAACTTCTCGCGATGCGGCGAAATCAGACCGCTCGACAGGCCGTAGCGGGTGTTATTGGCCATCGCAATCGCCGCATCAAAATCGTCGTAGCGCCAGACGCACAGCAGCGGGCCAAAGACCTCTTCATCCGGCACGTTGCTCGCGCCGCTCATCTCAACGATGCCCGGCGTCAGCAGCGAGGTACCCGGCTGAACCTGCTTCGGTTCGAGAAGGGTTTTCGCGCCGCGGGCGACGTGGTCCTGCCAGGCCTTCAGCACGTTCAGCGCGGCCTGTTCGGAAATCAGCCCGCCGATAAACGGCTGCGGATCGGCATCCCACGCGGCTGGCACCAGGCGCGCGCTTACCTCTATCAGACGCTTCAGGAAAGCATCACCCTGCGCGCCTCTTTTTACCAGCAGGCGGCGGGCGCAGGTGCAGCGCTGTCCGGCGGTAATAAAGGCGGACTGAATCGTCAGGTGCACCGCGGCGTCAATATCATCCGGGTCTTCCACAATCAGCGGGTTGTTGCCCCCCATCTCCAGCGCCAGAATTTTTTCCGGCTGCCCCGCCAGCTGGCGGTGCAGCTGATAGCCCGTCCCGGCGCTGCCGGTAAACAGCAGGCCGTCGATATCGCTCAGCGCGCTCAGCGCCTGGCCGGTTTCACGTCCGCCCTGCACCAGGTTCAGCACGCCCGGCGGCAGGCCAGCCTGTTCCCACAGCTTAACCACCGCCTCGCCGGTGAAGGGCGTGAGCTCGCTCGGTTTAAAGATGACGGTATTGCCCGCCAGCAGCGCGGGCACAATGTGGCCATTCGGCAGATGCCCCGGGAAGTTGTACGGCCCAAACACCGCCAGCACGCCGTGCGGACGGTGGCGCAGCGTGGCCGCGCCGTCCGGCATCTCGGTGTGCTGTTCGCCGGTACGGGTGTGGTAAGCCTTCACCGAAATGGCGATTTTGTTGATCATGGCCGTCACTTCGGTTGCCGCTTCCCAGCGCGGTTTACTGGTTTCAGACGCGATGATGCGCGTCAGCTCGGCCTTGTTTGCCTCCAGCAGCCCGGCAAACTTTTCAACAAGCGCCTGGCGCACGGCGAAAGGCTGTTTTGCCCACGCCGGGAACGCGCGGCGAGCGGCATGGCAGGCTTGTTCCACCTGTGCGGCGCTGGCGTCGTTCCCCTTCCAGAGCACCTCTTTTCCTACCGGATTGGTCTTTACGCGCTGTTCGCCTTCGCCCGTGACCCAGTCACCGTTAATCCATAATGTCATGCTGTTTTCTCCTCAGGGCAGAGACGCACCAGGCGAACCTTATCGCCGGCGTTACATTTCAGGGCATCCAGTTCTGCAGCCGTCAGCACCAGACGTTCACATTTCGGGTTGGTCCGCACCAGCATGGCGCGGAAGTTGGCATAATTTTCGTTCGCCACCAGGCATGCCGGCCAGTCGCCCGGCGCGGGCTGGCCTTCAGAGACCTCAACCAGCCGGCTCTTACGGATCGCGCGCACGCGGTCGATATCGCACTCAAGCGTAGGCCCGCCGTCAAAGATGTCGACATAGTTACGGTAGCGGAAGCCCTCTTTCTCCAGCACCGCGCGGGCAGGCGCGGTTTGCGGATGCACTTCGCCGATCACCGCCTGCGCTTCCGGGCTGAGGAAATGGGTATAGATAGGATGCTTCGGCATCAGTTCGGCAATAAAGGCCTTCTGACCGGTGCCGCAAAGATAGTCCGCCCGGCTGAACTCCATCGAGAAGAAGCGCTCGCCCAGGCTCTCCCAGAACGGTGAGTAGCCGGTGTCGTCGATCACGCCGCGCATCTCCGCAACCACTTTTTCGTTAAAGCGATCGCGGAAGGCGGCCATAAACATAAAGCGCGATTTGGAGAGCAGATAGCCGTTGCCCTCTTTGCGCCACGCCGGATCGAGGAACAGCGTGCAAAGCTCGCTGGCGCCCGTGTGGTCATTGCAGAGAAACAGCGTGGGCAGCGCGTTATAGACGTTCAGCTCTTTCGAGGCGTGAACCATGGTACCCACGCGGTAGTTGTACCACGGGTCGTTCAGCCCGACGGCCACTTCAATGGCGCAGATCCCGGCCACGGTTCCCGTATCGGTGTCTTCCAGCACGAACACATACCCCTGTTCGCTTTTTGGCAACGTCCCCTGCCAGGTTTGCAGGGCGCGCTCAATGCGCGCCGACAGCGTTTTTTCATCGGCAGGAAGCGAGGTCAGCCCGCCTCCCGTCTTACCGGCAAGCTGCATGAGCCCGGCGAGATCGCCGCGCTCAACGGGACGGATGACCATCATGATGACACCCCGGATTTCACTTTTTCACACGCCAGCGCAAAGCGGTCCAGACCGGTTTGCACCTCTTCCTCGCTGACAATCAGCGCAGGAGCAAAACGCACGACATTAGCACCGGCAATCAGCACCATCACGCCTACTTTTGCCGCTTCCTGTGAAATAAGTTTAGCTTTTCCGGCAAACTCAGCGGTGAGCTCGCAGCCAATTAACAGCCCCAGGCCGCGAATTTCTTTAAACAGGCCAACCTTGCTGTTGATGGCATTCAGGCGCTCAACAAACCAGTCGTGGCGCTGCTTAACGCCCTTCAGCACCTCAGGGGTGTTAATGATGTCGAGCACCTGTCCGGCGACGGCGGTGGCCAGCGGGTTGCCGCCGTAGGTGGTGCCGTGGGTGCCGACGGTCATCACGCTGGCGAATTTATCGGTGGTCAGCGTTGCGCCAATCGGGAAGCCACCGCCCAGCGCTTTGGCGGTCGACAGCACGTCCGGCGTCACGCCGTAGTGCATATAGGCATACAGCTCGCCGGTGCGGCCCACGCCGGTCTGCACTTCGTCGAAAATCAGCACCGCGTTGTGACGATCGCACAGCTCGCGCAGCCCCTGCAGGAACGCTTTTTGCGCCGGAAGCACGCCACCCTCGCCCTGCATCGGCTCGACGATCACCGCGCAGGTGGTGTCGTTAATCAGCTCGCTGGCGGACTGCAGATCGTTATAAATACCGTGACGAATATCCGGCGGCAGCGGCGCGAAATCCTGCGAGTAGGAAGGCTGACCGCCCGCGCTGACGGTAAAGAGCGTGCGTCCGTGGAAGGCATTTTTGAACGCCACGATACCGCTCTTGTGGGTTCCAAATTTATCGTGCGCATATTTGCGCGCCAGCTTCAGCGCCGCCTCGTTGGCTTCCGCCCCCGAGTTACAGAAAAAGACCTTCTCGGCAAACGTCGCGTCGATCAGTTTTTTGGCCAGGCGCAGCGCGGGCTCGTTGGTAAAGCCGTTGCCGGTATGCCAGAACTTCGCCGCCTGATCGTTCAGCGCCTGACGCAGCGCCGGGTGCGCATGACCCAGCGCGTTCACCGCAATCCCACCTGCAAAGTCGATATACTCTTTACCCTGCTGATCCCACAGGCGCGAGCCTTCCCCACGAACCGGAATAAAAGCCGCCGGAGCGTAAACCGGCATCATCCATTCATCGAAATTTTCACGCGTAATTGACAGAGACATAGCGACCTCATCCGGTAAATAAAAGGTTATTTGAATGTTAAATAATTGAGTGTTTGCACTGTGAATGTAGATTGCAGCCTTCGTGCCAGCCAGCGATAAAAATGCATAAACGGGTTGAGGTAACAGAATATCAATGGGTTACAATATGGAGTTATTCACTGTTAGTGCATAAAAAGTGAATATTTTTACGACAAGCGGCGCTTTGCCGCATGAAAATCAGAAAGAGTATGCACAGGCCAAATATAATTCTGGAATTGTGATCGCTCGCGAAATTTATCGGCCATTTACGCCCTGTTTGGGGGCGAAGCGCGTCAGAATGGTGCAAATATTGCACCACCGGCATTATCTGTTGCAGTTATTGGTCGAAGCCGGTAACAGTTGACGCAAATTCTGCTACCATCCTTGCACTATTCACCTTGCACTGGCAGCGACTATGAAATTTGTCTCTTTTAATATCAACGGCCTGCGTGCCCGCCCTCATCAGCTTGAAGCTATCGTTGAGCAACATCAGCCAGATGTGATCGGCCTGCAGGAGACAAAGGTTCACGACGACATGTTCCCCCTCGAAGAGGTGGCGAAACTCGGCTACAACGTCTTTTATCACGGCCAGAAAGGTCACTATGGCGTCGCGCTGCTTACCAAAGCGCCGCCGGTTTCCGTGCGTCGCGGCTTCCCGGGCGACGGTGAAGAAGCGCAGCGTCGTATTATCATGGCGGAAGTCCCTTCTGCGATCGGGAATATCACGGTCATCAACGGCTATTTCCCGCAGGGTGAGAGCCGTGACCATGAAACCAAATTCCCGGCGAAAGCGAAGTTTTATCAGGATCTGCAGGACTACCTGACCACCGAACTCAAAAAAGAGAATCCGGTGCTGATCATGGGCGACATGAATATCAGCCCGACGGATCTCGATATCGGTATTGGCGAAGAGAACCGCAAACGCTGGCTGCGTACCGGCAAATGCTCCTTCCTGCCGGAAGAGCGTGAGTGGATGGAGCGCCTGCTGGGCTGGGGCCTGGTGGATACCTTCCGCAATGCCAACCCGGAAACGCAGGATCGCTTCTCCTGGTTTGACTACCGCTCAAAAGGCTTTGACGACAACCGTGGCCTGCGTATCGATCTTCTGCTCGCCAGTTCGCCGCTGGCCGAGCGCTGCATCGAAACCGGGATCGACTACGACATCCGCAGCATGGAAAAACCGTCTGACCACGCGCCAGTGTGGGCTAAATTCAAGCTGTAATGACGCTGAACATTCCAAAAACACTCTTCCTGTGCGCCCTTCTGGGCGCATTTATGTTGACGTTTGTCATGCTTCCCCCGGGAACCCTCTCCCTGGAAGGGATTAAAACGCACCATCAGGCGTTACTCGCCTATGTCGACCACGCGCCGCTGCGCAGCGCGCTGATCTTTTTTGCGGTCTATGTGGCGGTCTCCGCCCTCTCGATACCCGGCGCGGCGGTCCTGACCCTGCTGGGCGGGGCATTGTTTAGCCTGTGGGAAGGCACCGTGCTGGTCTCCTTTGCCTCCACGCTCGGGGCCACGCTGGCGATGCTCGCCAGCCGCTATTTTTTGCGCGACTGGGTGCAACGACGGTTTGCCCGGCAGATGAGTACGGTGAATACCGGCATGGCACGCGACGGCGCGAACTTTCTTTTTGCCCTGCGCCTGATGCCGCTGTTCCCGTTTTTTCTGGTGAATTTGCTGATGGGGCTGACCCGGATCGGGGTATTTCGCTACTGGTGGGTCAGCCAGGTCGCCATGCTGCCCGCCACGATTATCTTTCTGAACGCCGGGCGCGAGCTGGGAAAAGTGACCTCGCTGCGCGATATTTTGTCGCCGGGCATGGTATTCGCCTTTACACTACTGGGGTTATTACCGCTGGTCACCCGCCGGCTGTTTTCCCGTTTTCTCCCGTCTGCTAAAAAGTGAGGCATTATGCGCCGTGTGCGTTTTTGCACGTTTCTGACCGGTCTGCTGCTGGCAGCCCCCCTATTTGCCGCCGACGGCTGGCAGGCCATTCAGCAACAGGCTAAAGGCCAGACCGTCTGGTTTAACGCCTGGGGCGGCGATCCGGCGGTCAACCGCTATCTGGAGTGGGTCAGCGGTGAGATGCAAACGCACTATGCCATTACCCTTAAAATTGTCCCGCTGGCGGATGCCGCCGACGCGGTAAAACGTATTCAGACCGAAGCCGCCGCGGGGCGTAAGACCAACGGCTCCGTCGACCTGCTGTGGGTTAACGGCGAGAACTTCCGCACGCTGAAAGAGGCAAACCTGCTGCAGACCGGATGGGCGCAGACGTTGCCCAACTGGCGCTATGTCGATACCCGCAAACCGGTTACGGAGGATTTTGCTATCCCCACAGACGGCGCGGAATCGCCGTGGGGCGGCGCGCAGCTGACCTTTATCGCCCGAAAGGCCAGCATGCCGACGCCGCCAGTGGATCCTCAGGCGCTGCTGGCTTACGCGCAGCAGCACCCCGGCAAGATCAGCTATCCTCGCCCGCCCGATTTTACCGGCACGGCATTTCTTGAGCAGTTGCTGCTGACGCTGACCGCTCACCCGGACACGCTGCAAAAGGCCCCCGATAGCACCTTTGCCGAGGTGACGGCGCCGTTCTGGGATTATCTGGACAAACTCCACCCGCTGCTGTGGCGCGAAGGGAAAGATTTTCCCCCTTCTCCTGCACGGATGGATGCCCTGCTTGCCAGCGGCAGCCTGAACCTGTCCCTGACCTTTAACCCCGCACATGCGCAGCAAAAAGTGGCGAGCGGCGAACTGCCCGCCGACAGCTACAGCTTTGGTTTCCACGGCGGAACGATTGGCAACGTCCATTTTGTGGCGATTCCGGCCAATGCCAGCGCCAGCGCAGGGGCGAAAGTGGTCGCCAATTTCCTGCTTTCACCGCAGGCGCAGATCCGCAAAGCTGACCCGGCCATCTGGGGCGATCCGAGCGTGCTGGATGCGAAAACGCTGCCTGAAGATGAAGCCAGACAGCTGCTGGCCCACACGCCGCAGGGGCTGCCGAAGGTGCTTGCAGAGCCCCAGTCCGCCTGGGTAAATGCGCTGGAGCAGGAATGGCTGCGTCGTTACGGCACCCGCTGAGCGGGCTTGTCTGGCTGGCGATGGCGGTAATTTATCTGCCGCTCCTGCCCGCCGGCGCCATGCTGTTTGCCCCGGCGTTTTCGGTGACAAACTGGCAGCGGCTACTGAACGATCCGCAGCTGCCTCAGGCAACCATTGCCACGCTGGTCTCAACGCTCATCGCCACGCTGGGGGCGTTGCTGATTGCCCTTCTCCTCGTCAGCCTTGTCTGGCCCGGGAAACGCTGGCGACGTCTCACAACCCGCCTGCCGTGGCTGCTGGCGATCCCCCATGTGGCGTTCGCCACCGGCGCGCTACTGCTGTTTGCCGAGGGCGGTCTGTTTTATCAGGTCTGCACCGTCTGTTCCCCACCGTTTGACCGCTACGGCGCCGGGCTGGGGCTGACGCTCGCGGTCAAAGAGAGCGCCTTTGTCCTGTGGGCGATTTACGCCGTGCTGCCGGAAAAACGGCTCGCGCAGCAGAAAATCGTCCTGCAGACATTCGGCTATGGCCGTTTTCAGACGCTCAGCTGGCTCATCCTGCCGGCTATCGCGCCCGTTCTCGGCGCGGTGATGCTGGCGGTGCTGGCGTGGTCGCTGTCGGTCGTCGATGTGGCGATCGTTCTCGGGCCGGGCAACCCGCCTACCCTGGCCGTGCTGGCCTGGCAGTGGCTGAGCCAGGGCGACGCGCAGCAGCAGGCAAAAGGGACGCTGCTGTGCCTGCTTCTCCTTCTGCTGCTGGCCGCGCTTGCCGCCCTGGGATACGGCCTCTGGAAGGCATGGGTTCGCACGCTTGCGGACTTCTCCGGAACGCGTCCCCGGTCTCAGCTCGCCCTGCCTGAGCGAGCACTGAGCGGGTTCCTGCCCGCGTGCGGCGTGCTGTGCGCCGCGGTGCTGCTGATGCTGGCGCAACGGGAAGACGTTGGCCCGGTGGGAACCAGCCTTTCCTTCGGTCTGCTTTCAGCCCTGATCGCCCTGGTCGTCGGCTTACTCTGGCTGGAATGGGGCCCGCAGCGCGGCGCGCTGTGGGTATGGTTACCGCTCGCCCTTCCGGCCCTCCCGCTCGTCACCGGCCAGTATGCGATTGCGTTGCACCTGGGCGTCGACGGGCACTACGCCGCCGTGCTCTGGAGCCACCTGCTGTGGGTATTGCCGTGGACGCTGCTGGTGCTGCAACCCGCCTGGCGCAGGATCGATCCCCGTCTGCTCCTCACCGCCAGAACCCTCGGCTGGCGACGGGCCAAAGTCTTCTGCCTGGTGAAATGCCCCCTGCTGGTGCGCCCTGCGCTATTGGCCTTTGCCACCGGCTTTTCCGTTAGCATGGCGCAATACATGCCGACGCTGTGGCTGGGCGCGGGGCGTTTCGCCACGCTGACCACCGAAACCGTGGCGCTGAGCAGCGGGGGCAGCATCCCGATTCTTGCTAACCGGGCGCTGGGATTACTGCTGGTCACGGGCACGGTGTTTGGTCTTGCCGCCCTGCTATCCCGGCTCGTGGGCCGCTACCGACAAGGGTTACGTTAATGCTGAAGGTAAAAGATCTTACCATCGAACCGCTTTTCCGCGAGGTCAGTTTTTGCGTGCCCCGGGGGGAGATCGTCACTCTGATGGGGCCGTCCGGCAGCGGCAAATCGACCCTTTTTGCCTGGATGGTCGGCGCGCTGTCAGACGATTTCCAGGCGCGGGGCGAACTGTGGCTCGACGCGCGTCGCTGCGACGGTCTTCCCGTAGAGTCCCGCGGGCTGGGTATTCTCTTTCAGGACGCGCTGCTGTTCGACCAGTTCAGCGTCGGGCAAAATTTGCTGCTGGCGCTGCCTGAGCGGATCGCCGGCAGCGCGCGGCGGGAAGCGGTCGCGCAGGCGCTGGATTCCGCCGGGCTGAGCGACCATTACGCCAGCGATCCGGCCACCCTTTCCGGCGGGGAGCGCGCACGGGTCAGCCTGCTGCGGGCCCTGCTCGCGGAGCCGCAGGCGCTGCTGCTGGATGAACCGTTCAGCCGCCTCGATAAAGCGTTGCGGGCCTCATTTCGGGCATGGGTGTTTGACGCCGTCCGCGCGCGCAATATTCCGGTGGTGCTGGTCACGCACGATGAGGACGATATTCCACCCGGCGGCGAGCTGATTGAGATTTCTCGCTGGCAATAATGTGCTAACGCAATGTTTTCCGATTCGGGAGAGACGACAATGCCCCCCTCTTTTACTGACGTCAGGTTATTCGATGAAACGTGTTTCTCAACTGACCGCGCTGGCCCTGCTCTGCGGCCTCGCTTCTTTTTCCTCGCTGGCGGCTGATATGCCCAACGCCATCACGCTGTCTCAGCTTCAGGCACAGCACGGCACGCCTGTCGACACACGCGCCAGCGCCTTCTATAACGGCTGGCCGCAGACGCTTAGCGGCCCCTCCGGGCATGAACCCACCGCACTCAACCTTGCTGCCGCCTGGCTTAGCGCCATGAGCGACGAGCAGATTGCGCTGTGGGCCAAACAGCATCAGCTTACCCCTGCGACGGCCATCGCGCTGTACGGCGACGAGAACGATAACCAGGCGGTGAAAGCCCGCCTGGAGAAAGCCGGATACCGCCACGTTTCGCTGCTCAGTGACGCACTGCAGACCCCAGACCGCCTTCAGCGTCTGCCCCACTTTGAACAGCTGGTTTACCCACAGTGGATCCACCGGCTCCAGCAGGGTAAACCCGTGACTGCCGCACCGGCGGGCGACTGGAAAGTGATCGAAGCCGCCTGGGGCGCGCCGAAGTTTTACCTGCTGAACCACATTCCCGGCGCGGGCTATATCGACACCAACGAGGTGGAAAGCGAACCGTTGTGGAATAAAGTCTCCGACGACAAGCTGAAAGCGATGCTGGCGAAGCACGGGATCCGTCACGACACCACTATCATCTTGTATGGCCGCGACGTCTACGCCGCCGCGCGCGTGGCGCAGATTATGCTGTATGCGGGCGTGAAGGATGTGCGTATTCTCGACGGCGGCTGGAAGGCGTGGTCAGATGCAGGCCTGCCGGTTGAGCGCGGCACGCCAGGTAAAGTAACGCCAGCCCCCGATTTTGGCGCGCCGATCCCCGGTCAGCCGCAGCTGATGGTGGATATGGAACAAGCGCGCGGCATGCTGCACCGTCAGGATGCCTCCCTGGTCAGCATCCGCTCGTGGCCGGAGTTCATCGGCGAAACCAGCGGCTACAGCTACATCAAGCCAAAAGGTGAAATTGCCGGTGCCCGCTGGGGCCACGCGGGCAGCGATGCTACCCATATGGAGGATTTCCATAACCCGGATGGCACCATGCGCAGCGCTGACGACATCGCCGCTCAGTGGAAGCGCTGGAATATTCTGCCGGAACAGCACGTTGCGTTTTACTGCGGCACCGGCTGGCGGGCGTCTGAAACCTTTATGTACGCCCGGGCGATGGGCTGGAAGAATATCGCCGTCTATGACGGCGGCTGGTACGAATGGAGCAGTCACCCGCAGAACCCGGTGACGACCGGTGAACGCGGGCCTGAAAGCGCGCTCTAAGGGTTAAGTGACTTCAGCGTCACGTAGCCGCTCCAGATGCGCGTTGTGGTGGTCAGCCAGCACAGCGCGCCAAATACCCACGCGAAGAGCGTAAAGTGCGCCGGAAAGAGGCAGCACAGCACAAACAGCGCGAGGGTCTCCGTCCCTTCCGTTAACCCGCCGATGTAATAAAACGACTTGTGCGCATAGCCGGGGTTGTCGATGTCGTGCTTCGCGGCCAGCGCCGCAAACGCCAGAAAACTGCTGCCGGTCCCGATAAACGCAAACAACAGCCAGGCCGCGGCCAGCGCATTCTCAACGGGTGCTGCCAGCGCAAAGCCAAACGGCACCAGGGCGTAGAACAGAAAATCGAGCGCAATATCGAGAAATCCCCCCGCATCGGTCAGCCCTCTGCGGCGCGCCAGCGCCCCATCCAGACCGTCCAGCAGGCGGTTCAGCACGATGACGACCAGCGCCGCCGGATACCAGCCAAGGGCCAGAAACGGCAGCGCCAGCACGCCGATGGCAAACCCGGTCAGGGTTAATCCGTCGGGCGTTATTCCCGGTCGGTCCAGCACGGAGACCAGACGATTCAGCGCCGGTTTTATCCGCGGATGAAGGTGGCGATCAAGCATGAGGCGTCTCGTTAAAGGTGGCGCACAGCCCCTGCGCCGGAATATCCAGCGCGGCGTTAAAGCGGGCAGAGAGATTCTGAAAGGCAATGAGCGCCGTCATCTCGGTGATAGCGTCATCCGTAAAGTGACGCTTCAGCGCCGCTCTGATGGCCTCATCCGCCCGGGGCGGCGTGGCGGTCACCGCCTCGGCGTAGGCCAGCGCCGCGCGCTCCTGATCCGTGAACAAGGCGGAACCCTGCCAGTCGCTCACGGCCTGCACCTTATCCAGCGCCCCGCAGCGCTCGGCCAGCCGCAGGCTGTTGGCATCAATACAGAAAGCGCAGTGGCAGAGCTGGGACACCCGCGTCATGAGCAGCGAACGAAGCACGGGCGTCAGGCGCGCGCGACGACGCTCCAGAAAACCGACGAACAGCGCCACCAGCCAGAACAGACGCGGCATGCGCCCCCACCAGCGCGTGGGATTCAGCACGGCGCCAAAATGTTTTTTCTGCATCACGGCAATGGGTTTAAGGCTGGCGGGAAGGGATTCGATAGGGGCAACCCAGGCGGTAGTCTCTTTCACCTGATTCTCCTGATAGCTGGACTCTGAGAAAGGGCACGATAATATGTCTTTTTTTGCTATCAATTATTGACGACCATGCTGAAAACACTCGATGTCGTTGCCGCCATCATCGAAAAAGACGACAAAATTTTACTGGCACAGCGCCCTGCCCACGCCGACCAGCCGGGCATGTGGGAATTTGCAGGCGGCAAAGTCGAGGCGGGAGAAACCCAGCCCGAGGCGCTTATCCGCGAGCTGCGTGAAGAGTTAGGTATTGAAGCACGCCCTGCGCAATACGTGGCCAGCCACCAGCGCGAAGTCTCGCAGCGCTTAATCAACCTGCACGCCTGGCACGTTCCTGCGTTTAGCGGCGAGCTCACGGCGCACTACCACAGCGCGCTGGCGTGGTGTACGCCGGAAGAGGCGTTCGGCTACGCCTTAGCCCCCGCGGATATTCCCCTTCTGGAAGCGTTTATTGTTTTACGCGACGCCAGACCAGCGGGTTCGTGCCAATAACGCGCTCGTCGCGCTGGCACTGCAGCAGAACGCCCTCCGCTTTCACCACGGCCCCTTCCGAGTAGTTCTGATTCTGATAGATGCAGCACTGATTACAGGGCTGCACCGTTTGATTCTGGCCGCTGGAGCTAAACACTTCCGGCGGCACATTCACTTCCACGTCCGGGCGAATGCGGTCAGCCTGCGCACCTGCGGTAAAAATCACACATAACGCGGTCAGTAGATAACGGTTCATAGACACATCTTCCTGTTGTTCCCTTGATAATGACTATAACGGTAAACCAGCGCGGAACCTTTAATATATCTCGTCATCGCTTTTAGTTATGACGTAGCTCATTTCATTAATTTCCCTTTCGCCCTGAATTTCTGCTTGCCAGACAAAGCAGTACGGGTGGTATAGTCAAAAAAACAACACAAAACGCATAAGTCATATACAAACATTATTATAAGAGGTTCTTATATCTATGGATCAGACACGCTCTCTGGAAAGTTTCCTTGCCCATGTTCAGCAGCGCGACCCGCACCAGAGCGAGTTCGCCCAGGCCGTGCGTGAAGTGATGACCACCCTGTGGCCCTTCCTTGAACAAAACCCGCGCTATCGCCAGATGTCTTTGCTTGAACGCCTTGTCGAGCCAGAGCGCGTGATCCAGTTCCGCGTGACGTGGGTGGACGATCGCAACCAGGTGCAGGTTAACCGCGCGTGGCGCGTACAGTTTAACTCGGCCATCGGTCCGTTTAAGGGCGGCATGCGTTTCCATCCGTCCGTGAACCTGTCGATTCTGAAATTCCTCGGCTTCGAGCAGACCTTTAAAAACGCGCTGACCACGCTGCCCATGGGCGGCGGGAAAGGCGGCAGCGATTTCGACCCGAAAGGCAAAAGCGAAGGCGAAGTGATGCGTTTCTGCCAGGCGCTGATAACCGAACTCTATCGCCATCTTGGTCCTGACACCGACGTGCCTGCCGGTGATATCGGCGTGGGCGGACGTGAAGTGGGCTTTATGGCCGGGATGATGAAAAAGCTCTCCAACAACAGCGCCTGCGTCTTTACCGGCAAAGGGTTGTCGTTTGGCGGGAGCCTGATCCGCCCGGAAGCGACCGGGTACGGCCTGGTTTACTTCACCGAAGCCATGCTCAAGCGCCACGGCTTAGGTTTCGAAGGTATGCGCGTCGCGGTGTCCGGCTCCGGTAACGTGGCGCAGTACGCAATTGAGAAAGCGATGCAGTTTGGCGCTCGCGTAGTGACCGCCTCTGATTCCAGCGGAACGGTGGTGGATGAAGCGGGCTTCACGGCAGAGAAGCTGGCGCGCCTGTGTGAAATCAAAGCCAGCCGCGATGGACGCGTAGCGGATTACGCCCGGGAGTTTGGCCTGACCTACCTCGAAGGTAAACAGCCGTGGGGCGTGCCGGTGGATATCGCCCTGCCGTGCGCCACGCAGAACGAGCTGGATGCTGAAGCCGCGCGCACGTTAATTAGCAATGGTGTAAAAGCGGTCGCCGAAGGGGCAAACATGCCGACCACGATCGACGCGACGGACCTGTTCCTGGAGGCAGGCGTGCTGTTTGCACCGGGCAAGGCCGCCAACGCGGGCGGCGTCGCAACCTCCGGCCTCGAGATGGCGCAAAACGCCGCGCGTCTTGGCTGGAAGGCGGAAAAAGTGGACGCGCGCCTGCACCATATCATGTTGGATATTCACCATGCGTGCGTGGAGTACGGCGGTGAAGCATCGCAAACCAACTACGTGCGCGGGGCGAATATCGCCGGGTTCGTGAAGGTAGCGGATGCGATGATTGGGCAGGGTGTGATTTAAGTTTTCGCTGCGTTCTCGCCCTGTAGGCCCGGTAAGGCGTAGCCGCCACCGGGCTTTTTTCAAGCCGCAGAGCTGTCTTTCGCCGGGTGGCGGCTTTGCCTTACCCGGCCTACGGATTAAGAGGCGGCCGCGCTCTTTTTCTTTTTAAACGGTTTCTTCGCACCCGCGCCTGGTGCAACCATCCCTCTGAAGCGCTTCACCGGCGTGCTGCGCGCCTGATCGATCAGCTGGTAAAGCGTCCCCACCAGCGGCTGCATAAAGTCCTGATAGCGACACTGCTTCTCGCTGATCTGCGTCAGCACCGACTCCCAGTGCGCGGTCATGTCCGGCCTGGCGGCCAGCTCAGGCAGGGAGTGAATCAGCGCGCGGCCCGGCTCGGTCGAATGGATATAGCGCCCCTTTTTCTCAAGAAAACCGCGCTTAAAGAGCAGCTCGATGATCCCCGCGCGGGTTGCCTCCGTACCCAGACCGTCGGTGGCGCGCAGGATCTTCTTCAGATCTTTATCCTGCACGAACCGGGCGATGCCGGTCATCGCGGACAGCAGCGTCGCATCGGTAAAATGGCGCGGCGGCTGGGTCTGACGTTCCACCACTTCGCCTTTCTCGCAAAGCAGTTCGTCATTTTTAGCAACGACCGGCAGCGGCGTGCCGTCGTTCTCCTCATCACGCTCTTTATTCCCCAGCAGCGTGCGCCAGCCTGCTTCAGCAAGGAAACGGGCTTTCGCAATGAATTTCCCTTTCGCGATTTCCAGTTCGATCACGCATTTGCGGAACACCGCGTCCGGGCAGAACTGCATCAGGTACTGGCGGGCGATCAGGTTATAGACCTTTGCTTCGTTGTCGGTCAGATTGACGTTGCTGGCGCGCGCCGTCGGGATAATCGCGTGGTGGGCGTCCACCTTTTTGTCGTCCCAGCAGCGGTTATGGGTGTCCGGGTTCACCACCGGCTGCGGCAGCAGATCCGGCGCATGCACGCTAATGGCGTTCATCACCGAATGACGACCGGCAAAATGCTCTTCCGGCAGATAGCGGCTATCTGAACGCGGATAGGTGATTAGCTTGTGGGTTTCATAGAGCTTCTGGCAGATGTCCAGCACGTTCTGCGCGCTGAGGCCGAAGCGCTTCGCGGCCTCGATCTGCAGGGCCGACAGCGAGAACGGCAGCGGCGCGGGTTCTGATTCCCGTTTATCGTTATAGCTGGTAACGATAGCCGGCTGTCCGGTAATGCGGTTAACCACATGATCCGCCAGCGGGCGGTGCAGCAAACGCCCCTCTTCATCCTGATACGACTCGCAGGCATCGCTCGGCTGCCAGACGGCGGTGAAGCGCTCGTCTTTAGGCGTGACGATATGCGCTTTCACCTCAAAGAAATCTTTAGCGACGAAGTTCTCAATCTCTTCGTCACGACGCACGACCAGCCCCAGCACCGGCGTCTGCACGCGCCCCACGGAGAGCACGCCCTGATAGCCCGCGTTGCGCCCGAGGATGGTGTAGGCGCGGGTCATGTTGATACCGTACAGCCAGTCGGCGCGGGCACGCGCGAGCGCCGAGACGCACAGCGGAATAAACTCGCTGTTGGCGCGCAGGCGCGAAATGGCTCGCTCGACCGCCTGTGGGTTGAGGTCGTTGATCAGACAGCGCTGCACCTGCTGGCGCTTTTCCGGCGCCAGCTCCAGATAGTCCAGCACCTCATCCACCAGCAGCTGCCCTTCCCTGTCCGGGTCACCCGCGTGCACGATTTCTTCGGCTTCATGCAGGAAGCGCTTGATCACGTTGAGCTGTTTGGTGACTGAAGGCCGGGGCTGCAGGCGCCATTTTTCCGGCACGATGGGCAGATCGTTCAAATTCCAGCGGGCGTAGCGGCTGTCATAGACATCCGGCTGCGCCTGCTCAAGCAGGTGACCGATACACCAGGTGACCACCTGCCCGTTACCGCATTCGATAAAGCCGTCGCCTTTGCGATGCGGCTTAGGCAGCACATCGGCAATGGCACGGGCCAGGCTCGGCTTTTCGGCAATAAACAACCGCATCGAATTAACGGATCTCAATCATCGGTCGGCCACCGCGCGCGGTTACCAGCTCGCCGATCGCCGTCAGGGTAATGCCGAATTCGGCGGCCGTGGCCTGGACCTCGGCTTCGGAGTCCGGCGTCACCGCCAGCAGCAGGCCGCCGGAGGTTTGCGGATCGCACAGCAGGTTGCGCCATTCTTCTGGCATTTCGCCCATCAGGTGACCATAGCTGGCGAAGTTACGCTGGGTACCGCCCGGAACGGCGCCCTGAGCTATGTACTCCTCCACGCCCGGCAGCTTCGGCACGTCCTGATACCAGACCTGCGCCTGCACGCCCGCGCCCTGACACACTTCGGAGAGGTGCCCCAGCAGACCAAAACCGGTCACGTCGGTCATCGCCTTCACGCCGTCGATATTGGCGAACGCCGCACCGGCGAGGTTCATCTGGCACATGACGTCGGTTGCCAGCCCTTTGTGCTCCGGTTTCAGCAGGGACTTTTTCTCGGCGGTGGTCAGCACGCCAATGCCCAGCGGCTTGGTGAGGAACAGCTTGCAGCCCGCCTGCGCGGTGCTGTTGCGCTTCACGCGTTCGGTCGGCACCACACCGGTGACGGCCAGGCCGAAGATAGGCTCCGGCGCATCGATAGAGTGACCACCGGCCAGCGCAATTCCTGCCTGCTGGCAGGCGAAACGGCCGCCATCAATCACTTCACGAGCCACTTCCGGCGGGATGGTGTTGATCGGCCAGCCCAGAATGGCGATCGCCATAATCGGCTTACCGCCCATGGCAAAGATATCACTGATGGCGTTGGTGGCCGCAATGCGCCCGAAATCGAACGGATTGTCGACAATCGGCATAAAGAAGTCGGTGGTACTGATAATGCTGGTGCCGTTACCTAAGTCATAAACTGCAGCATCGTCGCGCGTTTCATTGCCGACAAGCAGGTTCGGGTCGACAAACTTCGCCTGTTCACTGTGAAGGATGGTCTCCAGCACTTTCGGGGAAATTTTACAACCGCAACCGGCTCCGTGGCTGTACTGCGTTAAACGAATGGTTTGCTCGCTCATGGACGTCTCCTGTCATCTCAATCGCGCTATGGTAGCGCTCATTCCATAAAGAGGTAAGTATGACTGTCTGAATTCTGCGGCAGATGCTCAGAATCCAGACAGTTTAGCGTGC
This sequence comes from Enterobacter sp. TCD1-1, assembly GCF_020567405.1. NCBI lineage: Bacteria > Pseudomonadati > Pseudomonadota > Gammaproteobacteria > Enterobacterales > Enterobacteriaceae > Enterobacter > Enterobacter sp. TCD1-1. The sequence continues at coordinate 932,442 of NZ_JAJCXF010000001.1, read as the reverse complement.
GTTATCAGAAGCGGCTGACGAAAGGCGTGGTGTCCGGCACGCTGATGGTGCTGGAGGCTTTAAGCTGCGGGGTGCCGAGGTAGAGGAAACCGACAATTTTGTCATGCTCACCGCAGCCAAAACCGTCACGGACCGCCGGGCTTTCGGTCAGCGCACCGGTGCGCCAGATACCGTTGAAGCCTTGCGCGACGGCGGCCATTTGCATCGCCATCACCGCACAGCCCGCGGACATTTCCTGCTCCCAGACCGGCACCTTATGGCCCGCCTGACATTTTGCCACGACGGCGATGATCATCGGGGCGCGGAACGGGGCATTACGCGCCTTGTCGATCCCCTTCTCATCCTGCCCTGCGGCCAGCGCCCCCTGCTCCAGCAGCTGGCTGAAACGATCGCGTCCTTCGCCTTCAATTACAAAGAAGTGCCACGGCTGCAGTGTGCCATGATCGGGGGCACGCATGCCGGCCCGCAGAATGTTCTCCAGCTGCTCGCCTGCCGGGGCAGGTTCGGCCAGACGGGAAGCGCTACGGCGGTTAACAAGCAGTTCGAGTGCGTCCATTGGTTAACTCCTTTCTTGAAATTTACTCATAAAATTAACACGACGGCAGATTTTGTTACAGCCTGGCAGGCGATTCCTGCTGACAAGTGGCGGTTGGGTCATTACGATAACCCAACATTACCGTCCAGTGGCGACGGAAACAGTCATTTTCTGGTTAGGGAGAATACATGCGAACCCTTTGGCGAATTATTGCCGGTTTCTTTAAATGGACGTGGCGACTGCTCAACTTCGTCCGCAACCTGGTGATGAACATCTTCTTCATCCTGCTGGTTCTGGTTTGCGCGGGTATCTGGATGCACATCAGCAACGCGAATCAGGCGCAGCATTCGACTCGCGGGGCCTTGTTACTTGATATCACCGGCGTAATCGTTGATAAACCGTCAGCCAGCAACCGTCTGGGCGTAATCAGCCGTCAGCTGTTTGGCGCCACTTCAGACCGTCTGCAGGAAAATTCCCTGTTCGATATCGTCGATGCCATCCGTCAGGCCAAAGATGACCGCAACATCACCGGCATCGTGCTGGATCTGAAAGATTTTGCCGGCGGCGATCAGCCGTCTATGCAGTACATCGGTAAAGCGCTGCGCGAATTCCGCGACAGCGGCAAGCCGGTGATTGCCGTGGGCGACAGCTACAGCCAGGGACAATATTATCTGGCGAGCTTCGCCAATAAGATCTGGCTCTCCCCACAGGGTACGGTCGATCTGCACGGCTTTGCCACCAACGGCCTGTACTACAAATCGCTGCTCGATAAGCTGAAGGTCACCACCCACGTCTTCCGCGTCGGTACGTACAAATCTGCCGTGGAGCCGTTTATCCGCGACGATATGTCCCCTGCCGCCCGCGAAGCGGACAGCCGCTGGATTGGTGAGCTGTGGCAGAACTATCTGGGCACCGTTGCCGCGAACCGTCAGATTACGCCTGAACAGGTGTTCCCTGGCGCGCAGGGCGTGCTGGCAGGCCTGCGTAAGGTTGACGGCGATACCGCGAAATATGCGCTCGATAACAAACTGGTTGATGCCCTGGGCACCAGCGCCGAGATTGAAAAATCCCTGAGCAAACAGTTTGGCTGGAGCAAAGAGGACAAAAATTACAGTGCCATCAGCATGTATGATTACTCGACGAAGAAACCGGATGAGAACGGTGACAGCGTCGCGGTGGTCTTTGCTAACGGTGCGATTATGGACGGTCAGGAGACCCCGGGGAACGTGGGCGGCGATACTACCGCGTCACAAATCCGCGATGCGCGCCTGGATCCGAAAGTGAAGGCGATTGTCCTGCGGGTCAACAGCCCTGGCGGTAGCGTCAGCGCCTCCGAAGTGATCCGCGCTGAACTGGCCGCGGCGCGCGCCGCCGGTAAGCCGGTCGTCGTCTCAATGGGCGGAATGGCCGCCTCCGGAGGTTACTGGATCTCCACGCCAGCCAACTACATCGTGGCTAACCCAAGCACGCTGACCGGCTCGATTGGTATCTTCGGGGTGATCAACACCGTAGAGAACAGCCTGGATTCTCTGGGCGTGCATACCGACGGCGTAGCGACTTCTCCGCTGGCGGATGTCTCGGTGACCAAATCCCTGCCGCCGGAAGTCTCTGAGATGATGCAGCTCAGCATTGAGAACGGCTATAAACGCTTTATCACCCTGGTCGCAGACTCGCGTAAAAAGACGCCTGAGCAGATCGACCAGATTGCACAGGGCCACGTCTGGACCGGTCAGGATGCGAAGAGCAACGGACTGGTGGACAGCCTGGGTGACTTCGATGACGCGGTGAAGAAAGCCGCCGAACTGGCGAAGCTGAAGCAGTGGCATATCGAGTATTACCAGGACGAACCGTCGTTCTTCGATATGGTCATGGACAGCATGTCCGGCTCGGTACGCGCCATGCTGCCGGAGGCGCTGCAGGCTTACCTGCCTGCGCCGGTCGCCACGGCGGCAAAAGCGATGAAGGCGGAAAGCGATAAGCTTGCGGCCTTTAACGATCCACAGAGTCGTTACGCGTTTTGCCTGACCTGCGCGAACGTCCGTTAAAAACCGTCCCCTCTTCCCGCGAAGAGGGGATTTTTTTCTTTTGAAGAACAAGAACTCACTACCATGCAGAAGAAATCGATTTATGTAGCCTACACTGGCGGTACCATCGGTATGCAGCGCTCCGAAAATGGCTATATCCCCGTCTCCGGCCACCTGCAGCGTCAGCTTGCGCTGATGCCCGAATTCCACCGTCCGGAAATGCCTGACTTTACCATCCACGAATACGAGCCGCTGATGGACTCCTCCGACATGACGCCGGAAGACTGGCAGCACATCGCGGATGACATTAAAGCCCATTACGACCAGTACGACGGCTTCGTGATCCTGCACGGTACCGACACCATGGCGTTTACCGCCTCGGCGCTCTCCTTCATGCTGGAGAACCTGAGCAAGCCGGTTATCGTCACCGGGTCGCAAATCCCGCTGGCGGAGCTGCGCTCCGACGGGCAGATCAACCTGCTGAACTCCCTGTACGTGGCGGCGAATTACCCGATTAACGAAGTGTCGTTGTTCTTTAACAATCGTCTGTATCGCGGTAACCGCACCACCAAAGCCCACGCCGACGGCTTTGACGCCTTTGCCTCACCTAACCTGCAGCCGCTGCTGGAGGCCGGTATTCATATCCGTCGTCTGGGAACCCCTCCTGCGCCGAACACCGCGGGCGAGCTGATTGTTCATCCGATTACTCCGCAACCGATTGGCGTGGTCACCATCTATCCGGGTATCTCTGCGGACGTGGTGCGTAACTTCCTGCGCCAGCCGGTGAAGGCGCTGATCCTGCGCTCCTACGGCGTGGGCAATGCGCCGCAGAACGGTGAATTCCTGAAAGAGCTTCAGGAAGCCAGCGAGCGTGGAATTGTGGTGGTGAACCTGACCCAGTGCATGTCCGGTAAAGTGAATATGGGCGGCTATGCCACTGGCAACGCGCTGGCGCATGCGGGGGTGATCAGCGGTTTCGATATGACCGTTGAGGCAACGCTGACTAAACTTCACTATTTACTGAGTCAGGATCTGGACATTCAGTCCATTCGCAGCGCGATGATGCAAAACCTGCGCGGCGAACTGACGCCTGACGAATAAGGAGGTCTCATGAAGCAACGCGCCCTGCTCCTGGTCGATTTGCAAAATGATTTCTGCGCGGGCGGTGCGCTGGCCGTCGCCGAAGGTGACAGCACCGTTGACGTGGCCAACACGCTGATTGACTGGTGCAAAGCCCGCGGTGAAGCAGTTGTCGCAAGCCAGGACTGGCACCCGGCAAATCACGGCAGCTTTGCCAGCCAGCACAATGTCGAGCCCTTCACCCAGGGTGAACTCGACGGGCTGGCGCAAACTTTCTGGCCGGATCACTGCGTACAGCAGACGGAAGGTGCGGCGCTGCATCCGCTCCTGAATCAAAAGGCCATCGATGCGGTGTTCCACAAAGGCGAAAACCCGGCTATCGACAGCTATAGCGCGTTTTTTGATAACGGGCATCGTCAGAAAACCGCTCTTGATGCGTGGTTACGTCACCACGAAATCACGGAGCTGATTGTGCTGGGGCTGGCAACGGACTATTGCGTGAAGTTCACCGTGCTGGACGCGCTTCAGTTAGGCTACACCGTCAGCGTCATCACCGACGGCTGCCGCGGGGTGAACATTCACCCGCAGGACAGCGCCCAGGCGTTTATGGATATGGCTGCGGAAGGCGCGACGCTGTATACGCTCGAAGACTGGCTGGAAACGCAGGCTTAGGCCTTTTAAGCCGGGTGGCGGCTGCGCCTTACCCGGCCTACTTCTTTGGTTTTGTAGGCCGGGTAAGCGTCAGCGCCACCCGGCAAACCCCCTCCGATCTCCCATAAAGTGAACTCCCTCGCAGCCTCAGCGAAGCGGCAATGCTATTCTCTTTAGGCTGTTTTTTCGCCACGCCTTTTCCGTGGCGTGGTTAATTTTATTAAGTCAAAGAGGAACTTGTATGAAACGTTTGCCCTTGCTGGCAGCATTACCCTTGCTTTGCGCGTCAGTTGCCTCCGCCAGTTCCCTGATGTCCGTGGGCTACTTTAACGGGGGTGGCGATGTCACCGCCGGACCGGGTGGCGATATCAATATACTGGACGTTCGCCAGATCACCCACCTGAACTACTCGTTTGGTCTGGTCTATAACGACGAAAAAGACGAAACCAACGCCGCGCTGAAAGATCCGGCGAAGCTGCATCAAATCTGGCTATCGCCAAAAGTGGCGTCCGATCTGGCCTTAATCCCCACTCTGCGTAAGCAAAACCCAAATCTTAAGGTCCTGCTCTCCGTCGGCGGCTGGGGCGCGCGTGGCTTCTCTGGCGCAGCGGCAACCCAAGAGAGCCGCGCGGTGTTCATCCGCTCCGCACAGGAGATTGTCGAAAAATATGGTCTGGACGGGATCGATCTCGACTGGGAGTATCCGGTCAACGGCGCCTGGGGGCTGGTGGCAAGCCAGCCCGCCGACCGGGATAACTTTACCGCCCTGCTGAAGGAGATGCGCGACGCGTTCGGGCATAAAAAGCTGGTGACCATTGCGGTAGGCGCGAATGCGGAAAGTCCGAAAAGCTGGGTGGATGTGAAAGCCATTGCGCCCCTGCTCGACTACATCAACCTGATGACCTACGACATGGCGTACGGTACGCAGTACTTCAATGCCAACCTGTATGACTCCAGCACCTGGCCGACGGTGGCCGCCGCGGACAAATACAGCGTTGATTTTGTGGTGAACAACTATCTGGCCGCCGGACTCAAGCCGCAGCAGATGAATCTCGGGATTGGTTTCTATGGCCGCGTACCGAAACGCGCCGTGGAGCCGGGCATTGACTGGACGAAACCCGATGCGCAAAAAAATCCGGCCACTCAGCCCTACTTCGGGCCGCAGGAGATTGGGTTATTCAAATCACTCGGCTATGACCTGACCAAAGATACCTACGTGAAGTACAACGATATCGTCAAAAAGCTGCTGAACGATCCGCAGAAACGCTTTACTGAACACTGGGACGACCAGGCAAAGGTGCCGTGGCTCTCGGTGAAAGGTGCCGATGGCAGCGCGCTGTTTGCGATTTCGTATGAAAACCCGCGATCTGTGGCGATCAAAGCGGACTACATCAAAGAGAAAGGGCTCGCCGGAGCGATGTTCTGGGAGTACGGCGCGGATGACGAAAACCAGTTAGCGAAGCAGCTGGCGGCGTCGCTTGGGATCCCACACTAAGGTGTAGTGTGCCGGGTGGCGCTCACGCTTACCCGGCCTACAGGGAGAGCCTTATTTGAAAGTCGCAATCGGCTTCGGCGTGATACCGAAGTCCTCTTTCAGCTCACGCTTGCTCTTCATCACCATCTGGCCACGGGTGTCGATCGTCATGTGCTGCGCGTCGGTGTTGTTGCGCGCCTGCCACAGCATCACCAGCTGCAGGCTGTTCTCTTTCTGCTCCGGGGTCAGCGCGACGCCATCGGGCCATTTTCCCAGCTCTACGGCGGTGACCAGACGCTGATAAATTTCCGGCGTCATACCGCTAATCATGTCTTCAATATTCACAATCCCGCCCTTTCGAAGGAATAATTTGCTGAATCGTTTTTTCAACCCTTGATCTGGTCGCCATTCTCATCATCGGTGAAGCTCATTGAGGCTGAATTCACGCAGAAACGCTCGCCCGTTGGCTGAGGGCCATCCGGGAACACGTGTCCAAGGTGCGCATCGCAGTTGCCACAGCGAATTTCCGTGCGCACCATGCCGTGCGACGAGTCGGTCAGATAGCGGATAGCCTCATCGCTCACCGGCTCGTAAAAGCTCGGCCAGCCGCAGCCCGAATCAAATTTCGTTTGTGAATTAAACAGCGGGGCATCACAGACCAGGCAGTGGTAGACACCGTCCCGCTTGTTGTGCAGTAAACGCCCGGTGAACGGGGGTTCCGTTCCGTGGTTCTGCGTCACGTAAAACTGCATTTCTGTGAGGTTTTTTTTCAAATCGTCAGGGTTACGTTGGTTCGACATATGCTTACATCTCGCTGTAGAAACAGACATCTTTTACCCCGCATTCTAACAAAACATTAACACCCTTGCGTGCACTTTTGATCTAAACTTATGTGTCGCGAAAAGGCGGTCAGGCAATTGTGATCACTTTCACATTTTTATCCTGCGAGGACTTTAAAATTCCGGGCGCAGCCCCCATGTGGTTGCAAGCTCAAAGGGAAAGTGAGGCGAGTCAGTCGCACAAACGTTAGTCACAGGATTGATTTGTCGCAATGATTGACACGATTCCGCTTGACGCTGCGTAAGGTTTTTGTAATTTTACAGGCAACCTTTTATTCACTAACAAATAGCTGGTGGAATATATGACTATCAAAGTAGGTATCAACGGTTTTGGCCGTATCGGCCGTATTGTTTTCCGTGCTGCTCAGAAACGTTCTGACATCGAAATCGTTGGTATCAACGATCTCCTGGACGCTGAATACATGGCGTACATGCTGAAGTACGACTCAACTCACGGTCGTTTCGACGGCACCGTTGAAGTGAAAGACGGCCACCTGGTTGTAAATGGCAAAACCATCCGCGTTACTGCTGAGAAAGACCCAGCTAACCTGAAATGGAACGAAATTGGTGTTGACGTTGTTGCTGAAGCAACCGGTATCTTCCTGACCGACGAAACTGCACGTAAACACATCACTGCGGGTGCGAAGAAAGTTGTTCTGACTGGTCCTTCCAAAGACAACACCCCAATGTTCGTTCGTGGTGCAAACTTCGAAACTTACGCTGGCCAGGATATCGTGTCTAACGCATCCTGCACCACCAACTGCCTGGCACCGCTGGCTAAAGTTATCAACGACAACTTCGGCATCATCGAAGGTCTGATGACTACCGTTCACGCAACCACCGCTACTCAGAAAACCGTTGATGGCCCGTCTCACAAAGACTGGCGCGGCGGCCGTGGCGCGGCTCAGAACATCATCCCATCCTCTACCGGTGCGGCTAAAGCTGTAGGTAAAGTACTGCCAGAACTGAATGGCAAACTGACTGGTATGGCGTTCCGCGTTCCAACTCCTAACGTATCCGTTGTTGACCTGACCGTTCGTCTGGAAAAAGCTGCTTCTTATGAAGAAATTAAGAAAGCAATCAAAGCTGCTTCCGAAGGCGCAATGAAAGGCGTTCTGGGCTACACCGAAGACGACGTTGTTTCTACCGATTTCAACGGCGAAGTGTGCACTTCCGTGTTTGATGCTAAAGCAGGTATCGCACTGAACGACAACTTCGTTAAACTGGTATCCTGGTACGACAACGAAACCGGCTACTCTAACAAAGTACTGGACCTGATCGCTCACATCTCCAAATAAGTTGAGATGAGTGTTTGATCCAAAAAGGCGACTTCGGTCGCCTTTTTTATTTATAAGACAGAGGATTGCTTAATGATTAATAAAATTTTTGCACTTCCGGTAGTCGAACAACTTACCCCTGTGCTCTCCCGCCGCCAGATTGACGGTGCTGACGTTATCGTCGTTGACCATCCACGCGTTAAGGCCTCCGTGGCGCTGAACGGCGCCCACCTGCTCTCCTGGAAACCCGAAGGTGAAGCAGAGGGATTGTGGCTGAGCGATGCGACCTCTTTCAAAAAAGGGGCGGCGATTCGCGGCGGCGTACCGATCTGCTGGCCGTGGTTCGGCCCGTCCGCACAGCCGGGTTTGCCTTCTCACGGTTTTGCCCGTAACCAGCAGTGGACTCTGAAAGCGCATAACGAAGACGACAACGGCGCCGTGCTGACCTTTGAGCTGCAGGCTAACGATGAAACTCGCGCCCTCTGGCCGCATGATTTCACCCTGTACGCCCGCTTTAAGCTGGGTAAAACCTGTGAAATCGAACTGGAAGCCCATGGCGAGTTTGAAACCACCTCCGCCCTGCACACCTATTTCAACGTGGGTGACATCAGCGCAGTGAAGGTGAGCGGCCTTGGCGATACCTTTATCGACAAAGTCGATAACGCCAAAGAAGGGAAGCTGAGTGACGGCGTTCAGGCGTTTCCTGACCGTACCGACCGCGTCTATCTGCATCCGGAAGCATGCAGCATGATCCACGACGGTGCCCTGAACCGCGGCATCGAGGTGGTACATCACCACCATAGCAACGTGGTGGGCTGGAACCCGGGTCCGGCGCTGTCTGTCAGCATGGCCGACGTGCCTGACGACGGTTATAAAACGTTCGTCTGCGTGGAAACCGCCTGCGTGACCACCCCGCAGAAAGCGAGTGAAGAAAAGCCATCTCGTTTAGGGCAGACGATCCGCATTGTTAAGCGATAATCTCGCTGCACCACACTAAAGCAAACGGGGCGCATGCGCCCCGTTTTAATGCATCAATTGCACACTTTGAGTGCACAATCAGAACTTGTAGGTCACACCGACAGAGAAGATGCCTGCCCAGGACTTATCGACCATCGGGCTATCCTTCACTTCATCGCTCAGACGCTCATAACGGCCAGTACCGTACACGCTCCAGTCGCCGAGGAAGTTATAGCTCGCGGTCAGCTCCAGGTACGGATCCCAGCCGTCATCTGCGCTGTAACTCTTCAGACCGCTACGACGGGACTCGTTTTTAGAGACGCCATAATAGTAGTCGTTGTAGTTCTCGCTGTTGTACTGCACACCAATCCCCGGGGTCAGAGTCAAAGCACCGTTGGTATAGCGGTACAACCACGCCAGGTCCCAGATAAAACCGTTGCTGTTATCCAGCGTATCGCCTGCCAGGGCTGTACGCAGGAAGCCATACTGGGTGTTATGCACATAAGAGAGGCCGGCCATCATTGAGCTTTTACGCTTGTCGAGCTGGCGAAGCGCGTGGCTGTCGCTGTCACCCGGCTTGAAGTGCGTCGGATCGTAGTAGGCCATGATGGAGAGCTTATCGGCCGTATCATTCCACAGATAGTAGCCGCCGCCGAGCCCACGGAACCAGACGTTATCCCCTTCATAGGTGATAACGGGAACAGGGTAAACATCACGGTCATACTGTTTGTACGGGCTGTTAATGACGCCAACACCCGCGCCAACCGTCCACTGACTTTCCGCCTGTGCGGTGCTTACTGCGGTCGCGGCAAGGATGCCTAATGCCAGAAGTTTGAGTTTGGTCACAATCCATTCTTTCCTGTAGTCAAATAATCAGCGGGTGAAGTGTAACCGCCATTCCCGTACATCCCAAAATTTTTTGCCTGCTAATCAGTCCGATTAACCCATTATTTTTAACTTATCAGATGACAACCTGCTTTCATTTACATGACCACTGAATGAAAAACGTGCTTTTGCCTTATTACCAGAGTGGAAATTTTTGGATGAGTTATTGATATGTCATTGAAAGTAGATTTTATGGGCATGCAAGTTTTGCAAATGCCATCTACGCTTTAATTTAAGAAGAGTTTTCCTGAACACCTGCGGTTCTTAGCGTCTGACCTGGCACACAGGTTGCTGCTCTGGCAGTGAGGTGCGAGAGATTCTCTTCCGGGAGCCTCCACTACTCATACGAACGGCTCTTATCCTGTGCTAAAAAACGAAAGGACGGCATGCCATGAATATATTCGATCACTATCGCCAGCGCTATGAAGCTGCCAAGGACGAAGAGTTCACACTGCAGGAGTTTCTTACCATCTGTCGGCAAGATCGCAGTGCCTATGCCAATGCGGCAGAACGGCTATTAATGGCTATTGGTGAGCCAAACATGGTTGACACTGCCCTGGAACCCCGGCTTTCCCGTCTCTTTTCGAATCGGGTGGTCGCCCGATACCCGGCGTTTGAAGAGTTCTATGGTATGGAAGATGCCATCGAACAGATTGTCTCCTACCTGAAGCATGCCGCTCAGGGTCTGGAAGAGAAGAAACAGATCCTCTATTTACTCGGCCCCGTGGGCGGCGGTAAATCCTCGCTGGCGGAACGCCTGAAGTCGCTGATGCAGCGTGTGCCTATCTATGTGCTGAGCGCCAACGGCGAGCGCAGCCCGGTGAATGACCATCCGCTGTGCTTGTTCAATCCGCAGGAAGATGCGCAGATTCTGGATAAAGAGTACGGCATCCCGCGTCGCTACCTCGGCACCATCATGTCCCCGTGGGCGGCCAAACGCCTGCACGAGTTTGGTGGCGACATCACCAAATTCCGCGTGGTGAAAGTCTGGCCGTCGATCCTGGAACAGATCGCCATCGCCAAAACGGAACCCGGTGATGAGAATAACCAGGATATTTCGGCGCTGGTCGGTAAGGTCGACATCCGTAAGCTGGAAAACTTCGCGCAAAACGACCCGGATGCCTACGGCTACTCGGGCGCGCTGTGCCGGGCTAACCAGGGGATTATGGAATTCGTCGAGATGTTTAAAGCGCCCATCAAGGTGCTGCATCCGCTGCTGACGGCGACTCAGGAAGGAAACTACAACGGGACGGAAGGTATCTCTGCCCTGCCGTTTAACGGGATCATTCTTGCCCACTCGAACGAATCTGAATGGGTGACTTTCCGTAATAACAAAAACAATGAGGCCTTCCTTGACCGCGTGTACATCGTCAAGGTGCCTTACTGCCTGCGGATCTCCGAAGAGATCAAAATTTACGAGAAACTGCTTAACCACAGTGAGCTGGTGCATGCGCCGTGCGCACCAGGCACCCTGGAAACGCTGTCACGCTTCTCCATCCTTTCGCGCCTGAAAGAGCCGGAAAACTCCAGCATCTATTCGAAAATGCGCGTGTATGACGGTGAGAGCCTGAAGGATACCGATCCGAAAGCGAAATCGTATCAGGAATACCGCGACTACGCCGGGGTTGATGAAGGGATGAACGGTCTGTCCACGCGCTTCGCGTTTAAGATCCTCTCCCGCGTCTTTAACTTCGACCATGCGGAAGTGGCGGCCAACCCGGTTCATCTGTTCTATGTGCTGGAGCAGCAAATTGAACGCGAACAGTTCCCGCAGGAGCAGGCTGAACGCTACCTTGAGTTCCTGAAAGGTTACCTGATCCCGAAATACGCCGAGTTCATTGGCAAAGAGATCCAGACGGCCTACCTGGAGTCCTATTCAGAGTACGGGCAGAACATTTTCGACCGTTATGTCACCTACGCTGACTTCTGGATCCAGGATCAGGAGTACCGCGACCCGGATACCGGCCAGTTGTTTGACCGTGAATCCCTGAACGCGGAGCTGGAAAAAATCGAGAAGCCTGCCGGGATCAGCAACCCGAAAGACTTCCGTAATGAGATTGTGAACTTCGTCCTGCGCGCCAGAGCGCATAACAACGGGCGCAATCCGAACTGGACCAGCTACGAGAAACTGCGCACGGTCATTGAGAAGAAAATGTTCTCCAATACCGAAGAGCTGCTGCCGGTGATCTCGTTTAACGCCAAAACCTCAACCGATGAACAGAAAAAACACGACGATTTTGTCGACCGTATGATGGAAAAAGGCTACACCCGCAAACAGGTCCGCCTGCTCTGCGAATGGTACCTGCGCGTGCGTAAATCGTCTTAAAACAAGTGCCCGGCGGCGGTTAGCGCCTGCCGGGCCTACAAAATGCAAGTTGGCAAATGCAGTACGGGGGGTATATGACCTGGTTTATTGACCGGCGTCTTAACGGCAAAAACAAGAGCACGGTAAACCGCCAGCGCTTCTTGCGTCGTTATAAAGCGCAAATTAAACAGTCTATCTCCGAGGCCATCAACAAACGCTCGGTGACCGACGTCGACAGCGGCGAGTCTGTCTCCATCCCCACCGATGACATCAGCGAACCGATGTTTCATCAGGGGCGAGGCGGCCTGCGCCATCGCGTACACCCAGGTAATGACCACTTCGTTCAGAACGACAGAATTGAGCGCCCTCAGGGCGGCGGCGGTGGTTCAGGAAGCGGTCAGGGACAGGCCAGCCAGGACGGTGAAGGTCAGGACGAATTTGTCTTCCAGATTTCGAAAGATGAATATCTCGACCTGCTGTTCGAAGACCTGGCGCTGCCGAATCTGAAAAAGAATCAGCATCGTCAGCTTAATGAATATAAAACCCACCGCGCGGGTTATACCGCCAACGGCGTGCCCGCCAACATCAGCGTCGTGCGTTCGTTGCAGAATTCGCTGGCGCGACGCACGGCCATGACGGCAGGCAAACGTCGCGAACTGCGCGAGCTGGAGAGTAGCCTGAAGGTGGTGGAAAACACGGAACCGGCGCAACTGCTGGAAGAGGAGCGCCTGCGTAAAGAGATTGCAGAGCTGAGGGCGAAGATCGAACGGGTACCGTTTATCGACACCTTCGACCTGCGCTACAAGAACTACGAAAAACGCCCTGAGCCCTCCAGCCAGGCGGTGATGTTCTGTCTGATGGACGTGTCCGGCTCGATGGATCAGGCCACCAAAGATATGGCGAAGCGTTTTTATATCCTGCTCTATCTGTTCCTGAGCAGAACCTATAAGAACGTGGAGGTAGTCTATATCCGCCACCACACCCAGGCGAAGGAGGTGGATGAACATGAGTTCTTCTACTCGCAGGAGACCGGGGGCACCATCGTCTCGAGCGCGCTGAAGCTGATGGATGAAGTGGTCAAAGAGCGCTACGACCCGGCGCAGTGGAATATTTATGCCGCGCAGGCGTCGGATGGCGATAACTGGGCCGACGACTCGCCGCTGTGTCACGAGATCCTGGCGAAGAAAATTCTGCCGGTCGTGCGTTACTACAGCTATATCGAAATCACCCGTCGCGCGCACCAGACCCTGTGGCGGGAGTATGAGCATCTGCAGGCAATGTTCGATAATTTCGCCATGCAGCATATCCGTGACCAGGATGACATTTATCCGGTGTTCAGGGAGCTGTTCCACAAGCAGTCTGCTACCAGCAACGCATAAACCCACAGCCAGCGAACCCGCTGGCTGTTTTCTTTCGACCCTGTTCATCCCGTGCTAATGTAGAGAGCTGCATACTGGATTATCACCGGGAAAATCGTTATGACTGACGACGTTATTGGAACAGGAACCCACCAGCAGCTCATTACCTTACTTACCGAGCAGGGCGCGCGTTTTCGCGTCATGGAGCATGAGGCGGTCGGGAAATGTGAAGCGGTAAGTGAAATTCGCGGAACCGATCTGCGGCAAGGCGCCAAAGCCCTGGTCTGCAAGGTGAAGGGAAACGGCGTAAAAAAACACGTTCTGGCGATCCTGGCCGCCGACCTGCAGGCTGACCTGAGCCAGCTTGCCAGCCATTTTGGCGGGCTAAAGGCCTCCCTCGCCAGCCCGGCCGAAGTCGATGCCCTGACCGCCTGCGTTTTCGGCGCTATCCCGCCCTTTAGCTTTCATCCTGATCTGGCACTGGTTGCCGACCCGCTGCTGTTCGAGCGCTTTGACGAAATCGCGTTTAACGCCGGCCTGCTGGAGAAATCCGTGATTATGGATACCCAGGATTACCTGCGCATCGCCCGTCCTGAGCTCGTCACCTTCCATAAAGCGTAACTGCGATGGCTGACGCCCTGTCAGCCTTTTCGTTCCAGAAACAGCACGGAGGCAACGAGAATAACGGCAATAGCGAAAAACGATGAGGAGATAATCAGCGTTTCCACAAACATGTGATCGTTCATGATGGCGACCCCTTTTGTGATATCTGCTTTCGTTTTAATCCGCGTAAATGACAAGGTTATGACAACGACAAAATCTTTTTAACACTGTTCTCTGCCGCGTTTGCGCGTACAGTAAACAGAACAATTTTTCTGGCAAGGATTCCCTATGTTTGACCCTACTCTGCTCATTCTTCTGGCACTCGCCGCGCTCGGCTTTATCAGCCATAACACTACCGTCGCCATCTCGATTCTGGTGCTGATTATTGTGCGCGTGACCCCGTTAAATACCTTTTTCCCGTGGATAGAAAAACAAGGCCTCACCATCGGGATTATCATCTTAACCATTGGGGTGATGGCGCCGATTGCCAGCGGCACCCTTCCCGCCTCAACGCTGCTGCACTCGTTTGTAAACTGGAAATCGCTGGTGGCGATCGCGGTGGGGATTTTTGTGTCGTGGCTGGGCGGTCGCGGCGTCACGCTGATGAGCAGCCAGCCCTCGCTGGTGGCGGGTCTGCTGGTGGGCACCGTGCTGGGCGTGGCGCTCTTTCGCGGCGTGCCGGTCGGCCCGCTGATTGCGGCTGGCCTTGTCTCGCTGTTTATTGGGAAGTCGTAGTCAGGCTGGCCATATAACGCGCCGGCGTCTGGCCCAGTCCCTTCCTGAACATGGTGATAAACGCGGTGGTCGAGTCATAGCCCAGTGACTGGGCCACCTGCTGTACCGATTTCCCGCCGATCAGGTGCTGTAATGCCACAATCAGCTGCAGCTGGTGGCGCCAGCGGCGAAAGCTTAAGCCGGTCTCTTTCACCACCAGCCGCGCCAGATTGCGCTCGCTCATGGCGAAGTGGCTCGCCCACTGCGTTAGCGTCTGCCAGGCGGCGGGCTCTTCCGCCATCTTCTCGCTCATCAGCCTGATTTTGGGATGGGGCGACACGGGCAGCTGCAGATGCTCCTGACGCTGGAGCGGCAGCTCGTCAAACAGCACGTCCACCAGGCGCGACGTGGTCGCAAGAGAGAGCTGCTCACGTGATTTTTCCGCCAGCGATAAAATCAGCTCCCGCACCAGAGGGGAGATTTTCAGGGTACAGCAGCGCTCGGGCAGGCTGACGGCCCCCGGCTCAATAAACAAAAAGCAGAGCTGCGCGCCCGGCGTGGCCCTGTTGCTGTGCGGCATCTGGCCGGGGATCCAGACGGCATACTGAGGCGGCACCATCAGCATCGCATTTTCCACTTCGCAGGTAATTGCGCCGCCGAGAGCCAGAATCAGCTGCCCCTTACGGTGATGATGCCGGGGAATATACTGTTCCTCCGCCACCACCTGAATGCGAAATGCGACGGCCGCATCGTGCTGGCTATCTGGATCGTAGCCTTCCAGTCCCAGACCAATCATCAGTTTGTCCGATATTAGCGATAAACTGTCATTTTAGCCTGATTTCAACCGCTGAGAAAATCGGTATTGTGTGCGCTCGCTTGAACGTATGAGAACATAATGACTACTGCTATTCGCACCTCAGGAAAACACGGCGCGCTGTTGATTGCAGGCATCCTGATGATTGCCACTACGCTTCGCGTCACCTTTACCGGCGCAGCGCCGCTGCTTGATACCATTCGTCTTGATTATGGCTTAAGCACGGCGCAAACCGGTCTGCTGACCACCCTGCCCCTGCTGGCTTTCGCCCTCGTCTCGCCGCTCGCCGCAGGCGTTGCCCGGCGTATCGGCATGGAGCGCAGCCTGTTTATCGCCCTGCTGCTGATTTGCGCCGGGATTGCCGTTCGCTCGCTGCCCTCCGCCGCTTTGCTTTTCACCGGAACGGCGATCGTCGGGTGTGGTATTGCGCTCGGGAACGTGCTGTTACCCGGATTAATTAAGCGTGATTTTCCAGGCCAGGTGGCGAAGCTCACCGGCGCCTATTCCCTGACGATGGGCGTTTCGGCAGCGTTTGGCTCAGCGATGATCGTTCCCCTGGCACAAGGGAGTACGGGCTGGCATGGCGCGCTGCTGATGCTGATGGCGTTTCCGCTGGTCGCATTGCTGCTCTGGCTACCGCAGTGGCGTCAGAAACACGTCGCAACGGTAACGGGCGCAGGCGCGCTGCATAACCGCGCGATCTGGCGCTCGGCCCTCGCCTGGCAGGTCACGCTCTTTTTGGGGATTAACTCGCTGATTTACTACGTCATCATCGGCTGGCTGCCGGCGATACTGCTGAGCCACGGCTACAGCGAAGCGCAGGCTGGCTCGGTGCACGGTCTGTTGCAGTTGGCTACGGCCGTGCCGGGACTCGCCGTTCCGCTGATCCTCCACCGTCTGAAAGACCAGCGGGCGATCGCGGGCGCGGTGGCGCTGATGTGCGCGATAAGCGCGGCGGGATTATGGTTTATGCCAGGCATGGCGGTGATGTGGACGCTGGTGTTTGGCTTTGGCACAGGGGCAACGATGATCCTCGGCCTGACGTTTATCGGTCTGCGCGCCAGCACTGCACACCAGGCGGCGGCGTTGTCCGGCATGGCGCAGTCGATTGGCTATCTGCTCGCCGCCTGCGGCCCTCCGCTAATGGGGAAAATACACGATAGCGCGGGAGACTGGCGGATCCCGCTTCTGGGCTGCGCGCTGGCCGCCGTGATAATGGCCCTCTGCGGCATCTTAGCCGGGCGAGACCGGGAGATCGCGCCCCGTTAAACAGTGTGGCAGACCCTCGGGTCTGCCTTTTTTATCCGCGCGCCGCGCGCAGCATCGCCTGTACCAGCACGACCGGACGTCCTTCCAGCGCAGCACGCTCGTGCTGGAATAAGGTGATCACGAAGAACGGGTGCGTGACCAGTTCCGCGGCACGGATTTCACCCTGATCGTCCCAGCCCGTCACATACATATCTCCGTTTTCCAGCGCCTGTGCAAACGCTGGAGACACGCCATAGTTACAGTGATATCCCTCTTCAATTTCCGGCTTGCCGTACGCTTTGGCAATCAATGTATTCCTGCGCAGTTCAATCGCATCGGTTTTTTCCACCAGCGAGCAGGTCAGCGGCGCAATCACCATGGTGCCTTCGGTATCCGTCTCAGCGTGTGCCGCATCAGCCCAGCCAAGCACGTTTCGGGCATACTCAATCAGCGCATGCTGGAACCCGCCGCAGGTGCCCAGGAACGGGATGCTGTTTTCACGGGCGTAGCGCGCGGCAATAAAAGCGGCCTCGGTGTTTTTGTAGGGGCTGGCAGGAACCAGCCAGATGGCATCGTAGCCCACCAGATCTTCAGAGCTTGTCAGCTCCGTCGTGGCCAGCCAGTCGTAATCGGCAGTGAGGTCAAGCACTGCGGCGGCGTCGTCAATGGCCAGCGGGATCGCCTGATGCGCAATAACATTGGGATTGTAATCGCCAACCAGCGCAATGCGCAGCGTCGTTTTAACCGGGAGGTGTTCCATGAAAGGTTCCTTATGCCAGAGTATTATCAGATAACATAAGGAACCTCAGACTACCGATCTTTTGCAATTATCACAATACCTTAAATTGGGAGGGTGAAATCATGATTCAGTGCAAACGGGTCTACGAACAGGCAGGCTCTGACGACGGCTATCGGGTACTGGTGGACAGGCTGTGGCCGCGCGGCGTTAAGAAAACGGACCTTGTGTATGACGAATGGTGTAAAGCGCTCGCGCCCTCAACGGAACTACGCAAGGCCTTTCATAGCGAAACGATTGATTTCACCGCCTTCAGTCAGGCCTATCGGGAAGAGTTGGCGCAGCAGGCTGACGAGGGCGCGCGTCTGGCGACGCTGGCGCGCAGGCAGACCGTCACCCTGCTCTTTGCTGCCAAAAACACGGAGCAAAATCACGCCCTGGTCTTAGCCGACTGGCTGCGCCATCTGTGATCAGCCGATCGTCAGTTCATCCAGAATTTGCGGTGCGTCATCCGGGGTGAGCGGCATCAGATGTTCGGCGCGGACAAACGCAAAGCCGTGCTGGTTATCGAAGGCGTAGACATCACCCGTCACCAGCCAAAGCGCGCGATCTGCGGTGGCCGGTAATTGCGTCATCACGCCGTTGACCGGGTTAACGAAACGTAGGCCAGGCTGGCAAAGGCCAAACAGCTCAACAGATTTACCAATATTGCGACGGCCTGACGCCGTGCGGGCACCCACGATCATCGCCATGCTGCCCGGTTTTAGCTGAAACATACTTCTCTCGCGGAAACAAACGCCAGAAACTGGCTAAGATTAATCCTAAAGAGAAGTGTATCGCAGGCGGTATCCGTCTGTCACCTGGTGGGCTGCGGATGATCGCGACGATAGAGCGTCCATTCATCGATCACTTCCCCGCCCGGTAATTTGCACTCGGTGCGAACGCCCTGCGGGCTTTGAACCGGGATCTGTTCCCCGCCTTTCTCCAGGCAGTAGACGGAGGCCGGGTTCGCCATACCGATAACGTGCGGCGGTTTCGGCGCATCGGGTGGCGTGGTTTTTGCGGTGCAGGCGGCCAGGGGAAGCGCCAGCGTCAGAAGCAGAAATCTCATCTCATTGATCCTTTTGACATCATTACACCCTAAGGGTAACGGGTCATCGCCGCGTTCTCCATGATTTCTCCATTTTAACTGCACTTTTCAGCATTATAGTGTGGCATGTTCTCGATATGACCAGAGAACATCATTCCGTAATCAAGATGTCTTTGCCCCGGTCTCAACAACGGGGCTTTTTTTCGCGCCTGCTCCCCGCTTCCTGCATATATTAAATTTTCTGTATTCATGTTTTACTATGCCTGAAGCCTAAAAACTCAGCATAACATGCAGATGCAGACGTCTTCTGCCTGGGAGTCATTCTACGTCATGTCGGACCTTATCCTCGCTCGCGTTTCAGAAACCCTTGCCACCGAGCAATCCCTTGAAAGCCTCGTTCGCCAGCTGCTGGAGATGCTGGAAATTGTCACCGACATGGAGTCGACCTACCTGACGAAGGTGGATATCGAGGCGCGGCTGCAGCACATCCTCTACGCCCGCAACAGCAAACAGATGACGATCCCGGAGGGGCTGAGCGTCCCATGGGATGAGACGCTGTGCAAACGTGCGCTGGATAGTGACACGATGTTCAGCAATGACGTGCCCGAACGTTGGCCCGAGTGTGAAGCCGCAAAAGCACTTGGCATTACCACTTACATGAGTATTCCTGTCCATCTTGCGGATGGTTCACTTTACGGAACGCTCTGCGCCACCAGCACGGCCAGAAAGCCGCTGAGCGAGCGCGCTGAACAGGTTCTGAAGCTCTTCGCCGGGCTGATTGCCCAGTCCATTCAGAAAGAGTCGCTGGTGACCCAGCTTCGCGAAGCCAATGCGGCCCTCATCGCGCACTCCTATACAGATGCCCTTACCGGTTTACCTAACCGTCGCGCCATTTTTGAAGATCTGACCACCCTCTTTTCTCTGGCCCGGCACCTGAAGCGTAACGCCATCATCGCGTTTATCGATCTGGATGATTTCAAGCTGATCAACGACCGTTACGGCCACGAGGCTGGCGATCAGTTCCTGATAGAAGTGGGCAAGCGTTTGACCGAAGAGAAACAGCAGGACGATATTATCGGTCGTCTGGGCGGGGATGAATTTCTGGTCGCGTCGCTGAGCCAGCCCCACCAGGACGGGGATAACGCGCAGCTTACGCTGCTCAAAACGCGCCTCAGCGCCTGCATCGCCGGCGAATACTGGCTCGGCAGCGTTCATATTATTTATCCGGGCGCCAGCTTCGGCGTGATCGAAGTGGACCCTGCCGCAACCGATCCTGACAGCGCGTTACGCGCTGCGGATGTGGCGATGTATCAGGATAAAAAAGGAAAAAGCAAAACACGCTTTCTCACTATGGATTAACCCCGTACACTCTACGGCGTTACAGAAACCGAAACAGGTGATGGTATGAGAATAGGGATCCTCTTCCCGGTCGTTATTTTTATAACGGCAGTGGTTTTTTTAGCGTGGTTTTTTGTTGGCGGCTACGCGGCGCCGGGGGCATAAATGCGGAAGACAACCGTCATTATGCTGATCGTTGCCATTGCAGCGTTTGCCGGCACGCAGCTTGGCTGGTGGTAAACCCAATACGTAAAAAGGCCGCCATCTGGCAGCCTTTTTCAACGCTTTCAGAACTTAGCTTTTGATCTTTCTGTAGATAAACAGCACAACCAGCGCACCGATCACCGCGACGGCGAAACTGCCGAAGTTAAAGCCATCGACCTTGCCAAAACCGAACAGCGTACTGATCCAGCCGCCGACTACCGCGCCGACAATACCCAGTATTACGGTGACGATAAACCCACCGCCATCTTTGCCCGGCATGATCCACTTCGCCAGAATACCCGCAATAAGCCCAAAGATAATCCAGGATAAAATTCCCATAACTTTCCTCTCTGTATGGTTTTTGTCATTAAATCAACGACACAAAAAAGAATAGCACAGGATTCCAGAAAGGAAATTTGTGATAAACATCACAGTGAGAGAGTGCGTCATTTTTCATCAACAAAAAGAACGGGCCACATAAACTGTGGGGTTGCAACTTTTATTGAGAAAGATTATCTTTCTCAACACTGAATAGTTGAGAGAAACACTCAGGTATTCAGTACGACATTGCTCACATTGCTTCCAGTATTTCTTGCCCACTCCTGAGTGGGCTTTTTTTTTAGCTCATACCCCAACAAACGCGTACCGGTTACGTCCCGCACGTTTCGCCTGATAGAGGGCCTGGTCTGCGGCAATAATGATATTTTGCTGGCTGCCCGCGATGTCGACGGCACGGGCGGTAGAAATTCCGACGCTTACCGTCACCCGGCCGAAGGGGCTAAAGGCATGAGCGATTTGCAGCGAGAACACATTGCGAATAATCGTCTGGGCCAGACGAAGCGCCTCCTGAATATCCGTATCCGGCAATATCAGCGCAAACTCCTCTCCGCCGTATCGCGCCACAAGCTGATTATCACGGGTAAGACTCTCCCTGAGGCTGTTTCCAAGCATAGCCAGACACCGATCCCCTTCCGGATGGCCGTAGTTATCGTTGTATTTTTTGAAGTAGTCCACGTCCACGATCAGTATCGAAATCGGGGCGTCATGCGCGGCACACAGAGCGATGTCCGAGAGGATTTTTTCATCAAAGACGCGGCGATTGTACAGCCCGGTCAACGCATCTTCTGAGGCAATAATCTTCAGCGCTTTGTTATCCCGTGTTTTACGGGACAGGTCGGAATAGAGGAAGTAAGACGCGACGATGAGTATCGCCGTGAACACAAAAATGAGTACCGCCAGCTGAATCGCCTGCTTGCGCCAGGGGGCAAGAGCTTCATCAATGCTAACCGCCACGGTGGTGACCAGTCCGTAGCGTCTGTTTTTCTCATAGGCATAAATGCGTTCGATTTTATCAAACCGCGAGATAGAGCTGGCTATCCCCGTATTTTGTACCTTGAGATATTTCCTGAAGAGCGGTGAATCAGAAACAATCGTGCCGATATAGGTATTTTTAAAGGGATACCGGACCAGCAGCACGCCTGATTGCGTCGTTAAGCCGATGACGCCCGAGTGACCGATATTAATCTGCCCATAGAGCGCCAGAAAATTTTCGATACCCAGCGTCACCACCACCACACCGTTAAATGCCCCGGTCTGGGTTTCAAGGCGCCGGCTGATGGTGATAACCCATTTGCCATTGGTTCTGCTTACCACCGGCTCCCCAATAAAAATCGCCTGATTTTTATTTTCTTTGTGATAGATAAAAAACTCTCTGTCCGAGCCTTTGCGTGGCCCCGTAAAACTTTCATGCAGCGCGGTAAAGATATCGCCCTGAGCATTGTAAACAACCACATTATTAATCTGGGTAAGAAGGTTATCCTGATTATTGATCATGTGCTGAATATTGGTCGCCTGCTGCGGGGTCATGCCATAAATTTCGATTATGTCGGAAACGGTAGTAATTAACATTTCACTCTGGCGCATGATCCCTTCAGTATAGACATCAAGGGTATGGCTCAGGTTAGCGACGCTGGTATTAATTTGCTGGATTGACTGCTGTCTGGACGTGGCAATTTGGACAGCAAGCGCCAGCGAGATGATCAATGAGACAATGATGACGGTAATGGTTGTTGTGTAAAAAGTATTTTTCACATGCACGAGCTTTTCCACCTTATCACGCCTGATATCCCTGGCTGACAACTCTTGTCACTGTAACAAAGCTCAGGATAAGAGGAAAATGAATTGCACTTAAGCATACAACAGAAGCTCGTCTTTATTTTGTTTTTCACCGCCTGGTAACCAGCGCTATTCCTGACGTTCAGCAACGCCCGCGTTTTACACCATCACGGTCTCCCTGGGCTTAGATAAAATGACTTTAATAAAATCGATATAGGAGACGGGTTTACCAAAATAATAACCCTGCAGCAGGGTAATCTCATTACGGTTGAGATACTCCAGCTGCTCTTTCGTTTCTACGCCTTCGGCCACGATCCGCAACGAAAGTTTTTTCGCCAGGTCAATAACGCAGTCCAGCAGGATCGTTGAGTCCTTCTCCTCTGATACCCGGTTAACAAAGCTTTTATCAATTTTAATATAATCTATGGCAAGCGCATTGAGACATGACAGCCCGGAATAGCCTGTACCAAAATCATCCAGTGCTATGACAAAACCGGCGTTATGCAGCGCGTTGAGGTTTTCCACCAGATGAGGATTATCGATCAACGGTTCACGTTCGGTCACCTCAAGAACCAGCTTCACGGCTTTACCCTGAAACCCCTTGCCGAAGATTCGGCAGTCACCGATGAAAGAAGGGGCATTGATGTGTCTGGCGCTGATGTTCACCCCGATATGGAACCCGTCCGGCAGCTTAGGCAGGAGCGGCTTAAGCTGTGTGACCACTTTCGCCATCAAGCCTTTGGTCAGCGGAATAATCAACCCGCTACGTTCAGCTATCGGGATAAAAACGTCCGGCGGGATAAAGCCTGACTTAGGATGCTTCCATCTTGCCAGGACTTCAACACCGTATAACCCGCCGGTATCGCCGTTCACGATCGGCTGGTAATAAGGCACGATCTCTCCCTGCAAAATGGCCTTACGCAAATCGTCTTCAAAGGTGGTACTTTTCCCCTTGTAGCGGCGGATCAAAATGCCCACCGCCACGGATAGCGCGAGAATCAGCAGAATCAGGCTCCATCCCTGTTGCAGTAGCCGCGTCAGGCTAAAAAAGGCGGGCGGTTGCCAGGCCAGACTGAAGGGGAAGTGCGAAGAGGTCGTCAGTGACCCCGCCCACGAGGCCGCTTTCCAGCCGGTCACCTCACCGTTGCGCGTAAACATCCTGTCGCCGACAACCAACCCCAGGTCAACGCTGTTTGATGCGTTCGCGATGACGTCCTGCAAATGTGCATCACTGACGCTGACGATGACGCGCCCTCCCGCGATGGGCATCTGGAAGACAAGCACCGGGATACCGTTCACCAGTCGGTTACCGGGTAGCAGCATTAATTTTTGTTCAGGTAACGTCTCCGGATGCACAATCAAAACGCCATTCCCGGGAAGGGATGTACAGATGATTTGCCCCTGCTGCTGGATCATGATGGCGCGCAGATGCGGTTTTAACGCAGCTTCTGTCCCCAGCGCCAGCTGCCCGCTGCTGGTACACCCCTGCTCCGCAACGCGCTTCGCCGTGCTGGCCGCACTGACGGCTTCCGACAGAATGTTTTCTATTTTCTGGGTGCTTACCGTGGCGGTATGAACGTTATTCATTTTCGCCATCTGCCATAACTGCCAGTTAATAATCAGTATGCCGATCAGAAAAAGAAACAAGGCACTGAGAACAGGGATCATCACGTTACGCACGATGTTTTCCTTAATAGAATAAACAAGCATGGAGGATCGGAAAGAAGAACCCGTGGTTTAACCGGCGTTACTTATCACAATGAAAATAGCTTAGCTGAGAATTATCTTAAAAAACTGATGCTTTCGTATGAGTTCACCCGCTCAAATTTGCTCACCCGACGAGACTATCAGGCTTGTGCCTTGCCCTGGCTGTGTTAAGCTTTGTGAAATCAGGGAGCGGACAGGATAACTGGAAAATGAAAAAGCGCATTGCCGTTGCGATCGTTTCAACGCTTCTGGTCATCCTGTCTCTTTATGCGGTCAACGTGGTTATCATCGGCCAGCAAAAAACCAAACAGCTTGAAATATCCCAAACCCTTTTACATTATTCAGAAGATCTGTCCCAAAGCGTGGTGCTGGGCCTCAAAAGCATAACGACGCAGGGATGTGATAAAGCCAGCCTTGATAGCTACAGGCAAATAAAGCTTAATAACCTCTATTTCAGCGATATCGGTTTTATCGAAAAGGGAAAAATTGTCTGTACCGCTTTTTGGGGTAAACTCGCGACGCCCGTTCCACTTCCTGCGGAACTGCATAAAACGCCGAGAGGTTTTCTCCTGGCGCAGTTTTCCAGAAAAGACTTTTTCACGGGCAATGCGGCTATTTATAATAATATAATTATCTTCACCTCCCGCTATGCTTACGATAAATTTACCCCGGTAACCGCAAGCTATTCTCTGAGCGCCACCACGAAGGACTTTGGCCGGATCTTTTTTTCAGCCGCCCCTGAGCTGAAGCCGCGGAGCTGGCTGCATTCGGTGTTGTTCACCCTGACCATTACACAGTGCAGCGCCTCGTGGGATTTATGCGTGATTGTAAAACACCACGATGCGGGACTGGCCTCGCTCTCCCCGTTTATCTTTACGTTTCTCGCGGTCATACTCTTTTTTATCTGGGTCGCGATAACGTTATTTATCTTCCGTCTCTATGAAGACCGTTTTTCGCTGGAACGCACGCTGATCAAAGCCGTGATAACGAATACCTTCAGCGTTAATTATCAGCCCATTATTCGTATTCGCGATCAAAAAATCGTGGGTGTCGAAGTTCTGTCGCGATGGCGCGATCAAAAGCACGGAGACGTCTCGCCGGAGCTGTTCATCCCATTAATTAAGAAAATCGGTCTGTATAAAAAATATTACAGCAATATTATCGGGAAGTCCCTTTCAGAAATTGCCCCGCTGGCGATTAAGCATCAGCTGATCGTTTCAATCAACGTTGGGCGAAAAGAAATTGAAGACGGACAGTTTATTAACATTTTGCGTCGCGAGTGCTTAGCCAATCGCCTCCCCCTTTCCCTGATGAAGGTCGAGCTTTCTGAGAAAGCCGTTTCCGCAGCGGGTATCCTCGAGGAGTTCTGTCAGGAACTGAAGTCGCTTGGCGTTAAAATTTCAATCGATGATTTTGGCGTGCAAAATTCAAATCTGGCCCGGCTGTCGCAGCTTGAATATGATGAAATTAAAATTGATAAATCGCTGGTGGATGGCGTCAGCGAGCATTATAAGCAAAACATCTTTGTTATCTTCAGCGATGCCCTTGCGAAGTTGAATAAAACCCTTGTTTTCGAGGGCGTGGAAAATGAAATTCAATATCGCTTCATTGCGGACAGATATCCCGATGCCCTGATCCAGGGATGGTATTTTTCAAAAGCACTCACCCGGAGCGAACTGGCGAAGCGACTCACCGGCGTCGCCCCGTAATCGAAGCCTGCCATGCACGTTTTTTTACGCTCAGGCGTTTCCATTTTTTCCGCCAAAACATATAGTCGTCATATTCAGACGGTAGATTACCCTGAAGCACACTCTTATTTTGGTTAAAAACGTGAAATTATCCTTACTTTTTCCAGTGGTACTGTTCTTTCTGATCGTTATTTTCGCGCTGTTTATTGATAAACCCGCTTCGCCTATTCTGCGGAAAAAATGCATGTGGTCCGATAGCGTGATGCTGAGCTGTATCGCAAAGCATCAGCATAACGGTTTCTAAGGCAGGCTATTCATTTCCCCACTGATTGAGGAAGTTCGCAACATCATCAATGCGACCCGCACGGATCCCGGCTTCAGTGGCCATCTCCTGCTGGGCTTCCTCGCTGATCTCCTCATTATTCGCTAAGCGGGTGAGCAGCAGCTGGAAATAGTGTGCCAGCGCGTCGCGCTCTGACTCCGCGACTTGCTCTGCGGCTTCCGTCGCGTACTCGTCGGCAATGTCATAATATTTCAGTGGGATGTCGTTGTGCATAACAGTCTCGTCTCAGGTCAATAAAGGTAACGTCACGAGTATATCGGAGGCGTTATCTCAACCAAAGCATTGCTTCAGAGGAGTAACGCAAGCAGCGCTGCAAGCGCGGGCATGGCCTGCACATACAAAATTTTACGGCTGGCGGTGGCTGCGCCAAAAAGTCCGGCGATCAGTACACAGGTCAGGAAGAAGATGGCTACCTGAATCCCCTTTTCGCCGAGCCAGAGGCTCCAGAGCAGACCGGCAGCCAGAAAACCGTTGTAGATCCCCTGATTCGCGGCCAGCACGCGGGTGTCGCGCGCAAAATCAGGACGCAGATTAAAAGCCTTGTGCCCTGTTTTGGTATTCCACAGGAACATTTCAAGCACAAGAATGTAGAGATGGATGAGTGCAACGACAGCGATAAGGACAGTGGCTAACATCGTGTTGTCTCCTGCAGGCAGAGGCAAAAAAAACGGGAACCCTCAGGCCCCCGCTCTTGTTTAACCCAGAATCTGGATTACATGTTCGCGATAATCGCGTCGCCAAACTCTGAACATTTCAGCAGCTTAGCGCCTTCCATCAGACGTTCGAAATCGTAAGTTACGGTTTTCGCGTTGATCGCGCCTTCCATACCTTTAACGATCAGGTCTGCGGCTTCGAACCATTCCATATGGCGCAGCATCATCTCTGCGGACAGGATGATAGAGCCTGGGTTCACTTTGTCCTGGCCTGCGTATTTTGGTGCCGTACCGTGGGTCGCTTCGAACAGGGCGCACTCGTCACCGATGTTCGCGCCAGGGGCGATACCGATACCGCCAACCTGTGCAGCCAGGGCGTCAGAGATGTAGTCACCGTTCAGGTTCATACAGGCAATCACGTCGTATTCTGCAGGACGCAGCAGGATCTGCTGCAGGAACGCATCGGCGATCACATCTTTAATGATGATCTCTTTGCCGGTGTTCGGGTTTTTGATCTTCTGCCATGGGCCGCCGTCGATCAGCTCACCGCCGAACTCTTCTTTCGCCAACTGGTAGCCCCAGTCTTTGAACGCGCCTTCGGTGAACTTCATGATGTTGCCTTTGTGAACCAGGGTCACAGAGTCGCGGTCGTTGGTGATCGCATATTCTATGGCCGCGCGCACCAGACGCTTGGTCCCTTCTTCGGAGCACGGCTTAATGCCGATACCGCAATGCTCAGGGAAGCGAATTTTCTTCACGCCCATCTCTTCGCGCAGGAATTTAATCACTTTTTCTGCGTCAGCAGAGTCCGCTTTCCATTCGATACCCGCGTAGATGTCTTCTGAGTTTTCGCGGAAGATAACCATGTCGGTCAGTTCCGGGTGCTTCACCGGGCTTGGGGTGCCCTGATAGTAACGAACCGGACGCAGACACACGTACAGGTCCAGCTCCTGACGCAGAGCTACGTTCAGAGAACGGATACCGCCGCCGACTGGCGTCGTCAGTGGGCCTTTAATAGCAACACGGTAGTCGCGGATCAGGTCCAGCGTTTCTGCTGGCAGCCAGACGTCCTGGCCATAAACTTGCGTCGATTTCTCACCGGTGTAAATTTCCATCCAGGAAATTTTACGCTCGCCTTTGTAGGCTTTCTCAACAGCGGCATCAACCACTTTCAGCATTGCCGGGGTAACGTCTACACCGATACCGTCGCCTTCGATGAACGGAATAATCGGATTGTGAGGAACGTTAATCTTGCCGTTTTGCAGGGTGATCTTTTTACCTTCCGCCGGAACAACTACTTTGCTTTCCATTAACCTCTCCTTCGAGCGCTTCTGGTTGTTACTGATCTTATGTTAATAAATTGTAATGAGCCCTTCGATAGTACCTGATTGTCCGACGCCATGAAAGGTCTTCGTTATTAGGCTATAATGCGGCAATTGATAACGCCTGAAAATACCATGAAGAAAACTTCTTTTACAAAACACCGGGTTGAGCGATTCAGCTCCCGACAAGCCGCCAGACGACCGCAAGAAACCCAGCCAAAGCGGGTGATTCTGTTCAATAAACCCTACGATGTTTTGCCGCAGTTCACCGACGAAGCCGGACGCAGCACGCTAAAGGACTACATCCCTGTTCAGGGGGTCTACGCTGCCGGGCGTCTGGACCGGGACAGCGAAGGCCTGCTGGTCTTGACCAACGACGGCGCGCTGCAGGCGAAGCTCACGCAGCCGGGAAAACGCACCGGCAAAATTTACTTCGTCCAGGTCGAAGGCGAGCCGGACGAAGAAACGCTGGAGAAATTGCGCAAAGGCGTCACGCTGAACGACGGTCCCACCCTGCCGGCAGGTATTGAACGCGTGAATGAACCGGAGTGGCTGTGGCCGCGCAATCCGCCGATCCGCGAACGCAAATCCATTCCGACCAGCTGGCTCAAAATCACCCTTTATGAAGGCCGCAACCGTCAGGTTCGACGGATGACCGCGCACGTCGGCTTCCCTACCCTGCGTCTGATTCGCTACGCTATGGGTAACTACACCCTGGAAACGCTGGCAAACGGTGAATGGCGAGACGTTACCTTTTAAGGAGTCACTATGTTTAAACCTCATGTCACGGTTGCCTGCGTGGTCCACGCCCGGGGTAAATTCCTGGTTGTCGAAGAGAGCATTAACGGCAAAGCGCTGTGGAACCAGCCAGCCGGGCACCTTGAAGCCAATGAGACCCTTCTTCAGGCCGCAAAACGCGAGCTGTGGGAAGAGACCGGCATTCACGCTGAACCCCAGCACTTCATCCGTATGCACCAGTGGATTGCACCCGACAGCACCCCTTTCCTGCGTTTTTTATTTGCCGTTGAGCTTAGCGAAATGTGCGCCACTGAGCCGCAGGATGACGATATCGACCGCTGTCTGTGGGTCACCGCCGACGAGATCCTGAACGCGCGAAACCTGCGCTCGCCGCTGGTTGCGGAAAGCATTCGCTGCTGGCAGTCAGGCGCACGCCTGCCGCTGGATGTCATCGGCGCTTTTAACTGGCCGTTTACAGAGGGTGCCAATGGTGGGGGGGCGTGATAGAATACGCCGCCTTGAAGTTCAATGTCGTGAGTATTCCATGTCAGATAATAGCCAGAAAAAAGTGATCGTCGGCATGTCCGGCGGTGTCGATTCCTCCGTTTCCGCCTACCTGTTACAGCAACAGGGCTATAAGGTGGAGGGCCTGTTCATGAAGAACTGGGAGGAAGATGATGGCGAGGAATACTGCACTGCCGCTGCGGATCTCGCCGATGCGCAGGCCGTATGCGATAAGCTCGGCATTGAACTGCACACCGTTAACTTTGCCGCAGAATACTGGGACAACGTGTTTGAACTGTTCCTCGAAGAGTACAAAGCGGGCCGCACGCCGAACCCGGATATTCTGTGCAATAAAGAGATCAAATTTAAAGCCTTCCTGGAATTCGCCGCGGAAGATCTGGGCGCAGACTACATTGCGACCGGTCACTACGTGCGTCGCGCAGACGTGAATGGCAAAAGCCAGCTGCTGCGCGGTCTGGACGGCAACAAAGATCAAAGCTACTTCCTCTATACGCTGAGCCACGAGCAAATCGCCCAGAGCCTGTTCCCTGTCGGCGAGCTGGAAAAGCCGCAGGTGCGTAAAATCGCCGAAGAGCTGGACCTGATCACCGCGAAGAAAAAAGACTCTACCGGCATCTGTTTCATCGGCGAGCGCAAATTCCGCGATTTCCTCGGACGTTACCTGCCCGCACAGCCGGGTAAAATTGTCACCGTCGACGGGGAAGAGATTGGCCAGCATCAGGGGCTGATGTACCACACCCTAGGCCAGCGTAAAGGCCTGGGTATCGGCGGGACGAAAGAAGGTAGCGAAGATCCGTGGTACGTGGTCGACAAAGATGTCGAAAACAATATTCTGGTTGTTGCTCAGGGTCACGACCATCCGCGTCTGATGTCCGTTGGCCTGATCGCGCAGCAGCTGCACTGGGTCGATCGTGAGCCGCTGAAAGGCACGCTGCGCTGCACGGTGAAAACACGCTACCGTCAGACCGATATTCCTTGCACCGTTACCGCGCTCGATGACGATCGCATTGACGTGCGCTTCGACGAGCCGGTCGCCGCCGTCACCCCGGGCCAGTCTGCTGTCTTCTACAGCGGAGAAATCTGCCTGGGCGGCGGGATCATTGAACAGCGCCTGCCGCTGCCCGCTGTTTAACAGCGATTGCACACATAAAGGAGACCGTGTGGCGAAGAACTACTATGACATCACCCTGGCGCTGGCGGGAATTTGCCAGTCAGCCCGTCTGGTGCAACAGCTGGCACATCAGGGTCATTGCGACGCTGACGCCCTGCACGTTTCACTCAACAGCGTTATCGACCTCAACCCCGGTTCAACCCTGGGCGTGTTCGGCGGCAGTGAAACCAATCTTCGTCTCGGTCTTGAAACCCTGCTTGGCGTGCTTAACGCCAGCAGCCGTCAGGGGTTAAACGCAGAGCTGACCCGCTACACGTTGAGCCTGATGGTGCTGGAGCGTAAGCTGAGCGCAGCAAAAGGCGCGCTTAATACCCTGGGCGATCGCATTGCCGGGCTACAGCGCCAGCTCGATCATTTTGACCTGCAGTCCGACACGCTGCTGAGTGCCATGGCCGGCATTTATGTTGACGTGATCAGCCCGCTGGGACCGCGTATACAGGTCACCGGCTCCCCTGCCGTGCTGCAAAGTCCACAGGTACAGGCAAAAGTGCGCGCGTCCCTGCTGGCTGGGATCCGCGCTGCCGTGCTGTGGCACCAGGTTGGCGGTGGCCGCCTGCAGCTAATGTTTTCTCGTAATCGCCTGACCACTCAGGCAAAACAAATTCTTGCTCACTGTTAACCTCCCGGAGTTGCGAATTATGGAATTATCCTCACTGACCGCCGTATCCCCTGTCGATGGACGCTACGGCGATAAAGTCAGCGCGCTGCGCGGGATCTTCAGCGAATATGGTTTGCTGAAGTTCCGTGTTCAGGTTGAAGTACGCTGGCTGCAAAAGCTGGCCGCCCAGGCAGCAATCAAGGAAGTTCCTGCTTTTGATGAAAAGGCAAACGATTACCTTGATAAAATCGTTGCCGACTTCAATGAAGAAGATGCCGCGCGCATTAAAACCATTGAGCGCACCACCAACCACGACGTGAAGGCGGTCGAGTACTTCCTGAAGGAGAAAGTGGAAAGCGTTCCTGCGCTGCACGCCGTGTCTGAGTTCATCCACTTCGCCTGTACGTCTGAAGACATCAACAACCTGTCGCACGCCCTGATGCTTTCTACCGCGCGCAAAGAGGTGGTGCTGCCTTACTGGCGTAAAATCATCGACGCGGTGAAAGCGCTGTCCGTGGAATACCGCGACATTCCGCTGCTCTCTCGTACCCACGGCCAGCCAGCCACCCCATCCACGATGGGTAAAGAGATGGCGAACGTCGCGTACCGTATGGAGCGCCAGTATCGTCAGCTGGAACAGGTTGAAATTCTGGGCAAAATCAACGGCGCGGTCGGTAACTATAACGCCCACATCGCCGCGTATCCGGAAGTGGACTGGCACCAGTTCAGCGAAGAGTTCGTGACCTCTCTGGGCATTCAGTGGAACCCGTACACTACCCAGATTGAGCCGCACGACTATATCGCCGAACTGTTTGACTGCATCGCGCGCTTCAACACCATCCTGATCGACTTCGATCGTGACGTGTGGGGCTACATCGCCCTGAACCACTTCAAACAGAAAACCATCGCGGGTGAAATCGGCTCTTCCACCATGCCGCACAAAGTGAACCCTATCGACTTCGAAAACTCCGAAGGCAACCTGGGTCTGGCGAATGCCGTACTGCAGCATATGGCAAGCAAACTGCCGGTATCCCGCTGGCAGCGCGACCTGACCGACTCCACCGTGCTGCGTAACCTGGGCGTGGGCATCGGCTACGCGCTGATTGCGTACCAGTCCACCCTGAAAGGCGTGAGCAAGCTGGAAGTGAACCGCGATCGTCTGCTGGACGAACTGGATCACAACTGGGAAGTGCTGGCGGAGCCGATTCAGACCGTGATGCGTCGTTATGGCATCGAAAAACCGTACGAAAAACTGAAAGAGCTGACCCGCGGCAAACGCGTTGACGCCGAAGGTATGAAGCAGTTTATCGACGGCCTGGCGCTGCCGGAAGAAGAGAAAACCCGCCTGAAGGCGATGACTCCAGCGAACTACATTGGCCGCGCCATCACCATGGTTGACGAGCTGAAGTAATCTCCTCTCCCCCCTTTCCGCCCGGAAAGGGGGTTGCTTTTCCCCGGTTTACTCAATGTTTATCCCCACAGCAACATAATCAGCGTTAAACTATTCATACTATTTATTCTGGGAGAAAAGATGATGCGCGTACTGGTTGTTGAGGATAACGCATTGCTACGTCATCACCTGAAGGTTCAGCTTCAGGAGATGGGACATCAGGTGGACGATGCTGAAGATGCAAAAGAAGCCGATTATTATCTCAATGAACACCTGCCGGATATCGCCATTGTCGATTTAGGGTTGCCTGATGAAGACGGTCTGTCGTTGATTCGTCGCTGGCGCAGCCACGATGTTTCTCTGCCGGTTCTGGTGCTGACCGCTCGTGAAGGCTGGCAGGATAAGGTCGAAGTGCTGAGCGCGGGTGCAGATGATTACGTCACCAAGCCATTCCATATTGAAGAGGTGGCGGCCCGCATGCAGGCGCTGCTTCGTCGCAACAGCGGGCTGGCGTCTCAGGTTATCTCCATCCCGCCTTTCCAGGTCGATCTCTCCCGCCGGGAATTATCCATCAATGATGAAGTGATCAAGCTCACCGCCTTCGAATACACCATCATGGAGACGCTGATCCGTAACAACGGCAAGGTCGTAAGCAAAGACTCCTTGATGCTCCAGCTCTATCCTGATGCTGAACTGCGTGAGAGCCATACCATTGACGTGCTGATGGGACGTTTACGTAAGAAAATTCAGGCGCAATATCCACAGGATGTGATTACCACCGTCCGTGGTCAGGGCTACCTGTTCGAATTACGCTAAATGAGACGGATCTTGCGCCATATTTTGCCCCTCTCGCTGCGGGTGCGCTTTTTACTGGCAACGGCAGCCGTCGTGCTGGTACTGTCGCTCTCCTACGGCATGGTCGCCCTGGTGGGCTACAGCGTCAGCTTTGATAAAACCACCTTTCGCCTGCTGCGTGGCGAAAGCAATCTGTTTTATACCCTGGCGAAGTGGGAAGACAATAAAATCACCGTCGAAATGCCGGAAAACCTCAATCAGCAGAGCCCCACGCTGGCCCTGATTTATGACGAAAAGGGGAAGCTACTGTGGGCACAGCGGGAGATCCCGTGGCTGGTCAAAAGCATTCGTCCGGACTGGCTCAAAACCAACGGGTTTCATGAAATTGAAGCCGATCTCAACACCACCAGCTCGCTGATCCGTGAAGATCGCTCCCTGCAGCAAAAGCTGAACGAGATCCGCGCCGACGATGCCGAAACGGAGATGACCCACTCCGTCGCAATTAACCTCTATCCGGCGACGCTAAACATGCCGCAGATGACCATCGTGGTGATCGACACCATTCCGGTCGAGCTAAAGCGTTCTTATATGGTCTGGAGCTGGTTCATCTACGTTCTGGCGGCAAATCTGCTGCTGGTGATCCCGCTGCTGTGGGTAGCGGCGTGGTGGAGCTTGCGCCCCATAGAATCACTGGCGAAAGAGGTTCGCGAGCTGGAAGAGCATCATCGCGAAAAGCTTAATCCGGAAACCACCCGCGAGCTCACCAGCCTGGTGCGAAACCTCAACCGCCTGCTGAAAAGTGAACGCGAACGCTATGATAAATACCGTACGACGCTTACCGACCTGACCCACAGCCTGAAAACCCCGCTCGCGGTCATGCAAAGCACCCTGCGTTCCATGCGCAGTTCGAAGCTGAGCGTTGACGATGCCGAGCCGGTGATGCTGGAGCAGATCAGCCGTATTTCCCAGCAAATTGGCTATTACCTCCACCGCGCCAGCATGCGTTCCGGCAGCGCCCTGCTGAGCCGCGAGCTGCATCCGGTCGCCCCGCTTCTGGATAACCTCACGTCTGCCCTCAACAAGGTGTATCAGCGTAAAGGGGTGAACATTAGCCTTGATATCTCGCCAGAGATAAGCTTTGTGGGTGAAAAAAATGACTTCATGGAAGTGATGGGTAACCTGCTGGATAACGCCTGCAAATACTGTCTGGAGTTCGTGGAAGTGTCGGCGCGGCAGACGGATAACGAACTGCATATCATCGTTGAGGATGATGGTCCGGGGATCCCGCGCAATAAACGTGATGTGGTGTTCGATCGCGGTCAACGCGCCGATACGCTACGTCCTGGCCAGGGCGTTGGATTAGCCGTCGCGCGTGAGATTGTCGATCAGTACGACGGGAAAATCGAAACCAGTGAAAGTTTGCTGGGCGGCGCGCGAATGGAGGTCATTTTTGGTCGCCAGCAGCCCACATCGAACGATAGTTAACCCGTTATGTGAAAAATGCGAGGATCTCGCAGCCGGGGGGCTGAGCTTCCGTTATAATCCGAGTCAGTAAGAGCCTGCGGAATAAAAAAATATGGATTATCACTTAACGCTTAACTGGCCCGAGTTTATTGAACGTTACTGGCAAAAACGCCCGGTCGTTCTGAAACGTGGGTTCAGCAATTTTGTCGACCCCATCTCGCCTGACGAGCTGGCCGGTCTGGCCATGGAAAACGAAGTCGACAGTCGTCTGGTCAGCCACCAGGACGGGAAATGGCAGGTTAGCCACGGTCCTTTCGAAAGCTACGATCACCTCGGTGAAAACAACTGGTCGCTGCTGGTGCAGGCGGTCAACCACTGGCACGAGCCAACGGCCGCCTTAATGCGTCCGTTCCGCGCCCTGCCCGACTGGCGCATGGACGATCTGATGATCTCCTTCTCCGTTCCTGGCGGTGGCGTCGGTCCGCATCTGGACCAGTACGACGTGTTTATTATTCAGGGTACGGGCCGCCGCCGCTGGCGCGTGGGCGAAAAAGTCCCCATGAAGCAGCACTGCCCGCATCCGGACCTGCTTCAGGTTGAACCGTTTGACGGGATTATCGACGAAGAGCTGGAGCCGGGTGACATTCTCTACATTCCACCGGGATTCCCTCACGAAGGTTACTCCCTGGAGAATTCCCTCAACTACTCCGTCGGGTTCCGCGCGCCAAGCGGCCGCGAGATGATCAGCGGATTTGCCGACTATGTTCTGCAGCGCGAGCTGGGCAGCTATCGTTACAGCGACCCTGATGTGCCTGCACGCGAGCATCCGGCCGATATCCTGCCCGCAGAGCTGGATAAGCTGCGCGGCATGATGCTGGATCTGATTAACGAGCCGGAGCACTTCAAACAGTGGTTTGGCGAGTTTATCAGCCAGTCGCGCCACGAGCTGGACGTTGCACCACCGGAGCCGCCTTATCAGGCTGACGAGATTTATGATGCGCTTCAGCAGGGCGACAAGCTGACGCGTCTGGGCGGGCTACGCGTGCTGCGTATTGGTGAGGAGGTGTTCGTCAACGGCGAGAAGCTGGACTCTCCACACCGTCCGGCACTGGAAGCGATTGCCAGCCATCTGGTGCTGACTGCCGATACCTTTGGCGATGCGCTGGAAGACCCGTCTTTCCTCGCGATGCTGGCCGCACTGGTCAACAGCGGGTACTGGTTCTTTGAGGACTGAGTCGTGATATTTGCCGGGTGGCGGCTACGCCTTACCCGGCCTACATTCGGATCGTAGGCCCGGTAAGCGTAGCGCCACCGGGCGTTTTTATCGACGCTCACCCGCCGCAAAATCCTCGATCTCGCCGGCCCAATCCACCGGATACAATCCCTCCTGCACGTCCCGATGAAACGTTGAAAACGGCCAGTCGCTGACTTTACCCACAAAGCCGTGCTTCAGCGGATTGATGTAAATGTAATCCACATGCCGCCGGTAGTCCTCTTCGTTACGGATAGTGTGTTCCCAGAATCGTGGCTGCCAGATATGGCGCATGTCGATGTTGCGGCTGAACGTCTTTTTGATATCCCGCCAGCGAGCAGAAAAATCACTGTCTCCTTCCGGTAGGGTCCAGATACAGTGCATGTGTTCAGGCAGAATAACCCACGCGTTGATGGTGAAGGGCTTCGCACGCTTAACCGTTGAGAAGGCGGAACGCAGGCTATCGATATGACGGGTAAGCAAATCGCTCTGACGGTTTTGCAGGTTGACGGTGAAGAACCAGGTTCCACCGGGGACGTAATGGCGACGGTAGTTTGACATGGGCACTCCTTGCCTTTCTGCCCGGTGGCGCTTCGCTTACCGGGCCTACAATTTGAACGTAGGCCGGGTAAGGCGTAGCCGCCACCCGGCTTAAAGCGGCTACCGCTTCGCGGTCAACTCCGCAATCCGCACAATCACCTTCACCGCCTTTTCCATCCCTTCCAGCGTCACAAACTCATGTTTGCCATGGTAGTTATAGCCACCGGTAAACAGGTTCGGGCACGGTAGCCCCATGAATGACAGCTGAGAACCGTCGGTGCCGCCGCGAATCGGCTTCAGCTGCGGTTCAATATCGCAGTCGCGCATCGCCTGCTGGGCGATATCGAGAATATGCGGATGCGCCATCACCTTCTCGCGCATATTGTAATAGCTGTCTTCGATGATGAGCTCAATATAGCAGTCAGGATGCAGGCCCTTGCCCACCTTCTTGGCGATCTCCATCATCTTACGCTTGCGCGCCTCAAAGGCTTTACGGTCGAAATCGCGGATGATGTAGTGCATCTGCGCGCTGTCCACGGTGCCTTTGATGCTGGTCAGGTGATAGAACCCTTCATCCCCCTCGGTCTGTTCGGGGCTCTCTTCCGCCGGGACTTCCGCATGAATTCGCGATGCCAGCGACAGCGCGTTCACCATGACGCCTTTCGCCGAACCGGGGTGAACATTGTTGCCGACAATTTTGATCGTCACTGAGGCAGCATTGAAGTTTTCATACTCCAGCTCACCGACGCCGCCACCGTCAACGGTATAGGCCCACTGCGCGTTAAAGGCGTCCACGTCGAAGTGCTTCGCCCCCTTGCCGACCTCTTCATCCGGCGTAAAGGCCACGCGGATATCGCCGTGCGGGATATCTTTGCCCTTCAGCACCGCCAGCGCCGTCATGATTTCCGCGATCCCCGCTTTATCATCCGCCCCCAGCAGCGTTTTTCCGTCGGTGGTGATCAGCGTCTGGCCCAGCAGCTGGTGCAGCACCGGGAACATGACGGGCGAGAGCACTTCGTCGCCTATGCCCAGCGCAATGTCGCCGCCGCGGTAGTTTTCAACGATCTGCGGGTTTACATGTTTACCGCTAAAATCCGGAGAGGTGTCGACATGGGAGATAAAGCCAATCGCCGGAATGTCACCCGGGACATTCGCCGGCAGCGTTCCCATCACAGTGCCTTTCTCGCTTAACGTGACGTTGACCAGCCCCATGGCGTCAAGCTGCTCTTTAAGCAGGTTTAATAACTTCCACTGGCCTTCGGTGCTCGGCACCTGGCGAACACCCGGTTTAGATTGGGTATCCAGCGAAACGTACTGTAAAAAACGCTCAAGTAATTTATCCATGCAGTCACCCTCACTTTTTGTGACAACATTATCAATAAGCATCAAAACGCAAATATTGCGTCAGGTCACTTTTATCCCGCAAACGAGAATATTTTCCGTTTATATCGTTATGCGTTAGTAAATGTAGCTTATGAATCAGTGACAAGGATTGGCGATTGCAGGGGATTGCCGTAGAATGTCCGCCCTCATTACGAGTCACCAAGGTGGTTACACACAAACCCCGCTTCAGTCTGCTGCCTGAGGCGTCTATATGGGACAGCGCAAAAATTGAATACACAAACCCGTTCACCGCTGGTGAAACTGGAACGAATTCGTAAAAGTTTTGATGGCAAGGACGTCATTTCCGACCTCACTCTCACCATCAATGACGGTGAGTTTCTGACGCTGCTTGGCCCCTCCGGCTGCGGCAAAACAACCGTACTGCGCCTTATCGCCGGGCTGGAAAGCGTCGATAACGGCCATATCCATCTTGAAAACCAGGACATCACCCAGGTTCCCGCCGAAGACCGCCACGTCAATACTGTCTTTCAGAGCTATGCCCTCTTCCCGCACATGACCGTGTTTGAAAACGTGGCGTTTGGCCTGCGGATGCAAAAAACCCCGGCGAATGAAATCGAACCGCGCGTCACCGAAGCCCTGCGCATGGTGCAGCTCGAGACGTTCGCCCAGCGAAAACCGCATCAGCTTTCCGGCGGCCAGCAGCAGCGCGTGGCCATCGCCCGCGCCGTGGTCAACAAGCCGCGTCTGCTCCTGCTGGATGAATCCCTCTCCGCGCTGGACTACAAGCTGCGCAAGCAGATGCAGAACGAACTCAAGGCTCTGCAGCGCAAGCTCGGCATTACCTTTGTCTTCGTCACCCACGACCAGGAAGAGGCCCTGACCATGTCCGACCGCATCGTGGTGATGCGTGACGGTAAAATCGAGCAGGACGGCACGCCGCGTGAAATCTACGAAGAGCCGAAGAACCTGTTTGTCGCCAGCTTCATTGGTGAAATCAATATCTTCGACGCCACGGTGATCGAACGTCTGGACGACCAGCGCGTCCGGGCCCGCGTCGAAGGACGGGAGTGCGCCATCACGGTGAATTTCCCCGTCGAAAAGGGACAAAAGCTCAACGTTCTGCTGCGCCCGGAAGATCTGCGCGTCGATGAAATCCACGGCAATGCCGAGGCCGAAGGGTTAATCGGCTATATCCGCGAGCGCAACTACAAAGGGATGACGCTGGAGTCTGTCGTCGAGCTGGAGAACGGCAAAATGGTGATGGTCAGCGAGTTCTTTAACGAGGACGACCCTGACTTCGACCACTCTCTC
The DNA here is from genome assembly GCF_020567405.1 of Enterobacter sp. TCD1-1. Classification (NCBI taxonomy): domain Bacteria; kingdom Pseudomonadati; phylum Pseudomonadota; class Gammaproteobacteria; order Enterobacterales; family Enterobacteriaceae; genus Enterobacter; species Enterobacter sp. TCD1-1. The sequence continues at coordinate 893,354 of NZ_JAJCXF010000001.1, read as the reverse complement.
GACCAGAAAATGGTTATCAACTGGGTAGAAAGCTGGGAGGTTGTACTGGCTGATGAAGAACACAAGTAAGTTCCAGAATGTGGTGATTGCCACGATCGTCGGTTGGCTTGTGTTGTTTGTCTTTCTCCCCAACCTGATGATTATCGCCACCAGCTTCCTGACCCGCGACGATACCCATTTCGTTTCGCTGGTCTTTACGCTGGACAACTACGCGCGCCTGCTCGATCCGCTCTATTTTGACGTGCTGCTTCACTCGCTGAATATGGCGCTGATTGCCACGATTGCCTGTCTGGTGCTGGGATATCCCTTCGCGTGGTTCCTCGCGGGCCTGCCGCAAAAGGTGCGGCCCCTGCTGCTGTTTTTACTGATTGTGCCGTTCTGGACCAACTCGCTGATTCGCATCTACGGGCTGAAAATCTTCCTCAGCACCAAAGGCTACCTCAATGAATTTCTGCTGTGGCTGGGAGTGATCGATACGCCGATCCGCATCATGTTCACCCCGAGCGCGGTGATTGTTGGTCTGGTCTATATCCTGCTGCCGTTTATGGTGATGCCGCTCTACTCCAGCATTGAGAAGCTGGATAAACCGCTGCTGGAAGCGGCAAAAGATCTGGGTGCCAACAGGTTCCAGACCTTTATCCGCATTATCATCCCGCTGACCATGCCCGGCATTATCGCGGGCTGTCTGCTGGTGATGCTCCCGGCGATGGGCTTGTTCTACGTTTCTGACCTGATGGGCGGGGCGAAAAACCTGCTGATTGGGAATGTGATCAAGAGCCAGTTCCTCAACATCCGCGACTGGCCGTTCGGGTCCGCCACCAGCATCACGCTGACGGTGGTGATGGGTCTGATGCTGCTGGTCTACTGGCGCGCCTCACGGTTGCTGAACAAGAAGGTGGAACTCGAATGATCGGTCGACTGCTTCGCGGCGGTTTTATGACCGCCATTTACGCTTACCTGTATATCCCGATCATTATTTTGATCGTGAACTCGTTTAACAGCTCGCGCTTTGGGATTAACTGGCAGGGCTTTACCACCGACTGGTACAGCCTGCTGATGAACAATGACAGCCTGCTGCAGGCCGCTCAGCACTCGCTGACGATGGCGATCTTCTCCGCCACCTTCGCCACGCTGATTGGCTCCCTGACCGCCGTGGCGCTCTACCGTTATCGCTTTCGCGGTAAACCGTTCGTCAGCGGCATGCTGTTTGTGGTGATGATGTCGCCGGACATCGTGATGGCGATTTCGCTGCTGGTGCTGTTTATGCTGCTGGGCGTTCAGCTTGGCTTCTGGTCGCTGCTGTTTTCCCATATCACCTTCTGCCTGCCGTTTGTGGTGGTGACCGTCTTTGCGCGCCTGAAAGGGTTCGACGTGCGCATGCTGGAGGCGGCGAAAGATCTGGGCGCCAGCGAGATGACCATCCTGCGCAAAATCATCCTGCCGCTGGCGATGCCCGCCGTGGCGGCCGGATGGCTGCTGAGCTTTACCCTGTCGATGGATGACGTGGTGGTCTCCTCCTTCGTGACCGGGCCGAGCTATGAAATTCTGCCGTTGAAAATCTATTCGATGGTGAAAGTCGGCGTTTCACCTGAGGTGAACGCGCTGGCGACCATTCTGCTGGTGTTTTCGCTGGTTCTGGTGATCGCCAGCCAGGTTATTGCTCGTGATAAAACAAAATCTCAGGGGACAATGAAATGAAAAAAATGCTCGCCGCTGCGGCGCTGGTGCTTGGCATGGGTGCCGCGCACGCTGATGACAGCAAAACGCTCTACTTCTACAACTGGACCGAGTATGTGCCGCCGGGACTGCTGGAACAGTTCACCAAAGAGACGGGCATCAAGGTGATCTACTCGACCTACGAGTCGAATGAAACCATGTATGCCAAGCTCAAAACCTACAAAGACGGCGCATACGATCTGGTGGTTCCTTCCACCTACTTTGTCGACAAAATGCGCAAAGAGGGCATGATCCAGAAGATCGATAAAACGAAGCTAACCCATTTTGCAAACCTCGATCCGGAGATGCTCAACAAGCCGTTTGACCCGAATAACGACTACTCCATTCCGTATATCTGGGGGGCAACCGCGATTGGCGTTAACAGCGAGGCCGTCGACCCGAAATCGGTGACAAGCTGGGCCGACCTGTGGAAACCGGAGTACAAAGGCAGCCTGTTGTTGACCGACGACGCGCGAGAAGTGTTCCAGGTCGCGCTGCGCAAGCTGGGCTACTCGGGCAATACGACGGATCCAAAAGAGATTGAAGCGGCGTATACCGAGCTGAAAAAGCTGATGCCTAACGTGGCGGCATTCAACTCCGATAACCCGGCAAACCCGTATATGGAAGGCGAAGTGAACCTGGGGATGGTGTGGAACGGTTCCGCGTATGTCGCCCGCCAGGCCGGTACGCCGCTTGAGGTTGTCTGGCCAAAAGAGGGCGGGATTTTCTGGATGGACAGTCTTTCAATCCCGGCCAACGCGAAAAACGTGGACGGGGCGCATAAGCTGATTGACTTCCTGCTGCGCCCTGACGTGGCGAAACAGGTTGCCGAGACGATTGGCTACCCGACGCCCAACCTGGCCGCACGCAAACTGCTGAAGCCTGACGTCGCTAACGATAAGTCGCTCTACCCGGACGCCGAAACCATCAGCAAAGGTGAATGGCAGAACGATGTCGGCGACGCCAGCCGCCTCTACGAAGAGTATTACCAGAAGTTAAAAGCGGGCCGCTAACCGGTATCGCGTTCTTCCTCACGCCGCCTGCGCGGCGTGAGGGGGAATTAACTGACCGCATTCTCTCCTGCCCAGATCGTCGCCTTTCGCATCGCCTCCACCACCTCCTCATCAGACAGACCCAGCGCCTGACGAACCCGGGTTGCCTCGTCCCAGCGCTGCTGTTCATAATAACGACAGAGGTTGATCATGTCGGCTAACTGCCCCTCCTGATGGCATAGCGCGTTGCTCACGCTCTGCGGTACCGCAATTTGCTTCATCAACTCGGCCATCGGCAGCTCAAGAAGGGTATCGAGCAAAGAAAACAGGCCGCACATGAACGCATTTTCAGCCAGAATCGGGTCTTTCATCGTCTCTGCAATCAGTTCGCAGAACTTGCCGCGCATCATGCTTAGCGGGTAAAGCTCGCTGACGGTGTCATTACCCGCACTGGCGAGGACCACGACGGCAACAAACCGTCGGAGCTGATTTTCGCCAAGATACCTGAGCACCTCGCTCAGGGTTAACTTGCTGAAATTACAGGCGCCGACATGTTTAAACGCCGTATGCTTCATATAGCGCATGATTTTATAAGAGAGCGTCAGATCCGTTTTTATCAACGACTCGATGATTCGAAAATCAGGTTTATTGCGTCCGACCTCCATTTGCAACCGGAAAATCGCCAGCTGATTTTGCGACAGCCGTTTATATTTAATGACCTCCGGACGGCAGAAAAAATAGCCCTGAAACAGCGAGAACCCCTCGTCCCTGTATTGGTTGAATTCCTCTTTAGTCTCAACTTTTTCAGCGAGATATTTAATATGACCGGTCAGATGTTTACGTGCTTTCAGATACGCTTTAATTTGCGCTAAAGTATAATTTCTGACGTCGAATTTCAGGATCGAAATATAGGGTAAAAAAGCATCCCATTCTGGCGCAAGGGTGAAATCATCAAGCGCAAACTGGTAGCCATGCGCATTCATCTCCCTGACGGCCTGCAGCAGTTCGGCCCCCGGCACAGCATCTTCAAGGATCTCAATCACCACGCTCTCTTTATCAAGCGCTTCGCCACTGCGGTCAATGACCATCCTTGAAGGGAAATTAATAAACGACGTATGTGCCCCGGCGATGCGCTGGGACGGCACACATAAAAACTGATCGGATATCATTCTGGACGTAGCATATTCCGCCGACACATCCGGAAAACGATTTGTCATCCCGTCTCTGAAAAGCAGCTCATAGGCCACGGTATTCATCTCTGGGTTAAAAATGGGTTGTCGCGCGATAAATCCGTACATATCCCATCCTCCTCTACCACTTAATATTTATTAGCATCCTCTTTCTACACGATGATAACGAGCATTATCGAGCGCTATTTTGATTGAATGCACAAAATAAAAGCATCCACACTAATTAACGGGATTTAATATTCTGGAATTTAAATTAAATATATCCGGCGCTCTACAGAAAGAGAACGAAATATCCGATAAGTACTGTGTGCCTGCCCGACATGCACGACATTACGGGAGATGAGAATGAAAGACGCCATGGTCCGAAAACAAAAAATAAGAGTCAAGACGTTGATGCTATTGTCCATTTTCCTCACCGTGACGGTGGGCTTTACGGCAACGATCGGGTTTATGATGTGGCAGTGGATGGCGCAGCAAGAGGTGCTGGCCAAAAAACATATCCGCCAGATAGCCGAGGTACAGGCTTTACAGGTCAGCAAACAGCTGGATTCCGCCCTGACTGCCGCCCGGGATATGGGCAACAGCGCCCTGGCGCTGCGCGAGGCGGGCGTATCCGATCGCCAGAGCCTGAACCAACTGCTCATCCACTACCTCTCGGCTCACCCGTCGTTTCTCTCCATGTCGATGGCCTTTGAGCCCAACGCGTTTGACGATAAAGATGCCGCCTTTGCCGGTCAGAGCGGTGAAGATCCTGCCGGCCGCTACGCCCGCTACGTCGATCGCGATGCCACCGGCAAACCGGCGTTGCACCTGCTGACGGACATCGAAACACCCGGCAGCGGTGATTATTATCTGCTGCCGAAACAGCGGCATAAAGATGTGATCATCGAACCCTATATTTACCCCTACAACGGCGTGGACGTGATGCTCACCTCGATTGCCGCCCCCATCATGCGTGACGGTCAGTTTCTGGGCTCGGTTACCTCTGACTTCTCGCTCGCCACGCTGCAGTCCACGATCGGCGCAATTAAACCGTGGAACGGCACAGGCTACGCCCTCCTCCTGTCTGCGGGCAATAACGTGGTGTCCAGCCCGGACAAACGGGCTGCAGGCAAGCCTTACGCGGGTCAGATTGCCGGTCATGATGTCACCCGGGTAAACGATCCGCTGCTGAAGGAAGAGGTGTTTATCACCTGGCAGGACATCGCCGTCGGCAACAGCCAGACGCCGTGGAAACTGGCTATTATCACCCCGGTCAGCGAAGTGATGGCCGAAGCGCGCACATTTTTACTGAAAGCCATCGTCCTGATGGTGTTAAGCATCGTTGCGGTCAGCCTGGTGATGGCCCAGATCTTTACCCGCAAGGTTGACCGTCCGGTGGGGGGAGAACCTTCCGAGGCCGCCGGTATTGCCCTTGCCGTCGCCCGGGGAGATCTGAACAACACTATCCCGGTGCGTTCCGGGGATACCCACAGCATTTTTTATGCCCTGCACACCATGCAGACGCAGCTCAAGCGCATCGTCGGCAACATCAGCGAAGCCAGCCATTCGGTGCACGGCGGGACCAGCGAAATTTCGGCGGGCAACCTTGACCTCGCCTCGCGTACCGAAGAACAGGCGGCGGCGATTGTTGAAACGGCTGCCAGCATGGAAGAGATTTCGGTCACGGTGAAGAATAACGCCGACAACGCCCACAAGGCCACCACGCTGACCGATCGCGCCGCGAGTCTCGCCGGGCATGGCGAAACGCTGGTAAACGACGTGGTAATGGTGATCGGGGAGATTGACGAGAGCGCACGTAAGATCGGTGAGATTAACAGCATCGTCGACGGCATCGCCTTCCAGACCAATATTCTGGCGCTGAATGCGGCCGTTGAAGCGGCGCGCGCAGGCGAACAGGGACGCGGTTTCGCAGTTGTCGCAGGTGAAGTGCGCAATCTTGCCCAGAGAAGCGCTAACGCGGCTAAAGAAATTTCCCAGCTGATTGCCGAGTCCTCAGGCCGCGTCAGCAAAGGCGTTGAGCTGGTCAATGAGACCGGCGTAATGATGAAACAGGTGATTGAGGCGGTGTCGCACGTGCATCTGGTCATCAACGACATTGTTCAGGCGCTGGACGAACAGAATCGGGGGATTAGCCAGGTCAGTACCGCCGTTAACCAGATGGACAGCACCACCCAGCAGAACGCTTCACTGGTTCAGCAGATCTCAGCGGCGGCGCTCTCGCTGGACGAGCAGGCTAAATCGCTGGAGAAGACGCTGGCGTTCTTTCATTCTTAAATAAAAAGGCACCCGTCCAGCGGGTGCCTTTTCACGCGATTCGCGTTACAGCCCTTTCAGCAGCTTGTCGACAAACTCCGGAACAACCGTGCTTGCCAGGCCGTAGTGTTTCTCTTCAAACTCGCTGCCCACCTGGCTTGGCTCAAGATTGAGTTCTACCGTATGCGCGCCGTGCAGTCGCGCTTCGTGGACAAACCCCGCCGCCGGATAAACATGGCCGGATGTGCCGATGGCGATAAACACGTCGGCCATCGCCAGCGCGCTGTAGATCTCATCCATTCCCAGCGGCATTTCGCCGAACCAGACCACGTGCGGACGCAGGCGCGACGGGAACTGGCAGCAGTGGCACTTATCCTCCGGCAGCACGTCCTCTTTCCAGTCCAGCACCTGACCGCTCCAGGCGCAGCGAACCTTGAGCAGCTCGCCGTGCATATGGATGATGTTCTTGTTACCGGCCCGCTCGTGCAGGTTGTCGATATTCTGCGTTACCAGCAGAAAACGATCGCCCAGCGCCTCTTCCAGCTTCGCCAGCGCCAGATGCGCGGCATTCGGCGCGACGTCAGGCTGCTGAAGCTGACGACGGCGGGCGTTGTAAAACGCCTGCACGAGATCCGGGTCGCGGGCAAAGCCTTCCGGCGTGGCGACATCCTCCACGCGGTGCTCTTCCCACAACCCGTCCGCCGCGCGGAAGGTTCGAATTCCTGACTCGGCGGAGATCCCCGCCCCGGTCAGCACCACCACTCTGGGTTTATCCATCGCTTCTGGCATCATTCTGTCTCTGAAAAAGATCCGCTGGCGCAGACGCTCACGCAAGCGGCGTTTGTTTTTGCGAAAACGGCTGAGTCGACCCTGGCGACGCGACAGCATAGTAACCTCGTAAACTAATCGGTGAGATGAAGGAATGCGGCTCCGCGCATGCCTCCTGCGTCCCCGTGTCGCGCGCGTTCAATACGCGGCACGCGGGCAACCGGCAATAAGTGTCGGGGCAAACGCCCGGACAACCGTTCCGTAATCGCGGTAAAGTTTGAGAGCCCTCCCCCGATCACCAGCAGATCCGGGTCGACGATAGTGAGAATATTGCCCAGACATACCGCCAGCAGATCCAGATAGCGCTCGACGTGCTCACGCGCCTGCGCATCCCCTTGCTCCCACAGGGTAATGATTTGAGGGGCCTCAAGTTTCTGATGATAGAAGTGTTCGTAAAGCCATGCAAACCCGCGGCCGGAAAGGTAGTTCTCAATACAGCCGTGCTGGCCACAGCCGCAGCGGGTTAGCGGAAAATCACTTCCCACCACCTCGAGGGCATCCACCGGCAGGCGAATATGACCAAACTCGCCGGTGATGTAGCTGCGGCCGGTGATGGGCTTACCGTTGATGACGATTCCGCCCCCGACGCCGGTACCGAGGATCAGCCCCATCACCAGCGGGTAGCGACGGAATTCATCATCCCAGGCTTCAGAGAGCGCGAAGCAGTTGGCATCGTTATCTAAACGCACGTCGCGTTCAAGGAGAGCAGAGAGATCGGCGCGCAGCGGTTTACCGCTGGCGGCAGGCACGTTGGCCGCGTAAAGCGTACCGTCGTCGGTTTCCGGCATGCCCGGAATACCAATGCCGACGCTGCCTTTCACGCCAAAGCGTTCATCGGCCTGCGCCACCAGCGCGGCAATGGCGGTTAAAAATTCGTCGTAGCTGTCGCGCGGCGTGGGAACGCGGGTTTCCCACTGCAGTTTGAGGTCTTTATCAAACACGCCGAGCGCAATCTTGGTGCCGCCAATATCAAATCCATAATACATAACGCATTCCTCTTTCGATCTGGCGACCCGAAAGCCGCTAGATCATGACGTAATTACTGGCCACTTAATACCCTCGCCGGATCAATTCGGCTTGCGCGACGCGCCGGATACCAGCTTGCCAGCAGACTCAGTAAAAGTGCTGTAAGCAGCACATAAAAAACATCCAGCCAGTGCAGTTCAGACGGCAGGAAGTCAATAAAATAGATATCACCCGACAGGAACTGGTGACCAATAAGCTTTTCAATCCCGTTGATAATCGGCGTCAGCTGCAGGGAAACCACCACGCCAATCACCACGCCGCACAGGCTGCCGAACAGACCCGCCAGCAAACCGTACCAGACGAAGATGGCGCGAATAAGACCGTCTTTTGCGCCGAGGGTACGCAGCACGGCGATGTCGCCGCTCTTGTCCTTGACCGCCATGACCAGCGTCGAGACGATATTAAAGCACGCGACGCCAATCACCAGCACCATCGCCAGATACATAATGGCGCGGATCATCTGGATATCACGGTACATATACCCGTAAGTGCCGATCCAGCTTTTGATGTAGACATAGTTATTGGTCACGCTGCCCGCGTCGCGCACCAGTTTGTTGGCGTTAAAGACGTCGTTCACCTTAATCGCAATGCCCGTCACGCTGTCGCCCATGTCGAGATACTGGCGCGCATCCTCCATCGGCACCATCGCAAAGCTGTGGTCAAGCTGGCCGCTCAGCTGAAGAATACCGGTAACGTGCAGGCGCACGCGTTTTGGCTGCTGCAGTTTGTGATCGGCGCTGGCGTTGGGGATCATGATTGACACCCAGTCGCCCTGCTTCACCTTCAGGGCATCAGCAACGCCTTTACCCATGATGATCTGCTGCTCGCCCGCCCTGAAGTTGGCCCACGCGCCGTTTTGCACATAGTTCGGCAGCGCGCTGAGACGCGCTTCCTGCGCCGGATTCACCCCTTTCACCTGAATGGCGCGCAGGTTTACCCCGCTCTCCACCAGCCCGGTAAAGTTAATGTAGGGCGCGGCCGCGGCGATGCCCGGCACTTTTTCAACTTTGGTGAGCGCATCGCTCCAGTTCGTCCACGGCTGGTTAACCGGTTCGATCTCCCCGTGCGGCACCACCGCCAGAATGCGGTTATTCAGCTCGCGCTCGAAACCGTTCATGGCGCTCAGGCCGACAATCAGCACCGCCACACCCAGCGCAATACCGATGGTCGAGATGACGGAGATCAGCGACACCATGCCGCCGCGGCGGCGGCCGCGGCTAAAACGTAAACCGATGAGTAACGATAACGGTGACGCCATTACTCTGCTCCCATCAGGGTCAGTTCCGCGTTCAGATGACCGTCGCGCATCTCAAGCTGGCGCCCCATGCGTTTTGCCAGCTGCAGATCGTGGGTCACCACCAGAAACGCGGTACCCTGTGAGGCGTTCAGCTCGCCCAGAAGCTGGAAAATACTGTCCGCATTGCGGGCGTCCAGGTTACCGGTGGGCTCATCCGCCAGCACCAGACGCGGGTTGTTGACCAGCGCACGGGCAATCGCCACGCGCTGGCGTTCGCCGCCGGACAGCTCCGACGGACGGTGGTTACCGCGATGGCCCAGCCCTACCGCTTTCAGCATGTCGCTGGCGCGGGCGTTAATTTCTGCGGGTTTCTTTTTGCCAATCAGCAGCGGCATCGCCACGTTTTCCAGCGCCGTGAAATCCGGCAGCAGGTGGTGGAACTGGTAGATAAAGCCCAGCTCGCGGTTGCGCAGCTCGGCCTTCGCCGCCGAGGACATTTTGCTCATCGGCTGGCCGGAGAAAATCACGTCGCCGTTGGTTGGCGTATCCAGCCCGCCCAGCAGATGTAATAAGGTACTTTTACCGGAGCCGGAGCTGCCGACAATCGCCATCATCTCGCCTTCGCCCACGCTAAAGCTCACATTGTGCAGCACGTCGGTTTGCACAGTGCCTTCCTGATAGCGTTTGGACAGGTTGTCGCATTGCAACAGGATCTTATTCATAACGTAAAGCCTCAGCGGGTTGAGTGGCGGCGGCGCGCCAGGAAGGATAAAGCGTTGAAAGCAGCGCAATGGCCATCGCGGCCAGCGCAATACCGACCACCTGCAGCGGCTCGATAGCCACCGGCAGCGCCGCGCCGTCGAGCAGCGCGCCGATAATCGGCATTAAGTTGTTGAGCTGGCTGGCAAGCAGTGCCCCCAGCACGGCACCGAGCAGCGCACCGATGATACCGGCGCTGGCGCCCTGCACCATAAACACGGCCATGATCTGGCGCGGCGTCAGCCCCTGGGTTTGCAGGATAGCGACCTCGCCCTGCTTCTCCATCACCATCAGCCCCAGCGAGGTGATGATGTTAAATGCCGCCACGGCGACGATCAGGCTCAGCAGCAGCCCCATCATGTTTTTCTCCATCCGCACGGCCTGGAACAGCTCGCCTTTGCGCTCGCGCCAGTCCTGCCATTTGGTGCCGTCCGGCAGTTTTTGCTGGCTGAGGGTATCCACCTTCAGCGGCGCGTCAAGCCACAGGCGCCAGCCGGTGATATTTCCGGCCGGGTAGCGCATCAGGCGTGACGCGTCCTGGATGTTAACCAGCATCTGGTAGCCATCGACTTCACTGTTGGCGGCAAAGGTACCAATTACGTTGAACAGGCGCTGGCTTGGCAGGCGCCCCATCGGCGTAAACTGGCTGGCTGAAGGCACCATCACGCGCAGCTGGTCGCCACGGTTGACGCCAAGCTGGCCGGCAAGCTGCTCACCCAGAATCACGTTGTATTTCCCGGCTTCCAGGTCGGTCTGCTTCACGTTAACGAGATACGGCGTCAGCGGATCTTTTTGCGCCGGGTCGATACCCAGCATCACGCCGACCGCCACGCTGCGGGCGCTTTGCAGCACCACGTCACCTGTGGTCAACGGCGCAACGCGCGTGACGCCCTGTAACTTCGCCGCGCTTTCCGGCAGCTGCTGTGGGTTAACCGAACCGTTAGTCGATGAGAGAACGGCCTGCGGCATCAGCCCCAGGATATTGTTTTGCAGCTCGCGCTCAAAGCCATTCATGACGGAAAGCACCGTCACCAGAGCCATCACGCCAAGCGTAATGCCAATAGTCGAAAGCCAGGAGACAAAGCGACCGAAGCGGTCCGCGGCGCGCCCACGCATGTAGCGTAAGCCTATGAAGAGTGCGACAGGTTGATACATGAAGTCCGTCTGTTTGCTGATAGCAGACCCACGAGTATATAAGCGAATCCGTTAAGCGTAAATGACTGAAACCGTAAGCTTTGGTAATCATTTTTCCGAAAAATTCAGATAAATCAGGGTACTAATGTCTGAAACCGCCCCTCGCAACCTCCACCTTTTCCGAAAAACCTCCTGATACAGACTGTTACCCATTACAGCCCGGTTTCGTTTAACAACAATTGTCCGTTCGTCTATGGCAATAAGGTAGTTGCGAACAATGAAGCAAAAAGCATTATGGATTAACCAGATAAAAGGGCTGTGTATCTGCCTGGTGGTTATCTATCATTCGGTTATCACGTTTTATCCGCACCTGATCGGGCTGCAACACCCGCTCTCCGGCCTTCTCGCCAAATGCTGGGTCTATTTTAATCTCTACCTCGCCCCCTTCCGTATGCCGGTCTTTTTCTTTATCTCCGGCTATCTGATCCGTCGTTATATTGACGAGGTGGACTGGCGAACCAGTCTCGACAAGCGAATCTGGAGCATTGTCTGGGTCCTGGCGCTGTGGGGGATTCTGCAATGGCAAGCGCTGACCCACCTGAATGCCTGGCTGGCCCCCGATCGTGAGCTTGCCACCTCGTCGAACGCGGCCTATGCCGATTCCCTCCCGGGATTTGTGCGAGGCATGCTCACCGCCAGCACCAGCCTGTGGTATCTGTATGCCCTGGTTGTGTACTTCACGCTGTGTAAACTGCTGAGCCGCTGGAAGCTGCCGATGCTGGGGCTGCTGGCGCTGGCAAGCATCGCGATCAACTTCCTGCCGCTGCCGTGGTGGGGAATGAACAGCGTGGTACGCAACATGATCTACTACAGCCTCGGGGCGTGGTATGGCGCAGCGCTGATGACGTGGATGAAAAACCTCAGCCTGCGCCGCAGCTGGCTGACAACCGGCGCTTTCGCCGCCGTCTCCGTGGTGCTGTGGTTTGCTAACGTTCCGCTGCTGCTCTCATTGCTGTCGATTGTGCTGATCATGAAGCTGTTCTACAGCTTTGAGCAGCGCTATGCCGTTCACCCTGACAACCTGCTGAACGTGATTGGCTCCAATACCATTGCGATTTATACCACTCACCGCATCCTCATTGAGGCCTTCAGCCTGTTCCTGATCGGCGAGATGAATGCCGCTTACTGGCCGGTCTGGGCCGAGCTATCCCTAATTCTTGTCTATCCGTTTGCCAGCCTGCTGATTTGTACCCTTGCCGGACTCGGGGTGCGTAAGATTTCCACCGCGCTGTTTGGGGACATTTTCTTCTCTCCGCCTTCACCGCTCACGCTGTCACCCACCACCCGTTAATGCCCTCACCGCCCCCTTCCGGGGGCGTATAATCCCGCCGTGCGGTTACGATTTGCTTATGTAAAACGATCGAGGATAATAAAGACATTGCGTATCAGTGATATGCCCCAATACTGTTGGTATATCCATAAGAGACTCTGACATAGCCATGCCTGAACACTATCGTTATTCCTTGCCTGTCAAAGCGGGCGACCAGCGCCAGCTGGGTGAACTCACGGGCGCAGCGTGCGCCACGCTGGTAGCGGAAATCGCCGAGCGTCATCCTGGCCCGGTGATCCTGGTTGCCCCGGATATGCAAAACGCCCTGCGCCTGCACGATGAAATTCGCCAGTTCACCGATAATCTGGTGTTCAGCCTGGCCGACTGGGAAACGCTGCCCTATGACAGCTTCTCTCCGCACCAGGAGATCATCTCCTCGCGCCTGTCGACGCTGTATCAACTCCCGACCATGCAGCGCGGCGTGCTGATTGTGCCGGTGAATACCCTGATGCAGCGCGTCTGTCCGCACAGCTACCTGCACGGCCACGCGCTGGTGATGAAAAAAGGCCAGCGTCTGTCCCGTGATGCCCTGCGCGCGCAGCTTGACGGTGCCGGCTATCGCCACGTCGACCAGGTGATGGAGCACGGGGAATACGCGACCCGCGGCGCGCTGCTCGACCTTTACCCGATGGGCAGCGACCAGCCGTATCGTCTGGACTTTTTCGATGATGAAATCGACAGCCTGCGCGTCTTCGACGCCGACACGCAGCGCACGCTGGAGGAAGTGGAGTCCATCAATTTACTGCCCGCACATGAGTTCCCGACGGACAAAACCGCTATCGAACTGTTCCGCAGCCAGTGGCGCGATAGGTTCGAGGTGAAGCGCGACGCGGAACATATTTATCAGCAGGTCAGCAAAGGCACGCTGCCTGCCGGGATCGAATACTGGCAGCCGCTGTTCTTCAGCGAGCCGCTCCCTGCCCTGTTCAGCTACTTCCCGGCGAATACCCTGATTGTTAACACCGGGGATATCGACGCCAGCGCCAGCCGCTTTGAAAGCGAAACCCGCGCTCGCTTCGAAAACCGGGGCGTTGACCCGATGCGTCCGCTGCTGCCGCCGGAAGCGCTGTGGCTGCGTACCGACGAGCTCAACGCCGAGCTGAAGCGCTGGCCGCGCATGCAGCTGAAAACCGATTCGCTTGCCGATAAGGCCGCCAACACCAACCTCGCCTTCCGGACGCTGCCGGACCTGGCCGTCCAGGCGCAGCAGAAATCCCCGCTGGATAATCTGCGCAAGTTCCTGGAGTCGTTTACCGGCCCGGTGGTGTTCTCCGTTGAGAGTGAAGGCCGCCGTGAAGCGTTAGGTGAGCTGCTGGGACGCATTAAGGTGGCGCCGAAGCGCATCCTGCGCCTGAGCGAAGCGACCGGAAACGGTCGTTACCTGATGATTGGCGCCGCCGAGCATGGGTTCATCGACACGCTCAACAACCTGGCGCTGATTTGCGAAAGCGACCTGCTGGGTGAGCGCGTCGCGCGCCGTCGGCAGGACAGCCGTCGAACCATCAACCCGGACACGCTGATCCGTAACCTGGCCGAGCTGCATCCGGGCCAGCCGATTGTTCACCTGGAGCATGGCGTTGGACGCTATCAGGGGATGACCACGCTGGAGGCGGGCGGCATTAAAGGTGAATACCTGATGCTGACCTACGCTAACGACGCCAAACTGTATGTTCCGGTGTCGTCCCTGCATCTGATCAGCCGCTACGCGGGCGGGGCCGAAGAGAACGCGCCGCTGCACAAGCTGGGCGGCGATGCCTGGGCGCGCGCGCGCCAGAAGGCCGCGGAAAAAGTGCGCGACGTGGCCGCCGAGCTGCTGGATATCTACGCCCAGCGCGCGGCCAAAGAGGGCTTCGCCTTTAAGCATGATAAGGAACAGTATCAGCTGTTCTGCGACAGCTTCCCGTTTGAAACCACGCCGGATCAGGCTCAGGCCATCAACGCCGTGCTGAGCGACATGTGCCAGCCGCTGGCAATGGACCGTTTAGTGTGCGGCGACGTCGGCTTCGGTAAAACCGAAGTGGCGATGCGCGCCGCTTTCCTTGCGGTGGAAAACAACAAGCAGGTGGCGGTGCTGGTGCCGACCACCCTGCTCGCTCAGCAGCACTTCGACAACTTCCGCGACCGCTTCGCCAACTGGCCGGTACGCATCGAGATGCTGTCGCGTTTTCGCAGCACCAAAGAGCAGACGCAGATCCTGGAGCAGGCCAGCGAAGGCAAGATCGATATTCTGATCGGCACCCATAAGCTGCTGCAAAGCGACGTGAAGTGGAAAGATTTGGGGCTGCTGATTGTCGACGAAGAGCACCGCTTCGGGGTGCGCCATAAAGAGCGCATCAAAGCGATGCGTGCCGACGTCGACATCCTGACCCTGACCGCAACGCCGATCCCGAGAACCCTGAACATGGCGATGAGCGGCATGCGCGATCTGTCGATTATTGCCACGCCGCCGGCGCGCCGTCTGGCGGTGAAAACCTTCGTCCGCGAGTACGATAATCTGGTGGTGCGTGAGGCCATTCTGCGTGAAGTGCTGCGCGGGGGTCAGGTCTATTACCTGTACAACGACGTGGAAAACATCCAGAAAGCGGCCGACAGGCTGGCGGAGCTGGTGCCGGAGGCGCGCATTGCTATCGGTCACGGGCAGATGCGCGAGCGCGAGCTGGAACGGGTGATGAACGACTTCCACCACCAGCGCTTTAACGTGCTGGTGTGCACCACCATCATCGAAACCGGGATCGACATTCCGACCGCGAACACCATCATCATTGAACGTGCGGATCACTTTGGCCTGGCGCAGCTTCACCAGCTGCGCGGCCGCGTCGGGCGTTCGCACCATCAGGCCTACGCCTGGCTGCTGACGCCGCATCCAAAAGCGATGACCACCGACGCGCAAAAGCGTCTGGAAGCCATCGCCTCTCTGGAAGACCTCGGTGCAGGCTTCGCACTGGCCACGCACGATCTCGAGATCCGCGGTGCCGGTGAACTGCTGGGTGAGGACCAGAGCGGCTCGATGGAGACCATCGGCTTCTCGCTCTATATGGAACTGCTGGAAAACGCGGTTGATGCCCTGAAGGCCGGGCGCGAGCCGTCGCTGGAAGATCTCACCAGCCAGCAGACCGAGGTCGAGTTGCGCATGCCTTCCCTGCTGCCGGACGATTTCATTCCGGACGTGAATACCCGACTGTCGTTCTACAAGCGCATCGCCAGTGCGAAGACGGAAAACGAGCTGGAAGAGATTAAGGTTGAGCTGATCGACCGCTTTGGTCTGCTGCCCGATGCGGCGCGAAATCTGCTGGATATCGCTCGCCTGCGCCAGCAGGCGCAGAAACTGGGCATTCGCAAGCTTGAAGGCAACGAAAAAGGCGGCGTGATTGAGTTCGCGGAGAAGAACCACGTCAACCCGATGTGGCTCATCGGTCTGCTGCAAAAACAGCCGCAGCATTTCCGTCTGGATGGCCCAACGCGTCTGAAATTCACCCAGGAACTGACGGAGCGCAAAACCCGCATGGACTGGGTGCGTAACTTTATGCGCCAGCTGGAAGAGAACGCGATCGCCTGACCTCCCTTTCCCCCCGTTAGCCCAGCGCTAACGGGGGACAATTTACAAACTCTTTGCACTTCACCCGATCTTCCCGACACACCCATTCGCCATAATTATCATTAACGCCTTATAAAACAATAACCTTATCATTTGCATGGATTATGGTGATGATGACCTTTTCGCGTTTTACTCGCTGGTTAACCCTGTTTGCGCTGGCAGCCACCGTCGCGGTGGCGCTTCCTGCTCGCGCAAATACCTGGCCCCTTCCTCCGCCCGGCAGCAAGGTGGTGGGTGAAAACCGCTTTCATGTGGTTGAAAATAATGGCGGTTCGCTGGAAGCCATTGCCAAAAAATATAACGTCGGTTTTCTGGCTCTGCTGCAGGCGAACCCTGGCGTCGATCCCTACGTCCCGCGTGCAGGCAGCGTGTTGACTATCCCGTTACAGACGATCCTGCCGGACGCCCCGCGCGAGGGGATTGTGATAAACCTGGCGGAGCTACGTCTGTACTATTACCCGCCGGGTAAGAATGAGGTGACCGTCTACCCGATTGGTATTGGTCAGCTGGGCGGCGACACCCTGACGCCGACGATGGTCACCACCGTCTCGGATAAACGCGCGAATCCAACCTGGACCCCGACGGCCAATATTCGTGCCCGTTATAAAGCTCAGGGCATCGATCTTCCGGCCGTGGTGCCGGCAGGCCCGGATAACCCGATGGGTCACCACGCGATCCGCCTGGCGGCCTACGGTGGCGTTTACCTGCTGCACGGAACGAACGCGGACTTTGGCATCGGCATGCGCGTCAGCTCCGGCTGTATTCGTCTGCGCGATGACGATATCAAAACGCTGTTTAACGTTGTTACGCCGGGTACCAAAGTGAATATCATCAATACGCCGATTAAGGTTTCTGAGGAGCCGGGCGGCGTGCGCCTGGTCGAAATTCACCAGCCGCTATCGAAAAACATTGACGATGACCCGCAGACGCTGCCCATTAACCTGAATGCCGCAATGGTGAGCTTCAAAACGAATGCGAATACCAACAGCGTGGTGATGGAGCGTGCAATGGAGGCCCGTTCAGGCATGCCGACCGATGTCACCCGGCATCACGATGTAATCCAGCAATCGATGTAAATCATAAATAAAAAAACGCCCTGCTCAGCAGGGCGTTTTTTATTGCAGTGGCATAAATGAGGGTTTATGCCCGGCTTATTTGTAGATGACGGCGGTGCCGTGCAGGGTGTTAGGACCGGTCACAGAGGTGATGCGGTAAGATTTAGCACCCATCTCTTCCGCTTTTTGTGCCAGCTGATCTTCCAGTGAACCCAGGTTAGTACCGGCAGACGCAGAGATCGTCCCGACTTTATGCTGATCGACCGGGGTGGACTGTACTTGTACAGCCGCAAAGCTTGCGAAAGAAAGTGAACTCAGAACAGCAGCAGCGATGAGGGTTTTTACGTTTTTCATGATGTTTACCTTTAGCAGATGAATTTGGAGGTCGTTATCTATTTAGTTAACGATCGATAGGTAAATCATAAATGTGATCCAGGTCACGCGTCAACATAATTTTATAACGACCATTAACTTAATTTTAAAGTCGTTATTTTTCATATAGATATGATTAATATATTTTTAAGCATTCAGCACTGGTGGTGGGTTGCGTTTATTTTTATAATGGTTATTCACCAAACCAACAGAGGACCAACGGCACATGACAACCGACGTCACGAGTTGTGCGAAGAAAAGCCGTGGCCGACCAAAAGTGTTTGACAGGGATGCAGCGCTTGATAAGGCCATGACTCTCTTCTGGCAACATGGGTATGAAGCAACCTCGCTTTCCGATCTGGTAGAAGCTACCGGAGCCAAAGCGCCGACGCTGTATGCCGAATTTACCAATAAAGAGGGGCTGTTCAGGGCGGTGCTGGACAGATACATTTCGCGTTTTGCAGCGAAACATGAAGCCCAGCTATTTTGTGAAGAGAAAAGCGTCGAACAGGCGCTTCGGGATTACTTCACCGCCGTCGCGACCTGCTTCACCAGTAAAGATACGCCTGCGGGCTGCTTTATGATTAACACTTCTGCCACCCTGGCGGCGTCCTCGAAAGAGATTGCCAATACGGTGAAATCGCGTCATGCGATGCAGGAGGAGACGCTGAGCGCCTTTCTGGCACAGCGCCAGCAGCGCGGTGAAATCCCTGCGCAGTGCAACCCCCAACTGCTGGCACAATACCTAAGCTGTATTTTGCAGGGGATGTCGATCAGCGCCCGTGAAGGGGCAACGCTGGAAAAACTGCAGAATATTAGCGAAACCACGCTGCGACTGTGGCCTGAGCTCCTCAAAATCTAAAGCAAAAAAAAGCTCCTCAGCCTGAGCGCATGAGGAGCTAAATTCAGAGAACATCTTTTTTACACTTTGTTATTCAGAACCAGCTGACCATTTCCATCCAGTGGAATTTGCGTGCCAGGGTCTTTGTCCATGCGGATTTTTCCCTGCTGATCGCCAATTTTGTACGTCACGTCATAGCCCAGCATTTTTTCCGACTTGTCATAGACGGTTTTGCAGCGTTGCTGAGTCGTGGTGTAGGTATCGTTATCCTGCATCGCGCCCTGCACCTGGTTACCGGCATAGCCGCCACCCAGCGCGCCGACCACAGTCGCCACATCTTTACCCCGGCCGCCGCCGAACTGGTGACCAATCACGCCACCCGCTACCGCGCCAAGAACAGAACCGGCGATACGGTTTTCATCCTGCACCGGACGACGATGCGTCACGGAGACGTTACGGCACTCCTGACGAGGCGTTTTTACCGTTTCTTTAATCGGTGTAGCAGAAACCACCTGCGCATACTGCGGGCCGCGATCTAATACGTTGAGACTGGCAACGGCAGCCACACCTAACGCAGCCGCGACGCCAATCCCTATACCCGCCAACATTGATTTATTCACGGGACTTCCTCCTTTGTTGCTATTGGTAACAATTTTGCAATGGAGGCACGGCTTCGCCAATCAGATAAAGGATCAAAAAAGGGACGTTCAGAGGAGATATATTGTATTTAGGAGAACTCTTAAGCACTCAATCTGTGATCTACAGCATGAAATGCTAAAAACTCCCTCCGGAGAGCCCGGAGGGAGTGAAAGATTAGTGCAGCTTCAGACGCGGACGGATCACGCGGTTGATTCTGCCCACCAGCATCATCAGCCCGGTTTTGAAGTAGCCGTGCAGCGCAATCTGGTGCATACGGTAGAGGGAGATATACACGAAGCGGGCAATGCGCCCTTCTACCATCATCGAGCCGCGCATCAGGTTACCCATCAGGCTGCCGACAGTAGAGAAGTTTGACAGAGACACCAGAGAACCATGGTCTTTGTAGACATAGGCCTTCATTGGCTTGCCTTTGTACTGCGCCAGAATGTTGTGCAGGACCAGGCTTGCCATCTGGTGTGCGGCTTGTGCGCGCGGCGGCACGAATCCACCCTCAGGACGGGCGCAGGAGGCGCAGTCACCGATAGCAAAGATTTCAGGGTCACGCGTGGTTTGCAGCGTTGGCTCCGTGACCAGCTGGTTAATGCGGTTGGTTTCCAGGCCGCCGATATCTTTCATAAAGTCAGGCGCTTTGATACCGGCCGCCCAGACCATCAGATCCGCTTTGATATACTCGCCGTCTTTGGTGTGCAGGCCGCCTTCGTCGGCGCTGGTCACCATGGTCTGCGTCAGCACCCGGACGCCCAGCTTGGTGAGTTCATTGTGCGCCGCACCGGAAATACGCGGAGGCAGCGCAGGCAGAATGCGTTCACCGGCTTCGACCAGCGTGACGTTCAGCGCTTCATTCGTTAACCCTTTGTAACCGTAGCTGTGCAGCTGTTTCACCGCATTGTGCAGCTCCGCAGACAGCTCAACGCCCGTCGCACCGCCGCCGACAATGGCGATATTTACCTTACCGTTCGCACCCATATTGCTGGTGTACTTCAGGAACAGGTTCAGCATTTCCTGATGGAAACGACGCGCCTGGTGCGGGTTATCGAGGAAGATACAGTGCTCTTTCACGCCCGGCGTGTTGAAGTCGTTGGAGGTACTGCCGAGCGCCATGACCAGCGTGTCATACGGCAGCTTGCGCTCAGGAACCAACAGCTCCCCTTTTTCATCACGCAGTTCTGCCAGAGTGATGGTTTTGCTTTCACGGTTGATGTCCACCACCGAGCCCAGCTGGAACTGGAAATGGTGGTTGCGCGCGTGCGCCAGATAGCTGAGCGCGTCCACGCCCTCGTCCAGAGAGCCGGTCGCCACTTCATGCAGCAGCGGTTTCCACAGGTGGCTGTGGTTACGATCCACCAGCGTGATTTTGGCTTTTTTACCGCGACCCAGCTTCTTACCCAACTGTGTCGCCAGCTCCAGCCCGCCAGCACCACCGCCTACAATCACTATCTTTTTCAATGGCGTAGTCAACGTGACCCCCTCAAATTATTAACCAATTGTTAATTAAAAGTTATAAAAATAACCCTTAATTAACAACAGGTTACAGCACTGAAACCATTCAGGTGCATTGAGAATACCACGTCAGGCGCATTGGTCATACCAAAATTGATATGCATCAAGTTTTGATGGCTTAAAAGTAGACAATTCTGGTCAAAAAGAAAGCCCGGCACGCTTTCGCGGCCGGGCTTCGACGCCTGCAGGCAAGGAATTAACCCAGCGTTTTAAACGCTTTGATACGCTGCAGGTGTGGGGAGATGTTTTTGAACTTGTGGGTCTGTTCTTCGTCCCAGACGATCTCATAGTAATGATGCAGAAGTTCTGCAGCCCGGTGGCTGTTGAGCGCCTCATCGTTACGCGACAGGATCACCAGACAGCGGTCACGGTTTTTCTCACGAAAATTGCTGACGCACTTGGTCGCAATATCGACATACTCTTCCGGGCGGTCGATTTTGCCTTCCATGTTTTCGTTCGGGAAAAGGTTGGGATTGAATACCACCTGACGGATGTCACACAGGAAGCCAATCCGCTCTGCCCAGTAGCCGCCCAGCCCCACGCCGCAAATCAACGGCCGATCGTCGACGTTGAGCTGCAACATCTTGTCCACCTCTTTGAGCAGATGCTGCATATCATGCTTCGGATGGCGCGTGCTGTAGCTGATCAACCGTACATCCGGATCGATAAACTGCAGCTGCAGCACCTTCTCATGATTACCAGGACTGTTTGAGTCAAAACCGTGTAAATAGATGATCATCGTCTTCTCACCACGCTACGCCTTCCGGGAGGGTTTACAGGCTGGCTTTATGTGCCTGCCAGCGCTCATTCAGGTCTTCAAGCCGGGCGTTGACCGTCTTCCAGCGCGCCGAATCCATCAGCTCCTGACGGCTAAATGAACCTTTATGATACAATTGTGTAACACGCTCTGCATTGATCGGCGACAGGTTATCCAGCACGCTCACGGCACCTTTACGATTATTGCAGACCAGGATCATATCGCAACCTGCATCCAGCGACGCCTGACCGCGTTCAGCGTAGCTGCCCATAATCGCCGCCCCTTCCATCGACAGATCGTCAGAGAAGATCACGCCATTGAAGCCCAGTTCCTGACGCAGAACGGTTTTCAGCCAGTGCGGAGAGCCGCTGGCAGGGCGCGGGTCAACGTCGCTATAAATCACGTGCGCAGGCATGATGGCATCCAGCTTGTTGTCAGTGATAAGCGATCTGAACACCGACATATCTTTGGCGCGAATTTCCGCTTCCGGGCGCGGATCGCGCGGGGTCTCTTTGTGTGAGTCCGCCGTTACCGCCCCGTGACCCGGGAAGTGTTTGCCGGTGGTTTTCATCCCGGCATCGTGCATGCCGTCAATGAACCGGGTCGCCATGGCCAGCGCAATGCGCGGATCGTCATGGTACGAGCGCTCGCCAATGGCGGCGCTGATATGCCCCACGTCCAGAACCGGGGCAAAACTGATGTCGATATCCATGGCAATCATTTCGCTGGCCATCAGCCAGCCGGCCTCCTGCGCCAGTTTCCCGCCCTCTTCCGTGCCGAGCAGCGCGGCAAAAGACTGGGCCGCCGGCAGGCGGGTAAACCCTTCGCGAAAACGCTGCACGCGGCCGCCTTCCTGATCGACGGCGACCACCAGATGATTGCGCGACGCGGCGCGGATCTGACGCACCAGCTCACGCAGCTGCGCCGGATCGTGATAGTTGCGGGTAAACAGGATCAGACCACCCACCAGCGGATGCGCCAGAATTTCACGCTCCTCCGCATCCAGCTCAAACCCTTCTACATCCAACATGACTGGACCCACATCCACCTCTCTTATCCTTTCGTTTGTAACTGACGCCAGGCATCGTCTGCCAGCGCAATAAAGTGTTTGTCTCTGGACTGCTGATAGCGCATTTCAAACCAGCCAGCCATTAACATGACGACCCAGGGCCGCCAGCGTTTAACCTGACGCCTCAGCGCGTCGGCGTTGATATGTGCCGCCTCGGCGTAGTCCCTGATCAGCGTCTGCCGCGCAGCGTCACTCTCCGTCCAGACTGCAGCCAGCTCCAGCGCCACATCGCCATCTCCGGCATATTCCCAGTCGATGAGCCTGATGCCCGCTGACGTATGCACAATATTTCCGGCATGAACATCCATGTGCAGCGGCGAGAGCCGAATCGGCTGCGGCTCGCCCGTTTTACGCAACCGCTTGAGATGCGCCAGCCACACTGGGGTGCGTCTGTCAGGCGCGGCCTGCTGCCAGTAGCGTTCCAGCAGCGGGTATAACGTGATTCGCCATCCCAGACGTGGCTGCCGGTGCAGATGATACAGCATCGCAGCGAGCGCCGGCGTGTCCGGCAGCGCGCTTTTCACGTCACCGTCCAGATAGTCGACGGCCATCCAGCTCTCTCTGAAAAAACGGGGGGCAGGCACGAGATCTGACGGAAGACGCCTCAGGGCGCGAAACTGACGACGGAAATGGGAGGCAGGCGCATAGGGGTCGTGATGTTGCCGCAAGACCAGACGTCGTTCGCCCTGCGCTATAATGCAACTCGCGCCGCCAAGCCCGGAGTGGGCCTGCGGCGCGATAAGGCGGTACTGAGGAAAATAGCGCGTCAGAATCTCTTCACGCGTGCTGTCATTGTTGCGTAACCGCACCTTTACCTGACCAGATAATTTCGCCTGTCTGAACCAGCATCAGCTGCATCTGCAGGGCCGGTGTATTCACGTTACCGGTGGCGTTAGAGTACAGCACATACTGTGCGCCAACGTTACGGGCAATGCCGATCGCCTTGCTGCGTGTGCCGAGGCTATCCTGCGGCGACAGGCCCAGCTGCTGTTTGGCTACCGCGAGCTGCTGAGCCGAGACCAGCGTAAACTTACCGTTGTTTGCCAGGGCATTGCGCAGCGTTTCTGTCGCTTCGCCCGCGTTCAGCGAACCGTTGGTACGGTTGTTCACGCTATCAACCAGCAACACGCTACCTGCCGTCACGCCCTGTGCCTGCAGCATTTTGCCGACCATGGGCTGCATTGCGCCGTTCCAGTCGTAATGGCGCACGCGCGGCGTGGGCTGCGACGTCTGGTCCGGATGCTCAATCGGGCCTGGCTGTGCCGGTATAGACGGTACGGACGGCACGGTTGGCTGCGGCTGCGTTGGCTGCGTCGGCTGTTCAGTGCCCGGTTTCGCCTCTTCCACAGGCGCTGGCTGTTCAGTTCGGGTCACACACCCCGCCAGGAACAGCGCGAAAGCTGTCACGAGCGCATAGCGGCTCAAGTTTTTAATCAAGGTTCACCCCTTAGAGATAAAGATAAAGTCTCACCTTATGCGCACCCAGATAGTTGGCGCTGCCATAGAGCGTTACCGACGATCTGGCCGGAATGGTGACGCTGCGCGGCGCCTCCAGCGGATGCATTTCGAGACCTCTTACGTCATACCAGAAAAAACGGTAGTGGACCGTCACGGGTTCGTGTCTTTCATTAAAGAGCGTAGAGGAGGCAGATGAATTGATTTCACTGATGGTCAGCGCGGGTTGTTGCGCCGTGATGCCCGCGGCAAGCACGGAGGATTCCATCACCAGCGTCTGTTCATCGTTCACGGGGATCGCCGGGCGCGAACTGCACCCCACAATCATCATCGTCATTACCAGCGCTGTAATACGCCCTTTACGCATGTCAAAGACCTTTATGTGCCAGCATCGGCCCCAGAGGACGTCCACCCAGCAGATGCATGTGAATATGATAGACTTCCTGGCCGCCATGACGGTTGCAGTTCATGATCAGACGGTAACCGTCTTCTGCAATCCCTTCCTGTTCGGCGATTTTCGCGGCCACCGTCAGCATACGACCTAATGCCACTTCATGCTCGGTTTTTACGTCGTTTACGGTCGGAATCAGAATATTGGGAATGATAAGGACGTGCGTCGGAGCCTGAGGTGAAATGTCCCGAAAAGCCGTTACCAGTTCATCCTGATAGACGATATCCGACGGAATTTCGCGACGGATAATTTTACTGAAAATCGTTTCTTCAGCCATGACCTATTCCTTTTTTGATTAATCAGGCGCGATGCGTCCGCTGTTAACACACGCTCTGGATGAGGGTGTGACACAATTCAAGAGTATGAGCGAGTTTCTCCTGTCCTTTCAACCTCCTCCCTCGATTTCTTTCCCGAATGTTCATCAGCTGAGTG
The DNA here is from genome assembly GCF_020567405.1 of Enterobacter sp. TCD1-1. Lineage (NCBI taxonomy): Bacteria > Pseudomonadati > Pseudomonadota > Gammaproteobacteria > Enterobacterales > Enterobacteriaceae > Enterobacter > Enterobacter sp. TCD1-1. The sequence continues at coordinate 868,639 of NZ_JAJCXF010000001.1, read as the reverse complement.
AAGAGTGACCGCTCGCGGGCCTTAATGGGCTGAAACATTATTTCAGTTCCGGTCGACACATCTGTTTACAGCATTAATAGCAATGCGTATATTTCGCATTTGCATTTTCATGCGCATTTTTAACATAGAAAACGACGCCAGCCCGCGTCCGCGGGACTGACGCATACCCTCTTCATCGTTCATAAGGGTTTAATCATGTCTTTCATTCATCACACCAGGGATGGGCAACGTCAGCCTGTCGCAACGCCTTCGTTGCTGGCAGTCTGCATTGCTGTGGTACTGACGCCAGCCGCCGCTTTCGCTGCATCAACAGCCGAAGATACCGTTATTGTTGATGCCGGTTTTGACCAAACGCAGGATCCTTCTGCAAGTCAGGAGCGGGATTACAGCGTCAAAACCACCACCACCGGCACGAAGCTGTTGCTGGTTCCCCGCGATATCCCGCAGTCCGTCAGCGTGATTAGCCAGCAGCGCATGGCCGATCAGAACCTGCAGTCCATCGGCCAGGTGTTAACCAACACCACGGGCGTAACGGCGCAGGTGCAGGACAGCGACCGTACCGTGTTTTACTCGCGCGGATTTTTCGTCAGTAATTACGCCTATGACGACCTGCCAACCTCCATCAGCGAAGTGTGGAACTTTGGCGATACTGCCGCCGATACGGCGATTTATGACCGCATCGAAGTGGTACGCGGCGCCACCGGCCTGATGTCCGGTACGGGCAACCCGGCAGCGTACGTCAACATGGTGCGTAAGCATGCGGACAGCAATGAATTCAAAGGCAATGTTTCGGCCAGCTACGGCAGCTGGGATAAACAGCGCTACGTGCTGGATCTCCAGGCGCCGCTGGTGGAGTCAGGTAAGCTACGGGGCCGGATGATCGCAGGTTATCAGGACAACGACAGCTTCGTGGATAACTATCACTACCGAAAGAAATTCCTCTATGGCGTGATGGATGCGGACGTCACCGACAGCACCACCCTCTCGGTGGGATACGAATATCAGGAAAGCCATACCGCCGACCCAACCTGGGGCGGACTCCCGACCTGGTACAGTGACGGAAGTAAAACCCATTACAGTCGCAGCCAGACCGTCGCGCCTGACTGGGCCTGGTCTGATAAAGACAGCACCCGCATCTTCGCTAACCTGACGCAGCGTTTCGATAATGGCTGGGAAGCACACATTAACGGCATGCATGCTGAAACCAACTTCGACTCTAAACTGATGTATATGTCCGGCTATCCGGATAAAGAGACGGGTGCAGGCATGGTTGGCTACGGCGGCTGGAACCGTGGCGAACGGAAACAGGATGCCGTGGACGCTTTCCTGCGCGGCGATTTCGATCTCTTCGGCCGTCAGCACGAAATGATGTTCGGCGGCAGCTTCAGTCGTCAGCGTAACCATTACGACAACTCAATGCCTGACGCGGTTTACGGCATGGTTGATGTGGGTAACTTTAAGAACTGGAACGGTAACATTGCCGACCCGCAGTGGACGCCGTGGAAACTCTACAGCCAGGACGACATTCGCCAGTCCTCAGGGTATACCTCCGCCCGCTTCTCGCTGGCCGATCCGCTGCATCTGATCCTCGGCGCGCGTTATACCCACTATAACATTCGCTATAACCCTGCGGGCTCCCCGGACACCCGTCTGGAAAGTACCAAAGATGACGTAACGCCCTACGCGGGCCTGGTCTACGACATCAATGAAGACTGGTCGACCTACGTCAGCTATACCTCTATTTTCCAGCCCCAGGACAAGCGGGACGCCAGCGGACGCTATCTCGACCCCACTACGGGCAAAAGCTACGAAGCCGGTGTGAAAGCAGACTGGTTCAATACCCGTCTTACCACCTCGCTGGCAATATTCCGCATTGAGCAGGACAACGTAGCAAGCAATACGTATACCTATATGCCGAGCGGTGAGTCGATTTACCAATCGCTGGACGGCGTCGTGAGCAAAGGGATTGAGTTCGAGCTCAACGGTGCCCTGACCGATAACTGGCAGCTGACCTTCGGCGCGACCCGCTACATTGCGGAAGATAAGAATGGCAACGCCGTCAGCTCCGATCAGCCGCGTACAACCATGAAGCTGTTCACCCGTTATCAACTGCCAACGCTGCCGGAACTGACCGTGGGCGGTGGCGTGAACTGGCAAAACAAAGTGTGGACGGATGTGGATGGCGCGCCGGCTGGCCGTACCCGCGCGGAGCAAGGCAGCTACGGGCTGGTTAACCTGTTCAGCCGTTATCAGGTCACCAGAGATTTTGCTGTTCAGGCGAACGTCAACAACCTGTTCGACAAAGAGTATTACGATTACGTCGGCTCTTATGTGGTTTATGGCGCGCCGCTGAACGTCTCGGTGAGCGCGAGCTACGACTTCTGAGTGTTAAGCCGGGTGGCGGCTACGCCTTACCCGGCCTACATTTGCATTTCGTAGGTCCGGTAAGCGCAGCGCCGCCGGGCATGACAAACAGCACAAATAAAAAAGGCAGCCATTCGGCTGCCTTAGTCTCCCCAGGGTCACAACTTAGTTGTTGCGGATGTACTCATCCATTTCGGTTTTCAGGTTATCGGATTTAGTACCGAAGATCGCCTGTACACCCGAACCTGCAACAACTACGCCAGCTGCACCCAGTTTTTTCAGACCCGGCTGGTCTACTTTCGCGACGTCAGCAACGCTCACACGCAGACGAGTGATACACGCGTCCAGGTTAGTGATGTTCTCTTTACCACCGAACGCGGCAACCAGTGCAGGAGCCATTTCGCTGGTCGCGCCCGCTTTGCTGTCTTCTGTCGCATCTTCACGGCCTGGGGTTTTCAGGTCCAGTGCTTTAATCAGCACGCGGAAGATGGTGTAGTAAACAACGGCATAGCACGCACCGACGATTGGGAACAGCCACAGTTTGCTGCTGTTACCGGACAGAACGATGAAGTCGATCAGGCCGTGAGAGAAGGACGTACCGTCACGCATACCCAGCAGAATACAGATTGGGAACGCCAGGCCCGCCAGAATCGCGTGGATAACGTACAGGATCGGCGCAACGAACATGAAGGAGAACTCGATCGGCTCGGTGATACCGGTCAGGAACGAGGTCAGCGCTGCGGAGATCATGATACCGCCCACTTTTGCACGGTTCTCTGGCTTCGCAGAGTGCCAGATAGCAATCGCCGCTGCTGGCAGACCGTACATTTTGAACAGGAAGCCACCAGACAGTTTACCTGCAGTTGGGTCGCCCGCCATGTAACGTGGGATATCGCCGTGGAATACCTGACCTGCTGCGTTGGTGAATTCACCAATCTGCATCTGGAATGGAACGTTCCAGATGTGGTGCAGACCAAATGGCACCAGGCAACGCTCGATGAAGCCGTAGATACCAAACGCCACAACCGGGTTCTGGTAAGCAGCCCACTGAGAGAAGGTCTGGATAGCGGAGCCGATTGGTGGCCAGATGAAGGACAGGATCACGCCAGTGAAAATCGCTGCCAGACCAGAGATGATCGGAACGAAACGCTTGCCCGCGAAGAAGCCCAGGTACTCAGGCAGCTTGATGCGATAGAAGCGGTTGAACATATACGCTGCAATCGCACCGGAGATGATACCGCCGAGAACACCGGTGTCTGCCAGGTGTTTCGCAGCGATCTCTTCTGCCGGTAAATGCAGAACCAGCGGCGCAACCACAGCCATGGTTTTCACCATGATGCCGTAAGCAACCACTGCAGCCAGCGCAGATACGCCGTCGTTATTGGTGAAGCCCAGAGCCACACCGATCGCGAAGATCAGTGGCATGTTAGCAAAGACAGAACCGCCTGCTTCGGCCATCACATGGGACACTACGGCTGGCAGCCAGCTGAAGTTAGCAGAACCGACACCCAGCAGGATACCTGCGATAGGCAGTACGGATACTGGCAGCATCAGCGATTTACCGACCTTTTGCAGGTTAGCAAATGCATTCTTAAACATAATTGAGAGTGCTCCTGAGTATTTGTGCTTTTTTTACGCTTTCACGCATTGGCCCGGGGGGAGTACCGTGCCGTGGACAGGACATCTAAGCGCCCTTTATTTATTACACAGAGTAAAATAATTCCCTCTGAGTTTGTTTGACGGCTATCACGTTTCAGCTTAAGACGGTCGAAAAACTTTCAGTTATTTACAAAAAGCATGTCCGGATGTGTCTAAAAACAGCATCACCGCCCCAAATGAGGCGGTGAACTTTACTCGGTTTATTTATTAATTACGAGCCTAAAAAAAACAGGTGTATCAGACAGATTGCAGGCGGGCAGGGTCAATATGGAACAGCGTGGAGAAGTTTTCTGTCGTCACGCGGGCCAGCTCTTCGATGCTGACGCCCTTCAGGACGGCCATGTACTCAGCCACATCTCGCGTCATCGCGGGCTGATTCTCTTTACCGCGATGCGGAACCGGTGCCAGATAGGGAGAATCTGTCTCTACCAGAATGCGATCGAGCGGAACATAACGTGCAGCATCACGCAGCTGCTCAGCGTTACGGAACGTCACAATCCCGGAAAACGAGATATAAAACCCCAAATCAAGCAGTTTACCCGCCGTTTCTCTGTCTTCTGTGAAACAGTGTAGTACGCCACCGCAATCCGTCACGTTTTCTTCCCGGAGGATCGCCAGGGTATCCGCACGCGCATCGCGGGTGTGGACGATAACCGGCTTGTTCAGTTCGCGGCCAATGCGAATATGGTTGCGGAAGGACGCCTGCTGCTGCGGTTTGGTTTCCGGCGTGTAGAAATAGTCCAGCCCGGTCTCGCCCATTGCCACCACGCCCTCTTCCGCCGCCAGACGACGCAAATCGTCAACGTCATATTCTTCATCCTGGTTCAGGGGGTGTACGCCGCAGGAAAACACCACGTTATCGCGAACGCCCACCAGCTCGCGCATCGTACGATAGCCCGGCAGCGTCGTCGCTACCGCAAGGCAGAATTTCACATCGCGGGCGGCAGCTTTTTCCAGCACGTCATCCACGTTTTTATGCAGGGATTGATAATCCAGGCCATCAAGATGGCAGTGTGAGTCGACTAAAAACATAATGTCTCTCTCAGAGATGGGAAACCGGCGGTGTGGTGCCGGGTTGCAGGTAGTGTTCAATACGCAGTAACTGGTCGGTCAGTAAAAGCTCGCGATTAAGACCCGTCACGGTTAAAAGCTGTTCTCGGCTCTGGCAAATTTCATGAAGCATCGCATGAAGAATCGTCCCTGAGAGGCGGTTCGCCAGCGTATTCACCAGTGTCCACGCGTCCGGGTTGGTCAGCAGCGTTGCCCCTTGCTGAAGTTTGAGGGCATCCAGCAGTAACGAGGCCAGCCAGTGCAGGCGCTCAACGGCCTGATCGCTGTTAAGCGCAGGCAATACGCTTAGCCAGTCGTGGTTATTGAGTGCCATTTCGACGGCCCGGCAAAGCGTTTCTCGCTGCGACCAGACGTCAGGTTGCAGCAATGCCAGCGCCGCTGCGGGCGCGCCGCTGCTCAGGCGCAAGGCGGACAGCGCACTCTCAGGTGACGTTGTCACCTCTCGTTCCAGCCAGCCCAGCGCCCACGATTCCTGAGGCACAGCAAGGTGATGAAGACGACAGCGGCTGCGCAGCGTCGCCAGCAAGCGTCCCGGGTCACGGCACGAAAGGAAAAACCACGTTTTTACCGGCGGCTCTTCCAGGGTCTTCAGCAGGGCATTAGCTGCCGCCTCGGTCAGCTGCGTGGCGTCTTTAAGCCAGACTACTTTAGCGCCGCCCAGCCGCGCGTGTTCGTACAATTTTTCACTGACTTCCCGCACGGCATCGATACCGAGCGCGCTTTTCCCCTTCTCAGGCTCAAGCGTGTAGTAGTCAGGATGCGTGCCCGCCTGCATCAGCTGACAGCCGCGGCATTTGCCGCAGCTTTTATGCCCTTCCGGCTGCTGGCACATCAGAAAACGGGTGATGGCATAAATCAATGCATCATCGCCCATTCCCGGCAATGCCTGAATCAGTAACGCATGATGCCCCCGCCCCGCCTGATAGCTGCCGATCAGCTGTTCAAAGTGCGGACGCAACCATGGATACCATTTCATGCCTGCTGCTCCTGCACCCACTGCGTCACAGTTTGCTGAATGTCACGCGTCACCTCATCCAGGGATTGCGTTGCATCGATGGTACGAATGGAGCTGTCCTGTGCGGCCAGTTCAAGATAGCGCGCACGGGTGCGGTTAAAGAAATCAAACGACTCTTGTTCAATGCGGTCGAGCTCGCCGCGCGCGCGGGCGCGTTTAAGACCCACTTCCGGGGTCACATCCAGATAGAGCGTCAGGTCGGGACGAAAATCCCCCAGTACGGCATTGCGCAGCGTTGCCAGCATGGTCTGGTCAATACCGCGTCCACCGCCCTGATACGCCTGAGTCGACAGATCGTGACGATCGCCGATTACCCACTTGCCATCGGCCAGGGCGGGTTTGATCACCGTCTCAACCAGCTGTACGCGCGCCGCGTAGAACATTAATACTTCGGCTTTGTCAGTGATAACTTCGTCGCCAACGGATTTAATATCCAGCACCAGGCTGCGCAGTTTCTCCGCAAGTTGCGTACCGCCCGGCTCGCGGGTGAAGAAGACCATGTCGGCGACGCCAAGCGATTTCAGCGTATCCACCACCACGTTGCGGGCGGTGGTTTTACCCGCCCCTTCGAGTCCCTCAATGACAATGTATTTACTGCGCATTTTTTTCCTTAAGTGCCTTCAGATAGTCCTGAACAGAGCGATTGTGGCTGGCAAGGTTGGTGTTAAAGGTGTGTCCCCCTTTTCCATCAGCCACAAAATAGAGATACGGTGTTTTCGCCGGATGCGCGGCGGCTTTCAGCGACGCTTCGCTCGGCGTGGCAATCGGGCCAGGCGGTAAACCGCTAATCACGTAGGTATTATACGCCGTTGGCGTCTCCAGATCTTTTCTGGAAATCTTGCCCGTGTAGCTCTCGCCCATGCCGTAGATGACGGTAGGGTCGGTTTGCAGGCGCATACCAATGCGCAGACGGTTGATAAATACTGATGCCACCCGATCGCGCTCGGCGGCAACGGCGGTCTCTTTCTCGATGATCGAGGCCATGGTGACAAACTGGTTTTGATCTTTATAGGGTAAACCCTCCATTCGCCCTTCCCAGGCCGCATCCACGGCGGCGACCATTTTTTTGTGCGCCCGCTTCAGGATCGCCACATCGGTCGTACCGGCGGTGTACATCCAGGTATCTGGCCAGAACCAGCCTTCCACCCATTCGGGATGCTCAAACTTGAGCACGTCGGCCACCGTCTGGTAGCTGTCATCCTTCAGGGTATGTTTGATATACGGCGCATCGCGCAACTGTTTGAGGTAATCACTCAGGCGCATCCCTTCCACAAATCGCAGCGGAAACTGGGCTTCTTTGCCGCTTTCCAGCAGCTGCAGCATCTCTCTGACGGTCATTCCCGGCGTAAAGCGATAGGTACCGGCTTTGAAATGTGACAGTTCAGGCTCCACACGCAATAACCACTGGAATACCCGTGGACGATTGATAATTTTATCACCGTAGAGCTGTTCCCCAAGCGCCTGGCGGCCGGTTCCCGCTTTCAGGGTAAAGATCGTTTCGTCTTTAACCAGGATCTTGCTGTCCGCCAGCTGGCGAACTTTCCATACGCCTGCTCCGCCAGCAACGCCCAGCGCAACAATGAGGAGAAGGACAAAGCGCAACATTTTTTTCATGACTATCTGGTTTGCTCACATATCGGGGCTAAAAACTGAAACAGCTCGCGCGACGACCAGCGTAGCTGGCCACAGGCGCGAACGGGCACAACAGGCATCAGCGCGTTGCAAATGATGACTTCATCAGCAGTCTGTAGCACCTCTTCCTTTGCGTTAACTTCGACAACGTGAAAGTCAGAGTGTGCCAGCTGCTGCAAACAAAATTGGCGCATTATGCCGTTCACGCCAGCCTGATCCAGCGCGGGGGTGAACACGTTCCTGCCCTGTCGCCAGAACAAATTAGCCGCACAGCATTCCGTAATGACCCCTTCGCTGTCAAGGACAAGGGCCTCATCGGCGTCCGTCTGTTCAAGATGAGTACGAATGAGCACCTGTTCCAGGCGATTGAGATGCTTAATCCCGGCCAGCATCGGGTTTCGTCCCAGCCGTACCGGGCTTAGCGTCAGCGTGACGCCGTCTTCTCGCCAGCGAGAGTAATGCGCGGGATAAGCAGACACGGAAAGAATACGCGTTGGGGCGAGACAAGATGCAGCGCTGTAACCCCGGCCACCACTGCCGCGGCTGATGATAACCTTGAGTACGCCGCTGTGCTTCCCCGATGCGAGCTGGCACATTTCCTGACGTAAGGTGTCCCAGTGCGTAAAGGGGATCATGAGCTTTTCACAGCCATGCTGCAGGCGTCGTATGTGCGCTTCCAGAAGGCAAACATGGCCATCCAGAATGCGCGCCGTCGTAAAGCAACCATCCCCGAACTGTACCGCCCTGTCGCTGGCAGGCAGCGTGTCCTGCTCAAGGCCATTGATTAAAAACATGGTGGCTCCTTATGCGTGGACGTTTAGTCTGGCAGGATGTCATGCAGTCGACAAGAAGATTAGCCTTAATAAAAAAGGTCCGGCAAGCGGACCTTTTTTAGTGCGATCGGAACGTCAGGATCAGATCTTTTTGAAGATCAGAGAACCGTTGGTACCGCCAAAGCCGAAGGAGTTACACAGGGTATACTCCATTCCGCTAACCTGGCGCGCTTCGTGAGGAACGAAGTCCAGATCGCAACCTTCATCCGGGTTATCCAGGTTGATGGTTGGTGGAACAGCCTGATCGCGCAGCGCAAGGATGGAGTAGATTGACTCTACTGCACCCGCCGCACCCAGCAGGTGACCGGTCATGGATTTCGTGGAGCTCACCAGTACGCGGCTGGCAGACTCGCCGAAGATAGACTTAACCGCCTGAGCTTCCGCTTTATCGCCTGCAGGTGTAGATGTGCCGTGCGCGTTGACGTAACCAATCTGAGCCGGGGTAATACCCGCATCACGGATCGCGTTTTCCATCGCCAGCGCAGCACCTGCACCGTTCTCCGGAGGAGACGTCATGTGATACGCATCGCTGCTCATACCAAAGCCAACGACTTCAGCATAAATTTTCGCACCGCGTTTTTTCGCGTGTTCGTACTCTTCCAGTACGATCATGCCCGCACCGTCGCCCAGCACGAAGCCATCACGGTCTTTATCCCACGGACGGCTTGCCGCCTGTGGATTATCGTTGCGGGTAGAGAGCGCACGGGCCGCGCCGAAACCGCCGACACCCAGTGGGGTACTGGCTTTTTCAGCACCGCCGGCAACCATAGCATCTGCATCGCCGTACGCAATAATGCGCGCGGCCTGGCCGATGTTATGTACGCCAGACGTACAGGCGGTGGCGATAGAAATGCTTGGCCCACGCAGGCCGAACATGATGGTCAGGTGACCTGCCACCATATTAACAATCGTGGACGGAACGAAGAACGGACTGATCTTACGCGGGCCGCCATTCATCAGGGATGTATGGTTTTCCTCGATCAGGCCAAGACCGCCAATCCCGGAGCCGATAGCGGCGCCGATACGGGTTGCGTTCTCTTCCGTAATCACAAGGCCAGAATCCTGCATGGCCTGAACGCCAGCGACAATTCCATATTGAATGAAGGCATCCATCTTGCGCTGCTCTTTGCGCGAGATGATCTCTTCACAGTTAAAATCCTTTACTAAGCCAGCAAATTTCGTTGCATAGGCGCTAGTATCGAAATGGTCGATTAGGCTGATGCCGCTCTGACCGGCAAGGAGAGCTTTCCAGGTGGACTCTACGGTATTGCCGACAGGAGACAACATGCCAAGTCCGGTCACAACTACACGACGCTTAGACACGTTTGTCCTCCAGGGAGGGATAAAAAAAGAGATTCGTGGGACTAAAAAGATAAAACTCAGGCGGTCGAATGACCGCCTGGAGATGTTCACTTACGCCTGGTGACCGTTGATGTAATCAATGGCAGCCTGAACGGTGGTGATCTTCTCAGCTTCTTCGTCCGGAATCTCAGTATCAAACTCTTCTTCCAGAGCCATTACCAGCTCAACGGTGTCAAGAGAATCTGCGCCCAGGTCTTCAACGAAGGAAGCGGAGTTCACAACTTCTTCCTGCTTAACGCCCAGCTGTTCGCCGATAATTTTCTTAACGCGTTCTTCGATAGTGCTCATACTCTTAAATTTCCTATCAAAACTCGCTTTCGCGATGGTTTTCGTAGTGTATAAAATGTTGAAAAATTTGCAACTAAATCCCGGCAGTTCTTACCACGATTTTACGTTATTTTGAGGCCATTCGCCCTAATAACGCAAATATTTTTCATCGTGGTTAAACCATATACATCCCGCCGTTGACGTGGAGGGTCTCACCAGTGATGTAACCCGCTTCGTCAGAGGCTAAAAATGCAACCGCACTGGCGATTTCTTTAGGGTCGCCAAGACGACCCGCCGGAACTGCCGCCAGCGTACCCGCACGCTGCTCATCAGTCAGCGCACGCGTCATGTCCGTTTCAATAAAGCCCGGAGCAACAACGTTTACCGTAATACCGCGGGACGCGACTTCACGCGCCAGCGACTTACTGAAACCAATCAGACCGGCTTTCGCCGCAGCGTAGTTAGCCTGACCAGCATTTCCCATGGTACCAACCACAGAACCGACAGTGATAATACGACCATGACGCTTTTTCATCATAGCGCGCATTACCGCTTTTGACAGACGGAATACAGATGACAGGTTGGTTTCGATAATATCGTTCCACTCGTCGTCTTTCATTCGCATTAACAGGTTATCGCGAGTGATCCCGGCGTTGTTTACCAGAATATCCACTTCGCCAAACTCTGCGCGAATATTTTCCAGAACAGATTCGATAGATGCAGGTTCGGTCACATTCAGTACCAGACCTTTACCGTTTGCACCCAGATATTCACTGATAGCCTGAGCGCCATTCTCGCTGGTTGCTGTCCCAATCACCTTCGCGCCGCGCGCAACCAGTGTTTCAGCAATTGCACGCCCGATACCGCGGCTTGCGCCAGTGACCAGGGCAATTTTTCCTTCAAAACTCATGGTATTCCTCTTTTATTGCGAGAGTGCCGCTGACATCGCTTCCGGCTCGTTAATCGCCGAGGCTGTCAGGGTGTCAACAATACGTTTTGTCAGACCGGTGAGGACTTTTCCTGGGCCGACTTCATACAGATGCTCAACGCCCTGAGAGGCCATAAACTCAACGGTTTTGGTCCACTGTACCGGGCTGTAGAGCTGGCGAACCAGCGCGTCGCGGATAGCTTCCGGCGCGGTTTCGCATTTCACATCGACGTTGTTCACAACGGAAATCGTCGGTGCGTTAAACGTAATTTTTTCCAGCTCAACCGCCAGTTTCTCGGCAGCGGGCTTCATCAGCGCACAGTGAGACGGCACGCTGACCGGCAGCGGCAGCGCACGTTTGGCACCCGCCGCTTTACAGGCTGCACCGGCACGCTCAACCGCTTCTTTATGACCGGCGATAACCACCTGGCCCGGCGAGTTGAAGTTAACCGGAGAGACAACCTGACCTTCAGCAGACTCTTCACACGCTTTTGCAATCGCGGCATCATCCAGACCGATGATAGCTGACATGCCGCCCGTGCCTTCTGGCACTGCTTCCTGCATGAATTTACCGCGCAGTTCCACCAGACGTACCGCGTCAGCAAACGCGATCACACCGGCACAGACCAGGGCTGAGTATTCACCCAGGCTATGTCCTGCGAGCAGCGCGGGCGCTTTACCGCCCTGCTGCTGCCAGACACGCCACAGCGCAACGGACGCGGTCAGCAGCGCGGGCTGGGTCTGCCAGGTTTTGTTCAGCTCTTCGGCAGGACCCTGCTGGGTCAGCGCCCATAAATCATAACCCAGTGCATCAGAAGCTTCACGGAAAGTCTCTTCAATGACCGGATAGGTTGCTGCCATTTCAGACAACATCCCAACGGTTTGAGAGCCCTGCCCCGGGAACACAAAAGCAAATTGCGTCATTTTTTATTCCTTATCCTAGAAACGAACCAGCGCGGAACCCCAGGTGAACCCGCCACCGAAGGCTTCAAGCAAGACCAGTTGGCCCCGTTTGATTCGCCCGTCGCGTACCGCTTCATCAAATGCGCACGGTACTGACGCCGCAGAGGTGTTGCCGTGACGATCCAGCGTCACCACAACGTTATCCATCGACATGCCCAGCTTTTTCGCGGTTGCGCTGATGATACGCAGGTTCGCCTGATGCGGCACCAGCCAGTCGAGCGCGGAGCGTTCAAGGTTATTCGCTTCCAGCGTTTCATCAACGATGTGCGCAAGCTCAGTCACCGCCACCTTGAAGACCTCGTTCCCTGCCATCGTCAGGTAAATCGAGTTGTCCGGATTTACGCGATCGGCGTTAGGCAGGGTCAACAGTTCGCCATAGCTGCCGTCAGCATGCAGATGCGTAGAGATGATACCCGGCTCTTCGGACTGCCCCAGCAGCACCGCACCCGCACCATCACCAAAAATAATGATCGTTCCGCGATCGGTCGGATCGCAGGTACGCGCCAGCACGTCAGCACCGATTACCAGCGCATATTTAACGGCACCGGACTTCACATACTGATCGGCTACGCTCAGCGCATAGGTAAAACCTGCGCATGCGGCAGCGACGTCAAACGCCGGGCAGCCCTTAATGCCGAGCATGTTTTGCACCTGGCACGCCGCGCTTGGGAAAGCATGCGTGGCAGACGTCGTGGCCACCACGATCAAACCGATCTGTTCTTTATCAATGCCCGCCATTTCGATAGCACGCTGTGCGGCTTCGTAACCCATGGTCGACACGGTTTCGTCTGGCGCGGCAATACGACGTTCACGGATACCTGTGCGCGTGACAATCCACTCGTCAGACGTATCTACCATTTTTTCCAGATCGGCGTTGGTACGCACCTGTTTTGGCAGGTAGCTGCCGGTACCTAAAATCTTCGTATACATGTACGCTCAGTCACTTTTAGCTAATACAGATCCCAGGCGAGCGGCAATCCGCTGAGGGACTTGTCGCTGCACCGCCTGCACTGCCTGTTCAATCGCGACAGCAAATGCTCGCTGATTGGCGGCACCATGACTCTTAATCACGATGCCGCGCAATCCTAACAGACAGGCGCCATTATACTGGTCGGGGTTGAGGTGACTGAATCGCCGCGTCAGGCTCTTTTGTAACCAACGCTTCAATAAAATCAGCCACCAGGCGCTTTTTTTGCCCTCTCCCTGTGATTTCAGCAGAGAAAGAAACATCCGCACGACCCCTTCCATGGTTTTCAACGTCACGTTCCCGGTGAAGCCATCGCACACCAGAACATCCGTTTTACCCGTCAACAACTCATTGGCTTCGAGATAACCAATATAGTTGATGGAGGGAACCTGTTTGAGCAATTCAGCTGCTTCGCGAATGCTGTCCAGGCCTTTGGTCTCTTCTTCACCAATGTTCAGTAACGCAACACGGGGAGTGTTGATCCCGACCACTTCTTCTGCCAGCACCGATCCCATGACGGCAAACTGAGCCAGCATTGTACTATCACAATCGACGTTCGCGCCCAAATCGAGCACTACCGTCTTGCCCTTCTGCTGATGCGGCAAAACCGTCACCAGCGCCGGACGCTCAATACCGTCAATCGGTTTGAGCAATAATTTCGACAGCCCCATCAGCGCGCCGGTATTTCCCGCGCTAACGCAAGCCTGGGCTCGACCTTCTTTCACCAGCTCCAGCGCTATCCGCATCGAGCTGCCGCGGCTATTACGAATCGCCTGCGAGGGTCGGGCATCACTGGCAATAACTGACTGCGCAGGAATAATCTGCAGACGTGAACGTTGTTCAAAGTCAGCTTTTGCAAGTAATGGCGTGATTGTGTCGGGATTGCCGACTAAAAGAAGAGTGAGTTGCGAATTAGAATTCAGTGCCTGCAATGCTGCAGGCACTGTCACGGAAGGGCCAAAATCTCCCCCCATGACATCTAACGCCAGGGTTAGACGTGTCAAGGTATCGTCGCAGCCTGGTTCGGTAAGTTCCCCGTTTGCACGGGGAGCTCCTCACTAAGCCTAATCACGCTGACGCGTGATTACTTAGTGATAACCTTGCGGCCGCGGTAGAAACCGTCAGCGGTGATGTGGTGACGCAGGTGTTTCTCACCAGAAGTCTTGTCTACAGACAGGCTGGTAACTGCAGTCAGCGCGTCATGGGAACGACGCATGCCACGTTTGGAACGGGTTGGTTTATTCTGTTGTACGGCCATGGACCTTACTCCTCAATTACTTACGCTTTAAGCTGGCTAATACGGCAAATGGGTTTGGTTTTTGCGCTTCATCAGGCAGTTCCCCAAAGACCATGTCCGCCTCGGACACTTCACAGTGTTCAGAATCATGCACCGGAACCACTGGCAAGGTGAGGATGATTTCATCTTCAACCAGAGCCAGAAGATCGATTTCACCGAATTCGTTAACCTCAATCGGCTCATACGCTTCCGGGAGTGCTTCAGCCTGTTCGTCAGAACGAACCGGACTGAAACAATACGTTGTGTGAACATGCTGTACAAACGGTTTCCCGCAACGCTGACACTCGAGCGTTACCGTCACCTTTGCATCACCGGTTAAAACGGCGAGACGCTGGTTGTCGATAGCGAACGACATGGAGCATTCTACATCACTGTCCACACTGACTACGGATTCGGCAATACGCTCAGCCTGATCGGAAGTATAGATACCTTCGTAATCGAGGCGTTTTTGAGCCGTACGAACCGGATCAAGAGTCAGGGGTAATTTTACCTTTTGCATAGGGCGCGCATATTAACTTTGTAACGTCATAGAGTCAAAGAAAAAGGCAACCAGAGCTGCCTTTTGCCAATTATTCGCACACATTGCGGCCTGTAGTTTAAAATGGCTGGCATCGATACGCTATATCTGGTGATAAAAATATGCCAAATCTCGTCCTTGCTTCCACGTCTCCCTACCGCCGAATGCTACTGGAAAAGCTCGGGATCCCGTTTGAATGCGCCGCGCCAGAGGTGGATGAGACGCCACAGCCGGGCGAGTCACCGCGCCATCTGGTGACGCGTCTTGCTAAGGAGAAGGCGCAATCGCTGGCCACACGCTATCCTTCGCATTTGATTATAGGCTCCGATCAGGTTTGCGTGCTGGACGGCGAAGTCACCGGCAAGCCCCATACTGAGGAAAATGCCTGCCAGCAGCTTCTGCGTGCCCGCGGTACTATCGTGACCTTCTATACGGGCCTGGCGCTCTATAACTCCGCGTCAGGCCATCTGCAAACCGAGTGTGAGCCGTTCGACGTACACTTCCGTCATCTCAGCGAACAAGAGATTATGGATTATGTGCGCCGTGAGCGACCGCTGAACTGCGCGGGGAGCTTTAAAAGTGAAGGATTGGGGATTGCGCTGTTCGACAAGCTGGACGGTCGCGATCCCAACACCCTGGTGGGGTTACCGCTGATTGCATTGTGTCAGATGTTACGGCGAGAAGAGTGTAATCCGCTGATCATGTGACTTTTGCCCAGCGGCGCTTCGCTTGCATGGGCCTACGGGTTTTGTAGGCCGGGTAAGCGCAGCGCCGCCGGGCAAAATCAGCCGCGCAGAACCTTAAGACAGCGTTTCAGCTGCTCATCCAGCGGCGCTTCAATACGGATCACTTCACCGGTATTCGGATGGGTAAACTTCAGCGCTGCCGCATGCAGGAACAGACGCGACAGCCCGGTCCCCGCCAGCTGCTTATCAAACTCGCGGTCGCCATAGCGGTCATCAAAGGCGATGGGGTGCCCTGCAAACTGCGTATGCACGCGGATCTGGTGGGTACGACCGGTCACCGGACTGCAGCGCACCAGCGTGGCAAACTCATAGCGCTCTTCAACCTTAAAGCGCGTCTCAGACGGTTTCCCTTCCTGGCTCACGCGGACAATACGCTCACCGCTTTGCAGAATGTTCTTCAGCAGCGGCGCCTGCACCACTTTTACATGGGACTGCCACTGGCCGCGCACCAGCGCCAGATAGTCTTTCTGCATCCCTTTTTCACGCAGCTGTTCATGCAGCGAACGCAGCGCGGAACGCTTTTTCGCCACCAGCAGTACGCCTGAAGTGTCGCGGTCAAGACGGTGCACCAGCTCAAGGAAGCGCGCTTCCGGACGCAGGGCACGCAGCCCTTCAATCACGCCGAAGCTCAGACCGCTACCGCCATGGACTGCCGTTCCTGACGGTTTATTCAACACCAGAATATGGTCGTCTTCGTAAAGGATGACATCGCTCAGGGCCGCCACTTTCTGCAGCTTCGGTGAAACGGTCTCTTCTTCACGCTCTGCCACGCGCACCGGCGGAATACGGACTTCGTCACCGGCTTCGAGTTTATACTCAGGCTTCACGCGTTTTTTGTTAACCCGCACCTCGCCCTTACGCAGGATGCGATAAATCATGCTCTTTGGCACCCCTTTCAGCTGGGTACGCAAAAAGTTATCGATACGTTGCCCCGCTTCATCGTCGGCGATGGCAACCATTTTTACGGCTGGAGTCTCTGTTTTCATGGTTGGCGATTCTAAATATCGACAGCCATTAGCGCCACTCATTTTTCTATGCTTATATTTACTTTTATCCGGCCTGTCCCCCGTTTCGCGCAACCGATTTGGTGGTTATTAAACCAATCGCCATTCTGAAGTGAAGAAACTGTGAGTAACCGGGTGATAATTGGTAAAAGTCATCTTGCTATAACCCGGCGAGCAGTGGAATAATGAGGCTGTTTTCCGTGTTAAATCCTGGTTAAGTAAGGATGTTGACGGAATGACCAATTTTGTCTGACCGATCATCCACGCAGCAATGGCGTAAGACGTATTGATCTTTCAGGCAGTTAGCGGGCTGCGGGTTGCAGTACTTCCCGGTATAAGGATTGTTCTCTGGAGAGTTCTACCCAGGCAATTCCCCTGATAATTGCGCTGTGTTTCCGTATGAAATACAGGCAACCGACACTCTGCGCCTCTTAAGCGAGCGACAACCGTGAGGTTGGCGACGTGAACAGACACGAGGCCATCGGTTCATACCCCGGAAAGCGTCACCTTGCCCGCAGCTTTGTCGTCAATGTAAGAATAACGAGTAAGTTACGATGAAAAGAATGTTAATCAACGCAACTCAGCAAGAAGAGTTGCGTGTCGCCCTTGTGGATGGGCAGCGCCTGTACGATCTGGATATCGAAAGTCCTGGACACGAACAGAAAAAAGCGAACATTTACAAAGGTAAAATCACCCGCATTGAACCAAGCCTTGAAGCTGCATTTGTCGATTACGGTGCTGAGCGTCATGGTTTCCTCCCTCTGAAAGAAATCGCCCGCGAATATTTCCCTGCAAACTACAACGCCCATGGCCGACCAAACATCAAAGATGTTCTGCGTGAAGGTCAGGAAGTTATCGTTCAGATTGATAAAGAAGAGCGTGGCAACAAAGGCGCCGCACTGACTACCTTTATCAGCCTGGCAGGGAGCTATCTGGTGCTGATGCCTAACAACCCGCGTGCGGGTGGCATCTCTCGCCGTATCGAAGGTGATGACCGTACCGAACTGAAAGAAGCGCTGGCAAGCCTTGAACTGCCTGATGGCATGGGGCTTATCGTGCGTACCGCGGGCGTCGGCAAATCCGCCGAAGCGCTGCAGTGGGACCTGAGCTTCCGTCTGAAGCACTGGGAAGCCATCCAGAAAGCAGCGGAAAGCCGCCCTGCTCCGTTCCTGATCCACCAGGAAAGCAACGTGATCGTGCGTGCCTTCCGTGACTACCTGCGTCAGGACATCGGTGAGATTCTGATCGATAACCCGAAAGTGCTTGAGCTGGCGCGCCAGCACATCGCCGCGCTGGGTCGTCCGGATTTCACCAGCAAAATTAAACTGTACACCGGTGAAATCCCGCTGTTCAGCCACTATCAGATCGAATCCCAGATTGAATCCGCCTTCCAGCGTGAAGTGCGCCTGCCGTCCGGCGGTTCTATCGTTATCGATACCACTGAAGCGCTGACCGCTATCGACATCAACTCCGCTCGCGCAACGCG
Organism: Enterobacter sp. TCD1-1; assembly: GCF_020567405.1. NCBI lineage: Bacteria > Pseudomonadati > Pseudomonadota > Gammaproteobacteria > Enterobacterales > Enterobacteriaceae > Enterobacter > Enterobacter sp. TCD1-1. The sequence goes on along the minus strand of NZ_JAJCXF010000001.1, from coordinate 850,528 downwards.
CGGTGGCGATATCGAAGAGACCGCCTTCAACACCAATCTTGAAGCCGCTGATGAAATCGCCCGCCAGCTCCGCCTGCGCGACCTGGGCGGTCTGATTGTTATCGACTTCATCGACATGACCCCTGTTCGCCACCAGCGTGCGGTAGAAAACCGTCTGCGCGAAGCGGTACGTCAGGATCGTGCGCGAATCCAGATTAGCCATATCTCACGCTTCGGCCTGCTGGAGATGTCCCGTCAGCGTCTGAGCCCGTCGCTGGGTGAGTCCAGCCATCACGTCTGCCCACGCTGCTCCGGCACCGGTACCGTGCGTGATAACGAATCGCTGTCCCTCTCGATTCTGCGTCTAATTGAAGAAGAAGCGCTGAAAGAGAATACCAAAGAGGTTCACGCGATTGTTCCTGTGCCAATTGCCTCTTACCTGCTGAACGAAAAACGTGCAGCGGTCAGTGCGATTGAAGCGCGTCAGGGTGGCGTTCGCTGCATCATCGTGCCAAACGATCAGATGGAAACCCCGCACTATCACGTGCTGCGTGTCCGTAAAGGCGAAGAGACGTCAACGCTCAGCTACCTGCTGCCGAAGCTGCACGAAGAAGAGATGGCCCTGCCTTCAGATGAAGAGCCAGCAGAGCGTAAACTGCCAGAGCAGCCTGCGTTAGCCACCTTCATCATGCCAGAAGCCCCACCGGAAGCAGCCCTGGAAAAACCAGCGGCCAAACCTGCGGCGCAGAAACCAGAAGCAACGGCAGCGAAAGCCCAGCCGGCACAGCCGGGTCTGCTGAGCCGCTTCTTCGGCGCGCTGAAGAAGATGTTTGCCGGTGAGGAAGTTCAGCCAGAGCAGCCGAAAGAAGAGCCAAAAGCGGCCAAGCCTGAACGTCAGCAGGACCGCCGTAAGCGTCAGAACAACCGCCGCGACCGTAATGACCGTAGCGATCGTAATGACCGCAGCGAGCGTCGTGACAACCGTGACAACCGCTCTGAGAACAACGAAGGCCGTGAGCAACGCGAAGACAATCGTCGCAACCGTCGCGAGAAACAGCAGCAGAATGTTGAAGATCGTGAAATTCGCCAGCAGGCGGGCGATGAGTCTGAGAAGAGCAAACAGCGTGACGACCAGCAGCCGCGCCGTGAACGCAACCGTCGCCGTAACGACGAGAAGCGTCAGGCACAGCAGGAAGTCAAAAACCTGAACCGCGAAGAGCCTGTTGAACAGCAGGACGGCGAGCAGGAAGAACGTACTCAGGTCATGCCGCGTCGTAAGCAGCGCCAGCTTGCTCAGAAAGTCCGCTTCGCCTCCGAAGCAACCGAAGAGTCAGCAATCGTCGCGGTTGAAAGCCGCGAGAGCGCAACCGGCACGCAGCTGGCAAAAGTTGACCTGCCAGCGGTCGTTGATAACAACGTTGAGCAGGATGAAAACGGTGAAAACCGTGATAACGCCGGCATGCCGCGCCGTTCACGTCGTTCCCCACGTCATCTGCGCGTCAGCGGTCAGCGCCGTCGCCGCTATCGTGACGAGCGTTACCCGACTCAGTCGCCAATGCCGCTGACCATTGCCTGTGCTTCGCCAGAAATGGCTTCCGGCAAAGTCTGGATCCGCTACCCGGTAGCGCGTCCGGAGCAGGTTGTTGAAGAACAGCCAGTTGCTGAAGAGGTCATTGCACCTGCGGTAGCGGTAGAAGACGTTGTGACTGAAGCGGCAACCGTGGTTGAACCTGAGGTTGTTGAAGCGGAAGCACCTCAGGCAGCTGATGTCGAAACCACGCATCCGGAAGTGATTGCCGCGCCGGTTGATGCCGCACCGCAGCTTATTGCTGAAGAAGATGTGGTGGTGGCTGAGGAAATCGCTGAAGAAGCTGCACCTGTAGCCGCCGTGGAAGACACCGCTGAAGCCATCGTCGAAACGACCACTGAAGAAATCGTTCAGGACGTTGAGATTGAGGTTGAACCGGTTGTTGAAGAACCGAAAGCGCCTGAAGTGAAACCTGAGCCGATTGTCTCTGCACCAGCCGCTGCCCACGTGGCGACAGCACCGATGACCCGCGCTCCGGCGCCGGATTACGTGCCAGAAGCACCGCGTCACAGCGACTGGGTTCGTCCGGCTTTCAGCTTCGACGGTAAAGGCGCAGCCGGTGGTCACAGTGCAACGCATCAGGCGACTGCACCCGCGACGCGTCCACAGTCTGTCGAATAACGACAAACAACGCTGAAAGTAAAAAGCCGACCTTAGGGTCGGCTTTTTTTATGGCTGCTGAACGGGCTTCCTCATTCCGGTCACCTCCGGCATGACCTGCCGCATCAGCTCAAGAAAACGCCGCAAGCGTGCCGGATAATAACGGGACCAGGGATAGACCAGATGCACCGGTAGCGCCGCTGGCTGCCACTCCGGCAGCAAATGCACCAGCCGTCCTTCCCGAATATCATCCTGTACCGTCCAGCTTGATACGACCGCGACACCGAGCCCGGTCAGTGCCGTATTGCGTGCAACATACAGGCTGTCGGTGCTGAGGCGTGGCGTAATAGCAATCCGCGCGGTGGCGGGCGAGTCATCGTGAAATAGCTCCACGTGGCGCTGGTAGAAAGAGCTGATGGCTATCCAGGGAAACTGCTGCAAATCCTCCGGCGTATTCACCGCCGGGAAGCGGGCCAGCAGCGCTGGCGCGGCCACCACCGAGCGAGGCACTTCCGCCAGCAGCACGGATACGGTCGCCGGATCAACCTCCACACCCACCCGAATAGCGCAGTCAAGATTGTCACCGAGAAAATCTGCCGACCGATCGTTGAGCATCCACTCAATCGAAAGCTGGGGATAGCGTTGCAAAAATTCGGTTACAGGTTTCAGAAGCTGGTCCTGACCAAACGCGTGGGGAGCGCGCACCCGCAGCACGCCTACCGGCTCATCTTCCGTCTGCCCCACCTCATCTTCCAGCGCCAGCCAGCTGTCGATCACCCGACGGGCGTGCTGATAGCAGCGCTCGCCGTCATCCGTTAGCCGCGTCGTGTGGGTGGTGCGCAACATCAGGCGCACGCCCAGCATGGTTTCAAGCGACTGCAACCGTCGGCTTACCGTGGCCTGGGTTGTCGCCAGCTGCCGTGCCGCCGCAGAGAGCGACCCCGCCTCGACAATGCGCACAAACGTCCGCATTAGCTCTACCCTGTCTATACGCTCAGCTCTTTTCATCGCATTTTCAGTTATACGTTTAACGTATAAGCGTTTTACCACCGGGCCCGCTACCGTCGCAAGGCGTACTGATAAAAAATAGCCGCACACGACGAATGAGGAACAACTTATGAACACAACAACAACTCCCCATGCTGTAAGCCGCTGGGTGATTTTTATGCTGGCTCTGGGGGCTGGCTTCAGCGTGGCATCAATCTATTACGCGCAGCCCCTGCTGCCGCTGATGGGTGCTGACCTGCATCTGAGCATTGAAGGTATGGGCCTGGTGCCAACATTAACGCAGGCAGGCTACGCGCTCGGCATCCTGTTCCTGCTTCCTCTGGGCGATCGCCACGACCGCAGGACGTTAATTCTGCTCAAAAGCGCGGCGCTGGCGCTGTTTCTTCTCGGCTGTAGCCTGACCGGGCAGATCCATTCTCTTCTGCTGGCAAGCCTGCTCATCGGCATGGCCGCCACCATGGCGCAGGATATCGTCCCCGCCGCGGCCATTCTCGCACCGGAAGGTAAACAGGGGAAAACCGTGGGCACGGTAATGACCGGCCTGCTGATGGGTATCTTATTATCCAGAACCGTAAGCGGCGTGGTGGGCGAAGCGTTCGGCTGGCGCGTCATGTACCAGTTGGCGGCGGCGAGCATCGCGTTCATCGGGGTGATGATGTGGTTTGTGCTTCCCCGTTTTGCCATTCACTCCACGCTGAGCTACCCCGCGCTGATGCGTTCGATGGAGCACCTGTGGCGTCGTTATCCGGCACTGCGCCGCGCGGCGCTGGCTCAGGGTTTCCTGTCGATTGCCTTTAGCGCCTTCTGGTCAACGCTTGCGGTCATGCTGCTGGAACGCTATCACCTGGGTAGTGCCGTCGCAGGTGGTTTCGGTATTGCCGGTGCCGCGGGTGCGTTAGCTGCCCCACTGGCGGGGGGGCTGGCGGACAAACTGGGGGCAGGAAAAGTCACGCAGCTTGGTGCCGTCCTTGTGACCGTCTCTTTCGCCCTGATGTTCCTGATGCCCGCATTGGGCGTTCATGGACAGCTGATGCTGATCGCCATCTCTGCCGTCGGGTTCGACCTGGGCCTGCAATCCAGCCTGGTCGCCCACCAGAACCTGGTGTACAGCCTAGAACCGCAGGCGCGTGGTCGTCTCAATGCCCTACTCTTTACGGTGGTCTTTATCGGGATGGCGCTGGGTTCCGCGTTAGGCAGCAATATCTACTCGCTGGCTGGCTGGACGGGCGTGGTCGCGCTGGCGACAGTCTGTGGGGTCATTGCGCTGGCAATCCGTCTGATAGAAAGCGCACGAGTCGCCTCCGCACCGGCGGAAGTTGCATAAAAAAAATGCCCAATCCAGACGGATTGGGCAGTAAAACATGCCCAGTTTCAAGACATGCTCTAAGAGGTCAAGATGTTATTTGTTCAGCTGGAACAGAGACATGCCCTGCATATCGCTAAACGCTTTATAAGACGCCTGCAAGGCCGCCTGCTGCATGGTGTAAGAGGAAATCGCTTCGTTCCAGTCGACATCAACCAGGTCGCTCATCTGCTTGGTCTGACCCAGCGCGCGGTCATCGCCAAGCGTATCGAGTTTTTCCAGCTCGTTCATCTTGGTGCCCACATCCGCAACGACCGTCAGAATATTGTTCTGGGAGTTTTTGATGCCGATTTGCGCATTGGCAATCACCTGGCTTTGCGCCGTTGCGGCAGCCGGATCGTTCTCAATCGGCGTCTTCAGCGACGCAATCGCAGAATCCAGGATTTTGAACATGTTCGTCTCGCCATATCCACCGCCCGGCAGCTGTTCCGCATTACTGGTAATGCTTTCGAAAATTTGCTGCCCGGTATGGCTAATGGCCATATTACGCGCCGTATCAACCTGCTGCGTGATGGCCTCAGCGCCGCCGTTATAATCCCCGGTCGCGGCATCAAACGGTGCGCTCTCGGTTTTGTATCCCGCAAAGATAAAGCGACCATTACCATCCGTCGTGTTGGCCAGGTTCATAAGCTGATCGCGGATCCCCTGAATATCGGTCGCCAGAGAAAGACGGTCGTCATCGCTTAATGTGCCGTTGGATGCGTAAACGAGCTTCTCGCGCACGCTTGAGATCGCGGTGTTCACCTGAGTTAACACGTTATCTTCCAGCGAGACTTTTTGCGTGGCGAAGGTACGCGCAAGCGCGAACTGGCTGTTTTGCGACTGCGATTGTGACAGAACGATGGCCTGCGACGCGGCGATAGGATCGTCCGACGGACGGTTGACGCGCTTGCCAGTGGACATCTGTTCACCGTAGCTCAGCCATCTGCTCTGGGAATCGGTGATCCCACGCATGTTCTGCTCATACATCATCTGGGTGCTAATACGCATTGTTCACCTCAACCTTAACGAATGTTGATAATTGCATCGAAGAGCGTACTGGCAGTCTGGAGAACCTGGGCGTTCGCCAGGTAATACTGCTGATAACGCTGCAAATTGCCATACTCTTCGTCGAGGTTTACCCCAGAGATGGTCTGCTGCTGCTTGATTAACTGCGTCTCCACGTTGGCTTTCGTCTGGCTGCTCACCTTCAGTGACGCCGTTGAGCTACCCACGGTACTGACGAGAGAGGCATACGCATCGTTGAAGGTTTTGTTGCCCCCCACGACTTTCGCGTTTTGCAGATCGAGCAGTTTCTGGCCGTTACGGTTATCACTTTCGCCGCCGTTCTGCACTGACGCCATCGCCAGTTTGGACTCGTCGCTGATCGCCAGATCCATGTTCATGATGACGTCGGAAACCGGCTTCACGGTAAAGCTGTCTTTGGTATTTGCCGTGCCGCTCACGTTGACGTTAAGACCATCAAACGACAGATTGCCGCTGGCATCCGGGCTCATCGTAAAGCTGGTTTTGTCTGATGTACGGGTGATCGTCCAGTCAGTACCGTTGAACTGCAGCTTATAGTCTGTCGCCTGGACCTGTTTGCTGTCCGTCACAGAGGCCGTAACAACCGCCGATCCGCCGTTCTTGCTGTTGGACAGCACCGCCGGAGAACCAAAGTTGAACAGCTTACCGCCCGCATCACCGTTAGCGTCAAAACCGGCTTCATGCTGCGTGTTCATCGAATCGGCAAAGGCCAGCGCCATCTGGTTCAGGGTATTACGGGCTTTATCCAGATCTTCCGTACGGAAAGTCAGTAAACCGCCTAATGAACCGGTGGTGATCATTTTTTCCGGGATCTCGACGTTCCCGGCCACGTCATCGACATAGGCCACGGTAGTACGGGCCGGATCGGCACTCGACTTCACGGCAGCCAGCTGGTTGGCTTTGCTGCCCTGTACCAGGCTGTAACCGTTGCCGAAAGAGATGTTAAACGTGCCGCTATCCTGGACAGAGACTTCCACGCCGACGATTTTGTTCAGCTCATTGACGAGCTGATCGCGCTGATCAAGCAGATCGTTAGGCGATGCGCCCGCGCCGACGCCGGTCAGACGGGAAATCTGATCGTTCAGATTGGCAATCTGTTTGGCATAGTTGTTGATCTGAGAAACGCTGGTGCTAATCGCGGTATTCACCTGCGTATCCTGGTCGCGAAGATACTGATCGTTGGTTTTAAACTGATTGACCAGACCGCCCGCTTTACCCAGCACCGTCTGACGTGCCGCCGGGTCTTCCGCGTTGCTCACCAGCGTTTGCAGACTCTTGAAGAAGTCCTGCAGCGTGGTGGAGAGCGAGTTGGTGGTATCGGAGAGCACGTCGTCGATTTTTGACATCTGCTGGTAGCGCGTCGTCAGGCCGCTGCTCTGCGTCTGCGCGGCGCGCAGCTGGTTGGTGATGAAGGCGTCATACTCACGCTGGACACCGGAGACATACACCCCGTTACCCACCCAGCCACCGCCGGTCAGCGTGCTGTTAGATGCGCCCAGCACCGTGGTCTGGCGGGTATAGCCTGCCACGTTATAGCTTGAAATATTATTACTGACGGTATTGAGTGCCGACTGCGCAGCACTGAGGCCACTCATGGCGCTGTTAATCAAACTGGACATGGGGGTTCCTTTTATACGTTCAGACACGAGTCCTGATGAAGGTTATCGGCAACCTCCACCGGGACTTGAGAACTTTCAGAACAGATTTTCAATATCTGTGCTATAGGCTTTGCTGACCTTCTCGCCCATTGATTTCAGCTGCTGGATCATGCTGGTGAGCTTACGCGCATAGTTCGGGTCGGTCGCGTAGCCCGCGTTTTGCAGCGCCTGAGCGCCCTGCTCCGCCGTCGCCGCCTGCGTCACGGCGGTATAGCGCGGATTTCGGCTCAGCAGGCCAACATAATCGGACAAGGCTTCCAGATACGAGCTGTAGACGCGGAATTTGGCTTTCACCTTCACCGCCGCACCGTTCTCGTATTCGGTGGTCGTGATCTCCGTGGTTGGCCCCTTCCAGCTGGAGGTAGCCTTCACGCCGAAGATGTTGAAGCTCGGCTCGCCGTTTTCCTTGCGGATCTGGCGCTGACCCCAGCCCGACTCCAGCGCGGCCTGCGCCAGAATCAGGTGATGCGGCACGCCGCTCTGTTCGCTGGCAAGGCGCGCAGGCAGAGAAAGCTGCGCCAGGAAGTCTTTGCTGTCACCGGAGAGCGGCTCATCGCCGCTGCCCGTGGCTTTCGGCATGGCTTTACGCACCATTTGCGTCAGAGCCTGGTTCTGATAGCTGGTCACCGTTTCCAGGTCGAACTTCATCGGTACCTGCTGCGGCTGATCCTGAGGCTGAATGCCCTGCGCGGCTTCGGTCTGCTTGACAATCATGTCAGCCAGACCGAGGCCTTTCCCGGCGGTCATCTGCTGCGCAATCTGCTGGTCATACATGCTGGTGTAGAGACGCGTTGAATCACTGCTGAACATCCCGTCTTTCGGCAGGGTTTCGCGCATGCTTTTCAGCATCATCTGTACAAACATCCCTTCCACCTGGCGGGCGACCGGGCGGATATTCGCCGCCGGGTCTTTTCCTGCTTTGGTTTTCAGTTCGTTGAGCGACTGGGCATCCCAGGCTGCACTGGTCAACAGTTTGCTATCGGTCAGCATTAGATGATTTCCAGTTTGGCGCGCAGGCAGCCCGCGCTTTGCATCGATTGCAGGATGGACATCAGATCCATCGGCGTTGCCCCCAGGGCATTCAGGGCACGCACCACGCTGTTCAGGTTGGCGCTGGAGCGCACGCTTTGCAGTGACCCGCCGCTCTGGCGCATATCAATCTGCGTTTGCGGCGTCACCACCGTCTGACCGCCACCAAATGGCGTATTCGGCTGGCTCACGTTCGCGGAGCGGTTGACCGTCACGGAGAGGTTCCCCTGCGCCACGGCGCAGCTGTCGAGCGACACTTCCCGGTTCATGACCACCGAGCCGGTACGGGAGTTGATGATCACCTTCGCATCCTGGACCGGAACGTTCACTTCCATATTCTGGATATCGGCCAGCATGCGCACCTGGTTGCTGCTACCGGTGGAGGTGCGGATCTGCACGGTGCGCGCATCGAGTGCCGTTGCATTACCGTAGCCGCGGCTGCGGTTGATGGTATCGGCAATCTGCTGCGCCATCGTGAAGTCTTCATTATTGAGCTGCAGGTTGATGGTGTTGCCCGCGCCAAACTGGGTCGGCAGTTCACGCTCAATGATCGCCCCGTTGGTAATCCGTCCGCCATTGAGCTGGTTCACCTGCACGCTGCTTCCGCCTGCGGATGCTCCCGCACCGCCGACCAGAATGTTCCCCTGCGCCAGCGCATAAACCTGGCTGTCGACGCCTTTCAGCGGGGTCATCAGCAGCGTACCGCCGCGCAGGCTTTTGGCGTTACCCATTGAGGAGACCACCACGTCAATGGTTTGTCCCTGGCGCGCAAACGCCGGGTAGGACGCGGTGACCATTACTGCCGCCACGTTTTTCAGCTGCATATTAGTTCCCGCTGGCACGGTAATGCCGAGCTGGGAAAGCATGTTGTTCAGGCTTTGGGTGGTAAAGGGGGTCTGGGTCGTCTGGTCACCGGTACCGTCCAGCCCCACCACCAGGCCGTAGCCAATCAGCGAGTTTTCACGCACGCCCTGGACGCTGGTGAGATCGCGAATACGGTCAGCCTGGGCAAAGGTAGCCACCAGCGCGAGCGCCACGGCGAAGATCGATTTAAACATGGGTCACCTCGCTTACATCGGCGATAAATTAAGGAAGAAGCGCTGCAGCCAACCCATATTTTGCGCTTCATTGATATAGCCGTTCCCGACGTACTCAATGCGCGCATCCGCCACCTGAGTGGACGGAACGGTGTTGGTGCCGCTGATGGTGCGAGGGTTAACCACGCCCGAGAAGCGAATGAATTCAGTGCCCTGGTTGATGGCGATCTGTTTTTCACCCACAACGTGTAGGTTGCCGTTAACCAGTACCTGGTCAACCGTCACCGTCAGCGTACCGCTGAAGGTGTTGCTGGCATTCGCGCCGCCTTTACCGTTAAAGGTATTGCCGCCGGACGCGTTCACATCAGCACGCGCGTTGCCGAACAGCCCTTCGAGATAGCGTGGCACAGTGTCGAAGCCAAAATTCGTTTTGCCATCGCGGCTGGCGTTCGCCGACGAGCTCTTGCTCGCGCTGACGTTTTCCTGCAACACAATGGTCAATGTATCGCCGACGTTACGTGGGCGGCGATCTTCAAACAGCGGCTGATAGCCGTAATTAATCGGCTGCGCGGTCTGGAAAATGGAGCCGTTTACCACTGGCGCAGGGCCAGGAACGGGTTGGGCAGTCGTCGCACCCTGGACCAAAGGTTTAGACGGGATCCAGGCACACCCGCTGAGGGTGACGGCCAGAACAGTCAGTATCGGATAACGAAACGCCGCGTTTTTTTGCATTGCCTTCATCTTCGAAAACAGGGAGCCGGCGCGGCGTTTACCGCACCGGGCTACACCTTAGAGTTGCGTCAGTTTCTGCAGCATCTGGTCGGTCGTCGACACTGCTTTACTGTTAATTTCATACGCGCGCTGGACCTGGATCATATTCACCAGTTCTTCCGCCACGTTCACGTTGGAGGTTTCAACATAGCCCTGATACAGCAGGCCCGCACCGTTCAGGCCTGGCGTACTTTCATTTGGCGTACCGGAGGATTGCGTCTCGGTGTAGAGGTTCTCACCAATGCTTTCCAGACCGGTATCGTTCATGAAGGTGGTCAGGTTGAGCTGCCCAACCTGAACCGGCGCGGCCTGCCCCTGCTGGGTTACGCTGACCACACCGTCACGTCCGATGGTGATGCTCAGGGCGTTCGCCGGGATGGTAATCGCAGGCTGGACCTGGAAACCGCCCGCCGTCACCAGCTGGCCGTTCTGATCGACCTGGAACGAGCCGTCGCGGGTGTAGGCAGAAGTCCCGTCAGGCAGCTGCACCTGGAAGAAGCCCTGGCCTTTGATCGCCACGTCTTTGCTGTTGTTGGTCTGAGACAGGTTGCCCTGACTGTGCAGACGCTCGGTGGCCACCGGACGAACACCGGTACCGATCTGCAGACCCGATGGCAGCGTCGTCTGTTCAGAAGACTGCGCCCCCGGCTGGCGGATGGTTTGATAAAGCAAATCTTCGAAAACGGCGCGCTGACGCTTGAAACCATTGGTGCTTACGTTTGCCAGGTTGTTGGCAATCACGTCCATATTGGTTTGCTGGGCGTCCAGGCCAGTTTTCGCGATCCATAAAGAACTGATCATAAGGAATCCTGTTAGCTCATCGCCAGAAGTTGGTTAGCCTTGCCCGCGTTTTCATCCACGCTGCTGATGATCTTCATCTGCATTTCAAAGCGGCGGGCGCTGGCGATCATGTCGGTCATGGCTTCGACCGGCTTGACGTTACTGCCTTCCAGAACGCCGGACATCACGCGGATGCTCGGATCGGCCTGTAAGGTGGCACCCCGCGTCGCCTGCGCCGCCTGGGTCAGACGGAACATGCCGTCGTCGCCACGCTGCACCTCTTTGCCTTCCGCCTTAACCAGCTTCAGACGACCGACGGGCGCAACGGTATTGGCCGGGTCGCCCGGGTTGAGCGCCGAAATGGTGCCGTCCGCAGCGATAGTCAGCTCAGAGCCTTCCGGTACGGTCAGCGGACCCGCTTCCCCCATCACCGGATGCCCCTGAATCGTCAGTTGGCCCGTCGCGCTCACCTGAATGTTCCCGTTACGGGTATAGCCTTCACTGCCGTCCGCCGTTTGCACCGCCAGCCAGCCGTCCTGCTGCAGAGCCACGTCCAGCGGGCGTGAGGTGTAGTCCATCTGCCCTGGCGTCATATCGGCGCCAGGGGTCGATGCGGTCACCAGTGTACGGGTCGGCAGGGAAAGCCCTTCTACCGGCACCGCGCGCAGCGCATTAAGCTGCGCACGAAAGCCCGGCGTTGAGGCGTTTGCCAGGTTGCTGGCGGTAACGGCCTGCTGATTGAGCGTCTGACTTGCCGCGCCCATCGCGGTATATATTGCGTGATCCATTGCGCTTTCCTGTTAGCCGCTTAACGCAGGTTAACCAGCGTGTTGAGGATCTGGTCCTGGGTTTTGATGGTCTGCGCGTTCGACTGATAGTTACGCTGCGCGACGATCATGTTCACCAGCTCTTTACTCAGATCGACGTTCGAGGCTTCCAGCGCACCGTTGGTCAGCGTGCCGAAGTTACCGCTTCCGGCAGTACCCAGCAGCGCCACACCGGAGGACTGGGTGGCAGACCAGACGTTGTCGCCTTCCGATTTCAGGCCTTCGTTGTTGGCGAAGTTTGCCAGCACGATCTGGCCCAGAACCTGGGTCTGTTCGTTGGAGTAGTTACCGACCACAGTGCCGTCGTCATTGATTTGGTAGCTCACCAGGTCGCCTGGTTTAAAACCATTCTGGCTGGTCGCGACGATATTGTTCGCACCGGTGTTCTGCTGCATGGAGTTAGCAAAACTCATGGCGAAGGTCGCTGGCGTCGCACCTGGGATGGTCGCGGTAGTGATGTTGATATTTCCACCACCGGTCAGCGTACCGTTATTATCGAAGGTCAGCGTGGTGGCCAGTGCCGCCGTGCTGCCTGCGACGCTACCGTCCTGGGCATACACTTTCCAGGAGTTAGCTGGGGTCGCATCTTTGACATAAAACAGGTTCATGTTGTGCGCATTACCCTGGCTATCAAAGACGGTCACCGTACCTTTTTTGTTGTACGTGTCCGGGTTAGCCGGATCAAAAGCGGTGGTCGGCGCGGTATCGGTAGAATTCAGGTTAATCTGCTGGGAAGCCGTGGTGGTGGACTTCGCGGCCATCAACGTGGTTGGGATATTAATGACCTGCGGGTTCGCCCCGGTCTGAACCGTTGATGGCGTCCCGGCAACCGGATAACCGGTTAACTGCATCCCCTGCATGTTCACCAGGTTACGGTTTTCATCCAGCTTGAACTGGCCGTTACGGCTATAGAACACAGAGCCGTTGGAATCGACCATACGGAAGAAACCGTTCTGGCTGATGGCAACGTCCAGACCACGACCGGTGTTGGTGGTGGTGCCGTCGCTAAAGTCCTGAGTGATGCCCGCAACTTTCACGCCCAGGCCGACTTTGGAACCGGCAAACATGTCTGCAAAGGAAGCAGAACCGGATTTAAAACCATAGGTCGCGGAGTTGGCGATGTTGTTGCCAATGACGTCCAGGTTGGTGGCCGCAGCATTCAGGCCGCTGACCGCTTGAGAAAAGGCCATGACTTACTCCTGATAAGTGTTAAGGCTTAGATAATCTGCCGAACTTCGTCGAGTGTGGTGGAACCAGAGGTTCCCAAATCCAGTTTGTTGCCGTCGCTTCCTTTAATCACGCCCTGGACCAGCGCGAACTGCAGCGGCTGCGCTACCAGCTGGGTCGTCCCGTTGCTGGCGCTGATTGCCACTTTGTAGGATCCGTTTGGTGCTTTGGTGCCGTCGGTCAGGCTGCCATCCCAGGTAAAGGTGTGAACGCCCGCCTTCAGCTCGCCGATATCAATGGTGCGAACCACCACGTTATTGGCATCCGTGATCGTTGCCGTCACCTTCTCAGCTGGCTGCTGGAGCTCAACGCCAAACGGCGTGGTCGTCGTGGTGGTATTGCCGTCGGTGGTGCTGGTGCCTGCCAGAATCGTGGTTCCCGGGATCATCACCCCGTGGCCAATCAGGCTTGCCGCCTGCAGAGACTGGGCGCTGTTAATCTGCCCAGAGACGGAACCGAGGGTGGTGTTCAGTTTCTCAATGCCGCTCACGGTACTGATCTGCGCAAGCTGCGTGGTCAGTTCGTTGTTCTGCATTGGGTTGGTGGGATCCTGGTTCTTAAGCTGCGCCACCAGCAGCGTCAGAAAGCTGCCCTGAAGGTCGGCGGCGTTACTCCCCGTCAGGGAGTTAGAACCTGTCGTACTCTTTGTGTTGTTAACACCCGAGTTCGTAGGATCATTCACATTTACGGCGATGGACATGCATGTCTCCTTTACTGGCCGAGAGTGAGTGTTTTGAGCATCATGCTCTTCACGGTATTAAGCACTTCGACGTTGGCCTGGTAGCTACGGGAAGCCGACATGGAGTTCACCATCTCACCCACCACATCCACGTTTGGCATCTTCACGTATCCGCTGGCATCCGCAAGCGGGTTACCCGGCTCATACACCAGCCTGTCCGGCGCCTGGCTCTCTACCACATCAGAGACCTTCACGCCGCCCGTCGCCGCGCCTGGCGCAGCATCGACCTGAAAGACAACCTGTTTGGCACGATAGGGCTGGCCGTCGGGTCCGGTAACACTGTCGGCGTTCGCCAGGTTACTGGCGGCCACGTTCAGGCGTTTGGACTGTGCGGTTAACGCCGAACCGGCGATATCAAAAATATTCAGCAAGGCCATCTATCAGTTCCCCCCCTGCAGGACGTTCATCATGCCTTTGATTTGTCCGCCGAGTACGGTCAGGCCCGTCTGGTATTTCAGGCTGTTGTCGGCAAACTGGGTACGCTCCCGGTCCATATCCACGGTGTTACCGTCGAGTGAGGGCTGATCGGGAATGCGATAAAGTAAATCGGTCGCTGGCGCGGTCATCGCCTGAGCAGGAATATGGCGAGAGGATGTCATGGCAAGTGCAACACCCGTTCCTTCGGCACGTCCACGCTCCATCACCTTTTTGAGTTCACTGGAAAAATCAATATCGCGCGCCTGATACCCCGGGGTATCGGCGTTAGCGATATTGGCGGCTAAAATCTCCTGCCGCTGGGCGCGTAAGTTGAGCGCTTCCTGCTGAAAACGTAACGCGGCGTCGAGTTTATCGAGCATGTCTCCTCCGCTGATGGCAAAATTTCAGTTCACAGCTTAAATCTCACCCGGTCTCCCCTATCGACGGAATAAGCGCAAAATGCGTCGCTATTTATTCCGTTGATGCAAAACCACTGCAGGTAGAATTCGTTCAACTCTGGAAACGGTGGAACTTGCGATGCAAACGTTAAAACGTGGTCTGGTGGCGGCTCTCTTACTGTTAAGCCCTCTGGCGCAGGCTGAAGGGTTACAGGATCGGCTAACGGCTTTTTTTGCTGAAAAACTGGCAGGCTTTAGCGATGACGTGACCGTTACCGTGCGCACGCCACCGAATCTGTACCCGACGTGTGATCAGCCGTCCTTCAGCGTGGTGGGGTTCACAAAGCTTTGGGGGAATGTGAACGTGCTGGCACGCTGCGCCAACGAAAAACGCTATTTACAGGTTGCCGTTCAGGCGACGGGCAATTATGTTGTCGCTGCCGTGCCCATTGCGCGCGGCAGCGTGCTGCAGACAAACAGCGTGACGCTGAAGCGCGGCCGTCTGGATCAACTGCCGCCACGCACCATGCTGGATATTAACCAGGCACAGGACGCCGTCAGCTTGCGCGACGTCGCGCCAGGCCAGCCGATACAGATCTCCATGCTGCGTCAGGCATGGCGGGTAAAAGCAGGCCAGCAGGTGATGGTGGTCGCCAACGGAGATGGCTTTAGCATCAACAGTGAAGGGAAAGCGTTGAACAATGCCGCGGTGGCGCAAAACGCCCGCGTCAGAATGTCCTCAGGCCAGGTGGTAAGCGGAACCGTCGATGCTGATGGGAATATTCTGATTAACCTATAATCTTTTTAAAGATTTCGCGGCGCGTGCCGATAAATATTCCACTAATGATGATGTCAGGCGCAAACGCCGCGAACCCTCGATGAGGACAACACTATGAGCATTGATCGTACATCAGCCCTGAAGCCGGTAAGCGCTGTACAACCTCGCGAAACGAATGACGCTACGGCGCAGAAAACGCGTCTGGAAAAACCGTCAACGTCCAACAGCACCAGCGTGACCCTGAGCGACGCGCAGGCAAAACTGATGCAACCGGGCAGCAACGATATCAATATGGAACGTGTTGAAGCGCTGAAAACAGCTATTCGTAACGGTGAGCTGAAAATGGACACCAGCAAAATCGCTGACGCCCTGATTCAGGAAGCACAGAGTTTCTTACAGAGTAACTAACCGTATGAGTCGACTGTCAGAAATACTGGATCAAATGACGGTTGTCCTGAACGACCTGAAAACGGTAATGGACGCTGAACAGCAGCATCTCTCTTCCGGTCACATCAACGGCAGCGCGCTGCAGCGTATTACTGAAGACAAAAGTTCGCTTCTGGCAACGCTGGATTATCTGGAGCAGCAGCGACGCGCTGAGCAGGATCCTAAGCGCAGCGCCAATGACGATATTATTGAGCGCTGGCAGACCATTACCGAAAAAACCCAGCACCTGCGCGATCTTAACCAGCATAACGGCTGGCTACTGGAAGGTCAGATTGAGCGTAATCAGCAGGCGCTTGAGGTGTTGAAACCGCATAAAGAAACCGGACTGTACGGTGCGGATGGTCAGACAGCGACTGCACGTATTGCGGGTGTGAAAAAGATTTCGATTTGACGCTAAAGCGACAAATTATGCAGTGGGGAGCACCCTAAGGTGAACTCCCCTTTTGGCGTTTATGCCGTCCGGCGGGCAAACTCTTTGACTTTGAAACCCAGCACCGCGAGCGTGGCAAAGTACGCCACCACCCCGACGCCTACTACGGCCATCAGCCGCATCAGTCGATAAGGCATGGTACCCAGGGACCATTCCGGCATCACGTACATCATGCCAAGCAGCGCGGCAGACATCACCAGTACCGCAACGATCAGGCGCGCCAGGAAACTCCCCCAGCCCGGCTGCGGCGTGAAAATATCCTGCTTGCGCAGCTGCCAGTACAGCAGCCCGGCATTCAGACAGGCCGCCAGACCAATCGATAATGACAGGCCTGCGTGCTTCAGCGGACCAATAAACGCCAGGTTCATCAGCTGCGTCATAATCAGCGTCACGATGGCAATTTTTACCGGCGTTTTGATGTCCTGACGCGAATAAAAGCCCGGCGCCAGCACTTTCACCACGATCAGCCCCATCAGTCCCACCGAGTAGGCAATCAGCGCGCGCTGGGTCATGGCGGCATCGAAGGCGGTGAATTTCCCATACTGGAAGAGCGACACCGTTAGCGGTTTGGCCAGAATACCCAGCGCCACCGCGCTTGGCAGGGCCAGCAGGAAGCAGAGACGCAGGCCCCAGTCCATCAGGCGGCAATACTCATCATGGTTGCCGCTGGCAAAACTTTTCGACAGCGACGGCAGCAGGATGGTCCCCAGCGCCACGCCCAGCACCCCGGACGGGAACTCCATCAAGCGGTCGGCATAGTACATCCAGGAAACCGAGCCGGACACCAGGAACGAGGCAAAGATGGTGTTGATAATCAGCGAGATCTGGCTGACGGAGACGCCGAGAATGGCGGGCCCCATCTGCTTGATGACGCGCATCGCCCCGGCATCTTTGAGGTTGATGCGCGGCAGCACCAGCATGCCGATTTTTTTCAGATGCGGCAGCTGATACGCCAGCTGTAGCACGCCGCCCACGGTGACCGCCCAAGCCAGCGCCAGTACCGGCGGGTTGAAGTGCGGCGCAGCGAACAGGGCAAAGCCGATCATGCTGACGTTAAGGAACGTCGGCGCAAACGCGGGAACAGAGAAGCGGTTCCAGGTGTTGAGGATCGCCCCCACCAGCGAGGCCAGCGAGATCAGCAGAATATAAGGGAAGGTGATGCGCAAAAGCTGCGAGGTCAGGGCAAACTTGTCGGCCGTATCGGCAAAGCCGGGCGCGGTCACCATAATCACCCAGGGCGCAGCCAGCATCCCGAGGACGGTCACCACCGCCAGCGCCAGCGTCAGCAGGCCGGAGACATAAGACACAAAGACGCGCGTTGCGTCCTCGCCCTGCTTGCTTTTATATTCCGCCAGGATCGGGACGAATGCCTGAGAAAACGCCCCCTCCGCAAATATACGACGCAGCAGGTTCGGTAATTTGAACGCGACGAAAAAGGCGTCCGTGGCCATCCCTGCACCAAATACCCTTGCCACAATGGCGTCGCGCGCAAAACCCAGCACGCGGGAAAACATGGTCATCGAGCTGACGGCCGCCAGCGATTTTAATAAGTTCATTAACGTGAATTTCCAGAACCATACGGATTTCCAGGACGGGCAAGCGTAAGCGCCACCCGGCAAAGCCTACAAGCGGCGCTTAGTCTACCCGGATTTCAACGAATTACTATCCGCAGATGTTACAGCGAGTTATTCACTCATGGCCTCGCGCCAGAGCCTTTCCACAACGCGCTGCGCCATGATGGCCTGCTCGCCGGACGTTTCAGGAACCGTCTGATTTTGCACGCAGGAGATGAAGTGACGGGCGCAACCGACAAAACCGCGCTGTTCAAGCGTGCTCTGCCAGCCAGGGGCAGGTAGCGTCACCACGCCGCTGCCCTTCTCCTCCCGCCATTCACGCATGTCGGTAATGTCGTACAACGCGCCGTCGGTGACGGCCTGGACGCATTCTCGCTGGCTGCCCGCACGACGATGCATGCTGGTGGTTACCTGCAGATGGTCAATCGAGAAATGATGTTCGGCGTAGACCATTTCACCCTGCTCGTTCGTCAGTAGCGTGCCACTTTGCAACTGCGCATTGCCGCTGGCGAGCCACAGCGCCGTATCCACAACGTGCAGATAGTCATCCAGCAGCGTGAAGCGCAAATCGTTCGGCCCGATGCTGTCTGTGCGGTGTTTATCCATCCGCAGCGAGGAAAGCGTGTCCGACTGTGCCTTCAACTGCTGATAAAGCGGTGCGAAGCGGCGGTTGAAACCGACCATCAGCGTCAGTTTTTTGCGCGCGGCCAGTTCAATCAGCCGCTCGGCATCCTGAACATTTTCCGCCAGCGGTTTGTCCACGCAGACGTGAACCCCCAAATTGAGCAGCTCGCTCACCACCTGATAATGGGTTGCCGTTGAGGTATGGACAAATACCACATCACACTCGCGGGCCAGATCCTGCAATGAGGCAGCATACGGCATGCGCCAGGTTTCGCAGATACGTTCTGCCTTTTCTCGGGTGGGTGACCATGCCCCTTGCAGGGTCCAGTCCGTCGCCGCACCTAAAACAGGCAGCCAGGCTTTTTGCGCGATACCGCCCAGCCCCACCACGCCTACGCGTAATTTTTTCACCGTCAGTCTCCCAAATGTGCCAGCAAGGCATCCAGACGCTGTTTCAGCCCTGCGACCTCGTCTTCCAGCGCCTCTACGCGGGCAACCAAATCGTCATCTCCAGCATTCAGATCGGTTGCGCTGGATTTAACTGAAATATCAACGTCACCGCTGAACAGATGCATATAGCGGCTTTCACGTTTGCCCGGCTCGCGCGCCAGACGCACCACGTATGGGCCGTCTTCGCGAGAAGCCAGCCCTTCCAGAGTTTGCTCGACCTCCTGCATATCGCTGAACTCATGCATACGGGAAGCGCGCGAGCGCAGTTCTCCCGGCGTTTGCGCCCCGCGCAGCAACAGCGTGGTGATGACCGCCACTTCCGCGCTGCTCAGCTTCAGGTCGCCAAATTCGGAGTTACAAAAGCGCTGTTCGTATTTGGTCACGCGGTTGCCGAATCCGCTGACGGTGCGCAGATAGTGGCGTTTTACCAGGGCGTCCAGCACCTCCTGAACGTCATGTTCGCTGAGGTTCATCACCGGCTCGCGGTTGGTTTTCTGGTTGCAGGCCATGGTCACGGCGTTGACGGAGAGCGGATACTGCTCCGGCGTGGTGACCTGTTTTTCGAGTAAGCACCCAATCACGCGCGCTTCTGTACCGTTTAGCTGATACTTCATCTTTTCTCCTTAACGACCTGCAGTCCAGTCCCGGGTGGTTAATGCCGTCAGAACGTGGTCGCGCCACTCTCCGTCTATCAGCAGATAGTCTTTGGCGTAACCCTCTTTCTCGAACCCTAAACGCGCCAGCAGATTTCCGCTGCGCTGGTTATGCGGCATATAGTTCGCCATAATGCGATGGATGTGCTGCGTGCGTTGCATATAGCGGATCGCTACCGTCAGCGCCTCGTACATCAGCCCCTGTCCCTGCCACTTCTGGCCGATAGAGTAGCCAAGGTAGCAGGCGTGAAACGATCCCCGCACCACGTTTGAAAAATTGGCGATCCCGATAATCTCTTTCTCTTCAGGATCCAGCAGCGCGAAATAAAACGCGCTGCCCTGCTTGTGAAATTCCGTAATCATGCTGAGGCGCGCCTGCCAGCCGGAAGGGTAACAATGACTCTCATCCCGAACGGGTTCCCAGGGTTTTAAAAACTGGCGATTCTCGGCGTAATAATCCGCCAGACGCCAGGCATCACGCTCATGCACCAGACGAACGACCAGCCTGTCCGTTGTCAGACGCACTTTTGGCACATTACTGCGATAGCCAAACATCGATACCACTCCTTCCCGTCACTTCCGCTTACCCATTAGCTTTACTATACCTGCGCCTGCGCCGTCTGTGAAAACAGTGACATACCATTTTCACCTCTTTTCACACTTTTCGATGAGAACTCTCTATCAAAGCACCCTTTTGATAAAAAAATATTGTCGCGTTCAGGGGTGGGAAAAAACGCGGCGACACCGCAGAATGTTAGCGTGCTCACCATCTTATTTTCCCTGGAGGGAAAATGTCCCGCGTATCACAGGCCAGGAGCCTGGGTAAATATTTCCTGCTCGTCGATAACATGCTGGTCGTGCTCGGCTTTTTTGTCGTTTTTCCGCTTATTTCGATCCGCTTTGTCGATCAGATGGGCTGGGCGGCACTCATGGTCGGCATTGCCCTTGGGCTACGCCAGTTTGTCCAGCAGGGCCTGGGCGTCTTTGGCGGGGCCATCGCCGACCGCTTTGGTGCTAAACCGATGATCGTAACCGGTATGCTGCTGCGCGCGGCAGGCTTTGCCACGATGGCGGTCGCTCAGGAGCCGTGGCTGCTCTGGTTCTCCTGTTTCCTCTCCGGTATCGGGGGCACGCTGTTCGATCCGCCCCGCACCGCGCTGGTGGTAAAGCTGATTCGCCCGCAGCACCGCGGCCGCTTCTTCTCGATTCTCATGATGCAGGACAGTGCCGGGGCGGTTGTCGGCGCCCTGCTGGGAAGCTGGCTGCTGCAGTATGACTTCCGTCTGGTCTGTGCGGCTGGCGCGGTGCTCTTTATTCTGTGCGCGCTGTTTAATGGCCTGTTCCTGCCGGCGTGGAAACTGTCGACGGTGAAAGCGCCGGTCCGGGAAGGGCTTGGTCGCGTCCTGCATGACAAGCGCTTTGTCACCTATGTGTTGACCCTGACGGGATATTACATGCTGGCCGTGCAGGTCATGCTGATGCTGCCGATCATGGTTAACGACATTGCAGGTACCCCTGCGGCGGTGAAATGGATGTACGCCATCGAAGCCTGCCTGTCGTTAACGCTGCTCTATCCGATTGCCCGCTGGAGCGAGCGACGTTTTCGTCTGGAACATCGTCTGATGGCCGGACTGTTCCTGATGACGCTGAGCATGATGCCGATCGGCCTGGTGAACACGCTCCAGCAGCTGTTTACGCTGATTTGCACATTCTATATTGGCTCGATCATCGCCGAGCCTGCCCGCGAAACGCTGAGCGCCTCGCTTGCGGATGCGCGTGCGCGCGGCAGCTATATGGGGTTCAGCCGTCTGGGGCTGGCACTCGGCGGGGCATTTGGTTACGCCGGGGGCGGCTGGTTGTTTGATGCCGGCAAAGCGTTAAATCAACCTGAACTCCCGTGGATGATGCTTGGCGCGGTGGGCTTTATGACGCTACTCGCCCTGTGGTGGCAGTTCAGCCAGAAACGCAGCGCGAGCGGCATGCTCGAGCCAGGCGCATAACTTTTCCCTCGGGCGGGCGCCGCTCCCGCCCCACTTCTCAGTTTTTTCTGCTGGTTTCTACCCATTCACGCTGACATACTGGCGTAACAGGACAGAAGCGCCGATTTTTCGTTGAGGAACACTATGAAGAAAATTGTCTTAGCCGCGGCATTGGTTGTCAGCGGTCTGCTGGTTGGCTGTAACCAGCTCACGCAATATACCGTCAGTGAACAGGAAATTAATCAGGCGCTGGAAAAACATAACAATTTCTCGAAAGACATTGGCGTACCGGGTCTTGCCGATGCGCATATCGTGCTCACAAATCTCACCAGCCAGATCGGACGCGAAGAGCCAAACAAAGTCACCCTGGCCGGTGATGCGGACCTCGATATGTCCTCCCTCTTTGGTAACCAGAAAGCCAACATCAAGCTCAAGCTGAAAGCACTCCCTGTTTTCAATAAAGAGAAAGGGGCAATTTTCCTCCAGGAGATGGAAGTCGTCGATGCGCAGGTGTCTCCGGACAAAATGGCGCCGGTACTGCAAACCCTGATGCCCTATCTGAATCAGTCGCTGCGGAATTACTTTAACCAGCAGCCCGCGTACGTCTTAAGTGAAGACAAAAGCAAGGGTGAAGCCCTGGCGAAAAAATACGCAAAAGGGATAGAGGTTAAGCCGGGTGAAATTATCATTCCTTTCACCGATTAACCTGAAGGGCGCTGCGGCGCCCTTTTTTTTACGGAAAAGTGTGCAAACGAAAACGTTTCCGCTTATGATTTGTGTCCGGCAAAAACAGCCATCCTAATGACTGATTCCTGACAAGCCGGAGCTTCCATGACTGCACAACCCCAGGTTCTTAAAATCCGCCGCCCTGACGACTGGCATATTCATCTGCGTGATGGTGATATGCTGAAAACCGTCGTGCCTTATACCAGCGAAATTTATGGCCGCGCGATTGTCATGCCTAACCTGGTGCCACCAGTCACCACCGTCGATGCCGCGATAGCCTATCGCCAGCGCATCCTCGACGCCGTCCCTGCGGGACACGATTTTACCCCGTTGATGACCTGCTACCTGACCGATTCACTGGATCCGAACGAAGTGGAGCGCGGCTTTAACGAAGGCGTGTTTACGGCAGCGAAACTCTACCCGGCGAATGCCACCACCAACTCCAGCCACGGCGTCACCAGCATTGATGCCATTATGCCGGTTCTGGAACGCATGCAGAAACTGGGTATGCCGCTGCTGGTTCACGGTGAAGTGACGCATGCTGACATTGACATCTTCGACCGTGAAGCCCGTTTTATCGAGACCGTGATGGAGCCTCTGCGCCAGCGCCTGCCCGCGCTGAAGGTAGTCTTTGAGCATATCACCACCAAAGACGCGGCAGAGTACGTGCGTGACGGCAACGATCTCATCGCCGCCACCATTACGCCACAACACCTGATGTTTAACCGTAACCACATGCTGGTGGGCGGGGTGCGCCCTCACCTCTACTGTCTGCCTATCCTCAAGCGCAACATCCACCAGCAGGCGCTGCGTGAGCTGGTCGCCAGCGGGTTCTCCCGCGCGTTCCTCGGTACCGATTCCGCGCCTCACGCCCGCCATCGTAAAGAGGCAAGCTGCGGCTGTGCAGGCTGCTTCAACGCCCCAACGGCGCTTGCCAGTTACGCAACTGTATTTGAAGAGATGAACGCGCTGGAACATTTCGAAGCATTCTGCTCTCTTAACGGCCCACGCTTCTACGGCCTGCCAGTCAATGACACCTTCATCGAACTGGAGCGTAAAGCGAGCCACGTTGAGGAGTCCATTGCCCTGACGGATGACACGCTGATCCCATTCCTGGCGGGTGAAACCGTAAGCTGGACGGTAAAACGTTAAAAAATCAATGCCCCTTGTTGTCAAACTGATAATATACCTGTATAAATAAACAGTATATTACACAGGGGGCATTTATGCGTATTGAAGTCACCATAGCCAAAACTACCGTTCTGCCTGCCGGCGCGCTTGATGCACTGGCAGGCGAATTATCCCGTCGTATTAACAATACCTTTCCTGACAACGCCGGTGCCGTCACGGTGCGTTACGCCGCGGCAAACAACCTTTCCGTTATTGGTGCCGCAAAAGAAGATAAAGATCGCATCAGCGAAATCCTGCAGGAAACGTGGGAAAGCGCTGACGACTGGTTCATCACGGATTAACACTGCTCCCTCATTGTGTTTTTTGCCGGGTCGCCCCGGCTTTTTTTTGCCTAAAATCCCGTAAGTTCAAATTAATTCGGCATCTTCTTTAAAAATCGTGAACGAGATGGTGTTTTATTGTTCGAACAATCCTAAAAAGCAGAAAAATGTGTTGCCACCTGTTTATTTTTCCCTTCGGAACCCTTATTACTTGGTATACTGAAGTTGCTTTCAGAAAAACATGCATTGAACCTCAAAGCCGTTGTCTTCTAACACGCATTAAGGGGGTTATAATGGAAAAGAATAGTGAAGTCATCCAGACCCATCCACTCGTTGGCTGGGATATCAGTACCGTAGATAGCTACGATGCGCTGATGCTGCGTTTGCACTACCAGACCCCAAATCAACTCAACCGTGAAGAAGCGGAAGTTGGACAGACGCTGTGGCTAACAACAGACGTCGCCCGTCAGTTTATTTCTATTTTAGAGGCAGGTATTGCAAAAATAGAATCTGGCGACTATCAGGAAAATGAGTATAAACGGCACTAAGCTTATGCCCACTTTTCACTCAACAGGCACCCTCGCGGTGCCTTATTTATTTCTCCCTTGTCTAACCCCGCGTTGTTAATTACTCTGCTAACAAAACATCAGTTTACGAGATGCATATGAGATACGACTTAATCATTATTGGCAGCGGATCTGTGGGTTCTGCCGCCGGTTATTACGCGACGCAGGCGGGCCTGAAGGTCCTGATGATCGATAGCCATCTTCCGCCTCATGCGGAGGGCAGCCATCATGGCGATACCCGCCTCATCCGCCATGCGTATGGCGAAGGCGAGCGCTATGTTCCGCTGGTGCTTCGCGCCCAGACGCTGTGGGACGAACTGGCGAAACAGACTGAAGACCGCATTTTCGAACGTACCGGCGTTATCAACCTGGGCCCGGCCCATTCTGAATTTCTCGCCGGCGTCGAACGCAGCGCGAAAGCGTTTAATCTGGACGTTGAGAAACTGGACGCGACGGGCATTAGCACGCGCTGGCCCGAAATTAGCGTCCCGGACGATTATATTGGCCTCTTTGAAGCCCACTCTGGTGTGCTGCATTGTGAAACGGCGATCAAGACCTGGATCGAGCTTGCCGAGAAGGCAGGCTGCGCGCAGCTGTTCAACTGTCCGGTGGACGCCATCACCCATGACGATAATGGCGTCACGGTAACGACCCTTGACGGTGAATATTCCGCGGATCGCCTGCTGGTCAGCGCGGGAACCTGGGTTACCCGCCTGCTGCCCGATCTGCCGATCCAGCCGGTGCGCAAGGTCTTCTCCTGGTTCCAGTCGGATGGTCGTTACAGCGTCCAGAATAAATTCCCGGCCTTCACCGGCGAATTACCCAACGGCGACCAGTTCTACGGCTTCCCGTCAGAAAAAGACGCGCTGAAAATCGGTAAACACAACGGGGGCCAGGCTATCACCTCCCCTGAAGAGCGTAAGCCTTTCGGCGCCTTTCCTCAGGATGGTTCGGAAGCCTTCTCGTTCCTGCGCACTATTCTTCCGGGCGTCGGCGGCTTGCTGTATGGCGCGGCCTGTACCTACGACAACACGCCGGATGAAGACTTTATCATTGATACGCTGCCGGGGCATGACAACACGCTGCTCATCACCGGCCTGAGCGGCCACGGCTTTAAGTTTGCTTCCGTGCTGGGTGAAATCGCCGCGCAGTTTGCCCAGGGTATTGCACCGCAGTTTGATCTGACGCCCTTCTCCCTCTCGCGTTTTAACGGATAATTCGCCACGGGCACCGGACGTCCCGGGGCCCGTTTCATTCACACTGCATTACGGGGCGTTATGCGCAGGATCGTTAGCTTTCTGATGAATAATATTCGCGAGCATTTTATGCTCTATCTCTTATTGTGGGCGCTGTTGGCCATTATTGATTTTGTTTACATTGTATTTTACTGAAAAGCCTTACTGACAATAATTGACGTTAATTTATCTTTATTGAAACTCACCATTTCGCTTGCACGAAGAGATTGAATTAGCGCCAGCGATCCTTTTCAAAATTGCTGAAATAAATAAAATAAAAATCAATAGACAATTATTTCAGTTGCAATATCCCGCCTTCCCGTTCATTTTTACTTTCCGGTTAATTTGAAAATGGACATTCTGATGCAATTGCGTAACTCCTCCCGGCGCTACGGAATAATATCCATAGGTTTGCACTGGATATTTGCTCTTGCCGTCTACGGTATGTTTGGACTTGGGCTCTGGATGGTCACACTCAGCTATTACGATGGCTGGTATCACCAGGCGCCGGAGTTGCATAAAAGCATTGGTGTCCTGCTGATGCTGGGGCTGGTTTTCCGCGTGATCTGGCGACATATTTCTCCGCCGCCCGCTGCGCCAAAGACCCACAGTAAATTTACCCGCCTCAGTGCCGTCGCCGCGCATATTGCCCTCTATGCACTGCTGTTTGGCATCCTGATTAGCGGCTATCTCATTTCGACGGCTGACGGTAAGCCGATTAACGTCTTCGGCCTGTTCGACGTTCCGGCAACACTGAGCGATGCCGGGGCGCAGGCCGACACGGCGGGGGTCATTCACCTCTGGCTTGCCTGGAGCGTGGTGATCCTGTCCGTACTTCACGGGCTTGCCGCCCTCAAACACCATTTTATTGATAAAGACGATACGCTAAAGCGCATGCTTGGCCGCTCGTCAGTTGACTCTGGAGCATAAAATGAAAAAACACCTGCTGGGTATCGCCCTGGGCTCTCTGTTATTCACCGCCGGTTCCGCCGTGGCGGCGGATTATAAAATTGATAAAGAGGGCCAGCACGCTTTCGTCAATTTCCGTATTCAGCACCTGGGATATAGCTGGCTGTACGGCACCTTTAAGGATTTTGACGGCACGTTCACCTTTGACGAAAAAAATCCCGCGGCCGATAAAGTCAATGTGACGATTAATACGAACAGCGTCGACACAAACCACGCAGAGCGCGATAAACACCTGCGCAGTGGGGAGTTCCTCAACGTCGCGAAATTCCCGCAGGCGACCTTCACTTCAACTGAGGTGAAGAAAGACGGCGATAAGCTGAATATTACCGGCAACCTGACGCTTAACGGCGTAACCAAACCGGTCACGCTTGATGCGAAATTACTGGGTCAGGGTGATGACCCGTGGGGAGGTAAACGCGCAGGTTTTGAAGCGGCAGGGAAAATTCACCTGAAAGATTTTAATATCACAACGGATTTAGGCCCGGCGTCTCAGGACGTGGAGCTGATTATTTCCGTTGAAGGTGTACAGCAGAAATCGTAATAACGTCGCCCGGCAGGCTTTCACCGTGCCGGGCGTTATTATCATTCCGGGTCAGGGATACCCAGTTTGGTATTCAGACGACCGCGTGATTTATTGAAAATCTTGTTGCCGTTTTCACGTCCTGCGCGACGGCGACGCTGCTCTTCTTCCGGCAGGATGCTCTCTTCGCTGCACAGCTCGCTACAACAGCCGTTAAACTTCTCGGCACAGGCCGGGCACTGAATGAACAGCAGATGGCAACCGTCATTTTTGCAGTTGGTGTGGGTATCGCACGGCGCGCCGCACTGGTGGCACTGGGCAATGACGTCGTCCGAAATACGTTCACCCATACGCTCGTCAAAGACAAAGTTTTTCCCGATAAAGCGTACCGGCAGCCCCTGCTCACGGGCGCGACGAGCGTACTCGATAATGCCGCCTTCAATGTGCCAGACCTTATTAAAGCCGTTGTGCTTCATCCACGCGCTGGCTTTCTCACAGCGGATACCGCCGGTGCAGTACATAACGATCTTTTTATCTTTATGCTCCTGCATCATCTCAACCGCTTTCGGCAGCTGCTCGCGGAAGGTATCGGCCGGGATTTCCATCGCGTTCTCGAAATGCCCCACCTCATACTCATAGTGGTTACGCATATCAATAAACACGGCATCCGGATCGTCCAGCATCGCATTCACTTCCGCCGCCTTCAGGTATTCACCGACGTCCGCCGGGTTAAACTCAGGATCGTCGATACCGTCCGCCACGATGCGTTCACGCACCTTCATGCGCAGCACCCAGAAGGATTTCCCGTCATCATCCAGGGCAATGTTCAGGCGTAAGCCGTTAAGGGCCGGGTCAAACTGATAAAGTACGTCACGGAAGGCGCTGACTTTGCTTTCCGGTACGCTAATCTGCGCGTTAATACCTTCACGGGCAAGGTAGACGCGGCCGAAAACGTTCAGCGCTGTGAACGCCTGATAAAGCGCATCGCGGGTCGCCTGCGGATCGTCGATCGTGAAGTATTTATAGAATGAGATGGTGGTGCGCGGTTCGGTTTCAGCCAACATACGCGCTTTTAACATCTCATTCGACACGCGGTTGTGTAACACTGGCATGGTGTACAGTCCTGGAATCGTTAGAGAGAATGAAAATTCGGTCGGCATCATATAGCAAACAAAACCAATTTACATCCACACAATTTACGCTACATTTCACACACCCTGATTAATCAGGCTTAACAATTGCTGTATTCGTGCACGCTTCGAAAGCAGATATTTTGGCTACGCCTCAAAAAATGAGACACTAGCAAAACAGGACGTTTGAACACAGGAAAGACATGACCCAGTTACCAACATTTACTGCCGCCCTTTTGCATCCCCGCTATTGGTTGACCTGGCTTGGCATCGGCTTTTTATGGCTTCTGGTACAGCTTCCCTACCCTGTTATTTTTCGGTTGGGTAAATTTCTGGGCCGTTTCGCACAGCTGTTTATGAAGCGTCGCGCCAGAATCGCGTACCGCAACCTTGAGCTGTGTTTTCCGCAGATGAGCGAATCAGAGCGTCACGACATGGTCGCGAAGAATTTCGAATCCGTCGGGATGGGGCTTATGGAAACCGGCATGGCGTGGTTCTGGCCGGACAAACGCATGGCTCGCTGGAGTGAGGTGACGGGAACCGGCATGGATCCGGTGCATACGCTTCAGGCCAACCAGACGGGCGTTCTGCTGATCGGCG
Source organism: Enterobacter sp. TCD1-1 (assembly GCF_020567405.1). NCBI lineage: Bacteria > Pseudomonadati > Pseudomonadota > Gammaproteobacteria > Enterobacterales > Enterobacteriaceae > Enterobacter > Enterobacter sp. TCD1-1. The sequence goes on along the minus strand of NZ_JAJCXF010000001.1, from coordinate 821,949 downwards.
TCCATTTTCTGACGCTGGAAATCGGGGCGCGTATGTTCGGCATGCAGGCGCCCGGCATTGGCGTTTATCGCCCTAACGATAACCCGGTCATCGATTTAATCCAGACCAACGGCCGCATGCGCTCTAACAAAAGCATGATCGACCGTAAAGATCTGAAGGGAATGATCCGCGCGCTGAAGTCCGGTGAAGTGGTCTGGTATGCCCCCGACCACGACTATGGCCCACAGGCCAGCGTTTTTGTCCCCTTCTTCGCCGTTGAAGAGGCCGCGACAACCACCGGCACCTGGATGCTGGCGCGGATGTCCAAAGCCGCCATCGTGCCTTTTGTTCCCCGCCGTAAGCCGGACGGTTCAGGCTACGAGCTGATGATGCTGGAGCCGGAACTCGCACCGCCGCTTGACGATGCAGAAACCACCGCACGCTGGATGAACAGCGTTGTGGAGAAGTGCATCATGCTCGCCCCGGAGCAGTATATGTGGCTGCACCGTCGCTTTAAAACCCGGCCAAAAGGCACGCCGTCCCGCTATTGATTTTCAACGTGCGGCCCTCAGGGCCGCATGCTGTTTTAGCTTTAAAAGCTCCCCCTCATTGCGGCAATCATAACCCAGGCGCATAATTAGCAGGCTTATTACTTCATGCTTCAGGTGCTCAGCACCTCATTATGCGGATTGTTATGTCACCCTCAGATGCCCCCATAAACTGGAAGCGTAACCTCACGGTTGCGTGGCTTGGCTGTTTTCTCACCGGTGCAGCGTTTAGCCTGGTCATGCCTTTCCTGCCGCTTTACGTCGAACAGCTGGGCGTGACGGGCCACAGCGCGCTCAATATGTGGTCCGGCCTGGTATTCAGCATCACGTTCCTGTTTTCCGCGATGGCCTCGCCCTTCTGGGGTGGCCTTGCCGACCGCAAGGGGCGAAAAATCATGCTGCTCCGCTCGGCGCTGGGGATGGCCATCATCATGGCGCTGATGGGCGTGGCGCAAAACGTCTGGCAGTTCCTGATTTTGCGCGCGCTGCTGGGCTTGCTGGGAGGCTTTATTCCCAATGCCAACGCCCTGATTGCCACACAAATTCCTCGCCATAAGAGCGGCTGGGCGCTGGGCACGCTCTCAACCGGCGGCGTGAGCGGTGCCCTGCTGGGGCCACTGGCCGGCGGACTCCTGGCCGACAGCTATGGCCTGCGCCCGGTGTTCTTCATCACCTCCAGCGTGCTGTTCCTGTGCTTTATCGTCACCCTGCTCTGTATTCGGGAAAACTTCACGCCCGTTGCGAAGAAAGAGATGCTCCACGCCAGGGAGGTGCTGACCTCGCTCAAAAATCCCAGACTGGTGCTGAGTCTGTTCGTGACGACAATGATTATCCAGGTGGCTACCGGGTCGATAGCCCCTATTCTGACGCTGTACGTTCGCGACCTGGCGGGTAACGTCAGCAATATTGCATTTATTAGCGGGCTGATCGCATCCGTGCCCGGCGTGGCGGCATTGCTCAGCGCCCCGAGGCTGGGGAAACTGGGAGACCGCGTCGGCCCGGAAAAAATTCTGATCTGTGCGCTGGTGATCTCTGTCCTGCTGCTGATCCCCATGTCGATGGTGCACTCGCCCTGGCAGCTTGGTGTTCTGCGCTTTTTACTGGGCGCTGCCGACGGCGCGTTACTGCCCGCCGTTCAGACCCTGCTGGTCTACAACTCCACAAACCAGATTGCCGGGCGTATTTTCAGCTATAACCAGTCATTTCGCGACATCGGTAACGTCACCGGGCCGCTCCTCGGGGCTGGCATTTCCGCCAGCTTTGGTTTTCGCGCCGTCTTTATCGTGACGGCAGGCGTAGTGCTGTTTAATGCGATCTATTCGTGGTTCAGTTTATCCCGCGCGTTACGGCCGGTGGCGGAATAAGACGAACGCCTGAAGCTTATTTTCGTATTCATACTTGCAGAATCAGATATTCAGCTATTCTTTCCCTGAAACCTTCTGGAAAACAGGGAGACACCAATGACCATGTACGCCACGCTGGAAGAAGCTATTGATGCCGCTCGTGAAGAGTTCCTCGCCGATAACCCCGGCGTTGAAGAAGAAGATGCTGACGTGCAACAACTTAATATCCAAAAATACGTTCTGCAGGATGGGGATATTATGTGGCAGGCCGAATTCTTTGCCGATGAGGGTGAAGAAGGGGAATGCCTGCCGGTCCTGAGCGGTGAAGGTGCGCAGGCCGTCTTTGACGGTGACTATGATGAAATCGAACTGCGGCAGGAATGGCTGGAAGAGAACACCCTGCACGAGTGGGATGAGGGCGAATTTCAGCTCGAGCCACCACTCGATACGGAAGAAGGTCAAACCGCAGCCGATGAGTGGGACGAGCGTTAATTTACGCTACTCGTAAGGGCCGTGGCTGGCATCGATCGGCAGCAGCAGCGTGTCGAAAATTAGCGAGAATGGCAGATCCAGCACGGTGAGGTAGCGCCATGCGGAGTCACGGAGGTCCCATTTCACGCCCGGGTAATACTGATTCCCGTGGCCTTGCCCTGGAATGGTGCGGCTGATGATGCTGCCGCAGCCGCTGAGCAGGCATGCCATCAGAACGACGATGATTATTCTCATGAGTAACCTCTAAAAAAATACCGGCGATTAAGCCGGTATTTTATCTGGCGGGTGGCGCTTCGCTTACCCGCTCTACTTAACCACTTACTTCGCCTTCAACGCCAGCGGGTTCAGCTTCAGTTCTTTATAGTAGTTTACCCACGAAGAGTATCTCTCCGGAGCGGACCACACACGGTAGTGAAGACGCGCCATCGTGACCGGGTCGCTCAACAGGACCAGACGACGGTCACGGTTGAGTTTTTCCGGGGTCTCGTTCAGCGCCTGCTCAACGTGACGATCGCGGGCAATCTCCAGCACCTGGCTGGCACGGTGGCGCGCGGTGGCCATCGCCGTTGCCAGGGCGTTGAATGACGGGTTAAACACGGCGTGCATAAAGCCGTCATCCAGCGTGCGATTGCGGTTCTGCTCGAGATAACGATCGGTGTCCACCAGCACCTGCGGCGGGGAATACTCTTCCGGGATCAGGAACAGCTTCCAGCGTTTGGTCCGCAGCCCCACCGTCGAACGGCTGGAGATCACGGAGACAAACGGCGACAGGATCAGCGAGAAGACAATCGGCGCCAGCCAGAACAGGAAACGCAGATCCAGCCACGCCATCCCGGCCGCCCACACCAGACCCAGCAGCAGCTGAGAACCGTGGCGCATAAAGGCTTCGCTCCACGGCGTGGAGTCGTCATCACGCTGCGGTGAGTTCCAGACCACTTCCCAGCCCAGGAACGCACTGACCACGAACACGGTGTGGAACAGCATACGCACCGGTGCCAGCAGCACGGAGAACAGCACTTCCAGCAGCAGTGAAAGGGTCACGCGGAAGAAACCGCCGTACTCTTTCGAGCCTTTGCACCAGATCAGGATGATGCTGAGCAGCTTAGGCAGGAACAGCAGCACCATGGTAGAGGCAAACAGCGCAATCGCCAGTTCCGGGCGCCACTGCGGCCACACCGGGAACAGCTGCCGCGGTTGCAGGAAGTATTGCGGCTCCGTCAGGGCATGCACGACCTGCAGCGCAGTAGAGAGCGCAAGGAACATAAACCACAGCGGTGCGGAGAGATAAGACATCACGCCCGTCAGGAACACTGCACGGTGAACCGGGTGCATCCCTTTCACCAGGAACAGGCGGAAGTTCATCAGGTTACCGTGACACCAGCGGCGGTCACGCTTGAGTTCGTCCAGCAGGTTCGGCGGCAGCTCCTCGTACGATCCCGGCAGGTCGTAGGCAATCCAGACGCCCCAGCCAGCACGACGCATCAGCGCCGCTTCCACGAAGTCATGCGACAGAATAGAACCGGCAAACGAACCCTCGCCCGGCAGCGGCGCCAGCGCACAGTGTTCAATGAACGGCTTCACGCGGATAATCGCGTTGTGACCCCAATAGTGCGATTCACCCAGTTGCCAGAAGTGCAGACCCGCCGTAAACAGCGGCCCGTAAACACGGGTGGCGAACTGCTGGCAGCGCGCATAGAGCGTGTCCATACCGGAGGCTTTTGGCGAAGACTGAATGATACCCGCGTTCGGGTTGGCTTCCATCAGACGCACCAGACCGCTCAGGCAGTCACCGCTCATGACGGAGTCCGCATCCAGCACGACCATATAGCTGTACTGATTACCCCAGCGACGGCAGAAGTCATCGATGTTACCGCTTTTACGCTTCACACGACGGCGGCGGCGACGGTAGAAGATCTGCCCTTCGCCCTGCACTTCTGCAATCAGCTCCATCCACGCTTTTTGTTCCGCCACGCAGATATCCGGGTTGTAACTGTCGCTCAGGATGTAGACGTCGAAATGCTCCGCGTTGCCGGTCGCCTTTACGGACTCCCAGGTGGCACGCAGGCCCGCAAACACGCGGTCAACGTCTTCGTTGCAGATAGGCATAATCAGCGCAGTACGGTGCTCAGGATTGAGGGGTTCATCCCCGACCGTTGACGCCGAAATGCTGTATTTGTCACGCCCCATCAGCAGCTGCAGAAAGCCCATCAGCGCTGTCCAGAAACCAGCCGAGACCCAGCAGAAGAGAACCGCAAACAGCAGAAGGATGCCGCTCTGCAGGATGTACGGCAGCAGCTGCATGAAGGAGACCCAGAGATCCTGGCCCATCATGTCCGTCGGGTTGATAAACGCCCAGCCCTGATAAGGCAGGATGGTTTTCATATACCAGGTCGCGACGACCGTCTGCGCCAGCGTCAGCAGCAGCAGGATATAGCGACGGATGGTCCCCACGGTACGCCATTTCTGTTCGGAAGCCTGCTCTTCTTTCGTCAGGCGTGACAGGTAGCGGGGCGTCACATCACGCCCGCGCAGGCGATCCCAGAAGCGGCCCACCGGGTTGGTGCGCCATGGGTCGGGGAACATAGAGGAACGCGTGGCCTTCGGCATCGCCTGAAGCTGATCGCGTCCTTCGTCGTCTTTAATCAACTGCCCTTCTGCCAGCGAGTCCGGCCAGGCCTGCTCCAGACGTGCCTTTACTGACCCCAGCGGCGTATCATCATCACGGGAATACTGACGATGTTCACCATCCAGCGCGGTGTGAACCGCGCAGATGTCGCTCTTAGGCAGTGCCGCTTTTTCGATATCCGTCAGCGGCATGGCATCAATATATTCAGATGTATTATTCATTGGCAGGTAGCTGATAGCTCCAGGTTTCACTCAGCGGCTGATCGTTACTGACCAGCGCAGCACGCATTTCAGTGGTCTGTTTCGGATCTTTCACTTTCACGCGCAGGGTCAGACGCCAGCCTTTGGTTACCGGGTTGTAACGCACGGTATTCTCAACGATTTCACCGTTATCACCGATGCTGGCCTGAGCGGCAACGGCAGTGTCCGGTGACAGTTTCTTCATATCCTGGCCTGTGAAGTCCACGACAAAGGCCACGGTACCGTCAGGCTGACGGATAAGATTAGACTGCTTCACATCACCCGTTGAGCGGCGAGTCTGCATCACATACGCGTTATCCGGCGCATGCAGCTTATCTTCGTCGCGGCTGAAGGTGATGGTGTACTTGAAGTTCATCTCTTTACCGGCTTCCGGCAACTGATCCGGCGTCCAGTAAGCGACGATGTTATCGTTGGTTTCGTCGTTGGTTGGAATTTCTACCAGCTCGACCTTACCTTTACCCCAGTCACCGTTTGGCGTGACCCAGGCGCTTGGGCGCTGGTCATAGCGGTCGTCCAGATCTTCAAAGCGGGAGAACTGACGACCACGCTGCAGCAGGCCAAAACCTTGTGGGTTTTCCATTGCGAAGCTGCTCACCGCCAGATGTTTCGGGTTGTTCAGCGGACGCCAGATCCACTCTCCGTTACCGGCATGAATAGACAGACCGTTGGAGTCATGCAGTTCCGGGCGGAAGTTGGTTGCTGGTGACGGCTGGTTCGGCCCAAACAGGAACATACTGGTCAGCGGCGCAACGCCCAGTTTGCCCACTTTATCACGCAGGTAAACCTTAGACTGCACGTCAACCACCGTGTCACGACCCGGCATGATCACAAAGCGATAGGCGCCGGTCGCACGCGGAGAATCCAGCAGCGCATAGATAGTCAGACGTTTGTCCGTTGGTTTTGGACGTTCAATCCAGAACTCACGGAAACGTGGGAATTCTTCACCTGATGGCAGCGCGGTATCAATAGCCAGTCCGCGCGCAGAAAGCCCGTAAACCTGCCCCGCGCCAATCACGCGGAAATAGCTGGCACCAAGCATGCTGACGATTTCGTCGTTTTTATCTTTGCTGTTGATCGGGTAAAGCACCTTAAAGCCAGCGAAGCCCAGGTCTTTCACCGTATCTTTGTCGTGTTGCACATTGCCAAAATTGAAGTAATCCGGGCTGTATTTAATCTTACGTACCGCTGTGGCCGTCACTTCATTGATGGCAACAGGCGTGTCGAAATACATACCCTGATGATAAAACTCAAGCTTGAACGGGGTCTTGATGTTGCTCCAGTAGGCTTTGTCGTGATTGAACTGGATCTGCTGATAGTCCGCATATTTCATATCGCGGAAAACGGAGGGCAAGTTACTTTTCGGCGCTTCGTAGCTCTTGCCCGCCATCGATTTTGCCTGTTTTGCGACATCGTCGATGTTAAAGGCCAGTGCCGATGAGGTATACAGTGATAACACCACTGCAGCACCTAACCAACGCATTTTCATCATCTGTGGTTTATGTTTCATAATAAGTAAGCACTTCCCCCTTTGTGTGCTTATATCGATCCGATCCATTTTAATGGAAACTCAGGCAATCCGACAACATTATCACTGCTTTGTTCAGCTGCTGGCTCATGGATTAAGCAAATGAAAGAACCCATTATTCACTTTGCGTGCTTATCCTGGAGACAGGGTGTCGGTCTTGGTGTAGGGTTGCTTTCGAATGTAACCATTATGAGTCTTAGGGATAAGACGAAAAGTCTGAGAATGCACAACGTTATATGAGCACAACACCAACAGAACGTGAATATTTCCTCGACTCGATCCGGGCATGGCTGATGCTATTGGGGATCCCTTTTCACATATCACTGATTTACTCCAGCCACACCTGGCATGTGAATAGCCAGATGCCGTCCTGGTGGCTGACGCTGTTTAATGACTTTATTCACGCCTTCCGTATGCAGGTGTTTTTTGTCATCTCCGGCTATTTCTCTTACATGCTGTTTCTGCGATACCCGCTTAAACGCTGGTGGAAGGTGCGCGTCGAGCGCGTGGGGATCCCCATGCTGACCGCGATTCCGCTGCTGACGCTGCCTCAGTTCATCATGCTGCAGTACGTCAAAGGCAAAGCGGAGAACTGGCCGAATCTGTCGCTGTATGAAAAGTACAATACGCTGGTCTGGGAGCTGGTGTCTCACCTGTGGTTCCTGCTGGTCCTGGTGGTGCTCACCACGGTGAGTCTGTTCATTTTTAGCCGCCTGCGCCACCACCTGAGTTCGACAGCCGACGCCTTTTTCGCCAACGTTACGATGGGCAAACTGTCAGTGCTCTTCTTGCTGTTGGGGATCGCTTATGCTGCCGTGCGACGGACCCTGCTTATCGTCTATTCGCCGATTTTAAGCGACGGGCTCTTTAATTTCGTGGTGATGCAGTCGCTGTTCTACATCCCGTTCTTTTTAATCGGCGCGCTGGCGTTTATTTATCCGAAGCTGAAAGCACTGTTTACCACTCCGTCACCGTGGTGCGCGATAGGTGCGGCCTTCGCGTTCGCAGCCTATCTGCTGAATCAGCGCTACGGCAGCGGCGACGCCTGGATGTACGAAACGGAAAGCGTGATCACCATGCTGCTGGGTTTGTGGATGGTGAACGTGGTATTCGCGCTCGGCCACCGCCTGCTGAACTTTAAGTCCAGCCGTGTGACCTACTTCGTCAATGCTTCGCTGTTTATTTATCTGGTGCATCATCCGTTAACGCTTTTCTTCGGGGCTTATATCACCCCGCATATCGCCTCCAACACGCTGGGGTTCTTTACCGGTCTGGTGTTTGTCGTGGGGATTGCGATCGTGCTCTATGAAATCCATCTGCGGATCCCGCTCCTGCGTTTCCTCTTTTCAGGAAAACCACAGGTAAAAGCCTCATAAACAACCGCGGCGCACTGAGTGCGCCGCGCTTTCTTCAGGTGTCCAGTTCCTGCCCGCGCTGGGTCAGCAACCGTTGATAAAGGTGGGTAGTTTCTTCGTCGAAACAGACAAAGATAACCTTCTCAGGCATCGGTTTTAGCGACAGGTAGCGGTAAACGGTTTCGACGGCGATCGTCGCGGCAGCCGCCTTAGGATAGCCATACACACCGGTACTGATGGCCGGAAACGCCATTGTTTTATAGCCGTTGTCGGCAGCCAGCCGCAGACAGTTCCGGTACGCCTCTTCCAGAATACTCGCCTCATGCCGATCGCCACCGTGCCAGACAGGCCCTACGGCGTGAATGACCGCTCTGGCAGGCAGATCCCCCGCAAGCGTAATGACCGCATGACCGGGAGGACACTCACCCTGCTGTTGCCGCACGGTTTTGCAGGCTTCCAGCAGCTGCGGTCCGGCAGCACGGTGGATAGCCCCGTCCACACCGCCTCCCCCCATCAGGGAGGGATTGGCGGCATTGACGATGACGTCGACATGCATGGTCGTAATATCGCCATGAATCACTTCAATTTGCGGTTTCATAAAGCCCCTCTGCAACCCGCCTTTTTCTTAAGTGTATCGCAGGGCTGCCCGGGAGAAAAAACTATCAGAAAAAATCCTCTTCCGCACAAAGCGGAAGAGAGAGCGTTATCGATACTGTATTTCGACAACCGCGAGCGTTTTTTCAGGGTTGAGGTATTTCATGCGCAGCGATGCCAGGTTCGAATCGGACACGTGGCCATTAAGCGCCTCTTCATAGCTGACCATGCGCGTTTGCATACGATTATTATCCGGGCAGGACAAGGCAAACTGTCTCTGATGCGGCGAAACTTCACAGGGGTCGGCAACAATGGCACCGCGAAAATGAATGACGCCACCGTTCACAATGGTAGCGGAATAAACCGGGAGGCTAAAAACAGAAACGATCAGGCCCAGACCCGTCACGAGTCGAGCGAAAGAGTGGTTCATTATAGGTACTCCTCAATGAAAATCGTCCTTGAGGGGTAAACGCACTTCATTATGACAAACGAAGTCTCACGTTAAGGAACATAATGACCTGGTCCCTGATATCAGCATAGCTCAACGGTACAGACCCGCCACATTCACAAGCCATTGATTCCATGAATGTTTAGATCGCACTTCCCGCTGGCGACCACTGTTGTGATAAATGAAGCGATTTTCCATCTGAGACGGTGACAACGATTTTTACCGTGTCTCCTGCGTTAATATTTAAACTCAGGCGCATTAAATCAATCGTCTGATTAGCGGGTATAAAAAGGGTATTTTGCTGTCGGGACGAACTTTGTCCCCCCTGCCCTTCCCGAACGGAAACAATCTGAACCTGACAATCACACGGCTGCGCCAGAGTGACCTGCGGAATAATGGTGGTCATATTTTCCTGCTGCGACGTTTTGAAGGTTATCTGGCTGGAAAGCGCGGCAAGGAGAATTAAGGTATTCATGATGAACTCCCGAAAAAAAACAGGGCATCAGCCCTGTTTTTTTGTAGCACAGATTTCAGTATCAGTACTGATGAGCTGTCGCGTGGTTACCGAAGCCGATCTGGGTAACGTTGACAGTAGAGTTAGAAGCAGTCTGGTCTACGAGGGCACCGTTAAAGCCTCCGGACTGGCTAACGTTCATAACAGATTTTTTACTGTTCCACTGATCAAGTGTTGCACTGTTGCCAAATCCTTTCTGGCTCAGGTTGATTTTACTGTCATCAGAACCCTGACCAACGTCAGCGCCGTTACCGCCACCTTTCTGGGTAATATTCAGCACAGAATTTCTGGCGTCTGTCTGCAGAGCAACCGCGGAGTTACCGCCACCGTCCTGATAAATATTCAGGGTTGAATTTGGGCCACTGTATCCGCCATGACCATGTCCATGACCCCAGCCGCCCTGATTAATAGAACCCGCCATAGCACTACCAGAAACTACGATTGCTGCAAGCGCTGCCACTTTGAGAAATTTCATGGTAAACCCCCATCGGATTGATTAAAGTCGTCGCGAAGGCGCTAATGTTGAATAACGTTAATCGCCATTTGCGACTGTTTCTGCACTACAACTGCGGTTTTCTGCGTACCGTACTGCGTAATATTTGCTCTATTACCCGACCCTTTCTGGATAATTTTCGCGCTATTACCGTATCCATCTTGCGTAATACCTGCATCATTCGCGTTACCGCTCTGATCGATCCAGGCAATATTGTAACCCCCTGATTGATCAACTCTCGCTCTGTTACCTGCCCCATCCTGGGAAACAATGGACAAGAGTTTTGAACCCTCCTGGCGAACCTGAGCGTCATTGAAAACACCCTGTTGACCAATAATGGCTGCCTGATTGAGTGATGAAAGACTTAATTCGTTAACCGCAAAGTTATATTCAGGATTGGCTAAATCTGAATTCGCTGCGGTTACAAATCCAGGCGCACCCAGTAATGTAAACACCATAAATAACGATGTGTATTTCATGTTGTCACCCTGGACCTGGTTATTGAATCACGCCATAACCGTATAACCGAGTTAATTGTAAAAACGATTCGTATTGTGTTAACGCGTCGTTACGGTGAAGAGTATGTCAGCTGAAACATTTTAAATATCTCACCCGCGCGGCTTATTTTTATTTTTCAGATCACCACAAAGTCGTAATTTACATCAAAAAACACTTTATTCAGGCCAGCTTATATTTTTTATTACAGGTGTTTTGCGAAAGGGTTGTACAGCGAGGCGAAGGCTGTCCACGGGTCTTCCCGGGGTGTTTAAACGTAACGACTGAAGAACATTTTTTCTCAGTGCGTGACACGACACCTGTTTTCTTAAGCCAGACCACTGCTCATTCCTGGACTTAGAACCAACCTGTAACTCATACTTAATTATCGTTTCATCAAAATAACAAATAACTCTATAAATCAAATAATTATAAATATTTGTATGATTTTTAAAATCTGTGCACCTCTATTAATATGTACAACTTTCTCATCATTTCTCGCCATTCATTACAAGCTAATTTCACAAATTAATATTGATTTTTACATTCAGTTACATGTTTAACACTTGCTTTAAACTTCGTAAAAGCTAGATTGAAATTAGATGTACGAAATTGGTTTTATATTTACCTCCCTGTGGAGGTTATGGTCTGATTCTACACACAGCAGTGCAACATCTGTCAGTACTTCTGGTGTCCTCTAATAAACAGGAGGGCAGCTGCCAGGTGCCAAAAAAAGTGGGGTTTCATCATGTATAATGAAGTCCATAGTTTACATGGTCATACATTACTGTTGATCACAAAACCTTCTTTACAAGCGACAGCGTTATTACAACATTTAAAGCAATCTTTATCACTGAACGGGAAATTGCATAATATTCAACGTTCTTTTGATGATATTGCCCCTGGCAGCATCATTCTGTTCGATATGATGGAAGCTGATAAAAAGCTTATCCATTACTGGCAGGATATTTTAAGCAGGAAAAACAATAATATCCGCGTGCTATTGTTGAATACACCTGACGAATATCCCTTCAGAGATATTGAAAGCTGGCCGCATATCAATGGCGTGTTCTACGTCACGGAAGAAGAAGACCGGGTGGTTGAGGGCCTGCAAGGTATATTGCGCGGTGAGTGTTATTTTTCGCAAAAGCTTGCAAGCTATCTCATTACGCACTCCGGAAATTATCGCTATAACAGCTCAGAGTCAGCACTGCTCACGCACCGTGAGAAAGAGATCCTGAATAAGTTACGCATTGGTGCTTCAAATATTGAAATCGCCCGTTCGTTATTTATCAGCGAAAATACGGTAAAGACGCACCTTTATAATCTTTTCAAGAAGATAGCTGTGAAAAACCGAACTCAGGCGGTTTCGTGGGCTAACGATAACCTCAGGCGTTAATCACATGAAACGCACGTTGAGTTGGATCGCCGCAGCGAGTTTCCTGCTCGCTGCAGGGAATCTGAAGGCCGTCGAGGTCGAAGTTCCCGGATTGTTAACAGACCACACTGTCTCATCGGTCGGGCACAGTTTTTACCGGGCCTTCAGTGACAAATGGGACAGTACTTATACCGGAAATATAACAATCAACGAGCGGCCCAGTGCACGATGGGGAAGTTGGATAACAATAACGGCCAATCAGTACGTTATTTATCAAACGTTTTTATTCCCCACAAAAATGGACTTCGATAAAAACGTAGCCTTAGCACTGGCACAATCAGAAGACGCTATTAATCGCCTGCAAATAGATAAAGCCCTATTAAGCACCAGCGATTTAGCAAAAGACGAGTTCTAGCGAACCGATATGCGGAGGCTGTCATGCGTATTGCATATGCAGTTGTTTCGATAATGCTGATCACCCCCATAAGCTGGGCCGGAAACATGACGTTTCAGTTCCGTAACCCTAACTTTGGCGGTAACCCTAACAACGGTGCGTTTCTGCTGAATGAGGCTCAGGCGCAAAACTCCTATAAGGATCCAAGCTTAAAGGATTTTAGCATTGATACCCCATCCGCCCTGGACAACTTCACTCAGGCTATCCAGTCGCAGATTTTAGGCGGGTTATTGACCAACATTAATACCGGTAAACCCGGCCGGATGGTGACCAACGACTTTATCGTTGATATCGCCAACACTGATGGACAGCTTCAGCTGAACGTGACCGATCGTAAAACCGGAAGAATATCCACCATTCAGGTTTCCGGTCTTCAAAGTAATTCAACTGACTTTTAAACAATAGCTAAATAAGGACAACGATCATGCAGCGCTTCCTGATATTTGTTGCAGTGTGCTTATTGAGCGGTTGTTTAACTGCTCCACCTAAAGAAGCTGCAAAACCAACATTAATGCCTCGGGCCCAGAGTTATCGTGATTTAACACATTTACCTGCTCCAACGGGGAAAATATTTGTCTCCGTATACAACATTCAGGATGAAACCGGGCAATTCAAACCTTACCCGGCAAGTAACTTCTCCACGGCCGTGCCGCAAAGCGCCACCGCGATGCTGGTTACCGCACTCAAGGATTCGCACTGGTTTATTCCGCTGGAACGTCAGGGTCTTCAGAACCTGTTGAATGAACGGAAAATCATTCGTGCCGCACAGGAGAATGGTACCGTCGCGGCCAATAACCGCACGCCTCTGGAATCTCTGGCGGCAGCAAACGTGATGATTGAAGGATCGATTATTGGTTACGAAAGTAACGTTAAATCGGGTGGTGCGGGCGCGCGGTACTTCGGTATCGGTGCGGATACCCAATATCAGCTCGACCAAATCGCCGTTAACCTGCGTGTGGTTAACGTCAGTACAGGCGAAGTGCTCTCTTCGGTGACCACCAGCAAAACCATACTGTCCTATGAAGTTCAGGCAGGGGTATTCCGCTTCATCGATTACCAGCGTTTGCTTGAGGGTGAAATTGGTTACACCTCTAACGAGCCGGTCATGATGTGTCTGATGTCAGCCATTGAAACCGGCGTGATCTTCTTAATCAACGACGGTATTGACCGCGGGCTGTGGGATCTGCAAAACAAAGCAGACGTGCAGAACCCGATACTGGTGAAATACCGCGATATGTCAGTCCCTCCGGAATCCTGACAGGAAGCGCATAAAAAAGGCGAGATGATTATCTCGCCTTTTTTTATTCGCTCACCGCCGTGATGTTTTGCGCTTTTTCCCGCCGCGACGCCAGCCAAAGACCGCTGTTTTTCATGGCATAGCCAAACAGCAACCCCAGCGCCAGGGAAGGCACCACCAGCTTCCAGTCACCCTGCCCTGCAAAGGTCGCGCACGCTCCCATGAAGGTTCCCGGCACAAACGAAAGCAGTAGATGCTTAGCCTGAACGCACATCAGGAAGGCAACCACGCCCGTCATGACGTACCCCAGTATCTCCAGATGCGGCGCCAGCGCGCTGCCTTTCATGATCACCAGCGCCCAGATAACCCCGCTCATCAGCGTGCAGCCTGAGATGAAGAGCCCTTTGACGCCCCCCTGCGGACAGGCGAAATAGGCCGTACAGCCAAGGAATCCGGCCCAGCTGAGCAATCCGAGAGACACGGCCACCCATCCCCAAAGTCCGGAGAGAATGCCCGTCGTTATTGCGATACAAAGTAATATGTTCATGGCGCGCATCTTAGCAGAAGCGCACCATAGAAATGCGATCAGAAGCACATTATGTGCAAATTGAAATGCGGAGTTGCAGAATTTATGTGATCTAAATCACTCTTCATTCTCTTCTTCCAGCTCATCCCACATCGCCGCGATCGCGTCGCGGGTCAGCGGTGCCAGCGTTCTCCAGAATGGCGAGGTGGCATGGGCTTCGACTTTACCCAGGAATGTGCCGACCCACGGCAGCAGGTACGTTTCGAACAAGGTTTCGATGGCTTCGTTCTCATCATCCCCGGCGTTGTCTTCGATCCAGGAGGCAGCAAGCAGCAGCGTACCGATATGATCGGCTGGCGTATCGCTTAGCGGCATACCGCGGGTGGAGAGGAAAGCACGGACTTCCGCTTCCGTCGCCCCTTCCTGCCAGGCAGAACGGTATGGCGAAACGCGGCACTCTTCACCGACGAACAGCGCATTGTAATCGGTCGCAATCTGCTGCACGTCGCAGCTTTTTTGCAGACGGGCCAGTAAATCATCCTGTTCCAGCGGCCAGTTCTCCGCCAGTTTACCTTCACGAATTAACGTAAAAAGGGGAACCAACAGCGGGTCTTGCGGCTGGCGATAATAGAGCGTACCCAGCACGCGGCAAAGGATGGAAAACTCGTTCATTTTTATTATTCCATTACACAATTAAAGATCGGCAAATTCGGCAATCGGCTCCATGCCGCGCGATTCGAGGAAATCGAGCATGCGGCGCGGGGTGACGTTCAGGATTTGCGCTTCCGGGAAGTTAACGTCATTCAGCACCTTCAGGCACTCGCTGAAATCGCCCAGCGTGAAGGCGGTATGGGAATCCGAACCCAGCGCCACCATGCCGCCCGCATCGCGGACGGCGGCCGCCACTTCGCGGCAGTTGGCTTCACTGCCCTTACGCGAGTGAACAAAGGAGGAGTTGTTAATCTCCAGCGCCACGCGGTGCTTCGCTGCCGCCTGCGCGACAGCCTGAATATCAATCGGGTACTTCGGGTTGCCGGGGTGGCTGATAATGTGCACATTGCCGCTGGCAATGGTGGCAATCATCGCCGCGGTGTTGGTCTCTTTATCCTGAGGTGCAAAAACCGGCTCGTGGAAACCGGCGAGGATAAGGTCCAGCGACGTCAGCATCGGGCCGGTACAGTCGATCTCACCGTCGGTATTTTTGATGTTCGCCTCGATGCCGCGCAGTATCCCAATGCCGTCCACCAGACGTGGCCAGATCCGCATATTCACAAAATGCCAGTAGTGCGGCGCATCCGCCATGTCCGGGCCATGATCGGTGATCGCGAACAGCTTAATCCCCTTAAGCTTCGCCTGGGCGATATAATCATGGAGGTTGCTATACGCGTGGGTACTGGCGACGGTGTGCATATGCAGGTCAACGGGATACATCTCTCTCTCCTCTGCGGTTTTTCCAAAGGATAGCAGTTATCAGCGGCGAATATTAGCAAAAACCCGGCGAACGCCGGGTTTCTCTCAGTAGCCGCGCTGTCTGTCGACCTGGCCGGTGACCGCGTTACCCTTCTCCATTTCGCTGATGGTATGGGATATGTACGCCACCGCTTCTGCCGGACGCGTCACGGCGGCCACGTGCGGGGTCATCGCCACGCGCGGATGTGCCCACAGCGGGCTTTCCACCGGCAGCGGCTCACGGCTATAGACATCCAGCATGGCGCCTTTTAGCTTTCCGCTGTCCAGCGCCTTCAGCAGATCGGTCTCGACCAGATGCACCCCGCGCGCCAGGTTCATCAGGTAGCTCTGATCGGCTAACTGGTTGAGCAAGTCTTCATTGATGATACCGACCGTTTCCGCCGTATTGGGCAGCAGGTTGATCAGCACGCGCGTGCCGTTCAGAAAGGCCGGGAGTTCATCCGTGCCGGCAAAGCTCTCGACGCCCGGATAATCTTTGCGGCTGCGGCTCCAGCAGCGCAGCGGAAAGCCCCACGGTGCGAGGGCTTCAGCCACCTTTGAGCCCAGCACGCCCGCACCGAGGATGCCGATGGTAAAGTCTTCACGACGGTAATCCGGCAGCGGCTCCCAGTGGGCCTGCTGTTTAAATGCCTGATAGTCATCGAAGCGGCGGAACCAGTGCAGTACCTGGCTGACCGCATATTCCTGCATCTGCTGCCCCATTCCGGTATCTTCCAGGCGGAACAGGGGAATCGATTCCGGCAGCATGTCAGGGTGCGCCTTCAGCTTGCTCAGAATGGAATCCACACCGGCTCCCAAGGCAAAAACGGCCTTTAGCTTGCGACCCTGGAGCATTTCTACCGGCGGATGCCAGACCAGCGCATAGTCAGCATGTTCGTTATCTCCACGCTTCCACTCGCGAACGCGTGCGCCGGGCAATGCCGCCGTGAGCGCCTCGATCCAGTAGGCCGTATCAAACGTGGGGTGATAGAAAAGTATATCCATAGTCATTCCTGCCTTTTATTGCGCTGATTTATTTTGTTTTTTAACGAGGTTGTCAGCATAACAAATTTATTGCACGGCTGCGTTGTTGATAAAAAAGACGCTTTCAGCACATTTAAGAATCATGTTGTCTGAAGTTTGTCTAAACGCGCTAAATTACTGAAAAAGTGAGTTGACGGCAGTTCGGCTTTTCCTTACATTAGCGCCCGTCCCGTCAACAACGGGATGACAATATGGTGAGGTGTCCGAGTGGCTGAAGGAGCACGCCTGGAAAGTGTGTATACGGCAACGTATCGGGGGTTCGAATCCCCCCCTCACCGCCATATTTTAAAGAAGAGCTCGCATGAAAATGCGGGCTTTTTTTTCGCATATTGCACGCATGCAGGGGGGATTCGAACCTTGAAACTCCCTGCGCTCTTTATGTCGGGTGGCGCTGCGCTTACCCGACCTACAAAAAGCTACTCCTCCACCATCTTCGCATACTCTTCAGTCAGAAAATCCACCAGCGTCCTGACCGACGGCAGCATGCCGCGCCGCGAAGGATAAACCGCGTGAATCACTTCCCGTCGGGGTTCCCACGCGTCCAGCACCCGTACCAGTTCCCCTGACGCAAGCTGATCCTTCACCATCAATATCGGCAACTGTACAACGCCCACGCCCGCCATCGCTGCTTCCCGCAATGCCAGCATGTCGGTGGTAATAAAGCGCGGTGCGTAGTGGATCTCCGCTTTCGCCCCTTCTGGACCACTGAGCTCCCATTTATGCACCTGTTTACCGGCCCCCATACTTAATCCAGGCCATTCACTGAGCTCGGAAGGCATTCGCGGTTTACCCATACGTTCAATCAACTGCGGACTTGCCACCAGGCAATGCCCCCTGTCAGCCAGCACCCTTAACACCAGGTCGCTGTCATCAAACGGACGCGGACGCACGCGGATAGCCACATCAATACCTTCGCCAACAAGATCGACCCGACGATTGGTGGCCTCAAGCTGGAGATTAATCCCGGGGTAGCGCGCCATAAACCGCGCCAGCATCGGTCCCACGTGGACGTGCAGTAACGTGACGGGACAGGTGATCCTGACGACGCCGCGCGGCTCAGCCTGCAGCGCAGCAACGGCCTCCTCTGCCGCTTCTGCTTCTATCAGCATTGCCTTACAGTGCTGATAGAAAGTGTGCCCCACTTCCGTCACCGTAAACTGCCGCGTCGTGCGCTGTATCAACCGTACGCCAAGCCGCTCCTCCAGCTGCGCAATCCTGCGGCTCAGTTTGGACTTGGGTTGGTCAAGCGCCCTTCCCGCCGCCGCAAACCCCCCGTACTCCACCACCTTCACAAACCAGACGAAGTCATTGAGATCCTGCATACATCCTCATCGTTCTATTTTCAGAACAGTGAATGCCATTTTCACTATCTACCGGGATATTAACCCTGAATATAAGCTAATTACATCAACAGAACATCAGGAGTTAATCATGAAAAACATCACTGGCGTTTATACCGCGCCACGTCAGCACTGGGTGGGCGACGGTTTCCCGGTCCGTTCAATGTTCTCTTATCAGACGCACGGCGAGCCGCTCAGCCCGTTCCTGCTGCTGGACTACGCGGGTCCCTACACCTTTCCGGCAGATGGTGCGAAACGCGGCGTCGGCCAACACCCTCACCGGGGTTTTGAGACGGTCACTATCGTCTATGCCGGTGAAGTGGAGCATCGCGACTCCACGGGGAAAGGCGGTGTGATTGGGCCCGGCGACGTGCAGTGGATGACCGCAGGCGCAGGCATTTTGCACGAGGAGTTCCACTCCAGCGCGTTCTCGCAGAAAGGCGGGGAACTCAAAATGATGCAGCTTTGGGTCAACCTGCCGGCGAAAGACAAGATGGCCGCACCGGGCTACCAGAGCATCACGAAAGCCGACATCCCGGTGGTGACGCTGCCTGACAATGGTGGAACGCTGCGGGTTATTGCCGGTCGCTACGACACGGTGACCGGCCCGGCGCACACCTTCTCGCCGCTCAACGTCTGGGACATCGCGCTGAACCAGGGAAGCCATCTGACGCTCGCTCAGCCGGAAGGCTGGAGCACCGCGCTGGTCGTGCTTGAAGGCAGCATCACGGTAAACGGTACCGCTCAGGCGGGTGAAGCCCAGCTGGTCGTGTTAAGTCAGGAAGGCGACAAACTGCACCTGGAAGCGAACAGCGACGCAAAAGTGCTGCTGATGGCCGGTGAGCCGCTGAATGAACCGATCGTGGGCTATGGCCCGTTTGTGATGAACAGTAAAACCGAAATCAACGAAGCCATTCGTGATTTCAATTCCGGCCGCTTCGGCCAGATCTGAACGTAATAAAGGAGAAGAAGATGTCTGCACCTGCGAATTTTAACGGAACCCGTCCGGCCATCGATGTAAACGATGCGGTGATGTTGCTTATCGATCACCAGAGCGGTCTGTTCCAGACCGTTGGGGATATGCCAATGCCGGAACTGCGTGCCCGTGCGGCAGCGCTGGCAAAAATCGCAACCCTGGCGAAGATCCCGGTGATCACCACCGCGTCCGTCCCACAAGGACCAAACGGACCGCTTATCCCGGAGATCCACGCCAACGCGCCGCATGCGCAATATGTTGCCCGTAAAGGCGAAATCAACGCCTGGGATAACCCGGAGTTCGTGGCGGCGGTAAAAGCCACCGGGCGTAAGACGTTGATCATTGCGGGCACCATCACCAGCGTCTGCATGGCCTTCCCGTCGATCAGCGCGGTGGCGGATGGGTATAAAGTGTTTGCGGTGATTGATGCTTCCGGCACCTACAGCAAAATGGCGCAGGAGATCACGCTGGCGCGCGTGGTGCAGGCCGGTGTGGTCCCGATGGATACGGCGGCGGTGGCCTCTGAGATCCAGCGTACATGGAACCGTGAAGATGCCGCGGAGTGGGCGGAAGTGTACACCCACATCTTCCCGGCTTATCAGCTGCTGATCGAAAGCTACAGCAAAGCACAGGAAGTGGTTAAAAACAGCGAAGTGCTCGATTCACAGCGTTAATCCCCTGCTCCACGGCGTAAAAACCGTGGAGCTGATTATTGCTTAACCGAACAGGCACTAAAGCTGAAAATCTGCTTGACCGTGTCAGCGCAACTCCCTATAGTAGCGCCCCGTTGCCCCCCACGCGGTCAGGCAGCAAAACAATATGGTGAGGTGTCCGAGTGGCTGAAGGAGCACGCCTGGAAAGTGTGTATACGGCAACGTATCGGGGGTTCGAATCCCCCCCTCACCGCCATATTCGAGATGAGAGCTCGTACGAAAGTACGGGCTTTTTTATCGCATATTGCACGCATGCAGTATTGTAGGTCGGGTAAGCGCAGCGCCACCCGACGACATGCCCGCACAAAAAACAAAGCCCGGTTTCCCGGGCCTTGAACGCAACAGCAAACTCAGTAATAGGCTTGCAGCGTGCGCTGGCAGAGCGCCGAGCGCACGCAGTCATCTTTGGTGAAGCGTACCACCCCAATCATCTCATCTTCCTCAAAACGTGACATGGCGTCGCTCAGTCCAGATTTCACGCCGGACGGCAGGTCACACTGGGTAATATCGCCGTTAACGATAACCGTCACGTTCTCCCCGAGGCGCGTTAAAAACATCTTCATTTGCGCAGCGGTCACGTTCTGAGCCTCGTCAAGAATGACGACCGCATTTTCAAATGTACGTCCGCGCATATAGGCGAACGGCGCGATTTCCACCTTGCCAATCTCTGGCCGCAGGCAGTACTGCATAAAGGATGCACCCAGCCGCTTCACCAGCACGTCATAGACGGGCCTGAAGTACGGGGCAAACTTCTCCGAAATATCACCGGGCAAGAAGCCGAGATCTTCATCAGCCTGCAGTACCGGACGGGTAACAATGATTCTCTCCACGTCCTTATGGATCAGCGCTTCCGCCGCTTTGGCTGCACTGATCCATGTTTTCCCGCATCCGGCTTCACCGGTTGCAAAGATGAGCTGTTTACTCTCGATAGCATTCAGGTAGTGCGCCTGAGCCTCATTGCGCGCCACAATTGGAGAATTATCACGGCTGTCACGGGCCATGCCAATTGCTTCTACGCCACTCATCTGCACAAGCGAGGTGACCGATTCTTCTTCACGCTGTTTATGGCTACGTGAATCCCGTCTCAGCACACGTTTTGCTTCGCGACGAGCTTTGATCACTGCTTTTTGTCTTCCCATGGATAGCACCTTGAGTTGTTGGTATTCATCACACGCGCCAGCGTCGGCACGATTATGCGCACGAACATCAGAGGGTTGGCTTCCTTGTAAGCCATTGCTTGCACTATCGGATGACGATACGGAACAGCTACGCGCACCGTTCTGCACGTCGGTCGAATCAAATTCTTGAGGGAGGGGGGAAAATTTAG
This sequence comes from Enterobacter sp. TCD1-1, assembly GCF_020567405.1. NCBI lineage: Bacteria > Pseudomonadati > Pseudomonadota > Gammaproteobacteria > Enterobacterales > Enterobacteriaceae > Enterobacter > Enterobacter sp. TCD1-1. The sequence goes on along the minus strand of NZ_JAJCXF010000001.1, from coordinate 800,833 downwards.
TGGTGAGGAAATCGCTGCCGGAGTCTGAGCCTCCGCGCCGGGTGCTGCGGTTGTTATGTTTACCTTGTCCAGTACAGGACGCAACCATTCGCGATCTCCATAGTGATTCAGCATCACTGCCGGGAACTACCGCTGTCTTATCTTAAGTACATCAGGAGTTATCATAAATGCAACATTTATTTTACCTGAATGCAACTTTTAAGACTGTCCCTACAGTTGAAATCAGTCTCATATAGAAATATTACAGAAATATAACAGCAGGATAGTCATATGAAAAAATAATGTCCCTGCGAATCGTCGCAGGGACAATTATCAGGCTTCAATAAGACCTTGAGCGAGATACGCGTTGCTGTCGCGCACGCCTGGCAGGGCAAAGAAATAGCCGCCGCCGATGGGTTTAATGTACTCTTCCAGCGCTTCGCCGTTGAGCCGCTTCTGCACGGTCAGGAAGCCCTTTTCCAGATCGTGCTGATAGCAGACGAACAGCAGCCCCATATCGAGCTGACCGGAATTGGTGACGCCGAGCGAATAGCTGTATCCCCGACGCATCATCAGGCTTGACTGCGTCTCTTTGGTGCGCGGATTGGCCAGACGAATATGGCTGTCCAGCGCAATCACATCGCCATTTGGATCGCTGGCGTAGTCGGGCACATCATGCTCGTTCTTCATGCCGAGCGGAGCCCCGCTTTGCTTATCGCGACCGAAGATCGTCTGCTGCTCTTTCAGCGGCGTGCGGTCCCAGAACTCCACGTGGAACTGAATAATCCGCACCGCCTGATAGCTGCCGCCCACCGCCCATGCCGGTTCATTCTGGTCGGCAGTGACCCACACCACCTCCTTCATGAGCGCGCTATCGTGGCTGTCCGGGTTGGCCGTGCCGTCCTTGAAGCCCAGCAGGTTCACCGGGGTCTCTTTACCCTTGCTGCGGGCGGCGTGGTCAGAGATAAACCCTTCCCGCTTCCAGCGCACGCTCAGCAGATCCGGCGTATGCTTGATGATGTCGCGCAGGGCGTGGATCACCGTGTCCTGGGTGTTGGCGCAGATCTGCAGGAGCAGGTCGCCGTGACAAAGGGCGGCATCCAGGGAATCATTCGGGAAGCGCGTCATTTTTTGCAGCGCTTTCGGCTTCTGTTTTGCCAGCCCGTAGCGCGCGTCAAACAGCGATTCTCCCAGCGAAACGGTTATGGTCAGGTTATCCGGGGCAATGAATGGCCCCAGAATGCCGGAGTCCATAGGCGGCAGACGCGGGTTCGGCGTATCGGGCGCCGGTCCACCGGCGGTAAGAAACGCGATGCGCGTCGTCACCAGGCGGAACAAACGTTCCAGATCGGCTTTATCACTGGCCAGCGAATCAAAGGCCACCAGCATCATCGACGCCTGCTGCGGCGTCAGGATACCGGCCTGATGCTCGCCATAAAACGGCTGCGTCTCCATGCGGGCATTAGGTGACAGCGTGCCGGGCGCGCTTTGCGGTTTCGCCGCGTGCGCCACCGGACACCCGCCAGCCAGAGCAAGCGCGCCCCCCAGCGCCCCTACCCCTTTTAACAACCGGCGACGGGAAGGCTCAGCCACGTCGCTCTCGTTATGCTTATTCATCGTGCTTAGTCCAGACCCAGTACGCCACGCAGCAGGGAGAGATCTTCCGCCAGGGCGGTAATCGGGCCTTTCAGCGCATTACGGTCGGCATCGGTCAGCTTGTCGTAGGTCTCAAACCCGTCTTTGGTGCGGTACTTCGCCAGGATGGTGTCGACTTTTTTGAAGTTGGCATCCACTTTGGCCAGCAGCTCGCCGTTCTCTTTCTGCAGCTGAGGACGCAGCAGGTTAACAATTTTCTGCGCGCCGTCGACGTTAGCCTGGAAGTCCCACAGGTCGGTATGGCTGTAGCGATCTTCTTCGCCGCTGATTTTGCTCGCGGCCACTTCTTCAATCAGCCCGGCCGCACCGCCCACCACTTTTGATGGCGGGAAGGCCAGCTCGCTGATGCGCTTTTGCAGCTCCAGCACGTCGCTGTTCAGCTGGTCGGCATACTTCTCCATCCCTTTGGCAGAATTATCGCCAAACAGGGCTTTCTCCAGACGGTGGAAACCGGTGAATTTCGGATCGGCCGCTTTCTGCTCGAAATCATCTTCACGGGCGTCAATGCTGCCATCAAGGTCAGAGAACAGCTCGGCGATCGGCTCAATACGCTCGTAATGCTGACGGGTTGGCGCGTAGAGGGATTTCGCTTTTTCGATATCACCGGCCTTCACCGCATCGGTAAAGGCTTTGGTTGCCGCTGCCAGATCCGCCGTCTCTTTCGTGACGTACGCTTTATACGCGGTAATCGCATCGCCCAGGCTCAGTACCGCAGCGCCTTTCGCCGCATCGGCCGTCGCTTCACCTTTGACGATAAGCTTCCCTTTCGGGTTGGTCAGCAGACCGCAGGTCATCTCATACTCGCCCGGCTGCAGGTTGGCGGTCATCTTCTGGCTGAAACCAGGAGCGATATTTTCGCGCTCCTCCACCACCAGAACGCCTTTCAGGATCTCCCACTCCAGCGCCTTCTGGCTGTGGTTCTGAATAATAAACTGGGTTTTACCGCTGTTCACCGTGAGGGTCATCGGCTCACACTGCTTGTCGTTGACGGTGACCTTAACCTGTGGAACATCCGCGCCCCAGGCGGAGAATGCAGAAGCGAACAGCGCGGCAATGCCTGCGCATAACGCACTACGACGGAACTGAATTGCCATGACTCTTCCCTTTAAAAGTATGTTGTTACTCAATCAAAGATTACGGCGCAACGCGCGACGCCTGCGTGCCGGTACGCGGCGGCATTGCGAACAGCACCAGCGCCGGAACCAGATAAATAAAGTACATCGCCACTTCGCTGACGCTCGGCGTTTCCTGATAGCCGAAGATACCTTCGAGCAGGGTGCCGGTCAGAGAGTGCGTGGAGAGAACGTTGCTGAGGTCGAACGCCACGTCCTGGAAATGGTTCCACAGGCCTGCTTCATGGAAGGCGCGAATCGCCCCTGCCGCCAGACCCGCGGCTACCAGCAGAATAAACAGGCTGGTCCACTTGAAGAAGGCGCCCAGGTTCAGGCGGATACCGCCCCAGTAGAGCAGGAAACCGAGCACCACGGCCGTGGCAAGGCCCAGCATGGCCCCCAGCGGCGGCCAGATCCCCACATCCTGCTGAAACGCCGCCAGCAGGAAGAAAACAGACTCCAGCCCTTCGCGCGCCACGGCGAAAAAGACCATCATAATGAGCGCCCAGCCGTGGTTGTTCCCCTTCTGTAGGGCGTTATCCACCGCCTGCTCCAGCTGCACCTTCACGTTACGGGAGACTTTACGCATCCAGAACACCATCCAGGTGAGGATCACCACCGCAATCACGGCGACGATACCTTCAAACAGCTCCTGCTCTTTCTGCGGAAACTCGCCGGTGGTTTCGTTGATGAGGATCCCCAGACCCAGGCAGAGCGCCGCGGCAAGGAAGACCCCGATCCACATGACGCCAATCCAGCGCCCGCGCTGGGTTCGCTTCAGATAACTGGCGATGAGGCTCACGATAAGGGCGGCTTCGAGCCCTTCACGTAACATAATGAGAAATGGAACAAACATGCCGACACCTTAAATGTTTATCGCGGTCAACTGATGCAAAGAAAGGTAAATTCTTGTGATAGTGATTATCATTACGGCAGAAAGAAACACAAGCGAAATGTGAGGTGTTTTGATGACGAGTTGTAAACGCAGAGCCTGATAATAGTTACATACGTAACGGTCAAGTTTATAAGTTATAACGAAAATGCCCATTTACGCTGATTCAGGGCTGTGGCTAAATATCCGCCTCACAACCTAACTGAAAATAAACCATGTTTAAAATTGTCCATTTCCTGCTGGCGCTGGTGATTATTCTTGCGCTGGCCTGGCTTACGAGTTTTGACCGCCGGAAAATTCGGGTTCGTTTTGTTTTACAGCTGATTGTTATTGAAATTGCGCTGGCGTTCTTTTTCCTGCACGCCGAAAGCGGGTTATTCCTGATTAAATACGTCTCAGGATTTTTTGAGTCACTGCTCAAATTTGCTGGCGAAGGGACTAATTTCGTCTTTGGCGGTATGGGAGAAAAAGGGCTGGCGTTCATTTTCCTCGGCGTACTTTGCCCGATTATTTTTATTTCCGCGCTGATTGGTATTCTTCAGCACTGGCGGATCCTGCCGATTTTTATTCGGGTGATCGGTACGCTGCTGTCCAAACTGAACGGCATGGGCAAGCTGGAATCCTTTAATGCGGTAAGCTCGCTGATCCTCGGCCAGTCGGAAAACTTCATTGCCTACAAAGGCGTGCTGGGCGATCTCTCCTCGCGTCGTCTGTTCACCATGGCGGCCACGGCCATGTCGACGGTCTCCCTGTCGATTGTCGGGGCGTATATGACCATGCTCGATGCTAAATTTGTCGTCGCGGCGCTGATTCTGAACATGTTCAGCACCTTTATTATTCTCTCCGTCATCAACCCGGCGCGCCCGGAAGCGGAGCCGGATATCAAGCTTGAAAAACTGCATGAATCGCAGAGCTTCTTCGAGATGCTCGGCGAGTATATTCTGGCCGGTTTTAAGGTGGCGATGATTATTCTGGCGATGCTGATTGGCTTTATCGCCCTTATTAGTGCCATTAACGCCCTCTTCTCCAGCGTATTTGGCATGAGCTTCCAGCAGATCCTTGGCTATGTATTTTATCCCCTGGCATGGCTGGTGGGTATACCACTGAGCGATGCCTTAAACGCGGGCAGCATTATGGCGACCAAGCTGGTGGCGAATGAATTTGTGGCGATGATTGAGCTGCAGAAAATAGCGCACCAGATGTCCCCGCGCGGGCTGGGGATTTTATCCGTCTTCCTCGTCTCGTTCGCGAACTTCGCTTCCATCGGCATCGTGGCCGGGGCGATTAAGGGCCTGAACGAACAACAGGGTAACGTGGTATCGCGTTTCGGGCTGCGTCTGGTCTACGGCGCGACGCTGGTGAGTTTGCTGTCAGCGAGCTTTGCGGGGTTGGTGCTCTGATGCAATGCCGGGTGGCGCGCAGCGATCCCGGCCTGCAAAACAACAACGGCGGGAATTCCCGCCGTTTTCATTAAAACTGCACGCACACCGGCTGATCGACACGCATCACCGACTCCTGCGCGAAGCGTGACTTATAAATCCCGCGTAACGCTTCGATGTTCTTCTCACTCTGCGCATCTTTACCGTGGATCAGCATCAGCGCCTTGCTCGGTTCACGCGCCACTTTTCCGTCGTTCCCCAGCCACTGCCCGCGGGCATCAAATACCGTTAAGCCATCGCGAAAGCGCGGCGTCACGTCCTGGTCAACAAACTGCTGCCACTCGTTGGGGGTAATCTGCGCCCCGGCAGGACGGTTTAAGCCGAAATAGAGCGTGGTTTGCTGCATCTGGTTATCCGCTTTGCAGGTTTCCACCGCCGCGTGTTGCGATGGCGCGTTGCAGCCCGCCAGCATCAATAATGCCGCCGCCATTAACCCTGTTTTGATTGTCATGCTTCGCTATCCTCATTGTTATAAGCACAGGGATATCACAGGAAAAGACGGATTTTGGCAAGAAAAAAGCCGGGTGCGCTTGCGCTTACCCGGCTTACGGTACTACGTGAGAAAATTATTCTGGCTGCAGCTTAGACGGCGGTGCGGAGTGGTAATGCGCGTCGGCTTCCGCAAAGCGTTTCTGCATGGAAGCAGACGGTGCTTTACCCAACAGGCTGAAGACCACGATACCGATGCTGCCGAAGATGAAGCCCGGAATGATTTCGTACAGGCCCAGCCAGGCGAACTGTTTCCAGACGATAACGGTCACCGCACCGATAATCATCCCCGCCAGCGCGCCGTTACGGGTCATACGGGACCACATGACGGAGAACAGGACGACCGGACCAAACGCCGCACCGAAGCCCGCCCACGCGTAGCTCACGAGACCCAGAACGCGGTTTTCCGGGTTGGCCGCCAGCGCAATCGCAATCAGCGCCACCAGCAGCACCATAAAGCGCCCTACCCATACCAGCTCTTTCTGGCTCGCGCCCTTGCGCAGGAAGGCCTTATAGAGGTCTTCGGTGATGGCACTGGAGCAGACCAGCAGCTGACAGCTCAGGGTGGACATCACCGCGGCCAGGATCGCGGAGAGCAGAATACCGGCAATCCACGGGTTAAACAGAATCTGCGCCAGCTCGATAAACACGCGTTCGGCGTTCTGGTTCACCGCGCCCGCCTGCGCCGGGTTATTGCTGAAGTAGGCGATCCCGAAGAAGCCGACCGCACACGCGCCCGCCAGACACAGAATCATCCACGTCATACTGATGCGACGCGCATGGACGATGGTGTGGTGAGAATCCGCCGCCATAAAGCGCGCCAGAATGTGCGGCTGACCGAAGTAGCCCAGACCCCAGCCCATCAGGGAGACGATGGCGACAAAGTTGAGCCCTTTCAGCATGTCGACGTTTTCGATGCTCTTCTGCTTGATCACTTCCAGCGAATCGCCAAAGCCGCCAACGGTGAAAATCACAATCACCGGGGTCAGGATCAGCGCGAAGATCATCAGACTCGCCTGCACGGTGTCGGTCCAGCTGACGGCCAGGAAGCCGCCCACGAAGGTATAGAGGATGGTTGCCGCCGCACCGGCCCACAGGGCGGTTTCGTAGCTCATGCCGAAGGTGCTTTCGAACAGACGCGCACCGGCCACGATGCCGGAGGCACAGTAGATGGTGAAGAACACCAGGATCACCACCGCCGAGATAATACGCAGCACGCGGCTGTTATCCTCAAAGCGTCCGGTGAAGTAGTCCGGCAGCGTCAGGGCGTTATTGTTGGCCTCGGTGTGCACGCGCAGACGGCCTGCCACCAGCTTCCAGTTGATCCATGCGCCCACGGTCAGACCGATGGCAATCCAGCTTTCCGAGATACCAGAGATAAAAATCGCACCGGGCAGCCCCATCAGCAGCCAGCCGCTCATGTCCGATGCGCCCGCAGAGAGTGCAGTCACCATCGGGCCTAAACTGCGTCCGCCCAGGATGTAGTCGTCAAAGTTTTTCGTTGATCGCCACGCCAAAAACCCTATCAGGATCATGCCAAAAATATAAACGAGAAATGTCACCAGCATCGGTGTGCTAATTGCCATTCAAATTCTCCAAAAGTGTCGAGCGACAACCGTCCGGGTTGCCTTGTTATATGATCACCGGAACGAGGTGACGGTATCTTGTGTTTCGGTGAGGCGCGCTATCCTGCCGTATGCGCCCTCCGCTGACAAACGATTTAACACTGCATTTACATCAATTTCATCCTCGGTTTGATACGAGTTTCCTATAGGTTGCACTCGCTCACGCTTTTACGGGTTGCACCTTTTAAAAGTGTTAACTCCCGCATAAAAACAGGCTTCCCGGGACAAAGGCAGCACGTTTTTCCAGCTAACCATCCGTTAACAATTCATTCATTTCCCGGGTTGCAAACCAGGTCACATTTAACACGGTTGCACAAAGTTGCAACATGGTGGATATTTCACGCTAACGACCAAACACGATGAAAGCACAACAGGAGCTTTGGCATGGGTATGACCACCATGGGGGTTAAGCTGGATGACGCAACCCGCGAACGGATTAAGACCGCAGCAACCCGCATTGACCGCACGCCGCACTGGTTAATTAAGCAGGCGATTTTTAACTATCTCGAAAGACTCGAGAGCGACGAGGGCCTGCCGGAGCTGCCTGCCCTGCTCGCCGGCGCCGCCAATGAAAGCGAGGAAGCGCCGGCCGCTGGCGACGAGAGCCATCAGCCGTTCCTGGAATTCGCCGAGCAGATCCTGCCGCAGTCCGTCAGCCGCGCCGCCATTACCGGCGCGTACCGTCGCGCCGAAACCGACGCCGTACCGATGCTGCTGGAGCAGGCTCGTCTGCCGGAAGCCGTTGCCGCGCAGGCGCACAGCCTGGCGTACCAGCTGGCTGACAAACTGCGTAACCAGAAGACCGCCACCGGCCGCGCCGGGATGGTTCAGGGTCTGCTTCAGGAGTTCTCCCTCTCCTCTCAGGAGGGCGTGGCGCTGATGTGCCTGGCGGAAGCGCTGCTGCGTATTCCGGATAAAGCCACCCGCGACGCGCTGATCCGCGACAAGATCAGCAACGGTAACTGGCATTCGCACATTGGCCGCAGCCCGTCGCTGTTTGTTAACGCCGCCACCTGGGGTCTGCTGTTTACCGGCAAACTGGTCTCCACCCATAACGAAGCCAACCTGTCACGCTCCCTGAACCGCATCATCGGCAAGAGCGGCGAGCCGCTGATCCGCAAAGGTGTGGACATGGCGATGCGCCTGATGGGCGAACAGTTTGTGACCGGAGAAACCATTGCCGAAGCGCTGGCGAACGCCCGCAAGCTGGAAGATAAAGGTTTCCGCTATTCGTACGACATGCTCGGCGAAGCGGCGCTGACCGCCGCCGACGCGCAGGCCTACATGGTTTCTTACCAGCAGGCGATCCACGCCATCGGTAAAGCGTCCAACGGTCGCGGTATTTATGAAGGCCCGGGCATCTCGATTAAGCTCTCCGCCCTGCACCCGCGTTACAGCCGCGCGCAGTACGACCGGGTGATGGAAGAGCTCTACCCGCGCCTGAAGTCCCTGACCCTGCTGGCGCGCCAGTATGACATCGGCATCAACATCGACGCCGAAGAGGCCGACCGTCTGGAGATCTCCCTCGATCTGCTGGAAAAACTGTGCTTCGAGCCGGAGCTGGCGGGCTGGAACGGCATCGGTTTCGTTATCCAGGCCTACCAGAAACGCTGCCCGTTCGTCATTGATTACCTGATTGACCTGGCCAGCCGTAGCCGCCGTCGCCTGATGATCCGCCTGGTGAAAGGGGCCTACTGGGACAGCGAAATCAAACGCGCCCAGATGGAAGGGCTGGAAGGCTATCCGGTTTATACCCGCAAGGTCTACACCGACGTCTCTTACCTCGCCTGCGCGAAAAAGCTGCTTGGCGTGCCGAACCTGATTTATCCACAGTTCGCCACCCACAACGCCCATACCCTGGCGGCAATCTACAGCCTGGCCGGGCAGAACTACTACCCGGGCCAGTACGAATTCCAGTGCCTGCACGGCATGGGTGAACCGCTGTACGAGCAGGTGACCGGTAAAGTGGCGGACGGCAAGCTGAACCGCCCGTGCCGAATTTATGCCCCAGTAGGTACCCACGAAACCCTGCTGGCCTACCTGGTGCGTCGCCTGCTGGAAAACGGCGCGAACACCTCCTTCGTTAACCGCATCGCCGATACCACGCTGCCGCTCGACGAGCTGGTCGCCGATCCGGTGCAGGCCGTCGAGAAGATGGCGGCCCAGGAAGGCCAGATTGGCCTGCCGCATCCGAAGATTGCCCTGCCGCGCGAGCTGTACGGCAAAGGCCGCGTCAACTCGGCGGGGCTGGATCTCGCCAACGAACACCGTCTGGCATCCCTCTCTTCTGCCCTGCTCAACAGCGCGCTGCAGAAGTGGCAAGCCAAACCGATGCTGGAGCAGCCCGTTGCTGACGGCGACATGCAGCCAGTCATCAACCCGGCTGAGCCAAAAGATATCGTCGGCTACGTGCGTGAAGCCACCGATGCGGAAGTGGATCAGGCGCTGGACAGCGCGGTGAATAACGCCCCTATCTGGTTCGCCACCCCGCCGCAGGAACGTGCCGCCATTCTGGAGCGCGCGGCGGTGCTGATGGAAGACCAGATGCAGTCGCTCATCGGCATTCTGGTGCGCGAAGCGGGTAAAACCTTCAGCAACGCCATCGCCGAAGTGCGCGAGGCGGTCGACTTCCTGCACTACTACGCCGGTCAGGTGCGCGATGATTTCGACAACGAAACCCACCGTCCGCTCGGCCCGGTCGTCTGTATCAGCCCGTGGAACTTCCCGCTGGCGATCTTCACCGGCCAGATTGCCGCCGCCCTGGCCGCTGGCAACAGCGTGCTGGCAAAACCGGCAGAGCAGACCCCGCTGATTGCCGCGCAGGGCATCAACATTCTTCTGGAAGCAGGCGTACCGGCGGGCGTGGTCCAGCTGCTGCCGGGCCGCGGTGAAACCGTGGGCGCCAAACTGACCTCCGATAACCGCGTGCGCGGCGTGATGTTTACTGGTTCGACCGAAGTGGCCTCGCTGCTGCAGCGCAATATTGCCACCCGTCTGGATGCGCAGGGTCGTCCTACTCCGCTTATCGCGGAAACCGGCGGCATGAACGCCATGATCGTTGACTCCTCCGCCCTCACCGAGCAGGTGGTGGTTGACGTACTGGCCTCCGCCTTCGACAGCGCCGGTCAGCGCTGCTCCGCCCTGCGCGTGCTGTGCCTGCAGGATGACGTGGCGGACCACACGCTGAAGATGCTGCGCGGCGCGATGGCCGAATGTCGCATGGGCAACCCGGGCCGTCTCACCACCGACATCGGGCCGGTGATCGACGCGGAAGCCAAAGCCAATATTGAAAACCACATTCAGGCCATGCGCGCGAAAGGCCGTCCGGTGTTCCAGGCGGTGCGAGACAACAGCGAAGACGCCCGCGAGTGGCGTTCCGGCACCTTTGTGCCGCCTACGCTTATCGAGCTGGCAAGCTTCGACGAGCTGAAAAAAGAGGTCTTCGGTCCGGTGCTGCACGTGGTGCGCTACAACCGTAACAACCTCAACGAGCTGGTTGAGCAGATCAACGCCTCCGGCTATGGCCTGACGCTCGGCGTACATACCCGTATCGACGAGACCATCGCGCAGGTAACCGGCAGCGCCAAAGTGGGCAACCTGTACGTTAACCGCAACATGGTTGGCGCGGTCGTGGGCGTGCAGCCGTTCGGCGGTGAAGGTCTCTCCGGTACCGGCCCGAAAGCGGGCGGTCCGCTCTATCTGTACCGTCTGCTGGCGAACCGTCCTGAGAACGCGCTGGGCGTCACCCTGGCGCGTCAGGATGCGGAGTATCCGGTGGATGCGCAGCTGAAAACCGTGCTGACCCAGCCGCTGGAAGCGCTGATCGCCTGGGCGGAAAAACGTCCTGAACTGCGTGCCGTGGCGCAGCAGTATGGCGAGCTGGCACAGGCCGGTACGCAGCGTCTGCTGCCGGGGCCGACCGGCGAGCGCAATACCTGGACGCTGATGCCGCGCGAGCGCGTTCTGTGCGTGGCGGATAACGAGCAGGACGCGCTGGTACAGCTGGCCGCCGCGATGGCCACCGGGTGTGAAGTGCTGTGGCCGGACGATGCGCTGCATCGCGATCTCGCCAAACAGCTGCCGAAGGCGGTCTCGGCCCGTATCCACTTCGCGAAAGCCGATGCGCTGCTGACGCAGCCGTTTGATGCCGTCATATATCACGGTGATTCCGATCAGCTGCGCGAGCTGTGCGAGCAGGTTGCGGCCCGCAGCGGGGCAATTGTTTCGGTGCAGGGCTTCGCGCGCGGGGAAACCAACCTGCTGCTGGAGCGTCTGTACGTGGAGCGCTCGCTCAGCGTCAATACCGCGGCGGCAGGCGGTAACGCCAGCCTGATGACCATCGGTTAATCGTGTAAACTCTTCCCGGTGGCGCTATGCTTACCGGGGCGACAAAACAACCGTAGGCCGGATAAGCGCAGCGCATCCGGCTTTTTTACTGAGGGAAAGATGAAAAGAGTATTTCTCGCAGGCGCAGCACTGCTGCTGAGCGCCAGCGCGCTGGCCGACGAGTGCGACAAAGCGACCACTCAGCTTGAACTGAATACCTGTAGCGCGCAGCAATACCAGGCTGCCGATAAAAAACTCAACCAGACCTATCAGGCCGCCGTCAAGCGCGCGGAAACTCCCCAGCGCGAGCTGCTGAAAAAGGCGCAGCAGGCCTGGATTGCCCTGCGCGACGCGGACTGTGCGTTTATCGGTTCGGGGACGGAAGGCGGCAGCGTTCAGCCGATGATCGTGAATCAGTGCCTGGCGGAGAAAACCGTGGAGCGCGAAGCGTTTCTGGCCTCGCTGATGCAGTGTGAAGAGGGCGACTTAAGTTGCCCTCTCCCACCGGGGAACTAGCGCAAGCGGATCCCTTCGATAATCATCCGTTGCACGTTTTCCAGGGTGCTGTGGAAAAAAGCTTCGTCCTGGAGCGTTTTTCCGGTCACCGCCTCGACCTGGGCCGCAAAGTCAGCGTAATGCTGCGTGGAGGCCCAAATCATAAAGATCAGATGATGCGGATCGACCGGGGCCAGTTTTCCGCTGGCCACCCATCCGGCGATAATGGCCGACTTATCGTCCACCAGCTGTTTCAAATCTCCGGTCAGCTCCGCCTGCAACAGCGGCGCCCCCTGCAGCATCTCAAGACAAAACAGCCGTGATGCCTGCGGGTAATCGCGCGACACCTCCAGCTTCAGGCGAATGTACTCTTTGATCGCCACCAGCGGGGCCAGCTCTTCGCGGAACGCTTTCAGCGGGGCCAGCCAGATATCGAGGATCTGCTGCATCACCGCAACATACAGCGCCTCTTTCGACGGGTAATAGTAGAGCAGATTGGTTTTGGATACCCCGGACTGCTCCGCCACCTGCTCCAGGCGCGTGCCGTGAATGCCAAACTGCGAAAAGGTCTCCAGCGCCGCGCTGAGGATCGCCTGCTTCTTGGCGCTCACCGCCTGCGAACGTTTACCTGGTGTTTTCACTGCGCCTTGTGTCATTCCCGCTCTCCTTATTCTGCGTTGCCCTCAGCATAGCAAAACCCCCGTCTCGCCACGACATCCTGCACTCCGATCGCGCATGAATGCCTGTTTTCTGTGCAATGTTTTTGACCAGTTAGTCCACATTTAATCGCATCAAACCTCCGACCTCTGATTAACACATTAATAACACTGCCATTTTCAAAACTGGCACTGCCTTTGCAAAAACACCGTTATACCTGCGACGTAATGAAGAGAGGTTCGTGATGAAAATTGGCGTATTTGTACCCATCGGCAACAACGGCTGGCTTATCTCGACCACTGCACCGCAATACATGCCGACCTTTGAGCTGAATAAAGCCATCGTGCAGAAAGCGGAGCACTACCATTTCGACTTTGCGCTTTCGATGATCAAGCTGCGCGGCTTCGGCGGCAAAACCGAATTCTGGGATCACAACCTGGAGTCCTTCACCCTGATGGCCGGGCTGGCCGCGGTCACCTCGCGGATCCAGATCTACGCCACCGCAGCCACCCTCACCCTGCCCCCGGCGATCGTGGCGCGCATGGCCTCCACCATCGACTCCATCTCCGGCGGACGCTTTGGCGTCAACCTGGTGACCGGCTGGCAAAAACCCGAGTACGAGCAGATGGGGCTCTGGCCGGGTGACGATTACTTCTCGCGTCGCTACGACTACCTGACCGAGTACGTGCAGGTCCTGCGCGATCTGTGGGGTACCGGCAAAAGCGATTTCAAGGGTGACTTCTTCACCATGAACGACTGCCGCGTCAGCCCGCAGCCGTCGGTGCCGATGAAGGTGATTTGCGCCGGGCAGAGCGACGCGGGAATGGAGTTCTCGGCGAAATACGCCGACTTTAACTTCTGCTTCGGTAAAGGCGTTAACACGCCTGCCGCCTTCGCCCCGACCGCCGCGCGCATGAAAGAAGCCGCCGACAAAACCGGGCGCGACGTGGGCTCCTACGTGCTGTTTATGGTGATTGCCGACGAAACCGACGACGCCGCGCGCGCAAAATGGGAGCGCTATAAGGACGGCGCCGACGAGGAAGCCCTGAGCTGGCTCACCGAGCAGAGCCAGAAGGACACCCGCTCCGGGGCGGATACCAACGTTCGTCAGATGGCCGACCCGACCTCCGCCGTCAATATCAACATGGGCACGCTGGTCGGCTCGTACGCCAGCGTTGCCAGAATGCTCGATGAAGTGGCGGCCGTTCCCGGTGCGGAAGGCGTCTTGCTGACCTTCGATGACTTCCTCACCGGCGTGGAGACCTTCGGCGAGCGCATCCAGCCGCTGATGCAGTGCCGCGCCCACATCCCTGCCGTCACGAAGGAGGTGGCGTAATGACAACCCTTAATGCACGCCCGGAAGCCATTACCTTCACGCCACAGCAGAGCGCGCTGATCGTGGTGGACATGCAAAACGCCTACGCCAGCCCCGGTGGTTATCTTGATCTGGCGGGCTTCGACGTCTCCGCTACGCAGCCTGTGATAGCGAACATCAAAACCGCCGTCGCCGCCGCGCGCGCTGCGGGCATGCTTATCATATGGTTCCAGAACGGCTGGGATGACCAGTACGTTGAGGCCGGTGGCCCCGGTTCACCGAACTTCCACAAGTCGAACGCCCTGAAAACCATGCGCAAGCGGCCCGAACTGCAGGGCAAGCTGCTGGCGAAGGGCGGCTGGGATTATCAGCTGGTGGATGAGCTGGTCCCGCAGGCGGGTGATATTGTCCTGCCGAAACCGCGCTACAGCGGCTTTTTCAACACGCCTCTCGACAGCCTGCTGCGCAGCCGGGGCATTCGCCACCTGGTCTTCACCGGCATTGCCACCAACGTCTGCGTGGAGTCGACCCTGCGCGACGGCTTTTTCCTCGAGTATTTCGGCGTGGTGCTGGAAGACGCGACCCATCAGGCCGGGCCGGATTTCGCTCAGAAGGCGGCCCTGTTCAATATCGAAACCTTTTTTGGCTGGGTCAGTAACGTTGCGGATTTCTGCGACGCCCTGAATCCCCCGCTCGCCCGTATCGCCTGAGGAGTCACACGATGCCGAAATCCGTAATCATCCCACCGGGCACCAGCACGCCAATCGCCCCGTTTGTCCCCGGCACCCTCGCCGACGGCGTGGTGTATGTCTCCGGCACGCTGCCGTTTGATAAAGACAACAATGTGGTGTTTATCAACGACCCAAAGGCGCAAACCCGCCACGTGCTGGAGACGATCAAAACCGTGATCGAAACGGCGGGTGGCACGATGGAGGATGTGACCTTCAACAGCATCTTTATCACCGACTGGAAAAACTACGCCGCGATTAATGAAATCTACGCGGAGTTCTTTCCCGGCGATAAACCGGCCCGGTTCTGCATTCAGTGCGGGCTGGTGAAGCCAGACGCGCTGGTTGAGATCGCCACCGTTGCGCACATCGCGAAGTGAGGCGGCCATGAAACTCTCCGTCTCACCGCCCCCGTATGAGGGTGCGCCCGTGGTGGTCCTTATTGCCGGTCTCGGCGGCAGCGGCAGCTACTGGTTGCCCCAGCTGGCCGCGCTGGAACCGGAGTATCAGGTGGTGTGCTATGACCAGCGTGGAACGGGCACTAACCCCGACGCCCTGCCGGAAGGCTACAGCCTGGCACAGATGGCGGATGAACTGGCCCAGGCGCTGGCTGAGGCCGGGATCGCGCGCTACAGCATTGTCGGCCATGCGCTGGGGGCACTGGTCGGTCTGCAGCTGGCCCTCGACCGCCCCGACGCCCTCACCTCGCTGGTGTGCGTCAACGGCTGGTTGACCCTCAACGCGCATACCCGCCGCTGCTTTCAGATCCGCGAGCGCCTGCTGCATTACGGTGGCCCGCAGGCGTGGGTTGAGGCGCAGCCGCTGTTTCTCTACCCGGCAGACTGGATGGCCGCTCGCGCTCCCCGCCTGGAGGCCGAAGAAGCGCTGGCGCTGGCCCATTTCCAGGGCAAAGCCAACCTGCTACACCGGCTCAGCGCCCTGAAAAAGGCAGACTTCAGCCGCCATGCGGCGCGCATTCGCTGCCCGGTCCAGATCATCTGTTCCGCCGACGACATGCTGGTGCCCTCTGTCTGCTCGTCTGAGCTGCAGGCAGCGATCCCGCACAGCCACAGCGCGGTGATGCGCCAGGGTGGGCACGCCTGCAACGTCACCGAGCCGGACACCTTTAACACCCTGCTGCTGAACGGGCTGGCCAGCCTGCTGCACAGTCATGAACCCGCTTTATAAGGAGCTGTAATGAGCGAAGCCATTAATCCCACCGCGCTGGAAACGCTGTTCACCGGCGCCCGCACCCATAACGGCTGGCAGGATATTGCCGTCAGCGACGAGACGCTGCGCGAAATCTACGACCTGATGAAATGGGGGCCAACCTCGGCCAACTGCTCCCCGGCACGGATTGTGTTTGTGCGAAGCGCGGAGGGAAAAGAGAAGCTGCGCCCGGCGCTCTCCAGCGGCAACCTGGAGAAAACGCTCACCGCCCCGGTCACGGCGATTGTCGCCTGGGACAGTGAGTTCTACGAGCGCCTGCCTGAACTGTTCCCGCACGGCGATGCCAGAAGCTGGTTTACCGCAAGCCCCGCGCTGGCGGAAGAGACCGCCTTTCGCAACAGCTCGCTGCAGGCCGCCTACATGATTTTCGCCTGTCGCGCGCTGGGGCTGGACACCGGCCCGATGTCGGGCTTTGACCGCCAAAAGGTCGACGAGGCCTTTTTCACCGGCACGACGCTTAAAAGCAATCTGCTGATCAACATCGGCTACGGCGACCCGGGCAAACTTTACGGCCGCCTGCCGCGCCTGACCTTCGACGATGCCTGCGGGCTGGCGTAAGGAGCGATGATGACTACACCGGATAAACAAACCTTTCGCGATGCCATGGCCTGCGTCGGCGCGGCGGTGAACATCATCACCACCGACGGTCCGGCGGGGATGGCAGGCTTCACCGCCAGCGCGGTGTGCAGCGTCACGGATTCACCGCCCACCCTGCTGGTGTGCCTGAACCGCGGCGCGTCCGTCTGGCCGACGTTCAGCGAGAACCGCACGCTGTGCGTCAATACCCTCAGCGCCGGACAGGAGCCGCTCTCAAACCTGTTTGGCGGCAAAACGCCGATGGAAGAACGCTTTGCCGCCGCCCGCTGGCAGACGGGCGACACCGGCTGCCCGCGTCTGGAGGATGCGCTGGCCTCGTTTGACTGCCGCATCAGCCAGGTGGTGAGCGTCGGTACCCATGACATTCTGTTTTGCGACATCGTTTCGATTATTCGCCACCCCGCGCCGCAGGGCCTGGTGTGGTTTGACCGCGGCTACCACGCGCTGATGCGACCCGCCTGTTAAGGCGCTCTAAGGAGACAGACCATGTTCGGATTTCCCCACTGGCAGTTGAAATCGACCTCCACAGACGCTGGCGTGGTCGCGCCGGATGAACGCCTCCCGCTCGGGCAGACGATGGTGATGGGCGTCCAGCACGCGGTCGCCATGTTTGGCGCCACGGTGCTGATGCCGATGCTGATGGGACTCGATCCCAACCTCTCGATTCTGATGTCCGGTATCGGCACCCTGCTGTTCTTTTTTGTCACCGGCGGGCGCGTGCCCAGCTATCTGGGATCCAGCGCAGCCTTTGTCGGCGTGGTGATCGCCACCACCGGATTTAACGGCCAGGGAATCAACCCCAACCTGAGCGTGGCCCTCGGCGGCATCATCGCCTGTGGTCTGGTGTATACCCTGATTGGTCTGGTGGTGATGAAAATCGGTACGCGCTGGATCGAACGCCTGATGCCTCCCGTGGTTACCGGCGCGGTGGTGATGGCGATAGGCCTTAACCTTGCGCCGATCGCGGTGAAAAGCGTCTCCGGCTCGCCGTTTGAAAGCTGGATGGCCGTCGTGACCGTGCTGTGCATCGGCCTGGTAGCGGTATTTACGCGAGGCATGATCCAGCGGCTGCTGATCCTGGTCGGGCTGATTGTTGCCTGTCTGGTGTACGCCCTGCTGGCGAACGTTTTTGGTCTCGGCAAGCCGGTTGATTTTACCCTGCTGCATCAGGCCGCCTGGTTCGGCCTGCCGCAGATCACCTCCCCCACCTTTAACACCCAGGCGATGATGCTCATCGCCCCGGTGGCGGTGATCCTGGTGGCGGAAAACCTGGGTCACCTGAAGGCGGTCGCGGGGATGACCGGACGCAGTATGGACCCGTACATGGGCCGCGCGTTCGTCGGCGACGGGCTGGCGACCATGCTTTCGGGCTCAGTCGGCGGCAGCGGCGTCACCACCTATGCCGAGAATATCGGCGTGATGGCGGTGACCAAAGTCTATTCGACGCTGGTCTTTGTCGCGGCGGCGGTGATGGCGATGCTGCTCGGCTTCTCGCCGAAATTCGGCGCGCTGATCCACACCATTCCGTCACCGGTGATCGGCGGAGCCTCAATCGTGGTGTTTGGGCTGATCGCCGTGGCCGGCGCGCGGATCTGGGTGCAGCATCGGGTCGATCTCAGCCAGAACGGCAACCTGATTATGGTGGCCGTTACGCTGGTGC
The DNA here is from genome assembly GCF_020567405.1 of Enterobacter sp. TCD1-1. NCBI lineage: Bacteria > Pseudomonadati > Pseudomonadota > Gammaproteobacteria > Enterobacterales > Enterobacteriaceae > Enterobacter > Enterobacter sp. TCD1-1. The sequence goes on along the minus strand of NZ_JAJCXF010000001.1, from coordinate 782,633 downwards.
TGGGCGCGGGCGATTTTGCCCTGACGCTGGGCGGGTTTACGATCGGCGGGATTGGCACGGCGACCTTTGGCGCGATCCTGCTTAACGCCCTGCTGAGCCGCCGGATGGCCGCTGCGCCGCAGGGCGAGGTGGTGCGTCAGGAGTCGTGAAATCTCAATGTCGGGTGACGGCGACGCCTTACCCGACCTTTATGTTCGCTAAGAACACCTTTATGTCAGGCAATCACACCTGCTCAAACAGTCGTTCGATAGATTTTGTAGGAAAGAAAAGAGAATGGCTGTTTTCATCCGTCAGCGGAATAAAGCCCTGCTTCAGATAAAATTGTTTTGCCTGGTCGTTGAGTGCATCAACAAATATTCCGTGTACGCCCACCGCCTGCGATGCCAGATAGACAACCCGCATGGCATGCGTGACGAGCGTCGTTCCCCACTCCTGTCCCTGCAGCTCTTTATGTATCGCCAGACGTCCCAGCGTTACGCTCGGTACGTTGCTATAAGGGATCCGACGCTGCTGAGTCCTGGAAGGCAGCATCGCTTTTTCAAAGCAACTTCCCGATAACGTGTAATAGCCCAGGACTCGCGGACAATCGCGATCTTTAAGCAGATAGCCTCGTAAAATACGCCCATTGTGCTGACGCACCAGATGTTCTGTGAGGAAGACATTTAGCGAGGGTTCACCACAATCGAAGTCCCTGAAATCATAATCTTTTCCCTCTGAAAACATTTCGATCGTGAGATTTTCCACGACGCTTCACTCCATGTTTCGAAGACGTTTTGCCGCTCGCTTCAGGCGTTCATTTGGCTCTGGCGGATTGTCGATGGCATCCATCACGGCATTCCATGATGCTTCGTTTAATACGAGACGGCGGTGCTGCTCGATAACTTCCGCTGCACGCTCTGACGCACTGTTCACCATAAACTGGGTGATCGTTTGATTCGTCATCGCTGCCGCTTCTTCAATCATTGTTTTGTCTTCGTCCGTTAAGCGAAGATCGATACGCTGTTTTTTCAGTGCTGGCATGGTTTACTTCACCGTGTACGGTATTTATCCGTACATATCGTAGATAAACCCGTCTGTTTTTTCAATCTAAACCTTCTTCAGCAGTCATGTCGCTCACCGGGTTCCGACGCTTTCTGAGCTTCAACTCGCTCACCAGCACCCCGGCGACAATAAACGCCGCGCCCACCAGGGCCAGCAGCGGCAGACGTTCCCCGGCCAGTCGCCCGAAAATGCCCGCCCAGACCGGTTCACCGGTGTAAATGACCGTTGCCCGGGTCGGCGATACGCTACGCTGCGCCCAGTTCATGGTGACCTGGATAATGGCGCTGAAGATCCCCAGCCCCAGCGCCACCACGACCAGGCCGGTGGACATCGGCGGTACGGACTCCCCTGCCGGAATCATCGTCGCAAAGGCCACCAGCGAGGCCGTGGCGAGCTGCACCACCGTCACCCGCTTAACGTCCACCTTGCCCGCCCAGGCGCTGATCAGGATAATTTCCGCCGCAATCGCAACCGCCCCAATCAGGGTGATGATCTCGCCCGGCCCCAGCGCCAGAAGATTGTTTTCCGGCCCGGCCAGCAAAATCAGACCGATAAACGCCAGCACGATGCCAATACAGGACATCAGACCCGGCAGCCTCCCCAGGCACAGCCACTGCAGCAGCGGCACCAGCGGCACATACATGGCGGTGATAAACGCGGATTTGCTGCTGGAGATGGTCTGCAATCCCCATGTCTGCAGGCTGTAGCCCATCGCGATCGCCACCCCAATCGCCACGCCCGCCTTAAGCTCTTTGAGCGTCAGACCCCGCAGCGTGTTAAGGGACATCAGCCCCACGGCTATCGCCGCCGTTGCAAAGCGCAGACCAACAAAAAAGAACGGATCGCTAAGGGTCACCGCGTACTGAACGGCCAGAAACGTCCCGCCCCAGAACATGGTGATGAGAATGAGGATGGCTTCCTGCGGTTTTACGGAGAATTTAAAGCGTGAGACAGACATGCGGCACCAGCAAATGAGAACAATTCTGTAGTGTGCGTTGCCTTTGGTTACAGTTCAATGTTGCAGAAATAAAAAAACCGCCGGGATATCCCGGCGGCAGGGGTTCAACCCGGCGTGTTACTTACTGCTGCCGCGGCTGTTTTTCCCCCCTTTCTTGCCAGCTTCAGATGCGCGTTGCGGGTCATTCTTGAAGTTCCCCCCGCTATGCTGGCCACCTTTACGGCCTGCTTCTGATGCTCTTTCACGGTCTTCTGCGAAATTACCTGAACCACCACGATGGTTTGCCATCTCTAACCTCCAGAATGTGAAACATTAGACATCATATTGCATTCAGTAAAAGAGGATTCTTTCACCTCGCGGCTCAAGGACAACGCCTTTATCTGTGCCGCGTGAAACTAAGCTTAGTGGAATGAGGTTATCCGGCAAGCCGAAGGTAATATCCTGCAACATGATCTCAGTCTTTCGGGTGAGATGACGCGACGGCTATTCATAAGCCTTTCTTATCATTTTAAAAATCCGCACCGGGAAAGTTGTATCATTTTGCTACAAAGTCATTTTTCTCCTCATGTTGTTATAAATCAAATAAATGGCGTTCATTTTTGCAGTCTGGCTGTGATGACATATCTTTAAAAGAGCGCAGCGATCCGCTGTCAGAGAAACCAACGAGGAGTGAAGCAAAATGGCAAAAGTTCTGGTGCTCTATTATTCCATGTATGGACACATTGAAACCATGGCTCACGCGGTAGCAGAAGGTGCAAACAGGGTTGATGGCGTAGAGGTTGTGGTGAAACGCGTACCGGAAACCATGCAGGCGGAAGCCTTCGCGAAAGCCGGGGGAAAAACGCAAAACGCCCCGGTCGCCACCCCGCAGGAGCTGGCGGATTATGATGCCATTATCTTCGGCACCCCGACCCGCTTCGGCAACATGTCAGGCCAGATGCGCACCTTCCTCGATCAAACCGGCGGACTTTGGGCATCCGGGGCGCTCTACGGCAAACTCGCCAGCGTATTCAGCTCTACCGGGACCGGCGGCGGTCAGGAGCAGACGATTACCTCAACCTGGACTACCCTTGCTCATCACGGGATGGTGATTGTGCCGATTGGCTACGGCGCGCAGGAGCTGTTTGACGTTTCCCAGATGCGCGGCGGTACGCCGTACGGCGCAACCACCATTGCCGGTGGGGATGGCTCACGTCAGCCAAGCAATGAAGAACTGTCTATCGCCCGCTATCAGGGTGAATACGTCGCGGGTCTGGCCAAAAAACTGAACGGCTAACACCCAACAGGAGGACAAGCATGCCAACTCAAGAATCCAAAGCTCACCACGTGGGCGAATGGGCAAGTTTACGCAACACCTCTCCGGAGATTGCCGAAGCTATCTTTGAAGTCGCGAAATACGATGAAAAGCTGGCCGAGCAGATTTGGGAGGAAGGTAACGATGAGGTGCTGGTGCGCGCCTTCGAAAAAACGGACAAAGACTCGCTCTTCTGGGGTGAGCAAACCATCGAACGTAAAAACGTCTAAGCGTTTCCCCCCGCCGCAGCGGGGGGTTCTCTCTTACTTCGCCGCGTTATTCATCACCGCATTGAATTTATCGACAGGACAGAAGCCGTTCGCATCCACCGGGCAGCCCTTCAGCTCCAGCGTCACGCGCTGTGCCGGAGACTGCAGCGACAGCACGCTGGCGTTGCGCAACTGCTCTGAGCTCTGGTAGACATACTCAATTTTCATCAGCTCCTGGTTGGCATTTTTGTCATGCCAGCGCTGGAAGACAATCTTGCCGCCGATCGGGGTACGTTCCTGCTGATCGTGCAGCTGATACTGTTTGAAATCGAGGGCGGTGAGCAGGGAAGCAATGTTCGAATCATGCCCCACCAGCAGGGTGATTTTCGGCGCTTTCGCCTGGTCGGTAACCAGCGTTTTATCGATATATTTCACCAGCGGTTTCGCCACGTTTTGCGCCACCTCGGTGGAGGTAAACAGCGAGTCCTGATAGCCGTTCTTCAGCTTCGACAGCACGCGCCACTGCTGGTCGGTTTTGATTTCTCCCCAGGCGACCTGGTCGGCCGGGAAGCCTTCGTAATACTGCAGCGTGAACGCATCCACCAGCGAGTTGCCCACCTTCAGCGGCCCGGATACGCCAGGCTCTTTTTCATAGTCGGCGCTGAAGGTATCTTTCGCATCCGCCAGCGAGCAGACCTTTTTCTCTTTGCAGGACGGCGAGTCGGCGTAGTTCGTCATCTGCTCCAGCAGCTTATAGCTTTCGCCAAGCTGCATTTTCTGCCGTTCCGCCTCCATCGCCTTGAGCGCTTTTTCGCGGAATTCCGGCGAATTATCGGTGATCACCGGATTAAATGTCGGATCCATGGTGCCCATTTTTTCCTGATGGTGCACGGGCACATCGCAGCCCGGGAACGCGCCGGTAATGAAGAACTGCGCGGTGGCGACGGTGCGCTGCAGGCTGTTAGCATAGGCGTAAACGCTATCCGCCGCTGGACATTCACCCGTCTTCACCATCCCCTGCTGCGCCAGCCACTCGCGCATGTAATGGCCCATATAGACCTCCAGCACGCCCCCTTTGGTTGTGAGCTGACCGCCCGGCACCTCCCACTCCGGCCACTGCTTCGGCGTGGACTGCTCCAGCACGCTGCCGTTGTTAGCCAGCGGCGCGCGCAGGTTATGGCGACTCATGATTAAAACTTGCTCCAGCTGATACCCTTCCGGCGTCTCTTGCGCCTGCACGCCAAACGTTGCTGAAATGGAACCGGCGACTGCCAGCGCGAGTAGTGCTTTTCTCATCCCTAATTCCTCACTCGTTTTAAAATGTCGCGCTCAGTGTGACAGATTCGTCACAATTTTCCGGGAAGCATTTCTCAAACTGATGATTAACGTGCTTACGGTGTGTACGGATTAGTTTTATAATAAAACCATACCCCACCGGAGAATTCGCTGTGAAACGTACCCGCCTTGAAGAGAGCACCTGCCCCGTCGCCCGTTCGCTGGATATCATCGGCGACTGGTGGTCGCTGCTGATCGTCCGCGACGCGCTCCGCGGGATTAAACGCTTCGGCGAGTTTCAGAAAAGCCTCGGTATCGCGAAAAACATGCTGACCACGCGGCTCAAGCTGCTGGTGGACGAAGGCATTCTCCGGCTTCAGCCCGCCTCCGACGGCAGCGCCTGGCAGGAATACGTCCTGACCGACAAGGGACGCGCCCTGCAGACCGTGCTGGTTGCCCTGTCCCAGTGGGGCAATGAATTTTTGTTCGCGGAAAACGAATGCGGCACCGTGCTGGTCGATAGCGAACAGCGCAAACCCCTGCGTAAACTGGCGCTTATCGCCGACGATGGCCGCGAACTGACGCCTGAAGAGATCGTGGCTAAACTCCCCTCCTGACCGTTCCCGACGGCAAAAGCACAAAATGATCGCCAATATGGTTGCATTATAAAACCAAATAGCCGAGAGTTAATTCAGTTTCATATTGAAACCAAATAACCCACTTTGCCTGAGGTAATGCACGATGACTACGCAAATCACCACCGCCCTGATTACGGGTGCCTCTTCCGGGATCGGTGCCGTCTATGCCGATCGCCTTGCCGCGCGCGGTGCTAACCTGGTCCTGGTCGCCCGCCGCGAGGATCGCCTGAAAGCCCTCGCCGCCGACCTGCGCGCACGCTATGGCGTGGCCGTCGATATTCTGGTGGCCGATCTCACCGATGAAGCCGGGATCCGGGCGGTGGAAGACGAACTGCGCAGCAATACCGCCATTGATACGCTGATTAACAACGCGGGCACCGCGCAGATGGCACCGTTCCTCGCGGGCGAGGTGGCGCAGCATCAGGCCATTAACACCCTGAACACCACGGCGCTGATGCGTCTGACCTACGCCATCCTGCCGCGCCTGGCACAGAACAATCGCGGCACGCTGATCAATATCGCGTCCGTGCTGGCGCTGCACGTCCGGGCGGGCAGCGCGCTCTACAGCGCCACGAAGGCGTGGGTATTGAGCTTTACCCGTGGGCTACAGGAAGAATTTGCCGACAGCAGCGTGCGCATTCAGGCCGTGCTGCCCGCCGCCACCGCAACGGAGATCTGGAGCCATTCAGGCGTCACGGTGGACGATCTGCCGGAAGGATCGGTAATGACCACCGACGATATGGTGGATGCGTCGCTGGCGGGTCTGGATCAGGGCGAACCGATCACCATCCCGCCGATGCATGATGCAGGCCTGTGGGACCGCTACGAAGCGGCGCGCCTTGAGCTGTTTAGCAGCGCGCGCACCGGCATCCCGGCACCGCGCTACGTAAAACAGTAGCCTAACGCTGAAGCTGGTCGCCGTACTCGCTCATCCAGGCGGCCAGCGGCGCGAGCGCATCCTGCAGGGTTAACCCCAGCCCGGTAATCTGATACTCCACGCGCGGCGGGATCTCCGGGTAGACCGTCCGCGTCACCAGCCCGCGCTGTTCAAACAGACGCAGCTGCTTCGTCAGCTCTTTCTGGGTGATGGGGGCAGCCGCCCGCAGCAGGTCGCCAAAGCGGACAGGCGTGTTAATCACAATAAGACGATAGAGGATCGGGATTGCCCATTTGCCGGAAATCAGGTTTACAAACTGCGTCATCGGGCAGGTATAGGCCTCAGATTTTTTTTCACAGCACTCCTCCAGCATTTCTGCCATAGCACACCTCTTGCCTCTTTAGTATCCATTTGGTACCTGGTTTCCTTTCGATACTAACGTTTCTATAGTGCTTTCTCCAGTGACATTTCAGGAGAAGAACATGGGTCGTTTAACCGATAAGTATACGTTGATTACCGGCGGCACCAGCGGTATCGGTCTCGCCACCGCGCAGGAATTTATCGCCGAAGGGGCGCACGTCGCCGTGACCGGACGCAACCCGGACACCCTCGCCGAAGCAGAGCGCATTCTGGGCGATAAGGCCTGGGTGATCCCAACCGATGCGGGCGATATCGCGTCGCAAAAAGCGCTGGCGACAACCATCGCCGCCCGCTGGCCACGCCTGGACGCGGTCTTTCTCAACGCCGGCGACGTGACGCACTCGCCGCTGGAAGCCTGGCAGGAAGAGACCTGGGACCGTCTGATGAACATCAACCTGAAGGGACCGTTCTTTTTAATCCAGGCGCTGCTGCCGCTGCTGAATAACCCGTCGTCGGTGATCCTCTGCGGCTCCGTGAGCGCGCGCATCGGCCTGCCCACCAGCAGCGTGTATGCCGCGAGCAAGGCCGCCCTGCTGTCGCTGGCGCGAACGCTGTCGGCGGAGCTGCTGCCGCGCGGGATCCGCGTCAACGGCCTGAGCCCCGGTCCGGTGGAAACCCCGGCCTTTACGAAAACGGGCTTAAGCGAAGAGGCGCTTAACGCAATGATGGCGGAGATCATCACGCTGGTGCCGCTGGGCAGAATGGGCTCGACGACGGAGCTGGCAAAAGCCGCGCTCTATCTCGCCTCCGACGAATCGAGCTACACGGTAGGAACAGAACTGCTGGTGGACGGCGGAATGGGGAGCCTGTAACTCAAAAGGCGCTGATGCCGGTGACGATGCCGACATACAGCGCCGCCCATACGGCGGCAGAGGCCAGGCTCACGCCGTAAACTTTCACCACGTTCAGCCTGAGCATGCCTGCCGCCAGCGGCACGATGTAGCGCAGTACCGCCAGGAAGCGCGCGGTGAACAGCACCAGCACCCCGTTTTTTTGTAGCTGATGCTGCACCCGCAGAAATTTACCGGCGTGTTTTGCCGTGAAGCGGGTCATCCAGCGCGTGTGCCCCATCCGCTGTCCTAAGTGGTAGTTCAGCGCCGAGCCCGCCGTTGCCCCCATCACCACGGCCAGCCACGCCAGGGCAGGATGCATGCTTGCCTGGCTGACGGTAATGCCCGCCAGCAGCATGACCGAGGCAGGCGGCAGCACGGAGGAGATCAGCACCGTCGACTTGCTCAGCGCCATCATAAATAACAGCGCGAACAGATGTGCCGGATACAGAGCAAAATGATTCAGCAGATTATCAAGCCACGCCATTTTCCCCTCCCCCGTTAATTATTTAATTCTCCATTTAAAATGAATAACCTTAAATAAACCCTCAACATTCTATTAATAATATTCTCCTAAACCGTTCTTAAACATTTTTTAAATTCCTGAGCGGTAACATTAAATAAGCGTATTATTCCTCTCGTTTTACAACGATCTCGTTATGGCGAGGCTCCTGTACAAATACACGTTATCGCTCTGGTAGGTTCGAGAGAATCGACACAGGGTAAAACAGGCACTGTCGAATCAAGGCTTTGTCAGTATAACTTCCCTCGCGGGATACGGTGTACAGTGCTGAACCCAGGACGTGGGGATCTCCTCTTCGACATGCCCTGTCTTGCTCGCCCCTGAGAGATTTTATTATTCAAAGGGAATTCACTATGTCTTACGCTATTCACAACCAAAACCTGGCATTCAATGACAGCGCGATCGCGCAATATATGAATACCGATTTTATCGTCCTCGATATGGCATTATGCGTGGCGCTGGCGCGCGAGCAATTCTTCGAAAAATTAAAAGACGATGATATTCCGTCGCATATTTTTATCGAAGACCATGGCCGCCTGGCGGGGATGGTTGCCGTGCGCAAATTGCTGCAGACCACCGATACGGTGCAGCCGGTGAAATCGCTGATGATTTCGCAGTTTTTGCAGGTCAAACCGGAAGATGAACGTGCCGATGTTGCCGGACTGCTGGCGCACGGCGGCGCGGATGTCGTACCCGTGGTCACCCACGGCAAGCTCGTCGGCTGCCTGACCGAGCGCGAAATCGCCCATCTGCTGGAAGATGACGTCACCGAAGATGCCCAGCTACAGGGGGCGACGCTACCCCTGGAGAAGCCTTATCTGGAGACCAGCCCGTATAGCCTGTGGAAAAAACGCTCCGTCTGGCTGCTGCTGCTGTTTGTCGCCGAAGCCTACACCAGTTCGGTTATTCAGCATTTTGAAGAGGCGCTGGAGTCCGCCATCGCGCTGGCGTTCTTCATTCCGCTGCTGATCGGAACGGGCGGCAACAGCGGGACGCAGATCACCTCCACGCTGGTGCGCGCCATGGCGCTGGGGGAAGTGCGTCTGCGCGACGTGGGCCGCGTGCTGCGTAAAGAGATGACCACCTCGCTGATGATTGCCGCCACGCTGGGTCTTGCCGGGTGCATCCGCGCCTGGATGATGGGTATAGGGCTGGAAATTACGCTCATCGTCAGCCTGACGCTGGTCTGCATTACGCTGTGGAGCGCCATTGTCTCGTCCGTCATTCCAATGGTGCTCAAGCGCTGCGGCATTGACCCGGCGGTCGTCTCCGCACCGTTTATCGCGACGCTTATCGACGGTACCGGGCTGATTATCTACTTTAAGATCGCGCAATATACGCTGGGGCTGGAGTGAACGATCGCGCGCCTCAACCTCCCACTGGAGGTTGAACACACCTTACTGACGAACTGAGCAGTCAGTTCGTCTTTATAAATTCCGGAACGTATTGCTCTGCTTGCGAAAAGCATAACTAAAGCGAGATAGTAACCCTGTTTTCGTCGGACGAATGGACAGGGATATGTGGCAGACGCGAGCGGTAGAACTGAATACCCAGGCTTACTGGGACTGGAATAAAACCGGTGAACTGGTGGAGTGGGCTGTAGCCCATGGCTTCAATACCCTCATTGTCGGGCAGGCTGACCTCTTTAATCTGCTTGCCACACCGAAAGGGTATACGCCACATCACTATAATGACCGCTTATCCAGCCAGCAGCGGGCGCGCTGCGTTTATCTCAACCGCCTGGGCCAGCTGTGCCGACGTGAGGGGCTGCGATTTTACCTCCAGGCCAAAGAGCTCAACTTTCCAACCGATCTCTTGCTTTCCCATCCGCACCTGTTTGATCCCAACCAGGGCGTACGCTTCGACGTGGACTTCTGGTGCAGCTACCTTGCGGATAAGATTTCACAGATCTGCCAGCGCATTCCGTCTCTCAGCGGCCTGATGATTGCGATTTCTAATACCGACGGATTGCTGCCTGTCTCACGCCCCAGTTGGGAGCAGCCATCAACGGAAAAATCCGTCCCGTTACAACGCGACGATCGCAGCTTCATGATTTATAGCTGCTGCTTCACTGCCCTCTCCCGCGTGATGCAGCAGGAAAATAAACATCTGGTGCTGCGTGTATTTCCGGCGGATAACCACGATCTTGGCAACGTGCTGGAGGCCATCCGTCCCTTACCGGCGAACGTCAGCGTCTCGATCAAGCTCACCCCCGAACGTTTCTGGCCATCCTTTCCTAATAACCCCGCACTGCTGGAGGTTCGGGAGCGCGAGGTCTGGACAGAGATCGACCTGGTCGGGGAAGAAGTTGGCTGGGGCATCTTTCCATTCCCACGTATTGATGAACTCCAGGGGCGGTTGCTCTGGTGTCGCAGTAACCCGGCCATCACTGGCGCAGTATGCAAAGTGAGCTGGGAAAGTCTGGATAACCACTGGATCATGGGGACGCTCAGCGAATGTAATCTGGTGGCCTGCAGCAGAATGCTGAGCAACGAGGGGACAACGCTGACGAAAGCGCAGCTGATGACCGACTGGCTACACGAAAGCTATGGCTGGCAACCCGACGAGCAGACCTTAGAGACATTTTGTTCCCTGCTTGAGCAAGCGGGACAGGTGTTATACAGCGCTATTTATGTCCGCAAGCACGTTTTCCATCGTCACAGCCAGGTACCCGAAAGCTATGGCCAGGCGGTGTGGAGCCTTTACGGCCAGCTAAACCGCAATTACTGGCTGCCTGGCTCAGAACGGACAATCACCTTCGATCGCAACGATCCAGAAACGTCCGCCGCTTGCCTGTCACGTATCGCAAGGGAGAAAGACGAGGCGGGCAACGCTGCCGCCGCGCTTCAGGAAGCGGCACTGCATTTCGTAAAACGCGCCGCGTTTCCCCGCTCGCTTGAACGTCGCTGGTATGAAGAGTGGCAGGGCTTTACCCTCTATTGTCGTCTCTTTTTACATGCGCAAAAGGCGTTCTTTACGCTGCGCTATGCCCGTGAGGTCGAGAACAGCTGGAGCATGCAGGAGATTAGCCATATCAATATTCAGGAGCTTTATCGATGCGCCTGTGAAATGGAGGATTACTGCCAGAAACACGCTGACGCCTCACCCGGTCTGCATGTGTTATTTGATGCCTCGCGGGTACGTGCGCTGGCTGACAGTCTGAGCCATGAATTAACGTCGCTGAGAGGGCGTTCATAATCCCTTACCTGCGTCTCTGACAACCACGATTTCTCTTTTTTGCAACACCCTTTCGGTCTGAAAAAACGCGAAATGTGACAATTTTCAATAATTAATTGTCCTTCAGAAATCAAACGTGAAGTGCTTCACCGTTACGTCAAGAAGCACCGTTTCTGCGCACTCCGGCGACGGTAAAAACGCGTTAAATCCTGGTCATCATGTTGATGAACAGGAATGACGATGAAAATTTCTTTAGACAATGCGCCACTCGATCGCAGTGGCAATACGGTACTGACGGCGCAACTGCAACAGCTTATCGATGAGATAGCCTCCGCCGGGGGCGGAACGCTGGTCGTGACGCCCGGCATCTGGCTCACCGGTACGCTGGTTTTACCCTCTCATTTTACCCTGCATCTGGAAGCCGGTGCCTGCCTGCGCGCCAGCGCAAACCCTGCCGATTACCAGCATACGGAGACGGTGACGCTCGCAGAAATGTCAAACATGGCGCTCCTTTACGCCCGTGGCGAGCAGCACATCACGCTGAGTGGAGAAGGAAAAATTGATGGAGACGCCGCAAGCTGGTTTTCATCAGATGCGGATGACCAGGGCTATCGCCAGCCTAAATCACAGCGCCCGCGACTGGTGGTGTTTGAAGGCTGCGAACAGGTACGCCTGCAGGATATTACCCTGCATAACTCGCCGATGTGGACCGCTCACCTGGTGAGCTGCAACCACGTTTTTGTCCGGAACATCACCATTGATAATGACCTGGCGCTCGCCAACACCGATGCGCTCGATATCGACAGTTGCCAGCACGTCCATATCAGCGACAGCTACTTCAGCGCCGCCGACGACGGGATTTGCCTGAAAACCACCCGGAAACCCGCGCCGCTACAGCAGCCCATTCGTAACGTAACGGTGAACAACTGTATTGTGCGTTCCAAAAGCTGCGCCATCAAAATCGGTACGGAAACCTTTGCCGATATTCAGAACATCACTGTCAGCAACTGCACGATTTTTGAGTCCAACCGGGGTATTGGGCTGGTCTCACGCGATGGGGGGCGTTTTCAACGGCTGGTGTTCAGCAATATTCTGTTTGACTGCCGTCACGGCCATCCCTGTCACTGGGGAAAAGCCGACCCGATCTATATTTCGGTACGCCACCGTGCGCCAGAGGTTCAGCCTGGCGCCATCGAAAACGTCATTTTCAGTAACCTTGCAGGCCACGCTGAAGGTGCGATTAACCTGCACAGCGACACGCCGGGCAACATTCGCGACGTCATGTTTAATGGTCTCTGCGTTGAACAATGCCTCAGCGACTCGCAGGAACAAGGCTTCTACGATATTCGTCCGCCGTGCAACCCCGCGCGTCCCACCGGAATGGGGCTGGACAACGCCTACAACATCAATCCGTCTACCGGCCGTGCGCATGGGGTAGAGCCCTACCCTGGCGGTATGCCCATTTTTTACGCCAACGGCGTAAGCGGGCTGCGGCTCTGCGCCACGCACCTCTGCCGACCGGTGCCCTTGCCTGCAGGCTGGAACGCGGAAAAAACCGTCCTGCTTAACGTTCAGAACCTCATCACCGACTCCGCCTGTGCATAAAGGTGGAACCTTTGGACGACTTCGTCACTGGGGATAAAAATGATAAAAAAAGTACGTGAAATAAAGCTGCATAACTACGTTTGTTATGGTCTTGCTGATGTAATAGGCTCTGGCGCGTTCACGCTGGTGAGCGCATGGTTACTCTTCTTCCTGACCACCTTCTGCGGCTTAACGCCGATTGAAGCAGGCTCGCTGTTTGCCGTGGCGCGCATTGTCGACGTCATCATGTGTCCGCTGATGGGCTATGTCTCCGATAACTTCCATAAAACCCGGCTGGGCCGTCGTTTTGGTCGTCGCCGCTTCTTCTTGTTGGTCAGTATTCCACTGGTGTCGGTCTACAGCCTGCTGTGGGTAGAGGGGTTTAACTACTGGATCTATCTGCTGGTCTATATTCTGTTCGAAATCGTCTATTCGATGATTATTATCCCTTACGATACGCTCTCCGCAGAAATGACCTCCGATTTTAGCAAGCGTTCGAAGCTGACCAGCGCCCGTATGTATATCGCCCAACTGGCGGGATTTGCCGCCGCCTTTCTGCCGGGACGGCTGGTGGCTTATTTTGGTTCAGACTCCGCAGATTCGTTCTTTTATGCCGGCGCGATCTTCACGCTCTCATTTATGGTCGTCCTGTTCTTTGTCTACTTCGGTACCTGGGAACGCTCGCTTGATGAGATAGAGCAATGCGAGCGTCACGTTGACGAGGGGGAAAAGCAGCCGCTCCTCGCCCGCGTTCACGCCATCTGCTACGACTTCCTGTCCACGCTGAAAATAAAAACCTTCCGCTCGCACCTGGGGATGTATCTGGGCGGCTCAGTTGCCCAGGATATCTTCAATTCGGTATTCACCTACTTTGTCGTCTTCGCCCTGATGACCTCCCCGATCGTGGCCTCCAACCTCCTGGCGACCATCAACGGCATGCAGTTCTTTGGCGTCGGTGTAGCAACCTGGCTCACGCTGCGTTTCTCACCCTCACGCGCGTTCGCCACCCAGGCAACACTCGCCCTTCTGGCTTTTCTCCTTTTCGGCGCGGCATGGGTAAACGGCTCTACCAGTATGGCCCTGCTCTATCTGACGGCAGGGATTGCGGGTCTGGCGCGCGGGGGGATCTACGCGATCCCGTGGAACAACTACACCTTTGTGGCGGACGTGGATGAAATCCTTACCTGCAGCCGCCGCGAAGGGATCTTTGCTGGCTTTATGAGCCTGTTGCGTAAAGCCTCCCAGGCGCTGTCAATCTTCCTGGTCGGCGTTGCGTTGCAACTCTCCGGCTTCGTTTCAGGGCAGAGCCACCAGCCGGGATCGGCCATCACAATGATCGTGATTATCATGATTGCGCTCCCCGTTGTGCTCACGCTCTGGGGGATATGGTCGGCCTTCCAGTTCAAGGTGAACAGCCGTACTCATGCCATCCTTAACGAGGAGGTTGCACGCCTCAAACGTGGCGAAAAGAAAGACGCTGTCAGCGCTGAAAACAGAGCCGTGATTGAAAGTCTTACCGGCTTACCTTACGAGCAGTGCTGGGGGCAGAACACGGTGGGCCACGTCAATCGTAGCCAGATGAAATCCCCTTCGACCGTACAACTGAAAAATGCCTGATGTTCCGGGCGGGCAACCGTGCCCGCCCGGCAGGAAGAAGAGAACAACATGACTGAACATAACCTGGTGATGCAACAAGGGATATGGGCGCGGATAGGATTACCCCGGGAGCTTAGCTGGGGATTCATCGGTGTTTTTTTATTTATAACCGGAGCGACCATCGAACAAAGCTGGCTGGCTTCACTTTTGCAGCAGCGGGGCTTTGATCCTGTTGAAATTAGCCTGCTTTCATCCATCTTCGGCCTGTGCGTTGCCGTTGTCTCCTGGTTTTCCGGTATCGGAGCAGGCGTGCTGGGGGTGCGCCGGCTGATGTGGATCGCGACGGTGGTCTATTTTATCGGCTCGGTGCCCTTTATTTTTGTTGCCCTCCCCCAGAATAACTATCCGCTTATGGTGGCAACCTACGCGCTACGCGGGGTGGCTTACCCGCTGTTTGCCTACTCGTTTCTGGTATGGATAAACCAGCGCTGCGAAAGCCGTATTTTAGGCCGTGCGGTCTCCTGGTTCTGGATAGCCTTCGGTGTCGGAATGACAATTGTTGGCCCGTGGTACTCCAGCATGATGCTGGCCCGCATGGGCGAAACGGGCACGCTGTTGAGCGGCTTCGCGTTTGTTCTTTGCGGCGGGTTTTGTGCACTGGTCCTCAACCGCGACCGGCCTATTTTCAGGGACGGTTATCCGCTGAGAACAGCGCTTCTGGAGGGGATTATCGTCCTGGTGCGAGAGCCGAAAATGCGTCTGGCGGTCGTGGTGAAAACCATCAATGACATCGGTAAATTTTCGCTGGTGATCCTGATGCCGGTCTATTTACCGCAATTTGGCTTTAGCATTGCCGAGTGGCTAACAGTCTGGGGCCTGGTCAATATTGTGAATATTTTCGCCAGCTATCTGTTTGGCTGGCTGGGCGATTGCCTGGGCTGGCGAAAAACGGTGATGTGGTTTTCCGGTACGCTATGCGGCGTAGCCTCCATCGCGGTGTGTTATGCCCCCGTGCTGTTTGGCCACAGCACCCTCGCCCTGTTTCTGGCGCTCGCCCTTTACGCTATCGGCCTGGGGGCGTTTGGCCCGCTGAGCGCCCTGATCCCCTCGCTGCTGCCGGAAAACAAAGGGGCGGCGATCTCCTGTCTCAACCTTGGTTCGGGGCTAAGCAATTTCGCCGGCCCCTTCATCGTCACCGTGTGCGTCGCGCCATTGGGTGTGGAAGGGACATTGTGGGTTATAGCCGTACTCTATTTCGCCGCCAGCCTGATGACGGTACCGCTGCGCCTACCGGAAACGGCGGCACGGCCGAACGCTTAAGCCGTTTCATCGCCTGCCAGTTTTTTTACCGCTCGCCCAAACGCCTCAATTGCCAGAGCGACATCCTCAGCCATCACCGATTCCGCCGGATGGTGGCTGACCCCGCCCCTGCAGCGCACAAACAGCATCCCCACCGGCCAGCGTTCCGCCAGGGCGATGGTGTCATGCCCGGCGCCGCTGGGCAGGGATAACGAGCGCCCCTGCACCGATTCCACGGCGTCACCCAACAGGTGCTGCAAACGCGCATCGCACGGCGTGGCGGCGATCCGGTAAAACTCCTCGGCGCTGAAACTCAGCCCGCGACGAGCGGCAATCGCCTGCGCCTGCGCCAGCAGCTCAGCGAGCAGCGCGTCAAGCGGGGCATCCTGCGGGCCGCGAATATCCAGCGAGAGCGCAACCTCGCCGGGGATGACGTTGACCGCACCGGGCAGGCAGCGCAGTTCACCGACCGTCGCCACCCGGTTGCCGCCCTGCTGTCGGGTGGTGTTTTCAATCAGCACCATCCATTCGGCGGCGGCGGCCAGGGCATCCTTACGGTGATGCATCGGCACGGTACCCGCATGCCCGGCCTCGCCGGTGAAGCGGCAGTTGAGGCGGCGCGCGCCGTTAATGGCTTCCACCACGCCCAGCGCCAGCCCTTCCTGCTCCAGACACGGTCCCTGTTCGATATGCAGTTCCAGGCAGGCGCTAAAATCGTCCTGATGACGTGCCGCGAGCGCCACGCGGGCAGGATCGAGACCCGCCTGCACCATCGCCTGCGCCACGCTGATGCCCTGAGCATCACACGTCTCCAGCCAGCCCTGCGGCCAGGTGCCCGTCAGCCCCCGGCTGCCTAGCAGGGTGATCCCAAACCGGGTTCCCTCTTCGTCACCAAAGCCGACAATCTCTATGGCCTGCGCCAGATGCACACCCTGCTGGTGCAGGCTATCCACCACTTCGATGGCGGTAAGCACCCCGAGCATGCCGTCGTAGCGCCCGGCGTTGCGTACGGTGTCCAGATGCGAGCCAAGCAGCACCGCCTGGGCCCCCTCCTGCGCGCCTTCGTAGCGTCCACAGATATTGCCCACGCTGTCCTGCCAGACGGTCATGCCCGCCTGGCGCATCCACTCCCCGACCAGCTGGTTGGCCTGCAGATGCTGCGTGGAGAGATACACCCTTGTCAGCGCATCCGGAGTTTCGCTGATGGTGGCCAGCGCGTCGGCGCGCGCCATCACCCGTTCTGCCGCCGGGCTCATTGCGGCGTCTCGCGGCGATAATGGTCCCACGCGGCCTGCATGGCGGCCCCCTGCGTGGTGGTAAATTTGAGGTAGTTGAGCACCGACTCCAGCGCGCTCAGGGTGGTCATCACACAGTCCTTGCGCGCGTTATAGCCCATGGTGCCAATACGCCACACTTTGCCGTGCAGCGGGCCAAACGAGGTGCCGATTTCAATCCCGAAATCTTCCAGCATCAGCTTACGCACCTGGTCGCCGTTGACGCCCTGCGGAATGACCACGCCCAGCACGTTGTTCATCTTGTGCTTCAGGTCGCCGAAGGTCTCCAGCCCCATCGCCTGAATCCCCTTCAGCAGCGCATCGCCGTGCAGCTTATGACGCGCGATGCCGTTATCCAGCCCTTCCTGCAGGATCAGCCGCGCGCATTCGCGGGCGCCAAACAGCGCGGTGGTGGCTTCGGTGTGGTGGTTCAGCCGCTCCGGCCCCCAGTAGTCCATCACCATGCCGAGATCGAAGTAGTTGGAGTAGATCATCTCCTCGTCGCCGTCGCGGTGGGCGTCGGTGCGAATGCCCTCCTCCACGCACTTACGGCGGCGGATAGCCTCTTCCATCCGCGCGCTCAGGGTGATCGGCGACGTGCCCGACGGGCCGCCGAGGCATTTCTGCATCCCGGCCGAGACGGCATCCAGCCCCCAGGCGTCGGTCTCCAGCGCGTTACCGCCGAGCGACGCGGTGGCGTCGGTGTAAAACAGCACGTCGTAGCGGCGGCAGATCGCGCCCAGCTCTGCGAGCGGCTGCAGCATGGTGGTGGAGGTGTCGCCCTGCACGGTCAGCAGCAGGCGCGGACGAATACGTTTTATCGCATCCTCGACCTGGTCCGGGGTAAACACCTCGCCCCACGGCACCTCGATGGTATGCACCTCTGCACGGCAGCGGCGGGCAATTTCGCACAGCAGGTGGCCAAAGCGGCCAAAGACCGGCACCAGCACCTTATCTCCCGGTCGAATGGCGGAAACCAGAATGGCTTCAATTCCCGCGCGGGAGGTGCCGTCCACCAGCATCGTCCAGCGGTTTTCGGTGCGGAATACGCCGCGATAGAGCGCCATCACCTCGTTCATGTAGTGGGTCATGGCCGGATCGTACTGGCCGATCAGCTGGCTCGACATGGCGCGCAGCACGCGCGGGTCGGCGTTGATCGGGCCCGGGCCCATCAGCAGGCGCTGCGGCGGGTTGATTTGCGGAAAGTGTGCGATATCCATTGTTCAGTCCTTATCAGTTGAGGCCGCGCACGGAGGAGATGAACTGCTTCAGTTCCGTGGTCTGCGGGTTGGCGAACAGCGTTTTGCTGTCGCCCTGCTCCCAGACTTTCCCCTGGTGCATAAACACCACGCGGTCGCCCACTTCGCGGGCAAAATTCATTTCATGGGTAACCAGTATGAGCGTCATCCCCTCGGCCGCCAGTTGCTCCAGCACTTTGAGCACTTCGCCCACCAGCTCCGGATCCAGCGCGGAGGTGATCTCGTCGCAGAGTAATACTTTCGGCGACATCGCCAGCGCGCGGGCTATCGCCACGCGCTGCTGCTGGCCGCCGGAGAGGCTCGACGGGTAGTAATCCAGACGATCGCCAAGGCCAACCTTCTCCAGCATCTGCTGCGCCAGCGCCCGGCATTCGGCGGCGCTTTTTTTCAGCACCCGACGCGGGGCGAGCATCACGTTCTCCAGCGCCGTCATGTGCGGGAACAGGTTGAAGCTCTGGAACACCATCCCGACCGAGCGGCTGATTTCACGCGCCTGAGAATCCCGGTCGGTAATGGTCATGCCGCCCAGCTTGATGCTGCCGTCCTGATAGCCTTCCAGGCCGTTAATGCAGCGCAGCAGCGTGCTTTTGCCCGATCCGCTGCGCCCGATGATGGAGATTACCTGGCCCATGTCGATATCCAGATCGACGCCCTTGAGCACGTGGTTATCGCCGTAGTACTTCTGCACCTGATTAATGGTGATGAGAGGCATTGAATTTCGTCTCCAGATAGCGGCTGTAGCGCGACAGCGGATAACACAGAATAAAGTAGCCCAGCGCCACCAGCGCAAAGACCTTAAACGGCTGATAGGTCACGTTGGTCAGCATGGTCCCGGCCTTGGTCAGCTCGACAAAACCGATAATCGACGCCAGCGCGGTACCTTTGATCACCTGCACGGCAAAGCCGACCGTCGGCGCAATGCCGATGCGCAGCGCCTGCGGGGCGACCACGCGAAACAGGGTCTGGCCGAAGGTCAGCCCCAGACAGCGCGACGCTTCCCACTGCCCTTTCGGCAGGGCGCGAATGCTGCCGTTCCAGATATCGAGCAGAAACGCGCTGGTGTAGAACGTCAGCGCCAGCGAGGCGGCGGTCCACGGCGAAACGTCGATGCCGAACAGCGCCACGCCGAAGAAGGCCAGGAACAACTGCATCAGCAGCGGCGTGCCCTGAAACAGCTCAATATAGCCGCGGATAATGCGCTTCACCGTGCGCCCGCCCGTCAGGCGCAGCAGCAGGAGCGGCAGGGTCACCACCGCGCCGCCGACGAACGCCACCAGCGACAGCAGCACCGTCCAGCGTCCGGCCAGCAGCAGATTGCGAATAATGTCCCAGTCGGTAAAGGTGGTCATCATGCCTGCACCCCCAGCCATTTCCATCCTGCCGCCATCATCAGCTGGCGCAGAGTAATCGACAGCGCTAAATAAATCCCGGTGGTCACCAGATAGACCTCAAAGCTTAAAAACGTTCTGGACTGGATCAGGTTGGCGGCGAAGGTCAGCTCTTCATAGGAGACCTGCGACACCACCGACGAGCCGAGCATCACGATGATGCACTGGCTCACCAGCGCCGGGTAAATGCGCTGCAGCGCAGGCGGCAGCACCACGCGGATAAAGGTCTGCAGGCGGGTCAGCCCCAGCACGCGACCGGCCTCCCACTGCCCTTTCGGCGTGACCTGAATGCCCGCGCGAATAATCTCGGTGCTGTAGGCGCCCAGGTTGACCACCATGGCCAGCAGCGCCGCTTCCCCCGCCGTCATCTTCAGCCCCAGGTTCGGCAGGCCGAAGACGATGAAAAACAGCTGCACCACAAACGGCGTGTTGCGGATGATCTCCACATACCCGCCCCAGATCCGGCTGTACCAGGTGGTGCGTCCGCTGCGGATCGCCGCCCCGACAATCCCTGTTGCCAGCCCGCCGACGGTGGCCATCACCGTCAGCTGAATAGTGACCCACAGCCCGGCCAGCAGCTCCGGCCAGTGCGGCCAGAGGGCGGAAAAATCAAGTTGCTCAGTCATCGGCTCAGGCGCCAAGGTTTGCCGGCAGCGGGGCCTTGAGCCATTGCTCAGACAGACCGTTCAGCGTGCCGTCCTTAATGCCCTGCTCGATCAGCGCGTCCACTTTTGCCTTCAGGGCCGGTTCGTTTTTCTTCAGGCCAATGAAGCACGGCGAGTCTTTCAGCATAAAGCTCGGCACCGGGGCTTTCGCCGCGTTCTGGCGCGAAATGGCCGCCACCACGAGATTGCCGGTCGCCACGTACTGCACCTGGCCGGACAGATATGCCGACAGCGTGGTGTTGTTGTCTTCGTAGCGCTTCACGTCCGCGTCTTTCGGCGCCAGGCCGGTCAGCACCATGTCCTCCACCGCCCCGCGCGTCACGCCGATGGTTTTTCCGCTGAGCGCGGCGGCATCCTTCAGTTCAGCCCCTTTCGGACCAAACACGCCGAGGAAGAACGGCGCGTAGGCGCGGCTGAAGTCGATTACCTTCTCGCGCTCCGGGTTTTTACCGAGGCTGGAAATGACCAGATCCACCTTGTCGGTTTGCAGGTACGGCACGCGGTTGGCGCTGGTCACCGGCACCAGCTGCAGCTTGAGCTTCATCTGTTTAGCGAGATAGCGCGCCATGTCGATGTCATAGCCCTGCGGCTGCAGATCGGTTCCCACCGAGCCAAACGGCGGGAAATCCTGCGGAACGGCGATGCGGATGGTGCCGCGTTTCTCAATATCCTGAAGCTGGTCAGCCTTTGCCGGCAGCTGTGTGAAGAGGCATGCTGCCCCGGCCAGTGCAATCAACAATTTTTTCATGGTGCTTCCCCGTAACGTTAACATGAAACAAAAGATTCTTTGAATGTGATTTTGCAACTAATGTGCCAGGTCAGGCGAAACGGGGGATATTGTCATAAAGCCTGATAAAGCGGGGAATGGCGAAAAGGGGGCGCTCTTTTACGCCCCGTCTGATTGCACTGTTTTAATGCAAAGCACCAGCCTGATGCCCCATTATCGCTGTTCCAGCTCGTCCAGCTGCTGGTAGAGGGAGGCAATCTCGTGAATGCGCGGGCGGCCTTTATCGAGAATGTCATGCAGGAAGGCGTTCGCCAGCAGGTTGATCAGACTGTTGACCGACGAATAGCTGTCATAGGCGGAGACGCTGTCCAGCGGGGTGCAGAGCTGCCAGCTCGCCAGCGGGAACAGGCTGTGGGCTTGCGGCTCGCACATCAGCAGCACCGGAATACCGCTACTCTGAAGCTGCTGCATCAGCGGGCGAATGATGCGCGGGCGACGGCGAAAGGCCATCATCACCACCAGATCGTCCGGCGTTAAGTCCACCAGCTCCTCGCTCAGGCTCTGCCCCGGCTGCGGCAGCACCAGCACCTGACCGCGCGCCTGCAGCAGCTGCTGGCGCAGGTGCAGCGCCGCCGGATAGGCGTTACGCATGCCGATAATAACGATCCGGCGCGCCCTGACCATGCAGGCCATGGCGTCGGCAAACTGCTGCGCGTCGAGGGCATTGACCCACTGGGTCAGGTTTGCCATCTCTTGCTTATAGTGGCGCGCCAGCAGCGTATTACCCTGCACCGCGTCGCGATTGTCGGTGAGCGGCATCCCGCTCTGGCGCAGGGTGCGCAGCTCTTCGCGCATGTCCTTATATTTCTCATAGCCCAGACGCTTAAACAGACGGCTCACCGTGGCTTTTGATACCCCGCTCAGCTGCGCCAGCTCGGCGCTGTTGTAGCTAATGAGGTCGTCAAAATGATCGAAAATAAAATCCGCCACCCGCTGCTCCTGCGGCGACAATGACGCGTATTGTGCTTTCAGTCGTTCATCAAGCTGTTCCATAACGCCTCTGTAACGTTTGTTTCATCTCATGCTCATTATTCATTAAGCATGCCAGCTTCTGCGGCAACTGGCATGAAACTTTTTATTCAGAACTGGAACAGCTTTTGCAGCACCTTGTGACTTTCAGGGTTACGAGGACTTTTCATGCAAAGTAATGTCTCCACACACGGTATGGCGGTTGCGCCCCACCACCTCGCCAGCCAGAGCGCGCTGGCGGTGCTGCGCGAAGGCGGCAGCGCCATCGAAGCGATGGTTGCGGCGGCGGCCACCATCGCCGTGGTCTATCCGCATATGAACGGGCTGGGCGGCGATGGCTTCTGGCTTATCGTGCCCCCGGAAGGCGATCCCATCGCCATCGATGCCAGCGGCGCGGCGGGATCGCGCGCGACGCTGGCCGCCTACGACGGGCTCACGCAGATCCCCCATCGCGGCCCCCGTGCGGCGCTGACCGTCGCCGGAACCGTCAGCGGCTGGGACGAGGCGCTGAAAGTTTCGCGCGAGATGACCGGCAAGGCGCTGCCGCTGGCCCGCCTGCTGGCCGACGCTATTGACTATGCGCAAAACGGCACGCCGGTCACGGCCTCTCAGGCCCACGCCACGGCCAGCAAGTTCGACGAGCTGAAGGACGTTCCCGGCTTCGCGGAAACCTGGCTGGTGGACGGCAAGCCGCCGCAGGTCGGGAGCCGCTTTTACCAGCCCGCCATGGCCACGACCCTGATGCGCCTGGTGGAGGACGGTCTGGACAGCTTTTATCGCGGCCCGCTGGCGGAAGTCCTGGCGCGCGGCATGGAGACGCTGGATCTCCCCGTGACGCTGGCCGATCTCAACGCGCACGCCGCCCGACGCACCGTGCCGCTGAAGCTGCAGCATCAGCAGGGAGAGATCTTTAACCACGCCCCGCCGACGCAGGGGCTGGTCTCGCTGGCGATACTCGGCATTACCGACCGCCTGAACATGGCGGAGGCCGACGACGCCGACACCCTGCACCGCATCGTGGAAGCCACCAAGCTGGCCTTTGGCCTGCGGGATGCCCACATCACCGATCCGCGCGCGCTGAACACCGATGTTCAGCAACTGCTGGATCCCGCCGCCCTGCAGGCGCTTGCCGACAGGGTTGACGACAGTCGCGCGGCGCCGTGGGGAACCGGAAAAGGTCCCGGCGATACGGTGTGGATGGGGGTGATGGACAGCAGCGGGCTTGCCGTGTCGTTTATCCAGAGCCTTTATCACGAGTTCGGCAGCGGCGTGGTGCTGCCCGATACTGGCATCGTCTGGCAGAACCGCGGCGCATCCTTCAGCCTCGATCCCGCCCATCTTCTGGCCCTCGCGCCGGGCAAACAGCCGTTTCACACCCTGAACCCGGCGGCGGCGCGTCTGAAGGACGGTCGCGTGATGGTGTACGGATCGATGGGCGGTGACGGACAGCCGCAAACCCAGGCTGCGCTCTTTACCCGCTACGTTATCCAGGGCGTCCCCCTGCAGGAGAGCATCACCCGCCCGCGCTGGCTGCTGGGACGTACCTGGGGACAAACCTCGGACACCTTAAAGCTTGAAGGACGTTTTTCACCCGAGACGGTCGCGCGCCTGCAGGCACTCGGCCACGAGGTGGAGCTTTTCCCTGACTTTAGTGAAGCCATGGGTCACGCGGGCGCCATTGTCCGCCACCCCAACGGGCTGTTCGAAGGGGCATTTGACCCGCGCAGCAACGGCACAGCCGCCGGATTCTGAGGAGAAAACAATGACGACACGCCAACCCGACTGGCAGGCGTACCTGACGCAGATGGAAACCGTACTCGGCGTTGAGCTGGATGACGCCCGCCGCGCCGAGCTGCAGCTGCAGTTCAGCCGCATTGCCAGCATGGCCGCCCCGCTGATGGCGCTGCCGCTCGACGACCGTCTGGAGATTGCAGGAGTGTATAAAGCATGACGCTACACGAGATGAGTATCAGCGCGATCCAGCAGGCGCTAAGTGCGGGAGAGCTGAGCGCCCACGAGATCGCCCGACAGACGCTGGAGGCGATTGCGCGCGTTAACCCGCGGATCAACGCCTGGACCACCGTGACGGAAGCACGCACGCTCGCCGAAGCCGATAATATTGATACCCTGCGACGGGAAAAGCGTCCCCTGCCGCCGCTGGCGGGCGTGCCTTATGCGGTGAAAAACCTGTTCGACGTTGCCGGTCACACCACCCTCGCCGGGGCCGAGCTGTTCAGCCAGCGCCCTGCCGCCGCGGCTGACGGCTTTGCGGTACGCCAGCTGCGCAGCGCGGGGGGGCTGCTGACCGGGATGGTCAATATGGACGCCTACGCCTACGGCTTTACCACCGAGAACAGCCACTACGGCACGACGCGTAACCCGCACGACCTGGCGCGCATTGCGGGCGGGTCGTCCGGCGGGTCAGCGGCCGCGGTGGCTGCCGGGCTGGTGCACTTTTCACTCGGCACCGACACCAACGGGTCGATTCGCGTTCCGGCCTCCCTGTGCGGCATCTACGGCCTGAAGCCCACCTTTGGCCGCCTGTCGCGCGCAGGAAGCCATCCGTTTGTCCCGAGTCTGGATCATATCGGCCCCTTCGCCCGCCGCGTGTGTGACCTGGCGTCCGTGTATGACGCCCTGCAGGGACGGGACACCAGCGACGGTTTTCAGGCCGAAAGCTCCCGGGAACAGACGCGTCCCCTGCTCGATCGCGGGCTTGACGGCCTGCGCTGCGCGGTGCTCGGCGGCTACTTCACCACCTGGTGCGACGCGGACGCCAGAGACGCCGTGGCGCGGGTGGCGAAGGCGCTCGACGTGCAGGATAAACTACAGTTCACGGACGCCGAGCTGGCGCGTTCGGCGGCGTTTATCATCAGCGCCGCCGAAGGGGGAAATCAGTACCTGCCCGCGCTTCGCCAGGAGCCAGCGCGTTTTGAGCCTCACTCCCGCGAACGCCTGCTGGCCGGGGCGATGATCCCCTCCGCCTGGTACATTCAGGCCCAGCGGTTTCGCGCTCACGCCCGGCAGGCATTCAAAACCTTATTCGCGCAGGCCGACGTGCTGATCGCCCCGGCCACCCCGCGCAGCGCGACGCTGGCGGGCGAGCAAACCATGGAAATTAACGGTCAGCCGCTGCCCATTCGCGCCAGCATGGGGATGCTGACCCAGCCAATTTCGTTTTTGGGCCTGCCCGTGACCACCGTTCCGCTACGCACCGCGCAGGGCGCGCCCATCGGCCTGCAGCTGATTGCCGCGCCGTTTAACGAGCAGGCCTGCCTGCGCGTCGCGCGGGTTCTGGAGGAGAGCGGCATCACCGATGCCCGTCCGGCGGAGATAGCAGCATGATGAATCACGATGACATTAACCTCCCGTGGGTGGTTGCCGAGGTGACGGCCGCGTTTTACCGCTATGAGGACGCGCTGGTGAGCAACAACGTTGCGGTGCTGGACGAGCTGTTCTGGCACGACAAAAACACGGTGCGGCTGGGGGCGGGGGAAAACCTGTACGGAATTGATGAAATCCGCGCCTTTCGCGCGGCGCGCCCCGCTGCCGGGCTGCAGCGGACGCTGCGCCACACCGTCATCACCACCTTCGGGGAGGATTATGCCGTGTGCAGCACCGAGTTTACCCGGGAGAGCACAGAACGCATTGGCCGCCAGCAGCAGACGTGGGTGCGGTTTGCCTACGGGTGGCGCATCGTGGCGGCGCAGGTGAGTTTGATGGTGTAACGCTGAAAAACCTGCCCGGTGGCGCTGCGCTTACCGGGCCTACGATGTCCCGTATGCCCTGTGGGCCCTGTAGGCCGGGTAAGGCGCAGCCGCCACCCGGCAAAACATCGCACACTTACTTCTGAAACGGATGTACCTCCCGCCAGTGGTCGGCAATCTGCTGGCGGGTACAGACCCACACCCGCTCGTGCTGCTGCACATAATCCAGGAACCGCTGCAGCGCGCGAAAACGCCCCGGTCGCCCCAGCAGGCGGCAGTGCATGCCGATGGACATCATCTTCGGCGCGCTTTCCCCCTCTTCGTACAACACGTCAAAACTGTCCTTCAGATACGTATAAAACTGCTCGGCGGTGTTAAACCCCTGCGCGGTCGCAAAGCGCATGTCGTTCGCATCCAGCGTATACGGCACAATCAGGTGCGGTTTACGGGAGCCGTCGCTGCAGGCCACTTCCGTCCAGAAAGGCAAATCGTCGCCGTAGTAGTCGCTGTCGTAGTCAAAACCGCCGTGCTCTACCACCAGCTGGCGCGTATTGGGGCTGTCGCGCCCGGTGTACCAGCCCGTTGGCGGCTTGCCAAACAGGTCGGTCAGAACATGCACCGCCTTGTGCAGGTGTTCGCGCTCCTGGCTGATGTCCATATTCTGGTAGTGGATCCAGCGCCAGCCGTGGCTGACCACGTCGTAATCCGCGGCTTTGATTGCCTCGACTATCTCCGGGTGACGCGCCAGCGCCATCGCCACGCCGAAGACCGTCAACGGCAGGCCGCGTTTCTGAAATTCATTGTGGATCCGCCAGAACCCGGCGCGACTGCCGTATTCGTAGAGAGAGTCCATCGACATGTGTTTGTCCGGGTAGCTGGCCGCGCCAATGATGTCCGACAGGAACTGTTCGGATCCGGCATCGCCGTGCAGAACGTGGTTTTCTGCCCCTTCTTCGTAATTGAGCACAAACTGCACGGCAATGCGCGCCTGATTCGGCCACCGCGCGTGCGGCGGGTTGCCCGCGTAGCCGCGCAGATCCCGCGGATAATCCTGTTCAAAAAGCCCCATTGCCACCCCCAAAAAATTAAAATGGATTCAATGCCTGAAAATGCCCGCTTAACGGTTTGTTCTCCGGGAACGCCAGATCCCCGTGCTTGCTGGTCGACAGCCCCAGCGCCACCAGCGATTCCACCATCTTCACCGCCGCGCTGACGCCGTCGATCACCGGCACGCGCAGCTCGCGGGTCAGCTCCTGCGCCAGCGTCGCCATGCCGCCGCAGCCCAGCACGATGGCGCCACAGCCATCCTCTTTCAACGCCTGTATACAGCGCGCGCGCACTTTCTCCTGCGCCAGACCGCTGCCGTCTTCCAGCGCCAGCACCGGAAGGTCGATGGCGTGCAGCGCCGCACAATGGTCCTGAAAGCCATACTGGTGCAGCAGATGTCGGGCAATGATCAGCGTGCGCGGCAGCGTGGTGACCACCGAAAAGCGCGTCGCGACCAGCGTCGCCATATGCATGGCGGCTTCGGCGATGCCGATTACCGGCCCCTGCGCCAGCTCGCGCGCCGCCAGCAGGCCCGGATCGCCAAAGCAGGCGATCACGTGACCGTCCACGCCCTGCTCCCTGCCTTTTTTGATCTGCTCCAGGACACCGACGGCGGCGATGGCCTCATCAAAGTGGCCTTCTATAGACGGCACACCCGCGCTCGGGCAGACCGCGAGGATCTCCGTTCCCGGTGCCGCCACCGCGCGGGCTGCCGCGCCGATGGTTTCCGTCATGGCGAGGCTGGTGTTGGGGTTGATCACTTGTATACAGACAGACATTACGACTCCTTGTGGCCGGCAAACAGCCGGGCAAAATCAGGCAGGCACTCGCCCGCCCGCTCGAAGCAGAGGCTGGCGACGATATGTTCAAAATGGTGCATTAATGCATCGCTTAGCGGCTGGAGCGCCTTCTGGCGCAGCAGATCCACCAACTGCTCGTGATCGTTGCAGCGGCAGCCCTGACGCCACGGCGCGCCCCAGGTGGCAATCACCAGCGAAGAACGCTGGCTCAGGCTGGTCACCATCTCAGTGAGCACCTGGTTGCCGGAGATGGCCTGCAGCTGAATGTGGAAATTGGCGGAGTGGCGGATCGCCGCCGGGCCGTCATAGGCCTCGTGCGCCTGCTGCTCCTGACGAATAATGGCCTCCAGCGCGGCAAGATGCGGCGGCTGGCAGTGCGCCAGCACGTCCGGCAGGTTAGCGACCTCCAGCAGGGCGCGGGTGCGGAAGATGTGCCGCGCCTCTTCCACCGTCGGGCTGGCGACGTGTGCACCACGCTTGGGCGTCAGGGTGACCATTTGCACAGCGGCGAGTCGTTGAAGCACCTTGCGGATGCCCGTGCGGCTCACGCCAAAGACCTCGGCCAGCGCCTCTTCCGGCAATTTGCTCCCCGGCAGCAGCTGGTGTTCGACAATCGCGGTCATCAGCGCCTGGAAGATGGATTCGTCTTTGTCATGCAGGTCTGGCGCGGTCTGCAGGGCGTTTAGGTTGTTCATTCACCACTCCGAATTTTACTTTCCGTTATCGAATCGTATACATAAAAATAAAATATTGCATACAAGATTTATTATTTTGGCCTGGATCCTGCAACACCGTTTGCACTCCCACTCAACGGGTTTTCATTCACAGGAGCAGGTTTCATGCCAAACAGTCAAAACGCACAGCAAGGTACGGCCGCTGATTCCGGTGCGGTTTACAGCCCACGTCTTTGCAATGAGGATCTGGCACCGACGCGTGACCAGAACTGGAGCTGGTACAACATCT
Source organism: Enterobacter sp. TCD1-1 (assembly GCF_020567405.1). Lineage (NCBI taxonomy): Bacteria > Pseudomonadati > Pseudomonadota > Gammaproteobacteria > Enterobacterales > Enterobacteriaceae > Enterobacter > Enterobacter sp. TCD1-1. The sequence goes on along the minus strand of NZ_JAJCXF010000001.1, from coordinate 754,053 downwards.
TTTCGTTCTGGATGTCGGACGTTCACAGCATGGGGGGTTATGTTGTCGCCGCGAGCTTCTTTACGCTCGGGCTGGCAAGCTGGCAGGTGCTGCTCTGCCTGCTGGTGGGGATTTGCATCGTGCAGCTGTGCGCCAACCTGGTGGCCAAACCGAGCCAGATGGCGGGCGTGCCCTACGCGGTGATCAGCCGTCAGGCGTTTGGCGTGTTCGGGGCCAATATTCCGGCGGTGATCCGCGGGCTGATTGCCTTTGCGTGGTACGGTATTCAGACCTATCTCGCCGCCAACGCCCTGATGCTGGTGGCGCTGAAGTTCTGGCCGTCGCTCTCTTCACTTACTACCGGCGCATTCCTGGGCCTGTCGCATCTGGGCTGGATCTGCTTTGCCATTATGTGGGTCCTGCAGGCGATGGTCTTCTGGCACGGCATGAGCGCCATCAAGCGCTTTATTGATATCGCCGGTCCGGCGGTTTACGTAGTGATGCTGGCCCTCGCTGGCTGGATTGTATACAAGACCGGTTTTGACGGCATCTCCTTTACCCTCGCCAGCAAATCCCTGAGCGCGGGCGAGCAGACCTGGCAGATGATCACCGCCACCGCGCTGGTGGTCTCCTACTTCTCCGGCCCGCTGCTCAACTTTGGCGATTTCTCACGCTACGGCAAAAGCATGGGTGAGATCCGCCGCGGCAACCGCTGGGGGCTGCCGTTTAACTTCCTGCTCTTCTCCATCGTCACCGTAGTGATTGTCTCTGGCACCCAGTCTCTGTTTGGCCGCATGATCACCGACCCGATTGAGACCGTCAGCCGCGTGGGCAACGATCTGGCCGTGGCGATTGGCCTGCTGACGATGATCACCGCCACCATCGGGATCAACATCGTGGCGAACTTCGTCTCACCGGCGTTTGATTTCTCTAACTGCTCGCCGCAGAAAATCAGCTTCCGCACCGGAGGCATGATTGCTGCCGTCGGCTCGATCCTGCTCACCCCGTGGAACCTGTTCAACTCGCCGGAGCTTATCCACTACACCCTGGACGTGCTCGGGGCGTTTATCGGCCCGCTGTTCGGCATCCTGATCGCCGATTTCTACCTGATTAAACGCGGCAAGGTGTCGGTTGACGATCTGTTCGACGACACGCCAAAGGGCAAATACTGGTACCGCAACGGCTTTAACCCGAAAGCCATTGGGGCGCTGATCCCGTCCGTTGCCGTGGGCCTGGTCATTAGCTTTATCCCGGCCCTGCATGAGGTGGCAAACTTCAGCTGGTTTATTGGCGTCTTCCTCGGCAGCGTCACCTACCGCTGGCTGGCGCGGGAAGAGCGCGAGACGGCAGGTGCGACGTCGTTTGGCTCCCGCGTGGCGACGCAAAAAGAGTAATTCCCTCCCTCCGGCCGCAGCATCTCTGCGGCCCGTTCATTCTGGCACCGTTCTTGCTGAGCCTTCTCACCCCCGCTACGCACACACGAAGGCAGGAACCATGATGGAATACCAGACTGCGATACGCGGTGCTTTTTTTGATATTGCCCGGGTCTGCGACAGCGCAGACGCCATTGCCCGGCACGCGCGCTACCTTGAGGACGGCCTGCTGTTTATCCAGCACGGAAAAATTCTGGCACAGATGCCGTGGCAGGAGGGCGAGCAGTATCTTGACCCGCACAAAGGCTATACCGACCTGCGCGGCAAGCTGCTGCTACCCGGTTTTGTGGACACCCACGTCCATTACCCGCAAACGGAGATGGTTGGCGCCTTTGGCGAACAGCTGCTGGAGTGGCTGACCACCTACACCTTCCCGGTGGAGAGCCAGTTTGCCGATGAGGCCTACGCAAAAGAGATCGCCGAATTTTTCATACAGCAGCTGGTGAGCAACGGCACCACCACCGCGCTGGTGTTTTGCACGCTGCATCCGGAATCGGTCGAGGCACTGTTTACCGAGGCCCTGCGCCTGAACATGCGCCTTATCGCTGGTAAGGTGATGATGGACAGGCACGCGCCGGACTACCTGAGCGAAGACGCGAAGCAGAGCTACCGGCAGACCCGGACGCTGATCCAGCGCTGGCATCACCGTGGACGGCTGGGCTATGCGATTACGCCGCGCTTTGCGCCGACGTCATCACCCGAGCTGCTTGCGGCGGTCAGCCTGCTCAGAGAGGAGTTCCCGGACACCTGGTTGCAGACCCACCTGAGCGAGAACCCCAACGAAGTGGCCTGGGTGAGCGATCTCTGGCCGGAGCATGAGCGCTATCTGGACGTGTACCACCACTACGGCCTGACCGGCGAGCGCAGCGTGTTTGCCCACGCGATCCATCTGCACCACAGCGAGTGGCAGTGCCTGCATGACACCGGCTCGGCGGTGGCGTTTTGCCCCACCTCGAACCTGTTTCTCGGCAGCGGGCTGTTTCGCCTGCCCGCCTGCTGGCAGCACAGGGTGCGGATGGGCATCGGCACCGACGTCGGGGCGGGCACCACCTTCAGCATGCTGCGCACGCTGGGGGAGGCCTACAAGGTTGGCCAGCTTCAGAGCTACCGCCTGCGTGCCAGCGAGGCATTTTATCACGCCACGCTGGGCGGTGCGCACGCCCTCCGGCTGGACGATAAGATTGGCAACTTCGCGGCAGGCAAAGAGGCGGATTTCGTGGTTATCGACCCCGACGTGACGCCGCTGCAGCGCCTGCGCAATCGTCGCTGCCAGGATATCTACGAGCAGCTCTTTGTGCTGATGACCCTCGGCGACGAGCGCAACATCAGCGAGACCTGGGTCAACGGCGAGCGGGTGTGGTCAACTTCCCCGGTAGGTTGACCACCCGCCGGGAGCAATCACAAACGGCAGATGAAAATGCTCGTCTGCCGTTTCTCCCGTGACAAACTCAATGTGCGCGCAGGGATAGATCGTCTCCCGGCCAGTATCACTAAACCACGCCCCAATCTCCGCCACCAGCCGATAGCGGCCCGCGGGCAGAGAGGGAACGAACGCGGCGATGCGCCCCTGGACGTTGGTCACGCCCGTGGCCAGCGTCTTCCCGTCCTGTTGCAGATGAACCGTCACGCCCTCTGCGGGTTTGCCCGTCGAAATATCGAGGATATGGGTGCTGAGTGTGCTCATTCGTGAATGACTCCTTCCAGTCGCAGCAGCGTAATTTCCCGCAGCTGTTCCAGCGCGGCACGGATTTCCTGCGCGTCGCTGTTCTCCAGCCGCGCGTGCAGGGCCTGTAATATCTCCTCGCCGCTGCGTCCCTTCGCGCGGATCAGAAAGACGCGCCCAAAGCGGGCTTCATAGCGGGCATTACCTTCACGCAGCGCCTGGGCAAGGGCGGTATCGCGATCGTTCACCGCGCCCTGCTCCTGGCGCGACAGTGCCGCCTCCGTCGCTGAACCTGCGGGCTTTTCCCCGATGCGCGGATGGGCGCTCAGGGCTTGCGTTAAGGCCGCTTCATCCCAGCGTTGCGTCAGAGCCTGCGCCGCAATGAACAACGCGTCCCGGCTCGAATAAGGCCGCCCACTCACCAACGCGTCGGCCCAGCCGGGTATCGTCACGCAGGGCTGAAGCAGCGTAAAAGCGTCTTTCTCAGGCAACTGATTGAAGTCGTGCAGTGCGATCATAGGTTCTCCTTGATTATCCTCCTTCAGGTTAGTGCACAAACCACGCCACTCTTGAGACAAACGTGAAACAGTCGATTCCGGATGGCTGACCAGGAAATTTTTGATTCATAAAAAGGCACGCTCACCGCGTTTGCGCACCTTAGCAGTGCAAACATCTCTCTCACAACGCCGTTTTCACCACTCTGCAGCCTGGTACGCAAATTGCTGAATGTCGTTACACCCTGCAAAAGGAGAGAAGCATGAGAGCAATCGTTATTGGTGCGGGTATTGGCGGCCTGAGCGCCGCCGTCGCGCTCAAGAAAGCGGGCATCGACTGTACCGTGTTTGAAGCCGTAAAGGAGATCAGGCCCGTCGGGGCGGCCATCTCCATCTGGCCGAACGGCGTGAAATGCATGCAGCACCTCGGCATGGGCGACATCATCGAGACCTACGGCGGACCGATGCGTTTTATGGCCTATAAGGATTACCGGCGCGGCGATACCCTGACCCGCTTTAGCCTTGCCCCGCTGGTTGAGCGTACCGGCGGGCGCCCCTGCCCCGTCTCGCGCGCTGAGCTTCAGCGCGAAATGCTGGACTTCTGGGGTCGCGACAAGGTGCAGTTCGGCAAGCGCGTCGAACGCGTCCATGAAGACGAGGCTGGCGTGAGCGTCACCTTCACCGATGGCAGCACAGCTGCCGGGGATTTCCTGATTGCCGCCGACGGCAGCCACTCGGCGGTTCGCCCGTACGTGCTGGGATATACCCCCGAGCGCCGCTACGCCGGCTACGTGAACTGGAACGGGCTGGTGAAGATTGACGAGGAGATCGCCCCGGCGCACCAGTGGACCACCTTCGTTGGCGAAGGCAAACGCGTGTCGCTGATGCCCGTCTCCGGTGGACGCTTCTACTTCTTCTTTGACGTGCCGCTCCCTGCGGGTCTGGCGGAGGATCGCACTACCCTGCGCGCCGATCTCACGGGCTACTTCCGCGGCTGGGCGCCGCCGGTGCAGAAGCTTATCGCGGCGCTGGATCCTGAAACCACCAACCGCATTGAAATCCACGACATTGAGCCGTTCGACAGCCTGGTACGCGGCAACGTCGCGCTGCTGGGCGATGCCGGGCACAGCACCACGCCGGATATCGGCCAGGGCGGCTGCGCAGCGATGGAAGACGCCGTGGTGCTGGGGGAATGCCTGCGTGAAAACCACAACATCACGCTGGCGCTTCGGCAGTACGAGGCGCTGCGCTGCGACCGGGTGCGCGACCTGGTGCTGAAGGCACGTAAGCGCTGCGACGTCACCCACGGCAAAGACATGGCGTTGACGCAGGCGTGGTATCAGGAGCTTCGCGAGGAGACCGGAGAGCGCATCATCAACGGTCTGTGCGAGACCATTCAGGGCGGCCCGTTAGGCTGAACGTAAGAGGGATAATGATGAAAAGAGAACCGACTCCACCCGCCCACTGTACGTTTGAGCCAGAGGACTGGCTGCGTCTGGCGAAATGCTGGCATCCGGTCGCGCGTGCCTGCGACGTCGGTCCGGCGCCGGTCAAAGCGACGCTACTGGATGAACAGCTGGTGATTTACCGCATTAACGACCAGGTCGTGGTCGCCCGTGACGTTTGCCCGCACCGCGGCGTGCCGCTGACGCTCGGCTTTCACGACGAGCACGGGATTATCTGCCCCTATCATGGCTTACGCTTTGGGGAGGACGGGCGCTGCAACCGTATTCCCTCCAGCCCCGACCAGCCTGTTCCGGCGAAGCTGAACCTGATTAACTACGCCGTGGAGGAGCGGTTCGGACTCATCTGGACCTGCCTGGCGTTTGATCCGGAGAACCCCGCGCCGCTGCCCACCATGCCGCACTGGGATGACGACGGATTTCAGCAGATTAACTGCCCGGCATTTGAGGTCAACGGCTTTGCCGGACGTCAGGTAGAGGGTTTTCTGGACGTGGCGCACTTTGCCTGGATCCACACCGATACCTTTGCGGACCCCAATAACCCGCTGGTGCCCTACTATCAGCCGCAGGAGACGCCGTTTGGCTTCGTGGCGGATTACTGGAGCTCCGTGAGCAACTATCCCGCCAGTTCCCCCGTGCAGGCCCCGGAAGGCTTCCAGTGGTTGCGCCATTTTGAGATGCACCTGCCGTTCACCGCCACCCTGACGATTCATTTTCCGGGTGAATCGAGACTGGTCATTATGAACGCCGCATCGCCGGTGTCATCGCGCGTGACCCGCATGTTCGCCCCTATCGCCCGCAATTTTGACCTGCATATTCCGGTGGAGGATGTGCATGCCTTCAATCTGCGGATTTTTGAAGAGGACCGTCTGATGGTGGAAACCCAGCGTCCGGAAAGCCTGCCGCTGGACCTGACCCTGGAAGCGCATATCCCCGCAGATAAAAGCTCGATTGCCTACCGTCGGGGACTGAAGAAGATGGGCTTTGGCGAGTTTTTCCTGGTATGACGGAGGCCGATATGCTGAGCGTAATTGTTGACGGGTTGTGGCGCGAGGGCGACAAAAGCCTCGCTGTCAGGCTGGTGGCGGAAGACGGCGAAGCGCTGCCACCGTGGCAGCCCGGCGCACACATTGATGTTCACCTGCCCTGCGGCGTGGTTCGCCAGTATTCCCTGACCGGAGCGTGTGGCGGCGAGAGCTACCTGATCTGCGTGGGGCGGGAAACCGCCTCGCGTGGCGGGTCGCGCTACGTTCACGAGACGCTGCGTCCCGGGCAGAAGCTGATGATATCGGCCCCGCGCAACCTGTTTCCGCTTCAGCAGGCAGAGCGGGTTTTGCTCCTGGCGGCGGGAATTGGCATTACGCCGCTGTATGCGATGGCCCTGCAGCTGAAGGCGACCGGAACGCCGTTCACGCTGCACTACTACGTGAGGAACCGGGAAAGCGCGGCGTTTACGCGCGAACTCTCGCTGTGCGATGAGTGCATCATTCATACCGCCAGCCCGCGCACCGCGCTGGCGGAACATCTCCCGGCGGCCGAATCGGGTCTTCACGCCTGGATCTGCGGACCTGCGGGGTTTATGGAAAAAGTGCGTGAGATCGCCACGGCAAAGGGATGGGATGACGCCCATCTTCACAGCGAGGCGTTTCAGCCCGTTGCGCCCGCCGCAGGCGGTGAAACCGGGGAGATCTTCACGGTCAAGCTGGCCTCCACCGGGGAGCGCTGGCCGGTGCCTGCGGATAAAACCATCGCCCAGGTGCTGCAGGAAAATGGCGTGGCGGTCCCGCTTTCCTGTGAGATGGGGATCTGCGGCGCCTGCCTGACGCCGGTGATTGACGGCGTGGTGGAACACCGGGATAGCGTGCAGTCGGAGGCAGAAAAAAGCGCAACGGACCAGCAGGTGGCGCTGTGCTGCTCGCGGAGCCATTCCGGGGAGCTGGTGATAGGGCTGTAAACCGTCTGCACACGCCTTCTTGCCGGGTGGCGCTGCGCTTACCCGGCCTACAATCCGTAACAATATCAATATATTGCACTATTCACTGTAGGCCCGTGCAAGCGTAGCGCCGCCGGGCGAAACTTACAAATCGCACTTTGCCAGCCCGTAAACGGGCTCGCTATCCTGCCACGCATAATCAATATGGCTGGCCTGCTCGCGCGCCAACGCGTCATCGCCCTGCAATCGCGCCGCCAGGGTAAAGGCGAAATCAAACACTTTACCCAGCCCACGGCCGCTCAGCAGATTGCCGTCTTCCACCACGTCGGCATCGACGTAGATGCCATCGCTGACTGTTTTCCACAGATCGCCGGAACAGACATAGCGCCGTCCCTTCAGCAGTCCATTGCCGCCCAGCACGCGGGCGGCGGCGGAACAAATCGGGCAGATATATTTGCCCGCTTCATCGTGGCGGCGGACGAAGGCAATGACCTCCGCGCTTTTCGCCAGGTTAACGCTGCCTTGCGGGCCGCCCGGTAACACCACGGCGTCAAAGGTCCGGTCGAGGCTGGCCTGCAGAGTACTGTCCGCCACCATAGGGATGGCGTGATAGCTCACCACTTCGCGACTCTCGCCGCAGGCAATCGTCTGCACCGAAATATTCAGGCGGCGCAGGATATCGATAGTGACAATCGCTTCCCCCTCTTCAAAACCAGGGGCTAATAGCACGGCTACGCTTTTCATTTTGCTCTCCATTGCTTAAGGGTTACCAGTACGGGTGCCAAATCTGTCGCAGCCGCGCCAGCAGTTCAAGATAGAAATAGTCTCCCCAGCTACAGCACTGATCGACACCCTTACCGCTGCCCATATGATAAACCGAGTGCTGCAGCAGCCCTTCGGTCGGATCGTCATCGTGAGCAAGGTAGTTATCGGTCAGCGACAGCGCAATACGCAGCGCCATCTCTTCATAATACGCACGGTTTGCGTCGAGCGTCGGCAGCGCCTTGACCAGCTCCAGCAGGCCACAGGCGGCAATCGCCGCCGCTGAACTGTCGCGCACGGCGTCGGTACCGAGCAGCGCCAAATCCCAGTGGCAAACATCATCTTCCGGCAGACGGTTGAGGAAGTAATGCGCCAGGCTGCGGGACAGCTCAACCATCTGCTTATCGCCGGTGTGCTGATAGCTGAGCAGGAAGCCGTAAATGCCCCATGCCTGGCCGCGCGACCAGCACGAGGTATCGCTGTAACCCTGATGGGTGTTGCCAAAGCGCGGCTCACCCGTCTGCACATCCATATAGTAAGTGTGATAAGTCGAGGCATCTTCACGCACGATATAGTTCGCGGCCTGTCCGGCATGAGCCGTCGCCGCCTGCGCATAGCGCGGATCCCCGGTCTGTTCGCTGGCCCAGTACAGCAGCGGCAGGTTCATGTTGCAGTCGATGATCATTCTCCCCTGCTGCTCCGGGTCGTTTAAATCACCCCACGCCTGAATAATGTTGGCCGTCGGGTTAAAACGTTCCATCAGGCGCTCGGCTGCCAGCAGCGCCGACTGGCGAGCGGCTTCGTTGCCGGTGAGGCGCCAGGCGCTGATGCAGGAGAGCGAATAGAGGAACCCGAGATCGTGCGTTGCGGTGTCGATGCGCTGCTCAATACGCCGGGCGAACGACGGTAAATAGCGTTCGGCGGCTTCGCGATAATGCGCTTTGCCAGTCATCTCCCACGCCAGCCACAGCTGGCCAGGCCAAAAGCTGGTGGTCCATTCCACGTTATCGGTGCGCGGCCAGACCCCCTTCTCACAGGCCTCACCGGGGAACTTATCGCCGAAGGCGACAATATTGTTGTCGAGCTTGCGCGTGACGCGGGCTAACGCCGCTTCCAGCTTCTGGCTCAGTGCCAGGCGATCGACCTGATGCAGTTCGATCGGCCGCAACGCTTCGGTGATAACAGATTTGGTCATAACAACTCCTGAATTAATGTTTGGCCGGTTCAACCGGGGCGGTATCTAAAGCCGGAGCAAAGGATCGTGAGTCATCGCGCTTCGACTGGCAGCGCGACAGCGTAAAGGCGGAAATCAGCGTAAATACCAGAGCGCAGCTGCCCATCAGCAGATAGGTATGCTCAAAGCCAATCTTGTCGTACAGATAGCCGGCAGGTGGGGCGACCACAATCGAACCCACGTAAATCATCGCCTGGTAGCCCAGCAGGTACATCGTGGCGTTAACCCGACGATGGAAATGTTCGGCAATGTATTTGAAGACGGAGATGAGCAGTAGCGCGATCTCGACGCCATAAAACGGTTTGATGATGGAGATAACAATCGGGTCACTGGTCAGCCCGGAGGCGATCAGCCGTGCCCCGACCACGCAGCCGCAGAACAGCAGGCCGCGCTTAGCGCCGTAGTGGTTCACCAGCCACGGGATAAACATCATCATCACGAACTCCATCCCCGACTGGACGGTACTCAGGTAGCCGTACCAGGCATTCCCCTGCTCTTTGGTGGCGAAGAACGAGACGAAGTAGCGCGGGAACTGCTGTTCGGCGATAAACATCATCCACGCTACTCCGGCGACATAGAGGCTGAACATCCAGAATTTGCGGTTTTTCAGGAGCATCAGCACATCGGCGAAGACAATCTTATTAGCGGAAATGACGCTGTTATTGCGCAGCTGCTCATCGCCGATTTTGAGGCTAATCAGCACCAGCAGCATCAGTACCGAGGTACCGCTGCTGAGGAGAAAGTTGGCCAGCGGGGTGACGTTAAACAACAGCCCGGAGACCGACGCCGCCATCGCCCAGCCCAGTGAGCCCCACATTCTGATGCGGCCAAACTCCAGCCCGTACAGGCGGCTAAAGCGGTCGGCGTAAGATTCAGACGCCGCCACGCCGGCGTACCAGCCCAGGCTCAGATACAGCGCGCCGATGATAATCCCCGCCATCGCATGGCTTTGCAGCAGCGGCTGGTAAACCAGCGCAAAAAACGGCGCCATCAGCGCAGAAATGACGCAGACAAAATAGAGCAGCCACTTGCTCATGCCGATTTTGTCCATGATGTAGCCGTACACCGGCTTCAGGACCACCGCGAAGACGCCATTTATAGCGAACACGCTGCCGATGGTGACGCTATCAAGGCCCACTTTCTGGCTCAGCCACAGGGCGTACAGGCCAAAGCTGGATGACCACGTGAAGAAGTAAAGGAAAATAAAGGTACTCATTTTGTACTGAGCGGCGCGTACGGACGATGATGTGCTCATAGCGATGCCTCCGGAGCCAGAAGGAGCGTCGTTTCTTGTCGTGCCGTCACGAAGCGTACCGCGTCATCGCTAATGAAGGCCTGCGGGCAGCGTTGCGCATCGAAGTCGGCGGCATTTCCCGCCCACACCGCGCTGATTAACACATGCGTACCGGGGTCGAGCTCGCCACGCAGCACCGGCACCGCCGCGCGCTCGGCGAACAGCAGATTACTGTTTGGCGGCGTCAACACCGTCTCGCCGCGGCGAGCGTGCGGATGTAAACAGAACATGGCTGAGACATCCCGGGCATTGCGTAACCAGCAGGCGCTGTCGCTCTCGAGGACCTGCGGCTGCGGGCGGTTTGCCAGGCTAAAGCCACCTTCCGCGCAGTCCAGCGCGCGCCGGGTATTGATACGATGAACGCGCAGTTGCCAGTCGCCCAGCGCCAGCAGCCAGCTTTCAATCACCACGTCGTGCCACGGCAGCCAGCGGCTATAAATAGTGCCGTCAGCGGTGACCACGTGCTGACATTCGCGACGGCCACGCCAGTAGTTGTCCTTTTCGGCCAGCAGCAGCATCGAATCGGGCGCGGCATGGTTCAGGCCGTAGCGGCCGCGTTCGATGGTGAAGCCAAAGCGGGTGGAATAGGCAAATTTGCAGTATTTCGCTTCGGTGTTCACGAAGTTGTTCAGCTCCAGCTGGCCGGACGTCAGCATCCACAGGTGGTCGGCCTGATGTACCACCACCTGATCCGCGTGGGCTATCGTGTGCTGCGCGGGCAACGGCGGCAGCGGCAGCTCAGCCGCCTGCCAGAAGGCATCGCCCTCATCTAATGCCAGCACCAGCAGGGTCTTCAGGCCCCAGTACGGCGACCCCGGCGCGTTGTAGTCTTCCGCCATCGCCAGGTTCGGATAGCTGTAACCGACGCTCAGTACGCCGTCGCGGTCGAATATCGGCTGCTTCAGCCACCAGCGCAGATGACGCAGGACGATGCCCTTCATCACGCCCGGCGAAAAGACTTCCAGCCCGGCGAAGGCCGCCGCACTCCAGAACGCCGCCTCGGCAAAGCGGTAGGTCAGGCTACGGCCAAACGGGATCGCCGCGCCGTCTTCAGCAAAGAAATGGATGAAGTCAGAGGAGAAACGCGCGGCCCGATCGCGCAGCGTTGCGCAGCGCTTCGGATCGACCCCGGCCATGAGCTTCGCGTAAATCAGGCCATAGAAATGGAAGCCCATCGAGATGTAATAGTCGCGCGGCCGTCCCGGACCATCGGAATACCAGCCATCGCCGAGGTAGTAGTGCTCCATGGCAGCAAAATGATCTTCCAGCGCCTGCGGGTTGGTCGGCATGCCGCAATAATGGAAGCCGACCTGCACCAGAATCGGGAAGAAGTGCCAGTTGTTATCGGGGATTTCCTGGATCTCGCACTGCTTTAGCCAGCGCCATAAATGCTCTTTCTCCGTCTCAGTGAAGTGTGCCAGTACGGTTTCACCCGCCAGCGCCAGCAGCAGCCCGTAGGCCGCCATCTCGACGATTCGCTGATCGTAAGGCCCGACATCGCCCCAGTAATCGGCATGCTGCGGATCGGTGCCGTTTTTTATCGCCTGTAAATAGAATGAGAAGTGCTGCGGCTCGCTGCCGCCAGCCAACAGCGGCGTCACGCCCCACAGCAGGCGGGAAAACGTTTCCATGCTCGCCACCTGCTGACCGTAGTGAGCGGTAAAGTTCGCTAAATCAATGCGGCTGGCGTCTTTTTTAAACCAGGGCGCCACCGCGTTCAGCATGTCGTTGACCAGCCGTAGCACCTCTTCCCGGCTTGTCAGTGGATTATCCAGATGAATATTTTCAGGTTGCACAGGGTCCTCCCGCATTACACGAGGGTAGAGATAAGTTATTGTTATTAGGCTTTTTTAAAGCCACGAGTGCGACGTCTGAATGAAGAGTAACTGCTTTTATTCCTGGCGCTGAGTGAGCAGACTCACAAAATTAAACCGCCATTTCATTTTTTCTGGATTTTGTCGAACGCGAGGGGGATAAATTACAAATGATGGCCTAAAAATTTAAATCTGTTGTTCTGGAGGTAATATGGGTGAAACGCAACTACTGGAACGCATTACGCTCGATCGGCAGGCCATTTCTTTTAACCGCATGTACACCACCAGCGCGATTTACTACCACTGGCATCAATGCGTTGAATTGCTCTATATCTCCAGCGGCTACGGCATCGTGGTGGTGGATAACCAGCACTACACCGCCCGTCCGGGGCGACTCTTTATCTTCCCGCCCTTCCGTTTGCACAAAGTGCAGGTCGATCATAGCGATAAGAACCCCTATCACCGCACGACGATGCACATTGAGCAATCGGTCGTCGAAAGTGCGCTCGGCGCCTTCCCGCGCCATCAGGCCCGGTTCGCCGCGCTGGCCGCCAGCAATCTGCCAGCACAGATTTACGATCTCAGCAATCACGCGGCGTTTATCGAGAGGATCCTTGAACAATTTCAGCGCCTGGAGGGCAACGAGCAGACAGAGGCCTGCGAGGTGGCCTTTCTGATGATGCAGCTCATGACGTTTCTGCCCGAGCAGCCGCAGCCCTACCCGCCGCGCCAGCAGACCGTCGCCTCGCGGATTATGAGCTGGGTCGAAGCCCACTATGCCAGCAAGTTTTCGCTCGACCAGTTAGCCCACGACCTGGGGCTTTCACGCAGCTATACCTCACGCATTTTCCGCCAGCAGACCGGCGGTACCATCCACGAATATTTGCTGACCCGGCGAATAAAAAGCAGCTGCGAGCTGTTACGGTACAGCGATGAGCCTGTTGACGCTATTGCCCTGGCAGTCGGGTTTAGCGAGGTGACCTATTTCATTACCTGCTTTAAAAAGATGATGCGTCAGACGCCACTGCAGTATCGGCGCAGTATCCGCTGCACCAGGATTCTCTCTCAGGGCGATTTTGGACAGGTTTGCTGAACCTCCAGCCTGGCCGGGGATTTTATGCACAAAAAAACCCAGGTCGCATAACGACCTGGGTTTCGAATTTGGCGGAAGCGTAGAGATTCGAACTCTAGAACCCTTTCGGGTCGCCGGTTTTCAAGACCGGTGCCTTCAACCGCTCGGCCACGCTTCCAAAGTGAGGCGCACTATAAACATCTATTAGCGCCTTGTAAAGCAGGAATTTTTCTATTTTTCCCCACACGCGTTTGACTGCGCAAAAAGTCACCCGCACGCTGACCTCACGTCACTCTCCACGACCTTGTACATACCGTAACATAGCAACGCTCATCCTTTTAAATCGCTCTGGTATAGAATGCCACAAAAATAGACGGTCATTTGTAGTGTAATTGTTATAAATCTGAATTCCCGCAGATTTTAGACATTACTGCCATGCAGTGTTACGGGTTGATGATGAAAATCAAGAATACGCTTTGCTTACATATCCTGATGGCAACCCTGGCCATTTTGTTCCTTTGTATTCACCCGCTGGTGACGAGCTTCGATCCACCGCTCGCCTTCCAGCCGCTGATTAAATCAATGGCGGGCACGCCTAAAGAACAAGCGGAAAAAATTGCCACTATTTCTCATGCCTTAGAAGGGAATGCGATATTCTTCATTGGTGCGTCTGAGGTAGCGACCTCAGAAGATGAACATTACGCTGTCTATAATTATTTTAATAAGCAATTACACAAACCCGTCGTGGCGTATGGCGATGCGTTTGTCGATGACGAAACGCAGTTTTTACTATTCTCACGTTTTAAAAATAGCCTTAACGCCAACAGTAAAGTTGTTTTGCTTCTGGCACCCGACAGCTTTTACTCAAAAGGTCTGCCACCCGCTATCTATGCCGATAATTTCCCGGGCTCTGTTTTTAATCCTTTGATGAAGGATCCGCAGGCGCGCCCAATATTAGTCAATTATTTAAAACATATTGATAGTAAAGAAATAAGCCATTTAACCTTTGGTCAAATGCGTGTCTTTGGCTGGCACCCCGATCTGATATGGGACGAGGTGAGTTTCCAGTTTGCCAACGTCTGCACCCTGATAAAAAACGACTGGCTGGCGCTGCTCAACATTATGCCCCGGACGGTACAGCCGTGGCCGCCGCAGCCCACCACCCATATAGCCCCAGACTGGGATAAAGAGCTGGCGAATGCCCGCGAGTTAAATAAAAAACGCCAGCAGAGCGCGGCCACCCTGTGGATGGACAAAACGATTTACGAGGAGGACGGTACGCGGCAGCAGTGGGATGACACGCCGGTCGTACCTGCGCAAATCGCCGCGTTCAGAAAAACCGTCCAGCTGCTGAAAGACCGGCACGTGCAGGTGATTGCTATCGTCGATCCGGTTAACCCCTGGGCGCTTTACAATACCGATACCTTCCGCCCGGTTGATAAGCAAATTCAAACCATTCTGGAAGCGAACCAGATCCCCTATTTAGATATGTACGCCATGCCTTATCAGAATGGCTGGAACTGGGATCGTTTGCACCCTTCCGAGCTGGCCTGGGTTCCTATGATTCGCTTTATTGCACAGAGCTTTAAATAATGAAAATCGCGATCCGTCTTTTTTTCCTTTATCTCCTGCTGGCGATCACCATCGTCGCGTGGACCTCTGTCGATGACAGCATGAGTATGCAGCTGCATTTTGAATATCAAAAGTTCTGAGGCCGAATGATGTATAGCTCAGGCATGTTTTTTGTCTATTTATTTTCATCCGCCCTGGCGTTTGCGCTGGTCAATCGCGTATTACGTCATCGCCTGACGTATTTATCGGCGTTATCCGTCCTCGCCGCATTAGGCTGGGGCTATATTTTTCAGGGTGATTACCGTGTTCCCGCGGTCGTTTTTTTCAGTTTTTACCTTGTCGCCACGTTAAAAGAAAAAGGATGGTTAAAAACCTGGCAGGCGATTGTGTTAACGCTGCTGCCTTTATTTTTGGTGAAATTGCACCTTAATCATCATCTCGGCATGATCGGCCTCTCTTTTATGACGTTCCGCGCGGTGGACGTGTTGCTCTATCGCAGTAAAAAAGAAGGGCAGAATTTCCTGCATTATTTCTGCTATCTGTTTATGCCCTTTATTATTCTGGCGGGCCCAATGTATCGCTGGCGGACATGGATGAGCGACGTCAGTAAGCCCGTCTTTGCCCTTAACCGCGAACAGTTTTTAGTGGCGCTGGAGCAAATCATTACCGGCATTGTCCAGAAGTTCCTGTTTGCCATGCTGGTTGATTCACTTGTCGTGCAGCCCTGGAGCCATAAGCCGTTTACGCTGACCGTTGGCGTGGTGATGTCGATTGCCTATAGCGCCTACCTCTACTTTGATTTTGCGGGCTACAGCAATATGGCCATCGGTGCGGGCCGCCTGTTTGGGTTGAATATTCCGGCAAACTTCAATATGCCGCTTCTGGCAAAGAATCCGCAGGACTTCTGGCGCCGCTTCCACATTAGCCTGTCTGAATGGCTGCGCGATGTGGTCTTTATGCCCGTTTATATGAACCTGATGAAGTTCAACTTTTTCCGTCAGAACAAAACGCTGGCGCAAAATATCGGTATTTTTTGCACCCTGTTTTGCATGGGGGCATGGAATGGCCTGGAACGCCATTACGTCATCAGCGGCGCGCTGTTTGGCGCCATTTCTGTCGTTCACAACATGCTGCTGTGGTCAGCCAAACGCAGCCCGGCGTTACACCGCGGGTTGCAGTATCCGGCTGTTGCGTTTTTGGGACGCATTCTGACGCTGGGAAGCGCCGCGGGCTCCCTTTACATCTTTAGTGGAATGTCACCTCTATGAAAAATCACTCCGATCTTCAGGAACTGCAGGATTTCTTGCGTGCGGCATTATGCGATCCCGCCTCCCCGCAGCAGCTGGCCATCAGCGGCAGCGACGAAGCCTTAAGCTGGCTGCAGCTTTCCGCTGCCGTGACGGACTGGGCACAGCGCTATCAGGGTTGTCAGCCTGTAGCCGGTACGCCGGTCGTCTTGTACGGACACCAGCAGGCCGAGTTCGCCGTGGCGATTTATAGCTGCCTGCTGCACAACATTCCGTACATTCCGGTGGACTGCATTTACCCGCAGGAGCGCCTGCGGGAGATCTGCCATCTGGCCAGCGCCCCTTACTATTATGACGTCGCGACCCGGCAGTTCATCGCCACGGGTGAACCGGGCAAAGTGCTGGAGGAGCAGGATCTGGCCTATATCATGTTTACCTCAGGCAGCACCGGCAAGCCTAAAGGGGTGCAGATTGGGCGTGAAAGCGTGTGGCACTTCATGAAATGGGTCAGCCAGGACTTTTCGCTGCCGGAAAAACCGGTCCTGATGAACCACGCGGTGTTCAGTTTTGACCTCTCCCTGATCCCTTTGCTGGCGAATCTGGCGATGGGTGGACACATCGTGCTGAACGCCAAAGACGATATTCAGAAAGAGAACTGGCTGGAGCGACTCAAAAGCAACGCCGTCTCCGCCTGGGTTTCCACCCCCTCTTTTGCGTATCAGCAGCTACTTTCCCCGCAGTTCAACAGCGAGTATTTGCCTGCGCTGAGCGTCTTTATCTTCATTGGTGAAGTGTTGAATAAAGCGCTGGTCAAACAGCTGCGCCGCCGTTTCCCGCAGGCCAAAATTATTAACTCCTATGGCCCAACAGAAGCGACCATCGCAACAACCGTCGTCGAGATCACGGATGCAATCCTGAACAGCGACAGCGCCGTGCTGCCGGTGGGGGTCATGATGCCTGAGAGCAGAATGGAAATTTCCGCTGAAGGCGAGCTGATCATCTGGGGGAAAAACGTCATGCGCGGCTACCTCGGCCTGCCGCAGGAGAACGCGGCGAAATTACTTCATCGGGAAAACGAGGCGTTTCGCGGCTACCGGACCGGCGATCTGGGTTATGAAGCGGGGCTCATCTACTGTCAGGGCCGCAACGACAGCCAGGTCAAACTGAATGGCTACCGTATTGAAATTAACGAGATCGAAAACCGCCTGCTGGCGATGTCCGGCATCAACGAAGCGGTGGTTCTGCCGCTGATGAAATCCTGCGGCAGCGTGCTGCGCATTGCCGCGTTCTGCGTGACGGAGCTGGCGCCGGATACCATTAAAACCTCGCTGTCGAAGGTGGTTCCCCACTATATGGTGCCTTCACAAATTATCGTAAAAGACGCTTTGCCGCTGAATCCTAACGGCAAAATTGACCGCAAGTTGCTGGACGCTTACGCCCGCACAAATTAATGACCCCAGGAAAAATTATGGAACAAGAAATTCTCGCCCTGTTCGAAAAAGTGTTATCCCGTAAGGTGGGCTTTCACGATGAACTGATTGAATCCGACATTCTCGACTCCATCCTGGCGGTCGATATGGTCCTGGAAGTACAGGACGTTTACGGCTGCATGATCCCGCCGACAGACGTGGCGACGGTGCTGAAAACCCCGGCGGACCTGGCCCGCTATATTGAAGAAAACCGCTAAACGCCTCTGCTGTTAATCCTGTCCTGAAGGCTCTGGCGCATCGCGCCAGAGCCCAGACGCAAAATGAATATCCTTCACCGGAATTAAACCAACCGCTTTTGTGATTTCTCCTACACTTTAGGGGTCGTGTTGTTCTTAACAGAGGAGTCTGCGGTATGGCATTCGTAACCACGAAAGACGGCGTCAATATTTACTACAAAGACTGGGGCCCAAAAGAGGCCCAGCCCATTGTCTTCCACCACGGCTGGCCGTTGAGTGCCGATGACTGGGATAACCAGATGCTCTTCTTCCTTGCAGAAGGCTATCGCGTTATCGCTATCGATCGCCGCGGACATGGACGATCGGACCAGGTGAGTGAAGGCCACGATATGGATCATTATGCGGCCGATGCGTCAGCCGTGGTTGAAAGCCTGGATCTGCACAATGCCGTGCACGTCGGTCACTCCACCGGCGGCGGCCAGGTCGCCCGCTATGTTGCGCGGTATGGACAACCGCAGGGGCGCGTCGCCAAAGCGGTGCTCGTGAGCGCCGTCCCGCCTCTGATGGTCAAAACGGAGACGAATCCCGGCGGAACGCCCATCGAGGTCTTCGACGGCTTCCGCAAAGCGCTGGCGGCTAACCGCGCCCAGTTTTATCTCGACGTTGCCAGCGGTCCTTTCTACGGTTTTAATCGCGATGGCGCCGAGGTTTCGCAGGGTACGATCCAGAACTGGTGGCGACAGGGTATGATCGGAAGCGCCAAAGCCCACTATGAGGGGATTAAGGCGTTTTCAGAGACCGACCAGACGGAAGATTTGAAAACCATCACGGTTCCCGTTCTGGTGTTGCAGGGCGATGACGATCAGGTTGTACCGTATAAAAATGCCGCCCTTCTCCAGGACAAGCTGCTGGCGAACAGCGTGCTGAAAATTTATCCGGGCTTCCCGCACGGGATGCATACCACCCATGCGGATACTATCAACGCGGACATTCTGGCTTTTATTCGCTCATAACGCCGCGTTTCTTGCCGGGTGGCGCTGCGCTTACCCGGCCTACATTCCGCTACGATATTCCATTAAATGCATGAACGCCACCCGAGGGTGGCGTTGTTTATTCTGCTTAGCGATTATCCAGCTGGGCGCGAACGTTGTTCAGCCCGGTGGTGTTAATCCGATAAGGTTGCCCGTTCACGGATCGGATCAGCTTTTTGGTGCGGAGTTTTTTGAAGACGCTGAGCGTGCAGTCGCTCAGCACCAGCCCTTCACGGGTATAGCACTCAACGGACGTGACGCGGCCAGAACTGTCGCGGACGTGCACAATACGTCCACCTTTGGCGAGAACGTGTAAGGTACGTTGTTCCTGACGGGATAAATTCATACTGGAAAACCTGTGTAATCATCATGCGTAAAAACGAGCCCACACCCGCAGGTGCGTGCGTAAGGTTTAAGCGCAGCGATAACCAGTCCGTCCTGAGATGGGCGGGAAGCTGATTATCTGATGAAAACATTCTCCAGCATCAAAGCCTCGGTAAGCGGTAAAAAGGTATTTACGGGGTGAATGATAACGCCTGTTTTTTACAGGGGAATAGCGGGAGGTTAAAAGTGTGAACGGGATCGGTCCGTAAAATCGTCTTTCGTCAATTTTACTGCCAGACTGAAGCCCTTTACTGAACACCGACTGGAGCTCTTCTTATGCCTGATAACTATACCGTGGTTGAAACCGTCCCCACTGCAGAAGCGTTTTGCCGGCTGCGCGAAATCTCGGGTCTTAGCCCTCGCCCGCTGGAGGCCGCCCGAAAAGCGCTGCCCGGCAGCTGCTATGGCATGCATATAGTGTTTCAGGGAAAACCGGTCGGTATGGGGCGCATCGTAGGGGATGGTGCGTTGAATTTTGATATCGTCGACGTCGCGGTTGATCCGCTTCATCAGGGGAAAGGACTGGGCAGAGTCATTATGGAAACGCTTGTTGCCTGGCTGGATAACCACGCCTGTAAAGGAGCGTACGTTTGCTTAATGGCCGATGTGCCTGAGCTTTATACTAAATTTGGTTTTACGCTCGTTCGCCCGGCAAGCGAAGGAATGGCCAGAATCTGGTGAAGAACAAACCTGCGTTAAGGCAAAAGAAAAACCCCAGGTTAACAAGTAACCTGGGGTTTATATCTGGCGGAAGCGCAGAGATTCGAACTCTGGAACCCTTTCGGGTCGCCGGTTTTCAAGACCGGTGCCTTCAACCGCTCGGCCACACTTCCTGAGTGAGGCGAACTATAAACACCTCACCGCGTGCTGTAAAGAGTGCCAGCAATCGTTCGCTGTAAAAATAGTCAAAACGTGTTTAATCGGTTGAACTGACAACACATCGACGATTTTATCAGCACAGGCCTAGTGTTTTTTGATGTACATGTCTTTCGTGTAATAGTACCCCAGCTTATCCGGCGTAAATCCGCCCACCCACGGTTTAACCAGGTGCGTACGGACGTAGTGATAAACCGGAATGGCGGGCACATCGCGTCCCAGCAGATCTTCCGCCTGCTGGTAGAACTTACCCCGCTCTTCCGTTGTTTTGGCTTTTGCGGCATTCACCAGCGCCTGGTCATATTCCGGATTGCTGTACTGGCTGGTGTTTTCGCTGTCGCCGGTGCGGAAGGTGTTCAGGAAGGTCGCCGCATCGTCGTAGTCGGCAATCCAGGCGTAACGCACCGCGTCAAAGTTGTGGGTGTGCATGGTATCCAGCATGGTTTTCCACTCCTGATTTTGCAGCTTCGCCTCCACGCCGAGGTTCTTTTTCCACATGGAACTGGCCGCAATCGCGATACGCTGGTGCGATTCAGAAGTGTTATAGAGCAGGTTAAAGCTCAGAGGGTGGCTTTCGTTGTACCCAGCCTCGTTGAGCAGTTTTTTCGCCTCAGCGATGCGCTTGTCCTGCGGCCAACTGGCGTAGTCGGGATTCTGAAGCTTAACGCCGCCGATATCCGGCTGGCTGATGAGCCACGCCGGGCGCTGCCCCTGCCCTAAGACTTTCCCGGCAATGATGTCTTTATCGAGCGCCATGTTCAGCGCCTTACGCACGCGGGCGTCGTTGAACGGCGGCCGGGTGGTATTGAATTCGTAGTAATAGGTCGCCAGTTGCGGAGAGACATCCAGCTGGCTGCCCAGGGTTTTCTTGAGCTGCGCGAACTGGTTGATCGGCACCGTGTAGACAATATCAATTTCACCCGCTTTATAGCGGTTCACATCCGCGGCCTCGGAGGTGATAGGCAGATAGGTCACCTTGTTAATCACGGTATGGTCATTATCCCAGTAGCGCGGGTTGCGCTCCGCCACGATGCGTTCGTTGACCACCCACTGGGATAGCTTATAGGCCCCACTGGTGACGATATGTTCAGGCTTGGTCCACTTGTCGCCAAAGCGGCCAATCAGCACTTTATCCACCGGCACCAGCGACGGGTGCGCCAGCATCGCGAGGAACGCCGCGTTAGGCTGCGTCAATGTCACTTCCAGCGTGGTGTCGTTAATGGCTTTCACGCCCAGCGTATCGGGCGCTTTTTTCCCCTGGGCGATATCCGCACCATTTACGATGTGCATGTTGCCTGGATAGCTGGCATACGGTGAAGCGGTTTTAGGATCAACCAGACGCTGCCAGCTCCAGACCACATCTTCCGCGGTAATCGCAGTGCCGTCGCTCCAGGTGATGCCTGGACGCAAATGGAACGTCCAGACGGTGTTGTCCTTGTTCTCCCATTTTTCCGCCAGCCGTGGCTGAACTTCACCCGACGGGGAAACGCTGACCAGCCCGTCGAATAAATCACTGATAATATTGAATTCGACGTCGCTTTCGACTTTATGCGGGTCGAGCGAAGCGGGCTCATTACCGTTGTTCCTGACCAGTTCCTGCTTATCGGCCAGCTGCGTTCCTGCCGGCACGTTAGCCGCCCAGGCTGCCGTGCTGGCGCACAGGATCCCGGCGGTTAACAAAGAGAGCGTAAAGCGCGTGCGTGTTTGTGGTTTCATTTCCTTCGCCTTATTGTCTGTTTTTGTGACGATCCGGAAATAACTCTTAGCGGCCTTATGGTAATAACGCAATAATTTTCAGTAACCTATAAGAGGTTGATCTGATTAATCGCGTCAAACCGCTGTTCATACTGGTGAAACGTATTTATGCAGAAGAAACAACCAGCTCCCGCGCTAACCTGCTGAGTAAAGATGGGTAAAACCACTTTGAGAGTGACGCGCCGTTTCCTATTCTTTCCGTTAATTACATCTGTCATAAGAGAGTGACTCATGGATCGTATAATTACTTCCTCACGCGACCGCACATCGCTACTCAGCACCCACAAGGTGCTGCGCAATACCTATTTCATGCTCAGCCTGACGCTGGCGTTTTCCGCGATCACCGCCACCGCCAGCACCGTGCTGATGCTGCCGTCTCCGGGGCTGATCCTGACCCTGGTGGGCATGTATGGCCTGATGTTCCTGACCTACAAAACCGCTGACAAACCGGTCGGTATTCTGTCCGCGTTTGCCTTCACCGGCTTCCTGGGCTACATCCTGGGACCGATGCTGAACGCGTATCTGTCTGCCGGTATGGGTGACCTTATCGGCATGGCGCTGGGCGGTACCGCACTGGTGTTCTTCTGCTGCTCGGCCTACGTGCTGACCACCCGTAAGGACATGTCCTTCCTCGGCGGCATGCTGATGGCGGGTGTTGTGGTGGTGCTGGTGGGTATGGTGGCCAACATCTTCCTGCAGCTGCCTGCCCTGCATCTGGCGATCAGCGCCGTGTTTATTCTGATTTCTTCCGGCGCGATCCTGTTTGAAACCAGCAACATCATTCGCGGCGGTGAGACGAACTATATTCGCGCCACCGTCAGCCTGTACGTGTCGCTGTACAACATCTTCGTCAGCCTGCTGAGCATCCTGGGCTTCGCCAGCCGCGATTAAGCACAACGGTTATGAAAAAGGAGAATGCCGGGGCATTCTCCTTTTTTTTATGCCCTACTCACCCCGGCAAATGTAGGTGGGATAGCGCCGGTCCTGAATCAGCCACACGAAAGGCGAGAGTTCAGAGATGGTGAGGTAGTAGCGTGCGGTCGGACTGGCAAAGCTCCCCCACTGGGCGTCGGGTGTATTGTCGTTGTGTCGACGCCAGGTTTCGGTGTAGCTCAACACAATGACGTTATCATCGTCCCGCTGCTGCCAGGTAAAGTCCACGTCCCTGTCAACGATCAGATTTTGCCCGTCAGCCCTTGCCGCGCCTTTATAGGTGGTCACTCCGGTACCGTCCCGATGAAAATAGAACTGGGCAACGGTATTGACCTTCACTTCGCTGGCTTTTCCCTCATTGCGCGTAAAGTTAAATTCGGTGCTGCAGGCCAGCACATCCTTTTTAAACACACAGCCGGAATAGTAAAACAGCGCCAGGGCACTGCCCACCAATGCACCACCCAGCCCAAAAAGAAGTTTTATTTTCATTTTTGTGCCCCGCTTTTATAACGGATGGTTTTGCACAGGCTGGATTGACTGACCGGGCAGGCGCCAATGAACACCTCATCTGCGGCGGCAATAGAAAAACGGGCGCTGAAATAATAAATGTCGTACTCCTCACGTTCGCACGCCACGTTATTGGCCGCCAGCTGCGCCGCTAATTTCGATAACACCAGCGGTCTTCCGTGATCGTTGATAATCCAGAGACGACAATGCGCGATTTTCTCCTTAACCGGCATGAGTTTCGCCGGAACGAATATCCCCTGCTGCCGGCTAAAGTAGAAGCTCGCCCCCAATGCAGCAATAATCAATACGGCCGTCATCCCCCACCTTTTCAGGGAAGCGCGTTGTGGCTTTTCCACTTTCGCTGCAGACGGAGGCTGCGGTTCGGCGGGTTGAATACGCTCTCCGGGCTGAAAAATCACATCGGCCTCAAAACGAAACCCATAACGGGGTACGGTTACGATAAATTCGTACCCCTCTCCCAGTGCCTGGAAGCTTTTACGTAATTCGCTCACCGCTTTATTGAGATTATTTCCCGATGGCGTAAAGCCAAACTCCTCCCACACGCGGGTAATCAATTCCTCCCGACTCAGGTCGTGCCCTTTGTGCTTAATAAATTCCTGTAAAAGACGAACGGCGGGGGCCGAAAGCGTTAATACAGATTCCGGTTGCCCAACAAGACTTATTGCATGTGCTTCAGGATCAAATAACAACGAATTATTGCATATAAAAAACATCTTTTATTCTCGGCTGTTACCGCATGCTTTTTAATCCCTGGTACATCGACATGAAAACCCCCTCCTGACTTGCTTATTTTTTCATCAGAAGGAATTTTCTCTCCATCCCTGGTCGCGGTATTTTCGCTTAACTATACAACCTTAAAGCCAGAAAATCAGGATAAAAAACTGTATATAACGAGTTAATTAATACAAATTTTCACAAACCGCTGTTCTGGTTAAAGTTTCCCTGCCCTGAAGCGATACGAAAGCAGACGGTGTCCTGGTGTTAACGCGCCGCCTTTAAACTCAGAGCAGGCAGACTTGATCGTGAAACAGAAAAAAAGAGTGAGCGTCACAACCGCCTTTTATGTCGCCGCGCTGTCATTGCCATTTTTCCCGGAAATGGCACTGGCCAATATGAGCGTGTATCCCATGGAACTTAACGTGGATAAGTCCGGTGCGGCGCAAATTAAGGTGGCGTCAAAAACGGATGATATTCAGTTCATTCGGGTGAGGCAAAAGAAAATTCTTAATCCCGGCACGGCCCTGGAAAAAGAGATTGATGTGGCGTCGTGGAAAGAGGGTGGCGTTGTTGTCACGCCGGAAAAATTCGCCCTTGCGGCAGGCGCAATGCGCGTGGTTCGCCTGGTATCGCTTACGCCCCCGGAAAAAGAGACGACCTGGCGCGTCTATTTTGAAGGGGTCAAGCAGCCTGACAGCATTATTCCGGGCAAGGCAGAAAGCCCTGCTGCGACGGCAAGACTGGGCGTCAATGTAATCTGGGGCGCCCTGATCCATCTCGCACCGGAAAAAAGCGTGGTTTCGCTGTCGATTGACCCTCAGAGGGGAACGTTAAAAAACAACGGCACGTTGCGCGTGCCGCTCAGAGAGATCGGTATTTGTGATGCGGATTCGTCGTGCAGATGGATTAAAGAAGACGCGACGATTTATCCGGATACCGAACGGAAATTAAAAACGCTCGCGAAGGCACAAGGCCAGAAATATAAATTCCGCTACTTCAACTGGCTGAATAAAACCGCTGAAGAAGCTGATTTACCCGTCGTGCAATAACACGACGTTACCGTAAAGACCCCAAAGGGTTTGTTTAAAGAGCCAGGGTGCTCATTTGTAAATATGGAGATATCAATGCGTAAGTATTTTAAACCTCTGATGATTGTTGCCGCGATGACCACGTCCGTTAACGCGCTGGCGATTCAAAAAGATATTACCGTCAACGCCAGCGTTGATTCACAGCTGGATATGACCCAGGCCGATAACACGCCGCTGCCGGCAAGCATCGATATGCAGTACCTGCCTGGCCGTGGCCTGGAAAGCTACCGCCTGAATACCAAGGTGTGGTCTAACTCCGCGACCAGCAACGTAAAAGTCCGTCTGGTAAGCGCCGCGAAGCTGGCGAATGCCGACGGTGCGGAGACCATCCCAATGACGGTGATTCTGGGTGATAAAACCCTCTCTACCGCAGATGTGGAATATACCGGCGCCGAACTGTTCCCGGGCAGCATTGAAAACGGTTCAGCGGTACTGCCGCTGACCATTTCCCAGACCACCAAAGGCATTCTGAAAACCGGTCAGTACAGCGGCGTTGTCAGCCTGATGCTGACGCAGGCGACGACCACGGAAGGCGGTGCGTAACACCACAGCACCTAAGGAATAACGTCAGAGGGTGCTCACCCTCTGACGTCAGGATGATGTCGAGGCTCGTTCATGGCGTTTCACAGAAATACCCTCCTCTTTGTTGCTTTGTTACCCGCTTCCATCCAACTCGCCTGCGCAGGGATGGCCGTCCCGCCAGGTTTTGAAGACCTGGCGAAGACGCAGCGCCTGTGGACAGAGGTGAACCTCTACGGCGAGGCGCTTGGCCTTTTTGAAACGGATATCACGCTTGAAACGGTCAGCTTTGTCGCACCTGAAACCGTGGTAGCGGCCATCAAACGCCGGTTTAATGACGACCCATCCCTCGTTGCCACCGTGTCTGCCGCGCTGGCCGTTCCGCTTGCCCGTAACGGCAACCTGGCCTGCAGCAGCAACGGCTCCGCAACGGGCTGTGATTACATCAATACCGACCGCGCGGCCATTATTTATGACGAGAATAACGCCCGCATTAACCTGTTCCTGGACAAGAAATTTCTGCCTAAGCAGACGGCAGAGAATCAATGGTATCAGCCCACTCAGGGCACCGAAAATGCGCTGATCCATCAGCAGAACATTAACTTCGTGGCCGACAGGGATTATCAGTCGGCAACCGTGCAGGGCAACGGCGCGCTGGCGCTCACCCAGGACGGCTACGTAAATCTCGACTGGACCTGGCTGGGGCAGCGTTCACGGCACCAGCAGCAGCAGGAGGTCACCGTCAACAACGCCTGGTTCCGCCAGGATATCCTGCGTCAGTACTATGTCCAGTTAGGTGAGATGGATACCCGCGATCTGTTCAGTAACGCGGGCGGAAATATCAACCTCAGCCAGCTGCCGCTGGGCAAAATTCGCGGCCTGCGCACGGGTTCAACACGAGCATGGATGAACCCGGTTCAGCAGTCGAAGGGAACCCCTGTTACCGTGCTGCTTTCCCATGACGCGCGTATCGATGCCCGCCGGGGAAATCAGCTGCTGGCGAGCTTTTATCTGAATGCCGGGGCGCAAACCCTGGACACGCGTTCGTTCCCGGACGGGAGCTACACCGTGACGCTCTCCATCTATGAAAATAACCGGCTGACGCGCACCGAGCAGGTGCCGTTTACCCGAACCGGCATTACGCCATTTGACCGCGTCGAGTGGTTCCTGCAGGCGGGCGAAACCGATAACAGCGATCAAAACGAAGAACGCCGCGCGGTTGCGCAGGCGGGCGTTCGTCTGCCCGTCACCCCGACGCTGGCGCTGACCAGCGGGGCAACGTTCAAGAAAAACCAGCGTTTCCTGGAGAACGCGCTCGACTGGAGCCGGGGCTTCAACGCGGGCCCGATCGATGGCGTGCTGAGTACCCGGTTTAGCTACCTTTACGGCAGCGAAGGCCAGCGCGGCAATATCCAGCAAATCAGCTACAACGACGGTTTTTCTTTGAGCGTCTATCGCAACGCGTTATCCGCTGAAAACTGCAACACCCAAAGCGCGGGATTTGACGCCGTGAACGGCTGTTATCGCACCCTCTCGGTGATGTTCTCCGTCCCGGTCGGCGCCTGGTATGCGAGCCTGGGGTATTCAGATAACCGCAACGAAGGCCGGTACGTTTCACGCCGGGAGCTGCCGGACAGTGACGATCGCCACGATGCGGGTCTGCCCTGGGAATCAGTCTATATGACCCGCTCGCGCACGCGGGCCTGGCAGGCTGGCCTGAGCAATGCCTTCAGCACCCATGGCCTGAACATTAACAGCAGCATTAACCTCTTCATGCGTAACGATGACGCCCGCGACGGCAGGGATAAAGGCGGCTACCTGAGCGTGAGCCTGTCCATGGCGCATAACCGTCAGGGTGATGCGTCAAGCTACACCTCTCTGGGCGCGACATGGCAGCACCAGCAGCGTGAAAAAAACCAGCTGAGCTACAGCGTGGCGCATAACTGGTATGCCGATGCCCGCGGTGAAAATGAGTATGGCCTCAGCGCGTCGGGCATTAACAGCGACTCGCTGAATACCTCAGCCTATACGCGCCAGGGCGGACGATATGGCAACGGAAGCCTGACGGTCAGCGACGCCTGGGATCGTCAGGATCGTCGCCATACGCTGAGCAGCAGCGGCAACTACAGCTCAACGCTCGCGCTTTCCCGCTCTGGCCTGTGGCTGGGCCGCTGGAGCGACGGTCGCCCTGCTTCCGCCGTCGCGGTGAACGTGGCGACGCCGGAAGATGCTCAGGATCCGCGCGTCGCCGTGTCGCTGGATAACAGCGGGAGCGCAGACATTCCGGGCAATAGCCGCGCCCTCTTCGCGGTACCGGGCTATCAGCAGACGACGTTGACGATTAACGAATCGCTGGACGTCTCCCGGGGAGCCAGCAGTGAAATCACGCAAGGGTCAGGCAGCAGAACGCTGTTTATGGTGCCAGGCAAACTGCTGCGCCGGGACGTGCAAACGACCGCAAGCTACACCTGGCTTGGCCAGTTAACCGACGAGCACCATTCGCCGTTTATCGGCGGCGTGCCGCTGAACGTGAACGGCTGGAGTGACCTTGGCAACGGCGGGTTTAGCGCCCAAAGCGACGCCCTGCTGCATAACCTCTACCTGGTGCGTCAGCAGCAATTTTATCAGTGCGCGCTGAACGTGAAGAGTATGCGCGACGTCGTGCGTTACGTCGGTTCGATTCCCTGTAAGGAATTAACCTTCTCCGCCCTGCCGGATGCCGTCCAGCAGCAGGCGCAGCTGATGCTGGCCGGACGGTCGGTCCCTGCTGGCCCGACAGCCATGAATACCGATAGCCTCACTAAAGGGAAATGATGTGATTAAGTGCCTCTTTATTTTACTGTTATTAAGCCTGTGGGCCGGCCAGACGCTGGCTGGCGCTCCCGCGGGACGAAACTCCAGCGTTGGGATCAGTTTCGATCGTATGGCACCGCCTGCGCGTTTTGACATCTGGTTTCATGAATCGGGTGGTTATGACCCCGCCGATCCGCAAAAGTGGGGGCGTAACACCCTGACCTGTGAGTCCCGGACTGACACCACGAACGGCGCCTGCATGAACGCCCCGGTCTGGTTCTCGGCGAACCCAGCTGCGCCTTATGCCATCAACTTGCGTTTTACGCATGCCCTCACCAGCAAGACGGTGGATATCAAGGTGTATGGCGATCACTACATGTTTATCAACAATAAAGTGTTTACTTTCGCCAGCTTCGTGACAGGAGGAACGGTCGACGTCTCAGCCTGGAACAGAGAGCCCTACTTCGATTTCTATATCGTGAAAAGCGAACTGGATAAGCTCGCCCTGCCGGGGATCTGGACCGCCACGCTGAAGCAGAACCTGCGCCAGTGGGGAAGCGCCGACTGCGGCGGGAACTTCAATGACGTGAATGTCGGCTGTCCTGGCTATCTCACCATCGCCAAATGGCAGGCCAATATTCGCATTGAGGTGGTCGACCCAGGAAACCAGCAGATCTATCTGCCGGCCTTTCCGCACTCCACGCCCATCGTTAACCTCAACCTGACCAACTTCCCGGGGCGACCCGGGGGGAGCGAGATCCAGGGGGAAAACACGCTGGATATGTGCCTGTACGACGGCAAAAACAGCACCAGCACCCGCGCCTATCTGCGCTTTGAGGATGACGGGCTTCCCTCAGAGGGACGTGCCGAAGGGGCGTTTTCTATCCGGCGGCGCGGTGGAAGCCAGACCGACGCGCGGGATCGACTCGATTATCGGGTCTCCGTCACTAATCCCATCACAGGCGCAACCGAAACCGTCACGAACGGTAAAACCATAGTCTGGCAAGGCACTAACGATCCGCAGTATCTGCGGCAGGTCGTGCTGCCGGGCGGACGCGAAAGCGTACTGTGCATTCCTGCGCCGATTATCCTGAAAACGCCTGCGTTTGCCGCCAGCAGCAAAAACGCAGGCGACTATACCGGCACGCTGCGCGTTATCTATACGCCCAGCACGTTATAACGAGGTCACCGTGAGTTACGCCATTCTCGACAATAATCGATTTTACGCCGAAGGGTTGCGCTATGCGCTGCTGCGTCGGGGCGTCCAGCCAGAGGTCATAAGCGATACCGTACAATGGCAGCCAACGCTGCTTACCCGCCGCGTGGTCGTTGTCCGCTGCCGTTTTTCCGTGGCGGCGACGCATCAGGCGCTGATCAACATTTTGCTCAGGCTGGAAGCCGCCCGCTGGAAAGGTAGCCTTTATCTGGTCTGCAACGAAAAGGGGTGGGCGCTGGCGACGCATTTACGCAAGCGTTTCAGTACGCTAACGCTTTATATCATCGACGACAGGATCGCCGTTGCCGATGCGGCGTATTTGCTGGCAAAAGAGCCACGTCGCGTTCGAAGCCTGGACTGCTGCCTGACCGTTCCTGAATTCAACGTGCTCGATCTGATGCTGACCGGGTTGCCGGTCCGCCACATTGCCATCGTGACGCACATGTCGGAGAAACAGGTTTCAACCCATAAATGCAACGCACTAAAGAAGCTCAATGCCAACAATCTGCTTCAGCTGCTCCTGTAGGTCACGGTTTATCCTGGGCCCGCTTTTTTGCTACACTGTCGCCGATTTTTCACCTACGACAGAAGATTATGTTCATTTTTGCAGGCCAGGAAATTGAGACCGATAGCGAAGGCTATCTGAAAGATACGACGCTCTGGAGCGAACCGCTGGCGGAGAAAATTGCGGAAAACGAAGGGATTACCCTCTCCCCCGAACACTGGGAAGTGGTGCGTTTTGTCCGCGAGTTCTACCTTGAATTCAACACCTCTCCGGCCATCCGCATGCTGGTCAAGGCGATGGCCAATAAGTTCGGTGAAGAGAAAGGCAACAGCCGCTATCTGTATCGTCTGTTCCCGAAAGGCCCGGCAAAACAGGCCACCAAAATTGCCGGCCTGCCTAAACCGGTGAAGTGCATTTAGTAGCGAATACCGAAGTTAACGTACTCCCGGCCGGGTTGATGCGGTTCCGTTAGCACCTTATCAACCCGCGCGCTGCGCGGCCCGCCCGCTTTCAGCCACGCCACCAGCTTGTCGACCTGCTCCGCTTCGCCGCAGGCGACCACCTCAACGCTGCCGTCATCCATGTTGCGCGCGTATCCCGTTAGCCCAAGCTGAACGGCCTCGCGCTGAGTGCTGTAGCGGAACCCGACGCCCTGAACGACGCCGTGAACCCAGGCAATAGTGCAGACTTTTGACATTCTTCTTCTCCTTAACGTAGCGTTTTCGGCAAACAGCCGTAGTGTTGCCGAAAACGGGCGGTGAAACGAGAGCTGGACAGATACCCACATTGTAATGCGATTTCGCCGATCGGTAATCGGGTTGACTGTAACTGTGACAGCGCAACGCCCATCCTCACCTCCTCCACAATCTGGCGAAAACTCTGTGACTCCTCGCGTAACCGCCTGCGCAGCGTCGGCACGCTTAATGCGAGACGGCTGGCGACATCCTGCGCGGTCCAGGCTCTGGCGGGCGACAGCATGATGAACTGTCGCACCTGCTCGGTCAGGTTATTGTTTCGCTCAATAAGCAGCGGACCTGCCACGCCGTCATGCAGCAATGCCAGCAACAGACCGAAGGCCTGATGTTTTTGCAGCGCCTCCGGTAACTCCTGACGCACGGCGTGCAGCAGGTTATCCCACATAAACGCCAGCCCCTCGCTCAGCGGAGCGCAGAGCGAATGCAGCGTCGTGCGCGGCCAGGATTTCAGGTAATGCGCTTTAAACTCGGCAACAATTTCCGGCGATAACATCAGCAAGTCCGAGTGAAACAGACCGTTTGCAGGCTGATTAATGATCTCCATCGCCGTATTGGCAGGAATAATGATGAGCTCATCCCGGGTGGCCACCAGGCGGTTATCATCCTGCACAATCACCTTACTGCCGTGAGTGATATGGCAAATCGCCGGGAAAAAGAGCTTAACCTGGTGCAGGCGATGCATTTTGCTGGCACTCACTTCACCCGCCGTGAGATGTTTATGTCGAAAATGGAACTCCTGCACCCCGCCATCCTTATCTGCTGTAGGTTGCTGTTAACTGAGCCTTTGCCAGAACGTGACTATTGAGCATAAAACCGACCAGCGCGCCGCTGGCATTTTTGTCGACGGGCAGTTTATCCACGTCCAGCGCCCAGACGGTAATCTGATAGCGGTGAGGCTTGTCCCCGGCAGGGGGACATGCGCCGCCGAATCCAGAATAACCGAAATCATTACGCCCCTGCACAGCGCCAGCAGGTAATTTTTCGCCATTTGGGTTACCGGCACCAGCGGGCAGCGTCATTGTCTTCGCGGGAATGTTGGCTACAGTCCAGTGCCACCAGCCGCTGCCGGTAGGCGCATCCGGGTCATAGACCGTAATGGCAAAACTTTTCGTACCCGCGGGCGGATTTTCCCACACCAGCTGCGGTGAGGTATTCCCTCCATGGCAGCCAAATCCCTCAAACACCTGCGGTGACGCTAACCGCCGGTCGCCGGAAATATCCCGGCTGGTCACGCTGAAAGACGTTGCTGCGAAAACCTGAAAACTCATTGCCGTCAGAGCGGCTATTGTGATGACACTGCGCTTTTTCATGGGTATTTCCTTTGCTGAACCGGAAGCCCTAAGATAAAGCACGCAACAATGCCCCAATGTGCCTAAGCGATTTGATTTTGTGCCGAAACGCTCAACGGCATCCGCAGATGATTGCGCCTTGCTGAATGTGCTACTCTACGCACCGTGAGTATGTACGTGTACAAACAGTAAATGGGATTTTTTGCGTGAAAGGAAAACGATATGAATGTCACTGATGAAGCTCTGTTGCGTTCTGGTTTCACACTGTCTGACTTGCAGAAGATAAAAAATAACGTTGAGAGATACGGTGGAACGCTTGAAGAGGCGATTTACGATCTCGCCCGTCGATTTAATACCTTACTTTGGGTAGCCAGTGTATGCTTCACGATCCTGATTATACTTGTCGTTTTCAGTTCACCTCTCAAAGCATTGGCGTGGGGGCTGGCGATTATCATAGGGGTAAGCATTATGACTCTCGCACAGCCTCCTGTACTGTCGTATAAATCCTGGCGTTACCGAAAAAGCACCAGAGATTAACGGATTCCGTTATCTGTTGTTATCAGATCAAAAATGACCTTGGCTTTAACGCCATATCCGACAATCTTCATCGTGAGTTTAGGCGCGCCCATCGTACTGACTTTGCGATAGTAATCGTGTGGAAGCCATCGAAACAATCTCCACGCTCCCGTTTTTCGGGCTAGTCCAGCGATACTATAGACACTGGCACCAAGAGTAACACCGTTATAAAAAGCCAATCCTGAGTTGGGACTGAACCCCATAAACTGAGCTGTTTCCATAACGGTATCAGCAATCATTCCCTGTGAAGGTTTTTGTCCTGCTGGTAGATCAAAGTTGAGTACTTCCCGGGTCAACCCGTTAATTCCATCAGCAATAAGGACAGCTCCTGCAAACATGCCTATCGGCCCCATAGTGGATAACATCACAAATCCACCAAACAAAACGACGCCTGATAGCACAACATTCACTGCCGAAATGACATATCCGACAATTTTATTATTTTCCCTGACAAACTCGACTTTTGCATAAAGCTGCGCGGCGCGGGTTCTTAGCAGATGCTCTTGCTCACGAAGATTTTCCGTTTCAGCTCGAAGATTCTTGATGCAAACCATACATTCTTCATCTGTTCTGGCACGACGCGCTGTTGCAAACTCCTTTTCAACGACCTGTTTTATTTCTTCTACAAACTTGATACGACAAAGCCCGTCCTGAAGGTAGAAGGCTGATAACTGGTTGGCTGTATCAACGAGCTTACGCGCCTCCAGATTAACCATGGTCTCAGACCATGCCCTGTTTCTTCCCTTATTTAGTAACGCAATATCCATTTTGATTCCCTCCGGCTTTTTAACGGTAACGAGCTTAATTACTCCATCGCTTTGATTATTTTACGTGCGACGCGATCAGGAACAACAGAAAATGATTTCAACAAGCTCTGATCCGTTTTGATGTGCTACTCTACGCGCCATTTCCCTGAAATCGACAGAACAGCAAATTATGAGTGTACGTTTAGTGTTAGCCAAAGGGCGCGAGAAATCATTACTGCGCCGTCATCCCTGGGTCTTTTCCGGCGCGGTTGCCCGTATGGAAGGCAAAGCCAGCCTCGGTGAAACCATTGATATCGTGGACCACCAGGGGAAATGGTTAGCGCGAGGCGCCTACTCGCCAGCGTCCCAGATCCGTGCCCGCGTCTGGACCTTCGATAAAGACGAAACCATCGACATCGACTTCTTCGTGCGTCGTCTGCAGCAGGCGCAGCAGTGGCGTGAGTGGCTGGCAAAACGCGACGGGCTGGACAGCTACCGCCTGATTGCCGGTGAATCTGACGGTCTGCCGGGCGTGACCATCGATCGCTTCGGTAACTTCCTGGTGCTACAGCTTCTGAGCGCCGGGGCGGAATACCAGCGCGCTGCGCTGATTAGCGCCCTGCAAACGCTGTTCCCGCAGTGCGCCATTTACGACCGCAGCGATGTGGCGGTGCGCAAAAAAGAGGGTATGGAACTGACACAAGGTCCTGTGACCGGCGAACTGCCGCCTGCCCTGCTGCCGATTGAAGAGCACGGCATGAAGCTGCTGGTAGATATTCAGGGCGGGCATAAAACGGGTTACTACCTTGACCAGCGCGACAGCCGTCTGGCTACGCGTCAGTACGTTGCCGACAAGCGCGTGCTCAACTGCTTCTCCTACACTGGTGGTTTCGCCGTTTCGGCGCTGATGGGCGGCTGTGCCCAGGTGGTCAGCGTGGATACCTCGCAGGAAGCGCTGGACGTGGCAAAACAGAACGTCGAGCTGAACAAACTGGACTTGAGCAAAGCCGAATTTATACGCGACGACGTCTTCAAGCTGCTGCGTAAATACCGCGACCAGGGCGAGAAGTTCGACGTCATCGTGATGGATCCGCCAAAGTTTGTGGAAAACAAAAGCCAGCTGATGGGCGCCTGCCGTGGGTATAAAGATATCAACATGCTGGCCATCCAGCTGCTGAACCCGGGCGGAGTTCTGCTCACGTTCTCCTGCTCCGGCCTGATGACCACAGATTTATTTCAGAAAATCATCGCCGATGCCGCAATAGATGCTGGCCGTGATGTACAATTTATAGAGCAGTTCCGTCAGGCAGCCGATCACCCCGTGATTGCTACCTACCCGGAAGGACTGTATCTGAAAGGGTTTGCCTGTCGCGTCATGTAACTTGAAAAGAGAAATATTGCCCGCACATAACGTGTAAGTCGTATTTCCCGGGAGGTGACTATGATTGCCAGCAAATTCGGTATCGGCCAGCAGGTCCGCCACACTTTGCTCGGGTATTTGGGTGTGGTCGTGGATATCGACCCGGAGTATTCCCTTGATGAACCGTCAGCAGACGAACTGGCGGTGAACGCAGAGCTTCGCGCCGCGCCCTGGTACCATGTGGTGATGGAGGGGGATGATGGACAACCCGTTCACACCTATCTTGCTGAAGCGCAGCTAAGCAGCGAGCTGCAGGAAGAGCATCCGGAGCAACCCACTATGGATGAACTTGCTCAGACTATCCGCAAACAGTTACAGGCTCCGCGCCTGCGGAACTAAGCGTGTAAAAAAAGCCCGATGAACGGGCTTTTTTTTATTATTTCGCCAGCCCCAGACGGGGGATGTCGATCGCCGGACAGCGATCCATGACGACGTTTAACCCCGCATCCCGCGCCAGCACCGCAGCCTGCTCATTAATCACGCCCAGCTGCATCCACAGCGTTTTCGCCCCGACGGCAATAGCGTCCTGCGCCACTTCCCACGCCGCCTCGGAGTTTCGGAAGACATCAACCATATCAATTTTTTCCGGCACGTCAGCGAGCGTGGCATAACCCTGCTGGCCCAGTAAGGTTTTCCCCGCCACTTTTGGCGAGACCGGGATGACGTGGTAGCCCTGATCGAGAAGGTATTTCATCACCCGATAGCTTGGACGATCGGGTTTATCGCTCGCGCCCACCAGCGCAATGGTACGCGTGGATGTCAGAATCTCGGCAATATCGTTCTCTTTCATGGTTTTTCTCCTGGCTTTTTTAAAAGTGTACGCCAAACCGCACATCTCAACCATCCATCCCATACCGACGCATGAGGGCAAAACGGCGAAATATGTCTATATGTTAGTAAACATGATTCTCGAAAAATTTAGATACATTAATGCGGCGACAGGATTTCTGACGGGAGCCTTCTATGAAAACCGGTATTGCCACTGCTCTGATTGCGTTAGTGATGCCGGTCTGCGTTTTTGCTACCACGCTCCGGCTCTCTACCGATATTGATCTCCTGGTACTGGACGGAAAAAAGGTCTCCAGTTCCTTATTGCGCGGTGCGGACAGCATCGAATTGGATAACGGGCCGCATCAGCTGGTATTCCGGGTGGAAAAATCGATCGGTCTGGCGAATCACGAGCAAAGGATGTATATCTCCCCGCCGCTGATTGTCAGCTTTAATACCCGGCAAATCAGTCAGGTTAACATTACCCTGCCTCGTCTTGAAACCGAGAAGGAATCGGCGGCCTTCGACGCGTCTCCCCGCATTGAACTGTTGGACGGGGATGCGATGCCGATTCCGGTGAAGCTGGATATTCTGGCGCTGACGACCTCACCGAAAGGTCCGGACTACGAGGCCGCGACGCAGACCTATAACAAAGCGGGTAAACGCGCGTCGCTTCCCCAGTTTGCCACCATGATGGCTGACGACAGTACGCTGCTTTCCGGCGTCTCAGAACTGGACGTCATTCCTCCCCAGTCCCAGACCCTGACGGAACAACGCCTTAAATTCTGGTTCCAGCAGGCCGATGCCGACACGCGGGCCCGGTTTTTACAGTGGGCAAAACAACAACCTTCATCATAAGCCACATTTTTTACGCCTTTCTCTTGCAGCGTCAAACGGTTCCCGTCATCGTGTAGGCAGTTAACCTGATGGATATGATTATGGAACTGACAACACGCACGCTCCCGGAACGCAAACACATTGCTCTGGTGGCGCACGATCACTGTAAACAAATGCTGCTTAACTGGGTTCGCCGCCATCAGTCTTTGCTGGAAAAGCACGCCCTGTCGGCAACCGGCACCACCGGTAACCTGATCCAGCGCGAAACAGGTCTGGAGGTGAACGCCATGCTGAGCGGCCCGATGGGTGGCGATCAGCAGGTCGGCGCGCAGATCTCCGAAGGGAAGATTGATGTGCTGATCTTCTTCTGGGATCCGCTGAACGCGGTTCCGCACGACCCGGATGTCAAAGCCCTGCTGCGTCTGGCGACGGTGTGGAATATTCCGGTGGCGACAAACCTCTCGACGGCGGATTTCATCATCGAATCGCCGCAGTTTAACTCACCGGTAGATATCCTTATTCCGGACTATCAGCGTTATCTTTCAGAGAGATTGAAGTAGCTTTTTTTGCCGGGTGGCGGCTACGCCTTACCCGGCCTACCCATCCTTGCCCGTCTTCGTTAAGGCTTTCGCGCCACCGGCACATCAATACTCTTCAAAATATCGACAAACACGGATGGCTCCTCTTTATTGAACAGCAGCCACACGCGATGGCGCGCGCGGGTCATGGCCACATACAGCAAACGCCGCTCTTCGGCATCCGGGAAGTCTTCCGGCACTGGCAGCAAGGCCTGCTCCATGACCGACTCGCGGGCCGGAGCCGGGAAACCGTCGCTGCCCTCTTTCAGCCCCATGACAATCACATAGTCGGCCTGCTGCCCTTTGCTGGCGTGAATCGTCATAAATTCAAGCTGCAGTTTCGGCCAGCGGGTGGCCGCTTTTTCCAGCGCCTCGGGTTTGAGGTGATGGTAACGCGCCAGCACCAGGATACGCTCATCGGGCTTGGCGTAACCGCTGAGCTTGTCCAGCAGCGGTTCCAGCTGATCGTCCGCCAGCAGGGTCACGGCTTTTTTATCCCCTTGCCGCAGGCTATTGAGCGGTTTTGCCAGCTGATGCGGGTTCTGCTGGATAAAGCGGTTGGCGATTTCACCAATCCGTGAATTGAAGCGGTAGGTCGTGTCCAGATCGCTGCGATCGCCTTCGCCAAAATAGTGGTGGAATGCGGTCGTCAGCGAAAGCTGTGCCCCGCTGAAGCGATAGATGGCCTGCCAGTCATCCCCCACCGCAAACAGAGAGGTATGCTTATTTTGCGCCCGCAGCGCTGAGAGCAACGCTGCGCGCTGCGGAGAGATGTCCTGGAACTCATCCACCAGAATATGCTTCCACGGGCTGACAAAACGCCCCTTCTCAAGAATGATGATGGCCTGATGGATCAGGCCGGAAAAATCGACGGCATTTTCCGCTTTCAGCGCGGTTTTCCAGGCCTTCAGCAGCGGCGCCATCAGCTTGACCCGCTTCGAAAACAGATCGCGGATCGCCTCCGGCGCGCTTTCAATCATCTCTGCCTGCGTTCCACCGTGCATTCGCATCAGGCTAACCCAGCGGTCAAGCCGTGAACCCAGCCGACGCGCCAGTTTGTCATCCTGCCAGAAGCTGCCTTCCGGCACATCCCAGTTGAGCTCCTCCTCAAGCCACTGACGCCATCCTTTCGCCTGCGCCTTTTTCTCACTGCACTGCTGGCGCCACGTTTTGATAAACAACGCCTGACGCGCCTGCGCGTCGTTTTCCAGCTTACTGATAGCAGGCACTTTTTTACTGCCCTGCTGAATAATATGCAGGGCAAGGGCATGGAAGGTTCTGGCCGTGATATCCCGGGTATGCAGACGTTCCTGGATCCGTTCGTCCATCTCCTGGGCCGCCTTGCGACCAAAGGCCAGAAGCAGAATTTGATCGGCGACCGCTTCCCCGGTGGTCAGCAGCCAGCCGGCACGGGCCACCAGCACCGATGTTTTACCACTACCGGCGCCCGCCAGCACCAGCAGCGACTGCTCGCCGTTAACCACCGCGCGCGCCTGGGCCGGGTTGAGCGGAGAAGACTCCACCGTACTGAAAAAGTCGGCGTATTGGGTGAGCATGGCGTCCGTCCAGGCCTGATTATGGGCGAGCCGACTTTTATCCTTATCATTCAACCAGGCCTGGCACTGGCGCCAGGCGTCGCGACAGTTGTCAAACTCCTCGAGACGCGTCACGGAGATCGGCAGCGCCGAGAGTGCCTGCCGGATTTTTTGCTGTAGCCCGGCGGTCTGCTGACGGGTGAGCCACGAATGCTGCGCGTTGCTTTGCGCGATATCGTCCAGCACCTTCTGAAGCACCCCGGCGGCAATCACGCTCATATCCTGACTCCACCGCTGCCAGAGCGCGTTCAGGTGATGATGAAAACGCTGGGTTTCTGCCCACTCGGTGCCGTGAAGACGCACGACTTTATCGTCAGGCAGTACGAACTCCAGTTCGCCCCACACCAGCCCGCGTTTGCAGTGGATAGCCAGAAGCTGATTAAACGGAATAAGGTATTCGTGGCGTTCTCCGGAGACTTTCACCCCGGCATTAAGGAGAACCACCCGGTCGTATGGGTGTTGCGCCAGACGTTTGCCTAACGACGTTGCTTTCAGTTCCATGTTCCGCCAAATCCACGAAGAGATAATTTACCTGACAGTGTAACTGCCAGTTTTAAGGTGCTCCAGCCTAAAAAAACGTTACAATCATTGGGCGTTAATTTTATCGAAAGGAAGTGAGGGTTTATGCGTACCGTTCTGAATGTGTTGAATTTTGTGCTGGGCGGTTTTGCCACCACCCTTTCCTGGCTTTTTGCCACGCTGGTGAGTATCGTCCTGATTTTTACGCTCCCCCTGACCCGCTCCTGCTGGGAAATCACAAAACTCTCCTTCGTTCCCTACGGGAATGAAGCCATCCACGTTGACGAGCTGAATCCGGAGAACAAAAACGCCCTGATGAATACGGGCGGAACCCTGCTGAACATTCTGTGGCTGATTTTCTTCGGCTGGTGGCTCTGCATCATGCATATTTTTGCGGGGATTGCGCAGTGCATCACGATTATTGGTATTCCGGTGGGGATCGCGAACTTTAAGATCGCCGCTATCGCTCTTTGGCCCGTCGGGCGCAGGGTTGTTCCGGTCGAAGTGGCCCAGGCGGCGCGTGAAGCCAATGCGCGTCGTCGTTTTCAGTAACTAAGGACTGGCCGCGTTTATGCTAAGCCCACTGCTTCGCCGTTATACCTGGAACAGCACCTGGCTTTATAACGTCAGGATATTTATCGCGCTTTGCGGCACGGTTGCCCTGCCCTGGTGGCTGAATGATGTCAAGCTCACCATCCCACTCACGCTGGGCGTCGTGGCCGGGGCGCTGGCGGACCTGGACGATCGTCTGGCCGGGCGTTTACGTAACCTGGTCATCACGCTCGTCTGCTTTTTTATTGCATCAGCGTCCGTTGAGTTACTTTTCCCCTGGCCCTGGCTGTTTGCCCTGGGTCTGACGCTCTCAACCAGCGGGTTTATTTTGCTGGGCGGCCTTGGGCAGCGCTATGCCACTATCGCGTTTGGCGCCCTGCTGATCGCCATCTACACCATGCTGGGCGCATCCCTCTACGACCAGTGGTACCAGCAGCCGGTTCTGCTGTTGCTCGGTGCCATCTGGTATAACCTGCTGACCTTAACCGGTCATCTTCTCTTCCCGGTTCGCCCTCTGCAGGACAACCTTGCCCGCAGCTTTGAGCAGCTAGCCCACTATCTGGAACTGAAATCCCGGCTGTTCGACCCGGATATCGAGGAAGAAAGCCAGGCGCCGCTCTACGATCTGGCGCTGGCTAATGGCCAGCTGGTTGCCACCCTCAACCAGACAAAAGCCTCTCTGCTGACCCGTCTGCGTGGCGATCGCGGTCAGCGCGGAACGCGAAGAACCTTACACTACTATTTTGCCGCTCAGGACATTCATGAGCGTGCCAGCTCCTCGCACGTTCAATATGCCGCCCTGCGCGAGAAGTTCCGCTATAGCGACGTGATGTTCCGCTTCCAGCGCCTGCTGTCCATGCAGTCCCAGGCGTGCCAGCAGCTCTCGCGCTCCATTCTGCTGCGCACGCCCTATCAGCATGACCCACGTTTTGAACGCGTCTTCAGCCATCTTGACGCGGCGCTCGACCGCGTTCAGGCCAGCGGAACGTCACCGGAACACATTAAAGCGCTGGGCTTTCTGCTGAACAACCTGCGGGCGATTGACGCGCAGCTGGCGACCATTGAGTCCGAGCAGGCGATGGCGCTTCCGGGCAGTGAAGTGGACAATCAGCTTGCTGATGACAGCGTGCACAGTTTTAGCGATATGTGGCTTCGCCTGAGCCGCAACTTTACCCCGGAGTCGGCTCTCTTCCGCCACGCGGTGAGAATGTCGCTGGTGCTGTGCGTGGGGTATGCCTTTATCCAGATAACCGGGCTGCATCATGGCTACTGGATCCTGCTGACCAGCCTGTTCGTCTGTCAGCCGAACTATAACGCCACCCGACACCGTCTTGCGCTGCGCATTATCGGCACGCTGGTCGGCGTCGCAATCGGCCTGCCGGTGCTCTATTTCGTGCCTTCCGTCGAAGGGCAGCTGATTCTGATCGTGATCACCGGCGTGCTGTTTTTCGCGTTTCGCAACGTGCAGTACGCCCATGCCACCATGTTCATCACGCTGCTGGTGCTGCTCTGCTTTAATCTGTTGGGTGAAGGGTTTGAAGTCGCCCTGCCCCGCGTGATTGATACGCTGATTGGCTGCGCGATCGCCTGGGCCGCGGTCAGCTTTATCTGGCCGGACTGGCGTTTTCGCAATTTGCCGCGCGTGGTAGACAGGGCGATGAATGCCAACTGTCGTTACCTTGACGCTATTCTGGAGCAGTATCAC
The DNA here is from genome assembly GCF_020567405.1 of Enterobacter sp. TCD1-1. Lineage (NCBI taxonomy): Bacteria > Pseudomonadati > Pseudomonadota > Gammaproteobacteria > Enterobacterales > Enterobacteriaceae > Enterobacter > Enterobacter sp. TCD1-1. Next base: position 712,742 of record NZ_JAJCXF010000001.1, on the reverse strand, counting down.
CAGGGCCGCGATAACCGTCTGGCTTACCGGATAGCACGTCGCGACGCGCATAACAGTGATGCTGAACTGGCCTCCGTTGTCTCTAACATGTCAACGGAGCCACGCGCCACGGCAGAGATTCGTGAAACCGCGTTTCGCCTGCTTTGCCTTAACCATACGTTCACCAGCTATATTTCGACGCTGGGGGCCCACCGTGAGAAGCTCACCAACCCGGGAATTCTCAACCTCCTTGATGACGCCGTCTGCTATGTCGATGATGCACTGCATCACCGCCCAGCCGATGAACCGCGTGTGCAACAGGCTCTGGATGAACTGGCTCAACGCATTGCGCATCTTGATCCGGGAAACGACAGCAAAGCGCCGCTGGTTCTTCAGCAGATAGGCCTGCTTATCGCTCTGCTGCCTGAAATTTGCCGGCTGCAACAGCACATCGCTACCTGGAGGAACGACTCTCCTGTGGCTCAGGCAGCGCATTAAACCACTCCGTCAGCTCCCGGCGGATGCCTGCCGGGAGTGCCGCCTCATGCAGCCCTTCGATAGCCCCTTCCAGCGCAAAGAGAACTTTAATACTGAGTGCTTTATTCTTAGCCCGCATCTTCAGCCAGCTCGCTCTGGCGCCCAGCGCCCGCAGCGTTTCTTCATTGGTGATACCGGCTTCAAAGAGCAAGACTTCAAGCTGAAAGGTCAGGTTCGGCAGATCCTTAAGACGGTTTCGTTGATGACGCTGGTAGCGCTCTTTCCTTGCCGCACTGAGCGCAAACGAGGAGAGCTGAAGCAACCGCTCCCTGTCCTGCCATAACCCGTCATCCACACGATAATAGTTGAGCAGCACCGGTCTGCCTCGCTTCATCAACGTCAAAAAGGAGGAGGCGTTTTTTACACAGTATTTTGCACTCTCCTCACACGCACGAAGATAAAGTTCGCCATCGGACACCATGGCAAAGACCGCATCATCCACCGCCAGGGTGTAGCCGCCAAACAGCGCGCGATGATGAATCTCGCCCAACGGGGACAGGTATTCCTGGGATTTATAAATCCGTTCATAAGATATCTTTTTCATGATATTTCCCTTCAGAATCATAGACTAACAACAAAATTTCTTACTAGCGGATCCGTTAGCAGGAAAATAGGCAACTTATCGTCGTTGAGCAAGATGATTTTTCGAGGGGCATCAAGATTGAATGAATTTTGCGAGTCGCTTTCCGAAAATGAGGTTGATCTTTGGGCATACAGGGGTTACTGTATATCCATACAGTAACTACAGGGCTGGAATGAATATGCACACTTCAGGCTATGCAAATCGCGCAATCTCTCTCTCTTCTGCCGCAGGCAATGTCGCGCAGAATTCCGTCGAGCGTGTTTCCACAGGGCTTATCAGTGAAGTGGTTTATCGTGAAGACCAGCCCTTGTTAACGCAACTTCTGTTACTACCGTTATTACAACAGCTCGGTCAGCAATCGCGCTGGCAGCTTTGGCTCACGCCACAGCAAAAGCTTAGCCGTGAGTGGGTTCAGTCCGCTGGCCTACCGCTGACCAAGGTCATGCAGATTAATCAGCTCTCGCCTTGCGATACCGTTGAGTCGATGATCCGCGCGTTACGCACAGGGAATTACAGCGTGGTGATTGGCTGGTTACCGGAAGAGTTAACGGAAGAGGAACATTTCCGCCTGACTGAAGCTGCTGAAGAAGGGAATGCGATCGGGTTCATTATGCGTCCGGTTCGATCGGATTCTTACCGCAGAGGACAACTTTCAGGGCTAAAAATTCACTCAAATTTGTATCATTGAGTGAAATTAAGATTTTTCCTGGAATTTTTTTTGACCGCAAGATGAGGTTTTAGTTCCCGACCTCAAAATTGCGGCAAGGCTTGTCTGGTGCGGTTCTCCTTCATTTTATTGCACAAAATTCGTTCGAAAAATGTTAAATAATCGGTATACGGAACTTTTTTTTTCATATGCCTGACGGACTTCACACTTGTAAGTTTTCAGCTACGTTGTAGACTTTACATCGCCAGGGGTGCTCGGCCTAAGCCGAAGATATCGGTAGATTTATATTTGACCACGCCCCCCGGTGAAGGATTTAACCGTGATTCTCTCTTGAGACTTTCATGGCGAATTTTGGATGATAACGAGGCGCAAAAAATGAAAAAGACAGCTATCGCGATTGCAGTGGCACTGGCTGGCTTCGCTACCGTAGCGCAGGCCGCTCCGAAAGATAATACCTGGTATGCAGGTGGTAAACTGGGCTGGTCTCAGTTCCACGACACTGGCTGGTACAACAGCAGCCTGAACAATGATGGCCCAACTCACGAGAGCCAGCTTGGTGCAGGTGCGTTCGGTGGCTATCAGGTTAACCCGTATGTTGGTTTTGAAATGGGTTACGACTGGTTAGGTCGTATGCCATACAAAGGCGACACCGTAAACGGCGCTTTCAAAGCACAGGGCGTTCAGCTGACCGCTAAACTGGGTTACCCAGTAACTGACGATCTGGACGTGTACACCCGTCTGGGCGGCATGGTATGGCGCGCTGACTCCAGCAACAGCATCGCTGGCGACGACCATGACACCGGTGTTTCCCCAGTATTCGCTGGTGGCGTTGAGTGGGCTATGACCCGTGACATCGCTACCCGTCTGGAATACCAGTGGGTTAACAACATCGGCGACGGCAACACCGTTGGTGTTCGTCCAGACAACGGCATGCTGAGCGTAGGTGTTTCCTACCGTTTCGGCCAGCAGGAAGAAGCAGCACCAGTTGTTGCTCCAGCGCCGGCTCCAGCTCCAGAAGTACAGACCAAGCACTTCACTCTGAAGTCTGACGTTCTGTTCAACTTCAACAAAGCGACTCTGAAACCAGAAGGCCAGCAGGCACTGGATCAGCTGTACACCCAGCTGAGCAACCTGGATCCTAAAGACGGTTCTGTAGTGGTTCTGGGCTTCACCGACCGTATCGGTTCTGACGCTTACAACCAGAAACTGTCTGAGAAACGTGCTCAGTCTGTTGTTGATTACCTGATCTCTAAAGGTATCCCAGCTAACAAGATCTCCCCACGTGGTATGGGCGAATCTAACCCAGTTACTGGCAACACCTGTGACAACGTGAAAGCTCGCGCTGCACTGATCGACTGCCTGGCTCCAGATCGTCGCGTAGAGATCGAAGTTAAAGGCATCAAAGACGTTGTAACTCAGCCAGCGGCATAAGTTATCGTCTTATAAAAAAACCCCGCAATGCGGGGTTTTTTATTGTCTGAAGAAAAGTAAAAAAATCTACTTTTTACCCAACAGCGCCTGAAGGTCGTTCTTCAGTGTCGACATCTGGTTGGCGTATTTCTCTTTATGTTCTGCATCCTCAATCAGCTGCACGATGGTTTCCGACAGCGTTTTGCCCCGTCGTTGCGCCAGCCCGGCCAGCCGCTGCCAGACAACAAATTCCAGGTCGATTGATTTTTTTCGAGTGTGCTGATGCTCAGCATTAAAATGCCGTTTGCGTCGCGCACGGATAGTTTGCTTCATCCGGTTTAACAAGGCAGGATTGATGTGTTTCTCAATCCAGCCGTTAACCTGTACCGGTTCATTTTCGAGGGTCAGCAAAATATCCACGGCTTCTTGTGCAGCGCTGGCTTCGATGTAGCAGGTGATCAGCTCCCCTTCACGGTGCTTTTTGACCAGGTACTTCCATTTCCAGCCGCTTTCGAGATTTTCCAGTTGTTGATATTTCATTGCGATCTCAGTGTTACCACGTAACTCTGTTCAGAATATCAGTTTTTTAGCAATCTGCTGAAAAGAAATCATATCCTGTGAGTGAATGCAGCCAATCACCCTGTCGAAATCCCCAATCCTGCTTGGGTACAGCCCCCCGCTTACGGTATACTCCACGCTTTTACATCTGACTAAAAAACATCAACTTTGACCATTACGAAACTTGCATGGCGTGACCTTGTTCCGGATACCGAAAGTTATCAGGAACTGTTTGCACAGCCAGATCTCGCAAAAGAACACGAATTCATCCTTAGCGATACGCAGCCCCGTTTGCATTACGCGCTGGAGCAGGCATTAAGCCCATGGGCAACTGCGCCTTTCATGCTGCTCAAAGCCCCGGAAGAAGCGGAATACCTGACGTTGTTCGGGGATGCCGTGCGTCAGTTAAAGCCGGAAGCGAATGCCGTTTTTGGCGGCCAGTATCGTATTACGGGACATGATGTCACTTTCGAACCGGCGGCACAGGCCGACGGTCGTTTTGCCGCCAAGGGCGAGGTGATTACCGCGAACTGGGTCGAGGCAGAACAACTCTTTGGTTGTCTGCGCCAGTTTAACGGCGAGCTTTCGCTGCAGCCGGGACTGGTACATCGCGCAAATGGCGGTGTCCTGATCATCTCGCTGCGTACCCTGCTCTCGCAGCCGCTGCTGTGGATGCGTCTGAAAACCATCGTGCACCAGCAACGTTTCGACTGGGTAGGCTACGATGAGTCCCGTCCTCTGCCCGTCTCTGTTCCGTCTATGCCGCTGTCGTTAACCGTCGTGCTGACGGGCGATCGTGAATCGCTGGCGGACTTCCAGGAAATGGAGCCGGAACTGGCTGAGCAGGCGGTATATAGCGAATACGAAGACAATATCCAGATTGCCGATGCCGACGATATGGCGCAGTGGTGTCAGTGGGTGATGGCCGTTGCCGAACGTTTTGCGCTGCCAACGCCTGCGGCTGACGCGTGGCCAGGCCTGATCCGCGAAGCGGTGCGCTATACCGGTGACCAGGAAACGCTGCCACTCTGCCCGCTCTGGATCGGCAAGCAGCTGCGTGAAGTAGGTGTGATTAGCGGTAACGGTGCGTTCACCGGAGAACAACTCACCCAGATGCTGGCTCAGCGAGAGTGGCGAGAAGGCTATCTTGCTGACCGTATGCAGGATGAAATTCTGCTGGAACAAATTCTGGTGGAAACCGAAGGCGAACGCGTCGGGCAGATTAACGCCCTGTCGGTGATTGAATTTCCTGGCCATCCGCGCGCGTTTGGGGAGCCGTCTCGTATCAGCTGCGTTGTGCATATTGGCGATGGCGAGTTTACCGATATCGAACGCAAAGCCGAGCTGGGCGGAAACATTCACGCCAAAGGCATGATGATCATGCAGGCGTTTTTGATGTCTGAACTGCAGCTTGAGCAACAGATCCCCTTCTCCGCCTCGCTGACCTTTGAGCAGTCCTACAGCGAAGTGGATGGCGATAGCGCCTCTATGGCTGAACTGTGCGCCTTAATTAGCGCCCTGGCGGAAGTGCCCATCAATCAGAACATTGCGATCACCGGTTCGGTGGATCAATTTGGTCGTGCGCAGCCTGTGGGTGGTCTCAACGAGAAAATTGAAGGCTTCTTCTCAATCTGTCAGCAGCGCGGTTTAAACGGCAAGCAGGGTGTGATTATTCCGGCTCCCAACGCACGCCATTTAAGCCTCAGTCAGGAGATCCTGGATGCGGTTGAACAAGAGCAGTTCGCTATCTGGGCCATCGAAGGGATTGAGGATGCACTACCCTTACTGACAAACCTGGTATGGGATAGCGAAGGGCAAACCACCCTGATGCAGACTATCCAGGAGCGTATTGCTCAGGCGACACAGCAGGATGCTCGTCATCGTTATCCATGGCCGTTACGCTGGCTGGGCTGGTTTAGTTCGAACTGATCGGACTTGTTCAGCGTACACGTGTTAGCTATCCTGCGTCCTTCACTAAAATAAGGCTTACTGAGAACATGGTAGATAAACGCGAATCCTATACAAAAGAAGATCTTCTTGCCTCTGGTCGCGGTGAACTGTTTGGCGCGAAAGGCCCACAGTTACCGGCCCCGAACATGCTGATGATGGACCGTGTCGTGAAAATGACCGAAACCGGCGGCAACTTCGATAAGGGTTACGTAGAAGCAGAACTCGATATCAACCCGGACCTGTGGTTCTTCGGTTGCCACTTTATCGGCGATCCGGTAATGCCTGGCTGTCTGGGTCTGGATGCGATGTGGCAGCTGGTTGGCTTCTATCTGGGCTGGCTGGGTGGTGAAGGTAAAGGCCGCGCGCTGGGCGTAGGCGAAGTAAAATTCACCGGCCAGGTTCTGCCTACAGCGAAGAAAGTGACCTATCGTATTCACTTCAAGCGCATCGTTAACCGCCGCCTGATTATGGGCCTGGCTGATGGCGAAGTGCTGGTCGACGGTCGTCTGATCTATAGCGCAAGCGACCTGAAGGTTGGCCTGTTCCAGGACACGTCCGCGTTCTGATCGTGCTTTTTGCACCCCCGGAAAGGCGAAACCTCCGCATTGCGGAGGTTTCTTTTTTAAAAGAGACGTTATCAGGCTATGAGTGCCCTGTCGCCGATGGCTTCTCGCCAGCCTCCAAGCCATTGTGACCTTTGATTTATCGTCTGATAAGGACACATTTCTTTAGAACGTCCAGCGATGCCGGCCTGATAACCACGTTGATGAGCCCGTTCCAGGCGATCTCGTTTCTGTCTCTTCATGCCTCGTTTCCCTCATTCTTTTGTCTGGTGGAAAGAAAACAGTGTCTGCACTATCTGCACAGGCACAGATAACGAATACCCCGAATTAGTCGCATCGTCAATGTTCAAAATTCATACGGGTGTCATATTTGTGAGCTACCTGGAAGATCATTTGTACAAAAATTGTGACGTGGCACAAGTAACGGCCTGAAGTGAAAACGAAAAAAAACCGCAATCAGCGACAGACCGATTGCGGTTTTTGATGATGAATTTTACTTATGGCAGCCGGGAAATCTCTCTCGCGATACTGGCCGACTCCTGCGCCCAACCCTGAGCCAGGACTTTCACCATTTCGTCATAGCCATCCTTCTGCTGCTTCAGCTCCAGATGGAAAGGACGCTTAATCAGCTGCCCCTGATGATTCAGCAACCACTCCCCGCTGATCACCACTGCACCATCATAGCGGCCGTGGAAGCCCGTTACGGTGACGTTCAGCGTATCCTGATCGTTACCCAGCGGCTGCGACGCGACAACCCAGCCCGGAAGCTGGCTACCCAGATTGGCCACCAGCGTGTTGCGCAGCTGCTGATCCAGCGGGCTGGCCCACAGGTTGTTGGTCGCAATCACATATTTAACGTCGCTGGTCTGATAGACCACGCCGTTTCCTGCCAGATAATCCGGCACGGCAACCTGCTCAACCCACAGCTGGCGGTTTCCCTGACTCGCCGTGCTTTGCCCGCCGCTGTGGGTCGCCACAGGCAGCTGATAGTAGCTTTTATTCTCTACCCCTGAACTGCACGCCGTTAACAGCAGAGCGCCAACCATCAATAGCCACTTTTTCATTCTTTTGCCCTCTTCGGCTCAGGATCCTTTTTATCTTTCGCTTCGAACACCAGCGCGTTGCTCTTCTCGTTGAGCGTTTTCAGAACAGGCTGCAGTTCACGCAGGACCTGATCAAGACGCTGCATATCTGCCACCATCTTGTTATAGGCTGCTGAGCCCGGCTGGAAGCCCTGCATACTGCGGTTCAGCTCACGCAGCGTTTTCTGCATGTCCTGCGGCAGCTGTTGCATGCTCTGGCTCGCCGTGATCTTGTTGATGTTATCCAGCGTGGTTTGCAGGCGCTGCATTGTCTCCTGACTCTGATGTAACGACCCGGTCGCCGCTTCAATCATCGGATTCAGTGGCAGATTGTTGATCTTATCCAGCGTCTCCATCAGACGCTGCTGGATCTGCGCCAGGCCGCTGCTCACCGTTGGGATGATCTTATAGCCACCGAATTCACGGATACCGGTAATCGGCGGTGCTTTCGGGTAGAAGTCCATATCCACATACAGCGCACCGGTGACCAGGTTGCCGGTTTTCAGCGACCCGCGCAAACCGCGTTCCATCAGTTGAGAGATATGGGCTGCAATATCCTGATTTTCGCCAATCTGGTTTAGCAGACGCTCCGGCTCAATGCGGATCAGCACCGGAATGCGATAGTCATCATCCAGCATCTGGCTCAGGCCCGGGACGAAGAATGGCACTTGCCCAACCGTACCGAGGCGAATACCGCGGAACTCAACAGGCGCCCCCGGCTGCAGGCCGCGAACGGAGTCTTTAAAGAACATCAGGAAGTCAACGTGATCGGTATAGAGCGCATCCTGAATGCTTTTTTGATCGTCAAAGAGACGGAAAGCGGTGTTCTCTGCAACCGGCTGGCCCAAATCCAGGCCCTCCGGCACATCAAAACTCACGCCGCCGCCAAACAGCGTGGTCAGCGAACCCATTTCAACGCGCATACCTGCCGAAGTCAGATCCACCGCGATCCCGCTGTCTTTCCAGAAACGGACATTGCTGGTGACCAGGCGATCGTTTGGCGCATTGATGAAGAGCTGATAGCTGATCGCGCGTTTCTGCGGATCAAATGTGCTTTTCTCAACCGACCCGACGCGGTAGCCGCGGAACAGAACCGGGTCGCCCGCCGTGAGCTGACCTGCTTTTTTACTGTCGAGGATCACGCGGATACCCTTGGCATCAGGCGGCGCAAGCGGCGGTGAGTCCAGGAGCTGGTATTTGGCTGGCTGGTTACCCTTAGCACCGGGCTGCAGCTCAATGTAGGCGCCCGAAAGCAGCGTCCCTAAGCCGCTGATCCCTTCTCGCCCCACCTGCGGCTTAACGACCCAGAAAACGGAATCGCCGTGCAGCAGTTTTTCCATGCCGGCATTAAGGCGCGCCTTAATCTCCACATGGGTTAAATCGTCCGTCAGGGTTGCGCTTTCGACCACGCCCACATCCACGCTACGGCTTTTGATGGTCGTTTTACCGCCCTCAATCCCCTCGGCATTGGTGGTTATCAGCGTCACTTCCGGTCCCTGATGACTGTAATGATAAAACAGGATCCAGGCACCGATCAGCGCAGTCACGATGGGAAAAATCCACACCGGAGACCAGTTTTTGACCTTCTGCACTTTCGCCTCTCCACTCTTATTTTCCATGCTCTTACTCTTCCTCATGGCTTGATTCAGGCTCACGATCCCACGATAAACGAGGGTCGAAGGTCATGGCCGCAAACATGGTCATGATCACGACCAGTGCAAACATTAAAGCCCCCATCGCAGGATAAATACTCATCAAACCGCCCATCCGCACCAGCGCAGAGAGAACGGCGATGACAAACACGTCAATCATTGACCAGCGTCCGACAAACTCGACCACTTCATAAATCAGGTGCATGCGTTCGCTATCGCGTTTCCCATGACCTTTCGCATCCCAACAGAGCCAGGCGATGGCGATCATTTTTAAGGTGGGCACCATAATACTGGCGATAAAGATGACGCCAGCGACCGGATAGGAACCTTCGCCCCAGAGCAGTATCACCCCGGCGAGGATCGTCGAGGGCATTTTGTCACCGAGCAAATCGGTGATCATGATTGGCAGAATATTGGCTGGCAGATACAGCATGACGGACGTGACCAGCAGCGCCATCGTCCACTGCAGGCTATTTTTACGGCGTACGTGCCCCTTTGTTTCGCAGCGCGGACAGACGTCGAGATCGGCGGGCAGCACGGCGGTACAGCACGGGCACGAGCGAAGCCCCTGGCGAATGCCGGGCACCCCGACCTTCACCGTCTGAGCAAGCGTCGGCGCTGGCGCGATATCGTCCCACGCCCAGCGCCTGTCCACACACTGGAAGGCGCGCAGCTGCAGAACGCAGTACAGACACCAGGGAATAAAGCTGCTGCCAATCCCCACGTCGCCGTACGCCATCAGCTTCACGAAGCTGACCAGAATCCCCGCCAGAAAAATCTCGGCCATCCCCCAGCTTTTGAGCTGAAAAAGAATACGCGCCAGTCGGATTTTCAGCGGTGCCGGCATCCTGACGCGGTTCACCAGCAAAAGGATGACGACCAGGCAAAAAGCCGGGACTATCTGGACAAACAGGAGAAAAAAGGTCCCCAGGCTGGCGTAATCTTCCGAGAACATCACACCCGGGATTTCAAGCAAATCCACCTGGCTGGTGATCCCCCCGACCTTCATATAGATGAAGGGGAAGAGATTGGAGAGCAGCAGCATAAACAAGGCTGCCAGAGCGTAAGCAGTGGGACGCTGTCGCGGCGCGTCCCACTCGGTTGTCAACGTCGCACCGCAACGTGGACACAGGGCTTTATGTCCGTGACCAAGCTCTGGCAACGCCACGAGCATATCGCATTGCGAGCATAAAATATGCCTGTCGGCATGGTGCTGGTCACACATATGTTATCCCTGTTTATGCGCCGTTTTTCAGAGACTCAAGGTACTCCCAGCGCTCAAATGCTTCTTCCAGGGCTTTTTCAGCCGCGGACAGTTCTGACAGTACTTTCTGAGTATAGTCATGCGATTGAGTAAAGAATGACGCATCAGCAACCTGTGTTTGCAGATCCTCAAGCGCGGCCTCCAGCTCTTCAAGACGCTGCGGTAGCCCCTCCAGTTCGCGCTGCAGGTTATAGCTTAGTTTAGCCGAGGTTTTCTTGACAGTTTCTGCTTTTGTTACAGCAGGTTCAGAACTTATTTTGGACTTTGACTGCTTCGTCGCCAGCGACTGTGCCTGTTGCCCTTTTGCATCGTGATAACCGCCGACATATTGACCAATTCGCCCTTCACCTTCGAAGATCCAGCACTCGGTCACGGTGTTATCAACGAACTGACGATCGTGGCTGACCAGCATCACGGTGCCCTGATAGCCGTCAATCAGCTCTTCGAGTAATTCCAGCGTTTCGACATCCAGGTCGTTCGTCGGTTCATCGAGGATCAGCAGATTGCTTGGCTTCAGGAACAGGCGCGCCAGCAGAAGGCGGTTTCGCTCACCGCCGGACAGCGCGCGCACCGGCGTCATGGCGCGTTTCGGATGGAACAGGAAGTCCTGCAGGTAGCCCAGCACGTGGCGAGGCTTGCCGTTCACCATCACTTCCTGCTTACCTTCGGCGAGGTTGTCCATCACCGTACGGTCCGGATCCAGCTCCGCGCGGTGCTGGTCGAAGTAGGCGACCTCGAGCTTGGTCCCGCAGTGAATACGTCCGCTGTCGGCCTGCAGCTGGCCCAGCATCAGCTTCAGCAGCGTGGTTTTACCGCAGCCGTTCGGGCCAATCAGGGCGATTTTGTCGCCGCGCTGAACCTGCGCGGAGAAATCGTTGACCAGCACTTTACCGTCAACCTGATAGTTGACGTTTTCCATTTCGAAGACAATCTTGCCGGAGCGGGACGCCTCTTCCACCTGCATTTTGGCGCTGCCCATCACATCACGGCGTTCGCTGCGCTCGCGACGCATCGCCTTCAGGGCACGCACGCGGCCTTCGTTACGGGTACGGCGGGCTTTGATGCCCTGGCGGATCCAGACCTCTTCCTGCGCCAGCTTGCGGTCGAACTCGGCATTCTGCAGCTCTTCCACGCGCAGGTTTTCTTCTTTCTCCAGCAGATACGTATCGTAATCGCCGGGATAGGTCACCAGCTTGCCGCGGTCGAGGTCGACAATGCGCGTCGCCATATTGCGAATAAACGAACGGTCATGCGAGATAAAGATGATGGTGCCGCTGAAGGTTTTCAGGAAACCTTCCAGCCAGTCGATCGCTTCGATATCCAGGTGGTTGGTCGGTTCGTCCAGCAGCAGCACCTTCGGCCCGCTGACCAGCGCGCGGCCCAGGGCCGCTTTACGCAGCCAGCCGCCGGAGAGCGCCGACAGCTCCATATCGGGTTCCAGGCCGAGCTGTGCCAGCACTTCATTAATGCGGTTTTCAAGCTGCCACAGACCGTGGTGATCGAGCATCTCCTGCACTTTCGCCAGTTCGTTGAGGTTTTTGTCGCTCGGATCGGTCATCACCAGATGCGAAATCTCGTGATAGCGCTTCAGGTATTCAGCCTGCTCGGAGATCCCTTCCGCCACGAAATCGTAAACGCTGCCGGTCACGTGACGCGGTGGATCCTGCTGCAGGCGGGAGACAATCAGATCCTGCTCGTAAACAATACGCCCGTCATCCAGCCCCTGTTCACGGTTAAGGATTTTCATCAGCGTGGATTTACCCGCGCCGTTACGGCCCACCAGACAGACGCGCTCGTTATCTTCGATGTGCAATTCTGCATTGTCGAGAAGCGGTGAGTCGCTGAAGGAGAGCCACGCGCCGTGCATACTAATTAAAGACATTTATTTTTCCTTTCAGACCGCGGTAATCAACCAGCAGTTATGAATTTGACGGTTACGGGCAAAGTCCTGAGACAGCGTTTTTTGGCTGATTTCTTGTGCTTTCAGTCCCAGGGCTGCTAAGCCGTCATGATCCATACGGAAGCCGCGTTTGTTGTTCGAGAACATAATGGTGCCGCCTTTGCGCAGCAGACGCTTCAGGTCGGTCATCAGGCGCAAGTGATCGCGTTGTACATCAAAGCTATCTTCCATACGCTTGGAGTTGGAGAAGGTCGGCGGATCGATAAAGATCAGATCAAACTGCTCGTCGGTATCGCGCAGCCAGCCCAGCACGTCAGCCTGCATCAGGCGATGCTGACGTCCGGTTAAGCCGTTAAGACGCAGGTTGCGCTCCGCCCATTCCAGATAGGTACGGGACATATCCACCGTGGTGGTGCTGCGCGCGCCGCCCAGACCGGCATGCACGCTGGCGCTGCCGGTATAGGAGAAGAGATTCAGGAAGTCCTTGCCTTTACTCATCTGGCCCAGCATGCGTCGAGCGATACGGTGGTCGAGGAACAGACCGGTATCCAGATAGTCGGTCAGGTTGACCCACAGGCGCGCGTTGTATTCGCCCACTTCGATAAAGTCGCCCTTCTCGCCCATCTTCTGGTACTGATTTTTGCCTTTCTGACGTTCACGCGTTTTCAGCACCAGCTTGTTTGGCGCAATACCCAGCACGGCGATGGTGGCGGCAATGACGTCCAGCATGCGCTGACGCGCTTTTTGTGCATCAATGGTTTTCGGCGGCGCATATTCCTGAATCACCACCCAGTCCGCGTAGCGGTCAACCGCCACGTTGTACTCCGGCAGGTCGGCATCGTACAGTCGATAGCATTCAATGCCCTCCTGCTTCGCCCACTTCTCAAATTTCTTCAGGTTCTTGCGCAGGCGGTTGGCGTAATCTTCCGCCACACCGGACGGCTTGCTGTCGGCCGCCTTCTCCGCCAGATGGTAGTTTTTCTGCACGCAGTCCAGCGGGCCGTTTTTCGCTTTAAACTGGCGATCGGCGCGCAGCTGCAGGCAGCTCAGCAGTTCCGGCGAGGCGCTGAACAGAGACAGGTTCCAGCCGCCGAAGTGGTCCTTCATATTGCGGCCCAGCAGGCTGTGCAGGGCAATCAGCGCCGGTTCGCTATCGAGACGTTCGCCGTATGGCGGGTTGCTGATGACGGTACCGTACGGGCCTTTTGGCAGCGGGTTGGTCAGGTTCGCCACGTCTTTCACTTCAAAGGTGACCAGCTCGCCGATACCGGCACGGCGGGCGTTGCTGCGCGCACGCTCAATGACGCGAGGGTCGCTATCGGAGCCGTAGAAATGAGAGGTATATTCCGCCAGCCCCTTCCGCGCGCGGGTCTGCGCGTCGTCTTTGACCTCTTTCCAGAGCGCTTCATCGTGCTGCGCCCAGCCCTTGAAGCCCCACTGGGCGCGGTGCAGTCCCGGCGCGCGGTCGGTGGCCAGCATGGCCGCTTCAATCAACAGGGTACCGGAACCGCACATCGGGTCGAGCAGCGGCGTGCCCGGCTGCCAGCCGGAGCGCATCACAATCGCGGCCGCCAGGGTCTCTTTGATGGGTGCCATGCCGGTACGATCGCGGTAGCCGCGCAGGTGCAGGCCCGCGCCGCTCAGATCGAGGGAGATGCTTGCCGTGTCGCCGTTCAGCCAGACGTTAATACGCAGATCGGGGTTTTCACGATCGACGTTGGGACGTTCCTTATTTTTACGCGTGAAGCAGTCCACAATGGCGTCTTTTACGCGCAGGGCACCGTACTGGCTGTTGCGGATCTCGTCGTTCACGCCGTTGAAATGCACCGCAAAGGTGGCATTCGGGGTGAAGATCTCTGTCCAGTCGATCATCTGTACGCCGGTATAGAGATCAAGGTCGCTATAGACCTTGCACTCCTTCATCGGCAGCATGATGCGCGACGCCAAGCGGCTCCACATCAGGCTCTGGTAAATAAGCCGCGTGTCGCCCTCAAAATGGACACCACCCTGAACCACCTGGCACTCTTGCGCGCCCAGGCTTTCCAGTTCAGTTTTTAACAGCTCTTCCAGCCCACGGGCCGTACTGGCAAACAGAGAATTCATATCGTCACTTTTACTCTTAGAAAATTGTCGCGCATTATAGCTAATATGGCGTGTATGTCATAAAGTTGAAGGCTTATTTTCATTCGAGGGAGTGTGCAGTGGCGACGTTATCCAGGCTTTTTATTCATCCGGTGAAATCCATGCGCGGCATCGGCGTCTCTCACGCGCTGGCCGACATGAGCGGATTTGCCTTCGATCGTATTTTTATGGTCACCGAGCCTGACGGTACGTTCATTACCGCACGCCAGTTCCCTCAGATGGTTCGCTTTACCCCTTCCCCGCTTCACGACGGTTTGCACCTTACCGCGCCGGACGGTTCCAGCGCGGTGATTCGCTTTGCTGATTTTGCGCCCGTCGATGCGCCAACGGAAGTGTGGGGTAACCATTTTACCGCGCGCATCGCCCCGGATGAGATTAACCGCTGGCTGAGCGGCTTCTTTTCCCGTGACGTGCAGCTGCGCTGGGTTGGGCCTGAACTGACGCGTCGCGTGAAGCGCCACGACGCCGTTCCCCTCTCCTTCGCCGATGGCTTCCCGTTCCTGCTGACCAACGAAGCCTCGCTGCGTGATCTACAAGGCCGCTGCAAAGCCAGCGTTCAGATGGAACAGTTCCGTCCGAACCTGGTGGTGACGGGTGCAGAGGCCTGGGACGAAGATACCTGGAAAGTGATCCGCATTGGCAGCGTCATTTTTGACGTGGTGAAGCCGTGCAGCCGCTGCATTTTCACGACGGTCAGCCCGGAGAAAGGCCAGAAGCACCCTTCCGGCGAACCGTTGAAGACGCTGCAGTCATTCCGCACCGCGCAGGATAACGGTGATGTCGATTTCGGCCAGAACCTGATCCCGCGCTCCAGCGGCGCGATCCGCGTTGGTGATGAGGTAGAAGTGCTCGCCCGTGGGCCAGCAAGGGTGTACGGCTCGGGTCAGGAAGAGGAGTTTGTCGACGTTGAGACAAACGTCGCCGCTGCGGTAGAGATTCACTGGCAGGGCAACGTGATCCGGGGTAATAACCAGCAGGTATTGCTTGAGCAGCTGGAACAAGCAGGGATCCGCATCCCCTATTCCTGTCGCGCGGGAATTTGCGGATGCTGCCGCATCAGGCTGGTGGATGGCGAAGTGAGTGCGTTGAAAAAATCGGCAATTGGAAATGACGGCACAATTCTGTGCTGTAGCTGCGTCCCGAAAACGTCCGTACAGCTGGAAGCTTAAACCGCCTGCTCGAGGCTGAAGGCATCCACGCGAAGCTGGGGCTTCAGCCTGTCGTTCATAACCTTAATGGCATCCCCAAGCTGCATTGTCCGCCCGGCAATCGTCACGCCGGGCTGGGCCAGCAAACAGAGCGCGGCATTTTCGCCGGGCTCCACCACCAGCAGGCTCACCTCTTCTGCGGTATCGCTCAGATTGACGCTGGCCGCATCACCCGTTGCCGGGGTCCAGTTCATGCCGTGCGGCAGGAAATGCCAGCTCTTTGGCATTTGCGGTTTCAGGAAACGGATAGCCACCAGCGCATTTAATACCAGCTCGGCACGCTGCTCTTTCGAGAGCACCAGATCGCGACATTTTTCCTCAAAGGAGAAATACAGCGCAGCGTCATCAACGCAAAAGCCTGACGGGGAAAAGGCGTCCGGGGTTAACATTCGGCGGGCAAAACGAGAGCGAAACAACATGCCATTGGCTAAGTCGAGCATCATTCGGTCATGCTCGTCGCAAAAATACCAGCGCCAGTTATCGTCAGGTTTAATTCGCATGTTTCTCTCCCGTCCCCGAAACGTCCTGTACTAAAAATGTCCTGATCGCCGCTTCGTTTATAACACCATTAATAAAAGACTATAATGTCTAAATAAGCAACAGTGACGGAATATAAAACAACCAGGGCTGGAAATAAAGCCCTGGTTGTCTGATTAGGAGAAAAGATTAGATATGCGTAACGATTTCTTTAATCAGCGGCGGCCCTTTAAAAATAAAGCCGGAATAGATTTGCACCAGTGACGCACCCGCTGCCATCTTCTCGCGCGCAGCAATCACCGAGTCAATGCCACCGACGCCAATAATCGGCAGACGGCCATTTAATTCCGCAGACAGAGCACGAATAATTTCGGTGCTTTTTAATTGCACAGGACGGCCGCTTAATCCACCCGCTTCGTCACAGTTTTTCATTCCCTGCACGAGGGAGCGATCGAGAGTGGTATTGGTCGCAATTACACCATCAATATTATGACGAACTAAACTGTCGGCAACCTGGATCAATTCTTCGGCAGAAAGATCCGGCGCGATCTTAACCGCGACCGGAACATATTTATGGTGGATCGACTGGAGTTCATTTTGTTTATTTTTAATGGCACTCAGAAGATCGTCCAGCGCCTCACCATATTGTAAGGATCGCAGCCCCGGGGTATTGGGGGAAGAAATATTCACCGCAATATAACCGGCATAGGCGTAGACTTTTTCCATACAAATCAGATAGTCATCTTTACCCTGCTCGACCGGCGTGTCTTTATTTTTGCCGATATTGATGCCCAGAATTCCGTCAAAGTGGGCTTTTTTAACGTTCTCAACGAGATGATCAACACCGTGGTTATTGAAGCCCATGCGGTTGATCAGCCCTTCGGCTTCCACCAGTCGGAACAGGCGCGGCTTGTCATTTCCCGGCTGCGGACGCGGGGTAACGGTGCCGATTTCAATGGAGCCAAAGCCCATCGCGCCCAGGGCATCAATGCACTCGCCGTTTTTGTCCAGACCGGCCGCCAGACCCAGCGGATTTTTAAAGGTCAGCCCCATGCACTGCACAGGTTTTACCGGCACATGCTGGCGCACCAGCGCGGCCAGAGGCGTTCCGGTAATACGACGTAATTGCTGGAATGTCAATTCATGAGCGCGCTCAGGGTCGAGCTGGAAAAGGGCTTTACGAACGAAGGGGTAGTACATGAACTCTCCTGGATTCCCGGTGTGCAAACCGGGAGGGGATTATGGGCGATCCCGGCGCGAAAGGGAATTGACCTGCGGCAAAAAATCAGCGTAAAACGCAATCGTTTACCTCCCCGTCTATTTCTTATGCACTTTTTCGCATTTTAATTGCAGATAAATCATTTAGTGGAATAAACGCGCGGTGTCACACTCCTAAAAATTGTTATGAATGTTAGATAAAAGCAAACAATTAGTTATAAGGAGGAAGTATGCGCGTCATTACCCTGGCCGGAAGTCCACGATTCCCGTCGCGCTCCAGCGCCCTGCTGGAATATGCCCGTGAAAAACTGAATGCTCTGGATGTGGAAGTGTGCCACTGGAACCTGCATAACTTCGAACCTGAAGATTTGCTCTACGCCCGTTTCGACAGCCCCGCGCTGAAAACCCTTATTGAGCAACTTAACGGCGCGGACGGCCTGATCGTGGCAACGCCGATTTATAAAGCCTCTTTTTCCGGGGCGCTCAAAACCCTGCTCGATCTGCTTCCGGAACGCGCGCTGGACGGGAAGGTGGTGCTGCCGCTGGCAACGGGCGGTACGGTTGCCCATTTACTGGCCGTGGATTATGCCCTGAAGCCGGTGCTGAACGCGCTGAAAGCGCAGGAGATCCTCCACGGCGTTTTCGCCGATGACTCACAGGTTATCGACTATCAGCACAAACCCCACTTTACGCCCAACCTGCAAACCCGCCTCGATAACGCTCTGGAAACCTTCTGGCATGCCCTGCATCGCCGGGATATCCAGGCCCCGGCGTTTGGTCAGCCTCAAGGAGTCGCCCATGTTTAAAACCTTAACCCGCATCGGACTGGCCGGTTTGATGGCGTTTACCTCGCTGGCCCATGCCGCAGAAACGGCTCCGGAAAGCTTACGTATCGGCTATCAGAAAGGCAGCGTCAGCATGGTGCTGGCAAAAAGCCACCAGCTTCTGGAAAAACGCTTCCCGGACACCAAATTCTCCTGGGTGGAGTTCCCTGCCGGCCCGCAGATGCTGGAGGCCCTTAACGTGGGCAGTATCGATCTCGGCAGCACGGGCGATATTCCGCCGATATTTGCCCAGGCGGCGGGAGCGGACCTCGTCTATGTAGGCGTTGAGCCGCCCAAGCCGAAGGCCGAGGTGATCCTGGTGCCTGAAAACAGCGATATTAAAACCGTCGCCGATCTCAAAGGCCATAAGGTCGCATTCCAGAAAGGTTCCAGCTCACACAACCTGTTGCTGCGTGCCCTGCAAGAGGCCGGGCTCAAATTCACTGACATTCAGCCTGTTTACCTGACGCCTGCCGACGCGCGCGCCGCGTTCCAGCAGAAGAACGTTGATGCCTGGGCCATCTGGGATCCGTACTACTCCGCCGCATTGCTGCAGGGCGGCGTTCGCGTGCTGAAAGACGGTACCACGCTGAAGCAAACCGGCTCGTTCTATCTGGCCGCGCGCCCTTATGCGGAAAAGAACGGCGCATTTATTCAGGGCGTGCTGGATACCTTTACCCAGGCCGATGCCCTGACTCAGAGCCAACGTCAGGAGAGCATTGCCCTGCTGGCGAAAACCATGGGCTTACCTGAGCCGGTGATCGCGAGCTATCTCAACCACCGTCCGCCGACCACCATTACGCCCGTTGACGCGCACGTCGCCGCGCTTCAGCAGCAAACGGCCGACCTCTTCTATCAAAACCACCTGGTTCCAAAACAGGTCACTATTCGCGAACGCATCTGGCAACCCGCAGGCAAAGAAGGAGCTAAATCATGAGTCTGAATCTTTTCTGGTTTTTACCCACCCACGGTGATGGACACTATCTTGGCACAGAAGAGGGTTCACGCCCGGTTGACCATGGCTACCTGCAGCAGATTGCACAGGCAGCAGACCGAATCGGCTTTACCGGGGTGCTGATCCCGACCGGACGGTCATGTGAAGATGCGTGGCTGGTCGCCGCGTCGATGATCCCGGTCACTCAGCGTCTGAAATTCCTGGTGGCGTTACGCCCGAGCGTCGTCTCCCCTACCGTGGCGGCACGTCAGGCGGCAACGCTGGACCGACTGTCCAACGGCCGCGCCCTGTTTAACCTGGTGACGGGCAGCGATCCGCAGGAGCTGGCGGGCGACGGCGTGTTCCTCGACCATACCGAACGCTACGAGGCCTCCGCCGAGTTCACCCGCGTCTGGCGACGCCTGCTGGAAGGGGAAACCGTTACCTTTGAAGGCAAGCATATTCACGTTCGCGACGCGAAGCTCTACTTCCCACCGGTTCAGCAGCCGCGCCCGCCGCTCTATTTTGGTGGGTCGTCGGATGTGGCGCAGGATCTGGCCGCAGAGCAGGTCGATCTCTATCTGACCTGGGGCGAACCGCCTGAGCTGGTGAAAGAAAAAATTGCCCAGGTTCGCGCGAAAGCGGCCGCCCATGGCCGCAAGGTGCGCTTCGGTATCCGTCTGCATGTGATTGTGCGCGAGACCAATGAAGAAGCCTGGCAGGCGGCGGACCGCCTGATCTCCCATCTGGATGATGAAACGATCGCCAGAGCCCAGGCCGCATTTGCCAAAACCGACTCCGTCGGGCAACACCGGATGGCGTCCCTGCACAATGGCAAGCGCGAGAACCTGGAGATCAGCCCGAACCTGTGGGCGGGCGTCGGTCTGGTGCGCGGCGGTGCGGGCACAGCGCTGGTCGGCGATGGCCCGACCGTGGCCGCGCGTATCAATGAATACGCCGAACTGGGCATCGACAGCTTTATTCTCTCCGGTTATCCGCATCTGGAAGAGGCGTACAAGGTGGGCGAACTGCTGTTCCCGCACCTGGATGTCGCCATTCCGGAGGTGCCACAGCCGCAGCGGCTTCAGCTTCAGGGCGAAGCCGTGGCGAACGAATTCATTCCACGCAAAGCCGCACAGAGCTAAGGAGTGACCATGTCTGCCACCTCACAAAAATGGCTGCTGCGCACCGCACCGTGGTTTTTACCCGTCGGCATTGTGGCGCTCTGGCAGCTCGCATCGTCTACCGGCTGGCTGTCGAGCCGCATTCTGCCCTCTCCGGAGGGCGTTGTAGAAGCGTTCTGGTCGCTGAGCGTTAGCGGAGAACTGTGGCAGCACCTGGCGATCAGCTCCTGGCGCGCCGTGATCGGGTTTTCCATCGGCGGCAGTATCGGGCTGGTCCTGGGCCTGATCAGCGGCCTTTCACGCTGGGGTGAACGGCTGCTGGATACCTCCATCCAGATGCTGCGTAATGTGCCGCATCTGGCGCTGATCCCGCTGGTCATTTTGTGGTTTGGAATTGATGAGAGTGCCAAGATCTTCCTTGTGGCGCTGGGCACGCTGTTCCCGATTTACATCAATACCTGGCACGGCATCCGCAATATCGATCGCGGTCTGGTGGAGATGGCGCGCAGCTATGGCTTATCGGGTTTTTCCCTCTTTATTCATGTGATTCTGCCGGGTGCCCTGCCCTCCATTATGGTCGGCGTGCGTTTTGCGCTCGGCCTGATGTGGCTGACGCTGATTGTGGCGGAAACCATCTCAGCTAACTCCGGGATTGGCTACCTGGCGATGAACGCCCGTGAATTCCTGCAAACGGACGTGGTGGTGGTTGCCATTATCCTTTATGCCCTGCTCGGCAAACTCGCTGACGTCAGCGCCCAGTGGCTGGAGCGCAGCTGGCTGCGCTGGAACCCGGCCTATACCCTTCAGGAGGCGAAAGCATGAATACGGCACGACTGAATCAGGGGACCCCGTTACTGCTGAACGGCGTCACCAAACGCTACGGCGAAAACACCATTCTTAACGGGCTGGATCTGCATATTCCCGCCGGACAGTTTGTGGCCGTTGTCGGGCGCAGCGGCGGCGGCAAGAGTACGCTGCTACGGCTGCTGGCCGGACTGGAAGCCCCCAACGGCGGCGACATTCTGGCAGGGACAACGCCGCTTGCGAATATCCAGGACGATACCCGCATGATGTTCCAGGACGCGCGGCTGCTGCCGTGGAAAACGGTTATCGACAATGTCGGGCTCGGCCTTAAGGGGAGCTGGCGGGATGAAGCCCGCCAGGCGCTGGCCGCCGTTGGGCTGGAAAATCGCGCCGATGAATGGCCTGCAGCCCTTTCGGGTGGACAGAAGCAGCGCGTGGCGCTGGCGCGGGCGTTAATTCACCGTCCGGGCCTGCTGTTGCTCGATGAACCGCTGGGCGCGCTCGACGCCCTGACGCGAATCGAAATGCAGGATTTGATTGGATCCCTCTGGCAGGCGCACGGCTTTACGGTACTGCTGGTGACGCATGACGTGAGTGAAGCCGTCGCAATGGCCGACCGGGTGCTGTTAATAGAGGAAGGGAAAATCGGTCTGGATCTGACGGTGGATCTTCCGCGGCCTCGTCGCGTGGGTTCGGCAAGACTGGCGGAGCTGGAGGCTGAGGTATTGGATCGGGTGATGAAGCGAGGGGAAACGGAGTTGCGGCGAGTTAAGGCTAATGTCTGATACCCTCACTCCGGCCCTCTCCATGTGGGAGAGGGAGAAAACACTAAAAACGGCAACCTCGGTTGCCGTTTTGCTTTTACCTGCCCACCGGGCTTTTTTTCTACATCACGCTAAGGCTTTAGCAATCTTCTCGTACAGATCGCCAGACAGGTTTTCCAGCCCTTTCAGCTGCTCAAGCGCGGCACGCATCTTCGCCTGACGCTTCGCATCGTAGCGTTTCAGACGGATCAGCGGCTCAATCAGACGCGACGCCACCTGCGGGTTACGGCTGTTCAGCTCGGTCAGCATTTCCACCATGAACTGATAACCGCTGCCGTCTTCGGCGTGGAACGCGGCCGGGTTGCTGCTGGCAAACGCGCCAATCAGCGAACGCACGCGGTTTGGGTTGCTCAGGGTAAAGGAGCGATGCTTCAGCAGGCTGCGCACGTTGCTGAGGGCATCGGCCGCCGGGCTGGTCGCCTGCAGGATGAACCACTTGTCCATCACCAGGCCATCCTGATGCCACTTGTCGTCGTACTCCTGCATCAGCGCATCGCGGCACGGCAGTTCGGCGGCAACGCTTGCGCCCAGCGCGGCCAGCGCGTCGGTCATGTTATCCGCTTCGTGATACTGCTTGCTCACCAGGGTGTTCGCCAGCTCGGTTTCACCAAACGCCAGATAGCGCAGGCAGGTGTTGCGCAGAGAACGTTTACCGATGTCCGCGTGCTCAACGCGATAAGCGTCGAGCTTGTTGGCGTTATAAATGGCGAGGAACTCGTCCGCCAGCTCAGCAGCCAGCGTACGGGTCAGCGCTTCACGCACCGCCACGATCGCGATCGGATCGATAATCTCGAACAACTCCGCGATTTCCGTTGCTGACGGCAGGGTCAGAATTTCAGCCGCGAGCGCCGGGTCAATCTTCTCATCCAGCAGGATCGCGCGGAACGCGTCAGCTACGTGAACAGGCAGCGACAGCGGCTGGCCCTGCTGATGACGGTTGACGTTGAGTTTGATGTAGGTCGCCAGCAGGCTTTGTGCGGCATCCCAGCGGGAGAAGTCGTTACGCGCGTGACGCATCAGGAACGTCAGTTGCTGATCGCTCCACTTGTACTCCAGCTTCACCGGCGCGGAAAATTCACACAGCAGCGCAGGCACCGGCTGGAAATAGACGTTATCGAAGATAAAGGTCTGCTCGGCCTGGGTCACGTTCAGCACGTGGTGTACCGGGTGGCCACCCTTCTGCAGTGGAATGACTTTGCCTTCGTTATCGTACAGCTCAATGCTGAACGGAATATGCAGCGGGTATTTCTCTTCCTGCTCTGCCGTCGGCGGCGTGCGCTGGCTGATGGTCAGGGTGTACTGCTCGGTTTCTGGATTGTAATCGTCTTTGACGGTAACAATCGGCGTACCGGCCTGGCTGTACCAGCGGCGGAAGTGGGAAAGATCGACATTAGAGGCATCTTCCATTGCCTGCACAAAATCGTCGCAGGTGGCCGCGCTGCCGTCATGACGCTCGAAGTAGAGCTGCATCCCTTTCTGGAAGTTCTCTTCACCCAGCAGAGTGTGGATCATGCGGATAATTTCAGCGCCTTTCTCATACACCGTCAGGGTGTAGAAGTTATTCATTTCGATGACTTTATCCGGGCGGATTGGATGCGCCATTGGGCTGGCATCTTCCGCAAACTGCAGGCCGCGCATGGTACGCACGTTGTTGATGCGGTTCACCGCGCGTGACCCCAGATCGGAGCTAAACTCCTGGTCACGGAAGACGGTCAGGCCCTCTTTCAGGCTCAGCTGGAACCAGTCGCGGCAGGTGACGCGGTTACCGGTCCAGTTGTGGAAATATTCGTGGCCGATGACGCGTTCGATATCGAGATAATCTTTATCGGTGGCGGTATCGGTGCGCGCCAGCACGTATTTGGAGTTAAAGACGTTCAGGCCTTTGTTTTCCATTGCGCCCATGTTGAAGAAATCAACGGCGACGATCATATAGATGTCGAGGTCATATTCGAGGCCGAAGCGCTCTTCGTCCCACTTCATGGAGTTGATGAGCGAGGTCATCGCCCACGGCGCGCGGTCCAGGTTACCACGATCAACAAACAGCTCCAGCGCCACCTCGCGGCCTGAGCGCGTTTTGAAGGTGTCGCGCAGCACGTCGAAATCGCCCGCCACCAGCGCAAACAGGTAGCACGGTTTCGGGAAGGGATCCTGCCACTGAACCCAGTGACGGCCATTCTCCAGCTCGCCTTCACCTACGCGGTTGCCGTTGGAGAGCAGGAAGGGATACAGGGTTTTATCGGCGATGATTTTAGTGGTGAAGCGCGCCAGGACATCCGGGCGGTCGAGATACCAGGTAATGTGGCGGAACCCTTCCGCTTCACACTGGGTACACAGCGCCACGCCAGACTGGTACAGCCCTTCCAGCGCGGTATTGGCGGCCGGGCTGATTTCATTCACGATGCGCAGCGTAAACTGATCCGGCAGGTTGTCGATGACCAGCTGGTTGTTTTCTTCTTTATAGTCCGACCAGGCTTCATCATTAATATGCAGGGAGACCAGCGTCAGGTCTTCGCCATCCAGACGCAGCGGCACGGCAGTTGCGCTGTGGCGCGTCACCTGACTCACCGCCGTGACAACGGTTTTAGTGGCATCCAGGTCAAAAGTCAGATCGATTTCGCTAATCAGATAATCCGGCGCACGGTAGTCGTGGCGGTATTTGGCTTGTGGCTGTTGTGTCATAGAAAACCTTATGCATCGTTTGTCGAGTAACGTTTCAATATATTCCTGTTGCGCAAAACGCGCTATGCAGAATGTTCATCTTTTCAGGGTCAACACCTTTTTTTGCTACATTTGTATAACACGGGGCACAAAATGCCCTCGACCATAAAACGCGCTTATGTTGTGATCGGGGTTCAATAAATCACTAAACAAGGTATACTCCGGAGTTGTTTATTGTACTAAACGCTCCTGTGAGAGGATGCTACTGCGCACCTATGACTCAATTCGCTTCTCCAGTTCTGCATACGTTGCTGGATACCGACGCGTATAAACTGCACATGCAGCAAGCCGTTTTCCACCATTACTATGACGTTCATGTCGCGGCGGAATTCCGCTGCCGTGGCGACGACTTGCTCGGTATCTACGCAGACGCCATTCGTGAACAGGTCAATGCTATGCAGCATCTGACGCTGCAGGACGAGGAATATCAGTGGCTTTCTGGCCTGCCTTTCTTCAAAGCCGACTACCTGAACTGGCTGCGCGATTTCCGCTATAGACCGGAGCAGGTCACCGTGGTTAACGATAACGGCAAGCTGGATATTCGCCTTGAAGGTCCGTGGCGGGAAGTGATCATGTGGGAAGTGCCGCTTCTGGCGGTGATCAGTGAACTGGCTCACCGCTATCGCTCACCGGAAACGGGCGTAGCGCAGGCGGTTGCCTCGCTGGAAAATAAGCTCGCTGACTTCTCCACGCTGACCGCAGGGCTGGACATGTCCCGCTTCCGCCTGATGGACTTTGGCACCCGTCGCCGTTTTTCGCGCGACGTCCAGGAGGCCATCGTTAAACGTCTGCAACAGGAGCCATGGTTCGTGGGCACCAGTAACTACGATCTGGCCCGTCGCCTCAACCTGACGCCAATGGGTACCCAGGCACACGAGTGGTTCCAGGCGCATCAGCAGATCAGCCCTGACCTGGCAAACAGCCAGCGCGCGGCACTGGCCGCATGGCTTGAGGAGTACCCGAATCAACTCGGGATCGCCCTTACCGACTGTATTACGATGGATGCCTTCCTGCGCGACTTTGGACCTGAATTTGCGGAGCGTTATCAGGGGCTACGCCACGATTCAGGGGATCCGATTGAGTGGGGCGAGAAGGCCATTGCCCATTACGAGAAACTGGGCATTGACCCGATGAGCAAGGTGCTGGTCTTCTCCGATAACCTCGATCTGGCGAAAGCCGTCGAACTCTATCGCCATTTCAACGCCAGAGTGAACCTGAGCTTCGGGATTGGTACCCGGTTAACCTGCGACATCCCTCAGGTAAAACCTCTGAATATCGTGATAAAGCTGGTGGAATGTAACGGCAAGCCGGTGGCGAAACTCTCCGACAGCCCGGGCAAAACCATCTGCCATGACAAGGCGTTTGTCCGCGCATTGCGCAAAGCCTTCGATCTTCCCCAGATCAAAAAAGCCAGTTAAGCGCTTAAGGGAGCCTTCATGGCTCCCCTCTTCTTATTTATTTCTCAATTCTTCTCTTTTGACTGCGAAATTTACTTGTCTGATAGCGGATGGCAGGTAACATAGATATCCCCCCATAAGGGTGGACAAGTGTTTATTTTTTCCGACTATTAACAGAGAGAATA
Source organism: Enterobacter sp. TCD1-1 (assembly GCF_020567405.1). NCBI lineage: Bacteria > Pseudomonadati > Pseudomonadota > Gammaproteobacteria > Enterobacterales > Enterobacteriaceae > Enterobacter > Enterobacter sp. TCD1-1. The sequence goes on along the minus strand of NZ_JAJCXF010000001.1, from coordinate 686,742 downwards.
TTATGAGCGTTGTGCCTGTAGCCGACGTACTCCAGGGCCGTGTCGCCGTTGACCAGGAAGTCACCGTGCGCGGATGGGTGCGTACCCGCCGAGATTCTAAAGCTGGCATCTCCTTCCTTGCCGTCTATGACGGTTCCTGCTTTGATCCTGTACAGGCCGTCATTAATAATTCTCTGCCCAATTACAATGATGACGTTCTGCACCTGACGACGGGCTGTTCCGTTATTGTCACCGGCGTGGTCGTGGCATCCCCGGGTCAGGGTCAGAGTTTCGAAATTCAGGCTTCTGCCATTGAAGTCACCGGCTGGGTTGAAGATCCGGATACCTATCCGATGGCGGCTAAACGTCACAGCATTGAGTATCTGCGTGAAGTGGCGCACCTGCGTCCACGTACCAACCTGATTGGTGCGGTTGCTCGCGTACGTCATACGCTGGCGCAGGCGCTGCATCGTTTCTTCGATGAGCAGGGTTATTTCTGGGTGTCTACCCCGCTGATCACCGCGTCCGATACGGAAGGCGCCGGTGAGATGTTCCGCGTCTCAACGCTGGATCTCGAAAACCTGCCGCGCACCCCGGAAGGTAAAGTGGACTATGACAAAGACTTCTTTGGTAAAGAGGCCTTCCTGACCGTATCCGGTCAGCTCAACGGCGAAACGTACGCCTGCGCGCTGTCTAAAATCTACACCTTTGGCCCTACCTTCCGTGCCGAAAACTCCAACACCAGCCGTCACCTGGCGGAATTCTGGATGCTGGAGCCTGAAGTGGCGTTCGCCAACCTGGACGATGTCGCGGGTCTGGCGGAAGCGATGCTGAAGTATGTCTTCAAAGCGGTGCTGGAAGAGCGTCCGGACGACATGAAATTCTTCGCCGAGCGCGTAGACAGCGACGCAGTAGCTCGTCTGGAGCGCTTCGTCTCTGCCGATTTTGCGCAGGTGGACTACACCGATGCGGTGGCGATCCTCGAGAAATGCGGTGAGAAGTTCGAGAACCCGGTTTACTGGGGCGTAGACCTGGCGTCTGAGCACGAGCGCTATCTGGCCGAGAAGCATTTCAAAGCGCCGGTTGTCGTTAAAAACTATCCGAAAGACATTAAGGCCTTCTATATGCGCCTTAACGAAGACGGTAAAACCGTGGCGGCGATGGACGTCCTGGCGCCGGGCATCGGTGAAATCATCGGTGGTTCACAGCGTGAAGAGCGTCTTGACGTGCTGGACGCGCGTATGGAAGAGATGGGTCTCAACCCTGCGGACTACAGCTGGTACCGCGATCTGCGTCGTTACGGTACCGTACCGCACGCTGGTTTTGGTCTGGGCTTCGAGCGTCTGATCGCCTACGTGACCGGTGTGCAGAACGTTCGTGACGTGATTCCGTTCCCACGTACACCACGTAACGCCAGCTTCTAATCAGTAAAGACTAAAATGGCCAGCTTATGCTGGCCATTATTTTATTCTGCATTGTCAGTTTTCGTCAGCGCAAAGTCAGCTTCTTTAAACCATCACCCCGTCACAATCCCTGGTTGTTACGTTTTATTTCCACGAAATATCCAGCCACAAAAAATAAACCCCATTCTTATTGCGATTATTACATTCTCAAGCGATAGCACAAGTTTCAACCAGTTTTACAGCCATCTAGAAGGCTTTTCGGCGCCATAAGAAAAAACGAGTCGTTTAGCGTCTGTTTATATGAAATGCCTTTATCCAAATTAATCATAAGGAATTCATATATATAGGATATGTCCTGTCGCTTAATTCGCCAGGACGCTCTGAAGTTTGAGGTGGTTCACAAAGTTCCCAAAAATACACATTTAGTTACACATATTTTCTTTTGGTTACCTAATCTTGAGAATTGTAGCACTTTCAGGCTAGCGAAACGCTTCGGCGAATGGAAAGATGCCTGTCAGATACATAAAGACACCAAACTCTCATCAATAGTTCCGGAAATATTTATTGACAGAATTTATTGACGGCAGTGGCGAGTGTCATAAAAAAACCAATGAGGGTAATAAATAATGATGAAGCGCAATATTCTGGCAGTGGTAATCCCTGCCCTGCTGGTAGCCGGTGCAGCGAACGCTGCAGAAATCTATAACAAGAACGGCAACAAACTGGATCTGTACGGGAAAGTTAATGCTGAGCGTGACTTCGTTACCAATGGTGATAACACCAATAACTCAGATTCAACTTACGCTCAGATCGGTTTCAAAGGCGAAACTCAGATCAACGACCAACTGACCGGTTATGGTCAGTGGGAATACCGTGCACTGGCAAGCTCTGCGGAAGGTGAACAATCTGCAAACAACTCTACTCGTACTCGTCTGGCTTTCGCTGGCCTGAAAATGGCTGACGCTGGTAGCCTCGACTACGGCCGTAACTACGGCATCGTATACGATGTAGAATCCTACACCGACATGGCGCCAACCTGGTCCGGCGAAACCTGGGGTGGTGGTTATGTTGATAACTACATGACCAGCCGTTCTACTGGCCTGCTGACCTACCGTAACAACGATTTCTTCGGTCTGGTTGATGGTCTGAGCTTCGGTCTCCAGTACCAGGCTAAAAACGAACGCGCTGACCTGCGTCGTGCGAATGGCGACGGTGTTGGTTACTCTGTAGCTTATGACTTCGGCAGTGGCTTTGCTCTGACTGGTGCGTACAGCAATGCTAACCGTACTGTTGACCAGAAGGCCGATGGTAAGGGCGACAAAGCTGAAGCATGGGCAATTGGCGGTAAATACGATGCCAACAGCCTGTATCTGGCAGCTGTGTATGCAGAAACCCGCAACATGAGCATCCTGGGCAACAGCACCGGTTCTAATACTCCGGATGCTGATGGTGACGTGTTCAACGTAGCGAATAAAACCCAGAACTTCGAAGTCATTGCTCAGTACCAGTTCGACTTCGGCCTGCGTCCGTCCCTCTCCTACGTCCAGAGTAAAGGTAAAAACCTGAACACCGTATCTGGCGGCGATGCAGATCTGGCTAAGTACGTTGAAGTTGGTGCTACTTACTACTTCAACAAAAACTTCAACGTATCTGCTGACTACCGTATCAACCTGATCGACGAAGATCAGGCCAAGCGCACTGGCGGCGGCTGGGTTGGTACCGACGACCAGGTTGGCCTGGCAGCTGTTTACCAGTTCTAATCAGTACACCACTTTGTTATATGCTTAATGAACAGGGCTTCGGCCCTGTTTTTTTATGCCTGACAGAAAATAATGGCGACTTTTGAAAAGCCGCACGCTTTTCGTCGCAAACGGTTGGCATTTTGTAAATCTACCGTTAACCTGATAGCGGATTTCACTTCTGTAATCACAATGGAACTTCGTCATGTTTGAGAACATTACCGCCGCTCCTGCCGACCCGATTCTGGGCCTGGCCGATCTGTTTCGTGCCGACGACCGCCCTGGCAAAATCAACCTGGGTATTGGTGTATATAAAGATGAAACCGGCAAAACTCCGGTACTGACCAGCGTTAAGAAAGCTGAGCAGTATCTGCTGGAAAACGAAACCACCAAAAACTACCTCGGTATTGATGGTATCCCTGAATTTGGTCGCTGCACCCAGGAGCTGCTGTTCGGTAAAGGCAGCGCAATTGTGAGTGACAAACGTGCCCGTACAGCTCAGACCCCGGGCGGTACCGGCGCGCTGCGCGTGGCGGCGGATTTCCTTGCGAAAAACACCTCTGTGAAGCGTGTCTGGGTAAGCAATCCAAGCTGGCCGAACCACAAGAGCGTGTTTAACTCTGCGGGTCTGGAAGTGCGTGAATACGCCTACTACGACGCAGCAAACCACTCTCTGGACTTTGACGGCCTGCTGGCAAGCCTGAACGAAGCGCAGGCGGGTGACGTGGTGCTGTTCCACGGCTGCTGCCACAACCCAACCGGTATCGATCCAACGCTTGAGCAGTGGGAACACCTGGCGAAGCTGTCCGTAGAGAAAGGCTGGCTGCCGCTGTTTGACTTTGCCTACCAGGGCTTCGCCCGTGGTCTGGAAGAAGATGCTGAAGGCCTGCGCGCGTTCGCTGCCGTGCATCAGGAGCTGATCGTTGCCAGTTCCTATTCCAAGAACTTTGGTCTGTATAATGAGCGTGTAGGTGCCTGTACGCTGGTTGCGGCTAACGATGAGACCGTCGATCGCGCGTTCAGCCAGATGAAATCCGTTATCCGCGCTAACTACTCTAACCCGCCGGCTCACGGTGCATCTGTCGTTGCGACTATCCTGAGCAACGATGCGCTGCGCGCCATCTGGGAACAAGAGCTGAACGATATGCGTCAGCGTATTCAGCGCATGCGCCTGCTGTTTGTGAACACCCTGGCGGAGAAAGGCGCGGATCGCGACTTCAGCTTTATCATCAAACAGAACGGCATGTTCTCTTTCAGCGGCCTGACCAAAGAGCAGGTTCTGCGTCTGCGTGAAGAGTTCGGCGTGTACGCCGTGGCGTCTGGCCGCGTGAACGTTGCAGGCATGACGCCTGACAACATGGCGCCGCTGTGCGAAGCGATTGTCGCCGTACTGTAATTTGCGCCTATAAAAAAGCCTGCATTATGCAGGCTTTTTTTATGCGGGTTACCAGACAGGCATTTCATCCTGAAGGAACGGATTATGGAGCCGTTCATAGCCCAGCGTCGACATCGGACCGTGCCCAGGGATAAACGTCACATCATCACCCAGCGGCAATAACTTCTGTTTAATCGACTGAATCAGCTGTCCGTGATCGCCGCGCGGAAAATCGCTGCGTCCTACGCCACCTTTGAAAATCACATCGCCGGAGATCAGCAGACGGGACTGGTCATCAAAGAAGACGATATGGCCTGGCGTATGCCCAGGACAATGCAACACCTGTAAAGTCACATTCCCTATGCTAACGCGCTCTCCTTCATCCAGCCAGCGATCGGGCGTCAGAGGCTGACACTCATCAAGGCCAAACATGCGGCTTTGGGCAGGTAACCCCTGCAGCCAGAACTCATCTTCTTTTTCCGGACCGACAATCGGCACGCCGTAGTGTTCAGCCAGTTCAGCCGCTGCGCCCACATGGTCGAGGTGACCATGCGTCAGTAAAATCTGCATGAGCGTCACGCCGCTGTCGGCGACTTCCTGCTTGATCTTCTCAGCGTCACCGCCGGGATCGACAAGCGCGGCCAGTTTAGTTTGTTCGCACCAGATGAGTGAACAATTCTGGGAGAACGCGGTAACCGGAATAATACGATAGTTCATACTGCTCCTGTGTTTCGTTATTACCAGTGCCGAACCGGACCGGTATCAATATGCACAAAGTTGCTGCTGGGGTAATATCCTACACCACCTGCGCGCATAGATAACGCAGCTTTGCGAATATTGGCTAACGAAACGCCCTCAATATGGAAATCCATTGCCTGGCCCTTCGTGTGATAGCTTTTTTTCGCTACCCCGCGACTGTGGGCGCGCAGTTCATTATTGGTATCAACCGAGCGATAACCAGAAATAAGCTGCACCGGCTTGCTGGTACCCAGCAGGCCCTGAAGGCGGAAAAGCTGATCAAACAGTCCTGGGTCGATGGCTTTAATTTTATTCGCGCGGAAATCACGGAAAAAATGGTTAAGTCTTGCTAATTCATCCTGAATATAGCCTCTGCCATCGAAGAACTCCGCTTTTAACGACTCACCGGTATGAAGATTGTTGAGCGTTAAAACTCGCGGACGAGGTGTCGAGAGGGTGGCAAATGCTGGCGTCGGCAAGATGGCCGCTGCGCCAAGCGCAACACCACCTAACGCCAGCAGTTTGCGGCGATTAGCGTCAAATTTGTCCATGATAATCAGGTCTACAGGTAAAAGAAATCGTAATATGCTTAGCGCACGAAGGGCACCTTAACTGGCAAAACCGGGTACGTCAAGGCGCCCAACCCCAGTGAATACGCGGCTTGCAGCGATATAGCCCCTTATTCACCCTAACTTACGACAATCATTTTTCCCGAACTGCTTCATTTACCTGATTAATTGTTCCGCTTTTGGCAAAATTTGTGCGCCGGATCGCGCGGTGAGATCATAATTGTAAATATCTGTACGGTACTGAGTCCGCCCGTCTTCGCCAACAAACGCCGTCAGATAGTAAAGATTGACCGGAATATTGTGTCGAATATTAACGTAACGCGTATCCCCCTGCTTCAGGGCATCCGAAATGCGCGTATCGTTCCAGCCCGCATCCTGCAGCAGCATATTGGCCAGCTCCGAGGCTTTGTTCACGCGCACGCAGCCAGAACTCAGCGCGCGCGTATCTTTCTGGAACAGATTGTGGTTCGGTGTATCGTGCAGATAGATAGCGTCAGAACTCGGCATATTGAATTTGTAACGCCCTAAAGAGTTATGCGCCCCCGGTGCCTGCTGGAAACGGAACGGCAGGTTAGAAGCCGTGATTGTCGACCAGTCGACCATATAAGGATCGATGGCCTCTTTACTGTTCCAGCCACGCATCACCGTATAACCATGACGTTCCAGATAACCCGGATCGTTCCAGACCTTCGGTAGAATGTCTTTACGCGCCAGCGTCGGTGGCACGTTCCACGGCGGGTTAACCACCACGTTATTCAGCGCGCTGCTCATCATCGGCGTTTTGCGATCCGGACGCCCGACAATCACGCGTGACGCCAGTTTTTCGCTACCGTCCTGGTAATAGACCAGTGAATACGCCGGAATGTTAACCATAATCCCGGTAGAGAGGGTTCCAGGCAGCAGGCGCAAACGCTGGATATTGAGCGCCAGCACCCCAGCCCGCTGCGCAGGCGATACGTTCAGCCAGTCTCGTGTCGTCTGGCCAATGACTCCATCGGCTCCCAGTCCCTGAGCGGCCTGGAATTGCTTCACTGCCGCAACCAGCTCACGATCGTATGCTGCAGGTTTATTGCTGACGGCAATCGCTTTTTTCTCTTTCACGGGCGCTGACGGGCTGACCGCCGCGTTTTGTGGATCGTCACCAGGCAGAGCGATATGTGGCCCGCCATCAAGAAGACCGGAGCGCGTCAGGATCTCACGCAGAGCAGGCACATCGCTGCTCCACTGCCCCGGACGCAGCGTCGCGGTGCCGCGCATCTGCGGCCATGGACGCGAGTCGCCCACCAGCGCGAGAAGCGACTGGTGCAGAGTGGCATATTGTGGATGTGCCGGTGCGAGGCTGGCAATAAAGCGCGGCAGTTCGCCGTTATCCAGGGCTAACTGCCACTGGTTAATCACCGACAGCGCCGGCGTCGCCAGCTTATACGGCTTATCGCTGTACAGCCAGCGGTTGCCATTGACCGGAATACCCGCCACAAACTGCAGATAGCCCATCATGGCATCGGAAAGCACGACGTCACGTGCCTGACCGGACACGGCAGGATCGGTTAACAACTCAACCCACTTTGTAAACTGTGGCTGAAACCCGGCAATCGCGACCTCCGCCAGCTGCTGCTGGAAGGCGCGCACGGCATCGCGGTTTTCCCACATCGGTTTCATATCGCGGGCAGCATAGAGGAGCGTGAGCTGATTGATATAGACCGGCGTGTAGCCTGACGGCAGCCCTGACTGCAGCTGCTGGCTGAGCGATTCGGCATCGATGCCTTCCGGCAGCGGCTTAATACCGGCCATGATAGCCGTCGCCGGAGACTGTTCCAGCGGCTGGGACAACGACGTAGGCTGCGTGCCTGTCGTTGCCGAGCTGTCAGTCGGCACAATTTCAGGCTCGTCGGCCTGGGCGGTTAACAGTGGAGCAAACATCACTGCCAGGCATAAACTAAGCGCCGACAGCTGACGACCACATTCTTTCTTAAGCAACATCCCTTGCCCCCTGTTTTCACGACATGCCCATCACGTTGGGGCTTTCTTTCATTATAGGTAGACGGCTAAGCTGTTGCCTTACCTTATGTAAAGAAGTTTAAAGATAACGCAGCCCTAAGCACAAGTTAAGTTTAAAAAAAAAGCGGCGCCAGGGCGCCGCTTCGGATCGGAAAATGCGTCAGGAAGCGTCCGCCGTGGTTTCTGGCAGTGACTCTGGCGGCTGCGGCGCAAAGCCACGCAGCCCCACAACGTGGACGTGTTCGCTGTTCTGGAACACTTTACGCACCAGCTTGTAGGTTGTCCCTTTTTCAGGACTGATGTTCTCTGGTGCCGCAATGATGAGCTGCATATCGAGACGTTCGCAAAGCTCAAACAGCGTAGCAATGGAGCGCGCATCAAGACGCGCCGCCTCATCCAGGAACAGCAGTCGGCATGGGGAGATATCTTTGCCGCGCAGGCGGCGCGCTTCGTCTTCCCAGCTCTGTACCACCATCACCAGAATTGACATACCGGTACCGATCGCTTCACCGGTTGAGAGCGCTCCGGATTCCGCACGCAGCCAGCCGTCTGAACCACGGTTTACCTCTACCTCCATTTCCAGGTAGTTACGGTAATCCAGCAGCTCTTCACCGATGGTTTGCGGCGTACGCTGACCCATATCAATTTGCGGGTTCAGGCGTTGATACAGTTTCGCCAGCGCTTCAGAGAAGGTCAGACGGTTACTGTTGAACAGATCCTGATGCTGTTCGTGCTGCTCAGACAGCACTTCCAGCAGGGTGGCATGCGCTTCGCGCACGTTAACGTTGAGGCGCACGCTGTTCACCTGGCCAAACGACACGCTCTGCAGACCCTGGTTGAGCTGGCGAATACGGTTCTGCTCGCGCTGAATGGTTTTACGAATGATGTTCGCCACGCTGCGGGAGCTGATTGCCAGCTTCTGCTCGCGGGAGGTCAGCTCTTCCGTCAGACGACCCAGCTCGATTTCCATCTGTTCGATAGCCTCGACCGGATCGTCAGTACGAATGATGTCCTGACGAATACGTTCGCGCAGGTGCTGGTAAACCGCCACGAAGAACTGGATTTTACGTTCAGGACGTTTCGGATCTTCGGACATGCGCAGGACATCGCGCAGGTGTTCGTTATCCGCCACCGCCAGACGCAGAGCACCCAACGCCTTATCCGACATGGAACGCAGCTCATCGGCAGAAAGATATGCCAGCTCGCGACGGTGCAGGCGACGCTCAACGTTATTGTCTTTCACCATGCGCATCACCGCGCACCAGCCCGCCTTCGCGGTCACGACCTGCTCGCGCATCTCAAAGTAGTCGCGCTCCAGCTTGCGCAGGCGACGGGTCAGGTTATCCATTTCTGCTTCGCAGAAGGTCAGCGCTTTTTCCAGCTGATTGCGACGCGCACGGTTGTTGCTCAGCTGAGCATGCAGCTCGTCACGACGAATGCGCGCGCGCTCCTCTGCCCCGCTGTCGGCACGAACGCCTATGTCCTGAAGCTCTTTCTGCAGGTCGTTTAACAGCTCCTTCTTGGTATCGAAGGAGCTTTTCAGCGAGGCCAGCACCTGGTTGTACTGGTTCAGCTGAGCGGAATGGCTGCGCATTGCTTCGCGGGCGCGGGTACGTTCCGCTTCCGCCTGCTCAAGGCGCTGACGCAGCTTTTCATTCAGATCGCTGTTACCGCTCAGCATTTCTGCCGAATCGGAGTAGCCGAAGTGGGCGCGACGCTGCACCACCTCCGTCAGGGCGAACGCCTGCTGACGCGCCTCGCGCTGCACCTGCTGCGACCAGGCATAGTCTTCTTTCAACTGCTCAAACTGTTCCGGGTCGCTCTGCAGGACAGAGACAACCGGCTCCAGCTTCGCCAGCTGATTGCCGTGCTGCTGCACGAAGCGCGCGGCTTCCTGCGCTTCATCCAGGCGCTCCTGGATCTCGTCCACGCGATCGGCCAGGGTGTCATCCGCCAGCAGATTCAGGCGCGGCAGAATGCGGTTAAGAGCCGCGACGCCCTCTTTCGCCTGCTCGAACTGGACGCGGCTCTGCTGGTTGTCGCTTTCATGACTGGCAATCGCCCGCTCCAGCTCGCCGCGACGGGTATTGAGCTTGCGAATTTCCGCTTCCGGATCAGCTTCAAAGGCCACGGCCAGATGGCTGCCGATAAAGCGGCTAAACGCCTGATGCAGGCGCTGGGTTTTCTGCACGTCAAACGACAGCGTCGCAAAACGTTCAGATAGCGTTTCACGCTCGGCGTGCAGGCTTTCGATGCGGCTTTCGCGCGCGGCGCGGCCAAACAGCGGCAGCTCAGGGAAGCGGGAATAGCGCCACTGACGGTCAGCGATTTTCACCACCACCGCTTTTTCCAGTTCGTCGACGCTGAATACGCTGTCATCGAACGACTGCGGATCCCCTTCGATCAGGTAGAGATCTTCCGGACAATCTTCCAGGCCGGCAAGCTGCTCAGAAATCAGCGACAGATCCGGCACCACAATCGCATTACGGGATGGACCGTACAGCGCGGAGAAGTATGGCGCATCGTCCAGACCGACATCGTCGTAAATCTCGGACAGCAGCACGCCGCCAAAACGCTCCGCCAGGGCATTGAGACGCGGGTCTTCCGCACCGCCCGGCTGGCTTAAGCGTTCAATTTCTTCGTCGACTTCACGCTTGCGCGTGCCGACTTCATCACGCTCAACAATGGCTTCGCGCTCGCGCTCCAGCAGTTGCTGCAGGTATTCGGTCACTTCCTGACTGGATTCAAACTGCTCGCCGCACTGTTCGCTGAGCTGGTTAAGGCTACTCTGGGCCGCCAGCCAGACCGGTGCACGCTGCAGAAGCGCTTGCGAACGGGACTGCAGCTGTTCCAGCTCCTGACGCAGGGTCATACGCTGTTCGCTGGCGCTGGAGACCGTGTCTGAAAGCGCAGCGATACGCGCCTCGAGTTCCTGATGCAGGGCCTCAAGCTCGTCAAAATCGTAATTTTTGCCCTGACGTTTGCAGAATTCCGCCAGCAGACGCTCGGCTTCCTGCTGCTCGCGCAGGCGCTGTTCCAGCTCGTTCAGACGCATACGCAGCGGCTGAACCTGCTCGGCCAGATGGCGCTGGTTCACGCCGTCGCGCAGCAGTTCACGGGCAACGTCCCAGGCTTCGTTACGCGCCAGCGGGCCGTTAATCGCCACAACTAGCTGATAAGCCTGCTCAAACTGGCTGTGCGCCGTTTGCGCAACGCTCATTTTCTGTTCGAGGGACAGCAGTTTCTCAGTGGCTTCCTGCTCTTTGGCCTGGAAGGTATCCAGCCACTCGTCGGCGCTTTCCGGCGTCAGGTCAGGCAGATGGCACAGCTCTTTCGCGCGCTGTAATGCCTGCAGTGCCTGGGTGTACTGGATCGCACGCGTCTGCTGCACGTCCAGCGCCTGCTGGTAATCGGCAAGCTGGCTTTTCAGCTCATCCACTTCCAGCTCGGCCGCTTCGGCGCGGGCTTCGTTCTCTTCCTGCATCTCGGCGGCTTCGGCCACCACTTCATTTTGCTCTTCGAGACGGATCTGCAGCTCGTCGAGGTCCGCTTCATAGCGCTCGATTTTTTCCTGCTGACGGAGCGCAGTTTGCACCAGGTTCAGGTGATCGCTGGCGGCCTGGTAGTCGGCTTCCAGGTCGCCCTCGGCACCGTTGTGCTCACCGAGCTCGCGCGCCATTTCGACGTGCTTGTACTGCTCGGCCACCAGCTGTTTACGGGAGGTAAACAGCTCGCGGCGATATTCTAATGCCTGATCGAGGTGGACGCGGCGCTCGTTGGCGTGGCGCATGTAGTCCGCCGCCACGTAGTTGGTGGCTTCGCTGATCAGGTGTTTAAACAGGTCACGGTCAGACTGGGTAACGCGAATCGCTTCCAGCGTCATGCGGTTTTCACGCAGCGCCGCTTCCATATCCTGGAAGGCCTTACGCACGCCGCTGTTTTCCGGCAGCAGGTAGTCGCGCAGGGAGCGGGTAATGGCGCTGGAGATACCGCCGTACAGGGACGCTTCAATCAGGCGATAGTATTTGCTGCGGTCTGATGCCGTGCGCAGACGACGCGCCACCACGCCCAGATCGAACATTAACGAGTGGTAGTCGGTAATCGAGTTGAACTGCTTGAACTGCACGCCTTCGATCGCTTCGAGCTTATCTTTCAGCTCCTGGAGCGTCAGCACGCGCGCCTGGCGTTCGTTCAGGGTTTCCGTCAGCAGCGCCGTTGGCTGCATGGACGTTGGCAGCCCCTGGATGGCGAACGGTTTAATATCGACTTTACGATCGCGACCGGCAACCTGCTGCAGGCGTACGCCCACCACCACGCGCCGATGGCGGGAGTTAATGACGTCCAGAACCGAATAGCAGACGCCGGCCTTCAGCTTCCCGTGCAGACCTTTGTCACGGGAGCCGCTTGTGGCACCCGCTTCAGTGGTGTTACGGAAGTGAAGCAGCGTCAGGTCAGGGATCAGCGCCGTGACAAAGGCCGCCATGGTGGTGGATTTACCCGCCCCGTTACCGCCGGAGAGCGTCGTGACCAGCTCATCCAGATCGAACGTTCGGGCAAAGAAGCCGTTCCAGTTAATCAGCGTCAGTGAGCGAAATTTACCGCGTTCAATCATTACTCTTCCTCCCCGCTATCCGGCAGATTCTCTTCATGCTCATCATTGAGCTGCAAATGGTTTTCCACCGGCATCGCTTCACCGTCGCGGATCATGCGAAGCTGCGCTTCACGCGCGTCATCGCCCGCACGCACGTCGGCGCCGAAGCGGAAGACAGATTCCGTAATGCGGAATTTGCTGCTGTCGTGACCCATAAACCAGACCATCCCCAGACGACGCAGACGGTTCAGGGAAGAGCGAACCTTTTCCTGTAATTTCTGACGGTCAAGATCCGACCCTGTGGAGCGGTTGTTCACCAGCTTGAGCAGCTTGCTCTCATCTGCCAGCGTCAACAGCTCGTCGTAAAGCTCCTGCTGGGTGAAGATCCCTTCATTCGCCAGACGTTCCGGGCTGAGGTAGAGGTAGCAAAGAATTTTGCCGACCATCATATCCAGCTCGGAGAGCACGGAACGCGGAATCAGCGTCGTGGAGCGCGGGCGCAGGTAGAAAAACCCTTCCGGCGCGCGGATAAGCTCCACGTTGTAGCGTGCGTAAAACTCTTCCAGGTACTCCTGGAAGTCCATCAAAAAGGCGTGATTATCCAGCTCGTCTAAGCCAATGTGACGACCGGCACGCAGCTGGCTGTCCAGCGCCGGAAATAACGGATTCGCCAGCGCCTGTGCCAGCTTAACCGGCATCACTTGTTCAATATTTGTCAATGACATGCGCCTGTACCTTGGCTCCGTAATCGTTAATTGGCTGCCACTTCGGCGGCAGTCCGGTGAAGTCTGCTTGCGCGATACCCAGGCGAACCGCCTGGTCTACCACAATGCGGGCAACGTCGAAGTGGCGCGCGCGCGGATATTGCGCCAGATAGTCGCGCACCACGAGTCCAAGATCCAGCGGAGCTTGTCTGGTTTTATAGACCGCGAGCTGTTCTTCGATCATCGCCGCAAGCTGCTCGCGAATTTCGTTAAATTCTTCGTATTCGAGATCCGGCGGCAGTTCACCGGTCACCTCTTCATCGCGCAGCGCCATCTCTTCGTCGCGCATATCCAGCAGACGATCGGCATTGGCGTAGGTCAGCGCCCACGGCGCATCGAAATAGGTCTGCACCGACTGGCGCAGACGCTGGGCAAAGACGCGGTTTTTATCCATATCGATCGCGGTACGGATAAATTTATGCACGTGTCGGTCATAGCCAATCCACAGGTCGATCGACTGCTGGCCCCAGCTGATAATACGGTCCAGTTTGCTCTGCAGGTCGAACACTAAACGATCGATAAAATGCAGATCGTCGTGCGCCAGCGTCGCGTCCTGGATGCGCAGCAGGTTCGCCTGCAGCTTATCCCCTGCGGCTTCCAGCGTATCCTGCAGCTCACGCAGCGTACCGGAGGTTTCTGACAGCAAAAGTTCACAGCTGGAGATGGCCGCTCGCCAGTCTTTATTCAGCAGCTGTGCGATATCGTCTTTCACCTGCTGCTGCTGTTCGTCCATCAGGCGCTGGGTCAGATCGATACTGTCGAAGATTTCCGCCACCGAATATTTCAGCGGTGCATAGACGTTTCGGTGCCAGTGGAATTCGTCACCGTCTTCATCTGCCGCATCGGCGGCGCGCTTAAGCTCACCCGCCACGATCGACAGCTGCATGGAAAGACGCAGCGTGGAAAATTCACGCTGGCGGATATAATAATCGGTGATGCCGATGCCCAGTGGCGTCAGGCGATAGATGGCGTTTCCTTCCGCCTGCTCGCTGGTAAAGCGGTTCAGCAGACGTTGACGCACCATATCGTTGATCGCGTTGTTGGCACGGACGCTAATGGTTTCGCTGGTTTGCTCAAACGCATCACTGACGTGGCGGAACGCATCCACCAGTTCACCCTCGCTCATTTCACCATCCAGCCGCTCGCCGTTCAGCGTGGCGACCGCCAGCAGGAAAGAGAGTCTGTCTACCGGCAGCGAGATGGAGAAATCGTTTTTCCTGGCCCAGGCAACCAGTTCGGGGACTGTCTGGGAAAATTCACTCATAGGTTATCCTTGCATCTGCGGCTTGTGCGCGGTGACGTGAATATAGCGGCCAAGGCTGACAAAAGGCTCCTGACGGCAATACCGCGTTTCCAATTCTGTTAAGGTGTCAAAACAGTCACGCTGTTTGTGTTTTTCACGCAGATAATCATGAAACACCCTGACGCCCGTCTTCCCGACAATCTGCCAGCCAATCGCTTCCAGCCAGCCATAAACCTGCTGTGGATCGCGCGGATAGTCCGGGGAAAGCGTGCGCTTTTTCTTTTTAGGCATCCCGACCTGAACATAGTCGAAGTTTCCCGCAACCATGTTGTGCATCAGGAAGCCGTTAGCATTGTAGAACATCAGCGACAGCGTGCCGCCCGGGCGCAACATAGACCACAGGGTTTGTAACACGCTTTGCGGATCGGCAACCCACTCCAGCACCGCATGAAACAATATCAGATCAACCTGGGTTTCCAAATGCTGTGCGATGTCCTGAGCGGCGCATTGTATAAAATGCATGTTGTCGCTCACACCTTTCTCTTCTGCCGCACGCGTCGCGCGGGCGACCATTTCAGCAGAAAGATCGCAAAGCGTGACGTGATGACCGCGTTCAGCCATTTTTATGGCCGTCTGCCCTTCACCACCACCGGCGTCCAGCACGCGCAACGTTTGGCCACCGAACGTAGCCAGAATGGTGTCCAGATCCTGCCAGAGGATCGTCTGACGAAGCTGCCCCTTCGTGGTGCCATAAATGTTGCGCGAAAATTTTTCCGCGATGTCATCAAAATTGCGATCCCGCATTGGGAGAGTTCCACTCGCTAACTGCAAAACCGCTATTTTGTCACACCCGCGCGGAGAATGAACCTCTCTGGTGTAATATCACCGGCAATCACCTGCTATATGGTCAAAAAAGGAACCAAAAAGGATGCTTTTTACCCTTAAGAAATACATTGGAGGGATGATGCTTCCCCTTCCGCTGCTGCTCATCATCATCGCGCTGGGGCTGGCGCTGGTGTGGTTCAGTCGCTTTCAGAAGAGTGGTAAAACGCTTATCACGCTCGGCTGGCTGGTCTTATTGCTGTTGAGCCTGCAACCGGTCGCGGATGGCCTGTTACGCCCCATCGAAAACAGGTACCCAACATGGCAGGGAAATCAGAAAGTGTCGTACATCGTGGTGCTGGGCGGTGGATATACCTGGGATCCTGACTGGGCCCCGAGCTCAAACCTGATCAACAACAGCCTGCCACGGCTGAACGAAGGTATTCGCCTGTGGCTGGCGAATCCGGGATCAAAAATGATCTTCACCGGCGCGGCGGCGAAAACGAACCCGGTGAGTACGGCTGAAGCGGGCGCCAGGGTCGCGGAATCTCTCGGCGTACCGCGTTCCTCGATCATCACGCTGGACAGCCCGAAAGACACCGAAGAAGAGGCTGCTGCAGTGAAGCAGGCGATTGGCGATGCCCCGTTCTTGCTGGTGACCTCCGCCTCACACCTGCCGCGTGCGATGATTTTCTTTGAGAAGCAAGGCCTGCACCCGCTTCCCGCACCGGCAAACCAGATGGCCATCGACGCACCGCTCAACCCGTGGGAACGGGCGATCCCCTCCCCGGTATGGCTGATGCATAGCGACCGCGTCGGCTACGAGACGCTCGGACGCCTCTGGCAGTGGCTGAAAGGATCCTCAGGCGAGCCAGGGCAAGAGTGATTTTGTTGCCAGATCGAAGTTTGCGCGATTGAATCGTCCGGTGTTCACCAGCTGCGCGACTTCGTCCCAGAGCAGGTAGAGCCAGCGTCGCCAGAGAAACGCTTCCGCAACGGGGGCGCGTTGAAGGTAATGCCACAGTAAGCCTTCCGCCGCCCCGCTGTCGCTGAGCCTGAACAGCTCATATTCGCGCGGTGCCCAGAGCATGATGCCCGGCCCCACCATTGCCAGAAGCTGATCGCTGCGGGCGTCTTTGAGCATGCTGCGCAGGGTAAAATTGCCGTGGATCAGCACGCAGTTGTCATTAAAACCTTCGAACAAGGCCGGTAAGCACTCCCGGGTACGAAACAGGATACGTTTGTCCTGCATGGTTAAACCGGTATTGTTGAACTGGTTAAGCGTTCCCCACAGCACTTCAACCCGCTGGCGGTACCACATCGGCCAGAGGTTTTCCTGGGTGCTGTCAACCGGTCCGACAAGTCCACGGCTATCCTGACGGTGCCAGGCCAGCAGCGCCTCGACAATCTGATCTTTCAGCTGCTCCCAGCGTTCCGGCGTTCGCGCGGGCGCTTCAACGGGCACACCGCGTAAACGTTCAATCAGCAGTACGTCCGGGCCGGGGTGTTCCTCATGGGTCATCACGCCATATACCGTCGGCATACGCACGGTTCCCTCCCGCGCCAGCATCGACATTTTCCATGCAAGCTGCCTGGCAACGCCGGGTGACGTGAAACTTCTTGCCATTAGCGGCATCGGGTTACCCTGACTGTCGTAAAGCGACCAGAGCGCGGTATCGGCTTTTTCACTCACGCATTCGACCCGGCTTAACTTTTCACCCAGCAGATGGCTAAGTTCGGCACGCAGCTGTTCCATATGAGATTACCCCCATTAAGACTACTGCTTTTATAATGAGCGTCCTTAATGAAGATGTCACCCGGAAGAGATCAATCAGGAAAAAGAAAGTGAAAAATAAAGCGGAGAGTGCATCCCTCCCTGCGGAGAGATGCCGGTAAGATTAACGCAATTCGGCGCGAACGCGCTCAAGATCTTCAGGGGTGTCTACGCCCGTGCCGGGGACTTCCTCAGCAACGGCAACGTGAATTTTCTCGCCGTACCAGAGCACGCGAAGCTGCTCCAGCATTTCGATATGCTCCAGCGGGCTCGGCGCCCAGGCCACATAGCGGCGAATAAAGCCCGCGCGATAGCCGTAGATCCCAATATGACGCAGGAAGGTATCACCGATGGTCTCTTTAGAGAGCGCAAAGCGATCGCGATCCCACGGGATCGTGGCGCGGGAGAAATAAAGCGCATAGCCTTCCGCATCCATGACGACCTTCACCGCATTCGGGTTGAAAGCTTCTTCTGCATGATGAATGGGTACCGCCAGCGTCGCCATTCCGACCTGACGCTGCGCCAGGTTTTCGGCCACCTGACGGATAATGACCGCGGGGATCATCGGCTCGTCACCCTGCACGTTTACGATGACCGTATCATCACTGAAACCGCATTTCTCAACCACTTCCGCCAGACGTTCGGTGCCGGACTGGTGATCGGCGCGAGTCATGCACACCTCTCCGCCTGCGGCCTCAACCGCACGAGCGACATCCGGATGGTCGGTGGCAACAATCACGCGGTCAGCACCCGATTCACGCGCGCGCTCGAGGACATGCACAATCATCGGCTTGCCGTTAATATCCACCAGCGGTTTACCCGGCAGACGCGTTGAGGCATAACGAGCAGGAATAATGACGACAAAACTCATGGCTTGCTCTCTTCTGCCACCAGGGAACGGGCTTCATTTTCCAGCAATACCGGAATACCGTCACGCAGCGGGAAAGCCAGACTATCCAGCTTGCAAATGAGCTCTTGTTTGTCCTGGCTGTAGTACAGTTTGCCGTTGCATACCGGGCAGGCAATAATTTCAAGTAAACGGTGATCCATAGTTCCTCCGTATGGGTAATCGCTAAAGCTTAACACATTCCCTTTTCAGGGCGTGCCTGTTTCCCAGCCACTTCGACAGGATGTAAACAATCCATCAGGTACCCTGCCCAGCGTCACGTCGTCGGCACCCTGCCAGCGCGCGAATTCGCTAATGACGGACGTTAATCCTTTTTCCAGGCTCGCCGTCACCCTGACGCCCTCTTGCAGATAAAGCGCAATGATTTCAAGCGTGCCGGTCTTGCGGTGCATTTTGGCATCCATGCGCCCGACCAGCTGTCCCTTATGCAGCAGCGGTAAAACAAAGTAGCCATACTGGCGCTTTGGGGCCGGGGTATAACATTCCAGCCGGTAGCTGAAATCAAAGAGCTGCTCGGCGCGTTTTCTGTCCCAGACGACCGGGTCGAAAGGCGACAATACCGCGCTGTGGGTTGCCTGAAGTTTCCCCTCCAGAGCCTGCGGCAATAGCGGAAGGAGATCCGCATGCAGCCACATTTCGCCCAGTGTTTCCACGGTAACGGAAATAACGCGCTGCTCGTGTTGCCACATGTCCAGCAGCGGTTTCAGCACAGGCTGGCGCAGGCGATAATAATCTGCCAGCCACTGCGCGCGAAAAATCCCCAGACTGCGGGCGCTGTTCTCCAGCATAATGGCCTCGGCCGCCTCCTGGGTAAGCAGGTCGCGCTCGTCGTCCCAGTGCGGCATCACGCGATGCGTCAGATCGTAGACGCGCTGAAAGTTACGCCGCTCAATCACCATGACTTTCCCAGAGGTAAATAACCCTTCGAGATGACGTTTGTGCGGTTTCCACTCCCACCAGCCGCTTGTCCCCTTGCGCGGGTGTTCAAAATCGGCGGAGCGTACAGGGCCGTTTTCCTGAATATGCGCGATGAGCTGCTCTATTTCAGCCGCATGTTCCTGCATCCAGGCCTGTCGGTATTTCCAGCCCATCTTTTCCGGCGCAAGCATACGGTGACGCACCAGGGCAAAATCGCTGCGAGGAAGGAAGCAGGCTTCATGCGCCCAATACTCCATCAACTCCCCCTTGCTGAGCGCCTCATCCAGCCACTGGGAAGGATAACTCCCCAGGCGGCTAAACAGCACCAGGTAAGGGCTGCGGGCCACAATATTAATGGTGTCGATCTGGAGGAGCGACATGCGCTGTACGGTAGAGAGGATATCGGCAGGCTGCGCGCGGCGGCGGGGCTTTTTGAGCAGCCCCTGCGCGGCCAGGTGGAGATTACGTGCGGCTGAAAGCGAGAGTTGCGGTAGAGACATGCGTTTTCCTGTCAGTCAAAGCGTCACCAGAACCGCGTAAGCCTTTAGTGCACCAACGCAATCAGTTCCTTGAGCAAATGTTCCGGCTGCTCACCGCTGAGTTCGGCGTCAACCGGCAGATACCACCAGTTATCTTTCGCAAAGGCGCGGCATTTCACCGCATCTTTTTCGGTCATGATCAGCGACTGCCCGGGTGCGGTCAGGGCGTCTACCTGCCCTTCCACCAGCGCCTGATGGTCGGCCAGCGGAACGCGTTTTTCCAGCCGGGCACCACACTGTTCCAGCGTCGCGAAGAAGCGCGGCGGATGACCAATGCCCGCCATCGCTACCAGTGAAGGCAACTCTGAAACCGACCGGCGTTCCCCCGTCACCAGGTTGATTGCCAGACCCGGCTGCAGGTGCATCGGGATTTCACCCGTTTTCGCCTCACCCCCGTTCACGATCACCGCATCCACAGACTTCAGACGTGAAGCGCGTTCGCGCATGGGCCCGGCAGGTAACCACCAGCCGTTACCAAAACGGCGAACGCCGTCGATGACCACAATCTCTTTATCACGCGCCAGGGCGTAATGCTGCAGACCATCGTCAGTGATGATGATTTGTACCGCGTGTTCGGCAAGCAGTGCCTGTACGGCATCGCTGCGCACCGGGGAAACCGCGACCGGTACGCCGGTACGCTGGAAAATCAATACCGGTTCATCACCCGCTTCAGCCGTCGTGGTTTCCGCCGTCAGCAACAGCGGGTAATGCGCCGCTTGACCACCATATCCGCGCGATACCACGCCCGGGCGTATACCGCGTTTTTGTAACTGCTCCACCAGCCAGATCACCACCGGCGTTTTGCCGTTGCCGCCCGCCGTAAGATTACCGACAACCACAACCGGCACCGGCGCGCGCCAGGCCCGCTTCACCCCCAGACGATAAAGCAGGCGGATGATGCCGCTCACCAGGCCGTAGAGCCAGGAGAGCGGCAAAAGAAGCAGCCACAGCGGGGACTCCCCGGACCAGATGCGTGCAATCATTCGCCGAACTGCATCTTATGAAGCTGAGCGTAAACGCCGCGGTGTTCCAGCAGGTCAGCATGGCTTCCACGCTCAACAATGATACCGTCCTCAACCACGACGATTTCATCAGCCTGCTCGATAGTCGACAGACGGTGCGCAATCACCAGCGAGGTACGGTTCTTTTGCAGCTCATCCAGCGCGGACTGAATCGCGCGTTCAGATTCCGTATCCAGCGCAGAGGTCGCTTCGTCCAGGATCAGGATCGGGCTGTCGCGCAGCAGCGCACGGGCAATAGCGATACGCTGACGCTGCCCACCGGAGAGCAGTACGCCGTTCTCACCGATGATGGTATCCAGACCGTTATCCATCTTGTTGATAAAGTCCATCGCGTAGGCCATACGCGCGGCGTTCTCAATCTGCTCGCGGCTGTACTCTTCAGTACGCGCATAGGCAATATTGTTTGCCACGGTATCGTTGAAAAGGTGCACGTTCTGAGAGACCAGCGCTACCTGGTTACGCAGCGACTGCAGGGTATACTCCCGCAGGTCGTGGCCGTCTAACAGAATTTCACCTTCGTCAATGTCGTAGAAACGGGTGATCAGGCTGGCAATGGTCGATTTACCCGAGCCAGAACGGCCTACCAGCGCAACGGTTTTCCCCGCTGGAATGGTCAGGTTGATATTGCGCAGAGCCGGTGTTTCGCGGCCAGGATAGGTAAAGGTCACATTGCGGAACTCAACGTCGCCGTTCGCGCGCTCAATGACGCGTTTGCCTTCATCTTTTTCCTGTTCGGAATCCAGAATGCTGAACAGGGTCTGGCAGGCGGCCATCCCACGCTGGAACTGGGCGTTTACGTTCGTCAGTGACTTCAGCGGACGCATCAGGGCAATCATTGAGGAGAAGACCACGGTAATGGTACCCGCCGTCAGCGTCTCCATGACGCTCGGGAAGCTTGCTGCATACAGGACGAACGCCAGTGCCAGCGAAGCAATCAGTTGAATAATCGGGTCAGAGATGGAAGAGGCCGAGACCATTTTCATTCCCTGCAGACGCATTTTGTTGCTGACTTTATCAAAGCGTTTGGTTTCGACGTCCTGACCACCAAAAATCAGCACTTCTTTATGCCCTTTCAGCATCTGCTCTGCGCTGGTGGTCACCTGCCCCATCGTGTTCTGCATATTCTTACTGATATTGCGGAAGCGCTTTGACACGACGCGGATAGCAATGGAAACCACCGGTGCCAGAACGATAAGGATAAGCGACAGCTGCCAGCTGTAGTAGAACATCATCACGAACAGGCCGATGATCGACGCGCCCTCGCGCACAACGGTAATCAGCGCGCTGGAAGAGGAAGAAGCAACCTGCTCGGAGTCGTAGGTAATACGCGACAGCAGCGTCCCGGTTGACTGCTTGTCAAAGAACGCAACCGGCATGCCCATCATGTGACTGAACAGTCGACGGCGCATGGTCATCACCACTTTCCCGGATACCCAGGAAATGCAGTAGCTTGAGATATAGCTGGTGATACCGCGTAAGATCATCAGTCCGATAACCACCAGAGGCATCCATAGCAGCACTGAGCGATCCGTTTTACCAAAACCGTCATCCAGTAACGGTTTAAGAAGCGATAGCATAAAAGTATCGCTGGCTGCGTTGAGGATTAACGCTACACCCGCCACGATCAAGCCTGCTTTAAAAGGGGCAATCATCGGCCAGAGTCGGCGGAACGTTTGCCACGTGGAGAGATCTTTGTCGTTATGCATTCAAAAAACCAGCATTGTTGAAATAGCCGCATATTCTACCCGTTATCGACGGGCGCGCCAAACCACTGATGATACCAACGTGGTAAAATTTGCTCTCGCAAGCGCCGGATTTGCCAGTGATGTTGCGAGAATGTCACCGATATTTGTCCTGAGTGAGGGGTATCGTGCCAGATATAACCCTCTTTTCGATAGCGTCGGACAACTTTTGGCGACGGGAAATGCCATGCGTTATAGCGGGCCGCGGAATCCAGGGCAATCTGTCCTCCCACCCGCTGTACCAGCGGCAATGAAGACGAGGTATTGCTGCCATGATGGGGCACCTGTATCAACGTGGACGTCATATAGCGCCAGTAATGGCTAAGCATAGCCTGTTCCGCTTGCGCTTCAATATCTCCTGTTAACAGAACACTTTGCTCCCCGTCGTCCACCTTTACCACGCAGGAACGGTTATTCCCCTGGGCCGGGTAATTTTCAGGGGGCCAGTGGACGGTGAAAGTTAACCCCTGCCATTCCCATTTCTGCCCACGAAAACAGGGACGGTGTCCCGTCCTGCGCAACGGGCTTCTTATCCATATATCCGGCCATGCTTTTTGCAAAGAAACGAGACCTCCTGCATGGTCAAGATGTTCATGACTGAGAATCACCCCGTCTGGCGGCAGGTGATGCCAGCGAAGCCAGGGAATAATTAACCGCTGCGCGCTGTCTCCGTCCGGCCAGGCGAGCCCGGTATCATAAAGAATGGCTTTTCCCTGCCTTTCAATAACCATGGCCAGCCCCTGCCCCACGTCCAGCATATGCAGCGTCCAGCTCTCGCTTTTTGCCGCTCGCCAGACGGGAAACGTCAGTAAGACGCTGCCTGCAAGACAAACGGCAGGAACGGTTTTCCAGGCACGAAAACGCCAGGCAATGATGATCAACCACGGCAGTAATGCCATGGTTTGCCAGCGTTGATCGACATTCTGCCAGCCATCAGGCAGGCGCATCAGTAGCCAGAAGAGTCCCGCAAGCGACTTATCGGCAGCAAACCAGATGGCACTTTCAACCGCTGCCAGCGGTAGCAGATGGAGCAGCATACCGAGCAGGATCAGCGGGACAGAGACAAACGTTACCAGGGGCACGGCAAAGAGATTCGCGACCAGGGATGAGAGGCTGAAGCCATGGAAAATCAGAACCTGTAGCGGCATGAGCAGAAGCAACATGCCAACCTGCAGATAAATCAGGTTCACTAGCGGCCGTATACGTCTTATCCGCTGCCAGTCAGGAAGCGGCAGCCACTGAAACCAGAAAATCAGCGCGGCGACGGCAAAGGCTGACAAAGCCAGACTCTGCGAAAGTACGGCTAACGGATCGTTTAACAGTATCGCCGCGATACAACACCCCCATACCTGCCAGGGAGACCATTGACGGCCAGCGATCCGCAACATAGCAAGCACAGCAAGTGCGATGACCGTCCGCAGCGCAGGCGGTTGCAGGCCGGTAAGCCAGGCGTAAAAAGCAGCAAAGATTAACCCGGCAAGGAGAGGCATTTGCCAGTGGACCCGATGGCTGGGTAATAAAAACTGGAGTCCACGTGCAAGTAACCAGACGAGAGAGGCTGCCAGTGCGATATGCAGACCCGAAATCGCCATCAAATGCAGCGTGCCGGTTTCCCGCATCAGATCTTTTATTTCCCGTGGTACATCCAGGCGTTCCCCCATCCCAAGGCCCAGGATAACCGCTCCCCATGGATAAGCAGAAAGTCGGTTTTGCAGCGACAGCAGATATTGCGCACGCAGGCTGCAGCGCCCGTCGACGAGTTCCGCACGGGTGAAGCGCCCGCTCAGCGTTTGATGTCGGGCAAAAGCGCTGCGCTGAGCATCATAACCGCCATCGTTCAGTTCGCCGTGTGCAGGCCTGAGCCTGAGCGTCATGGTCCAGCGCTGACCGGCACAGGCTTTCTGCGGCAGATAATTGCCATACAGCGTTACACCGGTGGAGGCCCGCCAGCGCTTGCCATCGACGCTGCGAATGTTTCCCTGATGCAGAGTGGCGCCGTCGGTCGCGGTGAGCTCTACCTCAGCCTGCACGGCCCCCATTGTTAAATGCTGCATCGGCCAGACGCTCTCTTGCGCGGCCAGAATGCCCCACGCACAAAATAACAGCGTGATACCAGCATACTTCATTCGACGGTTTTGCCATGCAGCAAGCACTATCCCGCCAGCCACCATGACCCACACGGTGTAAGGTGACGGCAATTCAGGTAACCAGAGTAACGGAACTATCGCCAGCATGGCGCAGACACTAAGCGCGGGAATTCCCATTGCTACCTCCCTGTTTCAGGGTGGCAGTATGCATGCAGGGTGAGCGGGTCGTCAGGTGTGAAGGATGCGATTTACAGCAAGCGCAGCAAGGTATTTAACGGGTTGCAGAAAACGAAACGGAAAATGCGGGGCACCTTCAGAAAGAAAGCGACAGGTACAAAAAAAGCACCCGCAGGTGCTTTCTTTCGAACCCAGTTTAACCGGCTGGCTAAACTCAGTTGCCGTAAATATTGGCGCGATCGCGCAGTTCTTTACCCGGCTTAAAGTGTGGAACGTACTTACCTTCCAGCTCGACTTTATCGCCAGTTTTCGGGTTACGCCCGGTACGTGGAGCACGATAGTGCAGAGAAAAACTACCGAAACCGCGGATTTCAATGCGCTCGCCCTGGGCAAGAGTGGAGGCCATATGCTCCAGCATCTCTTTTACGGCATCTTCCACTGCTTTGGCAGGGATATGCGGTTGCTGACTGGCAAGTCTTTCAATCAATTCTGACTTGGTCATGATTCCTCCGGTTCCTTTCAAACCAATTAGCTGAACAGCTCATTAAACAAGGGCGGCCGTAGCCGCCCTTTGTTATTGATTACAGGACGAATCCTGTAATCTGTCAAGTTTGCTCCTCATCCTTCACGCTGTAAATGCATTACAGCGCACATGATGCTGAGAACCTGATATTACTCGCCTTTAGCTGCTTTGAAAGCTTCAGCCATTGCGTTGTTAGAGAAGTTTGCATCTTCCTGTTTGTTAACAGTTGCGATTGCATCTTTCTCATCAGCTTCGTCTTTAGCACGAACAGACAGGCTGATTGCACGGTTCTTACGGTCAACACCGGTGAACTTAGCTTCAACGTCGTCGCCTACGTTCAGAACCAGAGTGGCATCTTCAACGCGGTCACGGGAAGCTTCAGAAGCGCGCAGGTAACCTTCAACGCCGTCAGCCAGTTCTACGGTTGCGCCTTTAGCGTCAACTGCAGTCACTTTACCGTTTACGATTGCGCCTTTCTTGTTCAGTGCAACCCAGTTGTTGAACGGATCTTCTGCGAGCTGTTTAACGCCCAAGGAGATACGCTCACGCTCTGCGTCAACCTGCAGAACAACTGCAGCGATTTCGTCGCCTTTTTTGTATTCACGAACTGCTTCTTCGCCTGCAACGTTCCAGGAGATGTCAGACAGGTGAACCAGGCCATCGATGCCGCCGTCCAGGCCGATGAAGATACCGAAGTCAGTGATAGACTTGATTTTACCTTCAACACGGTCACCCTTGTTGTGGGTTTCCGCGAACTGCTGCCATGGGTTGTTTTTGCACTGCTTCAGGCCCAGGGAGATACGACGACGTTCTTCGTCGATATCCAGAACCATCACTTCCACTACATCACCAACGTTAACAACTTTGGATGGGTGGATGTTTTTGTTGGTCCAGTCCATTTCGGAAACGTGCACCAGACCTTCAACGCCTTCTTCGATTTCAACGAAGCAGCCGTAGTCAGTCAGGTTGGTTACGCGACCAGTCAGTTTAGTACCTTCTGGGTAACGCTTAGCGATAGCTACCCATGGATCTTCGCCCAGCTGTTTCAGGCCGAGGGATACACGAGTACGCTCACGGTCGAACTTCAGCACTTTAACAGTGATTTCGTCGCCCACGTTCACGATTTCGCTTGGGTGCTTAACGCGTTTCCACGCCATGTCGGTGATGTGCAGCAGGCCATCAACGCCGCCCAGGTCAACGAATGCGCCGTAGTCAGTGAGGTTCTTAACGATACCTTTGACTTCCATGCCTTCCTGCAGGTTTTCCAGCAGCTGATCGCGTTCTGCGCTGTTTTCGGATTCGATAACGGCACGACGGGAAACAACAACGTTGTTACGCTTCTGGTCCAGCTTGATTACTTTGAACTCAAGCTCTTTGCCTTCCAGGTGCAGAGTGTCACGAACTGGACGAACGTCTACCAGAGAACCTGGCAGGAACGCACGAATACCATTCAGCTCAACAGTGAAGCCACCTTTAACTTTGCCGTTGATAACACCGACCACAGTTTCAGCTTCTTCGTAAGCTTTTTCCAGCGTGATCCATGCTTCGTGACGTTTCGCTTTCTCACGAGAAAGCAGGGTTTCACCGAAGCCGTCTTCTACTGCGTCCAGAGCAACGTCAACTTCGTCGCCAACCTGGATTTCCAGCTCGCCCTGGGCGTTTTTGAACTGCTCTGCCGGAATGGCGGACTCAGATTTCAGACCGGCGTCAACCAGTACTACGTCTTTGTCGATAGCAACAACAACACCGCGAACGATGGAACCCGGGCGGGTTTCGATTTCTTTTAAGGATTCTTCAAACAGTTGAGCAAAAGATTCAGTCATGTTTAATCTTCAGGTTAATATTAACGTCCACCTGGCTCCGTGCCGGATGGGGTTGTTTCACATACCCGCCGTCAATCCCTTGCAGCGGGGGTACTGCTAAATCGGTCGCGATTACGCGAGTGCCAGTTTTTGGCGCGCATATTGTAGCGCTTTTTCAATCACTTGCTCAATAGTTAAACTGGTTGAATCCAGAACTAATGCATCTTCTGCTGGAACAAGTGGGGCGACGGCGCGGTTACGATCGCGGTCATCGCGCTCTTTTATCTCGGATAAAAGGCGATCAAAGTTAACACTAAACCCCTTTTCCTGCAACTGAAGCATGCGGCGTTGAGCACGTTCTTCCGAAGAGGCGTCAAGGAAAATTTTCACAGGTGCATCAGGGAATACCACGGTTCCCATATCGCGTCCGTCTGCGATCAAGCCCGGTGCTTCACGAAACGCGCGCTGACGACGTAACAGCGCCTCACGAACGCGCGGGAAGGCTGCTACCTGGGAGGCCGCATTCGCCACTTCCTGAGTACGAATTTCCCCGCTCACGTCTTCCCCTTCAAGGATGACTTCCAGGTTGCCATCGGTCGACACGAAACGCACATCAAGATGCGCAGCCAGCGGAACCAGCGCTTCTTCAGACGCCACGTCCACATGATGATGCAGCGCAGCCAGGGCCAGCACGCGATAGATTGCTCCCGAATCTAAAAGATGCCATTGCAACGCTTCCGCCATCGCTTTGCACAGAGTCCCTTTCCCTGCGCCACTCGGCCCATCAATGGTGATTACCGGGGCAATTGCCGTCATCTTTTTCTCCTTAAATAAGGCATACCGTTTACATGAACGCCGCGCATTATACGCGTCAACGTGCGCAACTGTTACCTTTGCGTGCAAATTACGGATTGATTGAAGCAGAGTGTAGAAGAAATGAACGGAAGTGTTCGTCAGGAAGCGTAAGGAAATGCCGCATCGGGTGATGCGGCAGGCGTTATCAGGCCAGCGTGCTAATGCGTGCCAGCTGTTCGAAGTAGTCAGGGAACGTTTTCGCCGTACATTTTGGATCAAGAATGGTGACAGGCGTGTCTGACAACGCCACCAGCGAGAAGCACATCGCCATACGGTGATCGTTGTAGGTTCCGATCTCGGCAACCTGCAGTTTTGCAGGAGGCGTGACGCGAATGTAGTCTTCGCCCTCTTCCACCTCAGCGCCGACCTTACGCAGCTCAGTCGCCATCGCGAACAGTCGGTCGGTTTCTTTTACGCGCCAGTTATAGATATTACGCAGCGTGGTGGTGCCTTTTGCAAACAGCGCCGCTGTGGCAATGGTCATCGCCGCATCCGGAATATGGTTCATGTCCATGTCGATGGCCTTCAGCTCGCCGCGGGTACAGGAGATGAAGTCATCGCCCCAGGTCACAACCGCGCCCATTTTCTCCAGCACGTCCGCAAAACGGATATCGCCCTGCACGCTGTTGCGGCCAATACCGGTTACCTTCACGGTACCGCCTTTGATCGCGCCCGCCGCCAGGAAGTAAGAAGCCGACGAGGCGTCGCCTTCAACAAGATAGCTGCCCGGCGACTGGTACTGCTGCGCCCCACGTACCACGAAGCGCTGATAAGACTGGTTTTCCACCTCGACGCCGAAGGTTTTCATCAGGTGCAGCGTGATATCGATATACGGTTTGGAGACCAGCTCGCCTTTAATCGTAATTACCGTATCCTGCGGTGCCAGCGGCGCGGTCATCAGCAGCGCGGTCAGGAACTGGCTGGAAACGCTGCCGTCAACCTCGACGTGACCGCCGGTAAAGCCCCCGCGCAGACGCAGTGGCGGATAATTTTCCTGCTCCAGATACTCAATCTGCGCGCCGCCCTGACGCAGGGCATCCACCAGATGGCCAATTGGACGCTCTTTCATGCGCGGCTCACCGGTCAGCACAATGTTGTTGCGCCCAAGACACAGAGCCGCCGCCAGCGGACGCATCGCGGTACCCGCGTTGCCCAGAAACAGCTCAAGCTCTTCACCCGTCTGCAGCGCGCCGCCGTTGCCGGTCACTTCGCAGCGGGTGCGATCGTCGGAGAGAGTGTAATGAACGCCCAACGCTTTCAGCGCATTGAGCATATGGCGCACGTCATCGCTGTCCAGCAGGTTTGTAAGGACGGTGGTGCCGTTTGCCAGTGCTGCCAGCAGCAGAGCGCGGTTCGAGACACTTTTTGAACCAGGCAGATTAATGGTGCCATCTACCCGCGCGATAGGTTGTAACGTCAGGGATTCCATGAAAACTTAACTCTCAACTCAACATAATAAAAACCCCGCAGCAGGGCTACGGGGGTGAAAACAGCGCAATTAACCGTGGCGACGTTCGAAGTCGATCATGAAATCGGTCAGAGCTTTAACGCCTTCCAGCGGCATCGCGTTATAGATGGAGGCACGCATGCCGCCCACGACACGGTGACCTTTGAGCGCGTGCAGGCCTGCCGCGAAGGACTCTTCCAGGAACACTTTATCCAGGTTGCTGTCCGCCAGCTGGAACGGCACGTTCATGCGGGAACGGTTAGCTTTCGCCACATCGTTGCGGTAGAAATCGCTCTTGTCGATCACGCCATACAGCAGTTCGGCTTTCTGCTGATTCACTTTGTCCATCTGCGCCACGCCGCCGTTTTGCTTCAGCCATTTGAAGACCAGGCCGGAGAGGTACCAGGCAAACGTCGGTGGGGTGTTGAACATAGAATCGTTGTCGTTCAGCACGGTGTAATCAAGAATCGACGGGCAGGATGTATGTGCTTTACCCAGCAGGTCTTCACGCACGATAACAATCGTCAGGCCTGCAGGGCCGATATTTTTCTGTGCGCCCGCGTAGATCACGCCATAACGGCTAACGTCAATTGGCGCAGACAGAATGGTGGAGGAGAAGTCAGCGGCAACCACGACATCGCTGCCGAAGTTTGGCGTCTCGTCGATGGCAATGCCGTCAATGGTTTCGTTCGGGCAGTAGTGCAGATACGCGGCGTTATCAGAAAGCTGCCACTCGCTCATTGGCTTCACCGCGCGCAGGCCGTCAACGGTCACTTTGGCGTCGATCACATTCGGCGTGCAGTATTTGTGCGCTTCTTTCACCGCACTGGCCGCCCAGTAGCCTGCGTCAACGTAGTCTGCCGTCGTTTTATCGCCCAGGATGTTCAGCGGTACGCCCGCAAACTGGCCGCGCCCGCCGCCGTGACAGAACAATACTTTGTAGTTCGAGGGAATATTCAGCAGATCGCGAAAATCCTTTTCTGCCTCTTCCGCCACCTGAATAAACTCTTTACCCCGGTGGCTGATTTCCATCACCGACGTTCCCAGACCATTCCAGTCACAAAGTTCCTGTTGAGCCTGTTTAAGCACGTCTGCCGGTAACATTGCCGGACCTGAACTGAAATTAAAGACTTGAGCCATTTCCCCTCACCACGCTAAAAGCCATAAGTTATAACTGTGGATATCGGTTTTATCATTCAGTGACACGCGCCGCAATGTCTAAAACTTATGACCCGTGAAATGTGCCCCACGTCACACAAAACAATCTGCCGCCTCGCCAGGACAAAACCGACAAAATGGCTGTCAGGTGATGCGTTTAGCCCGGCTAACCTTCGTCCATTCCGGATTTGCACAGCGGGGGCATAATTGACGATCCCCCGGCTGCATCGCGACGACATGGCTACATCTCACGCAGGCGTACTCGCCTGACTCAGGTACGGTTCTGAAACGCTCGATCAGCATATCCGGCAGGATGCACAGTCCCGGCCTCACCTCATCGTCAGAATAGTAATAGACGCTAATCTGCCCGTTGGTTTCCATGATCGCCAGACGCACCTGCCCGAGCTGTTCCACGCTGTTGAGGCGTAGCTCCATAAAGAACTCAAACTCGGTCATATTGGCGCTCTGAACGTTTTCCCAGGCCAACTGACCGTCCTCGACGATAACGACCGGCTTCCCTTCAAGCAGATCTTCCAGCTTTTCACTTTTCGACATCAGCCACATGACAAGCCGGTAAAGCAGCGCCAGGGAGACAAAAACGATGAAGACCGGCACCATCGGCACATCATCATAGAAGGCGACATCCCCCGCCGCGGAACCCAGCGTCAGGATAATCAACACTTCAAAGAGCGACATCTGCCGTACGCCACGGCGGCCCGTGATTTTGAGAAACAGGAAGACGAGGACGAAGGTATACAGGCTGCGAAGCGCGACTTCGCCTAAAAACTCTGGAGGGACTTTATCAAACGCCATCCGCTGGAGATCAAACGCTTTCATTTTTCTATGCCTTAACAGTAGGTTACTGAGTGTAAGCATAGCTCAGGCATTTATTTTCGCCGAAGATAGCACCCGTCACGCAAAACCCGTATCATTGCGCGCTTTACGTACGATAAAAGTGAACGCCATGACTCAAACGTTTATCCCCGGCAAAGACGCCGCTCTGGAAGATTCCATCGCTCGCTTCCAGCAGAAACTGACCGACCTGGGTTTTAACATCGAAGAAGCCTCCTGGCTCAATCCGGTGCCTCATGTCTGGTCCGTGCATATTCGCGATAAAGACTGTGCCCTGTGCTTTACCAACGGTAAAGGCGCGACGAAAAAAGCGGCACTGGCCTCCGCGCTGGGTGAGTATTTTGAGCGTCTGTCCACCAACTATTTCTTCGCTGACTTCTGGCTGGGCGAAACCATCGC
This sequence comes from Enterobacter sp. TCD1-1, assembly GCF_020567405.1. NCBI lineage: Bacteria > Pseudomonadati > Pseudomonadota > Gammaproteobacteria > Enterobacterales > Enterobacteriaceae > Enterobacter > Enterobacter sp. TCD1-1. The sequence goes on along the minus strand of NZ_JAJCXF010000001.1, from coordinate 655,319 downwards.
CAACGGCCCGTTCGTTCACTATCCGAACGAAAAATGGTTCCCACTGACGGAAGACGACGAACTGCCGGAAGGTATTCTCGACGCGCGTCTGCGTGCTTTCTACGATCCGGAAAACGAACTGACCGCCAGCATGCTGATCGATCTGCAGTCCGGAAACGACGATCGCGGTATTTGCGCCCTGCCCTTTACCCGTCAGTCTGACGAGCAGACCGTCTATATCCCGATGAACATCGTCGGCAACCTGTATGTGTCTAACGGCATGTCCGCCGGTAACACCCGCAATGAAGCGCGCGTGCAGGGTCTGTCTGAAGTCTTCGAGCGTCACATCAAAAACCGCATTATTGCCGAATCCATCAGCCTGCCTGAAATTCCGGCAGACGTGCTGGCGCGCTACCCGGGCGTGGTGGAATCCATCGCCAAACTGGAAGCAGAAGGTTTCCCAATCTTCGCGTATGACGGCTCGCTGGGCGGCAAGTATCCGGTGATCTGCGTCGTGCTGTTTAACCCGACCAACGGTACCTGCTTCGCCTCCTTCGGCGCGCACCCGGACTTCGGCGTGGCGCTGGAGCGTACCGTCACTGAGCTGCTGCAGGGCCGTAGCCTGAAAGATCTCGACGTGTTTACGCCGCCAACGTTTGACGATGAAGAAGTGGCCGAGCATACCAACCTCGAAACCCACTTCATCGATTCCAGCGGCTTAATTTCCTGGGATATGTTCAAGCAGGACGCGGACTATCCGTTCGTGGACTGGAGCTTCGCCGGTACCACGGAAGAAGAGTTCGCCACGCTGATGGCGATCTTCAACGCGGAAGACCAGGAAGTGTACATTGCCGATTACGAGCACCTGGGCGTTTACGCGTGCCGCATCATCGTGCCTGGCATGTCTGATATCTATCCAGCGGAAGACCTGTGGCTGGCAAACAACAGCATGGGCGCCCATCTGCGCGAAACGCTGCTGGCTCTGCCGGGCAGTGAATGGGAGAAAGAAGATTACCTGAACCTGATCGCCCAACTGGACGAAGAAGGCCACGATGACTTCACCCGCGTACGCGAACTCCTGGGTCTGGCGACCGGTAAAGATAACGGCTGGTATACCCTGCGTATCGGTGAACTGAAAGCAATGCTGGCTCTGGCGGGTGGCGATCTGGATCAGGCCCTGGCCTGGACCGAGTGGACCATGGAGTTCAACCAGTCGGTCTTCTCTGCCGAGCGCACCAATTATTACCGTTGCCTGCAAACCCTGCTGCTGCTTGCACAGGAAGAGGATCGCGAACCGCTGCAATACCTGAATGCTTTCGTGCGTATGTACGGGGCTGAGGCCGTTGAAGCAGCCAGCGCGGCCCTGAGCGGCGAAGCGCCGTTCTATGGCCTGCAGGCTGTTGATAGCGATCTGAAAGCCTTCCCGGCGCATCAGTCACTGCTGAAGGCCTACGAAAAGCTGCAGAAAGCAAAAGCTGCTTACTGGTCAAAATAAGCGCATATAACATTACCAGCAGTAGGCGTATTCAATCGTCTGGGCTATATTACGGGGCAATTTCATTGCCCCGTTTTTTATTTTCTTCGGCAATGATTGTTGATTGTAATAATAAAGTTAAACACGGGTAAATATAATAATATTGATCTGGGCTTTACTGTTACTTTTTATGGTTAATACTCCATATTAATTAACTGATAAAGAGGTGGCTGAACGAAAAAATTCAACTCTTTTCATAACTTTTAAAATTTATTTTTATACGGATAATCAAACACTTACTCCGCATTTGCTGTAAATCCATACACACTGCGGGCCTATAAGCCAGGCGAGATATGATCTATATCAATTTCTCTTCTATAATGCTTTGTTAGTATCTCGTCGCCGACTTAATAAAGAGAGAGTTAGTGTGAAAGCTGACAACCCTTTTGATCTTTTACTCCCTGCTGCGATGGCCAAAGTTGCCGAAGAAGCAGGTGTCTATAAAGCAACGAAACACCCGATGAAGACGTTCTATCTGGCGATCACGGCTGGTGTGTTCATCTCTATCGCTTTCGTCTTCTACATCACCGCCACCACCGGTACTGCCGGAATGCCTTTCGGCATGGCCAAACTGATTGGCGGCATTTGTTTCTCACTGGGTCTGATTCTTTGCGTCATTTGCGGCGCCGACCTCTTCACCTCAACGGTGCTGATTGTCGTGGCAAAGGCCAGCGGAAGAATTACCTGGGGTCAGCTGGCACGTAACTGGCTTAATGTTTACGTGGGTAACCTGGTTGGCTGTCTGCTCTTTGTTTTGTTGATGTGGCTTTCTGGCGAGTACATGACCGCCAACGGTGGCTGGGGCCTTAACGTCCTGCAAACCGCCGACCACAAAATGCACCACACATTTATCGAAGCCGTTGCTCTCGGCATCCTCGCTAACCTGATGGTCTGCCTGGCTGTATGGATGAGCTACTCGGGTCGTAGCCTGATGGACAAAGCCTTAATTATGGTTCTGCCGGTTGCGATGTTTGTTGCCAGCGGCTTTGAGCACAGTATCGCGAATATGTTCATGATCCCAATGGGCATTGTTATCCGCGACTTTGCGAGCCCGGAGTTCTGGACCGCAGTTGGTTCATCCCCGGAAAGTTTCTCTCACCTGACTATTATGAATTTCATTACTGATAACCTGATCCCTGTCACTATCGGGAACATTATTGGTGGGGGTCTGTTAGTTGGGTTGACATACTGGGTCATTTACCTGCGTGGCGACGATCATCACTGATGGTTTTCTCAGGCAGTAAATAAAAAATCCACTTAAGAAGGTAGGTGTTACATGTCCGAGCTTAATGAAAAGTTAGCCACAGCCTGGGAAGGTTTTGCGAAAGGTGACTGGCAGAATGAAGTAAACGTACGTGACTTCATTCAGAAAAACTATACCCCGTATGAAGGTGACGAATCCTTCCTGGCTGGCGCAACTGACGCGACCACCAAGCTGTGGGACAGCGTAATGGAAGGCGTTAAACTGGAAAACCGCACTCACGCGCCAGTTGATTTTGACACCTCCGTTGCTTCCACCATCACTTCTCACGATGCTGGCTATATCAACAAAGCCCTTGAGAAAATCGTTGGTCTGCAGACTGAAGCACCACTGAAACGCGCAATCATCCCGTTCGGTGGTATTAAAATGGTTGAAGGTTCCTGCAAAGCGTATAACCGCGAGCTGGACCCAATGCTGAAAAAAATCTTCACCGAATACCGCAAAACCCACAACCAGGGCGTATTCGATGTTTACACCAAAGACATTCTGAACTGCCGTAAATCTGGCGTTCTGACTGGTCTGCCAGATGCGTATGGCCGTGGCCGTATCATCGGTGACTACCGTCGCGTTGCGCTGTACGGTATCGACTTCCTGATGAAAGACAAGTACGCGCAGTTTGTTTCCCTGCAGTCCGATCTGGAAAACGGCGTAAACCTGGAAGCGACTATCCGTCTGCGTGAAGAGATCGCTGAACAGCACCGCGCGCTGGGTCAGATCAAAGAGATGGCGGCTAAATACGGCTGCGATATCTCTGGTCCTGCTACCAACGCTCAGGAAGCTATCCAGTGGACCTACTTCGGCTACCTGGCCGCAGTTAAGTCTCAGAACGGTGCAGCGATGTCCTTCGGTCGCGTATCCACCTTCCTGGATGCTTACATCGAACGTGACCTGAAAGCAGGCAAAATCACCGAGCAAGACGCTCAGGAAATGATTGACCACCTGGTCATGAAACTGCGTATGGTTCGCTTCCTGCGTACGCCTGAATACGATGAGCTGTTCTCCGGTGACCCAATCTGGGCAACTGAATCCATCGGCGGTATGGGCGTTGACGGCCGTACTCTGGTGACCAAAAACAGCTTCCGCTTCCTGAACACCCTGTACACCATGGGTCCTTCTCCGGAGCCGAACATCACCGTTCTGTGGTCTGAAAAACTGCCTCTGAACTTCAAGAAATTCGCCGCTAAAGTGTCCATCGACACCTCTTCTCTGCAGTACGAGAACGATGACCTGATGCGTCCGGACTTCAACAACGACGATTACGCTATTGCTTGCTGCGTAAGCCCAATGGTTGTTGGTAAACAAATGCAGTTCTTCGGTGCGCGTGCAAACCTGGCGAAAACCATGCTGTACGCAATCAACGGCGGCGTTGATGAAAAACTGAAAATGCAGGTTGGTCCTAAGTCTGAACCGATCAAAGGCGACGTTCTGAACTTCGACGAAGTGATGGACCGCATGGATCACTTCATGGACTGGCTGGCGAAACAGTACGTCACTGCGCTGAACGTTATCCACTACATGCACGACAAGTACAGCTACGAAGCTTCTCTGATGGCGCTGCACGACCGTGACGTTATCCGCACCATGGCGTGTGGTATCGCAGGTCTGTCCGTTGCTGCTGACTCCCTGTCTGCAATCAAATATGCGAAAGTTAAACCAATTCGTGACGAAGACGGTCTGGCTATCGACTTCGAAATCGAAGGCGAATATCCGCAGTTTGGTAACAACGACTCTCGCGTTGATGACATGGCGGTTGACCTGGTAGAACGTTTCATGAAGAAAATTCAGAAACTGACTACCTACCGTAACGCTATCCCGACTCAGTCTGTTCTGACCATCACCTCTAACGTTGTGTATGGTAAGAAAACCGGTAACACCCCAGACGGTCGTCGTGCTGGCGCGCCATTCGGCCCAGGTGCGAACCCAATGCACGGTCGTGACCAGAAAGGTGCGGTTGCCTCTCTGACTTCCGTTGCTAAACTGCCGTTTGCTTACGCGAAAGATGGTATCTCTTACACCTTCTCTATCGTGCCAAACGCGCTGGGTAAAGACGACGAAGTGCGTAAAACTAACCTCGCGGGTCTGATGGATGGTTACTTCCACCACGAAGCGTCCATCGAAGGTGGTCAGCACCTGAACGTGAACGTCATGAACCGTGAAATGCTGCTCGACGCGATGGAACACCCTGAGAAATATCCTCAGCTGACCATCCGCGTATCTGGCTACGCAGTACGTTTTAACTCCCTGACTAAAGAACAGCAGCAGGACGTTATCACCCGTACTTTCACTCAGTCCATGTAAGTGGAATTGACTGAAATCACGCGTTAACAAGCGTACAATAAAGGCTCCACGTCAGTGGGGCCTTTTTAGCACCCTCTCCACCTCAGTCTCTTTTGTCCGCTATCTATACTGAATGGATAACAGCCAAAACAGACTTAACACAGCCGGCTTTGAGCTGTGCATACACAGGCCCGGGACGGGCCGATGATGGAGATATCACCGCAATGTCAACTATTGGTCGTATTCACTCCTTTGAATCCTGTGGCACCGTCGATGGCCCGGGTATCCGCTTTATCACCTTTTTCCAGGGCTGCCTGATGCGCTGCCTGTACTGCCATAACCGCGACACCTGGGACACGCACGGCGGTAAAGAAGTCACCGTCGACGATCTGATGAAAGAGGTGGTGACCTATCGCCACTTTATGAACGCCTCCGGTGGCGGTGTGACCGCATCCGGCGGTGAAGCCATTCTTCAGGCTGAATTTGTCCGCGACTGGTTCCGCGCCTGCCACAAAGAAGGCATTCATACCTGCCTGGATACCAATGGCTTTGTACGTCGCTACGATCCGGTGATTGATGAACTACTCGAGGTGACCGATCTGGTGATGCTCGATCTCAAACAGATGAATGATGAGATCCACCAGAACCTGGTGGGCGTCTCCAACCACCGCACGCTGGAGTTTGCCAAATACATTGCCGATAAAGGCATCAAAACCTGGATCCGCTACGTGGTGGTACCAGGCTGGTCAGATGACGACGACTCCGCGCACCGCCTGGGGGAATTCACCCGCGACATGGGCAACGTCGAGAAAATCGAGCTTCTGCCCTATCACGAGCTGGGTAAACATAAATGGGTGGCCATGGGTGAAGAGTACAAGCTCGATGGCGTGAAGCCGCCGAAAAAAGAGACGATGGAACGCGTCAAAGGTATTCTTGAACAGTACGGTCACAAAGTGATGTATTAAAGAAAAGGCCCGGTGAAAACCGGGCCTTTTTATATTCTATTTAAAGACGCCGTTAATAACGGACGTCACAATGGCAGTACTCAGCGCAATTAAGACCAGGTCGTCACCCACTACGCGCCATTCATAGCCGGGATAGGAAGGAAGCTGGTCCAGCATCGAGGCCGGCACGGCCTTCTTCGCAATACCCGGAGGCAGTGGTTTACCGCGCGCCAGGTTTTTTGCGATCCCCGGAGGCAGAGACTTATAGCCCGTTAAGCCGTAATTCACGGCCAGATGGCGGGCATGATCGAAGCTCACGCGAGCATCAACGTCATTACCGACATCTTTGCTGTTTTTAACGCCCTTATCCGATTTACCAGGGTTATCCTGACCGTTATTTTGTTTATTACCATGGTTACCGGCGTTACCAGAATTCCCGTTACCATGATTGCCGCTGTTACCCTGTCCGCCTCCGTTTCCGTGACCATTGCCATTCCCGTTGCCAGGATTAGCCATGACCGGAGCCGTTGCAAACGTTAAAGACAACACTACGGCCAGTGCGGTAGTGGAAAAACGACGTATAGACATGATTGCTGCCTTATTGTGGTAGGACTCACCTGAATTATCGTCCGGCGCAATAAACAAACAATAAGTAAAACTCTGAGTTGTGATGGGGACAAAAAAGCCTGTCATCGACAGGCTTTTAATTCATCAGGCATGTGCCACCGGCGTTGGATGTTCGCCCGCTTTACGCAGCAGCATTAACAGATAAATAAACGACACGCTGGCGATCATGATAAACAGTAAATTGTCGGAGTAATTCTGCATCAGCATCGCGGTAAACGTCGGCCCTAACAGGCTGCCAATGGTATAGCTCAGTAACAGCGCCTGGTTCATTGCCACCAGCTGGTGATGCTCAACTTTCTCACAGGCCCAGGCCATCGCGACGGGATAGAGCGTAAAGCCAGCGGCCCCGAGAATGAACAGCGCAGGCGCCATCGCGGCGTTGCTGAGCATAGCAAGACAGCCCATGATCACCACGAAGACTTGAACGCGCAGCACCAGCAGACGTCCAAAGCGGTCCGCCAGGCGGCCAATTGGCCACTGCCCCACAATACCCGCACTCACCATCACCGCCATCCAGAAGCCAATCCCGGAGTCGCTGACGCCCTGATGGTTCAGATAGAGTGGCATCAGGCCATAGAGCGAGCCGAGGACAATCCCCGAGATAATGCAGCCGTTAACGCCAAGACGCGCCTGACGCAGTCTCAGCATTGGCCAGACGTGGGTTGCTTCCTGGTGTTCGCTGTTCTGGTTCACAATGCGCGTAAAGAGCAGCGGCAGGATCGCGGCCAGCACCATGCCCGTTACCCACGGCAGAACGCTCATCAGGTCAGTTGGCAGCTTGCTCACCATCAGTTGTCCCAACACGGTGCCGACATAGTAAACCATCATGTAGGCAGCCAGCAGGCGACCGCGGTTGCGGGAGGTGCCGCTGCACATCAGCGCACTTTCAACGACCACCCAAATCATCGCGCAGCCGACACCGGCGATAAAGCGCCATGCCATCCAGCTCCAGAAGCCGACCATCAGGCCCAACCCCGCACACCCGGCAGCGAAAATCAGCGAAGCCAGATAATAGCTACGGTTAAAGCCAAAGCGCTTGATCAGGCTCCCGGTCACCAGCGTACCCAGCAGGTTCCCGGTAAAAAAGGACGAGCTGACCATACCCACCTGCCAGGTCGGTAAGTTTTCATGGGCGAGCCACAGCGGGACGAGCGTATTTAACACTGCGATCGCCAGGGTCAACAGAAGCAGGCCACAGAGCAACAGCAGCACTGGCCGGGTATAGGTGGTCATGGATTAAAAAGCCGTGAGGAAGTTCAGATTTCGTGCGCATCATGCCACTGGCAAAAACAAAGTCAATCCACTGATTTAGCCGCCTCGCACAATATGTTCCCTGTCGATTTAAAAAACTTATCCTGCTAATGCCACGCCTGCTATAGATATTAATTATGTCTCTGTTTTCATTTATTAATGGGCAGAATTAAAACAAAACGACAGTCGAAAAATTTCATGATCGAAAAAAGAAAAAGCCGGGCACTCAGGCCCGGCTTGATATAACCAAATACAACGTTAACTGGCGATAGCCATACCTACAGTCATATGCAACCCGTAGAACACGCCGCGACCAATCAGTTCACCCGCCAGTACCAGCACAAAAGCCAGTGACAACAACGGCAGCGCAGGCTGATAGCCTTTGAGCTGAGGAGCAATCCAGAATACCAGCGCAGCAACCAGCAGGACGATACGCCAGGCCATCAGCGCACCGTAGTCCGGCACCAGGGCAGAGGCCTGCTGGATAGAGCTGTGAATGGTTGCCAGTTCAGAACCCTGCATCAGAGCGACCATCGCACTCACTACCAGCGCCAGAAGCGAAACAGCGGGCAGCAAACGCATAGCCCATCCGTCGACACCCGCCACGCGCAGCAGCAGGTAGCCCAACAGCGGCCCGCCGATAAACATCGTCAGGAAGAAGCTCATTGGCGTCCAGACGCTGTACCAGGTGGGGACGGTATCAATGGTGTTATAGACACGCACCATCATCCACACGAACACCACGCCCAGCACCATGGTCAGGATCAGCCACAGGCTGCGCAGACCCGCAGGCAACTTCTTCATAGCGGCCAGCAGCCAGCCTAGCCCACCGACGGCAAAGAAAATTGCGCCACTGGCAATCTCGTTACTCAGTGATGAGGCCCCCACGCGGTTCAGAGAGTTAAACGCGCGCATCGGCGAGCCCAGGTGCAGCGTTGAGGCGATAAAGCCAATCCCCATTAGCACCCACAGGCCAAACATGCTCAACACTAAACGCTGCTGCTGTTCAGCATTGAGCTGACCTTTCAACAACGCCAGCGCGAGCACAATAAAGCCGCCCGCCACGCACTGACCAAAGACCGTGAAGATCATCAGCGGCCATTCATGCCATCCACTTCCCATCTCACACCTCCTTCGGGTTTGCCAGGTAGCCGGTGGTGTCACCTGTAGGACGGCTGTTGGCGTTAGGTTTAATCACAATACTTGGCTTCGTGAAGTGCGCAGACGGCAGCGGTGCCACGGCGGCGAGCTGACCGTGTTTCTGACGCAGCTCTTCAATCGGGCCGAAGTCCAGCGCGCGCAGCGGACAGGACTCGACGCAAATCGGCTTTTTGCCATCCGCTACGCGGGTGTGGCAGCCATCGCATTTGGTCATGTGGCCTTTAGCGGCATTATACTGCGGTGCGCCGTACGGACAGGCCATATGGCAGTAGCGACAGCCAATGCAGACATCTTCATCCACCACCACAAAACCGTCTTCTCGCTTGTGCATCGCCCCGCTCGGACAAACCTTCGTGCAGGCAGGATCTTCACAGTGGTTACAGGCAATCGACAGGTAATACGCAAAGACGTTCTGATGCCAGACGCCGTTATCTTCCTGCCAGTCGCCCCCGGCGTATTCGTAGATGCGGCGGAAGCTCACGTCCGGCGTCAGGTCTTTGTAATCTTTACAGGCCAGCTCGCAGGTTTTGCACCCGGTGCAACGGCTGGAATCAATAAAAAATCCATACTGGGTTGTCATCGGCTACTCCTTAAACCTTTTCAACCTGGACAAGGTTTGTGTGGGATGGGTTACCCTTCGCCAGCGGCGACGGACGCTGTGTGGTCAGTACGTTAATACTGCCTGCCTGGTCGATGCGGTTGGCATCCGGGCTGTACCAGGCCCCTTCCCCTAACGCCACCACGCCGGGCATCATGCGTGGGGTGACTTTGGCTTCAATATGCACCTCGCCGCGACCGTTGAAGATACGCACGCGATCGCCGTTGCTGATGCCGCGCGCTTTCGCGTCCATCGGGTTAATCCACATCTCCTGGCGGCAGGCGGCCTTCAGCACGTCGACGTTACCGTAGGTAGAGTGAACACGCGCTTTATAGTGGAAGCCGGTCAGCTGCAGCGGGAATTTCGCCGTCAGCGGATCGTTATAGTTTTCAAAGCCCGGCGTGTAGATCGGCAGCGGATCGATAACGTCCCCTTCCGGCAGTTCCCAGGTTGACGCAATGTTTGCCAGCGCTTCGGAGTAGATTTCGATTTTGCCCGACGGCGTGGTCAGCGGGTTCGCCTGCGGATCTTCACGGAACGCTTTGTACGCCACATGGTGCCCTTCCGGATCGCGCTGTTTGTACATCCCCTGCTTGCGGAAGGTATCGAAGTCAGGGAGGTCCGGGATCGCCTTGCGGGAGAGTTCATGCAGATGGCGCATCCACCCTTCCTGAGTACGTCCCTCGGTAAACTGCTGCTCAACGCCAAGACGTTTCGCCAGCTCAGAGGTCATCTCATAAATGGTTTTGCACTCAAAGCGCGGTTTAATCGCCTGGTCGGTAAAGATCACGTAGGACATGTTGCCGCAGGAGGCGTCCAGCGCGAAATCCATCTGCTCAGAGGCGGTGCAGTCCGGCAGCAGGATATCGGCATATTTTGCCGAGGAGGTCATGTGGCAGTCGATCACCACAATCATCTCGCACTTCTTGTCGTCCTGCAGGATTTCATGGGTGCGGTTGATTTCAGAGTGCTGGTTGATGAGACAGTTACCGGCATAGTTCCAGATCATCTTGATCGGCACGTCCAGCTTGTCCTTGCCGCGCACGCCGTCGCGCAGAGCGGTCATTTCCGGGCCGCGTTCAATCGCATCGGTCCACATAAACATGGAGATGCTGGTCTGAACCGGGTTATCCAGCGTCGGCATACGTTCGAACGGCACTTCATATGAACCTTCACGCGCGCCGGTGTTACCGCCGTGAATGCCGACGTTGCCGGTCAGAATGGAGAGCATGGAGATGGCACGGGTCGCGATTTCGCCGTTCGCATGACGCTGCGGACCCCAGCCCTGGCTGATATAGGCCGGTTTGGCTGAGCCAATCTCGCGCGCCAGCTGAACGATACGCTCTGCCGGGATGCCGGTGATGGTGGAGGCCCACTCCGGCGTTTTCGCCACGCCGTCGCTGCCCTGTCCGAGAATATACGCCTTGTAGTGACCGTTTGCCGGCGCGCTGGCGGGCAGCGTTTTCTCGTCATAGCCGACGCAGTATTTATCCAGGAAAGGCTGATCAACAAGGTTTTCGGTGATCATCACCCACGCGAGCGCGGAGACCAGCGCGGCATCGGTACCCGGACGGATTGGGATCCACTCGTCTTCACGTCCGGCACCGGTGTCGGTATAGCGCGGATCGATGATGATCATGCGGGCATTGGATTTGGCGCGGGCCTGTTCGAGGTAGTAGGTCACCCCGCCACCGCTCATGCGGGTTTCACCCGGGTTGTTACCGAACAGCACGACCAGCTTACTGTTTTCGATATCGGACGGGCTGTTGCCGTCAGCCCAGCCGCCGTAGGTGTAGTTCAGTCCTGCCGCGATCTGCGCAGAGGAGTAGTCGCCATAGTGATTGAGATAACCGCCGCAGCAGTTCATCAGGCGCGCCACCAGCGTTTTTCCCGGTGGCCAGGAGCGGGTCAGCGTGCCGCCAAGCGTCCCGGTACCGTAGTTCAGGTAGATGGATTCGTTACCGTACTCTTTAATCAAACGCTGCATGTTGGTGGCGATGATATCGTAGGCTTCGTCCCAGCAAATCCGCTCGAATTTCCCTTCCCCACGCTTACCGACGCGCTTCATCGGGTATTTCAGGCGGTCCGGATTATAGACGCGACGACGCATGGAACGACCACGCAGGCAGGCACGGACCTGATGTAACCCTTCGTAGTTATCGTCACCGGTATTGTCGGTTTCGACATATTTAATTTCACCGTCCACCACATGCATACGCAGCGGACAACGGCTACCGCAGTTGACGGTACAGGCACTCCACACCACTTTTTCCGGCGAAGTGGCCGGAGACAGAGCCTCTGCCGCCGACGCCAGTCGGGTAAAGGGGAGCGAGAAGGCACTGCTGGCTACGGCCAGGCCGCCTATGGCCGTGGTTTTCATCAACCCACGGCGAGTGACCTCGGCAGCCATTAATGCTTCAGGCGCGTTGATTTTCATAGAGACTCACTTTGGTTGCTCACAAAGAAAAGAGAGGCGGCGCAAACCGCTATGTAGTTTTATATATAACGAATTTTTTCGTTATCAGCGTTTTATGCTGACTTTCATTCGGAGGAGTATTACTACTTTAGAGGGAGGGGTTATTGCGTCGTATCAAATCAAAGGCATAAAAAAAGCGCCCTGAGGCGCTTTTTTGTTTTAAGGCAAATATTAACCGATGTACTGCTGGCCTTTCATGTATGGACGCAGCACTTCAGGGATCTCGATACGACCGTCTGCCTGCTGGTAGTTTTCCAGCACGGCAACCAGGGTACGGCCCACAGCCAGACCAGAACCGTTCAGGGTATGCACCAGACGGGTTTTCTTGTCAGATTTGCTGCGGCAGCGTGCCTGCATGCGGCGCGCCTGGAAATCCCAGACGTTAGAGCAGGAGGAGATTTCACGGTAGGTGTTCTGCGCAGGCACCCACACTTCCAGATCGAAGGTTTTGCAGGCGCCAAAGCCCATATCACCGGTGCACAGCGCCATACGACGGTACGGCAGACCCAGCAGCTCCAGCACTTTCTCCGCGTGGCCGGTCATCTCTTCCAGCGCGTCCATGGACTCTTCAGGACGGACGATCTGCACCATCTCAACCTTGTCGAACTGGTGCATACGGATCAGACCACGCGTGTCGCGACCGTAAGAACCGGCTTCAGAACGGAAGCACGGAGAGTGCGCCGTCAGTTTGATTGGCAGATCGTCTTCGTCGATGATCTCATCACGCACGAGGTTAGTCAGCGGCACTTCCGCGGTTGGGATCAGCGCGTAGTTGCTGCTGTCTGCTTCTTCGTCCAGCGGACGGGTATGGAACAGATCGCCGGCAAATTTCGGCAGCTGGCCCGTACCGTACAGCGTATCGTGGTTGACCAGATACGGCACGTAGGTTTCGCTGTAGCCATGCTGCTCGGTGTGCAGATCCAGCATGAACTGCGCCAGCGCGCGGTGCAGATGGGCAATCTGGCCTTTCATCACCACGAAGCGAGAACCGGTCAGCTTAACAGCAGCCGCAAAATCCAGGCCCGCGTGCATTTCGCCCAGCGTCACGTGATCGCGCACCTCGAAGTCAAACTCACGAGGCGTACCCCAGCGTTTCACTTCAACGTTGTCGTTTTCATCTTTGCCGACAGGCACGCTGTCGTCAGGAATATTCGGGATAGCCAGGGCAATATCACGAATTTCGGCCTGAAGAACATCCAGCTCCGCTTTCGCCTGATCCAGTTCTTCACCCAGCTTGTTCACTTCCAGGCGTAATGGCTCAATATCTTCCCCGCGCGCTTTCGCCTGGCCGATGGATTTCGATCGAGAGTTACGCTCTGCCTGCAGATTTTCAGTTTGTACCTGCAGAACTTTACGACGCTCTTCAAGAGCGCGCAGCTTATCTACATCCAGCTTAAAGCCCCGGCGTGCCAGTTTTTCAGCGACTGCGTCTGGCTCATTACGCAGCAGATTGGGATCGAGCATGCTTATCCTGTGCTTATCGAATTAAAATAGGAAATGTGACCACAGCCTGCGGTCACAAGGATACAATTGCCAACATTACCGCAACGACTGAACTAACGGTAGCGTTTTATAGGGCTATTTTGATCCTGTCCGGCGAGCCAGGTGAGCTTTTCACCAATCTTGCCTTCAAGACCTCTGTTTGTGGGGTGATAATAGCGCGTTTGTGCCATCTCCTGCGGGAAATATTCCTCCCCGGCGGCGTAGGCATTGGGTTCATCATGAGCGTAGCGGTACTCCTGCCCATACCCCATCTCTTTCATCAGTTTGGTCGGCGCATTACGCAGATGAACCGGTACATCGTAGTCCGGGCGTTCGCGTGCGTCAGACATCGCGGCCTTAAACGCGGTATAGACGGCATTGCTTTTCGGCGCACAGGCCAGATAGACAATCGCCTGCGCAATGGCACGCTCGCCCTCCGCAGGTCCAACCCGGGTGAAACAGTCCCAGGCCGACAGCGCGACCTGCATGGCGCGAGGATCGGCATTGCCGACATCTTCTGAGGCAATCGCCAGACAGCGGCGCGCGACGTATAGCGGATCGCCACCCGCAGTAATAATACGCGCATACCAGTACAGCGCCGCATCCGGCGCGCTGCCGCGCACGGACTTATGCAGCGCCGAAATCAAATCGTAAAAACGGTCACCTTTATTATCGAAACGCGCGCTGCGTTCCCCGGCAATTTCGGTGAGCAGTTCCGGCTTCAGCACCCGCTTGCCGGCATCGTCGACTTCGGCCATATCGGCCATCATCTCCAGCGTGTTCAGCGCCCGACGCGCATCGCCGTTAACCAGTTCCGCAATCGCACGACGCGTCTCGTCAGGCAGAACGATATCCTGTCCCCCGTAGCCGCGCGATTTGTCGTCCATCGCCTGAGTAAGAACCTTTTCGATATCCTCGGTCGTCAGCGATTTGAGCAGGTAAACGCGCGCGCGGGAAAGCAGCGCCGAGTTCAGCTCAAACGACGGGTTTTCGGTGGTCGCGCCGATGAAGAAGATCGTGCCGTCTTCAATATGCGGCAGGAAGGCATCCTGCTGGCTCTTGTTGAAGCGGTGGACTTCGTCTACAAAGAGAATAGTGCGCCGCCCGGCATTGCGGTTCTGCCGCGCACGCTCGATCGCTTCGCGGATCTCTTTCACGCCGGACGTCACCGCCGAGATACGTTCGACGTCTGCGTTGGCATAGCGGGCAATCACTTCAGCGAGGGTCGTTTTACCGGTGCCGGGTGGCCCCCAGAGGATCATGGAGTGCAAATGCCCCGCCTCAATGGCGCGCGGCAAGGGCTTACCGGCAGCCAGCAGGTGCTGCTGGCCGATGTACTGCGCTAAATTTTCTGGCCGCATACGTGCGGCCAGAGGTTGAAACGCGTTATCTGAAAAATCGAGCGACAGATTGCCCACTCACGCCTCTTACTTATTGCGTTGGTCGTCCACCGTTACGCCCTTCGGCGGGGTAAAGGTGAATTTCGATGCATCAACGGCGCCGTTCTGCTGAGACTTGAGCTGATAGCTGCTGCGCTGATCGTCCTGCTCAACCGCGCCGAACTGATTAATGGTACCGTTAGTGCTGACATTGATGGTGAACTGCTTCAGGTTGCCGTTGCTGCCTTTCGGCGTCAGGACAAATTCGTCACCCGTCTGTTTAATGTTGTACTGCTGCCAGTCGCTGGCCTGGTTACGGGCAATCAGCATAAACGGCGTATTGCTGGTCGCATCCTTCAGCCAGGTCGCCGTGGCCTGCTCAACGAACGGGTTGAAGAACCATAAGGTTTTACCGTCAGAGACCAGGATGCTCTCATCCGGCTGGGTCATGTGCCAGTTGAACAGATTGGGGCGTTTTACCCACAAATCTCCCTGACCTTCCTGCACCGCGTTGCCGCTGCCGTCCGTCACTTTTTGGGTGAAGCTGGCGTGGAAGCTGCTTACTTTATCCAGTCGGCTTTTAAGGTCGCTGGCTGCATCAGCCCAGACGCTGCTGGCGACAAAACTGGTGAGTAATGCACAGGCGATGGCGATTTTTTTCATTGTTATTCCTTAAAATACGTCTTCCCGATAGGGGGTTTCCGTCTTCTATTCTGGACCTGCCCGAAGGCAGGCGACAGAAGAAAATGCTTAATTTTGGCTGATTTACCCTTCTTTGCAATTGCGGAAGGTTAATCAAACGGTGGCGGTGCCAGCACCTCGCGGTTACCGTTATGCCCCTGCTCGCTCACAATGCCCTGCGCTTCCATCTGCTCGATGATGCGCGCAGCGCGGTTATAGCCGATGCGGAACTGACGCTGTACGCCGGAAATAGACGCTTTACGTTTTTCGGTAACGAAGTTAACCGCCTGATCGAATAACGGATCCAGCTCTTCACCGCCGTCAAAGCCACCGCCACCGCCTTCGCTTTCCGTGTCGCTGGTGATGCCATCGACGTATTGCGGACGACCGCGCGCTTTCCAGTCCTGCACAACCGCGTGCACTTCCTGGTCGCGCACGAACGCGCCGTGAACACGCACCGGAGAAGTGGAGTTCGGACCGGAATAGAGCATGTCACCCATACCCAGCAGCGATTCTGCACCGCCCTGGTCAAGAATAGTACGCGAGTCAATTTTGCTCGATACGGTAAAGGCGATACGCGTCGGAATGTTCGCTTTAATCAGACCGGTGATAACGTCCACGGAAGGACGCTGGGTCGCCAGCACAAGGTGAATACCGGCCGCACGCGCTTTCTGCGCCAGGCGGGCAATCAGCTCTTCCACTTTCTTACCGACGGTCATCATCAGGTCAGCGAATTCATCGACCAGCACCACGATATAAGGCAGTTTTTCCAGCACCGGATGTTGGGCATCCATGCTGTCACCCGGCTTCCAGTACGGATCCGGAATCGGACGTCCCATGCGTGCCGCTTCGGCGATTTTCTCGTTATAACCGGCCAGGTTACGTACGCCCAACGCAGACATCAGCTTGTAGCGACGCTCCATCTCATTCACGCTCCAGCGCAGAGCGTTGGCGGCGTCTTTCATGTCGGTGACCACTTCGGTCAGCAGATGAGGAATACCTTCATAGACCGACAGTTCGAGCATTTTCGGGTCAATCATGATGAAACGCACATCTTCCGGCTGCGCTTTATAGAGCATGCTGAGGATCATGGCGTTCACACCGACGGACTTACCGGAACCGGTGGTACCCGCGACCAGCAGGTGAGGCATTTTTGCGAGGTCTGCCACCACCGGATCGCCAGCGATATCTTTACCCAGCACCACGGTCAGTGGAGATGGGTTATCACGGAACTTGGTGTTATCCAGCACTTCACGCAGGTAGACTGTCTGACGTTTTTTGTTCGGCAGCTCAAGACCAACGTAAGGTTTACCCGGTATCACTTCCACCACGCGCACCGCCACGGTCGACAGCGAACGCGCCAGGTCGCGGGACAGGTTAGAAATACGCGCGGCTTTTACGCCCGGCGCCAGGTTCAGTTCAAAACGGGTGATCACAGGACCCGGAGAGTAGTTCACCACGTCCGCCTTGATACGGAAGTCAGCCAGACGGGCCTCCACCAGACGCGCCATCTGCTCCAGCGCGAAGGTATCAACCGGCTCAACTTCTGACGGCGGCGGCGTTAACAGATCCAGAGACGGCAGCGGCGTGCTTGGACGCTGCAGCGGACGGCTGTCACCGTTACGCATCAGCAGCGGGTGAATCAGGCTCTCCTGAGGCTGAGGCGCAGGCTGCTGGAACTGCGGCGGCTGTGGTGGCTGCTGCGGTTGTGTATACGGCTGCTGAACGGGCTGTTGCGGCTGCGCGTAGGCCTGTGGTGCCGGTGGCTGGCGCACAGGCTCAGCTTCCGGCATCACGCTCGGGGTAAATAAAGGCTCGCTTGGGCCATCATCCACCAGATCTTTCATCGGCGAGAATTCAAAGTCCGACAGCGAGAACGGATTTGCACCAGCCGGTTGTTCACCGGAATAGCGCTGCTGCTGGGTGGCGGCAAACTGACGCGCCAGTTCCGCTTCTGCGGCGTCATCGTCGTCTTCCAGCGCCGGTTCATCGTGCTGATACTCTTCACCGTAGCGCTGATTCTGCTGCGCAGCGAACTGGCGGGCCAGCTCGTCCTGCTGCATTTCATCAGCATCATCGTCGTACTCAGACTCGCGCGCTTTTTCTTCAGCCATACGCTGGGAAGGCAGCTTGATGCCATAAGAAGCAAGCTCACGGCGGGTTGGCACGCGGACGCGGTTAGGACGAGGCAGCTGCGGACCAATCCCCTCTTTCACCTGAGGACGAGGTGCCCCCCCGGTTGCCAGGCTAAAGACGGGTGCAGCCACGGCCGCCGCCGCGGTAGCCTGCTTCACGCTTTCAGCTACGGGTGCAACAGCAGGCGTCGGGTCGACAGGTGGAACAGAAACAGAAGGCGCTTTCGTAACCTGCTCCTGCACTGGTTCAGGCACAGGCTGATACCAGGCGGCCAGTTGTTCGCGTTCACGCGCGCGGCGCTCTTCGACTTCTTCAAAATAGTACAGCGGTGGACGGGCAGGCTTCACCTCTTCCACGATTTCAGGCTCAGGCTCAGGCTGCGGTGCGACGTAAGACTGTACAGGCTCGACCGGTTCAGGCACATACTCCTGATACGGTTGAGCCACTGGCTGCT
This sequence comes from Enterobacter sp. TCD1-1, assembly GCF_020567405.1. Taxonomy (NCBI): domain Bacteria; kingdom Pseudomonadati; phylum Pseudomonadota; class Gammaproteobacteria; order Enterobacterales; family Enterobacteriaceae; genus Enterobacter; species Enterobacter sp. TCD1-1. Next base: position 637,079 of record NZ_JAJCXF010000001.1, on the reverse strand, counting down.
GATATTGCTGCGGCTCATACTCAGGCTGCGGCGGCTGATAAGGCTGCTGCCACTGTTCCTGCTGCACGGGAATGTAGCTTTCAGGTTCAGGCGCAATAACGGGCTCTGGCGTGTGAACACCCGGCGCAGTCTGCCACTCAACCTGAGGCTGCTGAATAACGGATTCCGGTGGCGGGACCGGCGCGGATGGCATCACGGCGTCGACAGGCGCGGCATACGCCTGGGCTGCAGTCGTCGCGGCAGCCGCGGCTGCTACCGGTTCGGTGACCGAGTGGCCGTTTAACAGCGGGTCGTATTCGTCAAAGTCCCCGGGCGTGGCCCGGCTGCCGGAGAAGAGCACATCGTCAGGATCGACGGCGACACCCGCAGCGCGATACGCCACCTGCTCGTCTTCATCCATGCGTTTACCGGAGAAGAGCGCCGCATCGGTTTTACGGCCCAGTGGGTTGGCAAATTTCTCAGCAACACGCTGGCGACGCGCCAGAGCGCCGCGCAGAATTCGGGCACGACGAGACTCGCGATGCTGCACAGGCGCATCGTCTTCCTCTTCATCTTCGTATTCGTCTTCATCCACCCACGTATCGTCACGGCGGGTACGATTGCTGGCAAAAGTCAGAATGGTGAGGATAAAGCTGCCAATTTTCTCGGCAATGCTCACCCAGGACCAGCCGGTAAACAGCGTCAGCCCGGCGGCCCAGATGCACAGCAGTGCCAGCGTGCCGCCGCTGCTGTGCAGCATCGGCTGGAGCGCAGAACTTAATAAGCTGCCGATCACCCCGCCAGAGGCGAAGTACCAGATATCATCGGCGTTAATCGCCGCCAGCCCGCAGGAGGTGAGGATCAGCGCCAGCGCGCCAATCAGGCGCAGCGAGACGGCGAAATAGTCGATGTAATCATCGTTCTGACGATGACGCCACGCAAACCAGCATCCGCCAATGATAATGACGGGAAGGGTGTAGGCCATCACACCGAAAATGAAGAACAGCGTGTCCGCAAGCCAGGCACCGGGGACACCGCCCAAATTATGGATAGGCTCATGCCATGCAGTTTGTGACCAGCTGGGATCCGAGGGGTTGAAACTGAGTAAGGCTGCCATCAGCCAGACGGCAAAAAGGGCAATAACAATCAGCAAAGCCTCGAGGAGACGACGTCCGCTGCTTAGCTTCGATAGTGTGACTTCTTTGTCTTCAGTGTATTCCTGGCTCAAGAAAGGCTCTCCAGGTATCAGGCATATCCTGCCTGTTTGCTAAAACGGACAACAGCGCCGGGACTCCCCGGCACTGTTGCTGTATGGATTAACAGGAGTGTAATCAAACTACGCTGATTTTGCACCTGTTCCGTGTTAGCGCGTCTTAATAACCAGACGATTGCTCTGTTTGACCTCTTCCATCACCACGTACGTACGGGTGTCGTTCACGCCCGGCAGACGCAACAGGGTTTCCCCCAGCAGCTTACGGTAGGCGGACATATCAGGCACACGGGTTTTCAACAGGTAGTCGAAATCACCGGACACCAGATGACACTCTTGAATTTCTTCAAGTTTTTGTACAGCGGCGTTAAATTGCTCAAACACATCCGGCGCACCACGATTCAGAGTAATCTCAACAAATACCAGAAGTGAGGCATCCAGATAATGCGGGTTCAGCAGAGCCGTATAGCCCTGAATAAAACCCTGTCTTTCCAGTCGGCGCACACGCTCAAGGCACGGCGTCGGGGAAAGTCCCACACGTTTTGAAAGCTCGACGTTGGAAATACGCCCATCCTTTTGCAATTCATTAAGAATGTTACGATCGATACGGTCGAGATCTTTGCCAGGGCGCTTCTTGCTATCTACCATTATTATTGTCTCTCTGTATTCCTTCCCTACTCCTGCCTGGACCCTGTGCACATCACTGTTCAGAGCCTGTACCCGTTAGTCATCACATCGCCTGATTATGTAATAGACGCGATGCGGATTCGGGTTCTGTTGGTAAGAAGACCGTTGCCCGAAGGCAGTCACCGACATCACGTATGGCGTCTGTCCACGCCATGCGTAGATTTCACTGACCCGGTAAAAATGGCATTTACGTGCATGCCTATGCGGCATACGGTTAACGCGGTTTTTTTTCTTCCTTGAATGTTTTCGCAAAAGCGCAGGGGATTGTCAAAGCAAAACATCGTTTTTTAGTACAACATGCCGGATATTCATTGCGGCAGGGTATTAATCCTCATTTTATTGCCTTACAAACGACCGCTTTTCTGGAGAAAGCGTGATGTTATCGCGCGCGATTCATCGTCCATGGCTATTACACAGATTGATATCAAAATTGCTGCGCTCTTTTTTTACGGCAACAAATTCCCTACAATCCAGCCAAATGTCTGCCAACAACAATGGGGATCTCATGGGCACGGCCAAACACAGTAAGCTGCTAATCCTTGGTTCTGGACCTGCGGGATATACCGCGGCGGTCTATGCTGCACGCGCTAACCTGCACCCGGTATTAATCACCGGCATGGAAAAAGGCGGTCAGCTGACCACCACCACCGAAGTGGAAAACTGGCCAGGCGACCCGAACGACCTGACCGGGCCGCTGCTGATGGAGCGTATGCACGAGCATGCCGCTAAATTCGAAACCGAAATTCTGTTCGATCACATCAATAAGGTCGACCTGCAGAACCGTCCGTTCCGCCTGACGGGTGACAGCGGTGAATACACCTGTGACGCGCTGATCATTGCAACCGGTGCCTCTGCCCGCTATCTCGGTCTGCCGTCCGAAGAAGCGTTTAAAGGCCGCGGGGTTTCTGCCTGCGCCACCTGCGACGGTTTCTTCTATCGCAATCAGAAGGTCGCGGTCATCGGCGGCGGCAACACTGCCGTGGAAGAAGCGCTGTACCTGGCGAACATTGCCTCTGAAGTGCACCTGATCCACCGCCGCGAGACCTTCCGCGCGGAGAAGATCCTGATCAAACGTCTGATGGACAAAGTAGCAAGCGGCAACATCGTGCTGCACACCAACCGTACGCTGGAAGAGGTGACGGGCGACCAGATGGGCGTTGCCGGTCTGCGTATTCGTGATACCCAGAACACCGATAATGTCGAAACGCTGGAAGTGGCGGGTCTGTTTGTGGCCATCGGTCACAGCCCGAACACCGCAATCTTCGACGGTCAGCTTGAGCTGGAAAACGGCTATATCAAAGTGCAGTCCGGCATTCACGGTAATGCGACTCAAACCAGCATCCCGGGCGTATTCGCGGCTGGCGACGTGATGGACCATATTTATCGTCAGGCGATCACCTCTGCGGGCACCGGCTGTATGGCCGCGCTGGACGCTGAACGCTACCTCGATGGACTGGCTGAACAAGGTAAATAATCTTTACAAGTCAGTAACAAACGTAAATAAAGGCGGCGATAAGTCGCCTTTATTGTCTCCCCGTTGTAACATTGCGCTGCCCAACTTCTAATAACGTCACCTGCAAAGTACGCAATGGAAAAAACCCGTCAACAAGAGTTAACACGCTGGCTGAAACAGCAAAGCGTTCTTTCCCGCCGCTGGCTTATGATTTCCCGTCTTTTGGGTTTCGTCAGCGGTCTGTTGATTGTTGCCCAGGCATGGCTGCTGGCCCGCATTCTTAATCACATGATCATGGAGAACATTCCACGCGAAGCGCTCCTGCTGCCCTTTATTGTCCTGATCCTGATTTTTATCCTGCGCGCCTGGGTGGTGTGGCTACGTGAGCGTGTCGGTTTTCACGCCGGACAGCACATCCGCTACGAGATCCGCCGTCAGGTGCTCGACAGGCTTCAGGAAGCCGGGCCCGCGTGGATCCAGGGTAAACCGGCCGGTAGCTGGGCGACGCTGATCCTTGAGCAGATTGACGATATGCATGACTACTACGCGCGCTATCTGCCGCAGATGGCCCTTGCCGTCTTCGTTCCGCTGCTGATCGTGATCGCCATCTTCCCGGTGAACTGGATGGCGGCGCTGATTCTGATGGGCACCGCCCCGCTGATCCCGCTGTTTATGGCGCTGGTCGGCATGGGGGCTGCGGATGCCAACCGCCGTAACTTCCTCGCACTGGGTCGCTTAAGCGGTCATTTCCTCGATCGTCTGCGTGGTATGGAGACATTGCGCATTTTTGGCCGCGGTGAAGCGGAAACCGAAAATATTCGCCTGGCGTCACAGGACTTCCGTCAGCGCACCATGGAAGTACTACGCCTCGCCTTCCTGTCTTCAGGCGTTCTGGAATTCTTCACCTCGCTGTCGATTGCCCTTGTGGCGGTCTACTTCGGCTTCTCCTACCTCGGTGCGCTGGATTTCGGCCACTACGGCACGGCGGTGACCCTTTCCGCCGGTTTCCTGGCGCTGATCCTGGCGCCGGAGTTTTTCCAGCCGCTTCGCGATCTGGGAACTTTCTATCACGCCAAAGCTCAGGCGGTTGGCGCCGCCGATAGTCTTAAAACGTTCCTGGAAACGCCGCTAGCCCACCCGGAGCGCGGTGACGTGACGCTGAATGCGAAAGATCCGGTGACCATTGAAGCGCAGGACTTTTCCATTCTGTCGCCCGAAGGCAAAGTGCTCGCCGGTCCGCTGAACTTTACCTTACCTGCCGGACAACGCGTGGTCCTTGTCGGCATCAGCGGTTCCGGGAAAAGTTCTCTGCTGAACGCGTTGTCCGGTTTTATGGCCTACACCGGTTCACTGCGGATCAACAAAACCGAACTGCGCAACCTCGACCCAGACGCCTGGCGTAAACAGCTCAGCTGGGTAGGCCAAAACCCACAGCTTCCCGCCGCTACGCTGCGCGAAAATGTGCTTCTGGCGCGCCCGGACGCGCGTGAAGATGAACTGCAGTCGGTTCTCGACCGCGCCTGGGTCAGCGAGTTTCTGCCGCTGCTGCCGCAAGGGGTGGATACCGTTGTCGGCGACCAGTCCGCCGGGCTGTCGGTCGGGCAGGCGCAGCGTGTGGCCGTTGCCCGCGCGCTGCTCAACCCATGCCAGCTGATGCTGCTGGACGAGCCTGCAGCCAGCCTTGACGCACACAGCGAGCAGCGCGTCATGGAAGCGCTCAACGCCGCCTCCCTGCAGCAAACCACCCTGATGGTTACCCACCAGCTGGAAGGGATTGCCGACTGGGATCAGATCTGGGTCATGGAAAACGGCCGTATTGTTGAGCAAGGCGATTACGCCTCTCTCGTTGCCGCCCAGGGGCCATTTGCTACCCTGCTGGCGAACCGTCAGGAGGATATCTGATGCGCGCTCTGCTGCCTTACCTGGCGCTCTATAAGCGCCACAAATGGATGCTGACGCTGGGGATTGTGCTGGCTATTGTCACGCTGCTCGCCAGCATAGGCCTGCTCACGCTTTCCGGCTGGTTCCTGTCGGCCTCGGCCGTCGCGGGGTTCGCCGGATTATACAGCTTCAACTACATGCTTCCGGCTGCCGGGGTTCGCGGTACCGCCATCACCCGTACTGCCGGACGCTATTTCGAACGGCTGGTCAGCCACGACGCCACTTTCCGCGTGCTGCAGCACCTGCGTATCTATACCTTTAGCAAACTGCTGCCCCTCTCCCCTGCCGGGTTGGCGCGTTTTCGTCAGGGAGAATTGCTTAACCGCGTGGTGGCGGATGTCGACACGCTGGATCACCTTTACCTGCGGGTGATATCCCCGATCGTGGGCGCGTTTGTGGTGATTGTGGTGGTCACGCTGGGGCTGTCTGTTCTGGATGTCCCCGTTGCGCTGACGCTGGGTGGGATCATGCTGCTGACGCTTATCATTCTGCCGCCGCTGTTTTACCGCGCCGGGAAATCCACCGGGGAAAACCTGACGCGCCTGCGCGGGGACTATCGTCAGCAGCTGACCGCCTGGCTTCAGGGGCAGGCGGAGCTGACCATTTTTGGTGCCAGCAAGCGCTACCGCGCCCGCATGGAAAGTACGGAGCTGAACTGGCATGAAGCCCAGCGCCGCCAGTCGGAACTGACGGCCTTCTCTCAGGCGCTGATGATGCTGATCGGCGGCGTGGCGGTGATAGCCATGCTGTGGCTGGCATCCGGCGATATCGGGGGAAATACACAGCCGGGTCCGCTTATTGCCCTTTTCGTCTTCTGTGCGCTGGCCGCGTTTGAAGCGCTGGCCCCGGTGACGGGCGCATTCCAGCATCTGGGACAGGTCATCGCTTCTGCCCTGCGCATCACCCAGATTACCGAGCAGAAACCTGAAGTCACGTTCAGTGCCGGGCAGACCGTGGTACCAGAGCAGGTTGCACTGACGCTGGAAGATGTCACTTTCGCCTACGACAAACAGGCGCAGAACGCGCTGGACGGTATTACCCTTTCTGTGAATGCTGGTCAGCGGATTGCGATCCTCGGCCGTACCGGCTGCGGTAAGTCGACACTGCTGCAGCTGCTGACCCGCGCCTGGGATCCGCAGCGCGGCCAGATTCGTTTTAATAACACGTCGCTGACTGATTTTAGCGAGCAGGCCTTGCGCAAAACGGTCAGCGTCGTTCCGCAGCGCGTGCATCTCTTCAGCGCCACCCTGCGCGATAACCTGCTGCTGGCAGCCCCAGAGGCCACGGATGATGCGCTTCGCGCCATGCTGGAACAGGTCGGTCTGCATAAGCTGCTTGAGGACGAGGGATTGAACAGCTGGCTGGGCGAAGGTGGCCGTCAACTCTCCGGCGGTGAACTGCGCCGTCTGGCCATTGCGCGCGCGCTGCTGCACGATGCGCCGCTGATGCTGCTTGACGAGCCCACCGAAGGGCTGGATGCCACGACCGAGAGCCAAATCCTTGATTTGCTGGCCAATGTCATGACCGGTAAAACCGTCCTGATGGTCACGCACCGCCTGCGCGGACTGGCGAGTTTTGATCAGATAATTGTGATGGACAACGGACACATTATTGAGCAAGGTAGTCACGCAGAGCTGTTGGCGAAACAGGGTCGCTACTACCAGTTTAAACAGCGTCTGTAGACTATATTTGTAGCGTCCTCACTCGCGTACTGGAGTTTTGCTGTCATGCGCCTGGTCCAGCTTTCTCGTCATAATATCGCTTTCCCTTCTCCGGAAGGGGCGCTGCGTGAGCCCAATGGGCTGCTGGCCCTTGGCGGTGACCTCAGCCCTGCGCGGTTATTGATGGCGTACCAGCGCGGAATCTTCCCCTGGTTTTCTCCCGGCGACCCCATTTTATGGTGGTCTCCCGATCCGCGTGCCGTGCTGTGGCCAGAGCAGTTTCACCTGAGCCGCAGCATGAAGCGTTTCCATGCGAAATCCCCCTACCGCGTCACCCTGAACCACGCCTTTGGACAGGTCATTGAAGGCTGTGCCGAAGACCGCTTTGAGGGAACATGGATTACCCGCGATATCATTACCGCCTACCACCAGCTTCATGAGCTTGGCTACGCTCACTCCATCGAGGTATGGGACGGTGGAGCACTCGTCGGCGGCATGTATGGCGTGGCGCAGGGGACGCTGTTTTGCGGCGAATCGATGTTCTCCCGCGCGGTGAATGCCTCGAAAACGGCGCTGCTGGTCTTCAGCCAGGCGTTTGCCCAGCGCGGTGGACGCCTGATCGATTGTCAGGTGCTCAACGAGCACACGGCTTCTCTCGGCGCCGTTGAGATCCCGAGACGCCAGTACATCGAGCATCTGGATGCCAGTCGTCAGGAGAAGCTCCCCCGCGACTTCTGGATACCGAGAACGCTCTTTATGCCCAATGCCTAAATGTTTTCCGCATATTTTTTGTGAGGGTGTTATAATTATGCCGCAGAGTAGCTTCTGCCTGTTGCCCCGCCGCCGTTTGGGACCCTCGCTTCAGATAACGTCCTGACGTTTATCCTGTTGTCTCCCCTTTACGAATGCGCTTCCTGTTCGGTTGTACCGTGACGCTTGGGCAATGCGCCGAAACTGTTTTGCTGCGTTTTAATCGCGCAATTCTTTACTTAATTGATGAATTTCGGCATTATCTTGCCGGTTCAAAACTTGGTAGTGATACCCCAGAGGATTAGATGGCCAAAGAAGACAATATTGAAATGCAGGGTACCGTACTTGATACGTTGCCTAATACCATGTTTCGCGTAGAGCTGGAAAACGGTCACGTGGTAACTGCGCACATCTCCGGTAAAATGCGCAAAAACTACATCCGCATTTTGACGGGCGACAAAGTGACTGTTGAACTGACCCCGTACGACCTGAGCAAAGGCCGCATTGTCTTCCGTAGTCGCTAATTGTTTTCGCCTGTAATGGCAGATGAATATTAAATAAGGCCGGGGTTTTCCCCGGCCTTATTTTTTTGTGGTGCAGTTGATTATTTGAACAATTATTTAGCCGTTCGTTCCAGCTTCAGGGCTGTCTGTTCGACAGTGTAGAGAGTAAAGGGAGACCTTATTTTCTATTTTGCTAAACTGCGTGTACGGCAGTGCACCTTCTTTCCCTACGCGTGAGCTGGCTGTTGCCTTTCTAAGCTGTCTGTACGGCAGTGCACGGACGGGTTACCGAATACGAACAGATGCGCTATTTCTAAGCTGCCTGTACGGCAGTGCACAAGTCTGGCTGGCGCGCCACGCCGTTTGGTCATTTCTAAGCTACCTGTACGGCAGTGCACGGCGACGCCCCCAGGGCGCCCCCAAGGCATAGTTTCTAAGCTGCCTGTACGGCAGTGCACAATTCAACTACGCGGAAGACGCGGAAGTGATGTTTCTAAGCTGCCTGTACGGCAGTGCACAAACCGGAAACCGGTGTGCAAAACAAGCGCCTTTTCTAAGCTGCCTGTACGGCAGTGCACCACAACCAGCGTTTGACCATTTGCCCCCTGGCTTTCTAAGCTGCCTGTACGGCAGTGCACACCCCACCCGTCTGCCGCTGCCATTTCTTTGCTTTCTAAGCTGCCTGTACGGCAGTGCACGGGAGGCAATGCCGCACACATCGAGCCTTTGGGTTTCTAAGCTGCCTGTACGGCAGTGCACATCCTGATAACTGGCAATCAGGCCGGGCTCGTTTTCTAAGCTGCCTGTACGGCAGTGCACACTTGCCTCATGCATAATCCCTCTCATGTTATTTTCTAAGCTGCCTGTACGGCAGTGCACATCGAAAGCGAGCTGACATACGGCGGCACAGATTTCTAAGCTGCCTGTACGGCAGTGCACAGCGCCGAGGCAAAAGCCGCAGGGATAGCAATTTTCTAAGCTGCCTGTACGGCAGTGCACTGGTAGTCGATAGCTCGCGCACTGCTGAGCATTTTCTAAGCTGCCTGTACGGCAGTGCACTGCCATTTCTTGGCGGCGTGGTTTGCGAGCTTTTTCTAAGCTGCCTGTACGGCAGTGCACATTGCGCCCGCTTTGCCTTACTCCAGCTCTTTTTCTAAGCTGCCTGTACGGCAGTGCACGTAAAACGCTGGCGGCGGTTTCGCGTGCTGCTTTTCTAAGCTGCCTGTACGGCAGTGCACCGAATAATTTCAGTATAACGAGTGCCGCCGCGTTTCTAAGCTGCCTGTACGGCAGCGCACGTGGGCGGTTGGTATCTCCGCAGACTCAACCATTTCTAAGCTGCCTGTACGGCAGTGAACTTGGCTTCCAGCTCATCTAGCAGCGCCAGCACTTTCTAAGCTGCCTGTACGGCAGTGAACGGTAACAGTCAGGGTTTACCGCCATGTTCATGTTTCTAAGCTGCCTGTACGGCAGTGAACTGGGTCTGTTTTCAGGAGACGAGCACGTTCACTTTCTAAGCTGCCTGTACGGCAGTGAACGCAATGACTGAGGAACGGAGGACTGGCCACGCTTTCTAAGCTGCCTGTACGGCAGTGAACCGTTGCGCAAGCCCGTATCTGAATCGGGAACCGTTTCTAAGCTGCCTGTACGGCAGTGAACATTTTTTGCATGGATAATCGCCATATATGTTTTTTCTAAGCTGCCTGTACGGCAGTGAACAACCGGGCTAGTGTCGAACGTCGAAGCCCGGATTTCTAAGCTGCCTGTACGGCAGTGAACATGAAGCTGCTTATGGATGGCATGACCCGGCATTTCTAAGCTGCCTGTACGGCAGTGAACATATAAAAACAGTGTTCGAGGTATGCATCATGTTTCTAAGCTGCCTGTACGGCAGTGAACACATGACTGACGTGATTTCCAACATGCAAGAATTTCTAAGCTGCCTGTACGGCAGTGAACTTAAAAAGTTTGGCGAAGGCCTTGTTGAGCTCTTTCTAAGCTGCCTGTACGGCAGTGAACGCCATAAGAAAGGCCGGCTTTCGCCAGCCCTTTTTCTAAGCTGCCTGTACGGCAGTGAACACTTATCGCGGAGCGCTAAAAGGTCGCTGATCTTTCTAAGCTGCCTGTACGGCAGTGAACACGACGCGGGAGCGGTAGAGTCGATTTTCAGCGTTTCTAAGCTGCCTGTACGGCAGTGAACAATGATAATTAGCGCGTTAGTGTCAGCAAGACTTTCTAAGCTGCCTGTACGGCAGTGAACAGTCGTCAATCAGGAATGTGTTTTCCTGGTCATTTCTAAGCTGCCTGTACGGCAGTGAACTTCCCGCCCGGTGGCGGGGGTTGGGACGGCATTTTCTAAGCTGCCTGTACGGCAGTGAACTATACGTGTATGTGCCATCGTCCGGCGGAGTATTTCTAAGCTGCCTGTACGGCAGTGAACTTGTCGAAAGCTTGCTGCCCTTGCTGCTGAATTTTCTAAGCTGCCTGTACGGCAGTGAACTGAAAGGAAACAACGCCATCTTATTGTTAGCAAACAAAATAATCAACTTATACGCATAAAACCCTTTTTTCTGGAACGCAAATCCACACCATATAAATCAATATGTTACGTAAGCATCAGAAAAAAGGGTTTAAACCAATGGCGTCAGAGGCCCTCCCGACGCCTCGGATAGCACTCAGGAAATAATGTGAATTACCGTTTCTGCACTTTGAGGCGCAACGACATCTGCGACCATCGAATGCGCAATGTCATGAAGAAGCCCCGTGAGGTGCGGCAACATATCGCGGTCAAAATGCGACACCAGCAGCACATGGTTTAACGCCCGGCTGTAGTCACATTTCGTTTCGGTATCTTCCAGCAACCACTCTTTTTGTCGCGGTTGTTCCGCTTCGTCCTCAAATTCCACCACCTGAAAATCACGCATGGATTCTGTGAGGCCGAATTTCACCTCTTCCAGGTAAGCTCCGAGGCAACGGCAAACGGGCTGCGTTTGGGGGAGTGATTTGCAGTCGAGAAGGATTTCGGTGAGCAGTTTGCAGCGCTCGGCAAGGGTTGGAAGATCGGGGTTGAGGGAGAGTTCGGTGTAGAGCTGTGAAAAATTGTTATGTTCCATTTGGTTATGACTCCGTGTGAAATGATGAGATCTCCACCCGAACGCCAACTCAGGTGGCAGACTGAACCGGTTTGGCGTACCGACCCACACGGGAAAATCGGCGCTTCAAAAGAAGCCCCGGTTCAGCCCACCATAATTGAGTCTGCGGATTATATCGCTAGCTTTCAAAAGTGTGAACGAACCTGATGATAGTTGACGTATCAACATCATTTCTCGTGTGTAATCAGGACGCCAATCCCGGCACCTGATTTTGCAGGTGCGCCGCCATTTTATTACTGTGGATTTATCCAGCAACTGACTTCGAAAGAAACTGGAAAGCGCCTCGCAAAATTCCTCTGCGGTCTGTTACCCTCACCCCACCCCTCTCCCACAGGGCGAGGGAGAAAAGCAGGCATAAAAAAACCGGGCATTCGCCCGGTTTTTAACATTAACGTTCAACTCACTCAGTGAGCCGCTTCCGGCTTGTGCTTCGCCGCACTCTGGAAATCGTACGTCAGTTCGTTCTTCGCCTGGTCCAGCGCCACGGTCACCTGGCCGCCGTCCACCAGCGAGCCAAACAGCAGCTCGTTCGCCAGCGGTTTCTTCAGGTTGTCCTGAATCACACGCGCCATCGGACGGGCGCCCATCGCACGGTCGTAGCCTTTCTCGGCCAGCCAGTTGCGGGCCTCCTGGCTCACTTCCAGCGACACGCCTTTCTGATCCAGCTGAACCTGCAGCTCGACGATGAACTTGTCCACGACCTGATGGATCACCTCGGTAGACAGGTGATCGAACCAGATGATGTTGTCCAGACGGTTACGGAACTCCGGCGTGAAGATCTTCTTGATCTCCTCCATCGCATCGGTGCTGTTATCCTGGTGGATCAGGCCGATAGATTTACGCTCGGTTTCACGTACCCCGGCGTTGGTGGTCATCACCAGCACCACGTTACGGAAGTCCGCTTTGCGCCCGTTGTTGTCGGTCAGCGTCCCGTTGTCCATCACCTGCAGCAGGATGTTGAACACGTCCGGGTGCGCTTTCTCGATTTCATCGAGCAGCAGTACCGCGTGCGGATGCTTGATCACCGCGTCGGTGAGCAGGCCGCCCTGGTCAAAGCCCACGTATCCCGGAGGCGCACCGATCAAACGGCTGACGGTGTGACGCTCCATATACTCGGACATATCAAAGCGCAGCAGCTCGATGCCCAGCGCTTTGGAGAGCTGAACCGTTACCTCGGTTTTCCCCACGCCGGTCGGGCCGGCAAACAGGAAGGAACCGACAGGCTTGTGCTCATGCCCCAGCCCGGCACGGGCCATCTTGATCGCTTCGGTTAAGGCCTCAATGGCTTTATCCTGACCAAAGACCAGCATTTTCAGGCGATTGCCGAGGGTGCGCAGCGTGTCGCGGTCGCTCTGAGAGACGCTTTTCTCAGGGATACGCGCGATGCGGGCCACCACGGACTCAATATCCGCCACGTTAACGGTTTTCTTACGCTTGCTGGCCGGCATAAGACGCGCACGTGCCCCTGCCTCATCAATCACGTCAATCGCCTTATCCGGCAGATGACGGTCGTTGATGTATTTCACCGCCAGCTCCACCGCCGCACGCACCGCTTTCGCGGTATAACGCACGTCGTGGTGCGCTTCGTACTTCGGCTTCAGGCCGTTGATGATCTGCACCGTTTCCTCGACGGACGGTTCGGTCACGTCGATTTTCTGGAAGCGGCGCGCCAGCGCACGGTCTTTCTCAAAGATGTTGCTGAACTCCTGGTAGGTGGTGGAGCCAATCACGCGGATCTTGCCGCTGGAGAGCAGCGGTTTGATCAGGTTAGCCGCATCCACCTGGCCGCCGGAAGCCGCACCCGCGCCGATGATGGTGTGAATCTCATCGATAAACAGGATGCTGTTGGTGTCCTGCTCCAGCTGTTTTAACAGCGCCTTGAAGCGTTTTTCAAAATCACCGCGGTATTTCGTGCCCGCCAGCAGCGAGCCGATATCCAGCGAGTAGATGGTGCAGTCGGCAATCACTTCCGGCACGTCGCCCTGCACAATGCGCCAGGCAAGCCCTTCGGCAATCGCGGTTTTACCCACGCCAGATTCCCCCACCAGCAGCGGGTTGTTCTTGCGGCGACGGCACAACACCTGGATCGCGCGCTCCAGCTCTTTATCGCGACCAATCAGCGGGTCGATACCGCCAACGCGAGCAAGCTGATTAAGGTTGGTGGTGAAGTTTTCCATACGATCCTCCCCGCCTGCTTGCTCTTCATTGTTATTGACCTGATTGCTGGAATCCGAGGCCTGGTTAGGCTCGTCTTTGCGCGTTCCGTGAGAGATAAAGTTAACCACATCGAGGCGGCTGACTTCGTGTTTGCGCAGCAGATAGGCAGCCTGTGACTCCTGCTCGCTGAAGATGGCGACTAAGACGTTTGCGCCAGTCACTTCGCTACGTCCGGAAGACTGGACGTGGAATACCGCGCGCTGCAGCACACGCTGGAAGCTGAGCGTCGGCTGCGTGTCGCGCTCCTCTTCACTGGCTGGCAGCACCGGTGTGGTTTGTTCGATGAAGGCTTCGAGTTCCTGACGTAGCGCCACCAGATCCACGGAGCAGGCTTCCAGCGCTTCGCGGGCAGATGGGTTGCTAAGCAGTGCGAGCAGTAAATGCTCGACGGTCATAAACTCATGTCGGTGCTCACGCGCTCTGGCGAAAGCCATGTTTAAACTGAGTTCCAGTTCTTGATTGAGCATAGGCACCTCCCCCAATTTTATGCCTTATCAGGCCTTTTCCAGCGTACACAGCAACGGATGCTCGTTCTCCCTCGCATAGTCGTTCACCATCGCCACTTTGGTTTCCGCCACTTCGGCAGTGAAGATGCCGCAGATAGCTTTGCCACGATAATGAACGGTAAGCATCAGTTGCGTTGCACGTTCTACATCATAAGAAAAGAACTTTTGTAGCACGTCAATAACAAATTCCATCGGCGTGTAATCATCGTTCATTAACATAACTTTATACATAGATGGCGGTTTTAGCGCGTCACGCACTTTGTCTTCCGCCAGCTGGTCAAAATCCAGCCAGTCGTTGGTCTTACCCATTTTGCATAACCACTTTGAATCTACCTCAGATGTTAGATAACAATCATCTATTACTGTCATCCGCGATGTCTGTCACAAACTGTTGCAATAGCGTTAACTGCTTCAAACTTTGGTTGATTATTGTCCCATCTCCAGCGCCAAACGCTTGACGACTTCTTTCGTTTCTCTAAATTGTACAAGCGTGAGATGGCGAGGTTTTGAACAGCCCCCACTCCACCACCGGTTCATTCCATCTTAACTTATAAGATTTACGAAGGATGTCGAAGCATGGAAATGGGTACTGTTAAGTGGTTCAACAACGCCAAAGGGTTTGGCTTCATCTGCCCCGAAGGCGGCGGCGAGGATATCTTCGCTCACTATTCCACCATTCAGATGGATGGTTACAGAACGCTCAAAGCCGGGCAGTCCGTCCGGTTCGATGTACACCAGGGACCAAAAGGCAATCATGCAAGCCTTATCGTCCCCATTGAAGCAGAGACGGTTGCATAGCTCTCTGTTTTATTGTGTACATCCCGCAGTCAAAATGCCAGCCCGATCGGCTGGCATTTTTATTTTCGGGTTATTCCCGAGCCAGCGCATCCACCGGATCCAGCCGCGCCGCGTTGCGGGCGGGCAACCAGCCAAACAAAATGCCGGTAAAGGTTGAACACAAGAATGCGGTAATAATGGCCACCGGCGAGAAGCCAATCTCCCAGCCGGGTAAAAAGAGCTGGAGTGCGAAGGCGATCATCATCGAGAGCGCAATCCCCATCGCACCGCCGACCAGACACACCAGCACGGCTTCAATCAAAAACTGTTGCAGCACGTCGCTGGCTCTGGCCCCGACCGCCATGCGGATGCCAATCTCCCGGGTTCGCTCGGTTACCGACACCAGCATGATGTTCATCACCCCGATACCGCCGACGACCAGCGAAATCACCGCCACCAGTGTGAGGAACAGCTGAAGAGTACGTGTGGTCTTTTCCGCCGTTTTCAAGAGGCCGTCCATATTCCAGGTGAAGAAATCCTTCTTCCCGTGGCGCAGGGTTAACAGCCGCTCAAGCTGCTGCTCGGCCAGCGCGCTGTCGTAGCCCTCCTTCACGCGCACGGTGATGGAGTTGAGCCAGGACTGCCCCATAATCCGCCCGGAGATAGTGGTATAGGGCAGCCAGACGCGCAGGATCTTGCTGCTGCCAAACATCGACTGTTTCTCTTCCGCCACGCCGATGACCGTGGCAGGCATGTTGCCGACCAGGATCACTTCGCCCACCACGTTGGCTTTATTGGGGAAGAGCTGTCTGCGCGAATTCGCGTCCAGCACCACCACCTGCGCCCTGCCCGCCAGCTGCTCGGCGTTGAAGGTGGCGCCTTCGCTGAAGGTCATGCCGTAGACGTTGAAATAATCCCCGCTGACGCCGTTCGCGCTGGCTGCCACGTCAACATTGCCCACCCGCAGGCGCAGATTCTGCGACACCGCAGGCGTGGCGGAGTTGACCCACGGCTGCTTCTGAATGGCCGCCAGATCGTCGTATTTTAGTGCCTGCTGATACTGCGGCTCGTCGTCCCCGAAGTCTTTGCCGGGATAGACGTCAATGGTATTGGTGCCAATAGCGCGGATATCAGCCAGCACCAACTGCTTGGCCGCATCGCCCACCACCACAATCGACACCACCGAGGCAATACCGATGATGATGCCGAGCATGGTCAACAGGGTACGCATTTTATTGGCCGCCATCGCCAGCCAGGCCATGGTCAGCGCTTCACGAAAGCCGCTGGAAAACTGTCCCCAGCCGGTTGATGCCGGGAGCACTTCTTTCGGCGCCGCAGCCCTGGACTCACGCGGCGGCGGGTTGCTGACCAGCTCGCCGTCATGGATCTCAATGATTCGCTCCGCCTGCGCCGCCACCTGCGGATCGTGGGTCACGATGATCACGGTGTGCCCCTGATCGCGAAGCTGGTGCAGGATCGCCATCACCTCTTCGCCGGAATGGCTGTCGAGTGCGCCGGTCGGCTCATCCGCGAGGATCACCTGCCCGCCGTTCATCAGGGCACGGGCAATACTCACGCGCTGCTGCTGGCCGCCGGATAGCTGCGAGGGCTGATACTCCACCCGCTCCGCCAGCCCCAGACGCGTCAGCAGCATCTGCGCGCGCTCGAGCCGTTTTTTCCGCTCGACGCCCGCATAGACCGCCGGAACTTCCACGTTCTGCGCGGCATTGAGGTGAGAAAGCAGATGGTAACGCTGGAAGATAAAGCCGAAGTGCTCCCGGCGCAGCTTCGCCAGCGCGTCGCCATCCAGCGTGGAGATATCCGTTCCGGCCACGCGATAGGTCCCGCTGGTCGGCTTATCCAGACAGCCGAGAATGTTCATCAGCGTCGATTTACCGGAACCCGATGCCCCGACAATCGCCACCATCTCGCCCGCTTCCACGCGCAGGGAGATGCCCTTCAGCACCTCCACCGGGCCATCGCCCGACGGATAGCTGCGGCGAATGTCCTTCAGCTCAAGCAATGCCGTCATTTCGCCGCTCCGGGCAGGCTTTCACTGACAACAACCTCCTCACCCTCTTCCAGCCCTTTCACCACCACCACGTCGGTGTCATTGCGCGCGCCAATCACCACTTCACGCTCGCGCGTTTCGCCGTTGCGCAGCACTTTCACTTTATAGCGGCTCTCCCCGGCGGATTCACCCAGCGCAGAGAGCGGAATGGTCAGCACGTTCTTCAGACCGGTCAACTGAATATGCACCTGCGCGGTCATGTCGAGACGCAGCACGCCCTTCGGGTTCGGCACTTCAAAACGGGCATAGTAGAAGATGGCATCGTTCACTTTTTCCGGCGTCGGCAGAATGTCCTTCAGCACGCCTTCGTAGCGCGTCTGCGGGTCGCCCAGCACCGTAAACCAGGCGTTCTGCCCCGGCTTCAGATGGATCACATCCGCCTCGGAGACCTGGGCTTTGACCAGCATGGTGCTCATGTCCGCCAACGTCAGAATGTTTGGCGCCTGCTGCGCGGCAATCACCGTCTGCCCCTGCAGCGTGGTGATCTGAGTGACCTCACCGGCCATCGGCGCCACGATCTGGGTGTAGTCGAGGTTGGTTTTTGCCGTATCCAGCGAGGCCTGGTTACGTTTGATTTGCGCGTCAATCGTGCCAATCTGCGCCTGCTTCACCGCCAGTTCCGTGGTGGCCGTGTCTAAATCCTGCTTCGAGATCGCCTGGGTTTTGGCCAGCGCCTGCCGACGGGTCAGCGTCACCTGGGCCAGGTTACGCTCTGCCTGCGCCTGCGCACGCTGCGCGCGCAGCTCCATCAGCGTGGCTTCCACCTCGCGGATCTGGTTCTCAGCCTGTTCAGGATCGATCACGCCGAGCAACTGGCCTTTTTTCACCTTATCGCCAATCTCAACCGACAGCGTTTTCAGCTGACCGCTGACCTGCGCGCCGACGTCAACCTTGCGCAGGGCATCAAGCTTGCCCGTCGCGAGGACGTTTTGCTGCAGTTCGCCCGGGCGAACAATCAGCGTCTGATACTGCGGCACTGGCGCATTCAGCACCTGCCATAGCCAGTATCCACCGGCTAACACCACGACCGCCAGCAGCAGAAACAGCGTTCTGCGTTTTCCCTTGAGGTTCATAAATATTCCAAATAAATGTTCTGGCAATGATAAATGCTGATTCTATCTAAACGACTCCTCAACGAAACCCCTGTTCTCCGAAATCGTCACAATTTGTTTACGAGACGTTGAACGTTCGCCTGCTGAAATGGAAATCTTCATCAAGAAGCAGGATCTAACATGTCTTCCATCGTCGATACACCTTTTTCAAACCTGCCACAGCCTGCATCGGGTTGGCAGCTCTTCAGTCATCTGGCTTCCGGTAAGCTCACGCCAGGGCTGGCGTGGCAAAACCCCGCCTATCGACGTAAATTCATGCTACGTTCGCTGGCGACGCCTGTAAGTACCGCTCGCCTGTTGACGAGCCTTGCAAAACAGCCGAGCCTGATGCAAATGCTGCAGGTACAGCCAGGACTGCCGTGCCGTCTGCATCGCCCCTGGCTGACGGTGAATATGGATCGCCAGCAGGCCCTCGAGTCCCTTAACTGGCACTATCAAACGATGAGCCGCCATATGCCGGCGACGCTGCTGTCGGGCTATCTGTCGAAAAAGGGCTTCACGCTGCTCACCTTAACCGGTAAAGATGAAGAGCAATTTACCGTCCGCCTGTGCGCCGATGCGTTTCTGGATAAAGAAGGGGAAGCCACCCTCGCCTTCTGCGACCATCAGAATACGGTGCTGGCCGAGATGACCTTCACCCTGTGCCAGTTTGAGGGAAAATCGACGCTGTTTATCGGCGGCCTGCAGGGCGCAAAAGCCCACGTTCCCCATGAGCTGATCCAGGGCGCGACGAAGGCCTGCCATGGTCTGTTCCCGAAACGTCTGCTGGTCGAAGCCGCCATGACGCTCGGCACCGCCTTCCCGGTAGAACAGATTGTCGCCGTCAGTAACGACACCCATATTTATCGCAGCTGGCGCTACCGCAAGAAAAAAGAGGGGAAACTGTTGGCCGATTACGACAGTTTCTGGATCTCCATCGGCGGTGAAAAGCAGGATAGCGGCAACTTCATGCTGCCCCTCGTCATGCCGCGCAAACCGATGGAAGAGATCGCGAGTAAAAAGCGTTCCGAATATCGCCGCCGCTACGCGCTGCTGGATAGCCTGATTCAGCAGGTGAACCAGGCGACTCAACGTTAATCCGCTCTCCCGCGTGCCAGCCACAGCACGCGGGAGAACATCTTCCGCAACAGGGTCGGCACCGCCTCCACGCCCCGTCTCCCCGCTTCCGTCGCCACCTCAATGGCTAAATCCGGTTTTGAAGAACGATGAATAGCTTTGGCGATCACGCGCCGCATGTTCATCGGGACATCGACCGGCACCATGGCAATTCGGTGGAATACGTCGTCGAACCCCTGACGATACATAAAGTGCTCCATGTCCATGGCGGGCAGCATGGTTAGATGGTCGCGCTCTTCTTCTCGCTCGTTATTCAGCAGGCTGCGTACGGTCGAGGCATATTTTTTGCCCGCCTCATCACCGTCGACCAGAACGTGCCACTCGATCCCCATCCGGCGGGCAAATTTGATCAGCGGCTTGAGTCCCGACTGGGCGAATTCAATCACCTTAATGCCTTCCGCATCAAAATGGTGGCCGCACTGGCGCGCCAGTTCGTTGATGACCCAGGTTTCCGTCTCTCCCTCCACCAGCAGCCAGCAGCGGGCAAAGAGCGACGACGCGCGGTTAAAGCGAATATGAAACGCGATGCGCCGCCCGTCTTCCGCGTTCAATCCCCCCGGCCCTAAGCGGTAGGCGGAGACGCGGGAAGATTCACGCACCAGACGACAGACGTGCTCTACCGGCGTCAGCGATAATAATTCACCGGAATTGGTGGTCGTAATGCGCTGGAGCGGCAGCAGGTTCAGCAGATGCCATGCCACGGAGAGCATGATGGGATGCAGGCGCGTTTCCGGGTCTTCCACCAGCAGCAGCGGCCGGGCGTCCCGGTCAAGACGAACGGTGCCTTTAGCCTGCAGAAGCGTTGAAAACAGCCCCAGCAAAATCACCCGATGAGTACGACCGCCGGGCCGGTCGATCATCCGGTTAATGATATCGAGGTAGCGCCAGCTGCGCTGCTCGTCATGAGAGCGGCGGCGCATCAGGCGATGGCGCGACTCCGACGTCCCCTGCTCGGAAAAATAGTGCTCCAGAAGCTGTACCATCGCGGACAGCCCCTGACGAATTTGACCATCGGTCAGATTTTGCGGACGCGACACCAGCTCTCTTGCCAGAAAATCCAGCTCGCGGGCGGTGACTTCCACTTCCGGCATATTCGGGACGGTACCGTTACGTATACGCCGCATAAAACGCGCGTCGCGCAGGCGCAACACCGGCGTCAGGCGGATCAGGTGGCGGGCCAGATCGTCGATATTGTCCAGCGGGATCGGACTGGCTTTCTCATCAAGAAAATCACGCAGGGTCAATACGCCCTCGTTTTCCGCCATTTCACCCTCCAGCCGATAGAAAATTCGGTGGAAGCCGTCATCGCACGGCACCCAGCAGGGTGACAGCGGGCGGAAGCGACGCACCCGATGCCGTCCGGGCTCGGATTCGCGGAACGTCAGGATGATATGCAGGTGCTTCTCGCGCCCCGTCACGTCGCCGGGCGGGAACCAGAAGTCGTCGCGAACGAAGTGATACAGATCGTCTTCGGGCGAAAGCAGTAACGTCAGCGCATCCAGCAGGCTGGACTTACCCCACGCGTTCTCGCCGATCAGGACGTTGTTCTGTTCCAGCTGCAGCGACAGGCGGTTAATACCGCGAAACCCGACAATTTCCACACGTTCGAGAAGCATAAATCCCCCGCGCAATGAACACTTTTTCCTTTAAGTTATCAGCAGTATAGCGGGAGGCGCCTTGTCACGACAGCACAACATTCACCGTGGCGAGAATTGGTCTATGCTCTATTTACCGCTGATTTGAACAAGGATTGACATCACATTGCCTTAAATCAAATTAATCGAATTTATTTAAGTGGCGAAGGGGTGTTGTTGGTTTTTAAAATACGGACTCTTTGAGTTGTCATCCCTTTATGGCGATATATCCCGTGCGCGGGAAAGCGTGCGGAAAATTATTTGAGGTGGTTATGTTTAGAAAATTGGCTGCAGAATGCTTTGGTACATTCTGGCTGGTATTTGGTGGCTGCGGTAGCGCCGTTCTGGCAGCAGCATTCCCGGAATTAGGTATCGGTTTTGTCGGCGTCGCGCTGGCATTTGGTTTGACCGTATTAACCATGGCCTTTGCCGTGGGGCATATTTCCGGCGGTCATTTTAACCCGGCAGTAACGTTAGGTTTATGGGCCGGCGGTCGTTTTCCGGCGAAAGATGTGATTGGTTATATTGTCGCCCAGGTGGTTGGCGGTATTATCGCAGCGGGCGTTCTGTACGTGATTGCCAGCGGTAAAGCCGGGTTCGACGCGGCGGCCAGCGGCTTCGCCTCTAACGGCTTCGGCGAGCATTCTCCGGGCGGTTATTCCATGCTGTCTGCCATCGTGATTGAAATTGTGCTGACCGCAGGCTTCCTGCTGGTGATCCACGGCGCAACCGATAAACACGCGCCAGCAGGCTTTGCCCCTATTGCGATTGGTCTGGCGCTGACCCTTATTCACCTGATTTCGATTCCGGTCACCAACACCTCCGTTAACCCGGCACGCAGTACCGCCGTCGCCATCTTCCAGGGCGGCTGGGCGCTTGAGCAGCTGTGGCTGTTCTGGGTCATGCCGATTATTGGCGGTATTCTGGGTGGCGTGCTGTACCGCACCCTGTTGGAAAAACGCGATTAATTGCGCGCGGTGTCGGGCGGCGCTAACGCTTACCCGACCTACGTGAAAGTGCACTTGTAGGCCGGGTAAGGCGCAGCCGCCACCCGGCTTTTTTATTGCTCCTTTACCTGACAGCCTTTATTGGGTAGTGTCTCTGGCGCTCAACAGATACTCAAAAGGACCGGCTGTTCATGTTTTCAGGACTCCTCATTATTCTGCTGCCCCTGATTGTGGGCTACCTTATTCCGCTGCACAGAGAATCCGCATTACGGCTCATCAACCGTTTTCTCAGCTGGATTGTTTACGTCATTCTTTTCTTTATGGGGATAAGCCTGGCCTTCCTGGATAATCTGGCGACGAATTTGCTTTCCATCCTGCATTATTCGGTGGTCACCGTGGTGGTTATTTTGCTGTGTAATATCGCCGCATTATTCTGGCTTGAGCGCACCGTTCCGTGGAAAAACCATCATCATCAGGAAAAGCTGCCTTCCCGAATTGCGATGGCGCTGGAATCATTAAAACTGTGCGGCGTCGTGGTGCTCGGTTTTCTGCTTGGGCTGACCGGCTGGGCGTTTTTACAGCACGCAACAGAGGCCAGTGAATATACGCTGATCTTCCTGCTGTTCCTAATCGGTATCCAGCTGCGAAATAATGGCATGACGCTGAAGCAAATTGTTCTGAACCGTCGGGGAATGATGGTCGCGGTCATTGTTATCGCCAGCTCCATGGTGGCGGGCGTGATTAACGCTTTTATTCTCGACCTGCCGCTGAAAACCGGCCTCGCGATGGCGTCAGGTTTTGGCTGGTATTCCCTCTCCGGTATTTTGCTGACCGAATCATTCGGTCCGGTGATCGGCAGCGCCGCCTTCTTTAACGATCTGGCGCGTGAACTGATCGCCATAATGCTGATCCCGGGACTGGTTCGCCGCAGCCGCTCTACCGCGCTGGGCCTGTGCGGCGCGACGTCGATGGACTTTACCCTGCCAGTGTTACAACGCTCTGGCGGGCTGGAGATGGTGCCCGCCGCCATCGTTCACGGCTTTATTTTAAGCCTGCTGGTTCCGGTTCTGATGGCCGTCTTCTCGGCCTGATACTTCTTTGGCGGTAGGGTTCCTGCCGCCAAAATTGCGCTAAATCAATCTCCCTCTATTTAGTAGCAAAAAGCCCTTTTCACCGTTCTGGCACAGGCATAACCTTAAACATGTATATTAAATATAACTTTAACAGGTGTGATTATGTTTTGTGTGCAATGTGAACAAACCATCCGTACCCCGGCAGGCAATGGCTGCTCTTACGCACAGGGTATGTGCGGCAAAACCGCAGAAACATCTGACCTTCAGGACCTGCTGATTGCGGCCCTGCAAGGCCTTTCCGCATGGGCGTTTAAAGCCCGCGAATATGGCATCATCGACCACTACGTCGACAGCTTCGCCCCGCGCGCCTTCTTCTCCACGCTAACCAACGTTAACTTCGACTCTCCGCGCATTGTTGGCTATGCCCGCGAAGCCATTGCCCTGCGTGAAGCGCTGAAGGCGCAGTGTCTGAAGGCGGACGCCAGCGCCCGCGTGGAAAACCCGATGTCAGACCTTCAGCTGGTGAGTGACGATCTGGGCGAGCTGCAGCGTCAGGCGGCAGAATTCACGCCGAATAAAGACAAAGCGGCGATTGGCGAGAACATTCTCGGCCTTCGCCTGCTGTGCCTGTACGGCCTGAAAGGCGCGGCAGCCTATATGGAGCACGCGCATGTGCTCGGTCAATACGACAACGACATTTACGCGCAATACCATAAAATCATGGCGTGGCTGGGCACCTGGCCTGCCGATATGAACGCGCTGCTGGAATGCTCGATGGAAATCGGGCAGATGAACTTCAGGGTGATGAGCATTCTGGACGCCGGTGAAACCAGCACCTACGGCCATCCGACCCCAACGCAGGTCAACGTCAAAGCGACCGAGGGTAAATGTATCCTGATCTCCGGTCATGACCTGAAAGATCTCTACAACCTGCTGAAGCAGACCGAAGGCACCGGCGTTAACGTCTATACCCACGGTGAAATGCTGCCGGCGCACGGCTATCCGGAGCTGCGTAAGTTTAAGCACCTGATCGGTAACTACGGCAGCGGCTGGCAGAACCAGCAGGTGGAATTTGCCCGCTTCCCTGGCCCTATCGTGATGACCTCTAACTGCATCATCGACCCGACCGTGGGCGCGTATGACGACCGCATCTGGACCCGCAGCATCGTCGGCTGGCCGGGCGTGAGCCATCTGGAAGGTGACGATTTCGGTCCGGTGATAGCGCAAGCGCAGCAGATGGCAGGCTTCCCGTACAGCGAGATCCCGCATCTGATCACCGTCGGCTTCGGTCGTGAAACCCTGCTCGGTGCCGCTGACTCGCTGATCGATCTCGTCAGCCGTGAAAAGCTGCGCCACATCTTCCTCGTCGGCGGCTGCGACGGCGCGCGCGGCGAGCGTAACTACTTTACCGATTTCGCCACCCGCGTGCCGGAAGACTGCCTGATCCTGACCCTAGCGTGCGGAAAATACCGTTTCAATAAGCTGGACTTCGGCGACATCGAAGGTCTGCCGCGCCTGATCGATGCGGGCCAGTGCAACGATGCTTATTCGGCCATCATTCTGGCCGTTACCCTGGCAGAGAAACTGGGCTGCGGCGTGAACGACCTGCCGCTGTCGCTGGTGCTCTCGTGGTTTGAGCAGAAAGCGATTGTCATCCTGCTGACCCTGCTCTCTCTGGGCGTGACTAACATCGTGACTGGCCCGACCGCGCCAGGCTTCCTGACGCCGGACCTGCTGGCGGTGCTCAATGAAAAATTCGGTCTGCGCTCCGTGACCAACGTTGAAGACGATATG
The DNA here is from genome assembly GCF_020567405.1 of Enterobacter sp. TCD1-1. Lineage (NCBI taxonomy): Bacteria > Pseudomonadati > Pseudomonadota > Gammaproteobacteria > Enterobacterales > Enterobacteriaceae > Enterobacter > Enterobacter sp. TCD1-1. Next base: position 612,496 of record NZ_JAJCXF010000001.1, on the reverse strand, counting down.
AAGCAACTGCTGAGCGCGTAAGGAGTAACTCATGACCATGCCAACCTCACACTGCCCGTGGCGCATGCAGGTTCATCACATCCATCAGGAGACGCCGGATGTGTGGACGCTGTCGCTGCTGTGCCACGACTACTATCCGTACCGTGCGGGTCAGTATGCGCTGGTTAGCGTTCGCCATTCGGCAGACACCCTGCGCGCCTACACCCTTTCTTCCACGCCGGGCGTGAGCGAGTACATCACGCTTACCGTCCGTCGCATTGAAGGCGGAGCCGGTTCAGAATGGCTGACCCGGGACGTGAAGCGCGGGGATTATATCTGGCTGTCCGATGCGCAGGGTGAATTCACCTGTGACGACAAAGCGGAAGAGAAATTCCTGCTGCTGGCGGCGGGCTGTGGCGTAACGCCGATTATGTCAATGCGCCGCTGGCTGGCCAAACACCGCCCGCAGGCCGACGTGCAGGTGATCTTCAGCGTGCGCTCTCCGGAGGATGTGATTTTTGCCGAGGAGTGGCGTGATTATCCGGTGACGCTGGTGGCTGAGCACAACGCGACGCACGGTTTTGTGCCCGGTCGCCTGAGCCGCGAGCTGCTGCAAAGCGTGCCGGATATCGCGAACCGCACCGTGATGACCTGCGGCCCGGCGCCGTACATGGCTATCGTGGAAGAAGATGTGAAAGCGCTCGGCGTGACCCGCTTCTTCAAAGAGCAGTTTTTCACGCCGGTGGCGGAAGCAGCAACCAGCGGGATTACGTTTACCAAACTGCAGCCTGCGCAGACCTTCTTTGGCCGCGTGGGAACCACGCTGCTGGAGGCGCTGGAAAGCAACCACGTGCCGGTGGTAGCGGCCTGCCGCGCCGGGGTGTGCGGCTGCTGTAAAACGAAGGTGGTTTCCGGGGAGTACACCGTCACCAGCACCATGACGTTGTCCGACGCGGAAATTGCCGAGGGTTACGTGCTGGCATGCTCGTGCCATCCACAGGGTGATCTCGTCCTCGCATAAAGGTTATGCTTTCGATCGTAGGCCCGGTAAGCGTCAGCGCCACCGGGCTTTTTTGCCGGGTGGCACTGCGTTTACCCGGCCTACTACCGCCCTACCGCCACGCAGGCGCTTTCCCCAGCGCAAACCGCCCTGCGCCTAAAAACGCCACCGCCAGCGAGCCGATAAAGAAGTACACCAGGCTTTCAATCGCCCATGCGCCAACCTTATCAAGGGCGAGCGTTTCCCCCATTCCCACCATCAGCCATGCCACGATCATCGTAAACGCCAGCACCAGCGCGGCCGGGCGCGTAAAGAGCCCGACAATAATCAGGATCGGCGCCACCACTTCGCCAATCAACACGCCGTAGGCGATAAACCCCGGCAGCCCTTTCTCCACCAGCATGCCGCTGATAAAGCCCACCCCACCAAACAGCTTATGCAAACCGTGAAAGAGCATCAGCCCGCCGACGGCAAGTCGTAACAAGAGTTTGCCAAGATCGTCGCACGATAGCTTTTCATTAACAGCAATTAACAATGATTTAACCATTTGAAATGATTCCTGTTTTCACTGAGGTATCACCAGATTATGCCGAATAATTGCACGTGAAAAGCACCTTTTAATTGGGGGGATTTGACGGGCAATACGGAGACTTTCTTCTAAGCTTGTAAGCGTTATCACAAAAAGGAGACGGACAACCATGAAACAAACCGTGGCTGCATATATAGCGAAAACGCTCGAACAGGCTGGCGTAAAACGTATCTGGGGCGTCACCGGCGATTCCCTGAACGGACTCAGCGACAGCCTCAACAAGATGAAGACCATCGAATGGATGCCGACCCGCCATGAAGAGGTTGCCGCGTTCGCCGCAGGTGCTGAAGCGCAGCTTACCGGTGAACTGGCCGTCTGCGCCGGATCCTGCGGTCCAGGTAACCTGCACCTGATCAACGGCCTCTTCGACTGCCACCGCAATCACGTGCCGGTGCTGGCGATTGCCGCCCACATCCCCTCGTCCGAAATCGGCAGCGGCTATTTTCAGGAGACGCATCCGCAGGAGCTGTTCCGTGAATGCAGCCACTATTGCGAACTGGTTTCATCCCCGGAGCAGATCCCGCAGGTTCTGGCGATCGCCATGCGCAAGGCCGTGCTGAATCGCGGCGTTTCGGTGGTCGTTATTCCGGGCGACGTGGCCCTCAAGGCTGCGCCAGAAGGGGCCAGCACCCACTGGTATCACGCGCCGCAGCCGGTGGTAACGCCAGCCGAGGAGGAGCTGAAAAAGCTGGCGCAGCTGCTGCGTTACGCCAGCAATATTGCCCTGATGTGCGGCAGCGGCTGCGCGGGCGCGCACAAGGAGCTGCTGGAATTTGCCGGTAAGCTGAAAGCGCCGATCGTCCACGCCCTGCGCGGCAAAGAGCACGTCGAATACGATAACCCGTACGACGTGGGCATGACCGGACTGATCGGTTTTTCTTCCGGCTTCCACACCATGATGAACGCCGACACGCTGATCCTGCTCGGCACCCAGTTCCCGTACCGCGCGTTCTACCCGACGGACGCCAAAATCATTCAGATTGATATCAACCCGGCCAGCATCGGCGCGCACAGCAAGGTCGATATGGCGCTGGTGGGCGACATCAAATCCACCCTTGCCGCCCTGCTGCCGCTGCTGGAAGAGAAAACCGATCGCAAGTTCCTCGATAAAGCGCTAAGCGACTATCGCGATGCCCGTAAGGGTCTGGACGATCTCGCCAAACCGAGCGACAAAGCCATTCACCCGCAGTATCTGGCGCAGCAGATCAGCCATTTCGCGGACGACGATGCCATTTTCACCTGCGACGTAGGCACGCCAACCGTCTGGGCGGCACGCTACCTGAAAATGAACGGCAAGCGCCGTCTGCTCGGCTCGTTCAACCACGGCTCGATGGCTAACGCCATGCCACAGGCGCTGGGCGCAAAAGCGACAGCGCCGGAGCGCCAGGTGGTGGCGATGTGCGGCGACGGCGGGTTCAGCATGCTGATGGGCGATTTCCTGTCGGTGGTGCAGATGAAGCTTCCGCTGAAAATCGTGGTCTTTAACAACAGCGTGCTGGGCTTCGTGGCGATGGAGATGAAGGCTGGAGGCTATCTGACGGACGGCACCGAGCTACACGACACCAACTTTGCCCGCATCGCCGAGGCCTGCGGCATCACCGGCATCCGCGTGGAGAAAGCCTCCGAGGTGGATGAAGCCCTGCAGCGCGCCTTCTCCATCGACGGCCCGGTGCTGGTGGATGTGGTCGTCGCCAAAGAAGAGCTGGCCATCCCGCCACAGATCAAGCTGGAGCAGGCCAAAGGTTTTAGCCTGTACATGCTGCGCGCCATCATCAGCGGTCGCGGTGACGAGGTGATCGAACTGGCAAAAACCAACTGGCTCAGGTAAAACATCTGGCATCGCCTTTTTAAATATAAGGACATGCCATGATTGATTTACGCAGTGATACCGTTACCCGCCCGAGTCGCGCCATGCTCGAAGAGATGATGGCCGCCCCGGTCGGGGACGACGTCTACGGCGACGACCCGACGGTAAACGAACTGCAGCGCTATGCCGCAGAGCTGAGCGGAAAAGAGGCCGCCCTGTTCTTGCCCACCGGCACGCAGGCTAACCTGGTGGCGCTGCTCAGCCACTGCGAGCGCGGTGAAGAGTACATTGTCGGCCAGGGCGCGCATAACTACCTCTACGAAGCCGGCGGTGCCGCGGTGCTCGGCAGCATTCAGCCGCAGCCGATTGACGCCGCGCCGGACGGCACCCTGCCCCTTGATAAGGTCGCGGCGAAAATCAAAGCTGACGATATTCACTTTGCCCGCACCAGGCTGCTCAGCCTTGAAAACACCCACAACGGCAAAGTGCTGCCGCGCGAATACCTGAAAGCCGCATGGGAATTTACCCGCGAACGCAGGCTGGGCCTGCACGTGGACGGCGCGCGCATCTTCAACGCCGTGGTGGCGTACGGCTGCGAGCTGAAAGAGATTACACAATACTGCGACTCATTCACCATCTGCCTCTCTAAAGGGCTGGGCACCCCAGTGGGTTCCCTGCTCGTCGGCAATACCGACTACATCAAGCGTGCCAACCGCTGGCGCAAAATGACCGGCGGCGGCATGCGTCAGGCGGGTATTCTGGCAGCTGCGGGGCTGTATGCCCTGAAAAACAATGTGGCGCGCCTGAAGGACGATCACGACAACGCCGCGTGGATGGCGGCACAGCTGCGTGAAATTGGCGCCGACGTGATGCGCCACGACACTAACATGCTGTTCGTCCGCGTGGGCGATGACCACGCCGCTGCGCTTGGCGAGTTCATGAAAGCACGTGGCGTGCTGATCAACGCCTCGCCTGTCGTGCGTCTGGTCACGCATCTCGACGTCAGCCGCGAGCAGCTGACCGAGGTGGTGAAACACTGGCAGGCGTTTTTACAGCGATAAGGAGCAGCACGTGCCGCAACGCATTCTGGTGCTCGGCGCCAGCGGGTATATCGGTCAGCATCTCACCGCGGCGTTAAGCCAGCAGGGGCACCAGGTGCTGGCTGCGGCACGCAACACCGAACGCCTGCAAAAACTCAGTTTAGCGGGCGTTACCTGTCACAACGTTGACCTCAACTGGCCAAAGTCGCTTCCCGCGCTGCTGGACGGGGTCGACACCCTTTACTACCTGGTGCACAGCATGGGCGAAGGCGGGGATTTTATCGCCCACGAGCGTCAGGTGGCGATGAATGTCCGCGATGCCCTGCTGCAAACCCCGGTGAAGCAGGTGATTTTTCTCAGTTCACTCCAGGCACCTGAACACGAGCAGTCCGATCACCTGCGCGCCCGCCAGCTGACGGCGGACATCCTGCGGGGGGCCAATATCCCCGTCACCGAACTGCGCGCCGGGATCATCGTCGGCGCAGGCTCTGCCGCCTTCGAAGTGATGCGCGATATGGTCTACAACCTGCCGGTGCTCACGCCGCCGCGCTGGGTCCGTTCGCGCACCACGCCGATTGCGCTGGAGAACCTGCTGCATTATCTGGTGGCCCTGCTGGATCATCCGGCGGAGCAACACCGCGTGCTCGAGGCGGCAGGCCCGGACGTGCTGAGCTATCAGGAGCAGTTCGAACATTTCATGCGCGTCAGCGGACGCCGCCGCTGGCTGATCCCCATTCCCTTCCCGACCCGCTGGATTTCGGTGTGGTTTTTGAATGTGATCACCTCGGTGCCGCCGACGACCGCCAAAGCGCTTATTCAGGGGCTGAAGCATGATTTACTGGCCGACGATCGCGCGCTGCGCGCCTTAATTCCCCAGGACCTGATCCGCTTTGACGATGCCGTGCGCAACACGCTCAAGGAAGAAGAAAAGCTGGTGAACTCCAGCGACTGGGGTTACGACGCCCAGGCGTTTGCCCGCTGGCGGCCGGAGTATGGTTATTACCCGAAACAGGCGGGCTGTACGGTGAAAACCGGCGCCAGCCTGGCCGCGCTGTGGGAGGTGGTGAACCAGATTGGCGGCAAAGAACGGTATTTCTTCGGTAATCTCCTCTGGCAAACGCGCGGGGCAATGGACCTGCTGGTGGGCCACCGGCTGGCAAAAGGCCGTCCGGCACGCCCGTATCTTGAGGTGGGTGACGCGGTTGACAGCTGGAAGGTGATTATTGTCGAGCCGGAAAAACAGCTGGCGCTGCTGTTCGGCATGAAAGCCCCGGGGCTGGGCCGACTCTGCTTTACCCTGAAAGACAAAGGCGATCATCGTGAACTGGACGTCCGCGCATGGTGGCATCCGCACGGAATGCCGGGTCTGTTCTACTGGCTGTTGATGATACCTGCCCACCTGTTTATCTTCCGGGGCATGGCGAAACGCATTGCGCAACGGGCAGAACAAAAGACGGAAAAGATCTAAATAAAACTCTCTTTCTTTCACCTTTCCCATTGCATAGCGCCGTAATTCACGAAAGAATGCGCACGAAATTCTTTTCAACACAGTGGATAGCTATGAAGGTACTGGTTACCGGGGCGACCAGCGGCTTAGGCCGAAATGCGGTCGAATTTCTGCGCAATAAAGGCATCAGCGTCAGGGCTACCGGTCGCAACGAAGCGATGGGTAAACTGCTGCAAAAAATGGGCGCAGAGTTCGTCCATGCCGACCTGACGGAGCTCGTCTCCTCGCAGGCGAAAGTGATGCTCGCCGGTATCGACACGCTATGGCACTGTTCCAGTTTTACCTCCCCGTGGGGGACCCAGGAAGCCTTCGATCTCGCCAACGTGCGGGCCACCCGCCGTCTGGGTGAATGGGCCGTTGCCTGGGGCGTGCGTAACTTTATTCATATCTCGTCACCGTCACTCTATTTCGACTATCACCACCATCGTGACGTGCAGGAAGATTTCCGCCCTGCCCGTTTTGCCTGTGAATTTGCCCGCAGCAAGGCGGCCAGCGAAGAGGTCATTGACCTGCTGGCGCAGTCAAACCCGCATACCCGCTTTACGGTCCTGCGTCCGCAGAGCCTGTTCGGGCCGCACGACAAGGTATTTATTCCGCGTCTGGCGCAGATGATGCACCACTACGGCAGCGTGCTGCTGCCGCGCGGCGGCGATGCGCTGGTGGATATGACCTATTACGAAAATGCCGTTCACGCCATGTGGCTGGCCAGCCAGCCGGACTGCGATAAGCTGATCTCCGGTCGTGCCTATAACATCACTAATGGCGAACCCTGCACGCTGCGCAGCATTGTGCAGCGGCTGATCGACGAGCTGCAGATCGACTGCCGTATCCGTTCTGTTCCCTATCCCATGCTGGATATGATTGCCCGCAGCATGGAGCGCTTTGGCAGTAAAACAGCCAAAGAGCCTGCGCTGACGCATTACGGTGTCTCTAAACTCAACTTTGACTTCACGCTGGATATTTCGCGGGCGGAGAATGAGCTGGGGTATAAACCGGTTGTGACGCTGGATGAAGGGATTATGCGCACGGCGGCGTGGTTACGGGATCACGGGAAGCTTCATCGCTAGCCTTTTTGCCCGGTGGCGGCTTCGCCTGACCGGGCCTACAACTGCTCCGTACTGCCCCATCGCCCCATTAGCCTCATGTACGAAAACGGCAACCCGAGGGTTGCCGTTTGCTTTTACAGAGCTGTCCAGGCATCTGCCCACGCCAGGCCAGCGCCTGGTTCGTAGTATGCCGGAGAGTTGTTACACCAGCCGCTGTACGGGAACGGTTTGCACTGGAACAGTTTACCGTGGTTGTTCACGATATCACCTGCGTTGTACTTGCTGTTCGCGCTCCACGCGGCGTAAGAGCCGGAAGTGCCTTCGTCCTTAGACGTGGCTTTCGCTTTCACGTTCAGCAGGTAGGACGTGGTGCTGGTCAGTTCGCCATCACTGACGGTCAGGCCGATTTCGTACTGCTGAGCCGTTGCAGACTCTGGTGCCTTGAAGGTCACCACCGCTTTGTCCTGACCGGTCACGGTCTGGCCATCCTGGGAACGCCAGGTGTAGGTCAGCTTGTTACCGTCGGCGTCTGTGGAGCCTTCCGCGCTCAGGGAAACCTGCGCACCCGCTTCAACTGCCCCGATTGGGCCCGCAATCTGCGCCACAGGGGCGTGATTCACGGTTGCCGGTTCAACAGGGGTGGTATCTTCCGCTGGCGTGGTATCCGCTGGCGGTGTGGTGTCTGCCGGAGTTTTGTCTTCGCCTGGGGTCACTGCCGAGCCGTCATCGTTAATGATGTTCACGTTATAGAACTTCTTAACGCAGTTGGTGTAGTCACCCTCTTTGAACGCGCTGAACGGCGTCTGGTAACCCACCAGCTGGCAGGAGTAGGTCTTACCGTCCGGCGTATCCGGACTCCATCCCCAGTCCTGCTCCCAGTAGATCTTCAGCGCACCGGAGCCGCCTTCATCGAACTGCTTCATGTTGGCGCAGCCCAGCACTTCATTCGCCGGAACTGGCACTTTCAGGTAGTTCGCGAACTCTTTGTAGTACTTGATGCGGTTTTCAGACTGGGCAATCTCGGTCGGACCACCGCACTCTACGCCACCGTTGATGATCTGGGTGGTCACGCCGAAGCCAGGAACTAGGCCGTTGGCTTTATCGTGATCGTTTGGCTGCCAGGTGCCATCGATAACCTGCAGCATGCTTGGTTTTGGCGGCTGCGGATAGGCGAAGAAGAAGATCGCACTCGCCAGGTTCAGCCAGGTATCCGCCACCAGCTCAGGTTTGTCGAGCAGGGTGCGGACGGTGCCAAACATCGCTTCCGAGAACGGACCGTAGTTGTAATTGTAAGACAGCTGCTTCGCGCCGCGGCCAAAGTAGCTTACGAAGTCGCCGTCTTTGTCCTTACCGCATGGCCAGGTCTGTCCTTGCCAGATGTCAGGGTTACATTCGCCGTTATAGCCGCCTTTCTGGCCTTCGGTCCAGCCCATTTCACGAACGTGAACCAGGGCCTGACGCCATTCGGCTTCCGGACGCCAGCTTTCATGACCGCCGGTTTCCTGCGCAAAGTGGGCAAACATGGTCGCCAGCTCTTTGCGGCAAATGGCGTCGCTGTCGCGACCATCGTTATAGGTCTTACACAGTGCCGGGAATTTACCAACAGCCTTCAGGAAGTTACTGTAGGTGTAAGACTGAGCGCGCAGCGGGAAGAGATATTCCCAGTCGCTGGCCTTCACGATCCCTTCCACGCGCTTGACGTTGTCAGGGTTCGACGCACGACCTGGCTCAATCTGCTCAACGAGGCTGTTGTCCAGAGTCGCAATGGTGTCTTTCACCGAAACCATCAGCGGGAAATTGGTCAGCTCTTTTTCCTTTTTCGCCAGATCGCTGGCTTTCATGGTGTACGGCTCGCTGCTGGCCGCCTGCAGTGATGCAGCCTGCGCCATAAAGGGTGCAATGCATGCTCCCGCCACGAGAACGCTCAGTAATGTCCTTTTCGTCATTTCAAATAATCCTGTATTTAAGCAACTAGGGTGAGTACATTCCCGGCTTATGTATTACTCCCTTAATAAATAAGCCTGAGAGTGTGGTTCTTTTTCATTTTCTGAAGAACACCAAAAGGAATTCTTCAAAAAACAAAAATGACGCCATCGTTATTTACCCGACTTTATTTGCTGATACTTCGCCCACACTTTATGGGCATAACGCATGCGCTGCGGATAATTTTCTTTTTTCAACCCGGCGTTATAGGCACCTACCGCTTCCCAGTTATAGCCATACACTTTTATCATCCCGGACAGGATGGACGCGCCGACCATAATGGAGGTACAGGGCTCCGTCATAAGCTGGTTCTCATCAATCCCCTGACGCTCTAACTCGCTGAAGTGCGAGCTATTAATCTGCATCAACCCGACGTCACGCGTGCCGTCGTGGTTCCAGCCTACCGCGTAGGGATTCATTCCGGATTCCACTTTGGCAATCGCATATAACAGCCACGGATCGACGTGATAATAATGTCCGGCGTTATCCCAACAGTTCGCAAATACGCTTTGACTAAACAGCAGTAAAAATAAAATCACGCGTTTCATGAGCACCTGCTCTTAAATACTGAACCTCTTCCTGCTCATAATTAGCGATCATTCTGAAGTGTTGGTCACACCCGAAGTGGGGTGTGACCAACCATTGCGGGTTGATATCATTCCCGCAATTCACGGTTCAGAAGGTTATTTGCAATCGGTTGATGCGCCTTCTTTCACCCATACGTCGCTGTTGGCCGGGTTATCACCCTGCGTCCACCATTTCGCACGGTAAACGTTGCCCTGGTAGGTCGTGGTTTCGCCGCCGTTGTATGCCAGGTCAGAGCGCCAGTTCATCTTCACGTTGCTTACCATTTCCCATGCGTCCACGCCGAAGTCAGGCTGGTTGCCCTGCGTCCAGTATTTCGCTTTCCACACCAGATGGTCGAAGCTGACGGTATCGCCCGTGTTGTAGATTTTGCTGGATTCCCACGCCGGATATTTGCTGGCGTTGGCGTCAACAGGCTTATCGCAGCTGCCGGTCGCCGTACCTTCATCAGATGGCGGAGTCACCTCGTCTGACGGTGGCGTCACTTCATCCGCAGGCGGGGTGACGTCTTCTGCCGGAGGCGTCACTTCGTCAGCCGGTTTTGGCGTGACCACGACCTGGACGTTGGACTGAACGCTGGTCTTGCCATCGCTCACCACCACGCTCAGGGTATAGGACGACTCAGAGCTCACCTCAGGCGCGGTGATGTTCACGTTCGCGCTATCGGTACCGGTCGCGTGCATATCAGCCGGTACGCTCCAGGCGTAGGTCAGCGCATCACCGTCTGGATCCGCCGCCTGCGCGTGCAGGGCATAAGTTTCGCCTGCCTGCAGGGTGACGTTCTGCATTGGGTTAATCACCGGCGCCTGGTTCGCTTTTGGCGCTTTGTTAACGACCTGAACATCAGCGGAGTTGCTCAGCCCCTTCGCGTCGGTCACGGTCAGTCGGAACGCCAGCGTCTGGTTGCTGGTGACAGCCGCCACATTGAAGGAAGCCTTCGCTTTGGTGCTGTTGGTGAGGGTCACCGATGGGCCAGAGATCTGGGTCCATTTGTAGGTAATGGCATCACCGTCTGGATCGGTTGAAGCCGAACCGTCCAGGGTCACGGTAGCCGGACCGGTTACCGTCTGGTCAACCGCGGTGGCAACCGGCGCATGGTTGGTCACGACCGGATCAACTGGCGCAGAGCCGCCCATCAGGCTTTCGTTCATCGCGTTCAGGATGTCGCCGGTATCGGAGTCGATAGACCAGGCGAAGAGGCCACCCAGGTTTTTCGACAGCACGTACTTCCCTTTTGCCGTGGTAGAGCGTGCATCTTCATAGGAGATCAGATCCCCCGTTGCCTTATTGAAGACGTACGGCGCTTCGGCAGTCGCATCGTAGCCGGATTCCCAGCCTGGCTTGCCTTTGTACTCGTTCATAATCTGACGATAGTCCACTACGCCCGGTTCCCAGGTGCCTTTCACCATGCCGGTTGCGGTACCGGTGAACGGATTGTCGCCGGTGTAGCCATGCACGCCCGTCCAGCCGCGGCCATACATGCCCGCACCCACCACGATCTTGCCTGGCTGTACGCCCTGAGCAAGCAGCGCGTCCACGCCGTTCTCGGTGGTGTAGTTCGTGTCCGGACGCCATGACGGCGCGCGCAGCGCTGCCTGGTGGCCCAGCTCGGTGTTGCTCCAGCCGCCGTAGAAGTCGTAGCTCATCAGGAAGATATGGTCGAGATCACGCTGAGCGGTGGTGTAATCCACGTCTTCGATCTTGTCGCGGCCTGCACCCACAGCGCTGGTCAGCTCATAGGTACGACCCGTCTGCGCGGAGAGCTCGTTCAGCATGGTACGCAGATCGTGAATCAGCGCCGTGTAGGTGGCTTTATCCTGCTGCGGGTTGCCTTTGGTTTCAGTCACGCCGCCGCCGCCCGGGAATTCCCAGTCGATGTCCACGCCGTCAAAGAATTTCCAGGTCTGCAGGAACTCCTTCACGGAGGCCACGAAGCGAGAGCGGATTGCCGGGTCGCCCATGTGGTAGAACGGGTCGGACAGGGTCCAGCCGCCGATGGATGGCAGCACTTTCAGGTCAGGATGCGCTTTTTTCAGCGCCATCAGCTGGCCAAAGTTCCCTTTGTACGGGTCGTCCCAGTCGGCGACGCCCGCCTGCGGTTTTTGCAGAGCAGCCCACGGGTCATGGATGGCCACGGTAAAGTCCGGACGTCCGGCGCAGTCGCGCTGCAGCACGGAGAAGCTGTTGCCGCCCTCAACGGTTTTCAGGCCGTCGTTAATGCCGTCGCCGCCACAGATTGGAATGAAGCCATAGAGGATGTGGTTAAGGTTTGCTGCCGGGATTTTATCAACCGGGAAGTTACGATCGTAAACGCCCCATTCAGGGAAGTACGCCGCAACCACTTTATCAGGATGTTTGGCGAACGTTTTGTTGTTCTCCTGCAGCGGTGCGTTCAGCGGCAGCAGATGGCTGCCGTCAGTATCCGCCACGATGATCAGCTTGCTGGCGCTTTTGGTACAGCCGCTGGCGTTACAGGCTTCCACCTGTTCCTGATAACGTCCGCCTTTTTTCACCTTAAAAGTGGCTGAGCCGCTTGCACCGGCTGCACCGGTCCACACGGTTTGACCATCGAGCAGCACTTTTGCAGAGGTTGGCGCGTCGCCGCTCCACACGTTCCACTCGACTTTCACATCCACGCCGTCGTTATGCACCTTGACGAGGCTGTTGTAATCCTGCGCGGCCTGATCCACTTCCACCAGCGCAAATTTGTCATTGCCGTAGCCGATGGTCGGTGCACCTGGCGCAGCTGCGAATGCAGAACCGGTTGCCGCTGCAATAAAGAGCGCCAGATATTTAGGCTTAATAAATTTCATTTTTATTTCCTGATAAATTTATTCGTAAACGTAATTGACCCATGTCTTCCTTTAAAACATGGAATATTATTCACATAGTGCGTTTTTTTAAATACGCAGACAGCCGTTACCCAAACCTTAAAGACGCGTTGTATTCCTCCATTAAAAGATACAAGCTAAAACTCCGTGTAGCTTATGCCTTTTACGATACACTGAGGATAAAAGGTCGTCCTTCTCTTTCCCCGTCGAAAAAATTGATAAAAAAACTTGACCCGGTTATTTAATATGTGAGCACAAATAACTGGCTGGTATAGAGTGCTATTCCAGCAAAAGCCAGATAAGGTCCGAAAGCGATAGTGAGGTTATTTTTATTTAATTTATTTAAAAGCAAATACCCCACGATGCCGCTTAATGCGGCAATTAATTCAATCTCAGGCAGCGCCTGCCAGCCGCACCAGGCGCCCAGCGCCGCCAGCAGCTTAAAATCGCCGTAGCCCAGCCCTTCCCGGCGGGTGAGTAGACGAAACGCCCAGTACACCAACCAGAGCGAAAGATAGCCCGCCACCGCGCCCAGCAGCGCATCGCGCAGGGGCAGTCCGTGGCTGAAGGCGTGGAACAGCAGCCCGGCCCACAGCAGCGGCTGCGTCAGGCAGTCGGGCAGCAGCTGGTGCTGTCTATCAATCATCGCCAGCGGCAGCAGAAAGGCCGCCAGCACCCACAGCGAGAAAAGGGATGCTAAGCCCGGTATCCACCAGGCGGTGACGCCAAAGAACAGCGCCATCACCAGTTCGAGTAAAAATAACCGCAGCGGAATCGCCGACTGACAGCAGCGGCAGCGTCCCCGCAGCGCCAGCCAGCTCAACAGCGGGATATTCTCCCAGGCGCGCAGCGCATGCTGGCAGACGGGACAGTGCGATGCCGGGAAAAGCAGGTTGCTGCGGCACGCCTCCTCCATCACCATCCCCGGCACGCGGTCCACCACGACGCCGAGAAAGCTCCCCAGGATCGCGCCGAGCACGCCGCTCATCGCGGCAAACCCGACGGGATAACTCTCCCGGACGAGCATCAGCCCGTTCATGCCACTTTTTTCCAGGTCAGCTGGATTTCGGCCTTCACGTCGCTCAGGTGATCCACCGGCGTGAGGTTTATTTTCTCCAGCCTGACGCCGGAGGCGAGGTTCATCTCACGCAGCCAGTTTTTTAATTCATAGACGTTGACCCGGTTCACCACAAAGGCCAGGGTCTGACCGTCCTGGCGAATATCGGTCAAGGTCAGGTTAATTTCATGCGCGCTATTCTCCACCACACTGCGTGGATTATCAGTTTTCACCTGTAGCACCGGTAGATGGTTTTTATCAATTTCTGTTTTCATCCAGTTTACCGTTTCAGTTTGTCGCGCCAGCGTCGCCTGGCTATTTTTTATCATGTTATCCAGGGGTATTACCCCCGCGTAATAGATGACGGCGCCGAATAAGGCTCCCGCCGCTATTTTTAAAATGCGTTGTTCTCTGACGCTGTATTGTTGATAACGAGATTTAAGCTGTGCAATTCGCCCTTTCATTTATATTTCCCTGTAATCATGGCCGTATACGGCGCGTCCTTTGAAATAGGCTGTAACGTAAAATCAAAATTCGCGCTGGCCTGATGAATGAAGTCCTGTAACGCCTGCTCGTTTTGCGCACTCACGCTTAACGTCAGGCCCCCCTGCGTGTCGTCATATTCAAGCAGCGTAATTTCCATTGACGGAACGGACTGACGGATTTTTTCCAGCTCGTCCATCTGCAAAAAAATGCCCTTAGGCTGCTTCTTGATGTTCTGCCCGAAGTGGTACTTGATGTTGGTCTGCTGGCGCATGCTAGGAAAATGGTGCTGATAGAGCTGGACCATCTCCTGCTGGACCTGATTTTCCTGATCGACCAGCATCCACGCCAGGGCGATGCGGGGGCCGAGCAGCAGGCCCAGAGAGAGAAGCCCCATCGCCGCGACGGCGGCCTTCATCCCTTTCGCCGCCCTCGCGCTGGTCGCCTTCGCGCTGAACGCACCGTGCAGCAGGTTGACGCGGCACGCCTGCCACTGGGGCTGGATCAGCACCAGCGGATGTTCGCCCGCCAGCTGGTCGTCAACCTCAACGCCTGGCGGGATCTCCCCGTAGCAACGCACCTCGCCGTCTCCGGCTTTTTGCATCAGCAGCGGCAAGAGACCCGCCTCAACGTTACAGGCGGTATGCGGGGATAAGCGCAGCCAGTAGTTCTCCTCCTGCGCGACCAGCGTGCTTCCGCCCGTCGTCACCGGCAGCAGCCAGGCGTCCGGCAGGGCCTGAATCACCTTCAGGCCCGCCTCGTGAAAGCGGGTCAGCCACTGCTGCAGGCGGGCGGTATCTATCGCCACGGCGTCCACCTCGGCGCCTTTTTTGTTCAGCACCGTCCAGTGGAGATCGTCCACCTCGCCGATCAGGGTCTCCTCCGCCATCCACGAGAAGGCGGTCGCCTGCGACGCGACTTTCTTCGGCAGCGTAAAGTGGCGGAAGATCATCTCGCTGGCGGGCAGCAGCAGACAGATGCGCGCGGCCAGCGGATGATCGGCAAGGGTATGCAGCGCCTGCGGGGTGTCCAGGGTTGTAACCTGTTCGCTTCCCGACTCACACCACATGATTTTCCCGTCCTCACGGCTGTCGGGACGAACAAAAAGGACCTGTTTCATAGCGTTCTACTTTTCTTATTCAATCATTCGGTAACGACGTTGCCACGTCACAATTTCACCGGCTTCGTTATTCACCTGAAGCTGGCTCACCACGCGAAGCGTTAACTCATCGGTATTGCCGGTATAGTTGACGCGGAAATACCGGCTGTTGATGGAGAGAACCTCAGCCACCTGCGGGAGATCGTCCTTCAGCTGCGGGAAGGCCTGTTCCAGCGCTTTGCTGAAGACTTCCATACTTTCCCAGCCGGTCTCCGGCCGCGACGCAATCAGGCGAACGGCATCGTCCGCGGTCAGTTTTCCCGGGAACAGGGCTGCCAGTAAGGGAGCCTGCTCCGGCGTCAGGGTATTGACATCCACCTTGCTGGCGGAGTCCGGCAGCGCGCATAACAGCTTGCTCACCTTCGGGTACGCCGCAGCAGGAAACGCCGGCAGCAGCTTTATCTCGGCAAGGGTGCGCATCATCTGATTCGCTGGCTGACGCGCCGGCACCACGCCAGCCCAGGCGTCCGTCTCCGCGCCCTCTTTCACCGTTGTGGTGTCGCCGTCGAGATAATCCACCAGCTGCTGATAAACCTCTTCCGCCGTCGTCTGGCTGACGCCGCCGTCCGTCAGGATCTGCTCGACAATCTTCTCTTTTCGCGGCTTTTCCGGCACGGCTGACGCCGTTTGATCCTGAGCCACTTTGTCTGCGGCCAGCAGGTTATTGACGTTGAAGCAGTCCTGCGCGTCCTCGACCTGACTGACCACCGTATAGTCTTCACCCTGCGTCTCCAGCGGCTGGTGCCAGTCGCCCTCCAGGTCGAGCGGTTTGCTCTCGCCGCTGGCGTCGCTCTGCAAGCGATCTTTCACCACCTTTTCCTGCGCCTGCATTGCCCAGCGCAGCTGCTGCTGGCTTACCTGATAGTGGGTTTTCTGCAAATTACGGCAGAACTGCTGGCTGATTTTGGCCGCCAGGGCCGACATCATGACCAACAGGATCAGCACAACCAGCAGGGCAACGCCGCGTTGTTGATGTATCCGGCTCATGGCTTCACGTCCGGCGCAGGCGCAGGTTGCGGGGCGGGCGTATTTTCCGCCGCCGGTGCCGCCGTTTCGGTACCCGGCTGCGGTGCCGCCGCTTCCGGCATATCTCCCGGCGTGGTAAACACCCAGCGCCAGGTCTCGCCATTTTCCATGGTCAGCGTGAGCTCCACGCCGTCTGGCAGATGGGCGGACTCACCCCAGCTTTTTTGCCAGCCCTGGCGATAAAACCGCCACTGCATCGATTTCACCTCGCTGGCAATCGGTACTTCATCGGGTTTGACGTCTGCCGGGCTGTCAATGACCGGCCAGACGTCGCGATACAGGCGCCCCTCTTCCAGCCGCCAGCGCACGCGCTCCAGCTGGACCGTGCCGCTCACGCCGTTCAGCGTGGTGAATTCAACCGCATCGCCATCCTGCAAAAACAGATCCGGCTCGTTGCGCGGCGCCCGCGCCTGCAGCTGGAAAAAATCGCGCTCCATCAGGCTCCAGGCACGCTGAAGCTGGTTGAGCTTTGCCGCACTGGCATCCGTGGCTGAACTGGTGCGCATCGCGCCGTCCAGAATTTGCCAGGCCAGGGTGCTGATGACCGCGAAGATAGTCAGCGCAATCATGATCTCCAGCAGGGTAAAACCGCGCTGGCGTCGGATCGTCTTCACTTGCTCTCTTCTCCCGGCCCGATAATCTGAAGCGAAATGACCGGCTGGCTTTCATCACCTTCGGCGTAAACGCGGATGGCATTGGCCCAGCCGCTATTGGCGGTTTTCACCCGCTGCTTGTGCCAGTACCAGCTGCGTCCCCCCATAATTTCCGTCCCCTGCTCCTCGGCATCGGGAAAATCGGCTTTACCAAGCTGGGCTTCTGCCAGCTGATTTTCCGCAACCCAGCTGGCCTGCAGCGTGTCGGCCAGCCCGTGGGTGAAGCGTACGTTCAGGGAGACGGAATTCATCAGCGCCAGCGCGGCGGTGGAGAAAATGACCAGCGCCACCATCACCTCCAGGAGCGTCATCCCGTTTTGCTTAACCTTGCCTTTAGTCATCGTTTTCTACCGATACCGGGGCAGCGCCCTGCGACACCACGCGGAAGTGATGCTGTTTGTCGTAACTTTGCAGCGTCAGCGTAAAACGGCCAATCTCGCCGTCCGGCAGAAAGAGGATCTGGGGGTCGGCCTCGACGGTCGCCGCCAGACGCTGAGGCGAAAGCGATACGTGCATCTCTTCCGGGAAATCGCCCTTCGTGGTAATACGGCCTGCGGATAATGGCACCCAGCGACGTTCGCCGTTTTTATCGTCGAGCGTGACCAGCTGATAGTTATCGGTCGTGATGACCAGCCCGACAATATTTCCGTCCATTACCGCGCGGTCTGAACCATAATCAACGAGGGCTTTTAATTGCTGACCAAATATATCCGCACCGCTGCGTGAGGGTATTGTTGATACAACCATCATGGCGCAGCTGGCAAATATCACCAGCGCCAGAATAATTTCCAGCAACGTAAAGCCGCGTTGACGCTTCATTATTTCTCTTTCTTATCCAGAGACCAGTTCGTAATATCGTCTGCGGTATTGGCTTCGCCATCAGGACCGGCAGAGAAGACGTCTACGGCGCCGTGTTCACCCGGGCTGACGAGCAGATAATCGTTACCCCACGGGTCCTGCGGCAGGCGGCGAATATAGCCGTCGGCGCGGTAGCCGTTGGGAATGGGCGCGATCTCAGGTTTGGTCACCAGCGCCTGCAGGCCCTGCTCGGTGGTCGGGTAGCGGTGGTTATCGAGCTTATACATATCCAGCGAGCCTTCGAGCGCAACAATATCGCTGGTCGCCTTTTGCGCGTCCGCTTTTTCTTTATTACCCATTAAATTTGGCACCACCATACTCGCTAAAACGCCGAGAATAACGATCACCACCATTAATTCGAGCAAGGTGAACCCCGCCTGGCGAGCCAGACGTTTTGTTTTTATAGCCATGATTTAACCTACCATATTATTAAGTTGCAGAAGCGGCTGTAATATTGACAGCACGATGAATAAAACAATCGTCGCCATGGAGACCACCAGCGCCGGTTCAAATACCGACAGCGTTAACGTAATACGATGCTGTAGCGCCGACTCCTGGTTTTCCGCCGCGCGGTCCATTAAGTTGCCTAATTCGCCGCTCTCTTCACCGGAGGCAATCATGTACAGCATGGTGGGCGGGAATAATTTCGCCTGCTCCAGCGCGGCATAGAGCGATGCCCCCTGGCGCACGGTATCCGCCGCCTGCTCCAGCACCTGCCGGGCGTAGAGGTTTTCGATACCGTCCATCGCGATATACATCCCTTCGAGCAGCGGCACGCTGCTCGCCTGCAGGATGCTGAGCGTGCGGATATAGCGGGCGCTGTTGATGGCGCACACCAGCTTTTTAATCGGCGAGCCGTTCACCAGCCAGCTGTGCCAGCGAAAGCGGTTTTTAGCGTTTCTGAGCCAGGCCTTAAAGCCGATAACCCCACCGGCCAGGATCCCGACAATATAGATGCCGTACGCCTGCAGGAAATCGCTCACCGCAATCAGCGTGCGGGTGGTGATCGGCAGCTGCTGCTTCATGTGGGTGAACTGCTCGATCACCTGCGGCACCACCGCCACCAGCAGAATGCTAATGACCGCGATGGCCACCACCGTCAGGGTGATCGGGTAGACCATCGCCTGCGTCAGCTTGCTCTTCATCTTCTGGCGCTGCTCGTTGTACTCCGCCAGCTTCTCCAGCACGTCGCCGAGGTGGCCGGTTTTTTCACCGGCCATCACCAGCGTGCAGTAGAGCTTGTCGAAGGTGCGCGGGAACTGGCTGAAGGCGTCGAACAGCGTATGCCCTTCCACCACCTTCTCGCGGATCTCCACCACCATCGCCGCCAGCTTTTTGTCCTCCGTCTGCTTCGAGATCGCCTTCAGCGCGCTCTCCAGCGGCAGAGCGGCGTTGACCAGCGTGGAGAGCTGACGGGTAAACATCGACAGCACCGGCGTGGAGAGCTTTGCCCCGGTTTTCGCTTTCCCGGACGCCGCCGCCTCGCGCGTTTCGGAGATGCTGACGGGCATCAGCTTTTGCTCACGTAACGTCTGGCGAACCTGCTTTTGCCCTTCGGCCTGCAGCGTGCCGCGTCGGGTTTTGCCCGCCGCATCTGTTGCCGTCCATGCGTAGAGGGCCATTACTCATCCCCTCCACGCTCGGCGGTGACACGCATCACCTCTTCCAGAGAGGTGACGCCGCTAATCACCTTCAGCAGCCCGTTTTCGCGCAGGCTGTAGGCCTGCTTAAAGAGCTGCGTTTCGATGGACATCTCATCTTTATCTTCATGGATGGCGCGACGCATGGCGGTGTCCACCACCAGGAATTCATGAATACCCGCACGTCCCTGATAGCCGCTCTGCCGGCAATGCTCGCAGCCCACCGCGCGATAGATCGCTTTCGGCGGCGTCGCCATGAAGCTGAACAGCGCTTTTTCATTGGCGTCCAGCGGACTGGTGGTGCGGCAGTGCGTACACAGCCGACGCACCAGACGCTGGGCAATGACACCGAGCAACGATGAACCGATTAAAAACGACTCCAGTCCCATATCCCGCAGACGGGTGATAGCCCCGGCGGCGCTGTTGGTGTGCAGCGTAGACATGACCAGGTGACCGGTGAGCGAGGC
The DNA here is from genome assembly GCF_020567405.1 of Enterobacter sp. TCD1-1. Classification (NCBI taxonomy): domain Bacteria; kingdom Pseudomonadati; phylum Pseudomonadota; class Gammaproteobacteria; order Enterobacterales; family Enterobacteriaceae; genus Enterobacter; species Enterobacter sp. TCD1-1. The sequence continues at coordinate 592,786 of NZ_JAJCXF010000001.1, read as the reverse complement.
CTGCACCGCAATTTGCGCGGTTTCGCCGTCGCGAATCTCCCCGATCATCACCACGTCCGGGTCCTGACGCAGGATGGCGCGCAGCCCGCGGGCAAAGGTCATGTCCACGCGCGGGTTCACCTGGGTCTGCCCCACCCCTTCCAGCTCGTATTCAATTGGATCTTCCACGGTCAGGATATTGCGTTCGTGGCCGTTCAGCGCCGAGAGAATGGCGTACAGGGTGGTACTTTTCCCGGAGCCCGTGGGCCCGGTGACCAGGATGATGCCGTGCGGGCGGTCAATCAGCCCTTTTAACTTCTCCAGCTCTTCATCAATCAGGCCCAGCTTGTTGATGTCGGGCTTCAGATTGCTTTTATCGAGCAGACGCATCACCACGCGCTCGCCGTACTGGGACGGAATGGTCGAGACGCGCACGTCTATCGCCTTGCGGCCAATGCGCAGGGAGATACGGCCATCCTGCGGCAGACGTTTTTCGGCGATGTCGAGTTTTGACATGACCTTGATGCGCGATACCAGCAGCGGCGCGAGCTTGCGCGCGGGCTGGAGAACCGGGCGCAGGACGCCGTCAACGCGGAAGCGAATGCTCAGCGTGCGTTCGAACGTTTCAATGTGGATATCCGACGCGCCGTCCTTCACCGCCTCGCCGAGAATGGCGTTGATCAGGCGGATCACCGGCGAGTTTTCGTCGTTATCGAGCAGATCTTCGTTATCCGGGATCTCCTCGGTTAACGCCATCAGGTCGATATCCGCGTCCATATCGTCCACCAGCTGCTGGGAGACGCCGCTGCTCTGCTGCCAGATTTTGGCCAGCATCTCCTCAAAGGCCTCAGGGGCGAGGATCGTCGGCACGAAGGGGCGTCCCAGTACCCGGCGCATCTCCAGCAGGGCAAACGCGGGAGCATCCTCGCGAATGTAGACGTCGTTGTTGTAAAACAGGACGCCGTTATCCTTTGCGTAACTGCTGCTGCAGAGCGTTTTACTCAGTTCATCCACGTTGCGCCCTCCGCCTTAGTTTTTAAACGGATTGCGCGACGTGCTGGCGCGGGTTGTGGCCGGCGCGGCGCTGGCCGACGGGAAGGCTGGTAGCACCGCGCTGTCGGACGGTTCAATAATACCGAGCTTCTTCTCCTCCACGCGCTGCTGCTGGCGGGCGCGGATCTGGTCATATTTCTCTTTCGATGCCGCGCTGAAGTTATCGTCGTCGCGCAGGACGGTGGTATGGATAAACACCATCAAATTGCGCTTCGAGGTATCCTGCGAGGTGTAGCGGAACAGCTGACCAACCAGCGGGATATCGCCAAGCAGGGGCACTTTGGAAACCGACTGCTTGGTGACGTTTTCCATCAGGCCGCCAAGCACCACCGTCTGGCCGCTGTGTACCATCACTTCGTTGTTGATGGTGCGGGTGTTGAAGGTTGGGCCAAGGCTGGCGTCCTCCGTCGCGCTGTTGTCGACGCTGGAGACTTCCTGCTCAATCTTCAGGTGGATCATGTCGCCATCGTTGATCTGCGGCACAATTTTCAGCTTGGTACCGACCGTCTTACGCTCAACGGAGTTAAAGACGTTGTCGCCGCTGGTGGTCTGCGAGCCGGAGAGCACCGGCACATCCTGCCCGACGTTGAACGACGCTTCTTTGTTATCCAGCGTGACCACGCTTGGGGTGGAGAGAATGTCGTTCTTGCCGTCGGTGGAGAGCGCGGTCATCAGGGCACCGAAATCGCCGTTAAAGAAGCCGGTCGCAAGGCCAGTGAAGCTCGCCCCCTTCATGGTGCCGTTTTTAATCTGGCTGATAGGCAGACCGGTTGAGCCGAACTGTACGCCGCCGTGCTTGCTGGTCCACTGCACGCCGAGATCCAGGCCGTTACCGTCCTGCACTTCCGCGATGATGGCTTCCACCAGCACCTGTGGACGACGGATGTCGAGCTTGTCGATCACCTTCTCCAGAGAGTTCATCACGTTAGGCTGGGCGGTAATCACCAGCGAGTTGGTTGCCTCGTCGGCGGTAATGTTCAGATCGCTGGACGCAGGCGCGGCTTTCGACTTCGGCGCGCCCGCCTTATCCTTCAGCTGCTCGCCAATGCCGGTCAGGACCGGAACCACCTTGGTGGCGCTGGCATACTTGAGATAGAAGACGCGGGTATTCCCCTCGTTATTCTGCTCGCGATCCAGCTGATGGATCAGGGAGCGGGTACGCATGCGCGCGTCTTCCGAGCCGCTGATCACCAGGCTGTTGGTTTCGTCATCTGCCACCACTTTGGTGGCCAGCTGCGGCGCGTTCTGCCCCTTCTGCTCTTCATTGTTGAGGTTGTTCAACATGTCGGAGAGCTCTTTAGCGGACGCAAAGCGCAGCGGCACAATCTCGCGGCGCTGAATACCGTCTTTGTCCACGCGCTGAACCAGATCCACCAGGCGATTGACCACCGAGGCTTTACCGGTTAGCAGCAGCACGTTGGACGGCTCGAAGTGCACCACGTTCCCGATGCCGGTGGCATCGTTGAGCTGGCGCAGCAGCGGGGCCAGCTCGCGCACCGGCACGTTTTCCATGCGCACGACGCGGGTGATGATTTCGTCGCCTTTGCCCGGATTTTTACCGTCGGCCAGCGGCGCACCGGCGGTGCGGGCAATGCTTGAGCGCACCACCTTGACCATGCCGTTATCCATCGGGATCACCGACAGGCCGTACAGGTCCAGCACGCTCAGGAAGAACTGGTAATACTCATCTTCCGTCAGCACGTTATAGGTTCTGACCGACACCGTGCCCTGAACGGACGGATCGACCAGAATGGTTTTGTTCAGATTGCGGCCTACCGTATCAATAAACTCGCGGATATCGGTATTTTTAAAGCTGGCGCTAAAGTTAGCTGCGAGCAGCGAACTGGAATATAACGACAATGCGGTCAGCGCCACGCACGCCCAAGGAAATTTCTTCATGTCTGTACACTTGTTAATTGTTTAGAACATTGACCCGAATATTTTCAAGGTGAGCGTGACGTCTGACGACGACCTCCGCTTCTTTCATTTTCGACCAGTTGGCAATAATATTTTTTGCCTTTGCTGCATCGGTCATATCGACAGAATTGACTTTTACCGCCACATCGCCTTTTTCCAGCCCGGAATGGCTGTAGAAGGCAGAGGCATTCCTTGGATTAATGTTGTAGCCTTCCAGTTGGCCCTTTTCGATAAGTGGTTTTAACACCAGATAATCATCCAGATGCACGCTTTCCGCACCTGCATCTTTCGTCGATTTGGTTACCGGACCGCTGTCAACGCCGCCCTTAAAATAATCAGGTTTATTTAACGCCAGTACCTGCGTAGCACCTTCATAATTAACCACCACATTGTCTTTGTTAATTTCCTGAATAAAGGCATCGTTAAAACCGGTCAGCGCCTCGCCTTCGCGATAGCTCTTCTGTCCCCCCGGCGTTTTGATCACGGCGAAGGAGAGCCAGGCATCGTCGCTGCGGACGATCCCCTCAATTTCGGCGGCGAGCGGGGCTTTCGCGGCCGCAGGCAGGCTATCCTGACGCACGGCGGCGGTGAAAAGTGAAAAAGCCTTTTCTTCCTGACGTCTTTTTTGCGGTTTCGCCGCTGCGTTCGCCAGCTTATTCGTCACTTTTTTATAATCTTTAAAAATGACGTAGCCTTGCTGACCGCAAAAAATCAGCAATACAAACATAATACAGGGCGTTATCCACCGTGAAAGAAGTGAGAACCTCATTATTCATCTGGCCTTTAGCAAAGCGAAAATAAGCAGCATCATGCTGCGCCAATATGTGGCATAAATAGTAATTAGCGGCCAGATAATCGACCACCTGCTTCGCCGTTAACTTTGATAAAGAAAAAGATTGACCGTCAAAAAGAGCGGTGTTAGAGGTAGCCAACAGGTTATTTTTACCCTGTCCGTAAATTGACCATGATGCAGCCTTGCCGTACTTTTCCGGACCATTGCTATTCATGCCCAGAGACGGTAAGTCGCTATGTATCAGAGTCATTTTAAATTTAATCACCCGCCTTTTCGAAAAATCACCCGCGCCTCGGGCGATTTCTTCGTGCCGTATCATCAGGATATTTTCAACCTGCTGAAAGAGAAAACCCAACAGGCGGGGATTATTGGGCTCTTTGCTGACGATGCCCCGCTGCTGGGCCAGTTCAGCGACGCCCTGAAATCCACTTCCCCTGGCGTTATTGCTATCAATGCGTTTCCAAAACTGAGTGCCAGTAGCCTGCTGTATAAACTCAACCCGGGAACGAAAGAGAGCAAAAACCGGCTTCAGGCGGTGGATACCATCCTGCACCAGTGGCAGGGAGGGAAAAGCAGGACGAAAGTGTTGGTGATTAGCCATACCGATGCCATGAAAGAGACCTGTCGGGAGGTGCTGGCTCTGCTGCTGACGCGTGCGCAGGAGCTGGAGTTTCGCCTGTCCGTCGTGCTGATGGGGCCAGCGGATCGGGATGCCGCGCTGATGCAGCAGCCTGAACTGCGTGAATATGCGCATACCTGTCACACCCTGCGTCCCCTTACCTGTCGGGAGTTTCTCAGCTACGTTCAGGTGCAGTGTGAAGCGCACGGGTGTGAGCACGCGCCGTTAACCCCGGCGCGGGTGCGTAAAATGCATGCCCTGACTAAAGGGAATATCAGCAAGCTGAACGAGCTGGCGCACCTGTCGATGCTCGCCGCCTGGACCGAACGTGCAGCCCAGGTCAGCCCGCGTCATTTGCGCCTGGCGGCAGGTGAAATCCTGCCTGCGAAAAAACACGGTAAGCGCCTGGCTACCGTGAGCGTATTCGCCTCTGTGCTGTTCGCCGCCTGCGGCTGGTATTTGACCTCTTCGATCGGTGCAAGACTTCCGATTCAACTGCCGGTGCCTGCCAGCTGGAAACAGCAGACGCCAAAAGTTCAGGCGCCGGTGGTGCCGGTTATCGACAACGAGGTGGTTAACCAGCCGGATGCGATGCATCAGCTCTATCTGATGTGGGGGTATGACGCCTCGGCGGAGGATGCCCTGTGCCAGAACGCCGCGAAGGTGAACCTGATGTGTAAGCAGGGGAATGCTTCCCCGGATGCGCTGGCACAGGAAGGGTATCCGTGGGTGAGTGAACTGAAAACCGGCAACCACCTTAACTATGCCGTGGTCGCCCGCGTCGGGGATAACTCACTCGACCTGCTGATGAACAACCGCACCTGGCAGGTAAGCCGTCACTGGTTTAACCAGCATGCCACCGGCAACTATACCCAGCTCCACCGCCTGACGCCGGAAGGCAAAGACGCCATCAGCGCCGCCAGCGACGGCAAAGAGCTGGCCTGGCTTGACCAGCAGTTGAGCCAGGCCCTTGCCGAACCGGTAACCCACGCGCAAACCTGGACGGCGGAGATGATGAAACGCACCCGTGAGTTCCAGCAAAAAATGCATCTGCGCGTCGACGGCATTCCCGGGGAAGATACGCTGATGCAGTTAATGCGTGACACCAACACCACGCCGAGCGTGCTGCTTCAGACCACCCACGCCGCGCCGGACGCGAAAACGCAGGAGAAGCATTCCTAATGTCTACCATCTGTCTTGCGGCTCAGCGCAGCTACGTTTCCGGGGAAGCGGTCTGGTTTTCGTACCGCATGCCCAGCCTGAGAAAGATCGTTTCTAACGCCTTGTTAGGAATAGTAAGCCTCTGCGTCATGCTGATGGCGGGGCTGTACGCCCACGTTTACTGGCAACTGCGCCACCCTGCGCCGGAGCCGGTAAAAAAAGTGCACGTGGCGAAGCCTGAAACGCAGCTTTCCGACATGCACTACGTGTATGTGAGTAAGCCGTTCCCGCATCCGCACCCGAAACCCGCGCCGGTGCAGGCCGACGTCCCTGCCATGCAGGATCTGCCGATTAACAGCGACGACGCCGACTGGCAGCAGGCGCCGGACGGCACGGTGCCGCATGATACCTCGCGGGATACCCTCCCCGGCACGCAAGCGCACGACGATGCAGCCCCCGCCCGCACGGACGGTGATGACGGTTCATTAACCGAGCTGTTTAAGCAGGCGTTAAAAGAACAGGAGCAGGATTATTCGCAAGGCAAAATACCCGCGCCGCCGGTTGACGAAACGCAGGATAATGCTCAGGCCAGCACATTACATAAAGAAAGTTCCCGGTCTCCGTTAAGTGAAAAAGGAGACCGGCTGGAATAGTTAATATTTTTCAGGCAGGTTGGTGATGTTAAGGAGTCGACCCTTTTCCACCACAATATATTGACCTTTTTTCAGGTCGGAGAGAATTTTGATAATGGTGCTGCGTGCCAGGTTGGTGTATTCCTGAATATAATCATAAACGTTAATATCGCGTTGATGATGGACAATCAGTTCATTAATCTCCAGCAAAAACTCGCGCACAACAGAATAGGCGCTGCGGGCGACCAGCACGTCATCACGCTTGCTCAGCATGCAGATATACCAGGCCAGCACTTTGGTAAGCTCAGGCCATAAGCCTTTCTCCGTCATAAGCTGAGAAAAGGCGTCTTTTGGAATCGAACGCACCACGGTATTCGAGCGGACCAGGCCATACATATGGGATGAATGATAAAAAATGGAAGAGAGTCCAAACACGCACTGCCCCTGCAGGGTGAACATGCAGAGCTCGTCGGATTCGCGGCGAAATTCCACTTCACCGCTGACGATAACATGAATAAATTCATTGTCGACGGTGGTAATTTTTTGCCATTTCTTTAACGTTTTTTCTTCATATCCTTCTGTTGCGGAAATAATGTTTTCCATTTCATGATGCGGACGCAATTTTCTGCCGTAAATGCTTAACATTGTTATACCCGAATTAAGATGTTAATTTTAGATAAAAAGGGGCCACGGTGGAACCACCGAACTATTCGTATAATCCTGATAAAAACTTCTGGAAGAAGTGAAATAAGAGCAATAAGCAGGTGTTATTTTTTGTTATTACTTAGCAAACTATACGTCTATCTTAAATGAGGGTATTTTTAAGTCAATTAACTAAAAATGAATTGAGAATGTACTTAAGATTAATCTCATAGAAAATAAGGTAATATGACCTGGTCAGGGGGCAGTCCTGAAGGACTACCCCTGCCCGTATTTCTCTAAAAGCGCCTCGGCGATGGCCAGGGTTTCTACGTCAGCCACACCGTTCCACAGCGCGGGGCGGAAGTGCATCTGAAACGCGCAGATCACCCTCTTCTGCTGCTGTTTCGTGGCGTTGTCCGGCACCTCATAGCCATAGAGTTTCAGCACATCGAGCAGCGCCTCTCGTTCGACCTCCTGATAGCGCGGCCGTCCATTGATATAGAACGCCACGCGGGCAGGATCGGGCCAGGCACCTATCCCCTGCTGAGCCAGCTGCTGCCACGGAAACAGCGGACCGGGATCGTCTTTACGCTGCGGGGCGATATCCGAATGGGCCACCACATTTTCAGGTCTGATGTTGTAGCGGGTAATAATGTCTTTGGCGAGCGGCACCAGCGCCGCAATCTGCGCAGGCGCAAACGGAGTAAACGTTTTCACGCCGTCGCGCATTTGCCAGCCGCGGTTCTCGAGCTCAATGCCGACAGAGGTATCGTTGATGCGATTCGTGCCGCGCCAGAAGCTGATACCCGCATGCCAGGCCAGCTCGCTCTCGGGAACCAGCTGCCAGATGCGCGGCTTGCCGTCCGCCGCCGGGGGGCTGGCAGGGATCAAATAGTGAGAGCTGACGTTTTTATCCGTCAGCGTGGCCAGCGAGCTGTCAAAATCATCCGCGGTGTAGTGGATCACCAGCACCTTGATGCGCGGGTAAGCCGCCTGCGCCTGATGACGCGTATCCAGCTCGTAGGCGCCTTTATCAACGATCCCCTCTTCCGTGACGCATCCTGCCAGCAGCAGCGCCAGCAGGAAGGTGGCAAACAAACGCGTCATCGCAGGGTTTTCACCGCCGTACCGCTCACGCTCACCATCAGCATGCTGGCATCTTTACCGACCGTTTCGTAGTCGATATCAATCCCCACGACCGCATCCGCGCCGAGGGCTTCCGCCTGCTCGCCGAGCTCTTTGAAGGCGATTTCGCGGGCTTTGCGCAGCTCTTTTTCGTATGCACCCGAGCGGCCACCCACGATATCGCGGATACCGGCAAAAAAGTCACGGAAGATATTGGCGCCGAGAATCGCTTCGCCGGTGACCACGCCGCAGTACTCGGTAATTGTCTGCCCTTCCAGGGTTGGCGTTGTTGAAAACTGCATGGTTTCTCTCCTTCTTTAGCGTTCAATGCCTTAGGCACAGCATTATCGGTTCGTTACGCTATGATTGAAAGGATAGTTAATAAATAAGGAAATCAACATGCGCTATTCAGCTTTAACACTTTTGGTGCCCTGCGCGCTGGTGCTCAGCGCCTGTACCACCACGGTCACGCCTGCCTTTAAGGATATTGGTACCCGCAGCGGCCCCTGCATTGAGGGCGGCCCGGACACCGTGGCGCAGCAGTTCTATGATTATCGCCTCCAGCACCGCAGCAACGATCTCACCGGCCTGCGCCCGTATCTGAGCGATGGCCTGGCAAAACTGCTTAATGATGCCACCCGCGATCCGCAGCACAACGCGCTGCTGAAATCCGATCCGTTCTCCAGTCGCACCACGCTACCGGACAGCGCCGAAGTGGCCAGCGCGTCAACCATCCCGAACACGGATGCCCGTAATATTCCGCTACGCGTGAAGCTGACGCAGGGCACCCAAACCTGGCAGGACGAAGTGCTGATGATCCGTGAAGGACAGTGCTGGGCGGTGGACGACGTACGCTACGTGGGCGGCAGCGTTCATGCCCCGGCAGGCACGCTTCGCCAGTCGATTGAGAACCGCTGATTCATCAATGATAAAAATGTTACCCCCGTAAAATGTCCGGCATTTCTTGCGGAATGCCGACATTTATACTCGCCGACCTTGCCGTTCGCTATTTTGTGCTATGTTTAAGAGGAAATACGGGTTATATTTAACTTTTAACGCAGAAATATTGCATAACTATTCTGTCAACGGTACTATCTGCGGCCTCAATTGCTATAGATTGCCTGGATGAGTAAAGACTGCCCCGATGAGTATTAAACTAAACGGCATTAACTGCTTCTACGGCGCACACCAGGCGCTGTTTGACATCACGCTAAACTGCCCGGAAGGCGAAACGCTGGTTTTGCTTGGCCCAAGCGGTGCAGGTAAAAGCTCCCTTCTGCGTGTTCTTAATCTGCTTGAGATGCCCCGTTCAGGTACGCTCGCGATTGCCGGTAACCATTTTGATTTCGCGAAGACGCCGTCTGATAAGGCGATTCGCGAACTGCGTCAAAACGTCGGCATGGTCTTCCAGCAATACAATCTCTGGCCGCACCTGACCGTGCTGCAGAACCTGATTGAAGCCCCGTGCCGGGTGCTGGGGTTAAGCAAGGATCAGGCGATTGCGCGTGCCGAAAAGCTGCTGGAGCGTCTGCGCCTTAAGCCCTACAGCGACCGCTACCCGCTGCACCTGTCCGGTGGTCAGCAGCAGCGCGTGGCCATTGCCCGTGCGCTGATGATGGAACCCGCGGTGCTGCTGTTTGATGAACCGACGGCGGCGCTGGATCCGGAAATCACCGCCCAGATCGTGAGCATCATTCGCGAGCTGGCGGAAACCAACATTACGCAGGTTATCGTCACCCACGAAGTGGAAGTGGCGCGCAAAACCGCCAGCCGTGTGGTCTACATGGAAAATGGGTATATCGTTGAGCAAGGTGATGCGAGCTGCTTCGCTAACCCGCAAACCGATGCCTTCAAAAACTATTTATCTCATTGATTGTGTCAGGGGAAATATAATGAAAAAAGTATTACTTGCCGTGCTGCTTGCTGGCGTTACCCTTTCTGCTACCGCAGCCCAGACCATTCGTTTCGCGACGGAAGCCTCTTACCCTCCGTTTGAGTCCATTGATGCGAACAACAAAATTGTGGGCTTCGACGTGGACCTGGCTAACGCCCTGTGTAAAGAGATCGATGCAACCTGTACCTTCAGCAACCAGGCGTTCGACAGCCTGATCCCAAGCCTGAAGTTCCGCCGTATCGACGCCGTGATGGCCGGTATGGACATCACCCCCGAGCGTGAAAAGCAGGTGCTGTTCACCACCCCTTACTACGACAACTCCGCCCTGTTCATTGGTCAGAAAGGTAAATTCACCTCTGTCGATCAGCTGAAAGGCAAGAAAGTGGGCGTGCAGAACGGCACCACGCACCAGAAATTCATCATGGATAAGCATCCGGAAATCACCACCGTTCCGTATGACAGCTACCAGAACGCGAAGCTGGATCTGCAAAATGGCCGTATCGACGGCGTATTTGGTGATACCGCGGTGGTGACCGAGTGGCTGAAAGCCAACGACAAGCTGGCGCCAGTGGGCGACAAAGTGACCGATAAGGATTACTTCGGTACCGGTCTGGGGATTGCCGTTCGTCAGGGCAACACTGAGCTGCAGCAGAAATTCAACGCTGCGCTGGAAAAAGTGAAGAAAGACGGCACCTACGAAACCATCTACAAAAAATGGTTCCAGAAGTAATTCCTGATGAATGAAATTTTTCCTTTAGCAAGCGCCGCCGGGATGACCGTCGGCCTTGCCGTTTGCGCACTGATTATCGGCCTCGTGCTGGCGATGTTCTTTGCGGTGTGGGAATCCGCGAAATGGTTCCCCGTCGCCTGGACAGGCTCCGCGCTGGTCACCGTGCTGCGTGGGCTACCGGAAATTCTGGTGGTCCTGTTTATCTATTTCGGCTCCTCACAGCTGCTGCTGACGCTGTCTGACGGCTTCACGATCAATCTTGGCTTTGCGCAGATCCCTGTGCAGATGCAGATTGAAAACTTCGACGTCAGCCCGTTCCTGTGCGGCGTGATTGCCCTCTCCCTGCTCTACTCCGCGTACGCGTCGCAAACCCTGCGCGGTGCGCTGAAAGCCGTGCCGCAGGGACAATGGGAATCGGGTCAGGCGTTAGGGTTATCGAAATCCGCCATCTTTTTCCGTCTGGTCATGCCGCAGATGTGGCGCCATGCCCTGCCGGGGCTCGGCAACCAGTGGCTGGTGCTGCTGAAAGATACCGCGCTGGTGAGCCTGATTAGCGTTAACGATTTGATGCTGCAAACCAAAAGCATCGCCACCCGTACCCAGGAGCCGTTTACCTGGTACATTGTGGCGGCGGCGATCTACCTGGTGATCACGTTGCTCAGTCAGTACATCCTCAAGCGTATTGACATGCGAGCGACGCGCTTTGAACGGAGACCAGGCTGATGCTTGAATACTTTCCCGAGTTGATGAAAGGGCTGCACACCAGCCTGACGCTGACCGTGGCGTCCATTATCGTGGCGCTGATCCTGGCCCTTATCTTCACCATCATCCTGACGCTGAAAACGCCGGTGCTGGTGTGGATTGTGCGCGGGTACATCACCCTGTTTACCGGTACGCCGCTGCTGGTGCAGATCTTCCTGATTTACTACGGCCCGGGCCAGTTCCCGTCACTGCAGGCGTATCCGGTTATCTGGCATCTGCTCTCTGAGCCGTGGCTGTGTGCCCTGATTGCCCTTTCGCTGAACAGCGCGGCCTATACCACCCAGCTGTTCTACGGGGCGATCCGCGCCATCCCGGAAGGCCAGTGGCAGTCCTGCGGGGCGCTGGGCATGAGCAAGAAAGACACGCTGGCAATCCTGCTGCCGTACGCCTTTAAGCGCGCGCTCTCCTCCTATTCCAACGAAGTGGTGCTGGTGTTCAAAAGCACCTCGCTGGCCTACACCATCACCCTGATGGAAGTGATGGGTCACGGACAGCTGCTGTATGGACGCACCTATGACGTGATGGTGTTCGGCGCGGCGGGCGTGGTGTATCTGGTGGTGAACGGTCTGCTGACGCTGATGATGCGCCTGATCGAGCGTAAAGCGCTGGCGTTTGAGCGCAGAAATTAACCACACGAATGCATAAAACGGTATTCATGGAGCGGGTAACCTGATGGGTTATCCGCTTTTTTTTGCGATAAAAATAATACTTAATCATTTTTATTGCATATAAATTCATTAACTGGCATTGTACATCCAGGCCGCAGACACGGCGCATCAATAAGACAGACGGGAGCATTACAATGAAAAAGTTAGTTCTGGCCGCATTACTCGCCACCTTCGCCGCTGGCGCATCCGCTGCGGATAAAATCAATTTCGGCGTGTCCGCCACCTATCCGCCGTTTGAGTCGCTGGATGCCAGCAACCAGATCGTCGGTTTCGATATCGATCTGGCGAAAGCGCTGTGCAAACAGATGCAGGCCGACTGCACCTTTACTAACCATGCTTTTGACAGCCTGATTCCGTCGCTGAAGTTCAAAAAATACGACGCGGTGATCTCCGGGATGGACATCACACCTGAGCGCAGCAAGCAGGTGGCGTTCACCGACCCGTACTACGCCAACTCGGCGGTGGTGATTGCGAAGAAAGGCGCGTATACCTCTTTCGATCAGCTGAAAGGCAAACGCATCGGGATGGAAAACGGCACCACGCACCAGAAATACCTGCAGGACAAACATCCTGAAGTGAAGACCGTGGCCTATGACAGCTACCAGAACGCGATTATCGACCTGAAAAATGGCCGTATCGACGGTGTCTTCGGCGACACCGCTGTGGTGAACGAGTGGCTCAAAACCAACCCGCAGCTGGGCACCGCAACGGAAAAAGTGACCGATCCACAATACTTCGGCACGGGCCTCGGCATCGCGGTACGTCCGGATAACAAAGCCCTGCTGGAAAAACTGAACGGCGCGCTGAAAGCGATAAAAGCGGACGGGACGTACCAGAAAATCAGCGACCAGTGGTTCCCGCAGTAATGTCTTTTGCCGGGTGGCGGCTTCGCCTTACCCGGCCTACGGGGGGTTTGTAGGCCGGGCAAGCGCAGCGCCGCCCGGCACTCTCTCATAACGGCACAAAGAACCTGAACCGTGCCCCGCTCACCGACTCCATTAGCCTGATCCCGCCCCCGTGCAGCTCCAGCATCCGTTTCACGATTAATAGCCCCAACCCGCCGCGATTCTCCCGCGAGGCCTGGGTATTAAGCGCCGACGGTCGCTGGAACAGATCGTCGCGCAGCGAGGCATCCACGCCCGTTCCGCTGTCGGACACTTCGACCTGCAGCTGTTCATTTTCCTGCCACACCGCCAGGCGAATTTCCCCGCCACCCGGCGTATGGCGCATCGCGTTATCCAGCAGGTTGGTCACCACGCGTTCAATCATCGACACATCGGCGTTTACCATCGGCAGCGGCCCCGGTACGTCAATATGGAGATTGACCTCTCGCGTGCGGGCCGTGAGCTCAAACTTCTGCGCCACGTCGGAAATCAGCTCCGCCATCGCGAACCGCTCGCGCTGGGGTTTAATGCCGCCGTGCTCCAGGCGCGCCAGCTCAAACAGCTGCTGCGAAAGATGCCGGACTTTTTGCCCCTGACGCAGCGCGGTGGCGAGATACTGCTGGTGTTCCTGCGGCGTCAGGGTGGCGGATTTGAGCGACAGAGTTTCGAGATAGCCCAGCAGTGAGGTCAGCGGCGTGCGGAGATCGTGCGAAATATTAGCGATAAACTCCCGACGCTGGCGATCGCTGTCGGCCAGCCGATCCCACTGTTGGGTGATTTTGCGCGCCAGCTCGATAAAGCTGTTGCGCAGGATCGCCACTTCATCTTTTGCCGCCGCGTCCGGCGTCTGTGCCGCCAGCAGCCTGATTGCGCTCATGCTGTCCTGCTCCAGCCCGGCGACCTCCACCGTAAGCTGTTTGACCGGACGCGTGACCCAGTACCAGACCAGCAGCCCTGCCAGCAGCCCAAACAGCGCGACCCACAGCAGTGACCACAGGACGGTACTCCACAGCGCCTTGTGCCAGGCCATTTCCGCCAGAGCGTTTGACTCCTCGCCCTGCAAGATAATGTACAGATAGCCTTTTAGCTCGCCGTCCTGCCGCAGCGGCGTGGCGCTGAAGACTTTTTGATTTTGACTGCGCGGATCGTCGCCCAGTACCGGCATGGTGGTGCCGCTCAGGAAGCTCTGCACCGGCGCCAGGTCGATTTTTTGCCGCTGAATATGGCCCGGCGGTGCGGCATCGGCGAGGATATCGCCGTCAGGAGAGATAACGTACAGCTCAACGCTCGGATTAAAGGTCATCAGCCGGCCAAACAGCGGTTTCAGCGCGCTGCGGTCGATCCGGCCCTGCGCGTCCAGAATCGGTTCGCGCTGGACGATCTGCTGCGCCAGCCCACCCGACAAACGCTGCACCATTGCGTTACCGTACTGCATGCTGCTGTAGAGCTGTACCGCGCAGGCGACGGCGGCGCAGAGCATCATCAGCAGGATGAAGAGCAGCGTCAGACGCTGGCTCAGGCTAAAGCGACGCATCATGCTGCGGCTCCGCAAATTTGTAGCCCTTGCCCCAGACGGTGCGAATGATCTCCGGCTCGGCGGCGTCCTTCTCTATCTTGATGCGCAGGCGGTTGATATGGGTGTTGACGGTGTGCTCATAGCCTTCGTGCTGGTAGCCCCAGACCTGCTCCAGCAGCGCCAGACGGGAGAACACCTCGCCGGGATGACGGGCAAAGAAGTAGAGCAGTTCGAACTCGCGCGGGGTGAGGTCCACCACCTGGCCGTGAAGCAGCACGCTGCGCGCCAGCGGATCGATGGTCAGTCCGTGCGCCTGAATGTGTCCGTCGGTTTGCGCCTGCCCCATCGCCTGCTGGCGACGAAACAGTGCTTTGATGCGCGCAATCAGCTCCTGCACGGAGAACGGTTTTGCCAGATAGTCATCGGCGCCGGTTTCCAGCCCGGTGATGCGGTCGGTTTCGCTGCTGCGGGCGCTGATGATGATCACCGGCAGGTAGCGCGTCATCTGACGGATGCGGCGGCAAATCTCCAGACCGTCCACGTTGGGCAGCATCAGGTCGAGGATCACCGCATCCCACGTCTGTGCTTCAAGACGCTGCAGGGCGTTGCCCCCGTCGGGCTCGTGGGTGATGGCGTAGCCTTCGTCTTCTAAATTGAGTCGCAGAAGCGCCGCGATATCGTGGTCGTCTTCCACCAGCAGGATCTGCTTCATGGGTAAGCCTTCATTCATTTCTTATGCCGTAAGCTTACCTGATTTCGCCGGGATGAAGAGTTCACATTTTGTTGAAGATTTGGAAGGTAACAAACCAACATACTGAGGATGTTTATATGTCGATCGTCTCGTCTTTTTCAGACACACTTCTCACACTTCCTGTTAATCACAATACCGATTTCACCGATCTGGCCGACAACCGCCAGCGCTACTGCGAAGCGCTGGTTGAAGAAACCGATCCTGCCAGAAAAATCGCGCTCTGTGGCCGCCTCGCCACCTGTCTTGCCTTGCTCCGCCCGATGCTGCTGGAACCTGTGCCGGAGCATTTGTATGAACGATTAACGGTGGACGTTTTCCCAGAAAGAGAACCTGCATTCAACGCGGAGCCTGATCAACTGTGCCGTTATTGTGAGGAGATTACGCAACTCTTAATAGGGGGTACTTGCGCCGGAGTCAGCCCGCGTGATGGGTGATCTGCTCTTTGAGCTGACAGGCTATTTTGCCGACCAGTTGAAAGCGCCACGCTGGCTTAAAACAGAGGCGGGAGTCGCATTTCTGGGTTGAGCAAACAAAGCCGGGTGGCGGCTACGCCTTACCCGGCCTACTCCGGATCGTAGGCCCGGTAAGCGCAGCGCCACCGGGCGATGTTGAGGATTAGTGCGTTTTCACCAGCAACGTCAACACTTCATAATGCGCGGTATGCGGGAACATATCAAAAAGCTGAACGCGTTCAACGCGATAGCCCGGTAGTTGCGCAATGTCTTTCGCCATGGTCTGCACGTTGCAGCTGGAATAGATGATGTATTCCGGCGCCATCTGGCTCAGGTAGTCGCACAGCGCATTGCCGATGCCGCGGCGCGGCGGGTTGACCAGCACCAG
Organism: Enterobacter sp. TCD1-1; assembly: GCF_020567405.1. Classification (NCBI taxonomy): domain Bacteria; kingdom Pseudomonadati; phylum Pseudomonadota; class Gammaproteobacteria; order Enterobacterales; family Enterobacteriaceae; genus Enterobacter; species Enterobacter sp. TCD1-1. Next base: position 576,820 of record NZ_JAJCXF010000001.1, on the reverse strand, counting down.
CTCCGGCACGTTGCCTTGGCCGGTCGCGAACTGCGTGGAGTCGAGCACCTGGAAGTGCAGATTCGTTAACCCCAGTTCGGCGGCGGACTGCTTCGCGCAGGCAATCGCTTCGGTAGAGATCTCAATGCCGGTGAGCTGCATCTCCGGCGTGGCGCAGTGCAGGCCAAACCCGCCCACGCCGCAGAACAGATCCCACATGTGGTGAACGTTCAACGCACGCACCCAGTCACGGGCGGTAGCGTACAGGCTGCTTGCCACGGTCGGGTTGGTCTGGAAGAAGCTTTGCGGGCGGATCCACAGCGGCACGCCGTTAAAGCTCTCCGCCAGCGCGTGCTGGTCGGTGAAGAAAACCTCTTTCTCCCCTTCCATGATCGCCATATGCACCGGCTGAATGTTCGCCGTAATGACCTTCAACTGCGGAAGCTGCGCCTGCAGCCACGGCAGCGCCGCGCGCAGCTGCGCCAGCTTGGTTTCAGAGCGCAGCACGAAGCGCAGCATCATGCCGCCGTCTTTCTGGCTTTCGGTCAGCAGAAGGTATTTCAGCTCGCCGCGCTTGCGGGCCACGTTATAGGGCGTTAACCCCGCCCGCGCGATAAACGGTTTCAGTACGGCAAAGACGGGCTCAAACGAGGTTGGATACAGCGGGCAGTCGGTTAAGTCTTCCGGCGTGCCGTCGCGGTGCAGCATCCCCAGCAGCGGTTTTTCTACGCTGCCGCTGACCACCATTTTGGCTTTATTGCGAAAGCCCTGCTCAGGGCCGCTGACGGGTGCGCACCACTCGCCCACCGCGTGTTCTGCCAGCAGCTGTTGCAGGTCGGCCATTTTGGCGGTGAGTTGTTGAGAGACCGGTTGTTCTATCCACTGACAGGAGCGGCAGCGTCCGGCGGCATAGAGTGCGCACTGCATATGAAAACCTTAAAAATCACGAGGGCTGCGATTATACACATTATTGCAGGCGGAAGAACCGCCGACTGGAGGCCGGAACGAAGAGAAGAAAGAGCACCAGCATGTCCGGCAGTTTTTGCATAAACAGCGCGCGCAGGATCTCGCGTTTGGATTCACCGGCAATGCTGAACAGCTCCGGGTAGCCATAGCCCAGCGAAGCGGCCCACAGATAGCTCGCCGCGGTAATCTGCGTCAGCATATAGACCCAGCGCGCCCAGTTGCGCCCTTTAACCAGCGAAAACGCGCAGTAGATCTCGATAAACACCAGCACCAGACTGCTCAAAAAGACCAAAGTCAGATTCCACGTCTGCACGCTGCGGTGAATGAATTCACCGATGCCGCGCACGCCCAGGGTATTCAGAATCATCAGCACGTCCAGGCAGCGGATCATAATAATGGCGAGCGCCGCCACCTGAACCAGTGCAGGTACGTTAGGACGTGCGTGCGTAATACGTGATTTTTTTAATAATCCCAATGTTTTACTTCCCTGAAAAACAGTGCCGCGTCATGCGCGGCACATCACTGGAAATTTTAAATCCTTCAGCCGCGTCTTGCACGCTGGATATCGCGCACGCGCTGTTTTTCCGCGCGCGCCATCAAATACCAGGCGATAAATCCGACAATTCCGACCACACCGAGGATGATAGAGGCCAGGGCGTTGATCTCCGGGTTGACCCCCATGCGCACGCTGGAGAAGACCAGCATCGGCAGCGTCGTCGCCCCCGGGCCGGAGACAAAGCTGGCGATAACCAGATCGTCGAGCGACAGGGTAAACGCCAGCAGCCAGCCGGAGATCACCGCCGGCATAATCATCGGCAGGGTGATGATGAAAAAGACCTTCAGCGGCGTCGCGCCGAGATCCATCGCCGCCTCTTCAATGGACCGATCCAGCTCGCGCAGGCGCGAGGCGATCACCACCGCGACATAGGCGGTACAGAAGGTGACGTGCGCCAGCCAGATGGTGAGCATCCCGCGGTCCGCCGGCCAGCCGATGGCGTGCGCCAGGGCCACGAACAGCAGCAGCAGCGCGAGACCGGTGATCACGTCTGGCATAACCAGCGGAGCGGTGATCATAAAGGCGAAGCCGTTTGAACCGCGAAAACGCCCGAAGCGTACCATCACCAGCGCGGCGATCGTGCCCAGCACGGACGCCATGGTCGCCGCCAGCGCCGCAATGGTCAGGCTCAGCCCCACCGCGCTCATCATCGCATCATCGTGGAACAGCTCGCTGTACCAGCGCGTCGACCAGCCTGCCCAGACCGTCACCAGTTTGGAACTGTTAAACGAGTAGATCACCAGCATCAGCATCGGCGCATACAGGAAGGTAAAGCCGATGACCAGGATCGCAATTCGCCACGGGGAGCGCACTACCGGTAAGTTGTTCATCCGTGATCTCCCATCTGTTTCTGCTGATGCTTGTGGAACCACATGATCGGCACGATCAGCAGCAGTAACATCACGATCGCCACCGCCGAGGCCACCGGCCAGTCGCGGTTATTGAAGAACTCCTGCCACAGCACGCGGCCAATCATGATGCTGTCAGGCCCGCCGAGCAGTTCCGGGATCACAAACTCCCCCACCGCCGGGATAAAGACCAGCATCGACCCGGCGATAATGCCGCCCTTGGTCAGGGGGACAATGACGCTGAAGAAGGTTTTTAACGGACGGGCACCGAGATCGAGCGACGCTTCTACCAGCGAGTAGTCGATACGGGTCAGCGCCGTGTAGATCGGCAGCACCATAAACGGCAGATAGGCGTACACAATGCCGATATAGACCGCGAGATTGGTGTGCAGAATCGTCAGCGGCTGATCGATAACCCCGAGCCACATCAGGAAGTTGTTCAGCACGCCGTTGTTTTTCAGGATCCCCATCCACGCGTAAACGCGGATCAGGAATGAGGTCCACGACGGTAAAATCACCAGCAGCAGCAGGATATTTCGCGTCGACGGCTTGCTGTGCGCCACCGCCCACGCCAGCGGGTAGCCCATCACCAGACAGCAGAGCGTCGAGATCGCCGCCACCTGCAGCGACTGCAGATAGGCTTCGAAATAGAGCGGATCGTCGGTGAGCTGCAGGAAGTTACCCAGGTTTAAGGTCAGCGTCAGCTGGCCGTCGGCCCAGTCCAGCAGGTTGGTGTAAGGCGGGATCGCCCGCGCCATTTCCGCCAGGCTTATCTTGAAAACAATCAGGAACGGCAGCAGGAACAGCAGGATCAGCCACACGTACGGCATGGCGATCACCAGCTTGCGGCCGTGCTTCATCTGCATGCGCGTCAGCCAGTGGGCAAAGCCGCCCGGCTTTTCGACGCGGGCTGGAGGTTCAAGTGTACTCATTGGCCGCTCCTTATACCGTCAGCACAACGCAACTGTCTGCATCCCAACACAGGCGCACTTCGTCGCCCCAGGTCGGCTGTCCCTTGCGATAGCGATGTTCGTTCTGTAACTGCGCGCTGAGCATCTGCCCGCTTTTCAGGCGCACGTGATAGATAGAGAGATCGCCCAGATAGGCAATGTGCACCACTTCCCCGACGGCAAAGTTATAGCCATCAGCAGGCGGATCCTCACAGAGCATGATCTTCTCCGGACGCAGCGCGACGTAGACCGGCACGTTATCCACCACCGAGTTATCCGGATCAACCTTAAGCGGATGCTGCAGCCCCGGCGATTCGATGACCAGACCGTCTTCCTGACGATCTTTCAGCAGCCCTTCGAAGACGTTAACCGAGCCGATGAACTCCGCGCTGTAGCGGGTGGTTGGATGCTCATAAATCTCTTCCGGCTCGCCGATCTGCACGAACTTCCCGCGGTTCATGATGGCGATACGTCCGGCCATGGTCATGGCCTCTTCCTGGTCGTGGGTCACCATCACGCAGGTCACCCCCACGCGCTCGAGGATATCGACCACTTCGAGCTGCATACGGTCGCGCAGCTTTTTATCCAGCGCGCCCATCGGTTCGTCGAGCAGCAGCAGTTTCGGGCGTTTTGCCAGGCTGCGGGCCAGGGCCACGCGCTGGCGCTGGCCGCCGGAGAGCTGGTGCGGCTTACGCTTCGCGAACTCCTGCATGTGCACCAGGCTCAGCATCTCGGCCACGCGCGCGGTAATTTCGGCCTTCGGCAGCTTGTCCTGCTTCAGGCCGAAGGCGATGTTCTGCTCCACCGTCATGTGCGGAAACAGCGCGTAGGACTGGAACATCATGTTGATCGGACGCTGATACGGCGGCACGCTGGAGAGATCCACGCCGTCGAGCACGATCTGCCCGGCGGTGGGCTGTTCAAAACCGGCCAGCATGCGCAGCAGGGTCGATTTACCGCAGCCAGAGGCCCCCAGAAGGGCAAAAATTTCGCCTTTATAGATCGTCAGGCTGACGTCGTCCACGGCATGCTGGCCATCAAAAGATTTGGTGAGGTTACGAATTTCAAGCAGCGGGGTCAGCGCTTTACGGACTTTCGCCTGCGGGCGGGGGATCGCGTCATTCACGGGGTGTTCTCCGGTAGAGATCAAAACTGGTGCAAACGCACCGTCAGGGTGCGCATCGCCGGGCGGCGCTAACGCTTGCCCGGCCTACGGGTTGTAGAGGCCCGGTAAGCGATAGCGCCACCGGGCAGCAATACCAAACGCCGTTATTTACCGCTTTTCACTTTGGTCCACGCGCGGGTACGCACGCGGTCAATTTTTGGATCCTGAACTTTCAGGGTGAAGAGCTTGGCGAACACATCCGCTGGCGGATAGATAGCCGGGTTATTACGGATTTCTTCGCTCACCAGCGGCACGGAGGCCTTGTTACCGTTCGCATAGTAAACGTGGTCGCTGATGTGGGCGATAACCTCAGGACGCATCAGGTAGTTGAGGAACTGATACGCTTCGTCTTTGTTTTTCGCGTCAGCCGGCATCGCGAAGACGTCAAAGAAGGCCAGCGCCCCCTCCTTCGGAATGAAGTAAGAGACGTTCACGCCGTTTTTCGCCTCTTTCGCGCGGTTAGCCGCCTGCCATACGTCCCCTGCCCAGCCAATCGCGACGCAGATGTCGCCGTTTGCCAGGTCGTTAATGTACTGAGACGAGTGGAAGTAACGAATGTTTGGACGCAGCTTCAGCAGCAGATCGGTCGCCGGGCCGGTGTAATCATCCGCCTTATTGCTGTTCGGGTCTTTACCCAGGTAGTTCAGCACGGTCGCGAAAATCTCTTCCGGCGCATCGAGGAAGGAGACGCCGCAGCTTTTCAGCTTCTCAAGGTTTTCCGGCTTCAGCACCACGTCCCAGCTGTCCAGCTTCACGTCCGGGCCCAGCGCCGCCTTCACTTTATCGACGTTAAAGCCGATACCGGTGGTCGCCCAGAGATACGGCATCGCGTATTTGTTGTCCGGGTCGTGTTTGGCCACCAGCTTCAGCACTTCCGGATCGAGATTTTTCCAGTTCGGTAACTTGTTCTTATCCAGCGGCTGGAAGACGCCTGCCGTCAGCTGGCGCTCGAGGAAGCTTGCGGAAGGCACCACGAGGTCAAACCCGGTGCTGCCCGCCATCAGTTTTCCTTCCAGCACTTCGTTGGAATCGAACACGTCGTAGACCACTTTAATGCCGGTCTCTTTTTCGAAATTTGCGACCGTGTCCGGCGCAATATAGTCAGACCAGTTATAAACGTGCAGCGTTTTTTGTTCCGCAGCGAGCGTGCCGGCAGAGACGGCCATCAGAGCACCCGCAACCAGACCCGATAACCATTTTTTATTCAAGGCGATCATAGTGTTATTCCTTCTGAAAGCTCGTTAACAAACGAACTAAAACTGTGCAATCTGGATATATGCAAAAATCATGCATAGTTTGTCGCTCTGCTCAAAATAAAAAGAAACCTCTTTACCCGGCAGCTTCCGCTCGCTTTTTGAAGCATCGCAAGAATAACTGTAGCCCGTGTCTCCGGCTATAGCCCAGACGAAAAAACGCCTTTTATCAATTTTTTATGCAGGTTAAGTCTACGTGATAAGCCGAAACGGCCTTCAGGGAGGTGAATAATTCTTTAAAGGAAGGTTAAAAGCAGCAGAAAAAATGGCCTTCTGCAGCCGCCATGGCAGCGACTGCGCAAAAGTCAGACAGGCTTAGTGAAGAAAATTGGGAGATGCATCATTATTCTCTGCATCATCTTCCGCGCTATACAGCAGATGATGTGCATTGGCTTCCATCATGACCATCGAAATTTGCTCTTCGCTCAGGCGCATAAACCAGGCGAACTGCTTGAACGATAGCCCTGCCCCGGAGAATAAAGACTGGCAAACGACCAGTTTTGGCAGATTATCATCCTGTATGTCGAGAAATGCCTTCACCGTCAAAGAACTGGCATTGATGGCCGACAGGTCGGAGGCCAGCGCCAGCAGCGCGGACGGCTTCACTTCGGCCAGCGCGGAGAAAAGGATCACATCGTTAATCAGATCGATTTTGGCATCGAAAATGCCGTCGAAATTCTGCATATGAGGCAGATGCAGCGCCTGGCAGGAATCGCATTCGAAGAACGTAATTCCGGCATCATCAAGCCATTGACGTAACGTATCCAGTGTAGGTACGACCTGTAAATCCATCGCGATGCAGCCTCTTTAATAAAAACTTCGCATAGGGTACTCAAAAAGCGCGCGGTAATCCATTTAACCACCCGTTTTCAGACAGTAGCCCGGCGTCGCATGACGCTCGATCCATATGATCATTTTACCCGCAATATCGACCCCTGTGGTTTTTTCCACGCCTTCCAGTCCGGGCGAGGCGTTCACCTCCATGACCAGCGGCCCGCGCGTCGCCCGCAGCAGGTCTACACCCGCCACGTCCAGCCCCAGGGTTTGCGCGGCTTTCACCGCAATCTCCCGCTCGCGGTCGCTGATATCGGCTACACGCGCGACGCCGCCGCGGTGAAGGTTAGAGCGGAAATCGCCCTCTTTGGCCTGACGCTCAATGGCTGCCACCACCTCGTTACCCACCACAAAGCAGCGGATGTCGCGCCCTTTGGCCTCTTCGATATATTCCTGCACCAGAATGTGGGCATTCAGCCCGCGGAAGGCGTCAATCACGCTCTCCGCTGCCTGACGCGTCTCCGCCAGCACCACGCCAATGCCCTGGGTGCCTTCCACCAGCTTGATCACCAAAGGGGCGCCGCCCACCATGTCGATCAGATCGCTGGTGTCGTCCGGTGAATGGGCAATCCCCGTGACGGGGAGATCGATCCCCTGACGGGCAAGGAGCTGCAGCGAGCGCAGCTTGTCGCGGGCGCGGGAAATGGCGACGGATTCGTTGAGCGGATAGCTGCCCAGCATCTCGAACTGGCGCAGCGCGGCGGTGCCGTAGTAGGTAATCTGGGAGCCGATTCGGGGGATGACCGCATCAAAATGCGGCAGCTTGCGGCCTTTGTAGTGAATCGACGAGGCGGCCGGGTCGATATTCATATAACAGGACATCGGGTCGAGGATCTCAACCTGATGCCCGCGTTTCGCCGCCGCTTCTCTCAGGCGCTTACATGAATAGAGCGTTCCATCCCGGGACAATATGGCAATTTTCACCCTGCACCTCTCTGAAGACATGGAAAAAGCCTGCGTATCATATACGCAGGCAGGCGCAGGATAAATGGACTATCGCGTCGCCCAGCCCTGTTTGTGCAGATAATCAAGAATAAACGGGCGATTTTCTTTAATGATGGTGCGACGAATATGGTCAGTCCAGGTATCGCGACGGTTATTGCTACCGCGCGTCAGGTAGTAGTTTGCCAGCTCTTCATCGTATTGATTCAGGACATCCTGATCGACCGGCTGATAGTGGTTTTCATGCACCAGCATCGCCGCAGGAATGCGCGGCTTCAGATCCGGGTTATCCGCAGGCCAGCCGAGGCACAGGCCAAACAGCGGCAGCACGTGTTTTGGCAGCTTCAGCAGCTCGGTCACGCTTTCGATGTTGTTACGCAGGCCGCCGATGTAGACACCGCCTAACCCCAGCGACTCCGCCGCCGTGAAGGCGTTTTGCGCCATCAGCGCGGTATCCACCACGCCCAGCAGCAACTGTTCGGCCAGCCCGAGCTCGGCCTCAGGGCAGATCTGCAGATGACGGTTGAAGTCGGCGCAGAACACCCAGAACTCCGCCGCCTGAGCCACATGCTTCTGCCCGCCGGTCAGCGTCACCAGCTGCTCGCGCATGGCCGGGTCGGTGATGCGGATAATGGAGCTGCACTGCAGGAAGCTGGAGCTGGAGGTCGCCCTGGCGCTGTCAATAATCGCGGCACGCTGCGCCTCGGTAATCGGCTCATCGGTGAAGTGGCGAATGGAACGGTGGGAACGGAGCAGGTCAATCGTGGGTGTCATCTTGTCTCTCTTTGTCTTGCTTAATACGTATTGGAGCCAGTATAGGCAATGATTTGCGCGATGTAATTGGCGAAACATAGCCTGACTGTATCAAAGCGACAGGCGAAACCTTCTTTAATGGCGGCAGGTTATCGGGCACTATATGTCTTATTCGCCGTCAGGCTTGTTTTTTGAGGAGAGAGAAATGTTTGCAGTAATTTTTGGTCGTCCAGGGTGCCCATACTGTGTACGCGCGAAAGAGCTGGCTGAGAAACTGACCGAAGAGCGCGATGACTTCAACTTCCGCTACGTGGATATCCACGCGGAAGGCATCACGAAGGCGGATCTCGAAAAAACCGTCGGCAAGCCGGTTGAAACCGTACCGCAGATCTTCCTCGATCAGAAACACATCGGCGGCTGCACTGACTTTGAAGCCTACGCCAAAGAGCATTTGGGCCTGTTTGCCGCCCAGTAATGTGAAGACGCCCTCACCGAGAGGGCGTTTTTATTTGTGGTGCCGTCGGTTATGAAGCAGACTGCGCACAAATAAGTAGCAGAGCGCGCCAAGGGCGCACCAGAATACAGCGCTCATCAACCATGCCAGCTCCTGCCAGAAACTCCGCGTTGAGATATAGAGCAAGCGCATCAGCAGCAAACAGAGCGGCGCGGCCAGCATGGCACCCAGCAGCGGCTTCACCACCTCCCCTTTACGGGAGAGAAAACTGGCAGCAGCCCCCGGCAGCGTAAAAAAGAGCAGCCCCAGCTCCGGATGACCCGATGCCCTGAATGCCCCTTTCACGTTAAAAGCAAGCGACATGCATACGACCGTGAACAGCAAAAAGCAGCTGATCACCCCCGCCCAGTTTCGTTTAATGTTCAAACTATCCTCCTGACTTATCTCTATCAAATACACTTTCGTCGGGTAGACGCCCAGTCAGATAAAGCAATGCGGCAATCCTTGCCAAAGTACGCACAGGGTGATGCGATAATCAGTAGCTGTCAGTAGCTAATACGATTAAACTACACGCCAGCTAATGTTTTAGGGAATAAAGCAGGAAACAGGGAGCGTTAACGCCTTTCCCTGACCCAGAAAACAGTAGCCCAAAAAGTCCTTTCATTCAACAACTTACTGGTAAACAAGAAGTTAGCCTCCGTGAATATAAACGTCGCAGACTTGTTAAATGGGAATTACATCCTGTTATTATTTGTGGTACTGGCGCTGGGCCTTTGCCTGGGTAAATTGCGCCTGGGTTCAGTTCAACTTGGTAATTCCATTGGCGTTTTAGTCGTCTCCTTATTATTAGGCCAGCAGCACTTCAGCATTAACACGGACGCGCTGAACTTAGGTTTTATGCTGTTTATTTTTTGTGTTGGCGTGGAAGCAGGACCGAACTTTTTTTCAATTTTCTTCCGCGACGGCAAAAATTATCTGATGCTGGCGCTGGTAATGGTCGGCAGCGCGCTGCTGATCGCCTTAGGGCTGGGTAAACTGTTTGGCTGGGATATCGGGTTAACGGCCGGTATGCTGGCGGGCTCCATGACGTCCACCCCCGTGCTCGTGGGTGCCGGTGATACCCTGCGCCATTCCGGCATGGCCGGCGCGCAGCTTTCTACCGCACTCGACCACCTGAGCCTCGGCTATGCCCTGACCTATCTGATTGGTCTGGTGAGCCTGATTGTCGGCGCACGCTACCTGCCAAAACTGCAGCACCAGGATCTGCAGACCAGCGCCCAGCAAATCGCCCGCGAGCGCGGTCTGGATACCGACTCCAAACGTAAAGTCTATCTCCCGGTGATCCGCGCCTATCGCGTCGGGCCAGAGCTGGTTGCCTGGGCTGACGGCAAAAATCTGCGTGAGCTGGGGATTTATCGCCAGACGGGCTGCTACATCGAACGCATCCGCCGCAACGGCATTCTGGCGAACCCGGACGGCGACGCGGTGCTGCAGATGGGCGATGACATCGCGCTGGTGGGTTACCCGGACGCCCACGCTCGTCTCGATCCGAGCTTCCGTAACGGCAAAGAGGTGTTCGACCGCGACCTGCTCGACATGCGCATCGTCACCGAAGAGATCGTGGTGAAAAACCATAACGCCGTGGGCCGCCGCCTGGCGCAGCTGAAGCTGACCGACCACGGCTGCTTCCTCAACCGCGTGATCCGCAGCCAGATTGAGATGCCTATCGACGACAACGTGGTGCTCAACAAAGGCGACGTGCTGCAGGTCAGCGGCGACGCGCGTCGCGTGAAAACCGTGGCCGACCGCATCGGCTTTATCTCCATTCACAGCCAGGTCACCGACCTGCTGGCCTTCTGCGCCTTCTTTATCGTTGGCTTGATGATCGGGATGATCACCTTCCAGTTCAGCAACTTCAGCTTCGGCATCGGTAATGCCGCCGGTCTGCTTTTCGCCGGGATCATGCTGGGCTTCCTGCGAGCGAACCACCCGACCTTCGGCTACATTCCGCAGGGCGCGCTGAACATGGTGAAAGAGTTCGGTCTGATGGTCTTTATGGCGGGCGTGGGCTTAAGCGCGGGCAGCGGGATTGGTCACAGCCTCGGCGCCGTCGGCTGGCAGATGTTGGTTTCCGGACTTATCGTCAGCCTGGTGCCGGTGGTGATCTGCTTCCTGTTCGGTGCCTACGTGCTGCGCATGAACCGCGCCCTGCTCTTCGGGGCGATGATGGGGGCGCGTACCTGTGCACCTGCTATGGAAATCATCAGCGACACCGCGCGCAGCAACATCCCGGCGCTGGGCTATGCGGGCACGTATGCTATCGCTAACGTGCTGCTGACGCTGGCGGGTACGCTGATTATCATCATCTGGCCGGGACTCGGATAACTCCTAAGAATGCGCGTGGCGGAAAATATTTTTGTTACGCGCAGAACTTTTTTATAAGGGGGCAGTCATAACTAGTGCCACTGCTTTTCTTTGATGTCCCCAATTTGTGGAGCCCATCAACCCCGCCGTTTTGGTTCAAGGTTGATGGGTTTTTTGTTGTCTGAAAACTACCACTCTGTAAATTAATGCTTTATGCCTCCAGGTTCCCCTGCATAGCGACATCGTCGCGGCAGAACTTTTATATAGCTGTAACAGATAATAAAAAACCAGCCAGCGGCGGGTCTGTATCAGTCAGCTAATTGTTCCTGCAATTCTTCCGGATTTTGGAACGCGCCACTCAGTATTGAACTCATCGATTCGCACTTAAAGCTCCCGATAAATCGTATTTTGATTAAAAAAAATCAGGTCATTATCCTAAAAATCCCGTGCTTTTCATAAACATGATCTGCTTTGAACTTCCATATTAGTTACAGGCATACGCTGGAGCGGATAGAAACACTATGGAGGGGACAGGAATGCAGTTTTCAAGTTCAGTAATAGCAATACCGGTCTTAGGGAATGCAGCAAAAGATCGCACAATTGAACTGAAGTGCGAGGTCAGTAAGCATGTACCATTCTGAAGAGATCATCCGCCAGCTTCAGAGCCAAAAGATACTGGCCATGAAGCTGGACCAGGCGGTACGCGCGGTAGGTGAAGAAGTAAAGAGCCAGTTGAATAATATAGGTGCCGGTGCCCAACGCCTGCTGTACTACACCTCCTGCTTTACTGATGAATATTACGATGTATGCACCCGACAAAACCTGGAGGACGCTCGCTTCCGAAAGGGCATATTCCATCTCGTTTCTCGCTGGAACATCGTCTTTGACCTAATCAACACATACGTTGAGGAGCTGGTTAAGAATTATTCCCCGGCAGAATTATCAGCGATACAGCATGCTCTAATGCGCGCTAACGTTTATATATCCACCAGCACGCTAACCTCATATTCATTCTCTGCAGGTGTCACATCGACTGTTTGCCTTTATGTAACCCTTCCACCTTCAGGGTTAAAGGTCGTTTCAGGATTAACGGGCGCGGCTATTGGCGGGCTGGGGATATATGGGATTGTGCAACAGGCCGCTGACAGCGCTCATCGCTTGCAAGTGATGCATCCTGCCTACTATCAAGCGTTGTACCTGCGAGAACTGGAAATGATGTATTTCCTGGTGGAACCTGCTTTTATGCGCGCGGGCGTGCTAACGCAGCAATGGACTGACAGTCAAAGCCCTTATGATGCTGCTGACACTATCCTGAAGCTCATGGGCAGGCACTAATGGGCTTTCTAAGACGCTGGCTCAAATCTCAGGCCCAGTTTTTCTTCTGGACTTATATACCCATCATCCTCGCGTTCATTTTTGGCTATGTCCTTGACGTTTACTTCCCTGAGGTTAGCCAGGGATTCATCCTCCTGTTTTACCTGGTCACACTGGGGCTGGTTTACTGGATATGGCATTGAGGACCATAAAAGCTTCACGTTTGCTAATAAGGAAATGACATGTCTACACCCGCACATCTCTGGCTTGAGGACGAGAACGGCTCGCCAATTGTTGGTAGCTGCATGATGCCCACCCGTCATGGTTCCATAGAACTGAAATCGTTCTCACATGGCGTAACCATTCCGGTTGACCCAAGTTGGGGCAAGCTCACCGGCACGCGCGTCCATCGCCCTATTACGATAATCAAAGAATTTGATCAGACTACCCCACTTCTTTACCGAGCCGTGTGCGAAGGGCGAGTGATGAAGAAGGGGATTATTAAGATGTACCGTATTCTGGAGTCTGGTATCGAGGCCGAATATTTCAATATCGTGATGGAAAACGTTAAGTTCACGACAGTGGCACCCTTCCTGACCCCTAACGGGATGAGCAGCACCCATCTTGAAACGCTCGAATTGCGTTATGAAGCCATCTCGTGGAAGTACACGGAGGGGAATATCATTTACCGTGACACCTGGAACGATCGCTGTTGCGCCTGAGCGCAGAAGAGTGTTGAAAGTGAGCAGATAAAAAGAGACCGTTCCAGGGGACGGTTTCTTTCTCATGACTGTCAGGATTGCTCCGGGCAAGCCATAAAGACTTTTTTGACCTTCTACAAGCCCTCCCTGAGTTTTTCTATCCTTGCTGCTTTTTCCTCTTCTCTCGCCAGCTATAAACATATATGATTTAATGAATATGACAAAAGACATTCAGGATGACCGAATGCTCCACCCACTCCACCTCTTCAAAACCCTCTCCGACGAAACGCGGCTCGCCATCGTCATGCTGCTCCGTGAGGCAGGAGAACTGTGCGTCTGCGATCTCTGCGCCGCGACCGCCGAATCTCAGCCGAAGGTCTCACGCCACATGGCCCTGCTCCGCGAGTCCGGGCTGGTGATCGACCGTCGCGAGGGTAAGTGGGTCCATTACCGTCTCTCTCCCAACATGCCTGCATGGGCGGCAGCCGTTATCGACACCAGCTGGAACTGCCTGCGGGAAGAGACGCGCATGAAGCTGAAAAACCGGCTTCCGGGTTCGTGCTAATCAAACACATTCACAAAAACAGATATAACGGAGTAAACAATGTTTCTGGCTGGGGCTATTTTTCTGTTTACGCTGGTATTGGTCATCTGGCAGCCCAAAGGACTGAGTATTGGCTGGAGCGCGACCATCGGCGCCGTGCTGGCGCTGGCCAGCGGCGTGATTCACATTAACGATATACCGGTAGTCTGGAATATCGTCTGGAACGCTACGGCAACGTTCATCGCCGTCATCATCATCAGCCTGCTGCTGGATGAGTCCGGCTTTTTCGAGTGGGCGGCGCTGCACGTCGCCCGCTGGGGGAACGGTCGCGGGCGATTGCTGTTTACCTGGATTATCCTTCTGGGCGCAGCCGTCGCGGCGCTGTTTGCCAATGACGGCGCAGCGCTGATCCTGACGCCTATCGTTATCGCCATGCTGCTGGCACTGGGGTTCAGCAAGCAGGCCACGCTGGCGTTTGTGATGGCGGCAGGTTTTATCGCCGATACCGCCAGCCTGCCGCTGATTGTGTCGAACCTGGTCAACATCGTCTCGGCAGACTTCTTCACGCTGGGGTTCAGTGAATATGCCTCGGTGATGATTCCCGTTGATGTCGCCGCGATTGCCGCAACGCTGGTCATGCTCCATCTGTTCTTCCGCAACGAAATCCCGCCGGAATATGACCTGGCGAAACTGCGTGAGCCTGCACGCGCGATAAACGATCTTCCAACGTTCAGAACCGGCTGGATCGTGCTGCTCCTTCTTCTCGTCGGTTTCTTTGTGCTGGAGCCGCTGGGTATTCCGGTCAGCGCCATTGCGACTGCGGGCGCGCTGGTTTTGTTTGCCGTTGCAAAACGCGGACATGCGATAAATACCGGAAAAGTGCTGCGCGGCGCACCGTGGCAGATCGTGATCTTCTCGTTGGGGATGTATCTGGTGGTGTATGGCCTGCGCAATGCCGGGCTGACGGACTCTCTCACAGGCGTACTGAATAGCCTGGCCGGGCACGGATTGTGGGCCACCACGCTGGGTACCGGGTTCATCACCGCGTTTCTGTCATCCATAATGAACAATATGCCCACGGTGCTGATTGGCGCGCTCTCAATTGAGGGCAGCACAGCAACGGGATTGATTAAGGAGGCGATGATTTACGCCAACGTGATTGGCTGCGATCTGGGCCCGAAAATCACGCCTATCGGCAGCCTCGCCACCCTGCTCTGGCTCCACGTGCTGGCGCAGAAAAACATGACGATCACCTGGGGTTACTATTTCCGGACGGGCATCATCATGACGCTGCCGGTCCTGTTTGTGACGCTCGCCGCGCTGGCGCTACGTCTCTCCTTCACACTGTAATGAGCCACTGATATGAGCCACATCACCATTTACCACAACCCCGCCTGCGGCACCTCGCGCAACACGCTGGAGATGATCCGCAACAGCGGCACGGAGCCAGAGATTATCCTCTATCTGGAAACCCCGCCGTCGCGCGATGCGCTGACCACCCTGATTGCCGATATGGGCATTTCGGTGCGGGATCTGCTGCGTAAAAACGTGGAGCCCTATGAACAGCTCGGCCTTGCCGACGATAGCTTCACCGACGACCAGCTAATCGAGTTTATGTTGCAATACCCGATTCTGATTAACCGTCCGATCGTGGTCACACCGCTGGGCACCCGCCTGTGCCGCCCGTCTGAAGTCGTCCTCGACATTCTGCCGGATGCGCAGAAAGGGGCATTTACGAAAGAAGATGGCGAAGCGGTGGTGGACGCCAGCGGGAAAAAAATCTCACAAAAGTAACCCATTGATAATGGCACGGTAAGATCTGCCAACCGCATACCCCGCCCAACGGCTGAGTTGCATCCGCCGAAACCCGGCACATACTGTTGAGGGTTAAGTCTGGTGAGGGTATGCAGGCATGGGTCTTAAAAACAAAACCGCCGTCATCTTCGGCGGCAGCGGCGCCATCGGCAGCGCTGCGGCACACGCTCTTGCGCGTGAAGGCGCGGAGGTGTATCTCGCCGCACGCACCCACGCCAGGCTGGAGCAGGCCGCCAGCAGCATTCGCGCCGCTGGCGGTTCTGCCAGCACGTTTGTTTTCGATGCGCTTGAGGAGTCCTCGCCGCTCCCCGACCTTGCCCGCATTGATATCGTCGTCAACGCCACGGGCTTTATGCACGATCAGGGCAAACGTCTTGAGGCATTAACGCTCGGCGAATTCCGTCAGGGCTTCGACCCTTTCCTGGCCGCGTACTTTAACATTGCGAAAGCCGTGTCATCCCGCATGGGCGGCGAGCATGGCGGGACCATAATTACCGTCGTCGCCCCCGCCGCAAACATGGCGATGGCGGGCCACCTCGGACATATCGTCGGCTGCGCGGGAACGGAAGCCTTTACCCGGGCGCTTGCGGCTGAGCTGGGGACTCAAAATATTCGTGTGCTGTGTCTGCGCTCGCACGCAATAGCCGACGCGGTGCAGGCGGGTTCGTATGTGGGGGCCATTTTCGCCGCCAAGGCGCAGGCGATGGGGATAACGGTCGGGCAGTTTCTCGGCGGCGCCGCGCAAAGCACCCTGACGCATCGCCTGCCGACGCTAGCGCAGGTAGCAGACACGATTGCGTTTCTGGCTTCAGATGCGGCCAGCGCCATCACGGGAACCACAGTCAATATGACCGCCGGTGCAACCTAGCTCTCGCCCGCAATCCTGCCCACCATGGCCCGGATCTCTTGGCGGGTTAAGGGCGTCCGGTCAGTGACGTAGTGCAGCGTCATCCCTTCGATAAACGCATCCAGCGCGCGGGTGGTAACCGGGTCGAACCACTGCTCCAGCGTGGTCTGGCTCATCTTCATCCAGTCCTGCATCACCGTTTTGAGCGCCGCGCTGCGGTGCATAAAGGCGTAAAGCTGATACATCAGCGCCATGTTGTGCGGCGTGGTCACCTGTGAGCTGTGGATCAGGGTAGTGATGGATTCGCACGCCATTTCCGGCCCGGTGACGCCCGCAAAGAAATCCCGGTACTGCTGCGACATCTGGCGGGTAAACCACGTGAAGGCCTCCTCCAGCAGCGGCTCCATACCGTCGAAATAGTAGGTCATCGACCCCAGCGGCACGCCCGCGCAGGTGGCGATTTTACGGTGCGTGACGGCGTGAATACCGTGTTCAGCAATGGTGTCGAGCGTCGCCTGCAGGATTTTCTCCCGGCGATGCGGATCGTTGGGTGGTCTGCTCATCAATTCCTCACCTGTGTTTGTGTACAAATGTACACAAACTTGCTAGTGTTGTCGCTATTGTTGTACTTCTGGTGCTACCCCAATGACGCTGACCTCTCCCCGTAAAGCCCTGCAGCTCCGCATGTGGGCGCTGTTTATGTTCTTCTTTATTCCCGGTCTGCTGATGGCCTCCTGGGCCACGCGCACCCCCGCCATTCGCGACATTTTGTCCGTTTCTACCGCGGAAATGGGCATCGTGCTGTTCGGCCTGTCGATAGGCTCCATGAGCGGCATCCTCTGCTCCGCATGGCTGGTGAAGCGCTTCGGTACGCGGGCGGTGATCCGCACCACCATGTGCTTCGCGGTGTTCGGGATGATGGTGCTGAGCGTGGCGCTGTGGTTTGCCTCACCGGTGCTGTTTGCGCTGGGGTTGACGGTGTTTGGCGGCAGCTTCGGCTCGGCGGAAGTGGCGATAAACGTTGAAGGGGCGGCGGTCGAGCGCGAGATGAACAAAACCGTGCTGCCGATGATGCACGGCTTTTATAGCCTCGGCACGCTGGCCGGTGCGGGCGTGGGGATGGCGCTGACGGCCTTCGGCATGACCGCGAATCTGCATATCCTGCTGGCGGCGCTGGTGTGCATTATTCCGATTCTGACCGGCATCCGGGCGATCCCGGACGGCACCGGCAAGAACGCCTCAGATGAACAGCATTCGGCCGAAAAAGGGCTGCCCTTCTACCGCGATTATCAGCTGATGCTGATTGGCGTGGTGGTGCTGGCGATGGCGTTCGCGGAAGGGTCCGCCAACGACTGGCTGCCGCTGCTGATGGTGGACGGTCACGGCTTTAGCCCGACCTCCGGCTCGCTGATCTACGCCGGGTTTACGCTGGGGATGACCGTCGGGCGCTTCACCGGCGGCTGGTTTATCGACCGCTACAGCCGCGTGGCGGTGGTGCGCGCCAGCGCCCTGCTCGGCGGGCTGGGTATCGCGATGATTATCTTTGTGGATGTGGACTGGATTGCCGGCGTCTCAGTGATCCTCTGGGGGCTGGGCGCGTCCCTCGGCTTCCCGCTGACCATCTCCGCCGCCAGCGACACCGGCCCGGATGCCCCGACGCGCGTCAGCGTGGTGGCGACTACCGGCTATCTCGCCTTCCTGGTCGGGCCGCCGCTGCTCGGCTTCCTCGGGGAGCACTACGGGCTGCGCAGCGCCATGCTGGTGGTATTAGGGTTGGTGATCGTCGCGGCGCTGGTGGCGCGCGCGGTGGCAAAGCCGGAAACGAAACACACGACACTGGAGAAGGGATATGAGCGTTAAACTGATCGCCGTCGACATGGATGGCACATTCCTGAGTGATGCCAAGACCTACAATCGCCCGCGCTTTCTGGCGCAGTACGCGCGCATGAAGGCGCAAGGCATTCGCTTCGTGGTCGCCAGCGGCAACCAGTACTACCAGCTGATCTCCTTTTTCCCGGAGATTGCGCATGAAATTTCATTCGTCGCCGAAAACGGCGGCTGGGTCGTGAGTGAGGGTGAAGACGTCTTCAACGGTGAACTGTCGAAAGCCCATTTCGACACGGTCGCGAACGTGTTAAACGACGTGCCAGGCATTGAGATCATCGCCTGCGGGAAGAGCAGCGCCTACACGCTCAAGTGCTATGACGAGGGCTTTAAGGCCATCGCGGCAAAGTACTATCACCGTCTGGAAATGGTCAGCGATTTCGACAACCTGAACGATATTTTCTTCAAGTTTGGGCTTAACGTGTCTGATGATGAAATTCCGCGTATTCAGGCGCTGCTGCATGAAAAACTCAGCGACATCATGGTGCCCGTCACCACCGGTCACGGCAGTATCGACCTGATTATCCCCGGCGTGCATAAAGCCAACGGCCTGCGGATCCTGCAACAGCGCTGGGGGATAGAGAACAGCGACGTGGTGGCCTTCGGCGATAGCGGCAACGACGTGGAGATGCTGCGCCAGTCCGGGTTCAGCTTTGCGATGGCGAATGCCAGACCGCATATCAAAGCGGCGGCGCGTTTTGAAGCGCCGCATAATAACGAGGAAGGCGTGCTGGATGTGATTGAGAAGGTGTTGAACGGGGAGGCACCGTTTAATTAACACCGTGCGGTCTGGTGCCCTCACCCTTTCCCTCGAGGGAGAGGGCTGGGGTGAGGGGGAACATACGGCTGTGGTGGTCATTCCGTTCACTTTACGTTCCTTGGTACTTTGTCACGACAACACCTGTGAACGTGCCAGGGTGGCTCAGTCGCCACCACCCTGGCGACCCGGGCTCCCGGCGGTAAATCGCCGCTTCGCGGTACCCTCAGCTTATTCCTTCAGGCTATCGGGTCGGGCATGAGCCTGCATCCCTGCAGGCCACGCCCTCTCGGCGCATCCCTGCGCCTCGCCCCGGCCTTACGGAAACGCTTCGGCGATTTACAGCCGGACCAGGGCGTCGCTGTAAGTCATTCATTTTCCTGAAACAACATTCGTCGCTTCATGTAAATAAATTACTGAGCCCCCAGAGAGAGAGGGAATAAACAGTTAAGGTTGCAGGGCGTTTCCGACGCGCTTGTCTTTCAGGAACACCACCATCAGGCCAACCCACAACACGCCGTTGGCGAGGTTAAACAGACTGAACAGCCCGTTACCGCCCATCGCGTAGGCATGCTTGCTCACCTCGATACCGACGGTAAAAATCAGCATCTGCAGCATCCCCATCGCCGCGGAGACCGTGCCTTTACTCATCTCGCTGGCAAACAGCGTCAGGCGCACCAGCCCGGCGTTCGCCACGCCAATCCCGAAGGCGTAAATGCTGAGTCCTGCCGTCATCCACAGATAAGCGTGTGATGACGCAACGGTCGCCACCGCCGCCAGAATCAGCCCGGCTGCAATCGGCCAGCCGCCCATGATAATCAGTGAACGCACGGTGCGGCGTGAGGTCAGACGCGCCAGCACCAGGTTACCGATAATCAGCGCGCCAAAGATCGGTACCTGCAACAGGCCATACTCGTAGCTGCTCAGCTTTTCACCGCTGATGATAATGACCGGTGACTGGGCAATCCACGCCAGCAGCGGCAGGCTAACGAACCCGGTCGCCAGCGCGCCCGCCACAAAGCGGCCATTCTTCAGCACTTCTTTGTAATCCCGCCCCAGCTCTTTCAGCGAGAGTTTCTCGCCGATGCGGGTGGCGGTTTCAGGCATTGCCCGGTGCAGACCAAAGAACGCGATGGCGGCGAGAACCGCAAAGAGCACAAACATCCCTTCCCACGGTGCCATATGCACCCATGCGGCGCCTACCAGCGGCCCGAGCAAGGGAGCGATCAGCGCCACGTTCGCCATCAGCGCGGTAATTTTGATACACACCGCCTCTTCAAACGACTCCTGAATGGCGGCATACCCCACGGCGCCGATAAAGCACAGGCTCACCCCCTGCAGGAAACGCAGCAGGGTAAATTGTTCAATGTTTTGCGCCAGCAGCGTGGCAAGGCAGGTGACGATAAACCACACCACGCCCGTCAGCATCACCGGACGACGGCCAATACGATCCGACAGCGGGCCTAACAGCCACTGCAAAAACATGCCGCCGGCCAGATAGGCGGTCATGGAGGTCGGTACCCACTCGATTCCGGCGTTGTACTGCGCCACCACGGCCAGCATCCCGGGCTGGATCATATCGTTACCGATATAGGTAGAAAATTCGTAGAGCACCAGACACAGAGGGAAAAGCAACGCCTGACGACCCAGACGTGAACCTGAAGAAGAACGGTTTAACATGCAATCTCTTTATAATGACAAAATCGCGACGAGTGTAATGAAATGCCGCAGCCCGAGATAGTGATTTATCGAGGATAAACAGAAATAAAGCACATATCGTCTTCGTTTAAGGTTTCCTTAATTTGACAGATTTATGATAGCCCCATTACTCGTCAACGACCCCAAATTATGGCACTCACCTCCAGCCGTTCAGAATTGTCTAAGTTACAGACAAATAAGACAAAACGCCTTTACCGCTTACCGGCCCGCTTTTATGGTTATCAGCTTTTCATACTGATAGCCCTTGCCGTGGTGTTTACGTGGCTATCGCGCAATGAAGCGCTCGACAGATGGGTAACCGGCTTCTGGTATGACGCGGCGACGCAGAGCTTCCCGCTGCAGAAAGACCACCTGCTGGATCTGCTCAACCATCGTCTGGCGAAGTACATCGCCATCGCCTTAGGCGCCGTGGCGCTGTTTTACGGCGCTTACAAGCGTAACGCAAGGCTGGTGACGGCGGCGCTGCTGATGGGCGTTGGCGCGCTGGTGGTGGGCCTGCTGAAAAGCATGAGCCATCACAGCTGCCCGTGGGACCTGGTGGAATATGGCGGTAAGGCTGTCTCTTATCCCCTGTTCAGCGCCGTTCCTGCTGACAGCGGTCCGGGGCGCTGTTTCCCCGGCGGTCATGCCTCCAGCGGCTTTATGGTGATGGGGCTGTTTTTTGCCTTCTGGCGCGAGCGTCCGCGTCTCGCCTGGAGCTTCGTTGCGCTGGGCGTGGTGTTAGGTCTGGTGATGGGTTATGGCCAGATCATGCGCGGGGCACATTTTTTCTCTCACAACCTGTGGGCTGGGTGGTGGGTCTGGTTTTCTCAGGTGGTGGTCTACGGCCTTGTTTCCACCCGGTTTGCTAAAGAGTGATAACGCTATGCTAGAGAATCTGAATTATCAGCTGTTCTATCTGATCAATGCCACCCCGGCCTCGCCCGAGTGGATGATCGACTTTGCCACCTTTCTGGCAAAAGATCTGATCAGCATCGTGCCCGCGCTGGCCGCCATCCTCTGGCTGTGGGGACCTCGTAGCCAGGTGAAAGCGCAGCGCCAGCTGGTGATCAAAGTGGCGATGGCGCTGGGCGTGAGCGTTCTGGTGAGCTTCGTACTGGGTCATGTGTTCCCGCACGCCCGCCCTTTTGTTGCCCACGTGGGCTATACCTTTCTGCACCATGCGCCGGATGACTCTTTCCCGAGCGATCACGGGACGGTGATCTTCACCTTTGCGCTGGCCTTCCTGTTCTGGCATCGCCTGTGGTCAGGTGCGGTGCTGATGGTGGTCGCGGTAGCCATCGCCTGGTCTCGCGTTTATCTGGGCGTCCACTGGCCGCTGGATATGGTGGGTGGCTTCCTGGTGGGGCTGATTGGCTGCGTGAGCGCGGCTATCCTGTGGAGCCTTATCGGTGAGGCGCTCTATAGCGGGCTCTCTACCCTCTATCGCGCCATTTTCGCTATCCCGATCCGCAAAGGCTGGATACGTGACTAACCCCGACCTGACAGGTTACACTTGAACCCCCGCCCTGCGGGGGTTCACTTTTTTATCCCGAGGAACTATGGAAACACGTCGCGATGACCGCATTGCTCAGCTGCTTCAGGCGCTGAAGCGCAGCGATAAGCTGCATCTTAAGGAAGCCGCCAACCTCCTCGGCGTCTCAGAGATGACCATTCGTCGGGATCTGAACAGCGAGAGCGCGCCCGTCGTGCTGCTGGGCGGATACATTGTGCTTGAGCCGCGCAGCGCCAGCCATTATCTGATCAGCGACCAGAAGACACGCCTGGTGGAGGAGAAACGCAAAGCCGCGCGGCTTGCGGCCTCACTGGTACAGCCGCACCAGACGCTGTTTTTTGACTGCGGTACCACCACGCCGTGGATTATCGAAGCCATCGACAGCAGCATCCCTTTCACTGCCGTGTGCTACTCCCTGAACACCTTTCTGGCGCTTCAGGAGAAACCCGAGTGCCGGGTGATCCTCTGCGGCGGTGAGTTTCACGCCAGCAACGCGATCTTTAAGCCGCTCAACCTGCAGGACACGCTCAGCAATCTCTGCCCGGATATCGCGTTTTATTCCGCCGCCGGCGTTAATGTGCGCCAGGGCGCGACCTGCTTTAATCTGGAAGAGCTTCCAGTAAAACACTGGGCATTAAGCGCCGCACAGTACCATGTGCTGGTGGTCGATCACAGTAAGTTTGGTAAGGTGCGTCCGGCAAGAATGGGCGAGCTGGCGCAGTTCGATGCCATTGTCAGCGATTGCCGCCCGGACGACGAGATTGTGACCCACGCGAAGGCGCAGCAGGTGAAGTTGATGTATTGAGGTTATGCCGGGTCGGCCTACAACGGCTCGAACGTAGGCCGGGTAAGCGCAGCGCCACCCGGCAAAAAACTTAGCTAAACCAGCTGCCAAACCACCCGTGGAATTTCATCATCACGAAATCCCACATCCGCCTGAAGAAGCCGCCCTCTTCCACCGCTTCCATCACAATCAGCGGACGCTGTTCAATCGATTTACCGTTAAGCTGGAAATCAATCGTCCCGACCACCTGGCCCTTTTTCAGCGGAGCCGTAAGCTGCGGGTCAGTCAGGGTGTAGCTGGCCTTCAGGTTTTTCAGCTGGCCGCGCGGAATGGTCACCGAGCCCGCCTCACCCGCGCCCAGGTTCACTTCGCTCTTGTCACCAAACCAGACGCGCTGGCTGACGAACGTGGCATCCGGCTTAATCGGCGTCACGGTTTCATAGAAGCGGAAGCCCCAGGTCAGCAGTTTTTCGGATTCATTAAAGCGAATGCGGTCGGTTTTGGTGCCTAGCACCACCGAAATCAGGCGCATGTCGCCCTGGGTCGCGGAAGCCACCAGGTTGTAGCCTGCCCCCGCCGTGGTGCCGGTTTTCATCCCGTCCACATTGACGTTGCTGCTCCACAGCAGGCGGTTGCGGTTCGGCTGGCGAATTTTGTTGAAGGTAAACTCTTTCTCTTTGTGGATGGCGTATTCATCCGGCACGTCGTGGATCAGCGCTTTCCCCAGCAGCGCCATGTCGCGCGCGGTACTGAACTGTCCCGGCGCATCCAGACCGTGAACCGTTTTAAAGGTCGTATTGGTCAGGCCCAGCTTTTGCGCGTAGCCATTCATCAAACCAATGAAAGAATCCTGGCTGCCGGCAACGTAATCGGCCAGCGCGATGCACGCATCATTTCCCGACTGAATAATCACCCCTTTATTCAGATCGGAAACGGAAACCTGATCCCCTGGCTTCAGGAACATCACGGAAGAACCCCGCAGCGCCGGGTTGCCGGTCGCCCACGCGTCCTTCCCGATGGTCACCATATCGTCCAGTTTGATCTTGCCCGCTTTCAGCGCCTGGCCCACCACATAGCTGGTCATGATTTTGGTCAGGCTTGCCGGATCGAGTTTCTCATCCGCATTCCCTTCCGCCAGCACTTTACCGCTGGCGTAGTCCATCAGGATCCAGGCGCGCGCATCCACTGGCGGCGCTTCGGGCGCAGCCTGTTCAGCTGCGTAGAGCGTTGGTGCAAACAGGAAAAGAAGCGCAGAGCCTGCCGCCAGGCTGCGCAGAGAAGTCATTTTACGCGTCATAAATGCCACCCGAGTGTCCATTCAAAAATTACGTCACATCACCGTGTCGCAAGAAGCGATGAGTAATAGCGCACTAAAACCGTTAAAGAAACCCAACGAGGGTAAAGTTATTAAAGTTTATGCAATAACATTCAGATACGCTTTGATTAAGACGATTTTTTTGTCTTCTGTTGCGTAATTGTTAGGTTTATCTCACCATGGCGAAAGGCTGACTCGGATTCACATCTCATCGGGAGTAAATATGATTACGCTGTGGGGCAGGAATAATTCGACCAACGTCAAGAAAGTGCTCTGGACGCTGGAAGAGCTGGATTTACCGTTCAATCAAATCATGGCTGGCATGGCGTTCGGCGTGAACAAAGAGGCCGACTATCTGGCCATGAACCCGAACGGCCTGGTGCCGCTGCTGCGCGATGATGAAACAGACGCGACGCTTTGGGAGTCCAACACCATTGTCCGTTACCTCGCCGCCCAGTACGGTCAGGGACGCCTGTGGGTTGAAAACCCGGCCCGGCGCGCCCAGGGCGAAAAGTGGATGGACTGGGCGAACCAGACGCTGTCCCCAACCCACCGCGTGATCCTGATGGGGCTTATCCGCACGCCGGAAGCCGAACGCGATTATCCCGCGATTCACGCCGCGCAGGATGCCTGCGAAAATCTGTTTGCGATGATGGATGACGAACTGGCGAAGCACGCCTGGTTCTCCGGCGAGGCGTTCGGCACAGGCGATATCGCCGTGGCACCCTTCGTCTGGAACCTGACCAATATGGGTCTGAAGTGGACGCCACGCCCTCACCTTGAGCGCTGGCTTAAACAGCTGAGCGATCGCCCTGCGTATCGTAACGTCGTGATGATCCCGGTCACCTGATTACGCGCCGGACGGGCTGACTTTCAACAGTTGCCCGTCCGTCTCGTCGGTCAGGACATACAGATACCCATCCGGCCCCACCCGCACGTCGCGAATACGCTGGTCCCGGTCGCCCAGAATGCGCCCGTCCTCCGTCACCTTGTTTCCCTCCACGCTCAGCACGATCACGTCCTTCTCCTTCAGCGCGCCGATAAACAGCTTGTTTTTCCACTGCGGGAAGACGTCGTTGTTGTAAAACGCCATGCCGCTCACCGCGGGTGAGACTTTCCAGACGAACAGCGGCTTCTCGGTGCCCTCAACATGCTCGCCTTTGGCTTCCGGGATTTTCAGGCCGCTGTAGTTAATGCCGTGCGTGGCCAGCGGCCAGCCGTAGTTCTTACCTTTCTCCGGAATGTTGATCTCATCCCCGCCGCGCGGGCCATGCTCGTTCAGCCACAGCGTGTCGCTCCAGGGGTTCATCGCCATCCCCTGCGGGTTGCGAATGCCGTAAGACCAGATTTCGGGTCGCGCACCGGGGGTATTCACAAAGGGGTTATCCGACGGGACTTTCCCGTCTTCGGTGAGGCGCACCACTTTGCCCTGCAATTTATCCAGATCCTGCGCCGTCGGACGCTGATTGTTTTCGCCGAGTCCAATAAAGAGAGAGCCTTTGCCGTCGAACACCAGCCGCCCGCCAAAATGGTTACCGGTTGAGAGTTTCGGCATCTGACGGAACGCAACCTGGAATCCCTCGATGCGGGAATAGTCGTCGCTCAGGCGGCCATAGCCCACCGCCGTTCCGGCTTTGCCGTCATGTCCGGCCTCGGCGTAGCTCAGCCAGACGCGGCGCGACTTCTCAAAATCCGGCGCCAATACCACATCCAGCAATCCTCCCTGACCGTTTGCCCAGACCTTCGGTACGCCGACAATCGGATCGGAGAGCCCTTTTCCGGCCTGCCAGCGTTTGAGCTGACCGCCCTTCAGGGTCACCAGCAGCCCGTCATTATCCGGCAGGAACGCCAGGGACCAGGGGTGATCGAGTCTGTTTTGCAGCACCTCGACCTTCACTGCCTCTGGCGCAGCAAGAAGTGAAAACGAAATAAATAACGCAGGCAGGGAAATCAGCGAGGATCGAGGCATAACGCGCTCCTTTATCGGCATATGGCATAAAGATTAGCCACTGCGTCCGGGCGCGTTATCACTTTTACAAAAGCTTAAGCTGAAGGGGGAGTTGCCTCCCCCGGGATCAGTGTTGTTCGAGCTGTTTGTGCTCGTTCAGACACATGATGCATAGAGAGAGCGTTGTCAGGCAGTTTTCAAGCTTCTCCGCGTTTACGGCGATAAAGTTCGGGCAGTCGTGGCGTCCGTTCATCAGACACACCCCTGCAATGGAGAGCACTTCGGCGGCACGGCGCAGCGCGATCTCTTCACTTTCGCCGCCGTTCGCCTTCAGGGTCGGTGCTTTTTCACGCATGAAATTACACAGTTCAAACAGGTTATCACGCAGATGTTCGCTTTCGCTGACTGACATATACCCTTTTGCCTTCCTCAACTGCAGGTACGCGGCCAGGTCGATTCGGGCGTTGATCAGCTTGTTCAGCAGATCGCGTTTTAGTCTGTCAACGGTCATGCTCTTTCCTCCTCTGTCAGCCATGGTGCATAGTCAGGATAAGTACATTTTTTGTACAGTTTAATGCCTGGGATCAATTTTTATTAACTGATTAACATTATTTACAATGTTACAACCTCGGCCCGACGCATCCGCCTTGCAAAGAGTGTATAAATCCCCCGCGATACGCTGTAAAATCCCGCCCTGATAACTCCATAATTGATGAATTTTTAACCTATGAGCAATGTTACGCACCAGCCGAAAATCGGCTTCGTCTCCCTGGGCTGCCCGAAAAACCTGGTGGATTCAGAACGCATCCTGACCGAACTGCGCACCGAGGGCTATGACGTGGTGCCAAGCTACGACAACGCCGATATGGTGATTGTTAACACCTGCGGGTTTATCGACAGCGCGGTCCAGGAGTCACTGGAAGCCATCGGTGAAGCGCTGACCGAAAACGGCAAAGTGATCGTGACCGGCTGTCTGGGCGCGAAAGAAGACCAGATCCGCGAAGTGCACCCGAAGGTGCTGGAGATCACCGGCCCGCACAGCTACGAGCAGGTGCTGCAACATGTTCATCACTACGTGCCAAAACCCAAACACAACCCGTTCCTGAGCCTGGTGCCAGAACAGGGCGTGAAGCTGACGCCGCGCCACTACGCATACCTGAAGATTTCCGAAGGCTGTAACCATCGCTGTACCTTCTGCATCATCCCGTCCATGCGTGGCGATCTGGTGAGCCGTCCAATCGGCGAAGTGCTGGCAGAAGCTAAGCGCTTGGCTGACGCGGGCGTGAAGGAGCTGCTGGTCATCTCCCAGGACACTTCAGCTTATGGCGTGGACGTTAAGCACCGCTCCGGTTTCCACAACGGCGAGCCGGTGAAAACCAGCATGGTCGGCCTGTGCGAGCAGCTGTCTAAACTCGGTATCTGGACGCGTCTGCACTACGTTTACCCATACCCGCACGTTGACGACGTCATCCCGCTGATGGCGGAAGGCAAGATTCTGCCTTACCTGGACATCCCGCTGCAGCACGCGAGCCCGCGTATCCTGAAGCTGATGAAGCGCCCTGGCTCCGTTGACCGCCAGCTGGCACGCATCAAGCAGTGGCGTGAGATCTGCCCGGACCTGACCCTGCGCTCCACCTTTATCGTCGGCTTCCCGGGTGAAACCGAAGAAGACTTCCAGATGCTGCTCGACTTCCTGAAAGAAGCGCGTCTGGACCGCGTAGGCTGCTTCAAGTACAGCCCGGTGGAAGGCGCAACCGCCAACGAGCTGGCGGACCAGGTGCCGGAAGAGGTGAAAGAGGAGCGCTGGAACCGCTTCATGCAGTTGCAGCAGCAGATCTCTGCCGAGCGTCTGCAGGAGAAAGTGGGTCGCGAGATCATGGTTATCATCGACGAGGTTGACGAAGAAGGCGCGATTGGCCGCAGCATGGCGGACGCCCCTGAAATCGACGGTGCGGTGTACCTGAATGGCGAAACCAACGTTAAGCCAGGTGATATTATTCGCGTGAAGGTTGAAAACGCCGACGAGTATGACCTGTGGGGTAGCCGGGTTTAATCGCCCCACTCCGCTTTTGTAGGCCGGGTAAGGCGTAGCCGCCCCCCGGCACATTTCACTGCACTACCCCTTTATCCTCGGATCCAGCGCGTCGCGCAGCCCATCACCTAACAGGTTAAACGCCAGCACGGTCAGGAAAATCGCCAGGCTCGGGAAAATCGCCACGTGCGGCGCAATCACCATATCGGCCCTCGCCTCGTTCAGCATCGCGCCCCACTCCGGCGTCGGAGGCTGTGCCCCTAGCCCCAGAAACGACAGGCTGGCCGCCGAGATAATCGACACGCCGATACGCATGGTGAAATAGACCACGATGGACGACACCGTCCCCGGCAGAATATGGCTGAAGAGGATGGTCGCATCGCTGGCCCCCATACTGCGGGCCGACTCGATAAAGGTCTGCTGTTTTAACACCAGCGTGTTGCCGCGCACCAGGCGGGCAAAGGCCGGAATCGAAAACACCGCGACCGCGATGATGACGTTGGCCATGCCGCTGCCCATGATCGCCACCACGGCAATCGCCAGCAGAATGCCGGGGAAGGCAAACAGCACGTCGCAGATGCGCATGATGATGCGGTCCCACCAGCCTTCGTAATACCCGGCAACCAGCCCCAGCACGATCCCGATGGCCGCGCCGATCAGCACCGCGAACACCCCGGCGGCGAGCGAGATCTGCGCCCCTACCAGTACCCGGCTAAAGATATCCCGCCCGAGGGAATCCACGCCGAACCAGTGGAGCATCGAGGGCCCGTCGTTCAGGCGGTCGTAGTCAAAATAATTTTCCGCATCAAACGGCGCCACCCACGGCGCCACGATCGCCACCACAATCAGCAGCAGCACGAACAGCCCCGCCGTCATCGCGACCGGCTGACGGCGGAAACGCCGCCAGAATTCAGACCACGGGGTGCGGATGTGGTCCGGTTTGAGCCCCGGCATGGCGTTTAAAACAGCCTGACGTCGCCAGTTCAACAATCGCATCTTACTTATACCTGATGGCCGGGTTAATGGCGGCGTAGAGCACGTCCACCACTAAGTTGATAAGAATAAACTCCAGCGAGAAAAGCAGCACTTCCGCCTGGATCACCGGGTAGTCGCGCATCTCGACGGAATCGACCAGCAGACGTCCCAGCCCCGGCCAGTTGAAGACCTTTTCCACCACGATAGAGCCGCCCAGCAGGAAGCCAAACTGAAGCCCCATCATCGTCACCACCGGGATCATCGCATTGCGGAACCCGTGCTTGAGGATGACCCACTTCTCGCTGACCCCTTTCGCCCGCGCGGTGCGAATATAATCTTCGCTCAGCACGTCAACGAACGAGGCGCGGGTAAAGCGGGCCATCACCGCCGACACGGCAGCTCCCAGCGTCATCGAGGGCAGAATGTAATGCTTCCAGGTATCGGCCCCGACGGTGGGCAGCCAGCCCAGCTCAACGGAGAAGATCTGCATCAGCAGCATCCCCAGCGCGAACGCCGGGAAGGAGATGCCGGTCACCGCCAGCGCCATGCCGAGCTTGTCCGGCCAGCGGTTACGCCAGACGGACGCCACAATCCCGGCGCCAAGTCCGAACACCACGGCCCAGCTCATGCTGGCTATCGTTAACCAGAACGTGGGCATAAAGCGGGTGGCGATCTCCTCCGACACCGGACGACGCGAGACCATCGAGATGCCAAAGTCACCCTGCAGAACGTTGCCAATATAGTGCAGAAACTGCATATAAAGCGGCTGGTCAAGACCCAGCTGTTTACGCACCAGCTCAATGACCGTTGCATCCGCTTCGGGCCCGGCAACCAGACGCGCCGGATCGCCCGGCAGCATATGGACAAACAAAAACACCAGCACTGCCACAATCAGCAGCGTCGGGATAAGCCCCAGCAGGCGTTTACAAACATAGTTCAGCATGGGCGTTATTTTAAATCCGCATCGTCAAAGCTAAAGCCCGTATCCGGCATGATGTAGAACCCGGTCAACGCTTTGTTATGGGCTGACACGAGTTTTTCCACCACCAGCGGCACCCACGGCGACTCTTTCCAGATGATGTCCTGCGCGTCCTTGTAGAGACGTGCTTTCTCCTCCGGTTTGGTGGTTTTCAGCGCGTCAGCAAGGTCTTTGTCCACCTGCGGGTTGCTGTAGAACGCGGTATTGAACAGGGTTGGCGGCCAGTTCTGCGAGGCAAACAGCGGCGACAGCGCCCAGTCGGCTTCACCGGTCGAGGCCGACCAGCCGGTGTAGAACATTCGCACGCCGCTCTCTTTCTGCCCTTTCCCCTCAACCTCGGCCGCACGCTGTCCGGCATCCATGGCGGTCACCTGCGCCTTGATACCCACCTGCGCCAGCTGCTGCTGGGTGAACTGCAGCACCTTCTGCGCGGTACTGTGGTTATGCGACGACCACAGCGTGGTGCTGAACCCGTTCGGGAAGCCCGCCTCTTTCAGCAGCTCGCGCGCTTTGGCCGGATCGTACGGCCACGGCTGATAGCTTTGCGCATACGCGATAGCCGGCGGCAGCACGCCGGTGGCCGGGGTGGCATAGCCCGCAAAAGCGACCTTCACCAGCGCCTGACGGTTAATGGCATAGTTAATGGCTTCGCGCACCTTCGGGTTATCGAACGGCTTTTGCGTGACGTTCATGCTGATGTAGCGCTGCATGATCGACGGGCTGGCGACCAGCTCCAGCTTGCTGTTTTTCTCCAGAATGGCGGCCTGCTCATACGGCACAGGGAAGGCAAACTGCGCCTCGCCGGTTTGCAGCATCGCCGCACGGGTGTTGTTGTCCACCACCGGGCGCCAGGTGATGGTGTCCAGCTTCGGCAGCCCTTTTTGCCAGTATCCCGCGTATTTCTTCACCTTCACGAAATCGGTCTGATTCCAGGTGACAAGCTCATACGGGCCGGTGCCGACCGGGTGGAAGCCGATCTCCTTGCCGTATTTCTTCAGCGCGGCAGGGGAAATCATCGCCGTCGCCGGATGCGCCAGAATATTGATAAACGCTGAGAACGGCTCTTTCAGGGTGATTTTTACCGTCGCCGGGTCGATCACCTCGGTTTTGGCGATGTTTTTATAGAGGTTATAACGCTTAAGGCTGTTTTCAGGATTGCTGGCGCGATCGAGGTTTACCTTCACCGCGTCCGCATTAAAGTCGGTGCCGTCCTGGAACTTCACCCCGGTTTTGAGCTTAATGGTGTACACCAGCCCGTCATCCGAAACGGTGTACCCCTCCGCCAGCACGTTTTTGAGCTTCATCTCTTTATCCAGGCCAAACAGGCCCTGGTAGAACGATTTCGCCACCGCCTGGGAGAGCGTGTCGTTAGCGTCATACGGATCCAGCGTGGTGAAGTTAGAGCCGACGGCGACCACCACATCTTTGGCAGCGAACGCGGGGGCAGCGGCCAGGGCTGCCGTCACGCTCGCGGCTAACAACCATCTACGCGCTACAAATGTAACCATTGTGTTCTCCTGCCTGTTGAAAGTTATAACCGCGAAAAAGCATTGTCCTGACGCGGGGGAGCCACGAAATGACCCGGCCCGACCTCACGCAACGCCACGCGCTCTACGGCCTCGCCGCGTTTACGAATATTGCTCGGCATTTCATCCTGCAGCAGCACGCGCTGGCCGTGACGATGCGCCGGGTCGGCGACCGGGACCGCCGCGATGAGCTTGCGGGTATACGGGTGCTGGGGGTTCTCGAACACCGCTCTTCGCGGACCGATTTCCACAATTTGCCCCATAAACATCACCGCCACGCGATGGCTGATGCGCTCAACCACCGCCATGTCGTGCGAGATAAACAGGAAGGCGATCCCCATATCCCGCTGTAAATCCAGCAGCAGATTGATGATTTGCGCCCGGATAGAGACATCCAGCGCCGAGACGGATTCATCCGCAATCACCACTTTCGGGTTCAGCGCCAGCGCGCGGGCGATGCAGATACGCTGCCGCTGCCCGCCGGAAAACTCGTGCGGATAACGCCAGGCGTGTTCCGGCTTCAGGCCAACGCGCTCCAGCAGCCAGGCCACGCGACGCTGCGCCGCCTCGCCGTCGAGCAGGTTATGCACCCGCAGCGGCTCCATGATCGAATACCCCACCGTATGGCGCGGATCGAGGGAGGCATACGGATCCTGGAAAATAAACTGAATATCCCGCCGCACCGCCTGCAGCCTGCTGTCCGGAAGGGTATCAATGCGCTCGCCGTTAAAGGTAATGCTGCCCTCCTGGGATGCCACCAGACGGAGCAACGCGCGCCCGGTCGTGGATTTACCGCAGCCGGACTCCCCCACCAGCGCCAGCGTTTCGCCCGGCCAGAGATCGAAGCTGACGTTTTCCACCGCGTGCACTTCGCGCTTCACCCGGTTCAGTACACCGCTGCGCAGCGGAAACCGGGTGACCAGATTGCGCACTTCCAGAATGGGCTTGCCCGGCACCACGGTGTCCTGCTCGCGTTCCTCCTCCTGCGGCTCAGACGCCGCCAGGGAAATCAGCGGAAAACGACGCGGCAGATCGCTGCCGTTCATCGCCCCAAGACGCGGGACCGCCGCCAGCAGCGCTTTGGTGTAGGGATGCGCGGGCGCGTGAAAAATCTGCTCGACCGTGCCGGTTTCGACCGCGCTGCCCTTGTGCATCACCAGTACCCGATCGGCGATATCGGCGACCACGCCCATATCGTGGGTGATAAAGATCACCCCCATCTCCATCTCCTGCTGCAGCACGTTGATGAGCTGCAGGATCTGCGCCTGAATCGTCACGTCCAGCGCCGTCGTCGGCTCATCGGCAATCAGCACCGCCGGACGGCACGAGAGCGCCATGGCGATCATCACCCGCTGGCGCATGCCGCCGGAAAGCTGATGCGGGTAGCGGCCCAGAATGGCCTGCGCCTCCGGAATGCGTACCAGCTCCAGCATGCGTCTCGCTTCCCTGAGCGCCTCATCGCCGCTCAGCCCCTGATGCAGGCGGATGGACTCGGCAATTTGTTCCCCGACCGGGAACACCGGGTTCAGGGAGGTCATCGGTTCCTGGAAGATCATCGCAATATCCGCCCCGCGCACGCCCTGCATCTGCGCGCCGCTCAGCTCGTTTAAATCAATGACCTGGCGGTTACGGCGGCGCAGCAGCATTTTCTCGCTGCTGATTTGACCGCCCGTCTGTTCCAGCAGGCGCATCAGCGCCAGCGCGGTGACCGATTTCCCGGAGCCGGACTCGCCAACAATCGCCAGCGTCTCGCCGCGCCTGAGCGTGAACGATAAATTCTGTACTGCGGGGATGAACTGCCGCTCTTCCTGAAACGCAATATTCAGCTGATGGACAGCCAGCACTTCGCGGTTGTCCAGCTCTTCACTGTGCGGCACGCGCTGCCCCCTTATTCACGATAAATCCCCGTGCTCGGCTCATCGCCGGCATAGCCCCAGGCGCGGTACATGCCTTCGCTGTTGAACGGCAGGGCCACGTTGCCCTCACGATCCACCGCAATGAGTCCGCCGATGCCGCCCAGGGCAGGTAATTTTTCCATCACCACACGCTCGCAGGCCTCGCTCAGGCTTAAGCCGCCGTAATCCATCAGCGCGGTAATGTCATAGGCCGCGAGAGCGCGGATAAACACTTCTCCGGTGCCGGTACACGACACCGCCGCCGTCGCGTTATTGGCATAGCAACCCGCGCCGGGCAGCGGGCTGTCGCCCACGCGTCCGGGCAGCTTGTTGGTCATCCCGCCCGTGGAGGTTGCCGCCGCGAGGTTGCCGGCTTTATCCAGCGCCACCGCGCCCACCGTGCCCATTTTGCTGCGCTCATCCAGCGGCGCAGTATGGTCAAGCTGTGTCATGCCCGCCGAACGGGCGTCCAGCAGCTGCTGATAGCGGGCTTCCGTGGAAAACAGGTCGGGCGATACCGGCTCCATTCCGTGTTCGAAGGCAAACCTCTCCGCCCCCGCGCCCGTCAGCAGCACGTGCGGGCTCTCTTCCATCACCAGACGCGCGGCCAGCACCGGGTTACGCAGGTGGCTGACGCCTGCCACGGCCCCCGCTTTCAGGGTAATACCGTCCATCACGCAGGCATCCAGCTCGTGCGTTTCATCCCGGGTAAAGACCGAACCGATCCCCGCATTAAATAACGGGCACTCTTCCAGCAGACGCACCGCCTCGGTGACCACATCCAGCGCGCTCTCGCCCGCTTCCAGCATTTTCTGGCCCGTTTCGACAATGGCGTACAGCGCGTCGATGTAGCGTTTTTCCTGCTCAGGAGTGAGCTGTGCACGGGTGATTGCCCCGGCCCCGCCATGAATTGCGATTACCGCCTTAACCATTCGCATCACCCGTTAGCCTGTTTTGCGGCTTTTTCTATAAATATCATTATCGTCGACGAAACTTCAGATGATTTTTGAATATAGAAAGACGTAACAGTGATGTAAAGCGTGCACCCTTCGGTCATACAGTTAGCCGCACTTTTCTGCCATAATGGACGCTTTCGTTGTTACTCCGCAGGAGCCCACCATGGATTTTACCGCCGGACTGATGCCGCTTGAGACGGCACTCACGCAGATGCTTGACCGAGTTTCCCCGCTGCATGACGTTGAGACGCTGCCCCTCGTGCGCTGTTTTGGCCGTATTGCCGCGCGCGATATCGTCTCTCCGCTTAACGTGCCGGGGTTTGATAACTCCGCGATGGACGGTTACGCGGTACGCCTGGCGGATCTCCAGACGGGTAACGCCCTGCCGGTGGCGGGTAAAGCCTTTGCGGGTCAGCCGTTTAGCGGCGAATGGCCTGCGGGCACCTGCGTGCGCATCATGACCGGCGCACCGGTTCCGCCAGGCTGCGACGCCGTGGTGATGCAAGAAGAGACCGAACAGACCGACGACGGCGTGCGTTTTACCGCAAGCGTCAAAGCGGGCCAGAACATCCGCCGTACCGGCGAGGACATTACCCTCGGCGCGACGGTCTTTGCCGCCGGGCAAAAGCTGACGGTGGCGGAGTTGCCGGTGCTGGCGTCGCTCGGCGTTGCTGAAATCGACGTAATCCGTAAAGTGCGCGTCGCCGTTTTCTCCACCGGCGACGAGCTGCAGCTTCCGGGCCAGCCGCTGCAGGACGGCCAGATTTACGACACCAACCGCCTGGCGGTACACCTGATGCTGGAGCAGCTGGGCTGCGAGGTGATTAACCTCGGCATCATTCCTGACGATCCGGAAAAACTGCGCGCGGCGTTTATCGAGGCGGATAAATCCGCCGACGTGGTCATCAGCTCCGGCGGCGTCTCCGTGGGCGAAGCGGATTACACCAAAACCCTTCTTGAAGAGCTGGGTGAAATCGCCTTCTGGAAGCTGGCGATCAAGCCGGGCAAGCCGTTCGCATTTGGCAAGCTTTCACACAGCTGGTTCTGCGGCCTGCCGGGTAACCCGGTCTCGGCGGCACTCACCTTCTACCAGCTGGCGATCCCGCTGCTGGCGAAGCTTTCCGGCAACAAGGCCAGCCCGCTGCCGGAACGCGTGCGCGTGCGTGCCGCCACGCGGCTGAAAAAATCACCGGGCCGTCTCGATTTCCAGCGCGGTATTCTGACCCGCAGCGCGGACGGCGAGCTCGAAGTACGCACCACCGGACATCAGGGCTCGCACATTTTCAGCTCCTTCAGTCTGGGCAACTGCTTCATCGTGCTGGAGCGCGAGCGCGGCAACGTGGAAGCCGGCGAATGGGTTGAGGTCGAGCGCTTTAACCACCTGTTCGGAGGCTGACATGACGGTGGAGCTGAGCGACCAGGAGATGATGCGCTACAATCGCCAGATTGTGCTGCGCGGGTTTGACTTCGAGGGTCAGGAAGCGCTCAAGGCGGCCAGCGTGCTGGTCGTCGGGCTGGGCGGGCTGGGCTGCGCCGCCGCGCAGTACCTTGCCGCGGCGGGCGTGGGAAGCATGACGCTGCTGGATTTCGATACCGTGTCGGTCTCCAACCTGCAGCGCCAGACGCTGCACAGCAACGCGACGGTGGGCCAGCCGAAAGTGGAATCCGCCAGGGCTGCGCTGGCGCGCATCAACCCCCACGTTCAGTTCACGCTGATTGACGCAATGCTGGATGACGACGCGCTCTCCGCGCAGATTGCCCGGCACGACCTGGTGCTGGACTGCACTGATAACGTCACCGTCCGTAATCAGCTCAACGCGGGCTGTTTTGCTCACAAAACCCCGCTGGTCTCCGGCGCGGCGATCCGTATGGAGGGGCAAATCAGCGTCTTCACGTACGCCGAGGGTGAACCCTGCTACCGCTGCCTGAGCCGTCTGTTTGGCGAGAATGCGCTGACCTGCGTTGAGGCGGGCGTGATGGCGCCGCTCGTCGGCGTGATTGGCTCATTGCAGGCAATGGAAGCGATCAAAGTGCTGGCGCATTACGGCACGCCCGCCGCGGGGAAAATCGTGATGTATGACGCGATGACCTGCCAGTTCCGCGAGATGAAGCTGATGCGTAACCCGGGGTGTGAGGTGTGTAGCCAGTAAAAAAGTCGGGTGGCGGCTTCGCCTTACCCGACCTACAACGGCGCGAACGCAGGCCGAATAAGCGTCAGCGCCACCCGGCAACCGCGATACGAACGTAGGCCGGGTAAGCGCCAGCGCCACCCGGCAACCGCGTCAGATGGACGTCCGTCCAAACGCCCCCTGCCAGTCCTGCTCAAACTTCACAATCGCTGCGTCTACCGCCGGAGAGGTAATAAACTGCTGCGCCACGTCCAGCGGCAGCGTGATGGACTCGCACCCTGCCAGCAGGCAGTCCAGCGCCTGACGCGGGGTTTTAAAGCTCGCGGCCAGCACTTTTGACTGCGGGGCATGCAGCGTCAGCAGCTGCTGTAATTCCACCACGGTCTGGATCCCGTCCCCGCCCTGCGCGTCCACGCGGTTAACGTAAGGCGCCACATACTCCGCCCCCGCCAGCGCGGACAGCATCCCCTGCGCGGCACCGTATACCGCCGTACCCAGCGTCGGGATCCCTTCCGCTTTGAGCATCTTGATCGCCGCCAGCCCTTCTGCGGTCACCGGCACTTTCACCACCAGATCGTTAATGATGGCGCGCAGCTTACGCGCGTCTTCCACCATCCCTTCGGCGGTGGTCGCCATCACCTGCGCAAACAGACGGCCTTTACCGCCCAGCGCGTCGTGCAGCGCGGGCAGCAGTTCGTCGAGCGGCGTTTTACCGGCCGCAACGATGCTTGGGTTGGTGGTCACGCCCGCCAGCGGGAAGATACGCGCCAGCTTTTTGACTGCCGCAACGTCAGATGTGTCGAGATAAAGTTCCATGATGTCACCCTCAAAATTAGCCTGCACTTACCCTATCACGACAAAACCTGCTCAAGAGTTGACCTGCATCAAGATAACTTTCATTCGAAAGTAATTTAATCTTCGTATGCAAGATGAGAGGCGAAAACATGATCTTCAATATTCAGCGTTACTCTACCCACGATGGCCCCGGTATCCGTACCGTGGTGTTCCTGAAAGGCTGCTCGCTGGGCTGTCGCTGGTGCCAGAACCCGGAAAGCCGCTCCCGCACGCGGGACGTACTGTTTGATGCGCGTCTGTGCCTGGACGGCTGCGACCTGTGTCAGCAGGCGGCACCGGGCTGTATCGAACGTGCGCTGAACGGGATGGTCATTCATCGTGAGAAATTAAGTGAAGAGACGCTCAGTGCCCTCACCGACTGCTGCCCGACGCAGGCGCTGACCGTCTGCGGTGAAGAACGGCAGGTCGAGGAGATCATGGCGACCGTACTGCGCGACAAAGCCTTCTACGACCGCAGCGGCGGCGGGATCACCCTCTCCGGCGGCGAACCGTTTATGAACCCGGAGCTGGCGCAGGCCCTGTTTCAAGCCAGCCATGACCAGGGGATCCACACCGCCGTCGAAACCTGCCTTCATGTGCCGTGGCACTATATCGAGCCGTCATTACCCTACGTCGATCTGTTCCTCGCCGACCTGAAGCACGTCGACGGTGACGTGTTCAAGCAGTGGACGGACGGTTCGGCTAAGCGCATCCTGGACAACCTGAAACGCCTGGCCGCCGCCGGGAAAACGATCACCATCCGCGTGCCGCTGATCCAGGGCTTTAACGCGGATGAAGCGTCCATCACCGCCATTAC
Organism: Enterobacter sp. TCD1-1; assembly: GCF_020567405.1. Taxonomy (NCBI): domain Bacteria; kingdom Pseudomonadati; phylum Pseudomonadota; class Gammaproteobacteria; order Enterobacterales; family Enterobacteriaceae; genus Enterobacter; species Enterobacter sp. TCD1-1. Next base: position 538,490 of record NZ_JAJCXF010000001.1, on the reverse strand, counting down.
CAACTTCGCTGCCGACGAACTCGGCGTCGACGATATTCATTTTCTGCCGTATCACACGCTGGGCATGAACAAATACACCCTGCTCGGCCAACCCTACTCTGCCCCTGACAAACCGCTGGATAACCCTGCCCTGCTGGACTTCGCGCAGCAGTACGCCTGCCAGAAAGGGTTAACCGCGACCTTACGAGGATAAACTTATGACAACCCTGAATCTCAACACCCTCAGCGAGCGCATTAAGGCGCACAAAACGGCGCTGGTGCATATCGTTAAGCCGCCGGTCTGTACCGAGCGCGCCCAGCATTACACCGAAATGTACCAGCAGCACATGGACAAGCCGATCCCGGTCCGTCGCGCCCTGGCGCTGGCGCATCACCTTGCCGAGCGTACCATCTGGATCAAACACGACGAGCTGATTATCGGTAACCAGGCCAGCGAAGTGCGCGCCGCGCCGATCTTCCCGGAATACACCGTCTCCTGGATTGAGAAAGAGATTGACGACCTGGCGGATCGCCCGGGCGCGGGCTTTGCGGTGAGCGAAGAGAACAAGCGCGTGCTGCATGAGATCTGCCCGTGGTGGCGCGGCCAGACGGTGCAGGACCGCTGCTACGGCATGTTCACCGACGAGCAGAAAGGCCTGCTGGAAACCGGCATCATCAAAGCCGAAGGTAACATGACCTCCGGCGACGCGCACCTGGCGGTGAACTTCCCGCTGGTGCTGGAGAAAGGTCTCGACGGCCTGCGCGCCAAAGTGGCCGAGCGCCGCTCGCGCATCAACCTGACGGTGCTGGAAGACCTGCACGGCGATCAGTTCCTGAAGGCAATTGATATCGTGCTGGAAGCGGTGAGCCTGCACATCAAACGCTTCGCCGATCTGGCGCGCGAGATGGCCTCCACCGAAACCCGCGAAAGCCGCCGCGATGAGCTGCTGGCGATGGCAGAAAACTGCGACGTGATTGCTCACGAGCCGCCAAAAACCTTCTGGCAGGCGCTGCAGCTGTGCTACTTCATTCAGCTGATCCTGCAGATTGAGTCCAACGGCCACTCCGTCTCCTTCGCGCGTATGGACCAGTATCTCTATCCGTACTACCGCCGGGACGTGGAGCTGAACCAGAGCCTGGATCGCGAACACGCCATTGAGCTGCTGCACAGCTGCTGGCTGAAATTGCTTGAAGTTAATAAGATCCGCTCCGGCTCGCACTCCAAAGCCTCCGCCGGCAGCCCGCTGTACCAGAACGTCACCATCGGCGGCCAGAAGCTGGTCAACGGTGAGCCGATGGACGCGGTGAACCCGCTCTCCTACGCGATTCTGGAATCCTGCGGCCGTCTGCGCTCCACCCAGCCGAACCTGAGCGTGCGTTATCACGCGGGCATGAGCAACGACTTCCTCGACGCCTGCGTGCAGGTGATCCGCTGCGGCTTCGGGATGCCTGCCTTTAACAACGACGAAATCGTGATCCCGGAATTCATCAAGCTCGGCGTTGAACGAGACGACGCCTACGACTACGCGGCGATTGGCTGTATCGAAACCGCGGTGGGCGGCAAGTGGGGCTATCGCTGCACCGGCATGAGCTTTATCAACTTTGCCCGCGTGATGCTGGCCGCGCTGGAAGGTGGCCGCGATGCCACCAGCGGCAAGGTATTCCTGCCACAGGAGAAAGCGCTCTCTGCCGGTAACTTCGACAATTTCGACGAGGTGATGGCGGCCTGGGATAGCCAGATCCGCTACTACACCCGCAAATCCATCGAAATTGAGTACGTGGTGGACACCATGCTGGAAGAGAACGTCCACGATATTCTCTGCTCGGCGCTGGTGGACGACTGCATCGAGCGCGCGAAAAGCATCAAGCAGGGCGGCGCGAAGTATGACTGGGTGTCCGGCCTGCAGGTGGGGATCGCCAATCTCGGCAACAGCCTGGCGGCGGTGAAGAAGCTGGTGTTCGAACAGGGCGCCATCGGCCAGCAGCAGCTGGCGGCAGCGCTGGCGGATGACTTCGACGGGCTGACCCACGAGCAGCTGCGTCAGCGCCTGATCAACGGCGCACCGAAGTACGGCAACGACGACGACAGCGTGGATATGCTGCTGACCCGCGCCTATCAGACCTACATTGAAGAGCTGAAGCAGTACCACAACCCACGCCACGGCCGCGGCCCGATTGGCGGTAACTACTACGCGGGCACCTCTTCCATCTCCGCGAACGTGCCGTTTGGCGCGGCGACGATGGCGACACCGGACGGACGTAAGGCGCACACGCCGCTGGCGGAAGGGGCAAGCCCGGCTTCCGGTACCGACCACCTGGGTCCAACGGCGGTCATCGGTTCCGTGGGTAAACTGCCTACCGAGGCGATTCTCGGCGGCGTGCTGCTGAACCAGAAGCTGAACCCGTCAACGCTGGAAAACGACAGCGATCGCCAGAAGCTGATGGTGCTGCTGCGCACCTTCTTCGAGGTGCATAAGGGCTGGCATATTCAGTACAACATTGTCTCCCGCGACACGCTGCTGGAGGCGAAGAAACACCCTGACCAGTATCGTGACCTCGTGGTGCGCGTCGCAGGTTACTCGGCGTTCTTCACCGCCCTGTCGCCGGATGCGCAGGACGATATTATCGCCCGTACTGAACATACGCTGTAAGAAAAACGCCCGGTGGCGCTGCGCTTACCGGGCCTACAGAGTCTCCCCGTAGGCCGGGTAAGGCGAAGCCGCCACCCGGCTTTCTGACTTTCATTCGAAATTAAATTTGTGCTCCCCGTCACCTTGTTATTAGAATGTTTCAAAACGCAGTGACCCAGGAGCACAGTATGACCGTTAAAGTTATCGTCACCGATATGGACGGAACTTTTCTTGATGATGCCAAGCAGTACGATCGTGACCGCTTCCAGGCACAGTTTGAACAGCTTAAAGCCCGCGACATTGAATTCGTTGTCGCCAGCGGCAACCAGTATTACCAGCTCATCTCTTTCTTTCCGGAGCTCAAAGATCGGATCTCCTTCGTGGCGGAAAACGGCGCGCTGGTGTTCGATCGCGGGGAGCAGATTTTTCACGGCGAGCTGACCCGCCATGAATCGCAGATCGTGATTGGCGAACTGCTGAAAGATAAAGGGCTGAACTTCGTGGCCTGCGGGCTGGAGAGCGCATACGTCAGCGATAAAGCCCCGGATGCGTTCGTGGCGCTGATGTCAAAGCACTACCACCGCTTAAAGCGCATTAGCGATTACCGTGAAATTGACGACGTGCTGTTTAAGTTCTCCCTGAACCTGCCGGACAGCGATATCCCCAATCTGGTGGATAAGCTGCACGTCTCGCTGGACGGCATCATGAAGCCGGTCACCAGCGGCTTTGGCTTTGTCGATTTGATTATCCCCGGGCTGCACAAAGCTAACGGCATCAGCCGTCTGCTGAAGCGCTGGAAAATCTCCCCGCAGGCGTGCGTGGCCATTGGCGACAGCGGCAACGATGCCGAGATGCTGAAGCTGGTGAAATATTCCTTTGCGATGGGCAACGCGGCGGAAAGCATCAAAGAAATCAGCCGCTACAGTACTGACGACAACAACCATCAGGGCGCGCTGAACGTCATTCAGGCCGTGCTCGACAACCATTCCCCGTTCGACGCCTGATCCTTTCTTCGCCGGAGCCTGGCTCCGGCCTCTCACTCTTTTTCCGTCCTGTGGCGCACATCAAGTTTTTAAACTTGCATTAACTTAATTTTAACTTAAAGTATCACTTGTAGATATTTTTACTTTCGAATGAAAGATGCGAGGCAGTTATGACCTTTACCAGTGAAACCTTACCGGCGGATCACAAAGCGGCAATCCGTCAGTTGAAACGTGAGTTACGCGCGCAGATCGGTGACGTGCAGGCGGTGTTCAACAAGCTCAGCGACAGCATTGCCACCCGCGTGGCGGAAATTAACGCGCTTAAAAATAAAGGTGAATCCGTCTGGCCGGTGATCCCGTTTGCCGATGTGAAAAACGGCACGATTACCGACGCGCAGCGCGACGCCGTTAAACGCCGCGGCTGCGCGGTGATTAAAGGTCACTTCCCGCGCGAGCAGGCGCTGGCGTGGGATCAGTCGATGCTCGACTACCTCGATCTGAACAAGTTTGACGAGGTGTACAAAGGGCCAGGCGATAACTTCTTCGGCACCCTGACCGCTTCCCGTCCGGAAATTTACCCGATCTACTGGTCGCAGGCGCAGATGCAGGCGCGCCAGAGCGAAGAGATGGCGCAGGTGCAGTCGTTCCTGAACCGTTTATGGACGTTCGAGAGCAACGGCAAGCAGTGGTTTGACCCGGACGTGAGCGTGATTTATCCGGATCGTATCCGCCGCCGTCCGCCGGGAACCACCTCGAAAGGGCTCGGCGCGCATACCGACTCCGGTGCGCTGGAGCGCTGGCTGCTGCCGGCCTATCAGCAGGTCTTTGCCCGCGTGTTTGACGGCAACGTCGAGAAATACGATCCGTGGAACGCCGCGCACCGTACCGAAGTGGAAGAGTATACCGTCGATAACACCACCAAATGCTCGGTGTTCCGCACCTTCCAGGGCTGGACCGCGCTGTCGGACATGATCCCTGGCCAGGGGCTGCTGCACGTGGTGCCGATCCCGGAAGCGATGGCGTACATTCTGCTGCGTCCGCTGCTGGACGACGTGCCGGAAGACGAGCTGTGCGGCGTGGCGCCGGGGCGCGTGCTGCCGGTTTCCGAGAAGTGGCACCCGCTGCTCATCGAGGCGCTGACCAGCATTCCGGCGCTCGAAGCGGGCGATTCCGTGTGGTGGCATTGCGATGTGATCCACTCCGTCGCGCCGGTGGACAATCAGCAGGGCTGGGGCAACGTGATGTATATCCCCGCCGCACCGATGTGCGAGAAAAACCTCGCCTACGCGAAGAAGGTCAAGGAAGCGCTGGAGACCGGCGCATCGCCGGGGGATTTCCCACGCGAAGATTATGAAAAGAGCTGGCAGGACCGCTTTACCGTGAACGATCTCAACATCCACGGCAAGCGCGCGCTGGGCATGGTCTAACTGTCGTACAGCCCTTCCCGCTCGACGGCGGTGCGTCGTTTTCCCTGACGTATCCGCCGTACCGATTCTCGTACGGTCAGGGTGCCGTTAAGCAGTAACGTCCCCACCGGCGCGTCCGGGCGCATCAGCCGCTGCTGGAGTATGTGTACCGCTTCCGTCCCCAGCTCGTCGCGGGGAACATGCACGGCCGTCAGCGGCACATCCTGGATCGCCGCCAGGTTAAACCCGTCAATGCTCATCACCGAGACGTCCTGCGGCACGCGCAATCCGTGGTTTTGTAATGCGCTAATGGTGCCCGCCGCCATAAAGTCGCCGCCGACCAGAAACGCGGTTGGCAAATCCTTGCCCTGCATTTCGCTGAGCCAGGCGCTGACCACCTGTTCCGTTTCGCGCGCGCTGAAGCTGGGCACCACCAGCAGATCGCGCCTGTCGTTGAACGCCAGGTTGTGAGACTGCCACGCGTCACGGATCCCTGACAGACGCAGCTCCATGGTGTAGCGACGCAGGCACAGCACGTTCATCACCTCACGGTGCCCCATCTCGAACAGGTATTCCGCCGCCCGCTCGCCAATGGCGCGGTGATCCGGCGCAACGGCAGGCAGACGCATGTGCCGGTCGCGGCAGTTAATCAACATGCAGGGCTTACCCACGTCCACCGCCAGATCGTGGATATGCGGGTCGTCGATACCGAGAAGAATGGCGGCCTGGGTGTCCGACTCGTTCATCCGCGCCAGAAACAGCTGGGCGTCGCTGTCGTTCTCTTCCAGCGCGCAGTAGCGCAGGCGCACATCGTGGGATGCCAGGCCTTTACTCACGCTCTGGATCACGCGGTAGTAAAAGATGTCGGACCGCTCGTCGAAGGCGCGCTGAGGAGCAAAAACCACCAGGCTATTGAGCAGCAGCCGTCCCGCCGCCATGCCCTCCATCACGCCCAGCTCCCGCGCGCACGCCAGCACCTTTGCGCGCGCTTTTTCACTGGTATTCGCTTTCCCCGCCAGCACGCGCGACACGGTGCTGATCGAGAGCTGTGTGCGGGCAGCGATTTCGGTGATTTTTAGCCTTTTGTCCATTTTGTGATCTGGCTCCATTTGCGAAATGAAAAAATTTTCATAGCGTGTTTATCAGGCAATAACTGACATCAATACCATCTTGCCAGAGTGTTTACGTCAGTTATGAGAAATTTTGCACAAAATAGACTATTGCCCGCTCATTTTCTCCCTTAAGGTGAACCTGTCACACAACTTCCATACTAGTTGTATACCAACTTAAGCAGTTTAAACGGATAGAAATCAAAGGCATAAAAATTTGTGTGACACCTGAACCTCCGTCCCCTTACCGTCCGTCTTGTGGAGAGTAAAATGAGTCAGGACATCAATAACACCGTTGCGACAAGCAAAACCCGTCGCGTCATCAAGAACCTGCGCTGGTACGTGCTGGTACTGTTCTTACTTGGCGTCACCGTTAACTACATCACCCGAAACTCGCTCGGGATCCTCGCCCCGGAACTGAAAGAGAGCCTCGGGATCACCACCGAGCAATACTCCTGGATCGTCGGTGCGTTCCAGATCGCCTACACCATTTTCCAGCCCCTGTGCGGCTGGCTGATTGACGTCATTGGCCTGAAGATTGGTTTTATGGTCTGCGCCGGGATCTGGGCGCTGATGTGTATTTTCCACGCGGGCGCCGGAAGCTGGCTGCACCTGGCGATTCTGCGCTTCTTTATGGGAGCTTCCGAAGCCGCCGCTACCCCGGCGAACGCCAAAACCATTGGTGAATGGTTCCCGAAATCAGAGCGTCCCGTTGCTGCCGGCTGGGCGGGCGTAGGCTTCTCTATCGGCGCGATGCTGGCTCCGCCTATCATTTACTTCGCTCACGCCTCGTTCGGCTGGCAGGGGGCGTTCATGTTTACCGGCGTGCTGGCGCTGCTGTGGGTGATCCTGTGGTGGGCGTTCTACCATAACCCGGAGCAGCACCCGAACCTGAGCAAGGACGAGCTGGCGTTTATCAAGCAGGATAACGAACCGCCTGCCGTCAAACTGCCCTTCCTGACCGCGCTGAAAACCGTCTCGAAGAACAAACGCTTCTACGGTATCGCCATCCCGGCCTTTATGGCGGAACCGGCCTGGGCGGTGCTGAGCTTCTGGGTGCCGCTGTACCTTGCCAAAGAGCACGGCATGGATCTGAAGCAGATTGCGATGTTTGCCTGGCTGCCGTTCCTCGCCGCTGACCTCGGCAGCGTGGCGAGCGGTTACCTGACGCGTCTGTACACCCGTCTGTTCGGCTGCTCCCGCGTGAACTCTGTCGTCGCCAGCTCCGTGACGGGCGCGTTCCTGATGATCTCGCTGGCCATCGTGGCCATTACCCGCGACCCATACATCACCATCGTGCTGATCTCCATCGGCGGCTTCGGGCACCAGATCATCTCCTGCATGCTCAGCGCCCTGGTCGTGGAGTCGTTCGACAAAGGCCAGATGGCGACCGTCAACGGCATGCGCGGCTCGGCGGCGTGGATCGCCAGCTTCCTGTTCTCGCTGTTAATCGGTGTGACCGCCGACAAAATCGGCTTTAACCCGCTCTTTATCGCCATGGGCTTCTTTGACCTGATTGGCGCTCTCTTCCTGGTAGCATTTATTGCTGAACGTCGCGCCAAGCGCGCCTGATAGTGGATGTATTGCATATGAAAACCCTGAAAAACTGGACCGTTGATACGCAGTCGGCAAACCATCTGGAACTGCTGGTCGATAACCAGCACCGCCTGTGCCTGTATGTGCTGGAAGAGAATCTGTTCCGCGTGCTGATCAAACGCAAAGGCGAGCTGGCGCTGGACCGCACCTGGAGCATCGCCCCGGAACAAGACGTGCCGTGGGAAGGTCGCCGTCGTGACGATGTCAGCGGCTTCACCTGCCCGGCCTGGACGCTGACGCAGCAGGACGACACGTTAACCGTGGCAACCGAACAGCTGCGCGTCACCGTGCACCAGCCGCTGTGGCTGGAGTGGCACTACCGCAATGAGGCGGGCGAGTGGCAGCCGCTGGTCAATGACCGTCCCACCAGCGCCTACCTGCTGAACGCCCACGGCGACGGCGTGGCGCACTACCTGAGCCGCCGCAAGGACGAGCGTTTCTACGGCCTGGGTGAGAAAGCGGGCGATCTGCAGCGCAACGGTAAACGCTACGAGATGCGCAACCTCGACGCCATGGGCTACAACGCCGCCAGCACCGACCCGCTATACAAGCACATTCCGTTCACCCTTACCCGCCGCGACGACGTGAGCTACGGCCTGTTCTACGACAACCTGAGCAGCTGCTGGCTGGATCTGGGTAACGAAATCGACAACTACCACACCGCCTATCGCCGCTGGCAGGCGGAAGCGGGCGATATCGACTACTACATCTTTACCGGCAGGCGCGTGCTGGACGTCACCAAAGCCTTCGTGCGCCTCACAGGTAAGACGCTGTTCGGACCGAAATGGAGCCTGGGCTACAGCGGCTCGACCATGCACTACACCGACGCGCCGGACGCGCAGAATCAGCTGATGAACTTCATCCGCCTGTGCGAAGAACACGCCATTCCGTGCGACTCGTTCCAGCTTTCGTCTGGCTATACCTCCATCAACGGCAAGCGCTACGTCTTCAACTGGAACTATGACAAGGTGCCGCAGCCGAAGGTGATGAGCCAGGCATTCCACGACGCGGGATTGAAGTTGGCCGCAAACATCAAGCCGTGCCTGCTGCAGGATCATCCGCGCTACAGCGAAGTGGCGGAGAGCGGCCTGTTTATTCGCGATTCAGAAACCGATGCACCCGAACGCTCCAGCTTCTGGGATGACGAAGGCTCGCACCTCGACTTTACCAACCCGCAGACGGTGCAGTGGTGGCAGAACGGCGTCACCACGCAGCTGCTGGAGATGGGCATCGACTCCACCTGGAACGACAACAACGAATATGAAGTGTGGGACGGGGAAGCCCGCTGCTTTGGCTTCGGCAAGGAGATCGCCATCAAGCATATTCGCCCGGTCATGCCGCTGCTGATGATGCGCGCCTCGCTGGAAGCGCAGCAGCGCTTTGCGCCGGAAAAACGCCCGTATCTCATCTCCCGCTCCGGCTGCGCCGGGATGCAGCGCTACGTTCAGACCTGGAGCGGTGACAACCGCACCAACTGGGACACGCTGCGCTATAACATCCGCATGGGGCTGGGCATGAGCCTGTCCGGGCTGTTCAACGTCGGGCACGACGTCGGCGGGTTCTCCGGCGACAAGCCGGACGCCGAGCTGTTCGTGCGCTGGGTGCAGAACGGCGTGATGCACCCGCGCTTTACCATTCATTCGTGGAACGATGACCACACGGTGAACGAGCCGTGGATGTATCCGGGCGTCACGCCTGCCATTCGCGGCGCAATTGAGCTGCGCTACCGCCTGCTGCCGTATCTTTACACCCTGCTCTGGCAGGCGCACGCCGACGACGAGCCGATGCTGCGCCCGACCTTCCTCGACCACGAGCACGATGCGCAGACCTTCGAAGAGTGCGACGACTTCCTGCTGGGCCGCGATCTGCTGGTCGCCAGCGTCGTCGAAGCCGGGCAGCGCGAGCGCCGCGTCTGGCTGCCGGATAACGAAACGGGCTGGTATGATTTTTACACCCACGCGTGGTATGCAGGCGGGCAATCCATCGTCCTCGATGCGCCGCTGGAAAAACTGCCGCTGCTGGTGCGCGCCGGAGCCGGTCTGCCGCTGAGCGAGCGCATCACGCATGTGAGTGCCGAAAAAGATACGACCCGCGAGCTGAAGCTGTTCCCGGTGAAAGGCGTCGGCACGACTTCCGGGCTGCTGTTTGAAGACGACGGTGAAAGCTGGGGCTATCAGAACGGCAATGCGCTGTGGGTGGAATGGGAAATGGTGTGCGATGGCGCAACCATCAACCTGAAGGTGAACGCGCGGGGGGATTATCGTCCGGCGTGGAAAGCGCTGAAGGTGTCATTACCGGCGGGGGAAAAACGTACGCTGCGGGTGAACGGTGTTGAAGGGAGTGAGTGGGTGCTCTGAACATTGCCGGGTGGCGGCTTCGCCTTACCCGGCCTACAAAGTCACCCGTAGGCCCGGTAAGCGAAGCGCCACCGGGCTTTTTTTTAGCCGTCGATACCTTTGCTGCGCAGGTAATCTTCGTAGTTACCGGTGAAGTCCACCACGCGCTCTGGCGTAATTTCGATCACGCGGGTCGCCAGCGAGCTGACGAACTCACGGTCATGAGAGACGAAGATCAGGGTGCCCTGATACATCTCCAGCGCCATGTTCAGGGATTCGATCGATTCCATGTCCAGGTGGTTAGTCGGTTCGTCCATCACCAGGATATTTGGTTTTTCCATCATCAGCTTGCCGAACAGCATGCGGCCCTTCTCGCCACCGGAGAGCACTTTAGCAGGCTTTTTGATGTCGTCCTGGCTGAACAGCAGACGACCCAGAATACTGCGCACCGCCTGCTCGTCGTCGCCTTCCTGCTTCCACTGGCTCATCCAGTCAAAGACGGTCAGGTCATTTTCGAACTCGTACTCATGGTCCTGCGCGTAGTAACCAATTTGCGCGTTTTCGGACCATTTCACGGTGCCGTTGTCCGGCTGCAGTTCGCCGACCAGGGTTTTCAGCATGGTAGATTTACCCACGCCGTTGGCGCCCAGAATGGCAATCTTCTCGCCCACTTCCAGCAGCAGGTTGAAGTTTTTAAACAGCGGGCCTTCATCGAAGCCTTTGGTAAGGGCTTCCACTTCCAGCGCGTTACGGAACAGCTTCTTGTCCTGCTCGAAGCGGATGAACGGGTTCTGACGGCTGGAGGCTTTAACCTCTTCCAGCTTGATTTTATCAATCTGACGCGCACGCGAGGTTGCCTGACGGGATTTAGAGGCGTTAGCGCTGAAGCGGCTGACGAAGGACTGCAGGTCGGCAATCTGCGCTTTTTTCTTGGCGTTGTCCGCCAGCAGACGCTCGCGCGCCTGGGTGGCTGCCGTCATGTACTCGTCATAGTTGCCCGGATAGACGCGTAGCTCGCCGTAGTCCAGATCCGCCATGTGCGTACAGACCATGTTCAGGAAGTGACGGTCGTGCGAAATGATGATCATGGTGCTGTCGCGATCGTTAAGCGTCTGCTCCAGCCAGCGGATGGTGTCGATGTCCAGGTTGTTCGTCGGTTCGTCGAGCAGCAGGATGTCCGGGTTAGAGAACAGCGCCTGAGCCAGCAGCACACGCAGCTTCCAGCCTGGCGCAACTTCGCTCATCGGGCCGTAATGCTGTTCAACCGGAATACCCACGCCCAGCAGCAGCTCGCCCGCGCGCGCTTCCGCAGAGTAACCGTCCATCTCGCCGTACTGCGTTTCCAGCTCGGCCACTTTATAGCCGTCTTCTTCGCTCATCTCGGCCAGCGCATAGATGCGATCGCGCTCCTGCTTCACTTCCCACAGCTCCGCGTGCCCCATGATCACGGTGTCGAGCACGGTGAACTCTTCGAAGGCGAACTGATCCTGACGCAGCTTACCGATGCGTTCGTTCGGATCGAGCGACACGTTGCCGAGGGTCGGCTCCAGATCGCCGCCGAGGATCTTCATAAAGGTGGATTTACCGCTACCGTTGGCACCAATCAGGCCGTAACGGTTGCCGCCGCCAAATTTGACGGAAATGTTTTCGAACAGCGGCTTACTGCCAAACTGCATAGTGACGTTGCTGGTAACTAACACGGGGAGATTCCTGCGAAAAGTGTGATAAACACGGCATTATGCCACAATTCCGAATTGAGATCCCGCGTTGCAACCATCCACTAAACTTTAACAAAATCGAAAAAAATGTGATTTCGTACACATCTGAATTCCCAGTGAGCGGGAATGCACATATAATGCGCTCCCATCACAGATTCAGACTTATCAACTCATCGCCAGAATGGCTTAGATACCTCGCACAACATGAACATGAAATTAACAGCGCTTTTTGCGGCGGCGTTAGCCGTAGTAGGTTTTTGTAAGACCGCGTCTGCGGTGACGTATCCCCTGCCGACCGACGGAAGCCGTCTGGTGGGTCAAAACCAGGTGGTGACGGTTCCTGAAGGTAACTCTCAGCCGCTGGAGTATTTCGCGGCGCAGTACCAGCTGGGTCTGTCTAACATGCTGGAAGCGAACCCGGGCGTTGACCCGTACCTGCCGAAAGCAGGTACCGTGCTGAATATCCCTCAGCAGCTGATCCTGCCGGATACCGTTCATGAAGGTATCGTAATTAACAGCGCCGAAATGCGTCTGTATTACTACCCGAAAGGCACCAATACCGTGATCGTGCTGCCAATCGGTATCGGCCAGCTGGGTAAAGACACCCCGCTGAACTGGACCACCAAAGTTGAACGTAAGAAAGCGGGCCCAACCTGGACGCCAACCGCCAAAATGCACGCGGAATACATCGCTGCGGGCGAACCGCTGCCAGCCGTTGTGCCAGCAGGCCCGGATAACCCGATGGGTCTGTATGCCCTGTACATTGGCCGTCTGTATGCGATTCACGGCACCAACGCCAACTTCGGTATCGGCCTGCGCGTGAGCCACGGCTGCGTGCGTCTGCGTAATGACGACATCAAGTTCCTGTTCGAAAACGTGCCGGTCGGTACGCGCGTGCAGTTCATCAACGAACCGGTGAAAGCGACGTCTGAGCCAGACGGCAGCCGCTACATCGAAGTGCACAACCCGCTGTCCACCAGCGAAGACCAGATCAACAACAACGAAGTCGTTCCTGTTACGCTGAACAGCGCGGTACAGGCGGTAACGTCTCAGCCAGACGTTGAAACAGCGATTGTTGACCAGGCCGTTCAGAACCGTTCCGGTATGCCGGTACGTCTGAACTAATCACGTCACGCGCATTAAAAAAGCGGGCTTCGAGGCCCGCTTTTTTTTACCCGTTATTCACGATCACAATCCCGCCGTGGTCGTACCGATAGTGACAGTGGGCATACTCCAGCGGCGTGCCATCTTCCAGATAAATGACCTGCTCCACCTCCAGTACCGGATCGGTTTCCTCGCAGACCAGATGCTCTCTGTCCAGCGCGCTGGGCTTAAGCGCCCGCACCACCCGATACGAGCCCATAATTTTCAGCCCCAGGGTCTCCTGAACGTACTGAAACACCGAACCTTCAAGATGGTTTTTCGTCAGGCCCGGCACCAGATTCATCGGCATCACCGTGGAATCCAGCGACATCGGTTCGCCGTTCAGCAAACGCAGGCGAATGAAGTCGTAGATCGGCGCATCGGCGTTAATCATCAGCGACGCCTGCTCTTTTTCGTTCGGGAAGCGCAGTTCGAAATGCACCACCTGGCTCGTAACCTTACCCAGATGCGCCCAGGTTTTGGTCGCGCCAAAGTAGTCGCTGCCGGAGAGATCCCACTGCGAAAGCTGGAGGAAATTTTTGCGAATGAACGTCCCCTGGCCCTGGCGGGTGTAGACCAGCCCTTCGACGATCAGCTGACGCATCGCCTGCTGGATGGTCATCCGGCTGGTGCTGAACTCCGCCGCCAGCGCAAACTGGTCCGGGAGCGGTTCATGGGCGGCGTACTGCTGGCTGATAATGCGTTTCTTGATTTCCCGCGCTATGGTGATGTACTTCGCCGCCATCGTCCTTCCTTTCTGTTAGTTTTCTATCCCGCTGTTTTTCAAGGCCACTCGCTCGGCAATTTTGAGGAAAGGCAGGTAGAAGAATACACCAAATACGATGATTGCCAACTGCACCACCACCGCCCGCCAGTCTCCCGCCGTGGCCAGCCAGGCGCTGAGAATCGGCGGCGTGGTCCACGGGATCATCACCACGCAGCGCGACATGAATCCCAGCGTGGTACAGAGCCAGGCGAAGTAAATGCCTATCGCGGGCAGCAGCACGAATGGGATCATCAGCGGCAGGTTAAACACGATCGGCAGGCCAAAAATCACCGGCTCGTTGATATTAAACAGGCCCGGCGCCAGCGAGAGACGCGCCACCTGCTTCGCCGACTGTTGTCGGGAGAAGATAAAAATGGCGATCAGCAGCGAGATCGTGCTGCCGGTGCCGCCCACCATGCCGAACGTCGGCACGAAGATATTGTTGATGATGTGCGGAATGGGCTGACCGTTGGCGAAGGCCAGCATGTTTTCGTTGGTATTGATCAGCAGGAACGGCTCCAGCACCACGCTGTTGACCACCGACTGATGAATACCGAGCGTGAACAGGAAGTTGCCGAAGCTGTAGATGAAAATCGTCCCCGGCAGGCTGGTGTTGATCAGCCGCAGCGGCTGCTGGATGAAGGTCGTAATGAGATGGATCAGGTCCGTATGCAGCACGTTTGCCAGTATCGCCGCGAGCACTGCGAACAGGGAAAGCGTGAGAATGGTTGGGATCAGCGCGGTAAAGGATTTGCTCACCGCCGGGGGGACGTTTTCCCCGAGCGAAATGTGCAGCGCCTTCAACCGCGAGATGGCGATAAACACTTCCGTTGAGAGCAGCCCAATCAGCACCCCGGCGAAAATCCCGGTGGAGCCGATATTGGCGAAGGTCAGCACCTGCGTCACGCTGACCGCAGCGTCGCTGCCGACGGGCGTAATCTGTAAGCGCATCGGCATCATAATGATAAAACTGCTGACGGCGATAACCACTGCCGAGACCGGGTTGTCGAAATCTTTGTTGCGCGCCAGCGACCAGGCAATCATCGGGGCCAGCAGCAGCGCGGCGATGTTCAGCGTGCCGTTGATAATCGCCTCGCCCCACACCTGAAAATGCGCCAGCGTATCGCCCTTAAACATCCACGGAAACACCACGTTGTTCACCAGCACCGCCAGACCGGCGAGGATGAAAATGGGCATTACCGTAGCGAAGGCGTCGCGCAGGGAGCGCAGGTGCACCTGGTTTGCCAGGCGCGCCGAGAACTCGACAAACTTATCGACAAAGGACTGCATGTGCGGTGTGATTTTTGTTTCAGACATAGCGGCGTGTTCCCATCAATCAGTCACAAAAACGGCCCGGCAGCGTACGGCTTACATCTCGCGTCCGTTGGTATGGATAACCTGTTTTAACCACGCGTAGCTCTTCTTCGGCACGCGCCTGAGGTCTTTCAGGTCGTGGTTTTCCCGGTTGACATAGACCACGCCGTAGCGCTTACGCATGTCGCCCTGGGAGCTGAGAATGTCGATTAACCCCCAGCCGAGGTAGCCAATGACCTCTGCCCCGTCCTCGAACATCGCCGCTTTCATCGCCTCGATGTGCGCCCGGTGGTAGTCGATGCGGTAGGTGTCCTCAATCGGGTTCACCCCGTCCCAGGACTCAATTACCCCAATGCCGTTTTCAATCGGGAACACCGGCAGGCGCCAGTCGTTGTAATAGCGGGTAATGATGGTGCGAAAACCGAGCGGGTCGATCTGCCAGTTCCACTCGGTGGCTCTCAGGTAGGGGTTATTTTTCTCGCCGTGCAGCAGATAATAGTTGACCGGCGTGCCTTCCGGGATCGCATCGCTGTCCAGCGTTTTGCTGGCGTAGTAGCTGAAGGCCATATAGTCGTTTTGGGTGCGCGCCAGCAGCGCGAGATCGTCTGCGCGGTAGATATCGCCAAAGCCCTCCTGCTCCACCACCGCCATCACCGCCGGGCTGTAGCCCTGCCCGGCAAAGACGCGCAGCAAATTCTGGTTGAGGAATTCGTCATACTGCTGGGCGCAGAAGATATCGCGCGGTTTGCAGGTGGCCGGGTAGATCAGCTGGTGCGCCAGCATGCCGCCCATCAGCTGGCCCGGTTTCGTCTGGTGCAGGTATTCGGTCAGCGCCATGTGCGCCACCATCGTATGGTGCTGGAGCAGGTACAGCTCGCGCAGGGTTTTCTCGCCTTTCATATAGCCGGAAATGCGGAAGGCTTCCGGCATATGGAAAATATTCTGCTCGTTGAAGGTCAGCCAGTACTTCACGCGGTCGCCAAAGCAGTCGATCATCTTTTTGCCATAGCGGATAAAGGCGTCCATCACGCGGCGATCGATAAAGCCGTTGTACTCCTGCGCCAGCGCGAGCGGCATGTCGAAATGGTACAGGCAGATCATCGGCTCGATGCCGCGGGCGATCAGATCGTCAATAAAGCGGTCGTAAAATGCGATGCCTTCGTCGTTAAACGGGCCGTCGCCCTGCGGGCAGACGCGGCTCCAGGAGATCTGGAAGCGGTAGCAGTTCATGCCCAGATCCTGCATCAGGTCGAAATCTTCCCGGTAGCGGTGGTAGGAGTCGGTCGCCACTTTCCAGTCGGAGACGTTCTCCCCGGCTTCACGAATGTCATACACCGACATCCCCTTCCCGCCTTCGTTCCAGGCCCCTTCCGTCTGCATGCTGGAGACCGAGTTGCCCCATAAAAAGTTGGCCGGCAGCTGATTGTTCATGTTCTCTCCCTATATGACTAGTCATTTAAAATTTCATGACTAGTCATATAGGCGAAGATGTAAAAACGATCAAAGAGGAGGATCGTTTTTTGTGAGGCATGTTGGAAAGAAGAAGCCGGGCAGGAAAATGGATCGCGCAAATCCTTTTCCTGAGGCCGGAGCGTTAGCCTATGCAAAATCACATTTCCCAATCGTGCCACTGGCTGGCCTCATAAAATCATTATTAACTTAATGAGCATGAACCCAGGCCCTGGCCGGAAAATAAAAATCTCAACTTTATCAAATGGAAAATGACGCACATGAAGATATCTACTAGCCGTATCGCATTCGCTCTTAGCTTAGCGTTGTCATGCTCAATGACTCACGCGGCAACGGTGTATACGGGTGATAAGGTGCAGGGAGTACCTGTTATCTCGACTCTGGATGTAGCTGACCTGACAGCAGGACAACATCGCTTCATGTTCGAGGGGGTTGAGACAGGAACGGGACAGCGCTGGTATGTCCCCATCATGGTGGCAAAAGGAAAAACGGACGGGAAGAAAGTTCTGCTGCAGGCGGGCGTCCACGGGGATGAGCTAAATGGGGTTCGCATCGTCCAAAAAGTAATGGAACAACTGGACCCCGCCAAAATGAAAGGAAGCGTTATTGGTATTATTGGCCCAAACCGTTCTGGTCTTGAAAGGGTTTCCCGGACATGGTCTGTTTCAACCGATGGTGGTGAGACGATCGACTACAACCGCGTACATCCAGGAAAAGAAACGGGTAACTCTGCTGAGCGTCAGGCATGGATGATGTGGAATAAGGTTTACAAGGGAAATGTAGACCTGGCGATTGACTATCACACCCAGTCTACCGGAACGGCTTATCCGCTGTTCATTTATGCCGACTACCGCAATGCGGATGCCCGGACGATTGCAGAACTTTTTCCGGCCGATCAAATTAAGAAAGATCCCGGCGAAGCCGGCTCAATGGAGACAACCTTTATTCAAAATGGTATCCCGGCGATAACGGCCGAGACGGGAGAACCGAGGATTTACCAGCAGGATATGATTGCCCGGGGCTTAGAGGGTGCCCTCAATGTACTGATCCACTACAAGGTTATTGAAGGCAAAATCGGCGCAACCGCCAGCAGCAATAAAACGTATATTGGTAATGCTATCAGTTCAATACGTGCAACCACAGGTGGGTTTGCGGAAGTTTTCGTTAAACCCGGCGACACGGTAAAAGCAGGACAAGAGGTCGCCCTGCAGCGAAATGCGTTCGGTGATGTTGTCGCGAAGTATTCAGCAGAACGGGACGGCAAAGTACTGTCAATTGGAACAGATGTAGTTAGAGAACCCCGAGCCCTGCTGGTAAGAGTCCTTGAGCAAAATCCAGCGGCAACCTGCAAAGACGGTTGCTGATTGCCGCCACGGCCCATCGTTAAATCGGCAAAAGCATGCTTAATGAAATAAACAGCTTTTGCCGACTGCTGCAACGAGGGGCAAACAAATTAAAAAATTACCTGATGCGGAATGTTACTGCTGCGCGAGCTGATTACGGCGATACTCACCCTGCCGCTCCAGCATCCAGCCAGGATATTCCCGCGGCAGCGCGCTCACCGCATCCAGCTGTTTAAGCTCGTCTTCGCTGAGACGGATCCCGGTGGCGGCAATGTTGTCGTCCAGCTGTTCAACGCGTTTCGCGCCAATGATGACGCTGGTCACCGCTTTCTGGTGCAGCAACCACGCCAGCGCGATTTGCGCGACGGAGACACCCTTGCTTTCGGCGATAGTGCGCATCACGTCCACGCAGTCGAAGGCGCGATCTTTGTTCACCGGCGGGAAATCAAACTCCAGACGACGACCACCGGCTTCGCTCTGCCCGTCGCGGCCATATTTTCCGCTCAGCAGGCCGCCCGCCAGCGGGCTCCAGACCATCAGCCCGACGCCTTCGCTCTGCATCATCGGCACCAGCTCGCGCTCAAGATCGCGTCCGGCGATGGTGTAATACGCCTGGAGGGATGCGAAACGCGCCAGCCCGAGACGCTCGGAAATGCCCAGCGCTTTGGCAATCTGCCACGCCGCCCAGTTCGAGACGCCGATATAGCGCACGTGGCCGTGCTGCACCAGGTTATCCAGCGCATACAGCGTCTCTTCAATCGGCGTGGCCGGGTCGAAGCCGTGCAGCTGATAGAGATCGATATGATCGAGCTGCAGGCGGCGCAGGCTCTCCTTCACGCTGCTGATGATGTGATAGCGCGAGCTGCCGCGCGAGTTCACCCCTGCCGTTCCGGTTTCGCCGAACACTTTGGTCGCGACGACCACGTTCTCGCGGGGGATTTTCAGGTTTTTCAGCGCCTGGCCGGTGATCTCCTCCGAACGCCCTTCCGAGTAAACGTCCGCGGTATCGATAAAGTTGATCCCGGCATCCAGCGCGCGGCCCAGCAGCTGTTCTGCTTCGCTTTGCTGGAGCTGACCAATCTTGCCCCACATGCCGCCTTCACCGCCGAAGGTCATGGTGCCGAGGCACAGTTCAGAAACGAACAGACCGGTGTTGCCCAGTTTTTGATAACGCATAAGATAATCCTCGCATGTCGTTTAAGGGGTACCCGATAGTTATACCCGCCCCTCAGCCATCGCGAATGTGGCGTTCCTGTCCGTTTCTTGCCCAATCCTCTGAAAATTTATCCGCGCGGGGCGTCGCCAAAGACGCTGTAGTCCGGTAATTGCACCTGCTGATACGGCTCCCAGCCGCCGCCGAGCGCCTTGTAGAGCGCCACCAGATCGAGCGCGCTTTGCACCTGCGCCTGCGCGCGCTGCTGCTCGGCCTGGGCCAGCTGCCGCTGGGCGTCCAGCACGTCAATGAAGCTGGCGATCCCCTGACGATAGCTGTCGCTCGCCAGGTCAAAGGCGTTTTGCAGGGCGTCGATCGTTTTTGCGAGACCCGCTTCACGCTGCTGGTCTGTGCGATAGCTCACCAGCGCATTTTCGACATCGCCAAGCGCGGTGAGCACCGTCTGACGATAGTCCAGCACCGCCGCCCCCTGCTGCGCGCGCGCCACCTTCACGCTGGAGACCAGCCGACCGCCCTGGAAGATGGGAATGGAGACCTGCGGGCCAAAGCTGTAGAAGTGGCTGCTCCAGTCGGTCAGCCAGTTGGTTTCGCTGTTGCGCAGGCCAAACTGCCCGGAGAGGGTAAAGCTCGGGAACAACTCCGCCACCGAGACGCCGATTTGCGCCGTGGCGGCATGAAGATTCGCCTCCGCTTCACGCACGTCCGGACGGCGGCGTGCCAGCGTCGACGGAATGCCGGTCTGCACGATATCCGGCAGCGCGGGCATCGGCTGCACGCTTTGTAATTCCGCATCGAGCGCCCCCGGCGGCTTGCCCAGGAGGATTGCCAGGCCATTCATCGCCTGACGCGCCTGCGCCTGGTACTGCGGCAGCTGCGCCTCCAGGTTACCCAGCTGTGCACGCGCATTCTCCACGTCCATCTGCGGCGACAGCCCGCCGCGCTGGCGGCTCTCGGTCAGATCCAGCGTCTGCTGCGCGCTTTTAATCTGGGTGTTCAGCGTGGCGATAACGCTCTGCGCCCCGCGCAGCTGGAGCCACGCGCGCGCCACTTCCGCCTCCAGCGACACCAGCGCGTCGTTACGCTGCTCGATAGCCGCTTTCTGCTGCGCTTCGGCGGCTTCCACCTGTCGACGCACCTTACCCCACAGGTCAATTTCCCACTGGGCGTCGAAGCTGCCCTGGTAGAGGTTGATCGGCTGCGTTAGCGGTCCCAGCGCGCCCTTGAGAGCGGGATCGATGCTATCCACCTGGTCATACACGCCGTGGGATTTCAGCTCCCCTTCCAGCCCGAGCTGCTGGCGCGTCGCCTGCAGATTGCCGTTCACCGACGGATAAAATGCCCCGCCCGCCTGGTTAATCTGTTCGCGCGCGCCGGCGATGCGCAGCACCGTCTGCTGCAGCGTCAGGTTCCCGGCGATGGCGCGTTCCACCAGGCTGTCGAGCTGTGACGAGCCGAAGGTCTTCCACCAGCGCGGGTTGGTCGCGGCGGAGGTCGTCTGCGATTTTACCGCGCTGTCGCCCTTATCGTTCCAGTGCGTAACGGCAGGCGGCGCGGGCGGCTGATAGTCCGGCCCGACGGCGCAACCTGCCAGCAGCATCATTATCATCAGGGGGTGTAAACGTCTGTGTATCATCAATGTGCTCCTGCACTCCCCTCGCTCTTAACCGGCGAGAGCAACAAACAAAACGGAATCAATAGCAAGGCCACGGCGCTCAGGATGGTGAAGACGTCGATGTAGGCCAAAAAGCGCGACTGCTCGATCATGGTCTGATACAGGCGTCCGGTGGCGATGCCGGTGGGGTCTCCCACCTGGGTCGTGAAGTTCTGGATCGCCTGGGCGCTTTCGCGTATCGCCTGCTGGAACTGCTCGTTAAACGGCGAGGCGTGGTACGCCAGATGCGCGCTGTGCGCCTGGGATCGTTCGGTGATGGCCGCCGTCGACAGCGAGATCCCGACCGAGCCCGCGACGTTACGGAACATGGTGAACAGCGCAGCCGCATCGGCATTCAGCCGTCTTGGAATCGAAATAAAGGCAATGGTGGTCAGGGGCACAAACAGGAACCCCAGCCCCAGCGACTGGGCGCTGCGGAACAGCACCAGCGTCTCGAAGTCGATATCCGGGGTCAGCGTGCGCGACCAGAAGAACGACACCGCCAGACAGGTAAAGCCAAAGGCAATAATCCAGCGCGTCTGTACCACCGGCATCAGCTTCAGCACCAGCGGAATGGTCAGCACAATCAGCACCGCCCCGGGCGACAGCACCAGCCCTGACCAGGTGGCGGTATAGCCCAGGTCCTGCTGCGCCAGCTGCGGGATCACCACGGAACTGCCGTACAAAATCATCGCCATCCCCGCCATCAGCAGGCTGGAGATGGCAAAGTTGCGGTCCTTCATGCAGTGCAGATCCACCACCGGTTTTCTGGCATACACCAGCCAGTAAATGGCACCGATAATGCCGATAAGCGTTAACACCGCGAAGGTACGAATAAAGTTCGAGTAGAACCAGTCCTCATCTTCCCCCCGGTCAAGCATCACCTGCAGGCAGCCCAGCCCCAGGGCAATCAGGCCGATCCCCGTCCAGTCGATAGTCAGCTTCTCTTTTGACTTGCTCTCCCACGGCGGATCTTCCAGCAACTGGTAGATCGCCAGCACCGTGACAATCCCCACCGGGATGTTGATAAAGAACACCCAGCGCCAGGAGTAGTTGTCGGTGATCCAGCCCCCCAGCGTCGGGCCGAGGACCGGTGCAACAATAATCGCGATGGACGAGAGCCCAAAGGCTTTGCCCCTGTCCTCCGGCTTGAAGTAGTCGAGCAGTACCGACTGCTGCGTGGGCTGTAGTCCGCCGCCAAAAAAGCCCTGCATCACGCGGAACAGGATGATCTGCCACAGCTCGGTGGCGATGCCGCAGAGGAACGAGCAGACGGTGAACATGACGATGCAGATCAGGAAGAACTGCTTGCGGCCGAAGACGCGGCTCAGAAACGCCGAGATGGGCAGCACGATGCCGTTCGCGACCAGGTAGCTGGTTAACACCCAGGTGGATTCGTCGTAACTGGACGAGAGCGAGCCTGCCACGTGAGGCAGCGCCACGTTGACGATAGTGGTGTCCAGAATTTCCATAAACACCGCCAGGGTGACGACAATCGCCACCGCCCACGGGTTGCTGGCGGGCTTCCAGCTGTCGTGGCTGTGATCCGTCATTCCACCGTCACCTTCGGCGCAACCGACAGCCCCAGCGGCAGCGGTTTGTTCGGATCGAGCCCCTTATCAATCACGATTTTGACCGGCACGCGCTGCACAATTTTGACAAAGTTACCGGTGGCATTTTCTGCCGGGAAGGCGGAGAAGCGCGAGCCGCTGCCCTGCTGGATACTGTCAACATGGCCCTCAAGCGCCATATCCGGCCACGCGTCGACGGACACGGTGACCTTATCGCCGGGCTTCATGCGCTCAAGCTGGGACTCTTTGAAGTTCGCCACCACCCACACGTTCGGCGAAACCAGGGAGAACAGCGCCGTACCCGCCTGCACCAGCGTGCCGGGCTGCACGTTGCGTTTGGTGACAAACCCGTCGAACGGGGCGCGGACTTCGGTGTAAGAGAGGTTCAGATTGGCCGTTTCCAGCTGCGCTTTCGCCTGATCGACCTGACGCTCGCGCGCTTCAACGTTGGTTTCCTGCTGGCGGATTTGCAGCTGGACCTGCTCTGCCACCTCCAGCTGCGCCTGGGCGCTGGCCAGCCCCGCCTGCGCGCTGCGCAGCTGAGCGTTCGCGGAATCAATGCTTTGCTGGGTAGTTGCCCGCGGGTCGACGCCGCGCTGGCGACGGTACTCCGCCTGCGCGTTCGCCAGATCGGCCTGCGCTTTCAGCACCTGCGCTTTGGCTTCGTCACGCTGGGCGGGATACTGCACTTTTGAGAGCGCCAGCTGCGCCTGAGCCTGATGCAGCTGCGCGATGGCCAGCCCAAGCTGGGCCTGAGCCTGATCGCGCTGCGCGGTGGTATCACGCGGATCGATGACCACCAGCAGATCGCCCTTTTTCACGCGCTGGTTATCGCGCACCCGCAGCTCGGTGACGTAGCCTGCCGTTTTCGGGGCAATCGTCACCACGTCGCCGTCGGTAAAGGCGTCGTCAGTCGTCTCTTCGTTACGGGTTAAAAACCACCAGACCAGCGCCACGACAACCATCACCACCACGACAATGCCGAGGATAATTAACGGTTTTTTGCCCGGGCGCTTACGCTCATTATTATTTTTGTCCTGCTCGTCAGCAGGCTTATTTTGATCTTCAGCCATAGTTCAGCAACGGTCCTGTCAGTGAGCGGCATCACACTATGCCGTTCACTAAAGCTAGGACGTTGCTATACGTTTGCCAGGAAAAACTGACAAATTGCGCACTATATGAGAAGGAATATTCCGAAACCGATTGCCGCGGCCCAAACCAGCATCGGTATCGACCAGAGATGGAAGCGCCACCAGATACGACGGTCGTTGGCCATGCGCAGGGCAATCAGGTTGGCCAGCGAGCCGGGCAACAGCCCAAACCCGCCGATATTCACCGCCCAGGCCAGCAGCGTGTCCGGCGGAACATAGTTGAGCAGCAGAATGGTGGACGGCACGTTGCTGATAAACTGCGACAGGCCAATCGCCGTCAGCCACAGTCCCGGCTGAGACAGCGTGCTGACGCTGTGCAGCACGTTCTGCAGCACCGGAAGCTGGATGAGAAGATGCACATCAATAAACATCACCATAAAGACCAGCAGCAGGGTCCAGTCCACGCTGACCAGCACGCGCCGCGCCAGGACGACAAAGCCTGCGGCGACCAGCAGGACACCCGCCAGCTCATACTTCAGCTCCAGCGCGAACAGAAAGACGATGTATAACCCGAGACAGCTCCAGACCAGACGCGGCTGCCACTGCGGGCCCGTGGTGCCGCTGTGGTATTGCAGTTTTTTATCCGGAAACGCAAACCAGCACACCGCCATCAGCGACAGCATCATCACCAGCGCCAGCGGCGCCATCTGCCAGGTAAAGGCGGCGAACGACAGCCCGGAACGTCCCCAGAGGAGGATATTTTGCGGGTTGCCGATAGGCGTTAACAGAGAACCGGCGTTAACGGCGAGCGCTTCAAAGATGATCAGCCGGCTGACCGGTATCTCGCAAAGCTTACGCAGAGTGAGCGTGAGGGGCACGATGATAAACAGCGCCACGTCGTTGGTCAGAAACGTCGACAGCACCGCGGCGGAGAACACCATAAACAGGGACAGCCTGCGCTCGGTGGCAAAGCGGCGCACCATTTTACGGCCCAGCACGTCAAAATAGCCGCTCAGCTCGACCCCTTTGGTGAGCATCATCAGGCCGCTCAGGGTAATGATGGTGCGCCAGTCAATGGCAGCGGGCCAGGCCTGCGGCGCAAACGGCACAAAGAGGCTTAACCCTGCGCCAATGAGTAATAAGAGATGGAAGAAACGATCGCGTGCCAGGGCCTGCAGTCCAGGGATTTTCATTCAGCGGAGGGACCATATTTAAGCGTAAACTCACGAAACTTCACCAGCGTCTCTTCGCTGACGTGGTGTTCCATTCCTTCCGCATCCCGGCGGGCAATCTCCGGGCTGACGCCCAGCACCAGTAAAAAATTCTCGACAAGCTGGTGGCGCTCGCGGCTCTCCTGCGCGAGTTTCTCCCCTTCTGGTGTCAGAAAGACCCCGCGCCAGGGGATCATTTCGATTAGGCCCACGGAGGCGAGACGTTTTAACATTTTTGCGACAGTTGGCTGCGATACCCCCAGCCTGGCGGCCATATCGACCTGACGCGCTTCCCCGACCTCACGAATCAGATCGGAAATGAGTTCAACATAATCATCAATCAGTTCACGCCGGTGCGCTTCACGGACCTGGCGAAAACCTTCGACATGCTCTTCAACATTCACCAGTTGCGTCGTTTTTTTAATGGTTGGCTTACCTGCGCGACGGTTCATTGTACTTCCTCAGTGGGGTGACGCTTCCAGCGCCCGGTATCGAGAGCGCACATTGTAAACCATCCCTCCACAAGCACAAAAAATTAACGAAATAGCCATAGCTATACAATATAGCCTGTGCTATATCTGTATGTAATGCAGTCACCCTTCACGGATCGAAGGGATCAAAAATCAGGAGGTCTTATGAACGAATTCAAGAGGTGCATGACCGTGTTTACCCACTCACCCTTTAAAGTGCGCTTAATGCTGCTGAACATGCTGTGCGATATGTTTAACGGCAAACCGCATCAGGATGACAAACCTTCCCACTAAGCGGCGTCGCGGTACGCCGCTTCATTTCCCCGTCACATTTTCGCTATAAACTGGCTTCCAGCCGCCCTATTCCCGATCTTTTTTACGGATTTGCAATCCCCTTCGCAAAACATCTGCTTAGCAAGTGTTGATATTATTTAGCGCTCGCACTATCTTCTTGCAGCCCTGCACAATTTGCGGCTCGCTGAAGCGGACCCTCATTCCCTCTCCACGCACTGTCAGGCAGGTTATGACCCTTGACGCCAGGGTGAGCACATGGCGTTTTCATCCATGATAGTGACCTATGAATTTAACCCTGATAGATACCGTTGTGACCCGCAGCCGGGCCTTAAGCCCGTGGACGGGGTTTTACTTTTTGCAGTCATTACTGATTAACTTTGCGCTCGGTTATCCCTTTAGTCTGCTCTACGCGGTGGCCTTCACCTGCATTCTGCATGTGCTGTGGCGAGCCGCGCCGCGCGCGCAAAAAGCATTAATCGGCATCTGTTCGCTGGTTGCGGCACTCTATTTTCCGTTTGGTCAGGCGTACGGCTCGCCAAACTTTAATACCCTGCTGGCGCTGCATTCGACCAATATGGAAGAGTCGACGGAGATCCTGACGATCTTCCCGTGGTACAGCTACGTGGTCGGGCTCTTTATCTTCGCGTTGGGCGTTATCGCCATCCGTCGTCAGCCGGGCGAGAAAAAATCCTGGGGTAAGATCGACATACTCTGTCTGGTATTCAGCGTTGCCGTGGCGTTTGTCGCCCCCATCCAGAATATTCCCTGGGACGGTAAGCTAAGACTTATTAACATCGGCTATCCGGTTTTCCGCTTCGTGAAAGACGTCGTTGTAAATAATAAAGAGGTTCTCGACGAACAGGCCCGCATGGCTGAGCTTTCCAATATGAAAGACACCTGGAACGTGCTGGCCGTTAAGCCGAAATATCACACCTATGTGGTGGTGATTGGCGAAAGCGCGCGTCGCGATGCAATGGGGGCGTTTGGCGGCCACTGGGATAACACCCCGTTTGCCAGTTCGGTCAAAGGCACCCTGTTTACCGATTATGTCGCGGCCAGTGGCTCAACGCAGAAATCGCTCGGCCTGACCCTTAATCGGGTGGTGGATGGCAAACCGCAGTATCAGGATAATTTCGTCACCCTGGCAAACCGCGCAGGTTTTCAGACGTGGTGGTTCTCGAATCAGGGGCAAATTGGCGAATACGATACGGCGATTGCCAGCATCGCCAAACGGGCTGACGAAGTGCAGTTCCTGAAAAATGGCGACTTTGAAGCCGACAAAAATACCAAAGACGAAGCGCTGCTGAAAATGACGGCGCAGGTCTTCGCGACCCCGCGCACCCAGCCTCAGCTGATCGTCCTGCACCTGATGGGATCGCACCCGCAGGCCTGCGATCGGACCGGCGGAAAATACGCGGAGTTCGTGCAGTCCAAAGAGACCTCCTGCTATCTCTACACCATGACGCAAACCGACGACCTGCTGAGCAAGCTCTACGATCAGCTGCGCAATACGGGCGACAGCTTCTCCCTGGTCTATTTCTCGGATCACGGGCTGGCGTTTAAGGAGCGCGGGAAAGAGGTGCAGTACCTGGCGCACGATGACAAGTTCCAGCAGAACTTCCAGGTGCCGTTTATGGTGCTGTCGAGTGACGATAAAACGCATCGCGTCATTAAAGCGCGTCGTTCAGCGAATGATTTCCTGCAGTTTTTCTCGCAGTGGACGGGGATTACCGCCGGGCAGATAAAAAACGCTTACCCGTTTGTCTCTAACAAGAAAGCTCCCCAAGTGTACGTTACCAACTTCAAGTTACAGAAAGTTGACTACAACCATCTGGGTACGGATATTTTTGATATTAAGAGTAAGTAGCGGTCTGATGCCCTCACCCTGGTCCTCTCCTACAGGGCTGAGGCCTGCACGGACGACTCCCTCTCACTTGAGGGAGAGGGATGGGATGAGGGGGAACATACGGCTCTGGTGGTCATTCCGTTCACTTTATGTTCCTTGCTACTCTGTAACGACATCACCGGTGAACGTGCCAGGGTGGCTCAGTCGCCACCACCCTGGCGACCCGGGCTCCCGGCGGTAAATCGCCGCTTCGCGGTACCCTCAGCTTATTCCTTCAGGCTATCGGGTCGGGCATGAGCCTGCATCCCTGCAGGCCACGCCCTCTCGGCGCATCCCTGCGCCTCGCCCCGGCCTTACGGAAACGCTTCGGCGATTTACAGCCGGACCATAGCATCGCTGAAGGTTAATCATTTCACTTCAAAACCTGAATCGCTTCTGGTTTAAAGTTACCAGGGACCTTTCCCCACAGCGGGAGGGAACAAAATAAAAAAAAATCCGCCACAGTGGGCGGATTTTTTATTTAATCACCGAAGTGATTAGAAGCGGTAACCTACGCCCGCGATCCAGGTGCCAACGTCAACGTTGCGGATACGGCTCTGCTCATAGGAGAAGTCCAGAGCAACGTCCTGGATTGGGTTGAACTGCAGGCCTGCGCCATAGGAGAAGCCGTAGTCGCTGTTGCTTGCAGTGCGGTTCAGACCTTCGTTTTCAGTCTGCTGGAATTTACCGTAGCCAACACCTACAACACCGTAGATGCTTGCCCAGTCGTTCAGACGGTAAGCTGGGCCCGCGGTGATACCGTAGTACTGGCCTTTGTTGTATGCGCCGTTTTCAGAACGATCTTTCTCGGTGTAGGTGAAAGAACCGATCACGCCCAGTGGGTTGTTATCCTGCTCGTAACGATACTTCAGGTTGAAACCGTTAGCTTTGTTCATCACGCCCTGATAGTCGCTCTGAGCGTAACCACCAGTAACAGTAGAAGTAGCAGCTACAGCGGTACCTGCGGAAACAGCCAGTACAGCGGCCAGTGCTGAAAGACATGCAATTTTTTTCATAACCACCTCAAATGTGATCCAAGTAAGTCCGTAAGTTTTAAATATATCAAAAAAATTTGCGAAACTCTTTGTGATTCGTGATGTCTAATGAAACCTTTCCTGTAACAGAACGTTTCCAGCATCAGCTATCTCTTTCAAATCACATGCAATTTTCACTACTAAATGCGCATAGTGCGCGTCTGCGCAGTTACATTCATCCAGATTATTCCTAATCTGACAGGCGATAAATCCACCAGCGCTTAACCATTTTACGGATTTCACCTGCTTTTTTTTCAACAGTACCTCAACCGTAGCCGCATATTTCCTTTACACTGCAACCTTTACCTCATTTGACATAAGCTGACAGGAGAAAGGATGCCTGGGTTATCCCGCACGTCGTCGGTCTGGTTGCCGGTAGCCGTCATACTCATTGCCATGTTGTCCATTCAAAGCGGCGCCTCGCTGGCAAAATCGCTTTTTCCGCTGGTTGGCGCGCCCGGGGTGACCGCCCTGCGTATTGTGCTGGGCACGGCAATACTGGTGGTCATTTTTAAACCGTGGCGTCTGCGCTTCAAAAAGGAGCAGCGTTTACCGCTGCTGTTTTATGGACTCTCCCTGGGGGCAATGAACTACCTGTTCTACCTCTCCATCCAGACGATACCGCTGGGTATTGCCGTCGCGCTGGAGTTTACCGGCCCGCTGGCGGTGGCGCTGTTCTCCTCCCGACGTCCGGTCGATTTTATCTGGGTCGTGTTGGCCGTACTGGGCTTATGGTTCCTGCTGCCGCTGGGCCAGAGCGTTTCTGAGATTGACCTGACGGGCGCAGCGCTGGCGCTGGGCGCAGGTGCCTGCTGGGCTGTCTATATCCTCACCGGCCAGCGCGCTGGGGAAGAGCACGGTCCGGCGACCGTCGCGTTGGGTTCCCTGATTGCGGCCATCGTGTTTGTGCCCATCGGCATGGCGCAGGCGACAGAGTCTATCTGGCAATGGTCCGTCATGCCCATCGGTCTGGCGGTCGCGATTCTCTCTACCGCACTCCCCTATTCTCTGGAGATGATTGCGCTGACGCGTCTGCCGACACGCATATTTGGCACCCTGATGAGTATGGAGCCTGCGCTTGCCGCGATTTCCGGGATGGTGTTTCTCGGCGAAACCCTGACATTGACCCAAACGCTGGCGCTCTGCTCGATTATCGCGGCATCAATGGGCTCGACGCTTACCATGCGTCCGGAGCCAAAAGTTGAGAAAGTGGATATCAACTAAGGCCATATATTCTGCATGGCTTCCACGCCATGCAGAATAAAGGCCAGAAACACAGGCGTTATAATTTCTTACACACTCACGCCTGCCAGCAAAATATTCCTCTGCGTTAACTTCCCCATTCAGCAATTAAGATTGATCTGTATCAATTTATAAATTATCAAATACTTTCAATAAATTAAATTCTCAACCCCCTTCTCGCTATTAAACCGATAGGCACAGCCAAACCGCAGAGAAAAAATCCGGTGCTATACTTAGTTCCGTAATTACCTGGGACATAAACATCAAGAGGATATGAGATTATGAGTACCGCTAAACTGGTGAAAACGAAAGCGTCTAATCTGCTTTATACCCGTAACGATGTATCGGACAGCGACAAAAAAGCGACCATTGAGTTGCTGAATCGCCAGGTGATCCAGTTCATCGATCTTTCGCTGATCACCAAACAGGCCCACTGGAATATGCGCGGTGCAAACTTTATTGCCGTTCATGAAATGCTGGATGGCTTCCGCACAGCATTGGTTACCCACCTCGATACGATGGCTGAACGTGCCGTTCAGTTAGGCGGCGTGGCGCTGGGCACCACGCAGGTGATCAACAGCAAAACCCCGCTGAAAAGCTATCCGCTGGATATCCATACCGTTCAGGATCACCTGAAAGAGCTGGCGGACCGCTATGCGATTGTGGCGAACGATGTGCGCAAAGCGATTAGCGAAGCGAAAGACGAAGATACCGCAGACATCTTCACCGCTGCCTCCCGCGATCTGGATCAGTTCCTGTGGTTCATCGAATCTAACATCGAATAATTCATACGAATTTTCTATCAAACCCTCGCCCTTCGGTGAGGGTTTTGCACATCTATGGTGCACGTTTTTTGCCTGAGAACGTGCAAAAGTGAAGAAATTGTAATAATCACCTCACACAACCGTTAACGGAAGATTGTTTTTTCGTCAGAATTTACGCTAAATATCTCCCCGTCAGTTGAGCCAAACGAAGCGCACCAAAACAGTGCTCCACTTTGGTGCAATAAGACCTCATTGCCCTATTTATTGTGCAATGCATGACATCATCCCCTTTGCAAAACAATAACTTGTAAAGTTGGCACGATTTTTTCATTGTGCCACCTGTTCTCGCAGGGGATCGCCCCGTGGATATAAAAGGAAATGCTATGAAGTCTGTATTAAAAGTTTCACTGGCTGCACTTACCCTGGCTTTTGCGGTGTCCTCTCAGGCTGCCGACAAACTGGTTGTGGCGACCGACACGGCGTTCGTTCCGTTTGAATTCAAACAGGGTGATAAATACGTTGGTTTCGATGTGGATCTGTGGGCCGCCGTCGCAAAAGAACTCAAACTGGATTACACCCTGAAGCCGATGGACTTCAGCGGCATCATCCCGGCACTGCAAACCAAGAACGTTGATCTGGCGCTGGCGGGTATCACCATTACCGACGAACGTAAAAAAGCGATCGACTTCTCTGATGGCTACTACAAAAGCGGCCTGCTGGTGATGGTCAAAGCCGATAATAACGACGTAAAAAGCGTGAAAGATCTCGACGGCAAAGTGGTGGCAGTGAAGAGCGGCACCGGTTCGGTTGATTACGCGAAAGCCAATATCAAAACCAAAGACCTGCGTCAGTTCCCGAACATCGACAACGCGTACATGGAACTCGGCACCAACCGTGCTGACGCTGTTCTGCACGACACGCCGAACATCCTGTACTTCATCAAAACAGCCGGTAACGGCAAGTTCAAAGCCGTTGGCGAGTCTCTGGAAGCCCAGCAGTACGGTATCGCGTTCCCGAAAGGCAGCGACGACCTGCGCACGAAAGTTAACGGCGCGCTGAAAACGCTGAAAGAGAACGGCACCTATAACGAAATCTACAAAAAATGGTTCGGTACCGAGCCTAAATAATTTCACCTGAATTCAGGTTTGTAACGCCCGGTGGCGCTGCCGCTTACCGGGCCTACGTTTTTCGTTTTTCACCACGGTATACAGGAATACATCATGCAGTTTGACTGGAGCGCCATCTGGCCTGCCATTCCACTCTTGCTTGAAGGCGCTAAAATGACTCTGTGGATTTCGGTCCTGGGTCTGGTTGGCGGGTTGATTATCGGTCTTGTCGCCGGTTTCGCCCGTACCTACGGTGGCTGGATTGCAAACCACATCGCACTGGTTTTCATCGAAGTGATCCGCGGCACCCCTATTGTCGTGCAGGTCATGTTCATTTACTTCGCCCTGCCTATGGCGTTCACTGACCTGCGCATCGACCCGTTCAGCGCAGCCGTCGTCACCATTATGATCAACTCAGGCGCCTACATTGCGGAAATCACCCGCGGTGCGGTGCTGTCGATTCATAAAGGTTTCAGTGAAGCCGGTCTGGCATTAGGCCTTTCACGTCGCGAAACGATCCGCCACGTTATTCTGCCGCTGGCGCTGCGTCGCATGCTGCCACCGCTGGGTAACCAGTGGATCATCAGCATTAAAGATACGTCGCTGTTCATTGTTATCGGCGTGGCCGAACTGACCCGTCAGGGACAGGAGATCATTGCTGGCAACTTCCGCGCGCTGGAAATCTGGAGTGCGGTGGCCGTGGTCTACCTGATCATTACTCTGGTTCTGAGCTTCGTTCTGCGTCGTCTTGAAAGAAGGATGAAAATCCTGTGATTGAATTTAAAAACGTTTCCAAGCACTTTGGCCCAACCCAGGTGCTGCACAATATCGATCTGAACATCCAGCAGGGTGAAGTGGTGGTCATTATCGGGCCATCCGGCTCCGGTAAGTCGACCCTGCTGCGCTGCATCAACAAGCTGGAAGAGATCACCAGCGGCGATCTGATCGTCGACGGTCTGAAGGTGAATGACCCGAAAGTGGATGACCGTCTGATTCGTCAGGAAGCGGGCATGGTGTTCCAGCAGTTCTACCTGTTCCCGCACCTGACGGCGCTGGAGAACGTGATGTTTGGCCCCCTGCGCGTGCGCGGCGCCAACAAAGCGGCGGCAGAAGCGCTGGCCAAAGATCTGCTGGCGAAAGTCGGCCTGGCTGAACGCGCGCACCACTACCCTTCCGAGCTGTCCGGTGGTCAACAGCAGCGCGTGGCAATTGCCCGCGCGCTGGCGGTCAAACCGAAACTGATGCTGTTTGATGAGCCTACGTCCGCACTCGACCCGGAGCTGCGCCACGAGGTGCTGAAGGTCATGCAGGATCTGGCGGAAGAAGGGATGACGATGGTTATCGTGACCCACGAAATCGGCTTCGCTGAGAAAGTGGCGTCCCGCCTGATCTTTATTGATAAAGGCCGTATCGCGGAAGACGGTAACCCGCAGGAATTGATAGCGAACCCGCCGAGCCCGCGTCTGCAGGAGTTCCTGCAGCACGTCTCCTGATCCCTCGCTTGACGCTAAAGCCGGGCTTGCCCGGCTTTTTTACGCCAGATTGTTCCCAAAAATCCCCCTCCGCGTCCCGACTTCTATACTTATCATTTTGTTCGACATTTTCACCGGAGGACGCCGTGCCGTGGATCCTGTTGCTGTTGATTAGCCTGTTTAGTGCGCCATCGTTCGCCGTCGCGATCCCCGGCGTGACCACCGGAACAACCGCCAGTCAGCAAAGTACGCCCCCTCCTGAACCCGATGTCGAACAGAAAAAAGCCGCCTACAGAGCCCTCGCCGACGTCCTTGAGAACGACACCTCCCGGCAGGAACTCATCAGCCAGCTGCGGAAAGTGGCCGCCACGCCGCCACAGGAGCCGGTGCCTGTCATCACCCCTCCTCAGGTGGAGGAACAA
The DNA here is from genome assembly GCF_020567405.1 of Enterobacter sp. TCD1-1. Classification (NCBI taxonomy): domain Bacteria; kingdom Pseudomonadati; phylum Pseudomonadota; class Gammaproteobacteria; order Enterobacterales; family Enterobacteriaceae; genus Enterobacter; species Enterobacter sp. TCD1-1. The sequence goes on along the minus strand of NZ_JAJCXF010000001.1, from coordinate 505,310 downwards.
AAAACGGTGCTGGAAAACGTCACCGACGTGAGCCGACACTATGGGGAAGCGCTCTCCTCGCGCTTTGCTCAGCTCTACCGCAACCTGATTGGCTCACCGCATAAGCCGTTTAACCCACAAACGTTTACCGCCGCCGCCACGCAGTTCCTGATGCTGGCTGGTGCAGTCTTCCTTTTTTACTGGCTGGTGCGCCTGTGCGCGTGGCCGCTGTACCGCAAAATGGGGCAATGGGGACGCAGAAAGAATCAGCAGAAAAGCAGCTGGCTGCACCTGCCGTTGATGATAGCCTCAGCGTTTATCATTGATTTACTGCTGCTGGCGCTGACGCTGTTCTTAGGCCAGATGCTGGCCGACAGGCTGAACGCGGGCAACAAAACCATCGCCTTCCAGCAGTCGCTTTTCCTGAATGCCTTTGCCCTGATTGAGTTCTTCAAGGCGCTGCTGCGATTACTCTTTTGTCCCCACGTACCGGCGCTGCGTCCTTTCGCCATCCGGGATGAAACGGCGAAGTACTGGGCGCTGCGTCTGAGCGTGCTCAGCGGGCTGATTGGCTACGGCCTGCTGGTTGCCGTGCCGATCATCTCCAACCAGGTGAACGTCCAGTTTGGCGCGCTGGCAAACGTCATTATCATGATCTGCATTACCGTCTGGTCGCTGTATCTGATCTTTCACAATAAAAAAACCATTACCCAAAGCCTGCTGAATCTGGCCGATCGCTCCCTCTCGTTCTTTAGCCTGTTTATCCGCGCTTTCGCCCTGGTGTGGCACTGGCTGGCAAGCGCCTACTTCATCGTATTGTGCTTCTTCTCGCTGTTCGACCCGGGCAATAGCCTGAAATTCATGATGGGGGCGACGTTCAAAAGCCTGGCCATTATCGGCATCGCGGCGTTTGTCTCGGGGCTGCTGTCGCGCTGGATTTCGAAAACCATCACCCTGTCGCCGCAGGTACAGCGTAATTACCCGGAACTGCAAAAACGGGTAAACGGCTGGATGTCGGTATCGCTGAAGGTGGCGCGCATCCTCACCGTCTGCGTGGCGATTATGCTGCTCCTGAATGCGTGGAGCCTGTTTGATTTCTGGAACTGGCTGCACAACGGTGCGGGTGAGAAAACGGTCGACATCCTGATTCGCATCGCGTTGATTTTGTTCTTCTCTGCCGTCGGCTGGACGCTGCTGGCGAGCCTTATCGAGAACCGTCTGGTATCGGATATTCATGGCCGTCCCCTGCCCAGCGCGCGGGCAAGAACGCTGTTAACCCTGTTCCGCAACGCGCTGGCGGTCATTATCAGTACCATCACCATTATGATTGTGCTGTCGGAAATCGGAGTGAATATCGCCCCGCTGCTGGCCGGTGCCGGTGCCCTGGGGCTGGCGATCTCCTTCGGGTCGCAAACGCTGGTGAAGGATATTATTACCGGCATCTTTATCCAGTTTGAGAACGGGATGAACACGGGCGATCTGGTGACTATTGGGCCGTTAACCGGCACCGTTGAGAGGATGTCGATTCGCTCGGTGGGCGTGCGCCAGGACACCGGGGCGTACCACATCATTCCCTGGTCCTCGATAACCACCTTCGCCAACTTTGTGCGCGGCATTGGTTCCGTGGTGGCAAACTACGATGTGGATCGTCATGAGGATGCCGATAAAGCGAAGCAGGCGCTGCGCGATGCGGTAGAAGAGCTGATGCAGATGGAGGATATTCGCGGACTGGTGATTGGCGAGCCGTCATTTGCCGGCATTGTCGGGCTGACGAACACGGCCTTTACCCTGCGCGTGTCGTTCACCACCCAGCCGCTGAAGCAGTGGACGGTGCGCTTTGCGCTCGACAGCATGGTGAAAAAACACTTCGATCTGGCGAACGTGCGGATGCCGGTCCAGACCTATCAGGTACTGCCGCCGCCCGCAGCGCCGCTCCCACCGCAGGAGCCAACGCTGTAGCCTCGTTGCCGGGTGGCGGCTTCGCCTTACCCGGCCTACGACGGCGTGCTATTTGCGACGTTTGTTATTGTCCATAAACGTCCAGGCAATAAAGCGGCTTTGCTTCTGGCCCTGCGCCATCTCTTTTTTCACCACTTTTACGGCACCCGCTTCGGTGAGCGCGCGGTAGAGTGGCGGCAGGTTATCTCCGCGGGAAACCAGCGTCGTGAACCACTTCACCTGACGACCAAACTGTTTGCTTTCCGCAATCATGCGCAGGATAAACGCCACTTCGCCGCCTTCACACCATAATTCCTGCTGCTGACCGCCGAAGTTCAGCGCGGCATCTTCCGCCTGACCCAGGTTACGGCGCTTGCGCTCGCTGCCTGCACGCGCCGCGGCCGCCGAATCATGGAACGGCGGGTTGCACATCGTGGCGTCATAGCTTTCATTTTTGTGAATGATACCGTTGAAGATCGACGCCGCCTCTTTCTGACGACGCAGACGAATGGCGCGGCTTAACCCAGGGTTCGCGCTGATAATCGCCTGGGCGCTGGCAAAGGCCTCGGCACCGATTTCGCTTCCGGTAAAGCGCCAGTGGTATTCATGCGCGCCGATCAGCGGGTAAATCAGATTCGCCCCGGTGCCAATATCCAGAATGGTGGCCTGCTCTGGAACAACGCCCTCATTACCTTCGGCAAGAAGGTCGGCAAGGTGATGCACGTAATCCGCGCGGCCCGGCACAGGTGGACAGAGAAAGCCTTCGGGAATATCCCAGTTCGCCACACCGTAATAGTGTGCAAGCAGCGCTTTGTTCAACATTTTAACCGCCTGGGGGTCAGCAAAGTTGACCGAAGGTTCACCCGCGGGGGTCTGGACAATGTAGTCCTGCAGCGGCGGGCAGCTCAGGCATAACGCATTCATGTCGTAGCGGCTGCGGTGGCGATTTCGTGGGTGCAATCCCGGCTTTTGGGAAGTCATGGCGTTCTCCTTTAAACAGCGGCGTAAGATACCCTTTGCTGGCCCAACGGTAAATCTTTCTCTGCATCGATTAAAAATTCGACATAAATCAAACACCTTTATGTCTATGATCTGTCAGCGAAATGTCAACAGATATTGTTCAAAAAATAAGCAGATCATCATCAAATATTTGCGCTAAGTCACACTCCTCCGGCTTCTAAACTTAAGGGGAATCACCTGTTGTTTCCTCATGAGGATGTGATTATGAAAAAGTATCTGACCCTTGCTGTTATCGCTGCCGCCCTGGCGACTGCGTCATTCTCTGCGATGGCCGTTCAGTCGCTGACCCCGAGTACCGACACCAGCCAGCTTCGGCCTGCGGGCACCGTCTCGGTAAGCCGTGCCAGCAACCTTGACGATCTCCAGTCTAAACTTGCCGAAAAAGCCCGTCAGGAAGGTGCAAAAGGCTTCGTGGTGAATTCCGCTGGCGGCGATAACCATATGTACGGCACAGCGACCATTTATAAATAATCAGCTTTTTTCCCCAGACTGCATCTGTCCACCGGATGCAGTTCTCTTCCCCCTCGCCTTGACTGTTCGTTTTTTAACCCCATATTAAAAGCAGGGCTGAACCAATATCAGGAGGACATAATGGCTTCCGGCTGGGCAAATGATGATGCCGTTAACGACCAGATCAACAGTACAATTGAAGATGCGGTAGCGCGTGCCCGCGGTGAAATTCCGCGCGGCGAAAGCTTAACTGAATGCGAAGAGTGTGGAGACCCTATTCCCGAGGCGCGCCGAAAAGCCATCCCCGGCGTAAGGCTTTGCATCACCTGCCAGCAGCATAAAGATTCGAAAAATTCATCACATTCGGGATATAATCGCAGGGGTTCGAAAGACAGCCAGTTACGTTGACTTTCCTTTACCTAAGTTAACCGCACAGGCCCTTACCTTTACGCTCACGATTTTTAGCGAACCGCGTAGCAAAATGTGCCCTTCATCTTTCTTCTGTAAAGCGCATCAACAAGAAGTGTAAATCGCCAGTTTGAATTTATTAATATTCAATAAGTTATTTGTCATTCAATTTTTTTGAGCAACCACGTCAATTCTCTTCGATTTTATCCCTCGAAAAAAACCGTGATACTTATCACATCGACGGAACATCGTCCCCTTAACAGAAACACCTGCGAGAGATTAATTATGAAAACCATCAAATATGCTGTAGCTGCTGTTGCCCTGTCCGCTCTGTCCTTCGGTGCTTTCGCCGTAGAGCCAGTCTCTTCAACTCAGGCACAGAACATGAATAAAGTCGGTGTGGTAAGCGCTGATGGCGCGACCACGCTGGACGGTCTGGAAGCCAAACTGGCTGAGAAAGCGGCTGCTGCCGGTGCAAGCGGATACACCATTACCTCCGCTAACGGCAATAACAAGCTGAGCGGTACCGCGGTTATCTACAAATAATCGCCTGAACGAATGCTGTCCCCTCGCCAAACCCTCTGGTGAGCTGCTCCAACCCTCATTGACCCTGTTGTTTGTTACCCTTGCTTGCCCGTCCGCCACTGGACGGGCTTTTTTTTAGTTAAAAAGACTGCGCCACGCGCGCCAGACCGTCCTCTATCGAGTCCACCTCACCCGTCGCCAGCAGACAGCAGGCCATCTGCTGCGTAATGGCGTGCGGAACAGGGACCTGGCCCGCCAGACACTGGGTGATCCAGTGGGCGGTGGTGTGCGGATCTTTGGCTTCGGGCAACGCCACATCACGATTATCCGTCCCGCGCTCCAGAATGACGCGCGCGCCGGTAGAATCAATGTGCACAATCTGCGGGCAGCGCTGCGGGTTGGCATACACCTCCCCTTCGGTGCCGTGCATCAGTAAAGCGCGCCCGCCAACCTCTTCAAAGAACTTGCCGACTCGCGTCACGTACTCCGGATGAGAGACGCTGGAAAGCCGCAGCGCGGCATCTTCGCCAAACGGCGTTGCCAGTTTGGCCAGCGTGTGGGCGCTGTTACGCACCCCCATACGCCAGCGCATATCCAGCTGCTTTTCCAGCGGCGGGCAGAACGCACCAACCGGAATATAGACCGGCTGATGCCCGTCAAGCTTCGCCTGCGCCTGACCCGCATGAAGGGTCGGCTTGATGTCCAGCAGCTCAAAGATGGTTTGCGTCAACACGCGCGTGGGATCTTCACTTACGCCGTGAACGACAACCGGGAATCCAAGCTTGTGCAGTAAAATCGCCAGCAGCGGCGTCAGGTTTGCCTGTTTACGCGCCCCGTTATAGCTGGGGATGACAATCGGCATCGGCTTTGCGACTGGCGGCGTTAAGCGCATCGTTTGCGCCTGCATCGCCTCGTAAAAACCGCGCATCTCCGCTTCGCCTTCCCCTTTAATACGCAGCGCAATCAGGATGCCGCCCATCTCCAGATCTGGCACATCGCCATTCAGCATGTGCGTATACAGTGCTTTAGCCGTTTCGTAATCCAGGTCGCGCGCATGATTTTTGCCCCGCCCTACCTCTTTGATAATTTTGCGATAATCCACGTCTTTTCTCCTGACTACGTCATCTTGTGAACACTATAGTCCTGAAGAAGCGCTGGCCGATAGTTTTTTATGAAGACAATCAACCCGCTGATTTTTTAGCAGTTAACGAAAGACAAGCTTTATTTCAATTATTTGTGATTTCTATAGAAGATTCTAAAGCATATCTTTTTTGATTAAATAGTCGCCGAAACACTATTGAGGGTCACGGTGAAAACGTCCAGGCAACGTTTTTACCCGAAACACACCAGGATTGACTATGAACAAGGTTGCTTTAGGTTTATTTATCGCTGCAACGATAGGGTGTTCTGCATCCGCCTTTGCGGCAACAAACGGTGAAGGGCAGATTAACTTTACCGGCGAAATTATTGATTCTGCCTGTCAGGTAGTAAATGGATTAAGCGATCCACTCAACGTCCAGTTAGGCAAAGTTTCTAAAACGGTATTCACCGGTGCAGGCTCCACCAGCACACCAACAAAATTTGATATTCAGTTAAAAGATTGTCCGGAGACGGTCACCTCTGCAGCAATTAATTTTGGCGGTACGCCAGATGCGAATAACAGCACCACGCTGGCGTTAACGGCAGATGCGAATGCCGCAACCGGCGTCGCCATTCAATTGCTTGACTCATCTGAACAACCCGTCAGCTTATATACGCCTTCCCGCGCGTATCCACTCAACGCAGGAAGTACGGTTAACGATCTGGAATTTGCAGCGCGATATATTCAGACGCAGGCTGCCGTTACGGCTGGCCCTGCTAACTCCGTATCGACCTTCACCGTTATTTATAACTGATATTTTCAATCTGAAGATATTAGCTTTGTGTCAAAGCTAATATCTTTTCTTTATGTTGAGAAATATTTATGCGCCATGGTTATTTACTGAGCACTCTGTTACTGGTAGCCGCGACCGCTCATGCGGGGGTCATTATTAATGGCACCCGCCTGGTCTACCGGGGAGATAAAAAGGAGTCATCTCTTGGTATTTCAAATCCAGATACAACGGATTATCTGGTGCAGTCCTGGGTTGATGCCGACAGTAAAAATCATGCCGCTGCGCCATTCCTGATTACACCGCCCCTGTTTCGTCTTGATGCGAAAGAGGATAACGTACTGCGCGTCGTTCGCACCGGCGGGAATTTACCGGAAGATCGCGAATCGCTGTACTGGTTAAATATTAAAGCGATTCCCTCATCGAAGCACGTTGAGGGGGTGAATACGCTGCAAATTGCGATTAATACGCGCATCAAATTGCTTTACCGCCCATCGTCCGTTAAGGGCAAGCCGGAAGAGATGGCGGATAAGCTGGAATGGCATCGTGAAGGCAACGATCTGGTCGTTAATAATCCGACCCCCTTCTATATGAATTTCCAGAGCGTGACGTTGAATGGTCATAAAATCACGAAAGCTACCTGGGCCGTGCCTGAAACCGGAACGCACATTACCCTGCCAGCCAATACGGGTGGCGATACTGTGACGTATTCCATTATTACGGATTACGGCAGCATCAGCAAAACCTGGACAAAATCCGTTCATTAATTTCATGTCTGATAACGCATTAAAATAATCATGTACAGCCATAAAAAGCCGTTCACCTGCCAATTATTCACGCTGCTGACCCTGCTATGTGGTCTGGCAGCCGTGTGTTTTGCGCAGTTCGCATGGGCTGATGATTATTTTAACCCGGCACTGCTGGATATTGACAACCCTCAGCAGACCAAAACGGATCTCTCCGTATATGAAAAAGGGCCTGGACAGGCGCCGGGGAAATACCAGGTCGCGATCTATATTGATAATAATAAAATCGACACCCGTGACGTGACGTTTACATTGCAGCAGGATGGCCGGGGCAACAGTTCACTTCAGCCTTGTTTTAGCCTCGAAGAGTTAAAAAGTCTGGGCATCAAAACCCAAAAATACCCGCAGTTAATGGCAAAGGGTTCGTGTGCCGACTTAAGCGCCATCCCTTCGGCATCGGCCTCGTTCCACGTTCGGAATCAACAGCTGCTCCTGAGCATACCGCAAACGGCACTGGGCCAGGTGCCACGCGGCTATATCGATCCCAAAGAGTTTGATGAAGGGATCACCGCAGGCTTATTAAACTACAGCGCCAACGCCAGCCAGAGCCACGCTCGCCAGCAGGGCGAAGAGGATAACAGCAGCCAGTACGTCAATTTGCGCCCGGGCTTTAATGTCGGGGCCTGGCGCGTACGCAACTATTCCACCTGGAATCGCAGCACGACGGGCAAGGAAGAACAGCAGAAGTTCTCCTCCGTCTATACCTATGCCCAGCGCGATATCGTGTCGATGAAAAGCGATCTCACCGTCGGGCAGAGCTCTTCGCCTGCCGATGTGTTCGACAGCGTGCCCTATACCGGGGTACAGATTAACTCCGACAGCGACATGCTGCCGGACAGCGAAAAAGGCTATGCGCCGATTATTCGCGGAACGGCGCACAGTAACGCGCTGGTGATGGTTCGCCAGAACGGCTATGTCATTTACCAGAACACCGTCGCCCCCGGCGCGTTTGAAATTAACGATCTCTACCCTACCACCCTACCGGCAGCAGCGGCGATCTGCAGGTGACCGTAAAAGAGACCGACGGAAGCGAAAGCCACTTTGTGGTGCCCTACGCGTCGGTGCCGGTATTGCAGCGTGAAAAAAACCTGCGCTACAGCGTAACCGCAGGCCGCTACCGCTCGTATGACAGCGACGTCGAGAAAACGCCGTTTGCCCAGGGGAGCGTAATTTACGGCTTACCTTACGGATTCACCGCCTACGGCGGCGTGCAGCAGAGCAGCCATTATCAGTCTCAGGCGGTGGGCGTCGGTAAAAACATGGGAGATTTAGGCGCCTTCTCGCTCGACGTCACCCGCGCAAAAGCGCTGCTGAAAAAACAGCAGTCCAGCAAAGGGCAGTCTGCGCGCCTCCGCTACAGCAAAGATTTTGCGGGATCGGGGACGAATTTTTCCGTGGCGGGCTATCGCTACAACAGCAAAGGGTTCTACACGCTGGAAGACACCATGGAATCCTATACCCGCTCGGATGACTGGTCGGCACCGCAGCAGCGCCGCGAGCGTGAAGAAGCCACCATCGACCAAACCCTGCCCGAAGGCTGGGGCTCAATGACGCTGAGCCTGGTCAAAGAGACCTACTGGAGCCAGAGCCAGAACATGACCTCAATGAGCGTCAGCTACAACAACAGCTGGCACGGCGTGAGCTACAGCCTGAGCTACAGCATGAACAAGAATACCGACGCCAGCGATGAAAACGGCAATTCCGTCTCCAACGACAACCAGTTTTCACTGAGCGTCTCCGTGCCGCTCGATCGCTGGATGCATAACACCTGGGCAACCTACAACCTGAACAATACCAAAGACGGCACGACGCAGAACATTGGCCTTAACGGCACGGCGCTGGCCGAAGATAACCTGAACTGGAACATCCAGGAGGGGCTTAGCCGCACCGGTAGCGGAAACTCGACCAGCATGAACGCTGACTACAAAGGCACCTACGGCGAGCTCAGCGGCGGCGTGAGTCAGGACAACTATCAGCAAAGCGTAAACGTCGGCGTGCAGGGCGGCGTTATCGCCCACGCCAACGGCATAACGCTGAGCCAGCCGCTCGGCGAAACGATTGCACTGGTCAAAGCGCCGGGCACCCACGGTACGCACATTGCCAACCAGACCGGCGTTGAAACCGACTTCCGCGGCTATACCGTGGTGCCGTTCGTCACGGCCTACCGCCATAACACGATTGCCCTGGACACCGAAACGCTGCCGGACGACGCCGACGTTACCCACGCCGCGCAGGTTGTTACCCCGACCCGCGGCGCGGTGGTGCGCGCCAGCTTTAACACCCGCGTGGGGAACCGGGTATTGATGGTGCTCACGCAAAACGGGAAACCGCTGCCCTTTGGCGCAACGGTGACCACCGACGATAAAGACAGCGAATTTATCGTGGGCAGCGGCGGCCAGACCTACCTTTCCGGCATGCCACTGCGCGGCACGCTCTCGGTTTCGTGGGGTGAAGGTGCCGGCGAACATTGCGTCGCTGAATACGCCCTCACGGATGAGAAAGACAAAAACAGCATCATTAACGCTGCCGCGCAGTGTCATTGATTCACCGTAAAGGTTGACCTTATGCAGATCGTAAAACAACTGGTGTTCTTATTCGTGCTCGGCCTGTCGGCGCTATTCATGCCCCATGCAAAGGCCGAATGTACGACGCCCGATATGCCAAAGTTGCTAAACGTGGCAACCATATCGGTACCCAGCACGTTGCCCGTGGGCGAAAGTATTCCCGGAACGGAACAAACCGTTCACGTTGCGGGAAGCTGCGACCACGCCTATGAAGCCGGTCAGGAAATTGTCTCCTGCTACTACGGCACCGGCACCGAAATTCCGGGCCTCGCCGGCGTGTACGGTACCGGCGTGGAGGGGATTGGCATTGCGCTGGTCAACGACAAAGGCCAGCGGATAACGGGCGCGGGTGGGGTCTATTGCGATTCGCGCAGTACACCCATTGGCTACATCTCAAATGATGATGCGCGAAACTTCAGCTTCGATGTCACCCTTGAACTGATAAAAACCAGCAATGCAGTAAGCTCGGGTACGCTTTCAATTGACCAGACGAAGTTTGGGATTGGCGTTTATGGCATGGACGGGATTGGTTCTCCGAACACCGTATCTTACGCTGGCGACGTCAATATTCAGGAGGTGACCTGTTCGGTTTCCCCTAAAAACCTCACCGTTGTACTAGGCGATTTTCCGGTCAGCGATTTTATCGGCATCGGCACGCTCTCCATGCCGGCGCAGGAGTTTAACGTAACGGTCAACTGTAACGCCACGGTGCAGCCTGAAGTGAAAATCACCAGCGCTAACGGCTATGAGACCGGCTACGCTGGAGTGATCAAACTCACTCAGCAGCCCGGAATGGCCACCGGGGTCGGGGTGCGAATGTTGTTCGACAACGATATCGCCACCTTCGATCAATACGTCACGACCTCCAGCGAGGCCGTTGCCAACCAGACGCTGGATATCCCTTTCCAGGTGCGCTACCAGCAAATCAGCGACGAGGTCACGCCCGGCCCGGCGAACACCGTTGCCACCATTACTCTGGCCTATAAGTGACGATGATGAAAAAAATTCTGCTTTTCATTGGGATGGCCCTGATGACGCAGGCCTGGGCGGATGATATCCAGGTTCAGATGGTCGGGAATATCTATGCCAATACCTGCGTGATCGACAGCGCCAGCAAAAACTTAACCGTCGACCTCGGCCAGACAGCGTCCGGCAATTTTAAAGACGTGGGGGATACGGGCGAATGGAAAGAATTTTCGCTGAACGTCTCGCATTGTCCCAAAACGCTGACGCTGGCAACGGCCTTTTTCTATGGCCAGGCAGACAGCCTGCACCCGACAAAATTTGCCAACATCGGCAGCGCAAAAGGGCTGGCGCTTGAGCTGGCGGACCGGCAGGACAATATCCTCATCGCCCCGCAGGCGAGCTTTAACGCGCTGATTAATCAAAACGATCACACGGCCACCTTCCCTCTCGCCGCACGCTACTACGCCACCTCCATGCCGGTGAGCGCGGGGACGTTCAGCAGCGTGGTGCAGGTGACCTTCACTTACCAGTAGGACCGCGCCCCTTAGCACGGATGCTTTTCCTGCGCCCGGCGGTCAGTGTTGCCGGGCGTTTTTTTACCTCGGGCACCTCTGGCTGTTCAATCGGAAAGATCGGCAGCGCGTTTAACAAACGTTGGCCGTAATTTTTGGTCAGCAGACGTTTGTCATAAATCACCACCTCCCCCCAGCAGCCGTGGCTACGGATCAGACGCCCGACCTGCTGAATGAGATTAAACGACGCCGCAGGTAAGCTTTGCACCTCAAAGGGATAGCGATTGAGGCTTTTCAACCACTCGCCTTCGGTGATGACGACCGGGCTGTCGATGGGCGGGAAGGCAATTTTATGAATATGCACCTGCGTCAGGTAATCGCCCTTCAAATCCAGACCTTCCGCGAAGGACTGTAATCCCACCAGCACACTGCGCTCGCCGTTATCGATACGTTTGCGGTGCGTTTCCACCAGCCGGTAGCGCGGCTGATCGCCCTGGACCAGCAGTAATAAACGCAGATCGGTGACGTGCTCCAGGAAGCGCTGCATCGCGCGCCCGCTGGCAAACAGCACCAGCATGCCGGGGTATTTTCTGCTCTCAACCTGCTCGCGGAAGTAGGCCGCCATTTCAGCAATGTGCTGCTCTTCGTTGTCGATCAGCGGCTCATACTTCATGCGCGGGATCACCAGCTTCCCCTGCTCGCAGTGGTTAAACGGCGAGTCCAGCGCGACAAAACGATCGCCCGCTTTCTCTTTCAGGCCGCTCATCTCCTGCAGCCGCGAGAAGCTGTTCAGGGAGCGCAGCGTGGCGGAGGTCACGACCACGTGCGGCACGCTGCGCCAGATGAGTTTTTCCAGCTGATCGGCCACGCGGATGCCCACGCAGTGGAAAAACAGGTGGACCTGGCCGTCGCGCACTTCACGCGTGGCCCATTTGGTGACCGGCGCGCCCGACGCCTGCGCCATCGAGGCCAGCCGCCAGAGCTTGCTCTGGGCTTCGAACATGCCGAGCGCACGGTTCATTTGCAGCAGAATGCGGTGCAGGCGAACAACGTCATGGGTGCCGGTTTTCTCGCTGAGATCGTTTAAGAACATCTCCGCCAGCCCGCGCAGCTTTTCCAGATGCTTCGCCAGCTGCTGGCAAATCTCCATCACCTCCTCCGGCAGTTCGCCCATCGCAAAGCGGTGTTCCGCCTCCTGGGCTGCGGGAAGATAAAGATTCAGGATGTTGTTCAGAGACGAGATAAGGCTGTAAACCTCTTCGCAGTGGTCGCTCAGACGCTCCGGCACCGCCAGCGGCGGCGTGGTTTTCGGCCGGAACTGCTCCATGCAGGTGGCCACCAGTTTGCAGAAGAGATCCAGCTGCAGGCGGAACCAGGGCGCGGTAATTTCTGCGCTCATCTCCAGCGCGTCGCGCGCCACGTCGGGCAGATGGTGGCCTTCGTCGAGCACCAGCAGCAGGTTTTTCGGCTCCGGCAGCACCGCTTCGCTCTCCAGCGCAGCCATCACCAGCGCGTGGTTAGCCACCACTACTTCGGCTTCCTGAATTTCGCGCCGCGCGACGAAGAACGGGCATTCGCGGTAGTAGTGACAGTTGCGGTTCAGACAGCTGGCCTTGTCGGTGCTGAGCCTGCGCCACAGATCGTCGCTGATGGCTTTATCGGTGTGATCGCGCAGGCCGTCCCATTTATAACCATCAAGATCGCCTTTCAGCGTTGCGCAGAGCTCCTGCTCGGCTTTGTTGTTGGGCGTGAGATCGTCGTCGAGGAACGCCAGCAGATCCTGTTGCGACGCCTCGCTGCTGGCAAGCCCTGCCAGGTTACGCGGGCAGACGTAGCGACCGCGGCCAAAGGCGGCCGTAAACCGCAGGTCGGGGATGATTTTGCGCAGCAGCGGCAAATCTTTGCTGAAGATCTGGTCCTGCAAGGCCACGTTGGCGGTGCTGACCACCAGCGTTTTGTCCTCCTCCCGCGCGATGGCGATGCCGGGAATGAGATACGACAGGGTTTTCCCGACGCCGGTCGGGGCTTCAATCGCCAGATGTCGCCCGTCGTCCCCGGCGAGCGTTTTTGCCACGTCGGCAATCATCTGCCGCTGCGGCGCTCGGGGGATAAAATCGGGGATCTGCTGCTGTAGCGCCTTATACCAGGCGCCTATTTGCGCTTTCAGCGCCGCGGTTAAAGCCATTGGAAAACCTGAAACACTGTATAAACAGCCACTATTGTGGCACTTTCTCTTCGCTGCCGCAAAAAGAAAAGCCCGGCTTTACGACCGGGCTTCCAGATTACTGCGGGTTAGCAGGCTTGCGCGGGCGGCGTCGGCGCTGCCCTTCGCCTGCCGGCTTGCCTTCGCCGCTGCGCCACGGATTGTCACCGGCCGGTTTGCTGTCGTTGCCACGACGCGGCGGTTTGCCCGCTGTCTTCAGCGCGCTACCTTCGGCACGACGCGGCTGCTGGCCGCGACCACCGCCGCCCTGACCGCGACCGCCCTGACGACCGTTCTGAATCGGCTCGGCTTTGATCGACGGATCCACTTCATAACCCGGGGTTTCGATGCGCGGGATCTCTTTCTTCAGCAGGCGTTCGATGTCGCGCAGGAGCTTGTGTTCGTCCACGCACACCAGAGAGAGCGCTTCACCGGTGGCCGCCGCACGACCGGTACGGCCGATACGGTGCACGTAGTCTTCCGGCACGTTTGGCAGCTCGTAGTTCACCACGTGCGGCAGCTCTTCAATGTCGAGGCCACGGGCGGCGATGTCGGTCGCCACCAGCACGCGGATGTCGCCAGACTTGAAGTCCGCCAGCGCACGGGTACGCGCCCCCTGGCTCTTGTTGCCGTGGATCGCCGCGCTGCGGATGCCGTCTTTGTTCAGCTGTTCCGCCAGGTGGTTCGCGCCGTGCTTGGTGCGGGTAAAGACCAGCACCTGCTGCCAGTTACCCTGACCGATCATCTGGGAGAGCAGTTCCCGCTTGCGCTTTTTATCCACAAAGTGAACGTGCTGCGTCACCTGCTCAGAGGCGGTGTTGCGGCGCGCCACTTCCACTTCCAGCGGGTTATGCAGCAGCTTTTCCGCCAGCGCCTTGATCTCGTCGGAGAAGGTCGCGGAGAAGAGCAGGTTCTGACGACGCGGCGGCAGCTTGGCCAGCACGCGGCGAATATCGTGAATAAAGCCCATGTCGAGCATGCGGTCGGCTTCGTCCAGCACCAGAATTTCGATGTTATCCAGCTTCACCGCGTTCTGGTGTTCCAGATCCAGCAGACGGCCCGGCGTTGCCACCAGCACGTCCACGCCGCCGCGCAGCTTCATCATCTGCGGGTTGATGCTGACACCGCCGAACACCACCAGCGAGCGAATGTTGAGATAGCGGCTATAGTCACGCACGTTCTCGCCAATCTGCGCGGCCAGTTCGCGGGTTGGGGTGAGGATCAGCGCACGAACCGGACGACGGCCTTTGGCGTGCGGCTGGTTTTTTACCAGCAGCTCTAACAGCGGCAGCGTAAAGCCCGCGGTTTTACCGGTGCCGGTCTGGGCGCTGGCCATCAGGTCACGGCCCTGAAGAACGGCAGGAATTGCCTGCTGCTGGATTGGGGTTGGCTCAACGTAGCCCTGCTCTGCGATCGCGCGCAGAATTTCCGGGTTCAGGCCAAGGGAATCAAAAGACATAAAAACTCCGAACCGCCCCGACCATCACAGGTGTAGTTTTCAGGGAGATATAACAATTAGGAGGACAAAAACCACAATGTCGCGAAGGGGCGGAGTGTAGCAGCTTTTGTGACGTGGCGCATAAAATATCCCTCCGCGTTCCCTCGACGTAAGCGTGAATCAGGCATAATCTTAATCAATCGATTGATTAATTTTTAATGCCGCCATGAATACAACACCCACAACAACCAAAGGTGAACAGGCCAAAAACCAGCTTATTGCCGCCGCGCTGGCGCAGTTTGGTGAGTACGGGCTGCATGCGACCACGCGCGATATCGCCGCGCTGGCCGGGCAAAACATTGCGGCGATTACCTACTATTTTGGCTCAAAAGAGGATTTATATCTCGCCTGCGCCGAGTGGATTGCCGATTTTATCGGCACGCAGTTTCACCCGCACGTCGAGGAGGCCACCGCGCTGCTCAGCCAGCCGTCCCCCGATCGCGAGGCTATCCGCCAGCTGATCCTCAATGCCTGCCACAACATGATCCGCGTGCTGACCCACGACGACACGCTCAACCTGAGCAAGTTTATCTCCCGCGAGCAGCTCTCCCCCACTGCCGCCTATCAGCGGGTACACGATCGGGTCATTGCCCCGATGCATACCCACCTGACCCGGCTGATCGCCGCCTATACCGGGCGGGATGCCAACGATACCGCGACAATTTTGCATACCCACGCCCTGCTGGGTGAAATCCTTGCCTTCCGTCTGGGCCGGGAAACCATCCTGTTACGCACCGGCTGGACACAATTTGATGAGGATAAAGCCGCGCAGATCGGTGAGGTGATCGCCTGTCATCTCGATCTGATCCTGCAAGGCTTAACGCAAAGGAGCCTGAAGTCATGAAAAAACCTGTCGCCATCATTCTGGTGGTTGTTGTTTTGCTTGCCGCGGGCGTCGGTGGATGGCTGTGGTACCAGAGCCATCAGGATAAAGGCCTGACGCTGTACGGTAACGTGGATATTCGCACGGTGAACATGAGCTTCCGCGTCGGCGGCCGTCTCGCCTCGCTGAGCGTTGACGAAGGCGATGCCATTAAAACCGGGCAGACGCTGGGGATGCTGGACAAAGCGCCCTATGAAAATGCGCTGCTGCAGGCCAAAGCGGGCGTCTCCGTTGCGCAGGCACAGTATGACCTGATGCTGGCCGGCTATCGCGACGAAGAGATCGCTCAGGCCGCTGCGGCCGTCAAACAGGCGCAGGCGGCCTATGACTACGCGCAGAACTTCTACGCTCGCCAGCAGGGGCTGTGGAAAAGCCGTACCATTTCCGCGAATGACCTGGAAAATGCGCGTTCCTCCCGCGACCAGGCGCAGGCAACGCTGAAATCCGCGCAGGATAAGTTAAGCCAGTACCACACCGGTAACCGCCCGCAGGATATCGCCCAGGCGAAAGCCAGCCTTGAACAGGCTCAGGCGCAACTGGCCCAGGCGGAGCTGGATCTGCACGACACCACGCTCATCGCACCGTCTGACGGCACGCTGATGACCCGCGCCGTGGAGCCGGGCAGCATGCTCAGCGCGGGCAGCACCGTGTTAACCCTCTCCCTGACCCGCCCGGTCTGGGTACGTGCCTACATTGATGAGCCTAATCTCGGCCAGATGCAGCCGGGCCGCGAGCTGCTGCTCTATACCGACGGTCGCCCGGACAAGCCGTATCACGGCAAGGTGGGCTTTGTCTCCCCTACCGCCGAATTCACGCCGAAAACAGTAGAAACGCCGGACCTGCGTACCGACCTGGTGTATCGCCTGCGCATCATCGTGACTGATGCGGATGACGCCCTGCGCCAGGGCATGCCCGTCACCGTAAAAGTGAACAGCGGGGAACGACATGAATGATGCGGTTATCCAGCTCAACAATCTGGTCAAACGCTTCGCAGGGATGGACAAACCGGCGGTCGCGCCGCTGAACTGCACCATCCAGAAAGGCTATGTCACCGGCCTGGTCGGCCCGGACGGTGCGGGAAAGACCACGCTGATGCGCATGCTGGCGGGGCTGCTGAAGCCGGATGAAGGATCGGCCAGCGTGCTGGGCCTTGACCCGATAAAAGATGACGGCGCGCTCCACGCCATGCTCGGCTATATGCCGCAGAAGTTTGGCCTGTATGAAGACCTGACGGTGATGGAAAACCTGAACCTGTACGCCGACCTGCGCAGCGTCACCGGCGAAGCCCGACAGAAGACCTTCGCCCGCCTGCTGGAATTTACCTCCCTTGGCCCGTTCACCGACCGGCTGGCGGGCAAGCTTTCCGGTGGGATGAAGCAGAAGCTGGGTCTGGCCTGCACGCTGGTGGGCGAGCCAAAAGTGCTGCTGCTGGACGAGCCCGGCGTGGGCGTCGACCCGATATCGCGCCGCGAGCTGTGGCAGATGGTACACGAGCTGGCGGGCGACGGGATGCTGATCCTCTGGAGCACCTCCTACCTCGATGAAGCGGAACAGTGCCGGGACGTGCTGCTGATGAACGAAGGCGAACTGCTTTATCAGGGCGAGCCGACGACGCTGACGCAGAGCATGGCCGGGCGCAGCTTCCTGCTGCACAGCCCGCAGGCGTCCAACCGCTCGCTGCTGCAGCGGGTGCTCAAGCTGCCGCAGGTCAGCGACGGAATGATTCAGGGCCGCTCGGTGCGGGTGATCCTCAAAAAAGAGGCCACCGTCGACGATATTCGCCATGCCCCCGGCATGCCTGAGATCGACATGGAAGAGACGGCGCCGCGTTTCGAAGATGCGTTTATCGACCTGCTGGGCGGCGCGGGAACATCAGAGTCGCCGCTTGGCGCAATCCTGCACACGGTGGACGGCACGCCGGGCGAAACGGTGATCGAAGCCAAATCCCTCACCAAAAAGTTCGGGGATTTCGCCGCCACCGATAACGTCAATTTCGCGGTAAAACGCGGCGAGATTTTTGGCCTGCTTGGACCGAACGGCGCGGGAAAATCGACCACCTTTAAGATGATGTGTGGCCTGCTGGTGCCGACGTCCGGCAAAGCGCTGGTGCTGGATATGGATCTGAAGGTCAGCTCCGGCAAGGCGCGCCAGCATCTGGGCTATATGGCGCAGAAGTTCTCGCTGTATGGCAACCTGACGGTCGAGCAGAATCTGCGCTTTTTCTCTGGCGTGTATGGCCTGCGCGGACGGACGCAGAACGAGAAGATCCGCCGCATGAGCGACGCCTTCGGGTTAACGACGATTGCTTCTCACGCCACCGACGAACTGCCGCTCGGCTTTAAGCAGCGGCTGGCGCTGGCCTGCTCGCTGATGCACGAGCCGGATATTCTGTTTCTGGATGAGCCGACCTCCGGCGTTGATCCCCTCACCCGCCGCGAGTTCTGGCTGCATATCAACAGCATGGTGGAAAAAGGGGTGACCGTGATGGTGACCACCCACTTCATGGACGAGGCGGAGTACTGCGACCGCATCGGGCTGGTGTATCGCGGCAAGCTGATTGCTCACGGTACACCGGACGACCTGAAAAACCAGGCCGCCGACGATGAGGTCCCGGACCCGACCATGGAGCAGGCGTTTATCACCCTCATCCACGACTGGGATAAGGAGAATGCCCATGCGCAGTAACGCCATTTCCTGGCGCCGGGTGCGCGCGTTGTGCATAAAAGAGACGCGGCAGATCGTGCGTGACCCCAGCAGCTGGCTGATTGCGGTGGTGATCCCCCTGCTGCTGCTGTTTATCTTTGGCTACGGCATTAACCTGGACTCCAGCAAGCTGCGGGTCGGGATTTTGCTGGAGCAGCAGAGCGAGGAGGCGCTGGACTTCACCCACGCCATGACCGGCTCGTCCTACATTGACGCCACCATCAGCGACAATCGTCAGGAACTGATCCAGAAGATGCAGGCCGGGAAAATTCGCGGTCTGATCGTCATTCCGGTGGATTTTGCCGCCAATATGGCGCGGGCGAATACCGATGCGCCGATCCAGGTAATCACCGACGGCAGCGAGCCGAACACCGCGAACTTCGTGCAGGGCTACGCGGAGGGGATCTGGCAGCTCTGGCAGATGCAGCGGGCGGAAGATCGGGGTGAAGAATTTAAACCGCTCATCGACGTGCAGACGCGCTACTGGTTTAACCCCGCCGCCATCAGCCAGCACTTTATTATTCCGGGCGCGGTGACGATTATCATGACGGTCATTGGCGCGATTCTGACCTCGCTGGTGATCGCCCGCGAGTGGGAGCGCGGCACCATGGAGGCGCTGCTTTCAACCGAAGTGACGCGCGTCGAGCTGCTGCTGTGCAAGCTTATTCCCTACTACTTCCTCGGCATGCTGGCGATGCTGCTCTGCATGCTGGTGTCCGTCTTTATCCTCGGCGTGCCGTATCGCGGCTCGCTGGTGGTGCTGTTCTTTATCACCAGCCTGTTTTTACTCAGCACGCTGGGGATGGGGCTGCTCATCTCCACCATCACCCGCAACCAGTTTAACGCGGCCCAGGTGGCCCTCAACGCCGCCTTTTTGCCGTCGATTATGCTGTCCGGCTTTATCTTCCAGATAGACAGCATGCCTGCCGTGATCCGCGCCGTGACTTACGTGATTCCGGCGCGCTACTTTGTGAGCACGCTGCAGAGCCTGTTCCTGGCAGGGAATATTCCGGTGGTGCTGATCGTCAACACGCTGTTTTTACTGGCGTCTGCGGCGATGTTTATCGGGTTGACGTGGATGAAAACCAAACGGCGGTTAGATTAAGGAGCGCGCATGTTTCACCGTTTATGGACGTTAATACGCAAAGAGCTGCAATCCCTGCTGCGCGAGCCGCAAACCCGCGCCATTCTGGTGTTGCCGGTGCTGATCCAGGTTTTACTGTTCCCGTTTGCCGCCACGCTGGAGGTGACCAACGCCACCATCGCCATTTACAACGAAGACAACGGCAAACACGCCGTTGAGCTGACGCAGCGTTTTGCCCGCGCGAAAGCCTTTACCCACATCCTGCTGCTGAAAAGCCCGCAGGAGATCCAGCCTACCATCGACACGCAAAAAGCGCTGCTGCTGGTGCGGTTCCCGGCGGATTTTTCCCGCAATCTGGATACCTTCCAGACCGCGCCGCTGCAGCTGATC
This sequence comes from Enterobacter sp. TCD1-1, assembly GCF_020567405.1. Lineage (NCBI taxonomy): Bacteria > Pseudomonadati > Pseudomonadota > Gammaproteobacteria > Enterobacterales > Enterobacteriaceae > Enterobacter > Enterobacter sp. TCD1-1. The sequence goes on along the minus strand of NZ_JAJCXF010000001.1, from coordinate 485,510 downwards.
CTCGACGGACGCAACTCCAACAGCGCCCAGATCGCGGCCAACTATCTGCAGCAGGTCGTGAAGGATTACCAGCAGGAGCTGATGGACGGCAAACCGAAGCCCAACAACAGCGAACTGGTGGTGCGCAACTGGTATAACCCGAATCTGGACTACAAGTGGTTTGTGGTGCCGTCGCTGATCGCCATGATCACCACCATCGGGGTGATGATCGTCACCTCCCTCTCCGTCGCCCGCGAGCGCGAACAGGGCACGCTGGATCAGCTGCTGGTCTCCCCGCTCGCCACCTGGCAAATTTTCGTCGGCAAAGCGGTACCGGCGCTGATTGTCGCGACCTTCCAGGCCACCATCGTGCTGGGGGTGGGAATTTGGGCCTACCAGATCCCGTTCGCCGGATCGCTGGCGCTGTTTTACTTCACGATGGTGATTTACGGGCTGTCGCTGGTGGGGTTTGGGCTGCTGATTTCCGCACTCTGCTCGACGCAGCAGCAGGCGTTTATTGGGGTATTCGTCTTTATGATGCCCGCGATCCTGCTCTCGGGGTACGTCTCGCCAGTTGAGAATATGCCGGTGTGGCTCCAGGATCTGACGTGGATAAACCCGATTCGCCACTTTACGGATATTACCAAGCAGATCTATCTGAAGGATGCGAGTCTGGATATTGTCTGGGGAAGTTTGTGGCCGCTACTGGTCATCGCGGCCACGACGGGCTCAGTGGCCTATGCGATGTTTAGACGCAACATCGCGTAGCTTTTTCTCTTTGGTCAGCAACGAGACCACCGCAGGCCCTGCGAGGATAGCCAGACCCGCCAGGGCCAGCAGCAGGTTGTTTTGCAGGACGCGTGACAGCAGCCACAGGACAATCATCGCTGCACCAAAGTACCAGGTGGTGGTGAGCTCTTCGAGCAGATCACCCACCTCACGCCAGCGCGCTTCATGGTGGCGCTGTAAGAACAGCATCGACAGCACGGTGACGCCGTAAAGGACGCATAGCCCCAGGCCAACACGCACCAGCGTGCCGCTCATCCAGCCCATCACCAGTACGGCCACGACCAGTAAATGCAACATTATCTGCCAGCAACTCAGGCCAGTTGCGACACGAACACGTTGTTGCCACTTCATGGCTTCTCTCCTGAAGGATTTTTCTCTGCTTAATCAGACTACCGCACTTTACGGAAAATTCCGTAACGCCGCATCTTTTTGTGACGCCGACTACACTTTATTTTCATTGGGATAGTCACTCAGGAAGGAGCTTATGACGAAAAAAATGCAGCATTTCTCGCTTAAAGTGCTGACGATAAACATTCATAAAGGCTTCACAGCATTTAACCGCCGCTTCATTTTACCGGAGCTGCGCGACGCGGTGCGCACCGTCAGCGCGGATATTGTCTGCCTGCAGGAGGTGATGGGCGCACACGAAGTGCATCCGCTTCACTTTGAGAACTGGCCCGACACGCCGCACTATGAATTTCTGGCCGACACCATGTGGAGTGATTATGCCTACGGCCGCAACGCGGTCTATCCGGAAGGGCATCACGGCAACGCGGTGCTGTCCCGCTACCCCATTGAACATTACGAGAACCGCGACGTTTCCGTCGGGGAGAGCGAAAAACGCGGCCTGCTTTACTGCCGCATTACCCCGCCCGACCTTGAGCTGCCCATCCACGTCGGCTGCGTTCACCTGGGCCTGCGCGAAGCCCATCGTCAGGCGCAGCTGAAAATGTTGGCCGAATGGGCCAACGCGCTGCCTGACGGTGAACCTGTTGTCGTGGCAGGCGATTTCAACGACTGGCGCCAGCGGGCAAACCACCCCCTGAAGGTGGAGGCCGGACTGGAGGAAATTTTCACCCGGGCGAACGGCAGGCCTGCGCGCACGTTTCCGGTCCGTTTCCCGCTGCTGCGGCTTGACCGCATCTACGTAAAAAATGCCCATGCCAGCAGCCCGACCGCCCTGGCGCTCCTTAACTGGCGGCATCTTTCCGACCATGCCCCGCTCAGCGCGGAGATCCACCTATGAAATGTTCCTGGCAGGAAGGCAACCGGATCACGCTGCTGGTCAACGGGGACGAGTATTACCCGGCCGTGTTTAAGGCGATTGATCACGCCCAGCAAAAGGTGATCCTCGAAACTTTCATCTGGTTCGAAGACAACGTCGGCAAGCAGCTGCACAGCGTGCTGCTGCGCGCCGCACAGCGTGGCGTCAAAATTGAAGTGCTGCTGGATGGCTACGGCTCGCCGGACCTTAGCGATGCGTTCGTCAATGAACTGACCGCCGCGGGCGTGGTGTTCCGCTACTACGATCCCGGCCCTCGCCTGTTCGGCATGCGTACCAACCTTTTCCGCCGGATGCACCGCAAAATTGTGGTGGTGGATGAGACGGTGGCGTTTGTCGGCGGCATTAACTACTCCGCTGAGCATATGTCCGACTACGGCCCGGAAGCGAAGCAGGATTACGCCATTCGCATTGAAGGCCCGGTGGTGCAGGACATCTTGCTGTTTGAGCTGGAAAACCTGCCGGGGAAAGAGGCCGTTCGCCGCTGGTGGCGACGCCGTCATCGCCCGGAAGAGAACCGGAAGCCCGGCGAAGCGCAGGCGCTTTTCGTCTGGCGCGACAACGGCGAACACCGGGACGACATTGAACGTCACTACCTTAAGATGCTCGCCAACGCCAAGCGCGAAGTGATCATCGCCAACGCCTACTTCTTCCCGGGCTATCGCCTGCTGCATGCCATGCGCAATGCTGCCCGTCGCGGCGTGCGCGTGAAGCTGATCGTGCAGGGCGAGCCGGATATGCCGATCGTCAAAGTCGGGGCGCGGCTGCTGTACAACTACCTGGTGAAGGGCGGCGTCCAGATCTACGAATACCGCCGTCGGCCGCTGCACGGCAAAGTCGCGCTGATGGACGATCACTGGGCCACCGTGGGCTCCAGCAACCTCGATCCGCTGAGCCTGTCGCTTAACCTTGAAGCCAACTTGATCATTCACGACCGCCAGTTTAACCAGACCCTGCGGGATAACCTGCAGGCGTTGATCGTTAACGACTGCGTGCGCGTGGATGAGTCCATGGTTCCCAAACGCACCTGGTGGAACCTGGGCATCAGCGTGGTGGTGTTCCACTTTCTGCGGCATTTCCCGGCGATGGTCGGCTGGCTGCCAGCGCATACGCCGAAGCTGGCGCAGGTGGACCCGCCGGTACAACCCGAAATGGAAACCCAGGACCGCATAGAAGCGGAAGACGGAGGCAAACCCTGATGTCGAAATCGCATCCACGCTGGCGTCTAGCAAAAAAGATCCTCACCTGGGTATTCTTTATTGCCGTCGCGGTGTTGCTGGTAGTCTACGCGCAGAAAGTGGACTGGGAAGAGGTGTGGAAAGTCATCCGCAACTATAACCGGATGGTGCTGCTGGGCGCGACGGGGCTGGTTATCGTAAGCTACCTGATGTACGGCTGCTATGATCTGCTGGGTCGGGCCTACTGCGGCCACAAGCTTGCCAAACGTCAGGTAATGCTGGTGTCGTTTATCTGCTACGCCTTTAACCTGACGCTGAGCACCTGGGTCGGGGGGATTGGCATGCGCTATCGCCTCTACTCGCGGCTCGGCCTGCCGGGCGGGACCATCACGCGCATTTTTTCCCTGAGCATTACCACCAACTGGCTGGGCTATATTCTGCTCGGCGGGGTGATCTTCACCATCGGCGTGGTGCAGTTGCCCGCGCACTGGTATATCGATGAGGCCACGCTGCGGATTCTGGGCATCGTACTGCTGCTGATTATCGCCGTTTATCTGTGGGCCTGCGCATTTGCCAGACGCCGTCATATGACCATTAAAGGGCAAAAGCTGGTCCTGCCCTCGTGGAAGTTTGCGGTGCTGCAGATGGCGGTTTCCAGCGCCAACTGGATGGCGATGGGAGCCATCATCTGGCTGCTGATCGGCGAGGAGGTAAACTACTTCTTCGTGCTGGGCGTGCTGCTGGTGAGCAGTATTGCCGGGGTGATTGTGCATATTCCGGCGGGGATCGGCGTGCTGGAGGCGGTGTTTATTGCACTGCTGGCCGGGGAGCATGTTTCTCAGGGAACGATTATCGCCGCCCTGCTGGCGTACCGCATGCTGTATTACTTCCTGCCGCTGGCGCTGGCCACGATCTGCTATCTGGTGCTGGAAAGTCGGGCGAAAAAGCTGCGGGCGAAGAATGAGAGGATGCTAGCGAAGTGAATAAGTCGGGTGGCGGCTTCGCCTTACCCGACCTACGGTTCGCGCTTCGTAGGCCGGGTAAGGCGAAACCGCCACCCGGCAAAGCAATCTTAACGACGGTTGCCAAGAATTCGCAGCAGCATCAGGAACAGGTTGATGAAGTCCAGATAGAGCGTCAGCGCGCCCAGAATCGAGTATTTGCGCAGGTTTGAACTGTCGCGCACGTCGATCTGCTCGCCGATGTTTTTCAGCTTCTGCGTGTCATAAGCCGTCAACCCGACGAAGAGCACCACCCCAATATAGGTCACGGCCCACATCAGCGCTTCGCTCTTCAGCCACAGGTTCACCAGTGACGCCAGCACGATCCCGATCAGCCCCATAAACAGCATGCTGCCGAAACCGCTCAGATCGCGCTTCGTGGTGTAACCGTACAGGCTCATCGCACCAAACATCCCGCCGGTGACCACGAAGGTGCTGGCGATGGATGAGTAGGTGTAAACGATAAAGATGCTGGAAAGCGTCAGCCCCGTTAGCGCCGAATAGAGCATAAACAGGGTCGTTGCCATGCCGGCACTCAGCTTGTGCACCAGACCCGAAAGCACAAACACCAGCGCCAGCTGCGCGATAATCAGCCCAAAGAAGGTGATTTTGCTGGAGAAGATAAACATCATCAGCTCCGGCGTGTTCGCCGCATACCACGCGATAAACGCGGTAAGCAGCAGGCCAACCGTCATCCAGCCGTACACCTGAGCCATATACGTCTGCAGGCCGCTACGGGTCTGCTGTACTATTGAATCGGAACGCGGAAATCGGTCCATGATTCACTCCTGATTAAGATTAAGTAGACACACTCGTTAAGAGTAACACATCCACGTAAACCGACTACCAACGGCTGGCAGCCTGTTTATCGCTGTCGCGAGATTCTACCCAGCGATCGCCTTCCGGCGTGGCTTCGCGCTTCCAGAACGGGGCTTTGGTTTTGAGGTAATCCATAATGAACTCCCCTGCCGCAAACGCGCTGCCGCGGTGCGCGCTGGTCACCCCGACAAAGACAATCTCCTCGCCAGGCCACATCTCACCGATGCGGTGAATCACCGTGACGCGCCCGAGCGGCCAGCGGCCCCGCGCCTCGTCGACAATCTCCGCCAGCGATTTCTCGGTCATCCCCGGATAGTGCTCCAGCGTCAGCGCCTTCACGCTGTCACCAAGGTTATGATTACGCACTTTACCGGTGAAGGTCACGACCGCGCCGTCTTCATCGCGTTCCGCCAGCCAGCTGTATTCGGTCCCCACGTTAAATCGCTCGGGGCTTACCAGAATTCGGGTTTCAGCCATCTTAGCCCCCTGTGACTGGCGGGAAGAAGGCCACTTCATCCCCGGCCTTCAGCGGATGGGTAAGCTCCACCAGCGTCTGGTTAACGGCGGCCAGCAGCTTGCCTTCATCCAGCGCCAGCGCCCAGCGGTCGCTCTGTGCCGCCAGATGCGCGCGCAGGGCCGCAACGTTTTCAAAAGAGGCATCCAGCGTCAGGCTGTCGGTATTGACCAGCTCGCGCACCTGCGCAAAAAAGAGCACCTTAATCATGGCTGTCCACCTTAAAATCACCGGATTTGCCGCCGCTTTTTGCTAGCAGGCGAACCGGGCCAATCACCATGTCTTTCTGCACCGCTTTGCACATGTCGTAGATGGTCAGCGCGGCAACGGAGGCCGCCGTCAGCGCCTCCATCTCCACGCCGGTTTTGCCGGTTAAGCGGCACAGCGATTCAATCCGCACGCGATTGTGCTCCGGCTGGGCCTGCAGGTTCACCTCCACCTTGCTCAGCATCAGCGGATGGCACAGCGGGATGAGATCCCAGGTGCGCTTGGCGGCCTGAATACCCGCGATGCGCGCGGTCGCAAAGACATCACCCTTGTGATGGCTGCCGTCGATAATCATCGCCAGCGTTTCCGGCAGCATGGTGACGAACGCTTCGGCGCGCGCCTCGCGCACCGTTTCCGCTTTGGCGGAGACGTCAACCATATGTGCTTCGCCAGCGGCGTTAATGTGGGTCAGTTGTGACATAGCTTATTTCTTTAAATGGGGATGGAAATTACACGGACGGGTACGGGCATCCAGCTGCGGAGCGATGATGTTTTCCCACGCGGTGCGGCAGGCTTTCGTCGAGCCCGGCATGGCGAAAATCAGGGTTTTGTTCGCCACCCCGGCAACGGCGCGCGACTGCAGCGTGGAGGTGCCAATCTCTTCAAAGGAGAGCATGCGGAACACCTCGCCGAAGCCTTCCACCTCGCGGTCGAACAGCGGGAGCAGCGCTTCAGGCGCCTGATCGCCCGCGGTAAAGCCGGTGCCGCCGGTGATCAGCACCACCTGCACCTCATCACTGGCGATCCACTGCGAGACCTGCGCGCGAATGGCGTAGCGGTTCTCCTTCACGATCGCTTTATCAACAATGTTATGCCCCGCGTCATGGGCCGCCTCGCGCAGCCAGTGGCCGGAGGTATCATCCTCTTCGCCACGGCGGTCGGAAACGGTAAGGATCGCAATGCGTGTCGGGATAAATTCTGCGCTGACCTGACTCATCTTCTGATTCCTTCTTAAGACTGGTTACCCGCCGATGTAAGACAGGTTCTGAGTAATGCCGGTATTGCCCTGATGCAGGAAGTGGGTCTGTTTTTTATGCGTCAGTGCTTCAGAAATGCGCGCTTCAAGCGCGTCCTGCTGCGCATCGTCTTCCAGCAGATCGCGAAGGTCCACGCCGCCGTCGCCGAACAGGCAGAGATGGAGTTTGCCCACGGAAGAGACGCGCAGGCGGTTGCAGCTGGCGCAGAAGTCTTTCTCGTAAGGCATGATAAGCCCGATCTCGCCTTCATAATCAGGATGACAGAAGACCTGCGCCGGACCGTCGCTGCGCTGGCGGATCTGGTGGATCCAGCCGCGCCTGAGCAGTTCGTCGCGCAGCACCATGCCGGAGATGTGATGGCGGCGAAACAGCTCACTGCCCTCGCCGGTTTCCATCAGCTCAATAAAACGCAGCTGAATGGGGCGGGATTTGATCCACGCCAGGAAGGTATCAAGCTGGTGATGGTTTACATCACGCATCAGCACCGTGTTGACTTTGACTTTTTCGAAGCCGGCCGCAAATGCCGCATCGATACCGTCCATGACCTGCTGGAATTTATCCTGGCCGGTAATGGCGTGAAACTGGCGGGCGTCCAGACTGTCCACGCTGACGTTAATAGCGGTTAAGCCCGCATCGCGCCAGGTGGCTACGTCGCGCGCCATACGGTAACCGTTGGTGGTCACCGCAATCTGGCGGATACGTTCGTTTTCACGCACGGCGGCAATGATGTCGGGGAAATCGCGGCGCAGCGAGGGTTCACCGCCGGTAAGGCGCACTTTTTCGGTGCCGAGCTCAGAGAAGGCGCGCGTGACGCGGCGCACTTCATCCACGGAGAGAAAGCCGTTATTGGTGACGCTGCCCGGTTTGTAGCCGTCGGGCAGGCAGTAGGTGCAACGGAAATTGCACACATCGGTAATCGACAGACGTAAGTAATAAAACTTACGCGCGAAAGCATCAGTAAGTTGTGAAGCCATGTACACCTTTCCAGATACGGGAGGCACAGTCATTTCTTTCTGTACCCTGGTGGCAAATTCGCCACGGCCAGAGCGCCATATCTTTCGACACAGGCACAAGGGCTAGAGTGTATGTTTTCAATGTTGAAAACGTGGTTAGGGCGATAGTAGCGCGGAAATTCGGACAGCGCCATTGTCGCTTTTCGCTATATAATTAAGTATATAGCGAATCATTCGTCCATTTTCGCTACAGAATACCTAAAAATCGCATTTTCACATTGATATACGTCATTTTGCATCGGGTGAGGCATCGTCTTTTAGGGGTAGTTAGGTTACTGTTACGCGATCGAACGTGATAAGGAATACGTATGCGCAATCGCACTTTTGCGGATCTTGACCGGGTGGTCGCTCTTGGCGGAGGCCACGGCCTGGGCCGCGTCATGTCCTCGCTGTCGTCACTCGGCTCAAGGCTGACAGGGATAGTGACCACCACCGACAACGGCGGCTCAACCGGGCGGATCAGACGTGCCGAAGGCGGCATTGCCTGGGGCGATATGCGCAACTGCCTGAACCAGTTAATTACCGAGCCGAGCGTCGCGTCGGCGATGTTTGAGTACCGTTTTGGCGGCAATGGCGAACTTTCCGGACATAACCTCGGAAATCTGATGTTAAAGGCGCTGGATCACCTGAGCGTAAGGCCTCTCGAAGCCATCAATCTGATCCGTAATCTGCTCAAAGTGGACGCATTTCTGATCCCCATGTCTGAACAACCGGTTGACTTGATGGCCATCGACGCCGAAGGGCATGAAGTTTACGGCGAGGTGAATATTGACCAGCTTCTGCTGCCGCCCAAAGAGCTGATGACTTACCCGAGCGTGCCGGCGACGCGTGAAGCCGTAGAAGCAATTGGCGACGCGGATTTAATTCTGATCGGCCCGGGCAGCTTTTACACCAGCCTGATGCCGATCCTGCTGGTGAAGGAGCTGGCGCAGGCGCTGCGCCGCACCCCGGCGCCAATGGTTTACATTGGTAACCTCGGGCGTGAACTGAGTCCGGCAGCCGCAAGCCTGTCGCTGTCGGATAAACTCAATTTGATGGAGCATTACGTCGGTAAGAAGATCATTGACGGCGTGGTGGTGGGGCCGAAGGTGGATGTATCCGGTATCGGCGATCGCCTGGTGGTGCAGGAGCCGCTGGAGGCCTCAGACATCAAGTATCGCCACGACCGCCATCTGCTGCGCGAGGCGCTGGAGAAGGCAATTCAGGCGCTGGGTTAGATTCGTTTTGTGCGGCCTGATGCCCTCACCCCGGCCCTCTCCCACGGAGCTGAGGAACCCCCTGTAATTTCTCTACACGAAGCGATGAATGTTGCTTCAGAAAAATGAACGGCTTGCAGCGACGCCCTGGTCCGGCTGTAAATCGCTGAGGCGTTTCCTGCAGGCCGGGGCGAGGCGCAGGGATGCGCCGAGAGGGCGGGCTTTACATGGACGTTGCCTCCGCCCGTACCCGACAAGCCGGAAGGAATAAGCCGAGGGCACCGCGAAGCGGCGATTTACCGCCGGGAGCCCGGGTCGCCAGGGCGGCGGCGACTGAGCCGCCCTGGCACGTTCACCGGTATAGGAATCACAGAGTAGCAAGGAACATAAAGTGAACGGAATGACCACCGCTGCCGTATGTTCCCCTCACCCTAACCCTCTCCCCAAAGGGGCGAGGGGATTGTTCAGTGCCCGCAATAATTTGTGGGGATTCCTCAACCCACGGGGAGAGGGAGAAAACAACGCTTTACTCACGATGCCGCGATAAACAGATCCCGCAGCTGATGAAGCTGGTCGCGGATCTGCGCCGCCTCTTCGAACTCCAGATTCTGCGCGTGCTGCATCATCTGTCCTTCCAGCTCGTGGATTTTCTGCTGAAGCGCTTTTGGCGTCAGCACGACGGTATCTTCTTCCACCACTGAACGCGCCTTGCCGCGGCCTTTCGCTTTGGTTTTGGCGATGTTCTGACCCAGCGCCAGAATATCCACCACCTTCTTGTTCAGCCCCTGCGGGGTAATGCCGTGTTCTTCATTGTAGCGCTGCTGTTTCTCACGGCGGCGCTCCGTCTCACCAATCGCTTTCGCCATCGACGGGGTAATTTTGTCACCGTACAGAATCGCTTTCCCGTTGACGTTACGCGCGGCGCGGCCAATGGTCTGGATCAGCGAACGCTCGGAACGCAGGAAGCCCTCTTTGTCCGCATCCAGAATCGCCACCAGCGAGACCTCCGGCATATCGAGACCTTCTCGCAGCAGGTTAATCCCTACCAGCACGTCAAACTCACCCAGACGCAGGTCGCGGATAATCTCCATGCGCTCCACGGTATCGATATCCGAGTGCAGATAACGCACCTTCTCGCCGTGCTCTTCAAGATACTCGGTCAGGTCTTCCGCCATACGCTTGGTGAGCGTGGTCACCAGCACGCGCTCGTTGATGGCGGAACGGGCGCGGATCTCAGAGAGCAGGTCGTCCACCTGCGTGGCCACCGGACGCACCTCGATAACCGGATCCAGCAGCCCGGTCGGACGCACCACCTGGTCAACCACTTCATCGCCCGATTTTTCCAGCTCATAGTTGCCCGGCGTGGCCGAGACGTAGATGGTTTGCGGCGCCAGCGCCTCAAACTCTTCAAACTTCATCGGACGGTTATCCAGCGCTGACGGCAGGCGGAATCCGTACTCCACCAGCGTCTCCTTACGCGCCCGGTCGCCACGGTACATCCCGCCGATCTGCGGGATCGTGACGTGGGATTCGTCGATCACCAGCAAACCGTCGGCCGGAAGGTAATCAAACAGCGTCGGCGGCGGCTCGCCCGGCCCGCGCCCGGAGAGGAAGCGAGAGTAGTTTTCGATGCCGGAGCAGTAGCCCAGCTCGTTCATCATCTCCAGGTCGAACTGGGTACGCTGACTCAGGCGCTGCTCTTCCAGCAGCTTATTGTTCGCCAGCAGCACCTTACGGCGCTCGGCCAGCTCCACTTTGATCTCTTCCATCGCCTGCACGATACGCTCGCGCGGCGTCACGTAGTGCGTTTTCGGGTAGATGGTGAAGCGCTGGATCACCGACTCAACGTGTCCAGTCAGCGGGTCGAAGAGCGACAGGCGTTCAACCTCTTCGTCAAACAGCTCGACGCGCAGCGCCATATCGTCCGATTCTGCCGGGAAGATGTCGATCACTTCACCGCGCACGCGGAAGGTGCCGCGCTGGAAGGCCTGGTCGTTGCGGGTGTACTGCAGCTCCGCCAGGCGACGCAAAATCGCGCGCTGGTCAATGATCATCCCCTGCGTCAGGTGCAACATCATCTTGAGATAGAGATCCGGATCGCCCAGACCGTAGATCGCGGAAACCGAGGCAACGACGATCACATCGCGACGCTCCAGAAGCGCCTTCGTGGCCGACAGTCGCATCTGCTCGATGTGTTCGTTCACCGAGGCATCTTTCTCAATGAAGGTGTCAGAACTCGGCACATAGGCTTCAGGCTGGTAGTAATCGTAGTAGGAGACGAAATACTCTACCGCGTTTTCCGGGAAGAACTCTTTCATCTCGCCGTATAGCTGCGCCGCCAGGGTTTTATTGGGTGCCAGCACCATCGTTGGGCGCTGGAGATCCGCAATCACGTTGGCAATGGTAAATGTTTTACCCGAGCCGGTGACCCCCAGCAGCGTCTGGTGCGCCAGCCCATCCTCCAGTCCTTCTTCCAGACGACGGATCGCCTCAGGCTGATCGCCAGATGGACGGAAAGCAGAATTCAATTTGAACGGTTTACTCATGGGCGACAACCTGATGACGTTATAAGCGGCAGGTGAGTAATTTTACTCCTTGTTGCCAGGAATGCCAGTAAAAAACACTGGATGAAAAACCAGTAGCATGTCAGGATATTTAGAGTAGCGCCTGAATGATTAGCGCGATAGCGACCAAAATTTGGACTGTGACAACATAAAACACCAGTCAGGTCAGGTTATCCCCAGAACTTTTTCTTTTTTAACATTTGTCAAGCCAGGTAATGATAGTTTTGTGGCAACCGGTGACACTTTCATGACGGGAATTGCTTTTATCTAAGCAATTAAAAACTAAACGATATTTTCTAAAGCCGCGTTTCGCGTCAATTTGGGCGTAAGCCGCGTCTTCTCTCGCTTATCGCGTGTTTTCTAACTCTAATGCACATGGTTATCCACAGGAATAGTGGATAACTGCTTCCAGCCCATACAGACTGGCGCTCCGCAAATTCCCGGATTTTCCCACGAGACGGCGGCAAAAAATTTTTATAGCTATTTTTTGCTGATTAACAGTTGCGTCATTCATAACCAACCGATGCGATCTTGCTCACATTTTCACCCTTTCGGGCTCTGCACCACAACTCACCACCGCCAGCACCGTCGATGTGCAAGCCCGGTTTTTATCCGCCGCGCTTCTGTGACTTATTCCTAAAAAAGTCGCTTTTTTAACCACTTTCCGCTTTATGGCAGGGGTTTTGCAGATTCATCCACGAGCCACACCTACACACATTTTTAAGGAGAGAAAGATGTTGAGTCTGCGTGCAGTGAATCAGTTTTACGGAAGTCAACATACGCTATGGAATGTGGATTTAGATTTTCCGCAAGGGATGTGTACAGGCGTCGTTGGCCTGCCGGGGATGGGGAAAACCACCCTCATGAATTGCATCGCCGGGAAAGTGCCCGTCGAAAGCGGCAGCATCATCTGGTATGAGGCGGGCGCGCCGCCGCGTGATTTGCTCCACCCGCCGTCAGAACAGCGTTCCGGGCCGGGGATTGGCTATGTCTCGCAGGACAGGCGGATCTTCTCTCAGCTAACGATTGAGGAGAACCTGCATATCGCCATGCGGGCGACGGGGAAACCTAATCCGGAGGCGAAAAATGACGTTTACGACCTGTTTCCGGCGCTCTATGGGGTGCGGCAAACCCGCGCCAACACGCTCTCTCCGGACGACCAGTATCAGCTGGCGCTGGCTAATGCGCTGGTAAACCGCCCTCACCTGCTGATCCTGGATGAACCCCTGCACGGCGCGGGGCACAGCGTTGCCCAGAAGCTGGTACAGCTGCTGGGGCGATTAAACCGGGAACTGGGAATGACGGTGCTGTTAGCGGAGCAGCAGCTGTCGTTTATCCGTCGGGTGGCGGACCGTTTCTGTATGCTCTATCGCGGGCGTAACGTGGCGCAGGGCCACGTTAACGAACTGGATGATGAGCTTATCGCTCACTGGATGTCGCGGGAAGCAAAACGCTGAGATCGAGATAACGTCCTGTTTCGGCATTTTCCGCGCCGTCAGCAAGCCAGGGGATCTCCCCGAGGCACGGCGCGGGCAGGACGCGCCTGAGCGTCGCCAGATACTCCAGGTGTCGTTTACCCGGCGCAACCACGTCGTTGGCTATCCAGCCCGCCAGACGCAGCCCGGCCTGCTGTACGGCCTGCGCGGTCAACATGGCGTGATTGATGCAGCCCAGCTTGACGCCGACGACAAGAATGACCGGAAGCTGCTCGGCCTGCACCCAGTCAGCAAACGTCTGCGTGTCCGAAAGCGGCGTAAACCAGCCGCCAGCCCCTTCCACCAGCACCCAGTCGGCCTGATTTTCCAGCGTCCGCAGTCCGGCAGACAGCACGGCGAAATCAATCGGACGACCTTCATCGGCGCTGATAATGTGCGGCGAGGTCGGCTCGGCAAAGGTGTACGGATTCACCGCGGAATAGGCGAGTTCACGCGTGCTGTGACGCTGGAGCGCCAGCGCGTCGGTGTTGCGTAACCCTTCCGCCGTCATCTCGCTGCCGGACGCCACGGGCTTATACCCGGCGGTGTTTTTCCCGAGCAGCCGTGCCGCCTGCAGCAGCGCCGAGCTGGCCACCGTTTTGCCCACTTCTGTGTCCGTGCCGGTGACAAAATAACGTTCAGTCACGTTCGATAATCCCATGAAAAAGTTGATAGGAGAGCGGGAATTGACCCCGCTGCTGCGGCCAGGCCAGCTCAAGGCGCTGCAGCTGACCGCGGGTGAGCGGTTTTTTCTCGCGTCCGGTATGCAGGTGCGTGGCGCCTATGCCCTTCAGCGAACGCATGGCGCTGAACGCATCGCTAAAATTGAGCGTGATGGTCTGCACCACGCTGCGAGCGCGCCAGCCTTCCAGCGCCTGCATCACCTGCTCATGCGATAAAAACCGGTTAGCGTGCGGCTGTTCATCGACTGCCTGCCAGGCCTGATTCAGCTCCGGCAGCGAACTTTCCAGCAAGGTGGTAAACGCCACCTTCCCGCCCGGTCGCGCCACGCGATAAAGCTCGCGCAAGGCCTGCGGCAGGCTGCTGCACCACTGAACCGCCAGATGGCTCCAGACCAGATCAAACTGCGCGTCCGCCAGCGGGATCGCCTCGATATCGGCCAGCAGATAACGATCTGCAGCCTGCCGCTGGCGCGCCTCTTCCAGCATCTGTGCTGAGAGATCGATAGCCGTCACCTGGCTTCCCACCCCGCGCCAGTAGCGGCTGTTGCTGCCGGGACCACAGCCGGCGTCCAGCACCTGGGGAAAACGGTTCTCGCCAAGCACGGCCAGAAGCCCCTGCGCGCTCAGACGCTGCAGCTCATCATGCTGCGAATAGCTCTGCGCGGCGCGGCCAAATGCGGCAGCGATGGCCTGCTTATTCACCGGCATCATGGAGCGCCTCCAGCAACGTCTCAATATCCTGTCGTTCATGCGCCGCCGTCAGGGTTAAGCGCAGCCGTGCCGTGCCCGGTGGTACTGTTGGCGGGCGAATGGCAGTCACCCACATGCCGCGCTGGCGCAGCGCCTGTGCCAGGGCCAGCGCGCGGGCATTTTCACCGACAATCACCGGCTGGATAGCGCTCTGCGAATCGGTGCTGCGGAAGGGCAACGCCGCGAGTCCCTGACGGAAGCGGGCGATATGCTCTGCCAGCCGCTGGCGACGCTCATCCCCTTCCGCGCTGCGTATCACCGCCAGCGACGCTGACAGCGCCACGGCCTGCGCCGGAGGCATGCTGGTGCTGTAAATCAGGTGTCGGGCAAACTGCAGCAGATAGTCGGCGACGGATTCGCTGCACAGCACGGCGGCACCGCTAACGCCAAAGCCTTTGCCGAAGGTGACAATCAGCAGTTCCGGCTTCACGTTTTGCTGATACGCGCTCCCGCGCCCTTCGTCGCCCATCACGCCAATGCCGTGCGCATCATCGACCAGCAGCCAGGCATGCTGCCGCTTTGCGGCCTCGTGCAGCGCGGCAAGCGGCGCGCTGTCGCCGTCCATGCTGAACACCCCTTCCGTGACCGCCAGCTGTTGTCCTTCGCAGGGTTTATCCAGCAGCGCAGCGAGCTGTCCCGCATCGTTATGGGCAAAACGCCGCAGCTGCGCCGGGCTTAAATTTGCCGCCTCCAGCAGGGAGGCGTGGCTCAGGCGGTCGGCGACAATGCGGTCCGCCTTCCCCATCAGGGCCGTGATGACCGCCTGGTTGGCGGCAAAGCCGGAGATAAACAGCAGCGCGCGCGGGTAGCCGAGCCAGTCAGCCAGTTCCTCTTCCAGCGCCTGATGCGCCGTGGTGTATCCACTGACGTGTCCCGATCCGCCGCTGCCCACGCCAAACCGCTCCGCGCCCTGCTGCCAGGCGCGGATAATGGCCGGATGCTGGCTCAGCCCGAGATAGTCGTTGCTGGAGAAATTGCAGAACCGCTGGCCTTCACGGGTAAGAAAACGACCCGCGCCGTTTTCCACCACCCTGCGAACGCGAAATGCCTCTGCCGCCCGACGGTCGTCGAGCGCAGAGTTGATACGTGCCTGCCAGGTCATACGGCTGCCGCGTTGTAGAACTGGTCGGTGTCGGCGTTGAAAATCTGCTGCTCCAGCTGCTGCTGTTGCTCGTTATCGCCCGTCAGCACCTCGGTCTGATGCGGGTTCAGCCCCAGCTTGCGGAACAGCTGAACGTCTTTGTCCTCTTCCGGGTTCGGCGTGGTCAGCAGCTTGCAGCCGTAGAAGATGGAGTTGGCGCCGGCCATAAAGCACATCGCCTGGGTCTGCTCGTTCATCTGCTCGCGGCCCGCTGAGAGGCGAACGTAAGACGTTGGCATCATGATGCGCGCCACCGCGATGGTGCGGATAAAATCAAACGCATCCACGTCCTCGTTATCCGCCAGCGGCGTGCCCTTGACCTTCACCAGCATGTTGATCGGCACGCTTTCCGGCGGGGTCGGCAGGTTCGCCAGCTGCAGCAGCAGGCCCGCGCGGTCTTTCACCGTTTCGCCTAGGCCCACGATGCCGCCGGAGCAGACCTTGATCCCCGCATCACGCACTTTATCCAGCGTATCCAGACGCTCCTGGTAGGTACGCGTGGTGATGATATTGCCGTAAAATTCCGGCGAGGTGTCGAGGTTGTGGTTGTAGTAATCCAGCCCCGCGGCCGAGAGGCGCTGCGCCTGCTCTTCGTTGAGCGTACCGAGGGTCATGCAGGCTTCGAGGCCCATCTCCTTCACGCCCTTCACCATCTGCTCCAGATACGGCATGTCGCGATCGTGCGGGTTCTTCCACGCCGCGCCCATGCAGAAGCGGGTTGAGCCAGCGTTTTTCGCCTTGCGCGCGGAGTCGAGGACCTGCTCCACTTCCATCAGGCGCTCTGACTCCAGACCGGTTTTGTAGCGCGCACTCTGCGGGCAATATTTGCAGTCTTCAGGGCAGGCGCCGGTCTTGATCGACAGCAGCGTGCTGACCTGAACATGGCGGGGATCGAAGTGCTGGCGATGCACCTGTTGGGCTTCGAACATCAGCTCAAGGAAAGGTTTGTTGAATAATTCAGTAACTTGCGACATCGTCCAGCGTGCGTGGTGAGCCATCGGGCTTCTCCAAAGGGTTTTGTTAATTTTCGGTTCGGTTTATACTCGTAAACCTAAAACTTTTCAAAATGGTTTACAAGTCGATTATGACCCAGGACGATCTCGCCTTCGACAAGCAGCATATCTGGCACCCTTACACCTCCACGACCCGCCCCCTTCCCGTTTATCCGGTGGCCTCCGCCCACGGCTGCGAGCTGCACCTCGCCAGCGGCGAGCGGCTCGTTGACGGGATGTCCTCCTGGTGGGCGGCGATTCACGGGTACAACCACCCGCGCCTAAATGCGGCGATGAAGGCCCAGATTGACCAGATGTCGCACGTGATGTTTGGCGGGATCACCCATCAGCCCGCGGTGGATTTATGCCGCCGTCTGGTGGCGATGACGCCTGCATCGCTGGAGTGCGTCTTCCTGGCGGATTCCGGCTCCGTGGCGGTGGAAGTGGCGATGAAAATGGCGCTGCAGTACTGGCACGCTAAAGGCGAAACGCGCCAGCGTTTCCTCACCTTCCGCAACGGCTATCACGGGGATACCTTCGGAGCGATGTCGGTGTGCGATCCGGATAACTCCATGCACAGCCTGTGGAAGGGGTATCTGCCGGAAAACCTGTTCGCCCCTGCGCCGCAGAGCCGCTTCGACGGCGAGTGGAACGAGATGGACATGGTCGGCTTCGCGCGGCTGATGGCGGCACATCGTCACGAAATTGCTGCCGTCATTCTTGAACCGATCGTGCAGGGCGCGGGCGGAATGCGGATGTACCATCCGGAATGGCTGAGGCGTATTCGCAGGATGTGCGACCGCGAGGGCATTCTGCTGATTGCCGATGAGATCGCCACCGGCTTTGGCCGCACCGGCAAGCTGTTTGCCTGCGAACATGCGGGTATCGCCCCGGATATTCTGTGCCTCGGCAAAGCGCTGACGGGCGGCACCATGACGCTCTCCGCCACGCTCACGACCCGCCAGGTGGCCGACACCATCAGCGACGGTGAAGCCGGCTGCTTTATGCACGGCCCGACGTTTATGGGTAACCCGCTGGCCTGCGCCGTGGCGAGTGAAAGCCTTGCGATTCTGGAGAGCGGCGAGTGGCAGACGCAGGTTGCGGCGATAGAAGCGCAGCTGAAAGCGGAGCTGAGCGCCGCCTCGGGGGCGAATTTCGTGGCGGACGTGCGCGTGCTGGGCGCCATCGGGGTGATTGAAACCACCCATCCGGTGAATATGGCGGCGCTGCAGCGCTTCTTTGTGGACCAGGGCGTGTGGGTCCGGCCTTTCGGCAAGCTTATCTATCTGATGCCGCCGTACAGCATTACGCCGGAGCAACTGCGTAAATTAACTGATGCGGTCGTAACAGCCGTTAACATTCCCGCGCATTTCACGATTTAACCCTATGCATTACACTTGCTGAACGAGCGATCAACGAGGGTAAACCGTATGAAAATCATCAGTAAAGATCTGCGCGACGGTGAAAAACTGCCGGAACGTCACGTTTTTAACGGCATGGGGTATCAGGGAGACAATATCTCCCCGCACCTGGCGTGGGACGAGGTTCCGGCAGGCACCAAAAGCTTTGTCGTGACCTGCTACGACCCGGATGCGCCAACTGGCTCAGGCTGGTGGCACTGGATTGTGGCGAACCTGCCTGCCGACACGCGCGTACTACCTCAGGGTTCCGGTTCAGACCTGGTTGCCCTGCCTGAAGGTGCCATTCAGACGCGTACTGACTTCGGTAAAGCGGGCTACGGCGGCGCGGCCCCGCCTAAAGGGGAAACCCACCGCTATATCTTCACGGTGCACGCGCTGGATGTGGAGAAGATTGACGTCGATGAAGGCGCGAGCGGCGCAATGGTCGGGTTTAACGTGCATTTCCATACGCTTGGCAGCGCGTCGATTACGGCGATGTATTCGTAAAAAAAGCCGGGTGGCGGCTACGCCTTACCCGGCCTGGATTTCGCACTCGTAGGCCCGGTAAGCGCAGCGCCACCGGGCAAAAAAATCACAGCACTGAAGGCAGCAGTCCTACCAGCCGCCCTTCTTCCAGAAGCTGCATCGCCTTATCAATATCCGGGGCAAAGAAGCGGTCGTCATCGTAATGGGTGACGTGCTCGCGCAGTACCTGACGCGCCTGCTCCAGCAGCGGGCTGGATTTGAGCCCCTCACGCAGATCGATACCCTGACTCGCCGCCAGCCATTCCACCGCCAGCACACCGCGGGTGTTGGAGGCCATTTCCCAGAGACGGCGCCCGGCAGCCGGTGCCATCGAAACGTGATCTTCCTGATTCGCCGAGGTTGGCAGGCTGTCCACGCTGTGCGGATGCGACAGCGCCTTGTTCTCGCTTGCCAGCGCTGCGGCCGTCACCTGAGCAATCATAAAGCCTGAATTGACCCCGCCGTTACGCACCAGGAACGGTGGCAGCTGGGACATGTGTTTATCCATCATCAGCGCGATGCGGCGCTCGGACAACGCGCCGACTTCGGCAATCGCCAGGGCGATATTATCCGCCGCCATTGCCACAGGCTCGGCGTGGAAGTTACCGCCGGAGACCACCTCGTTTTCCTGAGCGAACACCAGCGGGTTATCGGACACCGCGTTGGCCTCCACCAGCAGCACCTCCGCCGCCTGGCGCAGCTGCGTCAGGCACGCGCCCATCACCTGCGGCTGGCAGCGCAGGGAATACGGATCCTGCACCTTCTCACAGTTGTGGTGTGACTCCGCGATCTCGCTGGTGTCGGTAAGCACGTGACGGTACATCGCGGCAGCATCAATCTGCCCACGCTGACCGCGCACCTCGTGGATGCGGGCATCGAACGGGCGACGCGAGCCCAGCACGGCTTCGGTAGTCAGCGCACCGCACACCACCGCCGAGGCAAACAGATCTTCCGCTTCAAACAGGCCGCGCAGCGCGAAGGCGGTCGACGCCTGGGTGCCGTTCAGCAGCGCCAGCCCCTCTTTCGCCGCCAGCGTGATCGGCGTTAAGCCGGCTTTTTTCAGCGCCTCTTTCGCCGGAAGCCACTCGCCCTGCCAGCGCGCTTTGCCTTCACCCAGCAGCAGCAGCGACATGTGCGCCAGCGGCGCGAGATCGCCGGAGGCCCCGACGGAACCCTTCGCCGGGATCCACGGATAGACCTCCGCATTAACCAGCGCCATCAGCGCCTGGATCACGCTCAGGCGGATGCCGGAGAAACCGCGCGCCAGGCTGTTGATTTTGAGCACCATCATCAGACGGACAATCTCATCGTCAAGCGGCTGGCCGACGCCCGCCGCGTGCGACAGCACCAGAGAACGCTGCAGGTTTTCCAGATCGTGCGTCGCGATGCGGGTCTGCGCCAGCAGCCCAAAGCCGGTATTAATCCCGTAAGCCGTGCGCCCTTCGGCAACGATGGCTTCAACGCAGGCCACGCTGTCGTTAATGGCGGCGTGAGCGCTTTCATCCAGCGAAAGGGTGACCGGCTGACGCCAGACGTTACGCAGCTGTTTGAGCGTCAGTGAGCCGGGAGTGAGGGTTAATGCGTTCATTCATGCTTTCCTTGTGTGGCAGGGATCATCGGCAGGTTAAGGCCCTGCTCTTTGGCACAGTCAATGGCAATCTCGTAACCCGCATCCGCGTGACGCATCACGCCGGTGGCCGGGTCGTTGTGGAGCACGCGAGCGATACGCGCGGCGGCTTCATCCGTTCCGTCACAGACAATAACCATCCCGGAATGCTGGGAGAAGCCCATCCCCACGCCGCCGCCGTGGTGCAGCGACACCCAGGTCGCGCCGCTGGCGGTATTCAGCAGGGCATTCAGCAACGGCCAGTCGGACACCGCATCCGAGCCGTCGCGCATGGCTTCCGTTTCTCGGTTCGGGCTGGCAACGGAGCCGGAGTCCAGGTGGTCGCGGCCAATCACAATCGGCGCGGAGACTTCACCGCTGCGCACCATTTCGTTAAAGGCGAGGCCGAGTTTTTGACGCCACTCCAGCCCTACCCAGCAGATACGCGCTGGCAGACCCTGGAAGTTAATGCGCTCGCGGGCCATGTCCAGCCAGTGGTGCAGGTGTTCGTCATCGGCGACGATCTCCTTCACTTTGGCGTCGGTTTTGTAGATATCTTCCGGGTCACCGGACAGGGCAACCCAGCGGAACGGACCGATGCCGCGGCAGAACAGCGGGCGGATATAGGCCGGAACGAAGCCGGGGAAATCGAAGGCGTTATTCACGCCCATCTCTTTCGCCATCTGGCGAATGTTGTTGCCGTAATCAAAGGTCGGAATACCCATCTGGCTGAAGGCCAGCATCGCGGAGACGTGCTCGGCCATGGAGCGTTTCGCGGCAAGCACCGTACCTTCCGGGTCGGTCTCCGCTTTTTGCTGATATTCTTCCCACGACCAGCCTTTTGGCAGGTAGCCGTGCAGCGGGTCATGGGCGCTGGTCTGGTCGGTGACCAGATCCGGGCGCACGCCGCGGGCAACGAGTTCAGGGAGAATGTCTGCCGCGTTGCCGCACAGGGCAATCGACACCGCTTTGCCTTCGGACGTGTATTTTTTGATGCGCGCCAGCGCATCGTCCAGGCTGGTCGCCTGTTCATCGACGTAGCGGGTACGCAGACGGAAATCAATGCGGCTCTGCTGGCACTCAATGTTCAGAGAGCACGCGCCGGCCAGCGTGGCGGCCAGCGGCTGCGCGCCTCCCATGCCGCCCAGACCGGCGGTCAATACCCAGCGGCCTTTCAGCGAGCCGTTGTAGTGCTGGCGACCGGCTTCCACGAAGGTTTCGTAGGTGCCCTGCACGATCCCCTGGCTGCCGATGTAGATCCAGCTCCCGGCGGTCATCTGGCCATACATCGCCAGCCCTTTCGCGTCCAGTTCGTTGAAGTGTTCCCACGTTGCCCAGTGCGGCACGAGGTTAGAGTTGGCGATCAGCACGCGCGGGGCGTTTTTGTGCGTTTTAAACACGCCCACCGGCTTGCCGGACTGCACCAGCAGGGTTTCGTCGTGTTCGAGTTCGGTCAGGGATTTTACAATTGCGTCATAGCATTCCCAGTTGCGCGCGGCGCGGCCTATGCCGCCGTAAACCACCAGCTCGTGGGGGTTCTCCGCTACCTCAGGATCAAGGTTGTTCATCAACATGCGCAGCGGGGCTTCGGTGAGCCAGCTTTTGGCGGTAAGGGTGGTGCCGCGCGCGGCGCGGACGTCCTGCTGGCGGTATTTACCTGACGACATTGTGTGCTCCTATACGGGACAGATGATGCATTTAGATATACTTGTATAGACAAGCACACACAAGGTCGGATTTAACAAAAAAGATACAATTTTGTTATATTGCGTTAGCGATCACGCTTATAAAACTTATGACATAAAGTGGCCCTGCAGCCGGTAACGGTTACCCGGGAAAAGCAGCCGGGCATGCGACACAATGTGCGACGAGGACCAGGTTCGACGACGGATCAGCAGGCACGGGTCGTGCTCTTTAATGCGCAGCCGCTCGCACTCCTGCGGCGTGGCGCGCACGGCTTCCACAATGTGCTCCCCTTCCGTCAGCGGTGCGACAAGCGACAGATAGGCATGCGGCGTGGTGTGGGTGTAATCCTGGTTCAGATAGTCCGGTATCCGTTCGGCGTTAACGCAGCGATCTTCAATCTGCACCGGAATGTCGTTTTCGAAATGCACCATCACGGAGTGGAAGATGCGGCTGCCTTCTTTGACGTTCAGCTCTACCGCCTGCTCGGCGCTGGCCTGGGTCTCTTCGAGCACCAGCACCTCACAGCGGTGCTGATGATTACGCGCGGCAATTTCGTCCGCAATACTGCGGATTTCAAACAGGGCGGATTGCCCTTTCGGTTCCGCCACAAACGTCCCGACGCCCTGCAGGCGCACCAGAAGCCCTTCGTCGGTCAGCTCGCGCAGCGCCCGGTTTACGGTCATCCGGCTAAAGCCAAACTGCGCCACCAGATCGGCCTCCGAGGGAATGCGGTCGTGCGGCCGCCAGACGCCGGTGGCGATTTTTTCGCTGATCGCCTGCTTCACCTTTTCGTAGAAAGGTGCGGGAGAGCTCGACTGCGGCAGGGGTGAGCGTGAAAACATCGTGACTCCTTGAATAGTGTTATGCCCACCAGTGAGCAATTTGCCAGGCCAGGCGGGCGGCGAGCTTAGCGCCCTGCCCGTCCCGATCGTACTGTGGGTTAAACTCTACCAGATCGGCGGCCTGGAGCTTACCGCTACGGCAGATATGTTCGATGACGGGGAGGAGATCCAGTGCCGGTATGCCTAACGCAGCCGGAGCGGAAACGGCAGGCATCTCGCTGGCGGGCAGGACGTCCAGATCGATTGTCAGGTAGACGCGATCGGCCTGCGCCAGCACACTTTCCAGCGCAGACAGTGCATCGCGCCTGAAATGGAGATCTTCCACCAGCGTGACGTTCAGGCGTTCGGCCTCATCCCACAGCGCCTGCGTGTTGGCCGCCCGGCTCACGCCAAAGCAGGCGTACTGAAATGCCCGCCCACGCTCATCGCAGTAATGCGCCAACTGGCGAAACGGCGTGCCGGACGTCGCCCGGTCGGCCTTGCGCAGATCGAGATGGGCATCAAGGTTGATGATGACAACCCGCTCATTCGGGAAGGCGTCCAGCACGCCGCGACCGTGCGCCCACGCGGTTTCGTGTCCGCCGCCAAAGACCAGCGTGCGCATCCCGGAGCGCTGACAGGCTGTCACGGCATCGCTTAACGTCTGCTGTGCCGCCTCAAGCTCATCACCTTCAACGTAAACCGAGCCCATATCCGCCAGCCGATCGTGTCCCCGATGGCTTGCCATATTCGCCAGCGCCTTTCGCAGCATATCTGGCGCCTGCACGGCGCCGGGCCTGCCCTGATTGCGTTTTACCCCTGCATCACATTCAAAACCTATCAGCGCAATGCCGGATGATAGCGGCGTGAACGCTCCCTGCTGCCGTATCGTCTGGAAAATGCGCGTTGCGTTGCTTGCCTCGGCGCTGTCGTCGCGCCCCTGCCAGACCGTTTCGGCTACGGGCCGCCATAACCTCATACTGCCTCCCCACGGAAAATACGTTGATACAGCGGATTGCGTCCCGGCTCGTAGACCATCTCTACCGGATGGTGTGCATCCCAGACGATGAAATCAGCGACAAACCCGGCCCGCAGCTGTCCGTGGGTTTCACCGCGGCCCAGCGCCTGCGCGGCATGCCGCGTGACGCCAGCCCAGGCCTCTTCAGGCGTCAGGCCAAACTGGACGCAGGCCATGTTCATCGCCAGGTGCAGGCTCGCAAACGGGCTGGTACCGGGGTTATAGTCGGTGGCGACCGCCATCGGCACACCCTGTTTTCTGAGCTGTTCCACCGGCGGACGCTGGCGCTCCTGCAGAAAATAGAACGCGCCCGGCAACAGGACCGCAACCGTGCCGCTTTGCGCCATCGCCTGAACGCCTGCGTCGTCAAGATATTCGATATGATCGGCGGAGAGTCCCTTATACCGGCTGACCAGCGCCGCACCGCCCTGATTCGACAGCTGCTCGACATGCCCTTTCACCGGGATACCGAGCGCGGTCGCCGCCTTAAAGAGGCGCTCGGTTTGCGACGGGGTAAAGCCGACGTTTTCGCAGAACACGTCTACTGATTCGTATAACTCTTTTTGCCACAGCGTGGGCAATATCTGCTCACAGACCAGCGTGAGGTACGCATCCGGATCCTGTCGGTATTCTGGCGGAACCGCATGAGCCGCCAGCAGCGTTGGGCTGATATCAACCGGATTATTGAGGCTCAGCTGGCGCGCGACCTGCAGCATTTTCTCTTCGGCCTCGGCGTTGAGACCGTATCCGGATTTGATTTCAACCGTGGTGACACCTTCATTCATCAGACGCTGAAGTCGCTGCTGCGCCAGCTTAAGCAGGGTTTCGGGTGAGCTGCTGCGCGTCGCCGTCACGGTAGCGTTAATCCCGCCCCCCTGGGCGCTGATGGTTTGATAAGAGACACCGTTCAGACGCTGCTCCCACTCCGCCGCGCGATCGCCGCCAAACACCAGGTGGGTATGGCAGTCAATCAGGCCCGGCGTGACCAGACGTCCCTGAAGATCGACACAGTGACGGTGTCCGGCCGGAATGTCAGATTCAGGGATCACGGCCAGAAGGGTGTGGCCGCGTACGACCAGGGCATGTTGCTCTTTCAGTCCATAGGGCGCACAGACGTCCGGCGCCATCGTAGCCAGTCGCGCATTTCGCCATATCACATCGTCGGGATGAATCTGCTGCATAGGCATTCCACTTGTCATAGGTTGTATAGACATTTATTTTCATCTGTTGTCTGCTGTCAACCGACTTTGCGGAAAATGTTATTTATTTGTGATCACTTACCCGCCGCCCCTGGGCTAAAAATGCAACTTTTACCCTTTTTATCTTCCCGTTTCGCTCAACTTAGTATAAAAAAGCAGGCTATTTCGTCTATCCCGTAAAGACTTGCATACCCAGGAGCTTCACCTTGAACATTTCCAGGATTTCCCGTCTGGCGTTAGCACTCGCCTTTGGCGTGACATTATCCGCATGCAGTTCAACCCCACCGGATCAGCGGCCTTCTGAGCAGGTCGCGCCCGGTACGGCCTCCCGCCCGATTTTGTCCGCTGATGAAGCGAAGAACTTCGACCGTGCGCACTACTTCTCGTCGATGGATCCTAACGCTGCGCCGTGGACCCCGTCCTCGATTAACCTGCCGAAACAGCCTGACTTCGTGGTTGGCCCGGCGGGAGCGCAGGGTGTAACGCATACCTCGATTCAGGCTGCGGTAGATGCTGCCATCACGAAACACAGCGCGTCTCGCCAGTACATCGCGATCCTGCCAGGTGAATATGAAGGCACCGTGTATGTTCCGGCGGCACCGGGCAGCATTACGCTTTACGGTCTGGGCGAAAAAGCGATCGACGTAAAAATTGGCCTGGCGATTGATTCCGAAATCGACAGCAACACCTGGCGTCACCTGGTGAACCCGGCCGGTAAATATATGCCGGGTAAACCGGCGTGGTACATGTTTGATAACTGCCAGAGCAAGCGTGCCGCCACCATTGGCGTGATGTGCTCTGCGGTGTTCTGGTCCCAGAATAACGGTCTGCAGCTGCAGAACCTGACCATTCAGAATACCCTGGGTGACAGCGTTGACGCCGGTAACCACCAGGCCGTCGCGCTGCGCAGCGATGGCGATAAGGTGCAGATTAACAACGTCAACATTCTGGGTCGTCAGAACACCTTCTTCGTGACCAACAGCGGTGTACAGAACACGCTGCAGAATAATCGTCTGACCCGTACGCTGGTGACCAACAGCTACGTTGAAGGTGATGTGGATCTGGTGTCCGGCCGCGGCGCGGTGGTATTTGATAACACCGATTTCCGCGTGGTGAACTCACGTACTCAGCAAGAAGGTTACGTGTTTGCTCCGGCAACCCAGTCGAACCTCTTCTTCGGCTTCCTGGCCGTGAACAGCCGCTTTAACGCTGCCGGTGACGGCGTGGCGCAGCTGGGACGCTCCCTGGACGTGGACGCTGCGACCAACGGTCAGGTTGTGATCCGCGACAGCGTGATCAACGAAGGCTTCAACATGGCGAAGCCGTGGGCGGATGCGGCAATCTCCAAACGTCCGTTCTCCGGCAATACCGGTGCGGTGGACGATAAAGGGAACGTGCAGCGTAACCTGAACGACGCTAACTTCAACCGCATGTGGGAGTACAACAACCGCGGTCTGGGTAGCAAAGTGGTTGCTGAGCCGAAGCAGTAAGCTGTCCTTTTGCCGGGTGGCGGCTTCGCCTTACCCGGCCTACAGGTTATGTAGGCCCGGTAAACGCAGTGCCACCGGGCATAAAAAAACCTCGCATTCGCGAGGTTTTTTGTTTTAAGCCGCTTAGTGAGCGTTAACCACCACCCACATCGGCCCCTGGCCTACGGCGTAGCGCCCTTTCTCTTTCAGCAGCCCCTGCTCGCCTTTAATTTCATACAGCGCGATATGGTGGGATTTCTGCCCCGCCGCAATCAGGTATTTGCCGCTGTGATCGATATTAAAGCCGCGCGGCTGGGTTTCCGTCGGCTGGAAGCCTTCTACCGCCAGCACGCTGCCGTCTTCGGAAACGCTAAACACGGTAATCAGGCTGGAGGTACGGTCACAGGCGTACAGATGACGGCCATCTGGCGTAATGTGGATATCTGCCGCCCAGCGGGTGTCGGAGAAATCAGACGGCATCATGTCCAGCGTCTGCACGCACTCAATCTGACCGTTTGGATCTTTCAGCTCCCATACGTCCACAGAGCTGTTCAGTTCGTTGACCACGTAGGCGTACTGCTGGTTCGGATGGAAGACCATATGACGCGGACCTGCACCTTCTACCGTCGTGACTTCAGCTGGATTCTGCGCCACCAGGTGACCATCGTCGCTCAGGGTGAACAGGCAGATACGATCCTGCTTCAGCGCAGGCACCCACAGCGTGCGGTTATCCGGAGAGATATTCGCCGAGTGGCAGCCTTCAAGCCCTTCCACCACATCCACGGTTTCGACCGGAATGCCATCTTCAAGACGGGTTACGCTGACGCAACCCGCGTTATAAGAGCCGCTGAAGACAAAGTTGCCTTTACGATCGGTTGAGATATGGGTTGGACTGCCCGGCAGCGGCGCTTCGGCAGTGTAAGTCAGCGCGCCGTCGTCCGGAGAGATGCGATAGGCCAGCACGCGAAACTCCGGGCGCACACCCACGTACAAGAAACGTTTATCCGGGCTGATAACCATCGGTTGCACCTGACCTGGCACATCAACAACCTGAACCAGCGTGAGTGTCCCCTCGGTATTTAAACGCCAGACGTGGATCTGCTGGCTTTCAGGACTGGCGGTATAAACGGTTTGTTTCATGAATATTCACTCCTCACTGCGCATGAAAGTAGTTAACTTTTGACGGTGAATGCTGAATTGTCGACAGGAGTTTTGAAGCGTTCGCCTCTCGGTGTACCATCCCATCAAAACGTAAATTCAATATTAACCCGGAAAAACAAATGACCTCGCGTGTGATTGCTCTGGATTTAGACGGTACCTTACTGACGCCGCAAAAAACCCTTCTCCCCTCTTCTCTGGAAGCGCTTAAACGCGCACAGGAAGCGGGATATCAACTCCTTATCGTAACGGGTCGACATCACGTTGCCATTCACCCTTTTTATCAGGCACTCGCGTTAGATACACCTGCAATTTGTTGTAATGGCACTTATTTGTATGATTATCAGGCAAAAAAGGTTTTAGCCTCCGACCCGCTGCCGGTTCCCCAGGCTCTGCAACTGATTGATCTGCTGGATGAGCATGCCATTCACGGCCTGATGTACGTGGATAACGCGATGGTGTACGAGCGCCCAACCGGCCATGTGGTGCGCACCAGCAACTGGGCGTTGTCCCTGCCTGAAGCGCAGCGTCCGGTCTTTACTCAGGTAACTTCCCTGCGTCAGGCAGCCCAGGACGTTGAGGCTATCTGGAAATTCGCCCTGACGGATGAAGACACCACCAAACTGAATGCCTTCGCGAAACACGTGGAACAGACGCTGGGTCTGGAGTGTGAATGGTCCTGGCACGATCAGGTGGATATTGCCCGCAAAGGCAATAGCAAAGGCAAGCGTCTGACGCAGTATGTGGAATCGCAGGGCTGGTCAATGCAGGACGCGATCGCCTTCGGCGACAACTACAACGACATCAGCATGCTGGAAGCCGTCGGCACGGGCGTGGCGATGGGCAATGCCGACGACGCGGTAAAAGCGCGCGCTAACGTGGTGATTGGCGACAACACCACCGACAGCATCGCGCAGTACATTTATACCCACCTGCTGTAATCAGGCGGTGATCGAGACGCTCTTGATTTGCGCGTAGAGCCACAGGCCAGGTTTGATCCCTAACTCATCCCTGGCCCACGGGCTGATGCGTGCCCAGAGCGTTCTGCTTCCCACCTCGAGCTTCACTTCCACCTGGCCGTTATCATCAAAACACTCCGCGACTTTGGCGCGCAGGATATTTCGAATACTGGTTTGCAGCGGCGGCTGCAGCACCAGCGAAACGTCAGATGCCTGAATACGAATACGCAGCGCGGACTGTAATGGCTTGTCGATCTTATTGACCCACAGGTGCTGATCGCCCAGCGCCAGCGCCGTCATCGCGTAGTGCGGATGATGTTCCAGCACGCTCACTTTCAGGATGCTGCTCTGCTGTTCCCTGGGTAACCACGGGTGCATTACGCTGCTGCCCCACACCTCTTCAAGGTTGCCGAAGGCCTTGACGCTGCCCTCTTCCAGCACCAGCACTTTGTCGGCCAGATGCAGGATCTCATCCAGCGAATGGCTGACGTAGAGCATCGGAATATTAATTTCCCGCGTCAGGCGCTGCAGGTAGGGCAGGAGCTCACGTTTGCGCGGAATATCCAGCGAGGCCAGCGGTTCGTCGAGCAGCAGCAGTTCGGGTGCGGTCAGCAACGCGCGGCCAATGGCCACGCGCTGTTTTTCTCCGCCGGAAAGCGAGGATGGCAGCCTGTCGAGCAGTGGCTCAATGCCTAAAAGCGTCACCAGCTTATCAAACTGCCCGGCCATGCTTTTCGCCATGCCGTAACGCAGGTTGCCGCGCACGCTGTAGTGCGGGAATAAGCGCGCGTCCTGGAAAACATAGCCAATGCGGCGTTTATCCGGCGACAGATACACCTTGTTTTCCACGTCATTCAGAACGCGGTTATTCAATACAATCCGTCCTGACTGCGGGCGCGTCAGGCCGCTGATGGCATTTATCAGCGACGTTTTTCCCGCCCCCGACACGCCGAAAATGGCGGTGATACCGCTTGCAGGCAGCGTCTCGTTAAGCGTCAGGGTATGGTTTCCCAGCGTCTGAGTGAAATTCAGTTCCAGCATGCTTATTTCCCCATCCGCTCACGGCTCAGCCGCGCCAGCCATTCCGACACCAGCAGCGATACCAGGGCTAATACGATTGAGATGATACAGAGCCGCGCCGCCGCGCCCTCTCCGCCCGGCGTTTGAATCAGGGTATACATGGCCGATGGAATGGTTCGCGTCTCGCCAGGGATGTTCGACACAAACGTGATCGTCGCACCAAACTCGCCCAGCGAGCGGGCGAAGGCCAGTACCGTCCCGACAATAATGCCGGGTAACGTCAGGGGAAGCGTGATGGTGAAAAAGACGCGCCAGCGCCCGGCACCCAGCGTACGCGCCGCCTGTTCGAGCTTTATGTCCACGCCTTCCAGCGCGAGGCGGATCGCCCTCACCATCAGCGGGAATGACATTACCGCTGCCGCCAGTACCGCACCGCGCCAGCTAAAAGCGAACGTCAGCCCAAACCAGTCGTAGAGCTTCTCGCCGATAAAACCGCGCCGCCCCATCGAAACCAGCAGCAGATAACCGACCACCACGGGCGGCAACACGAGCGGAAGATGAAGCACGCTGTCGAGCAGCGCTTTACCGGGAAACTGACAGCGAACCAGTAACCAGGCAAAGAAGATCCCAAAGGGCAAACTCAGCGCAACCGCCAGGGAAGAGACTTTAAGGCTCAGCAGAACAGCCTGCCATTCAGGATCGGTCAATATCATCAGTGAGTCGTAAATCCGTAACGTTTAAAGATTGCGGACGCTTCCGGCCCCTTCAGATAATCGCGGAAAGCCGTCACGGTCGCATTTTTATGTCCATCAACAATCGCAACAGGATATTCCACTTTCTTGTGGGAGTCTTCCGGGAACGTAGCCACCACTTTCACACCCTTACTGGCTACGGCATCAGAGCCATACACAATGCCCAGCGGGGCTTCGTTGCGTTCCACCAGCGCCAGCGCGCCGCGGACATCTTCCGCCGGAGCCAGCTTCGGTGACAATGTTTCCCACGCGCCCAGCTTTTGCAGCGCTTCTTTGGCGTAGATCCCGGCCGGAACGTGCTCCGGATCGCCCACCGCCAGACGCCCGCCGTTCAGCAGACTTATCCAGTTGGTCTCTTTGTTGATAGTGAAGTCAGCCTGAGCGCTGGCTTTTGGTGCCACGACAACCAGGCTATTCCCCAGCAGCGTTTCGCGGGTTGCCGCATCAATCGCTTTCTTCTCCACCGCGTAATCCATCCACTTCTGGTCAGCCGAGATGAACAGATCCGCCGGTGCGCCCGCTTCTATCTGGCGCGCCAGCGTCGAGGAAGAGGCAAACGAGGAGACAACCTCGACGTTTTTCTCTTTTTTATACGCCGCCGCGATATCCTGCAGCGCGTTGGTCAGCGACGCCGCCGCAAAGACCGTGATTTTACCGTCGTCCGCCAGCGCGTGGCCGGTAAGTGAAAGCGTCAGCGTTGCCCCTGCGAAAAGGCGTACCCAGGTACGTGCCATTTTTAACTCCTGTGAGTAGCGTTATATACACGTTAATATAACGGTAACGTCAGGGAGATCCCAGCGTTAAATCGTACCGCTGAAGAGGTAAACCGGTGTGATACGTTAAATATTATCGGCGAAAACGGGAAAATCTTGAGAGCAAAACGCCCGGGCAAGCCGGGCGTTTTGGGGGGAATCAATGCTGCTTTTTAGCCTGGTCTCTGTGACCAATGTTCGAAAAGACGTTGAACACTTCACCCAGGCCGTAGATGGCACCGAGGATGATGGCCATCACTACTGGTACCATGATCACGGCGAATACCAGACTTTTCAACAACTCTAACATGGTTTTCTCCAGATATTGTGAATAGCGTATTCTACCCTTTCAACTGAGAAAAACATCCCCTTTTGTGCGGTACCCTTTGCACCCTGCACCATTTGGGCCACAATACCCTTTTTGCCAGGACACTGTTATGCAGGCCGAAATTCTCCTCACACTCCGACTTCAGCAAAAGCTTTTCGCCGATCCGCGACGTATCGCCCTGCTTAAACAAATAGAACAAACGGGCTCGATTAGCCAGGGGGCGAAAAACGCGGGCATCAGTTATAAAAGCGCCTGGGACGCCATCAATGAAATGAACACCCTGAGCGAACAGCCGCTGGTGGACAGAGCCACGGGCGGCAAAGGTGGCGGCGGTGCGATCGTGACACGTTATGGACAGCGCCTTATTCAGCTTTACGATCTGCTGGCCCAGATTCAGCAAAAAGCGTTCGATGTGTTAAGCGATGACGATAACGTGCCACTGGACAGTCTGCTGGCCGCCATTTCCCGCTTCTCGCTACAAACCAGCGCCCGCAACCAGTGGTTTGGAACGGTGACGGCGCGCGATAATCTGCAGATACAGCAGCATATTGAGATCCTGCTTGCCGATGGCACCACCCGCCTGAAAGCCGCCATAACGGCGCAAAGCGCGGAACGTCTTGAACTGGATGAAGGTAAAGAGGTGCTGGTGCTGCTGAAGGCGCCGTGGGTCACTATCACGCGCGATCCCGACGCGGCAAAGGCAGCAGATAACCAGTTGCAGGGCACAATCAGCCACATCGAACGCGGCCAGGCGCAGTGCGAAGTGCTCATGACCCTGGCAGACGGGCAACCCCTTTGCGCGACCCTACCGCTCAGCGAGTCGGACGACTTAGAAGAAGGTGCTGTCGTCACCGCGTATTTCAACGCGGACCGGGTGATTATCGCCACTTTGTGCTGAGCGCATTGACAATCGTACCGACAGTGCGTATCCCTGATATCTATT
This sequence comes from Enterobacter sp. TCD1-1, assembly GCF_020567405.1. Taxonomy (NCBI): domain Bacteria; kingdom Pseudomonadati; phylum Pseudomonadota; class Gammaproteobacteria; order Enterobacterales; family Enterobacteriaceae; genus Enterobacter; species Enterobacter sp. TCD1-1. The sequence goes on along the minus strand of NZ_JAJCXF010000001.1, from coordinate 453,254 downwards.
GCTGCAAAAACAGGGATAAATCATGTCATCATTGCATATTTCGCAAGGCACGTTTCGTCTTAGCGATACCCGAACGCTGACGATTGCTGATTTGACACTACGCGCGGGTGAAAGCTGGGCGTTTGTCGGCACCAACGGCAGCGGTAAATCTGCGCTGGCCCGTGCGCTGGCGGGAGAGCTCAACCTCCTCAAGGGCGAATACCAGAGCGACTTTACGCGCCTGACGCGCCTGTCGTTTGAACAACTGCAAAAGCTGGTCAGCGACGAGTGGCAGCGCAACAACACCGATTTGCTCAGCCCTGGCGAAGACGATACCGGCCGTACGACCGCAGAAATTATACAGGATGAGGTGAAAGACCCCGCCCGCTGTGAGCACCTGGCAGAACAGTTCGGTATCACCCCTCTGCTGGACCGGCGCTTTAAATACCTTTCGACCGGCGAGACGCGAAAAACGCTGCTTTGTCAGGCGCTGATGAGCCAACCTGAACTGCTTATTCTGGACGAACCGTTTGACGGTCTTGACGTGCAGTCCCGGGCGCAGCTGGCGTCCCTGCTGGCATCGCTTAATCAGCAGGGATATACCCTCGTGCTGGTGCTTAACCGCTTCGATGAAATTCCGGACTTTATCCAGCACGCGGGCGTCCTGGCCGACTGTAACCTGACCGAGACCGGCGAAAAAACCGCGCTGCTTAAGCAGGCGCTGATTGCCCAGCTCGCCCACAGCGAACAGCTCGACGGTATTACCCTTCCAGAACCTGACGCCCCTTCGGCCCGCCATGCGCTTGATCCCCACCAGCCGCGCATCGTGCTGCGTGACGGGATGGTTGCTTATGACGATCGCCCGATTCTTAACCGCCTCAGCTGGACGGTCAATCCGGGCGAGCACTGGCAGATTGTTGGCCCCAACGGCGCGGGGAAATCCACGCTGCTGAGCCTGATCACCGGCGATCACCCGCAGGGCTATAGCAACGATCTGACGCTGTTCGGTCGGCGTCGCGGCAGCGGCGAAACCATCTGGGATATTAAAAAACATATCGGCTATGTCAGCAGCAGCCTGCATCTGGATTATCGGGTCAGTACCACGGTACGCAACGTGATCCTCTCCGGCTATTTTGACTCGATCGGCATTTATCAGGCGGTGTCGGACAAACAGCACAAGCTGGCCCAGCAGTGGCTGGATATCCTGGGCATGGACAACCGGTTCGCTGACGCGCCGTTTCATAGCCTGTCGTGGGGGCAACAGCGTCTGGCACTGATCGTTCGCGCGCTGGTGAAACACCCTACGCTGCTGATCCTCGACGAACCGCTGCAGGGACTCGACCCGCTGAACCGACAGCTTATCCGCCGCTTTGTGGACGTGCTGATTAGCGAAGGTGAAACGCAGCTGCTGTTTGTTTCACATCATGCCGAAGATGCCCCCTCCTGCATCACGCATCGCCTGGAGTTTGTTCCGGATGGCGAGCACTATCGTTATCTGCAAAGCAAAATCGATTGACCCCCGGAGGGCACCGCCCTCCGTTTTTCAGATAACCTGCACTAATACATTGCTATCCCGTTGATCTACAATGCCTCATAGCAGCTGAAAATCGGATTTTAAAAACAGTGTAAACGATTCCACTATTTTATCCCATGTCACACTTTTTGCGTCTCTGTTATGCTATGGTTATTACATACCATAAGCCCAATGGAGCGAAATATGCGAGTTCTGGTAACAGGTGGTAGCGGTTACATCGGTAGTCATACCTGCGTGCAGCTGCTGCAAAACGGCCATGACGTCATCATTCTCGACAACCTGTGCAACAGTAAGCGCAGCGTGCTGCCTGTGATTGAACGTCTTGGCGGTAAACAACCGACTTTCGTGGAAGGCGACATCCGCAACGAAGCGTTGATGACCGAGATCCTTCACGACCACGCTATTGAAGCGGTGATCCACTTCGCGGGTCTGAAAGCCGTCGGGGAGTCCGTTGCAAAACCGCTCGAGTATTACGACAACAACGTCAACGGTACCCTGCGTCTCATCTCCGCCATGCGTGCGGCCAACGTCAAAAACTTCATCTTTAGCTCTTCCGCCACCGTCTACGGCGATCAGCCCAAAATTCCTTACGTTGAAAGCTTCCCGACCGGGACGCCGCAGAGCCCGTACGGCAAAAGCAAGCTGATGGTGGAGCAGATCCTGACCGACCTGCAAAAAGCCCAGCCGGAGTGGAGCATCGCGCTGCTGCGCTACTTCAATCCGGTCGGTGCCCATCCGTCAGGCGATATGGGTGAAGATCCGCAGGGCATTCCGAACAACCTGATGCCGTATATCGCGCAGGTTGCCGTCGGTCGTCGCGATTCGCTGGCGATTTTTGGCAATGATTACCCCACCGAAGATGGCACTGGCGTGCGCGACTATATCCACGTGATGGATCTGGCAGACGGCCACGTTGCCGCCATGCAGCAGCTGGCGGATAAACCTGGCGTGCATATTTACAACCTCGGCGCCGGGGTCGGCAGCAGCGTGCTGGACGTGGTCAATGCTTTCAGCAAAGCCTGCGGCAAGCCGGTGAACTACCACTTCGCACCGCGTCGTGAGGGCGATCTGCCTGCTTACTGGGCCGACGCCACCAAAGCCGACAAAGAGCTTAACTGGCGTGTTACGCGCACGCTTGATGAAATGGCACAGGATACCTGGCACTGGCAGTCACGCCACCCGCAAGGCTATCCGGACTAAGGATCCGTCATGACGCAATTTAATCCCGTCGATCATCCGCATCGTCGCTTTAACCCGTTAAGCGGGCAATGGATTTTAGTTTCTCCGCATCGCGCCAAGCGCCCCTGGCAGGGGGCGCAGGAGACGCCTGCAAAACAGACCTTGCCGCAGCACGACCCGGACTGCTTCCTCTGTCCGGGCAACACGCGCGTGACCGGGGATAAAAACCCGGACTACAAAGGCACCTTCGTGTTTACCAACGATTTTGCCGCCCTGATGACCGACACGCCGGACGCGCCGGAAAGCCACGATCCGCTGATGCGCTGTGAAAGCGCGCGCGGTACCAGCCGCGTGATCTGCTTCTCTCCCGATCACAGCAAAACGCTGCCGGAGCTGAGCGTTGAGGCACTGAAAGAGGTGGTCAGCACCTGGCAGGCGCAAACTGCCGAGCTGGGTCAAACTTACCCATGGGTGCAGGTGTTTGAAAATAAAGGTGCGGCAATGGGCTGCTCCAACCCGCATCCGCATGGCCAGGTCTGGGCGAACAGCTTCCTGCCTAACGAAGCCGAGCGTGAAGACCGTCTGCAAAAAGCGTATTACGCGGAAAACGGCTCGCCGATGCTGGTGGATTACGCGCAGCGTGAGCAGGCAGACGGCAGCCGTACCGTGGTGGAAACCGAACACTGGCTGGCCGTCGTCCCTTACTGGGCCGCCTGGCCGTTTGAGACGCTGCTGCTGCCGAAAGCACACGTGCTGCGCATCACCGAACTCAGCGACGCGCAGCGCGACGACCTTGCCCTGGCGCTGAAAAAACTGACCAGCCGTTATGACAACCTGTTCCAGTGCTCCTTCCCGTACTCCATGGGCTGGCACGGCGCACCGTTTAACGGGGAAGAGAATCCGCACTGGCAGCTGCATGCCCATTTCTATCCGCCGCTGCTGCGCTCTGCGACGGTACGTAAATTTATGGTGGGCTACGAAATGCTGGCGGAAACCCAGCGTGATCTGACGGCGGAACAGGCGGCAGAACGTCTGCGTGCCGTTAGCGACGTCCACTATCGCGAATCAGGAGTTTAAAAATGAGTCTGAAAGATAAAACACAATCCCTGTTTGCTGAGAAATTTGGCTACCCTGCCACCCACGTAATTCAGGCGCCTGGCCGCGTTAACCTGATCGGTGAACACACCGACTACAACGACGGTTTTGTGCTGCCGTGCGCCATCGATTACCAGACGGTCATCAGCTGCGCGAAGCGCGACGACCGCCAGGTTCGCGTGATTGCGGCGGATTACGGTAATGAGACGGACGCGTTTTCCCTCGATGCCCCGATTGTGACGCACGACAGCCAGCAGTGGTCTAACTACGTGCGCGGTGTGGTGAAGCATCTGCAGAAGCGTAATAAAAACTTCGGCGGCGCCGATTTGGTTATCAGCGGCAACGTGCCGCAGGGGGCGGGCTTAAGCTCCTCTGCGTCTCTGGAGGTCGCCGTGGGCACCGTGTTCCAGCAGCTCTATCATTTACCGCTGGATGGCGCACAAATCGCCCTGAATGGTCAGGAAGCGGAAAACCAGTTCGTGGGCTGCAACTGCGGCATCATGGACCAGCTGATCTCCGCGCTGGGCAAAAAAGAACACGCGCTGCTGATCGACTGCCGCTCGCTTGGCACCAAAGCCGTTCCTCTGCCAAAAGGCGCGGCTGTCGTGATCATCAACAGCAACTTTAAGCGCACGCTGGTGGGCAGCGAGTACAACACCCGCCGCGAGCAGTGCGAAACTGGCGCCCGCTTCTTCCAGCAGCCCGCCCTGCGCGACGTGACGCTCAATGAATTTAACAAAGTGGCGCACGAGCTGGATCCGATTGTCGCCAAACGCGTTCGTCACGTGCTGACGGAAAATGCCCGTACCGTTGAAGCCGCCTCCGCGCTGGCGAAAGGTGACCTGAAACGCATGGGTGAGCTGATGGCAGAATCGCACGCCTCTATGCGCGATGATTTCGAGATCACCGTTCCGCAAATCGACACCCTGGTGGAGATCGTCAAAGCGGTCATTGGCGACAAAGGCGGTGTACGCATGACAGGCGGCGGTTTTGGCGGCTGCATCGTTGCGCTGGTCCCGGAAGAGCTGGTCCCTGCCGTACAGGACGTCGTGGCGAAGCAGTACGAAGCGAAAACAGGTATCAAAGAAACCTTCTATGTTTGCAAAGCATCACAAGGAGCCGGACAGTGCTAAACGAAACACCTACCCTCGCACCGGATGGTCTGCCGTATCGCCTGTTAACCCTGCGCAACCGCGCGGGGATGGTGGTTACGCTTATGGACTGGGGTGCAACCCTGCTTTCAGCCCGCGTACCGATGCCGGACGGCAGCGTGCGCGAAACCCTGCTCGGCTGCGCATCGCCCGAGCAGTATGTTAATCAGTCCGCCTATCTGGGCGCATCCGTAGGACGCTATGCTAACCGCATCGCGAAGAGCCGCTTTGAGCTCGACGGCGTACAGTACACCCTGCTTCCAAGCCAGGGTGAAAACCAGCTTCACGGCGGCCCGCAAGGCTTTGATAAACGCCGCTGGAAGATTGTTCGTCAAAACGACGGCGAAGTGCTGTTCTCGCTGGATTCTCAGGACGGCGATCAGGGCTTCCCGGGTAACCTTATCGCCTCCGCGCGCTTTACATTGACCGACGACAACCGTATCGCCATTGAATACCGTGCGACGGTCGACAAGCCGTGTCCGGTCAACCTGACCAATCACGCGTACTTTAATCTGGACGGCAACCAGTGCGACGTGCGTGAGCACAAGCTGCAGATCCTGGCGGATGCGTATCTGCCGGTTGACGAAATGGGCATTCCGTATCAGGGGCTCAAAGACGTGAGCGGGACCAGCTTTGATTTCCGCCGCGCGAAAACGATCGCCCAGGATTTCCTGAGCGATGACGATCAGCGCAAGGTGAAAGGTTACGACCACGCGTTCCTGCTGCAGGCCAAAGGTGATGTGAAACAACCTGCCGCACAGGTCTGGTCTGCGGATGAGAAGCTGCAGATGACGGTTTATACCACTGCCCCTGCCCTGCAGTTTTACTCAGGTAACTATCTCGGCGGCACAACGGCGCGCGAACACGAAGAGTACAGCGACTGGCAAGGCCTGGCGCTGGAGAGCGAGTTCCTGCCGGACAGCCCGAATCATCCGGAATGGCCGCAGCCAGACTGCGTGCTGCGCCCGGGGGAAGAGTATGTTAGCGTGACGGAATATCATTTTATTCCACATTAATATTCAGCCCTCCCTCTGGAGGGCTTTTTTCTGCGCGCCTTGCTGAAAATAGCGCCGATCGCAGACAAAATCATAACCCTGGATTCACAAGCATCTTACACTCAGAGACTATTTTCGCTATGGTTAGGGTTAAGCGTTGCTGCTGGCACGGCCACGGCAATATAATGAGAATTGTTATCATTCTAAAAATGCTTGAGGAGTAAGAGATGGCTATTACTAAGCTGGTTCTGGTGCGTCACGGCGAAAGCCAGTGGAACAACGAAAACCGCTTTACCGGTTGGTACGACGTTGATCTGTCCGAGAAAGGCGTAAGCGAAGCAAAAGCAGCAGGTAAACTGCTGAAGGAAGAAGGCTTCAGCTTTGATTTTGCTTACACCTCTGTGCTGAAACGTGCCATCCACACCCTGTGGAACGTGCTGGACGAACTGGACCAGGCCTGGCTGCCGGTTGAGAAATCCTGGAAACTGAACGAGCGTCACTACGGTGCGCTGCAGGGCCTGAACAAAGCGGAAACCGCTGAGAAATATGGTGACGAGCAGGTTAAACAGTGGCGTCGCGGCTTCGCGGTCACCCCACCAGAGCTGACCAAAGATGACGAGCGCTACCCGGGCCACGACCCGCGTTACGCGAAACTGACCGACGCTGAGCTGCCAACCACCGAGAGCCTGGCGCTGACCATCGACCGCGTTGTGCCTTACTGGAACGAAACCATTCTGCCACGCCTGAAAAGCGGCGAGCGCGTGATTATCGCGGCTCACGGTAACTCCCTGCGTGCGCTGGTGAAATACCTGGACAACATGGGTGAAGACGAAATTCTCGAACTGAACATCCCAACTGGCGTACCGCTGGTGTATGAGTTCGACGAAAACTTCAAGCCAATCAAACACTACTACCTGGGTAACGCGGACGAAATCGCAGCGAAAGCGGCGGCCGTTGCGAACCAGGGTAAAGCGAAGTAATTTTCGCTGACCATAAAAAAAGCGCGGAACCGTCCGCGCTTTTTTATTTGAGCCGTCAGAATTAACCGCGACGCGCTTTCACTGCGTTAGCCAGCTGGCGCAGGATGGCGTCGGTATCGTCCCAGCCGATGCAGGCATCGGTCACGCTCTTGCCATATACCAGCGGCTCGCTGCCTTCCAGGTTCTGGTTACCTTCAACCAGATGACTTTCGATCATCACCCCAATTACCGCCTTCTCACCGCCGGCAATCTGCTGACAGACATCTGCGCCCACTTCCATCTGCTTTTTAAACTGCTTGCTGGAGTTGGCGTGGCTGAAATCGATCATCACCTGCGGTGGCAGCCCGGCTTTTTCCAGCCCGACTTTGACTTCGGCCACATGTTTTGCGCTGTAGTTCGGCTCTTTGCCGCCGCGCAGAATGATATGACAGTCACCGTTACCGCTGGTGTTAACGATGGCAGAGTGACCCCACTTGGTCACGGACAGGAAGCAGTGCGGTGCACCCGCTGCGTTGATGGCGTCGATAGCCACCTTAATGGTGCCGTCAGTGCCGTTTTTGAAGCCCACCGGACAAGAGAGACCGGACGCCAGCTCGCGGTGAACCTGAGATTCAGTAGTGCGGGCACCAATTGCCCCCCAGCTCATCAGGTCTGCCAGATACTGGGGCGTAATCATGTCCAGGAATTCACCGGCCGCAGGCAGACCGCTGTCGTTGATCTCCAGCAGCAGCTTGCGCGCAATGCGCAGACCGTCGTTGATCTGGAAACTGTTATCCATGTGCGGATCGTTAATCAGCCCTTTCCAGCCAACGGTGGTGCGCGGTTTTTCAAAATAGACGCGCATGACGATTTCCAGCTCGTCCTTCAGCTCTTCACGCAGGGTGAGCAGACGGGCTGCGTATTCTTTCGCGGCAGCAGGATCGTGAATCGAGCACGGGCCAATCACCACCAGAAGACGATCGTCATTACCTTTCAGGATCTTATGGATCGCTTTACGAGCATGAGAAACCGTGTTTGCGGCATTTTCAGTGGCGGGGAATTTCTCAAGGAGTGCTACAGGAGGTAATAACTCATTGATCTCTTTAATGCGTAAATCGTCGTTCTGATAATTCATCTTCGTTCCAGCTCTGCCATATCTTTAGTAATGAAAGCAATCCTTTCAATCTATCTTGTCGACCAGGAAGTGTAAACACGGTTTTACACTTCACGCAGATAATTCCTGGAATTCGCCTAAAAATCGCCACAAAATAGCGAAAAATGAGATCTAACCTAAGCTTTTTAACTGTAACAACCAATTTTAAACGCTTAAACGCGATTCCCTACTGACGTAAGTCCGTAAGGCGGAATCTTTCGCCTCAAAAAAGATGCACTGTTGGAGAATGTTATCCAGCGTAACGACAAGAACAGGAGCACCATGATGAAAATGACAAAACTGGCAACCCTCTTCCTGACCGCCACCCTTACCCTGGCCAGCGGCAGCGTCCTGGCCGCCGAAACGGGCACCTCAGAGAGCAACGGTGACGCGAATGCGGCTGCGGCGGCAGGTCAGCCTGCGCCTGATGCAAAACAGAATATTGCCCCGAATAACGTCGACAACGGCCAGATCAATACCGGCAATACCAACACGGGCGGCACCATGCTGCATCCAGACGGTAGCGGTTCCGGCACCATGAACCATGACAATATGAGTTCAGACGAGGTCCACAAGAACTCCATGTGTAAGGACGGCAAATGCCCGGACCCTAACGACAAAGTGGGTAACGACGCCAATACCAAAACGGATGGTACCACACAGTAATTTGTATGAACCGTCAGAAAAAGGAGAGCCCAGGCTCTCCTTTCTTTTTGGAGTAACCTATTAAAAACGCTACACTAAAAACAATAACACTTCAGGAAAGCAGACATGGCGCACTCCCATTCCCACTCGCATGCACCCGGCAACGACAACGCTAAACGACTGATGCTGGCCTTTGGCGTCACGGCAACGTTTATGATTATCGAGGTCATTGGCGGCCTGGTTTCCGGCTCTCTGGCGCTTCTGGCCGATGCCGGACATATGCTGACCGATGCCGCCGCCCTGCTCTTCGCCCTGCTGGCCGTGCAGTTTGCGCGCCGCCCACCGAATGCGCGCCACACCTTCGGCTGGCTGAGGCTGACCACCCTGGCCGCGTTTGTTAACGCCATAGCGCTGGTGGTCATTACCGTGCTTATCGTCTGGGAGGCCATACAGCGCTTTCGGCATCCACAGCCGATCGCCGGGGCGACAATGATGGTCATTGCCGTGGCAGGGTTGCTGGCGAATATTCTGGCCTTCTGGATCCTGCACCGCGGGAGCGGGGAAAAAAACCTCAACGTGCGCGCGGCGGCACTGCATGTGCTGGGGGATTTGCTCGGTTCTGTCGGGGCGATTGTCGCCGCGCTGGTGATCCTCTATACCGGCTGGACGCCTGTCGATCCGATTCTGTCCGTACTGGTGTCGTGTCTGGTCTTGCGTAGCGCCTGGCGGCTGCTGAAGGAGAGCGTGAACGAACTGCTTGAAGGGGCGCCAGCATCCCTGGACATCGACGAGCTGAAGCGTAACCTGCGCCGTACTGTCCCGGAAGTCCGTAATGTCCATCACGTGCACGTCTGGCTGGTGGGAGAGAAACCGGTCATGACGCTGCACGTCCAGGTGATCCCACCTCACGACCACGATGCGCTGCTCGATCGCATTCAGCACTTCCTGGAGCACCACTACGACATTAGCCACGCTACCGTCCAGATGGAGTATCAGCCCTGTAGCGGACCGGACTGCCACCTTAACGAGGCGCAGTCCGGTCATTCACATCATCATGACCACTAGCTGGAAAGCGCGCGAGAGCCTCGCTCACGCGCGCTGTTAATCCACATTCGGCTGCCGTTCAGTGCGATGAAGGTCAGCAGCAGATATTCCAGCGACATGGCATACACGCCCTGCAGGGCGAAGATCGCCACGCTGATCACGTTGATGATGACCCACAGCAGCCAGTTCTCAACGTATTTGCGGGTCATCAGAATCATTGCCGCAATCGACAGCACCATCATGCAGGAATCCCAGAACGGGAAAGCATCCGGCTGGAGTTCTGGCATCGTCACGTTCAGGCCGATGCCAGACATGACCGAAACAGCAACGCGGGTCAGGAAGGCAAACACCGGGTTGATGTAAACGGTCATTAAGCCAATGGCCACCACGCAGGCGACGAACCAGGCGATGGCTTTCGGCAGGGGCAGCCAACGGATCTGCAGCTCGGCCTCCTGCTGGCTGTTCTGACGCGACCAGGCATACCAGCCGTAAATATTGGCGGCAAAGAAGAACAGCTGCAAAAGCAGGCTGGCGTACAGCTGGATCTGGAAGAAGATAATCGCAAACAGCGTGACGTTAATCAGCCCGAACGCGTAGTTACTGATCTTCTCAAGGCTTGCCAACCAGATACACAATAAGCCCGCCAGCGTACCAACGGCCTCAATCCATGACAGGTCATAGCCACCTGCACCAATCGGTATATGAACCAGAATGTTATGTGTGCTAAAAAAATCCATCTTTTCCCCGGGGCGAGTTGAATTAAGTACGTAGTGTAGCCGCAAAATCCAGCATGCGGTTAAGCGGAATTAACGCGCCTTCACGCAGGGCGGCATCCACATGGATTTCATGCGCCGCACCACCGGTTTCTAACCCTTCGGCAATTGCTTTCAGGCCGTTCATCGCCATCCAGGGACAATGCGCGCAGCTGCGGCACGTTGCGCCCTCGCCCGCCGTTGGTGCTTCAAGAAGCTCTTTCTCCGGCACGGCCTGCTGCATCTTATAGAAGATACCGCGATCGGTCGCGACAATGAGCTGCTTGTGAGGCAACGTCCTGGCCGCGTTGATAAGCTGGCTGGTTGAGCCCACGGCATCCGCCATGTCGACAATTGACTGCGGTGACTCGGGGTGAACAAGAATGGCGGCGTCAGGATAAAGCGCCTTCATGCGCGCCAGCGCCTGAGTTTTGAATTCATCATGCACAATGCAGGCACCCTGCCAGCAAAGAACGTCAGCCCCCGTCTGCTTCTGAACATAATTGCCGAGATGACGGTCAGGCGCCCAGATAATTTTTTCCCCCAGGCTGTCCAGATGTTCAATCAGCTCAACGGCGATGCTCGACGTGACCACCCAGTCAGCCCGCGCTTTTACCGCCGCAGAGGTGTTAGCGTAGACCACCACGGTCCGGTCAGGGTGAGCGTCACAGAAGGCCGTGAATTCGTCAATCGGACAGCCGAGATCCAGGGAACACTCCGCGTTAAGCGTGGGCATCAGAATGGTTTTTTCCGGGCTCAGAATCTTTGCCGTCTCGCCCATAAAACGCACGCCGGCAACCAGCAGCGTGGAAGCGGGATGTCGTGCACCGAAGCGCGCCATCTCCAGTGAGTCAGAAATGCAGCCGCCGGTCTCTTCCGCCAGCTGCTGGATTTCCGGGTCGGTGTAGTAATGGGCCACCATTACCGCATCGCGCTCTTTAAGAAGACGTTTGATCTTCTCGCGGTAGAACTGCTTTTCGTCCTGGCTCAGCGGGACAGGCTTTGGCGGAAACGGATAGATTGCGGCTTCAGGATCAAACATCACACTCATTATGGCTTCTCGTTTTACGGGCTTAACAATATTGCCTTTCATTTGCCTGACATAGCAAAACGCGTGGCAATTGTGTTTTGTATACTAAACAAGATAGCGAATCTGGCGTGAAAAGTCACCGGGAATAGATGGGCGGAGCATTTGTTGTACCGCAGATAGCAAAAAGGCGCCTTTAGGGCGCCTTTCTACACTGGTGGGTCGTGCAGGATTCGAACCTGCGACCAATTGATTAAAAGTCAACTGCTCTACCAACTGAGCTAACGACCCCTTGCGGGATTTTTTTCTTCGAAGTGGTGGGTCGTGCAGGATTCGAACCTGCGACCAATTGATTAAAAGTCAACTGCTCTACCAACTGAGCTAACGACCCATTCGGGTGCTGACTTCGAAGATTTTTACTCGGTACCACTTTAAAGTGGTGGGTCGTGCAGGATTCGAACCTGCGACCAATTGATTAAAAGTCAACTGCTCTACCAACTGAGCTAACGACCCGAGTGGTGGGTGATGACGGGCTCGAACCGCCGACCCCCTCCGTGTAAAGGAGATGCTCTACCAACTGAGCTAATCACCCACTTCTGTACTGCCGGAACTGCGTTAAGTGGTGGGTCGTGCAGGATGACTCGGCTTCGCCTCGCCCTACGGGCCGTTGCTGACGCAACGTTATCCTTCACGTTTTACTACTACTTCCACCTGACTTAGTGGTGGGTCGTGCAGGATTCGAACCTGCGACCAATTGATTAAAAGTCAACTGCTCTACCAACTGAGCTAACGACCCACTTTTATGCTGCTTTCACGTTGTTTGATATCCCGTGGCAACGGCGGCATATATTACTGATTTAAGAATTCTGCGCAACAAAAATTTCGATGAAGATCACTTAACTGCTTAGTAATCATGCTGCACGACCAGAAATAACGCGATTTCTGGTCATGCGATAATCATCCCATCGAATTCAGACGTTTTTGCGCCTGCTTAGCACCTTCGGTACCCGGGAATTTTGCGACCACCTGCTGATAAACCGCTTTGGCTTTCGCGGTGTCGCCTTTGTCCTGCATGATCACGCCAACCTTATACATCGCATCGGGCGCTTTCGGCGATTTTGGGTAATTTTTCACCACTGAGGCAAAATAAAACGCCGCATCGTCCTTTTTACCCTTGTTGTAATTCAACTGACCGAGCCAGTAATTGGCATTTGGCTGATAAGTGGAATCAGGGTATTTCTTAACAAAGCTCTGAAACGCTGCAATCGCGTCATCCTGACGAGATTGATCCTGCACCAGGGCAATGGCCGCATTGTAGTCCGTATTCGCGTCACCGCTCTGTACAGGCGCGCCTGTTGAGGCTGACGTATCAGCAGATGGCGCTGGCGTAGACGTCGCCGCACCACTCTGATCGCCTGCGGCTGGCTGTGCTGCTGCACCACCACCACTGCTCAGGCTATCGATCTGCAACAAGATTTGCTTCTGACGTTCCACAACCTGGTTAAGCTGATACTGGCTTTCCTGAATCTGACCGCGGAGAGAGTCAATATCATTCTGGTTATCGGAAAGTTGTTGCTGGAGTTGGGTTAAAAGCTGGCTGTGAGCGTTAGAAATACGCTCGAGTTGAGTGACCCGGTCTTCTACCGAGCCTGAGCCGACACTACTGATTGGTGCCTGAGCAAAAGCGGCCCAGGGGGCCGCTATTCCAACCAGTAACGACAGACTCAACAGATGATGTCTGAAGTTACTGCTCATGCAATTCTCTTAGTAAACCAGTACGGCACGACGGTTTTTGGAGTAAGCCGCTTCGTCGTGACCCAGTACTGCAGGTTTTTCTTTACCGTAAGAAACGATGGAGATCTGGTCAGCAGAAACGCCTTTACCCTGCAGGTACATTTTAACAGCGTTAGCACGACGTTCACCCAGGGAGATGTTGTACTCTGGAGTACCACGTTCGTCCGCGTGACCTTCTACGGTGACTTTGTAAGATGGGTTGCTACGCAGGAAGTTAGCGTGCGCATCCAGCATCGCAGCGAAGTCAGAACGGATGTCGTATTTATCCAGATCGAAGTAAACGATGTTGTTCTGCTGCAGCTGCTGCATCTGAAGACGCGCCTGCTCTTCAGAAGACATGTTGCCATTGCCGTTCGCGTCCATACCGGTGCCGGCACCCATCATGCCTTCGCCGCTCTGGTCATTGCTGGCGTTCTTGTTAGAAGAACACGCTGCGATTGCCATTACAGGCAGAGCGATCATCAGCCCCTTCAGCACTTTGTTCAGTTGCATTTCTATGATTCCTTTAGTAATCAATTAATTATTATTTACAGATACGGCGACCAGGCAGGTGATTTTACCTGTCCATCAGTAGCCGGAATACGCGCTTTGAAACGCCCATCTGTAGAAACCAGATTCAGCACAGATCCCATCCCCTGAGAAGAGCTGTAGATTACCATCGTGCCGTTAGGTGCCAGACTTGGCGTTTCATCCAGGAACGTTGACGACAGAACTTGAACGCCACCCGCTACCAGATCTTGTTTGGCAATGTGCTGCTGCCCACCGTTAGAGCTGACCATTACCATAAATTTACCGTCGCTGCTCACGTCTGAGTTCTGGTTCTGTGAACCTTCCCAGGTAATACGCTGCGGAGCACCGCCGTTGATGTTGACTTTATAGATTTGTGGACGGCCGGCCTGGTCAGAGGTAAACGCCAGGTTTTGACTGTCCGGGAACCATGAAGGTTCGGTGTTGTTGCTGCGACCGTCGGTCACCTGACGGATCTGGCCAGAGCCAATGTCCATCACGTACAGGTTCAGGCTACCGGTTTTAGACAACGCAAACGCCAGTTTAGAGCCGTCTGGAGAGAACGAAGGCGCACCGTTGTGACGTGGGAAAGACGCCACCTGACGAACCGCACCGTTTGCCAGCGTCTGGATAACCAGCGCAGAACGGCCGCTTTCGAAGGTGACATACGCCAGCTTAGAACCGTCCGGAGACCAGGCTGGAGACATCAGTGGCTGCGAAGAGCGTTTCACCAGGAACTGGTTGTAGCCATCGTAATCAGATACGCGCAGCTCATACGGGAATTGACCACCGTTGGTCTGCACCACGTATGCAATACGGGTACGGAACGCACCTTTAATGCCGGTCAGTTTTTCAAATACCGCATCGCTGGCAGCGTGTGCCGCGTAGCGCAGGTACTGCTTAGTGACCTTGTAAGAGTTCTGGGCCAGAACGGTACCCGGTGCACCGCCGGTATCCACCAACTGCCAGGCCACGTTGTATGAACCGTCTGGATTAGGGGTAACCTGACCCACAACCACGGCATCAATACCCAGTGCAGACCATGCTGCAGGCTGAACTTCCTGCGCGCTACCCGGCTGCTGAGGCAGACGAGAACGATCTAACGGGTTGAATTTACCGCTGTTACGCAGGTCAGCCGCCACGATGCCACCGGCATCTTCAGGTGCAGCGCCAGGACCGGCCCACTGGAACGGAACAACACCGATTGGGCGTGCCGAGTCCACCCCCTGGGTGATCTCGATACGTACTTCTGCGTGCAGTACTGCTGCCCACAGCATTAAAAAACTAAATGCTACACGTAATGCCTGCTTCATCATATCTCCCTTATCCGGGTAACCTTACCCACGATAATTTAGCAGAATGTTAACAAACTCAAATAGACAAAACTACCCGAACCCTGTGACTAAACCTGGTCTATTTTTCCCCGTTTGCACGGGGAAAATGTAACTTAAGGTTTGAAGTCCAGCGGCGCATTTTTGAAGACTTCGTAGACTGCCTGCGAAGGCGGTTTAGGCATCTTCGCCTGACGCGCTGCAGCCAGGGCCGCAGTACATAAAGCCGGGTCGCCACCTTCAGACTTAATATCCAGCAGCATGCCATCCGGAGCCAGTTTTATACGTAACGTACACGTTTTACCGGTATAGGAAGACGCATCATAGAATCGGCTTTCAATAGCGGATTTAATCTGCGCGGCATAACCGTTGATTTCAGCCCCTGTCGCACCGTTACTCTTAGTGTTACCACTTCCGGTCGGCGCTGCGTTGTTTCCTTTCGCCCCACCGCCCGTTTTCGGCGCATTCTTACCGGAGCTCAAATCGCCCAGCAGATCGTCAACCCCTGCGGCAGCAGCGGCTTTTTCAGCGGCGGCAGCCTTTTTAGCAGCCGCTTTTTCAGCTGCTGCTTTCTTATCGGCAGCGGCCTTCTCAGCAGCAGCTTTTTTGTCAGCAGCGGCTTTTTCGGCGGCTGCCGCTTTTTCTGCCGCGGCTTTTTCTGCTGCTGCTTTCTCGGCAGCAGCCGCTTTCTTCGCGGCCTCGGCAGCAGCTTTCTTCTCTGCTTCCTGAGCGGCCTTCTTCGCGGCTTCCGCTTCTGCTTTCTTCTGAGCATCAGCTGCGGCTTTCTTCGCGGCTTCGGCTTCCGCTTTCTTCTGAGCATCAGCGGCGGCTTTCTTCGCGGCTTCGGCTTCCGCTTTCTTCTGGGCATCAGCAGCCGCTTTCTTCGCCGCTTCTGCCGCTAATTTCGCCTGGGCATCAGCCTGTGCTTTCGCGTCCGCTGCGGCTTTTGCTGCCGCCTCTTCCGCCTGCTTTTGCTGTTCCTGTGCTTTTTTCGCGGCCTCTTCGGCTTGTTTCTGCTGTTCTGCCTGCGCTTTCGCGGCTTCCTGCGCCTGCAAACGCTCTTTCTCAAGCTGCTTCAGACGCTCCTGCTCTGCGGCCTGCTTTTCACGCAGTTCTTCCGCTTGCTGTTGCGCCTGTTTTTCACGCTGCTCTTCAGCCCGTTTTGCACTCGCCTTCTGCTGTTGTTGGCGATTATAGTTCTGTACTACCGCACCGGGATCCACCATCACGGCGTCAATGGAAGACCCTCCACCGCCGCCGGCTGATGCATCAATATGCTCGTCGAACGAACTCCAGATCAGCGCTGCAAAAAGAATAACGTGCAGCACTGCGGAGACGATTATCGCTCGCTTAAGCTTGTCGTTCTGTTCGGTTGCCTTTGACACTATCGGTTCCCAAAAACTACGCGGATGATCAAATAGGTTGGGTCATTAAGCCAACTGACTTAACACCCGCACTATGTAGCAAGTTCAGCGCTTTAATAATTTCATCGTAGGGTACGTCTTTCGCGCCACCGATTAAGAAGACCGTTTTCGGATTTGACTCCAGGCGACGCTGCGCTTCGGCAATAACCTGCTCAGGTGGCAGCTGATCCATACGATCCTTCTCTACCACGACGCTGTATTGCCCTACGCCGGAAACCTCAATGATAACCGGAGGATCGTCATTGGTGCTCACCGCCTGTGATTCTGTCGCATCCGGCAGATCCACTTCCACGCTCTGGGTAATGATTGGCGCTGTTGCCATGAAGATCAGCAGCAGTACCAGCAGGACGTCCAGCAGTGGAACGATATTGATTTCGGACTTGAGCTCGCGACGACCTCGTCCACGCGATCTGGCCATGGTTTACCCCTTGTTGCTCTCGGTGCTGGTAAACGCCTGACGGTGCAGAATCGCAGTGAACTCTTCCATAAAGTTGTCGTAGTTCAGTTCCAGTTTGTTCACGCGCTGGTTCAGACGGTTATAGGCCATAACTGCCGGAATTGCCGCAAACAGACCGATAGCGGTCGCAATCAGTGCTTCAGCGATACCCGGTGCAACCATCTGCAACGTCGCCTGCTTCACCGCGCCCAGCGCGATAAAGGCGTGCATGATCCCCCACACGGTACCAAACAGACCGATATACGGGCTGATGGAACCGACAGTACCGAGGAAAGGAATATGCGTTTCAAGGTTTTCCAGCTCGCGGTTCATCGAGATGCGCATCGCACGCGAGGCACCTTCCACCACCGCTTCCGGCGCATGATTGTTTGCACGATGCAGACGGGCGAACTCTTTGAAACCGCTATAGAAAATTTGCTCGGAGCCGGTCAGGTTTTCACGGCGTCCCTGGCTCTCCTGATACAGACGAGAAAGCTCAATGCCCGACCAGAACTTATCTTCGAACGCTTCTGCTTCACGGCCAGCGGCATTGAGGATACGCGTTCTCTGGATGATGATGGCCCAGGATGCGATTGAAAAACCAATCAAAATCAACATGATAAGTTTAACCAGAAGGCTTGCCTTCAGGAACAAATCAAGGATATTCATGTCAGTCACTGCTTAAACTCCGCGACAATAGACTTAGGAAGCGCACGAGGCTTCATTATGGTTGGATCAACACAAACAATCAGTACTTCAGCTGAGTTCAGTACGGTGTTCTCTGCGTTGACTATCCGCTGCGTGAAAACCAGTGAGGTCCCGCGCATTGATGTAATTTCAGTTTGGACTTCGAGCATATCGTCGAGTCTGGCAGGCGCAAAATACTCAAGCGTCATCTTGCGTACCACGAAGGCAACTCGCTCAGCCAACAGCACCTGTTGACTAAAGTGATGATGGCGCAGCATCTCTGTGCGTGCCCGTTCATAAAAAGCAACGTAGCTGGCGTGGTAAACCACACCACCGGCATCGGTATCTTCGTAATAGACACGAACCGGCCATCGAAACAGCGTTGTATTCACTTTACATCCCAGTAATGCAACAAAAGTTAGAGCTTTTAAACTTCGCTACTATACGCGCGGGAAAGATGGTTTGGAATGGGGGAAAGTAAACGGAGAGTAAATTTTTATGGGCTCGGGTAAGCCCATAACGTTAACGGACATTTCTTATTCAGAAGAAGAAGAAAATCAAACCGGCGAGAAGCACCAGATCGGCAATCAGCGGGCAGAAAATTCCCTGCCAGTGAACGGCTTTCGGACGAAAGCCCACGCCGTGGATCACGCCTGCGCACACCGCCCACATGATGAGGAAGCCGTGCCAGATTTCAAGCTCGCTGGTTTTCGCTGCAAAGCGCGAAGGGTCCCAGAAGATACAACCTGCCAGCAGTAATGCCATCACTAAAGAAAGCGCCCGTAACGGGCGCTTGTCCATTACCGCGTAAAGTTTCGCGATAATATTCATCAGTGTTTTTCTTCACCCGCTTTGGTCGCTTCTACGTGCTCAAGCGCCAGGGCAGTGATGACACCAAATGCACAGGCAAGAAGCGTCCCTAAAATCCATGCGAAATACCACATATTCAGCTCCTTACTTAGTACATAGAGTGGGTGTTGCTTTCGATATGTTCTTTCGTGATACGACCGAACATTTTCCAGTAACACCAGATGGTGTAGGCCAGAACGATCGGAACGAACACGCATGCAACATACGTCATCAGGTTCAGCGTCATATGGCTGGACGTTGCATCCCACATAGTCAGGCTAGCATTCAGCATGGTGCTGGATGGCATGACGAATGGGAACATCGCAATACCCGCCGTCAGGATAATGCATGCCAGGGTCAGTGAAGAGAACACGAACGCCAGCGCGCCTTTTTCCAGACGAGACGTCAGCACGGTCAGCAGCGGCAGCAGCACGCCCAGCGCCGGGATCGCCCACAGCACAGGGGTATTGTTGAAGTTCACCAGCCATGCCCCCGCCTGACGCGCCACTTCTTTGGTCAGCGGGTTAGACGGTGCGGTGTGGTTGATCGCAGACGTCACCACGTAGCCATCAATACCGTACACCACCCACACACCAGCCAGCGCGAAGCAGACCAGCGTAACCAGCGCAGCAACCTGAGCCGTCGCGCGAGAACGCAGATGCAGCTCACCCACGGTACGCATCTGCAGATAGGTTGCGCCCTGAGTGATGATCATCGCCACGCTCACGACGCCGGCCAGCAGACCAAACGGATTCAGCAGCTGGAAGAAGTTACCGGTGTAGTAAAGACGCATGTATTCGTCCAGGTGGAACGGCACGCCCTGCAGCAGGTTACCGAACGCCACGCCAATCACCAGCGGTGGAACGAAGCTACCGATGAAGATGCCCCAGTCCCACATGTTACGCCAGCGGGTATCTTCAATCTTGGAACGGTAGTCGAAACCGACCGGACGGAAGAATAAAGAGGCCAGCACCAGAATCATCGCCACATAGAAACCGGAGAACGCAGCCGCGTAGACCATCGGCCAGGCAGCGAACAGCGCGCCGCCTGCGGTGATCAGCCACACCTGGTTACCGTCCCAGTGCGGGGCGATGGAGTTGATCATGATTCGACGCTCGGTGTCATTACGACCGAGGAAACGGGTGAGCATCCCCACCCCCATGTCGAAACCATCCGTGACGGCGAAACCGATCAGCAGAACGCCAACCAGCAGCCACCAGATAAAACGCAATACTTCATAATCGATCATTTGATGACTCCTGTCTTAGCGTGCCGGCTGAGTAGTCGCAGTGGACTGCTCGTAGTGATAGCGACCGGTTTTCAGGCTGCTTGGGCCAAGGCGCGCGAACTTGAACATCAGGAACAGTTCAGCCACCAGGAACAGGGTGTACAGACCACAAATCAGCAGCATGGAGAAGATCAGGTCGCCTGCGGTCAGGGACGAGTTCGCTACCGCCGTTGGCAGCACCTCACCGATCGCCCATGGCTGACGGCCATACTCCGCCACAAACCAGCCGGATTCAATTGCGATCCACGGCAGTGGAATACCGTACAGCGCAGTGCGCAGCAGCCATTTTTTCTCGCCGATACGGTTGCGAATCACGGACCAGAAGGACGCCGCAATGATCAGCAGCATGATGATGCCGCAGCCCACCATGATACGGAATGCGAAGTACAGTGGCGCAACGCGTGGAATCGAGTCTTTGGTTGCCATCTGGATCTGGGCTTCCGTCGCATCAGACACGTTCGGGGTATAACGCTTCAGCAGCAGACCGTAACCCAGATCTTTCTTCACATCGTTAAACTGGTCGCGAACGGCCTGGTCGGTAGAACCGGCACGCAGCTGTTCCAGCAGCGAGTAGGCTTTCATACCGTTACGGATACGCTCTTCGTGCTGCACCATCAGCTCTTTCAGACCCGTCACCTGCTTATCAACAGAACGGGTGGCGATAATACCCAGCGCGTAAGGGATCTGAATGGCGAAGCGGTTTTCCTGCGCGTCCTGATCGGGAATACCGAACAGCGTAAAGGCAGCAGGCGCCGGCTGGGTTTCCCATTCGGCTTCGATGGCGGCCAGTTTGGTTTTCTGCACGTCACCCATTTCGTAACCGGATTCATCACCCAGAACGATAACGGAGAGGATAGCAGCCATACCGAAGCTTGCAGCGATAGCAAAGGAGCGCTTAGCAAACGCGAAGTCACGACCGCGCAGCATATAGTAAGAACTGATGCCCAGTACAAACATAGCGCCGCACACATAGCCAGAAGCGACGGTGTGAACGAATTTAACCTGAGCAACCGGGTTCAGGACCAGCTCGGCAAAGCTGACCATCTCCATACGCATGGTTTCGAAGTTAAAATCAGACGCGATAGGGTTCTGCATCCAGCCGTTCGCGACCAGGATCCACAGCGCGGACAGGTTCGAACCTAATGCCACCAGCCAGGTCACCGCCATATGCTGGACTTTACCCAGACGGTCCCAACCGAAGAAGAACAGACCTACAAAGGTGGATTCGAGGAAGAATGCCATCAGACCTTCAATGGCCAGCGGCGCACCGAAGATATCCCCGACATAGTGGGAATAGTAAGACCAGTTAGTCCCGAACTGGAACTCCATGGTCAGACCGGTGGCCACGCCCAGTGCGAAGTTGATACCAAACAACTTGCCCCAGAACTTGGTCATATCTTTATAAATCTGTTTGCCGGAGAGAACGTATACCGTTTCCATGATGGCCAGCAGGAACGCCATACCGAGCGTCAGTGGCACAAACAGGAAGTGGTACATCGCGGTCAAGGCAAACTGTAAGCGCGACAGTTCGACTATATCTAACATTATGACTCCTTGCTCATCGCATGAAGACTCCGAGAGTGAACCCCGTCAAAGCGATCCACACGCATGCCCCAATACAAATTATTCGCATCCTTGTCGTCGTTATTACCCTGAAGGAGGATAAAAACGATGACGTGAGGTTACAAATACGTTAATAAAAAACTCAAATTGATCCCGCAAATATAATACGCTGCAAAACCCTTACAATAAACAGGTTTTTATAGAGTCACATTTACGTTTTTCGACGGTGATCAATTTATAGCAAAATTACCACTTTTCGGCCATTTTGATCGGGGACAATTTAGCGCTTTTCAGCACCTTTTTCCAAGGATTAAACATTGATTTAAATCAAAAAACAATCCGTTATGTTAATTGTGTTTTGATGTGGTGAACATGGTAAAAACCATGTTAAAGATATGTATATGAAATACAATTAAGGTTATCGAATCGAATGATGAATATAAACAGAAGTGATTTTTATTAACTCAGTAGCGCTTAATGACTGATTTATTCAGGACATAAATTTTAGTGCGTTTTTCATTTTTTTCCATCTGCCCTCTTAAAGGCAAATAAATAACAATTATTTTACTTTTGCATCCTCTGTAATTAACACCACTTTGTGACTATTGCATGACACCCGGCAGGCAATAAAAAAGGCCGCTTTACAGCGGCCAACCATGTCGAAACGGACATTTTTATACTGCAACGCCCCCCTTTCGGGGAGCAGAGAGGACTTACTTAATGATGGATTTCAGTGCTTCGCCGATATCCGCCAGGCTGCGAACGGTTTTCACGCCTGCGGCTTCCAGCGCTGCGAATTTCTCATCAGCCGTACCTTTACCACCGGCGATGATCGCGCCTGCGTGACCCATACGCTTGCCTTTCGGCGCAGTCACACCCGCGATGTAACCCACTACTGGCTTGGTCACGTGTTCTTTGATGTAAGCAGCCGCTTCTTCTTCCGCGCTACCACCGATCTCACCGATCATCACGATCGCTTCGGTCTGTGGATCTTCCTGGAACAGCTTCAGGATGTCGATGAAGTTAGAACCCGGGATTGGGTCACCGCCGATGCCCACGCAGGTGGACTGGCCGAAACCGTAGTCGGTGGTCTGCTTAACCGCTTCATAGGTCAGGGTACCGGAACGGGACACGATGCCCACTTTACCCGGCTTGTGAATGTGGCCCGGCATGATGCCGATTTTGCATTCGCCCGGGGTGATAACGCCTGGGCAGTTCGGGCCGATCATACGCACGCCAGCTTCATCCAGCTTCACCTTCACGGTCAGCATATCCAGCGTCGGGATGCCTTCAGTGATGGTGATGATCAGTTTGATGCCTGCGTCGATCGCTTCCAGAATAGAATCTTTGCAGAACGGCGCCGGAACGTAGATCACGGTCGCGGTTGCGCCCGTCGCTTCTACGGCTTCACGCACGGTGTTGAACACCGGAAGGCCCAGGTGGGTAGTGCCACCTTTACCTGGCGTTACGCCGCCAACCATCTGCGTGCCGTAGGCAATCGCCTGTTCGGAGTGGAAAGTCCCCTGGCTACCGGTGAAGCCCTGGCAGATAACCTTGGTATCTTTATTAATTAAAACTGACATTATTTCCCCTCCACTGCGGCAACAACCTGCTGAGCTGCATCCGTCAGACTTTTCGCTGCAATAATATTCAGGCCGCTGTCAGCCAGTTTTTTCGCGCCGAGTTCAGCGTTGTTACCTTCCAGACGCACAACCACCGGAACGTTAACACCTACTTCTTCTACCGCGCCGATGATACCGTCGGCGATCAGGTCACAACGGACAATACCGCCGAAGATGTTAACCAGAACGGCCTTCACGTTGTCGTCGGAGAGAATGATTTTGAACGCTTCGGTTACGCGCTCTTTGGTAGCGCCACCGCCCACGTCGAGGAAGTTTGCTGGCTCACCGCCGTGCAGCTTAACGATGTCCATGGTGCCCATTGCCAGGCCCGCACCGTTAACCATGCAGCCGATGTTACCGTCCAGCGCCACATAGTTCAGTTCCCACTGTGCCGCCTGCGCTTCACGCGGGTCTTCCTGAGACTGGTCGCGCATTTCGCGCAGATCCGGCTGGCGGAACAGCGCGTTGCCGTCAGCGCCCAGCTTGCCGTCGAGGCAGATCAGATCGCCCTGGGTCGTGATCACCAGCGGGTTGATCTCGATCAGCGCCAGATCGCGCTCCAGGAAGATGGTCGCCAGACCCATGAAGATCTTGGTGAACTGCTGAACCAGTTTACCTTCCAGACCCAGCTTGAACGCCAGCTCGCGACCCTGGTAAGGCATTGGGCCTGCCAGCGGATCGATAGCCACTTTGTGGATCAGGTGTGGGGTTTCTTCCGCCACTTTTTCGATTTCCACGCCGCCTTCGGTAGACGCCATGAACACCACGCGACGGGAGCTACGGTCAACCACCGCGCCCAGATAAAGTTCTTTCGCGATATCGGTCGCCGCTTCCACCAGGATCTGGTTAACCGGCTGGCCGTTCGCATCTGTCTGGTACGTTACCAGACGCTTGCCGAGCCAATGTTCAGCAAACGCACGAATCTCTTCTTTGCTCTTAACAACCTTCACACCGCCCGCTTTACCACGGCCACCAGCGTGAACCTGACACTTAACTACCCACGGGCCGGAACCGATTTTAGATGCGGCTTCTTCTGCTTCACGCGGGGTAGTACAGGCATAACCCACCGGAGCCGGTAAGCCATACCGGGCAAACAGCTGTTTGGCCTGATATTCATGTAAGTTCATGTGTTCTATCCATCCTTCAGGGTAATCGTTATCTTCAAACCTGTAGACCGGCGCAGCGTGTGCCGGTCCACGGGGCAGGTGATGCTAAATCGTGACTAGACGTCCAGCAGCAGACGCGTTGGATCTTCCAGCAGCTCTTTAATGGCAACCAGGAAGCCCACGGACTCGCGGCCGTCGATCAGGCGGTGGTCGTAAGAGAGCGCCAGGTACATCATCGGCAGGATCTCAACTTTACCGTCTACCGCCATCGGGCGATCTTTAATGGCATGCATACCCAGGATCGCGCTCTGCGGCGGGTTAATGATCGGGGTAGACATCAGCGAGCCGAATACGCCGCCGTTGGTAATGGTGAAGTTACCGCCGGTCAGATCGTCTACGGTCAGCTTGCCGTCGCGGCCTTTCACAGCCAGCTCTTTAATGTTTTTCTCGATGTCAGCCATACCCAGGGTATCCACATCACGCAGAACCGGCGTTACCAGGCCACGTGGGGTCGAAACCGCCATGCTAACGTCGAAATAGTTGTGGTAAACCACATCATCGCCATCGATAGACGCGTTCACTTCCGGGTAGCGTTTCAGCGCTTCAACCACCGCCTTCACGTAGAAGGACATAAAGCCCAGACGGATACCGTGACGTTTTTCAAACGCGTCACCGTACTGCTTACGCAGGTCCATGATTGGCTTCATGTTTACTTCGTTGAAGGTGGTAAGCATCGCGGTAGAGTTTTTCGCTTCCAGCAGACGCTCGGCCACGCGCTTACGCAGACGGGTCATTGGCACGCGTTTTTCGCTGCGTGCGCCCAGAGCAGGCTGTGCTGCCGGTGCTGCCGCAGGGGCTTTCGCTTCTGCCTGAGCTGGCGCTTTCGCCAGATGCTTGTCGATGTCTTCGCGGGTCAGACGACCGCCCACACCGGTGCCTTTAATGGCTGCCGGGTCAAGGCTGTGTTCCGCCAGCAGGCGACGGATCGCCGGGCTGAGGGCGTCGTTAGACTGCTCTTCCAGAGAGGCCTGCTGGCGCTGCGCTGGCGTAGACGCTTTCTCTTCAGATTTCGCGCTGGACTCTTTGCCCGCGCTGTTGCCTTCACGCAGGCGACCCAGGATCTGACGAGAAGTAACGGTAGTACCTTCATCTTCCAGCACCGCGTCCAGAACGCCATCCGCCGAAGCCGGTACTTCCAGTACCACTTTGTCAGTTTCGATTTCTACCAGCACTTCATCGCGCTTAACGGCATCGCCTGGTTTTTTGTGCCAGGTAGCGACGGTCGCATCTGCTACAGATTCAGGCAGGTCGGGAACAAGAATATCTACGCTACTCATTATGTATCCTTTAATTAATCGACGTTCAGCGCGTCATTGACCAGATCTTGTTGCTGCTTCTGGTGAACGGACATATACCCTACCGCCGGAGAGGCGGAGGCCGGGCGACCTGCATAACGCAGGGCTGACCCAAATGGAATCACTTCACGGAAATGATGCTGGCTGCAGTACCATGCGCCCTGGTTGAGCGGCTCTTCCTGGCACCAGACAAAATCATGAACGTGAGCGTACGGTTTCAGCGCTTCCTGCACCGCCTGGTGCGGGAACGGATAAAGCTGTTCGATACGCACGATGGCGACATCTTTCTGATCGTTCTTACGGCGCTGTTCCAGCAGGTCGTAATAAACCTTACCAGAACACATCACCACACGCTTCACGGCCTGTGGATCCAGCTCGTCAATTTCGCCGATGGCTGGCAGGAAGGTACCGTTAGCCAGCTCTTCCAGGCTGGACACCGCCAGCGGGTGACGCAGCAGGGATTTCGGCGACATGACCACCAGCGGACGACGCATACCGCGCAGCGCCTGACGACGCAGCATGTGGTATACCTGCGCTGGGGTCGACGGTACGCAAACCTGCATGTTCTGCTCAGCGCAGAGCTGCAGATAACGTTCCAGACGCGCGGAGGAGTGCTCCGGACCCTGGCCTTCATAGCCGTGCGGCAGCAGCATCACCAGGCCACACATACGGCCCCATTTCTGCTCGCCGGAGGAGATGAACTGGTCGATAACCACCTGCGCACCGTTGGCGAAGTCGCCGAACTGCGCTTCCCAGATGGTCAGGGTGCGCGGTTCTGCCGTGGCGTAACCGTACTCGAAAGCCAGTACCGCTTCTTCAGACAGCACGGAGTCCCAGACCTTGAACTGGCCCTGACCGTTGTGCACGTGCTGCAGCGGGGTGTAGGTTGAACCGTTAGACTGGTTGTGAACGACCGCGTGACGGTGGAAGAAGGTTCCACGGCCCGCATCTTCACCGGACAGACGCACAGGAATGCCTTCGTCAACCAGCGTCGCGTAAGCCAGCGTTTCCGCGCCGCCCCAGTCGAACAGCTTCTCGCCTGCCGCCATGGCCTGACGGTCAGCATAAATTTTCGCTACGCGAGACTGCATCTCGATAGCGTCCGGCACGGTGCTGATGCGTTTAGCCAGCTCCTGCAGGCGCTTCATCTCCACCTTGTTCGGGTAACTCTCATCCCACTCGTGGTTGAGGTACGGCGACCAGGTAAAGGAGTGCATGTTCATCGGGCGCAGCTCTTTCACTACGCACTCACCCGCATCCAGCGCGTCGCGGTAGAGGTTGACCATTTCGGTCGCATCTTCCAGCGTCGCCACTTTGTCGCTCTCCAGCTTGTCAGCATAGATTTTGCGCGGGGTCGGGTGTTTTTTGATTTTCTGGTACATCAGCGGCTGGGTTGCACTTGGCTCATCCGCTTCGTTGTGGCCGTGACGGCGGTAGCAGAAGAGATCAATGAACACATCGCGTTTGAAGGTGTTACGGAAGTCCAGCGCCAGACGGGTAACGAAAGCCACGGCTTCCGGGTCATCCGCGTTAACGTGGAAGATAGGCGCCTGCACCATCTTACCGATGTCGGTGCAGTACGGGGTAGAACGCGCATCCAGCGGGTTAGAGGTGGTGAAGCCCACCTGGTTGTTGATTACGATGCGAACGGTACCGCCCACTTCATAACCACGCGCTTTCGACATGTTCAGGGTTTCCTGCACCACGCCCTGCCCTGTGACCGCCGCATCACCGTGGATGGTGATTGGCAGAACTTTGTTGCTGCTCGGCTCGTCCAGACGATCCAGACGCGCGCGCACGGAACCGATAACCACCGGGCTGACGATTTCCAGGTGTGACGGGTTAAACGCCAGCGCCAGGTGAACCAGACCGCCTTCGGTTTCGATATCAGACGAGAAGCCCATGTGGTACTTCACGTCGCCGGTGCCGAGGTGTTCTTTATGTTTGCCCGCGAATTCGTCGAACAGGTCCTGCGGTTTTTTACCCAGCACGTTGACCAGTACGTTCAGACGACCACGGTGTGCCATGCCCAGCACCACTTCACGGGTGCCGCTCTTGCCTGCGTGACGAATCAGCTCTTTCAGCATCGGCACCAGGGCGTCACCACCTTCCAGCGAGAAGCGTTTTGCGCCCGGGAACTTCGCGCCCAGATAGCGCTCAAGGCCTTCCGCTGCGGTCAGTTCGCTGAGGAAGCGTTTTTTCTCGTCAGCCGAGAAGGTCGCGTGGCCCGCTACGGATTCGATGCGCTGCTGGATCCAGCGCTTCTCTTCGGTAGAGGTAATGTGCATGTATTCCGCGCCGATGGAGCCGCAGTAGGTTTGCTTGAGCGCGTCAATCAGATCGCCCAGCTTCATCGTGTCTTTGCCGATGGCAAAGGAACCTACGTTAAAGCTTTCCTGGAAATCGGCCTCGGTCAGATCGTGATACGCCGGATCGAGATCGGCCACACGGTCTTGTTTCCACAGTCCCAGCGGATCGAGATTCGCATGCTGGTGACCACGGAAGCGATAAGCGTTGATAAGCTGCAGGACTTTAACCTGCTTCGCATTGGTGTCAGGGTCGGAAATCGCAGAAGAGTAACGTGAGGCATCCTTCGCCAGACGACGGAAATAATCACGTGTTTTGGAATGGAATTGATCCGGTTTGACCCCTGTACCAGGCAACTGCTGGAACATGGAACGCCAGTTTGCGTCCACTGAGTCAGGATCGGTTAAGAAGTCTTCATAGAGCTGTTCTATCCAGCTCTGGTTGGCACCAGAGAGGTAAGAAGAGTCCAGCCAGGCTTTCATTGCGCCGTTCTGCATCGTGATCCCTTAAGCATTTTTATGCTTACTTTCGCCGTAGAAACTACCACGCACACCACGTGTACGTGCCGGGGTTCACCTGCGAGCTCTTTGTGGCCCGCGAAGGAACCTTTAGAAACTGTCTAGACTTCAGGGCAGTTTTTAAAGGTTTCTGCATTTTGCCCGGTGGCGCTACGCTTACCGGGCCTACAGTTTCGTAGGCCGGATAAGCGCAGCGCCATCCGGCAAATTTACTTACGCACTGCGCTGCAGCAGCATCGACTTAATATGGCCGATGGCGCGCGTCGGGTTCAGCCCCTTCGGACACACACTGACGCAGTTCATGATGCTATGGCAGCGGAATACGCTGAAAGCGTCACTCAGTCCTTCCAGACGGCTGTCGGTTTCGGTGTCGCGGCTATCGATCAGGAAGCGATAGGCAGCCAGCAGACCGGCCGGGCCGATAAACTTGTCCGGGTTCCACCAGAACGACGGGCAGGACGTAGAACAGCATGCGCAGAGAATACACTCGTACAGACCATCGAGTTTTTCACGCTGCTCAGGCGACTGTAAGTGCTCACGAGCAGGTGGATTTTGCCCATTATTCAATAAGTAAGGCTTAATCTTCTCATATTGTGCATAGAATTGCCCCATGTCTACCACCAAATCACGCACGACCGGCAGGCCTGGCAGAGGACGGATAACAATTTTCTGACCAGGACGCTGCAACGCTGAAATTGGCGTGATGCAGGCCAGGCCATTTTTGCCGTTCATATTCACACCGTCAGAGCCACACACCCCTTCACGGCAGGAGCGGCGGAACGACAGGGTTGGATCTTTTTCTTTCAGCTGGATTAAGGCATCCAGCAGCATCATGTCACGACCTTCTTCCGCTTCCAGCGTGTAATCCTGCATGCGCGGAGCGTCGTCTACATCCGGGTTATAACGATAAACTGAGAATTCGAGTTTCATTATCCTGTCTCCGCATTAGTAAGTACGAATCTTCGGCGGGAACGCCGGACGCAGTTTCGGTTCCATGTTGACGCTACGACGCGTCATGGTTTCCGACTCTGGCAGATACAGGGAATGGCACAGCCAGTTTTCGTCATCACGCTCCGGGAAGTCGAAGCGGCTATGCGCGCCACGGCTTTCGGTACGGAAGTTTGCCGACATCGCGGTCGCGAACGCGGTTTCCATCAGGTTATCCAGCTCCAGGCACTCAACGCGCTGGGTGTTGAACTCGCTGGAGGTATCGTCCAGACGGGCATTTTTCAGACGCTCGCGGATCGCTTTCAGCTGCTCAAGACCTTTGGCCATCGCGTCGCCTTCACGGAATACCGAGAAGTTGTGCTGCATGCACTCCTGCAGCGCTTTGCGGATTTCCACCGGATCTTCGCCGTTACGGTTGCCGTTCCAGCGGTTGAGGCGCTCAAGAGAGGCATCAATTTCGTCGTCGGTTGCGTCACGCAGCGCGCCCTGCTCGGCAATGGATTCCTGCAGATGCAGACCCACCGCACGACCAAACACCACCAGATCCAGCAGCGAGTTGCCGCCCAGACGGTTTGCGCCGTGTACGGATACGCAGGCAATTTCGCCTACCGCGAACAGGCCAGGAATGACCACGTCTTCGCCCTGCTCGTTCACGGTCAGCGCCTGACCGGTCACTTTGGTCGGAATACCGCCCATCATGTAGTGGCAGGTTGGGATAACCGGAATCGGCTCTTTCACCGGATCGACGTGCGCGAAGGTGCGGGAGAGTTCAAGGATACCCGGCAGACGGGACTCCAGCACTTCTTTACCCAGATGGTCGAGTTTCAGCTTGGCGTGTGGACCCCATGGGCCGTCGCAGCCGCGACCTTCACGGATTTCGATCATGATGGAGCGCGCCACCACGTCACGACCCGCAAGGTCTTTCGCATTCGGGGCATAACGCTCCATGAAGCGCTCGCCGTGTTTGTTCAGCAGGTAGCCACCTTCACCACGGCAGCCTTCCGTCACCAGAACGCCCGCACCGGCGATACCGGTTGGGTGGAACTGCCACATCTCCATATCCTGCACCGGCACGCCCGCGCGGATAGCCATACCGACACCGTCACCGGTGTTGATGTGGGCGTTGGTGGTGGACTGGTAAATACGGCCTGCACCGCCGGTCGCCAGCACGGTAGCACGGGCTTTGAAGTAAACCACTTCACCGGTTTCGATACACAGCGCGGTACAGCCAACAATTGCGCCATCGGCGTTTTTCACCAGATCCAGCGCATACCACTCGGAGAAGATGGTGGTGTGGTTTTTCAGGTTCTGCTGATACAGGGTGTGCAGCAGCGCGTGACCGGTACGGTCAGCCGCCGCCGCGGTGCGTGCCGCCTGCTCGCCGCCGAAGTTTTTCGACTGGCCGCCAAACGGACGCTGATAGATGGTGCCATTTTCCAGACGGGAGAACGGCAGACCCATATGGTCCAGCTCCAGAATCGCTTCCGGGCCGGTTTTACACATATATTCGATGGCATCCTGGTCGCCGATGTAATCGGAACCTTTTACCGTGTCATACATGTGCCATTCCCAGTTATCTTCATGGGAGTTACCCAGCGCAACGGTGATACCGCCCTGCGCGGACACAGTGTGGGAACGGGTCGGGAAAACTTTAGAGAGCAGCGCACAGCTCTGGCCGCTCTGGGAAATTTGCAGTGCGGCACGCATACCTGCGCCACCGGCACCAATCACAACAGCATCAAATTCTCTGACTGGCAGTTTCATTACACACCCCACACCACAACGAATCCATAAATAACGTAAACCACCAGTGCAACGACAATGGCCAGCTGCAGTGGGAGGCGAATCGCCAGCGGTTTAACGTAATCGGTCAACACCTGCCACATGCCAATCCAGGCATGAATAAGGATGGAGAACAGGGCCAGCAGGGTGAACACTTTGGTGAAGGCGGATCCGAAGAACCCACTCCAGATTTCCCACGTCAGCGTGCCGCTGGTCGCGAAGAAACCGATCATATAGATGATGTAGAGGGTGAGAACGATGGCGGTAGCACGGACCAGAATGAAGTCATGTACGCCGTTGCGTCCTAATGCGGAGGCGTTGCTTACCATACGAGAACTCCTGCGAGAAGTGAAAGCACGACTGTAATCACAAATGAAATGTTAGCGGAGCGTTTTCCGGCTTCGAAGGTTTCTTCCAGGTAGCCAAAGTCCATCAGCATATGGCGAACACCCACCACAACGTGGTACGCCAGTGCGGTCAGAATGCCCCACATGATGAATTTCACGAAGAAGCTGTTCATGATGGCTGAGGCCTGGAGGAATCCTTCAGGGGAAGAGAGGCTGGTGCCCAGTAACCACAGCAGAATACCGACCGCCACAAACGTAATCACACCAGAAACACGGTGCAGAATGGACGCTATTGCTGTTACGGGGAACCGGATCGTTTTGAGATCCAGATTGACAGGTCTTTGTTTTTTCACATTTCTTATCATGAATAACGCCCACATGCTGTTCTTATTGTTTCCTTCCTCCGGACTGCGATGCGGGTCAGACAGCGTTCCTTTTCTATAACTGCGCGTCATGCAAAACAGTGCTTACAGATGCTTAAACGACACATTACAACGCTGGGTGGCTCGGGATTGCAGGGTGTTCCGGAGACCTGGCGGCAGTATAGGCCGTTCACAAAATCATTACAATTAACCTACATACAGTTTGTCGGGTTTTCTCTGGAACAGTGATCAGGGTCACGATAACAACATCTTTTTAATTTTTAATCATCTGATTTGACAAATGTTAAACAATATTGTTACAAACATCATCAGAAAAGGCATATAATGCGCAAAAGTTATGAGGTCTCTCTTTCACCTGACAAATAGTTATGTAACAGTGTGATGGTATTGACCGAAGTTATCAGGACAGTTATTAGTGATATACAGGTTTGAATAATTCGGACTGCAAAAACGCTGATTTGCTGTTGTTTCACTGATATTTCATTCGTTTACCTGCAAGGCGCCATAGCTCTGTACCCTGGTTTGTCCTCGTGAGCTGAGCGGTAAGCCAAATAACAATCTGGTAACGGTGATTAACAGCTGAAAGCAAATCCGGTAAAGCGCAGTCTTAAGCATAAGGCGCTAAGGAGACCGTAAATGGCTGATACAAAGGCAACGCTCACCCTAAATGGTGACACTGCTATTGAACTGGATGTGCTAAAAGGCACGCTCGGTCAGGATGTTATTGATATCCGTACGCTGGGTTCCAAAGGGATGTTTACCTTTGACCCTGGATTTACCTCTACCGCATCTTGCGAATCCAAAATCACCTTCATTGACGGTGACGAAGGTATCCTGCTCCATCGCGGCTTCCCTATCGATCAGTTAGCCACCGAATCCAACTACCTGGAAGTGTGCTACATCCTGCTGAACGGCGAAAAACCGACGCAGGCCCAGTTCGATGAATTTAAAACCACCGTGACCCGTCACACCATGATCCATGAGCAGATTACCCGTCTGTTCCATGCGTTCCGTCGTGACTCTCACCCAATGGCTGTGATGTGCGGAATTACCGGTGCGCTGGCAGCGTTCTACCACGATTCCCTTGACGTAAATAATCCGCGTCACCGTGAAATCGCCGCTTACCGTCTGCTGTCCAAAATGCCGACCATGGCGGCGATGTGTTACAAATACTCCATCGGTCAGCCGTTTGTGTATCCGCGCAACGACCTCTCCTACGCGGGCAACTTCCTGCGCATGATGTTCTCCACGCCGTGCGAAGAGTATGAAGTGAACCCGGTTCTGGAACGCGCGATGGACCGTATTCTGATCCTGCATGCTGACCACGAACAGAACGCCTCGACCTCCACTGTCCGTACCGCGGGCTCTTCAGGCGCGAACCCGTTCGCCTGTATCGCTGCGGGCATCGCCTCCCTGTGGGGACCGGCGCACGGCGGCGCGAACGAAGCGGCACTGAAGATGCTGGAAGAGATCAGCACCGTTGAGCATATTCCTGAGTTCGTGCGTCGCGCGAAAGACAAGAATGATTCCTTCCGCCTGATGGGCTTCGGTCACCGTGTTTACAAAAACTACGACCCACGCGCCACCGTGATGCGTGAGACCTGCCACGAAGTGCTGAAAGAGCTGGGTACCAAAGATGACCTGCTGGAAGTGGCGATGGAGCTGGAACACATCGCGCTGAACGACCCGTACTTCATCGAGAAGAAACTCTACCCGAACGTCGATTTCTACTCTGGTATCATCCTGAAAGCGATGGGCATTCCGTCTTCCATGTTCACCGTCATCTTCGCGATGGCCCGTACCGTAGGATGGATTGCGCACTGGAACGAAATGCACAGCGAAGGCATGAAGATCGCCCGTCCTCGTCAGCTGTATACCGGCTACGAGCAGCGTGATTTTAAGTCTGACCTGAAGCGCTAAAAGTTAAGCCCGGTGGCGCTACCGCTTACCGGGCCTACAATTAAATGCGAAACGTAGGCCGGGTAAGGCGTAGCCGCCACCCGGCTTTTTTACATCTGGCACCCTGGACACCAGTAAAACGGTCTGGAAGAGATCGTAGCCTTCTCAATCACGCCGCCGCACCGCTCGCACTTTTTCCCCGCCCGATGAAACACCTTGAACCGGAACAGCGCCCCGTGGTGCTTGTTTTCATCTACGATGCCGCGCGTGTTGTACGACAGCCGCGGGATGTCCAGCAGCGCGTGGGACAGCGCCTCCAGCTGTTCATCGCTCAGCTGAGAGGCTTTGTGCTGCGGCGCCAGCCCGACTTCCCAGAGGATTTCCACCCGCAGGTAGTTGCCAAGCCCGGCCAGAAACGCCTGGTCAAGAAACAGGCCGGAAAACTGCCGGTTGCGGAATGTGGGCGATAGCAGTCGGGCCTTCACATCGCTCGCCGTCAGACGCATATCCAGCACGTCCGGCCCCACTCGCTGTAGAAACGGGTGCGTGAGGAGTTGCTCCGGCGTTAACATTTCGATATCAGAGGCGCTATAGAGCAGGATCGCCTTATCGGCCGTTTGCAGCCTGACGCGCAGCACGCGGGTAGTCTGCGGCTGTTCACCCGCCTCCACCACTCGCCAGACGCCGTAAAGCTGGTTATGGCTATATAACGTCAGGTTATGGGAAAAATGCGTGAGCAGCGCTTTGCCGCGCGTTTCAATATGCGTTACCGACTGCCCCACCAGCTGTGATTCAAACGGTTTCAGTTGAGGAAAAGCAAACCAGACCTCCGTCAGGGGTTTGCCCTTTATCGCCGCCTCGAGGCTATCCGCCGCGCGGCGGATCTCCGGGCCTTCTGGCATTTTTCCGTCCTTTCATGATTAGTCTGCGCTGACAAGAATGCCCTCTTCAGAGAACGCTGCCCGCAAGCGGCGCGCGAACTGGAGCGCATGCTCGCCATCACCATGTAAACATACCGTATCAGCCTGAACGTGCGCCGTTGTGCCATCCACGGCGGTCACTCGTCTGTAGCGCACCATCTCCAGCGTCTGCGCCAGCGCTTGACCTTCGTCCGTTATCAACGCACCAGCTTGCGTACGCGGTACAAGACTGCCATCGGGTTGATAACCCCGGTCGGCAAACACCTCCTGCCGCGTGGTTAACCCCAGACGCTGGCCGGCGCGAATAAGCTCGCTGCCTGCCAGCCCCACAAGGATCAGCTGCGGGTTGCAATCGCGTACCGCGCGGGCAATCGCCTCCGCCAGCGCCGGATCTTTTGCCGCCTGGTTATAGAGCATGCCGTGCGGCTTCACGTGGCGCAGCACGCCCTTCCCGGCGCGAACCATCGCCTCCAGCGCGCCAATCTGGTAGAGCACCTGAGCGTAGACCGTCTCAGGCGGCAGGTCCATCGCGGTGCGGCCAAAGTTTTCCCGGTCAGGGAAGCTCGGGTGAGCGCCAATCGCTACGCCATTTTTGATGGCATGGCGCACGCTCTCTAGCATGGTTTGCGCATCGCCCGCGTGAAAGCCGCAGGCGATATTGACCGAGGAGACCAGCGTCATCAGCGCCGCATCGGCGCTGCCGCCCTCGCCCAGATCGGCATTCAAATCAATCTTTACCATCGAGCCTCCACGCCAGCTGTTCGAGATAGCGCTGCTGATCCTGCCGCGCCTTTAGCGCCTCCTCCAGCGAACACTGCACAAAGTGAATCGGCTGTCCGAGGGGAATTTGCGCCAGATGGTAGCGATCGGCTTCAATGATGCAGGCAATTCGCGGATAGCCGCCCGTCGTCTGCGCGTCGTTCATTAACACGATCGGTTGCCCGTTGCCCGGCACCTGAATAACCCCAGGCAGTAAACCGTGGGAAAGCAGTTCCCTGTCGGTCGTCCGGATCAGCGGCTGCCCCTGCAGGCGGTAGCCCATACGGTTACTCTGCGGACTGAGCTTCCACGGCGAGCGCCAGAAGGACTCTTTGGAGGCCTCGTCGAACTCATGATATTCCGGCCCCGGTAAGGCGCGGATCTGGTTTCCCCAGAGAAGTTGTTTCACCCCCTGCGCCGTCGAGAAGTGACGCGAGGAGGGCTTAATCGCCAGGCGATCGCCATCGCGCAACAAACGTCCCTGATGACCACCAATCCCGGCTTTCTGATCGGTACTGGATGAGCCCAGCACCTCAGGCACATCAATGCCACCAGCCACCGCGAGATAGCTACGTACGCCGTGCAAAGGACGCTTTAAGGTCAGACGCTGTCCGGCTTTCGCCCGCAGACGCCAGCCGGTCCACACCGCTTTGCCGTCCAGCGTGGCATCACAGCCTGCGCCGGTGAGCGCGAACCAGGTCTCCTGACCAAACTCAATGACGCACTGGCCGAGCGTAATTTCGAGCGCCGCCGTGCTGCCGGGGTTGCCCACCAGCACGTTAGCGATTTCCAGCGCAGGACGGTCCAGCGCGCCACAATAGCTCACGCCCGACTGGCGCATGCCAAAGCGGCCGGCATCCTGTACGGAGGTATAAAGCCCGGCGCGAATAAGCGTTAACATACCCCCTCCTTCTGCGGGATAAAGCGAAGTGTATCGCCCGGGCGCAGGAGTATTGGCGACGCCAGCCCGGGGTCAAATAACGGGGTGGCGGT
The DNA here is from genome assembly GCF_020567405.1 of Enterobacter sp. TCD1-1. Lineage (NCBI taxonomy): Bacteria > Pseudomonadati > Pseudomonadota > Gammaproteobacteria > Enterobacterales > Enterobacteriaceae > Enterobacter > Enterobacter sp. TCD1-1. The sequence continues at coordinate 416,923 of NZ_JAJCXF010000001.1, read as the reverse complement.
ATGCCCAATAAGCTGCCAACCACCGGGCGAAGTCAGCGGATATACGCCGGTCTGCTCGCCACCAATCGCGACCGTCCCCGCCGGTACGCTCAGGCGCGGTTCAGCGCGGCGCGGCGTATGCAGCCGGGGAGATAAGCCCCCCAGATACGGGAATCCGGGCTGGAATCCCAGGAACCAGACGACGTAATCCACCGAACTGTGCAGCTCAACAACCTGCTTTTCGGTGAGTCCGCAATGGTCTGCGACCACACCAAGATCCGGTCCCCCCGTACCGCCATAAACGACCGGGATCTCAATGGCACGCGATTCCGGCTCCAGCGCCTCGCTCTCTTCCCACCAGCGCTGTAAACGTTCAATGGCATCCAGCGCCAGCGTATGCGGACTACGCAGCACCACCGTGATGTTATTCATCCCCGGAATGGCTTCAACTACGTCCGGCAGTTCGACCAGACGCTGGGTTAGTCGCCAGATACGCTTTTGCGTGGCAAGGGTCACCGGCGGCTCGAGCTCCAGAACCACTGCCGTTTCTCCCAGAAGATAACAACGCGCTCGCTGCACTCAGGCACCTCTCATCAGGCCGGATTAGTGATATCAATAAAGGTTACATCCAGTTCGGTATTTTCCGTCAGCCACTCGCTGAGGGCACGAATACCGCCGCGCTCGGTGGCATGATGCCCGGCCGCGTAGAAATGCAGCCCCTGTTCACGTGCCGAATGAATGGTCTGCTCGGAAACCTCGCCGGTGATAAAGGCATCGACACCGAAGCGCGCGGCGCTGTCGATAAAGCCCTGCCCGCCCCCGGTGCACCAGGCAACACGCTTCACCGTATCCGGACCGGTATCGCCGCTCCACAGTGGACGACGTCCCAGGCGCGCTTCAATCCACGAGGCAAGCTCCAGTCCGGGAACCGGCATCGCCAGCTCGCCCCACGGCACCAGCGGCTCAATTTCGCCCATTACGGTGATCCCCAACAGTCGGGCAAGCTGAACGTTGTTGCCAAGCTCCGGGTGCGCGTCCAGCGGCAGGTGGTAACCGTACAGGTTGATGTCATTTGCCAGCAACGTTTTCAGGCGGTTGCGCTTCATGCCGCGAATAATCGGTGATTCGTTTTTCCAGAAGTAACCGTGATGGACAATCACCGCATCGGCTTCCTGACGGACAGCCTCGTCCAGCAGCGCCTGGCTTGCCGTGACGCCGGTGATAATTTTCTGCACCGTTTCGCGCCCTTCTACCTGCAGGCCATTTGGACCGTAGTCGCTAAAGGAGGCGGTATTGAGTTTTTCGTTAATCAGGCGTTCCAGTTCGCTGTTTTTCATCATCACTCTCTTATGCTTTGCGGGCCGCTTCGTACGCAGCCAGCGTGGCGACACGCGCCTGTTTATGGTCAACGATCGGACGGGGATAATTCAGTTTTACACGCTGTTTATCCGCCCATGCCCACGGTTCGTGGATCGCTTTAGCCGGTATCTCTTTTAGTTCAGGGAGCCAGCGGCGGATAAACTCGCCGTTCTCATCAAATTTTTGTCCCTGAGTGGTTGGATTAAATATCCGAAAATAGGGAGCCGCATCGGTGCCCGTAGAGGCCGCCCACTGCCAGCCGCCGTTATTCGCGGCGAGATCGCCGTCGATCAGCTGAGAAATAAAATAGCGCTCTCCGATACGCCAGTCGATAAGCAGATCCTTCACCAGAAAGCTCGCGGTAATCATTCGCAGGCGGTTGTGCATCCACCCCGTCTCATTGAGCTGACGCATCGCGGCATCAACAATCGGATAGCCCGTCTCCCCTTTTTTCCAGGCCTGTAAAAGTGCCTCATCATGCTGCCATTTTACGTTGTCGGTCCAGGGAATGAACGGACGATGCTTACAGAGATCGGGATGATACGTCATCAGATGGCGGTAGAACTCACGCCAGATAAGCTCGTTCAGCCAGACAGAACCGGTGCCTCCATCCAGCGCCTGCGGCTGCTCGGCCAGAAGACGGTGTAAACACTGGCGAGGAGAGATCGCGCCCAGCGCCAGACAGGCCGACAGGCGGCTGGTGCCCTCGATGGCCGGAAAATCCCGCCGCGCGTCGTAGTTGGCCGCGTCCTGTTTGCAGAACTGGCGGAGTTGAGCGATGGCCGCTTTTTCATCGGCGGGGAACAGCGTTTTATCAAACGGCTCCTGTGGGTAGTCAAACGTCAGTTCAGACAGGTCCTTCAGGGGTTCGCCCCTCGCGGCAGGCGCGGCAACGCACTCCGGCAGCGACTCTTTCAGACGCTTGATAAAGGCATTTTTAAACGGAGTGAAAACTTTATACATCTCACGGTTGCCGGTCATCACGCTGCCCGGCGCCAGCATCACGCTGTCATCAAATCCTTCACAGACCACATCTTCCAGTATCTTCTCCAGCTGACGGTCGCGCTGCTGCTCGTTGAATTCGTACTGATAGTTGTAAAAAAGATGCGTGACGTTGTGCTGCTTACAGGTCTCCTGCACCGTCTGCAGCTGTGCGGCAAAATCACTTACCTCTTTATAAATCAGCGGTATGCCTTTTCCGGCAAGCGAATGCTGCAGATCGGTCAGATACGCACGCAGCAAGGCCGCCTGGCGTGGCGCCATATCATGCTGCCGCCACTGCTCGGGCGTAGCCACAAACAGAGCCAGTACGTTAGCGTCTTTGGCGCGGCAGGCCGCCGCCAGGGCGATGTTGTCATGTACGCGCAGGTCCGCGCGAAACCAAACCAGATGGGTGGGCATAAAACTCCAGGCAAATATCCATTATGTCCGTAAGGGCATGCCGTAAAAGGAAAAAGCATGTATTGAACTACTTTGCCATGAAGTGTAGACGGGATGAAATAAAAAAGGCCGCCCAAGGCGGCCTTAACGCTACTTGTCCTGCGCTATCGTGGTAAATGCAACAAACCCGATCGGTTCATCACTTTTGACAACGAGTACGCTGGCGACAATGAACGCGATGCAAAAATAGCGTTTCATTATGCGGTCCCTGCTGCTAACCGCTCCACCGTTCACCACCGGTGATAAGTCGGTGGACACAAGCCCGGGTAGGCGGGCTGCTTTACGGCTGTAAAAGTACCTTTCCCAGGACCGATGCCCATTTGCGAGATGGCGGAAAGGGACGCCGCATCATAATGAACATCCGCTGCAAAGGTAAGATACTCGAAGAAAATTAGGATTTTATAAAGGCCTGGAGGGATTGCCATCTGCTTACAGGAGGGTATGATAAAAATCCCGGGTAGGGGCTGCAAGACCACCCAACGGACCGCGAATCCCGAGGGACAAAAAAACCGCCACATTGCTGTTGGCGGTTTTTTTATTGCTGTGTGTAGTCTTAGTAGAAGTCGCAGGTCGCTTTCTCGGCCTGATCCATCCATACCGGCTTCTCGCTGGTTTTCGCCCAGACGCGGTGCAGATAGCTATAAAAACGTGCACGATCTTTCCAGAACAGCATCACCGGCAGAGCCAGCACGCCAGCCACTACGGCGAAAGCGCGGCGCATGAACACGATATGAGCCGGAAACTCTTTATAAAGATCCATATTTTTCTCCCCTATAGTTGGCCGGAAACGTCATCCGGAAAATTCAAAATCTGTGACCTGGCTAAAATAATATCGCTTTGTTTGTAATTTTACTACTCATCCGACCACTTATTTTCGTCCGTTTAGCCAAAATTTACATTCACGCCGTAATTAAGTTACAAAAAAGTTAACGATTTACTTATCAATAGTTAAATTGTGGACTTTGCCATTTTTATACTTTTTTTACACCCACCCTTCTCATTTTTGCGAAATCTTTGCGCCATAAATCCTACCGTTAGCACAACAACAAAAGTCACCCGGAGGTGGATTGTGAGTGCAGGTCTTATTGCCGGTATCGTGCTGGTGTTCCTGTTATTGGGTTATCTGGTTTATGCCCTGATTAATGCGGAGGCATTCTGATGGCTGCTCAGGCGTTTTTGCTTATTGCCAGTTTCTTAGTGGTGTTGTTCGTCCTGGCAAGGCCACTGGGCTCGGGGCTGGCACGGCTGATCAATAACGTTCCCCTGCCCGGCACGGGAAGCGTTGAAAAAGGGATCTGGCGTGTACTGGGTGTAGACGATCGGGAGATGAACTGGCGTGATTATCTGATCGCCATTCTGCTGCTGAACATTGTCGGGCTCATTGCGCTTTTTGCCATGCTGATGTTGCAGGGTATCCTGCCGCTGAATCCGCAACAATTACCGGGCCTGTCCTGGCATCTTGCGCTGAACACGGCAGTCAGTTTTGTCACCAACACCAACTGGCAGTCCTATTCCGGTGAAACCACGCTCAGCTACTTCAGCCAGATGGTCGGATTAACCGTGCAGAACTTCCTCTCTGCCGCCAGCGGTATTGCGGTGATCTTCGCGCTGACGCGTGCGTTTGCACGTCAGAAAGTGAGTACGTTAGGTAACGCATGGGTAGACCTGACGCGCATTACGCTGTGGATCCTGCTGCCGATTGCGCTGCTGATCGCGCTGTTCTTCATTCAGCAGGGCAGCCTGCAAAACCTGCTGCCTTACGCCCCTTATACCTCGCTGGAAGGCGCAAAACAGCTCTTGACGATGGGGCCAGTAGCGTCGCAGGAAGCCATCAAAATGCTCGGAACGAACGGTGGCGGCTTCTTCAACGCCAACTCCTCGCACCCGTTTGAAAACCCTACCGCCCTGACCAATTTTGTGCAGATGCTGGCGATTTTCCTGATCCCCGCCGCGCTCTGCTTTGCCTTTGGCGACGTGGTTAACGATCGCCGTCAGGGGCGTACCCTGCTCTGGACCATGTCGCTTATCTTTGTGGTCTGTGTTGCGCTGGTGATGTGGGCCGAATGGCAGGGTAATCCGCACTTCCTCTCACTCGGGGCCGATAGTGCAATCAATATGGAAGGTAAAGAGAGCCGCTTTGGCATTCTCGCCAGCAGCCTGTATGCGGTGGTCACCACGGCTGCGTCGTGCGGGGCCGTCAATGCCATGCATGATTCCTTTACGGCGCTGGGCGGCATGATCCCGATGTGGCTGATGCAGATTGGCGAGGTGGTGTTTGGCGGCGTGGGCTCCGGTCTTTACGGCATGCTGCTGTTCGTGCTGCTGGCGGTGTTTATTGCCGGTCTGATGATTGGCCGCACCCCGGAATATCTGGGTAAAAAAATCGACGTCCGCGAGATGAAATTAACCGCGCTGGCAATCCTGGTCACCCCGGCTCTCGTGCTGCTCGGCACCGCGCTGGCGCTGATGACCGAGGCCGGACGCAGCGGCATCTTTAACCCCGGCATTCACGGTTTTAGTGAAGTGCTGTATGCCGTCTCCTCTGCCGCCAACAACAACGGCAGCGCCTTTGCAGGCTTAAGCGCCAACTCTCCGTTCTGGAACTGTCTGCTGGCGTTCTGCATGTTCGTGGGCCGCTTCGGGATCATTGTGCCGGTTATGGCGATAGCCGGATCGCTGGTGAACAAAAAAATCCAACCGACCACCACCGGGACATTACCGACCCACGGCGCGCTGTTTATCGGCCTGCTGACGGGCACCGTGTTGCTGGTCGGCGCCCTGACCTTTATCCCCGCCCTCGCGTTAGGCCCGGTCGCGGAATACCTCTCTTTACGCTGATTTTGCGGAGAAATTGTCATGAGTCGTAAACAACTGGCCCTGTTCGAACCGTCATTAGTTCGCCAGGCGCTCATGGATGCGGTGAAAAAGCTGAGCCCGCGCGTGCAGTGGCACAACCCGGTGATGTTTATCGTCTGGGCGGGAAGCGTCCTGACCACCGCCCTGGCGATTGCCATGGGAACGGGCCATATGCCGGGAAATGCGATGTTTACCGGCGCCATCAGCCTGTGGCTGTGGTTTACCGTGCTGTTCGCCAACTTTGCAGAAGCGCTGGCGGAAGGCCGGAGTAAAGCCCAGGCCAACAGCCTGAAAGGGGTGAAAAAAACCGCCTTCGCGCGCAAGTTACGTGAGCCGAAATACGGTGCCCAGATGGACCACGTTCCGGCGGATGAACTGCGTAAAGGCGATGTGGTGCTGGTGGAAGCCGGTGACATCATCCCTTGCGACGGCGAAGTCATTGAAGGGGGCGCATCGGTGGATGAAAGCGCCATCACCGGCGAATCCGCGCCGGTGATCCGTGAGTCCGGCGGCGATTTCGCCTCCGTGACGGGCGGGACGCGCATTCTCTCCGACTGGCTGGTGATCCAGTGCAGCGTTAACCCGGGTGAAACCTTCCTCGACCGGATGATCGCCATGGTGGAAGGCGCACAGCGCCGGAAAACGCCAAACGAGATTGCCCTGACCATCCTGCTGGTGGCCCTGACCATTGTCTTCCTGCTGGCAACCGCCACGCTGTGGCCGTTCTCCGCCTATGGCGGCACCGCGGTCACCGTCACGGTGCTGGTGGCGCTGCTGGTTTGTCTGATCCCTACCACCATCGGCGGCCTGCTGTCGGCCATCGGCGTGGCTGGCATGAGCCGTATGCTCGGTGCCAACGTCATCGCCACCAGCGGGCGTGCCGTAGAAGCCGCCGGTGACGTGGATGTGTTGCTGCTGGATAAAACCGGCACCATTACCCTCGGTAACCGCCAGGCGTCGGATTTCTTACCCGCCCCGGGCGTGGATGAAAAAACGCTGGCGGATGCCGCCCAGCTCTCATCCCTTGCCGATGAAACCCCGGAAGGCCGCAGTATTGTGATCCTCGCCAAGCAGCGCTTTAACCTGCGCCAGCGCGACGTTCAGAGCCTGCACGCCACGTTCGTGCCCTTCACGGCACAAACCCGCATGAGCGGCATCAACATTCAGGATCGCATGATCCGTAAAGGCTCGGTTGACGCGATTCGCCGCCACATTGAGGCCAACAACGGTCACTTCCCGCCGGAAGTGGACAGTCTGGTCGAAAGCGTGGCCCGTCAGGGGGCGACGCCGCTGGTGGTGGCCGAAGGCGCGCGCGTGCTCGGGGTGATTGCGCTGAAGGATATCGTCAAGGGCGGCATTAAGGAGCGCTTTGCCCAGCTGCGTAAGATGGGGATCAAAACGGTAATGATCACCGGGGATAACCGTCTTACCGCCGCGGCGATTGCCGCCGAAGCGGGCGTGGATGATTTCCTTTCTGAAGCCACCCCGGAAGCCAAGCTGGCACTGATTCGTCAGTATCAGGCGGAAGGCCGTCTGGTGGCGATGACCGGCGACGGGACCAACGATGCCCCTGCCCTGGCACAGGCCGACGTGGCGGTGGCGATGAACTCCGGAACCCAGGCGGCAAAAGAGGCGGGCAATATGGTCGACCTCGACTCTAACCCAACCAAGCTGATTGAGGTGGTGCACATCGGCAAGCAGATGCTGATGACGCGCGGTTCGCTGACCACGTTCAGCATCGCCAACGACGTGGCGAAGTATTTCGCCATCATTCCGGCCGCGTTTGCCGCGACCTATCCGCAATTAAATGCGTTGAACGTGATGCACCTGCACTCTCCGGCCTCGGCCATTCTGAGCGCAGTCATCTTTAACGCCCTGATTATTGTCTTCCTGATCCCGCTGGCGCTGAAGGGCGTGAGCTACAAGCCGCTCACGGCGGCCGCCATGCTGCGCCGTAACCTGTGGATTTATGGCCTGGGCGGTCTGGTGGTGCCCTTCGTCGGTATCAAGGTTATCGACCTGCTGTTGACGCTGTTCGGCCTGGTTTAAAAGGTGAATCAAATGACCATGTTACGCCCCGCTATACTTCTGTTTATTCTGCTGTCTCTCATTACCGGCGGGCTGTACCCGCTGGTGACCACCGCGCTGGGCCAGTGGTGGTTTAAGGATCAGGCTAACGGCTCGCTGATACTGCAAAACGGTGAAAACCGCGGCTCTCGCCTGATTGGTCAGAACTTTACGGATGCCCGCTACTTCCAGGGACGCCCTTCCGCCACTGCCGAAAGCCCGTATAATCCGATGGCATCCGGCGGCAGCAACCTGGCGGGCAGCAACCCTGAGCTGGACAAAGCCGTCGCTGAGCGCGTAGCAGCCCTGCGCGCCGCGAATCCGCAGGCCAGCCGTGACGTCCCCGTGGAGCTGGTGACCGCCTCGGCCAGCGGGCTGGACTACAGCCTGACGCCGGCAGCGGTGGCATGGCAGATCCCGCGCGTTGCCGCTGCCCGTCAGCTGACCGTCGAACAGGTGAGCAGGCTTGTGGCAGAGCACACGCAAAAGCCGCTGGTCAGCTTCATCGGCATGCCCGTGGTAAATATTGTTGAGCTGAATCTGGCGCTGGACGCGCTAAGGAAAAACTAAATGACCGACGAGCCCATGCGCCCGGATCCGGACAGGCTGCTCGAACAAACAGCTGAAGCCCATCGCGGCAAACTGAAAATTTTCTTCGGCGCCTGCGCGGGCGTCGGGAAAACCTTCGCCATGCTGACGGAAGCCCAGCGGCTTCGGGCGCAGGGGCTCGATATTCTGATCGGCGTGGTTGAAACCCACGGACGTAAAGAGACAGCATCACTGCTGAAGGGGCTGGCTACCCAGCCGCCCCGCCGCATCAGCCATCGCGGTCGGTTAGTTACTGAATTCGATCTCGATGCCGCCCTCGCCCGCCGTCCCGCGCTTATCCTGATGGACGAGCTGGCGCACAGCAATGCGCCTGGCTCACGCCATCCAAAACGCTGGCAGGATGTTGAAGAATTACTTGAAGCCGGTATCGATGTGTTCACCACGGTAAACGTTCAGCATCTCGAAAGTCTGAACGACGTGGTCAGCGGCGTGACCGGCATTCAGGTGCGCGAGACGGTGCCCGATCCCTTCTTTGATTCCGCGGACGAGGTGGTGCTGGTCGACCTTCCGCCCGATGATTTGCGCCAGCGCCTGCACGAAGGCAAAGTGTATATCGCCGGCCAGGCCGAGCGCGCCATCGAACATTTCTTCCGTAAAGGCAACCTGATAGCCCTGCGCGAGCTGGCCCTGCGCCGAACCGCCGACCGGGTGGACGATCAGATGCGTGCCTGGCGCGACCTGCAGGGCCAGGAACGCGTCTGGCACACGCGGGATGCCATCCTGCTGTGCGTGGGCCACGGCAGCGGCAATGAAAAGCTTGTCCGCACCGCCGCACGCCTGGCGGCCAAATTTGGCAGCGTCTGGCATGCGGTGTATGTCGAAACGCCGCAGCTGCACGCGCTGCCCGAAAACCAGCGTCGCGCGATCCTGAGTTCGCTGCGCCTGGCGCAGGAGTTGGGCGCGGAGACCGCCACCCTTTCCGATCCGCAGGAAGATAAAGCGATTCTGCGCTACGCGCGCGAGCATAACCTGGGGAAAATCGTCATCGGCCGTCGCCAGCATCGCCGCTGGTTTAGCCGCGAATCCTTTGCCGACAAGCTGGCCCGTCGTGCGCCGGATCTGGATCTGGTGATCGTGGCGCTGGATGACAAACCTACCCCCTTACCCAATCGTGCGCCGGACAGCCGCACCTTCAGCGATAAATGGCGCATTCAGCTTCGCGGCTGTCTTGTCGCCGTCGTGCTCTGCGCCCTGATTACCGTGATTGCCAGCCAGTGGCTGATTGCGTTTGATGCCGCCAACCTGGTGATGATCTACCTCCTGGGCGTGGTAGTGGTGGCCCTCTTTTACGGGCGCTGGCCGTCGGTCCTGGCGACGGTTGTTAACGTCATCAGCTTCGATCTGTTCTTTATTGCCCCCCGCGGGACGCTGGCCGTCTCGGACGTACAGTACATCCTCACCTTCGCGGTGATGCTCACCGTCGGGCTGGTGATCGGGAATCTGACGGCGGGCGTGCGCTATCAGGCGCGTATCGCCCGCTATCGCGAACAGCGTACGCGTCATCTCTACGAGATGTCGAAATCGCTGGCGGTGGGCCGTACGCCGCTGGATATCGTGCAGACCAGCGAGCAGTTTATTCGCTCGACGTTTCATGCCAGCAACCTGATTTTACTCCCGGACGAACACGGTAAGCTGCGCCCGCTGACCTCGGCCACCGGCATGACGCCCTGGGACGAGGCCATCGCACGCTGGAGCTTTGACAAAGGCTTACCGGCGGGCGCAGGGACCGACACCCTCCCCGGCGTGCCCTATCAAATTCTGCCGCTGCGCAGTGCCGATAAAAATCAGGGGCTGGTCATCGTGGAGCCTTCCAACCTGCGCCAGCTGATGATCCCCGAACAGCAGCGTTTACTGGAGACATTTACCCTACTGGTGGCCAGCGCGCTGGAACGACTGGCCCTCACCGCCAGCGAGGAACAGGCCCGGCTGGCGAGCGAGCGTGAAAGCATTCGTAACTCGCTGCTGGCGGCGCTGTCTCACGATCTGCGTACCCCGCTCACCGTCCTGTTTGGTCAGTCAGAAATTCTGACGCTGGACCTGGCGGCGGAAGGCTCTAAACATGCCCTTCAGGCCAGCGAGATCCGCCAGCACGTGCTGAATACCACGCGCCTGGTGAATAACCTGCTCGACATGGCGCGTATCCAGTCAGGCGGATTTAACCTCAAAAAAGAGTGGCTAACGCTGGAAGAGGTGGTGGGCAGCGCGCTGAAAATGCTCGAGCCGGGCCTGGGCGGACGACATATTGCGCTGAACATGCCCGAGCCCCTGACCTTAATTCACGTTGATGGGCCCTTGTTCGAGCGGGTGCTGATCAACCTGCTGGAAAATGCCGCCAAATATGCGGGTGCCAGTGCTCAGATTGGGGTGGATGCGACAGTGGAAGATGGCACGCTTCGCCTTAACGTCTGGGATACCGGCCCCGGCATTCCAGCCGGGCAGGAGTTGGCTATTTTCGAGAAATTTGCACGCGGCAATAAGGAGTCGGCCATTCCGGGTGTGGGGCTGGGGCTGGCAATATGCCAGGCAATCATTGACGTCCACGGCGGGTCCATTTCCGCAGAGAATCGTCCCGAAGGCGGCGCACGTTTTTGTGTTACACTTCCTCTGGAAACCCCGCCAGAACTTAATGAATTACCAGAGGATTTGTGATCAACGTTCTGATTGTTGAAGATGAGATCGCCATTAGCCGTTTTCTGCGCGCTGCGCTGGAAGGAGACGGTCTGCGCGTCCATGATGCGGGTACGCTTCAGCGGGGTTTAATTGAAGCCGCCACCCGCAAGCCGGACCTGGTGATCCTCGATCTTGGACTCCCGGACGGCGACGGCATCGATTTTATTCGTGAAGTCCGGCAGTGGAGCCAGATGCCGATCCTCGTGCTCTCCGCCCGTACTGAAGAGACGGATAAAATCGCCGCGCTGGATGCCGGGGCGGATGACTATCTGATTAAACCGTTTGGTATCGGCGAGCTACAGGCTCGCCTTCGCGTGGCGCTGCGTCGCCACAGCGCCACCACGCCTGCCGATCCAACCTACACGTTTGGGGATATCCGGGTTGACCTGGCCGCGCGGCGCATTGTGCGCGGCGAAGAGGAAATTCACCTCACGCCCATCGAATTTCGCCTGCTCGCCGTGCTGCTTAACAATCACGGCAAGGTTCTCACCCAGCGCCAGCTGCTAAGTCAGGTATGGGGACCTAACGCCGTGGAACATAGTCACTATTTACGCATATATATGGGACACCTTCGTCAGAAACTCGAAGTCGACCCCGCTCGCCCTCGCCATTTATTAACTGAAACCGGTATCGGTTATCGGTTTATGCTCTGAATAACTATTCATTTTATTTTTAAATAGTATCTAAACATCTCAGAAAATATGTCAAAAATAATCCAGTCAGTGTTTTTTCGGATTATTTATGCCCATTTAAAACATTGATAAAACATCCTGTTAACTCATCGATAACAAATCAGAGTTTTGATCTGCGATATTCATCAAAAACGACTATTTATTTCTAAAATGATCGGTTAACGGTGATCTTCTTCACAGTTAATCGCCTTTTCCTAGATAAAATGACCGTGCTTTCAATTACTGAAAGGAAAATGAATCATGGAAAACAACAATCGTTTAATGCCACATATAAGGCGGACAACACATATCATGATGTTTGCCCACCGAAACTGCTTTGACTTTCATCTCTTTAATGCCCGGTAGTCCTTCGACTTCTGGCGCACTCGCTTACAGGTTACCCTGAAACATCTTATTTTACAGGCTATTGCCTGTGAACTCGTGCGCTCATTCATTTTGATTCAGACTCATCCGCACCGGGCGGACTGAATTTCAATCATCAAAAAAGCAATGTACTGATTTTAATCAGCGGCCACCCTTTGCTTTTTTTCCGGAAAATTATCGATTTCTTTTTTGCAAGAAATCGAGGGACGCTTATTACCTAAAATAAAGAGAGAAAGATGAAAAGTTTAAAAATCGCAGCCAGCCGTGCATGCCCGGATTGCTTTATCACCCAGCGTGAACTAGTAGATGTCAGAACCTCTGATTATATCGACGTTGCCGCTATTGTGCTGGCGGTCAGTGATATTACCGACGGCATACTGGAGGAAATAGAAGCCACCGGATTTGGCATTCCTGTTTTTGTTGCGACGCATAAAGAAGAGATCATTCCGGCAGACTATTTATCGCGCATTCATGGCGTATTTGAGTATTCAGACACCAGCAACGACTTTTATGGACGCCAGCTGGAAGCGGCTGCCCTGCGGTATGAAACCCAGCTGCGCCCGCCGTTTTTCCGCGCCCTGGTCGACTACGTGAAGCAGGGCAACAGCGCGTTTGACTGCCCGGGCCATCAGGGCGGCCAGTTCTTCCGTCGCCATCCAGCCGGTAACCAGTTCGTTGATTTCTTTGGCGAGACGCTTTTCCGCGCCGATCTGTGTAACGCCGACGTCGCAATGGGCGATCTGCTGATTCACGAGGGCGCGCCGTGCATTGCGCAGCAACATGCGGCGAAGGTCTTTAATGCCGATAAGACCTACTTCGTGCTGAACGGCACCTCGTCATCTAACAAAGTGGTGCTTAACGCTCTGCTCACCCCGGGCGACCTGGTACTGTTCGACCGTAATAACCACAAATCCAACCATCACGGTGCCCTCCTCCAGGCAGGCGCAACGCCGGTCTATCTGGAAACGGCGCGCAACCCGTACGGCTTTATCGGTGGCATTGACGCCCACTGTTTTGAAGAACATTACCTGCGCGAGCTGGTGGCCGAAGTTGCACCGGGCCGTGCGCGCGATGCGCGTCCGTTCCGTCTGGCGGTGATCCAGCTGGGCACCTATGATGGCACCATCTACAACGCCCGTCAGGTGGTGGATAAGATTGGGCATCTGTGTGATTACATCCTGTTTGACTCCGCCTGGGTGGGTTACGAGCAGTTTATTCCGATGATGGCCGACTGCTCGCCGCTGCTGCTGGAGCTGACCGAAAACGACCCGGGGATTTTGGTTACCCAGTCCGTGCATAAACAGCAGGCTGGCTTCTCGCAGACCTCGCAAATTCACAAGAAAGACAGCCACATCAAAGGCCAGCAGCGCTATGTCCCGCATAAGCGGCTGAATAATGCCTTTATGATGCACGCCTCCACCAGCCCGTTTTATCCGCTGTTTGCCGCGCTGGACATCAACGCCCGTATGCATGAAGGCCAGAGCGGCCGCAACATGTGGATGGACTGCGTGGTGAACGGTATTGAAGCGCGTAAGCTAATCCTGGAGAACTGCCGGTATCTGCGCCCCTTCGTGCCGGAGACGGTGGAGGGCCGTCCGTGGGAAAGCTGGGACACGGCGGAGATTGCGACCAATCTGCGCTTCTTCCACTTCGTGCCGGGTGAAAACTGGCACGCTTTTGAAGGTTACGCTGAGCATCAGTATTTTATCGACCCGTGCAAGCTGCTGCTAACCACGCCGGGCATTAACGCCCGCACCGGCGAGTATGACGATTTCGGCGTGCCCGCCACCATCCTCGCCAACTTCCTGCGTGAAAACGGCATCGTGCCGGAGAAATGCGATCTCAACTCGATCCTGTTCCTGCTCACGCCTGCGGAAGATATGGGCAAACTGCAGCAGCTGGTGGCGCAACTGGTGCGCTTCGAAAAACTGCTCGAGAGCGATGCTCCGCTGAAAGACGTCCTGCCTTCTCTTTACAAACAACATCCGGAACGTTACGCGGATTACACCCTGCGCCAGATCTGCCAGGAGATGCATCACCTGTACGCCCGTCACAACGTGAAACAGCTGCAGAAAGAGATGTTCCGCAAGTCCCATTTCCCACGCGTGATGATGAACCCGCAGGACGCGAACTATGCCTATCTGCGCGGAGAAGTGGAACTGGTCTCCCTGCGCGACGCGGAAGGCCGCATCGCCGCGGAAGGCGCCCTGCCTTATCCGCCGGGGGTGCTGTGCGTTGTCCCTGGGGAGGTCTGGGGCGGCTCCGTGCTGCGCTACTTCACCGCGCTGGAAGAAGGCATCAACCAGCTGCCGGGCTTTGCGCCGGAGCTGCAGGGTGTGTACGTCGAGGAGTGCGAGGGCCGTAAACAGGTTCGCTGTAATGTCATCAAACAACCCGCCGCTCAGCCCGCGCTGCTGAAAGGAGAGAAATTATGAGTAAGTCCAATAAGATGGGCGTGGTGCAGCTGACCATCCTCACCATGGTGAACATGATGGGCTCCGGCATCATCATGCTGCCCACCAAGCTCGCCGAAGTAGGAACTATTTCAATCATCTCCTGGCTGGTGACGGCCGTCGGCTCGATGGCGCTGGCGTGGGCATTTGCCAAGTGCGGGATGTTCAGCCGCAAGTCAGGCGGCATGGGAGGCTACGCCGAGTATGCCTTTGGCAAGTCGGGCAACTTTATGGCCAACTATACCTACGGGGTATCACTGCTGATCGCCAACGTGGCGATTGCCATCTCCGCCGTGGGCTACGGTACGGAGCTGTTTGGCGCGACGCTCAGCCCGGTACAGATTGGTTTAGCCACCATCGGCGTGCTGTGGATCTGCACCGTGGCTAACTTTGGCGGCGCGCGTATCACCGGACAGCTCAGCAGCATCACCGTCTGGGGCGTGATTATTCCGGTTGTCGGCCTGTGCATCATCGGCTGGTTCTGGTTCAGCCCGACCCTGTACGCCAACTCCTGGAACCCGCACCATGTGCCGTTCTTCAGCGCAGTCGGCTCTTCTATCGCCATGACGCTCTGGGCCTTCCTCGGTCTGGAATCCGCCTGCGCGAACGCAGAAGTTGTTGATAATCCGGAAAAGAACGTCCCGATTGCGGTCCTCGGCGGTACGCTGGGCGCGGCGGTGATCTATATCGTCTCGACGAACGTCATTGCGGGCATCGTTCCAAACATGGATCTGGCCAACTCCACGGCGCCGTTCGGGCTGGCCTTCGCGCAGATGTTCACGCCGGAAGTCGGGAAAGTGATTATGGGTCTGATGGTCATGTCGTGCTGCGGTTCACTCCTTGGCTGGCAGTTCACCATCGCGCAGGTGTTTAAATCCTCGGCTGATGAAGGTTACTTCCCAAAAATCTTCTCCCGCGTCACCAAAGCCGATGCGCCGGTGCAGGGCATGCTGGCGATTGTCATCTTCCAGAGTGGATTGTCGCTGATGACCATTAGCCCGTCGCTGAACAGCCAGTTTAACGTGCTGGTCAACCTGGCGGTCGTGACGAATATCATTCCGTATATCCTGTCGATGGCGGCGCTGGTGATTATTCAGAAAGTCGCGAAGGTTGATCCACGCAAGGCGCGTGCGGCAAATATCGTGGCGCTGATTGGGGCAATCTACAGCTTCTATGCACTCTATTCCTCCGGCCAGGAAGCGATGCTGTATGGCGCGATGGTGACCTTTATGGGCTGGACGCTGTACGGTCTGGTGTCACCGCGGTTTGAATTGAAGAATAAGCACAGTTAGGTAAAAGCAAAACGGCAACCCATGGGTTGCCGTTTTTAGTGTTTTCTCCCTCTCCCTGTGGGAGAGGGCCGGGGGTGAGGGCATCAGCCCGCACCCGAACACCACTTACGCGTTTTTCAGCACTTCGCTGACAATCTCTACCGCTTCTTTCTCAATCTGCTGACGATGCTCAGCGCCGAGGAAGCTTTCGCAATAGATTTTATACGCATCTTCCGTGCCGGATGGACGCGCAGCGAACCAGCCGTTTTCGGTCATTACTTTCAGCCCACCAATGGAGGCGCCGTTACCCGGTGCCGCCGTCAGACGCGCGGTGATCGGGTCACCGGCCAGGGTGCTTGCGCTGACCATCTCAGGAGAGAGTTTGGACAGGGCTGCTTTCTGGGCTGACGTTGCGCTGGCCTGAATACGGTTATAGCTTGGCGCACCAAAGCGTGCCGCCAGGTCGTTGTAATGTTCCTGCGGGTTTTTACCGGTGACCGCGGTGATTTCCGCCGCCAGCAGGCACATGATGATGCCGTCTTTATCGGTTGACCACGGCGTGCCGTCGAAGCGCAGGAAAGAAGCTCCCGCGCTCTCTTCACCACCGAAGCCAAAGCTGCCGTCGTGCAGACCGTCAACAAACCATTTGAAGCCCACCGGCACTTCCACCAGCTTGCGGCCCAGCGCGTCCACCACGCGGTCGATCATCGCGGAGGAAACCAGCGTCTTACCGACAGCCACCTCTTTGCCCCACTGCGGACGGTGCTGGAACAGGTAGTTAATCGCGACTGCCAGATAGTGGTTCGGGTTCATCAGCCCGGCAGGGGTGACGATACCGTGGCGGTCGTAATCCGGGTCGTTAGCAAACGCCAGATCGAATTTATCACGCAGCGCCAGCAGGCCCGCCATTGCGCACTCGGAGGAGCAGTCCATGCGGATCGCGCCGTCTTTGTCCAGGTGCATAAAACGGAAGGTCTGATCGACGTGATCGTTCACGATGGTCAGATCCAGCTTGTAGTGCTCGGCAATACGTTTCCAGTATTCAATACCGGAGCCGCCCAGCGGATCCACACCCAGCTTCAGGCCGGCTTTCTGGATGGCCGCCATATCGACGATATCCGCCAGACCTTCCACGAACGGCTGAACCAGATCCTGCTCTTTTACGTGGCCGGACGCCATGGCCGCATCCAGAGAGATGCGCTTCACGCCTTTCAGACCGTCGGCCAGCAAGGCATTCGCACGATCTTCAACCACTTTGGTGACGTTGGTGTCTGCCGGGCCACCGTTAGGCGGGTTGTATTTAATACCACCGTCTTCCGGCGGGTTGTGGGATGGCGTGATAACGATACCGTCAGCCAGCGCGCCACCTTTTTTGTTGTGTACCAGGATGGCGTTAGACACCGCAGGCGTTGGGGTGAAGCCGTTGTTCTCCTGAACAATCACATCAACGCCGTTCGCTGTCAGAACTTCCAGCACGGAAATAAAGGCCGGTTCAGACAGGGCATGGGTATCTTTCCCCACGTAGCACGGACCGGTAACGCCGTTTTTAGCGCGCTCTTCCGCAATGGCCTGAGCAATGGCCAGAATGTGCGGTTCGTTAAAGCTGTGGCGCGCCGCGCTGCCGCGGTGACCAGATGTACCAAACTTCACTGCGTGTTCTGCGTTGCCCACGACCGGCTTCAGCACGTAATACTGCGCGGTCAGCTGAGCGACGTTAATCAAATCGCTTTGTTGTGCAGGTTGGCCTGCACGGCTGTGATTTGCCATTACCGGGTCCTTCTGATGCAAGGGTTAAATTGTACCGCAAACCTTTTCAATCAATTCCGCCGGGAACTGCATGGACTGCATGATGTGTTCAATCATGCTGCACTTGCGGCCCGTATTGGTATTGGTGATCACCCAGTACGGGGTGCCAGGAACATGTTTGGGTTTGGTTTGATTGCCATTTTGCAGCAGCGTCTGCTCGTCGCCCGCGAAGTAGACGCGAGTACGACCGTGCAGCGACTCGGTCGCTTCAGCAAACGCTTTGTTATCCAGTGAATAAAGTGTAGACAGCACCAGCATAAAGCGGTTAACCGCCTTTTTCTGCTCCGCGTATTCATCGGAGAGCAGCAGCTCGCGCATCGCGCGCACTTTATCTTTTGCCGGCGTCACGGCAGGTTTTGCTTGTGCAACAACGCTTGGCTGAGACACGACATCTTTGGTGACTGGGGTAGCAGGCTGTGAAGCGGCGGAAATTTTAAGCATGCGCCGTAAAATGTCGGACGCGCTCTCCCCGATATGCCGCGTCTGGCTGGCAATATACTGATAGAGTTCGTCATCAACTTCGATTGTTTTCATCTTAATCCAGTGCGATATCTTATCTGAATACAAGTCATTGGGATTATAAGGTCAAATCCCAACAGCGGATAGCGTCAAACCAGGTTGGCGGCAAAAGTCAGATTAAACTGGAACCTTGCAGCCGGGCGGCAGAATGGTCAACATGATACCCTAACCTGACATACGTAAAAAAAGAACTTTGCCATGAAATTGAATACCCGAGCGCAAACTGCACAATCGCCGAACAATAATTCTCCCATCGTACTGGTTCACGGGCTTTTTGGCAGCCTGGATAACCTGGGCGTGCTGGCGCGCGATCTGGTTACCGATCACGATATCTTACAGGTTGATATGCGCAATCACGGTCTTTCCGGCCGTTCCGACGAGATGACCTACGCTGCGATGGCGCAGGATCTGCTGGATACGCTGGATGCCAACGATCTGCAAAAGGTCACCCTCATCGGGCATTCAATGGGCGGCAAAGCGGTGATGGCCCTGACGGCGCTGGCCCCGGAGCGTATTAACGGCCTGGTGGTGATTGATGTTGCGCCCGTGGATTACGACGTGCGCCGTCACGACGAGATTTTTGCCGCCATCAATGCGGTCACCGAAGCGGGTGTCGCGACCCGCCAGCAGGCCGCTACCGTCATGCGTGAGCATCTTGATGAAGAAGGTGTCGTGCAGTTCCTGCTGAAGTCGTTTGTTGACGGCCAGTGGCGTTTTAACGTGCCGGTGCTCTGGAACCAGTACAACAATATTGTGGGCTGGCAAACCGTGCCCGCCTGGCCGCACCCTACCCTCTTTATTCGCGGCGGTAACTCCCCTTACGTTACCGACGCGTACCGCGACGCCATACTGGCGCAATTCCCGCAGGCTCGCGCCCACGTCATTGCCGGAGCCGGGCACTGGGTGCATGCGGAAAAACCTGACGCCGTACTGCGCGCCATTCGCCGCTATCTTTCTGATACTGCAAATTGATTAAAAAGAGAGCGACTGGAAGGCTGCGGGCTTCCAGTCGTTGGCGCGCCGTTTTTGGTGATGTATGATGGCGCGCTTATCGCCCGGGCATTAGCAGGGCGGCGTGTTTCCCCCGAAGTCTCAGAATCATGGCCAAAGAACAAACGGACCGTACGACACTAGATCTGTTCGCGAATGAGCGTCGCCCGGGACGACCGAAGACGAATCCGCTTTCGCGCGATGAACAGCTGCGTATCAATAAACGCAATCAGCTTAAACGCGATAAAAATCGTGGGCTTAAGCGTGTCGAACTGAAGCTCAACGCTGACGCGGTCGATGCACTTAACGAGCTGGCCGAGGCGCGAAATATCAGCCGCAGCGAGCTCATTGAAGAGATGCTGATCGCCCAGCTTGAGACATTGCGCGGCCAGGCATAAGTCTGAAAATTCCCTTAATTACCCTTTTCATGTAGCACAGAGTGCAGTCCTGCGCGATAGCTGTTTCCGCAGGGTTGCCAGTTCTGCTATTATTGCCCTTATCCGTGGCCGAATTGCGCCACCATACTATTAAGTTTCAAGAGGTTATTTTACTCATGGCAATCATCGGCATTTTCTTTGGCAGTGATACCGGCAATACCGAAAATATCGCGAAAAACATTCAAAAACAGCTCGGTAAAGACGTTGCTGATGTGCATGACATCGCCAAGAGCAGCAAAGAAGATCTCGAAGGCTATGACATTCTGCTGCTGGGTATTCCGACCTGGTACTACGGTGAAGCCCAGTGTGACTGGGATGATTTCTTCCCGACGCTGGAAGAAGTGGACTTCAACGGTAAGCTGGTCGCCCTGTTTGGCTGCGGCGATCAGGAAGACTACGCCGAATACTTCTGTGACGCGCTGGGTACCATCCGCGACATCATTGAGCCGAATGGCGCAGTGATCGTCGGCCACTGGCCGACCGCCGGTTACCACTTCGAAGCGTCTAAAGGCCTGGCCGATGACGATCACTTCGTGGGCCTGGCCATCGACGAAGACCGTCAGCCAGAACTGACCGCAGAGCGCGTTGAGAAATGGGTTAAGCAGATTCGTGAAGAACTGCACCTGGACGATATTCTTAACGCCTGATTTTTCTCGCGGCGCAACGGCGGTTGCGCCCGTGCACCAGGTCAAACCGATTAAATTAATTGCTACAATCTTTTAACTTTTTCGCCCAGACCTGTACAATGTCTCCCTGATAAATGTGGTTTTCCATCGAGCAAGTTTGTTGGTGATACCCCATTTTTATAAGCATATTTTGCCTGAGACTTGCAGTTTTCATTTAGCCATGGCAGTTCTATAATGAGACGCATTATCCCAGGTGCATTTTCTGTCACTTCCTACAGAAGTGAATCGTTTAGCAACAGGACAGATTCCGCATGACTGACAACAATACCGCATTAAAGAAGGCTGGCCTGAAAGTTACGCTTCCTCGGTTAAAAATCCTCGAAGTGCTTCAGGGTCCAGACAATCACCATGTCAGTGCGGAAGACCTTTATAAACGTCTTATCGACATGGGTGAAGAGATTGGGCTGGCTACCGTCTATCGCGTGCTGAACCAGTTTGATGACGCGGGCATTGTCACCCGTCATAATTTCGAAGGCGGTAAATCTGTATTCGAACTGACCCAGCAGCAGCACCACGATCACCTGATCTGCCTCGACTGTGGCAAGGTCATTGAATTTAGCGATGATTCCATCGAAGCTCGCCAGCGTGAAATCGCCGCGCGTCACGGTATCCGCCTCACCAACCACAGCCTGTACCTTTACGGTCACTGCGCTGAAGGCGACTGCCGTGAAGATGACCACGCGCACGACGCAAAATAAGCGAGTATTCATACTCTGAGCCAGCCGCAAGGTTGGCTTTTTTTTGCCAGAAAAAAGCCCGGTGGCGCAGCGCCACCGGGCGTAAAGCAACTTATTTATTGTTATTGCGTATCTCGGTCCAGATCTTGTCGCAACGCTTCGCCACTTCCTGATCGTTACCGGTTTTACGCGCCTGGATACAGGCCTGGTAATCCATCACCCGGACATTTTCCTGCGTCGCAAACTGCTCGTGCGCTTTTTCTTTCTTCAGCACATTCAGCACGCTCTGGCAGGCTTCAATTTTCTCCGGCGAGCCTTCCGCAGTATTAATACAGGCGCTGTAGGCCTCCCTGAGACGGGAGTCCTCTTTCGGCGCCTGAGTCTGGGCACACGCCACCAGCCCCGATGCCAACAGCGCGACGATTACGATTTTTTTCATCATATGCAGTCTCCGGTCCGGCGGGAGCTGGCCCGCCGGACGATTCATCAGAAGATGGTGAACGGTGCGATAACCATGAATTTCACGTCACGTTCATCCTGGAAGATGTTGCCGTAACCGCCCGCGTAGCTCGGGATATCGGAGTGGTTGTCGTACTGGGTGAAGTGCAGTTTGAACATCGTGCCTTTCGCGCGGCCATCCTGCAGGGTATAGATTGCATCCAGACTGTAGGAAGACTCTTTCAGGCGATAGTTTGGATCGTAGTAAGCATCCGGTGTTGCCATGTCGGCAGGTTTTGCATCCCAGGCGTAAGCGTAAGACGCGCCCACCGCCCAGCCAGGCAGGTTCCAGTTTTTCAGATCGTACATTGCGCCGAAGAAGACCGCTTTCTCACCGTCGGCGTTGAAGTCGGAGCGGTTATCCCACCAGATATCAAGACGACCGTTGGAGGAGGCGTAGGTCGGGGTCATACGCTGCAGGAAGTAGCCCTGCTGCCCTTCCGCTTTCACCCATGTGCCTTCCAGACGCAAATCAACCTGACCGACCTTGTAGCCAAAGGTGAGCGCCTGCAGCCACGCGGTGCCGTCGTAGATGTCGTTGACACCACCGTTACTGACTTTGTCGCGCGTACCGTAGAACTGGTAGCTGGTACTCAATGGGCTACCCGCGATATCGAACTTATAGCTGGCCTTGGCAAAGTATTGATCGATATACCCTTGCGCCTGGCCAAATGCCGCTTCGAGAACCAGATCGTTTTTGAAGTCGTATTTCGCACCCAGCGAGTGGAGGTAATCGACCTTGGTTTTCTTGTCGTTCTGGTAGAACTTGTCCATCTCAATGTGCCACGGTGCTTTGTACTCGTTGGTCCACATATAGGAGAAACTCAGCGTACCCGCATCGCCGTAGTCAAAGTTAGCCCCTGCTTCCGCCCCCTGATAGGTACCCGGCATAAAGCTCCAGTGTGGGGCTAACAGCGTCTGGCCAGTTGGCTGAATATACCCCCCGCGGGCCCAGACCGGGCCGTATTTGAATTTCGCTGCGGCTTTGTAAAGGCTGATTCCGCTCTTATCCCCGGACCAGTCTTCATCATAGGCTTTGTTGCTGGAGGAGAAGGCGATTTCGTTCGGATGGCCGCTGTCGCCGTTTTCCGCCATTTCGATCGCGGTGAACGCGGCAATATCCAGACCGAACATATCCGCGGCGTAGCCTGACTGGAAGTCCAGGTTGGCGTTCCAGGTGGAGTGCGAGAGGTTGGTTTTGTATTTATCTTCAGTGACGTCTTTACGGTCACGCTCACGCTGCCAGTAATAAATACCGCCCGTGAGGGTAGAATCTTCGATGAAACCCGCTGCTTTTGCCTCTGGCGCAATCACCAGGCCCGACATTGCTGTCACACCGGCAATAGCCAGCGCCAGCGCACTACGTTTGCCACTGAACGTACGCATAGATTATTCCTCTTTGACGAATTAAAACGCCTGAAACGGCGTAAATAAAAAAGACCAAATGGTCAGGGGTAGTTTTAAATACCCTCGAATTAACTACCGTCTTTAGGTTATTTTTCGCGACGCGAATTATCAATGCTTTTCAGCGGGCAAAAGTCAGGATTATGACGAAGTGCACATAATTGGTAGTGCTTTGTAACATTTACAGGAAGGCGAGGAATGACGGGCAATTCTCAGGTTTTTCAGTGGCAAGGCGCGGGATCGCTTTCCTTTTTTATCACCTTTTTAATTTTGGCAATGATACAAACTTTTTTTTAAAAAATAAGTAGCACCTCATTGACCTGTTATTTTCAGAACGCCTCTTTAGTCCCAGGCTTAATACTCTGATCGTTAAATAAAAAAAACGCCGCATAATGCGGCGTTTGTCTCTCATTGACCAGAACAGGAATATTATTCGCCGATCTTCGTCCAGGTATCACGCAGGCCTACGGTACGGTTAAATACCGGTTTTTCCGCCGTGCTGTAACGGCTGTCCAGGCAGAAGTAACCTTCACGTTCGAACTGGAACGCTTTGCCCGCTTCAGCCGCTTTCAGGGACGGCTCCGCATAACCCTGCTTAATCACCAGCGATTCCGGGTTGATGGTCGCCAGGAAGTCTTCCGCCGCACCTGGGTTAGGCACGCTGAACAGACGATCGTAAAGACGGATCTCGACCGGCAGCGCGTGGGTTGCGCTCACCCAGTGGATAACGCCTTTCACCTTGCGGCCATCCGCCGGATCTTTACTCAGCGTTTCAGCGTCATAAGAACAGAAGATGGTGGTGATATTCCCTTCCGCATCTTTTTCAACGCGCTCGGCTTTGATGACGTAAGCATTACGCAGACGCACTTCTTTACCCAGCACCAGACGCTTGTACTGCTTGTTGGCTTCTTCACGGAAGTCAGCGCGGTCAATCCAGATCTCGCCGCTGAACGGCACGTCACGGCTTCCCATTTCCGGTTTGTTCGGATGGTTAGGCATGGAGACCAGTTCGCTCTCGCCCTGCGGATAGTTCTCGATGACCAGTTTCACCGGATCGATAACGGCCATCGCGCGCGGGGCGTTTTCGTTGAGATCTTCGCGAATGCAGGATTCCAGTGAGGCCATCTCAATGGTGTTGTCCTGCTTGGTCACGCCGATACGCTTGCAGAATTCACGGATTGACGCCGCGGTGTAACCACGACGGCGCAGACCGGAGATGGTCGGCATACGCGGGTCATCCCAGCCTTCAACGTGCTTGTCGGTCACCAGCAGGTTCAGCTTACGCTTGGACATCACGGTGTATTCCAGATTCAGACGAGAGAACTCGTACTGGCGCGGATGCACCGGAATGGTGATGTTATCCAGCACCCAGTCGTACAGACGACGGTTGTCCTGGAACTCCAGCGTACACAGCGAGTGGGTGATGCCTTCCAGCGCATCGCTAATGCAGTGGGTGAAGTCGTACATCGGGTAGATGCACCACTTGTTGCCAGTCTGGTGGTGTTCAGCGAACTTAATACGATACAGCACCGGATCGCGCATCACGATGAACGGCGATGCCATGTCAATTTTGGCACGCAGGCAGGCTTTGCCTTCTTCGAAACCACCTGCGCGCATTTTTTCAAACAGCGCCAGGTTCTCTTCCACGCTGCGATCGCGGAACGGGCTGTTTTTGCCCGGCGCGGTCAACGTACCGCGGTACTCACGGATCTCATCTGCAGACAGTTCGTCAACATACGCCAGACCTTTGTTGATAAGCTCTACCGCGTAGGCATACAGCTGATCAAAGTAGTCAGAGGAGTAGCAGATATCGCCAGACCAGTTGAAGCCCAGCCATTGCACGTCATTTTTGATGGACTCAACGTATTCGATGTCTTCTTTTACTGGGTTGGTGTCATCGAAACGCAGGTTGCACTGTCCCTGGTAGTCTTGCGCAATGCCAAAGTTCAGGCAGATGGACTTCGCATGCCCGATATGCAGGTAGCCATTCGGCTCCGGCGGAAAACGGGTATGAATTGTGGTGTGCTTACCACTGGCCAGATCTTCATCGATGATCTGACGAATAAAGTTACTCGGGCGGGCTTCAGCCTCACTCATCGTGGATTCCTCAAAGCGTAAACAACGTATAACGGCATATGATCTTATAAGCCGGACGTAGTGACAACCCTTAAAACGTCTCTGAAGAAAATAATGGGGGCATTTGCTGCAAAAAAAAGCGGCGGAGGATATCCCCCGCCGCTTAAGGCATGACTCTACTCAGGAGCGATTACTTGCCTTTAATCTCGTACAGCGGGGTTTGACCCGCAACAACCTGACCTTTCGCCTGGATGACCAGACCGCTGAAGTCGTCGATGTTGCTGCAAACCACCGGGCTAATCATGGAACGCGCGTTGACATTCAGGAAGTCCAGATCCATTTCCAGAATCGGCTGCCCGGCCACCACTTCAGCACCCTCTTCCACCAGGCGAGTAAAGCCCTGACCATTCAGCGCAACGGTATCGATACCCATGTGGACAACGATCTCCGCGCCCTTTTCGGTTTCGAGGCAGAACGCGTGGTTGGTGTTGAAGATTTTCACGATGGTACCTGCCGCCGGAGACACCACGGTTTTATCCGTTGGTTTCACCGCCACACCGTCACCGACCGCTTTGCTGGCGAACGCTTCATCAGGTACCTGCTCAAGGTCAACCACGTCACCCGTTACCGGAGAGACCAGCGCGGCCACCGTCACGGCGTTAGGCACGGCCTGCGGCTTCGCTACCGGGGCAGCCGTCGACGCAGGTGCGCTGTCGGTTGACGCCGCCGCGACCGGTCCACGGGCAACCACTTTTTTCATTTCGTCACCGATGGATTCCGCTTTGGCACCCACGATAACCTGGATAGTTTGTTTGTTCAGTTTAACCACGCCCGATGCACCAAGGCGTTTACACATTGCGTCGCTGACGCGCGCAGAGTCACCCACCGTCAGACGCAGACGGGTGATGCAGGCATCAATGGCTTTCAGGTTGTCAGTCCCCCCGACGGCAGCGATATAGCTGGTCGCCAGTTGAGTCAGACCCTCTTCGGTATTGCTGTTGGCTTCGTTGGTGACCACTTCGTCTTTGGTGTCCTCGCGGCCCGGCGTTTTGAGGTTAAACATACGAATAACCGCAGTGAACAGCACGAAGTAGATGACGAAGAAGACCAGACCCATTACCACCAGCATCCAGACGTTCTTGCTTGCCGCCGGCAGGTTGTACATCAACACGTAGTCGATCGCGCCAGCAGAGAAGGAGAAGCCAGCATGGATACCCAGCAGGGTCGCCACAAACAGGCTGATACCGGTAAGCACCGCATGCATGAGGTACAGCACCGGCGCCAGGAACATGAACAGGAATTCCAGCGGCTCGGTTACGCCGGTCAGGAACGCGGTAATCGCAACGGACAGCAGCATGCCGCCAACCATTGGGCGACGCGCTTTTGGCGCAGCCAGGTACATTGCCAGCGCAGCGCCCGGCAGACCAAACATCATGATTGGGAAGAAGCCAGACATGAACATGCCTGCGGTGCCGTCACCCGCGTAGAAGCGGTTGATGTCGCCGTGGAATACGGTGCCCGCAGCATTGGTGAACTCACCAATCTGGAACCATGCGATAGTGTTCAGCACCTGATGCAGACCGGTTGGGATCAGCAGACGGTTGATAAAACCAAAGATACCTGAGCCCACTGCACCCGCTGAAACAATCCACTCACCGCCCGCATGGATCGCATGCTGTACCGGTGGCCAGACGTAGCCAAAGATAGCGGCCAGAACCAGACAGAAGAAGCCCGTCGCGATCGGCACGAAACGTTTGCCGCCAAAGAAACTCAGGAAGTCTGGCAGCTTAATGTTTGCCCAGCGGTTGTACACAGCACCACCGACCAGACCGGTAATGATACCTGCCAGCACGCCCATGTTGATTTCCGGGTTAATCGTTACCATCGCTTTCGTCAGGATGAAATAACCGACTGCCCCTGCCAGCGCTGCAGCACCCGCGCTGTCTTTTGACCAGCTTGAGGCAACACCGATGGCGAAAATCAGCGCCAGGTTGTCAAAAATAGCACCGCCAGCCTGAGCAATAAACGGTACGTTAAGAAGATCGGGTTGCCCGAATCGCAGCAGCAATGCTGCAACCGGTAGCACGGCGATAGGGAGCTGCAAAGCCCTACCGAGGCGCTGGAAAAAACCTAAAATATTCATCCTATTCCCCCTACGAGACCCGTTTTTCAGGCTCGCGCATAAACTATGTTTTTATTGTGTCACGAACGATAGATACCGTTGATAATTCACTGGCAGTCTGAGTGTGTGAAAAATTAATTCGTATCGCAAATTAAACACCTATTTTTTGTGATTTTTGTCACCAAATATCGTATTCAGCCCTCCCTTACACTGGCTAACAGCGAAAACTTATTTTATCATTCAAAAAATCAAGACGGATTGATCCGGCCTGAAAGTTTCCAGGTTACGCTTTAGTATCAGGTTCCGAAGCCATCCGCCCACTCTTCTACTTAAACTTTGAGGTGAACAATGAGACTGATTCCCTTGGCAACTGCTGAACAAGTCGGTAAATGGGCCGCTCGCCATATCGTAAACCGCATTAACGCGTTCAAGCCGACCGCCGATCGTCCTTTCGTTCTTGGCCTTCCGACTGGCGGCACGCCGCTGACCGCCTACAAGGCGCTGGTTGAGATGCATAAAGCAGGCCAGGTTAGCTTCAAACATGTTGTGACCTTCAATATGGATGAATACGTTGGCTTACCGAAAGACCATCCGGAAAGCTACCATAGCTTTATGCACCGCAATTTCTTTGATCACGTTGATATCCCTGCTGAAAATATTAACCTGCTGAATGGAAACGCGCCGGATATTGACGCAGAATGCCGTCAGTATGAAGAAAAAATCCGTTCCTACGGTAAAATCCACCTGTTCATGGGTGGCGTAGGTAATGATGGTCATATCGCGTTTAACGAACCGGCGTCCTCTCTGGCTTCCCGTACCCGTATTAAAACGCTGACCCATGACACGCGCGTGGCAAACTCCCGCTTCTTTGACGGTGACGTTAACCAGGTTCCAAAATACGCCCTGACCGTAGGCGTAGGCACCCTGCTGGATGCCGAAGAAGTGATGATTCTGGTGCTGGGCGGCGTGAAAGCGCAGGCGCTCCAGGCTGCTGTTGAAGGCAACGTTAACCATATGTGGACCATCAGCTGTCTGCAGCTGCATCCTAAATCAGTCATCGTCTGCGACGAGCCGTCCACGATGGAGCTGAAGGTTAAGACGCTGAAATACTTCAACGAGTTAGAAGCCGAGAACATCAAAGGTCTGTAATTGAATAACCGCCTCTTTCTCAAGAGGCGGCCGCTTTTTTTAACCGGGGGTCGTTATGTACGCTTTAACCCACGGTCGGATTTATACCGGCCATGAAATTCTGGATGACCACGCGATTGTTATCGCGAATGGCCTGATTGAACGTGTTTGCCCGCTGGCAGAACTGCCGCCGGAGATTGAACAGCGCTCACTCAATGGAGCAGTAATCTCCCCCGGTTTCATCGACGTACAGCTCAACGGCTGCGGCGGTGTGCAATTCAATGATACCGCCGATGCGGTAACGGTAGAAACGCTGGAGATCATGCAGAAAGCCAACGAGAAATCGGGCTGCACCAGCTATCTGCCGACGCTCATCACCAGCAGTGATGACCTGATGAAGCAGGGTATCCGCGTGATGCGCGAATATCTGGCCAAACATCCAAATCAGGCGCTCGGTCTGCACCTTGAAGGGCCATGGCTGAACATGGTCAAGAAAGGAACGCATAACCCGGATTACGTGCGTAAGCCCGATGCAGAGCTGGTTGACTACATGTGTGCCAACGCCGATGTGATCACCAAAGTGACGCTGGCACCGGAAATGACCGGCACGGACGTCATCAGCAAGCTAGCCGCCGCCGGAATTGTGGTTTCAGCAGGCCACTCAAACGCCACGCTGAAAGAAGCGAAAGCCGGTTTCCGCGCGGGTATTACCTTTGCGACGCACCTGTATAACGCGATGCCGTATATCACGGGGCGTGAACCGGGTCTGGTCGGGGCGATTCTGGATGAGCCAGACGTCTACTGCGGCATTATTGCTGACGGCTTACACGTCGATTACACCAACATTCGCAATGCCAAGCGGCTGAAAGGTGACAAGCTTTGCCTGGTGACGGACGCTACCGCGCCGGCAGGTGCAAATATTGAGCAGTTCATTTTTGCCGGTAAAACAATATACTACCGCAATGGACTGTGTGTGGATGAAAACGGTACGCTGAGCGGTTCCTCTTTGACCATGATTGAAGGGGTACGTAACCTGGTTGAGCACTGCGGGATTGCGCTTGAGGAAGTCCTGCGCATGGCAACCCTTTATCCGGCCCGCGCAATCGGCGTGGATAAACAGCTCGGCGGAATTGCACCAGGTATGGTTGCAAACCTGACGGCATTCACACACGATTATAAAATTATTAAGACCATCGTTAATGGTAACGAGGTCGTCACTGAGTAAGTAAAAGTATGACACCTGGCGGACAAGCTCAAATCGGTAATGTCGATCTCGTTAAACAACTTAACAGTGCGGCGGTGTATCGCCTGATTGACCAACACGGACCCATCTCGCGAATTCAGATAGCCGAACAAAGCCAGCTTGCTCCCGCCAGCGTGACAAAAATTACCCGCCAGCTCATTGAGCGCGGTCTGATCAAAGAAGTCGATCAGCAGGCCTCCACCGGGGGCCGCCGCGCCATCTCTATTATTACCGAAACCCGCAATTTCCAGGCGATTGGCGTCCGGCTCGGCCGTCATGACACCACGCTCACGCTGTACGATCTGAGTAGCAAAGCCATTGCGGAAGAGCATTATCCCCTTCCGGAACGCACCCAGGAGACGCTGGAGCATGCGCTGCTGAATACTATCGCGCAGTTTATTGAAAGCTGTCAGCGTAAGATCCGCGAACTCATCGCCATCTCGGTGATACTGCCCGGTCTGGTCGACCCGGAAAGCGGCGTGATCCGCTATATGCCGCACATTCAGGTTGAAAACTGGGGGCTGGTCGACGCGCTGGAAAAGCGCTTCAAAGTGACCTGCTTTGTGGGCCATGACATCCGCTCTCTGGCGCTGGCAGAGCACTACTTTGGTGCGAGCCAGGACTGCGAAGACTCTATTCTGGTGCGTGTCCACCGCGGTACGGGCGCAGGCATTATCTCTAATGGCCGAATCTTTATTGGTCGCAACGGTAACGTCGGTGAGATCGGCCACATTCAGGTTGAGCCCCTCGGGGAACGGTGCCACTGCGGCAACTTTGGCTGCCTTGAAACCATCGCCGCCAACACGGCCATCGAGCAGCGCGTTCGCCATCTGCTTGAACAGGGTTATCAAAGCCGCGTCACGCTGGACGACTGCAAGATAGGCACCATCTGCAAAGCCGCTAATAAAGGCGACGCGCTGGCCTGTGAAGTGATCGAGCAGGTGGGGCGCCATCTGGGGAAAACCATCGCCATCGCCATTAACCTGTTTAACCCACAAAAAGTGGTGATCGCCGGTGAAATTGTGGAAGCGGAAAAGGTGCTGCTCCCCGCGATTGAAGGCTGTATTAACACCCAGGCGCTGAAAGCATTCCGCCAGAATCTTCCGGTGGTTCGTTCAAAGCTTGACCATCGTTCGGCGATTGGCGCGTTCGCGCTGGTCAAACGCGCCATGCTCAACGGAATTCTGCTCCAGCATTTGCTGGAAAGTTGATCGGACCTTATAGTAACGCCTTCTTTTTTTAATGTCGGACTGTCCATGACCATTAAGAATGTAATTTGTGATATCGACGGCGTGCTGATGCACGACAACGTTGCCGTGCCGGGTGCTGCGGAGTTTCTTCACCGCATCATCGACAAAGGAATGCCTCTGGTTCTTCTCACGAACTACCCTTCTCAGACCGGTCAGGATCTGGCAAACCGCTTTGCCACGGCAGGGGTCGACGTCCCGGACAGCGTGTTTTATACCTCGGCGATGGCCACGGCGGATTTTCTGAAACGTCAGGAAGGAAAAAAAGCCTATGTGGTGGGTGAAGGTGCGCTGATCCATGAACTATACAAAGCGGGCTTTACCATCACCGACGTCAACCCGGACTTTGTGATTGTGGGTGAAACGCGCTCCTACAACTGGGAGATGATGCATAAGGCATCCTTCTTTGTGGCTAACGGCGCGCGCTTTATTGCGACCAACCCGGATACCCACGGTCGTGGTTTTTATCCGGCCTGCGGTGCGCTGTGTGCCGGTATCGAGAAGATCTCCGGGCGCAAGCCGTTCTACGTCGGCAAGCCCAGCCCGTGGATCATCCGTGCCGCACTCAACAAGATGCAGGCCCACTCAGAAGAGACCGTGATTGTCGGCGACAACCTGCGCACCGATATTCTTGCCGGTTTCCAGGCAGGTCTGGAGACGATTCTGGTCCTCTCTGGCGTCTCTCAGCTTGATGACATTGATTCGATGCCGTTCCGGCCAAGCTGGATTTACCCCTCCGTCGACGAAATCGACATTATCTGATTCCGAACCACGCCTCAGGGCGTGGTTTTTTATTTTCTCGCCTGCAAAACATGGCCATATCTAAAGAAAAAGCGTTTTCATTGCATAATCATCAATAAAACCGCTCATGGCATACGCATTTTTCACCGATCCGCAACCGCCATTGCACTATTTCCGTTTTCATCCGTAAAACGCTTGCGCGCCCTGCCCCTTTGCGGCATTTTCATAAGCAAGCAACATTACAAAGCAACAGGGTTAACGGAGAAGGTTATGTGTTCAATTTTTGGCGTACTGGATATTAAAACTGACGCAGGCGAACTGCGTAAAAAGGCACTCGAACTGTCCCGCCTGATGCGCCATCGCGGACCGGACTGGTCAGGCGTTTACGCCAGTGACAAAGCGATTCTGGCTCACGAACGTCTGTCTATTGTTGACGTCAACGCCGGTGCACAGCCGCTGTATAACGAGAAAAAAACGCACGCGCTGGCTGTCAACGGTGAGATCTACAACCATCAGGCGCTGCGCGCCGAGTACGGCGACCGCTACGCGTTCCAGACCGGGTCCGACTGTGAAGTGATCCTGGCGCTGTATCAGGAGAAAGGTCCCGAGTTTCTGGACGACCTGCAGGGTATGTTTGCCTTTGCCCTGTACGACAGCGAAAAAGACGCTTACCTGATTGGCCGTGACCACATCGGTATTATCCCGCTGTACATGGGCCACGATGAACACGGCAACTTCTACGTTGCCTCTGAAATGAAAGCCCTGGTTCCGGTCTGCCGCACCATCAAAGAGTTCCCGGCGGGTAGCTACCTGTGGAGTAAAGACGGCGAGATCCGTCCATACTACCAGCGTGACTGGTTCGATTACGACGCGGTAAAAGACAACGTCACGGACAAAGCCGAGCTGCGTCAGGCGCTGGAAGATTCCGTGAAAAGCCACCTGATGTCAGACGTACCTTACGGCGTGCTGCTCTCTGGCGGTCTGGACTCCTCCGTGATCTCCGCAATCACCAAGAAATTTGCGGCTCGTCGCGTGGAAGATCAGGAGCGCTCAGAAGCCTGGTGGCCACAGCTGCACTCCTTTGCCGTGGGCCTGGAAGGCGCGCCGGATCTGAAAGCCGCGCAGGAAGTTGCAAACCACCTCGGCACCGTGCACCATGAAATTCACTTCACCGTCCAGGAAGGCCTGGATGCGATCCGCGATGTGATCTATCACATTGAAACCTATGACGTAACCACCATCCGCGCTTCAACGCCGATGTACCTGATGTCGCGTAAGATCAAGGCGATGGGCATCAAAATGGTGCTCTCCGGTGAAGGTTCTGACGAAGTGTTTGGTGGCTACCTGTATTTCCATAAAGCGCCAAACGCCAAAGAGCTGCACGAAGAGACCGTGCGTAAACTCCAGGCGCTGCATATGTTTGACTGCGCGCGTGCCAACAAAGCGATGTCGGCATGGGGTGTCGAAGCGCGCGTGCCGTTCCTGGATAAGAAATTCCTCGACGTGGCGATGCGCATCAACCCGCAGGACAAGATGTGCGGCAACGGAAAAATGGAAAAACATATCCTGCGTGAATGTTTTGAATCCTACCTGCCAGCGAGCGTGGCATGGCGTCAGAAAGAGCAGTTCTCCGATGGCGTAGGCTACAGCTGGATCGACACCCTGAAAGAGGTGGCGGCGAAACAGGTTTCTGACCAACAGCTGGAAACCGCAAGCTTCCGCTTCCCGTACAACACGCCGGGATCGAAAGAAGCGTATCTCTACCGTGAAATCTTTGAAGAATTGTTCCCGGTACCGAGCGCTGCGGAGTGCGTACCGGGTGGCCCGTCCGTCGCCTGCTCGTCTGCCAAAGCGATCGAATGGGATGAATCGTTCAAATCCATGAACGATCCGTCAGGACGTGCGGTAGGCGTTCACCAGTCAGCCTACAAATAATCGCGCATTTCATCATCAGGCCCTGCGGGGCCTGATTTTTTTTGCCCCGCTTTTGCACAGCTAAAACCGATTAATAACCAATAATTGCCGAATATTCGGCCACGCTGTTCGCAACCTAACCAAACAGTCACATTCCGGCTATTTTCGTTGAAAAAGGTGTTGACGCTGCAAGGGTCTATACGCATAATGCGCCCCGCAACGCCGATAAGGTAACGCGAAAAAAGATGGCTACGTAGCTCAGTTGGTTAGAGCACATCACTCATAATGATGGGGTCACAGGTTCGAATCCCGTCGTAGCCACCATCTTTTTTGCGGGAGTGGCGAAATTGGTAGACGCACCAGATTTAGGTTCTGGCGCCGCAAGGTGTGCGAGTTCAAGTCTCGCCTCCCGCACCATTCCCGGGTAAGCGTTGCACGGATGGGGTATCGCCAAGCGGTAAGGCACCGGTTTTTGATACCGGCATTCCCTGGTTCGAATCCAGGTACCCCAGCCATATTTCTTCGATTTTGCGGTTCTCCGCGGTATTGGGGTATCGCCAAGCGGTAAGGCACCGGTTTTTGATACCGGCATTCCCTGGTTCGAATCCAGGTACCCCAGCCATCGAAGATTGCAGTACTGGCTACGTAGCTCAGTTGGTTAGAGCACATCACTCATAATGATGGGGTCACAGGTTCGAATCCCGTCGTAGCCACCAAATTTAGATTATCGATGTTGTTCGATAATGAAAAAAATTGTTGGGGTATCGCCAAGCGGTAAGGCACCGGATTCTGATTCCGGCATTCCGAGGTTCGAATCCTCGTACCCCAGCCAATTTAAAAAGTCGTTAAGCAGCTTGTTTAACGCAATTGGGGTGTCGCCAAGCGGTAAGGCTCTGGTTTCTGATACCAGCATTCCGGGGTTCGAATCCCTGCACCCCAGCCACTTAGTAACAAAAAAGCCCGCTCTGCGGGCTTTTTTGTTTTTGTACAAAATTGTGCGGCCTGATTCCCCCTCACCCTAACCCTCTCCCCAAAGGGGCGAGGGAAAAGTCGGAGCAAAGATTAAAGTCCGAGGGCGTACTTCAGGGCCTGACGCTTCAGGCCACCGGCGCGTTCCGCTGCCATCAGGCCTATGTTACGCAGAATACGCACCGGGGCTACGTCATTGCTAAACCCGGCATAGAACAGATCCATTCCCGACTGCATGAGGAAGTTATCCGCCATACGCCGCGTCTGATAACGCTTCAGCACCTGATGACTGGCCCAGTTTTCCGCGTGTCCGCGGGCGAAGCCCAGCACATCCAGTAAGGCATCGACGTCACGATACCCCAGGTTCACGCCCTGCCCGGCCAGCGGATGAATGGTGTGTGCCGCATCCCCCACCAGCGCTAAGCCTTCGCGGGCATACTGCAACGCATGACGGCGCGTGAGCGGGAACGCCCCGGCGGCGACCGGCGTGACGTGTCCCAGACGGCTCGGGAAGTGCAGCAGAATTTCGCGCTGCAGCTGTTCCATGTTCATTCCCTGCAGCTGGCGAATGCGCGCCGGTTTGTCGTACCACACCAGCGACGCCCAGTTATCGAAGAGCGGTAAAAAGGCGTGCGGGCCGTTCGGTGTAAAGTGCTGCCAGGTGCTTTCACCCGGCGCATTCTCGCACCTGGCGGTAATCAGCATACAGGACTGTTCATACTGCCAGGCATGAACCCCGATCCCCGCCATCTGTCTGACCTGCGAGTTAGCGCCATCCGCCCCGATGACCAGCTTCACGGACAGCTCATCGCCGCTGTCGAGTGTCAGTAGATAGCCGCTCTCGTGAGGATGCAGCGCCTTAAGCGACGCAGGAACGCGCAGCGTCACCTTCGGGTGCGCCTCCAGCGCCTGCCAGAGCGCCAGCTGGAGCACGTTGTTTTCCACCATATAGCCCAGGCGCGGCAGCTTCAGCTCAGCGGCATCAAACGCGACGTGGGCATTTTCCCATTCCCAGGTTTCAAGACGGCTGTAAGGATGAGCGCGCATCGCCAGCACCGTCTCCCAGACGCCCAGCCCGCGCAGCAGATCGACGGACGACGCGCTGATAGCGGAAATGCGCACATCCGGTTTACTGGCGGGATCGTAGGCTGGCGGAGCCGCCTGTTCGATTACCGTTACCTCAAATCCCTGCTGCGCCAGCCCCAGCGCCAGCGCGCCGCCGACCATACCGCCGCCGACAACGGCAACTTCGGTGTGTTGGAGTGTCATGGTCAATTTTCCTTATTGGAGAATCCCTTAAGTTTACCGGATTTTTGCGGTCCTGAGACACACAACCTTCATACTGGTCACAACCCCACCAAAGCATTACAATACGCGGCTTGCAATCCTGAGCTGAGCAAGTCGATGACTAAAAAACTCCATATAAAAACCTGGGGCTGTCAGATGAACGAATACGATTCATCCAAGATGGCCGATCTGCTGGATACCACCCACGGATACCAGCTGACTGAAAATGCGAAAGAAGCCGATGTGCTGCTGCTGAACACCTGTTCAATTCGTGAAAAAGCGCAGGAAAAAGTCTTTCACGTGTTAGGCCGCTGGAAACTTCTTAAACGAAAAAATCCGGACCTGATCATCGGCGTGGGCGGCTGCGTCGCGTCGCAGGAAGGCAAGCTGATCCGCCAGAGAGCCCCGTATGTGGACATTGTCTTTGGCCCTCAGACCCTGCACCGTCTGCCTGAGATGATCAATCAGGTTCGCGGTAACCGTAGCCCGGTCGTTGACGTCAGCTTCCCGGAAATCGAAAAATTTGACCGTCTGCCTGAGCCACGTGCCGATGGCCCGACCGCCTTCGTCTCCATCATGGAAGGCTGCAACAAATACTGCACGTACTGCGTGGTGCCGTACACCCGTGGTGAAGAGGTCAGCCGCCCGGCAGATGACATTCTGTTTGAAATCGCGCAGCTTGCCGCGCAGGGTGTGCGAGAAGTGAACCTGCTGGGCCAGAACGTTAACGCCTGGCGCGGTGAGAACTATGACGGCACGACCGGCAGCTTTGCCGAGCTGCTGCGTCTGGTGGCCGCAATTGACGGCATCGACCGCATTCGCTTTACCACCAGCCATCCGATGGAATTTACCGACGACATTATTGACGTCTATCGCGATACGCCAGAGCTGGTGAGCTTCCTGCACCTGCCGATCCAGTGCGGCTCGGACCGCGTGCTGAACCTGATGGGCCGCCCGCATACGGTGCTGGAGTATAAATCCACCATCCGCAAGCTGCGTGAAGCGCGTCCGGATATCCAGATTAGCTCTGACTTTATCGTCGGCTTCCCTGGCGAAACCGCTGATGACTTCGAGCGCACCATGAAGCTCATCGGCGAAGTGAACTTTGACGTCAGCTACAGCTTCATCTTCTCCGCGCGTCCTGGAACACCGGCGGCCGATATGGTTGACGATGTGCCGGAAGAAGAGAAAAAGCAGCGTCTGTATATTCTGCAGGAGCGTATCAACCAGCAGGCCAACGCCTGGAGCCGCCGCATGCTCGGCACCGTTCAGCGCATTCTGGTGGAAGGCACCTCCCGCAAGAGCATTATGGAACTCTCCGGTCGTACCGAAAATAACCGCGTGGTGAACTTTGAAGGCACCCCGGATATGATCGGTAAGTTTGTGGACGTCGAGATTGTCGAAGTGCTGACCAACTCGCTGCGCGCGAAGGTCGTACGCACCGAAGACGAAATGGGCCTGCGTATCGCAGAGTCACCGCAATCCGTGATCTCGCGTACCCGCAAAGAAAACGATTCTGGCGTTGGGATTTACCAGCCCTAATCCTTCAGGCCTGCCTCTTTTGGCAGGCCTTGTATTTCCTCTCATCGCCCCCAATATCTTCCGCAACGCTTGCGCCTTTATTCTGTGGCGTGAATAATTTCGGTAATGACCGTTTTATTGCGCCGTGTGGCAGCGGGTCAGTTAATCAATCAAAGAGGAACAGTTTGAACATAGATACGCGTGAAATTAGCCTTGAGCCAGCAGACAACGCTCGCCTGCTGAGCCTGTGCGGGCCGTTTGATGACAACATCAAACAACTGGAGCGACGTCTGGGTATCGAAATCAATCGTCGCGATAATCATTTCAAACTCACCGGACGCCCTATCTGCGTCAACGCCGCTGCGGACATTCTGCGTAGCCTGTATGTCGACACCTCCCCCATGCGCGGCGAAATTCAGGATATCGAACCGGAGCAGATTCACCTCGCCATTAAAGAGGCGCGCGTGCTTGAGCAGAGCGCGGAGAGCGTGCCGGACTATGGCAAGGCGATCAACATTAAGACCAAGCGTGGCGTCATCAAGCCGCGTACCCCAAACCAGGCGCAGTACATCGCCAATATTCTCGACCACGACATCACCTTCGGCGTGGGGCCGGCGGGTACGGGTAAAACCTATCTTGCTGTTGCCGCAGCGGTCGATGCGCTGGAGCGTCAGGAGATCCGACGTATCCTGCTGACCCGCCCTGCCGTTGAAGCCGGTGAAAAACTGGGCTTCCTGCCAGGCGATCTGAGCCAGAAGGTCGATCCGTATCTGCGTCCTTTATACGATGCGCTGTTCGAAATGCTGGGCTTTGAGAAGGTCGAGAAGCTCATTGAGCGTAACGTTATCGAAGTGGCCCCGCTCGCCTACATGCGCGGCCGCACGCTGAACGATGCGTTCATCATTCTCGATGAGAGCCAGAACACCACCATCGAACAGATGAAAATGTTCCTGACGCGTATTGGCTTTAACTCGAAAGCGGTGATTACCGGTGACGTCACCCAGATTGACCTGCCGCGCAGCACCAAATCGGGCCTGCGCCACGCCATCGAGGTGCTGGCCGAGGTCGACGAAATCAGCTTTAACTTCTTCCACAGTGAAGACGTGGTACGCCACCCGGTGGTCGCGCGTATCGTTAACGCTTATGAAGCCTGGGAAGAGGCGGATCAGAAGCGTAAGGCCGAACTGGCCGCAGAACGTAAGCGCGAAGCGCAGGAGCAAGAACAGAAATGAGTCAGGTGATCCTCGATTTACAGCTGGCCTGTGAAGACAATTCCGGCATGCCAGATGAGGCACAGTTTCAGAAATGGCTGGATGCCGTTATCCCGCAGTTTCAGGAAGAATCAGAAGTCACGATTCGCCTGGTGGATGAAGCAGAAAGCCATGAGCTTAACCTGACCTATCGCGGGAAAGATAAGCCGACCAACGTGCTCTCTTTCCCGTTCGAAGCCCCACCGGGCATCGAGATGCCGCTGTTGGGCGATCTGATCATCTGCCGTCAGGTGGTTGAACAGGAAGCCAAAGAGCAGCAGAAACCCCTTGAAGCCCACTGGGCGCACATGGTGGTACACGGCAGCCTGCATCTGCTCGGCTACGATCATATCGAAGACGACGAAGCGGAAGAGATGGAGTCCCTCGAGACAGAGATAATGCTTGCTCTGGGCTATGAGGATCCGTACATTGCCGAGAAAGAATAGTCCGTCACCTGACTGACTCACCTGCCGCCACGAAAGGACATCGCGTGGCGGTAAACGTTGAACTAACAAGAGAACCCTTAACAAACGCCATGAGCGACGACAATTCACACAGTAGCGACACGACAACCAGTAAAAAGGGATTTTTCTCCCTCATTCTGAACCAGCTTTTCCACGGCGAACCCAAAAACCGTGATGAACTGCTGGAGCTGATTCGTGATTCCGGGCAGAACGACCTTATCGACGAAGATACGCGCGAAATGCTCGAAGGGGTTATGGACATCGCCGACCAGCGCGTTCGCGATATCATGATCCCCCGCTCGCAGATGATCACCCTGAAACGTAACCAGACCCTGGACGAGTGCCTCGATGTGATCATCGAATCCGCTCACTCACGTTTCCCGGTTATCAGCGAAGACAAAGATCACATCGAAGGGATTTTGATGGCGAAAGATCTGCTGCCGTTTATGCGCAGCGATGCCGAAGCCTTCAGCATGGAAAAAGTGTTACGCCAGGCCGTGGTTGTGCCGGAAAGTAAACGTGTGGATCGGATGCTGAAAGAGTTTCGCTCTCAGCGTTACCACATGGCGATTGTTATTGATGAATTTGGTGGCGTCTCCGGTCTGGTCACGATCGAGGATATCCTTGAGCTGATCGTGGGCGAAATCGAAGATGAGTACGACGAAGAAGAGGATATCGACTTCCGTCAGCTCAGCCGTCACACCTGGACCGTGCGCGCGCTGGCCTCCATCGAGGACTTCAACGACGCCTTCGGGACCCACTTCAGCGACGAAGAGGTCGATACCATTGGCGGGCTGGTGATGCAGGCCTTTGGCCATCTCCCGGCGCGCGGTGAGACCGTTGACATCGACGGTTACCAGTTCAAAGTAGCCATGGCCGACAGCCGACGTATTATACAGGTTCACGTCAGAACGCCGGACGACTCACCGGTGCCAAAACTGGAAGATTAATGTAAATGGCATTTGCCCCATTGCTTGAACGCCAGCGCGTCCGTTTGCTGCTGGCGCTGTTACTCGGAGCCAGCGGTACGCTGGCTTTTTCTCCTTACGACATCTGGCCTGCGGCCATACTCTCCCTGATGGGGCTTCAGGGTCTGACCCTGAACCGTCGTCCGGTACAGGCTGCCGCTATCGGCTACTTCTGGGGACTGGGGCTGTTTGGCTCAGGTATTAACTGGGTCTACGTCAGCATCGCCCAGTTTGGCGGTATGCCGGGCCCGGTAAACGTCTTCCTGGTGGTACTGCTCGCCGCCTATCTCTCGCTCTATACTGGCCTGTTCGCCGGCATCCTTTCTCGCCTGTGGCCCAAAACCAGCTGGCTGCGCGTCGCGATTGCCGCACCGGTGGTCTGGCAAATCACGGAATTCCTGCGCGGCTGGGTGCTGACCGGCTTCCCGTGGCTGCAGTTCGGCTACAGTCAGATTGACGGCCCGCTCAAAGGCCTGGCGCCGGTCATGGGCGTTGAGGCCATTAACTTCCTGCTCATGGTGGTCAGCGGCCTGTTGGTCCTGGCGCTGGTCTCACGTGGCTGGAAGCCGCTGGCTGTGGCGCTGGTGCTGTTCGCTCTTCCCTTCCCGCTGCGCTATATCCAGTGGTTCACGCCTGAGCCCGCGCGCGCTATGCAGGTTTCCATGGTTCAGGGCAACATCCCGCAGTCCATGAAGTGGGACGAGAAAGAGCTGTTGAATACGCTGAAGATCTACGCCAACGCCACCGAAGAGGTGATGGGTAAATCGCAGCTGATTATCTGGCCGGAGTCTGCCATTCCCGATCTGGAGATCAACCAGCAGCCGTTCCTCAACATGATGAACGACCTGCTGCTCTCGCGTGGCAGCACGCTGATCACCGGGATTGTCGACGCGCGTCTGAATCAGCAGAACCGCTACGACACTTACAACACCATCATTACGCTCGGCAAAGACAGCGAATACAGCTACCACTCCACTGACCGGTACAACAAGAACCACCTGGTGCCGTTTGGTGAATTTGTGCCGCTGGAGTCGATTCTGCGCCCGCTGGCCCCCTTCTTCGATCTGCCGATGTCCTCCTTCAGCCGCGGCCCGTACGTTCAGCCTCAGCTGCACGCGCACGGCGTTGCCCTGACGGCGGCCATCTGCTACGAAATCATCCTCGGCGAGCAGGTGCGCGATAATTTCCGCCCGGATACGGACTATCTGCTGACCATCTCTAACGATGCCTGGTTTGGTAAGTCAATCGGCCCGTGGCAGCACTTCCAGATGGCACGCATGCGCTCCCTGGAGCTGGCGCGTCCGTTACTGCGCAGCACCAACAACGGCATCACCGCCGTGATTGGTCCGCAGGGTGAAATCCAGGCCATGATCCCACAGTTCACCCGTGAGGTACTGACCACTCACGTCACCCCGACCACGGGGCTGACGCCATACGCCCGTACCGGCAACTGGCCGCTGTGGATCCTGACCGCGCTGTTCGGCTTTGGCGCGGTGCTGATGAGCCTGCGCCAGCGTCGTAAATAACCTTCCCTTCTGTTGCCGGGTGACGGCTACGCCTTACCCGGCCTACCTTCAACATTTCCGTTCCCGTAGGTCGGGTAAGGCGCAGCCGCCACCTGACAATTCCTTCCAGACTCCAATTCTGGCACGCCTATTGCTTTGTTTATTCAGGTAAACGCAGTTTGGCTTAACGTGCAACTTTGTCGCACCAGCGTAGATCATCGGTAGCACCGAAACGGTGCAACGGGAGATATTTGCCTCTGAATGGTGCGGCGCGCTTCGCAAAAATAAACAATAACGCAGCAAAATCTTTACATTAAGCCAGACTAAATGTTAACAAGCTTGCATAACACTGCACTCGCATTGCGCGAGATATAACAACATCACAATGGGTATCAATGCGTCTCTGGCGCTGATAAGAAAGGAGTTGGGTATGCAA
This sequence comes from Enterobacter sp. TCD1-1, assembly GCF_020567405.1. Classification (NCBI taxonomy): domain Bacteria; kingdom Pseudomonadati; phylum Pseudomonadota; class Gammaproteobacteria; order Enterobacterales; family Enterobacteriaceae; genus Enterobacter; species Enterobacter sp. TCD1-1. Next base: position 375,276 of record NZ_JAJCXF010000001.1, on the reverse strand, counting down.
TTACGTAAACTGGCCACAGCAATGCTGGTTATGGGAATGTCTGCAGGCGTGGTTCACGCTGAAGATGCGCCAGCAGCAGGCAGCACTCTCGACAAGATTGCCAAAAACGGCGTCATCGTGGTCGGCCACCGTGAATCTTCTGTCCCGTTCTCTTACTACGACAACACGCAAAAAGTCGTGGGTTATTCACAGGATTACTCCAACGCTATCGTTGAAGCCGTGAAGAAAAAGCTGAACAAACCTGACCTGCAGGTGAAGCTGATCCCAATCACTTCACAGAACCGTATTCCACTGCTGCAAAACGGCACCTTTGATTTCGAGTGTGGCTCCACCACCAACAACCTCGAGCGTCAGAAACAGGCAGCCTTCTCTGACACCATCTTTGTTGTAGGCACCCGCCTGCTGACGAAGAAAGGCGGTGAGATTAAAGACTTCGCTGACCTGAAAGGCAAAGCGGTCGTTGTCACCTCCGGTACCACGTCTGAAGTGCTGCTGCACAAGCTGAACGACGAGAAGAAAATGGATATGCGCATCATCAGCGCGAAAGACCATGGCGACTCCTTCCGTACCCTGGAAAGCGGCCGTGCCGTCGCGTTTATGATGGATGATGCCCTGCTGGCGGGCGAGCGTGCGAAAGCGAAGAAACCTGACAACTGGGATATCGTCGGCACCGCGCAGTCGAAAGAAGCCTACGGCTGTATGCTGCGTAAAGACGATCCGCAGTTCAAAAAGCTGATCGATGACACCATCGCTCAGGTGCAGACCTCCGGCGAAGCGGAAAAATGGTTCGACAAATGGTTCAAGAACCCGATTCCACCTAAAAACCTGAACATGAATTTTGAACTGTCTGACGACATGAAAGCGCTGTTCAAATCTCCAAATGACAAGGCTCTTAACTAATTAGAACAACAGGGGCGGGATCTCCTGCCCTCTCGATTGTCGGGAAGCATGGACAGACTATACGTTGAGTGGTCGTTCCCCACTCAGCGCGAAAAATGAGCTTCTCACCAATCTTCGAGGGTAGCGCTGCTACCCTTTTTTTTCTGGAGTTTATTATGTCAATCGACTGGAACTGGGGCATATTTCTGCAACAAGCCCCGTTCGGCAACACCACCTATCTTGGCTGGCTGTGGAGCGGCTTTCAGGTCACCGTGGCATTATCGATAACGGCGTGGATCATCGCGTTTCTTGTCGGTTCTCTGTTCGGTATTCTGCGCACCGTCCCTAACCGTTTTCTTTCAACGCTTGGCACCCTCTATGTGGAACTGTTCCGTAACGTTCCGCTGATCGTGCAATTCTTTACCTGGTATCTGGTTATCCCGGAACTGCTGCCGGAAAATATTGGCATGTGGTTCAAGTCGGAACTGGATCCGAATGTGCAGTTCTTTGTCTCCTCCATGATGTGTCTGGGGCTGTTTACCGCTGCGCGCGTTTGCGAGCAGGTGCGTGCCGCCATTCAGTCATTACCCCGTGGACAAAAAAATGCGGGTCTGGCGATGGGATTAACCCTGCCACAAACCTACCGCTACGTGCTGCTGCCTAACGCCTACCGCGTCATCGTTCCGCCGATGACCTCCGAGATGATGAACCTGGTGAAAAACTCGGCCATCGCCTCAACCATCGGCCTGGTCGATATGGCTGCACAGGCGGGCAAGCTGCTGGATTACTCCGCTCACGCGTGGGAATCCTTTACCGCGATCACGCTCGCCTATGTTCTGATTAACGCTTTCATCATGCTGGTGATGAACCTGGTTGAACGCAAAATTCGCCTGCCGGGCAACATGGGGGGCAAATAATGTACGAATTTGACTGGAGTTCTATCGTTCCATCCATGCCTTATCTGCTTGATGGACTGATGATTACCTTAAAAATCACCGTCATTGCCATTATTGTCGGTATCGTCTGGGGCACCCTGCTGGCCGTCATGCGCCTGTCGAGCTTTAAGCCGCTCGCCTGGTTCGCGACCGCCTACGTTAACGTGTTCCGCTCCATCCCACTGGTAATGGTGCTGCTGTGGTTTTACCTGATCGTGCCCGGCTTCCTGCAAAACGTGCTGGGGCTGTCGCCGAAAACCGATATCCGTCTGATCTCGGCGATGGTGGCGTTCTCGATGTTTGAGGCCGCTTACTACTCGGAGATTATCCGTGCGGGCATTCAGAGTATCTCCCGCGGGCAATCCAGCGCCGCGCTGGCGCTGGGGATGACGCACTGGCAGTCCATGCAGCTCATTATTCTGCCGCAGGCGTTTCGCGCCATGGTTCCGCTCCTGCTGACCCAGGGTATCGTGCTGTTCCAGGATACCTCTCTGGTCTACGTGCTGAGCCTGGCAGACTTCTTCCGTACCGCGTCAACCATCGGTGAGCGTGATGGTACGCAGGTTGAGATGGTGCTCTTTGCGGGTGCGGTCTATTTTGTGATTAGTTTAAGCGCGTCGCTGTTGGTCAGCTGGCTGAAGAAAAGGACGGTACAATGATTTCCCTGAAAAATGTTTCTAAATGGTATGGGCACTTTCAGGTGCTGACCGACTGCTCCACCGAAGTGAAAAAAGGCGACGTGGTAGTGGTGTGCGGACCGTCCGGTTCCGGTAAATCGACGCTGATCAAAACCGTCAATGGTCTGGAGCCGGTCCAGCAGGGCGAGATCGTCGTCAACGGTACCAAAGTCAACGACAAGAAAACCAATCTTGCCCAGCTTCGCTCTCACGTTGGTATGGTGTTCCAGCATTTTGAGCTGTTCCCTCACCTCTCCATTATTGAGAACCTGACCCTGGCCCAGGTGAAAGTGCTCAAGCGTGATAAAAAAGCGTCGCGCGAGAAAGGCCTGAAGCTCCTGGAACGCGTTGGCCTCTCTGCGCATGCCGATAAGTTCCCGGCGCAGCTTTCCGGCGGCCAACAGCAGCGTGTGGCGATCGCCCGCGCGCTGTGTATGGATCCGGTTGCCATGCTGTTTGATGAGCCAACGTCGGCGCTCGATCCGGAGATGATCAACGAAGTGCTGGACGTGATGGTCGAACTGGCGCACGAAGGGATGACCATGATGGTGGTGACCCACGAAATGGGCTTCGCCCGTAAGGTGGCCAACCGCGTAATCTTTATGGACGAAGGGAAAATTGTCGAAGATTCCCCGAAAGAGGAGTTCTTCGCCAACCCGAAATCCGAACGTGCGAAAGATTTCCTCGCCAAAATCCTGCACTAATCTTCTCGGTGCGCAATCTGCGGATTGCGCACTGCTTCACGCTTTAGCTCTCTTTATCTATTCGGCGTCACATTGCAGCGTTAACCTTGTCACAAAATAACGCTATGAATGGAGAACGCTATGGCACAACCCATCATTTTCGATTGCGATCCGGGTCATGATGACGCGATCGCGCTCGTTCTTGCACTTGCCTCCCCAGAACTCGACGTCAAAGCCGTCACCTCTTCCGCCGGAAACCAGACGCCGGATAAAACCCTGCGTAACGTTTTGCGCATGCTGACGCTGCTCGGGCGCACCGATATTCCCGTCGCCGGTGGCGCCCTCAAGCCCCTGATGCGTGAATTAATTATCGCGGATAACGTGCATGGTGAAAGCGGTCTGGACGGTCCGGCGCTGCCTGAACCGGGCTTCACGCCGCAAAACTGCACCGCCGTGGAGCTGATGGCGAAGGTGCTGCGCGAGAGCGCGGAACCCGTGACGCTGGTGGCTACCGGGCCGCAAACCAACGTCGCGCTGCTGCTGAACAGCCACCCTGAACTGCACAGCAAAATCGCCCGTATCGTCATCATGGGCGGGGCCATGGGTCTGGGAAACTGGACGCCGTCCGCAGAATTCAACATTTTTGTCGACCCGGAAGCGGCGGAGATCGTCTTCCAGTCCGGTTTGCCCGTCGTGATGGCGGGGCTGGACGTGACCCATCGCGCGCAGATTATGGCTGACGACATTGAGCGCTTCCGTTCCGTTGGTAATCCGGTCGCGACAACCGTGGCTGAGCTGCTCGACTTCTTTATGGAGTATCACAAAGCCGAGAAATGGGGATTCCACGGCGCGCCGCTGCACGATCCATGCACCATTGCCTGGCTATTAAAGCCGGAGATGTTTACCACCGTCCACAGGTGGGTTGGCGTCGAAACTCAGGGGAAATACACCCAGGGGATGACGGTGGTGGACTACTACTCGCTGACGGGAAATAAGCCGAATACCACGGTGATGGCGGATATTGACCGTGAGGCGTTTGTGGATTTGCTGGCGGAGAGGCTGGCTTACTATAGTGCGGCCTGATGCCCTCACCCCGGCCCTCTCCCACGGGGAGAGGGAGCACACACTAAAAACGGCAACATGGTTGCCGTTTTGCTTTTACCTTGTGCGGCCTGATGCCCTCTCCCACGGGGAGAGGGCGCAAACCTGCGCTTTTACCTAGGGCTCAAACGGACGACGCTGGAACTGATCGTGGCCGCATTTCGGACACAGCGACAGAACCTCCGGCGTATACACCGCAATATGGTGGTGGCAATTCTCGCACACCAGATTTCCCAGCCCGACCACCTCACCGCTGTGGTACACACCGTGGTGGTTCAAATCCTGAAAGACTTCACGCCACTCCAGCTGCGTTTTATCCGTGATATCGGCCAGCTCCTGCCACAGGCTCTCTTTGATCACCCGCATGAAAACGCTGTCCGTGACCTCCTCCTGGCTCTCCTGGTAGCTGCGCGCGAACTCTTCCAGATCGCGACGCACGGCACGCGTCACCTCTTCCACTTCGGTTCGCGTTAACTCACCCGTTTGCGACACGCGGGCACGCGCCTGCTCCACCAGCGCATCGATATCGCGCTCGCCGTTACGCAGCCGTTCCGTCAGTGTCGCCACCAGTTCGCGGTAAAATTGAGCAACCTTGTTCATCATTTTGCCTCCCGGGTAAGTAACTATTTCTAATAATAGACCTTATTTCATCGCCGCTTTGTCAGGTGAAGCACAGACCCGGTAAATTCCTGCAAAGCGCATTTGTGCGAAAGGCTGTTTTGACGCGGGCGTTTGGGCTATGCTATGCGGATCTGAATTACCACATCCATTGGCTACATTTGTAGCTGTATTGAAAACAGGACCACTGGCTGCCATGCAAGAGCAATACCGCCCGGAAGAGATAGAATCAAAAGTCCAGCAACACTGGGACGAGAAGCGCACCTTTGAAGTAACCGAAGACGAGAGCAAAGAGAAGTATTACTGCCTGTCGATGCTTCCCTATCCTTCTGGTCGACTACACATGGGCCACGTGCGTAACTACACCATCGGTGATGTGATTGCGCGTTACCAGCGCATGCTGGGTAAAAACGTTCTGCAACCCATCGGTTGGGATGCGTTCGGTCTGCCTGCGGAAGGCGCGGCGGTAAAAAATAATACGGCGCCGGCACCGTGGACGTACGACAACATCGCGTACATGAAAAACCAGCTCAAAATGCTGGGCTTCGGCTATGACTGGAGCCGCGAGCTGGCAACCTGTACGCCGGAATACTACCGCTGGGAACAGAAGTTCTTCACCGAGCTGTACAAAAAAGGCCTGGTGTACAAGAAGACCTCTGCCGTTAACTGGTGCCCGAATGACCAGACCGTTCTCGCGAACGAACAGGTTATCGATGGCTGCTGCTGGCGCTGTGACACCAAAGTAGAGCGTAAAGAGATCCCGCAGTGGTTTATCAAAATCACCGCTTATGCTGATGAGCTGCTGAACGATCTGGATAATCTGGACCACTGGCCAGATACCGTTAAGACCATGCAGCGCAACTGGATCGGCCGTTCCGAAGGCGTGGAAATCACCTTCAACGTTGAGAACTACGACCAGACTCTGACCGTCTACACCACCCGTCCGGACACCTTCATGGGCGCGACCTACCTGGCCGTGGCCGCAGGTCACCCGCTGGCGCAGAAAGCGGCAGAAAACAATCCGGAACTGGCTACCTTCATCGACGAATGCCGCAACACCAAAGTGGCCGAAGCCGATATGGCAACGATGGAGAAAAAAGGCGTTGATACCGGCTTTAAAGCCATTCACCCGCTGACGGGCGAAGCGATCCCTGTCTGGGCCGCCAACTTTGTACTGATGGAATACGGCACGGGCGCCGTGATGGCCGTTCCGGGTCACGACCAGCGCGACTACGAATTTGCCACCAAATATGGCCTGACCATCAAGCCAGTTATCCTGGCGGCTGACGGTTCTGAACCAGACCTGTCCGAACACGCGCTGACCGAAAAAGGGACCTTGTTCAACTCCGGCGAGTTCAGCGGTCTGAGCTTCGAAGAGGGCTTCAACGCCATCGCCGACAAGCTGGCCTCCCTTGGCGTGGGCGAGCGTAAAGTTAACTTCCGTCTGCGCGACTGGGGTGTTTCCCGTCAGCGTTACTGGGGTGCGCCAATTCCAATGGTGACGCTGGAAGATGGCACCGTGATGCCAACGCCAGAAGATCAGCTGCCGGTGATCCTGCCGGAAGACGTCGTCATGGACGGCATCACCAGCCCGATCAAAGCCGATCCTGAGTGGGCTAAAACCACCGTCAACGGCCAGCCTGCGCTGCGCGAAACCGACACCTTTGACACCTTTATGGAGTCATCCTGGTACTATGCTCGCTACACCTGCCCGCAGTATCAGGATGGCATGCTGGATTCCAACGCGGCGAACTACTGGCTGCCGGTAGATATCTACATCGGTGGTATCGAACACGCCATCATGCACCTGCTCTACTTCCGCTTCTTCCACAAGCTGATGCGCGATGCGGGCATGGTGAACTCTGACGAACCTGCAAAACAGCTGCTGTGCCAGGGCATGGTGCTGGCGGATGCCTTCTATTACGTCGGTGCAAACGGCGAGCGTAACTGGGTGTCTCCGGTTGACGCGATCGTTGAACGCGACGAGAAGGGCCGTATTGTGAAGGCCAAAGACGCCGAAGGTCATGAGCTGGTCTACACCGGCATGAGCAAGATGTCTAAGTCGAAAAACAACGGTATCGACCCGCAGGTGATGGTTGAGCGTTACGGTGCGGATACCGTGCGTCTGTTCATGATGTTTGCATCTCCGGCAGACATGACGCTGGAGTGGCAGGAGTCTGGCGTAGAAGGCGCAAACCGCTTCCTGAAACGCGTCTGGAAGCTGGTTTACGAGCACACCTCACTGGGCGATGCCCCGGCGCTGAACGCCGCCGCCCTGACTGAAGATCAGCAGGCGCTGCGTCGCGATGTTCATAAAACGATTGCGAAAGTGACCGATGATATTGGTCGTCGTCAGACCTTCAATACCGCAATTGCGGCTATTATGGAACTGATGAACAAGCTGGCGAAAGCCCCGCAGGACGGCGAGCAGGATCGTGCCTTAATGCGTGAAGCACTGCTGGCCGTCGTTCGCATGCTGAACCCGTTCACGCCGCACGTTAGCTTTACCCTGTGGCAGGAGCTGAAAGGCGAAGGCGATATCGACAACGCGCCGTGGCCGCAGGCTGACGAAGCCGCGATGGTGGAAAACACCACGCTGGTCGTAGTCCAGGTGAACGGCAAAGTCCGCGGTAAAATTACCGTGGCGGTCGATGCAACCGAAGAACAGGTTCGCGAGCGCGCGGGCCAGGAACCACTGGTCGCTAAATATCTTGAGGGCGTTACCGTACGTAAAGTGATCTACGTACCGGGTAAACTGCTGAATCTGGTCGTTGGCTAAGCGCGGGAGGAAACGTGCGACAACTGGCAACAATACTCTTATCACTGGCGGTGCTTGTCACCGCTGGCTGTGGCTGGCACCTGCGCAATACCACGGCGGTGCCTGCTCAGATGAAAACCATGATCTTTGATTCCGGGGATCCGAATGGTCCACTCAGCCGGGCAATTCGCAATCAGCTGCGTCTGAACGGCGTTGAGCTTGTTGAGAAACAGACCCTGCGTCAGGATGTACCGTCCCTGCGTGTGACAGGAAGTGGTCTGTCGAGAGATACCGCGTCTATCTTCCAGGATGGCCGTACCGCAGAGTATCAAATGGTGTTGACGGTCAACGCGGCAGTTCTGATCCCGGGTAAAGACATCTATCCGATCAGCACGAAAGTGTACCGTTCGTTCTTCGATAACCCGCAGACGGCGCTGGCAAAAGATGCCGAACAGCAGATTATCATCAACGAAATGTACGACAAGGCGGCGGAACAGCTGATCCGTAAACTGCCAAGTATTGCAGCGTCAACCAAACAAGGATCTGACATTGTTGATAAACCGGTTGATGGCACGCTTCCTGCTGCTAACTCTCTGGGTAAATGATGATCAGGCTGTATCCTGAACAACTCCGCGCGCAGCTCAATGAAGGGCTGCGCGCGGCGTATCTGCTTCTTGGAAACGATCCGTTATTGCTTCAGGAAAGCCTGGATGCCGTGCGGCATGCCGCCGCCACGCAGGGCTTTGATGAACATCACACCGTCCAGCTGGATAACAACACCGACTGGAACGCCCTCTTCTCGCTCTGTCAGGCGATGAGCCTGTTCGCATCGCGCCAGACAATTCAGATCCTTCTGCCGGAGAACGGCCCTAACGCGGCGATAAACGAGCAACTCGCAACGCTGGTCAGCCTCTTACACAGCGATCTGCTCCTTATTGTGCGTGGCAACAAGCTGACCAAAGCGCAGGAAAACGCGGCCTGGTTTACCCAACTCGCGACCCACGCGGTGCTGGTCACCTGTCAGACGCCTGAGCAGGCACATCTGCCTAAATGGGTCGCCGCGAGAGCGAAACAGCACAACCTTCAGCTGGATGACGCGGCAAATCAGCTGCTCTGCTACTGCTATGAAGGTAACCTGCTGGCCCTGGCGCAGGCGCTTGACAGACTCTCCCTGCTCTGGCCGGACGGCAAGCTGACCTTGCCGCGCGTCGAGCAGGCCGTTAACGACGCGGCGCACTTCACGCCGTTCCACTGGGTGGACGCGCTGCTGTCGGCAAAAAGTAAACGCGCCCTGCATATTCTGCAGCAGCTGCGCCTCGAAGGCAGCGAACCGGTTATTCTGCTGCGAACCCTGCAGCGCGAATTACTGCTGCTGATTACGCTCAAGCGTCAGTCTGCCCATACGCCTTTGCGTTCGCTGTTTGATAAACACCGGGTGTGGCAAAATCGCCGGGCTTTGACCACCGAGGCCATCAACCGCCTGAGTCATGAACAGCTTCGCCAGGCGGTACAGCTTCTGATGCGCGCCGAGCTTACGCTCAAGCAAGATTACGGCCAGTCGGTCTGGGCGGAGCTGGAAAGCCTTTCTCTGCTGCTCTGCCACAAGGCGCTGGCAGACGTTTTTATTGATGGATAGTATGCATTCTTTACAGGCCCTGTATGGCGGCACCTTCGACCCGGTACACTACGGGCATCTGAAGCCGGTTGAAATTCTGGCGAATCTGATCGGCCTTCAGCGCGTTACCATCATGCCCAATAATGTCCCGCCCCACCGTCCACAGCCCGAGGCGACCAGCGAGCAGCGAAAAGAGATGCTTGCCCTGGCCATCGCAGATAAGCCGCTCTTCCGGCTTGACGAGCGTGAACTGCGTCGCGACACACCCTCATGGACCTCGCAGACGCTTCAGGAGTGGCGCGCAGAACAGGGGCCAGACCAGCCGCTGGCTTTTATCATCGGTCAGGATTCCCTGCTGAACTTCCCCACATGGCATAAATATGAAACCATTCTGGAGAACAGCCATCTGCTCGTCTGCCGCCGTCCTGGCTATCCGCTGACCATGCGCGAAGCACAGTACCAGCAGTGGCTGGAAGATCATCTCACCGCCAATGTTGAAGATCTCCACAATCAGCCTGCCGGGAAGATTTATCTGGCGGAAACGCCGTGGTTCGATATCTCTGCGACCCTCATTCGCGAGCGTTTACAGCAGGGTTTAGCATGTGACGATCTGCTCCCCGCACCGGTGCTGGCCTATATCCATACGCACGGTTTGTATCAGAAAAGCGCAGATGAATAGCGGGAAGGCATAAAAAGCGGCTTATTGTTTATCCTGCCTTGACAGGGTAAGCCATACTGTTATTCTCCGCTGCCAGACTTTCCCGCCAGTCATTGCTTTACAGAAATTGTTTTACAAAAATGGCGATGCAATCTCAGGCGGAGGGTGGGATGATACCCGCCTTCAAAAGCCCGGCCGGAGACATTTGTCCCGACACAGGCATGAGTTCAGGTATACTGCCTGGCTACGAATTCAAAGTTTTACAATCTCATTCACCCCAGGGGGAAAACTTGCAGGGTAAAGCACTCCAGGATTTTGTTATTGACAAAATTGATGACCTGAAAGGTCAGGACATCATCGCGATTGACGTGAAGGGTAAATCCAGTATTACCGACTGCATGATTATCTGCACCGGTACGTCCACGCGTCATGTTGTTTCGATTGCCGATCACGTGGTTCAGGAATCGCGTGCAGCAGGGCTGTTACCGCTGGGTGTTGAAGGTGAAGCGACGGCTGACTGGGTGGTTGTCGATCTCGGCGATGTGATTGTCCACGTCATGCAGGACGAGAGCCGTCGCCTGTATGAACTGGAAAAACTCTGGGGTTAATGCGTGAAGTTGCAGCTGGTCGCCGTCGGCACCAAAATGCCGGACTGGGTACAAACCGGTTTTACTGAATATCTGCGCCGTTTTCCAAAAGACATGCCGTTCGAACTGGTGGAAATTCCCGCCGGTAAGCGCGGCAAGAACGCCGATATCAAACGTATTCTCGATAAAGAGGGCGAACTGATGCTGGCTGCCGCAGGCAAGAACCGCATCGTCACCCTCGATATTCCAGGAAAACCCTGGGATACGCCGCAGCTGGCGCACGAACTGGAGCGCTGGAAGCAGGACGGTCGTGACGTCAGTCTGTTGATTGGCGGCCCCGAAGGGTTGTCCCCTGCCTGCAAAGCGGCAGCAGAACAAAGTTGGTCCCTCTCCGCGCTGACGCTTCCCCACCCGCTCGTTCGGGTACTGGTGGCAGAAAGCCTGTATCGCGCGTGGAGCATTACTACCAACCACCCCTATCACCGCGAGTAATGACTGACCAGGGTAGATTAAGCAGCGGATGAAACTACAGAATTCTTTTCGCGACTATACGGCTGAGTCCGCGCTGTTTGTGCGCCGGGCGCTGGTCGCCTTCACCGGGATTTTGCTGCTTACCGGCGTGCTGATCGCCAACCTTTATAATCTGCAAATTGTCCGCTTTACCGATTACCAGACGCGTTCCAACGAAAACCGTATCAAGCTGGTACCTATCGCACCCAGCCGCGGCATTATTTACGATCGTAACGGCACCCCGCTGGCGTTAAACCGCACCATCTATCAAATCGAGATGATGCCGGAAAAAGTCGATAATGTTCAGGATACGCTGGAAGCGCTGAAAAGCGTTGTTGACCTTAACGACGACGATATCGCCGCCTTTAAAAAAGAGCGCGCCCGCTCACACCGATTCACCTCCATCCCGGTTAAAACCAACCTGACGGAAGTCCAGGTGGCCCGCTTTGCGGTGAACCAGTACCGTTTCCCCGGTGTGGAAGTAAAAGGTTACAAGCGTCGCTACTACCCCTACGGCTCCGCGCTGACGCATGTGATTGGCTACGTCTCCAAGATTAACGACAAAGACGTCGACCGCCTCGATAAAGACGGCAAGCTGGCGAACTACGCCGCAACGCATGATATCGGTAAGCTGGGCATTGAACGCTACTACGAAGATGTCCTGCATGGGCAAACCGGCTATGAAGAGGTTGAGGTTAATAACCGTGGCCGCGTGATCCGCCAGCTTAAAGAGGTACCGCCGCAGGCGGGACATGACGTCTATCTGACTCTCGACCTTAAGCTGCAGCAGTATATTGAAACCCTGCTGGCGGGCAGCCGTGCAGCCGTTGTGGTCACCGATCCTCGAACCGGCGGCATCCTGGCGATGGTGTCAATGCCAAGCTATGACCCGAACCTGTTTGTTGACGGCATTTCCAGTAAAGACTACTCCGGTCTGCTGAATGACCCCAACACGCCGCTGGTGAACCGCGCGACGCAAGGGGTTTACCCACCGGCATCAACGGTTAAACCGTACGTGGCGGTCTCTGCACTGAGTGCTGGCGTCATCAACCGCAATACCAGCCTGTTTGACCCGGGCTGGTGGCAGCTGCCGGGTTCAGATAAGCGCTATCGCGACTGGAAAAAATGGGGCCACGGTCATCTGAACGTCACCAAATCGCTGGAGGAGTCTGCGGATACCTTCTTCTATCAGGTGGCGTATGACATGGGGATCGACCGCCTGTCAGAGTGGATGAGCAAATTCGGCTACGGACACTACACCGGCGTTGACCTTGCGGAAGAACGCTCCGGCAACATGCCGACGCGCGAATGGAAGCTGAAGCGCTTTAAAAAGCCGTGGTATCAGGGCGACACAATTCCGGTGGGTATCGGTCAGGGCTACTGGACGGCAACGCCGCTTCAGATGAACAAAGCCATGATGATCCTCATCAATGACGGCGTGGTGAAAGTGCCGCATCTGCTGCAGAGTACGGTTGAAGACGGCAAAAAAGTGCCGTGGAACCAGCCGCACGAAGCCCCGGTGGGTGACATTCATTCCGGCTTCTGGGAAATCGCGAAAGACGGTATGTACGGCGTGGCAAACCGCCCGAACGGTACCGCACACAAGTATTTCGCCGGGACGCCGTACAAAGTGGCGGCGAAGTCCGGTACTGCGCAGGTATTTGGCCTGAAAGCCAACGAAACCTATAACGCGCACCGCATTGCCGAACGTCTGCGTGACCATAAGCTGATGACGGCGTTTGCCCCTTATGACAACCCGCAGGTCGCGGTGGCAATGATTCTGGAGAACGGCGGTGCCGGGCCTGCAGTAGGGACCATCATGCGCCAGATCCTTGACCACATCATGCTGGGTGATAACAACACCGAACTGCCGGCTGAAAACCCGGCCGCCGCTGCGGCGGAGGACCAATAATCATGACGGATAATCCAAATAAAAAATCGCTGTGGGACAAAATCCACATCGACCCAGCCATGCTGCTGATCCTGCTGGCTCTGCTGGTTTACAGTGCGCTGGTTATCTGGAGCGCCAGCGGCCAGGACATCGGGATGATGGAGCGCAAAATCGGCCAGATCGCCATGGGCCTGATCATTATGGTGGTAATGGCGCAGATCCCGCCACGTGTCTACGAAGGCTGGGCGCCCTACCTCTACATCTTCTGTATTATTTTGCTGGTTGCGGTCGATGCGTTTGGCGCCATTTCAAAAGGGGCGCAGCGCTGGCTGGATTTGGGTATTGTCCGCTTCCAGCCCTCCGAGATTGCCAAAATCGCCGTGCCACTGATGGTGGCACGCTTTATCAACCGCGACGTCTGTCCGCCGTCTCTGAAGAATACCGCCATCGCGCTGGTGCTGATTTTCCTGCCAACGCTGCTGGTTGCGGCACAGCCTGACCTTGGCACCTCAATCCTTATCGCGCTCTCCGGCCTGTTTGTCCTCTTCCTTTCGGGCCTGAGCTGGCGCCTGATTGGCATCGCGGTGGTGCTGATAGCGGCGTTCATCCCTATTCTCTGGTTCTTCCTGATGCATGATTACCAGCGCCAGCGCGTCATGATGCTGCTCGATCCGGAAACCGATCCGCTGGGCGCAGGCTATCATATTATTCAGTCCAAGATTGCGATTGGCTCCGGCGGCCTGCGCGGGAAAGGCTGGCTGCACGGTACGCAGTCGCAGCTGGAATTTTTACCGGAACGCCACACCGACTTTATCTTTGCCGTACTCGCGGAAGAGCTGGGGCTGGTGGGCATCTTAATACTCCTGGCGCTATACGTTCTGCTGATCATGCGGGGATTGTGGATTGCAGCACGCGCGCAAACGACCTTTGGTCGCGTCATGGCTGGCGGGTTGATGCTGATTTTATTCGTTTATGTCTTCGTAAATATTGGTATGGTGAGTGGTATTCTGCCGGTGGTAGGCGTACCGCTGCCGCTGGTGAGTTACGGGGGCTCGGCACTGATCGTGTTGATGGCCGGGTTTGGTATCGTGATGTCGATCCATACCCACAGAAAAATGTTGTCAAAAAGCGTATAAAAATAAGGGGATCGGAATGCGTAAGCAGTGGCTGGGGATCTGCATTGCGGCAAGTTTACTTGCGGCCTGCACAAGTGATGATGGTCAGCAACAGGCAACCGTCGCGCCGCCGCAGCCTGCGGTGTGTAATGGCCCAATCGTAGAAATCAGCGGTGCCGATCCCGTTTATGAACCGCTGAATGCCAGTGCCAATCAGGATTACGAGCGCGACGGCAAAAGCTATAAAATTGTTCAGGATCCTTCCCGTTTCAGTCAGGCGGGCTTTGCCGCCATTTACGATGCCGAGCCAGGCAGTAACCTGACGGCCTCCGGGGAGACGTTCGACCCGATGCAGCTGACGGCGGCACACCCAACGCTGCCGATCCCGAGCTACGCCCGTATCACCAACCTGGCAAACGGCCGTATGATTGTCGTGCGTATCAACGACCGCGGCCCGTACGGAAATGACCGGGTGATCTCCCTGTCTCGCGCGTCAGCCGATCGTCTGAATACCTCGAACAACACCAAAGTCCGTATTGACCCAATTATCGTGGCACAGGATGGTTCGCTGTCCGGGCCAGGTACCGCGTGTACGACGGTGGCGAAACAGACCTATGCCCTGCCCGACCGCCCAAATCTTGACGGCGGAATGGGCAGCGTCTCTTCTCCGGCCGAGCCTGCTCAGCCGGGGGGAGAAATACGCCCAATCAGCAATGACACGCTGCAAAGCGACGATTCAACGGGCGCACCGGTAAAGAGTAGCGGCTTTCTTGGCGCACCGACGACCTTAGCCTCGGGCGTGCTGGAAGGCACTGAGCCTACCCCAGCCCCCGCTCCCGTTGCTGCGCCAGCGACCCAGTCGGCTCCCGTAACGGCGCCCGCGGCCACGCAAAGTGCAGCGGTGACGGCTCCAACAGCGGCCAGCGGCAGCTATGTGGTTCAGGTCGGCGCAGTGAGCGATCAGGCCCGGGCCAAACAGTATCAACAGCGTCTGAGCCAGCAGTTTGGCGTACCAGGACGCGTTGAGCAGAACGGTGCGGTCTGGCGCATTCAGATGGGGCCGTTTGCCAGCAAATCGCAGGCAGCCTCCCTGCAGCAGCGTCTGCAGAATGAAGCTCAGCTTCAGTCATTTATCGCTGTTGCGAAATAATTAACCGGCGGTATCCGAATTGTCAGTTTGTGTAAAACACATTCACAAACTCATGCTTAAAGTCGGATGCCTGCCTGAATAGCATTTGCTATAGTAAGGCACTTTTTTTAATTCCATCACGGATGTCGTAGTTCTGACCATGAAGACCACTTTTTCTGCTCGTTTTGTGCAGCGCATGGCGCTGACCACGGCCCTTTGCGCGGCTGCGCTCTCTGCAGCTCACGCCGATGACCTGAATATCAAGACCATGATCCCTGGCGTTCCGCAAATCGACGCGGAATCCTACATCCTGATCGATTACAACTCTGGCAAAGTGCTGGCAGAACAGAATGCCGATGCCCGCCGTGACCCGGCCAGCCTGACCAAAATGATGACCAGCTACGTTATCGGCCAGGCGATGAAGGCAGGTAAATTCAAAGAAACGGATCTGGTCACCATCGGTAACGATGCGTGGGCGACCGGGAACCCGGTCTTTAAAGGTTCCTCTCTGATGTTCCTGAAACCGGGTATGCAGGTTCCTGTTTCCCAGCTGATTCGCGGTATCAACCTGCAGTCGGGTAACGATGCCTGCGTGGCGATGGCCGATTTTGCCGCCGGTAGCCAGGATGCTTTCGTGGGCCTGATGAACAGCTACGTGAACGCGCTGGGTCTGAAAAACAGCCATTTCCAGACCGTACACGGCCTGGACGCAGACGGTCAGTACAGCTCCGCACGTGATATGGCGCTGATTGGTCAGGCGCTTATCCGCGATGTCCCTAATGAGTACTCTATCTATAAAGAGAAAGAGTTCACCTTCAACGGTATCCGTCAGACCAACCGTAACGGCCTGCTGTGGGATAACAGTCTGAACGTTGACGGCATCAAAACCGGTCACACCGACAAAGCGGGCTACAACCTGGTCGCCTCCGCCACTGAAGGCCAGATGCGTCTGATCTCTGCCGTGATGGGGGGTCGCACCTTTAAAGGCCGCGAAACAGAGAGCAAGAAGCTGCTGACCTGGGGCTTCCGTTTCTTCGAAACCGTGAATCCACTGAAAGCAGGCAAAGAGTTTGCGTCTGAACCCGTCTGGTTCGGTGACAACGACCGTGCTTCTCTCGGCGTTGATAAAGACCTCTACCTGACCATTCCGCGCGGTCGTATGAAGGATCTGAAAGCCAGCTACGTACTGAACAGCACCGAGCTGCACGCCCCGCTGCAGAAAAACCAGGTTGTGGGTACCATCAACTTCCAGCTGGATGGTAAAACGATCGATCAGCGTCCGCTGGTGGTCCTGCAAGAAATTCCTGAAGGCAATTTCTTCGGCAAAATCATTGATTACATTAAATTGATGTTCCACCACTGGTTTGGTTAAAAATTGAACACTTGAAAGTGTGATTTTGATCCCCATATACTAAGTATCCTGATAACTCCCACCTGACGTGGGAGTTATTATTTTTTGACGTTACGCCGGAGCTGACATGAAAACCAAACTTAACGAACTGCTTGAATTCCCTACCCCATTTACCTACAAAGTAATGGGTCTGGCGAAACCTGAGCTGGTTGATCAGGTGGTTGAAGTGGTACAGCGCCATGCGCCGGGTGACTACTCTCCGTCAGTAAAACCAAGCAGCAAGGGCAACTACCACTCGGTTTCTATTACCATCACTGCGACACACATTGAGCAGGTTGAGACGCTGTACGAAGAGCTCGGCAATATCGAAATCGTTCGTATGGTGCTGTAGTCCCTTTGCGGTTACCCGGTTTGCCGGGTAACCCCTCTCCCCGCTGTGATATACTCCCGCATACCTTTTGTCCCTCGTCTTCGGAGACGCAGTTTTGTATCAGGATAAAATTCTGGTCCGTCACCTCGGGCTGCAACCTTACGAGCCTGTCTCCCAGGCTATGCATGACTTCACCGACTCACGCGATGATACAACCCCCGATGAGATCTGGCTGGTCGAACACCTGCCGGTCTTTACGCAAGGTCAGGCGGGAAAAGCAGAACATTTATTAATGACGGGCGATATCCCGGTTATCCAAAGCGATCGCGGCGGTCAGGTCACGTACCATGGGCCCGGGCAGCAGGTGATGTACGTCCTGCTCAATCTGAAGCGCAGAAAACTGGGCGTCCGTGAGCTGGTTACCCTACTGGAACAAACCGTCGTCAACACGCTGGCGGAATATGGTATTGATGCGCATCCGCGTGCCGATGCGCCTGGGGTTTACGTTGGGGAAATGAAGATCTGCTCTCTTGGGCTGCGTATTCGTAAAGGCTGCTCATTCCACGGCCTGGCATTGAATATTAATATGGATCTTGCCCCTTTCCAGCGCATAAACCCCTGCGGCTACGCCGGTATGGAAATGACGCAAGTGCGCCAGTGGGTTGAAACCGCTACGCCAGACACTATTCGCCCCGTGCTGTTGAAGAACGTGTTAGCACTACTTAACAATCCCCCGCACGAATATATCCCTGCTTAATATATCCTACAACAGGGCTCGCTAATTTGGCGGGCCACCGTTTATTTACCGTTTTTGCACTTTACAATAATCCACAGATTCTATATTTTCGAAGCGCCCGAATATTACCGCTACATATTATTTAGCCTCCAGCAAGCACGGCAAACACGGCATAAGTAACGTGAGCAATTATCACACAAGTGTTTGCTTTTGATAAACAAGTGAAACAAAACCAACACTTTACGAATCTCTACAAGCATAATAAATAAATTCAACTATCATTCATATTGTGAATGTATACGGAGTGAAAGCGTGGAGTATAATAATTTACCAGCCAAACGACTGAATGAACCTGGTGGCGAAGACAAGCCGCAAATTTTTCGGACTTTACGTAATATTGATCTCAATTTACTGACTATTTTTGAGGCAGTATATGTCCATAAGGGTATCGTTAACGCTGCGAAAATTCTTAATCTCACGCCATCAGCAATTAGCCAGTCCATCCAAAAGCTACGCGCTATATTTCCTGACCCGTTATTTATCCGTAAGGGTCAGGGGGTAACGCCGACGGCCTACGCCACGCATCTCCATGAGTACATCAGCCAGGGGCTGGAGTCGATTCTGGGCGCACTGGATTTAACCGGGAGCTACGATAAGCAGAGAACCATCACCATCGGCTGTTCCCCTTCGGTGGGTGTGCTGGTCATGCCTGCGATCTTCCAGGCCGTGAAAGAGCATGCTCCGCAGCTCCTGCTTCGCAATGTGCCTCTCCATGAACCTGACGTTCAGCTTGCCCAGTTCCAGACGGATCTGATTATTGAAAGCGGCAGCTTCAGCGCCAGAGCGCTGGGGCAAAATGTGCTTTATACGGACAACCTGGTACTGGTTTGCCGGCAGCAGCATCCGGTTCTCAGCGAACCGCTGACCCTCGAAAACCTGCGCAACTACGACCACTCGTCTTTTATGACCGAAGGGCAGTCTAACCATGCCCTTCGTCAGCGTATTGATGAAATTTTCCCGGAACGTCAGATCAGCTTCAGCAGTTACAATATGTTCACCACCGCCTCTCTGATTGGCAGCAGCGATATGCTGTGCGTGATGCCATCGCGCCTGTATAACCTGCTCCGGAAATGCTGGCCGCTGGACAGTATTCCCCTCAGTCAGCTTAATGCGGAATCAGTTGAGATTTCACTGCATTATAACAAGCTGAGTTTGCGCGATCCGGTCCTGGAAAACGTCATCCGCATTATCCGTCAGGCCTTCTGACAGGTTGAGCCAGCATAAGCCCCTGTGACAGGCAGGGCAAAAGGCACAAAACAACAACTATTTTACAAATTGGCGATCTGGCAGGCTGCTTTAACGACCGTTTCAATGATATACTGCCTGTCGTTCGTTCAAAAATAGTTGATAAATACAACATTCCCTTGAATTGAAACGCTTTCCTTCGATATTCGCAACTGGAACACGCACGCTATGAGTAAACCCATTGTGATGGAACGCGGTGTTAAATACCGCGATGCCGATAAAATGGCCCTTATCCCGGTTAAAAACGTGGCTACAGAGCGCGAGGCGCTGTTAAGAAAACCGGAATGGATGAAAATCAAACTTCCGGCCGACTCTTCGCGTATCCAGGGGATCAAAGCGGCGATGCGCAAGAATGGCCTTCACTCCGTTTGTGAAGAAGCCTCTTGTCCGAACCTTGCTGAATGTTTCAATCACGGTACCGCGACGTTTATGATTCTGGGTGCGATCTGTACCCGCCGCTGCCCGTTCTGCGATGTTGCTCATGGCCGCCCGGTCGCACCTGATGCTAACGAACCCCAGAAGCTGGCGCAGACCATCGCCGACATGGCGCTGCGTTACGTGGTTATCACGTCCGTTGACCGTGACGATCTGCGCGACGGCGGAGCGCAGCACTTCGCTGACTGTATTACGGCCATTCGCGAGAAAAGCCCAAACATCAAAATCGAGACGCTGGTGCCTGACTTCCGCGGCCGTATGGACCGCGCGCTGGATATCCTGACCGCGACGCCACCGGATGTGTTTAACCACAACCTGGAAAACGTGCCGCGTCTCTATCGTCAGGTGCGCCCGGGCGCTGACTATAACTGGTCTCTGAAACTGCTGGAACGTTTCAAAGAAGCGCATCCGCATATTCCGACCAAATCAGGCCTGATGGTGGGTCTGGGTGAAACTAACGATGAAATCATCGAGGTGATGCGCGATCTCCGCCGCCACGGTGTGACTATGCTGACCCTGGGCCAGTATCTGCAGCCAAGCCGTCACCACCTGCCGGTACAGCGCTACGTGAGCCCGGACGAGTTTGATGAAATGAAAGCCGAAGCGATGGCGATGGGCTTCACCCACGCAGCCTGCGGCCCATTCGTTCGCTCCTCATACCATGCCGATATGCAGGCTAAAGGCGAAGAAGTTAAATAAAGCTGTAATATTCATTTACAGTAATACAAAAAAACCGGCCTCATGAGCCGGTTTTTTTTCGCAAGCCCTCAGGCGTTGCTGTCACTCTTTGTGAGAAAGCTTATCTGCCGGGACGTCATCCTCAGCGCTTTTCTTCGCGGCTGCATCATCGTCGTTCATCGCTTTCTTAAAGCCTTTGATGGCAGCCCCCAGGTCACCACCCAGCGTGCGTAACTTCTTGGTACCAAACAGCAGGACGACCAGTGCGGCAACCACCAGCAGTTTGGTAATACTAATCTCACCCATAGATACCTTCTTTACTTAAAACAGGCTGCATTCAGCGCCAAAACCTGACTGTATTAACGGTCATTTAGCGCGTGCACACAATAGCAATCTGTAACAAGGTGAATCAAGCATTGTTGAAAAAAACATCACAATAATTGCGGTGGCGCAAACCGACGATTGCGAAGAACAGGTAATTGCTGACGTGCAAGCGCAATTCTGTCTATGTTTATCTCCGCCACCAGCAAATCCGGCGCTTCCGCAGCAGCGGCAATCGTCACACCCAGCGGATCGACCACCCTGCTTTGCCCGATGTTTTTCGTGCCGCACTCTCCTGCAGCAACAACATAGCAGGTGGTATCCAGCGCGCGTGCCGCCAGCAGCGTTGCCCAGTGGTGCTCTTTTAACGGTCCTTTGACCCACGCGGCAGGCAGTACCAGTACGTCCGCCCCTTGCAGCGCCAGATGGAGCGCCAGCTCCGGAAAACGCAGGTCATAGCACGTCATCAGCCCGATCTTGAATCCGTCAATCTCCAGAAGCGGTGGGATACTGTCTCCTGGGTCAACGCGCCGCGACTCCTGAATGCTGAACGCATCATAGAGATGGAGCTTGGCGTAACGTGCGACAATGGCTCCGCCGCGAATCGCCACCAGCGTATTCACTGCACGGCCCGGCGTGGAGGGAACATGGATCGTTAAGATCGTCGTCATCGTATTGCCCACGCTCTGGGCGAGCAGTTGCTGCAAGAACTCGCCGTCCAGCGGTTGCGCGGACTTCACCGATAAATCCGGATCATTATCATCCCTGGCCAGCAGCGCCTCGGGGAGCACCAGCAGCGACGCGCCTTTCTGCCGGGCCTGCATCATCAGGTTGACGCATGTTATCGCGTTCGCCTGCCAGTCTGGCGTGACCGCAAATTGCCCTACCGAAACATACATATTTGTCCCCTCATCATAAACGGCGTTAAACTCGCATCTCTTACACATCAAATAGCAGGTATTTAGCGTGTTACAACTACTTTTAGCCGTTTTTATTGGTGGGGGAACGGGTAGCGTTGCGCGATGGTTTCTGAGTATGCGGTTTAACCCGCTGCATCAGGCGATTCCCATGGGAACACTGGCTGCAAACCTGATTGGTGCCTTTATCATTGGCATGGGGCTGGCCTGGTTTAACCGAATGACGCACATTGATCCAATGTGGAAAGTCCTGATTACCACCGGCTTCTGCGGCGGATTAACCACCTTTTCGACGTTCTCTGCGGAAGTGGTGTTTCTCTTTCAGGAAGGCCGTATCGGCTGGGCGCTGGCGAATATCGCAATTAACATGCTCGGCTCGTTTGCGATGACGGGGATCGCATTTTGGCTCTTTTCCTCCGCAAGCACGCATTAACAGACGGACCGTTAATGTTGGCTTAATTTTTCTCTGTCACTCTGAGTGCAGTACTGAACGAGGGTGACAGAATGAAACAGAGTCTGATGAGCGCAGGCATGGTGTTGTTGAGCGTGCTGATCGTTGCAAGCTTCCTGAAAATGTATCTGCTTGGCTGATTCAAAACGAAAAAAACCCGCTCAGTGAGCGGGTTTTGAAATTCTTGCTGACGCGTCTGAATTACAGAGCGATTACGTTAGCAGCAGAAGGGCCTTTGGCACCGTTAGTGATTTCGAACTCTACACGCTGACCTTCAGCCAGAGTTTTGAAACCATTAGACTGGATTGCAGAGAAGTGTACGAACACGTCTTTGCTGCCATCTTCAGGAGTAATGAAACCGAATCCTTTGGACTCATTAAACCACTTAACGTTACCTTTAATCTTAGACATCAAAATTACCTTTACATTAAAAAACGACACAAATGCTGTGTCGGTTACCAGTACATCAATTGTGAGACCTTTTGTCCAGCGGATCTTTGATAAAAAGTGACTAAAGTCGCGTTAATTTTCACTGGCCGATTTTTATCGTTTATGAATCAACGCCTGCACGTTTTTTCACCAGACTGTGACGTTTTTTCAGTTAAAACTGAAAACGCATCCAGGCGAAGTAGACGTTGCCGTTGTTATACGTGCCCGGAATGTAGGTCATCTGGAACGTTGCGGGACCGTAGCCGATAGAAGCCAAAGGCAGCAGCACCGGGATCGGAATGTAGTTCCAGTTGTCACGCGCGGTGACCCCCGCGGTATAGCCCAACCCAACATGGAAGTTCTCGTCGGCTAGCGGGCGCCAGGTTTTCTCCCAGCCGTAGCCTCCAATCGGCTCCCATTTATTAAAGGAATCTTTAAAGGCCATCAGATAGATGCCATGCCAGTTTCCCTTTTCATCCCAGCGCGACTGACCAAAACCGGCGCCCCACGGACGCTCGTTGTATTTATCGGTCTTCTCTTTGTCATATGCAAAACGCGCATGCCACGTTATTGCCGGAACATAGAGATCATAATGTTCCGGCGACGTCCAGGTCTGGGAGACATTATCCGTAAAGGTTGAGAACCACCCTTTATCCGTCGCGTTGCCCTCTGCCTGTGCAACAGAAGAAAACGTTAACTGCCCAAAAATAAACAATAAAATTGAGAAAAATGTATTACGTACGATCACAATGCAATTACCATTCTTAGTATTCGAGGCAAAGTTTACCATAAAATAGTTGAATCAAAGCTTAACGGCATCAGCGTTATTCCTAATTATTCGGCCTTTTTCCGGGAATATTCTTAATAAAACCGGACAGCAAGGTCGAATAAGCACATACAGGGTGGGTCTTTAGCCTGTTTCACCTTCTTTATCAGCAACATGCCGCATTATACAAAATATTAACAATCTGTTATCATTGTAAGGACATATTGCGCTATTTCTGACGGTCAAGACCCGCATGGCATAAATGTATGAGCCATGGCAAAAACACGGTTGTTCTGCTCTCTAGTCGTCTGTTTATTGATTTTAATCAGCAAGAACAGGCCATTTATTCGGCACATTTTCATCCTTCTTTTTTTTATTGATTTTTTGTGCTCCATAGCAGCAGAGATACAGGGGAAATCATGCTTACGTTATTCGAGCTCCTTATTGGAGTCGTCGTCATTGTCGGTGTCGCACGCTACATCATTAAAGGCTACTCGGCCACGGGCGTATTATTTGTTGGCGGTTTAACGCTGCTGATTATCAGCGCACTGATGGGGCATCAGGTGTTGCCTGCCAGCGCAACCAGCACCGGTTACACCGCCACCGATATTGTGGAATATATTAAAATATTGCTCATGAGCCGCGGCGGTGACCTGGGCATGATGATCATGATGCTGTGCGGTTTTGCGGCCTACATGACCCACATCGGCGCCAACGACATGGTCGTTAAGCTTGCCTCCAAACCCCTGCAATACATCAACTCGCCGTATCTGCTGATGGTCGCCGCCTATTTCCTCGCCTGCCTGATGTCACTGGCCGTTTCGTCGGCTACCGGACTTGGCGTACTGCTGATGGCCACGCTGTTCCCGGTCATGGTGAACGTCGGTATCAGCCGCGGCGCGGCAGCAGCCATTTGCGCGTCTCCGGCTGCGATTATTCTCTCCCCGACCTCCGGCGACGTCGTGCTGGCGGCAAAGGCTGCGGAGATGTCGCTCATCGACTTCGCCTTTAAAACCACGCTGCCGATCTCCATTGTTGCCATTGTCGGCATGGGTATCGCGCATTTCTTCTGGCAGCGCTATCTCGATAAGAAAGAAAACATCAGCCATGAAATGATGGACGTGAGTGAAATCACCACCACCGCTCCCGCGTTTTATGCCATTCTGCCCTTCACGCCGATTATTGGGGTGCTGATTTTTGACGGCAAATGGGGCCCGCAGCTGCACATTATCACCATTCTGGTGATCTGCATGCTGCTGGCTGCCGTGCTGGAATTTGTGCGTGGTTTTAACACACAAAAGGTGTTCTCGGGTCTGGAAGTGGCCTATCGCGGCATGGCGGATGCCTTCGCTGGCGTGGTGATGCTGCTGGTGGCAGCGGGCGTTTTTGCCCAGGGTTTGAGCACCATCGGCTTTATCCAGAGCCTGATCTCTATCGCCACCTCGTTCGGATCGGCCAGTATTATCCTGATGCTGGTCCTGGTGGTACTCACCATGCTGGCGGCGATGACCACCGGTTCCGGTAATGCGCCTTTCTACGCTTTCGTTGAGATGATCCCGAAACTGGCTCACTCCTCCGGTATTAACCCGGCCTATCTCTCCATTCCCATGCTGCAGGCGTCAAACCTGGGCCGTACCATCTCCCCGGTATCAGGCGTAGTGGTCGCCGTTGCCGGGATGGCAAAAATCTCCCCATTCGAAGTGGTAAAACGCACCTCCGTACCCGTTCTGGTTGGGCTGATTATCGTAATTATCGCCACGGAGGTGCTGGTTCCCGGCGCAGCCTAACCTAAATTAGGGATATCCAGAAAGCGCCTGCGGGCGCTTTTTGTGCTTTAATAACCCCCAGAAATTAATCACGCTCATTCGATCAGGAAATCATATGTTCAGGAAGGATATTGTTATCCCGTCCGGCGCAATCGCGCTTGCACTCTGTGTCTTCTCCACACAGGCAGAACCGCTCAAGGCAACCCAGTATGGCGATTTCGATCGCTATGTGCTGGCTCTGTCCTGGCAAACCGGGTTTTGCCAGAGCATGGTCGAGCGCAACCGCAATGAACCTGACGAATGTCGTCTGCAAAAAGAGCGCGAAAATAAAGCCGATTTTCTGACCGTTCACGGGTTATGGCCCGGCCTGCCGAAATCCATTGCCGCACGCGGGGTAGATGAGCGTCGCTGGATGCGTTTTGGTTGCGCCACGCGTCCCATTCCGAACATGCCGGAAGTGAAGGCCAGCCGCAAATGCGAAGCCGCCGAAACCGGGCTGTCGCTTTCCGCTGCCGCAAAGCTCAACGACGTGATGCCGGGCGCGGGCGGTAACTCCTGCCTGGAGCGTTACGAATACGCTAAACACGGCGTCTGCTTTGGTTTCGATCCCGATGCCTATTTCGGCACGATGGTGCGGATGAATCAGGAAATTAAAAACAGTGCGGTCGGTAAATTCCTTGCCGGTCACTACGGGAAAACCGTCACTCGCAGCGATTTTGACAGTGCCGTGGCCAGGAGCTGGGGCAACGAGAACGTCAAAGCGTTCAAGCTGACCTGCAGCGGCAACCCGGCTTATCTGACCGAGATGCAGATTTCGCTGAAGGCAGACACCATTAACAACCCGCTTTCTGCGACCTCATTTGCCCCGCAGCCACATCCGGGTAACTGCGGTAAACAATTTGTGATTGATAAAGCCGGCTACTGATCCACCGTTGGGCGCACCATATCAAACCGGTTTTCATCGCTGATGCCATAGTACGCCGTCGGCCCACCCGCACGAAGGATGGGCTGCGCTTTCGCCGTCTGGTATATCCCCTCTTCCAGCAGCGTTTCGGCAATATGGATACCAACCACTTCCCCCAGCACCAGCCACGTGTCCACCGGCGTACCGTCAGCCCCCGTCAACTGAATGCACTGCGACAGGCGACACTCAAAATTCACCGGGCTTTCAGCAACGCGAGGGGCGTTCACCAGCTGGCTGGCCGCTGGCGTGAGCCCGGCAAAGCTAAATTCATCCCGGTCGTGGGGAAGCATCGCGGAGGTTTGATTCATCGCCTGGGCAAGATCGCGCGTTGCCAGATTCCAGACAAACTCTTTTGTCTCAGTAATATTACGCACGCTGTCCTTCCAGCCATTGCTGGAAAAGCCGATGATCGGTGGGCGATAGTTAAAGCAGTTAAAGAAGCTGTACGGTGCGAGGTTCAGCTGACCGGCCTTATCGCATGAGGAGATCCAGCCTATCGGACGCGGACCAATAATGGCGTTCAGCGGGTCATGCGGCAGGCCGTGTCCCTGAGACGGTTGATAGAAGTACATAATTCTCTCTCGTTGGCGGGCAACGCCCGGATTCAGGACACTCAGCGTAACGTATTCCGCCAGGAATGAAGACTGAATAAATTTCAGCAAAATTCATATGGCCCATGAATGTGACTTTCATCACTTCAAACTTGCGCGCTCAGCCAGTATCATCGGGAGAGTTAAACCCTCGCTGCCAGACGGCGAGGGTTTTCTTTTGGATCAGTTTCTGCGTAAGACGCAGCATTAACGACATGGAGTAAAAAATGTCCAGACCTACCATTATCATCAATGAGCTCGACGCAGAACGTATCGACAGGCTGCTGGAAAAAGCGGAGTTCGCCTCGCTCCCCGTGGCCGACGCCCTGAATGAGGAGCTCGACCGGGCACAGATGTGCACGCCTGAGACGATGCCGCATAACGTGGTCACCATGAACAGCCAGGTGAAATTCCGCAACCTGACCACCGGTGAAGAGTTGACCCGTACGCTGGTTTACCCCGCTCAGATGACCGACAGCAGCGCACAGCTTTCTGTTCTGGCCCCTGTGGGTGCCGCACTGCTGGGGCTGCGTACGGGGGATACGATCCACTGGGAATTGCCGGGCGGTGCCTCGACCCATCTGGAAGTGCTGGAGCTGCTCTACCAGCCAGAAGCCGCGGGCGATTACCTGCGTTAATCTCTTCTGAATAAGCGCCTACCCGCTTTGCACAGAGGATGCAGCCGCATCCTCTTTCCGCAAATTCACCCGATTTTCCTATACCGCGCAAAATGGCCTTAATCCACGCTTAATCTGTTTTGGTGCCGCGGGGACGGTCATGAGTGAGATAGGCGTTATCACACTTATCTTTCTGATTTTTGTGGCGATTATCGTCACGGCCGTGCTCTATCTTGAACGCCACTGGTAAGCGAACATTCTCAGGCCACCCCACCCGGGAAGGCGTTCACCAAGCCCTTAACGGTCTGCTCTGCGGCTTCGGGCGTGTCTGCCCCCGGGACCAAAATCACCTTCCGGCACTCCTCCTCCCGTTTTTCGAAAATCTTATAGGCACGCTCCGCATCCGCAAGGGGGAGATAATGGGTCACGATCTCTTCCGGCGTAAGCAGCCCTTTTTCGATCAGCGGTAACAGTTCCCCCAACCAGGCATGGACGTGCGTCTGGCCCATCTTAAACGTCAGCCCCTTATCAAAGGCATCGCCAAACAGGAAGCCATGGATAAACCCTGCGTATACGCCGGGTACGCTGACCACCCCACCGCGCCGCACGGCAGCAATGCACTGACGCAACGCTTTGCCGCTGCTGCCTTCAATTTTAAGATTGCTGAGGATCGTTTCCGTGGTGCTGCCTTTCGCTTCAAACCCGACCGCATCAATCACAGCGTCAACGCCGCGCTGGCCCGCGGTCTGCTCGATGATTTTTTCCGCGGCGTCGTTATCATCATCGAAGTTGATGGGAATTGCGCCGTATCGTGCCTCGGCAAATCGCAACCGGTAAGGATGGTGATCGATGACAAAGATCTGCTCAGCCCCCAGCAGCCGCGCGCAGGCAATGGTCAGTAGCCCCACCGGCCCGGCACCGAAAACGGCTACGCTTGAGCCTTTTTCAATCTGTGCATTTTTTGCCGCCTGCCAGGCCGTGGGTAAAATGTCGGACAGGAACAGTGCTTTATCATCAGAAAGAAGCTGCGGGACTTTAAACGGCCCGACGTTCCCCTTTGGCACGCGAACGTATTCCGCCTGTCCCCCCGGCACACCGCCGTAGAGGTGGCTATAGCCAAACAGCGCGGCCGGCGCGGGGATTTGCTTTTTGTTCAGTGCAGCACCCTGCCCGGCGTTGGTATTCTCACAGGCCGCGTATTGCTGCAGACGACAGAAGAAACAGTCTCCGCAGGCGATGACAAAGGGGATCACTACGCGATCGCCTTTTTGCAAATTCTTGACCTCTGCACCGCACTCGACGATTTCCCCCATAAACTCATGGCCAAAAATATCGCCGTGCTGCACCTTCGGGATCTTTCCGCGATAGAGATGCAAATCGGAGCCGCAGATAGCCGTGGCCGTGACGCGCAGAATGATATCGTCGGGCTGTTCGATGATGGGGTCGGGGACATTCTCGACGCGAACATGGTGTGGACCGTGATACGTAAGTGCTTTCATGCGACCTCCGAAAGGTTCCAGGTAAGTGTATAAGGGTAGCTACCCCTGAAGGTCTGCCCGTGAATACGGTTCTTTTGAGATTTATCCTGGCAAGATAAGAAAACTGACGGGGCGCTTACAGAAACCATGACTATTTTGTGGTTGAATGAGTACAGCGTTTATAAACAAGGAGAAACGGGTATGTATCAGAGAATCATTATGCCGGTTGATGTTTTTGAGATGGAGTTGAGCGACAAGGCCGTACGCCACGCGGAGTTCCTGGCGCAGCAGGACGGGGTTATCCATCTGTTGCACGTGCTCCCGGGCTCCGCCAGCCTGAGCCTGCACCGCTTTGCTGCCGATGTGCGCCGCTTCGAAGAGCATTTGCAGCACGAGGCGGAAACGCGCCTGCAAACCATGGTCAGCCACTTCAGCATCGACCCTTCACGGATCAAAACGCATGTCAGATTCGGCAGCGTACGTGATGCGGTAAATGAACTGGCGAACGAGCTGAAAGCAGACGTGGTGGTCATCGGTTCGCGCAACCCTTCCATTACCACGCATCTGCTGGGATCTAACGCCTCCAGCGTGATCCGCCACACGCATATACCGGTGATGGTCGTCAGATAAAAAAAGAGGCCACCTTTCGGTGGCCTCTCGCTATTGCAGGTGTAGCCTTACTTTCTTTTCTTATGCGGTTTTGGTGCGGATCAGGTAGTCAAACGCGCTGAGAGACGCCTTCGCCCCTTCACCCGTGGCGATAATGATCTGTTTGTACGGCACGGTGGTGCAGTCGCCCGCCGCAAACACGCCCTTCACGCTGGTTTCACACTTCGCATCGATGATGATTTCGCCCATGCGGTTGCGCTCAATCGCGCCTTCCAGCCAGGTGGTGTTTGGCAGCAGACCAATCTGCACGAAGATCCCTGAAAGCTGCACGCTGTGCACGTCGCCACTTACGCGGTCGCGGTATTCCAGACCGGTCACCTTGCTGCCGTCGCCCTTCACTTCCGTGGTCTGCGCGTTCAGTATGATGTCGACGTTTTTCAGGCTGCGAACTTTGTCCTGCAGCACCTGGTCGGCTTTCATTTCTGGCGCGAACTCCAGCAGGGTTACGTGTTCAACAATCCCCGCCAGGTCGATAGCCGCTTCCACGCCGGAGTTTCCGCCGCCGATCACCGCCACGCGCTTGCCTTTGAACAGCGGGCCGTCGCAGTGCGGGCAGTAGGTCACGCCTTTGGTGCGATACTGATCTTCACCCGGGACGTTCATGTTGCGCCATTTCGCCCCGGTGGCAATGATGATGCTGCGTGCTTTCAGCACTGCGCCGGAGGCGGTTTCAATCTGGTGTAACCCCCCCTCAACCGCAGCAGGCACCAGCTTGCTGGCGCTCTGGCTGTCGATCACGTCTACGTCGTAATCGCTGACGTGCGCCTTCAGCGCGCCGGCCAGTTTCTGGCCTTCGGTTTTCGGCACGGAGATATAGTTTTCAATGTCCACGGTATCCAGTACCTGGCCACCGAAGCGCTCGCCCATCAGGCCGGTACGGATCCCTTTGCGTGCAGAGTACACCGCTGCCGCCGCGCCCGCCGGACCGGAACCGACAATCAGCACGTCATAGGCATCACGTTTGTTCAGCGCTTCTGCGGCACGTTTTTCGGCACCGGTATCCACTTTGGCGACGATTTCGGTCAGCGTCATACGACCCTGACCGAATTCCTGACCGTTCAGATACACCGCCGGAACGCCCATCACGTTGCGATCGGTGATTTCATTCTGGAATGTACCGCCGTCAATTGCCGTGTGCTTGATGCGCGGGTTGAGGACCGACATCAGGTTCAGCGCCTGCACCACGTCCGGACAGTTGTGGCAGGAGAGCGAGTAATAGGTTTCAAACTCAAAATCACCGTCGATATCGCGGATCTGCTCCAGCAGCGCCTGCGCCTCTTTCGACGGATGACCGCCGGTCCACAGCAGCGCCAGCACCAGCGAGGTAAATTCATGCCCCAGCGGCGAGCCGGCAAAACGCGGCCCCAGCTCAGAGCCTGGGTTAGTAATCAGGAAAGAAGGCTTACGGACGTTAAGCGAGTTATCTTCTTTGAAGGTCACTTTTGGCGACAGTTCGGCGATCTCAGCCAGCAGTTCTTTGATCTCTGCCGATTTCGCGCTGTCGTCCAGCGTGGCAATCAGCTCAACGGGTTTAGTCAGTTTCTCAAGGTAGGCCTTGAGCTGGGTTTTCATATTTGTGTCGAGCATTGTTCTTCCCTCTCTTAAGACGTCATCATGCAAGCTGCCTTATGTGGGCGGCCTGAATGCAACTTGCATCATGGTGCTGGAATAACATGGGCGCGGGTGCGCCCATTGATTGCCGGGTGGCACTTCGTTTACCCGGCCTACGATACTGTAGGCCTGTGCAAGCGTAGCGCCGCCAGGCTTTACAGACTTAGATCTTGCCGACCAGGTCCAGAGATGGCGCCAGCGTTGCTTCGCCTTCTTTCCATTTAGCCGGGCACACTTCACCTGGGTGAGAAGCGACATACTGCGCTGCTTTCACTTTACGCAGCAGGTCAGACGCATCACGGCCGATACCTTCAGCGGTAACTTCGATAGCCTGGATAATGCCCTGCGGGTCAACGACGAAGGTCGCGCGGTCTGCCAGGCCTTCATCTTCACGCATGTTGTCGAAGTTACGGGTCAGGGCGCCAGTCGGGTCACCGATCATCGCGTATTTGATTTTGGCGATGGTTTCAGAGCTGCTGTGCCACGCTTTGTGGGTGAAGTGGGTATCGGTAGACACAGAGTAAACGTCTACGCCCAGCTTCTGCAGTTCGTCGTAATGGTCAGCCACGTCGCCCAGTTCGGTCGGGCAAACGAAGGTGAAGTCAGCCGGATAGAAGAAGAAGACGCTCCAGCGACCTTCGGTATCTTTCTCGGTTACTTCGATGAACTCACCGTTTTTGAACGCCTGGTTTTTGAAAGGTTTAATTTTAGTGTTAATCAAAGACATCTGTACTTCCTCCGTGTTTTCGTTGAGATGTAAGGTAACCAACTTTATCCATCGGGGCTAATGCGTATGCTTTATCAAATCAATCAGCCAAACCTTACAACACCAACAAGACAACGTTGTGAACTGAATTAACGGAAAGCCTGAACGTAAAAAGGCCGCCCTGGTGGGCGGCCCTAATACCTGAACTTTCCACAGGAACTTTCAGTGCCAGCCTGGACTGGCGTTGCGTTGCGCTCTACATACCTTATATCAGGCCGTAACAGCGGTTTGATTACAGCACCGGTTTTCAGTTTGGGCAATCCGTCACGCCGGCATTCCGGCCTATGGCTGCGATAGGTTTTACCGAATAACGCCCGCGTCTGCCCGACATAACGAGAGAATTAATAATGAGAATGGATTGCAATAAGTGGTCAGACTGGTAGCCAGCGCTAAAGTGGCAATAATGCGTCACAGCAAATGTATAACCGGGAGTGCTTATTTGAGAACAACGCCGCACGTTTTAAAGATAAAAATATCTTAATAACGGCTGAAGTTCTATTTCAATAATCCAGCCTCGTGATATATTAAGCTTGAATTCAAAATATAATAAGCAGGTTAATCACAAGGATTGTAAATGATTAACTTCGAACTATAGTTATCAGTTATGAGATGACAACAACACACTCAGGATGATCCATGGCAAATCTTTATGACCTTAAAAAATTCGATCTCAATCTGTTAGTCATTTTTGAGTGCATTTATCAGCACCTCAGCATTAGCAAGGCAGCGGAAACACTCTATATCACGCCCTCTGCGGTGAGCCAGTCCCTGCAACGCCTGCGTACGCAGCTGAATGACCCGCTTTTTATTCGTTCAGGTAAAGGCATCACCCCGACGACCGTGGGGATCAACCTGCATCATCATCTGGAAGAAAACCTTAACCATATTGAGCAGACCATCAATATCCTGAATAACGCGCAGATCAAAAAGAGCTTTGTCATCTACTGCCCGCAGATTCTGGTCCAGGGGCGATTGGGCGACCTGCTAAGGTCTCTGCTTGCGGACGGAAATTACGAGATAGAACATAATGATGTGGTCTTATCGCCTGAGTCGGCCGAGGATCTGCTCGCCTACCGCAAGGCCGATCTGGTGTTTAGTTTTGCGCCGGTTAACAGCCGCTCTATCGTCTGTACCCGCTTTATCCAGTTTTCGGCACAGCTGGTCTGCTGCAAAGAGCACCCCCGCCTTGGCGATAGCGCAACGCTTGAGGAGCTCTGCCAGGAAAAATTCACGCTGATGCGCAGCCAGGAGAACGGCATAAAGGACTTCCAGCAGCAGTCGAACGTACTCCTTCCGGAACGGAATTTCTGCTTCCGCAGCGACTCGCTGATTTCGATTATGAATATTATTGGCATGAGTGATTTAGTCGGTTTTGTTCCAACCGCAATGTTTGAGCGATATAAAGACATTCTCAACCTGAAGCGCGTCGCCTTGCCTTTCACGGTTCCGAAATTAGATATTTTTATGCTATATAATCGTTCAGCGTTAAACAGCAGCGTGTTTTCGCAATTCATTGAAAAGATCGAAGCGGAATAATTTCCGATATTGCCCGAATACTTTTTAATTACATTTGGGCAACAATCCAGGCATGGATAAATCGCATTATTCCGGTTTCGCTTTAATATCTTTACTATTCATGTTTAATTAGCGTAAATAAAAGCCCCGACAGTCATCCTCAGGAAGAGATTGCACATGTCACTGTATAAACATCCCCTGCAGCTTAACGTGCTGGAGGCCGCGCAGGCGCGCATCGACTGGACGTTCGCCACTTTTTCCCGTATCTGCGTCTCCTTTTCCGGCGGCAAAGACTCCACCGTCATGCTGCATCTCACCGCGCAAATGGCCCGGGCGCAAAAGCGAAAAATCAGCGTGCTGTTTATTGACTGGGAGGCGCAGTTCTCCTGCACCATTGAGCACGTTAATGCGCTACGCGAATGCTACCGGGACGTCATCGAGCACTTTTACTGGGTGGCGCTTCCGCTGACCACGCAGAATTCGCTCTCACAGTATCAGCCGGAATGGCAGTGCTGGGCGCCGGGCGTGCACTGGGTGCGCCAGCCGCCGGAAGATGCCATCACCGCTGCCGATTATTTTGATTTTTACCAGGCGGGAATGACCTTTGAAGCGTTTGTCCGCTCGTTTTCCGACTGGTTTGCCCTGCACCGGCCGGCAGCCATGCTGGTGGGCATCCGCGCCGATGAATCCTACAACCGGTTTTTGACCATCGCCAACAACCGCAAGCAGCGCTTCGCGGACGATAAGCCCTGGACAACCACCGCTCCCGGGGGGCACGCGTGGTACGTCTATCCTCTCTACGACTGGAAAACCGCAGACATCTGGACATGGTTTGCAAAATCCGGGTGCAGCTATAACCCGCTCTACAACCTCATGTTTCAGGCGGGCGTCCCGCCGCGGTATATGCGCATCTGCGAACCCTTCGGCCCGGAACAGCGCCAGGGGCTCTGGCTCTATCACGTTCTCGAGCCCGAGCGCTGGGCCGCGATGTGCGAGCGCGTCAGCGGCGTGCGCAGCGGCGGCATCTACGCCGGGCAGGACAACCATTTTTACGGCCACCGCAAAATCCTCAAACCCGGGCACCTCGGCTGGCGCGACTACGCCATGCTCCTGCTGGACAGCATGCCGCAAAACACGGCTGAGCATTACCGCAATAAAATCGCGATCTATCTGCACTGGTATCAGAAGAGAGGCATGCCGGATATTCCCGAGACGCAGGAGGGCGATATCGGCGCCAAAGACATCCCCTCATGGCGCCGTATTTGTAAGGTTTTACTTAATAATGACTACTGGTGCAGGGCGCTGTCGTTCAGCCCAAATAAACCCAAACATTATCAGCGCTACAGCGACAGAGTGAAGGCGAAACGCAAGGAGTGGGGCATTTTATGCGACAAAGAATAATTACTGAGATCGAAACGTACCTGCAGTCACTTTCCGAAGAGGATCGGATTAACGCCATCAATGCCTTTCGTGAAGCGATCCATCGACACAGTCCTTTTCGTGAGCAACCGATAGACTGCGTGCTCTGGATCAAACAGGACGCGATTATCGCTAACGACTACAACCCCAATAACGTTGCCCCTCCAGAAAAACGGCTGCTCACCAGGTCGCTGGAACTCGATGGCTTCACCCAACCTCTTGTCGTAACGGAAAGTGAACCGCAACATTACGAAATTGTGGATGGTTTCCATCGCCATGAAATCGGCAAAAATCGGGCGGCGTTAAAGCGCCAGCTCAAGGGATATCTCCCCGTCACCTGCCTGCGCCAGGACCGACAGGAAAAGCATGACCGTATGGCCGCCACGATCCGTCACAACCGGGCGCGGGGTCGGCACCAGATTAACGCCATGTCAGAGATCGTGCGCGAACTGGCACAGCTCGGCTGGAATGATGAGCGAATTGGCAAAGAGCTCGGAATGGACAGCGACGAGGTGCTGCGCCTCAAGCAAATCAACGGTCTGCTGGCGCTGTTTGCAGACCGTCGCTATTCCGAAGCCTGGACGGTGAAATAATCAGAGCGTATTCAAACGCTCTGCCGCCGCCAGCAGCGTCGATTCCTGCTTGGCAAAGCAAAGACGGATCAGCTTGTGTGGGAAGGGATCGGCGCAGAATACCGACAGCGGAATGGCGGCCACCCCCACCTCTTTTGTCAACCACTGGCAAAAGCTGACGTCATCCAGATCGGAAATCGCGCTGTAGTCCGCGAGCAGGAAATAGGTTCCTTCAGACGGCAAAATTTCCAGGCGGCTTTTACTCAGCGCCGTCACGAACAGATCCCGACGTTCACGGTAGAAACGCGGCAGCGCGCGATAATGCTCGGGCTCCGCGCGCAGCATATCCGCCAGCGCCAGCTGAGCCGGCGTGTTCACGGCAAAGGTCAGGTACTGATGCACCTTGCGCAGCTCAGCGCTAATGGCGGCCGGTGCGACGCAGTAGCCCACTTTCCAGCCGGTCATATGGTAGGTCTTACCGAACGATGAGACGGCGATAGCGCGCTCGCGAAGCTGCGGATGGGCCAGCACGCTGGCGTGTCCCTCTTCTGCAAAGCAGATGTGCTCGTAAACTTCATCGCTCAGCACGTAAATTTCACGTTCAGCAATGGCCTGCCACAGCGCGGCGAAGTCCGTTTTCTGCCACACCGTCGCGGACGGGTTATGCGGGGTATTCAGGATCACCAGACGGGTTTTATCACTCAGCAGCGCAGCAAATGCCTGCCAGTCAGGGCGGAAATGCGGTGGCTGTAACGCCACGCGTTTCACCACGCCGCCGGAAAGTTCAACCGCAGGCGCATAGCTGTCGTAGCTCGGGTCAAAGCAGATCACTTCATCGCCCGCGCGCACCAGCGCGGTGATGGCCGCATACAGCGCTTCGGTCGCCCCTGCCGTCACCGTGATGTCGCTGTTCGCATCGGGCTTATGACCATACAGCTCAGCCGTTTTGTCGGCAATGGCTTCCCGCAGCGCCTGTACGCCCGTCATTGGCGCATACTGATTCGCCCCCTGCGCCACGTGATACGCTAAACGCGCCTGCAGATAAGCCGGGCCGTCGAAATCCGGGAACCCCTGCGAAAGGTTAATGGCGTTGTGCTGCTGCGCCAGAGCGCTCATCTGCGTAAAGATGGTGGTACCGAGATTGGGTAGTTTACTTTGCGGAATCAAGGCGTTAATACTCATTATGTTGTGCCTGCTTGTAATACTTATGTTGCTGCCACTATAACACGATGTTAGTCTTTGGCAATCAAGACGCTTAGACGTCTAAACAATATGAATATTCCTGTCCGAGAGGGTAAAAGGAAAATGACAGACAACCTGCAACTCACGCATCTGGTCGACGCCTGCCGCTGGATCGGTGCCAAAGGCTGGGCGCCCGCTACCGGCGGTAACATGTCGGTGCGTCAGGACGAACATCTCTGCTGGCTCAGCGAATCCGGCAAAGACAAAGGTAGCCTCACAACCGATGACTTTCTGCAGGTGGAGATCGCCACCAACCGCGCGCCGTCCGGTCGTAAACCGTCGGCGGAGACCGGGCTGCACACGCTGATTTATCGTCTGTTCCCTGAGGCAAACGCCGTCCTGCACGTTCACACGGTTAACGCCACGGTGCTGTCCCGTCTGGTCAAAGAGGCCGAGCTCAACATCAGCGGCTTTGAGATGCAAAAATCCCTCACCGGACAGACCACGCATCTGGACACGGTGGCTATCCCGGTCTTCGATAACGACCAGGATATTGACGCCCTCGCCTCGCGAATCGCCCATTACGCGCAGGAACGTCCGCTTAATTATGGTTTTCTTCTGCGTGGCCATGGCTTAACCTGCTGGGGACGCGATGTGGCCGAAGCCCGCCGTCATCTGGAAGGACTGGAATTCCTGTTTGAATGTGAAATGCGTTTACGACAACTGGAGAGAGTATGATTCGCGCGATTGTGACGGATATTGAAGGGACCACCAGCGATATTCGTTTTGTCCATGATGTTTTGTTCCCCTATGCGCGTGAGCGGCTGGCGGCCTTCGTGACCGCTCAGCAGTACGCCGAGCCGGTGAAATCCATTCTGGACAACCTGCGTGATGAAATCGCTAACCCACACGCCAGCGTCAGCGAACTTATCGACGCCCTGTTTGCCTTTATGGATGAAGACCGTAAATCCACTGCGCTTAAAGCGCTGCAGGGGATCATCTGGCACGACGGCTACGTCAACGGCGACTTTACCGGCCATCTCTACCCGGACGTGCTGCCCGCGCTGGAAAAATGGAAAGCGCAAGGGATTGATCTCTATGTTTATTCCTCTGGCTCCGTCGCTGCGCAGAAACTGTTATTTGGCTACAGCGACGAAGGTGATATTACTCATCTGTTCAGCGGCTATTTCGACACCCACATCGGCGCCAAGCGCGAGGTGCAGTCTTATCAGAACATTGCGGCGCAAACGGGCATAGCCCCGTCGCAGATCCTCTTCCTCTCCGATATTCATCAGGAGCTGGACGCGGCTGAACAAGCAGGTTTTCGTACCCTGCAGCTGATTCGCGGTGATGATGACGGCGCAAGCCACCACCATCAGGTCCACCAGTTTGACGAGATTAACCCGGAGCAGATCCCTTCATGAGCGCATTGACCATTTATTCCGACAAAGACGCCAGTCAACACCAGTGGCACAGCACTGACGCCGCCGAGATTGCCCAACAGCTCAACGCGAAAGGCGTGCGGTTTGAACGCTGGGCGGCGGATCGCGATTTAGGACACGATCCCGCGCCTGAAGCCGTGATCGCGGCGTATCAACATGCTATCGACAAACTGGTCGCAGAGAAGGGTTACCAGAGCTGGGACGTGATCAGCCTGCGCGCCGACAATCCGCAGAAAGACGCGCTGCGCGCGAAGTTCATGAACGAACACACCCACGGCGAGGACGAAGTACGCTTTTTCGTGGAAGGCGCGGGCTTGTTCTGCCTGCACATTGGCGATGAGGTATATCAGGTGCTGTGCGAGAAAAACGACCTCATCTCCGTGCCCGCGGGCACGCCGCACTGGTTTGATATGGGCTCAGAGCCAAACTTTACGGCGATTCGTATTTTCGATAATCCGGAAGGCTGGGTGGCCCAGTTTACCGGTAACGCCATTGCGGATGCGTATCCGCGCCTCGCTTAGGTGAAAGCAAAACGGCAGCTAGAGCTGCCGTTTTTAGTGTTTGCTCCCTCTCCCTGTGGGAGAGGGCTGGGGTGAGGGCATCAGGCCGCTCGAGCTTCAACGCTTCAATCCCTTCACATACTCCACCAGCTGATCCAGCACTATCCCCCACCCTTCGTGGAAGCCCATCTGCTCGTGCTGCTCGCGGATTTCCTTCGTGGGGTGGCGCGCAATCGCCGTATAGCGGGTTTTGCCCTCGCCCACCTCTTCCAGCAGCAGGATCGCCGTCATAAACGGCTTCTCGGCCGGTTTCCAGCCTTCGGTATAGCCGTCGGTAAAGACCAGCTTTTTTCCCGGGTCGATTTCAAGGAACACACCCCGGTTATCCATCCGCTGACCGTCCACCTCAAACACGGTGTTGAACCGTCCGCCCACGCGGAGGTCGAGGTCGCATTCGGTCACCTTATGGGGAGCAGGAATGAAGAAGTTTTTGATATGCTCGGGCGTAGTCCAGCAGAGCCACAGCAGGTCGCGCGGGGCATCCACCACGCGCTCCAGTTTTAAGTCTGTTTCAGGATCGAGCGTCACGATATTGTCCTCTTAAGGGAACCCCTTAAAGGATAGCCGGACTCAGGCGAATTTGCCGTTTGCCACCGCTTCCGGTGTGACCACACCCGTATCCAGCACCCAGCCGCTAATCAGCGAGGCGGGCGTTACGTCAAACGCCGGGTTATAGACCTGCGCGTTTTCCGGCGCCCACTGCACCGCGCCAAAGCTTCCGGCGACGCCCGTCACCTCGCTGGCGGCGCGCTGCTCAATCGGGATCGCGTCGCCGTTGGGGCAGTCCGGGTCGAGGGTCGTTTGCGGCGCGGCCACGTAGAACGGAATGCCGTGGAATTTCGCCAGCACCGCCAGGGAATAGGTGCCAATCTTGTTCGCCACGTCGCCGTTGGCGGCAATGCGGTCTGCACCCACCCACACGGCGTCCACCTGCCCTTTCGCCATCAGGCTGGCGGCCATGGAGTCGGTAATCAGCTGATACGGCACGCCCAGCTCGCCGAGCTCCCACGCGGTCAATCTACCGCCCTGCAGCAGCGGACGGGTTTCATCGACCCAGACGTTGCTGACCTTGCCTTCCTGATGCGCGTGAGCAATCACCCCCAGCGCGGTGCCGACGCCCGCCGTTGCCAGCCCGCCGGTATTGCAGTGGGTCAGCAGGCGGCTGCCGGGCTTCACCAGCGCGCTACCCGCTCTCGCAATGGCGTCACAGAGTCGTTTGTCTTCGTCGATCAGGCGCAGCGCCTCGGCGACCAGCGCCGGAACATACTCTTCCTGCCACAGCGCCAGCTTCATGCGGTCAAGGTTGTTCATCAGGTTCACCGCCGTCGGGCGGGATGCGCGCAGGGTTTCCAGCGCAACCGCCAGCTCGTCACGGCTTTTGCCGTTTTCCGCCAGCAGCGCCAGCAGCAGACTTGCAGAGAGACCGATCAGCGGCGCGCCGCGCACCCGCAGGGCGTGAATATGCCCCACCAGCGCCTCTACCGTTGAGGCATCCAGCCAGCGTTTCTCCTGCGGAAGGGCCTGCTGGTCGAGAATAAAGAGCTGATTATCCGCTACCCGCAGGCTGGTCGTCTGTAATGTCTGCATGTCGTTAATTCCCTGTTGCGTTGTTGTAGCACATTGTGTCAGGATGAAGTCCAGATGTATAGACGTCTACATGTCTTTATTAGCAAACCCGTGAGGAGCAGGCCATGTCGCAATACCGTACCTTTACCGCTCAGGACGCCGTGGAATATGCCAGGCAGTTTGGCGGCCTTGACGATCCTTCATCGCTGGTGGAGGCGCAGGAGGTAGGCGACGGCAACCTCAATCTGGTGTTCAAAATCTTCGACAGCGAGGGCGTGAGCCGCATCATCGTTAAGCAGGCGCTGCCCTAC
The DNA here is from genome assembly GCF_020567405.1 of Enterobacter sp. TCD1-1. Lineage (NCBI taxonomy): Bacteria > Pseudomonadati > Pseudomonadota > Gammaproteobacteria > Enterobacterales > Enterobacteriaceae > Enterobacter > Enterobacter sp. TCD1-1. The sequence goes on along the minus strand of NZ_JAJCXF010000001.1, from coordinate 335,333 downwards.
GTGCGCTGCGTCGGCGAGTCCTGGCCGCTGACGCTGGACCGCGCCCGTCTGGAGGCACAAACCCTGGTCGAGCACTATCGGCACAGCCCGCAGCACACCGTAAAAATCCACCACTTTGACCCGGAACTGGCGGTGATGGTGATGGAAGATCTCTCCAGCCATCGCATCTGGCGCGGCGAGCTGATCAATAATAATTATTACCCGCAGGCGGCGCGTCAGCTGGGTGAATACCTCGCGCACGCGCTGTTCCACACCAGCGATTTCTACCTGCACCCGCACGAGAAAAAAGCGCAGGTGGCGAAATTCATCAACCCGGAGATGTGCGAGATCACCGAAGATCTGTTCTTCAACGATCCGTACCAGATCCACGAACGCAACAGCTACCCGGCCGAGCTGGAAAATGACGTCGCCGCGCTGCGCGACGACGCCCAGCTGAAAATTGCCGTGGCCTCCCTGAAGCACCGTTTCTTTTCTCAGGCTGAAGCCCTGCTGCACGGAGACATTCACAGCGGCTCGATTTTTGTGGCCGACGGCAGCCTGAAGGCCATCGACGCCGAGTTCGGTTATTTCGGGCCGATGGGCTTTGACGTCGGCACCGCCATCGGCAACCTGCTGCTGAACTTCTGCGGCCTGCCGGGGCACCTGGGCATTCGCGATGCCGCCGCCGCCCGCGAGCAGCGCCTGACCGATATTCAGGAGCTGTGGAACACCTTCGCGGAGCGCTTCCAGGCGCTGGCACACGAGAAAACACGCGACGCCGCGCTCAGCGCGCCGGGCTATGCCTCCGCCTTCCTGAAAAAGGTCTGGCATGACGCCATTGGATTCTGCGGCACCGAGCTGATTCGCCGCAGCGTCGGGCTTTCCCACGTCGCGGATATCGACACCATTCAGGACGAGGCGATGCGCCACGAATGCCTTCGCCACGCGATAACGCTCGGCAAGGCGCTGATTGTGATTGCCGACCGTATCGACAGCGCGGAAGATCTGGTGGCGCGGGTACGGCAGTACAGCTGAGTGCCGGCTTTGTGCCCGGTGGCGCTGCGCTTACCGGGCCTACGATTCTGATTTTCTCCCTCTCCCTGTGGGAGAGGGCCGGGGTGAGGGCATCAAACCGCTCTCATCCCAAATACTCAATCACCGACAACCCGCCGTTATAGTCCGTGCTGTAGATAATTCCCTGCGCATCCACGAACACGTCACACGACTGGATCACCTGCGGGCGATTCGGGCGGGTATCCATCATTTTCGCCGGCGCGGCAGGCACCAGCGCCCCCGTTTCAACCGGACGATACGGATTGGAAATGTCATACGCGCGCACGCCCGCATTCTGATACGTGGCAAAAATCAGCGTGGAGCTGACAAAGCTCCCCGGCCGGTTCTCGTGCAGGTTGTGCGGCCCGAAATGCGCCCCTTTCGCCACGTAGTCAGTTTCGTCCGGCTGCGGGAAGGTAGAGATGCTTATCGGGTTCGACGGCTCGCGGATATCAAACAGCCAGATCAGCTTCTCCCCGTCCTCCTGGTTGTCGAGCACCGCTTCATCCAGCACCACCAGCAGATCGCGGTCCGGCAGCGGCAGCGCGGTGTGCGTGCCGCCGCCAAACGGCGGACTCCAGTTACGGTGGCTAATGAGTTTAGGCCGGGTACGCTCCTTCACGTCCAGCAGCGTCAGGCCGCCGTCGCGCCAGCTGCCGTACGCAGTATCGCCGGCAATAATCGCATGGTGGAGCGCGTAGCGTTTCCCTTCCGGCCAGTTCGGCAGTTCACCTTCGGCCTGGTTCATCCCCGGCAGCCACCAGCGCCCTGCCACCTCAGGCTTACGCGGGTCGGCCAGATCGATCGTCAGAAAGATGTAGTCGGTAAAACCGTCGATCAGCGCCGACACGTACGCCCAGCGGCCACCGACGTACCAGATGCGGTGAATGCCAATCCCGCTCAGCGACAGAAAGCCGATTTCGCGCGGCCTGTCCGGCGTGGAGATATCAAACACGCGCAGCCCGGCGCTCCAGCCTTTGTCCTGCACATCGCGGACAGTCTCCCCCACCTGCCGGGTGTAGTAGACCTTTTCGTCGGCAAAGCGGGCATCGGCAAAAAGATCACGGGCGTTGATGACCAGCAGCAGGTCATCATGCGCCTGCAGATGCACGTTCCAGGTGCCGGGCGGCGCGGGCACGTAGCCCACCGCTTTCGGGTTTTTCGGATCGCGCACGTCGACAATCGAAAAGCCCTGCGACACCATATGGCCGATATAAGCGAAACCGCGGTGCACCATCAGTTGCACGCCGTCCGGGCGACCACCCTGATCGCTATGGCCAATCAGCCGCATGTTGCGGCTGTATTCGGGAGGGGGTAAATGAGTCACCTTGAGCTCCTTTCGCCCGGTGGCGCTGCGCTTACCGGGCCTACGGGTGCGAAATGTAGGCCGGGTAAGGCGCAGCCGCCACCCGGCTGGGTTTTATTTATTCTTCGCTTCCAGCGTCGCAAACCACGGCGCGATAAAATCTTCCGTCTGGCCCCAGCCCGGGATGATTTTCCCCAGCGACGCCACGTTCACCGCACCCGGCTGGGCGGTCAGCAGCGCCTGTGGAATAGCGGCCGCCTTAAAATCGTAGGTCGCAGGCGTGGCTTCCCCGGCAATCTTGTTCGCCACCAGACGCACGTTGGTCGCGCCAATCAGCTTCGGATCCACCGCCACGCTCACCTTCCACGGGCTGCCCGGCTCGCGCATCAGCTGCAGATCCTGGTTGGAGATGTCGATGCTGTAGAGTTTGATCTCGGTACGGCCGTTCTCTTTCAGCGCTTTGTAGGCGCCCTGGCTGAAGGCGTCCCAGGTTCCCCAGATGGCGTCGATTTTACCTTTCGGGTATTTCGCCAGAATCGCACCCACCTTGTTGGCGGTGTCGCCCTGCACGTCAGAAGAGACCGCGCCGATAGACTCCAGCTCTTTGATGTCCGGGTACTGTTTTTGCAACTCTTTATACGCCGCCTGACGACGCTCCATCGGCGGGAAGCCCGCCACCCACAGCTTGACGATATTGGCCTTGCCGTTGAAATCTTTCGCCAGTTGGCCGAAGGAGAGGTTCGTCAGGGAGGCATCGTCCTGCTGGGTGACGGTCACGCCCGGGATCTCGCCATTAACCGCCGTATCAAATACCGCGACCTTAATCCCGGCGTCCACCGCCTTCTTCACCAGCGCGGTGGAGTACGGATCGCGGCCCTGAGACAAGATAATCCCGTCGTACTTCTGGCTGATGGCCTGGTTCACGAAGTCCTGGAATTTGGCGTCGTCCCCGTTGCTTAAAAAGGTGCTGACCTTAAAGCCAAGCTTCTTCCCTTCCTGAATGGCCCCGGCAATAAACTGCGTGGTGTTGTCGTCTGAGCCGAGGTTACGGATCACCGCGATGCGGATCGGGCCGTCATGGTTGGCAATGGCCGCCGGAAGCGGTGCGGGCGTGGCCGCGAAGCCAGGCAGAGCGGTGAATAACCCTAATGCCACCAAAGAGAGTGCAATCTTTTTCATTTTTTATCCCGTTGTGTTGTCAGCGTTTTTGTATGTACGTAATCGCCAGCGCTACCGCGAGCACCAGCCCTTTTATAATGTCCATGGCATAATACGGCACGGAGAGCATCACCAGCCCGTTCGACAGCACGCCGAGAATAACCGCCCCGACCAGGGTCCCCAGCGCATTCGGCTTGCCGGACCCGGCCAGCGAGAAGCCAATCCACGCCGCCGCTACCGCATCCATCAGGTAACCGCCGCCCGCGTTTACCTGCGACGAGCCAATGCGCGAGGCCAGCAAAATCCCGCCCAGGCCCGCCAGCAGGGAGGCAATCACGTAGGCCGCCACCTTGTAGCGGGTGGTGCGAATCCCCGAGAGACGCGCCGCTTCCGGGTTACCGCCAATGGCGTACATCCGACGACCGTGAGTGGTGAGCGACAGCCCCAGCTGCGCCAGAACCGTCACCACCAGCATGATGATCACAATCGTCGGCACCTGCCCCAGCAGGCTGAACGTCGCAGGGATGGCGCCTTCCGCCATGTCACCGCTCGGCAGCACCATGTTCTCGGTAATCGACCCGCCGTAGCTGTAGGTCATCGCCACGCCCTGGATCACAAACAGGCTGGCCAGCGTCGCGAGCATGTCCGGAATGCGCAGGATGACGATCAGAAAGGCGTTAAACAGACCCACCAGCGTGCAGAGCGCGAGGGTGATCAGAATCGACTCGGTGGTGCCGAAGCCGTGCCAGACGAAAAGGGAAATCACCAGCGCGTTCGCCAGCGACGCGGTCGATCCTACGGAGAGATCGAACCCGCCGATGGTCAGCGATATCGACACGCCGATAGCTATCACCGTCACGATGGCAATCGAACGCAGAATATTGATGATGTTGTTTGGATCGAGGAAGCTGTCCGACGCCAGGCCAAAGACGGCCACCAGCGCGACGACGGTTAACAGCATGCCCCACTTGTAGAGAAAATCGAAAATCTGCTGACGGCCAGACACCGTCGCGTTTACTGAAAGGGCCTTGCTCACGACGCCGTTCCTCCGGTTGAATAATAAAGTAGTGTCTCTTCACGGGCCTCGGCCCCGGCGATTTCCGCCACGATGCGCCCGTCCCACAGCACGCAGATGCGGTCGCACAGCCCGACCAGCTCGGCAAATTCGCCGGAGGCGTAAATCACCCCTTTGCCCTCACGCGCCAGGCCGTCAATCAGCTGGAACAGATCGGTTTTGGCCTTCACGTCCACGCCTTTGGTCGGCTCGTCGAAGATCAGCACGCTCGCGTCATTGCGCAGCCACTTGCCGATGGCGACCTTCTGCTGGTTGCCGCCGGACAAACGTCGCAAAACCTGCCCGGGACCGCGGGCGCGCACGCCGACGCGGGCGATCACCTCCTCCGCCCAGCGCCACGCCTGACGATGGCCGAACAGGCTCCAGCGCGAGAAGCTGTTATCGGCGCACACGGCAAGGTTCATGCTCACCGGCTCGTCGATAAAAATGCCCTCTTTGCGCCGCTCTTCCGGCACCAGCGCCAGGCCGCGCAGCACCGAGTCCGCCGGGTCGCGCGGCTGCCAGGGCTGTTGATTCAACTCACCGCGCGACACACGGCTTTTGCTGGCGCCAAACAGCGCCTTGCAGAGTTCGGTTTTGCCCGCGCCCGCCAGCCCGGCAATACCGAGAATTTCGCCCTTGCGCAGGTGCAAGGAGATATCTTTCAGCAGCGCGTCGTCGTGCAGCCCTTCTACCCGCAGCAACGTTTCGTCGCCGTGCGGCGGCCGCGCGGGCGGGTAGATATCGCTCAGCACGTGGCCGAGCATCTTCTCGACGATCGCTTCGCCGCTGAGATCGGCCATCGGGCCGGACTCGATCAGCTTGCCGTCGCGCAGCACCGTCAGGGTGTCGCAGATGGCCTTCAGCTCGTGAATGCGGTGGGAGATAAACACCACGCCGATGCCCTGCTGCTTTAACCGTCTTACCACCGCAAACAGACGCTCGCTCTCGTGCGCGTCCAGCGGCGCGGTGGGCTCATCAAGAATCAAAAAACGGCAGTGATGGGACAGGGCGCGCGCCAGCAAAATCTGCTGCTTTTCGGCAAGCGTGCAGCTGTCGATGGAACGGCGGACGTCCAGCGTAACGTCCAGCTGCGCCAGCGCCTGTCTCGCCTGCTGGCGGATCGCGCGCCAGTTAAAGCGATGCCCCGGTTGCGCCAGCTGGTCGAGCATGATGTTCTCGGCGATGCTTAACCCCGGGATCAGCGCCACGTCCACCTCCTGCTGCACGAGGTGGATCCCCAGCCGTTTGGCATCGAGCGGCTCGCGGATGCTTACCGGCTGGTTATTAATGGAGATTTCGCCCTCATAGTGGTCGTGCGTCCCGCACAGCACCGCCATCAGCGTCGATTTCCCCGCGCCGTTGGCGCCGGTCAGCGCATGTACCGATCCGCCGGTTAAGGTGAAGTTCACGCGCGACAGCGCCTGAAAGCCGGAAAAGGCCAGGCTGATACCGCGCATCTCAAGGCGACTGGAAACCATCCGCGTAAATCCTTCATAACTCTTCTGATTTATCGAATTTTTCACAGCTCCGGTTGACTGACAACGACGGAAAAGGCATAAGTTAAAGCGAAATATTATTAGCCATCCGGATGTCCAGACATAACATCGGGTTAGCGCTTGCTAAAAAAGGACAACACCATGAGCAACACCGATATCCGCGTCGTGCCTGGCCCGGCGAACTACTTCTCCCATCCCGGAAGCCTTGCGCAGCTGGATAACTTCTTTACCCCGGAACAGCTTTCCCGCGCGGTGTGGATTTACGGCGAGCGCGCTATCGACGGCGCGCGCCCATTCCTGCCGGAGAGCTTTCACGCGCCGGGGGCGAAACACCTGCTGTTTAAAGGCCACTGCAGCGAGCGCGACGTCATCCATCTGGTGAACGAATCCGGCAGTGACGCCAGCGTGGTGATTGGCGTCGGCGGCGGTGCGGTGCTGGATACCGTCAAGGCCGTGGCGCGCCGCTTAGGCGTGCCGTTCGTGGGTATCCCCACCATTGCCGCTACCTGCGCGGCATGGACCCCGCTCTCCGTCTGGTACAACGATGCCGGGCAGGCGCTGCATTTTGAGATCTTCGATGACGCCAACTTCCTGGTGCTGGTAGAGCCACAGATCATTCTCAACGCACCCGCGGAATACCTGCTGGCGGGTATCGGCGATACGCTGGCGAAGTGGTACGAAGCGGTAGTGCTTGCTCCGCAACCTGAAAACCTGCCGCTGACCGTGCGGCTGGGCATCAACGGCGCGCTGGCGATCCGCGACGTGCTGCTGGAGCACAGTGAGGAAGCGCTGGCCGACCAGCAGCGCGGCGAACAGACGCAGGTCTTTCGGGACGTGGTGGATGCGATCATCGCCGGCGGCGGGATGGTCGGCGGTCTGGGCGAACGCTATACCCGCGTGGCGGCGGCGCATGCGGTGCACAACGGTTTAACCGTGCTGCCGCAGACGGAAAAATACCTCCACGGCACCAAGGTGGCCTACGGCATTCTGGTGCAGAGCGCCCTGCTCGGCCAGGACGACGTGCTGGCGCAGCTGGTCTCGGCGTACCGGCGCTTTAACCTGCCGACCACGCTTCGCGCGCTGGAGGTCGATATTCACAACCGCGACGAGCTGGATAAGGTGATTGCCCACACTCTGCGTCCGGTGGAGTCAATTCATTATCTGCCGGTGACGTTAACGCCTGAGGTTCTGCGCGCGGCGTTTGAGAAGGTGGAATACTTCAGCCGTTAATCTCCCTGACCGTCTATACCTAATGATGATTCTTACCACTCTCGTAACGAGGTCATCATGCAGATCGATTTAACAGGTAAAAAGGCGCTGGTTACCGGTGCCAGCCGCGGGTTGGGTCGTGCTATTGCACTGTCGCTGGCGCGCGCCGGTGCGGATGTGATTATTACGTATGAAAAATCCGCCGATAAAGCCCAGGCGGTCGCTGAGGAGATTAAGGCGCTGGGACGACACAGCGAAGCTGTGCAGGCCGACAGCGCCAGCGCGCAGGCGATTCAGGATGCCGTCACCCATGCAGCACGTTCCCTTGGCGGGCTGGACATTCTGGTCAACAACGCGGGTATCGCGCGCGGCGGCCCGCTGGAGTCCATGACCCTGGCGGACATCGACGCGCTCATCAACGTCAACATTCGCGGCGTGGTGATCGCCATTCAGGAAGCGCTGGTGCACATGTCCGACGGCGGGCGCATTATCAACATCGGCAGCTGTCTGGCCAACCGCGTGGCGATGCCGGGTATTGCCGTTTACTCGATGACCAAGTCTGCCCTTAACTCCCTCACCCGCGGCCTGGCGCGCGATCTGGGCCCGCGCGGTATTACCGTTAACCTTGTCCACCCCGGCCCCACCAACAGCGATATGAACCCGGAAGACGGCGAACAGGCGGAAGCCCAGCGCCAGATGATCGCGGTCGGTCACTACGGCCAGCCGGAAGACATCGCGGCGGCGGTCACCTTCCTTGCCAGCCCGGCTGCGGGGCAGATCTCCGGCACAGGGCTGGATGTCGACGGCGGGTTGAACGCCTGATCGCACCTTTTCTGCAAGCCTCTGTCGCCCGGCAGAGGCCTTTTCGAGCCGCCTCGACGGTTTGCGTTTTGCCTCTTACCTGTATTTTTTCTCCGCTCTACAGTACCCCATAAGAAATTCGGAATTTATCTAATAGTCTTATTATTTCCTTATGTTTTGTGTGGGCGTACAGTGGAGGTACGGATGAAGATTGTCTGGTCCAATGGTGCAAAGAAGGCGTTTTCAAAGATTGACGAGCGGTATCAGCACCGCATTGAGGTAAAGCTTAATGAACTGGATGACCGTTCAGCTCCCCGGCCCGATATCAAAAAAATATCGGCGACCGAAAATCATTTCCGGCTACGCGTTGGCGATTACCGCATCATCTATACGCTTCGGGACGATCCCGATAACCATTGTTATGTTTTAGCCGTCAAGCGCAGAACTTCAACGACTTACCTGCATGAGGAGAGTGCCACCTATGGCTGTACAGCTAATCAAGGACGATAACGGGAAAACGCAGTACGCCGTTATTCCCTATCACGAATATTTTCGTATGCTCTTACAGATGTCAGAAATTGACGACGAAACCGATGACGATCTGGAGGATATTGAGGTCGAACACGATAGTCTGGATGACGTGGAATTGCCCGGAGAAGTGTGCAGCATCATGACCTGGCAGAACGTCAGCCTACAGGCCGCGTGGCGTATCCTGCGCGGGCTATCCCAGCAGGAGGTGGCGGAGAAACTCGGCATCAGCCAGTCCGCCGTGTCACAGCTGGAAGCGCTGGACTCCCGTCCGCAAAAGCGCACCCGTGAAAAGCTGGCAGCGATCTACGGCTGCAAGCAGGAGCAGATCAGCCTCTATTTACCGAAAGAGGGTTAACAGCATTTCGCCCCGCCCTTGCCGCCGTAGCGGGCGTCCTGGCGGTCGCGGAAAAATTCTTCGTAGGTCATTGGCGTCTGGTCTGGATGATTGACGCGCATATGCTCGACGTAGTTGTCGTAGTCCGGCACGCCAATCATCATTTTGGCGGCCTGGCCCAGGTACTTACCGGCTTTGGAAAGGGTGTCGAACATGATTCTGATCTCACAGGGTATATAGGCCGGGTAAGGCGAAGCCGCTACCCGGCACAAAGGTTAGTGCGCCCCTTTCGCCTGGGTCACAATCTCTTCCAGGTTTTCAGGCATTGGCTCATACGGCGTCTCTTTCGCCGTTGGCGTGTCGACTTTCAATGCCGCCAGCGCGGTCTTGAGAGAATACAACGCCAGCACCACGACCACCACCATAAAGAAGATGGTCAGCCCGGCGTCCAGACGGTTGTTAAACACCAGCTGCGACAGCTGTGATTCGGTGTACTGTGCCGGGATCTTGCCGCTGTCGATCATCGCCTGGAACTTGTTGGCAATTGCCAGGAAGCCCACCTTATTATCCGGACTGAAGGCCTTCTGCCAGCCCGCCGTCAGGGTACAGATCAGCAGCCACGCGGTAGGCACCAGCGCCACCCACGCATAGCGCTGGCGCTTCATCTTGAACAGCACCACCGCGCAGAGCATCAGCGCCATGCCCGCCAGCATCTGGTTGGCGATACCGAACAGCGGCCACAGGGTGTTAATCCCGCCCAGCGGATCGACCACGCCCTGATGCAGGAAATAGCCCCACGCCAGCACGCACAGCGCCGTCGCCAGCAGGTTAGCCGGGAGCGAGTCGGTCCGCTTCAGGTTCGGGGAGATGACGCCAAGCAAATCCTGCAGCATAAAGCGCGCCGCACGGGTTCCCGCATCCACCGCCGTCAGGATAAACAGCGCTTCAAACAGAATGGCGAAGTGATACCAGAACGAGACGTCCATCAGCCCGCCCAGCGCGCCGTGGAGAATATACGCCATGCCCACCGCCAGCGTCGGCGCCCCGCCCGCGCGGGAGATAATGGACTGCTCGCCCACTTCGCTGGCGATGCTCGTCAACGTATCAGGGGTAATCGCGAAGCCCCAGCCGCTCACCACCTGCGCGGCAGAGGCCACCACGTCAACGGTACCGGCCGGAGCCAGGACTGCCATCGGGCTGTTCATCGCGAAGTAGACGCCCGGGTCGATAATGCAGGCGGAGACCAGGGCCATGATGGCTACGAAGGACTCCATCAGCATGCCGCCGTAGCCAATCAGGCAGGCCTGATTTTCATTCGCCAGCATCTTTGGCGTCGTCCCGGAGGCGATCAGCGCGTGGAAGCCCGACACCGCACCGCAGGCGATGGTGATAAACAGGAACGGGAACAGGTTGCCGGTCCAGACCGGGCCGGTACCGTCGATAAATTTGGTTAATGCCGGCATGGTCAGGGTCGGGCGCATAATCAGAATGCCGATCGCCAGCCCGACGATAGTGCCGATTTTCAGGAACGTTGAAAGGTAGTCGCGCGGGGCCAGCAGCAGCCACACCGGCAACACCGCCGCCACAAAGCCGTAGCCCACCAGCATCCAGGTCAGCTGTACGCCGGTAAAGTCGAAGAACGGTGCCCAGGTCGGGCTTTCCGCCACCCAGCCGCCGGAGATAATGGCGAACACGAGCAACACCAGACCAATCACCGACACTTCACCAATGCGGCCCGGACGCAGGTAGCGGATGTAGATCCCCATGAACAGCGCCAGCGGAATGGTAAAGGCTACGGTATACGTTCCCCACGGGCTGTGGGTCAACGCTTTCACTACGATCATCGCCAGCACCGCGAGGATGATCACCATGATCATAAAGGTCGCCACCAGCGCAATCACCCCGGCAGTGGCCCCCATCTCCTCTTTCACCAGCTCACCCAGCGAACGTCCGTCGCGGCGGGTGGAGACGAACAGTACCATAAAGTCCTGCACCGCCCCCGCCAGCACCACCCCGGCGAGGATCCAGATCATCCCCGGCAGGTAGCCCATTTGCGCCGCCAGCACCGGGCCCACCAGCGGGCCTGCTCCGGCGATCGCCGCAAAATGGTGACCGAACAGCACTTTCTTGTCGGTCGGCACGTAGTCCAGACCGTCGTTATGGCGGACGGCAGGCGTCATGCGGTTGCTATCGACCGCCAGAACATTTTTAGCGATATAGCGGCCATAAAAACGATAGGCGATCAGGTAAACGCAGACCGAGGCAACGACGATCCAGAGCGCGTTGATCTGCTCCCCCCGGTTGAGGGCGATGTAGCCCAGGGCAAAGGCTCCCACAACGGAGAGCCCTGCCCATGTAAGGTATTTCCCTGAGTTGTTCATAGTTGTTGTCCGTTGTTGTGAAACAGTGAGATGTTACATTTTGTTTCTAGAACAACCGGAAAAATTTAACAACTTTGAAACGCAATAATGCGTGGTCAAACCAGAGATTTACACCACAGTGTTAAGCCGATCACTTTGATCTGCCTGGGCTAGCCCAGCACCATCGTACTCAACCGGCAGGTACAGCACCGCCGCCCCTGCTCGTCGAAGACCCCAATCTCCCAGCTCTGGCTCGAACGCCCAAGATGCAGCGGCTGACACACGCCACGAACCGTGCCGTGGGATACCGCCCGATGATGCGTGGCGTTCAGCTCCGTTCCCACCACGCTCTGCCCGTCGCGGGTCATCAGAAATCCGGCCATTGAGCCGAGCGTTTCCGCCAGCGCCGCCGAGGCCCCGCCGTGGAGCAGGCCAAACGGCTGATGGGTACGCGCATCCACCGGCATCTCCGCTTCCAGCGCATCATCCCCGAGGCGGGTATAGACGATGCCCAGGTTCGCCACCAGGGTATTCACGCTGGTGGCGTTCAGTTCCTCAAGCGATAAATGACGTTTCCAGATCATTTACGCCCCCAGCGTGGAGCCGCCGTCCACCACAATATCCTGCAGGGTGATATGGCTGGCGGCATCGGAGGCAAGGAACAGCACGGTCGCAGCTATCTCCTGAGGACGGGCAATTTTGCCCAGCGGAATACCGAGCTTAAAGTGCTCGCCGAAGCCGCGGATGCGCTGCTGCTCCGCATCGTCGCTTTTCCACAGAGTGCGCTGCATATCGGTGTCCGTTGAGCCCGGCGACACCAGATTGCAGCGCACGCCGCTGCCTGCCAGCTCCAGCCCGACGGTCAGGGCCAGGCTTTTCAGCGCCGCTTTCGATGCGCCATAGGCGCTCATGCCGATGCGCGGCGCGTGCGCCGCGTCGGACGCCACGGTCACAATCGCCCCGCCCTGCTGACGGCGGAACTGCCCCATGGTCTGCTGGAACAGATTGAACGCGCCGCCAACGTTGACCGCAAAGGTGTCCTGCCAGTCCTTGTACGAGAGCTGGTCCGTCGCCCCCATGCGCAGAATGCCCGCCGCGTTGACCAGCACGTCCAGCCGTTCGAGCGAAGCCAGCACGCGCCCGCACACCTCATGCACCTGCGCGGCATCCGCCACGTCCAGCGTTTCGGTGGAAAACGGATAGTGATCCTGCGGGAAGGCCAAATCGAACCCGGTCACCTGCGCGCCGGCTTCGGCAAATGCCAGTGCGGTCGCGTAGCCAATCCCCTTCCCCGCGCCCGTCACCCAGACGGTTTTACCGGTGAAATCCCATCCCATCACTTCACCTCGCGGGAAAGCAGCGCCCACCAGGCGTCGAGGGTCGGATTTTTGGCCAGCATCACGAAGTCGATATCGCCGTGTACTTTGCGCCAGCGGGCTGCCAGCGCCATCATGCGTACCGAATCCAGGCCGTAGTCGATCAGGTTTTCGTCATCCATCGGCTCGTCGGACTCGTCCAGCAGCGGCAGAATGAGCTCGCGCAGTGCGGTCTTCGAGGCCGGAACGGACGGCAGCAGTTCGTCGGTCATCACCACGCGGCCCGAGCGTCCGGCTACATAGTTCAGCGACATCAGGTGCTCGTCGCGGGTGAAATCCGCCAGCGCGTCGGCAATGAAGAACGGCTTAATGTCGCGCATAAAGGCATCGGTGGCGGTGGTCATGCAGCCGATGTGGGCGTAGACGCCGGTAATCAGCAGCTGGTTGCGGCCCGTCTCTTTCAGCATCTGCTCCAGCGGCGAGCGATGGAACGCGCTGTAGCGCCACTTCACCAGCACCGTGTCCGCTTCGTCCGGCGCCAGCTCGGCGACGATGCGCTGCTGCTCCGGCGAACGGGTCAGGCCCGGGCCCCACATGTCGTTCAGCAGGGCGCGATCGTCGTCGCTCTGCTCTTTTGGCTGCGCGGTGTAGTACACCGGGATATTGTGTTCTTTGCACCAGGCGCGCAGTCTGGCGATGTTCGCCACCACCTGCTGCATCATCTCGCTGTTTTCGCCCCAGAAGTTCAGGAAATACTCCTGCATATCGTGGATCAGCAGCGCCGCGCGCTCGGGCTCAAACGCCCAGTTCACCTTGCTGGTCGGCAACTCTGCGGCGGTCGGCAGCGCGTAAGCGGTTAATTTTGGAATGGCCATACTCTTTTCCTCAGCCCCGGGCGCGTTCAGCAAGCCACAGGCGCAACTGTTTCTTATCGACTTTGCCGACCGGCGTCAGCGGGAGCGCATCCACGCTCTCCACGCGGTCCGGCAGCTTGAATTCGGCGACGCCCTGCTCGCGCAGGAAGCGACGCACCTCCACCGCGCGCAGGGGCTGTTTCACCACCAGATACGCGCAGCTCTTCTCACCCAGCAGGCTATCCTCCATGCTCACCAGCGCGGCGTGGATCACCGACTCATGGCGCAGCAGCAGGTTCTCGATCTCTTCGGCAGCAATCTTCTCGCCGCCGCGGTTGATCTGATCTTTCTCGCGCCCCTGCACGGTGATGTAGCCCTGCTCGTCAATGGCGATCAGATCCCCGGAGCAGTAAAAGCCGTCGGCGTCGAAGGCGCTGGCGTTGTGTTCCGGACTCTTGAAATAGCCTCGGAAGGTATACGGACCGCGCGTCATCAGGCGCCCGACTTCCCCGCGCGGCAGCGGGTTGCCGTGCTCGTCCGCCACCCACACTTCGTCGTCCGGGCACATCGGTCGGCCCTGGGTGTTGATGATGCGTTCCGGCGCGTCGTCGAGCGCGGTGTAGTTCACCAGCCCTTCTGCCATGCCGAACACCTGCTGCAGCTGGCAGCCAATCTCCAGCGGAATGCGCGCCGCGAGCGTGGATGAGAGCCGTGCGCCGCCCACCTGGAGCAGCTTCAGCGACGCAAGCTGGGCGTTGCCCGCGCCGTCGGCAATCGCCTGCAGCCAGAGGCTGACCGCCGGCGGGACCAGCGAGGTGACGTTAATCTGGTGCTGTTCGATCAGCGGGAAGCAGAGCGTGGCGCTCGGATCGTTCGCCAGCACCACGCAGCCGCCCGCGGTAAAGACGCCTAACGACCCCGGCGAGCTCATGGCGTAGTTGTGCGCCGCGGGCAGCGCGTTCAGATACCGGGTGTGCGCAGTGATACCGCAGATCTCGTTGCTGCGGCGAATGCTGTAGTCGTAGTCGTTATGCGTCCGCGGGATCAGCTTCGGCGTGCCGGTGCTGCCGCCGGAGAGCTGGAAGAACGCCACTTCGTCGGCGGGCGTCGGGTTAGGGATAAAATTGTCCGCCGGACGCGCAATCGCCGCGTCCAGGGCATATTCACCCTTATCGCCACGCAGGAGCACGACGCGCACCGAGCGATGTTCATCCACAAAGGCATGAAGAAAATCATCGCCCGCAAACAGCGCATGGTCACGATCGGCGATCAGCACGGCGGGGTTGATCTGCGCCGCGTAGGCGTTCAGCTCGCTGCGCTGGTGGCTAAAGAGCGCGTTGACCGGCGCGACGCCGATTTGCAGCAACGCGAAGAAGGTGATGTAGAACTCGGCCACGTTGCCAAGCTGCACCAGCGCCGTCTCGCCACGCTGCAGTCCACGCGCCTGAAGGGCTGAGGCCAGGTTGTTCACGGCCTGATTCAGCGCTCGGTAGGTAATGTGGCGATCGCCATCGATAATCGCCACCGCATCGCTGTCCGGCCGATCCGTCAGGATGTGGGTCAACGGCAGATCCTGCCAGTAGCCTTTTTCACGGTAGCGGCGGGCAAATGCCTCAGGCCAGCGGGTAAAGGGAATGGTCATGAGTCTTCCTTAGTGCAAACCAAACACGTTGAGCATGGTGGAGAGCTTTACGCCCGTCTCGCGCCACTCGCCCACCGGGGAGGAGGCAGGCACAATGCCCGCACCGGCAAACAGGCGAACGGTATTTTCACGAAGACGCGCGCAGCGGATGGTCACCACCCACTCACCGTTGCCTTCGCTGTCGCACCAGCCAACGATGCCGCCAAACAGCTCGCGGTCGAACGGCTCCAGCTCGGCAATCAGCTCTTTCGCCGCCTGATGCGGGAAGCCGCTCAGCGCCGGGGTCGGGTGCAGCAGGCAGGCCAGGGTCAGGGCGTTCTCGTTTTCACGCGCCTCGCCTTCCACCGGCGTCGCCAGATGCCACAGCGTCGGCGTGGTAATCAACTGAGGAGAATCAGGCATGCTGAGATGGTGGCTGCGCGGTGCCAGAATGGCCTTCATCGCCTGGGTGACCAGGTCGTGCTCGTGACGGTCCTTTTCGGAGGCCAGCAGCTTGTTGCCCGCTTCGCGATCCAGCACGTCGTCCGGCTGACGGCGCGCGGAGCCTGCCAGCGGCAGCGAGCTAAAGTGCGCCCCCTCTTTGCGCAGCAGCAGCTCCGGGCTGGCGCCCAGCAGCACGCCGCCGTCTTCCAGCGGCACGTGGAAGTTGAAGCTCGCCGGGTTCTGGGCGATCAGGCGCTCCATCAGGGCGCCGCTGTCCATGCGTTTGTCGGTCGCGATATCAATCAGGCGCGACAGCACCACCTTGTTCACCTGCGGCGTGGCGGTCAGCGACGCGGCGCGAGCGACCATCTCTTCGAAGACGGGCTGCGGCGGGATCTCGGTGCGTTGTGCCACCTTCAGCGCCTGCGCGCCGGAAAAATAGCGTGCGGACTGCTGACGTGCGGGACGGGAAAAGGTCTCCCAGCGTTGCGGAATAAACAGCGACGAGGGCTTGCGGGTGTCGAACGGGATCGCCCCCACCATCACCGGGTGAGCAATACCGCTGGCTTTTGCCGTGCGGAAGGCATGGGCTAATTTTTGCTGGAAGCGACCCGCCGGATCGTCACCGCCGACGGCGGGTTCACTGAAGCGGGCAAAGCAGCCGGACGTGGTAAAGCTGCGGTAAGGCGACATAAAGAAAAAACGGTCTGATTCCAGCGTGGTTGCGGCGTGCTGAACTTCCTCAGCCAGGGACGTATCCATATCATCCTCCTCAAAATGATAAAAGAAGCAATAATGATTATCATTTATATTTTCGTCGGCTAACCTAATCCCACATCGCTTCGCTGTCAACCGTCGGGCAAATAACTTGTGCGACAAAAGCTTGCATCCCGGTGCGGTAACTATGAAAATGAGAAGCATTATCTTCAATGAAAACAGGATCCCGCGCTGTGAAATTCCCTGCCGTTTTCCGTAATCCCCTGCTTTTATTATCACTTTTTGTTTTAGGACTTACCTCAGCCGCTGCCGCCGACTGGCCGCGTCAGGTGACTGACAGCCGCGGGGTACATACCCTTGAGCACAAACCGACGCGCATTGTCTCCACCAGCGTGACCTTAACCGGCTCCCTGCTGGCCATTGACGCACCGGTCGTCGCCAGCGGCGCGACCACGCCAAACAACCGCGTGGCGGATGGACTGGGCTTCCTGCGCCAGTGGGGCGATATCGCGAAGCAGCGCAAGGTAGCGCGGCTGTACATTGGCGAGCCGAGCGCCGAAGCGGTGGCCGCGCAAATGCCGGACCTGATTTTGATCAGCGCTACCGGCGGGGATTCCGCACTGGCGCTGTACGATCAGCTTTCCGCCATTGCGCCGACGCTTATCATCAACTACGACGACAAGAGCTGGCAGGCGCTGCTGACCCAGCTGGGCACGATCACCGGACACGAAAAGCAGGCCGCCGGGCGCATAGCCGCGTTTGATACGCAGCTCGCGCAGGTGAAACAGCAAATGACGCTGCCGCCGCAGCCGGTGAACGCCATCGTCTACACCGCTGCCGCGCATTCCGCCAACCTGTGGACCGCCGAATCGGCGCAGGGCAAGCTGCTGCACCAGCTGGGCTTTACGCTGGCGGACCTGCCAGCCGGGTTGCAGACCTCAACAAGCCAGGGCAAGCGCCACGACATTATCCAACTGGGCGGTGAAAACCTGGCGACGGGACTGAACGGCGAAGGGCTGTTTGTGTTTGCCGGTGACGAGAAAGACGTGGCGGCGATTTACGCTAACCCGCTGCTGGCGCACCTGCCGTCGGTGAAAAACAAGCGCGTGTGGGCGTTAGGAACTGAGACGTTCCGCCTGGATTATTACAGCGCGATGTTGGTGTTGCAGCGTTTGAATGCGATGTTTAAATAAGAGGCACAATCCCCGTAGGCCCGGTAAGCGCAGCGCCACCGGGCGTTTTGTCGGGTGGCGGTTCCGCCTTACCCGACCTACAAGGTCACCACACTCTCCTGCCTGAACCGCCGCAATTCCACCAGCGCCACTAACAAAATCCCACCAACCATCGCTAACACAAACCCGCTGCTGCTCGCCGACGCCACCGGGCTCATTATCGCCCCCAGCCCGCCGAGGATCGCCGCGCCGATGGCATCGCCCGTGACGTTCTGCGCGGTCCACAGGCCGTTGATACGCCCGAGCATCCCTTCCGGCGTCTGGGTCTGGATCAGGGTGTACTGCAAGAGCGAGCTGATGGCGCTCAGCCAGCCAAAGATCACCAGACACATCACCCCGAGCGCCCAGACCGGCATCAGGCTAAAGAAGCCAATGGCGATAAACGAGGCCAGCGTGGCAAGCAGCATAATCAGCCCCGGACGCGCGCTCTGCGCCAGGTTGCCGCTGGTCAGCGCCCCGCAGGCCGCACCGAGCGGAATCGCGGCGTACAGCAGGCCAATCTCCGAGGCGCTCATCCGCCACTCTCCCGCTAACGCCGGATACAACACGCGCACGGCGCTCGCCATGGTCAGCAGGCCGCCAAGCAGCGCAATGCCGCCAATCAGCGGGTTACTGAACAGAAAACGAAGAGCGGCCATCAGTGATGTCAGCGGATGCTCGCGCGGCTGCGGCGGAGGTGGCAGCAGCGGCAGGCGCAGCAGCGTCAGCGTGGTGATAAACGTCCCCGCCGCCGCCAGGCCGTAGTTCCACGCCACGTTGCCGGTCGCCAGCAGCAGGCCGCCGACCATCGGTGAAATCACCGAGCCGAGGCGCACGGTGAGCATGGTGATTGCCCCCGCCTGCATCAGATTTTCTCGCCCGACCAGCGCGGGCGTCGCCGCCAGCAGCGCCGTCACGCCTAAGGAGGCAAAAAAGCCGTCCCACAGCCCGAGGGCATATATGGCCATCAGCGACGGCTCCGGCAGCATGGCGTTCAGACACAGCCCGATAAAGCCCACGCCGCAGGTGCCGCGTGCCAGCAGGATCAGCTTTTTACGCTCGTAGCGGTCCGCCAGCACGCCGCCGACCATCAGACCGATAAACATCGCCCCGCCGGTTAACGTCACCGATAACCCCACCAGCCAGCTGGAGTGCGTCATAGTCTGGATCTGGACCGGTACGGCCACGCCGAGCAGGCCGAGGGATAAAATGGAGATAAAACGAGCGATAAAGACGGCGCGATACGCCGGGTGTGTTTTGAGCAGGCTGAGGTTGAGCAGCCAAGATTTTTGATTCATGACAAAGCCTTGAGTGTAATTCTACCCATTCCATGGGCGCACATGCTAACATAGCCAAATAAGATAGATAACGATAATCACTATCATTATCAAATCATGGATGTTGCTATGTCGTTTTCCTCTTCTTCGGTGCGCGCCATTGCCGTGCCCGTTTTATTGCTGCTATTGAGCCTGGCGATTGCACTCAGCCTGCTGGTCGGCGCGAAGCCGCTGCCCGCCTTCGTTATCGTTGATGCGCTCTCCGGCACCTGTCAGAGCGCCGATTGCGTCATCGTGCTCGACGCCCGCCTGCCCCGCACCCTTGCCGGACTGCTGGCCGGCGGCGCGCTCGGCCTTGCCGGTGCGTTGATGCAAACCCTTACCCGTAACCCGCTGGCGGACCCCGGCATTCTCGGCGTGAACTCCGGTGCCAGCTTTGCCATCGTGCTCGGCGCGGCGCTGTTCGGGTTAACGTCGCCCTCTGAACAGTTGGTGATGGCCTTTTGCGGCGCGCTGGCCGCCTCGCTGGTGGTGGCGTTTACCGGCAGCCAGGGCGGCGGACAGCTGAGCCCGGTACGCCTGACGCTGGCGGGCGTGGCGCTTGCCGCGGTGCTGGAAGGCTTGTCCAACGGCATCGCCCTGCTCAACCCGGACGTTTACGACCAGCTGCGCTTCTGGCAGGCCGGCTCGCTGGATATCCGCACCCTTGAAACCCTGAAAGTGGTGGCGATCCCGGTGATGATTGCCGCCGCCGTAGCGCTGTCGTTAAGCCGGGCGCTGAACAGCCTGAGCCTCGGCAGCGACACCGCCACTGCCCTCGGCAACCGCGTGGCGCGCACGCAGCTGACGGGCCTGCTGACCATCACCGTACTGTGCGGCAGCGCGACCGCCGTGGTTGGCCCGATTGCCTTTATCGGCCTGATGATGCCCCATATGGCGCGCTGGCTGGTGGGGGCGGATCACCGCTGGTCCCTGCCCGTTACGCTGCTGGCGACCCCTGCCCTGCTGCTGTTTGCCGACGTGCTGGGCCGCCTGCTGGTGCCGGGCGAGCTGCGCGTCTCGGTGGTCAGCGCCTTTATCGGTGCGCCGGTGCTGATCTTCCTGGTACGACGCAGACGCGGAGGTGGCGCATGATGGCTCCGTCCCGGCGTTTAGTCGCCTGCGTCTCCCTGCTGGTTATCGCCATTCTGCTGCTGGCAACGTGGAGCCTGCGCAGCGGCGCGGTGACGCTTGATTTCACCCAGGTGTTTGACGCCCTGCTCGGCAGCGCGCCGCGCAATATCACCCTGGTTGTCACCGAATGGCGACTGCCGCGCGTGGCGATGGCCATTCTGGTGGGCGCGGCGCTCGGCGTCAGCGGCGCGATTTTCCAGTCGCTGATGCGCAACCCACTCGGCAGCCCGGACGTGATGGGCCTCAATACCGGGGCCTGGAGCGGCGTGCTGGTGGCGATGGTGCTGTTCGGCCAGCACCTGACGGCCATCACCTTTACGGCGATGGCGGGCGGCATTCTGACGTCGCTGGTTATCTGGCTGTTGGCCTGGCGCAACGGCATCGACACCTTCCGGCTGATCATTATCGGTATCGGCGTACGTGCGATGCTGATGGCCTTTAACACATGGCTGCTGCTGCAGGCCTCGCTGGAAACGGCGCTTTCCGCCGGGCTGTGGTACGCGGGCTCCCTCAACGGCCTGACGTGGGGCAAAACCTGGCCCGCGGCACCGCTGATTGTGCTGATGTTTATCGGCGCGCTGCTGCTGGTACGGCGCATGCGGCTGCTGGAGATGGGCGACGACAGCGCCTGCGCGCTGGGCGTGGGCGTTGAGCGCTCGCGCCTGATGCTGATGCTGGTCGCCGTACTGCTGACCGCCGCCTCCACCGCCATCGCCGGGCCGATATCGTTTATCGCCCTTGTCGCGCCGCATATCGCACGACGTCTAAGCGGGACGGCGCGCTGGGGATTAACTCAGGCGGCGCTGTGCGGCGCGCTGCTGCTGCTGGCCGCCGATCTCTGCGCCCAGCGGCTGTTTATGCCTTACCAGCTTCCAGTGGGCGTGGTGACCGTCAGCCTCGGCGGCATTTACCTTATCGTCTTGCTCGTTCAGGAGTCACGCAAGAAATGACAGATTCAACCACCCGCTTGCGCGGCGAAAATCTCACCCTCGGTTACGGCAAAAAAATTATTGCCCGTGATTTATCCGTCGCCATTCCGGACGGCCACTTCACGGCGATTATCGGCCCGAACGGCTGCGGAAAATCGACCCTGCTGCGCACACTGAGCCGCCTGATGACGCCGGTTGCGGGGAGCGTGCTTCTCGACGGCGAGCAGATCCAGCGCTTCGCCAGCAAAGAGGTGGCCAGGCGCATCGGGCTGCTGGCACAAAACGCTACCACGCCGGGGGACATCACGGTGCAGGAGCTGGTCTCGCGGGGGCGCTATCCGCACCAGCCGCTGTTTACCCGCTGGCGCAAGGAAGATGACGAGGCGGTGAACCGCGCGATGCGGGCGACGGGCATTACCGATCTCGCTCAGCAAAGCGTGGATACCCTTTCCGGCGGCCAGCGTCAGCGGGCGTGGATCGCGATGGTGCTGGCGCAGGAGACCTCCATCATGCTGCTGGACGAGCCGACGACCTGGCTGGATATCAGCCATCAGATTGACCTGCTGGAGCTGCTGAGCGAGCTGAACCGCACGCAGGGGTACACCCTTGCGGCGGTGCTGCACGATTTAAACCAGGCGTGCCGCTATGCCACGCACCTGATTGCCTTGCGAGACGGGGAGATTGTGGCCCAGGGCGCGCCGAAGGAGATTGTTACGCCGGAGCTGATCGCGCGGATCTACGGCCTGCGCTGCATGATAATCGACGAGCCGGTGGCGGGAACGCCGCTGGTGGTGCCGTTAGGTCGACGGTAATTGCCGGGTGGCGGCTACGCCTTACCCGGCCTACACTCGGCTCCCGTAGGACGGGTAAGGCGTAGCCGCCACCCGGCGCTTATGACGTTACCCCAAAATATTCTTCAACACCGGCCCTATCTTCTCAAACGCCTGCGGTGAAATGATATCCACGTGGGCGCAATCCTGGCTGTACACCTCAAGCTCCGACACCCACGGCGCCCAGGCCGCCTGCGGATCCATGGTTCGCGTGCGCTCGGCGACAAACAGCGTCGCTTTGCCGTCAAAGCGCGCGCTGTGTGCCGTGGTGAGCAGCCGCACCGCGTCGGTGTAGTTGCCTTCAATCGCGTTAAACAGCTCGCTGGAGCCCTGCCCCTGCTGGGCGGCGATAAACGCCTGACGTTCCCGCTCGATCTCTGCCAGCACCGCCGGGTCGAGGCCGTTAGCCTCTTTTTCCGCCCAGTTCTGGGTTTCCGGCGGCCAGGTATCCAGCAGGCCGAGGAATGAAACCGCTTCACCCTGCTCGCGCAGGCGGGCCGCAATCCCCTGCGCCAGCGTGCCGCCGAGGGAATAACCGAACAGGTAATACGGCCCCTGCGGCTGCTGCTTACGTAACGTAGACAGGTGGCGCTCAATCACACCATCCAGATCCGCACACTGCTGCATCGGCCCGTCCGGGCGCGGCGACTGAATGCCGACGATTGACCAGCGCGGGCTGAGGTAGCGCGCCAGCACGCTAAACTGCCAGGCAAAGCCGGACGCCGGATGGAAGCAGAACAGCGTCGGGCCGTCGCCCTCACGTAGCGGCAGAAGCGTTTCATACCCCAGACGCTGCGCCTGCTCGTCACTCATCTGCGAGTCCAGCAGGGCGCTAAGCTTGCTGACCGTCGAGGCGACCATAATCTGCCCCGGCGTGACCTTGCGGTTGAACGCACGGCTAAGCTGTGCCGCCAGACGCATAGCCAGCAGCGAGTGGCCGCCGAGGGCAAAGAAATCCGCCTCAATGTCGTTGATCTCGCAGCCCAGCAGCGCGGCAAACGCCTGCGCGACGGCGATTTCGGTTTCGCTTTCCGGGGCCCGTCCGGACGTTTTACCAGTCAGTTCCGGCAGCGGCAGCGCCTTGCGATCGAGCTTGCCGTTGGCGCTCAGCGGCAGCGCGCTGATTTGCAGCAGCACCACCGGCACCATATGCGGCGGCAGCTGGGCTTTGAGCGATTCCAGCAGCGCGTCGCGGTCCAGCGGTAAGCCGGATTCAGAAACCACGTACCCCACCAGCTGGCGGGCATCGCCGCCCGTTGCCGCCGCCTGGTTGAAGACGCAGGCGTGCGCCACGGCCTGGGCCACGTCCGGCAGCGACAGCATCGCTCGGTCGATTTCACCCAACTCGATGCGCTGGCCGCGAATTTTAAGCTGGTCGTCGCTGCGGCCCAGATATTCCACCGCGCCGTTATCCAGCCAGCGAGCAACGTCTCCGGTGCGGTACATCCGCTCGCCCGGCGCAAACGGGTCGGCGATAAAGCGGCTGGCGGTGAGATCAGGGCGTCCCAGATACCCCTGCGCCAGCTGGATGCCGGTGAGGTAGAGATCGCCCGCCACGCCGAACGGTACCGGGCGCATCATCGCATCCAGAATGCGCAGCCCCGTGTTCCACACCGGGAAGCCGATCGGCACGCTGTTGCCTGCAACTGCCGCCAGCTCAGGGCCATATGCCGGATACCAACTGACGTCCACCGCCGCTTCCGTCGGGCCATAAAGATTGTGCAGCGGCACGCGGGTCAGCTGTTCCCACTCGCGGCACAGCGCCGTCGGCAGCGCTTCGCCGCTGCAGAACACCTGCTTAAGCGTTTTGCAGCAGTCGGCGTTTTCCGGCGTCAGCGAGGCAACAAACGCCGCCAGCATCGACGGCACGAAGTGGGTAGTGGTCACGCCATAGTGGGCGAAGAAGCTTTGCATCGCCTGCGGATCGCGGTGCGCGTCCGGCTCGGCCATCACCAGCTTCGCCCCGGCGATAAACGGCCACCAGAACTCCCACACCGACACGTCAAAGCTGCACGGCGTTTTCTGCGCCACCACATCGTCCGCGCCCAGCGGATAATGGTCCTGCATCCACTTCAGGCGGTTAACGATGGCGGTATGGCCGACCATGACCCCTTTTGGACGCCCGGTCGAGCCGGAGGTAAAGATGATGTACGCCGTCTGCTCCGGCTTCGCCAGCCGCAGCGGCTCAGCACCCGCGGTCGGTAATAGTGTGTTGTAACTAAACGTCTCGACGGAGAGATCGCTAAAGCGCGGAAGCTGTTCGTCAGTGGTAATGAGCAGGGACGGCTTCGCATCCTCCAGCATCATCCGCAGGCGATCGTCCGGGTAGCCGGTGTCGAGCGGCAGCCATGCGGCGCCCACCTCCACAATGCCGTGCAGCGCTAACGTCAGGAATACCGAGCGCGGCAGGGCCACCGCCACGCTGTCGCCCGGCTTCACGCCGCGCGCGCGCAGCAGGTTTGCCAGCGCGACGACCTGCTCGCGCATCTGGCGATAGTTCAGCTCAACGTGCGCATCCGCCAGCGCCGGGGCGTCCGGCGTTTTGCTCGCCTGTTCCGCCACCAGATCCGCGAGCGTAGTGGACGGCAGCGCCAGTCCGGTATCGTTGATGCGCGCCAGTTGGGCATATTCCTGTTCTGAAACGGTTTCCACCTCGCCGCAGCGCAGGTCCGGGTTGGCTGCAAATTGCCTCAGCATCGCGTTCAGGCGCGCGACGTGACGCGTCAGCGTCGCCTCGTCGTAGCGCTGTTTATTGGCGAGGATCTCAATGCTCAACCCGCCCTGCTCGTCCGGGAACAGCGCCAGCTCCAGATCGTTCACCGGGCCGGTCGCCAGCGTGTGGGTGATGGCCTCCACGCCGTCGATATCCAGCTGGTAGTCGAACACTTTCACGTTCAGCACCGGGCCGAACAGCGCTTCATCGCCCGCCGCTTTCCCACTGTCGCGCACGATCTGCTCGGCGTCGTAGCGCTGGTGGCGGCGCATTTTTTTCAGCTGGTTCGCCAGGCGCAGCGCCAGCGAGGGCAGGCTCTCCAGCGGATCGATATTGATCGCCAGCGGCAGGACGTTAAGCACCGGCCCGGTCGCGGTCAGGGCTGCGGACCCCATCCTTCGCATAAAGATAAACCCGGCGGCGTAGTCCAGCCGTCCGGTGAGGCGCCCCAGCCACAGCGCCACCAGCGCAAGCGCCAGGTCGGTGCGCTGTACCTTTTCTGCCGCCTGCGCAAGCTGGCTAAAAGCACGACCGTCGGCGGCGATTTTCAGGCGCAGGATATCCGTTGTCACGGCACGACCCGGCAGCGGTGCGGAGGAGAGCGAGACCGGAGAAGGCAGCTGTTTGCGCTGCTCGGCCCAGAACGCGCCGTCGCGAGGGTACGCCTCGCTGTCGCGATAGCGCTGGTACTCGTCCACCACCTCTGCAAATGGGGTAAACGGGGATTCAGGCGTGGGGTCGCCCTTTTTCCACGCGGCATAAATTGCAGCGATCTGGCGGGTAATGGCCGGGAAGCTGAAGCCATCCACTACCAGATGATGATAGCGCTGATACCAGTACCAGTGGTTGTCACCGACCTGAATCAGCTGGTGAAATGCCAGCGGCTGACCGCTGTCGACGCGCAGGTTCTGGTTAAGATCGGATTCCATCAGCGCCACGGCGGCGGCGTGGGAATCAACGCGAACAACGGACGGTTCCGGCAGAATGAAGGTCTCATCCACCCACTGCCACACCTCACCGTTTTCTTCTGCAAAACGCATGCGCAGGGTATCGGCCTGAAGCATGCCTTCCGCAATGGCTTTAACCAGCAGTGGCGCATCGATATCGCCTTTCAGCTCGGTGTAGTGCGCCACGCTCCAGGCGTTTGGCAGCGTGGACAGCTGTTCCGCCATCCAAATCCCCGGCTGGGCGGCGACGAGAGGAAGACGGTTCATGCGTTCTCCCCCACAAAGTAAGACGGCTCAAGCGTTTGCCAGTGCCCGGCAAGCCACTGCTGGCACGCCTCCTGCGACTGTGCTTCGCACACCACGCACCACCCTGCCGGCAGTTCGCACTGCTGAGGCCACAGGCTGTACTGCCCCTGGTCGTTTTGCAAAATGGCGAACTGTCCCTGCGGATTATCGAAAGGATTGCTGAATTCCATACAGACTCCGTTAGTGAATAAGCGGCTGCCAGAGGGTCATCAGCCCCTGCGTCAGCCCACCGCGCCAGCAAAGCGCATCGTGTCCGCCGTCAACCTGACGCCAGATAACCGGTTGGTGTGTGTGCAGTTCGGCGTAAATCGCCTGATTCGCGCGGAAGATGAGCGGCTCGTTGCGCCCGGCTTCAAGAATGATGCGTAGCCCGCGAGGAGATATTTCACCGGCTTTAAGTTGTTCGATTAACAGCCCGTCCTGCTGGCCGCCGCGGTGTGGCCACCAGTAAGAGCCGGACTGGCTAAGCACGCAGCCAAAACGCTGCGGCCAGTGGAGGCCAGCATAAAGCGACGCGAGACCGCCAAAGCTCTGGCCAGCCACTACCGTACGGTCGGCGCGGTCGCTAAACGGCACGCGTTTTTTAACAAGGGGGAGAAGTTCTTCCTGCACCGCCAGCCAGAAATCGGGATTGCACGGCAGCTCGCGGTTCCGATGCTCCATGTCGATAACATCGATTAAGACGTAGACCGCAGGCGGTAATTTGCGCTCGGCGGTGAGCGACGCCAGTGCAGGCCAGACCGGCATGCTTTCGGCCCAGAACTGCCCGTCGAGCAGCACCGCCAGCGGGTGTTCCGGGCTATGATCCCCGGTAGTGAAAATCCAGACGCGACGGCGATTTTTCAGGCGCGCGCTTTCCCACTCAATGCAGACTGGCGGCTGATACGGCGTATCGGGATGATTCCACCCCGGCTGAACCGGCGCGCCCGGCATCTCCAGCGCGGAGACGGCATGGCCGCGCCCGCCGCGCCAGCTTTGCGGATTCAGCGGGTCGGAAACCGCGTGCGGCAGCAGCTTGCGCCACCCTTCGCGCAGCGCCATGCGCTCCGGCTGCTCGCCTTCAAACACGACACTGGCAAAATCGTTTTCATTCACGGAAGGGATAAAACAGTAGCTTCCGCGCCACTCGGGGCTGAACTTGCCCTGCCACTGCCAGACGTCGGTATCGGGAATGCGTTCGAGAGACTGCGGGCGGGCATTTTGGTGGTGATCGGTCACGCCGGTGACGTAGAGCCAGACGCGTTTGATCGGTGACGTTCTTTGCGTTCCTGCCGGGTCACGCCACCAGAACGTGACGCGATAGTTTCCCTTTTCCGGCTTCCATTCAGGCCCGTTTTTCGACTGCCACCACGCTTCACTGCCCGTTGTTAACGCCGTCACCCTTATAACCTCATGTTTAACAGTCTTTTTTGTTTCAGAGCAAATTTTATTGATAATATTATTGATAACTATTTGCATTTGCAATAGCGTAGTGCCCGCGCTGTGGGAAGCGCTCATAAAACAACCGCAAAAGCAGGACGTACAATGAATAAGAAGATTCACTCTCTGGCCTTGCTGGTCAATTTAGGGATTTACGGCGTCGCGCTGCCCGCTCTGGCAGACGACAACAACGCCTCTGCGCAGCACGAAGACACGATGGTGATCACCGCCGCCGAGCAGAATCTGCAGGCGCCGGGGGTATCGACCATCACCGCCGATGAGATCCGTAAAAACCCGCCCGCGCGGGACGTGGCGGAAATCATCCGCACCATGCCGGGCGTTAACCTGACCGGTAACTCCACCAGCGGCCAGCGCGGGAATAACCGTCAAATTGATATCCGCGGCATGGGGCCAGAAAACACCCTGATCCTGATCGACGGCAAGCCGGTGACCAGCCGTAACTCCATCCGTCTGGGCTGGCGCGGCGAGCGTGATACGCGCGGCGATACCGGCTGGGTGCCGCCGGAGATGATCGAGCGCATCGAAGTGATCCGCGGTCCGGCCGCCGCGCGCTACGGCAATGGTGCGGCAGGCGGTGTGGTGAACATCATCACCAAAAAATTCGACGACCAGTGGCACGGCTCCTGGAATACCTACCTGAATGCGCCTGAGCACAAGGATGAAGGTTCCACCAAACGCACTAACTTCAGCCTGAGCGGCCCGCTGGGCGGCGACTTCAGCTTCCGCATGTTCGGAAATCTGGACAAAACCCAGGCCGACGCGTGGGACATCAACCAGGGTCATCAGTCTGACCGAACCGGTGCCTACGCCGACACGCTGCCCGCGGGCCGTGAAGGGGTGGAAAATAAAGACATTAACGGCGTGGTGCGCTGGGACTTTGCGCCGATGCAGTCTCTGGAATTTGAGGCGGGCTACAGCCGTCAGAATAACCTCTACGCCGGTGATACCCAGAACACCAACAACGACAACAGCTCCAGCGGTCTGGTGAAAAAGAACTACGGCAAAGAGACCAACCGTATCTATCGCCAGAACTTCGCGGTGACCTGGAACGGCGGCTGGGATAACGGCATTACCACCAGCAACTGGGCGCAGTACGAACACACCCGCAATTCCCGTCTGGGCGAAGGGCTGGCGGGCGGTCTGGAAGGCCTGTTCAACAGTAATAAATTCACCGACACCGATCTGGCCGACGTGATGCTGCACAGTGAAATCAACCTGCCGATTGATTTCCTCGTTAACCAGAACCTGACGCTCGGCACCGAGTGGAACCAGCAGCGCATGAAGGACTCGACCTCCTTCACCCAAACCCAGCAGGGCGGCACCATTCCGGGCATGAGCAATGACCGCAGCCCGTACACGTCGGCAGAGATTTTCTCTCTGTTCGCCGAAAACAACATGGAGCTGACCGACAGCACCATGCTGACCCCTGCCCTGCGCTTCGACCATCACACCATCGTCGGCAACAACTGGAGCCCGTCACTTAACCTGTCGCAGGGTCTGGGGGATGACTTCACGCTGAAGATGGGGATCGCCCGCGCCTATAAGGCGCCGAGCCTGTACCAGACCAACCCGAACTACCTGCTCTACAGCAAAGGCCAGGGCTGCTACGCCAGCTCCGACGGCGTGGGCTGCTACATGATGGGTAACGACGACCTGAAGGCCGAAACCAGCATCAACAAAGAGATTGGCCTGGAGTGGAAACACGACGGCTGGCTGGCGGGCGTCACCTGGTTCCGCAACGACTACCGCGACAAGATTGAAGCGGGCTACGCGCCGATTGGTCACACCTCTTCCGGTAAAGTGCAGACGGATATCTACCAGTGGGAAAACGTGCCGAAGGCGGTGGTTGAAGGTCTGGAAGGCTCCCTGAACGTGCCGGTCAGCGACACGATTAACTGGACCAACAACATCACCTACATGCTGCAGAGCAAGAACAAGGAGACCGGCGACCGTCTGTCGATCATTCCGGAGTACACGCTGAACTCAACCCTGAGCTGGCAGGTGCATCAGGACGTGTCGCTCCAGTCGACCTTTACCTGGTACGGCAAGCAGCAGCCGAAGAAGTACAATTACAAAGGTCAGCCGGTGACCGGGTCTGAGAAAGACGAAGTCAGTCCGTACAGCATCGTGGGCCTGAGCGCAACCTGGGACATGACCAAAAACGTCAGCCTGACCGGCGGCGTGGATAACGTCTTCGACAAGCGCCAGTGGCGCGCGGGTAATGCCCAGACCACGGGCAACGCCACCACCGGTGCGTATATGTACGGCGCGGGGGCTTATACCTATAATGAGCCAGGCCGCACGTGGTATATGAGCGTGAATACGCGTTTCTGATAAAGGCAACAACGCCTCCCTCTCCCTGTGGGAGAGGGCTGGGGTGAGGACGAGGTGAAAGCAAAACGGCAACCCCGTTGCCGTTTTTAGTGTTTGCTCCCTCTCCCCGTGGGAGAGGGCCGGGGTGAGGGCATCAGGCCGCACAATTCTGAAGGAAAAACCATGCACACAACCCACACCACGTTCATTCTCGCCGGCCACACCGTTCACCACGTCACCTTCGACCCAACCACCTTCACCGACGCCGATCTCCTCTGGCTCCCCCACCACGCCGAGCTTGCAAACGCCGGGCGCAAACGCAAAGCCGAGCATCTGGCAGGCCGCATCGCCGCCGCGCATGCCTTACCTGACCACACCGTGCCCGGCATCGGCCCCAGCGGTGAACCGCTCTGGCCGGAAGGCGTTTCAGGAAGCATCACCCACAGCGGCACGCAGGCGATGGCGGTTGCCGTCCGTCATCCAGATGCGCTTGTGGGTATTGATTGCGAAGCCATTCTTCCTGACCGTGAAGCCCGCGAAATCCAGGACGGCATCATTGATGCACAGGAAGCGATGTGCCTGACGCGCTCGGGCTACCCCTTTGCGCTGGTATTGACGCTTGCATTCAGCGCCAAAGAAAGTTTGTTTAAAGCACTGTTCCCTACGGCAAGGCGCTACATGGGATTCGATTGTGCACGGGTCACGGCGTTGAATCAGCAAACTATCGCGTTGACGCTCAGCCATCCGGCAGGCCGTTATCAGCAGGGAAAATGCTTTAGCCTCGCCTGGCAACGTGTTAATGGAGAGGTATATACAATGATTGTCGTTCAGGAATAATGCTGCCCTGTTTATTTCTCCAGCCATTTAGGTTTAATTAATACCAGATGAATAATAACAAAACCATCCTCCCCTATAGCCACCGATCAAATAAACGTACACCCACCGGGAAAAAATGTTAAGCCCCTCCCTACCATTTATAATAGCCACCAAAATTTTCCTTGAGCATTTAAAAGTATGCGAGCAGTTTTTTTTCATAACAGAACTCAGCCATAAAACCTCGAGCCAGATCAAAAATACCAAGATAAAAAAATCAATAAACACAAAATAAATCATTTCAATTTTATAATTTTAGGAACATTATGCTTTCGCTGTTTTACATTAACTCAATATCACTAAGGAAAGTATAATGCGTGAATTAAACCAAAATGAAATGAGCAGTGTCGCTGGTGGAATTGGTGCTGGTAACGGGAACGGTAATCACAGTGGTAACGGCAATGGTAACAGTGGCGGTAACGGTGGTACCTGTAACGGCGGCAATGGTGGTAATGGTGGCCGTGGGGGTAATGGCGGCAACGGCGGTAATGGCGGAAACTGTGGTGGTGGTAATAATGGCGGACGCCGTTAATCACCCTTAACAGCGAATACGACGGCTCACGATAGATTTTTATTGTGGGCCATTGTGAAGGATGTACTTATTTCATCAGGAGATGAAAATGCGAAAATTACTGAATTCTGAGATGCAGCTTATTTCCGGAGGATCACAATGTGACGGCGGTAATGGCGGCAATGGGGGCGCCGGTGGGAACGGAGGTCGTGGAGGAAACGGTGGCACGTGTGGGTCAGGCAATGGCGGCAACGGCGGCAATGGTGGACGTGGAGGTAACGGAGGAGATGGCGGTAACGGTGGCCCAGGCGGGAAAGGGGGCAAAGGCGGAAAAGGAGGTCCCGGAGGACATGACGGACGCAATGGAAAAGATGGCTGAATCTTTACCGGGTCAACATTACTGACTGAGAGCTAATGGCCAGGACAGTCAGTGAACGTTTTGGAACAGGTGGAATAACCAGGCGCCATTCAGCTAAAAATGATCGCCTGGAATCAGGCTAAATCTAAAGACTTGCTTTACAAAAGGAATAGCATGCGTGTATCGCCAACAAGCGGTTGAATACAAAAAAATGCGATGGCAGGGAAAGGCCTTATTACTACCTGGTATTCCAATTTGGCTTGTTGCCGGATTATCTGCTTTTTTTATTGTTGCCTTTATCGTTTTCATTTTGACATTCAGCTATACAAGAAGGATCACAGTGATGGGTGAGATATCCACGTATCCCCGCTCATCAAATGTGTATGCCAGTGTCCAGGGCGTTGTAGTTAAACAGTTTGTCACTGAAGGTCAACTGCTCAAAACAGGCGATGCTATCTACATGATTGATGTTAGTAAAAGCACGCGTAGCGGTGTTGTGAGTGATAACCAGCGAATGGATGTCGATAACCAACTTACACGTATTGCTCAAATCACGGATCTTCTTCAGGAGAATAAAAGAAACACCCTGGAAATGCTAAAAAAACAAAAAGAGCAATACAGTGCTGCACTCAAACGATCCTCAGACATTATCGCACAAGCCCAGGAAGGCATTCGCGTCATGAAAACGAACATGGAAAACTATCGGCATTATCAAGCGCGCGGACTTATCACGCAGGATCAGTTGATAAACCAGATAGCCTTATACTACGAGCGACAAAATAATATGCTTAATTTGTCTGCTCAAAGCGATCAGAACGCGTTGCAGGTGACCACTCTCGAAAGCCAGATTCAAACTCAGGCTGCCGAATTTGATAACCAGATCCACCAGATGGAGCTTCAGCGCTACGAGCTGCAAAAAGAGCGTCTAAATATTGATGCCGGGGGCGCAATTATCATCCGGGCAATGTCTGACGGGCGGGTAGACTCCCTGAGCGTTACTGTTGGGCAGATGATCAAACCAGGCGACAGCCTCCTGCAAATTATCCCTCTGACTATCGATCATTTTTCTCTTGTCACATGGGTGCCTAATGATGCCGTCCCCTACCTTTCTCCTGGCGACCGGGTGAACATTCGCTATGAGGCGTTTCCGGCACAAAAATTTGGCATGTTTGGGGGCTCCATTTCGGTTATCTCGCGTTCCCCTGCCTCCCCTCAGGAGATGCAAACCTATCAGGGGGCACTTAAAGCGACCTCACCCGGGGCCGCCCCTTACTACAAAATTATTATCAGGCCTGACAGACAAAACATTGCCTATGCGGGCAAACGTCTGAGTTTAGGCAATGGTATGCAGGCTCAAAGCACCTTATTTCTGGAAAAAAGAAAAATCTACCAGTGGATGCTTTCACCCTTCTACGATATGAAAAATAGCGCCGGGGGTCCGGTAAATGAGTAAACGCTCTCTTAAAACCCTCATCGAACAGCTGGATCTCCAGTTGCGCTCCCGGGTTCCGCTGGTCCACCAGACGGAATCGTCAGAGTGCGGCCTGGCCTGCCTCGCGATGATCTGTAGCCACTATGGCAAACAGAGCAACCTCATCGCCCTGCGTCAACAATTTAACCTGTCGGCACGGGGCACCACACTGGCAGGCATGACGCAAATTGCTGAACAACTTGGACTCGCAACACGCTGTTTATCCCTCGATCTCAATGAACTCAGCGCGCTTAAGACTCCTTGCATCCTGCACTGGGATTTTAACCATTTTGTGGTACTCGTCAGCGTGAAGCAGAATCGAGCCATACTTCACGACCCCGCTCGGGGGCGAAGAAAAGTAGGTATGGAGGAGATGTCGAAATACTTCACCGGCATAGCGCTCGAAGTATGGCCCGGAAGTACATTTGCCGCACAGCCAACAAGCCATCAGTTCAGCCTGAGGTCCCTGGCCGCGAAGGTGCACGGCCTTAAGGGAATGTTAGGCAAAATATTTTTCTATTCGCTCATTATTGAAACCATCAACCTGCTTATACCGATAGGCACTCAACTCGCCCTGGATCATGCTATTCCCGCCGCAGATATGGGCTTGTTAACGGTGATTTGTATCGGCCTGTTTCTCTTTACTTTACTGCGCGTGGCGTTGAGTGCTTTACGTTCATGGTCCTCGCTGATAATGACGACGCTTATCAATGTGCAGTGGCAGTCCGGGCTTTTTACCCATCTCGTGCGGCTGCCTCTAAGCTATTTTGAGCGGCGCAAGCTGGGCGATATTCAGTCGCGCTTTGGATCACTGAACACGCTTCGGGAAACTTTTACCAGCAGCATCATTGGGGCACTTATCGATGGAACCATGATGATGGGTGTCATCGTGATGATGATACTTTATGGCGGCTGGCTGACTGGCGTAGTCATAGGCTTTACTGCGCTGTATGTTCTGACCAGACTAATGACCTACAGTACCTATCGCGAGTTATCGGAAGAAACCCTCATCAGAGATGCCCGCACCCGGTCCTATTTCATGGAAACGTTGTACGGTATCGCGACCGTAAAAATGCAGGGTTTGAGTGAGAGACGCGGCACTCACTGGTTAAATCTGGAAATTGACACGATCAATACAGAGATAAAAATCACCAAAATGGATCTGCTTTTTGGTGGGGTAAACGCTTTTATTATTGCCTGCGAACAAATAACAATGTTATGGCTGGGTTCAAAACTCATCATAGAAAACGCGATGACAATTGGGATGTTCATCGCTTTTGGCGTGTTCAGAGAACAATTTGCCGACAGAATCTGGTCACTGACAAATTTTCTGATGAAGTTGCGCATGATGCATCTTCATAACGAACGCGTATCCGATATTGCGCTTAACGTAAGAGAAATGAAAAAGCCTGACAGAGAAATCATAAATACCATGCAACCTGTTACTCTTGAAACCCATGCGCTGAGCTATCGCTATGACGAGCATTCCGCTGATGTTTTTCGCAATCTCTCATTCAAGGTTTCAGCAGGTGAAAGCGTGGCGATTACAGGACCGTCAGGAGCGGGGAAAACCACGCTTATGAGAGTACTTTGTGGGTTATTTGAACCACTTTCGGGCTCCGTCACAATCGACGGTTATGACATTCAACAGCTGGGTTTAAACAACTATCGTAAAATTATCGGCTGCGTTATGCAGGATGATAAGTTGTTCTCTGGATCAATCAGGGAAAATATTTGTGGCTTTGATGATAAAGGCGATAAGGAGTGGATGGAAGCCTGCGCCCGCGCCAGCTATATCCATGACGTGATTATAAAAATGCCTATGGGATACGAGACCCTAATTGGTGAACTCGGTGAAGGATTATCAGGTGGACAAAAACAGCGACTCTTTATTGCGCGCGCGCTATATCGCAAACCCGGAATATTATTTATGGATGAAGCGACCAGCGCGCTGGATGAAGAGAGTGAGAGCTATGTCAATGCAGCCATCAAAAAGTTAAACATCACACGCATTATCATCGCGCACAGAAAATCAACTATCGCATCCGCTGAACGTGTGATTCAACTAACGCCACTAACAGAACAACATGAGCCCAGCCAGAAATGAAACATTGCCTGATACCGAGAATAAAACCTATCAGCAAGCAGATAATTATTACTATCCTCGCATTTTTCGGCTGTCTCTTTTTCGCTCATGCTAACGAAAATCCCTATGAGGATGGCATGGATCCTTATCATTGGATGGAAACTCACCCCCAACAGACTGCTCGCTGGTTAAATCAACGCTCAAACCAGACGGTAAAGACACTCCAGGCCCTTCCATGGAGAAACGCGCTGGCGAAAAGGTTAAGCGAGCTGGAGAATACGGCCCCCACTATTTCTGATATTTATGATGCGGGACAAAATCGTTTTTATCTACGCTCAACGGTCGAACACCCATACCTGCGGCTGTTTGTAAGACAGAAGGGAAAACCGGAACGGGTGCTCATTGATCCGCCTGTTGGCTATGGGATTAATTTTTTTAGCCCTTCACATGATGGTCGCTATGTGGCTTTTGGGCTCTCAAGAAACGGGACTGAAAGCACGAGAATTACCGTTATCCGGGTTGTGGATAATGTCGTATTAGATACGCATATACCCGACGTTCGCTATCCCAGCGTTGTCTGGGCCGCGGATAATCAGTCCTTTTATTATAGTCTCAACACGATCACTCAGGATTCAGGACGACAAACCTGCGGCAAGGTCTACCTCCATCGTATAGGGCACGACAGAGACGTTATGACGTTTGACTGGCGCACGCTCCCTGAACTCGCACAAAAAGCCTGCGAAAACGTTAATCTGTACACCTCTCCTGATTCTGAATATCTGATTGTTAACGTTTCAAAATCCATCAGTGGTTATGGAGGCTACCTTTTTGCCGCTAAAAAAGACGCGGATGACAACAGCACACTCACCTGGAACAAAATTGTTGATACCGATAAAAATGTTTCTGCCTTTGTTTATTCCGGGGAGTGGATTTATCTGGCGAGCTATAACGCCTCCTCAGGCTATGATATTTCACGCATCAATCTGGCGGCTCCTGCCTCCACCAAAGAACCCGTGATGAGCTGGTCGAACGGAGAGTTAACACAATTAAGCCTGAGTAGGGATTCACTTTATGTGGCTTATCATAACGCCGGAAGCAGTAAATTCATGCGTATTCCGTTTGCTGATATCAGTCACCACCAGGCAATTCCGGTCCCTGCAGATGAAGACGTGAGTGCGATATTTGCCAGCAGCGATAGTCAGGACATTCTCTTCACCCGTCAGGGCTGGCTTAATCCCCCCGTCATTTATCATTATCAACCTGCGGATAACATTCTCCAGAAAACAGAGTTAATACCGCCATTAAGCCAGCCCCTGACAGACTATGTGACGGAAGAAAAATGGGTCACTACAGCAGAGAATGTTCGCGTCCCACTGACTCTCATATACCGTAAAGGCATTGCGCGCGATGGTTCGGTCCCTACCTGGTTGACGGCTTATGGCGCGTACGGCGTGAGTACGTTTCCTTCATTCGATCTGACCCGTCTGCTCTGGCTGGAACAAGGCGGTATTCTCGCTATCGCGCATGTACGCGGAGGCGGTGAAATGGGCCCTGAATGGCACGAAGCAGGAAGAGCGGATAAGAAAGAAAATTCCATTACCGATTTTATCCGTTGCGCGGAATATCTTATCGACAGTCGCTACACCTCACCGTCAAAACTGGCAATCGGGGGTGAAAGCGCGGGGGGAATTATCGTGGGTATGGCGATGACCCGTCGCCCGGAACTGTTTTCCGCAGTGGCCATAGACGCCGGGATGCTGAATACCAGCCGACTGGATAACATTCCGATAGGCGTGATGAACTATGACGAACTGGGATCGCCGCTGACGCCGTCAGGCAGGCTAAACTTATTGAAAATAGATGCATACCGGCATCTGGTACCTGAAAAACGTTATCCTCCCGTGCTGTTAACCGTGGGCCTGCATGACCAGCGCGTTTCCCCTTGGCAAACAGCAAAATTCGCCGCCCGTTTAGAGGAGATCGGCTCGCCGCGCAGCGTGCTGGTTCTGGCTTACCGTCAGGGAGGACACAGTGCGGCAACCTATGCCGAGGCCGATTCAAAATTAGTCGACACGGTAAGTTTCTTTATCTGGAAAACCGGTCTTCACGTTCAGGACAGGTGAAAGCGGCACCCGTTACGGGTGCCCTGTCATTCATACACGAAATGGTTCAAACATCCGGGAACATCACGCTATTCCCCGGCGCTTCCCTGTGCAGATGGATAAAGTTCAGGTGCCGTTCATACTGGTCCAGAATATCCGTAATCACCTGCTCCTTGCTGTAGTCCATCAAATCATTCCCCTGACTTCCTTCCAGCAGGAAGGTCTCCAGCCGGTAGTAGGTCGATTTCCCGCTGCGCGCCCGGTAGGTAAAGCCGGGGACCGAGTACTGCTGCGGCCAGATCTGGTAGACAAAATTCTGCTCGTCGCCCATGTGCACCAGCAGGTCCAGGTGCCCCAGGGTCTCGCCCTCCTCCGGCGGCAGGTTTTTCAGCTCCACGTAGGCGCCGCGCAGCTTCAGCTCCTGCGCCACCTCTTCCATTGCCGGGAAGCAGACCGTCTCCATCATCTGTTTGGTGTAGCGCGTGCCCGGGTAGTTCATCAGGCGCGACAGGCGTTTCTTCCAGCTCAGCCTGTCCTGGGCCCCCATCGGACGCGGTGCGGTGTCGCGGCTGGCGCTGACACGGCGGTAATCTTCCACCTTGAGCGATTTATACAGCCCGGCCATCACGAAGAAGATAACGAAGCTGAACGGCAGCCCCATGATCACCGTGGTGTTCTGCAACGCCGAGATGCCGTTGGTCATCAGCATGCCGAGCGTCAGCAGGCCGATGGCGACGGACCAGAAGATGCGCAGCCAGTTCGGCGCATCGCTGTTGATGTCTTTGAGCTTCGAGGTGAAGTTGCCCAGCACCAGCGCGCCGGAATCCGCCGAAGTGACGTAAAACAACAGGCCGGTAATGGTCGCCACGGAGGCGCTAAAGGTGAACGCCGGGTACTGCGCCAGCAGGCTGTAGAAGCCGCGCTCCGGGTGCGCCATCGCTTCCTGTGCAAAGGTTGCGTTGCCGTGGATGATCTCATGGAGCGCGCTGTTGCCGAACACCGACAGCCACAGCAGGGTAAAGGTGAACGGGATAATCAGCGTGCCCATAACAAACTGACGGATGGTGCGGCCACGTGAAATACGCGCCAGGAACAGGCCGACAAACGGCGACCACGCGACCCACCACGCCCAGAAGAAAAGCGTCCAGTTGTTCATCCACTCCACCGGGCGGTCGAAGGCGAAGCTGTTCAGCGTCATGCCCATAAAGCGGTTCACGTAGTCGCCCACGTTCAGCACTAAGGCATTGAGCAGGAATGAGGTGTCGCCCATAAACAGCACGAACAGGATCAGGCCCAGCGCCAGCGCCACGTTCAGCTCGGAGAGCACGCGGATGCCCTTATCGACGCCCGACGTCACCGAAATGGTGGCGATAATGACGGAGAGCGCAATCAGCGCCGCTTTCGCCGCCATCGAATCCGGAATATCAAACAGCACGCTCAGCCCGTAGTTGAGCTGCACCACGCCAATCCCGAGCGTTGTCGCGATGCCGAAGATGGTGCCGATCACCGCCGCAATGTCGACGCTGTGGCCAATCGGGCCGTTGATCTTTTTACCGAAAATTGGGTACAGCGCGGAGCGGATGGTGAGGGGCAAATTATAACGATAGCTAAAGTATCCCAGCGCCATGCCCATCAGGGCGTACATTGACCAGCCGGTCAGGCCGTAGTGGAACAGCGTCCAGACCATCGCCTGGCGCGCGGCCTCCATCGTCTGCCCTGCCCCTTCCGGCGGCTGCATATACTGCGTGACCGGTTCCGCCACGGAGAAGAACATCAGGTCAATGCCGATGCCCGCGGCAAACAGCATCGCGGCCCAGCTCAGCAGGCTGAATTCGGGCTTGGACTGCTCTGGCCCGAGCTTCACGGAGCCGAAGCGCGAGCAGGCAATGCAGACCACAAAGACGATGTAGAGCGTCGCCGCCAGCAGGTAGTACCAGCCGAAGGTCTTCGATACCCAGTTCAGGGTGCGCCCAATCCACTCGGCAGAAAAATCGCGAAAGAAGATCGTTGTCAGGGAAAACAACAAAATCAGCCCGGCGGACGTATAAAAAACGACCGGGTTGATTTTGTCTTTTTCTCTGTCCTGTGAAAGGTCTGTCATCCAGTATCCTCACTGTTTTTGTAACTATTAAAATCCAAATCCGCAACAATTAAGACACATTTTATATTGAACGTCCAATCAAAAACCGCTTTAATGGTTAACCAACGCTGATGAATGGAGTGGCAATAATGCCCAAAGTGGGGATGCAGCCGATCCGGCGCAGGCAGCTTATCGACGCCACGCTGGAAGCAATAAATGAAGTGGGAATGCACGACGCGACGATCGCGCAGATCGCCCGTCGGGCAGGCGTTTCCACGGGGATCATCAGTCACTATTTCAAAGACAAAAACGGCCTGCTGGAAGCGACCATGCGCGACATCACCGGCCAGCTGCGCGATGCGGTATTAAGCCGCCTGCACGCCCTGCCGAACGGCAGCGCGGAGCAGCGTCTGCAGGCGATTGTCGGCGGTAACTTTGATGAAACCCAGGTGAGCAGCGCGGCGATGAAGGCCTGGCTGGCCTTCTGGGCAAGCAGCATGCACCAGCCGATGCTCTACCGCCTGCAGCAGGTGAGCAGCCGCCGCCTGCTGTCGAACCTGGTGTACGAGTTCCGCCGCGAGCTTCCGCGCGAGCAGGCCCAGGAGGCGGGCTACGGGCTGGCGGCACTGATCGACGGGCTGTGGCTGCGCGCCGCGCTGAGCGGCAAGCCGCTGGATAAGCCCCTGGCGCAGTCACTGACCAGCCACTTTATCAGCCAGCATTTACCGACCGAATAACCGAGGAGAATTTATGTCCCGAATGGCAGAACAGCAGCTTTATATCAATGGTGGTTATACATCGGCCACCAGCGGTCGCACCTTCGAGACCATCAACCCGGCCAACGGTGAAGTCCTGGCGACCGTACAGGCCGCCGGGCGCGAAGACGTCGATCGCGCCGTAGAAAGCGCAACGCGCGGGCAAAAAGTCTGGGCGGCGATGACCGCCATGGAGCGCTCTCGCATCCTGCGTCGCGCCGTCGACATCCTGCGCGAGCGCAACGACGATCTGGCAAAGCTGGAAACCCTCGACACCGGTAAAGCGTATTCCGAAACCTCAACCGTGGATATCGTCACCGGTGCGGACGTGCTGGAGTACTACGCGGGTCTGATCCCGGCGCTGGAAGGCAGCCAGATCCCCTTGCGCGAGACCTCATTTGTCTATACCCGCCGCGAGCCGCTGGGCGTGGTGGCGGGCATCGGCGCATGGAACTACCCGATCCAGATTGCCCTGTGGAAATCGGCCCCGGCGCTGGCGGCGGGCAACGCAATGATCTTCAAGCCGAGCGAAGTGACACCGCTTACCGCCCTGAAGCTTGCCGAGATCTACACCGAAGCGGGCCTGCCGGACGGCGTGTTTAACGTCCTGCCGGGCGTGGGCGCGGAGACCGGCCAGTACCTGACCGAGCATCCGGGCATCGCCAAAGTCTCCTTTACCGGCGGCGTCGCCAGCGGCAAAAAGGTGATGGCGAACGCCGCGGCCTCCTCCCTGAAAGAGGTGACAATGGAGCTGGGCGGCAAATCGCCGCTGATTATTTTTGACGATGCGGATCTGGATCTCGCGGCGGACATCGCCATGATGGCCAACTTTTTCAGCTCCGGCCAGGTGTGCACCAACGGCACCCGTGTGTTTGTTCCGGCTAAGTTCAAAGCCGCGTTTGAGCAGAAAATCGTTGAGCGCGTGGGCCGCATCCGCGCGGGCGATCTGTTCGATGAAGCTACCAACTTTGGTCCGATGGTCAGCTTCCCGCACCGCGACAGCGTGATGCGCTACATCGCCAAAGGCAAAGAGGAAGGCGCGCGCGTGCTGTGCGGCGGCGACGTGCTGAAGGGCGAAGGCTTCGATAACGGCGCGTGGGTGGCCCCGACCGTGTTCACCGACTGCACTGACGAAATGACCATCGTGCGCGAAGAGATCTTCGGCCCGGTGATGTCCATCCTCACCTATGAGTCCATTGAGGAAGCGATTCGCCGCGCCAACGACACCGACTACGGGCTGGCGGCAGGCATCGTCACGGCCGACCTGAACCGCGCCCACGGCGCCATTCATCAGCTCGAGGCGGGCATCTGCTGGATCAACACCTGGGGTGAATCCGCTGCAGAGATGCCGGTCGGCGGCTACAAGCACTCCGGCATTGGCCGCGAGAATGGCGTGATGACGCTGCAGAGCTACACCCAGGTGAAGTCCATCCAGGTTGAGATGGGTAAATTCCAGTCCATATTTTAACCGGGAGGTTTATTTGCAATTTGACTACATCATTATCGGGGCCGGCTCTGCCGGCAACGTGCTGGCTACACGACTGACTGAAGATCCGAACACCACCGTCCTGCTGCTTGAAGCAGGCGGACCGGATTACCGCTTTGACTTCCGCACCCAGATGCCCGCCGCGCTGGCGTTCCCGCTGCAGGGCAAGCGCTACAACTGGGCGTACGAAACCGAACCAGAGCCGTACATGAACAACCGCCGCATGGAGTGCGGGCGCGGCAAAGGGCTGGGCGGCTCGTCGCTGATCAACGGCATGTGCTACATCCGCGGTAACGCGATGGACCTCGACAACTGGGCAAAAGAGCCGGGTCTGGAGCACTGGAGCTACCTCAACTGCCTGCCCTACTACCGCAAGGCAGAGACGCGCGACGTGGGGCCGAACGACTATCACGGCGGCGACGGTCCGGTGAGCGTCACCACTTCGAAACCGGGCGTGAACCCGCTGTTTGAGGCAATGGTGGAGGCGGGCGTGCAGGCG
The DNA here is from genome assembly GCF_020567405.1 of Enterobacter sp. TCD1-1. Lineage (NCBI taxonomy): Bacteria > Pseudomonadati > Pseudomonadota > Gammaproteobacteria > Enterobacterales > Enterobacteriaceae > Enterobacter > Enterobacter sp. TCD1-1. The sequence continues at coordinate 293,737 of NZ_JAJCXF010000001.1, read as the reverse complement.
GGCTATCCGCGCACCGACGATCTCAACGGCTATCAGCAGGAAGGCTTCGGCCCGATGGACCGCACGGTCACGCCGCAGGGCCGACGCGCCAGCACCGCGCGCGGCTATCTGGATCAGGCGAAACCGCGCCCAAACCTGACCATCCGCACCCACGCCATGACCGATCGCATCCTCTTTGAGGGCAAGCGCGCGGTGGGCGTCGAGTGGCTGGAGGGTGAAAGCACCATCCCATCCAAAGCGACGGCAAAAAAAGAAGTGCTGCTGAGTGCCGGGGCGATTGCCTCCCCGCAGATCCTCCAGCGCTCCGGCGTGGGCAACGCTGACCTGCTGAAACAGTTCGATATCCCGCTGGTACACGATCTGCCCGGCGTGGGCGAAAACCTGCAGGATCACCTGGAGATGTACCTCCAGTACGAATGCAAAGAGCCGGTCTCCCTCTACCCTGCTCTGCAGTGGTGGAACCAGCCGAAGATTGGCGCCGAGTGGCTGTTTGGCGGCACCGGCGTGGGCGCGAGCAACCACTTCGAAGCGGGCGGGTTTATCCGCAGCCGTGAAGAGTTTGAGTGGCCGAACATTCAGTACCACTTCCTGCCGGTGGCGATTAACTACAACGGCTCGAACGCGGTGAAAGAGCACGGCTTCCAGTGCCACGTCGGCTCCATGCGCTCCCCGAGCCGTGGGCACGTGCGCATCCAGTCGCGCGATCCGCACCAGCATCCGGCGATCCTGTTCAACTATATGTCCCACGAGCAGGACTGGCAGGAGTTTCGCGATGCGATCCGCATTACCCGCGAGATCATGCACCAGCCCGCGCTGGACAAGTACCGCGGCCGTGAAATCAGTCCGGGTATTGACTGCCAGACCGACGAGCAGCTGGACGAGTTCGTGCGCAACCACGCCGAAACCGCCTTCCACCCGTGCGGCACCTGCAAGATGGGTTATGACGAGATGGCGGTGGTCGACGGCGAAGGCCGCGTTCACGGGCTGGAAGGGCTGCGCGTGGTGGATGCGTCGATTATGCCGCAGATCATCACCGGCAACCTGAACGCCACCACCATTATGATCGGCGAAAAGATTGCCGACGTCATTCGCGGACGCGAGCCGCTGGCGAAGAGCACGGCCGCGTATTATGTGGCGAACGGGGCACCGGTGAGGCGCTGAGGATATTTCCCCTCACCCTGCCTCTCCCCATAGGCTGAGGGATCCCCAGTAATTTTAAGCAGCATCAATAACGTTGTTTAAGAACGACTGAAGCCTTTCAGCGATGCCCTGGTCCGGCTGTAAATCGCTGAGGCGTTTCCTGCAGGCCGGGGCGAGGCGCATGGATGCGCCGAGAGGGCGGGCTTTACAGGGACGTTACCTCCGCCCGTCCCCGATAAGCCGGAAGGAATAAGCCGAGGGCACCACGTAGCGGCGATTTACCGCCGGGAGCCCGGGTCGCCAGGGTGGTGGCGACTGAGCCACCCTGGCACGTTCACAGGTTATGGGGTTACAGAGTAGCAAGGAACATAAAGTGAACGGAATGACCACAACAGCTGTATGTTCCCCTCACCCTAACCCTCTCCCCGGAGGGGCGAGGGGACTGTTCCGTGCTGGCATTACTTTGTGGGGCCCCCTCAGCTCCATAGGGGAGAGGGGATTAACCTCCCCCTTCAAAAATTTATTTTTATTTTCCTGCATCCAGTTTCCACCCTCCCCTCGTATATGCATATGTGAGCAACCCCTTTGCTCCCCAATCCGAGGAAAGATGATGAAAAAGCTAACCCGTGTTGCATTCGTAACCAGCGCTTTACTCTTCTGTGCAGGCGCATCAGCCGCCATGACGTCAGGCTCCGTGATGGTGGGCGGAGCGGAAATGTTCCCGAGCAAAAATATTGTTGAAAACGCCATAAACTCGAAAGATCACACCACGCTGGTAGCCGCCGTCAAAGCGGCAGGACTGGTGGATACGCTTCAGAGCAAAGGGCCATTCACCGTGTTTGCGCCGACCAATGCGGCGTTTGCGAAATTGCCTGCCGGCACGGTCGAGAACCTGGTCAAACCCGAAAACAAAGCCACGCTCACCAGCATCCTGACCTATCACGTGGTCGCCGGTAATTACGATATGAAAGCGCTGGAGCAGAAAATTAAACAGGGCGGCGGCCACGCGGAGCTGAAGACCGTTAACGGTCAGCCGCTGTGGATCATGAGCAACGGCCCGCACAATATTCAGCTTAAGGACGGTAAAGGCAATGTGGCGAACATTAGCACCTATGACGTTCATCAAAAAAACGGTGTGATCGATGTGATTGATACCGTCCTGATGCCTAAGTAGTTGTCTATACTTCGGAAGTGTGACGTTGCCTTCCGGGAAAAACATGGATAACGCGCTGGCTGAACAGCAACTGAAATTAATGCAGGCGGTCGCAAACGGCGATCGTCGTGCATTTGAACAACTTTATCGACTCACGTCGCCACACCTGTTTGCCGTCGCGCTGCGCATGCTGCGTGACCGCGCATGGGCAGAAGAGATCCTTCACGACTGTTTTATCACCGTCTGGAGTAAAGCCGAAACCTACAACGCTACACTGAGCTCCCCGATGACCTGGCTTACGCACATTGTGCGCAACCGCTGTATTGACTGGCTGCGCAGCGGGCAAACCCGCGCTGCCGACCGCGAGACGGCGTATAACGACGCGATTCTGCCTTGCGAGAACGATGAGCAGAATAACTGGCACGACGATGTGCAGGCAGAACGGCTCAGGCAGTGTCTCGAACATTTGAGCAGCGAACAGCGCCAGAGCATTACGCTCGCCTACTATCAGGGAATGTCTCACAGCGACATTGCCGACTGGCTCCAGCAGCCTCTGGGCTCGGTGAAAAGCTGGATACGTCGGGCAATGGACCATCTTCGGGAGTGTGTCGGGCTATGAATGACGCAAAAAAACGCGACGACATGCTGGCAGCAGAGTATGCCCTCGGCACGCTGCGGGGAGGAGTGCGGCTTCAGTTCCAGAAAAGGGTCCTCCATGAACCCGCTCTGGCCGCCCGCGTGGCGTACTGGCAGGAAATGTTCAGCACGCTGGATAGTCATCTTGTGCCCGTCCCGCCACCCGAGACGGTGTGGAAGAGAATCGCCCTCGATCTGCCGCCCAAAAAGCCTTTACGCAAAAGTCGGCCTTATGTCGGCTGGATGGCTGCGGCCTCCCTCGCCGCCCTGTCGGTCGTTGCCTGGTATGCCATCCGTACCCCGGAACTCGCTCCGCTGATGGTACTCAACGATACCCAACAGCACGGACAGTGGGTCGTCAGCGCGGACACCAGCCGTCAGCACCTGAGCATTGCCCCTCTTCGACCAGCGGCCGTCGCGCCGCAACACAGCCTGCAGCTTTGGCTGATCCCAGGCGGGCAGGCGCCGGTATCCATGGGGCTGCTGCATAACGACATCCCCACACGTGTCACTCTCAGGAACACAACGCTCCCTCCTGACGCCACGATAGCCATAAGCCTTGAACCAGAGGGCGGCTCGCCCACTGGACTCCCCACAGGCCCGGTGCTTTACAGTGGCAAATTATAATCCTCAGGCCCTGTTCGCAGGGCCGCTATCGTGACCCGATTTCATTTATATACTATTCTCGGTTACCTATAAGAATTAAATATTAGGCCTGCAATTAATTTAATTATTAAAAAACGACATTGACAGACTCTTCCGTACTCCATTAAGTTTTAAACGAACATCATTTTATTCCCGATACACAATATATCCAAAACCGCGTTAATGAATTTGTCATTATTCATTAACGCTTCTCTGCCTTTTATTTTTTGCATCACTCAATAGCGAGATAAGATCATGAATAATAGTGCAAACAAGGTTGTTGTCATTACCGGTGCCAGCAGCGGTATTGGTCAGGCGATTGCCCTCCATTTAGCGAATAACGCGTTTTCGCTGGTGCTGGTGGCGCGCCGTCTGGACAGAATTAATGCCCTGGTGGATCAGATTATTCAGCAAGGCGGCAAGGCTATTGCCGTCAAGGCCGATGTCACCCGTCAGGAAGAGGTTCAGCATGCCATTGACGCTGCCGTTGCCGCCTACCAGCGCGTGGATGTGCTGATCAACAACGCGGGCTTTATGGCTATCGCCCCGCTTAGCGAGCTGAAAACCGACGAATGGGACAAGATGATTGATACCAATCTGAAAGGGGTACTGTACGGCATCGCTGCCGCTTTTCCGGTGTTCCAGCGTCAGGGCAGCGGGCATTTTATTAACGTTGCCTCCGTCGCGGGCATCAAGGTGCTGGCGCCTGGCGGCGTGGTGTACAGCGCCACGAAATTCGCCGTCCGCGCGCTGAGTGAAGGCTTACGTCAGGAGGCGGGTAAAACCCTCCGCACGACGCTTATTTCGCCCGGCGCCGTCGAGAGCGAACTGCAATTCGGCAGTTCTGATGAAGAGAGCAAAAAATTTCTCCATGAGTTTTATAAGCAGGCTATTCCGGCTGACGCGATTGCCCGCGCGGTTTTATTTGCCATAGAACAGCCTGGCGACGTTGATATTAATGAAATTGTTGTTCGTCCAACGCAGGAAGAATTTTAGCCTGGGTTAAATAATACTGAATGAGGTGTCAGTATGATTAAATCATTAACGTCCTTATCAGATCTCAATATGCGAACGGGTGCCGATATTCTCCTTGAAGTGCTGGAGAGTGAAGGCGTGGAATATATTTTTGGCAACCCCGGAACCACCGAGCTTCCTCTGATTGATGCCCTGCTTCGCCATGAAAATATTCACTATATTCTGGCGCTTCAGGAGAGCACCGTGGTGGCGATTGCTGACGGCTATGCGAAAGCCTCCGGCAAGACCGGTTTTATCAATTTGCATACCGCCAGCGGTCTGGGGCACGGCATGGGGAATCTCATTAATTCGCGGATCATGAAAACCCCGCTGGTTGTCACCGTCGGACAGCAGGATACGCGACACTACGTCCGCGACCCGCTGCTGTATGATGATATTGTTTCCATTGGCTCCCCGGTCATGAAATGGGCGCAGGAGGTCACCAGCGCCGACCAGCTCCCGGTGCTGGTGCGCCGCGCGTTTCACGCTGCCAGCTATCCTCCGGCTGGTCCGGTGCTGCTCTCTCTACCAATGAACGTGATGGAAGAGCTCAGCGACGCCGGGATACAAACGGCCTCGAAAGTGAACTACCACACCGTGGCGGGCTCGCTGGACGAGCTGGCCGAAGAACTGAGCCAGGTTACGCCCGGCAGGATCATGATTGTGGCGGGCGATGAGGTGCACTCCAGCGGCTCGACGCAGGAGATTGTCCAGCTGGCGGAAGCGCTCAGCGCCCACGTCTACGGCTCCTCCTGGCCGCTGAATTTACCTTTTCCCACTCAGCACGCGCTCTGGCGGGGCAATATGCCCACCACCGCCAGCGAAATCGCCAGCATCATCAATGCCTACGATGCCGTATTCATCATCGGCGGCAGAAGCCTGATCACCATTTTGTACAGCGAGGGCGAGGCTATTCCGGCGACCTGCGCGGTGTATCAGCTCTCGGCGGATATGCACGAACTTGGCCGTACGTATGCCACTCGCCTTTCGGTGATGGGGGATATCAAGCTCTCCCTGCACGAACTGTTGCCAAAGCTTAAGCAGCGCCTGATCGCCAGCAGGCTGGTCCACCAGCGGCTGCTGGTTGCGGCCCGCGACGAACGGGAGAAGGAGTGGCAGCAGCAGGAGGAACGTCTGGCCGCCGAGCGGCTACGCCCGGCGATCTCCCCGATGGTCGCAGCATGGGAAGTCATCCGATCCATTCCGGCGGGCACCACCATCGTTGATGAGGCGATAGCGACCGCCAGGCATGTCCGCCGGTTCATCTCTGACCAGCAGCACCAGCGCTACTACTTTATGCGCGGCGGCGGACTGGGCTGGGGGATGCCTGCAGCAGTAGGTCACTCGCTGGGGCTGGGCCGCGAGCCGGTAGTGTGTTTAGTTGGAGACGGAGCCTCCCTGTACTCGCCGCAGGCGCTCTGGACGGCGGCACACGAAAATCTGCCGGTCACCTTTATCGTCATGAATAACAGGGAGTACAACATCCTGAAAAACTTTATGAAGAGCCAGGCTGACTACAGCTCAACGCGGCTGGGGCGTTTTATCGGGATGGACCTGGTGAACCCGCATATCGATTTTCAGTCGCTGGCCACCGCCATGGGCGTCCACTGCTGCCGGGTAACCGAAGCTGCAGATATCGCCGAAGCGGTAGCGCGCGGGCTACAGTCAGGAAAAACCAACCTGATAGAAATCGCGATTTCCGCGGATTAGCCGCGCGTTTACGCTGTACCCTACATAAAAAACTTATAACCGAAACGCCTCAAGGCGCCTTATCTGACGCCCGTCGTCGTCAAAATTCTCCGCCGCCAGCCAGGCGCGCAGCTCCGCATCTCTTTGCGGCCATTCGCCGTCAATAATAGAAAGCATATCGCTGTCGCGGTTGCGCCCTTTGCGCACCAGCTTCTGACGCAGGCGCCCTTCCCAGACAAACCCCAGCCGCTCCGCCGTCCTGCGTGAGGCAACGTTCATCGAATCGCACTTCCACTCCAGCCGCCGGTAGCCGTGCTCAAACGCATTTTTCAGCAGCAGCCACACCGTTTCAGTGCCGATGCGGGAACCTTTCATTTTACGCGACCAGGTCACGTGTCCTATCTCCACCGACCCCAGCAGCCGCTCGTTGGCCATATAGCTCACCAGCCCCACCGCACGTTCGGTGCGTAAGTCAATGACGGCAAACGGCACCAGCTCATCATCCATGACCTTCGCCATGATCCAGTGCGCGGTGGCTTCCACGCTCGTGGGCTGCGTGCTGGCAAGCCACGTCCAGTCGCTGTCGTCGCCCAGCGCGTAGGCCTCATAGAGATCGGCCGAGTGGCGATCGGCGTCCAGAGGCTCCAGGCGACAATACTGGCCGAACAGCGGCGTGCGGGTTAACGCGCGCGCGCCTTTCCAGTCGGGAACGATATCGTTAACGGTTTGACCATGTTGATTGATTTCGGGCACGGCGGTGACTCCCTGAAAGGTAAGGCATTTGTTATAGCAGGTTAAAAAGCAGGCGAAAAGCAGCGTGTTTTAATAGCCCGAGCGCATGCGATATTCCCGGAAGGCATAAGTAAAGCTGAATTTCGACTTTGTGGAATGTCACAGTCGCCCTAACGTAGCGGAGCATAAAACAATCACAATATATTCTTCTCAGGGATCGCTATGACAAAAAAACTGTTGCCGTTACTGGTGCTGGCTGCGCTCTCAGGCGCAGCCCACGCCGCTACGCCGCCCAATACGCTGGTGGTTGCCCAGGGGCTTGATGATATCGTGAGCCTCGACCCGGCCGAAGCCAACGAGCTCTCCAGCATCCAGACCGTGCCGAGCCTGTACCAGCGTCTGGTACAGCCGGACCGCGATAATCCGGAAAAAATCACGCCGATTCTGGCAGAAAGCTGGGAAGCGGACGCGGCAGCAAAAACCCTGACCATCAAGCTTAAACCCGATGCGAAATTCGCCTCCGGCAATCCGCTGCGCCCGGAAGACGTGATCTTCTCTTATACCCGCGCCGTGACGCTGAACAAATCCCCGGCCTTTATCCTCAACGTGCTGGGCTGGGAGGCGAGCAACATCGCCAGCCAGCTAAAAAAGGTGGACGATCATACCCTCCAGCTTCACTGGACGGCGGACGTCAGCCCGTCGGTGGCGCTGAATATCCTCTCCACGCCGATTGCCTCTATCGTCGATGAAAAAGAGGTCGCCGCGAACGTGAAGGATAATGACTTCGGTAACGCGTGGCTGAAAATGCACTCGGCGGGCAGCGGCGCCTTCAAAATGCGCGTCTATCAGCCGCATCAGGCCATCGTGCTGGAAGCTAACGACGCCGCGCCCGGCGGCGCGCCGAAGCTCAAAAGCATCATCATTAAAAACGTCCCCGATCCGGCTTCACGCCGTCTGCTGATCCAGCAGGGGGATGCGGACGTGGCGCGCGATCTGGGGGCAGACCAGATTAGCGCCCTGGACGGCAAGCCGGGCGTGAAGGTGCTGAGCATTCCGTCCGCCGAGCAGAATTACCTGGTGTTTAACACCGGCAACAGCGCCAATCCGCTGCTTAATAACCCGGCCTTCTGGGAAGCGTCGCGCTGGCTGGTCGATTATGACGGCATCACGAAGAACCTGCTGAAAGGCCAGTATTTTGTTCACCAGAGCTTCCTGCCGGTCGGGCTACCGGGCGCGCTGGAAGATAATCCGTTTAAATTTGACCCGGCAAAAGCGAAAGCCATTCTCGCCAAAGCGGGCATTAAGGACGCGCACTTCACGCTGGACGTGGAGAACAAGCCGCCGTTTATCACCATCGCCCAGTCGATGCAGGCGAGCTTCGCTCAGGGTGGCGTGAAGGTGGATCTGCTGCCTGCCGCCGGGAGCCAGGTCTATGCCCGCGTGCGCGCTAAGCAGCATCAGGCGGCGATTCGTCTGTGGATCCCGGACTACTTCGATGCGCACTCTAACGCCAGCGCCTTCGCGTGGAACGAAGGGAAGTCCAGCACCGTGGCCGGTCTGAACGGCTGGAAAATCCCGGAACTGAACAAGGCCACGCTGGCGGCGGTTGCCGAACCGGATCCGGCGAAGCGTCTGGATCTGTACAAGAAAATGCAGGAACAGCTGCAGCAGAGCTCGCCGTACGTGTTCGTCGATCAGGGCAAAACCCAGATCGTGGTGCGCGATAACGTGAAGGGGTATCAGCAGGGGCTGAACGCGGATATGGTCTGGTACGATCGCGTCACGAAGTAGCCCTTGTTGCCGGGTGGTGCTGCGCTGACCCGGCCTGTGTTCTAGGTTTTTGTAGGCCGGGTAAGGCGAAGCCGCACCCGGCATGAAGAGATTTCCCATGCCACATCTTTCCACCCGCGTGCTTCAGGGCCTGCTGACCCTGCTGCTCACGCTCTTCGGGCTGCTGCTCGTCACGTTTGCGCTCTCGGCGTTTTCACCGGTCGATCGCGTGCTGCAGATCGTCGGGGATCACGCCAGCCAGTCGACGTACGATCAGGTTCGCCACCAGCTTGGGCTGGATCGTCCCCTGCCCGTGCAGTTCTGGCACTACCTGCAAAACCTTGCCCACGGTGATTTGGGCACCGCCAGCGCCACCGGGCAGCCGGTGCTGCAGGATCTGCTGCACGCCTTCCCCGCCACGCTGGAGCTGGCAACGCTGGCGCTAATTATCGGCACGGTACTCGGCGTGATTGCGGGTGTGCTGTGCGCCCGCTACGCCGGTTCGCCACTGGACTTAGCGATCAGAACGCTCACCCTGCTCGGCAACTCGGTGCCGATTTTCTGGCTTGGCCTGCTGATGCTGGCCCTGTTCTACGCGAAGCTGCAGTGGAGCGCGGGCCCCGGCAGGCTGGACGATATCTGGCAGTTCACCGTCGAGCCACGCACCGGCTTTGCGCTGATAGATACCTGGCTTTCCGGCGATCGCGAGGCATTCCGCAACGCCCTCAGCCACCTGGTGCTGCCGGTGCTGCTGCTGGCCTATTACTCGCTGGCGAGCATTACCCGCCTGACCCGCTCCGCCTGCCTCGGCGAAATGAACAAGGAGTACATCCTCCTTGCCCACGCCAAGGGCGCAGGGGAGATGACCATTCTGCTGCGCCACGTGCTGCCGAACATTCGCAGTACCCTGCTGACGGTGATTGCCCTGGCCTACACCAGCATGCTGGAAGGTGCGGTATTAACAGAGACCGTGTTCTCGTGGCCGGGCATCGGACGCTATCTCACCACCGCCCTGTTCGCCGGAGACACCACCGCGGTCATGGGCGGCACGCTGCTGATTGGCGTCTGCTTTGTGCTGATCAATAACCTTACCGACCTGCTTGTGCGGGCGACCGATCCCAGGGTGCGCTGATGCCGTTTTATCTCTTCTTACGCCGCCTGCGCCGCTCCCCTGCCGCCGTTTGCGGACTGATTGCCATCGTGCTGCTGGTGTTTATTGCCCTGTTCGCCCCGTGGCTGGCACCGGTTGATCCGAACTGGCAGGACGCCGCCGCGCGCCTGCAGGCACCGACCGGCCAGCACTGGCTGGGCACCGACGGCTACGGGCGGGATCTGCTCTCGCGCCTGATTTACGGCACGCGTCCGGCGCTCGGGCTGGTGGCCCTGGTGACGGTTATTACCCTGCCCGCCGGGCTGCTGGTGGGCATTTTGTCCGGCTACTACGGCGGCTGGATGGAGCGTATCCTCATGCGCTTCACCGACGTGGTGATGTCAATGCCGCGCCTGATCCTCGCTTTCGCATTTGTCGCGATGCTCGGTCCGGGGCTGGTCAACGGCGCGCTGGCGCTGGCCTTAACCACCTGGCCTGCTTACGCGCGGCAGGCGCGGAGCGAGATCCAGCGTCTGCGCCACAGCGATTATCTGGCCGCCGCCGAGATGATGGGGATCCGCGGCCTGCGCCTGCTGGTCGGCCATATTCTGCCCCTGTGCCTGCCCTCCGCGATTGTTCGGCTGGCGCTGGATCTGGCGGGGATTATTCTGGCCGCCGCCGGTCTCGGCTTCCTCGGCCTTGGCGCAAGGCCGCCCATGGCCGAATGGGGCGCGATGATCGCCGACGGCATGCAGGTCATTTTCGACCAGTGGTGGATTGCCGCCATTCCAGGCGGAGCCATCCTGTTTGCCAGCCTGGCGTTTAACCTGTTAGGCGATGGCCTGCGGGACGTACTGGAGCCACAGCATGACTGAACACCGCGTCATCGTCGATGCGCTGAATATCGACTACCCCGCCGCACGCGTGGTCAACAACCTGAGCTTTACGCTTGGCAACGAGCGGCTGGCGCTGGTGGGGGAATCCGGCTCCGGCAAGTCCATGTCCGCCCGCGCCCTGATGGGTCTGGTGCGTAAACCCGGTATCGTAAGCGCCAACCGGCTTAACGTGCTGGGCAACGATCTGCTGACCCTGAATAGCCGCCGCTGGCAGGCGTTGCGCGGCAACGGCATTGCGATGGTCCTGCAGGATCCGCGTTACGCCCTTAATCCCGTCAAAAGCGTCGCGGCCCAGCTTGATGAGGCGCTCACGCTGCATCAGCGCCTGTCGCGCCCGGAGCGTGCGGCGCGTATTCACGACATCCTCCGCGCCGTCGGGCTGAGCGAGAGCGTGCTGTCACGATACCCCGGTGAGCTTTCCGGGGGCATGGGCCAGCGGGTGATGATTGCGATTGCGCTGATCAACAACCCGCAGGTGCTGATTGCCGACGAACCGACCTCCGCGCTGGACGCGCGCCTGCGCAACCAGATCCTCGAGCTGCTGGTGCAGCAGTGCGAAGAACGCCAGATGGCGATGCTGTTAATCAGCCACGATCTGCCGCTGGTGGCGGAGCACTGCGACCGCGTGCTGGTGATGTATCAGGGCGAAAAGGTGGATGAGATGACAGCGAGCCAGCTCCCGCAGGCGACGCATCCGTACACGCGAACCCTGTGGACCTGTCGTCCAGACGCCCATACTTATGGACAGATGCTGCCGACGCTCGACCGTTCACAGCCGTGGAAGGAGGCCAACGATGGCGCTCGTTGAGGTTAACCAGGTGCAGGTCACCTTCGGGGAAAAAACGGCGGTCTCCGCCGCCAGCTTTAGCATTGAGAGAGGCGAGACGTTCAGCCTGATTGGTGAATCCGGCTGCGGCAAATCGACCCTTCTGCGCGTGCTGGCTGGGCTGCAGCGCGAGTGGCGCGGCAGTATTGCACTGCTGGGAGAAGCGTTAACGCCAGGGCGACGTTTTGAAGGCGAGCTTCGCCGCAACGTGCAGATGGTGTTTCAGGATCCGTGGGCGTCGCTGCACCCGAATCACACCATAGCGCGCACGCTGTCGGAGCCGTTAAGCATCCACGGCGAGACGCAGATCGCGGAAAAGGTGGCCAATGCGCTGCACGAGGTGGGGCTTTCCGCCGACGCGGGCAGGCGCTACCCGCACCAGCTTTCCGGCGGCCAGCGTCAGCGCGTTGCCATTGCCCGCGCGCTGCTGCTGCGCCCGCAGCTTCTGCTGCTGGATGAACCGACCTCGGCGCTGGATATGTCGGTACAGGCGGAAATCCTGAACCTGCTTAACCGCCTGAAGGCCGAGCATGAGATGACCTATCTGCTGGTCAGTCACGACGCGGATGTGATTGCCCATATGTCCGACCGGGCGGCCTTGATGGCGCAAGGGAAGATCCAGAAGGTGTTTGACCGTGAGGCGATGTTACGGGGCGAGCACAGGATGGGTTAAGTGCGTGCGGCGGTGCCCGGTGGCGCGTTGAGGTTTTTCGTAGGCCGGGTAAGGCATCGCCGCCACCCGGCAAACAATTACTTCAGCAGCTTCACCGTGGCATCAATGTCGATCTCATCTTCAGTGAAGATCAGCGTCGTATTCTGGAAGGTGGTGATCGCCAGCTTCTTCACCGTGCGCATTTCGCCCGGTTTTTTATCAGATTTCGGCTTGATGCTGTTCATCAGCAGCCCCACCGACAGCACCGCATTTTCTTTGTCGATTTTGGTATCCGCGGGCTCTTCTTCGTTGAACACCACGAAGGATTTGATCGAGGTGAGCTTCACGCGCTCGCCTGCGATATAGAGATGTTTGCTTTCGGGGATCACCTTCACCGCGTAGGCGGAAAGGCCTTTGTTGTTGGTGGTTGGCTCGAAGGTCACCGCGGCATCTTTCTTAATCAGATCGGGGTTCGCGACCTTAATCACATGAAAATAGCGGTTGTCGCCGTTTTCATCTTTGATAAATCCAAAGCCTTTATCTTTAAACCACGTTGTGATTGTACCGTTCATCGCTGTTACCGCCTGTCAGATCGTAATGACTAAAGTTTTGCAGCGCGCAGTGTAATGCACAATGGCGGAGGAGACAAAAAAAAGCCCCTGCACGGGTGCAGGGGAAAACTCATGTCAGAGCTTATTAGTATTGAATTTTTAGTTGAACACCATCCCACCATCGATGAGCAGAGACTGGCCGGTCATGTAGTCGGAATCCGGTCCCGCCAGGTATGAAACGCAGGCAGCGACATCTTCCGGTTCGGACAGGCGGCCAAGCGTGATGCGTTTGGCAAAGGTTTCGGTCCCGTAGCCCAGCGGTTTACCCGCCGCCTCGGAGACCTGGCGGTCGATCTCTGCCCACATCGGCGTTTTCACGATGCCCGGACAGTAGGCGTTAACGGTGATCCCCAGCGGCGCAAGATCCCGCGCGGCGGTCTGGGTTAAGCCGCGCACCGCGAACTTACTGGAACTGTAGACGGCCAGTTCCGGGTTGCCGGTGTGGCCCGCCTGGGAGCAGGCGTTGATGATTTTGCCCCCGTGCCCCTCTTTGCGGAACGCGTCAATCGCGGCCTGGATCCCCCAGATCACCCCTTTCACGTTAATGTTGTAGACCTTGTCGACAATCTCCGGCGTGATGGACTCGATCGGCGTGGACGGCGCGATCCCGGCGTTATTGACGATCACGTGGAAACCGCCCAGCGCGGTGCGGGCTTTCTCTACCGCCGCAAATACCTGCTCGCGGTCAGAGACGTCCACCTTCACGGCGACGGCGTTACCGCCGTTACGGATAATTTCATCGGCCACGGCTCTGGCCGTCTCCGCGTTATAGTCGGCAATGGCGACGGCAAACCCATCCTTCACCAGGCGAAGCGCAATCGCTTTACCAATCCCCTGGCCTGAGCCTGTTACGAGAGCAACTTTTTGCATTTCTCTGTCCTTATGTTGAGTCACAAAATCTGGCTGAGATGGAGCTGGCCCATCAGCAGCGGGTTATCGCTGTAGTCGACGGGAATGGCCACCACGGCAGGGCCATCCACATCCATTGCCGCACGCAGCGTGGGTTCGAGCGCGTCGGCGCTCTCCACGGCAAAGCCTTTCGCGCCAAAGGCGTCGGCATAGACTTTGAAATCGACCGGGCCGAACTCGACGCCGGAAAGACGCTGGTATTTTTTCTCTTCCTGAATGGCAACCATGTTGTAGCCGTTATCCACCCAGATGATGTGCAGCACGTTAGCGTTGAGGCGCACCGCGGTTTCCAGCTCCATGCTCGACTGCAGGAAGCCGCCGTCGCCGGAGACCGACACCACCTTGCGGCTCGGGTTGACCAGCCACGCGCCAATGGCCCACGGCAGCGCGACGCCCATGGTCTGCTGACCGTTGGAGATCATCACCTGACGCGCCCGGAAGCTGTAGAGGTAGCGGGCGATCCAGATGTGGAAGCTGCCCATATCCACGGTGAGCGTCACGTCGTTATTGACGATGTCCTGCATGGCGCGCACGATGCGCAGCGGATGCAGGGCAAACTGATTAAGCGAGGCGCCGCGACGATCGAGCAGATCGCGCTGATGCTGGCGGTCGACCAGAATTTCGGAGGCCCGCTGGCTTAGCTCAAGCTTATGGTCGATACGGTTAGCGAGCTGATTCAGGGTTTCGGCGATGTCCCCCACCAGCTCCAGATCCGGGACGTAGTTACGTTCTTCATAGGCTGGCAGCACATCAATGTGCACCAGCGTGGCGTCGCCGCTGTTCCACATGGATGGCTCGTACTCCACCGGGCTGTAGCCGATGCAGATAATCAGATCCGCCAGATGGAGCAGCCGGTCACCCGCCTGGTTATTGAACAGACCGACGCGTCCGGCGAAGCGGGTGAAGTGCTCCTGATTCACCGCCCCGGCGGCCTGATAGGTGCTGGTGACCGGAATACGGCTTTTCTCCAGCAGCTTGCGCAGCGCCGCGCTGTTGGCGGGCTGGCTCGCCATCAGCCCCAGCAGGATGACCGGGTTTTTGGCCTTTTCGATAAGCTTCGCCACGTCGTTGATGGCGGATTCCGGTGCCGGCCCCATCAGCGCGGGACCGCTGGCGGGTAAAATCGCCCCCGTGGCGGGCTGATCGACAATATCCTGCGGCAGGCTGACGAAGGCGCTCCCCGGCCTGCCGTGCTCGGCGGCGCGAAACGCGTTGGAAACCACCTCAGCAATCGCGTCCGGCGCACTCACCTCCACGGCGTATTTGGTGACCGGGCTGAACATGGCGACGGTGTCCATGCTCTGGTGCACCAGCTTGGCTTTATCCGCCCGCTTCACCGCCCCGCCCAGCGCCACCACCGGGTCGCCTTCGCTGTTGGCGGTGGCAATGCCGGTGATCAGGTTGGAACAGCCGGGCCCGGAGGTCACCAGCGCCACCCCGGCCTTGCCGGTCAGACGCCCTACCGCCGCCGCCATAAACGCCGCGTTGGCTTCGTGACGCACCGGAATGATCTCGATAGAGGAGTCCAGCAGGGAGTCAAAGACCTTGTCGATTTTCGCCCCCGGGATCCCGAACACCTGCTTCACGCCCTGCGCTTCCAGCTGGCCGACAACCAAATCGGCGCCGTGCGCCCACTGACGTGACTGTTTCTCACTGTTCACGGTAGTTCTCCTGTTAGTTTTCGACGGCACGGATCGCCGCATCCAGATTGCTGGGGTGAAGGTTGGCCTGTAAAAACGCGCTATCGGCGGGCAGGTCGATCATCAGCTTGTGAATTTCACCGAAGGTGAGCACGCCGCTCTCCAGCTGGTAGTCGAGCAGATGCCCCCCGCCCTGACGGTCGTCGGTAATGAAATGTTCGTGGTAGCCCGCCACGTTGATGCCCTGCATATGCTGCGGCGTGCGGAACCCGACCAGCACCCCTTCGCGCTGGTTAAAGCGGAACACCGGCTGGTCGTCCAGCACGTCGGTCATCGCGCGATACGGCGGCTTCTGGCGCGGTACTGTACGGGTGTGGGCATGGCGGAAGTTGCCGTCAATGCGCAACGCGCAGAACAGGTTATCGGAGGGGATCTGCTGGTCGATCGCGTCGTGGATCTGCTGACGGCTGACCGGCGCATTGAAGGTGATACGATACTGCGGCTGGAACCAGGTCATCACCGCAAACGGCGTTTTTTGCTCCGGCTTCGCGGCCCGGGCGCTGCCGTCGGCGCGCAGCTGGTACACCTGGCTGCTGAAGGCGATCATTTCACCGTCCAGCTCGTTGAAGGTGCCCAGACCAAAGTCACCGTGTGCCAGCAGATCGGCGATGGTGGTCTCTCCTTCATACACGCCGCTTAGCAGGGCGCTCATTAGCGATGTCTGATAGATCACGCTGTCAGGATGCTGAGCAGAGAACCCGCGCAGGGTCTCGCACAGACTGGCTTCACAGTCGCAGGCAGATGAATGCACCATCATGCTCGTCCTCTTCAACTTTATTTAGAAAGGTTAAATAAATGTTGACCCGATTCAGCAGAGAGTTCCAATATAGAAACCATGCTGGTTTGAGACGTTTTAGATATGGAACTTCGTTATCTGCGGTATTTTGTCGCGGTTGCACGCGAGCGACACTTCACCAGGGCGGCCGAAGCGCTGGGTATTTCGCAGCCTCCTCTGAGTCAGCAGATCAAACGGCTCGAAGAGGAAGTGGGCACGCCGCTGTTCAGGCGCCTGACGCGGGGCGTGGAGCTGACCGAAGCGGGAGAAGCCTTCTATGAGGACGCCTGCAAGATCCTGGCGCTGAGCGATGCCGCGCTGGAGAAAGCCCGCGGCATCGCGCGCGGGCTGAACGGTAACCTGTCGATTGGCATCACCAGCTCCGACGCTTTTCATCCCAAAATCTTTACCCTGATTCGCCAGTTTCAGGTGCAGAACATGGCGGTGCAGGTTCATCAGGTGGAAGCCAATATGTCGTCGCTAACGACGATGCTGGCGGAGGGTGAACTGGATATCGCCTTCGTGCGCCTGCCGTGCGAGAGCAGCAAGGCGTTCGAGTTAAAAATCCTCGACCGGGAGCCGATGGTGGTGGCGCTGCATCGCGATCATCCGCTGGCGGCGTGCGATTCGCTGGCGTTAGAACAGCTTCGGGATACGCCGGTGGTGCTGTTCCCGCAGGAGGTCGCGCCGGGCCTGTACGACCGGGTTCACGGCTGCTGCGAGCGGGCCGGGATTGACGTGCAGCACGCGCTGCAGTCGTCGCAGCTTTCCTCCTCCCTGAGCATGGTTTCCGCAGGCGGCGGGTTTGCGCTGGTGCCGAAATCCATGGCGGCCATATCTCCGCCGAATGTCACCTATCACACGCTGAGTTCACCGGAGCTGTATACCGACATCGCGCTCTGCTGGCGCCGTTTTGAACGCTCGCGGACGGTGAAGCGGTTTTTGACGATGCTGAGCGAGGGGTGACGGCCGTGCTGCTGTGCCCGGCGGCGCTGCGCTTGCGCGGGCCTACGGTTCGTGTCGCTTTTCTTTTGTAGGCCGGGTAAGGCGTAGCCGCCACCCGGCAATGCCAGTCTCCGGTGTTAACTCCAGATATCGTTCTCTGCTATGGCTTAAGAGGACAATTTTGGCGTTCAGGATGGTTTCGCACGTCTGATACCCCTGTTCAGTTCCCCGTTGACTTATTTGCGCTGTGTTTTCATCATCCGTTTCCGGGACAACGCGAGTCCATTCAGTCTGCGAAGATCGAACGTCACTTGACAACAGCAGCGCTAACCTTAAACAGCGGGACTATTTGCTATGAATCCAAGGGAAAATATTGTCAGTACATTCAGTGAGTTGTCTGCGGAATTACAGCGTGCTGCCGAGTTCTCGCTACAGAATACCAATCAACTGGTCGTGCTATCGATGCGTGCCTTCGCCAGTGAAGCCGGTGTAAAACCCGCTACGCTGCTGCGGCTAGCGCAACGATTAGGCTACAACGGCTGGGGTGAACTCAAGGACGCATTCATCGATGAACTCGGGCTGCGCAATGATACATATGTATCCAAAGCCGAGAAGCTGATCGCCAAAGGCACTCAGCCGCAGCTGTATGAAGAGGTGTTTCAGGCGCATCAGGCCAATTTGGCTTTCACACAGCATGAAAACCATCAGGCCATGGAGCAAGCTGTAACGCTGCTGGACGCGGCTGAGAATGTCTATATTTGCGGCTTCCGGGCCAGCTTTCCTATCGCCTGGTCGCTGTTTTATGTCTATCGACTGTTCAATCGGCAGGCGTCGTTAATTGATGGTCTGGCGAGCAATATCGAGGTGTTCACCCGCGAATTAACAGCACAAGATTGCCTGTTACTCACCAGTTTTGCCCCCTATTCCCGTGAGTCGCTCGATGTCCTGCGCGCGGCCCAGCAGGCAGGCGCGACGATCGTTGCCATCACGGATTCTCCCGTCTCGCCATTAGCCCAGGCTGCCGATTGCACGCTGCTGTTCTCCATAGACAGCCCGTCGTTTTTCCCTTCCGTGGTGTCCGGCATGGGGCTGGCCGAGTGTTTACTGGCGATGCTGGTCGCGCGCCATGGTCGAGATGCAGTGAATAAAATCGAAAATGCTGAACGCTACCTTATTAACTCTGGTGCCTATGTGGTGCCCGGGAAACCCTGAAAAATAATTCATTTGCATCCGGCATAAGAAAACAGAATACATTTGAATCAAAATGAAATTGACGTGATACAAATGAATCCTGCATGATGCGCTTCATTAGCACAGCGCATTCAGGAGCAGGACCAGCATGACCCATATCATTCACCGCAGTCTACGCAGCACGCCCGCCGTGGCGGTACGCGCCCAGGGGGCGTACATTTTTGATGCACAGGGAAAACAGTATCTGGATGCCTGCGGTGGCGCCGCCGTTTCCTGTTTAGGCCACGCGCATCCTGACGTGCTGGCTGCGATGCATCGCCAGATCGATCAACTGGCCTATGCCCACACCAGTTTTTTTACCAGCGACACCGTTGAGCAGCTTGCTGAACAGCTGACGCGCACGGCGCCTGGCGATCTTAACTATGCCTATTTCGTTTCGGGCGGTTCGGAAGCGGTCGAAACCGCGCTCAAGCTGGCACGCCAGTATTTTGTTGAGATCGGCCAGCCGTCGCGCACCAAATTTATCGCCCGTAAGCAGAGCTATCATGGCAATACCCTTGGCGCGCTCGCGGTGGGAGGCAACGAATGGCGCCGCCGCCAGTTTGCTCCCTTGCTGATCGACGTGATCCGCGTTTCGGCCTGCAATGAATATCGCGACCGCCGCGCTGACGAAACCCAGCAGCAATACACCACGCGTCTGCTCAACGAGCTGGAGCACGCCATTATTGAGGCCGGTCCCGACACCATTATTGGTTTCTGTGCAGAAACCGTGGTGGGGGCCACCACCGGCGCCACCCCGCCTACCCCGGGCTATCTTAAAGGTGTACGCAACCTGTGTGATAAATACGGCATCCTCTACATCGCGGATGAAGTCATGTGTGGCATGGGACGCACCGGCACATTGCATGCGTTTGAACAGGATGATGTGGTGCCGGATTTGGTGACCATCGCGAAGGGGCTGGGGGGCGGCTATCAGCCGATTGGCGCAGTATTAGCGAGCGAGAAGATTGTCTCAGCCCTGCAGGCCGGTAGCGGTCTGTTCCAGCACGGGCACACCTACATTTGCCACGCAACCGCCGCGTCCGCAGCCCTGGCCGTGCAGCAGGTGATTGCGCGCGATAATTTGCTGCAGGCGGTGAGGCAAGAGGGGGATTACCTGCACAGCGCATTGCGTGAAGTGCTGGGGGAATTACCGCACGTCGGTGATACGCGTGGACGCGGCTTGTTTGCGGGCGTTGAGCTGGTACGCGATAAAGAGAGCAAAACCCCCTTCGATCCTGCCCTGAAGCTGCATGCAGCCATCAAAGCAAACTGTATGTCACGTGGGCTGATGGTCTATCCAATGGGTGGAACTATTGACGGGCAGTATGGCGACCATATCCTGATCGCACCACCGTTTATCGTCACGCCTGGCCAGCTCGACTTTGTGGTCGACACGCTGAACACCGTGATTCGCGAAGAGACCAGCAAATTATGATCAATCGTTTACCGCCGCTGGCGGAGCATGAGTGGGACGACCAGCAGCGCGCGTTGGCCGAAGAGATAATCAACGGGCCCCGCGGTGCGCTGCTGCCACCTTTCGAGCCGCTGCTGCGCAGCCCAGAGCTTATGGCGCATGCACAACGCATGGGGGAATACCTGCGTTATCGCAGCGCGCTGGGGCAGCGCCTGTCTGAACTGGCGATTTTGATGACCGCGCGGCACTGGTCGCAGCCTGTGGAGTGGGCGATTCATGCGCCGATAGCGCGCGAGAAGGGTATTTCTGCCGCGGCGGTGCAGGCGATTAATGAAAAGCGTCTTCCAGAGGATCTGCAGCCGGATGAGTGGGCGATCTATCACTTTTGCAAGGAGTTGCAGGAGCAGCAGAAGGTCAGCGATGCCACCTGGCAGCACGCTATCGCGCTGTGGGGCGAGAAAGGCGTGGTGGACCTGATCGGCATCAATGGCTATTACAGTTTTCTCTCAATGGTAATGAACGGCGCGCAGACGCCGGTACCCGACACCCGGGATGAGATTATTCCCGCATAAGCTTTCGCTTTAACTTTGGCGCATGAAAGTGCGCCCTGCATATCAACATTTTATTTCCCCACCCCGCAGATGTATTTCGCCGGGTGACATTCATGCACGCTACTTCACTGACGCCGAGGGTTATCATGTCTGGATTATTAACTAAATTAAAAGTTACGTTAGCGCTGGTCGCTTGCTCCGCCAGTTTTGTGGCACAAGCGCAGGATAAATTAACGGTTGGCGTTGATACCGCCTTTGTCCCCTTTGAATTTAAACAAGGCGATAAATACGTCGGCTTTGATATTGATTTGTGGGATGCCATCGCCAAAAAAATGGATGTCAGCTACGAATTACGCCCGATGGACTTCGGGGGACTGATTCCGGGTTTGCAATCACGTAATCTGGATGTCGCCATGGCGGGCATTACGATAACCGACGCGCGTAAACAGGTCGTCGATTTCAGCGACGGTTATTATGATGCTGATTTATTAATGGCGGTGAAAAGCAGCGATAATACCATTACTAAATTCAGCGATTTAGCAGGAAAGAAAGTGGGATTAAAGCAGGGAACGGCGGCGGCGAGCTTTATGAAAAGCAAATATAAGGCGAACTATGTTGAATTCCCGAATATCGACAACGCCTATCTTGATTTGCAGGCAGGTAACCTTGATGCCGTGGTACATGATTCCCCCAATGTGCTCTATTACGTAAAAACGGCGGGTGATGGCAAAGTGAAATCGACCGGCGAGACTGACAGCATTCTGCCGCAGCACTACGGTTTTGCGATGCAGAAGAACAGCAGCCTGACGCCGAAGATCAACGCCGCACTGCAGGCGTTACGTGCGGACGGAACTTACAACAAGATTTACGTGAAGTGGTTTGCTAAACAGCCAAAATAATCCCGCCAGGTCGGAGCGATCCGACCTCGTTGCATCTTAACGGGTAACATATGAATTTCGACAGTAAATATATTTGGGAGTCCCTGCCGCTGCTGTTGCAAGGACTACAGCTGACGCTGATTATTTCATTATCAGGTTTATTGGGTGGTTTTGTTATTGGCCTGCTGGCCGGAACCTGCCGGGCGCTCGGAGGGAAAATATCAAAAACAGTCTCGTTAGTTTTTGTCGAGTTAATCCGCGGAACGCCTATTATGGTGCAAGTGATGTTTATTTACTTCGCACTCCCCATGGTGTTACCGATTCATATCGACCCGGTAACGGCGGCCATTACGACCATTGTGATTAACTCGGGTGCTTATATTGCAGAAATCACCCGAGGGGCGATCCTCTCGATTAATAAAGGTTTTAGAGAGGCCAGCCTGGCAATGGGATTATCCCAGCGCAGCACGCTATGGCATGTCATTATGCCGCTGGCATTACGCCGTATGATCCCTGCGTTGGGTAATCAGTGGATTATCAGTATTAAAGACACCTCGCTGTTTATTGTGATTGGTGTGGCGGAATTGACTCGTCAGGGGCAAGAAATTATTGCCGGTAATTTCCGCGCGCTGGAAGTCTGGACCGCAGTGGCAATGATTTACCTGCTGGTGACGCTGTGCCTGAGTTTCCTGCTGAAGCAACTGGAGAAGAGGATCCATATTTTATGAGCATGGTTGAATTTAGCGCAGTGTCGAAAAATTTCGGCGCCACTCAGGTGCTGCACGACATCAATTTAAAAATTGACGCTGGCGAAGTCGTGGTGATCATCGGCCCTTCCGGTTCGGGCAAATCGACGCTGCTGCGCTGCATTAACAAGCTGGAGGAAATTTCCTCCGGCACGCTGCTGGTAGCGGGAATGCATATTACCGATCCTCACGCTAACGAATGTGATATCCGCCGTGAAGCCGGGATGGTGTTTCAGCAGTTCCATCTGTTCCCCCATCTGACGGCGCTGGAGAATGTGATGTTTGGTCCGGTTCGCGTACGCAAACAGAGCAAAGCCGCCGCGCGGGAACAGGCGCTGGCGCTGCTGGACCGCGTTGGCTTACGCGAACGCGCCAGTCACTACCCATCAGAGCTCTCTGGCGGTCAACAGCAACGCGTGGCCATTGCCAGAGCCCTGGCGGTGAAACCGAAAATGATGCTGTTCGATGAGCCGACCTCAGCGCTGGATCCCGAATTACGGCATGAGGTGCTGAAAGTCATGCGCTCGCTGGCCGAAGAAGGCATGACCATGGTGATTGTGACCCATGAAATCGGCTTCGCCCGCGATGTAGCATCCCGGCTCATTTTTATTGATGGCGGTACCATTGCCGAAGATGGTCCACCTGATATGCTGCTGAATAGCAGTCGCAATCCCCGCCTGAAAGAATTTTTGCAACACGTATCCTGAACAGAAGTGAATAACAACACTATGAAAAAAATCGACATTCGTGGTTCCGCTTTTGCAGTAGGTCAGGCGCTTGGCGCGTTCGGACGCGAGGCCTGGCATGCAAAACTGACGCAAACGGCGTTGTGGCAAACCGTTACCGCCATGAAAGACGCAGAACAGACCCGGAGCATGCGTTCGCGGGTCCAGTCTCAGTATCCCCTGATCTGGCAGGAGCTGGAGGGATTGGCCGCGGGTCTGGATGCACCGTTTGATGAGGTGTTTGCCTGGAACTGCCGCGGCGATCTGGTGCGCTCAACCTCTGATGGCTGCACCACGGTAGCGGGAAGCACCGCTGAGGGAGAGCTGATTATCGCGCATAATGAAGACGGTTTCCCGCAGCTTCGCAATGACTGCGCCATCGTCAGCATCACCCCGGATGACGGCCTGGCGTTCACCAGTTTCGCTTACCCGGGATCGATTTGCGGACACACCTTCGCCGTAAACGAAAAGGGCGTGGTGAATACGGTGAATAACATACGCGCTTTGCACCGTCCGGACGGCATGCCGCGCCAGATACTTGCCCGCGCTGCGCTGAATGCCGCCAGCCTGGATGAAGCTATCACTATACTGACCTCATCACCACGCGCCGGAGCCTTTCATCATACGCTGGGACAAATGGGAGACCGTCGTCTGTTTAGCGTGGAGGCGACGGGAACAGCCTGTTCCGTCACGCCGCTGCGGGACGTTTTCGCCCATGCTAATCACCTTATCCACCCTCAGCTTGATGCGGTTGAGCAGGTGATCACGGACAGCTCCCGGTCACGCCAGCAGCGGCTAAACGCCTGGCTGGATACGCAATCTCACCTTGATGGTGCAGCGGCTCTGGGTATTCTTTCAGACCAGCATGATCCCGCGCTCCCGATTTATCGTCTCTCGCCACACGACCCGGATGAAGAGAACACGCTGGCCACGGCCATTTTTACCCTGAGTACGTCGCAGATAAAATGGCAGATATTCACACTCGATCGGCAAAAACCCGTTTTACAGCAGGAATGCCCGGCGGCGCTGCGCTAGCGCGGGCCTACAGGGCTGTGATTTTTGTAGGCCGGGTCAGGCGTAGCCGCCACCCGGCAATGCCCTTCTGGAAGCCGCCTCGCAAACCTGCAAGCAACCTTATGTAATTCAGGGGCATCCCCTTTCCTTCCTTTTTTCACCGCCGTAAAGTGCCTGCGTTGCGGCACATCCGTAACCGGGCGTAGGAACCCGTTAGCATAACATGACATTTTTTGGACAAAGAGGATGCTAAATGGCGACTACCCCTGAATTTTCCTACGCGCTTTCTGAGGAAAGCGCTGTTCATCAGCTCATCACCCACCCCATTTCCGATTCTGCGGATCTCTTCGAACTGGCCGATGCCTGCGCCGCTTACGTAAGCGTACTAGTGGAAACTGACGATGCGGTGACGTTTGCCGCGCTTTGTAAGCAATTACTGGCTGCGCTCAAACGACTGCGCGAGTGCTGTGACTCGGAACTTCCGCCGTATCTGGTTGAACAGCTTATTGCGGGGGAAAAGATTGCTTCCTGCGTGCCGGACTGCTGGCAAGAGACGACGTTGCAGGTGGATTATGCCGTAGCGTTAACGCTGGCGGTGATGGGCGGGACGCTCCCTATAAACGTGGCGAAAGAACTGACCGGACTGCTGCATGATATGGTCTGGCTACTGGCGGAGTTTGTGAAGGAGCCTTATATCGCAGCGCACTGAGATGGGTGATGTAAGGCCGGAGTTCTGCGGGGTAAAAAGCAGGACTTTGGCCTTACTAAAAGAATAGCGTTGTTTGTTGAATGTCCGTTAGGAACGAGGAGCGGAAGTTCGCAATTTTTCTCGTCGTCGATGAAGTTTTAACGAGCCAGTATATCGGCCAAATGATAGCTAGTCGGGATGCATAATGAGTAGCTATTGAATGTCTTCTGGTTAGGCCTGACAAAATCCTAAGGGGAAAGTATCAACCTTTCGTCTTTCTGATTACTTAATGAAAGAGGGTTTTAGGCATCTTTTTATGATAATTTCTGGCAAACTCTTTTTTTGTTTATATAAAAACTATAATATTGCATTCAACTCACCCAAAGGGAGTATTTAACATGGCAATAAATCAAAAAGACATCAAATTGTTGTGGGGGCGTTCCGGAAATCGATGTGCAATTTGTAAGACAGAGTTAACACAGGATAAGAACTCCGTTAATTCCGCATTTACATTGGGGGAACAGGCACATATTGTTGGAGAGAAGGAAGATGCGGCCCGAGGAAAATCGCATTTAACTCTGGATGAAAGAAATAGTTATCACAACCTTATTCTCCTTTGCCCAAATCATCATACGGAAATTGATAGAAATGTAGAAGATTGGCCAGTCGAAAAACTCTATAACGTTAAGTCGACACATGAGTTATGGGTTTCAGAGACTCTTAGTAGAGTTGAAGATAAATTTTTTCTAGCTAAGCAACTTTCAGTAACTTCAATAATTGACTCCGCAGTAAAATATTGTCGTTTAGAAAACTGGCAGAATTGGACTAGCTTTGCATTAGCACCAGAACCGACATGGCCTAAAAATTTACCCGATGATATATTTGAATTTCGGCAAAAAGTCATTTCTGCTATATGGCCCGAAGAATTTGATGAACTACGGAGAGCCACTGAAACATTTTCCATAACACTTAACATAGCCGCTCAAATTTTCATGAGACATTCTTATCTTTATGAAGACACTTACTATCCAGAAAAATTTTATAAAACTGGTGGCTGGAATGATAATTATGAAGAAGACGTTGAAATATATAAGCAATGGATTCAAGAATGTCATGATTGGTTAGTGGAAGCTACAAAATCAGCTAATTGGTTTGCTGATGTTGTTCGTAGAGATATTAATCCCATGTTCTTTGCAGAAAAAGGTCGATTCTTAACAATGGAGGGAGATTTCCTAGGTTTTAAGAGTAAATTACATGTTTATACCAAAGAACAAAGAGATTCACTGCCTGACTCACTTGATCTCTAGTTTTAATTTATTATCAGTTTCATACGAAGTGATGATGCCTACTACTGGCTCAGAGCGGAAAGGCTGGGATATGTCAGGTCTGCTTTGAGCGAGGTGCGGAACTTGGCAATTATTTTCATAGCTGATAAAGGTATTACTAAAATTACATATGTATTAATCAACGGGGAGCAGGCCAGAGGTGAAGAACAGTAAAAATATGTAAAACCCTTATTTTTCTTAGTGGAAAGATGAAAGCATAGGGTCCAAAATACGGAGAGATATATGAACGTATCAATGCCTTGGAGTTTAGCTGGACGCCTTTTAAAGTGGATATGGGGCAAAATTACTCGGTTATGGTTACTAAAGACCTATCAAAAATCTCATGAGTACAAAGCTAGTCGCCTTCGGTTAGGAGCGCGTTGGGAACCACTTGGTGAGCACCTAGAGTACTCGTTGCGGCTTTCTAGTCCTGCCGATCATGAAACGGTAAAATCCTGTATAGCGTTTCGGGCAAAAGAAATTCTAGTAGAGAATGTTAAGCTTTACTTTGAAGCGTCTGGACACGGTATTCGTTACCAGCAAAGAATTGAGTTGGTAAATTTGGACCAATCTGTCCTGATTGTTTACTTAGATCAAATTCCTCGGCAGGAGCTTGTGGAGGCTTCTGAGCGCGGTATATTCTTTTCAATTACCGAAACGCAGTTCCTTCAATGCATCATTACGTTAGCCGGGGGTCAACAACAGCAACCCTTTGATTCAATAAGGTCCCACCTAACATATAACTGGTTGCTTAATGACAAATGGGTACGACGTTGGGGAGAGTTATGGAACTGTAATGCTATTGAGCATGCGAAAACCGAAATGAAGTCTTACTGGCGTTGGCGATTGGGAGAATTTAAACATTTTTCCCTATACTGTGCTGGGCTCGGGCCTTATCCCTGGAATGGAATATTACGCAAAATCCTGTGCAAGCTTTTGATCAACAACCATATTATTACAGTACAGTTCTGGCTGGCGGTACATTCTGGGCGGTATGTTCTTGGAGATGGAAAACTGAAGCTTAATCAGCGACGAATTAGAAAAGTAAAGTCCAGCAAAGCTTCGAACCTTTGAACTGAGTTGCGTTGTTCATTCCAAATCCTAGGCGCTGGGGGACTGACAAAGATATTACCGTTGATCTGCTCCCCTTAAACGAATGCAGCATGATGTTAGGAACTTCCGCTTCTGGCACAATGCGGACTCATCTTTCACACACTTCCATAAGATATTGTTAGTAAAACTAGCCTCCACCAGACTCCTTTTCAGCAAACAATTTCTGAATACGCTACGCAAATCAATCAAATTTCCCTGGTCGAGCGATACCTCCCCCTTTAATCTCAAGCCACCCCAACTTAACGTGCTCGAACGCTCTACATGAGCATAATTATCAAGAACATGTAGGAGCTTCATTTCCCCCGCAGTTTCCACATTGTCAACTCACCAATCACCACCTATAATGTTTCCATCCTGGAAACAATGGGCATGGATGCACGTAGTCTCAAGAGCGCCTTTCGATACGGCGACCAGACATTTTCCCAATCAAGCACTCGCCCTGGACGATCTTTACCGGGTACTAAAGAAGGAACACTACTCGTCACCAGGCGACATGCGAAAGCGCTTTCCCAGCCTGGACCGGATGAAATACCGGGAAAAATGATGGGTCATCGATGTGGGCGCGGACATTTAAGAGTAATGTTTTTTCCTGATTTTGAGCGGGGAAAGATCTTCATCAAACACATCAGCACGCACGCAGAGTATGACAAGCTCACGGACTACCACCGGGGAACGAAAGAATGAATTATGCAGCAGCCATCAAAGCGGCAAACGAGCTGACTAACGAGCTTCCCTTCCTGGGCTCAAGCCCGTCGCGACAAGATTACGAGGATGCTCTGGCGATGGTGGAACATCTTATTGAGCACGACCCCTATAGCCCGCTGGTAGAGATGCTTACCGCGAAAATCGATAAATACGAAAACGAGTCTCCGGAGTTTGCAGAATTTAACGCGCGTGTTGCCCGCATTCCGTCAGGCGTTGCGTTATTACGAACGTTGATGGATCAGTACCAACTCACTCAGAGCGATTTCGAGAATGAGATTGGTAAGAAGTCTCTGGTGAGTCGGATCCTTAATGGACAGCGCACATTGACCCTGGATCATATGCGGGCGCTGGCGAAGCGTTTCGGTTTGCCTGTGAGTGCGTTTGTGGGGAAGTGATCGTAAGCAGACTCTATGCACACATTCTGCGATAAAGAGTGGTTCACATAAAAGAACAAAGGAATGCTGATGAAAACGATAGAAGAACTACGAAACGAGCTTCTAAAAATAGGTGAGCAACTTGGGGGAGGCACAAGACCAAATCATTACTTCTTTATCCCTGACCAACCTGATGGGGTTGCAACTCCCTATCTGGAAATTCATGGGAAAGAATATCATTTTATCATCAGTGAAAGGGGTCTTGAAATACAGCGAAAAGTAACGCTCAGTGACGATGAAATTCTTTATTGGTTTGTGGAGAGTGCCGTGGCGGGGCTGGCCTCAACCTATGCAGCAAAACATTCATCTGAACGGGAATTCAGAGAGGTTTATTTCAGAAAGGAATACAGTTCAATGCTCTCAATCAAGCCCGAATGGGCAACAAGAAAGCGCAAAGAAATCACTCAGCTTCTCCATTCGCAAAGAAGCGAACATCGTTAACCCAACCGGCTCGTTACATTTACTGCCCTATCCCCCTCTCTTTTCCTGGTGATTGCCTGCAGCACGCCATCTGATACTCTGGCTGCACTCAAGGAATGACAAGGAAGAGAAATGCTGAATCCTGGATTCGTAACCCGCAAAGCACTTGCTCAGTGGCAGGATGTCCCCGTTTTTTTACCTCAGTTCCAGTTTCATGAAAAACACCGAACGGTCATTCATACTGCGCACCCTGAACATATTCTGCCGTTGATTGCCAACTTTGACGTCCGGCAAGATGCTGTGATTCGTCGGTTGATGGCTTTGCGGCAATTACCGCAAAAACTTCTGCGCGATCAGCAGGCTGGCTCAATTAGCAACTTTGGTCTGCACAGTTTCACCCTTTTGAAAGATTCAGCATCGGAGCTTTGCTATGGCTTAAGAGGGCAATTCTGGCGTGCAGATTTCGGTCTGGAAAACGTGCCGGATGCCAGCGCGTTTCAGACGCCTACCGTGCCGGGCAGCGCGACACTGTTGCTGCGCTACCAGGTAAAGGAACTGGCGCCAGGCCAGCATGAACTCAGTACGGAAACGTTCGTCTTTTGCCCGGACAGAAGCACCCGGCTCAGGATGGCGGCTTACTGGCTGGTAATACGGGCGGGCAGCGGCTGGATCCGCAGGAGAACGCTGAAAGCGGTTAGGATGAATATCGAGAAGCTGGACTGAAGTGCAACAGAGAACTTTATGGTGTTCAGTGTTAGCACTTTACTTTAAATATTCGTTTCCGGTCGGGAACTGTCGGAAAGAAATGTTTGAAGAACCGTTATTAGCAAAGAGCGGTCCCTGGTAGGGACTTAGAATGAATATCTGTGCTGCGGGAATCTCCCCTTAACGCAAATTTACTCAAAAAAGTTAGCTGCACAGCATACTTATTTATCAGTCAGTTGCGTTTGTAATAGACTTCGTTTAATCTATTGTAAATCATTAAATACTTCAAAGGTCCATATATGGAATGGGGATGCATAAAGTGTGGGGTCGAAATACCTCAGGACAGAGAGTTTTGCGACAGTTGCGAAGATAAAAACTTCAGGAAAATTGGAGGCTTTCTTTTTCTCCCTCTTATAGGATTAGTGGTTACTGCTGCTTCCTATCTTTTTGCAATGACAGATGCGTTTAAATTTACGATAGAAAATTATTCGCACCTGAATGCAAATGCAAAAATTTTCTTCATAGCTTCACTGGTTATTTATATTGGCGAATTTCTTTTTACAGTCACCGTTCTTTCATTTTTCCTAAGAAAGAAGAAATCGCTACCAAAGCTTTATATTTTGTTTTTAATATCAATCGTGACGACAATGTCATTTAATACCTATTTGCTTTACATATTAATTCCTGGCGCTGAAATTGGCTATAATGAACTTGTACCTATTTTTAGAAACGTGATTTCGGCTTTAATTTGGATTCCCTATTTCATAACCTCTGTTCGTGTAAAAAGAACGTTTATCCGATAAAAAACACGAGTGGCTTCATCATTTTGATGACAGAAGATGCATGGCTATACTAATGCACATACAGTCATCAACACTGAGCGGACGCTATCACCGTCCGCTCATTATACGGAAAGGGCAGAAAAGTGGGTAAGGTCCGCACTGAGTTAAGAACGGACACTCTTGTATAAAGCATGGCGTCGGATTACAGTGAGAGCATTGATTGATAAGTGAGTAAAATCAGAACAGTAGCCAATGAAACAAAAACTTCGCAAACGTAACCAGGACTGGATATCAAGGCAATTACAACGTGCGCGCAAAGAGAAAATGCCGTTAAGTTTCTTTATTAATTTTCCTTCAATACGAGCAACTGCGTGTAATGGTCAGCGCCTTAAACGGCGTGGTCGTCTCAAGCCTGACTGGAGTCGCGCATTGTTTCATCCGGGGTGGGGAGAAGTGCCGATTATTGGACCGCAAGGCTCAGTGTATTGGTTTGAGGGGTTTGATAAGGAACAATTACCTGGAGAATTGATGCCGCTATGGGAAGATGTTTGATTGTATTGACTTTGAATTAATAACTTTCAGTGTAACGCTTAGACAGTGAGAAGTAGAGGCCAATTCTACGCAAAGACTAACGTATTCCTGTTAGCCATTAAACGATTTTATCTGGTTAAAGATAATCTACATAGCTGACCGAATCTGCGTATCCCCAAATTCTATAACCGGTTGATACCTCGATTCCAGGGAGATGAATAGCGCGAAGAATAGTACCTACCATGATATGTTGTTCAATTGAGTTTGTCATAATATCAAGATACTTGATATCCAAATAGCCACCTTCACAGAAATGGTAAAACCACTCGCCATCAACTGCAGATTCATAGCCATTGAGAAAAGTCATTTTCCATAAGGGAGGAGATTCCATGCTAACCATTGCCATGCGGATCTCATTCCATTTTGTATTATTCATGCAGCTATAAAGCATCTGAACCTCCCGGGCTCTGCTCCCGACAGATCAACACGCTACCAGGATAACAACGTAAAATTATGGCACAAAGCTGAAATGCATATTCACTTATCTTCCCCCCTCTCTATCGCCCCACCGCCACTCTCGGGTACGAATCCGTGAACGCGTTTATCACCATGTTCAGAAAAGTGATGGGCAGCACGCCCGCCCATTACTTTGCCGAACGGAAAAACAATAACCGTTAACCCGGCCCCTCGCTCCCCGCCGCCAGCAGCGGCACCACCACGTCGCTGATGGGCACCGCAATGCCGTGTTTACGGCCGTAGCGCTGGATCACGCCGTTGCGGATATCCCACTCCATCGGGCGATCCGCCTGACGGTCAGCGAGAATCGACGTACCCAAATCCACTGGCGCGCGCTGGAAGTTCGCCAGAATCTCCTGCGCCACGTCATCG
The DNA here is from genome assembly GCF_020567405.1 of Enterobacter sp. TCD1-1. Classification (NCBI taxonomy): domain Bacteria; kingdom Pseudomonadati; phylum Pseudomonadota; class Gammaproteobacteria; order Enterobacterales; family Enterobacteriaceae; genus Enterobacter; species Enterobacter sp. TCD1-1. The sequence continues at coordinate 262,402 of NZ_JAJCXF010000001.1, read as the reverse complement.
TTCAGCTTCGCCCCTTCGGCGCGGGCGACGGACAGCCCTTCGCGCAGATAGGCCAGCGAAAGTTCGCTGATATCCTCGCGCCTGAACATCCCGGCACGACGGTTAGCGAGCACCATCAGCCCGGCGACCGCATTTTGCAGCAGCTTGCGCCAGGCGACGGTGGGGAAATCAGCCGAGAGTTCAACTTCACAGCGCGTACCGCGAAGCGCCTCGACCACCCGCTGCGCCTGAGGCTCGTCCGGCAGCGTCAGGCGCGGCTTCGCCCGTAGCCAGACGGAGGCATCCGGCTCGCGCTGCGCCGGGAACCAGACCACCGACGGCAGCACAGTCGCGACACTGACCAAAGGCTCAAGCTGAGCCTTCTGCTCTACGCCATTTTGCAGGGCACACACCACCGTATTTTCATCGCACAGTGCGCGCAGCCACCCGGCGCTGTCGGCATTTTGCGTCGTTTTCACCGCGATAAACACGAGGTCGACGGGGCGCGTGATGGCCGCCGGATCGGTTAATACCGGACCGGGCACCACCGTTTCACCCTCATCGTGACGCAGGCGTAATTCCGGATGCGCGGTGCGTCCGCAGAGCAGCGGCGTGCGGCCCGCGTCATGCAGTACCGCGGCAACGGTGGTGCCAATCGCACCGGGACCAATCAGCGCAATGGTTGGATAGTCAGACATGAGTCACTCCCTTTTTGCTAAGCCTGCTATCAGTTATACCACCCTGAGACGAGCGCGCCACACCCGTTGTCTATACTCAACACTCTACAGACAACGGAGTGCGCCATGCCTTTACCCGATTTCAAATCCTCTGAACCGTTCACTCTTGGCATCGAGCTCGAACTGCAGGTGGTTAACCCGCCGGGGTACGATCTCAGCCAGGACTCCTCCGCGCTTATCGCCGCCGTCAAAGACGACATCAAAGGCGGTGAAGTCAAACACGACATCACCGAAAGCATGCTCGAAATCGCCACCGGCGTGTGTCAGACCATCGATCAGGCGGCGGCGCAGTTCTCAGTGATGCAGCAGAGTATCCTGCGCGCGGCGGCAGAGCAGCACATTCAGATCTGCGGCGGCGGGACGCATCCGTTCCAGAAATGGCAGCGCCAGGAGGTGTGCGACGACGAGCGTTATAACGTCACGCTGGAGCGCTTTGGCTATCTGATTTTGCAGGCGACGGTGTTCGGTCAGCACGTTCACGTCGGCTGCCGGACCGGGGATGATGCCATTTACCTCCTTCACGGCCTGTCGCGCTTTGTGCCGCACTTTATTGCCCTGGCGGCCGCCTCGCCTTACATGCAGGGCACCGACACAAAGTTCTCCTCGTCGCGGCTCAATATCTTCTCCGGGTTCCCGGATAACGGACAGATGCCGTGGGTCAACAGCTGGCAGGAGTTCGAAGGGCTGTTCCGCCGCCTGAGTTCCACCAGCATGATCGACAGCATCAAGGATCTGCACTGGGATATTCGCCCCAGCCCGCATTTTGGCACCGTGGAGGTGCGGGTGATGGATACGCCGCTGACGCTCGGCCACGCGATTAACATCGCCGGGCTGATTCAGGCCACGTCACACTGGCTGCTGACCACGCGGCCGTATAAGCATCAGGAACGGGATTTTCTGCTCTACCGTTTTAACCGTTTTCAGGCATGTCGCTACGGGCTGGAGGGGATCCTGACGGATGTGCACACCGGCGAGCAACGAACCGTGGCGGAGGACATCGCCTGGCTGCTGGAGCAGGTGGCGCCGTCGGCCGATAAGCTCGGTGCGACAAGCGCAATCAATGAAATTGCCCTGCTGTTAAAGCAGGGCAAGAGTGAGGCGCAGCGCATGCGGGACTTTATCGCCGACGGCGGCTCGCTGATTTCTCTGGTGCAGAAGCACTGCGAGCTGTGGGCGACGAGTCCGTAAGGCCGTGGCCCCACTCCCGCAGGCGCTGGAACAGCACGAACAGCGCGGGGATGAACAGAATCCCCACCACGGTCGCCACCAGCATGCCGCTGAAGACCGTGGTGCCGATGATGCGGCGGCTCTGGGCGCCTGCGCCGGTCGCCAGCATCATCGGCAAAACGCCGATAATGAACGACACGGCGGTCATCATCACCGCCCGGAAGCGGCGCGAGGCCCCTTCCCGCGCGGCATCGACAATCGCCATTCCGTCCATACGCCGCGCGCGGGCGAACTCGACGATAAGAATCGCGTTCTTGGCCGCTAACGCGATCAGCAATACCAGACCAATCTGCACGTACACGTCGTTGGCGTATCCCGCCAACCACAGCCAGACCAGCGCCCCGCCAATAGCAAACAGCACCGAGAGCATCACGCTTGCCGGGAGCGTCCAGCTCTCGTACTGGGCGACGAGGAACAGCCACGCCATCACCACCGCCGCCAGCACGATCCAGATCGCCTGATTACCTGTCTGCTGCTCCTGGTACGACATGCCGCTCCAGGCGTAGTCGTATCCGGCCGGCAGGCTTTCCGCCAGAATCTTACCCATCGCCGCCATCGCGGTGCTGCTGCTCACCCCAGCCGCTGCCGAGCCGCTCACCGACACGGACGGGAACTGGTTGTACTGCTGCAGGAACGGCGCGCCGACGGTCGGCGTGATGGTGACGAGGTTGCTCAGGCGCACCCGCTCGCCGCTGTTGCTGCGCACGAACAGCTCGCTGATCTGCTCTGCGCGCTCGCGCCACTGCATCTCGTTCTGCATCACCACGTGGTAGACGCGGTTGTTGATGCTGAAATCCCCGGCGCGCGTGCCGCCAAAGGCGGTTTGCAGGCTGCTGAAGATGCGCGACACCGGCACGTCGAGACGGGCGGCGCGCTCGCGGTCAACGGTCAGCGTCAGCTGCGGCACGTTGCTGCTCCAGGTGGTGAACACGCGGCTCAGCTGCGGATGCTGGTTGGCTTTCGCCAGCACCTCGCGGGTGACGCGCTCCAGCTCCGCCGGGCTCTGCCCCGCCTGGGCCTGGATGCGCAGGTCAAAGCCGGAGGCGTTGCCCAGCCCCGGCAGCGTCGGCGGCGCGAAGGTCATGATGGTCGCTTCCGGCAGGGCCAGCAGCTGGCGCTGCAGGGTGCCCATCACCTCCTCCAGCGGCGGACGCGCGCTCCAGTCCTTCAGCATGATGGAGATAAACCCGCCGTTGGAGGCGCTGGTGCCGTTGAGGATGTTAAATCCGGAGACCTGAATGACGTCCTCCACCGCCGGATTTTGGGCGATCAGCTCCCGCGCGGTGGTCATCACCGCTTCGGTGCGCTCCAGCGAAGCCGCTTCCGGCAGCTGAACGCTGGCGAAGAAGTAGCCCTGGTCCTCCTGCGGCAGGAAGCCTTTTGGTATCGACATAAAGCTGAACAGCACGACTGCCGCCGCGCCTGCGGTGGCAAGCAGCGCCAGCCACGGACGCAGGTTTAAGACATGCACGAGGCGGGTGTAAAAACCGCGTGTCGCGTCCAGCCCGCGGTTGAAGGCGCGATAAATGGCCGCCGGTTTCTCCGGGCGCGGACGCAGCAGCATCGCGCACAGCGCGGGCGTCAGGGTCAGCGCCACCAGGCTTGAGAGCGTCACGGCGGTGGAGAGCGTCACCGCGAACTGGCGGTAGAGTTCGCCGACAATGCCCGGCAGCAGCGCCACCGGCACAAATACCGCCAGCAGCACCAGCGTCGTCGCGATCACCGGCCCGGCAATCTGGCGCAGCGCCAGCGCGGTTGCCGCCGTGCGGCTCTGCCCTTCCGCCATCAGCGTTTCAACGCTCTCCACCACCACGATGGCGTCATCCACCACCATGGTCAGCGCCAGAATAATGGCAAACAGGCTGAGGGTGTTGGCGGAGTAGCCGAGCGTATAGAGCACCGCAAAGGTGCCCACCAGCGACACCGGAATGGCGAGGGCGACAATCAGCGTCGCGCGCCAGCTCTGCAGGAACAGGGAAACAACGATAACCACCGCCAGCATGGTCAGCGCCAGCGAGACGCCGATCTCTTTAATGGTGGCGGCGACAAAAGAGGTGGTGTCGAATTTCACCTCATAAACCAGGTCGTCCGGGAAGCGCGTTGAGAGGCGTTCCAGCTCCGCGCGTACTGCATCGGCCACGCGCAGGGCGTTGGCGGACGGCGTCGGATAGATACCCAAATAGGCGGAGTCGTGCCCGTTCAGCTGCGCGCCGGAGCTGTAGCTGCGCGAGCCGAGCTCGATGGTGGCGATGTCCTTCAGGCGCACCAGCTGGCCCATCTCCCCGGCGCGGATGATGATGTCGGCAAACTCTTCGGCCTGGCTTAAGCGCCCCAGCCCGTTGATGGTCAGGGTCTGCTGCTGGCCGTTAAACACCGGCGGCGTGCCCACCTGACCCGCAGCGCCCTGTACGTTCTGCTCGCGCAGCGCCTGCGCCACGTCATCGGTGGTGACGTTAAGGGCGTTCATGCGGTCCGGGCGCAGCCAGATGCGCATGCTGTAGTCGCGTGCGCCGAACATCTGCACCTGCCCCACGCCGGGCAGACGCGACAGCGCCTCGCGCACCTGGGTGCTGGCGTAGTTGCTGACGAACAGCGGCGTGTGGGTGTTATTCGGTGAGTAAAGACTTACCCCCATCATCAGGTTGGTGGCCCGCTTGCGCACCTGCACGCCGTTTTGCTGCGCCTCGGTCGGCAGCTGCGCCACGGCCTGCGCCACGCGGTTTTGCACGTCGATGGCGGCAAGATCCGGATCGGTGCCCGCCGCAAAGGTAATGTTCAGGCTGTAAGTGCCTTCGTCCGAACTGGTGGACTCCATGTAGAGCATATGGTCCACGCCGTTCAGCTGCGTCTCCAGCGGCGTGGCGATGGCCTCCGCCACGTCAGCGGAGCTGGCACCCGGCCAGCTGGCAGAGACGTTCACCACCGGCGGCGTGATCTGCGGGTACTGCTCCACCGGGATAATCCTCAGCGCAATGGCCCCCAGCAGGGTGATGACCAGCGCAATCACCATCGCGAAGCGCGGGCGTTTGATGAAAAACGTCAGCATGATGGCTCCTTAATTCAGTATCTGGACAGCAGCGCCGGGCTGCACGCGCTGCGCGCCGTCAGTAATCGCTCGCTCACCGGGCTTCACGCCAGAGGTGATCTGGAACTGCTGGCTAATCTGACCAGCCACGTTCAGCGGGCGCATTTCGGCGTTGCCGTCGGCATTAACGACCCAGGCAAAGTAGCCGTCGCCGTTCTGCTGGACCGCGGCGGCGGGCAGGGTCAGCACCGGCTGTTCACTTGCCGGGCGCAAAAACACGTTCACATTACCGCCGGGCAGCAGCTGATGGCGCGGATTGGCAAACTCGGCGCGCAGCATCACGCTGGCGGTACGCGGGTCAACGCGGTTATCCACTGATGTCAGCTCGCCGCTGACGCGCTGGCCGTTGCTGTCGATCAGCGCCTGCCAGGCACGCTTCATGGCGTTGATATCCGCATGCTGTCCGGCTTTGGCGGCAAACGCCCCCTCTTCCAGCGCAAAGGCGATGCGGATCGGGTCAAGCTGCACCACCTCCACCAAAACGCCGCTCGCAGGGTTGACCAGGCTACCCACGTGGAAGCTGCTGTGTCCCACGCGGCCGTCAATCGGCGAGGTGATACGGGTGTAGCTCAGGGTGACGTTGCGGGCTTCGAGCCGGGCCTTCGCCTGCTCGAGAGCGGCGCTGGCGACGTCGCGCTGCATGCGGGCGTTGTCCACGTCGTGACGGCTGATGGCGTTGCTGCTGCCGAGACTTTCAAAGCGGGAAAGCTGCTGCTGCGCCTGGCGCAGCGTGGCTTCGGCGCTTTTCACTTCGGCCTGCGCCAGGCGCAGGGCGGCGCGCGGCTCGGCGTCGTCCAGCTCAAACAGCACGTCGCCTTTTTTCACGTACTGCCCGTCGCGGAAGTGGATTTTGGCGATCGCGCCTTCCGTGCGCGCCCGCAGCTCAACGGTGTGAATGGCTTCGATGCGGCCCGGGATCTGGCGCTCGGCGGCGTGGGCGGTTTGCTCCACGGTGGCGACGCGAACGGGAATGGCGGCGAATGCGGGTTGCAGGGTGCAGGCGAGGAGCGCGAACAGGAGTGGGAGTTTCATGGGAGTACCTCAGGGTTGTTTCCCCTCACCCCGGCCCTCTCCCCAAAGGGGCGAGGGAGAAAACCGGGCGGTCCCCTCTCCCCTGTGGGGAGAGGGTTAGGGTGAGGGGTAAGGTTTTAAGGTTTAGTTATGCAGCCTTACGGAACCTGCGGGTCAGTCGCTTCTCGATTTCGACGACGAAGAACATCACGCCTGCAACGGCCAGGGTCACAAACCAGTAGCGCAGCGGCAGGGCTTCGGTGCCGAACAGCATCTGCATAAACGGCAGGTAGATAATTGCCGCCTGGAGCAGGAACAGCACGCCCGTCACCAGCCAGATCCCTTTGTTCGCCAGCAGGCCGCGGTTGAGGGAGAATCCTTCGGTGTTGCGGCAGTTAATCATGTATACCCACTGGGCGCAGACCAGCATCTGCAGCAGCACGGTGCGGATGAACTCCGCGCTGTGGCCACGCGGGGCCAGCCAGGCTTCCAGCGCAAAGGCAGCGATGGCAATCATGGTGCCAACGAAGGCCACGCGCCAGACGGCGTAGGCGTCCATCACGTGCTGCCCGGTCTGACGCGGCGGACGGCGCATGATGTTGCGCTCGGCGGCCTCAAAGGCCAGGCCGAAGGAGAGCGTGGCGGAGGTCGCCATGTTCATCCACAGAATCAGCACCGGCGTCAGCGGAATGATGTTCCCCGCCAGCAGCGCAATCACAATCAGCAACCCCTGCGCCAGGTTGGTCGGCATGATGAACAGGATGGTCTTCTTCAGGTTGTCGTAAACGCGACGCCCCTCTTTCACCGCGCTGGCGATGGTGGCGAAGTTATCGTCCGTCAGGACCATGTCCGCCGCCTCTTTGGTCACTTCCGTGCCCTTAATGCCCATCGCAATACCCACGTCCGCCTGACGCAGCGCAGGGGCATCGTTCACGCCGTCGCCGGTCATGCCGACGATTTCGCCTTTGTCCTGCAGCGCTTTCACCAGGCGCAGCTTATGCTCCGGGCTGGTACGGGCGAAGATGTCATACTTCACCGCCGCGTCCGCCAGCTCGGCGTCGTCCATCTTCTCCAGCTCATAGCCGGTGACCGCCTGCTCGCTGTTGCTGATCCCCAGCATCTGCCCGATGCTCATTGCCGTCTGCGGGTGATCGCCGGTGATCATCTTCACGCGGATCCCCGCCTGCTGGCAGGCGTTAATCGCGTCAATGGCTTCCGGGCGCGGCGGATCCATCATCCCGGCGATGCCGAGGAAGATCAGACCGTGGCTCAGGTCATCGTGCGTCAGTTCCTGCTCGCCGTTCGCTGGTTTGAACGCCGCGGCGACCATGCGCAGCCCCTGACGCGCATAGCGCTCCATCTCACTTTCCCAGTACGTGCGGTTGAAGGCTTCTGCACCGTGACGGGTCTGCTGCTGCGCACAGAGGGCGAAAATGACGTCCGGCGCGCCGGTGATCAGGATCTGCTCCTCACCGCCAATCTGGTAGTGGGTGCTCATGTACTTGTACTGCGAGTCGAACGGGATCTTGTTAACCAGCGCGGTCATCACCGGCTCAAGGCTGGCTTTCGCCGCCAGCACCTTCAGCGCGCCCTCGGTTGGGCCGCCGGTGATGCCCCACAGCCCGCGATCGTCCTCAATCAGCTGGCTGTCGTTACACAGGTCGATGGTGCGCAGGTACTGCTCCAGCACGGTGCCCGGCTGGATCTGCACCGGCTCGTCGCTGCCTTCCAGGTAGATGTTACCCACCGGTTCGTAGCTGTTGCCATCCACGCGGTAGCAGGCGTCGGCGGTGATGATGGCTTTGACCGTCATCTCGTTCATGGTCAGGGTACCGGTTTTATCCGAGCAGACCACGGTCATCGCGCCGAGCGTTTCAACCGTCGGCAGCTTGCGGATAATCGCCCGCTTGCGCGCCATCGCCTGCACGCCAAGGGAGAGGATGATGGAGATAATGGCCGGCAGACCTTCCGGTACGGAGGCCACCGCCAGGCTAATCAGGGAGAGCAGCAGCTCGCCCATCGGGATCTCGCGGAACGCCAGGCTGAAGGCAAACAGCGCGGCCATCATCGCCAGAATAATCGCGAAGATCGCTTTACCCAGCTTGTCCATCTGCACCAGCAGCGGCGTACGGTGCTTCTCGATACCCGCCATCATCTGGTTGATGTGGCCGAGTTCCGTATCCTGACCGGTCGCGGTGACCACACCGATGCCGCCGCCCGCGCTGACGGTCGTCCCGGAGAAGACCATATTGGTGCGATCGCCCAGCGGTAATTCGCCGCTCAGAGGATTAACGTGTTTATCCACCACGGTGGATTCACCGGTCAGAATCGCCTCTTCCACGCGTAAATTATGCGCTTCAATTAAACGCATATCCGCCGGAATACGATCCCCCGCACGCAATACAATAATATCGCCCGGGACTATTTCAGTTGTGGGGATTGTTTCATGGTTGCCGTTACGAATAACGCGCGCCTCGCTGGCGAGCATATTACGAATACTCTTCAGGGATTTTTCCGCGTTACTTTCCTGAATATGACCAATTAAGGCATTGATTACCGCCACGCCCAAAATAACCAGCGTATCAACCCAGTGGCCCATTACTGCCGTTAATACGGCGGCGGCCAGCAGGACATAAATCAGCACATCATTAAAATGGGCCAGGAAACGCAGCCAGGCGGGTTTGCCTTTTTTCTCCGGCAGCGCGTTCGGCCCTGTTTTTTGCAGACGCGCCTGCGCCTCTGCACGGTCCAGACCGCTGGCCTGGCTCTGCGCGTGTGCAAGCACCTGCTCTACGGTCTGCTGGTATGCCAGCCCGCCGGAAGGCGGCACGTTCGGAATCACTTTTTTTTCAGTCATCGTATTTTTCCTTCAATTTCCGGTGAACAGAAGCCTGAATTCCTTTCGGGCTTAAATAAATTCATTTTAAAGTCTTGCGGGTAAAATTGATCTACCGCAATATAATGACTTCTCGGTTATTCAAAACTGTTTAAAACTATTTCGATGTTCTGATTTTTACAAAATATTTCTAAACCAACACTAAACGAGGGGGAACCATGTGGGGTATTTATCGCGGGCGCAGACTGGTGTTATACGTTATCGCGGCCATTGTTATTGCCACGTTAATTGGTTATAGCACCTATACATTTGTAAAATTATTTTCCTGATGCGGACGTTTATTTACATAACGCGATATTAATATAAACGCCGGGTCGTATGTTGTTATTTGTGCGCAGTAATAATGTTTTTGTTTTATTCAAAAAGGTCAGCGGGGCTGATATTGCTTTACGTTACAGAATGCCGGACAATGACATTTTTAACTGACGATTAACACTACGATGAAACACCCGCTAGAATCGCTGCTCACCGCAGGCGGCATTTTATTACTGGCCCTGCTTTCGTGCCTGCTGCTCCCGGCGCCTTCGCTTGGGCTGGTGCTGGCGCAGAAGCTGGTTCAGACCTTTCACATGGTCGATCTTAACCAGCTCTATACCATTCTGTTCTGCGTGTGGTTTTTACTGCTCGGGGCGATTGAGTTCTTCGTGCTGCGTTTCGTCTGGCGACGCTGGTTTTCACTCACGTCCTGAGCCCATAAAAAAGCCGGGTGGCGGCTACGCCTTACCCGGCCTACACGCGACAGGTTAATGTGTCTGGCTATGGTTCTCTTTACGGTACGCACCCGGCGGCTGGTTGAACGTACGGGTGAAGATACGGGTAAACGTCTGCTGCGAGTCAAACCCGTAACGCAGGCAGATGTCGTACACCCGGGCGTCGGATTCTCGCAGATCGCGCGCCGCCAGCAGCAGCTTACGTTCACGAATATAACGTCCCAGACTCTCCCCTTTGTACTGCATAAACAGCCGCTGCAGGTGCCATTTCGAGTAACCCGCGTGGCGGGCAATCTCTTCTATTCGTAATGGCTGGTGCAGATTGTCGTCGATCCATTCGACGATAGTGTCGATGACTTGAGCGGAAATGGTCATACTGCTGTCCCCCTCTGCTTCTTGCTTAAACATTATTCCCACCACGCACGAAAGGTTTGTGCGCTGTCGCTTACCCGGACGGGCTCGCCCAGTTCCGGCGTCAGCAACCGATAATTTTTATCCTTGCTGGCTTTTGCCAGCTGGATCAGCGGATCGTTCCAGGCGTGTTTCGCCAGCACGAAGCGTCCGTTATGCCCGGGCACCACGGCTTTCGCGTTCAGATCCGCCGAGGCCTGCGCCGTTTCCTCCGGCAGCATGTGGATGTACTTCCAGTCCTGGTCGTACTGGCCGTTTTCCATGATGGCGACGTCCACTTCGCCAAACTGTTCACCGATGGCCCTGAAGTGCGGGCCGTAACCGGAATCTCCGCTGTAGTAAACCTTCTGCTCTGGCGTGACGAACATGAAGCTGCCCCACAGGGTGCGATCGCGTTTGATGCCGCGACCGGAGAAGTGACGCGCAGGCAGAACGTGCACCGTCAATTCATCGCTGATGCGTACCGACTGGTTCCAGTCGCGCTCGTCAATAATCTCGGGCTTCATCCCCCAGTAGCGCAGGTGGGATCCCACGCCCAGCGGCGTCACCACCCGCTTCACCTTCGGCAGTAGCGCCTTGATAGTGGCGTAATCCAGATGATCGTAGTGATCGTGCGAGATAATCAGCAGGTCGATCTCCGGCATGCGTTCAGCACGCCACGGATACTCGCCGGCAAAGGCCTTATTGAGGAATGAGAACGGCGCGGCATAGTTGCCAAGCACCGGGTCAATCAGGATGCGTTTGCCCGCGAGCTGCAGATACCACGAAGAGTGACCGAGCCACACCAGGGTGTCCTGCTCCAGCGGCAGGCTCGCAAGATCGGTTTTCACCAGCGGCAGCGGCTGGGTCGGGCGGGCGTTTTCGGTTTTTTTAGTCAGAAACTCCCACATCGCGACCAGCATATTTTTGTCACCGTTATATCCCGGTGTCGGCAGCGTATTGTGGAATTTCCCCTCGCGATACTGTGGGGAGGCCTCCACTTCGGTGAGGCGTTCACCCTGCGGCGGCTGGCCGAATCCGGCATTCAGAACAAACGGTAAACTCGCGGCTGAAGCAATAATCATGATTAACACCACGCAGTTGAAGAGAGGTTTTTTCATATCCTGACCCGAAAACGCGCCCCATCCGATAGCGTGCGCAGGGTAAACTTGATTATGAGTGAGTAAGCACTCATTATAGATATGATGATAAAGTCGTCAAGACGTTTTCGATCTTTGACATTCCGCGTTGCAGCGTGTCAAAGCACGTGTTTCAATCAGGGTTTTTACAATTGACAGGAGGAAAAATTTAGTGGCACGTCCGAAGAGTGAAGATAAAAAACAGGCCTTACTGGAAGCCGCAACGGCGGCGTTTGCACAGTCAGGTATTGCCGCCTCAACGGCGCTTATTGCCCGTAAGGCGGGCGTCGCCGAAGGCACCCTGTTCCGCTACTTTGCTACGAAAGACGATCTGCTGAATGCCCTCTATCTGCATCTGAAGCAGGATCTCTGCCAGACCATGCTGGCAAACCTCGATCGCACCATCACGCTGCCTAAAGAACATACCCGCAATATCTGGAACAGCTATGTGGACTGGGGTATTCGTAACCCCGTCGCACATGCGGCGATCCGCCAGATTGGCGTCAGTGAAAAGCTGAGCGTCGAAACGGAACAGGCGGTGAAAGAGATGTTTCCGGAGCTGCATGAACTCTGCCGCCGCTCGGTGCGTCAGGTGTTTATGTCTGATGAATTTAAAACGTTTGGCGATGCGCTTTTCTTATCGCTGGCCGAAAGTACGATGGAATTTGCTACCCGCGATCCGTCCCGCGCCGTTGAGTTTAAAGCGCTCGGCTTTGAGGTGATGTGGCGCGGGCTTGCCCAGGAAGAGAGCGATGGACAGTAAAACGTTGCAGGAGCACGCAAAACGCGTGGCGCTGGAACTGCCGTTCACCGAACACTGCTGGCCGTTTGGGCCGGAGTTTGACGTGTTTAAAGTGGGTGGAAAAATTTTCATGATTGTGGCCGTCGCGCACGGGCGGCCGCACGTCAGCCTGAAGTCAGACCCGGAGAAATCGCTGTTAAATCAGCAGATTTATCGCGGCGTTGAACCGGGTTATCACCTCAACAAAAAGCACTGGATCTCCCTTTACGGCACTGACGACGTGACGCCGGAACTGGTTACCGATCTCATCAATGATTCCTGGCATCTGGTGGTGGATAAACTGCCGAAAAAAGACCAGAAGTGGATCCGACCGGTCTGATTGTTCGTCTGAGACGAACAGATTAAACGCTCGAATTGCCCTTATCTTTTTCCCCGTCCCGCTGTAATCTGCTCATCTTTCGCGCCCGCACGCGGGCGAATTTCATCATCAGGAGTTGTTATGGATATCATTTCTGTTGCGCTGAAACGCCACTCCACCAAGGCGTTCGACGCAAGCAAAAAACTGACCGCTGAAGAAGCGGAAAAAATCAAAACCCTGCTGCAGTACAGCCCGTCCAGCACCAACTCCCAGCCGTGGCACTTCATTGTGGCCAGCACCGAGGAAGGAAAAGCGCGCGTGGCGAAATCCGCGGCAGGCACCTATGTGTTCAACGAACGCAAAATGCTGGATGCCTCTCACGTGGTGGTGTTCTGCGCGAAAACCGCGATGGATGATGCCTGGCTGGAGCGCGTTGTCGATCAGGAAGAAGCCGACGGTCGCTTCAACACCCCGGAAGCCAAAGCCGCGAACCATAAGGGCCGCACCTATTTCGCCGACATGCACCGCGTGGATCTGAAAGATGACGACCAGTGGATGGCGAAGCAGGTTTACCTGAACGTCGGCAACTTCCTGCTGGGCGTGGGCGCTATGGGTCTGGACGCGGTACCGATCGAAGGTTTCGACGCCGCGATCCTCGACGAAGAGTTTGGCCTGAAAGAGAAGGGCTTCACCAGCCTGGTGGTGGTGCCGGTTGGGCATCACAGCGTGGAAGATTTCAACGCCACGCTGCCGAAATCTCGCCTGCCGCTGAGCACGATTGTTACCGAGTGCTAATCCCTCCTGGCACGCTGGGTTCCGGCGTGCCTGTTTCAATAAAGCGTAATCTGCGGGTGTTTAATCCCACACACCAGCGCATAACGCGTTAACGTATCAAGGCTTGCCCGGGTAATATTCGCTTCCATTCTGGATACCGTGGGTGCGCTGACGCCCATCCGCTCAGCCACCTGCGCGCGCGTCAGGCCAGCATGGTCTCGCCATTGCGCCAGCATCTCTCGCAGGCGTTCCTTGCGCTCTTCTGCATCAAAAGAAGCCTGCACTTCTGAATTGCTTAACAGTTCCGCTCTGAGTTCATCCCAGTCAATAATCTTTTTGCTCATCCAACATCTCCTGTTGTCGTTTCAATGCCAGACGGAGTTCAGCAGAGGGTGTTTTTTGCGTTTTCTTGATAAATACCCGCAGCAGAAAAATTGTCTTTTCCCGCTGATAAACGTAGATCCCACGAGTGTGGATCAGCCCGACGGTTCTGATTTCAAACAAACCATAGGGTAAGGGTTTGCTGTCAGGTTCTCTCAGTACTGTCGGATTGGTGCGTAATTTATCAAGCTGTCGAATCAGCTTCGCCTGCACCCCAGCAGGCAGTGAGAGAATCTCTTCCCTTACCGCCTCATGAACGATAAGTCTGAACACGATATTTCATCCCTGTGAATATTAGCATATAAGGCAATTTGTATTAAAGGCTAATTTAGCTTTTCGTGTCCCACCTTATCCGTTTTTAACAGACAGAACCGGATCCGCTTTGATTACATGAAAGCCCCTCGCAAAAAACTTACTTTCCCTGCGCTGCCAGCCACTCCATCGCCCGCTCTCCCGCTTCATCCACCGGCAGATACACCAGCAGCCGCGATCCGTTTCGCGGCGCGGAATACCAGTACATCTGCTGCAGCGTAAAATCCCCCAGCTCGGGATGGGTAAACAGCTTGAGCTGGTTCTCCACGCCGCGCACGTCGTTGCGCTGGTGCCACAGGGTTTTGAACTCTTCGGACACCGCAAAGAAGCGCGCCAGTTTGGCCTCCCACAGTGGGTCACCCCGGTGTTCGGCCATCGCCGCCCGGAAATAGGAGACAAAGATGGGCAGCACGTCGTCGCGTCTGCCGAGGCGCGCGCGCCACGCCGGATGCGTGAGGAACAGATAAATACAGTTGCGATCTTCGGGAGGGATGTCATTGAAATCGACGCCCATCAGATGCCCGAAGCTGTCGTTCCAGGCCACAATATCGAAGTTCGGTTTTTGAATGCTCGCGGGTTTCGGCATCAGCGTATCCAGCAGGCGTCGGGTGCCTTCGCTGATGCCTTCACAGCAGACCGCCTGCGGTGCTTCACCCGGCGGCAAACCCGCTAACACAAACAGGTGCCGGGCCTCGGTCGGGGTGCATTGCAGCGCTTTTGCCACGGCCGCCATCACCGCGCTGGACGGATTGACGTCCCTGCCCTGCTCAAGCCAGGTGTACCAGGTCACGCCCACGTCAGCAAGCATCGCCACCTCTTCCCGGCGCAGACCCGGCGTGCGGCGACGACCGCTGCGCGGCAAGCCGAGACGCTGCGGATCGAGGCTTTCACGCCGGGCGCGTAAAAATGCCCCGAGCTGTTTTCGGGTGTCATCCTGAAGTGAGACGACAGGTTCAGACATCAGCGCCATAAATCCCCCTGCATGGTAGTGCCAGTACCAGTATAAGTAAGAACTGGTACCCGTTTATCTGATGGTAGATGCTACGACCATCTGTTGAATGACGCAATGGAGTTACCATGAATACGTCAGTTGTTTCACCGGGTCGCGCTGGCCTGATATTGCTGTTAACCGGCCAGATGCTGCCGATGATTGATACCTCAATCACCAACGTGGCGCTGGACGCCATTACCCATTCACTGCACGCTACCGCCACCGAACTGGAGCTCATCGTCGCGCTCTACGGCGTGGCCTTTGCCGTCTGCCTCGCGCTCGGCAGCAAGCTGGGGGATAATTTTGGCCGTCGCCGTCTGTTCATGTGGGGTGTGGCGAGCTTTGGCCTGGCCTCGCTGCTGTGCGGAATAGCGGGGAACATTGAACAGCTGCTCGCCGCGCGCATCGTTCAGGGCGCAGGTGCCGCACTGATCATGCCGCAAATTCTTGCCACGCTGCACGTGACGCTCAAAGGTACGGCGCATGCTAAAGCCATCAGCCTGTTCGGCGGCATCGGCGGGATTGCGTTTATCGTCGGGCAGATGGGCGGCGGCTGGCTGGTATCGGCGGATATCGCCGGGCTGGGCTGGCGTAACGCCTTCTTTATCAACGTGCCGATTTGTCTGGTGGTGCTGGCGCTGAGCCGCCGCTTCGTACCGGAAACCCGTCGCGAGACGCCGTCACGCATCGACTGGCCGGGTACCGTGTTGCTGGCCATCATGCTTTGCTGCCTGCTGTTCCCGATGGCGCTCGGCCCGCAGTGGCACTGGTCCTGGCCGCTGAAGGCAATGCTGCTCGCCCTTGTCCCGCTGGCCTGGCTGATGGCGCTGAATGCGCGCAAAAAAGAGCGTGAGAATGCCCACCCGTTGATCCCGCCGCGCCTGCTTGCGCTTCGCAGCGTGCGCTTTGGCATTCTGATTGCGATGCTTTTTTTCAGCGTCTGGTCCGGGTTTATGTTCTGTATGGCGCTGACCATGCAAACCGGTCTGGGGATGGCGCCGTGGCAGTCCGGGAACAGTTTTATCGCCCTGGGCGTGACCTACTTTGTTTCGGCGTGGTTCGCACCTCGGCTGATTGCCCGCTACAGCACCAGCACCATCCTGCTGACGGGTCTGGCGATCCAGATTACCGGCCTGCTGGCGCTGATCGCCACGTTCCGCGTTTGGGGCATGGAGAATACCACCCTGACGCTGGCACCCGCGACCGGACTGGTGGGCTACGGGCAGGCGCTGATCGTGAACAGTTTCTACCGTATCGGGATGCGCGACATTCAGCCTGATGACGCGGGGGCCGCGAGCGCTATTTTAAGCACCCTGCAGCAGGCCGCGCTGGGTCTTGGCCCGGCTATTTTTGGCGCCATTTTGCTGCACGCGCTTCAAAACCATCACGGGGATTACACCCAGGCGGTTAACGTCTTCCTCATGGTGGAAACAGCCATGATGGTGGTGCTGGCTCTGGCGACGCTGCGCATCCGCCATCGCCTGTGCCTGCCGGTGGTAAAGGCCTGCCAGACCGTCAAATAAGTTCGTGAATTTGCATAATAGATCCGCAGCCGCCATTATGGGGCTGCAAAAATACAGGAGACGTTATGCAGGAATTGATTGCTCAGGTTGAAGAGTTAGGCATTGAAATTAATCACACCACCTCTTTAGTGATTATCTTTGGTATTATTTTTCTTACCGCCATCATCGTTCATTTTATTCTACACAAAGGGGTACTTCGCGCATTCGAAAAACGCGCGCAGGCCAGCAGCCATTTATGGCTGCAGATCATCACCCAGAATAAATTATTTCACCGTCTGGCCTTTACCCTGCAGGGGATATTTGTCAACGTCCAGGCGGTACTGTGGCTGCAAAAGGGCAGCGAAGCGGCGGAAATACTCACCACCTGCGCGAAGCTGTGGGTGATGGTGTATGCCCTGCTCTCCTTCTTCTCGCTGCTGGACGTGATTTTCAATCTGTCGCAGAAAATGGCTACCGCGTCACAGCTGCCGCTGAAAGGGATTTTCCAGGGTATCAAGCTGGTGAGCGCCATCCTGGTGGGGATACTGGTTATCTCCCTGCTGATTGGCCAGTCCCCGGCGATTCTGATCAGCGGTCTGGGTGCCATGGCCGCCGTCCTGATGCTGGTGTTTAAAGACCCGATACTCGGACTTGTGGCGGGTATTCAGCTTTCTGCCAACGACATGCTCAAGCTCGGCGACTGGCTGGAGATGCCGAAATACGGTGCCAACGGCACGGTGACGGACATCGGCCTGACCACCGTGAAAGTGCGCAATTTCGATAATACGATTACGACCATTCCGACGTGGGCGCTGGTCTCCGACGCCTTTATCAACTGGAGCGGTATGTCGGCCTCCGGCGGGCGACGCATTAAGCGCAGCCTGAACATTGATACCACCAGCATTCATTTCCTCGACGAGCAGGAACAGCAGAAGCTCATTCAGGCGAAACTGCTGAAGCCTTATCTGGCCGCACGTCATGAGGAAATTAACCTGTGGAATCAGCAGAACGGTGAAGGGGAATCGGTATTAAACCTGCGCAAGATGACCAATATCGGCACCTTCCGCGCCTACCTGAACGAATATCTGCGCAACCACCCGCGTATTCGTAAAGATATGACGCTGATGGTGCGCCAGCTAGCGCCTGATGCGAATGGCTTGCCGATTGAAATATATGCCTTCACCAATACCGTGGTCTGGGCAGAATATGAGGAGATTCAGGCCGACATCTTCGACCATATTTTCGCGGTGGTGGATGAATTTGGTCTGCGTATTCACCAGTCGCCGACGGGGAATGATATTCGCTCGTTGACTCCTCAGCATCGGTGAGGTGGGTTGCCGGGTGGCGGCTTCGCCTTACCCGGCCTACTTTGATTTTGTAGGCCCGGTAAGCGAAGCGCCACCGGGCATGAAGGCAAGTGTGGTCTGGTGCCCTCTCCCACAGGGAGAGGGAGAAAACCGCGCTACTTTTTGCGCGAGAGCTTAAAAGCAATAAACAGGAACACCACCCACACCGGCAGCAGCATCGCCGAGAGGCGCATCTCATCCATGGTGCACATCAGCACCAGAATCAGCCCCAGGAAAGCGATACAGAGGTAGTTCCCCGCCGGGTAAAGCAGCGCTTTGAACTGCGTTTCGCGCCCCTTGCGGCGCATCGCGGCGCGGAATCGCAGGTGCGCCAGGCAGATCATGATCCAGTTCAGCAGCAGCGTGGCGACAACCAGCGCCATCAGCAGGCCAAAGGCCTCTTTCGGCAGCAGGTAGTTGATCAGCACCACCAGCGACGTGATGGCACCTGACAGTAACAAGGAGTTCACCGGCACACCGCGACGGCTGACGCGGGTTAAGAAGCGCGGTGCGTTGCCCTGAACGGAGAGGCCAAACAGCATACGGCTGTTGGAGTATACGCCGCTGTTATAGACCGACAGCGACGCCACCAGAATGACGAAGTTCAGCGCAGAGGCGACCACGTTGCTGTTCAGATCGTGGAAAATCATCACGAACGGGCTGCTGTCGGACTTCACTTCTACCCAAGGATAGAGCGCCAGCAGCACCACCAGCGAGCCGATGTAGAACAGCAGAATCCTGTACACCACCTGGTTAACCGCTTTTGGAATGCTTTTATGCGGGTCGCGCGCTTCAGCAGCGGTAATGCCAATCAGCTCCAGTCCGCCGAAGGAGAACATGATCACCGCCAGGGAGAGGATCAGCCCTTTCCAGCCGGTGGCGAGGAAACCGCCGTGCTGCCACAGGTTGTCGATCGTGGCGCGCTCGCCGCCGTGGCCTGAGAACAGCAGCCACAGGCCAAAGCCGATCATGCCGATAATCGCCAGTACCTTGATCAGCGCAAACCAGAACTCGGTTTCGCCATACAGGCGGACGTTGACGAGATTAACGGCGTTGATAATGATGAAGAAGGCCGCCGCCCAGATCCACGTCGGGACATCCGGCAGCCAGTACTGCATATAGATGCCTGCGGCGGTCAGCTCCGCCATCCCCACCAGCACGAACATCACCCAGTAGTTCCAGCCGGACAGGAAGCCGGCAAACGGGCCCCAGTATTTATAAGCAAAGTGCGCGAAGGAGCCTGACACCGGCTCTTCAACAACCATCTCGCCGAGCTGGCGCATGATCAGGAAGGCGATAATCCCGGCGATACCGTAACCCAGCAGCACCGCCGGGCCCGCCATCTGAATAGCGGGGCCGATGCCGAGAAAGAGCCCGGTACCGATTGCGCCGCCAAGGGCAATTAACTGAATATGTCGATTTTGCAAACCACGTTGCAGCGTCGGATTCTGATCCGACGAGGCTTCGGCGCTACCATGGCCTGAAGCGGATGACGCGTCTTTCACGTCCTACCCCTGTCTCTTTTTTAGAAGGGGCACGTTTTAACACTTCATGCTGGAGGTAGCAAGGGATTGGGGCATCCCTGCCCCGGATAACGAGATGGAACGCTTAGAATTCGTAGCCAACCGCGATCTTAAAGGTACGCGGTTCGCCCTGCGTGATGTAGGTACCGGAATCATCCACGCTGGCCCAGTAGTTTTCATTGGTCACGTTGTCGATGCCCGCGCGCACCGTCATCTGGTTTGCATTGTGGTTCACCGCGAAGCGATAGCGCATCCCCAGATCCAGCGTGGTGTAGCTGTCCAGCTTTTTGGTGTTTGCCAGGTCAGCGTACTGCGCACCGGAGTGGTTGACGCGGGCGGTCGCCGTCAGGCCATCAATCGGCTTGATGTCATACTCTGCACCCAATACAGCGTAAAAGTTCGGAATACCGATCGCATCGTTACCCTGATTGACACCATTTTTGGTTTTGGTCAGCTCGGCCTGCAGCCAGGTGGCGCTGGCGTTGAGGCGCATCCCGAGCATGGGTTCGCCGAAAATGTTCAGTTCCACGCCGCGGTTACGCTGTTCAGCATCCAGGCCATAGTGGCCGCTGTCATCGAGGATCGCCGACGGCATCTTGATTTCAAACAGCGCAAGCGATCCGCCTACGCGGCCAAAGTCCGCCTTTACGCCCACTTCGTTCTGCTTAGAGTGAACGATACCGGTGCTCTGGCCGTAGTTGGTGGCGGTATTAGGCGCGGTTTTGCCCGGCTGCAGCGCTTCGGTATGGTTAGCATAGAGGGAGATTTCCTCCCACGGCTTGTAGACCACGCCGTAGGTTGGCATCCAGCGGCTGCCGTCGAAGCCGTCTGCCGCGTTTTCCGCACCGGTAATTTTGTTATACCCGCGAATGACCACTTTCTGGTGGCGTGCGCCAGCGGTGAACAGCAGTTTGTCGTCCAGCACGCCCAGGGTATCGCTCAACAGCCAGCCCTGGGTACGGGTGCGTCCGCTGGTCAGCGGATCGCTGTACTTCCCGCCTGAACCGTTGAAGTTGCTGCTGTCCGGCATATCCACGCCGGTGTTGTGGTAGATGTTGGTCGTCGGGTTATCCTTCGTCGCCGACATTTTCCACGCAATTTTTTCGTTTTTGGTCATCGCCGAATAGCCAACGTTGACCTTGTGCGAGACGAAACCAGTATTGAAATTACCGCGAATGCCCGCCATGCCGCTGACGGAATCGCTGATGCGGTTGGTATCAAGGCGGCTGACCGTTGCCTTACCGCTTTTATCCACCAGCTTCGGCGCGCTGTAGATCCCTTCCTCGTGCGCGTGCTGCGCGCCAAGCCCGGTATAGGCGGTCCAGCCGTCGGTGATGTCGTACTCGCTGCGCCACATCCCGAACTCGTTTTCGATATTGCTGTAGGCCCACTTCTGCGAGAAGTTGCGATCGTTTTTTGGCGGTTCGGGCACGAAATCCACCGCCGAAATGTTGACGCTGGTTGGGCTGCCGTGGAAGGTTTTCTTCTGATAGCCCAGATCCAGCGAGGTGCGGAAGCGGTCACCGCTGTAATCCAGGCCGGTAGAGAGCAGCGTGGTGCGGCGGCGATCGTTCGGTATGCCGGTTTCCCCTTCGCGGTGCACCAGGTTCACCCGCGCGCCAAACTGGTCGTTGTCGCCGTAGCGACGGCCCGCATCCAGCGTGGTGCCAATTTGAGAATCTGAGGTGTAGTCGACGCCCACTTTCGCCTGCGGGAGTTCGCCCGCATGTTTTGGCTCAAGGTTGATCATCCCGCCCACGCCGGAGCTCGCCGCGCCGTTCATCAGGGCGTTTGCCCCTTTGAAGATCTCAATCCGCTCAACCATCTGCGTATCCACCACCTGCCGCGGCAGCACGCCGGACAGACCGCCAAAGGTCATGTCGTCACCGTCGAACTTCAGACCACGGATACGGTAGGTTTCCGCGCTGTTGCCGAAACCCTGGACGAACTGCACGCCCGCATCGTTGGCGACTACGTCAGCAATAGTTTTCGCCTGCTGATCTTCCACCAGCTTTGAGGTGTAGCTGATGATGTTGAACGGTACGTCCATGGCGTTCTGCTGGCCCAGCATCCCCATGCGTCCGCCGTTTGCCACCTGTCCGTCGAGGAAGGCCGGTACCAGCCGATCGCCACCGGGTTTGAACTCGCTGGCAGGCTTAGCCTGCACGACGAGAGTATCTTCTTTTTGATCGTCCGCTGCGAAGGCGGAATGTGTTACCGCGCCAACGGCGAGCGCCAGCAGCGTTTTGTGTATGTTGGTGTTGTTCATCGTTAACTCATTTGAAAGTGCGCGCAAAAATGACCCGTTGTCGGGCCTTAGAATGTATTGATAGCAATGCAAATGAGAACTATACGCATTATCTATGCGTTAGCAAGCGTAACTGCGAACAACAAGAAGAGATGGGGAGACAGGGTGAGGAACAACCACCCCGTTTCGGGGTGGCTGCAATGACGTTATTTTTTCTTGTAGATATTGGCCGTACCGTGAATTTTATTGTTGGTGTTCCCTGAGGTGAGCACCAGAACATCCGCGCCTTGCTTATCGGCTTTCTCAATCAGTTCTTTTTTTGCATCATCAACCGATACTTCATTTGAAGTGCTTACCGTACCGATTTTTTGATACTGAGACTCGACTTTTTTGAACTCATTTTTAGTCAGCAGTTGGGCAGCAAAAGCATTGGTCGTAAACAGTAACGCCGTTCCCAACAAAATAGCAGTCGTCTTTTTCATAACTTTTTTCCTTGAGATTAAGCAGCAACTACGAAAAACCTCACGCATTGTGGTGAGGTTTTATGAGCATGGTAGAGAATCTCAGGAAATGCCATAGGTTCAGGAAAATTGTTTTATAACAACCCTTTGCATGAAATTACTAACGAATATTAAGAATAGTCGAATACGCGCGCGGCGCCAGCAATATCAATGCGTACCGCCGTGCCCGGGTTCCATCCTGGCTGGCTGACGGTCTTCAGGGTCACGGGCTCGTGCTGCCCGGCGAGCCCAAGGGTGAGCGTCGACAGGTGGCCGGTAAAATCCACATCAAGAATGGAGATTGGGCTTTCATGTGAGGCACATGCCGTCACGCTAAGCTGCTCCGGGCGCAGCATCACTCTGCCCTGCCCTGTCGCCTGCGCGTTGTCCGTGGGCACCTCACCCAGGGCGCACAAGGCGTAGCCCGCGGTGAGCTGCGCAGGCAGGATTAGCGCATCACCAAGAAACAGTGCCGTCTCTTCGTCAACGGGACGGGTATAAACCTCATAAGGCGTCCCGACCTGCGTGAAACGTCCGGAACGCATGACGGCAACCTGCGTGGCAAAAGACAACGCTTCGTTCTGGTCGTGGGTGACCAGAATCGAGGCCACGCCCGCTTCGGCCAGCAGATCGGCCGTTGCCTTACGCGTCATCGCGCGCAGGCCGGTATCCAGCGCCGAGAACGGCTCATCCAGCAGCATCAGTGAAGGACGCTGGGCCAGCGCACGAGCAAGCGCCACACGCTGCTGCTGTCCGCCGGAAATCTCGTGGGGCCAGTGCGTGGCGAGCTGCCTGTCCAGCGAGACCATCTCCATCAGCGCCTCAACGCGCTGGCGCTTCTCGTGGCGGGTCCCGTCCAGCCCCCAGGCAATGTTGTCTGCCACGTTGAGATGCGGGAACAGCGCGCCCTCCTGCGGCACAAAACCGATCCCGCGCTGGTGGGCAGGGACAAAACGGTTTTCATCAAACAGCGTTCTTCCCTGCATGACAATACGTCCGGTGTCGGGCGTCTCAAACCCGGCAAGAATACGCAGCAGCGTGGTTTTCCCTGACCCCGACGGCCCGACAATGGCCGTTCTGCTCCCCGGCGCAACGCTCAGGTTTAAGCTGTCGAGCACCTGCACATCAGCAAACGATTTAGAAATGGCGGTTAATTCAAGCATGTCATAGCCCTGCAATTTTCTTCGACTGCATATAGAGAATGGCGGTCAGCGGGAGGGAAATCAGGATCATCAGCATCGCGTAAGGTGCCGCTGCCACATAATCAATTTCGCTGGTCAGTGCCCAGAATCCGGTGGAGAGCGTGCGCGTGCCCAGGGGAGAGAGCAACAGCGTGGCGGTCAACTCGTTGCTGACGCCGAGGAAAACCAGCGCGGCTCCCGCCGCCGCACCCGGTGCGGCAAGCCGCATCGTGACGCTCCAGAGCGCCTTCGCGGGCGTGCTGCCAAGGCTGCGCGCCACGTTTTCCAGCTCAACCGGTGCCTGCGCAATTCCCGCCCGCAGGTTGATAAGCGCACGGGGCATAAACATCAGCAGATAGGCAAGGAACAGGGTTATTTCCGTCTGGTAAATGGGACGGGCGTAGTGAATGGTGACGGTGACCAGGGCCAGCGCCGTGACAATGCCCGGCAGCGAACTGGTGATATAGATGCACCCTTCCAGCATCCGGAAGATACGATGCGGATAGCGGATACCGAGCCACGCAATGGGGATCACGCACGTCGTCGTCAGCAGCGCGCCGCCCACGCCGAGCATCAGCGTCTGGCGCAGCGAGTGCCAGAGATCGGCGCTCATCCAGTTTTCCACACCGCCGAGCCAAATCCAGCGACACAGGACAACTAACGGCACGCCCAGCGCCAGCACGATCAGCACGATGAAAAACAGCTGCCCCAACGCGGCAGCCGCAGGCTTCAGCGGCCAGCGTTTCTGTTCGCGCGCGGCACCGGCGCCAATGCGCGCGTAGCGTGCCTTTCCACGCGTCACGCCTTCCAGCACTAAGATAGCCAGGCAGCATAACGCCAGCACGCCCGCCAGCATGTTTGCTGCCGGGCCGCTGAAGGTAGACTGAAACTGGTCATAAATTGCCGTGGTGAAGGTATCAAAGCGGATCATCACGTACAGGCCATATTCCGCCAGCAGGTGCAGCGCCACCAGCAGCGCGCCGCCGCAGATAGCCAGCTTGAGCTGGGGCAGCACCACGCGGAAAAAGACCCGCCACGGCGGGGTGCCGAGCGATGCGGCCACATCTTCGAGCGTCGGGTCAAGGCGGCGCAGCACCGCCGCAACCGGCATGTAGATAAAGGGATAGTAGGCCAGAACGGAGAGAAACACCCCCGCGGAGAGCCCGTGCATGGACGGAACAACGCTCACCCAGGCATAACTTTGCACAAACGCGGGGATCGCCAGCGGGGCGACCGCCAGTGCAGACCAAATTCCACGACCGGCAAGCTGCGTGCGCTCGGTGAGCCAGGCTATCGCCACGCCCGTCACGATACACAGCGGAACCGCTAAAGCCGTCAGCCACAGCGTGTTGCTGAGCAGCTCAGCCACACGCGGGCGAAACACCAGCGCCTTTATCGTTTCCCAGCCCGTCTCAATGCCAATGGCAATGATAAAACCCAAAGGCAGAAGCGCCAGTAATGAAAACAAGACAGCTAACGCAACCATCGGCAGTGCAGGACGCCTGCGGGCAGGCTCCTGCACTCTGTTTTTTCCGATGTCGAGACTCAGACCAGACATAAGACGTTCACTTCACTCTCAGGATCACAGCAGACCGGCTTGCGTCATCAGCTCGATAACTTTCTTACTGTTGAGCGTTGAAGGTTCAACTTTCGGCGCATCAAGATCTTTCAGCGGAACCAGTTTCGGGTTAGAGGCCGCGTTCACACCCACGGCGTATTCAAAGGCGTTGTTGGTACGCAGACTTTCCTGACCTTCTTTGCCGGTAATGTATTTGATGAAGGCCTGCGCCTGCGCTTTGTGTTTGCTGGACGCCAGCACGCCACCGCCAGAAAGGCTTACGAACGCGCCCGGGTCCTGGTGTTTGAAGTAGTAGAGCTGGGTGTTTTTGCTGTTTTCACCGGTTTTGGACTGATCGACAAAGCGGTAGTAGTGATAAATCACCCCGCCATCAATCTGACCAGCATTGACCGCTTTCATCACAGTGCTGTTACCTTTATAGGCAACGAAGTTGGCTTTCATCGCCTTGAGCCATTCCAGGGTGGCTTTTTCGCCTTTCAGGGCCAGCATCGCGCTCACGATGGCCTGGAAATCCGCGCCTGAAGGAGATGCCGCCCAGCGGCCTTTCCACTCGGGTTTCGCCAGATCCATCAGCGATTTAGGCAGCTGCTGTTCGCTCAGCTTCGCCGGGTTATAGACGAATACGGTGCTGCGGGCGGCAATGCCGATCCAGCGGCCGTGCGCCGGACGATACTCTGCCGGTACCTGCTTCAGAGTGTCGGCATCCAGCGGTGCAAACAGGTTGGCGTTATCCACCAGCACCATGGATGGCGAGTTTTCCGTCAGGAATACGTCTGCCGGCGATGCGCTACCTTCCTGAACCAGCTGGTTACCCAGCTCGCTGTCATCACCATTACGCAAAGTCACTTTAATCCCGGTTTCTTTGGTAAAACCGTCAACCCACGACTTCACCAGGTTTTCATGCTGCGCGTTATAGACAACGATACCGTCGTTGTTATCGGCGGCAACCGATTGTGTGGAAAGGAAAAGGGATGAAGACAACAAGGCAAGCGAGAAGCAGGACAGCAGGCGAGAATTCATGAACATATCCTTAATAGACCAACGGGAGTAACCACTCATAGCTTTGTGGGACAGGATTAAAGCATACAACAACGCTAATGATAATTAGTATCAATCCAGTTTACGCGTAAAAGTGTAAAATTTCTTTTTAGCAGATTTTGTAATGATAAAAATCCAAATTTTAATGCGAGATAATTTCTAGATTAAGAAAACCTTAAGCCTGCCAACAACGAAATTCATTAGCCTTCTATTCATTATGGCGCGAAGGTAAATCTGTTATTCGCGCTTCCGGCAGATATAAAAAAGCCCCGATATTGCGGGGGCTTTTTATGCTTATCCGGAGGTAGCTAAATTTATTAGGCTACTCATTTAAAAAGCATTACATAGCCGTATGAGGGGCATACACAGGATAGGTGAAGAACAATAAATGCACGCAATTCAGCCCAAAATGGAATAACGTTGCAACCCAGAGCCTGCCGCTCCACATCCACGCCAGGCCGTAAATAATGCCGGCGAGGCTGGCAAAAATAATCAGTAGTAAACCGCCGCTATAATGCATCAGCCCAAAGATGACTGAGGCAATCAACAACGCCACGACAGGGTGAACGATCCGGGACAAGCGCTGCTGCAGATAGCCTCTGAACAGGGCTTCCTCGGCCAAAGAGACGAAGAAAATATTCGCAAGGGCAAATTGCGCGAACCATTCTGGCGCATGTGGTTCAATTCTCAGCCCGCCCAACGCCACAGCCAGAAGTAACAGCGCGGGTACCGCAAGTACCAATATTCCCCAGCTGAGCTTGCCAATTTTATAGAGGGGTTTTGCTACGAATAGCGTTGGCATGCACGTAATTAAAAAGAACGGCACCACCGCCTTGTCCATATTAAAGTACATACTGAACGGTATGCTTTGCGGACCAACGACGACAGCATCCAGCACTTTGGGATTATGGAAGCCCGGGAGCACATGCATAACCAGGGCAACGGCGATGACCACGCACAGGCCTTCAATCAGATAAGTATATTTATCATCTTTATTACGTAGCCATTCAACAACAGACCAGCCAATAACGATTGATGCAATAACCAGCAGCGCCGGGGCGTCAAGAATGCTCTGTTTCCAGCCGAGAAATGCCGTTAATCCCAGCAGCAGGTAAGCCAGGCTTTTATTAAGGGAAAGTGCGGCAAGCGAAATTGCGAGTAGATACCACATAAATGTCCTTCATGACCGATAAATTTTAGGGTCGATGTCCCAAATATGTCCCACAACGGAAATCAGGAGGATGTGAGTGAGGCGTAACTCTATGAAATGAAATGGCACGCCCTGTAGGATTCGAACCTACGACCTACGGCTTAGAAGGCCGTTGCTCTATCCAACTGAGCTAAGGGCGCACTGAGAAGCGTGTACTTCGCGGCGGTGAAACGCGAAGAATTATACGGTCAATGGCAGGTGAGTCAATGCCTTTTCCGTTTTAAGGAGCAATTACCGCTAGCCGATTGTAAATACGGCTATTTTCTCAACATTTATCCCCGTTTTACCGTAAAATTTAGCGCTGCGAAAAGGCTTAGTTGCATTTAAGTAACGCCTGCTGTTTTCCTGTACGTCAGCTCGTCACACTAGAGGCAGGTATCCCGGCCGCCTGGAGGCTGACAGACAACAGGACAATGGAGTGACAGCGCAAAACCTGATCGATACGCCCCCCCGGTTACAGTACCTATCTCAGGACATCGTCGGCATTAAGCTTGAGCCCATCGTCGCCCTTACCTCCTTGCGCCAGGTTGGCGTCGAGGTCCTTAGCGTTCTGGCCGACACGCGGCACAGTGAGGACTTTTTTTGCGATCGGTCCGCTGAGTGGTCGATAACGCTGCTTGAAGCGCAGCTTGCCACGTTAAAAAATACGCCGCACGGTCATAACCTTTTTATTAATCTGCCGATAACTGTCCTGACAGAGCCTGCGTCCTTTCAGCGTCTTATCAGACTCCCCTGCGTGCCGCTCAATATTGAGTTTGTCGACCCTGCGGCTTTTTTGGCGCTGTCTGTCGCGCGCAAGCAGCATGTGGTTCAGAATCTGCAGCAGCTGAGCAGACGGGGGCACGCAATCTGGCTGGATGACATCGATGACGTCTTAGTGCAGTCGTTTTTATCCTGTCGACTCCCGTTAAGCGGCATCAAAATAGACAAGGAAGCATTCTGGCGTTTACGCGACACCCCTGCGCTGAGGCACCTGGTTTCCCTTTGCTTTCAGCTTGCCGGGAAAGTGCTTATCGAAGGTATTGAGACTGAACGCGATCGTACCTGGGCACTGCAGGCAGGCGCAGACTTCGGCCAGGGATATTACTGGCCGTCCTGGACATGGCCGGAGGATTAAAACGCCATTTCCAGGAGGGAGACCATGCGAATGACAGTGCGCCGTTACCGGCGGCGGCGTACAGGAAGTGATGCACTGGGATTTACGCGCTCACCTTTTGCTCCCCCCTTTTTCGACCGGCTCGAATTCTTGAGCCAGTCCATCAGCCAGCCCCGCAAAACAGACGCCCCGTTTATCCTTCTGGTGACGGAGGATCACTATCTGCGCACCGGTTTTCTCAACGGGCAGTTCCCGCTGAGCAGCTGCTGTGACTACGCCACGCTGGATGACGCCCTTGTCGCGCAGACGCAGTGGCCCTCTGCCCGTCTGGTCGTGGATATTGAAAGCCGGTCCACGGGGCTTCTGGAGAAACTGGATCAGTTGAGACGCCACAGCCTGTTTCCGCCTTTCCTTACGCCCTGGCTGTTAGTCCGGGCCGATAATTACGACACTCGCCTCTTCTGCAAAGCGGCGGGTCCTTTTCATGTGCTCGAACGCCAGCTGAACGCCGCAGCACTCCAGCACAGCCTGCTGGATACTCGCCCCCCACAGGGCTCCGACAAAGACTGGTTCTCCCGCAACGAATGGCCGATCCTGCAGGAACTTTCCCGGGGCAAGACGTTACGTCAGATTGCCCTTATGCAGAATCGTCCCTATAGCCGCATTATCTATCGTCTCAGCTGCATCCTGGTGAAACTGGGGCTGAGTCATCGGCAGGAATTACTTCACCTTCTTAATAACCTCTCAGACTGCACGTTTACACTCACGTCCTAACCCCTTATTTCCTAAAGCGCTTTAGGAATTTACTTACCATTTGTGTTTCAAAAATGTTAATTTTTAACAATAAAGTCGAAATTATAACTATTCCTAATTTATGGCCGCGAACCTTGCGAAATGCCACAAATTGAACGAACGGCAGCACTTTCCTCCATCCGTTAAGTGAATGCAGACAGCGTTAACAAGATGATAATGATGTAAAAACAAGCAGGTTAGCGGGAACGCTCAGGAGGAAAAAGCGAAGCGGATAGCATGTTCTCCTGTGCATGAGATGTGGGCCTTCGGGTCAACCTGCGCGCTTTCAGATGAAGGTCTGACGGCCTGCGAGGGCAATTGTTGTCCTCATCAGCGTGGGTTTGTCCCCCTGAATGATGCGTATTTTTGTTAACAATTGATCAACATAAAGAGATATGTGTTATTTTTTGTTATTACATAAAGATGAAAATATGCGGTAAATGAGATAACAGGATATTTCCGCTAAATTTAAAAAAATAGCGATTCAGATCCAGAAGATAATACAAACCCATAAGCGGATATTAATTTACAGGGTTTTCGGAAAAAACTTACCCTGTATAATAAGATGCGTACCAAATCTGAATAAGAAAAACCTTTTTGCCAACACCAGCCAAATGAGATGACCGCGCTGAGGCATAGTTCTTTTCATTACGTAAACAAGGATGCTTTCGCTCTTTCCAGGGAAATACTACGGTATAGGGATCTGCACATTATATCCTTCCGGCATTTCGAGAGTTTTACCAAACTCTGCATAACGCTTTTAACAATCTGAGGCATTAAAAATGAAACCGGCATCCGTTATCATTATGGACGAACATCCTATCGTCAGAATGTCGATAGAAGTCCTGCTACAGAAAAATAAGAATATCACAGTCAAGCTCAAGTCTGGCGATAGCCATGAAGTTCTTGACTGTATCCGTAATCACCCTATCGATCTGGTGATCCTTGACATTGAACTCACGGGCACGGATGCTTTCGCTTTACTCAAGAGAATCAGAAACTTAAACAAAGACATTAAGGTTCTGTTCCTCTCGTCTAAATCAGAGTTATTTTACGCGGGTCGCGCTATTCGCGCCGGGGCAAATGGCTTCGTCAGTAAACGTAAAGATTTGGGTGAGATCTACAACGCCGTAGAAATGATCCTGATGGGCTATTCCTTTTTCCCGTCGGAAACGCTGAACTTTATAAACCATTTGGGTTCAGGGAAAGGGATGGCTGTCGATATGCCATTATCGAATCGCGAGGTCACGGTATTACGGTATCTGGCGAATGGATTATCCAATAAGGAAATTGCTGAACAGCTACTATTAAGCAACAAAACCATTAGCGCGCATAAATCCAATATTTATTCCAAACTGGGTGTGCAAAGCATCGTGGAATTAATTGATTACGCCAAAGCGCACGAGCTGCTTTAACCTGAATTCACTCCCTGCAGCTTATCTGAGCTGCAGGGAGTGCGGTCAGTGCTAATTATAGTTAATCATAAAGGTGGCATCCGCATCGGCTCGTCCGGGCTGAGGGTTATCTGCAGTGGCAATATAATTGGCATAAAACGACAATGTTGCATTCCCCTGCGCATCAACCGAGACCGGCTGGCTGGCCTGCTGGAGAGCCAGACGCGTTTTATCCGCATCCCTGATCTCTACCGCAACACGGCTCGCTGTACTGGCGTCGTTCAGCGCCAGCAATCCGTTATTGCTCCCGTCGGCTTTGCCCGAAAACGTAATGGACGCCGCCCCCGGCGGACAGCCGGTCAGCTTCAGCGTAAACGGCATGGGCTGCGTGCGGCTCCCGGTCGTGCTGAGCTGTTTCGTGGGCCAGGTGCCCAGCGTAACGGTCTTGTCGCTGTCGCTCCCCTCGGCAACGCAGGTAAAATCGACAATGTTGCCGTAGAGCCGAATGTTAATTTCGCCCAGCGCGGTGTCCGCCTGAGCCTGTGTGCAAAGCGCAAAAAGCGCCACGGTGATAAAACGGATCCCATTTCGCATATCGGCTCCTTAGTCGTAATCCACACGCAGATACCCGCGCGAGGTAAAACGCCCTTCCGCTGGCTTATTGCCCGTCACGCTCACCGGCCAGACCCGGATCCCGACCTGCGCCTGCGCGCTGTCGTCGAGGCGGAACGGAATTTTGCTTGTCAGGTTGTTAGGCGTCAGCGGCGCCCCGCTCTCGTTAGCGATGATAAACCCGACGTCCGGGTTATCCGACACCAGCACATTATCAGAGACTTTTTCCGCCTCAACGCGCATCGTCAGCATGGCGTTCGCCTCCACGTTGGTGCATTTGATCGCAATGGTTTTGCTTTGCGATGAGACCCCCTCCGGTTTGTTACCTACACCCGCCTTGCTGAACAGGGAGGCGCCAATGTCACCGAAATCAAACTCCACCACGTTCCCGGCGTTGATGGCGCAGCTTTGCGGCACCTGGATGGTACCGCTGTAGCTGATGGTATAGACCGGCGTGGTGAGCGGATCGGAGGAGGTGGTGGTGACGTAAACGCGGAACATGGTGGCGCGCGGGATCACGACCATGTTAATAAAACGCCGGGTCACCTTAAGGCGGAAGACAAGGCTGGAGTCCTGCACGCCAAACGGTTTGTTTTTCGAGACGTTAGGGTGGCTCCCCATCTGGATATAGTTTTTGGGCGGATAAAACACGCCAGCATAGCTGTCCGTGATTTTCATGGCCCCGTCCAGATAGTCGTTAAGCTTCAGATACTGATAGCCATCGCTCGTTCCCGTTACCGGGTAGTCGGTCACATAGCTACGCTTGGTGGTATTCCCGACGGTGCCCTTCGGGCAGACGGCATTCACCCCTACCCACTGCGACTTCTCGCTGAGCGTCACGACCTGTCCAATCTGGTTATTCGAGCTATTGAATTTATCCGTCAGGTCGTAATGCACCTCCGTCGGCACGCCCTTTTCATTGACGCACACGGTAGCGAATGCGTTTGTCGCAGGCAGTAACGCCAGAAGCGACAAGGCAAAGATGTGGGTTTTATTCACAGCGAATCCCCTTCAGTGTGATTGCCTGTTGCAGGCTCTTTTCAGGCAAGCTGTATGGCGCGCGACACTGGGACTGCGCCCCGTCGCCCCACTGGATCAGCAGTTCGCCTTCCAGCGGCAGCCCGCTCAGGTAAATTTGCCCGTCATCCCCCACCATGCTGGTGACACCGCTCCGGGTCTCACGGACCACCGCGCCGAACGGCACGGGCTGGTTACCGCGCATCACCGTCAGCAGGGCGCGCACGCCAATGCGGGTATCAAAGCTGGCGCGCACCAGCGCGCCTTTGGTCGGCACCACGCTGCTCACGTTGTTTTCGATGTCGGTGTTGTTGCTCATGGTGTTGGTATCCAGCGCCACGCGGTTATAGCGGTAGACGGTGGCATACGGCATTACCGCGTAGCCTCGCCAGTCGGTTCTCACGCCGGTCTGGTTTTCGACGCTGACGCCGGATGCCCCCGGGGCTTTGATCAGCACGTTGGTGTCGCCCAGCGGCTGGCTGAAGGTCACGCCGTCGGCATGACCGACGACCCCGCCGGAGAGCTGCCAGTTAAGATCGTGCTGATCGTCGCTGTAGTTGTAGCCCACGCCCAACGTGCCGTAGGTCGCCTGCCAGTTGGCGCTGGCGCTTCCGCTTGCGCCGTTGGTGCTGGTGTGTCCCTGGGTCACGCTGTAGTTCAGGTTGCGGTCCTCCAGCAGCGTGCCGCTGACGCCGGTTTGCCAGCTCGTGTCGCCATCGCTGTTCCGGCTGGCGGAAGCCGTGGCATAGGCGCGGTCAATCGCGCTGTCCCGACGATAGCCCTGGCGAGTAAAGATACTGAACGGCACGGAGACGTTAAACGACGCGATCCGGTCGGTGCCGTCGATCCCGACGGATTTGTTCCACGACCACGAAACGGAGTAGTTGATCCCCTTCACGCCCCCCGCGTAGCCCAACTGGTACCAGAGGTTCGACTCGTCGGTTCCCCAGTAGGTCTGCTCGCTGCCGGAGATATAGATCGAGCCGTAGTCCCCCAGAGACTGAGATACGTTGAGCTGGAAACGGCCTTTTTTATTCCACGTCAGGTTGTGATAACTCTGCACGTCCGGCACGCCGTCATTATCCTGGCTGTCGGCATACTGATAGCCTTCCATTGAGCGCCAGGCCACATCGTCCAGGGTGTAAAATCCTTTTGTGGAGTAGCGGTAGCCCAGCAGCTGGAAGTTGGTGCCGAAACCGTTAAGGGATTTCGCATAGAGGAAGCGCAGAGACTGCCCTTCATGCTTGCTGTCGTCCGCGAGCTGGCTGCGGGCGTGGGTGATATCGAGCGAAACCGCGCCCCAGTCGCCCAGGTTTTTTCCGGCCCCGACGGCGACCGCGGTATAGCGTGAGGCCAGCTGCGTTCCGCCGTAGAGCGTAAAGCCGTTGGCAAGTCCGGTAATCAGGGTGCCCTGGGTGAAGAACGGCGTGTCCTGATCGCTGTTACCGCTGCGGTAATCCCCCGCGACGAGGTCATACTTCCAGCGCCCTTCGCGCTGCAGAAGCGGCACGGTGGAGTACGGCACGGTATAGCGCTGCTGGCTGCCGTCTTTCTCTTCCACCGTCACTTCCAGGTCACCGCTTGAAGAGGTGGGGTTGAGATCGGTAATCGCAAAGGCGCCCGGCTGCACATAGCTTTGATAGATCACGTAGCCATTCTGACGGACCACCACTTTGGCGGGCGTGCGGGCGATCCCGCGCACGGTGGGCGCGTAGCCCTGCAGGCTGTCCGGATACATGCTGTCAGACGAGAAGAGCCGTCCGCCGCGGAACCCCATGCTGTCGAAGACGTCATTGCCGGTATTGCTGTCGCCCAGGACCAGTTCGCTTTTCAGCGGGATCACGGTGCGCTGTGCCCAGGTGCCAATATTCTGCCACTCGCTGTGTCGCTGCCCGTTGGTCTGCGTGTATCGCCATGCGCCGTTGTTACGCAAGCGCCAGGCGCCATAGTTCAGACCGCTCTGCAGGTTGAGATAATAGCTGTCGTCTTCGCTGCCCCGGTTGCCGGAGAAGCTGTAGTTCAGCAGCGCGGCGGGAATGCCCTCATCCCACTGTTCAGGCGGAATGTAGCCCCGGGCGCTGTTCTGTAATGCCACCTGCGGCAGGCTGACGTTCAAACGCTGTGAGGCAAAGTTAAATACCGTTTCGCTGCCGGGAATGGCCGTGGTCAACGGGACGCAGGTCTCGCCCTGGACCTGAGCCAGCTCGGGAAACGCCGCGACGTTGACGCCAAAGCGGTCGAGCATCGCCCGCGTAATACACGGCGATAACCCGCCCGCCACCGGCGGCGTGTTCTCAGCCTGCTCAAAACGCACGTCCTGAGTTCCGATAAATTCATCGTTACGCCAGATATCCACGCGATAAACGCCGGGCGCCTGCTGGTGTCCTTGTTCAAAACGCGACAAATCCGCCACGCTGGCGGTGTCGTCGGACAAAAAGGCCGGGTTGAAATAGCTTTCGCTCCAGCCAGCCTGTGGCCAGAGCGCAGCCATCAGCGCCAGCGCAACCGGGCAGTAACGTCTCTGGTGGTTTTTCATCGCCCTGACTCTGCTCACAGGTTGACGCTACGCGCCGGCGTGATGGCACCGTAGTCATTCACGCTCTGCCAGGAGAGCGTGCCGCTGGCACCGGCTGGCAGTACCTGCTGAGCCGCGCTTTTCGGCGCAACCATCAGGTTATCCAGCGTCTGACCGCCCAGCTTAAGATTGACGAGGGTGATGTAATACGGGGATGCGTTGCTGACTTTGAGATGGTTGCCGGCGCGCTCAAACCGCAGCTGGGAAAGCGCCTCTTCTGGCTGCATCGCCAGGTTGTTCGGTCGCACAAACAGCTTGATGCGCGAGAGAATAGCCAGCTGCAGCACGTTATTGTTTTCCGTTTTGGCTTTGTTCACTGACGGGATCGCTTTCACGTTCATGTAAAACAGCGATTCACGGTCGGCAGGCAGCGCAGGCCCGGCGTAAATAATGCGCAGCGTGTTTTCACTGTCCGGCTCGCTAACAAACAGGGGCGGCGTGACGGCAAACGTTTTTTCTTTTTGCCCGTTTGCATTTTCGATCCACGCGTTAATTAAATAACGTTCCTGTTTAT
Source organism: Enterobacter sp. TCD1-1 (assembly GCF_020567405.1). Lineage (NCBI taxonomy): Bacteria > Pseudomonadati > Pseudomonadota > Gammaproteobacteria > Enterobacterales > Enterobacteriaceae > Enterobacter > Enterobacter sp. TCD1-1. The sequence goes on along the minus strand of NZ_JAJCXF010000001.1, from coordinate 227,543 downwards.
TGCTGTTGGTGATTGCCAGCGACGTTTGCTTCGCCTCTGCGGGATAAATAACGCGGGTGGCTCCCAGCGCAATACCGCCGGATGCATTCGCGCATGCAGAAACCATCATTAAAATAAACGATAAAAAAAGTCCTGGTTTAATTAGGGTATTCATCACAACCGTACCTTTAATAATGTGTTCGCAGGTGTTATGGATAAATCAACGTAAACCAGACATCCGACTGAATTTTGCCTGGCTCGAGGTGTTCGGAAATAGCCCGATAGCGGGCGCTAAAATGGAACGCCAGCTCGCGGGTATCGATCGGCAGCCAGCTGACGGCCGTGGCATTCGGGATAATCTGACGTTGCTGTTCGTCAAAGAGCGCCAGCCCGACGCCGCTGCTGACAGGCGTTTCCCCTGGCCGCGATGTCGCCAGAAAGACCTGCGGATCCTCTGCGGGTGTGACGCCCTGAAACTGGATCCCCACGGTGCGCGAAACATCAACGCTGCAGTCCAGCAGTCGCACGGTGAACGGCACATTTACCGTGGAAAAACTGCCCACGCCGGAAAATGAGTTGGTTCGGTACTGCCCCATATCGATGCGCATGTTCTGACTGTCGGGCGCCACGGCGCAGCCGCCGTTCACCAGTTCACCTCGGAGATGAACCTTGCCGCCTTCGATCACCACGGTATGCGCCGATGCCGGGCAAGCCATCGCAAGGGTTAACAGCAGTAGTGTTCCTGTCCTTGTCATCCTTCGTTCCTGGCAATAGCGTATGACGGGCCTCGTCCCTGAGGCCTGAACATCCCTGTGCGGAGGAATTATTCGTATTTCATTACGAAGGTGGCGTCAGCGTTCGCCTGGCCTGGCTCGGTAGTCGCAGCCGTTGATTTATAACGCGCGGTGAACTTCAGGGTGTTTGTCCCTTCGATCAGCGTCTGCGCAGCAGAAAAGGTCGCACCGTCTGGGGTCAGAACGCTGGATTTGCTGTCGAGGATCTCGATACCCACGCCTTTCGCGGTGTTGTCGTTGCTGCCAGAGGTGACGGCCAGCAGGGTTTTATCGGTTGGGTCGATCTGACCGGTGAACGCAACGGCTGCGGTTTTGGCGACCAGCGGATCGCAATCGTTCAGTTCAATGTTGAACGGAATATTAGAGGTGGTGTCGCCCACTTTGGTGAATTTCGCGGTACGATACTGACCCAGATTAACGGTCTGCTCGGAAGAATCAGTATTGACTGAACAAGCCGCATTAACCAGCTCACCTTTAAAATGTACGGTACCGCCATTTACGGAAACCGGGGCAGCAGGATCTGCTGCATTTGCGGCACCCGCAACCAGGGCCAAAGTTGCAATAACAGTAGAAGCAATGTTGCTGAGTTTCATGTCTATTCCTTTAAAATGTAAATAACCCTTCCCGCGAATAATCGGGAATAAGAAATACGTTCAATTGATGAATTGAAAGCTTATTTCGGAGGAGACAAAGTAGCTCAGGAGGCGATTTTTAAATATGTCAAAACGCTGCCATTTCGCCAGGTCACATCCTAATCCCGCCTAAGAAATTGACCATCCCTTAAGAAGGGTTTTTGCGGCTTGCTGATAAAAACGCGCAAAGGGTGACTGACAGCGAGGCTCGCTTCTGACAAAATACACGTATCCCCCCTTTCGAACGTTACAGACGGAATCTTCTCTCTGATGGCAGCAAAGATTATTGACGGTAAAACGATTGCGCAGCAGGTGCGCTCTGAGGTCGCGGAAAAAGTGAAGGCGCGTAAAGCCGCCGGAAAACGCGCCCCCGGGCTGGCCGTTGTGCTGGTTGGCAGTAACCCGGCATCGCAGATTTATGTCGGCAGCAAGCGCAAAGCGTGTGAAGAGGTCGGCTTCGTCTCCCGCTCTTACGATTTGCCGGAAACCACCAGCGAAGCAGAACTGCTGGAACTTATTGACACTCTGAATGCCGATAAAGAGATCGACGGTATTCTGGTTCAGCTGCCGCTGCCCGCCGGTATCGACAACGTGAAGGTGCTGGAGCGTATCGCACCGGATAAAGACGTGGACGGTTTCCATCCGTACAACGTGGGCCGCCTGTGCCAGCGTGCGCCGCGTCTGCGTCCGTGCACGCCGCGCGGTATTGTGACGCTGCTGGAGCGTTATAACATCGATACTTACGGCCTGAACGCTGTGGTCATTGGCGCGTCCAACATCGTGGGCCGTCCGATGAGCATGGAGCTGCTGCTGGCCGGCTGTACCACTACCGTCACCCACCGCTTCACCAAAAACCTGCGCCACCACGTTGAGAACGCCGATCTGCTGATCGTCGCGGTCGGTAAGCCGGGCTTTATTCCAGGCGAGTGGATTAAAGAGGGTGCGATTGTCGTGGACGTCGGGATTAACCGTCTGGAAAACGGCAAAGTGGTCGGCGACGTGGTGTATGAAGATGCCGCCGCGCGTGCCTCTTACATTACCCCTGTACCGGGCGGCGTAGGTCCGATGACCGTCGCAACGCTGATTCAGAATACCCTGCAGGCATGCGAAGAATATCACGACGTAGAGGACGCGTAAGATGGCCACATTTTCATTAGGCAAACACCCGCACGTTGAGCTGTGCGATCTGCTCAAGCTGGAAGGCTGGAGCGAAAGCGGTGCGCAGGCGAAAATTGCCATTGCCGACGGGCTTGTCAAAGTGGACGGTGCGGTGGAAACCCGCAAGCGCTGCAAGATCGTCGCGGGGCAGACCGTGAGCTTTGAAGGCCAGAGCGTAACCGTTACGGCCTGAGTCCCCTCATCCTAACCCTCTCCCCAACGGGGAGAGGGAACAGTCCGAACGCCGTTTCCAGGCCGGGTAAGGCGAAGCCACCACCCGGCAATGTCTCTCATCATCCCCTCACACCCATCACGGTTATTTATCGATCCACTTCAAATAATCACTATTTCATCTGTTGAAAAGTGAAAATTCAGTTGCGCGTTTTTCACTCTTTGCCCACGATAAGTAGAACGTTCTACTAAAACGTTCTACTTACAATAACAGCGCCAAAAAAAGCGCTACTCGGGGGAAATCAGCATGAGTCTGATATCAGGGTTTGTTAAATCGCTGTCTAAGTTATCGATGATTGGTCGCGCCTTAATGCTGCCAATTTCACTGCTTCCCGCTGCGGGCCTGCTGCTGGCCTTTGGCGATAAGTTCCATCTGCCGCTGATGATGAACGCGGGCGGGGTTATTTTTGATAACCTGCCGATGCTGTTTGCCATTGGTTCTGCCGTGGGCCTGGCGTCAGAATCCGGTATTGCCGCGCTGTCCGCGGCGGTCTCGGTGTTTGTCACCAATATCACCATCAGCACCGTGCTGAGCATCACGCCGGAAATGGCCTCCCAGGGCGGGAAATACGCCATGGTGGTGGGCATTCCGACGCTGCAGATGGGCGTCTTCGGCGGCCTGATCTGCGGTATTCTCGCGGCCTGGTGCTACAACCGCTTCCACACCATGCAGCTTCCGGAATTCCTGGGCTTCTTCTCCGGCAAGCGCTTCGTGGCGATTGCAACGGCGTTCCTCTCGTTCCTGATGGGGCTGCTGCTGCCGTATGTCTGGCAGCATATCCAGGCCGGTATCGACGCCCTCTCCGTGGTCGTTAACGGCGATAATCAGGCGGCCTCGACCTTTATCTTCGGTCTGGTGGAACGCGCGCTGATCCCGCTCGGTCTGCACCATATCTGGTATCCGTCGTTCTGGTATTCGTTTGGGGATTACACCACCCAGGCAGGCCAGGTGATCCACGGCGACCAGACCATCTGGTTCAAGATGCTGGAAGAAGGGGTGAAATCCTTCAGCAGCGACACCTACCAGAACGCCGGCAAGTTCATGCAGGGTGAATTCCCGCTGATGCTGTTCGCGCTGCCTGCGGCGTGCCTGGCGATGTATCACGAAGCCCATACGAAGAATAAAAAAATCGCGGCCGGTATTCTGTTCTCCGCGGCGCTCACCTGCTTCCTGACGGGGATCACCGAACCGGTTGAGTTTACCTTTATCTTCGTGGCACCGATTCTGTACGTCTTTAACGCCATCATGGCGGGTCTGGCCTACATGACCATGTACCTGCTGCATGCGCATATCGCCAAGTCGTTCTCTGCAGGCTTTATCGACTATCTGTCATTCGGGATCCTGCCGTCGTTTAACGGCTACCAGACCCACTTCCTGAGCGCCATTATCATCGGCATTCCAATGGGCCTGATTTATTACTTCACGTTCCGCTTTGTGATCCGTCGTTTCGACGTGAAAACGCCGGGCCGCACTGAAGTAACCGCCAACGCGGATGAGAAATCGGATTCTGAACTCGCGACCGAGATCATCACCCTGCTGGGCGGCGCGCATAACATCGACTCCGTCGGCGCCTGTATCACTCGTCTTCGCCTGGAAGTCACAAAAAGCGAGGCGGTGGATAAAGACGGCCTGAACGGACTCGGCGCGCGCGGCGTGGTGTTTGTCGGCGACAACGGTATTCAGGTGATTTTCGGTGCCAGAGCACAGTTTATCGCCCAGACCATGTCCACCATGATCGGCAAATAATAAGATGCCTGAACGACACGTCTCCTGTACGCTGGGAGACGTGTTTTATCTGGCTGATAATCGGTAAATTTCAGGGAGCGGTTTTGAAGAAAGTCAGCATTATTGATGTCGCGAAGCACGCGGGCGTGTCGGTTTCCACCGTCTCCCTGGTGCTGCGCCAGAAAGGGAAAATCTCAGAGGCAACGATCGAGAAGGTCAACGCTGCCATCAATACCCTGGGCTATGTTCATAACGTTGCCGCTGCCAACCTTCGCGCCAATACCTCCAACCTGATTGGCCTGATCCTCCGTGACTTTAGCGACAGTTTCTCCATCAAGGTGATGGCGAGCATCGTTCAGGATCTTGAAAAACAGGGGTATATGGTTTTTCTCGGTCAGCCCCAGAACGACCATGACCATCTTGAGCGCTGCCTGCTGTCGTTTAAGCAGCAGGGCGTCGCAGGGGTGATCTATCTGGCCTCGGATACCCGCACCGCCACCCTCCCGGAAAAGATTCGCCACTGCCCGCTGCCGCTGGTGGTGGTCTCGCAGTCGCTACTGGATGAAAAATGCAATCTGGTGATGCGCGATAACCGACAGGCGGCCAGTCTGGCGGTGCGTTATCTTATCGAGCGCGGTCATCGTAATATCGCCTACATTGGCGGACGCGAAGGCTGCCTTATCCGCGAACAGCGCCTGCTCGGTTTTCGCAGCGCGATGGCGCAAAACGGGCTGGTCTGGCGCGATGAATACTCTCCGGCCTGCAGCGATGACACGCTGGCCGCGGGTTTCGCGACCCGCCAACTGCTGGAAAAAAACAATACCATCACCGCCCTGCTCTGCCACTCGCCGGATGCCATGATCGGCTCCATCTCCGGTATTCATCAGGTCGGGCGTACGGTGGGTAAAGATGTGTTTCTGACGCAGCAGGTCGCCCTGGTCGGTTTCGAAGATATGCTCCACGTTAACCTCACCTCGCCCTCGTTTACCTACGTCTCGTCCGCCAGCGAAGAGACGGGGCGTCAGGCGGCCGGGCTGATTATTCGCACGCTGAAGGAGCCGACGCTGCAAACCCAGCGCATTACGCTTTCCGGGCAGCTTATCGCACGCGAGTCGGCGTAAAATCAGAATTTCGCACAGGTTTTTTAGCGCGGAATGACTGCTATATTTCCATGATTTGCCATGGATAATCACAATGCCTACCGTCATTACACACGCTGCTGTTCCGCTTTGCCTGGGCTTAGGCCTGGGGACAAAAGTTATCCCACCCCGCCTGCTGTTTGCCGGCATTGTTCTCGCCATGCTGCCAGATGCCGACGTGCTGGCATTTAAGTTCGGCGTCGCGTATGGCAACGTTTTCGGCCATCGCGGCTTTACCCACTCCCTGCTGTTTGCCTTCGTGGTGCCGATACTTTGCGTACTGACTGGACGACGATGGTTCAGGACCAGCCTGACGCGGTGCTGGCTGTTTTTAACCGTGTCACTGCTGTCGCACAGCCTGCTGGATTCGATTACCACAGGCGGGAAAGGCGTCGGCTGGCTGTGGCCGTGGTCTGAAGAACGCTTCTTTGCGCCGTGGCAGGTGATTAAGGTCGCGCCGTTTGCGCTCTCACGCTATACCACGCCGTACGGGCATCAGGTGATTATTTCAGAACTGCTGTGGGTGTGGCTGCCGGGGGTCGTGCTGATGGGAATGTTGTGGTGGAAAAGAAGGTAAAAAAAGCCGGGTGGCGGCTGCGCCTTACCCGGCCTACTTTTGCCTGTAGGCCCGGCAAGCGTGAGCGCCACCGGGCGTTACAGACTTACTTACGGCGCCAGGTGGTGCCCTGCGGGCCGTCTTCCAGGATGATGCCCATCTCGGTCAGACGGTTACGCGCCGCATCTGCCGCCGCCCAGTCCTTCGCCTGACGCGCTTCCAGACGCGCCTTGATCAACGCTTCAATTTCCGCCACTTCACCGTCGTCCGCCTGCGCACCGCTCTGCAGGAACGCGTCCGGCTCCTGCTCCAGCAGGCCAAGCACGGCAGAGAGCTTACGCAGATGGGACGCCAGCGCATTCGCCGCGGCCATATCTTCTGACTTCAGGCGGTTCACTTCGCGCGCCATGTCGAACAGTACGGAGTAGGCTTCCGGGGTGTTGAAGTCGTCGTTCATCACCTCAATAAAGCGCGCTTCGAACGCTTCGCCACCTGCCGCCGGAACAGACCTGTCGGTACCGCGCAGCGCGGTGTAGAGACGCTCCAGCGCCGAGCGCGCCTGTTTCAGGTTCTCTTCGCTGTAGTTCAGCTGGCTGCGATAGTGGCCGGACATCAGGAAGTAGCGCACGGTTTCCGCGTCGTAGTATTTCAACACATCGCGCACGGTAAAGAAGTTACCCAGCGATTTCGACATCTTCTCGCGGTCAACCATTACCATCCCGGAGTGCATCCAGTAATTCACGTACTCGCCGCCGTGGGCGCAGGTGGACTGCGCGATTTCGTTTTCGTGGTGCGGGAACATCAGGTCTGAGCCGCCGCCGTGAATGTCGAAGTGCTTGCCCAGCTGTTTGCAGTTCATCGCAGAACATTCAATGTGCCAGCCCGGACGGCCTTCGCCCCACGGGGATGGCCAGCTTGGCTCACCCTCTTTGGACATCTTCCACAGCACGAAGTCCATCGGGTTACGCTTCACGTCAACCACGTCGACACGGGCACCGGCCTGGAGCTGATCCAGATCCTGACGGGAAAGCGCACCGTAGGTTGGGTCCGTCGGCACGGAGAACATCACGTCGCCGTTGTCGGCAACATACGCATGACCGCGGGCGATCAGCTTTTCGGTGATCTCGATGATTTCGTGAATATGGTGGGTCGCGCGCGGCTCGCTGTCCGGACGCAGAATATTCAGGGCGTCGAAGTCTTTGTGCATCTCAGCGATCATGCGATCCACCAGCGCGACAAAGCTTTCGCCATTTTCATTGGCGCGCTTGATGATCTTATCGTCGATGTCGGTGATGTTGCGCACGTATTTCAGGTTGTACCCCAGAAAACGCAGGTAGCGTGACACCACGTCGAAGGCGACAAAGGTACGGCCATGGCCAATGTGACAGAGATCGTAAACCGTAATACCACACACGTACATGCCGACTTCCCCGGCATGGATAGGTTTAAATTCCTCTTTTTGGCGCGTCATTGTATTAAAGATTTTTAACATCGAAGATTCCATGTAAACACGTGTGTGGTTGAAAACCGGCTATTCTACCCGTAATTCAAACCCGAAGCAGCACACAATGCAAGGTGATCGCATCCTGTGGTTATGCTATAACAAGCCCCTATAGATGACCCGAAGGCGGGTCGACGTACCACAATAACGGAACAGGATGCAAAAATGGTTACTTTCCACACTAATCATGGCGATATCGTAATCAAAACCTTTGATGACAAAGCGCCTGAAACAGTTAAAAACTTCCTGGACTACTGCCGCGAAGGTTTCTACAACAACACCATTTTCCACCGCGTGATCAACGGTTTTATGATCCAGGGCGGCGGTTTCGAACCTGGCATGAACCAGAAAGCCACTAAAGAGCCGATCAAGAACGAAGCGAACAACGGCCTGAAAAACACCCGTGGCACGCTGGCGATGGCACGTACTCAGGCGCCTCACTCTGCTACTGCACAGTTCTTCATTAACGTGGCGGACAATGACTTCCTGAACTTCTCCGGCGAAAGCCTGCAGGGTTGGGGCTACTGCGTATTCGCAGAAGTGGTTGAAGGTATGGACGTGGTTGACAAGATCAAAGCCGTCTCTACTGGCCGCAGCGGTATGCACCAGGACGTTCCAAAAGAAGACGTTGTGATTACAAGCGTGACCGTCAGCGAGTAATTGGTGGCGACACTCTTTATTGCGGATCTTCATCTGCAAACAGAAGAACCGGCGACAACCGCCGGTTTTCTGCGTTTTTTACGCGGTGAAGCGAAAAGCGCCGATGCGCTGTACATCCTGGGCGACCTCTTTGAAGCCTGGATTGGCGACGATGATCCTAACCCGCTGCACCGTGAAATGGCCGCCGCCATTCACGCGCTGGTGGATTGCGGCGTCCCCTGCTACTTCATTCACGGCAACCGTGATTTCCTGCTCGGCAAGCGCTACGCCCGTGAAAGCGGCATGACGCTGCTGCCGGAAGAACAGGTGCTCGACCTCTACGGCCGCAAGGTGCTGATTATGCACGGCGACACGCTCTGCACCGACGATACCGGCTACCTGGCGTTTCGCGCCAAAGTCCACACCCCGTGGATCCAGAAAGTGTTCCTTGCCCTGCCGCTCTTTATCCGCAACCGCATCGCCGCCAGAATGCGTGCAGGTAGTAAAGCCGCCAACAGCAGCAAATCCATGACCATCATGGACGTCAATCCACAGGCGGTCGTGCGGGTGATGGAAAAGCATGACGTTCAGTGGCTCATCCACGGTCATACCCATCGTCCTGACGTGCATTCCCTTATCGCCAACGGCGAACCGGCCCATCGCGTGGTATTAGGTGCCTGGCACACCGAAGGCTCTATGGTCAAAGTCACGCCTGAGGGCGTGGAGCTGATCGCGTTTCCGTTTTAACCCCTCTTCATATCATTCTATTTTTTTGAACAATAACGGCAAATTGTTTCGATTTTAATCAGCCCGTGGTCGGCCTATTATTTATCACATCAGGGCAACATGCCCTATCCCAGACAAAACTCTTAAGGAATACGACCATGAAATCCATCAAATCTTTCGTTGCAGTTGCGGCTCTCTCCCTGGTTTCTTTCGGTTCTTTCGCGCAGAGCGTGAGTGCAACCGCCTCTACCCTTGACCGCGCAGAAGCGAAAATCGCTGCACAGGCTGCTGAACAGGGCGCGTCTTACAAAATCACCAGCGCGAAGGTCGACAACCGCGTCTATATGACCGCAGAACTGACGAAATAATGATTGCCCCTCGACAAAAACAGACCGCCAGAATGCGGTCTGTTTTGTTATGAATTGATGGCAACAACGGCTCAATATTTAACCGCGCAACCGTTTTCCTTGCCCGTATAACATGCTATTCTCTGTGCCCTCGAAAGCAGTGTGTTTCGCACCACAGGAGTTTTAAGACGCATGTCTTCCCGCAATAATCCGGCGCGTGTCGCCATCGTGATGGGGTCCAAAAGCGACTGGGCTACCATGCAGTTCGCCGCCGAAATCTTTGACATCCTGAATGTTCCGCACCACGTTGAAGTGGTCTCCGCGCACCGTACACCGGACAAACTGTTCAGCTTCGCCGAAAGCGCCGAAGAGAACGGTTATGAGGTGATCATTGCCGGTGCGGGCGGCGCAGCACATCTGCCGGGCATGATTGCCGCCAAAACCCTGTTGCCGGTGCTGGGCGTCCCGGTACAAAGCGCCGCGTTAAGCGGTGTGGACAGCCTCTACTCCATCGTTCAGATGCCGCGTGGCATTCCCGTCGGCACGCTGGCGATTGGTAAAGCGGGCGCCGCCAATGCCGCCCTGCTGGCCGCGCAGATCCTGGCGACGCACGATAAAGACTTACACCAGCGTCTGGCGGCGTGGCGTAAAGCCCAGACCGACGAGGTGCTGGACAATCCAGACCCGCGGGGTGCCGCATGAAGCAGGTTTGCGTTCTCGGTAACGGCCAGCTAGGCCGCATGCTGCGTCAGGCTGGCGAACCGCTGGCGATTTCCGTCTGGCCCGTCGGCCTGGACGCCGAGCCGGAAGCGGTACCGTTCCACCAGAGCGTCATTACCGCTGAGATCGAACGCTGGCCGGAGACCGCCCTGACCCGCGAGCTGGCGCGTCATAACGCCTTCGTTAACCGCGACGTGTTCCCGATCATTGCCGACCGTCTGACGCAAAAGCAGCTTTTCGACAAGCTGGGTCTCGCAACCGCACCGTGGCAACTCCTGTCTGATAAAAGCGAGTGGAACGACGTCTTCGCCATGCTGGGCGAGCTGGCGATCGTGAAGCGCCGCGTGGGTGGCTACGATGGCCGCGGCCAATGGCGCCTGCGCGCAGGCGACACCGCCGAGCTGCCGGATGATTGCTACGGCGAGTGCATTGTTGAGCAGGGCATCAACTTTAGCGGTGAAGTGTCGTTGGTTGGTGCGCGCGGTCATGACGGGCATACCGTATTTTATCCGCTGACGCATAACCTTCATCAGGACGGCATTCTGCGCACCAGCGTGGCCTTCCCGCAGGCCAATGCTGACCACCAGGCGCAGGCGGAAGAGATGCTCTCTGCCATCATGCACGAGCTCGGATACGTGGGTGTGATGGCGATGGAGTGCTTTATCACCCCGTCTGGTCTGCTGATCAACGAGCTGGCACCGCGCGTGCACAACAGCGGCCACTGGACGCAAAACGGCGCCTCCATCAGCCAGTTTGAGTTGCACCTGCGCGCGATTACCGACCTGCCGCTGCCGCAGCCGGTGGTCAACAGCCCGTCGGTGATGATCAACCTGATCGGAACCGATCTGAACTACGACTGGCTGAAGCTGCCGCTGGTGCATCTGCACTGGTATGACAAAGAGGTTCGTCCGGGTCGTAAGGTTGGCCACCTGAACCTCAACGACAGCGACACGGGCCGCCTGAGCGCCACGCTGGAAGCCATGATCCCGCTCCTGCCGCCGGAATACGCGAGCGGTATTGTCTGGGCACAGTCAAAGCTTAAATAGTTATCCCTCCGCCGGGGAGTTGACCTCCTCTTTCCCCGGCGTACAATTCCCGCCCATTGCTGCTTAGCTTTCTTCTGGAATAACCATGAACGATGGAACGGACTATCGCGCGATCCTCGCGTCCGATACCCCTTTAATCGACGTTCGCGCGCCGATCGAATTTGCCCAGGGCGCGATGCCAGCGGCAGTCAACCTGCCTTTAATGAATGATGACGAGCGCGCCGCCGTCGGCACCTGTTATAAACGTCAGGGACCGGACGCCGCGCTGGCGCTCGGCCATCGCCTGGTGAGCGGCGACACGCGTGAGGCCCGCATCAACGCCTGGCGCGAGGCCAGCCTTGCCCATCCTGAGGGCTTTCTCTGCTGCGCGCGCGGCGGCCAGCGCTCGCATATCTCGCAGGCCTGGCTGAAAGAGGCGGGTATCGACTACCCGCTGATCCGCGGTGGCTATAAGGCCCTGCGCCAGACGGCGATTCAGGTGACCATTGAGCAGTCGCAAAAGCCGATGGTGCTTATTGGCGGCTGTACCGGGAACGGTAAAACCCTGCTGGTGAAGCAGCATGCACAGGGTATCGATCTGGAAGGACTGGCGCACCATCGTGGCTCGTCATTTGGCCGCACGCTGACGCCGCAGCTTTCCCAGGCCAGCTTTGAAAATCACCTTGCGGTTGAGCTATTGAAAAAAGACGCCGCGCGCTGGGTGCTGGAAGATGAAGGCCGGATGATTGGCTCTAACCACCTGCCAGCCTGCCTGCGCGACCGCATGGTTGAAGCCCCTATCGTGGTGGTAGAGGATCCGTTTGAGATCCGTCTTGAACGTCTGCGCGAAGAGTATTTCGACCATATGTGGGCGGATTTTTCTGCCGCCTACGGCGAGGAAGCAGGCTGGAAAGAATACAGCCAGTACCTGCATCACGGCCTGTTCGCCATTCGTCGCCGCCTGGGGCTGCAGCGCTTTGCGGAATTTACCGCGCTGTTAGATTCCGCGCTTTTGGAACAGCAACGATCTGGCCGCACGGACGCGCACTTCAGCTGGCTTACGCCGCTGCTGAAGGACTATTACGACCCAATGTACGGCTATCAGCTGGAGAAAAAGGCGGAGAAGATTGTCTATCGCGGGACGTACGGCGAGGTTGCTGAGTGGCTTGATCGCTGAAAAATAAAGCCGGGTGGCGGCTACGCCTTACCCGGCCTACGCGTACTGTTGTAGCCCCGGTAAGCACAGCGCCACCGGGGAACAGACGGCTTAGAAGTCGTAACGCAGACGCACCAGGTTCATGTCGCCCAGGTTGTCGGTGCTGGAAGTGAACACGTGTTCGTAATCCACGCGGAAACCGTAATCCAGCTGGAAGCTGATACCCACGCCGTTGTCGATGCGCTGGTAGTTACGGCCGTTCACGTACTCAATGCGGTCACCCATGAAGTAAGGCTGGATGGATTTAACCGCGTACTGACCGATTGGGAATTTATAACCTGCGAAGTATTCAATACCCCACGCGTCGCCCGCAAAGTAATCGTTAACAGACACTTTTTTGGTGGTCAGGAAGTTCTGATACCAGCCGCCGCCTGCGGAGAAGGTCCAGTTGTCCGGGGTCCAGCTCAGCGCGGTACCGAGGATGTTCTGGTCGTAGGTTTTGCTGTCGCCGTTGTCCGGGTTACGCATGTCGGCGCGGGTGTAGTTCCACGCGGCGCCCCAGGTCAGGTCGGTAGTCAGGTGGTAATCCAGGCCCAGTGAACCGCCGCCTTTACGCTTGTAGCGCAGGCCGTTGCCCGGCAGGTATTCACTGTCTTCAAACAGGTAGGATGCATAAATATCAGCATCGCCCACGGTTTTCTTATATTTCAGCATCTGGCGTGAACGGTAAGAACCGTCGTAGTCGCCGTTGATCCCGTTACCTGGCGCCTGAGCGATCATGTCGTAGTCCCAGATATCGGTTTTCGCGCCCACCACATCATAGTAAACGCTGTTCTGTTGACCGAAGGTCAGCGTACCCCAGGTGTCGCTCTTCAGACCGGTGTAGAGCATACGACGCGTGGTGTCGTGTGCGCCTTCGGCGTAGTGGTGATCCCAGTTAAACTGCGCAGGAATGTTCACACCCAGCTCGTAGTAGCTGATCCAGCTGATGTCATCAAACAGGTAGTAATCGGCTGCGAAACGGAAACGGGTGCCGCCGTCAAAGCCGTTACGCTTGTAGCTGTTTTTACCGTCGTCGCCGGTCATGTTCTGGAACTGAGGACGAATACTGCCGCCAACGGTGAAGTTCAGGCGGCTCAGCGGATTACCCGCCTGAGGATCCTGCTTAAGAACGGTGATTTCCGCCTGAGAAGCGAAGGTCGTTAATGCCACTGCCGCGCCGATCGTTACCGCCAGCGCTGATTTTTTTATAGTCATTATTTTTCCTTAATAGACACGCTGCTAAATATTTAGCGGGTGAATATTAACTGGAAATAATCGGGCTGTGTGGTTGGGTTTTTAATGTTTTGTGCTACTAAATGAGTGGGTATTATCACTTTGTGCTATTTAAACACTACGCACCGGCATAAAAATCCGGTGCGTAATTATCACCATACTAAATCAACTCGCAAACTGACGGAACAGGGCTTTGCCCTTTAACAGCCGCGTGCCGAGCCAGCCTCCGCAGAGAGAAAGCAGCGCAGCGCCGCACAGAGGCAGAGTCAACCAAAGACGCCAGTCAGGCTCCCACGGGAAGTCGAAGACCTTTGTCTGCAACACCGCCAGCGCCGTCTCTGCGCCAATGGCGGCCACCAGACCGGCCACCAGCCCCAACAGCGCAAACTCGCTCCAGAGCGTCATTCGCAGCAGCCGCTTACCGGCCCCCAGCGTGCGGTATACCACCAGCTCCTGATGGCGCTGGCGCATGCCCACCTGCACCTGGGCCAGCAGCAACAGCACGCCGCAGATCGTCACCAGCACCACCATGACCTCCAGCGCGCGGCTCACCTGCTCCAGCACCTGCCCCACCTGCTTCAGGATCGCCCCAATATCCAGCAGGCTGACCGTCGGAAACTCCCGGTTAAGCTGGGTCAGCATGCCGTTACCGTTTTCCCAGCGGAAGCTGGTCAGCCAGCTCTGGGGCTGCCCCTCCAGCGCCCCCGGCGGGAAGATAAAGAAGAAGTTGGGCCGCAGGCTTTCCCAGTCCACTTTACGCAGGCTGGTCACTTTCGCGGTGAAATCCTGGGTATCCCCTGTGAAGGTGACGCTGTCTCCCAGCTTCAAGTTCAGGCGCGTCGCCAGCCCCTCCTCCATCGACACCTCTCCCGCTTTCGGCGGCCAGGTGCCGGCGGTTATCGGGTTGTGGTCAGGGCGTTTCTCCTGCCAGGTGAGGTTCAGCTCGCGGTTCAGCGACTCGTCCTTGTTCCCCTCCGTTGGCTGCCCGTTGATCTGCGTCAGACGCGCGCGAACGATGGGATAGAACGACTCAGGGATGATGTGATGCTCCGCCAGGAAGCCCTTCAGCGGCGTAACCTGCTCAGGGGCGATATTGATCAGGAAATAGTTCGGGCTTTCCGGCGGAAGCTGCTGCTGCCAGCGATCGAGCAGATCGCCGCGCAGCACCAGCAGCAGTGCCAGCAGCATAAACGACAGCGAGAACGCCGACAGCTGGCTGAGCGTAGACCAGGGCTGGTGTAGCAGACGGTTGACCGCCAGGCGCACGGGCAGGGATTTTACCGTCATCCTTTTCAGGAGGTTAAGCAGTATCCAGCCCAGCACGCCGCACAGCAGCGCCAGCACAACCGCCCCGGCCAGCACCGCCCACAGCAGCGTGCTGCCGCCCATCAGCCACGCCAGCAGCCCCACCGCCACCGCAATAATCACCGGTAGGTAGAACTTCAGCGGCCAGACGTTCGCCACGACATCATTGCGAAGCACGCGCAGCGGCTGCGTGGCGAGCAGCAGGCGGTAAGGCCGGAGCCCCACCAGCACCGAGATCACCGTCATCGCGCCCATCGCCCACAGCCACGGCCAGAGGCTGGCCGGCGGCAATGCGGCCGGGAGCACCGGTTTTAGCATCACCATCAGCAGTTTTTCAAACAGCAGCCCCATTATTCCGCCGGTCAGCGCCGACAGGACCAGCAGCATCAGCCACTGGCCGACGATCAGCTTGCGCAGCTGCGCCCGGCCCGCCCCGAGGGTTTTGAGGATCGCCACCAGGTCGTAGCGGCTGCGGCAGTAGTGCCCCATCGCCACGGCCACCGCCGCCACCGCCAGCAGCAGGGTCAACAGGGCCGACAGCAACAGGAACTGCTGAGAGCGCTCCAGAGATTTACCGAGCGCCCCCTCGTCCTGCTCCAGCCCGTACCAGCGGTGTTCCGGTTTGAGCTGCGGCAGAAGCCATTTTTCATACGCGTCAAGCTGGGCGGGTGTGCCGCCAAATTTATAGCGCCAGGTGACGCGGCTGCCCGGCTGTACCGCATGGGTGGCCGCGACATCCGCGGTGTTCATCAGCAGGCGCGGCGCAAGCTGGAACGGGTTAAATCCGCCGTCGGGCTCCTGCACCACTTCCCCGGCAATCCTGAGGGTAGCGTCACCGACGTCGATACTGTCGCCGGGTTTCAGGTTCAGCAGCGCCATCAGACGCGATGCCAGCAGCACCGTACCGGGCGTCGGCTTTAATCCCGGCGGGCGGGTCTGCAAGTCACCGTACATCGGGTAGATATCATCGACGGCCTTGACGCTCGCCAGCTGCGGCGTGTCGCCCGCGAAGGTCATGGTCTGGAAGGTGAGCTGCTCTCCCACCTTCAGCCCTTCTTTGCGCGCTGCGTCAATCCAGCCCGGCGGCACGGGACGGGAGCTTTCCAGCGCCCTGTCTCCCGCCATAAACTCCCGGCTCTGCTGGCTGAGCCCTTTTTCCATGCGATCACTGACGCTGCCGAGCGCCAGCACGCAGGCCACCGCCAGGCTGAGCGCCAGCCAGACAATCAGCAGCGAGGGCGAGCGCCACTCGCGCCAGAACCAGCGGGTAATCATGCTTCCTCCTGCAGAACACCGTTGACCAGCCGCAGGCGACGGTCGCAGCGCGCCGCGAGCTGCGGATCGTGGGTCACGAGGATAAGCGTAGTGCCGTGCTCGCGGTTGAGCGAAAACAGCAGGTCGGCAATCCGGTCTCCGGTTTTACGGTCAAGGTTGCCGGTAGGCTCATCGGCAAACAGCACCTCAGGGCGGCCGTTAAACGCGCGGGCCAGCGCCACGCGCTGCTGCTCACCGCCGGAAAGCTGGGCGGGAAGATGGTCGAGACGTTTACCCAGACCGAGCTGTTCCAGCAGCGCCTTCGCGTGAGCGCGGCTTTCACGGCTATTTTCACCGCGCAGCAGCGCAGGGAGCTCGACGTTTTCCAGGGCGTTCAGGGTCGGGATCAGCATAAAGGACTGAAAGACAAAACCAACGTGACGCGCGCGCAGCGCGGCCCGCGCCTCTTCATCAAGCTGATGCAGCGGCTGCCCGACAAGGTGGACCTCACCGCTGCTGCCGTCGTCCAGACCGGCTAAAATCGCCAGCAGCGTGGACTTACCGGAACCGGATTCGCCAATCAGCGCAATGGTTTCAGCGCGTTTGACAACGAGTTCAACTCCGGTAAGGATGGAAAGCTCGTGCTCCCCCTGACCGACGGACTTCTTAAGATGATGAACTTCAACACTGTTTTCCGCTGGCATTTGCCCTTCCTGTTTTTGATTCTGATGACTTTCCGCGCGGCGGCAGCGGACACGTTACTGGTTCTCGGCGACAGCCTGAGCGCAGGCTATCGTATGGCGGCCAGCGCGGCCTGGCCCGCTCTGCTCAATGACAAATGGCAGAGCAAAACGGCTGTAATCAACGCCAGCATTAGCGGCGACACCTCGCAGCAGGGGCTGTCGCGCCTGCCTGCGCTGCTCAAACAGCATCAGCCACGGTGGGTGCTGGTTGAGCTTGGCGGTAATGATGGCCTGCGCGGTTTCCAGCCTCAGCAAACAGAGAATACGCTGCGCACCATTTTGCAGGACATCAGGGCGGCAAACGCCCAGCCGCTGCTGATGCAAATTCGCCTGCCCGCCAACTACGGTCGTCGGTATAATGAGGCCTTTAGCGCGATCTACCCCAAGCTTGCCAAAGAGTTTGATATTCCGCTGCTGCCATTTTTCATGGAAGAGGTCTATCTCAAACCCCAGTGGATGCAAGACGACGGGATCCACCCCAATCGCGATGCGCAGCCGTTTATTGCCGACTGGATGGCAACGCGGCTGGCTCCTTTAGTTAAACATGACTCCTGATTAAGCGGAGATCCTGACAGGTAAAGTTATGCAAAAATCGGTCTTAATTACAGGATGTTCCAGCGGAATCGGCCTGGAAAGCGCGCTCGAATTAAAGCGCCAGGGGTTTCGGGTTCTGGCGGCCTGCCGCAAACCCGACGATGTCGAACGCATGAATGGTCTGGGCTTTACCGGCGTGCTGCTGGATATGGACTCGCCGGAGAGCGTTGAGCGCGCCGCAGATGAGGTGATCGCACTGACCGGTAATCGTCTGTACGGCCTGTTTAATAATGCCGGCTACGGCGTGTACGGCCCGCTGGACACCCTCTCCCGCGAAACGCTGGAGAAGCAGTTTTCGACCAACTTCTTCGGCGTGCATCAGCTCACCATGCGTCTGCTCCCCGCGATGCTGCCACACGGTGAAGGGCGCATCGTGATGACGTCGTCGGTGATGGGACTGATTTCCACCCCGGGCCGCGGCGCCTACGCCGCCAGCAAATATGCGCTGGAGGCCTGGTCCGACGCCCTGCGCATGGAGTTACGCCACAGCGGCATTAAGGTCAGCCTGATTGAACCCGGCCCGATCCGCACCCGCTTTACCGAAAACGTTAACCAGACGCAGGCGGATAAACCGGTCGAGAACCCCGGCATCGCCGCGCGTTTTACCCTCGGGCCAGAGGCGGTGGTGGCCAAAGTGCGCCATGCTTTTGAGAGTGAACATCCCAAAATGCGCTATCCGGTGACGCTGGTCACCCATGCCGTTGGCTGGTTAAAACGCCTGCTGCCGGGCCGGATAATGGACAAAATTTTACACGGTTGAGTTGAAGCGCCGACGCGCATCCCCATGTAAAGAACAAACCGACAAAAGAGAAAGCCGCATGTCCGTACAGAATATCGTCAATATCACAGAAGCTAACCTGCAACAGACTCTTGAACAGTCGATGACCAAACCGGTCCTGTTCTACTTCTGGTCTGAACGTAGCCAACACTGTCTGCAGCTGACGCCGGTGCTGGAAAGCCTTGCCGCCCAGTACAACGGTCAGTTCATTCTCGCGAAGCTGGATTGTGATGCCGAGCCGATGGTCGCGTCTCAGTTTGGTCTGCGCGCCATTCCTACCGTCTATCTGTTCCAGAACGGCCAGCCTGTTGATGGCTTCCAGGGGCCACAGCCGGAAGACGCTATCCGCGCCCTGCTGGATAAGGTGCTGCCGCGCGAAGAAGAGCTGAAAGCGCAGGAAGGCATGGCGCTGATGCAGGAAGGCAAATACGACGAGGCGCTGCCGCTGCTCAAAGAGGCATGGCAGCTGTCAAAACAGAACAGTCAGATTGGCCTGCTGCTGGCGGAGACGCAGATCGCCCTGCATCGCTCAGAAGACGCGGAAGCCGTACTCAAGACGGTTCCGCTGCAGGATCAGGATACCCGCTATCAGGGGCTGGTTGCACAAATTGAGCTGCTGAAGCAGGCGGCGGATACCCCGGAAATTCAGCAGCTGCAGCAGCAGGTTGCCGACAATCCGGCGGATGCCGCGCTGGCAAGCCAGCTGGCGCTGCAGCTGCATCAGGTGGGGCGTAACGAAGAGGCGCTTGAGCTGCTCTTCAGCCATCTGCAAAAAGATTTAGCCGCCGCAGACGGCCAGGCGCGCAAGATGTTCCAGGAGATCCTGGCCGCGCTGGGCACCGGAGACGCGCTGGCGTCGAAGTATCGTCGTCAGCTGTACGCGTTGTTGTATTGATGCACTTTGCCCGGTGACGGCTTCGCCTTACCGGGCCTACAAAAGCACGAATCGTAGGCCGGGCAAACGCAGTGCCGCCCGGCACAATCACCGCACCTTTTTCAACTGCGTCACCACCAGCTGGTGACGCGCGTTGTAGAACTTCCGATAGGTCAGGTAGCAGGCAATGATGGTGGACAGGCTTGCCGTGGAAAGCAGCATAAACGTCACCATGATCTGATACTTAATCGCTTTTACCGGATCGATACCGGCAAAAATCAGCCCCGACATCATGCCCGGCAGGCTCACCAGCCCCACCGTTTTGGCAGAATCTACCGTAGGGATCAGCGATGAGCGAATGCTCTCGCGAATCAGCCGCGCCGAGGCCACTTTTGGCGTTGCCCCCAGGCTTAGTTTCTCCTGCAGCTGCTGCTGTTCGCTGCTGAAACGCTGGCCGAGGTTGTTATAACAGAGCCCAACGGCCACCATCGCGTTCCCCGCAATCATCCCGGAAATAGGGATAACCTGCATCGGCGTAAACTCAATCGAGCCGGAAAGTACCAGCACCGCCAGCGTGAGCGCCGTTCCGGTGGTAATCGCGATAAACGATGAAACAAACGCCTTATCGATGTATTTACTGCGCTTTTGCGCATTCCACGCCGCGTTAAAGCAGATAAAGAGCACCATCAGCAGCGTCAGCACCGCGTGGTTAACGTTGAAGATATACTTCAGCACATAGCCGACGATGATGAGCTGAATCACCGCGCGGCAGATACTCCATACGATATCTTTTTCCAGCCCCAGCTTTTCGCGGTAGCTGACCACAATCGCAATCAGCACCAGCACCATCGAAAAGGCCAGCGATTCGTTGGTAATGTTGTGTTCACCCACGGTTTGCCTCCTGCATTTTCCCGCCGTGCGGCTGGAGCGTAATCACGTCATCCGCATGGGTTATTTCGTTAGCGTCGTGCGTCACCCACAGCACGGCAATGTTCTGCTCCCGGGCGTAACGATGAATAATCTCGTTAACGTTGCGCTTGTTGACGTCATCGAGCGCGCTGGTGATTTCGTCCAGCAACAACACCTTCGGTAAAAACTGCAGGTTGCGGATCAGCGAGACCCGCTGCTTTTCGCCACCCGACAGCGCGTTGATGGATTTGCTCAGCGTCTCCTGCGCCAGGCCAAAGCGGGCCAGATCCTGGATAAACTTTTCCGGCTCCGGCGTTTTATTGCGGATTTGCCACGGGAAAATCAGGTTGTCATAGACCGTATCGCCAAAAAGCACGGGCGTTTGCACGCAGTACGAGACCTGCTGGCGATAGCTTTCCGGGGAAAGCGAGGCGATATCCTCGCCTTCAAACAGAATGGCGCCCTCCGTCGGGCTGAGGAGTGACGCCACAATCTTCAGCAGCGTGCTTTTACCACAGCCTGAGGGACCCGTGATTAATTTAAACTCGCCCGGCGACAGGCTAAACCCGACGTGCTGCAGGATCGTGTTTTCCCCGACTCGAAATCCGACATCCCTGAGCAGTAATACGTTTCTTTTATCGTTCATCGCGCTTCCGTTGACCGCTTCGTGTAATAACCGCCTGTAGCATAATCCTTTCGCCCGCACAGAGCGAATAGCCTCACGCTGAAGCAAGTGTTAAACTTTTTGTTTGCAAATTGTCACCTTCATCACTACAGGAAGTATGCGACATGGCACATATCTTTTATGAGTTTCCCTCCCTGAAGCCTGGTGTTCCTGATGTCGAAACATTAATGGAAGTCATCAAATCGTCGGAGCTCACGCGTTTTGTGATAGGTGCAGAGGTGGTGGACTTTGTTAAGAAGGCGCTCATCGTGAACACCACGATCGGCAGCTTCAAAAATTGCTATTTCGCCTTCGACAACGGAACACACTTCCTTGAATTTGACGGTGAAGGCAAATCAAAACGCTTCAATGAGGTGCCGGACTGGTTCGTCTCTCCGGCGGAATTTTCACGCACCCAGTGGCTTATCAACCACAATCTTGCGGATGTGAAAGCCACACAGTTCATTGACGTCCTGATGTCCTATCCGCTGAAAGCGCGCCGCGCGCACTGCAATTTGCTGTTAGGACTGGAGCTGGAAAAGGTGAACGCGGTTCCGGCCGCGGCGTCAGCGGCAGGTAAAATCGGCAATAAAAACGGTAAAACCACCAAGCCCCGCGTCACCGATCTGGGCTCGTTCGAGCTGTTCAGCCAGTTCTTTGCGCGCATGAAAACCGCCGTGCTGGCCGATGAGTTCCCGACTCTGCAGATCCTGACGGGCATGGATAACCTGGCAAAAGCGCCGCATAATTTAAAGCAGGGCATCAGAACCTGGTTTAAAGCCATCGCGGGCGACCTTCCACCGAATAACAAACGCGTTGAAGCGGGGAATGCCGTTCTGTTCTGCGCCCCCATTCGTGAACAGATCCAGCGTATCGAAGCGCTGGGGCTGGAGAATTACTACCAGGGATTATCGAAAGCCATTGCTGAAGCGGGTGATGGATTCATCTCTGACTTTACCTATACTTACGAGCAATAAATACACACTTTCACTCGCCACAGCATGCAAAACAGGAGGTTTTTATGCTTATCGTTGTTCCCGTCCTTATTTTCGTTGCGCTGGTTATCGTAGGCGCCGGCGTCAAAATTGTCCCTCAGGGTTATCAGTGGACCGTCGAGCGTTTCGGCCGATACACCAACACACTCCAGCCAGGCTTAAGCCTGATTGTTCCCTTCATGGACAGAATTGGTCGCAAGATCAACATGATGGAGCAGGTTCTGGACATTCCGTCCCAGGAAGTGATCTCCAAGGATAATGCCAACGTCACCATCGACGCTGTCTGCTTTATTCAGGTGATTGACGCGCCGAAAGCGGCCTATGAGGTCAGCAACCTGGAGCTGGCGATCGTCAACCTGACGATGACCAACATCCGTACCGTGCTCGGCTCGATGGAGCTGGACGAGATGCTTTCCCAGCGCGACAGCATCAACACCCGCCTGCTGCACATTGTCGACGAGGCTACAAACCCGTGGGGGATCAAAGTTACCCGCATCGAGATCCGCGACGTGCGCCCGCCGGCGGAGCTGATCGCCTCCATGAACGCCCAGATGAAAGCCGAGCGAACCAAGCGCGCCTATATTCTGGAAGCCGAAGGGGTGCGCCAG
This sequence comes from Enterobacter sp. TCD1-1, assembly GCF_020567405.1. Lineage (NCBI taxonomy): Bacteria > Pseudomonadati > Pseudomonadota > Gammaproteobacteria > Enterobacterales > Enterobacteriaceae > Enterobacter > Enterobacter sp. TCD1-1. The sequence goes on along the minus strand of NZ_JAJCXF010000001.1, from coordinate 205,215 downwards.
GCGGAGATCCTCAAAGCGGAAGGGGAAAAACAGTCGCAGATCCTGAAAGCGGAAGGTGATCGTCAGTCCGCGTTCTTACAGGCGGAAGCGCGTGAGCGTTCCGCCGAAGCGGAAGCCCGCGCGACCCAGATGGTGTCCGAGGCGATTGCCGCCGGTGATATTCAGGCCGTGAACTACTTTGTCGCGCAAAAATATACCGACGCGCTGAAAGAGATTGGGTCGGCGAACAACAGCAAAGTGGTGATGATGCCGCTGGATGCCAGCAGCCTGATGGGCTCTATCGCGGGCATAGCCGAACTGATCAAGGACAGCGGAAACGAGCGTAAAAAATGATTGAGCTGATCGTTGCACATCCTCATGCCTTCTGGCTAAGCCTCGGCGGCTTATTGCTGGCGGCGGAGATGCTGGGCGGCAACGGCTACCTGCTCTGGAGCGGTGTTGCCGCCGTCATTACCGGTCTTCTGGTCTGGATCCTTCCCCTGGACTGGGCGTGGCAGGGAGCGCTGTTTGCCGCGCTGACGCTGGTGGCCGCTTGGCTGTGGTGGCGCTGGCTCAACCGGCGGGTTAACGAGCAGAAACCGGTGGACGCCCACCTTAACCAGCGCGGACAGCAGATTGTCGGCAAGCGTTTTACGCTCGACAGCACGCTGGTGAACGGACGTGGGCACATGCGGGTAGGTGACAGCTCGTGGCCGGTGGTGGCCGACGATGACCTCAGCGCCGGCACGCGGGTGGAGGTCATCGCGGTGGAGGGCATTACCCTGCGGGTAAAAGCCTGCTAAGCGTGGGTTTTGCGGTGGCAGCAGCCGGCAAGGTTATCGATAATCGGGCAGTCGGCGCTGTCATCCCCCGGACAGGACGCCGCGAGCTGCAGCAGCTGTTCGCGCATCGCCTGTAGCTCGACGATGTGGCGTTCAATTTCGGCCACCTTTTCCAGCGTGCGTTTTTTCACGTCGGCGCTGTGACGCTTTGGATCGTTGAACAGGTTAACCAGCTCGCCGCACTCTTCCAGATTAAAACCGACCTGTCTTGCCTGGCGCAGCAGCGTCAGTTCATCCAGATGCAGCTGCGTGTAGCTACGGTAGCCGTTTTCACTGCGCAGCGGCGGCGTCACCAGCCCCTTCTCTTCATAAAAGCGAATCGCTTTGCTGGTTAAGCCGGTTTTTTTTGCCACATCACTGATATTCACATTTCCCCCTTGACCTTCCCCTTGATGGAAGGTTTAACCTTCATAACAGTTAGTGAAAAGCGTTACTCCGGTCAACAACTGACCAAAATATTATACGGGAGTTTTGTTATGTCTCACACTATTGACCTGACGCTGGACGGCCTCTCCTGCGGCCACTGCGTCAAACGCGTTAAAGAAAGCCTGGAACAGCGCCCTGATGTGGAAAGCGCTGATGTGACTATCGATCATGCCGCTGTGACCGGCAGCGCCAGCGCGGATGCGCTGATCGATACCATCAAGCAGGCCGGTTACGGGGCGGAGTTAAGCCACCCAAAGGCTAAACCGTTGGCAGAGTCATCATCCCCGTCGGAAGCACTGACAGCGGCCACTCCTGAGCTTCCGGCAGCGGATGATATTGATGACAGCCAACAGCTGCTGATCAACGGCATGAGCTGCGCCAGTTGCGTCTCCCGGGTACAAAACGCCCTGCAGGCGGTACCGGGAGTCGCGCAGGCACGGGTGAATCTTGCGGAGCGCACTGCGCTGGTGATGGGCAGCGCCTCCGCCGCAGAATTAGTGCAGGCCGTTGAAAAAGCGGGCTACGGCGCGGAGGCCATCGAAGATGATGCCGAGCGCCGCGAGCGCCAGCAGGAAACGGCTATCGCCACCATGAAGCGCTTCCGCTGGCAGGCGATTATCGCCCTGCTGGTCGGTATTCCGGTGATGGTGTGGGGCATGCTCGGCGACAACATGATGGTCACCGACGACAACCGCACGCTGTGGCTGGTGATTGGTCTGATTACCCTTGCGGTGATGGTGTTCGCAGGCGGACATTTCTATACCAGCGCCTGGAAGAGCCTGAAAAATCGTACCGCGACGATGGATACCCTAGTCGCCCTCGGTACCGGCGCGGCGTGGCTCTATTCGATGAGCGTGAACGTCTGGCCCCAGTGGTTCCCGATGGAAGCGCGGCATCTCTATTATGAAGCGAGCGCGATGATTATCGGCCTGATTAACTTAGGCCATATGCTGGAAGCCCGCGCCCGCCAGCGCTCCTCGAAAGCGCTGGAAAGATTGCTTGATTTAACCCCACCGACGGCCCGCGTGGTCACGGACGAAGGGGAAAAAAGCGTTCCGCTGGCCGAGGTTCAGCCCGGCATGACGCTGCGTCTGACCACCGGCGACCGGGTTCCCGTTGACGGCAAGATAACCCAGGGCGAAGCCTGGCTGGATGAAGCGATGCTGACCGGGGAGCCTATCCCTCAGCAGAAATCAGACGGCGACGCCGTGCATGCCGGTACGGTCGTGCAGGACGGCAGCGTGCTGTTTACCGCCAGCGCCGTCGGCAGCCATACGACGCTGTCGCGTATTATTCGCATGGTGCGCCAGGCGCAGAGCAGTAAACCAGAAATTGGCCAGCTTGCTGATAAAATCTCGGCCATTTTTGTGCCGGTTGTGGTCGGCATTGCCCTGCTGAGTGCGGCGATCTGGTACTTCTTCGGCCCGGCGCCGCAGATTGTGTATACCCTGGTGATCGCCACCACGGTGCTGATCATCGCCTGCCCTTGCGCCCTTGGTCTGGCGACGCCAATGTCGATCATTTCCGGCGTAGGCCGCGCGGCCGAATTTGGCGTGCTGGTGCGGGATGCGGACGCGCTGCAGCGGGCCAGCACCCTGGACACGCTGGTGTTTGATAAAACCGGCACACTGACGGAAGGTAAACCGCAGGTGGTCGCCGTCCACTGCGTGGGCATTTCGGAAGAGGATGCGCTGCGTCTTGCAGCCGCGCTGGAGCAAGGCTCCAGCCATCCGCTGGCGCGCGCCATTCTTGATAAAGCCAATGCGTCTGCCCTGCCGCAGGTGAATCAGTTCCGCACCCTGCGCGGGCTCGGCGTGAGCGGTGAAGCAGAAGGCCACGCGCTGCTGCTGGGCAACCAGGCATTGCTCAATGAAAACGGCATTGATACCGCCGCGCTGGACAGTGAGCTGAAGGCGCAGGCGTCACAGGGCGCCACCCCGGTTCTGCTGGCGGTGGATGGCAAAGCCGCCGCGCTGCTGGCCGTGCGCGATCCGCTTCGCCAGGACAGCGTGGATGCCTTACAGCGCCTGCACCGTGCGGGATATCGTCTGGTGATGTTGACCGGGGATAACCCGACCACCGCCAACGCCATCGCGAAAGAAGCCGGTATTGACGAGGTGATTGCGGGCGTACTGCCGGACGGCAAAGCGGACGCCATTAAAAACCTGCAACGTCAGGACCGTCAGGTGGCGATGGTCGGCGACGGCATCAACGATGCCCCGGCGCTGGCCCAGGCGGATGTGGGGATCGCAATGGGCGGCGGCAGCGACGTGGCCATCGAAACCGCGGCCATCACGCTGATGCGCCACAGCCTGATGGGCGTGGCCGATGCGCTGGCCATTTCGAAAGCTACGCTGCGCAACATGAAGCAGAACCTGCTGGGGGCGTTTATCTACAACTCGCTCGGTATTCCGATTGCTGCCGGTATTTTGTGGCCGCTGACCGGCACGCTGCTTAATCCGGTGGTCGCGGGTGCGGCGATGGCGCTCTCCTCCATCACCGTGGTCAGCAACGCCAACCGGCTGTTGCGGTTTAAACCGAAGGATTGAACCTTGTACCCGTACGCGCTAGCATGAACCTTTCCGTTTATGGAGCGCGTATGGGTCTGTTTCATCGTATAAAAACATCGTTTCGCGCCCTTTTCCCTCGCCGTTACGCCTGGCCCGGTCTGGATATTTCGCTTCCCGGCGGGCAACACCTGCACCTGGTTGGCAGCATCCATATGGGCACGCAGGATATGTCTCCCCTGCCTCCCGGCCTGATTAAACTGCTGAAACACGCCGATGCGCTGGTCGTTGAGGCGGACATTTCGGGTCAGGAGTCACCGTTTGCCGGGCTCGAGAGCGATCTCACCCTGGCGGAGCGCCTGGATGAAACCCAGCTTGCGGAACTGACGCGCGTCGCCGAGGAAACCGGCGTCTCGCTCTCCATGATTGACACCCTGCCACTCTGGCAAATCGCGATGGTATTGCAGGCCACGCAGGCGCAGCGTCTGGGGCTGCGGGGTGATTACGGCATTGATTACCAGCTGCTGAACGTGGCAAGGGCGCGCAGTTTGCCCATCATCGAGCTGGAAGGAACGGACAGCCAGATTGCGCTCCTGCGACAGCTTCCCGACGACGGTCTGATGCTGCTGGATGATACGCTGACCCACTGGCACACCAACGCGCGCCTGCTGCAGACCATGATTGGCTGGTGGCTGGATGCGCCACCCGCGGACGGCAGGCTGGCGTTACCGTCGACATTCAGCGAATCGCTGTATGATGTGCTGATGAATGCGCGCAATAAAGCCTGGCGGCAGACGCTGCATGCCTTACCTGCGGGGCGTTACGTGGTGGCGGTCGGGGCGTTACATTTGTACGGAGAAGGGAACTTGCCGTCGTTGCTGAAATAAAAAAATGGCCAATATTTCTATTGGCCCGTCAAAGAGGAATTTCATCGTTTTTATTATGCCGAAGGAGACCTTCGGTTGAGCCGATTGTCGCTCAAAGTGACCATCACTGCCAACACTATTGCGCAAGATGGTGCTATTTTTTAGACAAACGTCAGGCGTATGCTGTTGGCATGATTTGTCTGTCGTAAGAAGGATAGCTATGACTCCCGCCGTTAAATTACTCGAAAAAAACAACATTTCTTTCCGGATCCACACCTACGATCACGATCCGAATGAAACCAACTTTGGTGATGAAGTGGTGCGCAAGCTGGGGCTTAACGCTGACCAGGTTTATAAAACGCTGCTGGTGGCGGTGAACGGCGATATGAAGCACCTCGCCGTGGCGGTGACGCCCGTGGCAGGACAGCTGGACCTTAAGAAAGTCGCCAAAGCGCTGGGGGCGAAGAAGGTGGATATGGCGGATCCGATGGTGGCGCAGCGCACCACGGGCTACCTGGTGGGCGGCATCAGTCCACTCGGGCAGAAAAAACGCCTGCCGACGCTGATCGATGCCCCTTCACAGGAATTTGAGACCATCTTTATCTCCGGCGGCAAGCGCGGGCTGGACATTGAGCTTGCCGCGGGCGATCTGGCGAAAATGCTGGACGCGAAGTTTGCGGATATTGCCCGCCGGGAGTAAAAAAAACCGGGTGGCGGCTACGCCTTACCCGGCCTACATTTTGCACCCGTAGGCCCGGTAAGCGCAGCGCCACCGGGCAACACAACGGCACTACTGCCAGCTCACCTCACCTTTCGGCTCATACGCATTCACGTCAATCGGCGAATTCTGCTCGATATACTGCTTCAGCACTTCCGCGTCGATAAAGCCAGTGTTCACGTATCCCGGTTTATTATCAATATGCGGATAGCCGTCGCCGCCGGTGGCGTTAAAGCTTAACGTCGCCAGACGGTAGGTTTTCGCCGGGTCAACCGGTTCGCCTTTGATCTTCAGGTCGTTAAGCTTGCCGTCTTTCGCTACGAAGCTCACGTTGGCAAACTGCGGATAGGCCCCGGAATCCGGCTTCATCTGCGCCACGGCGGTCAGGTACTCAACAACCTCCTTCCCGCTCATGTCGGCATAAACCACCACGTTACCGAACGGCTGCACCTTCAGAACGTCTTTATAGGTGATGTTTCCGCCTTCGATGGAATCACGAATGCCACCGCCGCTCATTACGCCAAAATCAGCCCCGGTGCGCGCCATTTGCGCCGCGAGCACCAGGTGGCCCATGTTGGTCTGCACGAAGCGAACTTTACTGCGGTCCCCCTCCAGACGACCGTTCAGCGTTCCGATTTTCACATCCAGCTGCGCCTTGCCTTTGTTCTGGAACGGCGTCAGCAGGGAGAGCATCTGCTGGTTTTCTGGAATCTCTGGGGTGTAAAGTACGCGCTCGCTTTTCCCGTCCGGGTACGTGACTTTCTTCTTCAGGTTGACCGGAATGAGCTGATAGTGCACCAGCTTCATCTCGCCGTTACGGAACTCAAAGTCCGCCCGGCCCACGTATTTGCCCCACTCGTGCGCCTGCACAATCCAGATACCGTTCTGACGGTCTGGCGCACACGGCGTGCCCGGGACGTAGTCCACCTGCTTTTTGTTCTCGGATGCCATACACACTGGATCCTGTGAGTGACCACCCACAATCATCGCCAGCGAGCCCGCAGGCAGGCTGCGCGCCATCTCCACGTCACCGGGCGCGTTAGAGCCGTGCTCACCGTTGTCGTAGTGCCCCATGTGGGTGGTGGCGATAATGACGTCCGGCTTTTCGTTTTGCTGCAACTCCTGAATCACCAGCTTCGCTTCGTCTGCCGGTTTGCGGAATTCGATATCGGTGAAGAACTCAGGGTTGCCAATTTTCGCAGTATCGTCGGTGGTTAAGCCGATGACCGCGATCTTCAGATCCTGACGCTTAAACAGCGCCCACGGCTTAAACAGACGCTCGCCAGTACTTTTTTGGTAAATATTGGCGGAGAGGAACGGGAATTTGGCCCATTTTTCCTGCTGACGGAGTACGGTCAGCGGATTATCAAATTCATGGTTACCGACGGCCATCGCGTCGTAGCCAATCAGATTCATGCCGCGAAAGTCGGGTTCGGCGTCCTGCAAATCGGATTCCGGCACGCCGGTGTTGATATCGCCGCCTGAGAGCAGCAGCACGCTGCCGCCCTGGGCTGCGACCTCTTTACGAATGCCGTCCACCAGCGTTTTTTGTGCCGAGAGGCCATATTCGCCGTATTCACTGCGCCAGAAATGACCGTGGTGGTCGTTGGTATGCAGAATGGTAATTTTATAGGTTTTGTCTTTTTCATACGCCTGCGCGGGCAGGCTTACCAGCCCCCACGCCGCGATGAGCGCCAGCGCGACGCCCCGCTTCATTAACTTCATCTTCTCTCTCCCTGACCAATAGACAAAGGCAGAAATTACAGTGACTAATAAGAATAGACAAATAAGTTTTCATAATTGCGACTTTCTTCAAATGTCGCAGGCGGGTATGTTAGTCGGATAATAATTACTCCCTGCACTTCTGCTAACAAAACGTGGTATTTATGGCAATCAGTGAATCAACCCAGCCCGTTCCGGGCGCGCCGGCGTCGCGCACCTCCTTTAAAGTCTTAGGGGCAATAAGTCTTTCACACCTGCTCAACGACATGATCCAGTCGTTGATTCTGGCAATTTATCCGCTGCTGCAGTCCGAGTTTTCGTTAACCTTCGTGCAGATCGGGATGATCACCCTGACCTTCCAGCTGGCTTCCTCGCTGCTGCAGCCGGTGGTGGGCTACTGGACGGATAAATACCCGATGCCGTGGTCGCTGCCGATCGGCATGTGCTTTACCCTAAGCGGTCTGGTGCTGCTCGCCATGGCCGGGAGTTTTGAAGCCGTGCTGATCGCCGCCGCGCTGGTGGGTACCGGCTCGTCCGTGTTCCATCCGGAGTCCTCCCGCGTGGCGCGGATGGCGTCCGGTGGTCGCCACGGCCTGGCGCAGTCACTTTTCCAGGTGGGCGGTAACTTTGGTAGCTCTCTCGGCCCGCTGCTGGCCGCGGTGATTATTGCCCCTTACGGTAAAGGCAACGTGGCGTGGTTTGTGCTGGCCGCACTGTTGGCGATTATCGTGCTGGCGCAGATCAGCCGCTGGTATGCCGCTCAGCATCGCGTCAATAAAGGAAAACCTAAAGCGAAGGTTATCAATCCCCTGCCGCGCAATAAGGTTATCCTGGCGGTAGCCGTCCTGCTGGTGCTGATTTTCTCGAAATACTTCTATATGGCGAGCATCAGCAGCTATTACACCTTTTATCTGATGCAAAAATTCGGATTATCGGTACAAAATGCGCAGATCCACCTGTTTGCCTTCCTGTTCGCCGTTGCGGCCGGTACGGTCATTGGCGGGCCTGTGGGGGATAAGATAGGGCGTAAATATGTCATTTGGGGCTCTATCCTCGGCGTGGCGCCCTTTACCCTCATTTTGCCGTACGCCAGCCTTGAATGGACAGGAATTTTAACCGTGATTATTGGTTTTATCCTCGCTTCCGCGTTTTCCGCCATTCTGGTCTATGCCCAGGAGCTGCTGCCTGGCCGTATCGGTATGGTTTCCGGACTCTTTTTCGGTTTCGCCTTCGGCATGGGCGGGCTGGGTGCAGCGGTGTTAGGGATGGTTGCGGATCACACCAGCATCTTCCTGGTTTATAAAATCTGCGCTTTCCTGCCACTTCTTGGGATGTTGACCATATTCCTGCCTGATAACCGCCACAAAGCGTGAATTACGGGCAGCCAAAGTGTGACGTTGGCTGCCTGACACCCTGATGCCATAAGGGTTTCTTCTTTCTCCTCTCGCTGAATTTATCAAAATGCGCTTTTTTACGCGCATATTGCTGTTTTATTCAAACTTCAACAATTATTCATAAACATAAGAGTAAAAATTGTCATAAACTATTACTCGGTTTTTTGGTTTTTCACCAAAAAGGAACACCCACAACGAAAGGAGACGGAATGCACCACGCCACACCGCTTATCACCACCATTGTTGGTGGACTTGTGCTCGCTTTTATCCTCGGCATGATTGCCAATAAACTGCGTATTTCTCCTCTTGTCGGCTATCTGCTGGCAGGTGTGCTGGCGGGACCGTTTACGCCAGGCTTCGTTGCGGATACCAAACTGGCCCCTGAACTGGCGGAATTGGGCGTGATTCTGCTGATGTTTGGCGTCGGTCTGCACTTTTCCCTGAAGGATTTGATGGCGGTAAAGTCGATTGCCATACCGGGAGCGATCGCCCAGATAGGGGTGGCGACGCTGCTTGGGATGGCGCTTTCGGCCGTGCTGGGCTGGTCGTTAATGACCGGTATCGTATTTGGGCTGTGTCTCTCAACCGCCAGTACCGTGGTGCTGCTGCGCGCGCTTGAGGAGAGACAGCTGATTGACAGCCAGCGCGGGCAGATCGCGATTGGCTGGCTGATTGTTGAAGATCTGGTCATGGTCCTGACGCTGGTGCTGCTGCCCGCCGTCGCCGGAATGATGGAAAAAGACAACGTCGGCTTCGCCTCGCTGGCGCTGGATATGAGCATCACCATCGGTAAAGTGGTGGCGTTTATCGCCATCATGATGCTGGTGGGCCGCCGTCTGGTACCGTGGATCATGTCCCGCAGCGCGGCGACCGGCTCCCGCGAGCTGTTCACCCTCTCCGTGCTGGCGCTGGCACTGGGCATCGCCTTTGGTGCCGTTGAGCTGTTTGATGTCTCCTTTGCCCTGGGCGCGTTCTTCGCCGGGATGGTGCTGAACGAATCCGAGCTGAGCCACCGTGCGGCGCACGATACGCTGCCGCTGCGCGATGCGTTTGCCGTGCTGTTCTTCGTCTCCGTCGGAATGCTGTTTGACCCGCTGGTGCTGATCCAGCAGCCGCTGGCCGTGCTGGGCACGCTGGCGATCATTATTTTTGGTAAGTCGCTCGCCGCCTTCTTCCTGGTGCGAATGTTCGGTCACTCCCCGCGGACGGCGCTGACTATTGCCGCCAGCCTGGCGCAGATTGGCGAGTTCGCCTTTATTCTGGCCGGTCTGGGCATGGCCCTGAACCTGCTGCCGCAGGCGGGGCAAAACCTGGTGCTGGCGGGGGCGATCCTGTCGATTATGCTGAACCCGGTCCTGTTTGCCCTGCTGGAAAAATACCTCGACAAAACCGAAACGCTGGAAGAGCAGACGCTCGAAGAGGCCATCGAAGAAGAGAAGCAGATCCCGGTGGATATCTGCAATCACGCCCTGCTGGTCGGCTTTGGCCGCGTGGGCAGCCTGCTCGGCGAGAAGCTGATGGCGCAGGGCATTCCGCTGGTGGTGATTGAAACCTCACGCACCCGCGTCGACGAGCTGCGCGAGCGCGGTATTCGCGCGGTGCTGGGCAATGCGGCAAACGAAGAGATCATGAATCTGGCGCATCTGGACTGCGCCCGCTGGCTGCTGCTGACCATACCCAACGGCTATGAAGCGGGTGAGATTGTGGCTTCCGCGCGCGCGAAGTGCCCAACGATTGAGATTATCGCCCGGGCGCATTATGACGACGAGGTGGAGTACATCACCGAGCGCGGTGCAGATAAGGTGGTGATGGGCGAGCGCGAGATTGCTAACACCATGCTGACGCTGCTGGAGAAACCGCCGGTTGAAGAGGCGGTGACGGGGTAAGTTTGGTGCGGTCTGATGCCCTCACCCTGGCCCTCTCCCCATAGGGGAGAGGGTGTTCAAGTTCCCTCTCCCCTATGGGGAGAGGGTTAGGGCGAGGGGTTTTCTTTTACCTGTCCCAATACGCCTCTTCGAGGCTGTCTTCCCGTTCCGGCAGGCCACGCGTTAAGCGCGGTGAGTGCTGGTTAAGCACCTGATAGCTTACGCGGTTGGCGTACTTGCACACCTGCGCCAGCGACGAATAGGTCAGCCAGCTGAACTTATGCTTGCTGGAATTCGGCACGTTGGTTTTGTGGTAGGCATTGGCGGTAATGTCGTGCAGCAGCGCGGCCAGCGCGCCGTCGCCTGCGCCGTTGGTGTTCATGATCTTCTCCGGACCACCCATATATGGCGCGATGTGAGAGTAGATGCGCAGCGGGTTAATGCAATCTTTATAACGCATGCCGCGGCTGAACTCGTACTGGTTGAACTCGGCAATCGCGCCGGGCAGCAGCGGATGCTGGGTTTTGCGTTTGCTCTCTTCCTCCGTGAAGCCGGCCATATACAGTCCGACAGGGCCCGCGGTGCAGAGCACCAGATCCACCCAGTCCAGCGCTTTATCGGACGCCAGCAGCGGATCGCTTTCACCGGTCAGCGCTTCGGCCTCCTCTTCGTTCATCGCCAGAATCGAGACGTGCTCTTTCAGGAACGCCTGCCACCACTCTGGGTTATCGGCAATCACGAATTTGGTGCCCAGCGTCAGAACGACCGGCACGTCGTACTTCTTCGCGTACTCAATCGCCTTCATGGTCGCTTCAGGCATCGGCTCGCCCGGCTTGCATCGCACCAGGTAGGAGGTCAGCACCAGCGCCGAGGCGCCCGCAATCACCTCTTCGGGAATGCTTTCCGCACGCAGCTTGTTCATATGCCCAGGACTGATGGCAAAGGTCCGCTCGCCGGATTCGCCGATCAGCGTAAAGCAGCGGCCAATCGGGCCGTCGACGCCCTGAAGATAGTTCAGATCGGTACGGCTGGAGGTGTTGCACAGATAGCGGTAAGCGTAGCCGCCGATTTCAATGTTGCTGCACATCACGCCAAGCAGTACTGAACGGTCGTCAGCCAGCACGGAGTAGTTGTGCATGGTGTTACCGATGGTACCGCCGGCGAACTGATGGGTAATCAGGTTTTCGCGCACCAGCTCCTGGTACAGCGCTTCAGCAACGTCATCCTCAATCACCAGCGAGTGCCCGGCGCTCAGACCGTAACGGGCGACAAACGCATCATCCACTTTCGCCTCAATGTCCACCAGCGTCTGATCGATACCGACGACCCACGCCGCGCTGGTTTCATTTTCTGGCTGGATTTGCTGCAGGAGCGGATCGCGGGCATCGACGGGGAAGTAGTGTTTGGATTTACGTTTACCGGGAAATTTCATGGTCTGAACTGTACGAAGAATATGGGCCGGGAATGGTAGCACAAACCCGGCCCGAAGTGCGATCAGCGGCTGTTCATCACCAGTGAGACCATCATGTCGATATGTTCAGGCGAGTCGTTAAGCGCTGGAATGTACTCGTACTTTTCGCCGCCAGCCTCCAGGAAAAATTCCCGGTTTTGCACCGCGATCTCCTCCAGCGTTTCCAGACAGTCTGCCGAGAAGCCCGGCGACATCACCTGAATATGCTTCACGCCCTTCTCGCCGAGCATTTTGAGGGTTTCATCGGTGTACGGCGTCAGCCACGGCTCGCGGCCGAAGCGCGACTGGAAGGTCATCATCACCTTCTCCGGCGGCAGGCCAAGGGCGGAGACCAGCTCGCGGGTGGTATCGCGACAGCGCTGCGGGTAATCATCCCCTTCGTTAGCGAAACGCTGCGGGATCCCGTGATAGGAGAGCAGCAGCAGATCCGGTTCACCGTGCTTTTCAAACGACGCGCGCGCGCTGTTAGCAAGCGCCTTGATGTACAGCTCGTTATCCGCGTAGTCGCGAATAAAGGTCACGCCCGGAATGCGGCGGCGGGTCGCCAGAATGCGCGCCAGTTCGTCCCAGACGGCGGCCACCGTCGAGCAGGAGTACTGCGGGTAGAGCGCCAGCACCACGATATGGTCCACGCCCTGCGCCAGCAGGGATTCTACCGCGCTTTCCAGAGAGGGTTTGCCGTAGCTCATGCCGAGCGCGACGGGCATCTCCGGCAGGCGGGCGGCCAGCGCTTTTTCCTGGCGACGGCTGTAGACCATCAGCGGCGAGCCCTCTTCCATCCATACGGACTGATAGAGTTTGGCGACGCGCGGAGAACGAATCGGCAGAATGACGCCACGAAGCAGCGGCCACCACAGCAGTCGCGGAAAATCCACGACGCGCGTGTCGCTTAAAAATTGTCGCAGGTAGCGTTTTACCGCGTCTGATGTAGGTGCTTCTGGAGTGCCCAGATTGGCAAGCAGGATGCCGGTTTTCGCCTGACTCATTCACGCCTCTTAACCATTTGAATGGTTGTCAATTGTAGCGGAAATGCGTTTAAACGGAACCCATTGCTGCAATAGGTAAGATGAGAATATTTCTCACCCGGAGGACCCGGGTGAGAGAAGTGCAATTAGCCGAGGATTTTTTCCAGCTCTGCACGTACGTCAGCCACGGCTTTGGTGCCATCGACTTTGGCGTATTTGGTGTTACCCGCCTGCGCTTCTTTGGTGTAGTAGCCGATCAGCGGCGCGGTCATCTGATGGTATTCCACCAGGCGCTTGCGCACGGTCTCTTCCTGATCGTCTTTACGGGTGGTCAGCTCTTCGCCAGTCACGTCGTCTTTGCCTTCAACCTTAGGCGGGTTGAATTTGATGTGGTAAACACGGCCAGAAGCAGCGTGTACGCGACGGCCAACGATGCGGTCAACGATCAGCTCGTCCGGTACGTCGAACTCCAGAACGTAGTCCACGTTGATGCCCGCTTCTTTCATGGCGTCAGCCTGAGGAATGGTACGTGGGAAGCCGTCCAGCAGGAAACCGTTACGGCAGTCTTCCTGAGCAATGCGCTCTTTGACCAGAGCAATTACCAGCTCGTCGGTCACCAGCTTGCCTGCGTCCATGATGTCTTTCGCCTGTTTACCCAGCTCGGAGCCAGATTTAACAGCGGCGCGCAGCATATCACCGGTGGAGATTTGCGGAATACCGTATTTCTCCATGATGAACTGAGCCTGAGTTCCTTTACCCGCGCCCGGAGCGCCAAGCAGAATAATACGCATTGCGAAAATCCCCTCAAAAGTCGTTTCAATTTTTCAAAAGCGCTAAACAATACCACCAGAACGGGCATCGCTCAAGGAAGGCAGGAAGGCTGAAACGGTTAACGGGGGGAGATAATTTGGAGTTGTGCGGTCTGGTGCCCTCACCCCGGCCCTCTCCCACGGGGAGAGGGAGAAGACCAGGAGAGGCGTGCTCAATTACGCCAGCAGCAGCGCATTCACACGTTTAATGAAGAGGTTAGGATCTTCCAGCGTGCCGCGTTCGGCCAGCAGGGACTGATCCAGCAGGAGTTCAACCCACTCGGCAAAGCGGGCGTCGTCCTGGGTATCCGCCGCGCGTTTCACCAGCGGATGATCCGGATTAAGCTCAAAGATATATTTCACTTCCGGTACCGCCTGGCCCGCCGCCGCGAACAGCTTCGCCATCTGGGTGCTCATTTCGTCGGCATCGGTCGTGACGATGGCAGGGGTGTCGGTCAGACGGTGAGTGAAACGCACCTCTTTCACGCGGTCGCCCAGCAGGGTTTTCACGCGCTCAACGAACGGCTCCAGCGCCTTCTCGGCTTCTTTCGCGTTCTCATCCACTTCATCCGCCAGCTTGTCGATAGATTCGTCGGCTTTGGCAACGGACTGGAACGCCTTACCGTCGAACTCGGTCAGGTAGTTCATCATCCACTCATCGATGCGGTCAGAAAGCAGCAGCACTTCGATGCCTTTCTTACGCAGCAGCTCCAGGTGCGGGCTGCTCTTCGCCGCGGCGTAGCTGTCGGCGGTGATGTAGTAGATCTTCTCCTGCCCTTCTTTCATGCGGGAGACGTACTCTTCCAGCGACACGGTCTGCGCGGAGGAGTCGGTGTGCGTAGAGGCGAAGCGCAGCAGTTTGGCGATGGTTTCAACGTTCGCGGTGTCTTCTGCCGGGCCTTCTTTCAGCACCAGGCCGAACTGTTTCCAGAAGGTCTGATATTTTTCCGCATCGTCTTTCGCCAGTTTTTCCAGCATCTGCAGCGCACGTTTGGTCAGGGCGTTGCGCAGGTTACGGGTGACGGTGCTGTCCTGCAGAATTTCACGGGAGACGTTCAGCGGCAGATCGTTGGAATCGATCAGGCCGCGGACAAAGCGCAGGTAGTTCGGCATGAACTGCTCGGCGTCATCCATGATGAAGACGCGCTGCACGTACAGCTTCAGGCCATGCTTGTGATCGCGGTTCCACATGTCCCACGGCGCCTGTGCCGGGATGTAGAGCAGGCTGGTGTACTCCTGCTTACCTTCCACACGGTTGTGGCTCCAGGTCAGCGGGTCGGTAAAGTCGTGGGCGATATGCTTGTAGAATTCGTTGTACTCGTCGTCTTTAATCTCAGACTTGTTGCGCGTCCACAGCGCCTGCGCCTTGTTGATTTTCTCCCAGGAAACCACGGTTTCACCGTCTTTCTCTTCCTGTTTTTCAATCTCAACCGGCAGGGCGATGTGGTCGGAATATTTGCTGATGATGGAGCGCACGCGCCAGTCGTTCAGGAAATCATCTTCCCCTTCACGCAGGTGCAGGGTGATTTCGGTGCCGCGGTCCGCTTTGGTGATGTCATCAACGGTGTATTCGCCTTCCCCTTTGGATTCCCACAGCACGCCGTTTTCAGCGCTGTCACCCGCCGCACGGGTGCGCACGGTGACTTTGTCCGCCACGATGAACGCCGAGTAGAAACCGACGCCGAACTGACCGATGAGCTGGCTGTCTTTCGCCTGGTCAGAACCCATGGACTCCAGGAACGCCTTGGTGCCGGATTTCGCGATGGTCCCGAGGTGGTCGATCACCTCGTCGCGGTTCATCCCGATGCCGTTATCGGCGATAGTCAGGGTGCGGTTCTCTTTATTAAACGAGACACGCACGCGCAGCTCGCCGTCGCCTTCGTACAGATCCGGGTTAGACAGCGCGCGGAAGCGCAGCTTGTCCGCCGCATCCGAGGCGTTGGAAATCAGCTCACGCAGGAAAATTTCTTTGTTGGAATACAGGGAATGGATCATCAGGTGCAGAAGCTGTTTTACTTCTGACTGGAAACCACGGGTTTCTTGTCCTTTCATCTATGTCGACCTCAACAATGCCATTTAATGGGGTTTTAAAACGTTGAGTGAGAGATGGGGATACGGGGGGAAATTTTCAAGCGGAGGCCGCGCGCGCAGCCTCCATTTGGTCAGAAAATAATCTTGTGACGTCCGGCCAGAGAGTGCGACAGCGTGGTGCCGTCCACCATCTCCAGCTCGCCGCCGACCGGCACGCCGTGGGCGATGCGGCTGGCGTCAACGCCATACTGCGAGCACAGCTCGGCGATGTAGTTGGCGGTTGCCTCCCCTTCCACCGTGGGGTTGGTGGCGAGGATCACCTCTTTGATCGTTTCGGACTCAAGACGCTGTTCAAGGCGGTCAAGACCGATATCGTCCGGGCCAATACCGTCCAGCGGGGAGAGATGCCCCATCAGCACGAAATAGCGGCCGGAAAACTGCCCGGTTTGTTCGATGGCGTAGATGTCCGCCGGACTCTCCACCACGCAAATCTGGCCGTTTTCCTGACGACGCGGGTTCGTGCAGATGTTACACACGTCCTGCTCGGTAAAGGTACGGCAATCCGCACAGTGACCGATTTCTGACATGGCGCGGGTTAAAGCCTGCGCCAGGCGCATCCCGCCGCTGCGGTCGCGCTGCAATAGCGTAAACGCCATGCGCTGCGCCGACTTCGGGCCAACGCCCGGCAGGCAGCGCAGTGCTTCCATTAACTGCGTGAGCAGCGGACTGGTTTGCATCAGAACGGCATCTTGAAGCCAGGCGGCAGCTGCATGCCGCTGGACACGGAGGCCATTTTCTCTTTCTGGGTTTCGTCGATACGGCGAGCGGCATCGTTAAACGCGGCTGCAACCAGATCTTCCAGCATCTCTTTGTCGTCTTCGAGCAGGCTAGGGTCGATTTCAACGCGACGGCAGTTGTGCGCACCGTTGATGGTCACCTTGACCAGACCGGCACCGGATTCACCCGTGACTTCCAGCTGAGCGATCTCTTCCTGCATCTTCTGCATTTTTTCCTGCATCTGCTGAGCCTGCTTCATCAGGCCACCCAGACCGCCTTTTCCACCAAACATAGGCTTCTCTCTTCTTTCACGTTTAAGGATTACAACCGTAAGTCAGACTCACGATCAAATGGGGCGAATACTCTCTTCATCCAGATCGGCGTCGAAGAACCGGCGCAGGGTCTGAATGTTGTTATCCGCAATAATCGCCTCGCGCGCCTGCGCGAGCTTCTCTTCATAAATGGCCTGGCGCCACTCGAGCGGCGTTTTCACTGCCGGATTATCATCTTCAATGATAGTCAATTCAACCGGTGCCCCCTGTAATGTGGCCAGCGCCTCGGCCAGCGCCTTTTGCGCGCCAGGGGAATTGAGGTGCCGCTGGCCCGGACGCAGGTGCAGACGCACCTGATTGCCGTCCTGCTCTTTCCAGGCGTTCAGCGCGACCTGCTCGACCAGCTTCGGCAACTGGAGTTTGCTGACCTCGGCGGCCCAGGCATCGCGCGCAATGGACTCTTCGGCAAGCTTCGCGGAAAGCTCCGGCGTTTTTTCATGCTCCAGCGCCTTTTTCAGCGCTTTCGGCGTGGCCACCTCTTCCTTCACGGTTTCGGTGATGGTGGTTGCCTTCCAGCGGTAAGCCTCTTCTTTCACCGGGGCTTTCTGCTCGAGCGCGGACGGTGCCGGACGCGACTGAACGCGCTCCGTTACCGAGGCCAGTCGTTCAAGCGCGGCGTTGTTCACCGGCCGCGCTCTTCCTGGCGCTGCCGGTTCACTCTTTTTTGGTTTGGTTACTCCCTGGGCACGCTGCAGCTGGCTGCGCGCGGCAAGCACCGAACTGGTGGCATCCGACAGCGGTACGTTCTGCTGCGGTGGCGGCGTCGGCTGCGGCGGCACCTGCTGCGGAGACATCACCGCCGTGGGCGCGACCGGCGCGAAAGACTGTCGCGGCACTTCCGGCTCCGGCAGCGGCATGCGCGGGTGGAACGCCAGCGCGCGCAGCAGCGTCATTTCAACGCCCATCCGCGGATCCGGCGCAAACGGTAACTCTTTGCGGCCAATCAGCAGCGTCTGGTAATAAAGCTGCACGTCGGCAGGCGGCACGGTGCGGGCAAGCTCACGCATCCGCTGTTCAATGGCCGCCATATCCGCACCAATCGCGGAAGGAGAAAGCTGCAGCATCGCCACGCGGTGCAGCAGGCTGAGCATCTCAACCAACAGCCCTTCCCACTCAATACCGCGGGCAGCGGCCGCGTTCACCTGCGACATCACGCGTTCGCCGTTAGCGGCAATCATCGCTTCGATAAGCGACAGCGCCTGATCGTCATCCAGCGTGCCAAGCATGGTGCTGACCGCCTCGGTGGAGAGCTTGCCGTCACCGCTGGCAATCGCCTGGTCGGTCAGGCTTAATGCATCACGCAGGCTGCCGTCCGCCGCGCGGGCCAGCAGCTGCAGGGCGCGCGGTTCATGGACAATCTTCTCTTCATCAAGAATATGCTCAAGCTGCGCACGGATCTGTTCGACGTCCAGTGCCTTCAGGTGGAACTGCAGGCAGCGCGATAAAATCGTGACCGGCAGCTTTTGCGGATCGGTGGTCGCCAGCAGGAACTTCACGTGCGCGGGCGGCTCTTCCAGCGTCTTCAGCAGGGCGTTGAAGCTGTGGCGCGAGAGCATGTGCACTTCATCGATCAGGTAGACCTTGAAGCGGCCGCGCGCCGGGGCGTACTGCACGTTGTCGAGCAGGTCGCGGGTATCTTCAACTTTGGTGCGCGAAGCGGCATCGATTTCGATCAGATCGACAAAACGCCCCTGCTCGATCTCCCGACAGTTATCACACACGCCGCACGGCGTGGCGGTGATCCCGGTTTCGCAGTTGAGACCTTTTGCCAGCAAACGGGCAATAGAGGTCTTACCGACGCCGCGGGTGCCGGAAAAAAGATAGGCGTGATGGATGCGACCTAGCGACAAGCCGTTCGCCAGGGCCGTCAGCACATGTTCCTGACCGACAACGTCAGCAAAGGTTTGTGGTCGCCATTTACGGGCTAACACCTGATAACTCATGGGCAGGCTCTGCAACGCTGGAAGGTGAATTTATGGAGGGGAATGCTATCACAACCTCACCCATTGAGCGAGGTTGTGAAAACCGGGATTAGTGACCCGGGAAAGGCACCAGGCTGTAGCTGGTAATACCCTGTTTTTCCAGGCGCTGTTCACCGCCGAGATCGAACAGGTTGATGATGAAGGCCGCGTCGGTCACTTCCCCACCCAGACGGCGGATCAGCTTCACGGTCGCTTCAATGGTGCCGCCGGTCGCCAGCAGATCGTCAACCACCAGCACTTTGTCGCCTGGCTTGATCGCGTCAACGTGGATCTCCAGCTGATCGGTGCCGTACTCCAGCTCGTAGCTTTCTGCAATGGTTTCACGCGGCAGCTTGCGCGGCTTACGCACCGGCACAAAACCTACGCCCATCGCCAGCGCAACCGGTGCGCCAAACAGGAAGCCACGGGCTTCGGTACCTACTACTTTGGTGATCCCGGCGTTTTTATAACGCTCGACCAGCAGTTCAATGCTGAGCGCGTACGCTTTCGGGTCTTCCAGCAAGCTGGTGACATCACGGAAAAGAATGCCAGGCTTTGGATAGTCCTGGATGCTTTTGATGCTGTTTTTCAGATATTCAAGCTGCTGTGCAGTTGCGGTCATCGGTTTGTGCCTAAATGAAACAGTGTTACTCACGGCGCGCAACGAGTCGGCAAAGGTAACAATTGTTTAACCTTTAACCAGGCGCGCCAGTGCTCGAAAACGGTCGAATTTACTGGCTGTACGCAATAATTGCAACAGCCATGATAAGGCTTCAGTGCTTTTGTTGCTTTTCATCAACCACAGGGATCCGCCACATGAAGATAAGCAGGCAGGTCAGGATGACCAGCAGCAGGATCCGCACCCACATCATTTTCACCAGCCATAATGAAATGGCGAAGGTGATGAGGATCACCGCGATCGCGCGCGGCTTCGCGCCGGGCGGCATGGCCCGGTGTTTTTGCCAGTACCGCAGATAGCCGCCAAACCATGAGCGATAGAGCAGCCAGTGGTGAAAACGCGGTGACGAGCGGGCGAAGCACCAGGCCGCCAGCAGGATAAACGGCGTGGTCGGCAGCAAGGGTAAAACCACACCCAGCGTGCCAAGCACTACCGCGAGCCAGCCAATGATGATTAAAATAGTACGCTGCATAATGCGAATCGTTATCAAACTGAACGGCTACTTTACCATTGGAGAGCGCCTTGAAAACAGCACTGCTTCTTGAGAGGCTGCAAAATCAGCTGATTGCTCTGCGGGAGCAGGCCACGCCGCTGATGGGGCACGCCACGCTGAAACCGCGCTTTGACCGGCAGCTTTTTCGGACCCGCAGCACCGTTATTCAGGATTACCTGACTGAAGCGCAGACGAACCTCGACGAGCTTCGCCATGCGGTTGAGTATGAACAGCAGGAACAGGTGGCGTGGCTTGCGGCGCATCTCACCGAGCAGATCACCGCGCTGCATCGCGAAATCGCCGCCTGGCCGCTGCGCGCCTGGGACAGCGCCTCACCGGGGCTCGGCAAATGGCAGCGCAAGCGGCTGGAGAACCAGGAGTTTGAACGCCGACTGTTTGAGATGAAGCGCGAACGCGAGGTGCGCCTGAACAACAGCGAAACGCTGGAAGAGCAGCAGCTATTGATGCGCGAGATTAGCGCGCTGGAAGGACGCATCGTCCGCTGCCGTCAGGCGCTGGATGACATTGAACGCGTCATAGAACGTTTGACCCGTTAACAGGAGCCACACCCATGTCACTGGAAAATGCACCCGATGAGGTCAAGCTGGCCGTCGATTTGATTATGCTGCTGGAGAATCATGATATTCCCGCCGGGACGGTGCTTAAGGCACTGGAGATTGTACGGCGGGATTTTGAGGCAAAGGTGAAGGCCTGTTGCCCTCACCCTAACCCTCTCCCACAGGGAGAGGGAAAATTATAGATTACGCCGGAGTGGGGTCATCACCCTTAATCTCGCGCTTCACTTCCGTATGCTCATCACCTTTCTCGTTACGCAGGTGAACCTCAAGCTGGTTGAAGGCGATATTAATATCGTTTTCACGGCACAGACGATCGATAGAGCGGTTAAGCTCATCCACCGTGTAGCTGCGGTCACGCAGTTCACGCACGTATAAACGCAGCTCGTGATCCAGCGTACTCGGCCCAAAGGTGGTGAAGAAGACCGCCGGAGCCGGATCGTGCATCACTTTCGGATGTTCAGACGCCGCCTTCAGCAGCACCTCTTTCACCTTATCCAGATCCGATCCATAGGCCACGCCCAGGCGAATCACCACGCGCGTCACCGTATCCGAGAGCGACCAGTTGATCAGACGCTCGGTCACGAACGCTTTGTTCGGGATGATCACCTCTTTGCGATCGAAGTCGGTGATGGTGGTCGCACGAATACGGATCTTGCTGACCGTTCCCGAGAACGTGCCGATGGTGACGGTATCGCCGATACGTACCGGACGTTCAAAGAGGATGATCAGGCCGGAGACAAAGTTACCGAAGATCTCCTGCAGGCCAAAACCAAGACCGACCGAGAGGGCGGCCGCCAGCCACTGCAGTTTATCCCACGAGACGCCAAGCGAACCAAAGACCGTCATCGCTCCAACAATAATGATGACGTAGTTGAGGATCGTGGTGATGGCGTAGGACGCCCCCTGGCGAAGATTCAGACGTGACAGGAGCAGCACTTCGAGCAGGCCAGGCAGGTTGCGGATCAGCGCCCAGGCGACCACCGACGACACCAGCGCAAACAGCAGGCTGCCCATGGTCACGCTTTTCATGACCGCCGCGCCGGCTTCGGTTCCGTTGTATTGCCAGAGGGTAATACTGTCGAGATAGGCGAAAACGGTAATAAGATCGGACCAGATAGCCCAGAACATCACGGCAAACAGGGCGATCATCACCAGCATGGTGATGCGCAGCGTCTGCTGGTTAACCTGCTCCAGCGCGATGGTCGGCTCTTCCTGCGGCTCCGCGCCCTCGGCCCCCTCTTTCACCTGATGCTGACGACGCGCGATGGCACGGCGATAGGCAATGCGGCGGGCCGCCACGCTCAGGCCGCGCAGCACGGTCTGATAGAGCAGGTTCCAGACGATCACCAGATAGACCGTTTCAATCCAGCGCCCGGACAGGCGCAGCGTGGTATAGAAGTAGCCCGTTGCCGTCAGCACCATCAGCGCCAGCGGAATGATCGCCAGCACGGTCACGGTGGCCAGACGGATATTGTGGGACTCTTTATCACGCCAGCTGTCGCGGCACATCGGCCACATCAGGATAGCAATCAGCAGCAGGTTCAGCAGGATGACCAGCTGGCCCAGCACATCATCCATCAAATGCAGCGGGGAAAGCTCAGAGACAACCGACCAGAAGTGCAGCGGCAGCAGCGCCAGGCTGATGCGCACAATCTGACGACGCCAGTGGCTGGTCAGCTGCGCAGGCATGTTGAAATGACGCACCGCCACGCCGTCTTTTTCCAGCACCTTCCAGCACAGGCCAAACACCAGCCAGAACAGCGCCAGTTTTTTACTGAACGCCCACAGCAGATCGCTGACGTTGAGCTGCATGGTGAGCAGAATCAGACCCACGGCCAGAATAATCAGGCACACCGGCAGGGCGCGAATAAGGTCGATCAGAATCGCTTTTGGCGTATGGAGCTGGCTATCGTTACGCAGCTGCCCCACTTCGGACGCCAGCTTCGCCTGGTATTTTTTCAGCCAGCCCAGACGCCAGCGAATCAGACCTGCGATCAGCAGCAGCGGTAGCCCCGCCAGCAAGGCAATCATCACCGCAGGCCAGGCTTTCTCCCAGTTCACGGTGATCTTCATGCTCTTGATCTGCGTTTTCAGCGTCTCAGGGAAGGATTTAATCCAGTCCCAGTCCATCGGTTTGTTGCTGTTTACCCAGAAAATCTGCTGAGTCAGGATCTCCTGCAGACTTTTCGAGACGCTCACCAGCTGCTGCTGGTTGATTTGCAGGTTAATGGCCATCATCAGCTGGTTGCCCAGCTGTTTGTTGAGCTGATCCAGCAGCTCGCGACGCATATCCACGACCTGGAGCAGCGCGTCGTGCACTTCCGGGTTCACGTCGCTGGAGTGCCCCTCTTCAATTTTGGCGACAAAGGTATCGCTCTGGAAAAGGGCATCGCGCTGCTGGTTGACGTCAAACTGTTCCAGACGTAAATCCGCAATGCGGTTGGTCATGTCTTCCAGCTCATCGGCGGACGGAAGCGTCTGCTGCTGCTGGTAGAGAATACGCGACAGCAGGAGGCTGCCTTTCAGGACCGCGATCTGCTCTTTGATGTTGCGTTCCGCCTGCAGGGCGCGATCCAGCCAGTTCTTCACCTTGATATTTTGCTGAACCAGCGAGTTGCCGTTTTCGGTCGCCAGTATCAGGCGCTGGCTAAGCTGGTGGTTGGCTTCGAGCTCCTGCTTCACCAGCGGGTTGGCCTGGATGCGGGCGGTTTCGTCAGGGGATACGGCCTCCTGGGCGGTTTTTTCCGTCAGCGTCAGGCGCTTGCTGTTAACCGCTTCCTGCAGCAGCTGTAGCTGGTGCTCCAGACGATTAATGTTTGCGGTGACGTAATCGCGCTGTTTCTGCAGGGTGTCCTGCAGCACCGTATTCCCTTCCAGACTTTTACGCTGCTGTTCAATCTGCGCATTGAGCAACGTCTGCTGCACCAGCAGCAGGGTTTGCTGCGTCGGGCGCAGCGTGCCCTCTCCTACCGTTGTGCCGTTGAGGCGGTTGCGGATCTGCTGCAGCTGCTGAGACGCGGCGTACATCGCATTTTGCACGCGCTCGGGCTGGGTCTGCAGGGAGACAAGCTGGCTGTTGTAGGTGGCGAGATCGGACTGCGCCGTTTGCAGGTCGTCGAGCAGTTGCGCCACGCGCGATTCGAGCTGGCGTAAGGAGAGCGCGGCGAGCGTTTTGCGTGTTTCGTCGTCGTTATCCACGTCGCTCAGGGCATTCAGCGATTCCGTCGCTCTGCGCATGTTTTCTGGGGCCTGCGCCACCTTCTGACGGAGCTGTGCGGTTTCTGCCTTAACGCGTTCAATTTTATCCAGCGTTTCCAGCGTTTCCGTCAGATCCTGCTGCGTCAGTTTTTCCTGAGGAGAGAGTTCTTTTTGTTTGTTCAGCGTGTCGAGCTGCGACTGAACATCCGCACGCGTGGGGATATCGTTGCTGTTGTCGGCGCGGGCCCAGGTCAGCGGCGCCGTGGCGAAGAAAAACAGCATCGCAAAGAGCAATGCAAAAACAGGATGTTGCGAGCGATTGATGGGCAGCATAGTTGTGAATGATGTCAGAAGATGACCGAAAATAGTCCGGCGTGAAGAATATCACGCTCGCCGGAAGCAGAATAGCGCGAACGTGAGCCTCTGAGATAAATCCTGGAAATGAGTCAGGCGGTTAGCGACGGCGCGTCACTGCGCAGCGTCGGGCAGAGCTGTAGCATTTCCAGTAAAATCGCGACGTAGCTGCGGGCCTCCGCTTTAAGATCAAACGACTGTGGCGCAAACAGCCAGTTTTCCATCAGACCGGAAATGTAGCTACGCATCAGAATTGCCGCCCGGCGGGTCAACAGGTTGGCCGGTAGCAGTTTTGCCTGCATGCACTGATTCAGGTTGTATTCAATACGGTCATAGCTCTCCAGGCTGAGGCTGCGTTGTGCCTGCTGAACAATCGCCATCTCGCCCACGAACTCGCATTTATGAAAGATTATTTCCATCATTAATCTGCGACGTTCTTCAACTACCGTTGCTTCAAGGATATATACTAATATTTCTCTCAATACTGAGAGTGGATCGTCAGGGAATTTTGCCCGATACTCACTCTCGAGATCGCTAATGCTGGACTCTGAAAGCTCCCAGATTTCACTGAACAGATCTGACTTGTCTTTAAAATGCCAGTAAATCGCTCCCCGCGTCACACCGGCAGCCTGAGCAATTTGTGCCAGCGAGGTAGATGAAACACCCTGCTGCGAGAACAAACGTATTGCCACATCCAGAATGTGTTGTCGGGTTTCCAGCGCTTGTTGTTTAGTTTTTCGTGCCATAGGTGGGTGAATTTACAGGAGTCAGATTTACATACATTTGTGAATGTATGTACCATAGCATGACGATAATATAAACGCAGCAATGGGTTTTTAGACTCAGGACCCTTGATCAATTTGAAATCGGACACTCGAGGTTTACATATGAACAAAAACAGAGGGTTAACGCCTCTGGCGGTCGTTCTGATGCTCTCAGGCAGCTTAGCGCTAACAGGATGTGACGACAAACCGGCTCAACAAGGAGCTCAGCAGGCGCCAGAAGTAGGCGTTGTGACGCTCAAATCTGAACCTCTACAAATCACCACCGAATTACCCGGCCGTACAAATGCTTACCGCATTGCGGAAGTGCGTCCTCAGGTTAGCGGCATTATCCTGAAACGTAACTTCACCGAAGGCGGTGATGTGAAGGCCGGTGAGTCTCTGTATCAGATTGATCCCGCAACCTATCAGGCGTCTTATGAAAGCGCGAAAGGCGATCTGGCTAAAGCACAGGCCGCGGCTAAAATTGCTCAGCTGACGCTGAACCGCTATCAAAAACTGCTCGGCACCAAGTACATCAGTCAGCAGGATTACGATACCGCCCTGGCGGATGCCCAACAGGCTAACGCCGCCGTGGTGGCAGCCAAAGCGGCCGTCGAAACCGCGCGCATTAACCTGGCCTATACCAAAGTGACCTCGCCTATCAGCGGTCGTATTGGTAAATCTTCCGTGACGGAAGGGGCTCTGGTGCAGAACGGTCAGACCACTGCGCTGGCGACCGTGCAGCAGCTCGATCCGATCTACGTTGACGTCACGCAGTCCAGCAATGATTTCCTGCGCCTGAAACAGGAGCTGGCTAACGGCACCCTGAAACAGGAAAACGGCAAAGCCAAAGTGGAGCTGATTACCAACGACGGTATCAAGTTCCCGCAGGAAGGTACCCTGGAATTCTCTGATGTGACGGTCGACCAGACCACCGGTTCCATCACCTTACGTGCGATTTTCCCGAATCCTGACAAGAATCTGCTGCCAGGTATGTTCGTTCGCGCGCGTCTGGAAGAAGGAACGAATCCAACCGCACTTCTGGTTCCACAGCAGGGTGTGACCCGTACGCCACGTGGCGATGCGAGCGCGCTGGTTGTCGGAGCAGATGACAAAGTCGAAACGCGCAATATCACCGCCACACAGGCGATTGGCGATAAATGGCTGGTGACGGAAGGTCTGAAAGATGGCGATCGCGTGATTGTTTCTGGTTTGCAAAAAGTTCGTCCTGGCGCGCAGGTTAAAGCACAGGAAGTGAAATCTGACGATAAACAACAAGCTTCGGCCGCTGGCCAGTCAGAACAAACCAAGTCTTAACTTAAACAGGAGCCGTTAAGACATGCCTAATTTCTTTATCGATCGCCCCATATTTGCGTGGGTGATCGCCATTATCATCATGCTGGCCGGGGGACTTGCGATCCTGAAGCTGCCTGTCGCGCAATATCCAACGATTGCGCCACCGGCGGTGACTATCTCCGCAACCTACCCGGGGGCTGATGCGAAAACGGTGCAGGACACCGTCACTCAGGTTATCGAACAGAACATGAACGGTATCGATAACCTGATGTACATGTCCTCAAACAGTGACTCTACCGGTACAGTTCAGATCACCCTGACCTTCCAGTCAGGTACGGATGCTGACATTGCGCAGGTTCAGGTGCAGAACAAACTGCAGCTGGCGATGCCTCTGCTGCCGCAGGAAGTACAACAGCAGGGTGTGAGCGTCGAGAAATCGTCCAGCAGCTTCCTGATGGTTGTCGGCGTTATCAACACCAACGGCACCATGACGCAGGAGGATATTTCCGACTACGTGGGTGCCAACATGAAGGACGCCATCAGCCGTACTTCCGGTGTGGGTGACGTTCAGCTGTTCGGTTCTCAGTACGCGATGCGTATCTGGATGGATCCGAACAAACTGAACAACTTCCAGCTGACCCCTGTTGACGTGATCAATGCGATTAAAGCGCAGAACGCCCAGGTGGCAGCCGGTCAGTTAGGCGGTACGCCGCCGGTGAAAGGCAGCAGCTTAACGCCTCGATCATCGCACAGACCCGTCTGACCTCTGCCGATGAGTTCAGCAAAATTCTGCTGAAAGTGAATCAGGACGGTTCCCAGGTTCGCCTGCGCGACGTGGCTAAAGTCGAGCTGGGCGGTGAGAACTACGACATCATCGCGAAGTTCAACGGTAAACCGGCTTCCGGTCTGGGTATCAAACTGGCGACAGGGGCTAACGCCCTGGACACCGCCACGGCGATCCGCGCAGAGCTGAAGAAGA
Source organism: Enterobacter sp. TCD1-1 (assembly GCF_020567405.1). Classification (NCBI taxonomy): domain Bacteria; kingdom Pseudomonadati; phylum Pseudomonadota; class Gammaproteobacteria; order Enterobacterales; family Enterobacteriaceae; genus Enterobacter; species Enterobacter sp. TCD1-1. The sequence continues at coordinate 178,209 of NZ_JAJCXF010000001.1, read as the reverse complement.
TGGAACCGTTCTTCCCGTCAGGTCTGAAAATCGTTTACCCATATGACACCACGCCGTTCGTCAAAATTTCGATTCACGAAGTGGTTAAAACGCTGGTAGAAGCCATCATCCTGGTGTTCCTGGTGATGTATCTGTTCCTGCAAAACTTCCGCGCGACGCTTATCCCAACGATTGCCGTGCCGGTTGTTCTGCTCGGGACCTTTGCGATCCTGTCGATATTTGGCTACTCGATAAACACCCTGACGATGTTCGGGATGGTGCTCGCCATCGGCCTGCTGGTGGATGACGCCATCGTCGTGGTCGAGAACGTCGAGCGCGTAATGGCGGAAGAAGGTCTGCCGCCGAAGGAAGCGACCCGTAAATCAATGGGTCAGATCCAGGGCGCGCTGGTCGGTATCGCGATGGTACTGTCTGCGGTATTTATCCCGATGGCTTTCTTCGGGGGCTCTACCGGTGCGATTTACCGTCAGTTCTCGATTACCATCGTTTCCGCGATGGCGCTGTCGGTGCTGGTCGCATTGATCCTGACCCCTGCCCTGTGTGCCACCATGCTGAAGCCAATTCAGAAAGGCGGTCACGGCGAGCATAAAGGGTTCTTCGGCTGGTTTAACCGCATGTTTGATAAGAGCACGCACCACTACACCGACAGCGTGGGCAACATCCTGCGCAGCACCGGTCGTTACCTGCTGCTCTATATCATCATCGTCGTGGGGATGGCGTTCCTGTTCGTTCGTCTGCCAAGCTCGTTCCTGCCGGATGAAGACCAGGGCGTGTTCCTGACGATGGCACAGCTTCCTGCGGGCGCGTCGCAAGAGCGTACCCAGAAAGTGCTGGACGAAGTGACGGACTACTACCTCACCAAAGAGAAAGACAACGTTGAATCCGTGTTTGCGGTTAACGGCTTTGGCTTTGCGGGTCGTGGTCAGAACACCGGTATTGCCTTCGTTTCTCTGAAAGACTGGTCTGAACGTCCGGGCAAAGAGAACAAGGTTGAAGCCATTACCGGCCGTGCGATGGGCACCTTCTCGCAGATTAAAGATGCGATGGTGTTCGCCTTCAACCTGCCAGCGATTGTTGAACTGGGTACCGCGACCGGCTTCGACTTCCAGCTGATTGACCAGGGCGGTCTGGGTCACGAAAAACTGACGCAGGCGCGTAACCAGCTGTTTGGCGAAGTGGCTAAGCACCCTGACCTGCTGGTCGGCGTGCGTCCGAACGGCCTGGAAGATACGCCGCAGTACAAAATCGACATCGACCAGGAGAAAGCCCAGGCGCTGGGCGTATCCATCAGTGACATTAATACCACGCTGGGCGCCGCCTGGGGCGGTAGCTACGTTAACGACTTCATCGACCGCGGTCGCGTGAAGAAAGTGTACGTGATGTCCGAGGCGCAATACCGTATGTTGCCAAACGATATCAACAGCTGGTTCGTGCGCGGCAGCAATGGTCAGATGGTACCGTTCTCGGCGTTCTCAACGTCTCGCTGGGAATACGGTTCGCCGCGTCTGGAACGCTATAACGGTCTGCCATCGATGGAGATCCTGGGTCAGGCCGCTCCGGGCCGAAGCACCGGTGAAGCCATGAACCTGATGGAAGAGCTGGCGAGCAAACTGCCTTCTGGGATCGGCTACGACTGGACCGGTATGTCCTATCAGGAACGTCTGTCCGGAAACCAGGCCCCTGCCCTGTACGCGATTTCACTGATCGTCGTCTTCCTGTGTCTGGCAGCGCTGTACGAGAGCTGGTCAATTCCGTTCTCCGTTATGCTGGTGGTACCGCTTGGGGTTATCGGTGCGCTGCTTGCGGCAACGTTCCGTGGACTGACCAACGACGTGTACTTCCAGGTAGGCCTGCTGACAACCATTGGCTTGTCGGCGAAGAACGCGATACTTATCGTTGAATTCGCCAAAGATCTCATGGAGAAAGAAGGTAAAGGTCTGATTGAGGCGACGCTTGAGGCTGTTCGTATGCGTCTGCGCCCAATCCTGATGACATCACTGGCGTTTATCCTCGGCGTACTGCCGCTGGTTATCAGCTCCGGTGCTGGCTCCGGTGCGCAGAACGCGGTTGGTACAGGCGTTATGGGTGGTATGGTTACCGCAACCGTACTCGCTATCTTCTTCGTACCGGTGTTCTTCGTGGTGGTTCGCCGCCGCTTCAGCCGGAAAAATGAGGATATTGAACACACGCATTCGGTAGAACCTCACTGATACCGGTTTCACATGATAAAAAGGCCGCATTAGCGGCCTTTTTCATTTTCAGAAAAAATCATAAATTACGCTTATTGTGGTTCTATTTATTTTCTGCCATCTTAATTAGACATATCATAATTAACTGATAACTTAATCGGTGAATTCAGGATTTTTTTAATTTCATTTCTCCGCTTAAGCTATTAGGAATATTCCTAATGAGAAGTTCTTACAAAGAGAAGTTCGAATCTGAACTTTTCAGGCCGTTTTGCTAAGCCAATGAAACGTAAGGAAGCGATAAAAAATCGCGTTAATTTGGATAAAAAAAGGGTGTCCAGGACGGAACATTGCGTACATGCTCGCAGTCTACGGTTTTATTTGTAATTTTTCGTAATAGCGCGATGAAATCCAGGAAGGAGTGGCTTATAGTTAAGTTATCAGGAACACAGCACTCATGTAGCTAAGTCAGTTGTATCCATCCCGACTATGATGTTCGGTGAGTAAGAAATCACTCAGAAGGGGATGCGCTATGGACGAGTACTCGCCAAAAAGGCATGATATCGCGCAGTTGAAATTTCTCTGCGAATCCTTGTACCATGACTGCCTTGCCAACCTTGATGAAAGTAACCATGGCTGGGTAAACGACCCAACGTCTGCCATCAATTTACAGTTGAATGAGCTGATAGAGCATATCGCAACCTTCGCACTTAATTATAAAATTAAGTACAATGAAGATAATAAGCTCATTGAGCAAATTGATGAATACCTGGACGACACCTTTATGTTGTTCAGTAGTTACGGCATTAACGCCCAGGATTTGCAAAAATGGCGTAAATCGGGAAACCGGCTATTCCGCTGTTTCGTCAACGTGAGCAGAGCTAACCCGGTTAGTCTTTCCTGTTAAAATTATTACAATTACTAAGGTGAATTTATGTCTGATAAACCACTCACAAAAATCGATTATTTGATGCGCTTACGACGTTGCCAGTCAATTGACACGCTCGAACGCGTCATTGAAAAGAATAAATACGAGCTTTCTGATAATGAACTGGCCGTATTTTATTCAGCCGCGGACCATCGTCTTGCTGAACTGACCATGAATAAGCTGTATGACAAAATCCCTACTTCTGTATGGAAATTTGTCCGTTAATGTTTGAAGGGTGTCTGTAGAGTTCTACGCCACGTTCTAAGCTGTTTTTACCTATCCCGTTATGCTCCCTGTGCCCAGGCCAGGTCTCCGTGTAAAACGTGTTTATCAGCAACATTGTTGTGACACCAGTCACATCGGCTTTTCGGGAACGTTCCCCTCCCGGCCTGTTCCTATTACTCTGCGGTAATCTTTTCCAGAGAGGTTTCCTATGAGCGTAGAAAAACAGAAGATGATTGCCGGTGAACACTACCGCCCCGGCGATGAGACGTTACGGGCCGACAGACTGCGGGCCCGCCATCTGGTGTACCGCTATAACCACACCGCGCCCGATGAAAAGACAGAACGCCAGAACATCCTGGCGGAACTGCTGGGGCAAAGCGAAGGCGCTTATATCGAACCGAGCTTCCGCTGCGACTATGGATATAACATCTCTCTGGGTAAAAACTTTTACGCGAACTTCGACTGCGTGATGCTGGATGTCTGCCCCGTTCGTATCGGCGATAACTGCATGCTCGCGCCGGGTGTACATATTTATACGGCCACCCATCCGCTGGATGCAGAGGAACGGAACAGCGGCGTGGAGTTTGGCAAACCCGTCACCATTGGGAATAATGTCTGGATCGGTGGTCGGGCGGTTATTAACCCTGGCGTCACCATTGGTGATAATGTGGTGGTGGCCTCCGGAGCCGTGGTGACGAAAGACGTCCCGGCTAACGTTGTCGTGGGCGGCAATCCGGCAAAAATCATCAAAACGCTCTGAGGGAGTAGGGAGCCAACTGTTATGGTCTTTTAGCGCCAGACTGTTACTTTTTTCAGCCCAATGGCTCCCCTAAAATTGGCAGACACCCTGTATTGTCAACTCTCATAAAGGCAAAAAATGACCGAGATACAGCGCCTGCTCACCGCCACCATCGACGATCTTAACCTCCGCGAAAAGCGCGACAATCGCCCGCGCTTTAGCATTAGCTTTATTCGCAAACATCCTGGACTGTTTGTCGCCATGTATGCCGCCTGGCTGGCGACGCTTATTGTGATGCTGAAGTCTGAAACACTGGTGGACTCCGTCTGGCTGCTGGTTGTACTGTTTGTGGTCTTTAACGCCTTTTTCTTTTTCGACGTGAATCCGCGCTACCGTTACGAAGATATCGACGTCCTCGATTTCCGGGTCTGCTATAACGGCGAATGGTACAACACGCGTTACGTGCCAGAGGAGCTGATCGACAGCATTCTGCACTCTCCGGCCGTTGAAACCGTGCAAAAAGAGAAGCTGCAGAAAATGGTCTCTACCAAAGGTCAGCTCTCTTTCTATGACGTCTTTACCCTTTCGCGCCCTGCTGCTGCGTAATTAACGCCTGCAGACGCCGGATCCCCGGCGCAAACTGAGAAGCAGAGGTATTGCCGTAACCTAAAACCAGACCGGTTTGCCCCTGCTTCGCCTCCAGGTAGTACCCGCTCAACGCAGCGGGTGCCAGCTGAAACGCCCTTGCCTGCTCCACCAGTTTCTGGTCATCAATATCGTCTATCGCCAGCGTCAGATGCATCCCGCCTTCACCGGCCAGAATACGGTGCGGCGTATGAAGCTCTGCGCCCAGCACCTCTCGCAGCTGGCGGTATCGTTTACGATAGAGCCGACGCATGGCGGCAAGATGACGGGCATAGTGACCTTCTTCGATAAACAGCGCCAGCGTGCGCTGTTCGGCACGATGCCCACCGCGCAACAGCGAGCCGATGGCCGGACGAACCGCCTTCGCCAGCGCAGGCGGCAAGACCATGAACCCTATTCGGAGCGACGGAAACAGCGTTTTACTGAACGTCCCGAGATAAACCACGGGCGCATTGTTGACCATTCCCAGCATCGCCGGCACGGGCTCTCCGGCATAACGGAATTCGCTGTCGTAATCGTCTTCGATGATCCACGCGTTGTGCTGCCGGGCGAGCTCCAGCAGCGCCAGACGCCGCCGGGCGCTGAGCACGCTTCCGTAGGGGAACTGGTGTGAAGGTGAGGTAAAAATTAACGAGGGAGAAGGGGCATTCAGTCCCTCCCAGCACATCCCCTCGTCATCAACCGGGATCCCCGTCATGGTCAGGCCGGTTTTAACAAACGCGCTTTTTGCCCCGCTATAGCCGGGGTTTTCTACCCAGGCGATATCCCCCGGCTCACTCAGCAACATTGTGCACAGGTTGACGCCCTCAAGCGCGCCTTCCGTGATCACAATCTGGCTCGCGTCGCAGTCGATACCGCGGGACAGGGCGAGATGCCGGGCAATCGCTGCCCGCAGCGACGGTTCACCGGCCGGGTCGCCATACCCCAGCAAGGCATTTCCCTCCTCCCGCATCACGCGATCGTACAATCGCCGCCACAGCGGCAGAGGGAAATAGTTGATGGCGGGTGTCCCCGGCGTAAATGCCAGTACCGGGGTATCCCGTTGCACCGGCGCAGGCAGCAGGCCAACCCGCCGGGCGAGCCTGATGTCAGGGTCAGGCAATGTCCGGGTGGCCGAGCGGTAAGCCAGCTGTGCCACCCGCGTTCCCTGGCGGTTACGCTGCAAATACCCTTCCAGCGTGAGCTGGTCCAGCGCCGCATTGACGGTATTGCGGGAAAGGGAGAGCTGCAGGGCCAGCGTTCGCGAACCGGGAAGCTGGCTGCCGGACAGGAGCCTTCCGCACAGAATCGCCTCCCGTAAAGCAAGATAAAGCGCGCGCTGGAGCGTCTCTTCCCCGCGTTTTTTCAGGGCTGCGTTGAGCAAGGTATAAAATTCATCACCCGGTATATTCATCTCGTCTCCTCGTGGCACCATCAAAACATAGCGCAGTGGTTCTTTTTAAGGAACCAGCAATTCACTAGTCTGAAGCTCTTTTCAACGTCACGGAAATGAAGATGAAGACATTCAATCAGTTCGGACAGCCAGTGGGTGAAGCGCTTAGCGACTGGCAACCTCGTCAGCCCCCATCCCGGGTCGTGCTTCAGGGCCGGTATTGTCGCCTTGAACCGCTGCGCGTGGAGCATGCCAACGCGCTATTCTCCGCCTATTCCCTGGCCGGAGATACGCGCAGCTGGACGTGGCTACTGCGTGAACCCGACGCTACCGCAGAGGAGTTTGCCGAATGGGTGGCGAGCGTGAGTGAGTTATCCGACCCCATACACTTTACCGTTATCGATAACCAGACCCGGTCTCCGGTCGGAACGCTGTCCCTGATGCGGATCGATCCTAAAAACGGGGTCGTGGAGGTGGGGCACGTTCACTTCTCGCCTCTTTTAAGCCGCACGCCCATGTCAACAGAGGCGCAATATCTGCTGATGCGGTATGTGTTCGATACCCTGGGCTACCGGCGTTATGAGTGGAAGTGCAATAGCCTGAACGAACCTTCCCGCAAGGCCGCCCTGCGTCTGGGTTTTCAGTTTGAGGGGCGTTTTCGTCAGGCGCTGGTGATAAAAGGCCATAACCGGGATACCGACTGGTTTTCGATTCTCGATAAAGAGTGGCCGACGCTGGCGAACGCCTTTGAAAGCTGGCTTGCCACCGACAATTTTACTGCCGATGGCAAACAGAAAAGATCCCTGGAAAGCTGGCGAGAAACGCGCGTTTAGCGTCTTTTTTTACGTCCCTGAACCGCCTTAAAGCGCGGATTGGATTTGCAAATCACGTACAAGCGTCCCTTGCGTTTGACTATCTGGCAATCCGGGTGACGCTGTTTTGCACTGCGCAATGAGTTAAGTACCTGCATGGTTAGCCCCGCTTCGCATTGAGAAATCCACCAAAACGCTTGCGGAAGCGCGCTGCGCTACCGTCCGTGGAGAACGTTTTCTGCTTACCGGTATAAAACGGGTGCGATTTTGAAGAAACCTCGATGGTGATATACGGATACGTTTCACCGTCGAGTTCAATTTCGCGGTCGGTCTTAATGGTTGAGCCCACTTTGAAGTATTCATTCGCGCTGGTGTCATGGAAGACCACGGTGCGATAGGCGGGATGGATATTGGGTTTCATCGTCAATCCTTTATGTTTTGTTATAACATAACAAAATAATATCCAGGCCAGATTTAAAAAACAACCCCTCCCCTCTGACGATATTTTCTGGTTTACCTGAGATAAAATGAAAACCAAGCCACCCACGTGCTATAACTATATCATTTCGCGGTAAAATCTTTCTCTTCAGGCAGGGAACTCAGTGCTCAGGAACGGGTATACGAGGAAGGACACGACAGCATGAAAACCCGACATCTGGTCAGTCTGGTGACTGGCGTACTCATCTTTTCCGTGCTGGTCCCCATTTGCCTGAGCATCTGGCTGGCCCATCGCCAGGCGGAAGATAAATTTGTCGATGCGCTGGAAAACTATGCCTCACGCGTGCTGATACGCACCGACAAGGTCGTGGATCAGGCGAAAGAAGCGCTTAATCATCTGCAGGCCTTTGAGGGCGTGCCGTGCAGCCCGTTGCAGTTAAGAGAGATGCGACGGGTCGCTTTCTCGTGGCGATACGTTCAGGAAGTGATTTATATCGACAACCTCAGGCCGCTCTGCTCCTCTCTTGAGCAAACCAGCCATGCCGCCCCTTTCCCCCCGCCGATGCGCATTACCGAAGACGGTTACAGCGCATGGCTGACCACGCAAAACGATCTTGGGTTTCATCGCTACATGGCCGTGCTGGGGCAAGGTCATTACCTTGTCCTGGTCGATCCGGCCTCACTGGTGGATGTCATCCCTTTCGGCGAGATAGCGATTGATGCTGCCCTGGTAGGAAGCACAACACACCGTATCTTCGCCAGCAGCAATACACTCGATCCGCATATCCGTGACATGATCAAAGGTCAGGAGATGACCAGCATACAGTACGACGGTTCAATGTACGTTATGAAGCCTGTACCTGAACTGGGGTTTACCGTTGTCGCATGGGCTACGCTCAAACCGCTGGCGGAAACCTGGCACCGGCAGCTGCTTTTATGGCTGCCCTTCGGCGTCCTGATAAGCCTGCTTGCCGCGCTCTTTGTCCTGCGGATACTGCGTCGCATCCAGTCGCCGCGCAACCGCCTGCTTGACGCCATTAATAGCCGCGATTTTGTGGTTCACTATCAGCCCATCGTGGCGCTGTGTAGCGGAAAAATTGTCGGCGCAGAAGCACTGACGCGCTGGCCGCAGCCGGACGGAAGCAGCCTCTCGCCTGATATCTTTATTCCCCTTGCTGAGCAAACCGGGCTTATCTCCCAGCTGACGCAGCTCGTTATCGAAAAAGTGTTCGAGGATATGGGCAGTTGGCTGCACCTTCACCCCGATCAGCATATCTCCATCAACCTCGCGCCCGCCGATTTGACCTCCGGCACGCTGCCGCCGCTGCTGAGTCACTTGCTGAACAAATGGAAGGTCCACCCGGGCCAAATCGCCCTTGAGGTCACCGAGCGCGGCTTTGCCGATCCCAAAATCAGCGCGCCGGCTATCGCCGCATTCCGCCGTTCGGGGCACCCTGTCTATATAGATGATTTTGGTACGGGCTATTCCAGCCTGAGCTATCTGCAGGATCTGGATGTCGACACGCTAAAAATTGATAAATCGTTCGTGGATGCGCTGGAGTACAAAAACGTGACGCCACACATTATTGAAATGGCGAAGTCGCTGAAGCTGGCGATGGTTGCGGAAGGCGTCGAGACCGCCGGGCAGCTCGCCTGGCTGCACCAGCACGGCGTGCAGTACGGACAGGGCTGGTACTACAGCAAAGCGCTGCCGAAAATGGAATTTATCCTTTGGGCAGAGAATAACCTCGGCACGCACGCTACTTAAGATAGGATTTGATCACCTGCAGCACCACGCCAAGATCGGCTTCACGCTGCGCTTCTTCAGGTTCTTTCACCACATGATCGGTTAAATGCCCTTCGATCACCTGCATCATCATGCCGTTGACCGCCCCGCGGATCGCCGCCAGCTGCTGTAACACCTCGGCGCATTCGTGATCGCTGTTCAGCATTTTCTCCAGAGCGTTGCTCTGCCCCTGAATTTTCTTCAGCCGAGTCAGTAACATTTTCTTGTCGCGAACGGTATGTGACATCTCTTTATCCCTTATTTTTGGCTTTTAAAGCATAACACGCCCTACTCCCCCTGAGTATTTTTCTACTGGGGGGTAGTATTACCCTACTGGGGGGGAGTAGTATTTGCAGACATTTTCCACGCCGGAATCCCCCATGACCGATTTTGCTTCACTTCTGCAGCAGGGTAATGCCTGGCTGTTTGTTCCCAGCGCCATCCTGCTTGGCGCGCTGCATGGCCTGGAACCGGGCCACTCAAAGACCATGATGGCCGCCTTTATCGTGGCTATCCGCGGTACGCTGAAACAGGCGGTCCTGCTCGGCCTGGCGGCCACGTTTTCCCATACGGCAGTGGTCTGGATCATCGCTATGGCGGGTTTATGGTTTGGGCGGGGATGGGATGCGCATACGTCTGAACCCTGGTTCCAGCTGATCTCAGGGGTATTGATCGTTGCGATCGCCCTGTGGATGGCGTGGCGAACCTGGAAAGAGAGCCAGCCACACGATCATCACCATCACGACCATGATCACCACCACCATGACCATCATCATGATCATCACCACCACGAACACCCGCTGGTTGAAGAGGAGTGGCAGGATGCTCACCAGCGCGCCCACGCGCAGGATATCAACCGGCGCTTTAGCGGACAAAACGTCACCACCGGACAGATCGTCATGTTTGGCCTGACCGGCGGGCTTATCCCCTGCCCGGCGTCCATTACCGTTCTGCTGATCTGCCTGCAGCTGAAGCATTTCGCCCTCGGCGCGACGCTGGTGTTCAGCTTCAGTATTGGTCTGGCGTTAACCCTGGTGGCTTCCGGTGCGATTGCCGCCTTAAGCCTCAAGCACGCGACAAAACGCTGGCCCGGGTTTAACGAGCTTTCCCGTAAAGCGCCGTGGATTTCCGCTACGCTGATTACCGTGGTAGGAATTTATATGAGCCTGCACGGTCTGAGCGGCATTCTGGCGTAAGCCTGCGGCCACGCCCTGTGGCCGCATCTCAATGATCCGTTAAGGATTTTGCTGCCAGCTAAAGGTGTAGCGAAGCTGGCGCGTCTGCAGAATGAATTCCGGTGAAACGCTGGGGCTCCAGGAGTCGTCGCCGCCCACGCCCATATGGAACGCATCGAGGTTGAGCCAGCACCCCGGCTCTTCCCGCAGCAGATGGTGATGGGTTGTCTCGCGCAGCTGCTGCTGGCTGTAGCGGCTCACCGAGAAATGGAACCGGCCATGTAGCTGATGCGTTCCCAGCGCCAGCTCCCGCGTATCACAGCGCAAACCATTTTCCGTCGGGAAGATATACGGGGTGTGCATCTCCGCCAGGGGTAATGTCCAGCGTCCCTGCTGTGCCGCCAGCGTTCTGTCCGGGTAGTTTTCATGCGGCCCCAGCCCCAGCCAGGACACGTTTTCCGGCGTTTCGGCGAGATGAACGCTCAGGCCAACGCGCGCGGGTTCCGGGATATCGGACGCAATATCCACCTGAATATCGCCGTGCAGCCTCCCCTGGTCATCCACCCGCCAGACTTTACGGCTCAGGAACAGCGTTTTGCCATGATACTCCCCGACGTGAAGGGTGTTGACCACAACTTCGCCCGCATGCTGCTCTGCCTCACAGTACAGAACGCGCGAGGTGAAATTGTACATGCCCACCGCTTTCCAGCGTTCAACCCAGGCATTCGGATCGATCCTCGTCGCTTCACTCACGCCAATATCATTGTCCAGCGGCGCACGGCTGACGTTATCCGTCAAAGGTGACATCAGCGTTTCCACGCCATTTCGCCACCATTGGGTCAGGTTTCCGGATGCGCGATCGAACTGCCAGCGCTGTTGACCATGCGCGATCGCCAGGATGCGGTCGTTTTGCGTCAAAACCGGCGGCTCGCCCGCAGAGGCTGGCGGTGCGACAAACAGCGGAGACGGAAGCGGCCACTGCTCCCACGCGCAGCGATGGTCAGCCGGTGACCACGGCGTTGCACGCGGCTGGCGCACTTCAACATTCAGCCAGACTTCCCCCGGTTCGGCTTTCAATTCTGGCAGAGCGATCTCCAGACGCTGAGCGCCTTCAGGGGCTATCGCCAGCGTCACCTCGCCCGAAGCCAGCACCTCCCCATCCCGGGCGACCGTCCAGCTCAGCACCTCGTTATCGGTATGGCGGAACAGGTAACCGCTTTGCACCTCAATCACCAGCGGAGAGGTACTGACCCGCGTAAAGGTGAAGAACTGCTGCGCGCGCTGCGCCTCGAACAGCGCCGGGTGCGGCGTGCGATCGGGGAAGACCAGGCCGTTGAGGCAGAACTGTCGGTCGTTTGGCTTATCGCCAAAGTCCCCGCCGTATGCCCAGAACGAATTGCCTTCTTCATCTTGCTTCGTCAGAGCCTGATCGACCCAGTCCCAGACAAATCCCCCCTGCAGGCGAGGGTGGCTGCGAAACGCCTGCCAGTATTTCGCGAACCCGCCGAAGCTGTTCCCCATCGCGTGGGCGTATTCGCAGAGGATCAGCGGGCGTGTTTCATCCGGCATGCCGATCCATTTCTTGATTGACCATTTAGGCACTGCCGGGAAGGGCTGATCCTGATCGACCCGGGCATACATCGGACAGACAATATCGGTCGCCGCCGTGTTCGCGCCGCCACCTTCATACTGCACCGGACGCGTCGGATCCGTGGATTTCACCCAGCGGTACAGCGCGTCGTGGTTTGCACCGTGCCCGGACTCATTGCCCAGCGACCAGATGATAATTGAGGGATGATTACGATCGCGCTGCACCATACGGGTCACGCGCTCGCTCATGGCGGGCAGCCAGCGCGGATCGTCAGCAAGGCGGCTCATCGGCACCATGCCGTGGGTTTCGATGTTGGCTTCGTCAACAACGTACAGCCCATAGCGGTCGCAAAGCCGGTACCACAGCGGATGATTCGGGTAATGCGAGCAGCGCACGGCGTTGAAGTTGTGCTGCTTCATGATCTCGATATCGCGACGCATCGTCGCTTCGTCCATCACCTGGCCGTTTTCCGGATGATGCTCGTGCCGGTTAACCCCGCGGATCAACAGCGGTTTACCGTTGAGCTTCAGCAGGCCGTTGCTGATTTCAACCCGGCGGAAGCCGACATCGCAGGCTTCCGTCTCCAGCACGTTGCCCTGCGCATCCAAAAGCGCGATCGTCAGGCGATAGAGTTCCGGGGTTTCCGCACTCCATAATGCCGGGGCTGTAACCGGGATCGCCGCCGTTAACCGCTCGGCCCAGTTGCCGCGCTCGTCCACAATGGCAGAGCCTGGCCGTTGGGTGGTGCTGCCACAGCGTTCACCGTTGCGCCACAGCGTTATCGCCACGTCGCACTCCGCGTAGTCAGCGCCTGTCAACGCGACCTCGACTTTCAGCACCGCGCGGTCCAGTTCCGCATTCAGATCGGTGACCACATGATAATCCGCAATGTGCGTCTCCGGCTTATGCAGCAGGGAGACATCACGGAAAATGCCGCTCATGCGCCACATGTCCTGATCTTCCAGATAGCTGCCGTCGCACCAGCGCAAGACCATGACCGCCAGGCGGTTCTGCCCTGGGCGTAATGCCGCCGAGAGGTCAAACTCGGCGGGCAATCGACTGTCCTGGGAATAGCCTATCCACTGCCCGTTGCACCACAGATGGAACGCCGAGTTCACGCCATCAAAAATAATTCGGGTTTGCCCGCTCTGAAGCCAGGCGTCATCCACGTCGAATGTGAGCGAGTAACAACCTGTCGGGTTTTCCTGCGGTACAAAAGGCGGGTTAACGGGGATCGGATAGGTGACATTGGTATAGATGGGCGTATCGAACCCCTGCATCTGCCAGTTCGACGGCACGGGCATCGCGACGACATCAGCGCAATCTTCGGTGACCCATGCCTGAGGAACCCGCTCGGGAGCAGAAAAGTAGCTAAACCGCCAGATCCCGTTGAGGGAGCGCCTGCTGAGGGATCCAGCGTCATCCCTGGCGGAAGATTCATTACGCCAACTGTGCAACGGCGCGTGTGCGGGCAGGCGGTTCCACTGGGTAACGCCGGGGTTTTCCCAGTCCCGACGGGCCAGGATGTCGCTGAGGGTCAGCGAAGGTGTATGAGACATATCAACCTCTTTGCGAAGCGCTCACAATTTTGGTTAACATGCCCTGGCACTCTGCGATGGTAAAGCGTTCGATCGCAGGGTAGCGAGTCCGATCACAAAGTTTTATTTGCGGGCAAGCTGCTCGGCCAGAAGTGCCAGACTTCTGAGCTGCTGCGCCAGATCCTCGCGTTCGGCCTGCTGCGGCGCGCGGCGCGCGGTGGAATGCCGGGTAACCAGCGCCACCGGCTGCTGAACCTGCCAGCACGTCTCGCCTTCGGTGGGGGCCAGCAGCCACTCCACGCTGCGCTCACCCGCCTCGCGAAATGCCTGGCGAATGGTCGTCAGCGGCGGGGAAAACCAGGCGCTGTCAGCCGTATCGTCGAACCCGACCACCGACATCTGACCTGGAATCGCGATCCCCTTTTCAGCACAGGCGCGCATCACCCCGAGCGCCATTTGATCGTTCGCCACCAGAATGGCATCCGGCACCGCGCTACCCGACAGCAGCACATGTCCTTTCTCATAACCGCTGGCCGCGCTCCAGTCTCCATAAGCCACCGCAGCGGCGTCATGCCCCGCGCGGGCCAGAGCCGCTTTCCATCCTGCCAGACGCGCCCGAGCAGAGACCGAGCTTTCCGGCCCGCTCAGCAGGGCAATATGCTGATGCCCCAGCGAAAGCAGGTGCTCAACGCCCAGATGCGCCCCCTGCCCGGAGTTAAACACGAGGCTGTTTACCTGTGCTGAAGGCGAGACATCAAGGAACAGCACCGGAACAGGTGATGCCAGCGCCCTGAGCGCTTCGGCGTCAGAATCGTCGAGCGGCACATTCACCAGCAACGCCTCCACCCGCTGCGCCAGTAGCGCCTGAAGCGCGACCTGACACTGCTGCGGCTGCTCCACCATGGAAATGAGGACGCTCGCCCCTTTTTCGGCCGCACGCGATTTTACCGCCGACACAATTTGCGAGGGCGCATGCAGGGCCAGATCGGTGGTGATGAGTCCCAGCGTGCGGGTGCGTTTACCCGCCAGCTGCTGTGCCCGCAGGTTAGGCACGTAGTGCAGCTCTGCCATCGCCTGCTGCACCTTTTCCCGCGTGCGGGCAGAGACATGCTCGGCGTCGTTAATGACGCGAGAGACGGTCTGATAAGAAACCCCCGCAAGGAGGGCGACATCATAGAGAGTGATCGCTTTCATGCATTGTGGCATCGCGTGAGTCGTGGCTCATTATTGTGACACAGCGACGCCGTTAAAACATGTGAGCGCCTCGCAAAATTAAACAACCCGCTCCGGCTGCGCGATTTCAGCAACGCGCGGCTTCTGGCGGAACCAGGGCAGACAGAGCTGGATAAGTGGGCCAATGGTCAGGGCATACACGACCGTTCCCACCCCAAACGTGCCGCCAAGCACGCACCCAATCAGCAGGACGGACACCTCAATGGAGGTGCGCACGCTGCGAATGGACCACCCCAGACGGGCATGAATGCCGGTCATCAGGCCGTCGCGCGGACCAGGCCCAAAACCGGCGCCAATGTACATGCTGGTCGCAATCGCGTTCATCACGATGCCCGACACCAGGAAAGCGATGCGAACAGGTAACGAATCCAGTTCCGGAATAAGCGCCATGCTGGCGTCCGCCGCCAGACCGATACAAATCACGTTGCTGATGGTGCCCAGGCCCGGCATCTGGCGCAGGGGGATCCACAGCAGCAGCACCGCAGCACCGGTTAAAATGATCACCGTCCCGATGGTCATCCCCAGCTGTATCCCCACCCCAAGGTGAAAAACATCCCAGGGATCGACACCCAAATCGGAACGAATAAACATCGCGGTGGACAGGCCATACAGTCCTAAACCGACATAGAGTTGTAGCAGACGACGTACCATTTTTATCTTCTCCAGTGAACCAGGCTTTCATCCTGACCTAAAATGGCACTATGATTAATGTCCAGTTTTCAAATAGTGGACTGCATATGTCGTCACGTCGCTTCGGAAGCCAGTCGCTGGTACGCCTTTTAGGCCACTGGCAGCAAACCTCATCCCGCACGCCGCTCTGGCGGCAGTTGGCCGATGCGCTGCGCCTGTTAATCCTTGATGGACGTCTGGCATTGAATACACGGCTACCGGGGGAGCGCGAGCTGGCCACGGCGCTGGACGTGAGCCGGACCACCATCAGCAGCGCCCTCGCCCATCTGCGCGAGGAGGGATATCTTGAAAGCCGCCACGGCAGCGGGTCACGCGTGATCCTCCCGGATACGCGCGCCGTTCCCACACTTTCCGCAGCGAGTGCCGCACTGGATCTTTCCACTGCCGCCCTCAATGCCGGGCCGGAGATCCACCAGGCGTATACCCATGCGCTCACGGCCATTACGCAGCACCTCTCGCTGACGGGCTACGATCAGCTAGGACTGCCGACGCTGCGGGAGGCCATTGCTGCGCGTTATACCGCGCGGGGCCTTCCCACCCGTGCGGACGAAGTGATGGTGGTCAATGGCGCCGTCAGCGGCTTCGCGCTGGTCCTGCGGATGATGACCGGGCCCGGGGATCGCGTCGTGGTCGATCACCCCACCTATCCACTGGCGATTGCCGCCATTCAGGGCGCGCAGTGTCGGCCCGTGGGGGTGTCGCTGCCGGAAACGGGCTGGGATACGGATGGCTTCGCCGCCACGCTTGCCCAAACCGCGCCGCGCCTGGCGTACCTGATGCCTGATTTTCATAACCCCACCGGGCGCTGTATGGATATCGCGACGCGCAAGGCCATTACCGATATTGCTGCGCAAACCCGTACGGCGCTGGTGGTGGATGAAACGATGGTG
This sequence comes from Enterobacter sp. TCD1-1, assembly GCF_020567405.1. Lineage (NCBI taxonomy): Bacteria > Pseudomonadati > Pseudomonadota > Gammaproteobacteria > Enterobacterales > Enterobacteriaceae > Enterobacter > Enterobacter sp. TCD1-1. The sequence continues at coordinate 161,961 of NZ_JAJCXF010000001.1, read as the reverse complement.
GATCTCTGGTTTGACGCCCCTCCTCCGCCTCCGCTGGCCTCCTTTAACCCGCAGGCCACCGTCATCACCTTAGGCTCCGCCGGAAAAAGTTTCTGGGGCGGGCTGCGTCTCGGCTGGATCCGCGCCTCCTCGCGCACGATCGCCACGCTTGCCCAGACGCGCGATACCCTCGATTTAGGTTCACCGCTGCTGGAACAGCTGGCGGCGCTGTGGCTCATCAACAACAGCGAGACGTTTCTACCCGCACGCCGCAAAATGCTGGCGGAGCGACGCGATCGATGCGGTGAATTGCTGCGTGAACATTTCCCGGACTGGACATTCCATGAAGCGGAAGGCGGGCTCTCTTACTGGATCGAGCTACCGGGCATGCTGGCGACACAGCTTGCCGCGCGGGCTGAGATTCTGGGGATTAATCTGGGAACCGGTACGCGGTTTGGTTTATCGGGTGCGTTTGACCGCTATTTGCGGATGCCCTTCTCGCTCGAGCCAACAGAGCTTGAACAGGCGCTGCTGAGGATTAAACCGTTATGGCTCGCCCTGAATAAAAACGTGCCAGCCGTTAAACGCAGCGTGATTTAATAGCAAAAGTTTGAAGCCGATCATAAAAAATAAAAACTGCTGACTGTCACGGATACAGTCAGCAGTTTTCACCCATCCGGAATTAATGCTGAGCAGGAATAGGAAAACCTTTCAGTGAAATAACGAAGTTTTCACCGTCTTTCTTTATTTTTGCGCCAGTATCACACCAGTCAGACGCAATACGAAAGAACTCATCACTTCCGACATTCCAGCCAAGACGTACATGCTTCACGTAGCCTGAACGCAGCAGATCGCAGGCCTCTTTGTAGTCACTGGCAGTTGACAGTTGTTGTTTCATTTTCTCTTCTTCAGAAGTTTACGTAGAGCCTTGATTTCTTTAGGAGTAAATGGAGAAACACTCTCTTCTTCCGTATGCTGATTATCAATATCCTCTTCCGATACTCCCGCCTCTTCTACTGCTTCGAACGCCAGCAGCAGCAGTTTCTCTGTCGTCACGCTTAAGTTCTCGTTATTCACTTCCGCATAGTGGCGAAGCCTTTCTTTTAGCGCGTCATCAATCTTAACGTTTAATACCGCTGTAGCCATGTTTGTCACTTCCCTTCGGAATAAGTACTTTATTTAATACACGAAGTTAACAATGTTATCCAGATATATATTTTTTTGAGTTATGCCAGAAAATAGACGGCCAATGATAAAATGCCCGACTATTATTACAGGTTTATGACATTAATATTTCAGAGCGATGAAATATATATTACACGATATAGGCATAATATTATTGTGGGATAGCCGTCAAAAGTGAGAGGTGAAAGCAGGAAGATTTTGTGAGGGCGGAAATGGGTGGGGGCCCTGCCAGCTACATCCCGGCACACACGTCGTCTGCCCTGGCTGCTTCCTTCCGGACCTGACCTGGTGAACAGAGTAGCGTTGCGGGAGAACCAACAGAGCCCCCATTGAGAGCGTTGATAACCAACGCGCTGGCGCATTATCCCTGTGCAAAGGTCCAATTGCAAGCCGCCAGGAACCGGATGCTGGTTTCTTGCGCAAACAGGCGCAGCAATCATGACGATCTTCGTTTACCATGGCTCTCCAGAAACTCCCCACAGGTGAAGGTATGGACGAGCACGACTCCTTTCCACAGCGCGTATGGCAAATCGTGGCTTCAATCCCGGAGGGCTATGTTACCACCTATGGTGATGTCGCGCGCCTGGCCGGTTCCCCGCGCGCGGCGCGACAGGTTGGAGGCGTCCTGAAACGGCTGCCGGAAGGCAGTACGCTACCCTGGCATCGGGTGGTGAACCGTCATGGCGTCATCTCACTCACCGGGCCGGATCTCCAGCGTCAGCGTCAGGCGTTACTTTCAGAGGGGGTGCAGGTGTCAGGGTCGGGTCAGATCGATTTGCAGAAGTACCGGTGGGTGTATTAACCCCTCTCCCGAAGGAGAGGGGAATACCCATTACATCTGAGTGGGTGGGGTTGGCAGGGACGGCTGATTGGTCTGCGGTGCGATCGGCACTTCGGTCTGTTGCACAGGCACCAGGTTCAGGTCGATTTTGGTCCCACCGTTGTTAATCGCTTCCTGGACCGTATCGGTGATAAACACCAGCTTACCGTTGATGGTGACCGCTGCGCTCAGCAGAATACGGGCATTAGGCTGCACGTCCGACGGGTTATACGGCAACACGAAGCTAAACGGCGCCTGCTTGCCTTCAGTGCGGACGGCACGCTGAGCCACGACTTTCGACGGCGCGTCGGCAAGGGAAGCATCAGACAGCGTCACCGTTAATACCGCATCCGGCGGCAACGCAACTTTCTGTTTAATCCAGATGGTACCGGAAACGTTAGGCTGCTGAATGGACTGCTGCGAAAGGGTATTAATCCCGTTCGGGTCAGCTGCTGGCACTGGCACCTGGGCGCTCTTACCGGCACAGGCGGACAACGCCACCGCAATCGCTACACCACTTAGCATAGGCACGAGTTTCATTGAAGTCTCCTTATCATCAATGCACCAGCGGGATCGATCCCATCCGATGTCGTTTCAATCACATAACGTAGTTAAGTGTGGCACAACTCACTGATTAATGCCTGAAATCATCCCGATATTCAGATTATTCTACCCATCGGACCACTTTCATTTCTGCGTTATACTCTGCCTATCTTTCGCTACGGCGTTTATTGAGGACAACTATGAGTCAGGCACTGAACAATCTGCTGACATTACTGAATCTGGAAAAAATTGAGGAAGGACTCTTTCGCGGACAGAGTGAAGATTTAGGCTTACGCCAGGTCTTCGGTGGGCAAGTCGTTGGACAAGCGCTGTACGCTGCAAAGGAGACTGTCCCGGCAGACCGTCTGGTGCATTCATTCCACAGCTACTTCTTACGCCCTGGCGATAGCGCGAAACCCATCGTGTATGACGTTGAAGTTCTGCGAGACGGCAACAGCTTCAGCGCGCGCCGCGTCGCGGCCATTCAGAACGGTAAGCCGATCTTTTACATGACCGCCTCCTTCCAGGCGCCAGAGCCGGGTTATGAGCATCAGAAAGTCATGCCCCCAGCCCCCTCGCCGGACGATCTCAAATCGGAGACGGATATCGCTCGCGCCCTGGCGCATCTGCTGCCGCCGCAGGTCAAAGAGAAGTTTCTCTGCGATAAGCCGCTTGAGATCCGCCCCGTCGAATTCCACAACCCGATGAAGGGCCACACCGCCGAGCCAAAGCGTCAGGTGTGGATCCGCGCCAACGGCACCGTGCCGGAAGATTTCCGCGTCCATCAGTATCTGCTGGGCTATGCGTCTGACTTCAACTTCCTGCCGGTGGCGCTGCAGCCGCACGGCGTCGGCTTCCTCGAAAAAGGGATGCAGGTCGCAACGATCGATCACTCGATGTGGTTCCACCGTCCCTTCAACATGAATGAGTGGCTGCTCTACAGCGTGGAGAGTACGTCGGCATCCAGCGCCCGCGGGTTTGTGCGTGGGGAGTTTTATACTCAGGACGGCGTGCTGGTGGCTTCAACGGTGCAGGAAGGGGTAATGCGTAACAGAGGTTGATGTAAAAAGCCCGGTGGCGCGACGCTTACCGGGCCTACGTTTTGTGCTGTTGTAGGCCGGGTAAGGCGAAGCCGCCACCCGGCAAGACACTCAGATCATGCGTTATACGCATTCTCGCCGTGGCTGTTCACATCCAGACCTTCGCGTTCCTGCTCTTCCGGTACGCGCAGACCGACCGTCATGTCCGCCAGCTTGTAGCCGATGAACGCGACAACCGCAGACCACACCACGGTGATAGCAATACTTTCCAGCTGCACCAGCACCTGATGAACCATGGTGACGCCTTCTGCATAGCCCACACCACCGAGCGATTTCGCCGCGAAGATACCGGTCATGATACAGCCGACAATCCCGCACACGCCGTGAACGCCAAATACATCGCAAGGGTCATCCACGCGCAGCAGACGTTTCAGTGCGGTCACACCCCACAGACCCGCCAGACCGGACACCAGGCCAACCAGCAGCGCGCCACCTACGCCGACATAACCACACGCAGGCGTAATACCGACCAGACCCGCAATCGCCCCCGAGCAGGCACCCAGCAGGGAAGGTTTACCGCGCACCGCCCACTCGCCAAATACCCAGGAGAGGATTGCACCCGCCGTTGCCACCACGGTGTTCACGAAGGCCAGCGCAGCAATTTCGTTCGCGGCACTGGCTGAGCCGGCGTTGAAGCCAAACCAGCCAAAGTAGAGGATCGCGGTACCGGTAAAGACCATCGGCAGGTTGTGCGGTTTGAACGCCTCTTTACCGAAGCCCACGCGTTTGCCAATCAGGTATGCGCCCACCAGACCCGCGACCGCGGCGTTAATGTGAACAACGGTACCGCCCGCGAAGTCCAGCGCGCCGTGCGTCGCCAGCAGACCGCCACCCCAGACCATGTGCGCAATCGGCACATAGGAGAGCGTCAGCCAGACCACCACGAAGATCAGGACCGCAGAGAAACGAATACGCTCAGCGAGCGCGCCCACAATCAGCCCGACGGTAATGCAGGCGAAGGAGCCCTGGAACGCCACGTGAATATACTGATAGAAGCTGCCCATCAGCGCGGTCAGTTCAATGTTTTTCAGCATCACCCAGTCGAAGTTACCAAAGAACGCGTTGCCCGTGCCGAACGCCAGCGAGTAACCGTAAACCACCCACAGCACGCAGACCAGTGCGAACGTCACGGCAACCTGCGTCAGCATGGAGAGAACGTTTTTGCCACGGATCAGGCCGCCGTAGAACAGCGCAATGCCCGGAATGGACATGAACAGCACCAGCGCGGTGCTGATCATCATAAAGGCGTTATCGGCTTTGTCGGCCACCGCTGGGGCAGCAGCCAGCGCCAGGCCCGGCAGCAGCGCCAGCGAACCCAGACCCGTTTTAAGTGTTGCTATCTTCATTTTCTCGATCCCTATCACTGTGTGCCAGGCGTTAATTACAGAGCCGCTTCGTCAGATTCGCCGGTACGGATGCGAATGACGCGCTGCAGTTCGGCAACGAAAATTTTGCCGTCGCCAATTTTGCCGGTGTAGGCCGCTTTGCTAATGACATCAATGACTTCATCAAGCTGATCGTCAGCAATCGCGACATCAATTTTTACTTTTGGCAGAAAGTTAACGCTGTATTCCGCCCCGCGATAAAGCTCGGCATGACCCTTCTGACGACCAAAGCCTTTCACTTCGGTGACAGTCAGTCCCTGAATGCCCATTGAAGACAATGCTTCACGCACGTCTTCGAGTTTGAATGGTTTGATTACAACCGTAACCAGCTTCATAGATCCCCTCCAGTCAGAATTCGGTAATGGCCGCAGCTTACGCGGAAGGTATTGCAAGGGATGTGCCAGAAATGAAAACGGGAGGGAATCGCGGTGCGATGTGCGTTACACGGTCCTGATAAATGAACCGGTGAAAAAAAACGCACCATGCCGGTGCAGGGTGCGTTTCAGTTTTGCACCAACAGGAATGACTGTTAGCGCGGCGCCTCATTTTAGTGCATCAGGCGCTAAGCGACTCTTCATCACGCACGCTGGCGGCCAGCTCTTCGCCCGCCAGCTGCAGCTGGTACATCTGCCAGTAGCGCCCTTTTGCTTCCAGCAGCTCGCGGTGCGTACCGCGCTCCACGGCTTGTCCGCGATGCAGCACCAGAATAGTGTCCGCGTCGACGATGGTGGAAAGACGGTGGGCAATCACCACCAGCGTCGTATGGTCGCGTACGGCGGCCAGCGCCTGCTGAATCGCCTGCTCGGTACCGGAGTCTATGCTGGCCGTGGCTTCGTCAAGAATCAGCACCTGCGGCGTTTCAATCAGGACGCGCGCCAGCGCCAGGAGCTGTTTTTGCCCCACGGAGAGATTGTTGCCCTGCTCGCCCAGCTTCGTGTTGATCCCGTCGCTGAACCCGCGCGCCAGCTCTGCCAGCTGCACCGTTTCCAGTACCGCCCAAACCTGTGCCTCTGAATAGTCCCGCCCCAGGGTTACGTTGGCAAAGAAGGTATCGGCCAGTACGACCGGATCCTGCTGCACCATCGCAACGCCTTTGCGTAACACCGTGTGGCTAAGAGACGCGAGCGGGCGCCCGTCGAGGCGGATTTCGCCTTGCGTGACCGGGTAGTAGCCCATCAACAGGCTGGCGAGCGTGCTTTTACCGCTGCCGGTATGACCCACCAGCGCGACGAAACCGCGCGACGGAACGTCAAGCGTGATGTCCTGCAACACCAGACGGTCTTCACGATAGGCAAACGAGACGTTATCAAAGGCGATTGCCCCGCTTTGCAGAGGTCGCTCATCATTGCCGTAGGCCTGACGCGGCCTGTCCATCAGCTCAAAGACGCGCTCACCGGCGACGACCGCCTGTTGCAGCATCGATTGCTGCGTAGTGAGCTCGATCAGCGGCTCGTTGAGGCGTCCCAGATAGCTAATAAAAGCGTACAGCACGCCCACCTCAATCGTACCGTTTGAGCTCAGGCCAAAGAGCATCAGCAGCCCACACAGCACCAGCGCCGAGAACAGGCTCAGCAGCGGTCGCAGCAGGAAACCGTCCAGGCGCAGCGTCTGCATACGCGCCATATAGTGCGAACGGCTGGCTTCGCCCATGCGCTCGCCAAAGCGCGCCTGCTGGCGGAACTGCTGGATGACGCTCATGCCGTTAATCACTTCGTTGAAGCCATCGTTGATGTCGGCCAGATAGGCGCGAACCCGACGCACAATCGGCGTGCTGTAACGCTGATAAATCACCATGACGATCAGCACCGCCGGGAAGATGGTGATCGCCACCAGCGCCATGCGCCAGTCGAGGCTGAACATCGCCACCAGCATCGCGCCAATCAGCGCCGCGCTGCGTAATACCGTCGCGACCACGGTAACGTACAGATCGCGGATCACCTCGGTATCGTTGGTCACGCGCGAAATCACCTGCCCGACCGGCTGGATATCAAACTCGCTGAGCGGCTGGCGAAGCGCCGCGTCCATGACATCGGTACGCAACTGCTGAACAACGCCCACGGCGGCCCGGTTAAACAGCAGCGACTGAGCATAATGCAACCCTGCCGCCGTCAGCTGTAAGCCGACGTAGGCCACGCCTAACCCCGCCACCAGCCCGAGCGGTAGATAGCTTTTGGCGACCATGTTGTCGATAAAATAGCTGATGAGCAGCGGACCGCTCACTTCGGCAATCGCCGCAATCCAGAGTAAAAGCACGGCAACCGAGAGCGGTTTACGCCACGGCGAGCCGTAGGCCAGCAGACGTTTGAGCGTCGGCCACATCGTTCCGAGCTTACGCATTGGCGGCCTCCTGATCCTGTTCCGGCGCATCGTCCAGCGCCGCTTCAAGCTGTTGATAGCGGTACATATCGCGATACCAGCCCGGCTGCTCGGCCAGCGCGTCATGCTGCCCACGCTGGGCAATATGGCCGTGCTGCAATACCAGAATTTCGCTGGCTTCGGTAAGCGCTGACAAACGGTGCGCACTGATGATTATCGTGCGTCCGTCACCCCACTGGCGCAGGTTATGCAGGATCTGATGCTCGGTTCGGCCATCCACGGCGGAGAGCGCATCGTCCAGGATCAGGATTTCCGCATTCAGCAGCAGCGCGCGGGCAATGGAGATACGCTGTTTTTGCCCGCCGGACAGCATGACGCCGCGTTCCCCGACTTCGGTGTCGTAGCCCTGCGGCAGGCGCAAAATGTCATCATGCACGCTGGCCAAACGTGCCACATGCTCGATCTCTTCCTGCGTTGCCGCCGGGCACCCAAGCGCGATGTTGTTCGCCACGGTGTCAGAAAAAAGAAACGGCGTCTGGCTGACAACCGCCAGGCGACCACGCCACTCATCCAGCAGCAGGCTGGTGAGCGGAATATCATGGAAGCGAATATCGCCCTGCGTGACGTCAAAGTGGCGCTGGAGCAGCGACAGCACGGTACTTTTACCGGATCCCGTCGGGCCACAGATGCCCAGCATCTGGCCAGGCTGCAGCGTAAAGCTGACGTTCTCCAGCACCGGATGCTCCGTATGCGGATAGACAAACTTGCGGACGTCGACATGCATGACGCCACGCCCTTCCGGTACGGCTTCGCTACCGTCGATGACCACCGGCGCTTCGGCCAGCATGGCGCGAATGCGGCTATAGGCGGCACTGCCGCGCTCCACAATGTTAAACATCCAGGCCAGCGCCAGCATCGGCCAGATCATCAGCCCCAGATACATGGCAAAGCTGGTCAATTGCCCCAGGGTGAGCGTGCCCTGTACCACCATCCAGCTGCCGCCGCCAATGGCCAGCAGGTTTGCCATGCCGATTGCGATATAGATCGTCGGGTCAAAGCGAGCATCAATACGCGCGACGCGCATGTTCTTCGCTCCCGTGTCCGCGGCATCGGCCGCAAACAGCGCTGATTGCCGGTCCTCCAGGCCAAACGCTTTGATCATGCGGATGCTGGTCATGCTCTCCTGGGTGCGATCGTTCAGCGACGAAAACGCCGCCTGCGCCAGCTTGAAGCGCTCGTGCAGCTGTTCACCATAGCGATTGATCGCCAGCGCCATGATCGGCATCGGCAGCAGGGCCAGCAGGGTCAATTGCCAGCTGATCTGCGTGGACATGACGATCAGCACCGCACAGCCCATCACCAGCGAGTCCACCAGCGTCAACACCCCTTCCCCGGCGGCAAAGACCACGCGGTCAACGTCGTTAGTGGCGCGCGCGATAAGATCCCCGGTGCGGTGGCGCAGATAGAATTCGGGATGCTGTCGGCTCAGCTGGTGATAAAAATCTTCGCGCAGCTCAACGGCCAGCTGATAGGACGCACCAAACAGCAGCACGCGCCAGACGTAGCGCAGCAGATAAACAATGACCGCCGTCAGCACCAGCGTGCCAACCCACATCAACACCCGTGCGGTGGTGTAATGCTGTTCGGTGACGCCATCCACGACGTAGCCCACCACTTTCGGCGGGATCAGCTGCAGGATGGCAATGATAATAAGCAGGGCGACTGCACCGAGGTAGCGTTGCCACTCCCGACGAAAGTACCAGCTTAATTGGGCAAATAATCGCACGCGGTTTGTTCCTGAAGGTATTTTACGAAGTTATTCAATAGGTAATGCTGTGGTGTATTTAATCTGTTCCATGGCGAAGCTTGAGGTGACGTCCGATAACCCCGGCACGCTGTTCACCAGCCGCTTGTAGAAGTCATCATAGCGCTTCATGTCGGCCACCTGGACGCGCATCAGGTAATCGTACTCGCCGGCCATGCGCCAGAAACCGAGCACTTCGGGCATCTCAGACACCTGGGTGACGAAGCGGCAATACCACTCGCTGCTGTGATGCTGGGTTTTTATCAGCACAAATGCCGTCAACCCAAGCCCCAGTTTTTCAGGATCTAACAGCGCGACGCGCCCCAGAAGAATGCCGTCATCTTCCAGCTTCTTAAGACGCTTCCAGCACGGGGTGGTGGTCAGATTAACGGCATCTGCCAGCGCCTGCAAAGAGAGGGTACAGTCACTTTGCAGCAATGAAAGGAGCTTGCGGTCAATTTTATCTAGCATACCCACCTCACAGAGAAAATTTTTCTCCCTTCATTCTATTTTAAAGGCCAGATAGCAACAATTTTTTCTGTGCTTTTCGCTATGCTAGGCACAAAATGACAAACGGATAACGACGATGAATAGCACCTGGGTTAAACATGCGATCAGCGAAATCAATGCCGACTATCAGCGCTCGGCGGATACGCATCTGATTCGCCTTTCCCTGCCGGGATTTGACGGCATTCAGCTCTATCTGAAAGATGAAAGCACCCATCCTACCGGCAGCCTGAAGCATCGCCTGGCGCGCTCGCTGTTTTTATACGGTTTATGTAACGGCTGGATTAAAGAGGGTACCACCATTATTGAATCCTCTTCCGGTTCAACGGCGGTATCCGAAGCCTATTTCGCCCGCCTGCTGGGTCTGCCGTTTATCGCGGTGATGCCCTCCTGCACCGCAAAACGCAAAATCGAGCAGATCGAATTTTACGGCGGTCGCTGCCACTTTGTGGAAAGCGCCTGCGAAATCTACGCCGCCTCCGAAACGCTGGCCCGTGAGCTGAACGGCCACTATATGGACCAGTTCACCTTCGCCGAGCGCGCGACAGACTGGCGCGGGAATAACAACATTGCTGACAGTATCTTCCGCCAGATGACCCACGAACCGCATCCGGTTCCGTCCTACATTGTCATGAGCGCCGGTACCGGCGGCACGTCAGCCACGATCGGACGCTACATCCGCTGTCAGGGCTACGATACCCAGCTGATGGTGGTTGACCCGCAGAACTCCGTGTTCCTTGACTACTGGCAAAACCGCGATGCCGACCTGCGCAGCCCGGTAGGCAGCAAAATTGAAGGCATTGGCCGTCCGCGCGTCGAGCCCTCTTTCATCCCCGACGTGGTGGACGAGATGATGCGCGTGCCGGATGCCGCCAGCGTGGCCACTGCTCACTGGCTGGAGACGCAACTGGGCCGCAAAGTGGGTGCCTCGACGGGCACCAATATGTGGGGCGCGCTGCAGCTTGCCGAACGCATGCGCGAAGCGGGCCGCAGCGGTTCCATCGTCACGCTGCTGTGCGACAGCGGCGAGCGTTATCTCGAGACCTACTACAATGCGGAGTGGGTACAGGCCAACATCGGTGATATCGCCCCCTGGAAAGCGCAGATTGCGCAGCTGCTGAAATAAAAAAAAGCCAGACCGAAGTCTGGCTTGCTGGAAGGGTCTCACTATTCGGGGGAATAGGGGAGGTTGTTATTGTCCAGCCAATGCGTCAAAAAATGGGACACCGCTTCATTACGGCAGTGACCAATAACCGGCAGATGGGGAAGTTCTGCTTTCAGCTGCGCCATCGCATTCCCCATGATCAGACCGCGACCTACGCTACCCAGCATTTCGCGGTCGTTCATGGCGTCGCCGAACGCCATACACTCCTGCAGCGTTAATCCCAGGTGGTCGCTCAGCACCGCCAGAGCGGAACCTTTGTTACAGCCCACCGGCAGCACTTCCAGGCAATCCACCGCCGAGAAGGTCAGGTGTGCCCGGTCATCCAGCGCCTCATTCAGTTGAATCCGTAAGCGACAGAGATCGTCGTGATCGCCGCAGAAGCAGATCTTGGTCACCGCATGGGCGGGGATCCGACGCAGATCGATAAGCTGATATGTAAAACCGCTATACACATGCGCGTGCAATAATTCCGGGATGTCGCTTCCGGTAAACCAGCCCCGATCGTTGAAGACGTGGATGCTGGCCTGCGTGTCCCAGGTACTGTGCAGCACGATGTCCGCCACTTCCGGATTGAGATCCTGTCGGTGCAGCACATCACCTTCTACAGAATGAATTCGCGTCCCGTTGCCGGTGATCAGAAAGGCGTCGAGGGAAAACGCGCCCAGCAGGTGGCGCATCTCCAGCACATGGCGGCCAGTGGCAAACGTCAGGGTGACATTACGCTCGTGCAGACGCTTCAGCGTGTTCAGGGTTTTCTCCCCTAAACGGTGATCCGGCATTAACAGCGTACCGTCCATATCAAATGCAGCGAGCCGAGCCATGATTACTCCCGAAATGTGATGCGGTTAACTTGTGCAACAGTATCGTGTGAGATATACGGAAGTAATAGTGAAAAGATGATAATTATTGTTCCGGGTTTAGCATGCGCCAGCTCAATCGACTTAATCAGTATCACCGGCTCTGGCAGCCTTCCGAGGGTGCAACGCAACAGGTCACCATCAGCGAGCTGGCCGCCCGCTGTTTTTGCAGCGAGCGGCATGTCCGAACGCTGCTGCGTCAGGCACAGGAGGCGGGCTGGCTGAGCTGGCGAGCGCAGTCTGGCCGCGGTAAACGGGGTGAACTGACGTTCCATGTCGCGCCTGAATCTCTGCGCAATACCATGATGGAGGAGGCGCTGAGGCGGGGAGAACAGCACAACGTGCTTGAGCTGGCCCAGCTCGCCCCCGACGCATTGCGATCATTGCTGCATCCCTTTTTAGGCGGGCAGTGGCAAAACGATACGCCAACGCTGCGCATCCCCTATTACCGCTCGCTGGATCCGCTTCATCCGGGTTTTTTACCTGGTCGGGCGGAACAGCATCTGGCAGGACAGATCTTTTCCGGACTGACGCGCTTTCACGGCAACAGCAGTGAACCGACTGGTGACCTTGCCCATCACTGGGAGGTGTCGGCGGACGGTTTGCGCTGGCATTTTTATATTCGTTCCACCTTACACTGGCATAACGGCGATAAGGTCGAAACCGGACAGCTTCAGCAAAGCCTGAATGCGCTTTTTGCCTTGCCCGCCCTGCGGAAACTCTTCCAGAGCGTCCTGCGCATTGACGTCACTCACCCTCAGTGTCTGACGTTCACGCTGCACCAGCCGGACTACTGGCTGGCACACCGCCTGGCCACCTACTGTAGCCGGCTTGCACATCCCGAACAGCCCATGACGGGCTGCGGCCCCTTCAGGCTAAGCGTATATGAGCCCGATCTTGTCCGTCTGGAAAGCCACGAGCAGTACCATCTCAGCCACCCGCTGCTTAAGGCTATCGAATATTGGATCACACCGACGCTGTTTGACTATGGGCTGGGTACCAGCTGTCGCCATCCGGTGCAGATCGCCATTGGCGAGCCGGATGAACTTGAAAGCCTGCGCCTGGTGACGAACAGTACCAGTCTTGGCTTTTGCTATCTCACCCTGAAGCAAAGCCCGCGGCTGAGTGAAATGCAGGCACGACGGCTCATCAACATCATTCATCTCTCATCGCTTCTGCATACGCTGCCGCTCAACGAGGGGCTGATTACCCCAACAGAGGAGCTACTGCCCGGATGGGCGATCCCTCAATGGTCGGATCTGGCACATGTCCCCCTGCCGGAGACCTTAACCCTGATTTACCATTTGCCAGTTGAGTTGCACACGATGGCGCGTCAGCTAAAACAGTACCTTGCACAGCAGGGCTGCGAGCTAACGGTTATCTTTCACGACGCAAAAACCTGGGACGGATGCCAGCAACTGGCGGATGCGGATCTCATGATGGGTGACAGGCTGATTGGCGAAGCGCCGGAATATACGCTTGAGCAGTGGCTACGCTGTGATGCCCTCTGGCCGCACCTGCTGAGCGCGCCGCAATATGCCCATCTGCAGGCCACGCTGGATGCGGTACAGACTCAGTCCGATGAGCAGGCCAGACATGCCGGGCTCAGGGCCATTTTCTCCGGACTCATGGAAAAGGCGGTGATCACCCCACTGTTCAATTATCAATACCAAATCAGCGCCCCGCCGGGTGTCAACGGCATACGCCTCAACACTCGCGGCTGGTTTGACTTTACCGAAGCCTGGCTGCCCGCCCCCAAAGCGTGAAGAAGCTGGTCGCCGTCGTGGTCAGACGGTAACATAACGTTTTTACCGTAACAGTCGAGATGATTTATGAAACGTGCCGTCGTCGTGTTCAGCGGAGGACAAGATTCTACTACCTGCCTGGTTCAGGCTCTTCATCAGTACGATGAAGTTCACTGTGTGACTTTCGATTATGGTCAGCGTCATCGCGCTGAGATCGACGTTGCCCGTGAACTGGCCCTGAAACTGGGGGCACGCGCGCACAAGGTGCTGGACGTTACGCTGTTAAATGAACTGGCCGTGAGTAGCCTCACCCGGGACAGTATTCCCGTCCCGGACTACGAACCCGATGCCAGCGGCATTCCGAATACCTTCGTGCCGGGCCGTAATATCCTCTTCCTGACCCTGACGGCGATCTACGCCTACCAGGTGAAAGCCGAAGCGGTGATCACGGGCGTGTGTGAAACAGATTTCTCCGGCTACCCGGACTGTCGTGATGAGTTCGTGAAGGCATTAAACCACGCCGTCAATCTGGGGATGGCGAAAGAGACGCGCTTTGAAACCCCACTGATGTGGCTGGATAAAGCCGAAACCTGGGCGCTGGCGGACTACTGGGGCAAGCTGGACCTGGTTCGCAGCGAAACCCTCACCTGCTATAACGGCATCAAAGGCGACGGTTGCGGCCAGTGCGCCGCCTGTAATCTGCGTGCGAATGGGCTGAACCACTATCTGGCCGATAAAGCCGGCGTGATGGCCGCTATGCAGAAAAAAACCGGGCTAAAATAGGGCTACTTAACCGTGCTGTCGAACAGTTTCACGCCGGCAGCACGGGTGACTTTCATCAGCGTTGTCAGCGTTGGGTTGCCATTGTCTGATAAGGTTCGGTATAGCTGCTGACGAGACAGGCCTGCTTTGGCAGCGATTGTACCTATGCCGCCGCGGGATTCGATAACCTGGCGGAGTGCAATGAGATAGGCAGGGATCCCCTGGTCTTCATAGATTTCTTCCAGGGCTGTTTGCAAATAACGCTGAGCGTAGGAAGGATTCTCTCGTAGCATTTTCACAACAGCATCATGATGGCTAACAGAACTCGAATATTTTCGTTCAGTGGCGCTCATTCGATTGTCCTTTTATTTGATGATCTTTCCAGTAATCTATTGCCAGTTTGATATCCGCTTTTTGGCTCTTTTTGTCACCACCGATAAGTAACAATAAAACCTGCCGATTCTCTACTGCAAAATAGATTCTGTAGCCGGGGCCACTGTCGACTCGCATCTCCCAAACACCTTCCCTGAGGTATCTGTAATCGCCAAAATTACGTTTTATTGCACGGTTGATCCGCATAAGGATCCGGAAAACCGTATCCGGATCCCTTCGATTCATTCTGGCTACCCACTCCTCAAACGGCACTTTCCCGTCACGGGTCCGGTAACGTTCAACAACGTAGTCCCTGTCCATTATTCTATCCCTGAAAAACCTTTTTGTCTTTTATAAAAGACAAATTCCTACGCGATCATCAGCTCCAGCTTTTCGCGCAATTCCCCTTCCAGCGGCAGCGCTTTCTGCGTTTTCAGATCGATACAGACAAAAGTAATCAGCGCATCAGCGACCACCTGCCCTTCGGGATCGAGCGTCACCACCTGGCTTAACACGCCGCTTTTGCCATTGATCTGCTGCACCTGGCTGGTCACCGTGAGTACATCGCCCAGCACGGCCGGACGACGGTAGTTGATGTTGATATTGACGACCACGAACGCGATGTTGTGCGCGGTCAGCCACTGAAAGCTTTCGCTGTTTTCCAGCCCGTCCCAGCGCGCTTCCTCAAGAAACTCCAGGTAGCGGGCATTGTTCACATGCTGGTAAACGTCGAGGTGAAAACCGCGTACTTTAATTTTTGTCTGCATAGCGCAATAGCCTTTACTGTTATTGTAGGATGAGAGGTCATAACTGGTATGACCTCTTTATCCTGGCAAATTTTTGCCGCTGTGCAAGTAATTGTGAGATTACAACGTCAGGTGTGAGAGGTTGCGCTCAACCAGCGCGCTCCCCATGCCCGGAACCTGTTTGAGATCGTCGACCGTTTTGAAAGGACCATACTCTTCACGATAGCTGACGATAGCCTGCGCTTTTTTCAGTCCGACGCCATTCATCACGCGGGCGAGATCCTCGGCAGAGGCTGAATTGATGCTGACCCGCGTACCATCATCGTCCGCATTTTTACCGGCTTCGGTCGCTTTAGTCTGCCCTTGCGCCGGCGTCGCTGCGTCGGATTTGCTCTGTGTCGTCTGTTGTTTGGCGGCAGGCGTCGCCGCCAGCACCCCCGCGCTCATCCCGGTGGTGGCAATAGCCAGCGTAATTAACAGTGCTTTGATTCCACATTTCATGCTGTTATCTCCTTGTTTGTTGACAGCCCCGTCACGATAGCCGCCCGAGAAAACCGGCACAAACAGCAGAGTGCAGAAATGGAAAAGGCCGCGAAAGCGGCCTTTAGTTATTGCAGTGCGTTACGAAAATCTGCGAGCAGATACGTAATTATTGCTGCTGAGTGATGATGTCGCCCAGCTTAATTTTGGCATCTTTACGCAGGTTGCTCATCATGGCTTCGAAGGCAATCTGAGCATTGTTCTGGGTAATCCCCTGGACCATCGCCTTCTTCTGCGCGTCTGGCAGGGTACCGGCTTTCACTTCATCCAGCGCCAGCAGAACGACGTTACCCTGCGCATCGGTGGTAGTACCGAAGCTTGGCTTGTCCTTCGCAGGCAGAGTCAGGCCAAACGCGGCCTGGCTGATTGGATCCTGACCGGTACGGCTCAGCGTTTTCGCTTCACCGAAGCTCAGGCCAGCCGCTTTCAGCGCATCCTCTTTACCCGCTTTCAGATCGGCCAGAATCTTCTCAGCATCCAGCTTCGCCTGCTGTTCCGCTTTGTTGTGCTTAACCTGAGCGACGACCTGATCCTTCACTTCCGCCAGCGGTTTGACCGCTTCTGGCTTGTGCTCGCTGACGCGCAGCACAAACGCACGATCGCCATCGACGGTAATGATGTCAGAGTTACTGCCCGGCGTGCCGTTCTCGCCGACCAGACCACCGTTGAAGATGGCATCTGAAACCGGTTTGAAGTTCAGCTCTTCCGGCAGGTTGTCACGGCCAAACCAGCCCGTCTCAACCGCTTTCACCCCAGCCGCCTGCTCGGCACCCGCCAGAGATTCGTTGTCGTTGCTGGCAGCATCGCTCACCTTCTGCTGCAGTGCATAGTAGGCATCCAGCGCTTTTTCCTGTTTCACTTTCGCCGCGATATCGTCGCGAACCTCAGCCAGCGGCTTGGTTTTCGCCGCGGTGATGTCGTCCAGACGCACGACCAGGAAGCCCACGGAAGATTTAATGACGCCAGACAGTTGGCCTTTCTCTTTCAGGCCGGCATTTTTCAGCTCGTCCGGCGTGGTCGCGTCTTCCAGCCAGCCCATATCGCCGCCGTTTTTCGCAGAGATAATGTCGGTGGATTTCGCTTTCGCGACGGTCGCGAAATCAGCGCCTTTGTTCAGCTCATCCAGTACCGCTTTGGCATCCGCCTCGGTTTTGGTCTGAATCACGCTGTAGCGGTTACGCTGCGGCTGTGTGAACTGATCCTGATGCTGGTCATAGTAAGACTGGATTTCCGCGTCAGACGCGGTTTCCTGCAGCGCGGCAGCATCCAGCTTGATGTAGCTCACACGGAACTGCTCTGGAGAAACAAAGGTATTCTTGTTCTGCTCGTAATAAGCGTTAACGTCAGCGTCGCTCACCTGCTGTTTCGCCGCAAGGGCGTTCACATCAATGGTCGCTTCACGTACAACGCGCTGCTGTGCCACCAGCGCGGCCAGTTCATCCGTTTCACCTTTGAGCATGAAATCAGTGCCGACAACGGCATTGATGAGCTGCTGAGTGGTCAGCTGGTTACGCAGAGCCTGCGCGTACTGATCGGCCGTCATCCCCATCTGGTTAACGATGCTGTTGTAACGCGCGTTGTCGAATTTACCGTTAGACTGGAAGGCTTGCGTGGAGAAAATGGCTTTTTTCACCTGCTCATCGCTGATGCCAAGGCCCAGTTTTTTGGCATACTGATCCAGCAGCGCTTCGTCGATAAGACGGTTCAGAGTTTGTTGGCGCAGGGTCTTCATGTACCCTTCGTTCGCTGCCAGTTCAGAGAATTGGTCGCCCAGCTGTTGCTGCATACGGTTACGTTCACCGGCAAAAGCATTCTCGAACTGACCGCGGCTGATCTCCTGGCCATTCACTTTTGCGGCATAGTTCGCGCCACCGCCAATAAGGTAACTGCTCACGCCGGTCAATATGAACGACACGATAATGATACCGAAAATAATCTTGAGCACGAGACTGTTAGCAGCCGTGCGTAAGCTGTCCATCATGGTGTAACAACACTCCGCTGTAGGTGACTGGTTACATGACGCTGACGGAAAATCCTGCCCGTCGCGCGTAAAGTCGTATTGTGACAAGAAAACGGGGCGATTGTCAGCCCACAACTCGCATAAACTCGCACAAATCAGGTCTGGACAAACAAAAAAGGCACATCAAACGATGCGCCCTTGTACTATCCGGCTTCCCTGAAACGGGAAAGCAATCAGTTTACTGCGTCTTTCAGCGCTTTACCTGCACGGAAACCCGGCACTTTAGCGGCAGCAATGGTGATCTCTTTACCGGTCTGAGGGTTGCGGCCAGTACGGGCAGCACGCTCTTTAACAGCAAAAGTACCGAAGCCTACCAGTGCAACGTCGTCCCCAGCCTGCAGAGATTCAGTAACAGAAGCAATTAATGCATCTAACGCACGTCCAGCTGCAGCTTTAGAAATATCAGCACCAGCAGCAATTTTGTCAATCAGTTGAGATTTATTCACTGTTCTCTTCCTCTCTTTATAATTTATATCGCGCCTGAATCCTTCACAACGCGACCGCGCAGCAGTTATATCAGGCCTGCCATGACCTTACAACACCCGTTGTTGATGGCTGACCTAATCAGCAATCTAAATTAGCTATACAAAAAAAGGCTGGCAAGTGCGAAATGACTTACCAGCCTTGTTTTTATTGACGCTCTTTGCGCGAGGTCACTATTTTGCGGTTACAACCTGCATTCCTGACGGTTCATTCTGCAATGCGAGACTAAGAACTTCCTCAATTCGCTTAACAGGATGAATCTGCAGGTCGGCAATCACGTTGTCCGGAATCTCTTCCAGATCGCGTTTATTTTCGTAAGGGATCAATACGGTTTTGATCCCACCGCGGTGTGCCGCCAGCAGTTTTTCTTTTAAGCCGCCAATTGGCAGAACCTGGCCACGCAGCGTAATCTCACCGGTCATCGCCACATCGGCACGCACCGGGTTCCCTGTCAGGCAAGAAACCAGAGCGGTACACATGGCAATGCCCGCGCTTGGACCATCTTTCGGCGTCGCCCCTTCAGGTACGTGCACGTGGATGTCGCGTTTTTCGTAGAAATCAGGGTTGATCCCCAGTTTCTCCGCGCGCGCGCGCACCACGGTCAGCGCCGCCTGGATGGACTCCTGCATCACTTCACCCAGCGAGCCGGTGTAGGTCAGTTTACCTTTACCCGGTACACAGGCGGTTTCGATGGTCAGCAGATCGCCGCCCACTTCCGTCCATGCCAGACCGGTCACCTGGCCAACGCGGTTTTCGTTGTCCGCGCGACCGTAGTCGAAGCGCTGAACACCGAGATAGGCATGCAGATTATCGCCGTTAATCACAATGTGTTTCAGGCTCTTATCCAGCAGCAACTGTTTCACCGCCTTACGGCACAGTTTAGAGATTTCACGCTCAAGGCTACGCACGCCCGCTTCACGGGTGTAGTAGCGAATGATGCCAATAATCGCGCTGTCCTCGACGGTCAGCTCGTTGGCTTTCAGCGCGTTACGTTCAATCTGTTTCGGCAGCAGGTGCTGTTTAGCAATGTTCAGCTTCTCGTCTTCGGTGTAACCGGAGAGACGGATCACTTCCATACGGTCCAGCAGCGGAGCCGGAATGTTCATGGAGTTCGACGTCGCCACGAACATGACGTCGCTCAGGTCGTAGTCCACTTCCAGGTAGTGATCGCTGAACGCCACGTTCTGTTCTGGATCAAGCACTTCCAGCAGGGCTGACGCCGGATCGCCACGCATGTCCGACGACATCTTGTCGATCTCATCCA
The DNA here is from genome assembly GCF_020567405.1 of Enterobacter sp. TCD1-1. Lineage (NCBI taxonomy): Bacteria > Pseudomonadati > Pseudomonadota > Gammaproteobacteria > Enterobacterales > Enterobacteriaceae > Enterobacter > Enterobacter sp. TCD1-1. The sequence goes on along the minus strand of NZ_JAJCXF010000001.1, from coordinate 142,368 downwards.
GCAGGAACAGCGGGTTTTTAACGCCCACTTTCGCCATCTTCTGGATCAGTTTACCCGGCATAGAACCGATGTAGGTACGGCGGTGACCGCGGATTTCCGCTTCATCGCGCACGCCACCCAGCGCCATACGGATATACTTACGTCCGGTCGCTTTAGCGATGGACTGACCCAGAGAGGTTTTACCTACCCCTGGCGGTCCTACCAGGCACAGAATTGGGCCTTTGATTTTGTTTACACGGCTTTGTACCGCGAGGTACTCAAGAATGCGGTCTTTCACGCGTTCCAGGCCATAGTGGTCGGTATCGAGGATTTCCTGCGCCTGACGCAGGTCTTTTTTGACCTTGCTGCGGGCGTTCCACGGAACCTGCACCATCCACTCAATGTAGCCGCGTACAACGGTCGCTTCAGCCGACATTGGAGACATCATTTTCAGCTTCTGCAACTCGGCTTCGGCTTTCTCTTTCGCCTCTTTCGGCATCTTCGCCGCGTCGATCTTACGCTTCAGCGCTTCGTTTTCGTCCGGCGCATCGTCCATCTCGCCCAGTTCTTTCTGAATGGCCTTCATTTGCTCATTCAGATAGTACTCACGCTGAGATTTTTCCATCTGCTTTTTCACGCGGTTGCGAATACGCTTCTCAACCTGCAGCAGATCGATTTCGGACTCCATCATCGCCATCAGGTATTCCAGACGTTCGTTAACGTCGGACATTTCCAGCACAGACTGTTTGTCAGCCAGTTTCAGCGGCATATGTGCAGCGATGGTGTCCGCCAGACGTGCAGGATCGTCGATGCTGTTCAGCGACGTCAGCACTTCTGGTGGGATTTTCTTGTTCAGCTTGATGTAGCCTTCAAACTGGCTAATCGCGGTGCGAACCAGTACTTCCTGCTCGCGCTCATCAAGTTCAGGCGAATCAAGGTACTCTGCCTTGGCAGAGAAATGTTCGCCGTCGTCTGACAAAGTGGTAATACGCGCACGCTGCAGGCCTTCTACCAGCACCTTCACGGTGCCGTCAGGCAGCTTCAGCATCTGCAAAATAGAGGCCACGGTCCCGACGGTGAAAAGATCGTTTACACCCGGCTCATCCGTTGATGCTTCTTTCTGCGCCACCAGCATGATTTTTTTATCATGATCCATAGCGGCTTCGAGGCAACGGATAGATTTTTCCCGCCCTACAAATAAGGGTATGACCATGTGCGGATAAACCACCACATCGCGCAACGGCAATACGGGGATTTCAATGCGTTCAGAACGCTCAGGATTCATAGAGCTCTCTCTTAGTTAGTGTCCGCCAGGTAAGCTGGTCATGTCACTGTGCTTCACATAACCATTAACATGTATCCAGTATATGGGGATGTTTCCCACACATTCAACGCTATGAATACGGAAAAAGTAAAGGGGAGATAAAATCCCCCCTTTTTGATTAACTGCTTGTATGATTTGGTGAATTATTCGCCAGATGCCTGCTGGGCTTCCGGTTTACCGTAAATCAGCAGCGGCTTGGTTTGACCGCTGATGACGGACTCGTCAATTACCACTTTCTCAACGTCTTCCATCGACGGCAGATCGTACATGGTGTCGAGCAGTGCCGCTTCAACGATAGAACGCAAACCACGAGCACCGGTTTTACGGACCATCGCTTTCTTGGCAATGGCATCCAGCGCTTCGTCGCGGAATTCCAGGTCAACGCCTTCCAGATTGAACAGCGCCTGATACTGCTTGGTCAGCGCATTTTTTGGCTCTTTCAGGATCTGGATCAGCGCGTCTTCACTCAGCTCATTCAGCGTTGCCACAACCGGCAGACGACCGATGAACTCAGGGATCAGACCGAATTTGATCAGATCTTCTGGTTCAACCTGAGACAGCAGCTCGCCTTCGTTCGGTTTTTCAGCCGTCGATTTCACCGTTGCGCCAAAACCAATGCCGGAGCCGGTTTCAACACGGTGGGAGATGACTTTATCCAGACCGGCAAACGCACCGCCACAGATGAACAGGATCTTGGAGGTATCAACCTGCAGGAACTCCTGCTGAGGATGTTTACGCCCACCCTGTGGTGGAACGGCGGCTACCGTACCTTCAATCAGCTTCAGCAGTGCCTGCTGTACGCCTTCACCCGATACGTCACGGGTGATGGACGGGTTGTCGGATTTACGGGAGATCTTGTCGATCTCATCGATGTAAACAATCCCGCGCTGGGCTTTCTGTACGTCGTAATCGCACTTCTGCAGCAGTTTCTGGATGATGTTTTCGACGTCCTCACCCACGTAACCGGCCTCGGTCAGGGTGGTGGCATCCGCCATGGTGAACGGAACATCAAGCAGACGCGCCAGGGTTTCAGCCAGCAGCGTTTTACCGGAACCGGTTGGGCCGATCAGCAGAATGTTACTTTTACCCAGTTCTACGCCATTGCTGGTGTCGCCGTTACGCAGGCGTTTGTAGTGGTTATAGACCGCTACCGCCAGCACTTTCTTGGCCTGCTCCTGACCGATGACGTAGTCGTCAAGGTGATGACGAATTTCATGCGGCGTTGGCAGCGCGCTGCGCTCACGGTGCGGTGCGACTTCTTTAATCTCTTCGCGAATGATGTCGTTACATAAATCGACACATTCGTCGCAGATATACACGGACGGCCCGGCAATCAGTTTACGCACTTCATGCTGGCTTTTGCCGCAAAAAGAGCAGTACAGCAGTTTGCCCGAACCATCTTTGCGTTTATCTGTCATGAGTCCAAACCTCTTTTTAAGTTCTTTGTGCCGCACATGACGACGCAAATGCCATTCTAAGACGCAAGCTGCATCAAGCAGCGTGCCGCCCTACCTTAGTATAGCGGCACACTCGCGTCGCGGGCATCAATTACGATGGGTCAACACGGAGTCGACTAAGCCGTACTCAACTGCCTCTGAAGCAGAGAGGAAGCGATCGCGCTCGGTATCGCGCTCGATCTGCTCGAGAGGTTGACCCGTATGCTGCGCCATAAGTTCATTCATGCGCGCTTTTACTTTCAGAATTTCGCGGGCGTGGATTTCGATATCCGTCGCCTGCCCCTGGTAACCGCCCAGCGGCTGGTGAATCATCACGCGGGAATTTGGCAAGCAGAAACGCTTACCCTTCGCCCCTGCGGTTAACAGGAACGCGCCCATAGATGCTGCCTGACCCATACAGATCGTGCTGACATCCGGTTTGATGAATTGCATGGTGTCATAAATGGACATCCCTGCTGTAATCACGCCACCCGGGGAGTTAATGTACAGGTAAATGTCTTTTTCCGGGTTTTCCGCTTCCAGAAACAGCATCTGCGCCACGATCAGGTTAGCCATATGGTCTTCCACCTGGCCGGTCAGAAAGATAACGCGTTCCTTGAGCAGACGGGAATAGATATCAAAAGAACGCTCACCACGTGAGGTCTGTTCAATAACCATTGGCACCAGAGCCATATGGGGTGCAAAGTTATCTCGTTCGCCACTGTATGACATTTCCGTCTCCTGGATCAAAATTGAAAACACCTGCTGTACTGATTGTAACCTTACGGACGGATTATCAGCCAGTCTCATTCATCATGATTACGTACTTATGGGGTTCACAGTGCCCTATTTCAAGCATAACAACCTTTTGTTGTTACGCTAACACCGAAAGGGCGTTTTAGCACTCTTCCTGGGCTCTGGCTGCGATAAAAAAAACCCGCTGCCGCAAGGCAACGGGTTTTCTGTTCAAACTTTAAACCGTTGGGGCGAAATTACGCCTGCTGGTTCATCAGTTCGTTGAAAGAGGTCGCTTTTTCGGTCACTTTCGCTTTCGCCAGTACCGCTTCAACCGCCTGCTCTTCCAGGGCTACGTTGCGCATGTTGTCCATCAGCTCTTTGTTCTTACCGTAGAACTCGATCACTTCTGATGGATCTTCGTATGCAGAAGCCATCTCTTCGATCAGGCCTTTCACACGCTCTTCGTCAGCTTTCAGCTCGTGGGTACGAATTACTTCGCCCAGCAGCAGGCCAACCACAACGCGACGTTTCGCTTGCTCTTCGAACAGCTCGCGTGGCAGTTCCATCGCTTGCTGCTGGTTGCCACCGAAACGCTGTGCAGCCTGACGGCGCAGAACGTCGATTTCGCTGTCGATCAGGGCTGCAGGAACGTCGATTTCGTTGGCTTTCACCAGACCTTCGATCGCCTGAGACTTCACGCGGTTGCGCACAGCACCGTTCAGCTCGCGCTCCATGTTTTTACGCACTTCGGTACGCAGGCCAGCAACAGAACCGTCTTCCACGCCGAAACGTTTGATGAACTCTTCAGTCAGTTCTGGCAGTTCGCGCTCTTCCACTTTCTTCAGGTTGATGACGAACTTCGCTGCTTTACCCTTCAGGTTTTCAGCGTGGTACTCTTCAGGGAAGGTCACGTCGATGGTGAACTCTTCGCCCGCTTTGTGGCCTTTGATACCGTCTTCGAAGCCTGGGATCATACGACCCTGGCCCATTGCCAGTACGAAGTCAGACGCTTTGCCGCCTTCGAACTCTTCGCCGTCTACAGAACCAGTGAAGTCGATGGTCACACGGTCTTCCGCGTCAACAGCGCCTTCTTTCTCTTTCCAGTTCGCCTGCTGCTTACGCAGGGTGTCCAGCATGCCGTCAACGTCTTCGTCAGTCACGGAGACAATCGGTTTTTCAACTTCGATAGATTCCAGACCTTTCAGCTCAACTTCCGGGTACACTTCAAACTCTACGGAGTAGGTGAAGTCTTCGCCCAGTTTGTATTCGCCTGGAACGTAGTTTGGCGCACCGGCCGGATTGATTTTTTCTTTGATGATCGCATCGATAAAGTTGCGGCTCATCAGTTCACCCAGCACATCCTGACGCACGGAAGCGCCATAACGCTGAGCAACAACATTCATTGGTACTTTGCCCTTACGGAAGCCGTCAATACGTACTTTTTTTGCTACGTTGACCAGCTCGCTTTTCACAGCAGTTTCGATGCTGTCAGCAGCGATAGTAATCGTTACACGGCGGCCAAGGCCTTGAGTGGTTTCAACTGAAACTTGCATCTTGTTACCTCAAAAAAATCACAGTGCTCGGTCAACTCTGAATCTGTCTGTTATACCGGGATGCTCTCTTAGTGCAGATTCACATTCCCTGTCGCCAGAATCATCCCGAAGACATTCAATAAGACGCGGCATTATAGCGGCATCACTTAGGTGAGTCGAGAACGGTTGGGGCATGTTGCTGCGGCTTTTTTCACACTTTAAGGCTATTTTTAGCCTTAAAATCGCACCATCCGCTCAAAACTCAGACAAAACAAAACGGCCCGGAGGCCGTTTTGAGGAAATCTGTAAGCAACATACTGGAAAAGCTCCAGCCGTTGCAAATCCGATTTATCAGGCGATAGTGCCTGCACCGCGACAGGGCGGCGATGCGAAAACCGTATCCTGCAAGCCTTCCCATTCCTTAATGGTGTAGGTATGCAGTGCCAGCGCATGCACGGTCGTGGAGAGCTCTTCCGTCAAGGTGCTGTAGATCAAGCGATGTCGGTTCAGGAAACGTTCTCCCGTGAAGCGATCGCTAACCAGAACCACTTTAAAGTGGCTTTCAGAACCTGCCGGTACGTTATGACGATAGCTTTCGTCGACGACTTCGAGGAACACAGGGTTGAACGCTGCCCTTAATTTATCTTCTATATGCTCACGTATCATCATGAAATTACTCCTCCGACAACGCCAGGATGTCACCCATCCCTTTAAATATTAGCCGCTTTTACCGTTTCCATTACACCTTGACAACAAATATTTAGCTTTCGTCTGATTTTCTCATTCAAACGAATGAAGTTCACTGTGAGGCTCATACCTTTTGTCATCCGTGGAAGGAGAAAATGGGTGAGCTGGTCAGTTTTCGGACAAGACGATGAATTTACATGCGTTGACCACTTCCCCTGACCGTTGGCGATGTTATGATGGCGGCAATTTTTCTCTCTATTATGCTTACGATTCGTGAGAACCTTAAAATGTTAAAAAAACTCTTCTTTCCATTGGTAGCCCTTTTTATGCTGGCAGGCTGCGCTACCCCGCCGACCACCATTGATGTCTCACCGAAAATCACCCTGCCTCAGCAGGACCCAAGCCTGATGGGCGTCACCGTGAGCATTAACGGCGCCGATCAGCGTCAGGATCAGGCTCTGGCTAAAGTGACCCGCGATAACCAGCAGGTGACGCTCACCGCCTCCCGCGACCTGCGCTTCCTGCTGCAGGAAGTGCTGGAGAAACAGATGACCTCCCGTGGCTATATGGTTGGCCCAAGCGGCGCGGTGGATCTGCAGATCATCGTGAACAACCTGTACGCTGATGTGTCTCAGGGCAACGTGCGCTACAACATCGCCACAAAAGCGGATATCGCCATCATCGCGACCGCGAAGAACGGTAACAAGATGACCAAGAACTATCGCGCGAGCTACTCTGTAGAAGGCGCGTTCCAGGCATCGAATAAAAATATTGCTGATGCGGTTAACAGCGTGCTGACGGATACCATTTCCGACATGGCGCAGGACACCAGCATTCACGACTTCATCAAGCAGAACGCGCGTTAATCCTGCCCGCTGACCCGGTCTATCGCCGGGTCAGTTTTATAAGAACATGTCCAGCCATTACTTACGCATTTTCCAGCAACCGAAATCAGCGATTCTGCTGATCCTCGGCTTTGCCTCGGGTTTACCCCTCGCGCTCACCTCCGGCACGCTTCAGGCGTGGATGACGGTCGAGAACATCGATCTGAAAACCATTGGCTTCTTCTCGCTTGTGGGTCAGGCCTATGTATTCAAGTTTCTGTGGTCTCCGGTCATGGATCGTTACACGCCGCCTTTCCTCGGGCGTCGTCGCGGCTGGCTGGTGATGACGCAGCTCCTGCTGCTGCTGGCCATTGCGGCGATGGGTTTTCTTGAACCCGCCACGCAGCTGCGCTGGATGGCCGCGCTTGCGGTGGTGATTGCCTTCTGTTCCGCCTCTCAGGATATCGTGTTCGACGCCTGGAAGACGGACGTGTTACCAGCGGAAGAACGCGGTGCTGGTGCGGCCATCAGCGTGCTGGGCTATCGCCTCGGGATGCTGGTCTCCGGCGGGCTGGCGCTGTGGCTGGCAGACCGTTACTTAGGCTGGCAGGGGATGTACTGGCTGATGGCTGCTCTGCTGATCCCCTGCATTATCGCGACGCTATTGGCGCCCGAACCGAGTGACGTTATCCCGGTTCCCCGCTCGCTGGAGCAGGCCGTCGCCGAACCGCTGCGTGACTTCTTTGGCCGCAACAATGCCTGGCTGATCCTGCTGCTTATCGTCCTTTATAAGCTGGGTGACGCTTTTGCCATGAGTCTGACCACCACCTTCCTGATCAGGGGGGTCGGCTTTGACGCCGGTGAAGTGGGCGTGGTGAATAAAACGCTGGGGCTGTTTGCGACCATTGTCGGGGCACTGTATGGCGGCGTGCTGATGCAGCGCCTGACGCTGTTCCGCGCGCTGCTGATCTTCGGCATTCTGCAAGGCGCCTCTAACGCAGGCTATTGGCTGCTGTCGATTACCGACAAACATACGATCAGCATGGCTGCGGCGGTATTTTTTGAAAATCTCTGCGGCGGTATGGGGACTGCGGCCTTTGTCGCCCTGCTGATGACCCTGTGCAACAAGTCATTTTCCGCTACGCAGTTCGCACTGCTCTCGGCGCTCTCTGCCGTAGGCCGCGTTTATGTAGGCCCAATTGCCGGCTGGTTCGTGGAAGCCCACGGTTGGCCAACATTTTATCTCTTCTCGGTCGTGGCTGCCGTGCCGGGGATTTTATTGTTGCTGGTGTGTCGCCAGACGCTGGAATATACCCAGCGGACCGAACACTTTATGCCGCGCACCGAATATCACCGCGCCTACCGTATTGCGTTACGACTGTTAATGGTGGGCTGCATTGCGCTGGCACTCTGGCTTGTGGTGCTCATTATTAATGCCAGCACGTCTCTGGCACTCCCCTTCGGGGCCCTTCTGCTGGACGCCGGTGCCCTGCTGGCCATCGTTGGGATCCTGACCGGGGGTCTGCTCGATTTCATGGCGTTGCGTAAAACGCAGCTGACCTGAAGAAAAATACGAAAGGTTATTTCCCGTTGTAATCACTAACCGAAATTATAACGGTGAAATAGCCACCAGCGACGAAAAAAAATATTTGTTGTTTTGTGCGGGATAGGATTTGGAAATTATTGGCTCCGGTTCCAAAACGCTATTTTTCATTAAACGATTCAGCATGTGATAGTTTGATTTTTCGTTTTTTAGATGTCTTTTTATTGATAATTAATTGTTAATTTTTTGTTTATTTTTAACAATGGTTATACCAATTGCCCCTTTTAGGGTATGCTTGGGGGTCCTTTCGTTATAAAGCCCATCTCATGCGGCTTCGGTCATAAAAACCGACATAATTTGCAACACTTGTGACACGTGCGGCAGAACCCGGTAACACCTTCCTGACACAGGCCTAATGATGTTTACAGTAATGTAACCTTCCCGTAAAATGCCCGCACACTTTAAACGCCACCAGACTCCCGTGGAATTGAGGTCGTTAAATGAGACTCAGGAAATACAATAAAAGTTTGGGATGGTTGTCATTATTCGCAGGCACTGTATTACTCAGTGGCTGTGATTCTGCACTACTAGACCCCAAAGGACAGATTGGACTGGAACAACGTTCACTGATATTGACGGCTTTTGGCCTGATGTTGATTGTGGTTATTCCAGCCATTTTGATGGCTGTTGGTTTCGCCTGGAAGTATCGTGCGAGCAATAAAGATGCGAAGTATAGCCCGAACTGGTCACACTCCAATAAAGTGGAAGCTGTGGTCTGGACGGTACCTATCCTGATCATCCTGTTCCTTGCCGTACTGACCTGGAAAACCACTCACGCACTTGAGCCGAGCAAGCCGCTGGTTCACGATGAAAAACCTATTACCATCGAAGTGGTCTCCATGGACTGGAAATGGTTCTTCATCTATCCAGAGCAGGGTATTGCTACCGTGAATGAAATCGCCTTCCCGGCGAACACTCCGGTTCAGTTCAAAGTGACCTCCAACTCCGTAATGAACTCCTTCTTCATCCCGCGTCTGGGTAGCCAGATTTACGCGATGGCCGGTATGCAGACTAACCTGCACCTGATCGCGAATGAAGCAGGCACCTATGATGGTATCTCCGCCAGCTATAGCGGCCCGGGCTTCTCAGGTATGAAGTTCAAAGCTATTGCAACGCCAGACCGTGCCGCTTTCGACCAGTGGGTTGAAAAAGCGAAGCAGTCTCCAAACACCATGTCTGACATGGCGGCGTTCGAAAAAGTGGCTGCACCTAGCGAATACAACAAGGTGGAGTACTTCTCTAACGTGAAACCCGATTTGTTCAAAGATGTGATTGGCAAATTTATGGATCACGGCAAGAGCATGGACATGACCCAGCCTGAAGGCGAGCACAGCGCGCACGAAGGTATGGAAGGCATGGACATGAGCCACGCGGAAACCGCTCACTAAGGGGCCGAGGAAGAAAATGTTCGGAAAATTGACACTGGATGCAGTGCCCTACCATGAACCGATTATCGTGGTTACGGTGGCTGCAATTATCATTGGTGGCGCGGCCTTACTGGCCTTAATCACTTACTTCGGTAAGTGGAGCTACCTGTGGAACGAGTGGCTGACTTCGGTTGACCACAAAAAACTCGGTATCATGTACTGCATCGTCGGCATCGTCATGTTAATTCGTGGCTTTGCGGATGCAATCATGATGCGTAGCCAGCAGGCACTCGCCTCTGCGGGTGAAGCCGGCTTCCTGCCACCGCATCACTACGATCAGATCTTTACCGCCCACGGCGTTATCATGATCTTCTTCGTGGCGATGCCGCTGGTTATCGGTCTGATGAACGTTGTCGTTCCGCTGCAAATCGGCGCGCGCGACGTGGCGTTCCCGTTCCTGAACAACCTGAGCTTCTGGTTCACGGTTGTCGGCGTTATCCTGGTTAACCTGTCACTGGGTGTGGGCGAATTCGCGCAGACCGGCTGGCTGGCTTACCCACCGCTGTCAGGAATTGAGTACAGTCCGGGCGTTGGCGTCGACTACTGGATTTGGGCGCTTCAGCTCTCCGGTGTCGGTACAACCCTGACCGGTATCAACTTCTTCGTGACCATTATCAAGATGCGTGCCCCTGGCATGACCATGTTCAAGATGCCGGTATTTACCTGGGCATCTCTGTGCGCCAACATCCTGATTATTGCCTCCTTCCCAATCCTGACCGTCACCATCGCGCTGCTGACCCTGGACCGCTACCTGGGCACCCATTTCTTCACGAATGATATGGGTGGCAACATGATGATGTACATCAACCTGATTTGGGCCTGGGGTCACCCGGAAGTGTACATTCTGGTTTTGCCTGTGTTCGGTGTGTTCTCCGAAATCGCAGCAACCTTCTCGCGTAAACGCCTGTTTGGTTACACCTCTCTGGTGTGGGCAACCGTGTGTATTACCGTTCTGTCGTTCATCGTTTGGCTGCACCACTTCTTCACCATGGGTGCGGGCGCGAACGTAAACGCCTTCTTCGGTATTACCACCATGATTATCGCCATCCCGACCGGGGTGAAGATCTTCAACTGGCTGTTCACCATGTACCAGGGCCGTATCGTGTTCCACTCAGCAATGCTGTGGACCATCGGCTTCATCGTGACCTTCTCGGTAGGTGGGATGACCGGCGTACTGCTGGCGGTACCGGGTGCTGACTTCGTTCTGCACAACAGTCTGTTCCTGATTGCTCACTTCCATAACGTTATCATCGGTGGCGTGGTCTTCGGCTGCTTCGCTGGCGTAACCTACTGGTGGCCAAAAGCGTTCGGCTTCACGCTGAACGAGAAATGGGGTAAACGCGCGTTCTGGTTCTGGATCATCGGCTTCTTCGTGGCATTTATGCCGCTGTACGTGCTGGGCTTCATGGGTATGACCCGTCGTCTGAGCCAGCAGATCGATCCGCAGTTCCACCCAATGCTGATGGTTGCAGCGGGCGGTGCCGTGCTGATTGCCTGTGGTATCGCGTCTCAGCTGATCCAGTTCTACGTGTCTATTCGCGACCGCGACCAGAATCGTGACCTGACCGGTGACCCATGGGGTGGTCGTACGCTGGAGTGGGCAACCTCTTCTCCACCGCCTTTCTATAACTTTGCCATCGTGCCGCAGGTTCATGAACGCGACGCATTCTGGGAAATGAAAGAAAAAGGTGAAGCGTACAAGCAACCTGCTCATTACGAAGAGATCCACATGCCGAAAAACAGCGGTGCGGGCATTGTGATTGCCGCTTTCGCAACGGTATTTGGTTTCGCAATGATCTGGCACATCTGGTGGATGGCGATTGTTGGCTTCGCTGGCATCGTAATCAGCTGGATTGTGAAGAGCTTTGACGAGGACGTGGACTACTACGTACCAGTCCGTGAAGTTGAGAAGCTGGAAAATCAGCATTTCGACGAGATTTCTAAAGCGGGGCTGAAAAATGGCAACTGATACTCTGGCGCACTCAACTGCCCACGCGCATGAACATGCGCACCACGATACAGGACCGACCAAAGTCTTCGGTTTCTGGATCTACCTGATGAGCGACTGCATTCTGTTCTGCTGTCTGTTCGCGACCTATGCCGTTCTGGTGAACGGCACAGCGGGCGGCCCGACCGGCAAGGACATCTTTGAACTGCCGTTCGTTCTGGTTGAAACCGCACTGCTGTTATTCAGCTCCATCACCTACGGCATGGCGGCTATCGCCATGTACAAAAACAACAAGAGCCAGGTTGTATCCTGGCTGGCGTTGACCTGGCTGTTTGGTGCTGGATTTATCGGGATGGAAATCTATGAATTCCATCACCTGATCATGGAAGGCTTCGGCCCGGATCGCAGTGGCTTCCTGTCCGCGTTCTTCGCGCTGGTCGGCACCCACGGTCTGCACGTGACCTCCGGTCTGATCTGGATGGCAGTACTGATGTTCCAGATCTCCCGTCGCGGCCTGACCAGTACTAACCGTACCCGTATCCTGTGCCTGAGCCTGTTCTGGCACTTCCTGGACGTGGTGTGGATCTGTGTGTTCTCTGTTGTCTATCTGATGGGGGCGATGTAATGAGTCATTCTAACGATCATGGCGCTTCCCACGGCAGCGTAAAAACCTACATGACAGGTTTCATCCTGTCGATCATCCTGACGGTGATCCCGTTTTGGATGGTGATGAGCGGTTCTGCGTCTAAGCCGGTTATCCTGGGTGCAATCCTGGTGACCGCGGTGATTCAGATTCTGGTGCATCTGGTTTGCTTCCTGCACATGAACACCAAGTCCGATGAAGGCTGGAACATGACCGCCTTTATCTTTACCGTGATTATCATCGCTATCCTGGTAGTCGGTTCCATCTGGATTATGTGGAACCTCAACTACAACATGATGGTTCACTAAGAGCGGCGAGTATGTTTAAGCAATACCTGCAAGTAACGAAACCAGGCATCATCTTTGGCAACCTGATCTCCGTGATCGGAGGGTTCCTGCTGGCCTCCAAAGGCAGCATTGATTACACCCTCTTTATCTACACGCTGGTCGGTGTGTCACTGGTTGTTGCGTCCGGTTGTGTATTTAACAACTACATCGACATGGATATCGACAAGAAGATGGAAAGGACCAAAAATCGGGTGCTGGTGAAAGGCCTGATCGCCCCTTCCGTCTCGCTGGTGTACGCCACCTTGCTGGGTATTGCTGGCTTTATGCTGCTGTGGTTTGGTGCTAACCCGCTGGCCTGCTGGCTGGGGGTGATGGGGTTCGTGGTGTATGTGGGCGTCTACAGCCTGTATATGAAGCGTCACTCCGTCTACGGCACGCTGATTGGTTCACTCTCCGGCGCTGCGCCGCCGGTGATTGGCTACTGCGCGGTCACGAATGAGTTCGACAGCGGTGCGGCTATCCTGCTGGCTATCTTTAGCCTGTGGCAGATGCCGCACTCCTATGCCATCGCGATTTTCCGCTTTAAGGATTATCAGGCAGCGAACATCCCGGTTCTGCCGGTCGTGAAAGGCATCTCCGTTGCCAAGAACCACATCACGCTGTACATCATCGCCTTTGCCGTGGCAACGCTGATGCTCTCTCTGGGTGGTTACGCTGGATACAAATATCTGGCGGTAGCGGCTGCGGTGAGCGTCTGGTGGCTCGGCATGGCGCTGCGCGGTTACAAAGTGGAAGATGACAAAGTCTGGGCGCGCAAACTGTTTGTGTTCTCGATTGTTGCCATTACTTCTCTGTCCGTGATGATGTCCGTGGACTTCATGGTGCCGGATTCACATAACCTGCTGACTTACGTCTGGTAAGCCACAACAGGTGAATAAAGGGGTGCTTCGGCACCCTTTTTTTATTCACTGAATCTATTAATAACGCATGTAATATTTGTTAAATAACCCTTTATTTACCCCGCCCCTTCCCCGCACTACACTATGGCCTGCTTTTGAACTGAGGTGGTAATGAACGATTATAAAATGACGCCAGGCGAGCTACGCGCGACCTGGGGCTTAGGGACTGTCTTCTCGCTACGGATGCTTGGCATGTTTATGGTCCTGCCTGTTCTGACCACGTACGGTATGGCGCTGCAGGGGGCCAGCGAGGCGCTGATTGGCCTCGCCATTGGCATTTATGGTCTGGCGCAGGCGGTGTTCCAAATCCCGTTTGGTCTGCTCTCTGACCGGATGGGCCGCAAGCCGCTGATTGTCGGCGGGCTGCTGGTCTTTGTGCTCGGGAGCGTTATTGCCGCCCTCTCCCACTCCATCTGGGGGATTATTCTTGGCCGCGCTCTGCAGGGCTCCGGCGCGATTGCCGCTGCGGTGATGGCGCTGCTGTCAGACTTAACCCGCGAGCAAAACCGTACCAAAGCGATGGCGTTCATCGGCGTGAGCTTTGGCGTGACGTTTGCGATTGCGATGGTGCTCGGCCCCATCATTACGCACACATTGGGTCTGCACGCCCTGTTCTGGATGATTGCCGTGCTGGCGACCATCGGTATTGCCTTAACCCTGTGGGTGGTTCCGGACAGCAAAAACCACGTCCTCAACCGTGAGTCGGGGATGGTAAAAGGCTGCTTCAGCAAAGTGATTGTCGAGCCGCGCCTGCTTAAGCTGAATTTTGGCATTATGTGTCTGCACATTCTGCTGATGTCGACCTTTGTTGCCCTGCCCGGCCAGCTTGCCGCAGCGGGTTTCCCGGCGGCTGAGCACTGGAAAATCTATCTGGTTACGATGCTGATTTCGTTTATCTCCGTCGTGCCGTTCATCATCTACGCCGAAGTGAAGCGCAAAATGAAGCGCGTCTTCGTGGGCTGCGTAGCAGTCCTGCTGATTGCCGAGATCGTGCTCTGGGGTGCCGGCCCGCACTTCTGGGAGCTGATTGCCGGCGTGCAGCTGTTCTTCCTGGCATTTAACCTGATGGAAGCCCTGCTGCCGTCGCTGATCAGCAAAGAGTCCCCCGCCGGTTACAAAGGCACGGCAATGGGCATTTATTCCACCAGCCAGTTTCTTGGCGTGGCGATCGGCGGCTCGCTTGGCGGCTGGGTGGACGGACTCTTTGATTCACAAACCGTGTTTCTCGCGGGGGCGCTGCTGGCGACAGTCTGGCTGCTTGTCGCCGGTACCATGAAAGAGCCGCGCTACGTGAGCAGCCTGCGCGTAGAAATTCCGGATGATGTGGAGATGAGCGATGCGCTGAAACAGCGTCTGGAAGCTAAAGACGGGGTCACAGAGGTGATGATTGTTCCCGAAGAGCGCAGCGCTTACGTCAAAATTGACAGCAAGGTGACCAACCGCTTCGAGGTCGAGCAGGCGCTCAAGGCGTGAAAAAAAGCCCGGTTAAACCGGGCTTTTTATATTAATCGCGGAAGTTTTTAAACTGGAACGGCTGCCCCAGATCGCCGCCGCGCACCAGCGCCATCACGGACTGGAGGTCGTCGCGGGACTTACCGGTCACGCGAATCTCTTCGCCCTGGATCTGCGCCTGCACCTTCAGCTTGCTGTCTTTGATGAGCTTCACAATCTTCTTCTGCACCGCGCTCTCGATGCCCTGCTTCAGCTTGGCTTCCACAAACCAGTTCTTACCGCTGTGAACAAACTCGTCCGGCACATCCAGAGACGTCCCTTCGATGCCGCGCTTTAACAGCTTGGCGCGCAGAATGTCGAGCAGCTGATTTACCTGGAAATCAGACTCGCTCAGCACCTTAATGGTCTTATTTGCGTCGTTCAGCTCAAACGACGCCTCAACGCCACGAAAATCGAAACGTGACTCAACTTCGCGGGTTGCGTTCTCAACGCCGTTGCGAACTTCCTGGATATCAACTTCGGAAACAATATCGAAAGATGGCATCTTTTCTTCTCCCTTCACTTTTGTTGCGTTGCATAATACCCGCTACGAGGCATAACTCAACAGAAGCTTAGCTGTATAATTAAGCTGTAACACCTGGCGCAGTTGCAGGTGAGGAGGAACAATGAAAATTACAGTGCTCGGATGTGGAGCCCTTGGTCAGCTATGGCTGACCGCGCTGTGCAAGCACGGTCATGAGGTTCAGGGCTGGCTCCGCGTGCCCCAGCCCTATTGCAGTGTAAACCTGATTGGTGAAGACGGAAGCATCTTTAACGAATCCCTCACCGCGAACGATCCTGATTTCCTGGCGCAAAGCGACCTTTTACTGGTGACGCTCAAAGCGTGGCAGGTTTCAGACGCGGTCAAGACACTGGCCGCCCAGCTCCCCCCCACTTCGCCCATACTGCTGCTGCATAACGGCATGGGGACCCTTGACGAGCTGAAAAGCGTTCCGCAGCCCCTGCTGATGGCGACGACCACGCACGCTGCCCGTCGCGACGGCAACATCATCGTGCATGTCGCGAGCGGGGTGACCCACATCGGGCCTGCCAGAACGCAGGATGGGGACTACAGCTATCTTGCCGATGTGTTGCAGAAGGTGCTGCCAGACGTGGCCTGGCATAACCATATTCGTCCACAACTCTGGCGCAAGCTGGCCGTCAACTGCGTGATCAATCCGCTGACGGCGTTGTGGAACTGCCCGAACGGAGAGCTGAAAAATCATCCTCAGGAGGTTGCACTGCTCTGTGCGGAAGTCGCGGCGGTCGTTGAGCGGGAAGGCCTGCATACCTCGGCAGACGATTTGCGCTGTTATGTCGAGCAGGTTATTGAGAGTACGGCTGAGAACATCTCCTCGATGCTGCAGGATGTTCGGGCATTACGCCACACGGAGATCGACTATATCACCGGTTATCTGCTCAAACGCGCCCGCGCGCACGGCATCGCGGTGCCGGAAAACGCCCGTCTGTATGACCTGGTTAAACGTAAGGAGAGTGAATATGAGCGCGTCGGCACTGATCTGCCTCGCCCCTGGTAGCGAAGAGATGGAAGCGGTCACCACCATTGATCTGATGGTGCGCGGCGGTATTAACGTGACAACCGCCAGCGTCGCCAGCGACGGCAGCCTGGCGATTACCTGCTCGCGCGGCGTGAAGCTGCTCGCCGATGCCCCGCTCGTGCAGGTGGCCGACGGGGATTACGACATCATCGTCCTGCCCGGTGGCCTGAAGGGCGCGGAGTATTTTCGCGACAGCCCGCTGCTGGTTGAGACCGTGCGTCAGTTTCATTTATCCGGGCGCATTGTCGCGGCAATCTGCGCCGCCGCCGGCACGGTGCTGGTTCCGCACGACATTTTCCCCATCGGCAATATGACCGGCTTCCCGGGGCTGAAAGACACCATTCCGGAAGATCAGTGGGTGGACAAACGCGTCGTCTGGGATCCGCGCGTCAACCTGCTGACCAGCCAGGGCCCGGGCACCGCGATTGATTTTGGCTTAAAGATTATCGACCTGCTGGTCGGGCGCGAGAAGGCGTACGAAGTGGCGTCATCGCTGGTGATGCCAGCGGGGATTTATAATTACTTTGAAGAGTAGTGCATAAAAAAAGCCGGGTGGCGCGAGGTAAAAGCAAAACGGCAACCAAAGGTTGCCGTTTTAATGTTTGCGCCCTCTCCCCGTGGGAGAGGGTCGGGGTGAGGGCATCAGGCCGCACGCTACGGACGATACACCTTCACATTCGCAAAGCCCTGCTCGCGCAGATACAGCGCCTGAAGGCGACTCATCACCCCACGCTCACACCACAGCAGGTACGTTTTGCTCTGGTCGAGGTCGCCAAACTTCGTGCTCAGCTTATAGAACGGCAGAGAAACCACCTCCACGCCATCCACCTGCAGCGGTTTGTCATCCTGCTCGTCAATGGAGCGGATATCCAGAATCGCGTCGTTCGCGCCGAAACCGCTCACGGTCTCCACTTCAACCACGTCCTGCTCGGTCTGCTGGGCAATCTCGCGGATATCAATGTTGGACGCTTCTTCCACCACTTTATCCAGGATGCTGAAATCGAAGTTCTCTTCTTCCGCTTCGATCTTCGCCTTCACCGCTTTCACCGTTGGGCTTTTTGAGATCACGCCGCAGTATTCCGGCATGGTGCGGGCAAAATCTTCGGTGCCGATTTCGCGCGCCAGATCGATGATGTGCTCTTTATCGTGAGAGATCAGCGGACGCAGGATCAGCGTATCAGACACGTTGTCGATCAGGCGCAGGTTGGTCAGCGTCTGGCTGGAGACCTGGCCCAGCGCTTCGCCGGTGACCAGCGCCTGCACGCCGTAGCGTTCAGCCACTTTGGACGCCGCACGGACCATCATGCGCTTCAGGATGACGCCCATCTGGCCGTCGTCCACTTTCTCCAGAATCTCGCCAACCACCGGTTCGAAATTAATTGCCACGAAACGCACGCGGTGGGAGCTGCCGAAGCGGTTCCACAGGTAATGCGCCACCTGACGAACGCCGATTTCGTGCGCCGCGCCGCCCAGGTTGAAGAAGCAGTAGTGTACGCGGCAGCCGCGGCGCATCAGCATATAGCTGGAGACGCCGGAGTCGAAGCCGCCGGAGATCAGGGACAGAACATCTTCCTGGGTGCCGATCGGGAAGCCGCCGATGCCTTCATAACGGCCTTTCACCAGCAGCAGGCGATCGTTTTCGATCTCCAGATTAACGGTCACATCCGGGTTGGTCAGACGCACGCGCGCCGTCTCAACGTGCTGGTTCAAACCGCCGCCGACGTAACGCTCCACTTCAATGGAGCTGAACTCGTGCTTGCCGCGACGCTTCACGCGTACGCAGAAGGTTTTGCCTTCGATCTGGTCGCGGTACTGGACCAGCGCTTTCTCGAAGATGTCGTGCATATCGCTGAACGGGACATCTTCCACTTCCAGAATATGGTGGATACCCGGAATACGGGTCAGGGCGTCGCGAATATCCTGACGTTTGTTTTCGTCTTTGGCACGGACCTCAACGTGGTCCCAGTGGCGCACCACGGCGAGGGTTTCGTCGTAGTGCTTTAATACGTTACGAATGTTCCCGGTGAGAATTTTAATAAAGCGCAAACGCACAGATTGGCTTTTGATGGTGATTTCAGGGAACAATTTAATGATAAACTTCATGGCGGCAATGTTTCTTAGGCAAGCCTGTTAAGGCTTGTAATGGAAAAGAGTACAGCAGCCCACACCCGTGGCTGCATCCAGGCGCGCAAGTATACCACCATCGCGCCGCTCCTGTGCACATTGCGCGTTATTTGCTTATCCGCCCGAGTCCGTTACCATGTCGGGGCGAAGAATATAAGAGTCAATTCACTATGCCGAAGAAGAACGACGCACCGGCCAGTTTCGAAACTGCGCTGAGTGAACTGGAGCAAATTGTTACCCGCCTCGAGAGCGGCGATCTCCCGCTGGAAGAGGCGCTCAACGAATTCGAGCGCGGCGTCCAGCTGGCGCGTCAGGGTCAGGTCAAGCTGCAGCAGGCCGAACAGCGCGTGCAGATCCTGCTGTCCGACAGCGAAGAGGCGAAAACCACGCCTTTCACACCGGACGCCGAGTAAATGGATTTTGCCAACGAGCTTCAGGCGCGTGTCGTGCGCGCCAACGACGCCCTGCGCCGTTTTATTGCGCCACAGCCTTTTCAGAACACTCCACTGGTTGAAGCCATGCACTATGGCGCACTCTTGGGTGGAAAGCGCCTGCGCCCGTTCCTGGTGTACGCCACAGGCAATATGTTTGGCATCAGCGATAACACGCTGGACGCCCCGGCAGCCGCCGTTGAGTGCATCCATGCCTACTCGCTGATCCACGACGATCTGCCGGCCATGGACGACGACGACTTGCGTCGGGGTCAACCCACCTGCCATATCAAGTTTGGCGAAGCGAATGCCATTCTGGCGGGTGATGCCCTGCAGACGCTGGCGTTCTCGATTCTGAGCGACGCGCCGATGGCCGAAGTGGCTGACCGTGACCGTCTGGCAATGATTTCCGAACTGGCCATGGCCAGCGGCGTGGCGGGCATGTGCGGCGGACAGGCCCTGGATCTTGAAGCCGAAGGACGTCAGGTTAATCTGGAACAGCTGGAGCGTATTCATCGCCATAAAACCGGGGCATTGATTCGTTCAGCCGTTCGTCTTGGCGCACTGAGCGCGGGTGAGCAAGGGCGCAAAGCCCTGCCGATTCTGGACAGATACGCAGAAAGTATCGGTCTGGCATTCCAGGTTCAGGATGACATTCTGGATGTGGTGGGCGATACTGCAACATTGGGTAAACGTCAGGGTGCGGACCAGCAGCTTGGCAAAAGTACCTACCCCGCCCTGCTGGGTCTTGAGCAAGCCCAACGTAAAGCCCGGGATCTGATTGACGATGCCCGCCAGTCGCTGAATCAGCTGGCCGCGCAATCGCTGGATACCTCGGCACTGGAAGCGCTAGCGGACTATATAATCCAGCGTGATAAATAAACTATATATCTCGATGAGCCTTTGATGAGTTTTGATATTGCCAAATACCCGACACTGGCGTTAGTTGACTCCACCCAGGAGTTACGTCTGTTGCCGAAAGAGAGCCTGCCGAAGCTGTGCGACGAACTGCGTCGCTACCTGCTCGACAGCGTAAGCCGCTCCAGCGGCCATTTCGCCTCCGGGCTTGGCACGGTAGAGCTGACCGTGGCGCTGCACTACGTCTATAACACGCCGTTCGATCAGCTGATCTGGGACGTGGGTCACCAGGCTTATCCGCACAAAATTCTGACCGGACGTCGCGATAAAATTGGCACAATTCGTCAGAAAGGCGGTCTGCACCCGTTCCCGTGGCGCGGGGAGAGCGAGTACGACGTATTGAGCGTCGGGCACTCCTCCACCTCTATTTCTGCAGGCATCGGGATTGCCGTTGCTGCCGAAAAAGAGAACAAGCAGCGCCGCACCGTCTGCGTGATTGGCGACGGCGCCATCACTGCCGGTATGGCCTTTGAGGCCATGAACCATGCGGGCGACATCAAGCCGGACATGCTGGTTGTGCTTAACGATAACGAAATGTCGATTTCCGAAAACGTTGGCGCGCTGAACAACCATCTGGCGCAGCTGCTCTCCGGCAAGCTTTACTCCTCGCTGCGTGAAGGCGGCAAGAAAGTCTTCTCCGGCGTACCGCCGATCAAAGAGCTGCTCAAGCGTACCGAAGAGCACATCAAAGGCATGGTCGTGCCGGGAACCCTGTTTGAAGAGCTGGGCTTTAACTATATCGGCCCGGTTGACGGCCATGACGTGCTGGGACTGGTGACCACGCTCAAGAACATGCGTGACCTGAAAGGCCCGCAGTTCCTGCACATCATGACCAAAAAAGGCCGTGGTTACGAGCCGGCGGAAAAAGATCCGATTACCTTCCACGCGGTACCGAAATTTGACCCGTCCAGCGGCTGTCTGCCAAAAAGCAGCGGCGGCATGCCGAGCTATTCAAAAATCTTCGGCGACTGGCTGTGCGAAACCGCCGCAAAAGACAATAAGCTGATGGCGATCACCCCGGCCATGCGCGAAGGCTCCGGCATGGTGGAGTTCTCCAGAAAATACCCTGACCAGTATTTCGACGTGGCCATTGCCGAGCAGCACGCGGTGACGTTTGCCGCGGGCCTGGCGATCGGCGGCTACAAACCGGTTGTGGCTATCTATTCCACCTTCCTGCAGCGCGCCTACGATCAGGTGATCCACGACGTGGCGATCCAGAAGCTGCCGGTGCTGTTTGCTATCGATCGTGCGGGCATTGTCGGTGCCGACGGCCAGACGCACCAGGGCGCGTTTGACCTGTCGTTCCTGCGCTGCATTCCGGATATGGTCATCATGACGCCAAGCGACGAGAACGAATGTCGTCAGATGCTGTTTACCGGTTACCACTATCAGGATGGCCCAAGCGCCGTTCGCTACCCGCGCGGCAATGCGGTGGGCGTTGAGCTGCAGCCGCTGGAGAAGCTGGCGATCGGTAAAGGTCTGGTCAAACGTCGCGGTGAAAAAGTGGCGATTCTGAACTTCGGCACGCTGATGCCAGAGGCGGCGAAAGTGGCTGAAACGCTGAACGCCACCCTGGTCGATATGCGCTTTGTGAAACCGCTCGACGAATCCCTGATCCTGAGTATGGCTGAGGCGCATGACGTGCTGGTCACGCTGGAAGAGAACGCGATTATGGGCGGTGCGGGCAGCGGCGTGAACGAGGTGCTGATGGCAAACCGTAAAGCCGTTCCGGTGCTGAACCTCGGCCTGCCGGACCATTTCATCCCGCAAGGTACCCAGGACGAAGCCCGCGCGGCGATTGGCCTGGACGCTGCCGGTATCGAAGCTAAAATCCGCGCCTGGCTGGACTGAACCCTCCCCTTTTCCGCTCCTGCTATGCTTAAACGTATTGTTTAAACAGCAGGAGCGGACCGTGCAATACACAACATTAGGAAAAACAGACCTTAAGGTATCCCGGCTTTGTCTGGGATGCATGACCTTTGGCGAACCCGATCGGGGAAACCACGCCTGGACGCTGCCGGAAGAGAGCAGCCGTCCGATTATCAAACGCGCCATCGAGGGCGGCATTAACTTCTTTGATACCGCCAACAGCTATTCCGACGGTAGCAGCGAGGAGATTGTCGGCCGCGCCCTGCGTGATTTTGCCCGTCGGGAAGACATCGTGGTTGCCACCAAGGTGTACTATCCGGTGGGCGACCTGGCTCAGGGCCTTTCTCGCGCGCAGATCCTGCGTTCCATTGATGATAGCCTCAGGCGTCTGAACATGGATTACGTCGACCTGCTGCAAATTCACCGCTGGGATTACAACACGCCCATTGAGGAGACGCTGGAAGCACTCAACGACGTCGTCAAAGCCGGTAAAGCGCGCTATATCGGCGCGTCATCTATGCATGCCTCGCAGTTTGCTCAGGCGCTGGATCTGCAGGCACAGCACGGCTGGGCGCGCTTCGTCACCATGCAGGACCACTACAATCTGATCTACCGTGAAGAAGAACGTGAGATGCTGCCGCTGTGCCATCAGGAGGGCGTGGCGGTGATCCCGTGGAGCCCGCTCGCGCGCGGCCGCCTGACCCGTCCGTGGGGAGAAACCACGGCCCGTCTGGTCTCGGATGAAGTGGGAAAAAATCTCTACGAAGGAACAGAGGCCAGCGATGCCCTGATCGCTGAACGCTTAGCCGGAATTGCCGACGATACCGGCGCAACCCGCGCCCAGGTAGCGCTGGCGTGGCTGCTGGGTAAACGCGGCGTCGCAGCGCCGATTATCGGCACATCCCGGGAAGAGCAGCTTGATGAACTGCTGAATGCAGTGGATATCACGCTGACGCCGGAGCAGGTTGCCGAGCTGGAGACGCCGTATCAGCAGCATCCGGTGGTGGGGTTTAAGTAAGCCCCATTTTTTGTAGGCCGGGTAAGGCGGAACCGCCCCCCGGCAATACAGAGCGCACAAACTCACGCGAAGTGATCGTACCCTTTCCAGTCCAGCGTAACCGGCTCACCGTCTTTCACAAACTTCAGCCCTTCACTTTCCGGCATAATCTGCCCGATACAGGTGAATTTCGCGCCGAGGTGCGCTAATGCCACGTCGAGCGTTCCGCGGTTCAGCTCCGGAACGGTAAAGCACAACTCATAATCTTCGCCACCGGACAGCGCCCAGCGCAGCGCCTGCTCAGGTTCGACATGACGAAGCAGTTCCTCTGACAGCGGGAACAGATCCAGGTCAACGCGCGCGCCGACACCGCTGGCCTTCAGAATATGGCCGAGGTCGGAGATCAGCCCGTCAGAGAGATCGATAGCCGAGCTTGCCCGCTCGCGCAGCGCCTGACCGTGCAGAATACGCGGCGTCGGGCGCAGATGGCGTTTCACCAGATACGCCGTATCGTCGGCATCCTTCACGGTTAAGCGATCCTGGAGGATCGCCAGCCCTGCCGCGCTGTCGCCAGGCGTACCGGTCACATAGATCCAGTCGCCGGGTTTTGCGCCTGAGCGCTTCAGCGCGCGGCCGAGCGGCACATACCCGTGGATCGCCAGCGTCATCGCCAGCGGCCCGGCAGTGGTATCACCGCCAATCAGCTGCATATCGTAGTAGTTAAGCTGCTCAAACAGCGCATCGCTAAAGGCTGCAAGCCAGGCTTCGTCTACCTCAGGCAGCGTCAGCGCCAGGGTTAACCACGCGGGATCGGCCCCCATCGCCGCCAGATCGCTGACGTTAACCGCCAGCGCCTTATACGCCAGATCGGCAGGATCGATATCCGGTAAAAAATGACGTCCGCACACTAAGGTGTCGGTGCTGATTGCCAGCGTCTGTTTTTCGGGAATATTGAGAAGTGCACAGTCATCGCCGATGCCGGTTTCAACATCAAGACGAGAGGTTCTGACACGGTCGAAATAACGGGCAATCAGGGAAAATTCGCCGCATGCCATACGTTATGCCTCAGCAAATAAAAGAAAAAACCGGAGCCGCACTGCCCGTCAGGCAATGCAGAACTCCGGTTTGCGGATCACTTTTTGTGGGGACGGATCGCAGGTGCTGCTTTATCAAGTACGCCGTTTACAAACTTGTGGCTGTCTTCAGCACCGAAGGTTTTCGCCAGTTCGATCGCTTCGTTAATGGCCACTTTGTACGGCACATCATCACGTTTAGACAGCTCAAACAGCGCGATACGCAACACTGCTTTTTCTACCTGACCCAGCTCTTCGAGCAGACGGGACAGGTAAGGTTTCATCAGACCATCGAGATACGCGCTATTAGTCGCCACTCCCGACAGCAGTTCACGGAAGTACAGAACGTCAACGTCTTTCACGTCCTGTTCTGACAGGAACTGGTATTCAACATCAGCGATGTCGTTCTGGGACAACTGCCAGGAGTAAAGTGCCTGGACGGCACATTCACGGGCGCGGCGACGAGCAGCAGGTTTCACGGAATTCCCCTTACAAAAAAATCAGGCCTTGATGGCTTTCAATACATTGATCATTTCAAGCGCGGTCAGTGCAGCTTCTGCACCTTTGTTACCGGCTTTGGTGCCAGCACGTTCGATGGCTTGTTCAATACTTTCGGTAGTCAGCACGCCGAACGCGACAGGAATTTCAGCATCCTGTGCAACGTGTGCCAGACCATTGCTTGCACCGCCCGCAACGTATTCGAAGTGCGCAGTGCCGCCACGAATTACGGTACCCAGCGCAATCACCGCGTCGTATTTACCGGTTTTCGCCAGCGCGCCCGCCGCCAGTGGCAGTTCGTAAGCGCCTGGAACCCAAACAACGGTAATGTTGTCATCTTTAACCTGGCCGATACGTTTCAGGGCGTCAATGGCACCTTCCAGCAGGCTGTCGTTGATGAAGTTGTTGAAACGCGCAATGGTGATGGCGACGCGAGCGTCCGGGGTAGCTACAGCAGCTTCAATAATGTTCATACTCTTCCTTTACGGGTTCATTTGGCCCCGCAGGGGGGCGGATTTTATCATAATACTTTGCGCACTGCTTCCCTATTTCGGGAGCAATTACGCTGTCGTTAAGTGGAGGCAGACATCCGGACCTACCGGACGAATCTCGCTGAATTTGAGTTGTGGTGCATCGGCCAGTTTTTCAAGGCCGGGCAGCACAAACAGGCCACGCGCGTCGTGACCTAACAGTTTAGGCGCAACGTAAACAAGCAGTTCATCCACCAGTCCGGCCTGTAAGAGCGCACCGGCGAGCGTTGGCCCCGCTTCCACCCAGATACTGTTCACCTGTTGCTTGCCGAGCAGCATCATCAGCACCACGAGATCCAGATGGCCGTTATGCTCCGGTACCATGATGCTGCGCACGCCTTCCGGCCATGCGCGCGTATCGTCCTTCGTGCGGGCAATCCAGGTTTCACCCGGCTGCTGGACGATGCGGTGCTCTGGCGTCACGCGGTTCTGACTATCAATGATAATACGCAGCGGCTGACGCAGGTTCTCCTGCGGGTACAGGGCCTGGGTATCGGCATTCAGCTCGTCCCAGCGCACGGTCATGGCCGGATCGTCAGCCAGAACGGTTTCACTGCTGGTGAGAATAGCATGGCTTTGCGCGCGCAGACGTTGCACATCGCGCCTTGCCTGTGGCGATGTGATCCACTGACTCTCGCCGTTTGCCATCGCCGTACGACCGTCCAGCGAGGCGCCCAGCTTAAGCTGGATATACGGGAACCCGGTACGCATGCGCTTCAGGAAACCTTTGTTGAGCGCTTCCGCGTCCTGCATCATCAGGCCATGGCTGACGTCAATGCCTTCCTGCTGCAGGCGATACAGACCCCGTCCGGCCACCTGCGGATTCGGATCCTGCATCGATGCGACCACGCGCGAAACCCCCGCGGCAATCAACGCGTCGCAGCACGGCGGCGTACGCCCGTGATGGCTGCAGGGCTCCAGCGTAACGTAGGCTGTAGCGCCGCGCGCCTTCTCGCCGGCCATGCGCAGCGCATGAACCTCAGCATGCGGTTCGCCTGCGCGATAGTGAAAGCCCTCCCCCACGATCTCGCCATCTTTAACTATAACGCACCCGACGTTCGGGTTGGGATGGGTCGTAAAACGACCGCGCTGCGCCAGCTTCATGGCTCGCGCCATGTACATCTCATCGTGCATGAGCTTAATCCTGTAAGCGGGCGATCTCTTCGCCAAACTCTTTGATATCTTCGAAGCTGCGGTAGACCGAGGCGAAGCGGATATAGGCGACCTTATCGAGCTTTTTCAGCTGCTCCATCACCAGGTTACCGATCATTTTGCTCGGCACTTCACGCTCACCCAAACCACGAAGGTAAGATTTTATGTGGTTTAACGCCATCTCCACGTCGTCCGCGCTGACGGGACGTTTTTCAAGGGCCTTCAGCATTCCGCTGCGCAGTTTCTCTTCGTTAAACGGCTCACGCACGTCGTTACTTTTTACCACGCGCGGCATGACCAGCTCTGCCACCTCAAAGGTCGTAAAACGCTCGTTGCACACCAGACACTGCCGACGACGGCGTACGGATGACCCTTCGCCCACCAGGCGAGAGTCGATGACTTTGGTATCCACAGCGGAGCAGAATGGGCAATGCATACGGTATCCCTGTTATCTGGTTAACTGATTTTCATTTTACCCTGATCTGGCCTGACAACAAAGGAAGAGCTTTTTGAGACAAAGGATCTATGTCTGACACAATGATGCTGGCTACCATTAGGACGATCCGTTATTTCAAGGAAATAAACGCAATGACAAGACGTTACCTGAAAATATTGCTGGTGGGGAGCCTCTTCACCCTTAGCGCCTGTGCACAGCAAACCGAAGTCCGCCAGTTGAAACAGAGCGTCAATACGCTCAATACGGCGATGGACAAACTGAACAAAGAAACGGTGAAAATCACCCAGCAAAACGCGCTGAATGCCAAATCCAGCAGCGGGGTTTATCTGCTGCCGGGCGCGAATACGCCTGCGCGGCTCAATAGTCAGATCGGCACGCTAAAAATGTCTCTGGTGAATGTGGCGGCGAATGCAGATGGTACTCGCGCAACATTACGCATCCAGGGAGAGTCCAACGATCCGCTTCCGGCCTTCAGCGGCACTGTCGAGTGGGGCCAGATCCAGGGCACCACGGAGAATTACCAGGAGGTGAACGTGAAGAATCAACTCTTCACCGCCCCGGCCAGTGTTTTAGCACCAAGCGATGTGGATATCCCGCTTCAGTTAAGCGGTCTTACGCCGGAACAGTTAGGCTTTATCCGCATTCACGACATTCAACCCGCCGCGCACTAATCCCCTCCTTTTTAGCGGAGTGAAATGTCACTCCGCTAACATTTACATTTCGTATGGATTGGCAACATAAATGATTGCCGCTACAATCCCGGCCGTTTAAAGTACGCAAACGTGAACGCAATCGATTACGCGTGTGAGAGATATGTGAAACAACACATATTTTTGTGAGCAGGGATTCCTATAATAGGCACCGCAGAAACACGAAATATTTAGAAACGCAATTCGCGCATTTTTCACTCCCGGAAGGGAATTTCAATCAGTGGCATGATTATGAAAAAAACATTACTCGCAGCTGGTGCCGTGCTGGCACTGTCCTCTTCTTTCACTGTTAACGCAGCGGAAAACGACAAACCACAATACCTCTCCGACTGGTGGCACCAGAGCGTTAACGTGGTGGGCAGCTACCACACGCGTTTCGGACCACAGATTCGTAACGATACCTACCTGGAATATGAAGCCTTCGCCAAGAAAGACTGGTTTGATTTCTACGGTTACGTCGATCTGCCAGTGTTCTTTGGTGGTAACACCGATGCGAAAGGTATCTGGAACAACGGTTCTCCGCTGTTCATGGAAATCGAACCACGCTTCTCTATCGACAAGCTGACCGGTACCGATCTGAGCTTTGGGCCGTTCAAAGAGTGGTACTTCGCGAACAACTACATTTACGACATGGGTCGCAACGATTCTCAGGAACAAAGCACCTGGTATATGGGTCTGGGTACGGACATCGACACTGGCCTGCCAATGAGCCTGTCTCTGAACGTGTACGCTAAGTATCAGTGGCAGAACTACGGTGCCGCGAACGAAAACGAGTGGGATGGCTACCGTTTCAAAGTGAAATACTTTGTGCCAATTACCCAACTGTGGGGTGGCAACCTGAGCTATATCGGCTTCACCAACTTTGACTGGGGCTCAGACCTAGGTGACAACGACTTCCGCGACCTGAACGGTAAGAAAGCGCGTACCAATAACTCCATCGCCTCCAGCCATATTCTGGCGCTGAACTACGATCACTGGCACTACTCTGTTGTGGCACGTTACTGGCACAACGGTGGTCAGTGGAACGACGACGCCAGCCTGAACTTCGGCAACGGCGACTTCAGCGTGCGTTCTACCGGCTGGGGTGGTTACCTGGTTGTAGGTTACAACTTCTAATCTCATGGTTTTTGCCGGGTGGCGGCTTCGCCTTACCCGGCCTACAAAACCTGTAGGCCCGTGCAAGCGCAGCGCCGCCGGGCAAAAAAGCCAGCTCTTAAGCTGGCTTTTTACTGCCTCACCTTACGCAAAAAATCCGCCAAAGACCTGTCCGCACTCTCGCTAAACCGCCTTTCCGTAGTCACAATATTGAGGCATCTGTCGAGCCGGAAACAGCGATAGTCATCGCGCCGTTCACACCACGCGGCCAGCAGCCAGCGCTCTCCCCAGAAGAACAGCCCCAGCGGCTGAACCTCACGATTAGACAGCTGTCCTGCTTCATCACGGTAATGCAGTGCCAGCACCTGCTGGGCGGAAATTGCCTGATGAATCCTGTCAAAGTCGCTGCGGGAGTGGCTTTGCATGCAAAAATCCGGGGCGTAGATCCGCGTCTGCTCCGCCTTTCGACGACTCTCCTCGGGCAGAATCGCCAGCACCTTTTCCTGAGCCGACTCCAGCTCACGCGACAGCGATTCCCCACCCCAGGTTTTGAGCAGGCGAATCGCGACGATCAGCGCCTCAGACTCCTTATTTGTCAGCATCAGCGGCGGCAGGTCAAAGCCCGACATGAGGCGATATCCGCTCCCCGCTTCACCTTCCACCGGCACGCCGGAAAGCGACAGGTCGCGGATATCGCGATAGACCGTACGCTCGGACACGCCAAGCCGGTCCGCCAGATGCGCTGCCGTTGTCAGACGCCTGCCCCGCAGGATCTGCACAATCTGAAACAATCGGTCAGCGCGTCGGGTCATATCTTAGTCCGCTCTCAGGCAGGTTGATGGAGCCCGACGCGGTTACCCTCGCTGTCGGTAAACAAGGCGATAGTGCCAATGCCATGCGGCAGTTCCAGCGGACCAAACACGCACTCGCCGCCCGCAGAGGCGATGCGATCGAGCGTGGCCGCCAGATTGTCAGTATGCAGGTAAATAATAGCGCCCTGCAAAGACGGTGTAACGCCGTCAAATTTTGCCAGTGCGCCTCCGGTGGCGGGATCCTCATGCGGGAAAACGGCCAGCTCCGCGCAGTCCATTTTCTCGCGACGCAGCGCAAGCTGCATCACCGGCTCATAAAATTTGATGGCGCGATCCATATCCGAGACCGGAATTTCAAACCAGTTAATGACGCTTTTCATACATCCTCCTGCCTGTTGTTTGGGTTCAGAAGGAGTCTACGCCAGGGCTCCTGACAGCATACTGTCAGGAGTGTTTGTCAGAAGGAGATAAAAAAAATCCCGGTCAACCGACCGGGATTTCGATAACGCGCTAAACGTCGCCTTACGGCAGAATGGACGGCTGATCCGCCCCTTCTTTCTCGACTTTCTGCTGGAGCAGGTGCTCGCGCTTCATGCCGAGTTTCAGTGCCAGGGCGGACGCGACGTAGATAGACGATGCCGTACCGATGGTGACACCAATCAACATGGTCAGCGAGAAGCCTTCCAGTACCGGACCACCGAAGAGGAACAGCATCAGGATCACCATCAGGGTAGTACCGGAGGTGATCAAGGTACGGTGCAGCGTCTGGGTCAACGACACGTTAAAGATTTCGTACGGCGTACCGCGACGGATCTTACGGAAGTTTTCACGAATACGGTCAGATACCACGATACTGTCGTTCAGTGAGTAACCGATAACGGACATCAGGGATGCCACAATCGTCAGGTCAATCTCAATGTGGAACAGAGACAGTATGCCCATGGTGATCACCACGTCGTGCGCCAGGGCGATAACCACACCGGCCGCCAGTCGCCACTCAAAGCGGAAACCGACGTACACCAGGATGGAAATCAGCGCCACCAGCAGCGCCATCGCGCCGGTCTGCGCCAGGTCAGCACCCACGCTTGGGCCGACGAACTCAATACGCTTAACCGCTGCGTTCTGGCTGGTTGTTTCGTTAATCACGCTAACAACCTTACTGCCCAGCTCCTGGCTGCCGTTGGCATCGTGCACCGGCGGCATACGTACCATGATGTCGCGGCTGCTGCCGAAGTTCTGCAGCAGCGGCTCTTCAAAGCCCGCTTTCTGCAGCGATTCGCGCATCTGGTCCATATCGACCGGTTTTTCCAGGGAGATCTCGATGACCGTACCACCGGTGAAATCGAGACCCCAGTTAAAGCCTTTCACGCCCATAATGATGATGGACAGAATCAGCAGGAAACCTGAAATGCCGAAGGCCCAGTAGTCCCAGCGCATAAAGTCCCAGACTTTACGGCCGTGGTTCAATTGTTCAACAGTATATTCCTGTGCCACAACGCACTCCTCAGATAGACAGCTTTTTGACGCGCTTGCCGCCGTACAGCAGGTTCACGATGGCACGGGTGCCGACAATAGCGGTAAACATTGACGTTGCGACACCGATACCGGTTGTAATCGCAAAGCCTTTGATCGCGCCAGTACCCACTGCATACAGGATAAGAACCTTAATCAGTGTTGTTACGTTCGCATCGAAGATGGAGCTGAACGCGCCTTTATAACCTTCATCAATCGCCTGCTGAACAGAGCGACCGTTGCTCAACTCTTCTTTGATACGTTCGTTAATCAGTACGTTGGCGTCGACCGCCACCGCAAGGGTCAGAACGATACCCGCAATACCCGGCATGGTCAGCGTCGCCCCCGGCAGCAGGGACATAATGCCGATAATCAGCACCAGGTTCGCGATCAGCGCGGAGGTCGCAATCAGACCAAACTTCTTATAGAAGAAGATCATGAAGAGGATAGAGACCACCAGACCGGCCAGACACGCTTCCAGGCCCTGCTGGATGTTTTGCATCCCCAGCGTTGGACCAATGGTACGTTCTTCAACAATCTGAATTGGCGCAATCAGCGCACCGGCACGCAGCAGCAGAGAGAGCTGACGCGCTTCGTTCGGGTTGCTAATACCGGTAATACGGAAGCTGTTACCCAGACGAGACTGGATGTTGGCGATGTTAATCACCTCTTCCTCTTTCACCAGCACCGCACGACCATTCGCATCTTTCTTACCGCTGTCTTTGTACTCCACGAACAGGGTTGCCATCGGCTTGCCGATGTTGTCCTTGGTGAAGTTCGACATGATGTTACCACCCGCGCTATCAAGCGAGATGTTAACCTGCGGCTGGTTGTATTCGTCCTGGCTCGACGTGGAGTCGGTGATATGGTCACCGGTCAGAATCACGCGTTTGTACAGCACAACAGGCTGACCTTCACGAGTCTGTTTCACTTCGGAATCACCCGGAATACGGCCTGCTGCGGCAGCGGACTGATCGACGTTGGAATTGACCAGACGGAATTCCAGCGTGGCGGTCGCCCCCAGAATCTCTTTCGCACGCGCGGTATCCTGGATACCCGGCAGTTCAACCACGATACGGTCAGCACCCTGGCGCTGCACCAGCGGCTCAGCTACACCCAACTGGTTTACACGGTTACGCAGAATGTTGATGTTCTGCTGAACGGCATATTCACGCGCTTCTTTCAGACGCGCATCGGTCATCACCGCGCGCAGCTGGTTGCTGCCCTGCGAGGAGATCACCAGGTCACGGTGACGTTGGGTCAGGTAATCTACAGCCTGATCGCGCGCCGCGCTGTCGCGGAACGTGATGCTCATGCCGTAGTTATCTTCTTTACGCACGGTGGTGTAAGCGATGCCTTTATCACGCAGATCGCTGCGCAGGCTGTCGATATTCTGTTCCTGCAGCTTGCCGAGCGCGGTATCCATATCCACTTCCATCAGGAAGTGAACGCCGCCACGCAGGTCAAGACCGAGTTTCATTGGCTCTGCATTCATCGCAGCCAGCCAACGCGGGGTTGCAGGGGCAAGGTTAAGCGCCACGACGTATTTATCACCCAGCACGCCCATCAGCGCTTCACGTGCGCGGAGCTGCGTGTCGGTGGTGTCGAAGCGAGCAAGAATTGCACCCTCTTCCAGAGCCACAGACTTAGCGGTAATTTTTTCTTCTTGTAACGTTTTCTGGACCTGGATCAGCGTTTGCTCACTGGCGGCGACACCGCGCGCGCCAGTGATTTGAACAGCCGGATCCTCACCATACAGGTTGGGAAGCGCGTACAGCAGGCCGACGAGAATCACGACGACCAGCATGATGTACTTCCACAAAGGATAACGGTTTAACACGGCAGTTCCCTTTGGGAAAAGTTGGGATTACAGCGCCTTCATGGTGCCTTTCGGCAGAACGGCAGCTACGAAGTCACGTTTGATGACCACTTCAGTGGTGTCGTTCAGGGCGATAGCAATGTAGCCGTTTTCAGCCACTTTGGTTACGCGACCGACCAGACCACCGTTAGTCAGCACTTCATCGCCTTTCGCAATGGAGTTCATCAGGTTTTTGTGCTCTTTGGTGCGCTTCTGCTGTGGACGCAGGATCATGAAGTAGAAGATCAGACCGAACACAACCAGCATCAGAATCAGAGACATCGGGCTGCCCTGCGCTGGAGCACCTGTTGCCGCTACCGCATCAGAAATAAAAAAGCTCATTCAAATTCCCTCATTATTAAAATTAATCAACGTTCAACGGTGGAACATCCCGCCCCTGACGTTGGTAGAAATCGGTCACGAAGCTCTCTAATTTACCCTCTTCGATAGCCTTACGTAAACCAGCCATTAAGCGCTGATAATAACGAAGATTATGAATGGTATTGAGACGCGCGCCCAAAATCTCATTGCAACGATCGAGATGATGCAGGTACGCGCGAGAATAATTGCGACAGGTATAGCAATCGCACTCGGAATCGAGCGGGCTGGTGTCACTCTTATGCTTCGCGTTACGGATTTTCACCACGCCATCGGTAACGAACAAATGGCCGTTACGCGCGTTGCGGGTTGGCATGACGCAGTCGAACATATCAATGCCGCGGCGTACGCCTTCAACCAGATCTTCCGGTTTCCCCACGCCCATCAGGTATCGTGGTTTATCCGCCGGGATTTGCGGGCAGACATGTTCCAGAATACGGTGCATGTCTTCCTTCGGCTCACCCACAGCCAAACCGCCGACAGCGTAGCCATCAAAACCTATCTCTACCAGACCTTTAACCGAGATATCGCGTAAATCTTCGTAAACGCTGCCCTGGATAATGCCGAACAGCGCATTTTTGTTCTGCAGGGAGTCAAAACGGTCACGGCTTCGCTTCGCCCAGCGCAGAGACATCTCCATAGAACGCTTGGCGTAGTCCCAGTCGGCCGGATACGGCGTGCATTCGTCGAAGATCATCACGATGTCAGAGCCGAGATCGTACTGAATCTCCATTGATTTTTCGGGATCGAGGAAAATTGGATCGCCGTTGATCGGGTTACGGAAGTGAACGCCCTGCTCGGTGATCTTGCGGATATCGCCCAGGCTGAAGACCTGGAAACCGCCGGAGTCGGTCAGGATAGGGCCTTTCCACTGCATGAAGTCGTGCAGGTCGCCGTGGAGCTTCATGATCTCCTGACCCGGACGCAGCCAGAGGTGGAAGGTGTTGCCGAGGATAATCTGCGCGCCAGTGGCTTCAACTTCTTCCGGCGTCATCCCTTTTACGGTACCGTACGTGCCCACAGGCATAAACGCGGGGGTTTCCACCACGCCGCGATCAAACACCAGGCGACCGCGACGCGCGCGACCGTCGGTGGTATCGAGTTCAAATTTCATTTTTTCTCCGACGTCAGAAAAACAGTCCAACGTTGTAACACGGTGCCGCGGACTTATTCCCCGACACGCTCATTCAAAGCCTGCGGATTGTACGTGATAAACATCGCGTCACCGTAGCTAAAAAAGCGATATTTTTGTTCTACCGCAGACTTGTAGGCATTCATCGTATGCTGATAACCCGCGAATGCGGAGACCAGCATAATCAGCGTCGATTCAGGCAGATGGAAGTTGGTCACCAGCGCGTCAATCACCTTGTACTGGTAGCCCGGGTAGATAAAGATCTGCGTATCGCCAAAGAATGGCTCAATAAGATCGTTCTTCGCTGCCTGCGCGGCGCTCTCAAGTGAGCGCACAGACGTCGTACCGACCGCCACGACGCGGCTGCCGCGCGCTTTCGCCGCCAGCACTGCGTCCACCACGTCCTGAGGCACTTCAGCATACTCAGAGTGCATGATGTGATCTTCAATGCTGTCCACGCGCACCGGCTGGAAGGTACCCGCGCCGACGTGCAGCGTCACGAACGCCATCTCAATGCCTTTCGCGCGCAGTTTTTCCAGCAGCGGCTCATCAAAGTGCAGACCTGCCGTTGGGGCCGCGACCGCGCCAGGCTTCTGGCTGTAGACGGTCTGATACAGCTCGCGGTCGGCCTCTTCGTCCGGACGCTCAATATACGGCGGCAGCGGCATGTGGCCGATGGCGTTCAGGATATCAAGCACCGTGCGCTCGTCGTTAAACTCCACTTCGAAAAGCGCGTCGTGGCGCGCGGTCATGGTCGCCTTGATGCTCTCATCATCGCCCAGCAGCAGCTCCGCGCCCGGCTTCGGGGCTTTGGAGGCGCGAATATGTGCCAGAATACGTTTATCATCGAGCATACGTTCGACCAGCACTTCAATCTTGCCGCCACTGGCTTTACGGCCAAACAGGCGCGCCGGGATCACGCGGGTATTGTTAAAGACCAGCAGATCGCCAGGGTTGAGCTTGTCGAGCAAATCGGTGAAAGTACCGTGCGTCAGCTCGCCCGTTGGCCCATCCAGTGACAGTAAGCGACAGCTGCTGCGCTCAGGCATGGGATAGTGAGCAATCAGGGATTCAGGTAGTTCAAAGGAGAAATCGGCGACGCGCATGACGTATACTCGTGACTTAAAAACAGGCGGCATAGTCTAGTGCTCACACCCTTTTGCTGCAACAACTAGCCGCCCCCGGACAAATAAAACGCATGAATTTTCTCGCTCACCTGCATCTCGCGCACCTCGCTGACAGCTCCCTTTCGGGCAATTTGCTGGCCGATTTCGTACGCGGTAATCCCGCAGAAGACTACGCCCCTGAGGTTGTCGACGGGATTTTTATGCACCGCCGCATCGACGTGCTGACGGATAAACTGCCGGAAGTGACGGAAGCCAAAGCGTGGTTCCGCCCTGAAACGCGCCGCGTTGCGCCGATCACGCTCGACGTGATGTGGGATCACTTCCTGTCGCGCCACTGGGAGCAGCTGTCGCCGGAGCTACCCCTGCCCGAATTTGTGCGCTATGCCCACCAGCAGGTGTCGATCATTCTGCCCGACTCGCCGCCGCGCTTTGTCAATCTGAACAACTATCTGTGGTCGGAACGCTGGCTGGAGCGCTATAGCGAGATGGACTTCATCCAGAACGTGTTAAATGGGATGGCGAGCCGTCGCCCGCGACTGGACGCGCTGCGGGATTCCTGGTATGACCTGGATGAACATTACGATGCGCTGGAGACCCGATTCTGGCAATTCTATCCGCGCATGATGGCGCAGGCGAAAAACAAACAGCTCTGACAGAATTCGTATTGATAGGTAAAAGCTGGCGGAACGATTGTCACCACCTCTTTGTCTTATCCATGAACACTCTCTATACTGGCTCGCGTTGCGTTCCAAATAACCTTAGTATCTACAGGAGAATCATATGGTTCTGGTAACTCGTCCGGCTCCGGATTTTACAGCTGCAGCAGTTCTGGGCAACGGTGAAATCGTTGAAAACTTCAACTTCAAACAGCACACCAACGGTAAAGCGACCGTTCTGTTCTTCTGGCCAATGGACTTCACTTTCGTTTGCCCGTCTGAGCTGATCGCGTTCGACAAACGTTATGAAGAATTCCAGAAGCGTGGCGTAGAAGTGGTTGGCGTCTCCTTCGACTCTGAGTTTGTACACAACGCATGGCGTAACACCCCTGTCGACAAAGGCGGCATCGGTGCGGTGAAATACGCAATGGTTGCGGACATCAAACGCGAAATCCAGCAGGCTTACGGTATCGAACATCCGGACGCTGGCGTTGCGCTGCGCGGTTCCTTCCTGATCGACGCGAACGGCATCGTTCGTCACCAGGTTGTGAACGATCTGCCGCTGGGTCGTAACATCGACGAAATGCTGCGCATGGTTGACGCGCTGCAGTTCCACGAAGAGCACGGCGAAGTGTGCCCGGCTCAGTGGGAAAAAGGTAAAGAAGGTATGGCTGCTTCCCCAGACGGCGTGGCTAAATACCTGTCTGAGAACGTATCCAGCCTGTAATCGGCACGGTTTACGAGAAAGGCCCGCTTATGCGGGCCTTTTTTATGCCTTACGCTGCGTTTCCCGCCAGATGCGCCAGGCCATGCCCGCCAGCAGGAGCACGCCCGCAATCAGCACGCCCCACACCAGCAGGGCGTTCATCCAGCTCGCCCGATCGGCCGCAGAGGTGGCGGTCAGACGCCCCTCGCCGCCTAACGCAACGTCATCCACAATGTCGGCCTGCGGCAGGTTCGCCATTGCATAGGTCTTACGCAGGTCGGCGGGGATCAGCATGTCGGGCTCCACGCTGGCAGGCTTTGCGGCGCCGTTGCCCCAGGCAAGCACGTACGGCGCTTTCCCCTGCGCGTTGAACACCAGGTCATAGCGGTCGCGATGCCCCGTGACGCTCGGCAGGTATTCTGGCAGACGCGCATTCAGCGTCGTGATTTTCACGGCCTGCACCAGGCCCCCGCTAAGCGAAACCGGTCCGGACGTTTTTCCCTCCAGGCGATAAATCACCTCTTTTTTCAGGGGGTGCCATGCGTCTTTTTCCGTACTGCGCCACGCGATCTCCACGGGAAGGACACCATCACCGTTCAGCGAAATGCTGACAGCACTCAGCGGCTGCGGGCGCACCCAGCGCCACTGCGCTTCGCTTGTCGATAGCGGCTCCCCTTCTCCCTCAAGATTGATCTCTTCCGGGGCCGCCTGCGCAGGTGCGCTGATTGCGTTTACGCCGGTCAACGTTATCCCCTTGCTCTGCGTATTCAGCACCACCATGAGATAGCGATTCGCCTCGGGAGATAAAACCGTATCGGTATCGATCCGATCGAGTTTAAGGCGATCCTGACCGCTGGCGACGTCCAGCAGCGGCATATCTTCGCGCAGGGTATACCAGCGCTTAAGATCCTCGCTGTAATAGACCGACGCCGTTCCCTGCCAGGGCGACTGCGGGGTATTCCAGAGCAGCTGCAACTGGGATATGGCCAGCTCACCCGTCGTCTGCTCCGGCAAGGTCAGCAGGTAATGTTGTCCGGCTGCGGCGGCTTTTTGCCCCTCCAGCACAATCTCAACGCCGTTTCGGGAACGGAGCAGGATCTTATCGCTGTCACCGGCGTCTGAGCCAGCCGCGAGCGGCGAGGCGTCCAGCGGAAAGAGACGCAGCGCCGTGGAGTGCGCTGTGTCCTGCGGGCGCGTTGCGGCGATCAGGCTAAAGGGAACCGGCTCGCCCGACTGGTTAAAGACGCGAACATCATGCAGATCCGCTGACGTACTCTGCTCATAGACGGCAAGCGGCAGCATCACCCGATACCACCGGGAAGGAACGGACGTGTCGAGTGAACGACCAAAGGCATAGTCCCGGGGCGATTCCGCGGGTACCTCGTCGCAGAACGCCGGGCCGGAAAGCGCCAGCAGCGCGGTACACGCTACCGCTTTCATCCATTTCATTTTTCATCTCCTGTTTTTGGCGGTAGCGGCGAGAAATAGCCCACTATCAACACAAGTATCGCCACGCCGATAAACGCCACCGCGCGCGACAGACCGCCTCCGCCCGCGCTGTCCACCAGCATCAGCTTAACCATCACCACACCCAGCAGCGCGGCCCCGCAGAGCCACTCCTGCCGGGAAGCCTGACGGGTGGCATGGATCATGACCACCAGCGCGCTCAACATCCAGAACAGGGCAAAGCTGGTCTGGATAAGCCGCGAATCCCACAGCGATGCCATATTCCAGGCCACGTCGCCGTACCAGGCCAGGGCGCGCATCAGCGCACCGTTTAGCCACCAGAAGCCAAACGCCATGAGCGCGACGGCAGGCCACGGGCGCGCTTGCACAAGCCACGCCGGGTAGTAGCGATCCACCGCCCGATAAAAGACCACCAGACCCAGCAACGCGAACGCGGCACCTTCCTCAAGCGGGTTCACCAGCGGCAGCCAGGTCTGACGATAGACTACGCCGTCCTGGAAATTGGTCACCACCAGCAATACCAGCAGCGCCACGACTACGGGAATCGGTGCCAGGCAGGCGTAGAGCGCAGGCCACTCCCGGAACGGCCACACGCGACGCCGTACCGCAGCAGAGAGCGCCATAATCACCCCGCCGCCTGCAGCCATCGCCAGTCCGCTACCCCAGGCCGCCATGCCCCATGGCAGAGACCGGGCAAAGCAGTAAAGCTCGGCGGCCAGCGCCAGTAAAATCATCCAGAACAGCGACAGATGCAGCCCCCTCGCGATGCGCGGCAGGAGTCTTTCACCGTCGCGCCGCAACAGCATTAGCGCGGCAGGAAGCGCAACGCACCAGGCCAGGTTTGACCAGCCGGCGGAGACGATCTGCTGGTGCCAGAGCTGATAACCCACCATCAGCAGCATAACCGGCCAGAGCAGCCATTTGCTGGCGTCCAGCTCCCGCCACGCCAGACGAGCGGCCACCTGCCGCCAGCCCCAGACCGACGCCGCCGTCAGCGCCAGCACGCCCGCCAGAATCGGTAATTCCTTCGTCAATGCCAGCCGCGATGCGCCCAATAGCGCCACGAGCCAGAACAGCAGACCACCAGCCAGCAGCGCCCAGCTGACCGGCAGGAAGTGAGTCCGCCACAGCCAGGCCGCAGCCAGCCAGCAAAGGCTAAGGATGGCGAAGATAAGGAGCAGGCTCAGCGGCGTAACGCCGTTTGTTTGCGCCCACAGCGCGCTGCCGAGCGCCAGCACCAGCAGCGCCGTCCCGCTATAGCTCATCCGCCGCTGCTGCTGTTGCACGCCCAGCCAGAGGATACCCAGCCCCTCCAGCGCCCAGGCCATTGCCGTCCAGCGCGCCGACAGCGCCAGCGGAATGGCGAGTGTGGCAAACCCGCCGCCGATGGTCAGCGCCGCCATGACCAGCGGCCGTCCGAGGGAGGGATAGCGCCGCAGCGCGAGGTACGCAAGGGTGAGATAAAATGCGCCGTATCCCAGCGCGCTCAGCGCCGGGCCATATTCCCAGTGTCGGGTCATGCCGTACTGCATCCCGAAGCCGATCAGCGGCGGGGCAAACAGCAGCACACCATCAACGATCTGCTTCCCTTTCTCCTGCGCCCGCAGCGACAGCGCCACGCTCAACACGCCGAATATCAGCGTATTGGCAATCAGGAACAGCTGGCAGATCCAATAGTCTTCAGGCTGGTAGTCATTCAGCCCCCACAGGCCGCCCACGCCGAACGTGAACAGCAGCCCGAGCAGGTTCAGCTCGCGCCAGTGCTGCCAGATGCTGATAGCAAGAATGCCGATGGACAGCAGGAGGTAGAAAGAGAACAGCGCGACAAAGCTGCCGCCCCCGGTAGACAAGAGGAGCGGCGCAAGATAGCCGCCGAGGCTCGCCAGCATGGCAAGGCTCAGCGCCTTCTGCAGCACCGCCAGCCCGACGCTCGCCGCGCAAATCACCACCAGCAGCGCAAAAGCCAGCGTCATCGGCAACATTTGCCAGAGCCGGAAGGCGCCAAACACCGTCAGGTAGAGCACGCCGGTCGCCCCGCCCTGGAGGATCAACGCATAGACGCGCTGCCTGTGCCGCAGTCGCCACCCGACAGCCAGCAGAACAATGGCAAACAGCGCGGTTGCCACGAGGCGCAGCTCAAGCGGGAACAGGGAATGTTCGACGGTATAGCGCAGCAGGAAAGAGAGGCCGAGGAAGAGCAGCAGGATCCCCAGCTTC
The DNA here is from genome assembly GCF_020567405.1 of Enterobacter sp. TCD1-1. Taxonomy (NCBI): domain Bacteria; kingdom Pseudomonadati; phylum Pseudomonadota; class Gammaproteobacteria; order Enterobacterales; family Enterobacteriaceae; genus Enterobacter; species Enterobacter sp. TCD1-1. The sequence continues at coordinate 102,212 of NZ_JAJCXF010000001.1, read as the reverse complement.
GCCAGCGGATTACCCTGCATGAACCAGCGCGCCAGCGACGTCAGGATGCCGCCAAAGGCTGAAGGCTGTTTTGCCACTGGCGCAGGAACCTGAGTGGGTTCTGCCACCGCAGCGGGAATATCGGGGCGCCAGGGGTCGACAGACGCGGGAGCGTCCTCCACCACCGGCGCGGTCATAGCCACCGGCGCGGCGGTCTGCACCGGCTCCGGCGCGTTCTCAGGCATGCCGCGCTGCTCAAGCGCCTCTATGCGCTGGCGTAGCCGGGCGATCTCCTGCTGCGCCGCCGTACTGCGATTAAACCCGATAACCGCAAGCACGGGCGCAACCAGCAGCGCAAAAACCAGGAATAAACAGCCAAGGATGTAAAGCTCGTCCATGTTTCCACCTTCACCGTAAACGATCTGTTAAGATTGACACAAATCGTTGCATTTGCGCCATCTTAAAAGGTGGAAACATTAGCGCATTAGCTGCCGAACCAGATCGTCGCGGATACCGCAGGCAGCGCCAGCACGCCGTCCTGTATCGTCGCCTTGCCCTCTTTGCTCTTCCACGCTGCCACCTTCAGCAGCGGTGAATCATCCAGCACCACTTCGCAGGCCTCGCCCCGGTTGATCGCCACCAGCACGCGCTGCTGGTTATAGACGCGAGCAAACACCACCACGTTATCGTGGGCGTACACCACCTGACAGCCGCCGTAGCGCAGGGCGAGACTCTGCTTACGCAACTTCGCCAGGCGCTGATACAGGCTGAACAGCACCTTGTCCTGTTTCTCCGGCGCCCACGGGAAGGTTTTGCGACAGAACGGATCGTTGTTGCCGTCCAGCCCCACCTCGTCTCCGTAGTAGATGCACGGTACGCCCGGCCAGGTGAAGAGCCAGGTCACCGCCAGCGGCAGACGCGCGACATCCTTGCCGAGCAGGGATTTAAAGCGCGCGGTGTCGTGGCTATCGAGCTGGTTAAACATCCGCAGCTGCTGCTGATGCGACAGACCGGCGCGGTAGTTCTCCATCCACGCCATGCAGGTTTCAGCGTCGATATGATTCGGATCGTAGGAGATATCGGTGTTGGCGAGGAATCCCCACAGCGGGAAGGTAAAGCCGCGATAGTTCATCGCCGCATCTTCCGCATCGTTCTGCAGCCACTGGCGCGCGTCGCCAAAGTGCTCGCCAAAGACGAACGCCTCCGGCTGGGCCGCTTTTGCCGAGCGCGTAATCCCGGCGACGTGCTGAAGGTTATTCCGCGCCCCGCCCGCTTCGCCGAGCATATGCACTACGTCCAGACGCCAGCCGTCCATATTCCACGGCGCCTTCAGCCAGTGGCGCACGATGCTGTCTTCCCCGCCGTAAATCTCGTTCACAAGCGTTGGCGACTGGAAATCCAGCTTCGGCAGGCTCGGGTAGCCCAGCCAGTCCAGCGCACGCCCCTCCTCATTAAAGCTATACCAGTCGCGCTGCGGCGAATCCGGGTTATGACATGCCCCGCCCATCGACTGGTTATGCCGATCAAACCACGCATGCGAATCTCCGCTGTGGTTGAACACGCCGTCCAGAATGAGGCGCATACCTGCGTTTTGGGTGTTCTTACGCAGGCGCAGCAGCGCCTCGTCACCGCCAAACTGCGCGTCAACGTGGCGATAATCTTCGGTATCGTATTTATGTACGCTCGGGGCCTTGAACACCGGGTTGAGATACAGCGCCGTCACGCCCAGTTTTTTCAGGTACGGCAGCTTTTCGCTGATGCCGTCGAGAGCGCCGCCGTAGAAAGTCGATCCGCCCGCCTGCGCGGTCAGCGGCTCATCCCACGCTTTTAGGATAATGTCATGGCCCGCGGCATGGTGGTAGTAGACCTTATCCTGGTCGGCAGTGCGTTTTTCGCTGCGCGCAAAACGGTCCGGGAAAATCTGGTAAAAGACCTGATCGTTAACCCACTGCGGGCCGTTATCCGGGTAATCCACAGCAAACTGCTCCAGCCGTGCGGGCGGGAAACGGCTAAACCCCTGCGGGGTAAACCACAGCTGACGGTTGTTCCACAAAAGCTTAAAGCTGTAGCGGCGGCGCGGCTGTCCGCTGTTCAGGTCGATATTCGCCCGCCAGGCGGTGATCCCCGGCTGCGGCTGGCTGCGCAGCTTGTGCATTTTCAACCCGGTCTCTTCGTTATCGATTTCGGCGCGGAGCGTCACGCGATCGGGCTGGTTTTCCCCCGCCAGCCAGAGCGTAATCACAAGGTTGTCTTTGTTTTGCTTAACAAATGGGGCAACCGGAAGGTGCCAGGCGTTTAACATCACGAATCCCCTCTGATGAAATTGACGTCACCTTGCCACAGGGTGGTTAAGGATAGCTCACCATGATGGGATTTATTGGGGGAGGAGGACGGGGGAGGAGGCATCAGTGCGGCCTGATGCCCTCACCCTAACCCTCTCCCACGGGGAGAGGGGAAAAGGATGTTACTGCGCTTCCGCCAGTTGACGGTCGCGGCGGCATTTAAACACCCAGCCCACCAGCAGCAGCACGATCCACGCGCAGCCCACGTAGAGCGAAATGCGGGTGTCCGGATGGTAGCCAATCAGGCCAATGATAAACACCAGGAAGATCAGCCCGACGACGGTGGTCGCAACGCCGCCCGGTACTTTGAACTTCAGCGCTTTCGCCTCATCCGGTGACAGGCGACGGCGGAAGGCAATCTGCGACAGCAGAATCATGATCCACACCCACACCGTTGCGAAGGTTGCCAGGGACGCAATCACCAGGAAGACGTTCTCCGGCATGATGTAGTTCAGGTAAACCGAGAACAGCAGCGCCACGGTCATCACCACGACGGTCACCCACGGCGTGCCGCGGCGTGAGGTTTTGGCGAACACCTTCGGCGCACTGCCCTGCTCCGCCATGCCGTGCAGCATACGGCCCACGCCAAAGACGTCGCTGTTGATCGCCGAAAGCGACGCGGTCAGCACCACAAAGTTGAGAATGCTGGCCGCAAACGCAATGCCCATATGCTGGAAGGTCAGGACAAACGGGCTACCGTTGGTGCCTACCTGGTTCCACGGGTAGATGGACATGATCACGAACAGCGTACCCACATAAAACACCAGAATACGCATCGGCACCGAGTTGATCGCGCGCGGAATGGATTTCTCCGGGTCTTTCGCTTCCCCGGCGGTGATACCGATAATCTCGATACCGCCGTAGGCGAACATCACCATCTGCAGCGACATCACCATCCCGAGCCAGCCGTTGCTGAAGAAGCCACCGTTGCTCCAGAGGTTGTGGATCCCGGTCGGCTGCCCGCCGTTGCCAATCCCCCAGATGATAATCCCGAAACCGGCCACAATCATGATGATGATGGTGGCGACCTTGAAGAAGGAGAACCAGAACTCCAGCTCGCCAAACACCTTCACGCTCATCAGGTTGACGGCGCAAATGATCAGCACCACGCTCAGCACCCAAATCCAGTGCGGTACCGCTGGGAACCAGACGCCCATGTAGATGCCAAATGCCGTCACGTCGGCAATCGCCACAATCAGGATTTCGAAGCAGTAGGTCCAGCCGGTGATAAACCCGGCCAGCGGGCCGAGGTTTTCCTGCGCGTAGCGGGAGAATGAGCTGGCGGAGGGGTTGTGAACCGACATTTCGCCGAGGGCGCGCATGATGATATACGCCGCCACGCCGCCGATGATGTATGCCAGCAGCACGCTGGGACCGGCCATTTTGATGGCATCTGCCGAGCCATAAAAAAGACCGGTGCCGATAGCCGAGCCCAGCGCCATAAAGCGGATGTGGCGCGTGCTCAATCCACGTTTAAGTTTGTTAGTGCTTTCCATTTAAATCTTGCCATTCAACACGAAAAAACAAAAAACCACGGGGCCTTAAGCCCCGTGGTTAAACAGTTTGTTGCCGTTGATTAATGGGCGTTCGATGCGACCTGACGCCCTGCGGCACGGTCCCAGATAATCGCCAGAACCAGCGCAACAACGGTAGGCATCAGCCAGGCCAGACCCTGCTCGGACAGCGGCAGACGCTGTGTCCAGGCTGGCAGAACTTCAGCGAACGCTGATGCTTTAATCCCGTCAAGGATACCAAAAATCAGGCTGATAAACATGGCTGGCGCAATAATTCGTGAGGAGTTGTTCCACCACGGGCGGGTGAAGCTCAGCACCACCAGCACGATGCACGGCGGATAAATCGCCGTCAGTACCGGAATAGAGACCTGAATCAGGTGGCTCAGACCGAGGTTGGACACCGCCATGGAGAAGATACCAAGGATAAACACCAGGGTACGGTAAGAGAGCGGCAGATACTGCGCAAAGAACTCAGCACAGGCGCAGGTCAGGCCAACGGCGGTAACCAGACAGGCCAGGAAGATGAGCGCCGCCAGCAGCATACTGCCCGCACCACCGAAGGTGTGCTGAACGTAGGCGTGCAGGATAGCCGCACCGTTGGCGTTCTGATCGACCAGCATGGCGCTATCGGAGCCCAGACGAAACAGCGCCAGATACAGCAGCGTCAGCCCTACGCCAGCCATCAGACCGGCCCAGATGGTATAGCGGGTCAGGAGACGCGCTTCGGTCACACCGCGGGAACGCGCGGCGTTAACGATAACGATACCAAACACCATCGCGCCCAGCGTATCCATCGTCAGGTAGCCGTTCACGAAGCCGTTAGAGAACGCGGCGTTTTTATAGGCGTCCATCGCGTCGCTAATCGGGCCGGCGGGCCAGACGATGGCCGCTACCGCCAGGACAATCAGCGCCACAATTTTCAGCGGAGCCAGGAAGTTACCCACGGTATCCAGCAGCTTGCCAGGATAGAGGGAAACCAGAATCACGATAGCGAAGTAGATCAGGCTGTAGATGAACAGCGGCATCGCGCCGTCACCGGTCAGGGGAGCAATCCCCACTTCGAAGGAAACGGTCGCGGTACGCGGGGTGGCAAACAGCGGCCCCACGGCCAGATAGCAGACGGTTGCCAGCAGAACGCCTGCCACTTTGCCGATCGGGGAGCTTAGGCTATCCACACCGCCACCGACTTTCGCCAGCGCGATGACGGTCAGCACCGGCAGACCCACGGCAGTAATCAGGAAACCAAACGCGGCGGTCCAGACGTGTTCACCCGCCTGTAAGCCAACCATTGGAGGGAAAATGATGTTGCCTGCGCCAACGAACAGCGCAAATGTCATAAAGCCCAGCGCGATGATGTCACGCGATTTTAAGTGATGGGTCATAAAACCTTACTGCCTGTGGATGTGGTGTTGAAAACATTGAGATTTTCGATATCCCTGACGGGACGATACAGCCGAAAATTTGCTCAATTTCAGCGGGAAATGCTCCCGTCCTGGCGTGGAGAAGAATAGTTTTTCGATTTACCACGCAAATACAGTCGGTCTGACAGTATCTGGGGCGCAATTTAAACGCTTATAACGTTTAAAGGCAAGGTGGGATCGTAAAACCAGAACAATATGCCAGCATGAAAATACACACCAGCACAATACGCTGTTTATAAGAAAAACCCATGGCTAATCATGCGAACAAAAAACAGCCAGCCGTATAAAATTCATCCGCGTTTCGCTTGACTGCAAAGCAAACGGGCCAGCGATGGCTGACCCGTGGAAAGGTAAAATGACACGCCCGCCGTCAGGCGATCTTTTTGGCAATTAATCGTTCCGGGATAACGAAGCTGAAGCGGGTTCCTTTGCCCAGGGTACTCTGAATATCGAGACGGCTTTCATGGTGGTTGACCGCGTGTTTCACAATCGCCAGCCCGAGGCCGCTTCCGCCCGTCTGGCGCGATCGCGCTTTATCCACACGGTAGAAGCGCTCGGTCAGACGCGGAATATGCTCCGGCGCAATCCCCGGCCCGTTGTCCTCCACGCTAAACTCGGCCCCCGTTGGGGTATGGTGCCAGCGCACCACGATATCCGTCCCCTCCGGCGTATGATTCACCGCGTTATACACCAGGTTGGAAATGGCGCTGCGCAGCTCATCTTCACTGCCCAGCACCTTCAGCGTATTGTCGACGTCAAAGGTCAGGTGATGCTTTTTGTGGCTTAACGTCTGCGCTTCACGCTCCACGACTCGCAGCATCATCGGGACATCAATGGTGTCATTCAGCGCGAGCGTTGGCGCCGCTTCAATCTTCGAGAGCGTCAGCAGCTGCTTCACCAGGCCTTCCATCCGGTGAGTTTGCTCGCGCATGGTGTGCAGCGCTTTTTCACGCGGCGCACCTTCCAGCGTTTGCTCCTGCATCATCTCCAGGTAGCCCTGCAGCACGGTCAACGGGGTTCGCAGTTCATGGCTGACGTTGGCGAAGAAGTTACGACGCGCCCCTTCCAGCTGGTGCATCTGGGTGACATCGCGCGCCACCATCAGCCACTGCTTATCGCTGTAGGGCATCACGCGGATCTCCAGATGGCGACCATTATTGAGCTTGAGATTGTGCGGACGGGTGAAATCACGCTTTTTCAGGTACAGCGTGAACTCGGGATAACGCAGAAGGTTGAGGATATTCTGTCCATTGTCATCCGGCCAGCGCAGGCCCAGCAGCTGCTGCGCCAGGCCGTTACACCAGAAGATCGTCCCTTCTTCGGTCGTCAGGATCACGGCATCCGGCAGCGACTCTGCACCGCTGCGAAAACGCTTAATCAGGCTTCCCAGCTCGCGGCGGCGCTTTTTATTACGCATCTGCATCTGATGCAGACCGTACAGCAGCGGCTCCCAGCTGCCGCTTCCCGGCGGCGGCGTCATGCTTCGGTCAACCCACAGCCACCAGGAGAGGCGCAGCAGGTTCCAGAAATGCCAGATGAGCAGCCCGGTGACCGACGCCAGCAGAAACCACGGCAGGTGTCCAAGAAAGGCCCCCAGAATGAAGGCCGGAATACAGCATAAGATCAGTTCAAAGACGAGCCTTTTCCATGACAGACGTTCCAGCACGCGTCACACTCCTGTCATTGTTCAGAAACGGGTAGAAAAACGATAACCCGTGCCGCGGACCGTCTGCACCATGCGATCGTGGCCGCTCAGTTCCAGTGCTTTTCGCAGGCGGCGGATATGTACGTCAACCGTCCGGTCTTCGACATACACGTTAGTTCCCCAGACGTTATTCAGCAACTGCTCGCGGCTGTACACGCGTTCCGGGTGGGTCATAAAGAAGTGCAGGAGTTTAAATTCGGTAGGCCCCATGTCGAGGGGATTTTCACCGGTCATCACGCGGTGAGAGGTAGGATCAAGGCTCAGCCCCTGCATTTCGATCACCTCTTCCACCGCCATCGGCGAAATACGGCGCATTACGGCTTTAATGCGGGCCACCAGCTCTTTGGGGGAGAACGGTTTGGTAATGTAATCGTCCGCGCCGGTCTCCAGACCACGCACGCGATCCTCTTCTTCTCCGCGCGCCGTGAGCATCACAACCGGTATATCGCGGGTCAACGCTTCACGCTTCAGGTGTTTGATAAACTGCAGTCCGGAGCCGCCGGGCAGCATCCAGTCCAGCAGAATCAGATCGGGCCAGGGTTCATTCAGCTGGTTCACTGCACTGTCATAATCTTCTGCTTCAACCGGCTGGAAGCCATTTTGTTCGAGCACGAAGCACACCATTTCACGAATTGGAGCTTCATCTTCTACGACCAGAATACGTCTCGCCATACTTTGCCCTGTCTTATCTTATTTACGTTACAAGTTTGTAATTCGGCGCCATTATGCGTCAGATTTATGACAGATTTATGAAAAACAGTACCACGTTAACGGGCAAACCGTTGTTTTATTACAGCGGTTATTTTCCCTTCTCTGAACGTTTATAATCCTGCTTTCTCTTTTTTGCCACGGATCAGCTATGCGCATACTTCACACCTCGGACTGGCATCTGGGTCAAAATTTTTACAGCAAAAGCCGTGCGGCTGAACATGAAGCGTTCCTGGGCTGGCTGCTGGAAACGGCCCGGACGCACGAGGTGGACGCGATTATTGTGGCGGGTGACATCTTTGATACCGGCTCGCCGCCGAGCTATGCGCGCGAGCTGTATAACCGCTTCGTGGTGAATCTGCAGCAAACCGGCTGTCATCTGGTGATCGTCGCCGGCAACCATGATTCCGTCGCAACGCTGAATGAATCCCGCGACATCCTGGCGTTTCTCAATACCACCGTCGTCGCCAGCGCCGGGCACGCCCCGCAGATCCTGAAAAAACGTGACGGGTCGCCCGGGGCGGTGCTGTGTCCGATACCGTTTTTACGTCCGCGCGACATCGTGCAAAGCCAGGCGGGGCTGTCGGGCGCGGAAAAGCAGCAACATTTATTGCAGGCCATCACCGACTATTACCACCAGCAGCACGCCGAAGCCTGTGCCCTGCGCGGTGACCAGTCGATTCCGGTGATTGCGACCGGGCACCTCACCACCGTCGGGGCCAGTAAAAGTGACGCCGTGCGTGACATCTATATCGGCACGCTGGATGCCTTTCCGGCGCAACACTTCCCGCCTGCCGACTACATTGCGCTCGGGCACATTCACCGGGCGCAGATCGTCGGCGGCTGCGAGCACATCCGCTACTGCGGCTCTCCCCTTTCGCTCAGCTTTGACGAAACGGGCAAAGCCAAATCCGTACATCTGGTGACCTTCTCCGACGGAAAACTCAGTGCCGTCGACACGCTGGAGGTGCCCGTAACTCAACCGCTGGCCGTGCTGAAAGGCGATCTCAATGCTATCACCGCCCAGCTGGAGCAGTGGCGCGGCGTCGAGCAAGATCCCCCCATCTGGCTGGACATCGAAATCACCACCGACGACTACCTGCACGATATGCAGCGAAAAATCCAGGCGCTGACCGAAGATTTGCCGGTTGAGGTCTTGCTGGTGCGCCGCAGTCGCGAGCAGCGCGAGAAAATCCTGTTAAGCGCTCAACGCGAAACGCTCAGTGAACTGGGGGTCGAAGAGGTGTTTGAACGCAGACTCTCGCAGGAGGAAATCGACGAGGCGAAGCGCGCAAGGCTCAGCGAACTGTTCAGCCATACCCTGCATGCGCTCAATGATGAGGAAGAAAACGCGTGAAAATTTTGAGCCTGCGACTGAAAAATCTTAACTCCCTCAAGGGCGAGTGGAAAATTGATTTTACCGCTGAGCCGTTTGCCAGCAACGGGCTGTTTGCCATCACCGGTGCGACCGGGGCAGGTAAAACCACCCTGCTCGACGCCATCTGTCTGGCGCTTTATCACGAAACGCCGCGCCTGAATAAGGTCTCCCAGGCGCAAAACGACCTGATGACGCGCGACACCGCCGAGTGCCTGGCGGAAGTGGAGTTCGAGGTAAAAGGCACCGCCTACCGCGCCTTCTGGAGCCAGAACCGCGCGCGCAACCAGCCGGACGGGAACCTTCAGGCGCCGCGCGTGGAGCTGGCGCGCTGCGAAGATGGCAAAATCCTTGCCGACAAAGTGACGGATAAGCTGGAGCAAACCGCCGCGCTCACCGGGCTGGACTACGGGCGCTTTACCCGCTCCATGCTGCTTTCTCAGGGGCAGTTTGCTGCCTTTCTCAACGCCAAACCGAGCGATCGCGCCGAGCTGCTGGAAGAGCTGACCGGCACCGAAATCTACGGTCAGATTTCCGCCATGGTGTTTGAGAAACACAAAGCCGCCCGCAGCGTGCTTGAAAAGTGCGAGGCGCAGGCGGCGGGCGTCGTGCTGTTGAGCGAAGAACAACAGCAGCAGTTACAGCAAAGTTTGCAGGCACTTACTGACGAAGAGAAAACCCTGCTGGAACAGCAGCAAAACCAACAGAAAGAGTTTCAGTGGCTTACGCGCCATGATGAGCTCGTGCGCGAGCAACAGCGCGTCACCGCAATGCAGCAGCAGGCGCAACAGGCGCTGACGGACGCTGCGCCTGAGCTGGCAAAACTGCAGCTTGCTCTCCCCGCCGCCCAGCTTCGGCCGCTTTGGGATCATCAGCAGGAGCAAACCGCGCGCCTGACGCAAACCCAGCAGCGAATTATCGAAGTAAATACTCGCTTACAGGCCAGAACCGCGCTGCGTTCGCGTATCCGCAATACCGCCCTGCGTGACCACGAGCAGCGACAGGCCGAACTGTCGGCGCTGGCGCAGTGGCTGGCGGAGCACGAGCGCTATCGTCTGTTAGGCCAGGAGATTGCAGGCTGGCGCGCCCAGTTCTCGCAGCTTAACCGCGATAAAACGCAGTTAGCCTCGCTTGCTGCGCGGATAGGTGAATTACGCAACAGGCTGGCTGCGATGCCGGAAAATGCGCTGACGCTGACGGCGGATGAGGTCAGCGCGGCCATGGAGCAGCAGTCCCGGTTACGCCCGCTGCGCCAGCAGCTGACGTCGCTGCATGCCCGCTATCAGCCGCTGCAAAAGCGCCTGCGCCAGAGCAGTGAAAGCGTGCAGAAGGCGCAGGCCGAACAAAGTAAGCTTAATGAAATACTGACGCTGCGCCGCCAGCAGTACAAAGAGAAAAACCAGCATTATCTCGATCTAAAAGCCCTGTGCGAAACCGAAGCAACAATTAAGAAGCTGGAGCATTACCGTTCCCAGCTTGAGGCGGGCAAACCCTGTCCGCTGTGCGGTTCCTGCGAACATCCGGCCGTTGAGCAATATCAGTCGCTTGAGCTGACGGATAACCAGCGCCGCCGTGATGCCCTGGAAAAAGAGGTCGCCGCCCTTAAAGAGGAAGGCCTGCTGGTGCTGGGACAGGTCAATGCCCTGACTCAACAGATCCAGCGCGAGACAGACGACGCGCAGACGCTTTCTCAGGAAGAGCAAGCGCTCACTAAAGAGTGGGTGGCGGCCTGCACGTCCCTGAACATTACCTTGAATATTCAGGACGATATCGCGCCATGGTTGAACGAACAGGAACTTTACGAGCGCCAGCTTTATCAGCTCAGTCAGCGTCTCACCCTGCAGAACCAGCTGAGCGAACAGGAAGCGCAGGAGCGGCAGTATCAGCAGCAGCTGGCGGCTACGCGGCAGGCGCTGGAGCATGCCCTGCTCGCGCTCTCACTTAACGCACCTGAAGAGGGTCAGGAAGCCGCCTGGCTTCAGGCCCGTGAAGCTGAATTCGCGCAGTGGCAGGAGAAACAAACGCAGCACGGCGTGCTTCAGGAACGTATAAACGCCCTGAAGCCACTGCTCGACGCGCTTCCGGCAACGAACAGCGAAGACGCCGAACCGGTTATCCCTGATAACTGGCGCGCCATCCACGACGAATGCGTGTCGCTGCAAAGCCAGCTGAGCGCGCAACAGCAGCAGGAAGCGCTGGAGCGAGAGCGCCTGCAGCAGTCGCAGACGCAGTTCACCGCGGCGCTCTCGGCGAGCTGCTTTGCCAACCAGGACGCCTTTCTTGCCGCCCTGCTGGATGATGATGCCATTCGCCACCTCGAACAGCGAAAGCAGTCGCTGGAAAACCAGATACAGCAGGCCGCGGCGCTGTGCGGGCAAGCGAACCAACAGCTACAGTCTCATCTGGCGCAGAGGCCGCAAGGGCTCAACGCCGATGTACCCACGCTGCAAAGCCAGCTGCAGCAGCTGGCGCAACAGCTGCGCGAGAACACCACGCATCAGGGCGAGATCCGCCAGCAGCTTAAGCAGGACAGCGATAACCGGCAGCACCAGCTGGCGTTGATGCAGCAAATTGAAGAGGCCGCGCGCCAGGCGGATGACTGGGGGTACCTGAACGCGCTGATCGGCTCCAGCACCGGCGACAAGTTCCGTAAGTTCGCCCAGGGGCTGACGCTGGACAATCTTGTCTGGCTTGCTAACCAGCAGCTTAACCGTCTGCACGGGCGTTATTTATTGCAGCGTAAGGCCAGCGACGCGCTGGAGCTGGAAGTGGTGGATACGTGGCAGGCGGATGCGGTCCGCGATACCCGCACCCTCTCCGGCGGCGAGAGCTTCCTGGTCAGCCTGGCGCTGGCGCTGGCGCTTTCCGACCTGGTAAGTCATAAAACGCGGATCGATTCGCTGTTCCTGGATGAAGGGTTCGGCACGCTCGACAGTGAGACGCTGGATACGGCGCTGGTTGCGCTCGACGCGCTGAACGCCACCGGGAAAACCATCGGCGTGATCAGCCACGTAGAGGCGATGAAAGAGCGTATTCCGGTGCAGATCAAAGTGAAGAAGATTAACGGGCTGGGGTATAGCAAGCTGGATAAAGAATTTGCCGTGCAGTAAAGGTCCACTCCACATGTAGGCCGGGTAAGGCGTAGCCGCCACCCGGCTTTTTTATTGTGGCTGCCTGAATTCGCCCGCTGGCGCTTCGCTTACCGGGCTTACAGAGCCGTTTATTCTGGCCACAGCCACGCCGCGCCGCGCACGCCGCTGGAGTCCCCGTGCAGCGCTTTGCGGATCGGGGTTTCACACTCGCCGCCGAAGACCCACTGCTTCACCAGGTTCGGCACCGTGGCGTACAGCCGATCGACGTTGCTCATGCCGCCGCCGAGCACTATCACGTCAGGATCGAGAATATTCACCACGTGGGCCAGCGATTTCGCCAGCCGCATTTCGTAGCGGCTAAGCGCCAGCTCCGCCACCGGGTCCTGCGCTTCGACCAGACGCATGATCTCGTTACCCTTGAGCGGCTGGCCGCTCAGGCGATGGTAGTCGGTCGCAAAACCAGTACCGGAGATAAACGTCTCAATACAGCCCTGTTTTCCGCAGTAGCATGGGACTTCAGTGCGGTATTTGAGTTCGTCTTCATCCATCCACGGCAGCGGGTTGTGTCCCCACTCGCCCGCCGTGCCGTTACCGCCGATATGGGCACGCCCGCCAAACGCCACGCCCGCGCCGCAGCCGGTACCGATGATCACCGCAAACACGGTCTGGGCACCGGCCGCCGCGCCGTCGATGGCCTCAGAGACGGCGAGGCAGTTAGCATCGTTGGCCAGACGCACTTCCCGGTTCAGGCGCGCGCTTAAATCTTTATCAAACGGCTGACCGTTGAGCCAGGTGGAGTTAGCATTTTTAACCACGCCGGTATACGGCGAGATCGACCCCGGGATCCCCATCCCGACGCTGCCGGTTTGTCCTGTGGCCTGCTCGGCCATCTCAACCAGCCTGGCAATGGTCTCGATCGTCTGGTGATAATCATCGCGCGGCGTAGGCAGACGGTGGCGGAACAGCTGTTCCCCCTGCTCGCTCAGTGCGATAACTTCTGTTTTGGTGCCGCCCAAATCAATGCCAATACGCACAAGACTCTCCTCATTATTTTGATTATCAACAGAGTAGAAGCACGCATCCCGATTAGCAATGCAAGCGATGCGACAATTCGTTATCATGCCCGCTGATTTAACGACAAGGCCGTGGAAATTATCATGCTGTGGTTCAAAAATTTGATGGTTTACCGTCTCAGCCGCGACGTTTCGCTGCGTGCAGAAGAGATGGAAAAACAGTTAGCCGCTTATACCTTTTCCCCTTGCGGTAGCCAGGATATGGCAAAAACCGGTTGGGTTCCGCCAATGGGTTCACAAAGCGATGCATTGACCCACGCCAGCAGCACGGGTCAAATCATCGTCTGCGCCCGTAAAGAAGAGAAGATTCTGCCCATGCCGGTGGTTAAGCAGGCGCTCGAGGCGAAAATTTTCAAGCTGGAAGCCGAGCAGGGCCGCAAGCTGAAAAAGACCGAAAAAGATTCGCTGAAAGACGAAGTGCTGCACTCTCTGCTGCCGCGCGCCTTCAGCCGCTTCAGCCAGACCATGATGTGGATCGACACCGTTAACGGGCTGATCATGGTGGACTGCGCCAGCGCCAAGAAAGCAGAAGATACGCTGGCCCTGCTGCGTAAGAGCATCGGCTCGTTACCGGTCGTTCCGCTGGCGCTGGAAACGCCAATTGAGTTAACGCTGACCGAATGGGTACGCAGCGGTGCTGCGGCACAGGGTTTCCAGATCCTTGATGAAGCCGAGCTGAAAGCCCTGCTGGAAGATGGCGGCGTGATCCGCGCGAAGAAGCAGGATCTGGTCAGCGACGAGATCGCCGTACACATTGAAGCGGGTAAAGTGGTCACCAAGCTGGCGCTCGACTGGCAGCAGCGCATCCAGTTCGTGATGTGCGACGACGGCTCCGTGAAGCGTCTGAAGTTCTGCGACGAGCTGCGCGATCAGAACGAAGATATCGACCGGGAAGATTACGCCCAGCGTTTTGACGCGGACTTCATCCTGATGACCGGCGAGCTGGCCGCGTTGATTCAGAATCTGGTGGAAGGTCTCGGCGGCGAAGCGCAGAGATAACGGGTAAAACGTAGGCCGGGTAAGCGTTAGCGCCACCCGGCTAATTTTTTATTTCAGGTAGCGGCACAGATAAGAGGTAGGCTCAGCCACCTGCAAATGAAATTCGCTGTGGCCAGGGACGTTGAAAACTTGCCCGGCAGCGTAAACTTTCCATTCCGTTTCACCTGGCAGCAGGACGTTCAGCGCGCCGCTGACCACCGTCATCTCTTCCGCTTCCGCCGTGCCAAAGGTGTATTCCCCTTCCGCCATTACGCCAACGCTGGCGCGGCCAGTGCTGCTGCTGGTAAAACCAATGGATTTCACTTTACCGGAAAAGTATTCGTTACTCTGAAGCATGAACTGGCCCTTATATTTTAGATAAAAATTCACTATAGGGGCCATGCTCATCACCTGTCACGCAAAATCATTACATGAGCAGTTCCGAGGCCAGGCGAGCCATCAGAACGTTGGATAACAGCACCGGCACATCCAGCGCTTTTTGTAGCAAATCACGATGATGCTGGTGGAAACCCAGGCAGTCCAGAATCAGGACATCGGCCCCTCTTTCCAGCAGTTCCTTCCCGGCAGCAATGAGTTTGGCCTCACTGTCCCAGAACGGATTGGCCAGCGCGTACAAGGGCACTTTTTCCAGCACGTGCCATTTTGCCTCCTGGTTATCCATGAGCTCCTCAATGGGGACAATCACCCCCACCTGATGACCATCCACGATGGAGGCCACCAGCGGCGGAATGATGCGCATCGGTTCCAGCAGAATCGCATTGCGCGCCATGAGCCCCTTAATGGGGGCCGTGCTCATCAGCAAAATAACGTCATAACCTTGATTATCGAGCACTTCTATTACACCCTGCAGCGAGCGCTCGATTTTCTGGCGTGAAACATGCGCCAGTTTACCGTCACTTAATAACGTCGCCAGGGGATCCTCCCCCGCCTCGACAGCGTAGTCCTCCATGACCTCTTCCCGACTCATCTTCCCCAGCAGGCTCAGATGCGTTATCTGTTGTTCAGATACATGCTCGGTTAAGAGCGGTAACACTTCGCTTACAGGGACCACACCAATGGTGAGGATCGCCAACGTTGCCTTCATCTTTATCGCCTTCCATTACTCCAACATCGTGCACACAGGTACAGGCTCACTACGCTGCACAGTTCATTTTTTCAACAAAACAGCACCAAGCGTAGCAGGTGATCCCGACATCGAAATGTAAAGATCGCCTGCCGATACCAGAGTTACTTGTAATAACTAAATATTAACTCCTGCTTAACTTTCACGATGAGTAAAAAGTGTGATTCAGGCACGATCCTGGAGCGTTTAGGAAAACATTCAGGTTTTGTCGGGATCTTCGTAGCGCCGTTTCGCATCCAGCGCTTCCTGTTCAGTCTCGTGTTCACTGATCAGCGAGTCCGGTTTTGGATGATCGGCACGCAGTTGATACCAGGTCACGGTATGACCCGTATGGCCTTTTTCAACGGTAACAATGCGCGCTTCACGCGGATAGGGAGGTCTGGTTGGCATAGCTCATCCTTTTTTTATGTCTGAGCTATAAGTATAGACGCCGCTTAGCTGGCACAAGCCAAACGCAGGGCGGTAATAATCTGAATCACAACGTCTTCGGGAGAGGCTGACGCATCCACCACGTGGTGAGCCGCTTCGCGGTATAACGCATCGCGTTCCGCCAGCACTTCACTCACCTCTTCGTTCAGCGGCCTGGAGGTTAGCGCAGGGCGTTGCCCCTCTTCCGGAAAGGCTTCCAGACGCCCAACCAGGGCCGACACCGGCGCGCTGAGGTAAATCACAATCCCCTTTTCGCGCATAAACTGACGATTACACTCCGCCAGAACAATGCCACCCCCGGTCGCAATCACCGCAGACGGGGTGATAACCGCTTTCAGCGTGGCCGTTTCGCGCGCGCGAAAGCTTTCCCATCCCTCTTGTTCAACAATCTCAGCGATGGTTTTTCCAGCCTCGGTTTGCAGCCAGTGGTCGGTATCCACAAACTGGCGATGACACACGCGTGCCAGCTCCAGGCCAACGGTGGTTTTCCCACAGCCGCGGGGGCCAACTAAAAAGATGGGTTGGGTCATAGCCAGGTGTTCCCCTTGATGCCGGATGGCTGAAGAGTGTAAAGAAATAATTGCAGAAGATGTTGCGATTACTTTACTGCAAAGCGGTACGGGATGACAACCCTGTGGAGGCCACACTGTACCACAAATTGACAATAATTATCATTACGCTGTACGGCGCTTCACTTCCAGCAGCCATTTATCCAGTTCGGCAGCAAACTGCTGGCGATCGCGCTGTGACAGGCTATCCGGCCCACCGGTCTGCACGCCGCTGGCCCGCATCGTATCCATAAAATCGCGCATAGTGAGCTTCTCGCGAATGGTCGACGGCGAGTATCGCTCTCCGCGCGGATTGAGCGCCGCCGCCCCTTTCTCCAGCACTTCGGCAGCCAGCGGAATATCCGCCGTGATCACCAGATCCTCCGCGCTGCACAGGCGGACAATTTCGTTATCCGCTACGTCAAACCCGGCCGGCACGCGTAAAGAGCGGATGAAGCGCGAAGGCGGTACGCGAATATTCTGGTTCGCCACCAGCGTCAGCGGCATCTGAACGCGCTCGGCGGCACGAAATAAAATCTCTTTAATCACATTCGGACACGCGTCCGCATCAACCCAAATCGCCATATTGTCTCCCCTTAATAACTCTGCCGACTATTGTCGCCTGCATTTCGTTGTTAAGCTATCAATCAGAGAAAACAACGCATAATGACGGAGAATCGTGATGGACAAGAAAATCGGGTTTATCGGCTGCGGTAACATGGGCAAAGCCATCCTGGGCGGTCTGATCGCCAGCGGGCAGGTGCTGCCGGGTCAGATTTGGGTCTATACCCCGTCACCGGACAAGGTCGCCGCGTTGCGCGATCAGTACGGGATCAACGCCGCCGAAAGCGCGCAGGAAGTGGCCCAGGTTGCCGATATCGTTTTTGGCGCCGTCAAGCCGAACATCATGATCAAAGTGCTGAGCGACATCACCTCCAGCCTGAATAAAGAGACGCTGGTGGTGTCGATTGCCGCGGGCGTCACGCTCGATCAGCTGGCGCGCGCGCTGGGCCACGACCGCAAAATCGTCCGTGCGATGCCAAACACCCCTTCACTGGTCAACGCCGGCATGACCTCCGTCACGCCTAACGCCCTGGTGACCTCAGAAGACGTGGCGGATGTACTGAACATTTTCCGCTGCTTCGGTGAAGCAGAAGTGATTGCCGAATCGATGATCCATCCGGTAGTCGGCGTCAGTGGTTCCGCGCCTGCGTATGTCTTCATGTTTTTAGAAGCGATGGCCGATGCCGCCGTGCTTGGCGGAATGCCGCGCGCCCAGGCGTATAAGTTCGCCGCGCAGGCCGTCATGGGCTCCGCCAAAATGGTGCTGGAGACCGGCAAACACCCGGGTGAGTTGAAAGATATGGTCTGCTCCCCTGGGGGTACCACCATCGAAGCAGTGCGGGTGCTGGAAGAGCGCGGATTCCGCTCGGCCGTCATTGAGGCCATGACAAAATGCATGGAAAAATCAGAGAAGCTGAGTAAATCCTGATCGTTTCAGTCGGGCGTCAGGCGGCCACTTCGGTGCGGCTGCGCCCGGCATTTTTCGCTCTGTACAGCGCCACGTCAGCCGCCTTTAACCATTCCCGATAATGTCCAAACTGCGGTCCCCAGGGGGCAACGCCTACGCTGATGCGCAGCGCCTCTTTTGGCGCGCACGGTAGCGACAGCGTTTCCAGCCGCTCATGCACCCGGGACATCACGGCGATCGCGCTTTCCGCCGCGGTCTGCGACATAATCACCGCAAACTCATCCCCGCCAAACCGGCCGATGGCATCACCTGACCGCACCGACATCTGGAGCTGGCGCGTAATGGCAATGATCGCCTCATCCCCCACAGCGTGCCCCCAGGTATCGTTGATATTTTTAAAGTGGTCGATATCAATCAGCAAAATCGTGGCGGTGCAGTGGTCACGGCGGCAATGCTCAAATTCATTTCGCAGCAGCATTTCCCAGTGGCGTCGATTAAAGACCCCGGTCATGCCGTCGCGGGTGCTCATCATTTCCAGCCGCTGCTTGTGCTCAGCAAGCCTGACGGCGGTGCGGTGGCTGAGCCAGGCAAACAGCATGGGATAAAGCACCAGCACCGGCAGCGTTAAGCCCCACTCCACCGGGTCGGGATTAAAGACGGCCACGCGGCCGACAAGCGGCAGCGTCACCAGCGCGGAGAGCAGGGTCAACAGGATCCCCGGAATAAACAGACGACAGCCCCCGGAGCCCATCATATTCATCCCTACCATCATCACCAGCGCCGCCGTGGGTAACGCGCTCATCCCCATCACGCCGATCCAGAGCCCGGCAATGATGGCATCGATCTTAAGATTGAATACTTCCTGCTGATGAGGTGATGCGGCCCGGCATGATAACTGCCAGGCGAAATGGGGCCAGACGAACGCCCAACCGACCAGTAAAAGCCACCAGCCTCCGGGTAAAAAATGGGTGACCAGCATTCCTGCAACCGGGAAAAACATCGCTGCCAGCCCCACGGCGCGCGCCAGCCGAACCCGCCGGGCAAACTGAATGCCGGCGCGGTGAGGGTCATCCTGAGAAAGGGTTAAATTCCACTCTTCCCGAATGCGCTTTTTGTTGTAATACGTTTCATCATTCATCATTTTTGGGAATATTCTGAAACATTTTCCCAAATTATAGAGAGGGGGTCTGCGGGGAAAGTATGAAATTTCGGGTGAGCCGCCGGAGCCGCTCACCCGTTCGAACTACACTTTTTTCTTCAGGCAGGCACTCATGAACTTGCTGCGGTCATCCCCTTTCAGAGACTGTTCGGTGGCCTTGGCATTACACTCGCGCATCTTTTGCTGCTGAGGCGTCAGGCTTTTTTCAGCTGGCTTCGAGGCGCCGTTTTTGAGGCAGTCGCTCATGTAGGTCTTGCGAGCATCGCCCTTCAGACTCTGAGACGTCGCCTGTTGATTACAGGTGGTCATACGCTGCTGCTGCGGCGTTAACGTTTTCTCTTCCGCGTTCGCCGAGGCGACCAGGAACAGGCCGGAGAGCAGAGTAACCAGTAATGTTGTTTTCATTGCACCATCCTTTTGTGAACATTCCCTGTAAGTCTGGTTCGTGACAGGAAAAAAACCACCCGGCAGATGTGATTTCCGCCGGGATTTTTATCATTTCAGACCCAGCGCCGCCTTCATGGTATAGAACAGATCCGTTTGATCCGTCAGGCCTACCACGTTTGCCGCGTGCGGGCCGTAGGCGGCAATGCGCAGCTGGGTGCCCGTGTGCTCCATGGACTCTTCTTCAGAGTTACCGTAGCTCATCACCATGACGGCACCATCTTTGGTGTTCAGCGCCTGCGTCAGGCCAGGGGCTTTGGTATCTGGCGGAATGATCTGGCTGGCGTGCGCGTGGTCCGCGGTGACGATCACCAGGGTGTTACCGTCTTTTTTCGCGAACGCGAGCGCCTTCTGCACCGCTTCGTCCAGATCGACGGTTTCGCCAATCTGACCGCACGGATTCGCCGCATGATCCTGCTTATCGATTGACGCGCCTTCTACCTGCAGGAAGAACCCTTTTTCGCTCTTGCTCAGCAGAGAGATCGCTTTATCGGTCATCGCCGCCAGCGTCGGTACGCTGTCCGTGCGTTTCAGGTTTGGCGTACAGGTCACCGCAGGCTTATCGATATTGCCGTGATACGAGGCTTTTGGACCTTCCCAGCGCACGGGCATGTTGCCGTCGGAGAACAGCCCCAACAGCGGCTTGTCCTGGTTCGCCTCGCTTATCGCCGCCAGAGCATTTGCGTCACTCACCAGCTGATAGCCGCGAGCCTGCGCCTGCTCGCGCAGCGTTTTGCCCTGCCATTCGCCCGCCGTCGCGGTTTCCGCGAAGGTTTTCGCGCCGCCGCCCAGCGTCACGTCAGGGCGTGCGTTCAGCAGTTGTTCCGTAATCGAGCCTTTCCCGCCTTTTTCCAGCGCATTTGTAGGGCATTTTTCGCTGGTCACTGACGGGCCGTAGCACTTACGCGAGGTGACGTGTGCCACCAGCGCCGCAGGCGTCGCATCCTGAAGTTCAGCGGTGGAGACGTTGCCGGTCGCCAGGCCCGCCGCTTTTGCCATCTCCAGAAGGGTTTGATGATCGTGTTCGTGAATATCCACGCCCAGCGCACCATTATAGGTTTTCACGCCGGTGGACCACGCCGTGGCAGAGGCCGCGGAATCCGTTACGTAATCCGGTTTACCGGTTTTTTTATCCAGCGCGTAGTGGGTATATTGTCCGGTCAGCGGTAAGGCATCGATACCTTTAAAAAAGCCGCCCGCTCCCTCGGCATAATTTCGCGCCGCCGTGATTTCGGAATCGCCCATACCATCGCCAATCAGCAGAATAATATTTTTTGCCGGCTTCTCATTCAGCGAAGCGCGAATAGCGGCCGTTTGATCTTCTGATAAACGGCGCGCGCCGCCAGGCTGGGTGATATCCCCTTTTGCCGCACGATTATCCAGCACGCTGGTTTGCGTCGTATCTGCATAAATGGCAGGGGTAATTAACAGGGGAAGTAATGCAATGAAAAGTGCGCTCTGTTTCAATTTATTTTCTCCATGTACAAATACATAAAAATAAAAACAGAGCGACTATAGGCATCCTGCATGACAATTCTATGACACGTCGTTACGTCCTGTGACGGTTTAGCTGCGCGGATGCCTTAACAGCTTCTTTACGTACTGGTGAAGCATCTCCGCATCCTCAACCGGTACCTGCGATTCAGGCCTGACGCTCTCCAGCGCGCCTTCCACGCTCTCAATCAACGCCTGCTGATCGGTTTTCGCCATTTGTCGCAGCAACGCGGTGACCACAATCTCAAGCGCTTCGACCTGAGCCACCAGCTCTTTTGACTCTTCTTCCTTTTGTGCCAGCTTGACCAGCAATTCAGCAATGAGGTTTTTCATCGTGCCAGTTCCTTTTCAGTTTTGTCTGACGTTATCACTCTGAATCCCTATTGCAAAGAGAAGAAATTAATTATGGTATGCAAAAGTGACACAGGAACGGAAATAAAGAGGTAGCGTCGTGAGCGAAACGTTTTTCTAAAAAAAGACGCCGCATTTTGTTATATAAAAATGCGGCTACCATAAGAATATATAATACATCCACTAAAGTGTTATCTCGCCGATTTGGCCTCTGCCATTTGTCTGCGGCGTCGCAGCGCAATAGCCAGCTGGATAATATTGATTAAAACAACAATCGCTGTCGCCGCAAATACCCAACGAAAACCGGCCATTGCGGAAACGGATGCACCAATAAGCGGACCGGCAACATTCCCCAGATACATAAATGACTGGTTATATCCAAAAATTCGCCCCGTCACCTGGTCGCTGGAATATTTGACCAGCAGGGTCTGTACCGCAGGCAACATGGCGCCGTCAGCAAAGCCGAGCAGAAATCGCAATATGCCAAGCTGAAGCGGAGAAGTGACAAACGACATCGCGAAGAAGAGCACCACCGCAAAGATCAGCGTCGCCATCAGGATGCGCGCCGTGCCGATCCTGTCCCCCAGTTTACCCAGACGCGGCGCGGAAATCAGGGCGGATACGCCCGGCACGGCGGCAATCATGCCGCTCAGAAAAGCGATATTCGTGCTCTCCGGCTCCATCGACTTGATAAACAGCGCCAGAATCGGACCGACCGAACCGTTGCAGAGCTGGATCACCATGGTGGTCACAAACAGGCTAATCATCAGCCCCGGATAAGGCAGAGAGGCGAAAACGGCCTTGCCGCTGAGGCGTTCAGATTTACTGATAACCGGGCGGCCCCCTTCTTTAATCAGAAAGAGCGTGACCAGAAAACTGACCACCAGCAGGATCGCGGTGATAATAAATACCGCGCGCAGCCCGACGTGGTCCGCCAGAAAGCCCCCCAGCAGCGGCCCGCCGATGACGCCGCTGATCTGTGCCGTGGAGAGCGTACTCAGCGCCCAGCCGCTACGCTCGCGCGGCACCTGAGAGGCGACCAGCGCCATGGCGTTTGGAATATACCCGGACGTCAACCCCATCACCGCCCGCAGGAAAAACAGCTGCCAGACGTTGGTGGCGAAGGCCTGCAGCAGAATGGCAATCGCCATCCCGAGCGAGGCGCGGAGCAGCATCAGTTTACGGCCTTTTCGATCTGCCAGGCTGCCCCACATCGGTGACACAATGGCGGAGACCAGAAACGTGACGCTGAACGTCAGACCGGACCACATGGAAAGCGCTTCATGCGAGGTCACCCCCAGCTGCGACACGTACAGCGGCAGGAACGGTAAAATCTGGCTGATGGCCAGCCCGGTAAAGAAGCAACCGAACCAGACCGAGATAAGATTAACTTTCCAGGATTCCATAACGAAATAGTCTTCATTTTTAGGCGAATTCGCCGACAGATTAGCAAGTTACGCGTGTCAACGTCGCACCAGAGATGCGGCCCGACAGACTTTGGTGTTTTATCTTCCCAGTCATCATATTTGTGAAATAAGTCACAATTCATCCATTTTCTGGCGGAATATTATGCTTTACCGGCAGAGGCCAAAACCGCGCATTCCCAGATGAAAATGGTTAGCATGCGCCGCGTTATACTCCGGTCCCAGGCCGTTCCCGTAGTAGCCACAGCTCGCCGCCAGCATGGCCTTCAGCCAGGGCTGCGTTGTTGTCGCCTTCCAGCCATTCAGCACCGTGACGCGTTCACCGTTCGCCAGACGAAAAGCGGCAATATCCAGCGCCTCCGCCGTGGCATGTTCACTGCGACGCGCGTCAGGGCGGTGATAAATATTGCGGCAGGCAAAGCTGCCAAGGTGGTCGATACGCGCGAGCTCGCTGCCCGTATAGCGTTTTGTCAGCGGCCGGGCCTGCTGGCTGATAAAGAGGGCTGAGCTGAGCGCCAGCGGGCAGCTGGCAAGAAAGCTGCTGTTCAGGCCGACAGGGCCGAAGTCACGCACGCGCACGACGTTGTTAAGGGGACACGCGCCGCCGCTGTCCGCTACCGGCTGGGTGCGGATGAGATCGCGTTGATTAGCCTGTAACAGCAGGCTCGCGCACGCCTGGGGAGTTAAACGCCGAAGCTTATACTGAGTGATTCGGCCTGGCGGATCGTCAAGCGTCAGCGGCGTGAAAGGGTTGTAGTAAGTCGGCAACCAGCGGTAACCCAGCGTTGCGATGGTCAAAATGATAAATCCGGTCAGCAGCGTTTTTCCTCTCACTCTCCCCCCTCAACATTCCCCAAAACATTATGGCAGAAGGCCGCGAAACCCGCTGGGCATCGTGGTATGTTATTGGCTTTTCGTCAGACTGGAAGAGAATGAGATGGCTAAGCAGCGCGTAGGTATTGTCTTTGGGGGAAAATCAGCGGAGCACGAAGTGTCATTGCAATCGGCTAAAAATATCGTTGATGCGATCGATAAAAGCCGTTTCGACGTGGTGCTGCTGGGCATTGATAAACAGGGCCAGTGGCACGTTAACGATGCCAGCCAGTATCTGCTCAATGCTCACGATCCGGCACACATCGCCCTAAATCCTTCAGAAGTGAGCGTCGCCACCGTACCCGGCGTCGTGAAGGGGCAGCTTATCGACGCCGGCAATGCGCAGGCTCTCGCCCAGATCGACGTCGTCTTCCCTATCGTTCACGGTACCCTGGGGGAAGATGGTTCCCTGCAGGGAATGCTGCGCATGGCCAACCTGCCGTTCGTCGGCTCGGATGTCCTCGGCTCTGCCGCCTGCATGGACAAAGACGTGACCAAACGCCTGCTGCGCGATGCCGGGCTGAATATTGCCCCGTTCGTTACGCTCACCCGCGCCAACCGCGACAAACACACCTTCGCGCAAATTAGCGAAGAGCTGGGTCTGCCGCTGTTTGTGAAGCCAGCAAACCAGGGCTCATCCGTGGGCGTCAGCAAAGTGACCAGCGAAGCTGAGTTCACACAAGCCGTCCGACTGGCGTTTGAGTTCGACCATAAAGTGGTGGTTGAGCAGGGCATCAAAGGCCGTGAAATTGAGTGCGCCGTGCTGGGCAACGATTTTCCACAGGCGAGCACCTGCGGCGAAGTGGTGTTAAACAGCGACTTCTACTCGTACGACACCAAATACATTGATGATAAAGGCGCGCAGGTTGTCGTGCCTGCGGATCTCGATCCGGCGGTTAACGATAAGATCCGGGCGATCGCCATTCGCGCTTATCAGACGCTCGGCTGCTGCGGCATGGCGCGCGTGGATGTGTTCCTGACGGCGGAAAACGAGGTGGTGATCAATGAAATTAACACGCTGCCGGGGTTCACTAACATCAGCATGTATCCGAAGCTGTGGCAGGCGAGCGGCCTGAGCTACCCGGAATTGATCACCCGCCTGATCGAACTCGCGCTGGAGCGTCACGCCGCCGACAGCGCGCTTAAAAGTTCCGTAAACGGTTAATCGGCGCCCTTCGCCGACTCTGCCTCATCCGCTGTCGTCTCTTCAGGACGGCGGCGGATAATCAACCCCGCCAGCCAGAAACTGATAACCCAGGTCACCAGCCCAACGGCATAGGTTTGCCAGCCTTTTGCCTCAAACCCCAGCAGGCCCACGACACCGTTAAGAATAAAGATCAGCCCGATAGCGAAGGCGTAGTAGTGCCAGTCACGGCGTAGTTTGGACGTGAGCTTCATAACAACTCCGGCAGGAAAAAAAGACATCCTCTCACAGTTTTACGACCAGGTCTGTGGCAGATACGGAAATTCTGAAACGCGACGCAATTTCACTTAAGTTAATAAATTGTGACGTGCTGCAGAAATCAACAATCCAGGAGGATTCCGTCGCGTAAATTACCACGATTCTGATATTGACAAATGCGATGACCTGTCAAACTCACCCTGTACGAAGCGTATTAACAGAGCGATTTATCCGGAGGTCATCATGGCTGACTTTACATTGTCGAAACCGATTTTTGGCGGAAAACCAAAAACCTCCACGGCGGGTAATATCGCGTATGCCCTGTTTGTCCTGTTCTGCTTCTGGGCTGGCTCGCAGCTGCTCAATATGCTGGTCCATGCGCCTGGCGTTTATGAACACCTGATGCAGGTGCAGGATAACGGACGCCCGCGAGTTGAGATTGGTTTTGGCGTCAGCACCCTTTTCGGCCTGATTCCCTTCCTCGCGGGATGTATGATTCTGGGCGTTGTGGCATTAGTGCTGCGCTTTCGCCGCCGCCGTTAAAGCCCCATACAGCGAGCCCGGCGATCGTCCACGCGTTTTGCGAACCACGCGGTGGTCAGGTTACGCGTGATCTTCGGGCTTTCCAGCTGAATACCCGGCAGGATAGCCCTCGGTAACGTTTTCCCGCTTTTCTGCTCTGCGAGCGCAAACACCTTCTTGTACAGATCCGTTTTCTCAAAGGCCAGGCTGTCGCCTTTCTCAAGCTGACGGCGAATGTCGCTGTTGCTCAAGCCAAGCGTTGTCGATAATTTCCGTACGGCAAGCTCGGTGCTTCCCGCCTCGCTGCTGCCGTAAGCGATGAGATCGCCGTCAAGCGCCAGCTTAACGCCGCTTGCGCGGCTGACCGCACTCTGGAATGCCGCATTACGGCTGGCATACCAGCCAGCGTTAAAGTCGGCAAAGCGATACAGCGGCTCATCGTAGTTCGCCGGGTAGTTCAACAGGTGATACGTGCCGAACCACAGTCCGCCGCGCAGGGAGAAGACCTCCTGGCGCACCGTACCGTCGATTTTCCACGGATAGCCGTCGGTGTGTTTCTCCGCGAACGCGATGCTTACCTGCATTGGGCCACCGGTATGGACCGGATTCAGTGAGCCAAACAGCTTCTGCCCCATTGGGACCATGCTGATGAAATCATCAAAGATGGCGCTAAGCTGTTTTTCGGTTTTCACCGTATCCAGCCGTTCGCTGTAGCTTTTGCCGTTCGGCGAGGTGATTTTAAGCGCGGTATGCACGAGGAACACCGGGATATGCATGGACTCCGCGCGGCGGTCGATCTCTTTCCAGGCGATTTTATTCAGCCCCGGCACAGCCGGATCTGACTGGTACATCGACTCCTGCTGTGCCACCGCCAGCACCGAACAGATGTTCTCCTCGGTCGGCGCGATCTTTTGGCTTTCAAAGGTTTTTGCCAGCGCGTCTGCCCACGCATTGCGATCTTTCACGCTGGCGGGCATTTTCTGCCGCACAACGCTCGCCACATCAACGGGCTTCTCGCCCTTTTTGAGCGGAGCGGCCCCCTTTTCGGCACAGCCTGCCAGCACAAAAGCGGCCAGAATGGTCAACGGTAACGCGCGCGGTACGGCAAAAGGCATAGCAACGTCCTGTATTAGCTAAATGTGTTAGTGACTTCCTGCAGGTCACGATCGTCCAACTCGCGTTCAAAGCTGCGCAGACGTTTGTAGATGGACATCAGTTCCACCAGCGTGGTCCAGGAGCTGATCAGGTACTGGAATGAACTTCTGACCTGATCGAAAACGTTAGTAATTTGGGTCATCAGTCCCAGGGTAATTGTCCCTGCAACAATTGACGGGAACAACAGGACTATTCCAAAAACAGTATCGGCCTGAAGATATAAAATACGAGCGATGTTGAAATACATGTAGTGGAAGTAGAGCTTAAAGTAGTTAAAACGGACGTTCTGAAATAACTCTTTTACCGTTGGTGGCGCAGCTCGTGATGGGTCATCCTCACCGTAAACAAGTTCTTTACGGTAAGCCGCTTCCACGCGCTGATTTTTAAATTGTAACCCAGGCAATTTGATCCCCACCACAGCAAGAAGCCCCGTTCCCATAAGAGACCAGACCAGTGCGGCAATAACCAAACCATAGGGTAAATGACCAACAATTGGAAGTTCAGGCACATGGGGTGAAAGTGCAATCAGAATCGGTAAAAAAGCGATAAGTTTCATCACAGCATTAAGCAAGCTGACCCCCATGTCCTCCAGCGTTGAGGCAAAACGCATGGTGTCTTCCTGCACACGCTGTGCAGCACCTTCGATGTGCCGCAGTCGTTGCCAATTTGCCATGTAATATTCGTTCATAGCTGTACGCCAACGGAAAACGTAATGGCTAACGAAGAAATTGTTCAGCACTGCCACTGTTACTGCAATCATGGCAATGCCGGTAAAACTAACGAGACTGGCATAGAGTTCACCAATCGGAACCTTATTCGGGGCGCTTAGCGCTTTTTGGATCAAATCGTAGAAGGGTGCATACCATGCATTAATTGCAACGCTCACTTCCACCATGAACCAGGTAACGAAAATGATCAGTGCAGATCCCAAAATCGACCAAAACTGCCAACGATGCGGAGAATACTTGAACCAGAAGAGTGCAAACAGCCCCACACATACCGTGTAGTAGGCATAAAATACGATAAAACTCAGCGACCAGAAGCGCGCTGCGCTAATCGGCACCTCGCCTGTCGCCCCCGTGATGCGCGTCAGCCATGCGCCGCCGCCCGCCTGCCAGAAAATGACAGCGATCAGTGCCCAAATAAATGCCGACAGGAAAAAAGGCCCCGGCTTTGGGAAAAAAGACTTAAACATAATGCTTCCTTCTTGTTGTTATGGCTGTTGCTGTGTACAACACGTCACCACACGAAAACCTGTCCGAGCCAGCCTCCCGGCTCCGGCAAAAAGGTCAGACCCGAGCGTTAATTATTAGTTCGCTTTCCAGTTTTCAAGAATTGTTTCGGTGCGTTTCACTGCGAGAGGATTCGCCGGCGCAATGAAGTTACGCCAGACGTCGTTGTGATGGTTAATCAGAATCTGTGCTTCAGCAGCCGGGCGGTTGGATGTGGTATGGGCATCTTCCGCCACGGTGATGTGATAACCCCGGCTAACGCCGTTCTTGATCGTCGCATCGACGCAGTAATCGGTGGCGCAGCCGCAGATGACAAACTCGCGAATGCCCTGCTCCCGCAGCAGCGTCTCAAGCCCGGTGTTATAGAAGGCATCACAGGCCGTTTTGGTCACGTAAAGCGCGTCAGCAGGCTGATGGAGTTCAGGCAGTAGCGCAAACCCTGCACTCCCCTCTTCCAGCCCCCCGGCCTCGGTGTGCTGTATAAAAATCACCGTGTCGGCTGCCTGCGTAAGCTGGTTGATCAGAGAGACACACTTTTCGCGCTGATGACGAGGGGTTTCAAACACCCCGTTCTGCATATCGACAACCATAACCACACGCTTTTCAGACATACCGTTCTCCGTAAGATTGAGTGACACTGGTGCCTATCATAAGCCCGATGTCACAAAATGGGAGATGGCTCGCAAGTAAATTGTTCATATTTACCCATGGTTACGTTTTTCTCGCTATCGTTATGCAATTCGGGGCATTGCACGGTACCGATTAGTAGTATAAATACCCATTACTTTCCTCATTCACTTCATGGATGCTTTTCGTTGAAACGTTGTCTGCTCTCTTTTGCCGCGCTGTGTGCGGTGAGCTTCTCTACCGCCCAGGCAGCCCAACCGCTGACGGCTCCCGTTTTAGCTTCAGATATTGCCGATCGCTACGCGAACCTTATCTATTACGGCAGCGGCGCGACCGGAATGGCGATGGTCGTCATCGACGGAAACCAGCGCGTATTCCGTAGCTTTGGCGAAACGCGCCCGGGAAATAACATTCACCCGCAGCTGGATTCCGTCATCCGCATCGCATCCTTAACCAAGCTCATGACCAGCGAAATGCTGGTGAAACTTCTCGACCAGGGCGTGGTGAAGCTCGACGATCCGCTCAGCAAATACGCGCCGCCAGGTGCCCGGGTCCCCACGTATCAGGGGACCCCGATCCGGCTTGTGAACCTTGCTACCCACACCAGCGCCCTGCCGCGTGAGCAGCCAGGCGGAGCGGCGCATCGTGACGTGTTTGTCTGGCCAACGCGCGACCAGCGCTGGAGCTATCTGAGTACCGCCACGCTGAAGGCGGCACCGGGCTCGCAGGCCTCTTATTCAAACCTGGCGTTCGACCTGCTGGCGGATGCCCTCTCAACGGCGGCTGGCAAACCCTACACGCAGCTGTTTGAAGAGCAGATCACCCGTCCGCTCGGCATGAAAGACACCACGTTTACCCCGTCCCCGGACCAGTGCCGTCGCCTGATGGTGGCCGAGAAAGGTGCCAGCCCCTGTAATAACACGCTGGCGGCCGTGGGCAGCGGCGGGGTTTACTCTACGCCTGGCGACATGATGCGCTGGATGCAGCAGTTCCTTTCCTCGGATTTCTACTCGCGCAGCAGCCAGGCCGATCGTATGCAGACCCTGATTTATCAGCGTACTCAGCTGCATCGGGTCATCGGGATGGACGTACCGGGTAAAGCCGATGCGCTCGGCATGGGCTGGGTCTATATGGCACCGAAAAATGGCCGTCCGGGTATTATTCAGAAAACCGGCGGCGGCGGCGGGTTCATCACCTATATGGCGATGATCCCCCAGTCAAACGTGGGCGCGTTTGTGGTGGTGACCCGCTCTCCGCATACGCGTTTCGTCAATATGAGTGACGGTATTAATAACCTGGTGGCAGAACTGAGCGCCAATAAAGCCCAGGTGCTTACCGCGTCCAACTGATATTAATATTCCGTGGGCAAGCGGTTGATGCTGACCAGCTTGCCCCGGCTCATATTGATATAGTTTCCCTGTCGCAGGGCGGCCAGAACTTCGGCAACAACAGAACGTGAAATGCGTGTGCTTTGCTGAATATGATTCATCACACCGATTTTTGAACGCAGCGTTTCATCCCACTCGGCCATATTTAACAGCATCGCGCGGATCTGGTGATAGGAGTTATTGCCCACCAGCTGCATATCGCGTTTTTCAAGAATGTAATTTATCCAGGATAACCAGCAGAAGGCCTCTTTCCACAGGGAATACTGCTGGATCTGTTGACGGGTAGTTTCCGTGGATAAATAAAAACCGGTGCAGGCCGTTTTAGCCATCACTCTGTATTCCTGAGAGTGATTAATGACCACCGTAGACAGCCCGAAAATAAAAGGTGCCGTCGCAATCCCCACCAGCAGCTCATCGGAAGGGCGATAGACCTCAATCACACCGGTTTGTAATACGATCGTGCGAGGCTCAATTGATTCGCCTGACGTAATTAATTGTTGAGGAGCACATGTAAAAGGGGTACTGGCTGCTATTAACCCCTGTTCGAGCCGGCGTAATTCAGAAAGTGGTTTCGCATTAACGTTCATGCAGACCTCAAGTCATCCGTATTTGTCGGTTCAATATTATTTTTATTGCTTCTGTAAAAAGCGGGGGAAGATAACCCCTCCCCCCGCTTTTATTCATTACCAGGTATATTTCACACCCAGGTTTGCGCCCCAGTTCTGGTCAACGTCACCGCCGCCCAGATAAGTGGCATCCGTGTAAGCGCTGAAGTTCTTCGTGAAGCTGAACTGGGTGCCCAGCCCAACACGAACAGCGGATCCTTTCACGCCGTTATCAATGCTGTCACCGTTAATATCGGCATTGTTATCGGCGTCGTCATAGACCCAGGCCAGTTTGAAGTAAGGCGTCAGAGCCTGATCGCCGCCGTAGTTGAAGGTATAACCCGTATCAACACCAAGTTCATAACGCAGGCTATCGTAAGATTGTCCATCAACGCGCATGTCATTGCTCAGACGATAGTCATCACCAGACTGGAACAGACCCGATACGGCTGCGTATGGGGTAACGTAGCCAGAGAGGTTTGGTTTCCAGTCATAGCCCAGCTTCAGCCCAAAACCAACAGCGTCACTGGTGGTATTGCCGTCAACATACTGGCCGTTGCTCATGTTAGCGGAAAGATCGCTGTTGAAGCGGGTGTAGCTCAGGGAGCTGTCGAGGAAGAGATCGTTCGTAAACTTCGCTGACGCGTAGATCATCGCCGTCTGGCTATCCTGATCGACCTGACCGGTACGATCGCTGATATCTCCCTTCGCGAAACCTGCCGCCCCACCGACGATCCACTTCGCGTTATTACCGTCAATCTGGGTATCCAGACCCACCATAATACCGCTCACGTCCTGATCGTAGCTGATAACGCCATTGTCACCGTCGAAATTGCCGCCGAAGTAGCTCACCCACGCTCCGCCATTATCCGCC
This sequence comes from Enterobacter sp. TCD1-1, assembly GCF_020567405.1. NCBI lineage: Bacteria > Pseudomonadati > Pseudomonadota > Gammaproteobacteria > Enterobacterales > Enterobacteriaceae > Enterobacter > Enterobacter sp. TCD1-1. Next base: position 70,883 of record NZ_JAJCXF010000001.1, on the reverse strand, counting down.
AGGCCGTGACGGCTGTTGGTCAGACGCGCACCTACGGTATCCTGTTGCAGATTCCAGATATTGGTATTGGCTGAAGGAATGCTCAGCGCCATATTGGCGTAGTCGGTCAGCGCTTTCTGCTGGAGGACAACGGTGTCACCCTGCTGCTGCGCCTGGTAGGTATAGGCCCCTAAATCGGCTCTGTTTGCAGCAGTAAAGCTGGCTGCAGTATCCGCATTATTGTCATAGATGCGGACGATCTCTTTGTTTTTGTAATCAGCAACGGAACCCGCTCCGGTCGCGTCATCGATACGGACCTGATAGTTACCGGCGACGTCACCGTTGACCGCCAGATGGCCGTCAGAGTTAATGGCCACTACGCCGTAGTCATAATCAGCGCTGCGCTTATCGTTAGTGATATAGCGTGCGTTGTTCAGATCGCTGTTCAGCACGTAATCACGGCTGGCAACGTTCAGCACGCCGCCATCGGTCAGTACCATATTGTGCGTATCAACCTGACCCAGCCCCAGCGCCAGCTCTGCACCGTTATTCACGGTGATGGTGTTGGCATAGAGCTCGGCCGTTTCTTCCGTCAGTGACGCACGGCTATCGCTGTCCAGATACAGATGGTCGGTAGCCACGCCGCCGCTGTCGCCGATATTCAATGAGGACGCATTGGTCAGAGTGATGGCATCCGCCAGCAGGCCTGAGTTTTCAACGTTGACCTGAGACTGGTTGTTGACCGTCAGGGTGTCGATGTTAGACACCTTACGGGTATCCCACTCGGAGCCGTTGTCCAGCGCGATGTTAAACAGACCGCTCTGATACACCGCTTCGCCCGCAACATGTCCGTTGTCGTCATAGGTGGAGTCCGGCCAAATGCTGTTAGGGGACAGAGCGTTCCAGTCTACGTTGCTGTAGCCCTGGCCATACATCTGCGCCGTGCCGATAGCCACGACGCTGGACTGTGCTGCGCCGACCCATTTGCTGCCGTTGGTAAGCGTCACATCCAGCTTATCGGTGCCATCCCAGCCGTTGGTGGTTGGGTTATAGATGCCGTCTTCGGTGGTATCGGTTGCCGGATCGCCGTTCGGGTAGAAGTTGTTGTCGAAGGTGCTGGAGAACAGAATATCGCCAGTAACGGTGGAATGATCGAACGTGGCGGTGGTTTGCATCGCGTTATCAGACGCGCTGGCGGCCACAATCAGCGCCGCATCGTCTGCCGCTGTCGCGCTGGTTTCACCATAGTCGCTCGGCTTCGCGGTTTGACCGTAGAATCCGCTGGTACCTAAATCGCTGTACGCACCGGAAGTCAGTACCGAATCTTTCACCAGTAGCGTGTCGGTAAAGACGTTGCTGCTGTTGGCTACGCCTTCAACGCCGTCGTATGGCGTATTATCCAGCTCCTGGTACCCCTGCGTCAGGGTAATCCCCGCGACGTGAGAATTATTCTGGATAACAATATCCGATTCCACATCCAGGGTAATCGCATTACCCAGATCGTACGTATCCAGATAGTGTCTTTCCGTATTTTCCCCATTCACGACATCATACGCATAATGCTCGTACGTATCGTTAAGGGTAGAATTATCAACGGTCAGGCTAAAACGATCGTATTGCGTATGATGGGAGCCGTCAGCATCCACGCCATCAGCACACGTAGTGGTCATACACTCAGAAGTAATCATGCCGTTAATGGTGCTATTGGAAATACTCAACGCATTCGCCCGGCCATTGATGCCATCATCTAGGTAGTACGTTGAAATAACACCATTCACGGTGGCTTTATTAATCACGGGATAAATATCACCATCATGGATGGCATCCGAGTAATCCCAGTCGGCATAACCATAATACCAGGGGGTGGACGCTGTATTATCGTATCCGAAGGTATTATATGTCGTACCGGAAATATCCTTCGCATTGGCCTGAGAAGCGATAGCCAGGGTGCAGGCTAATGCAAGTTGAGATACAACGAGTTTCTTTTTCCATGTTTGCATTGGGTCATCCCTCCTCAGGGACGTAAGCAAGTTTGTCCATCAATGAATTTGCAATATTTAATTGCGGAGGGAATTATGCAGTTTCATTTCGAAAAGGTTCAATGAATGTTTCCATTAAGTCCGTATTCAGACAAAAACACATTCAGACCACAAACCATAAGGCGTCATAAAATAAATATTATAAAAACAGAATGTTAATACACGGCTAAACCAACCGGAAAAACACACCGAAAAATAATAAATCATTTTTAATTATGCTTTCATTTCCATATAGAAATAACACGAATATTTCATTCTCCTCTCAGCGTTATACTGACCTGCATTATATATTATTTATGACAGGCAAACTCACCTGCCGCATTTCACAAAAGCAAAATGCCCACTTTAGTAAAACACCCGTCTTCACTTTGATGTACACTAGCCCTCTTTGTTCCACAAACATCAGGCATACCATGACCGATTTAATTGCACGCCCACGCCGCCTGCGCAAGTCACCTGCACTGCGCGCTATGTTTGAAGAGACAACCCTGAGCTTAAACGATCTGGTGTTGCCGATTTTTGTTGAAGAAGAGATCGATGACTACAAGGCCATCGAAGCCATGCCGGGCGTCATGCGCATTCCGGAGAAATATCTGGCGCGTGAGATCGAACGTATCGCCAACGCGGGGATCCGCTCGGTGATGACCTTCGGCATCTCCCACCATACTGACGCGACCGGCAGCGACGCGTGGAAAGAAGATGGCCTCGTCGCCCGCATGTCTCGCATCTGCAAAGAAACCGTGCCGGAAATGGTGGTGATGTCCGACACCTGCTTCTGTGAATACACCTCGCACGGCCACTGCGGCGTGCTGTGCGATCACGGCGTGGATAACGATGCTACCCTGCTTAACCTCGGCAAGCAGGCTGTTGTCGCGGCCGCGGCAGGCGCAGATTTCATCGCACCTTCTGCCGCGATGGACGGACAGGTTCAGGCGATTCGTCAGGCCCTGGACGCGGCCGGTTTCACCGACACCGCCATCATGTCCTACTCCACCAAATTTGCCTCCTCCTTCTACGGCCCGTTCCGTGAAGCAGCCGGTACGGCGCTGAAAGGCGATCGTAAAACCTATCAGATGAACCCGCTGAACCGCCGAGAAGCGATTCGTGAATCCCTGCTCGATGAAGCCCAGGGCGCAGACTGCCTGATGGTAAAACCGGCTGGCGCGTACCTGGATATCCTGCGCGACATCCGCGAGCGCACCGAGCTGCCGCTGGGCGCTTATCAGGTGAGCGGTGAGTACGCGATGATCAAATTCGCCGCCCTGGCGGGTGCCATTGATGAAGAGAAAGTGATCCTGGAAAGCCTGGGGGCGATCAAACGCGCGGGCGCGGATCTGATCTTCAGCTACTTCGCGCTGGATCTGGCCGAGAAGAAAATTCTGCGTTAATCCGCTTTAGCGCCGGGTGGCGGCTTCGCCTTACCCGGCCTACGCTCTGCTCAAATCTTCACCCAACTGCAATACAACCGACATCTGCGCCTTCTACTGTCTTCGCAAGACGGCAGGAGGAGTGACCATGTTTAGCCTCGATAGCGTTCTCGACGATCTTTGGCCTCAGGCGAGGCCCGCACCCTGGCAAAAAAGTCTGTTAAAAAGACTGTTCTACGAAGATGAATTTCAGCAATTTGCCGCAGCCCACCGCCACCTGAAAGGCCTGGATATGGTGGAGCAGGTTCTGGAACACCTGGATATTCTCTGCACCGTTTCCGCCCGCGATCTCGAACAAATCCCCGAACATGGCCCGCTGGTCATCATTGCCAACCACCCGACGGGTACGCTGGACGGACTGGCGCTGCTGTATGCCGTCTCCCGCGTGCGGCGCGATGTTAAAGTCGTAACCAACCGGATGCTGACCCACCTTGAGCCCCTCAGTTCGCTGTTTATTCCGGTGGACAATATGGGCGGCAGGACGGCGAAAACGTCTCTGGTGCAGATGGAACAGCATCTGCAAAACGCGGGCGTGCTGATCTTCTTCCCGGCAGGCGAAGTGTCCCGCCCCACGCGCAAAGGCATTCGCGATAAAAAATGGCACTCCGGCTTTATCAAACTCGCCGGCAAGCTGCGCGCCCCGCTGCTGCCGGTGCATATTCAGGCGCATAACAGCCTGCTCTTTTATGCCAGCACGCTGGTCTCCCCGACGCTGTCGATGCTGCTGCTGATGCAGCAGATGTTCCGCCGCCGCCACAGCCAGCTGCCGATCAAAATCGGCCAGCAGATTGCGTGGCATCACTGGCACAGCGCTAACCTTTCGTCGCGTGAGATGGCCGAGCAGTGCCGTCAGCACGTGATGCGTCTTGGCAAGGGAGTGCCCGGCGTCTTTAAAACCCAGTGCGCCATTGCCCGTCCGGAAGACCGGGCCACCCTGAAACGCGCGCTCGCGCAGGCCGAATGTCTGGGCAAAACCAGCGACGGTAAAACCATCTATCTTTGGCAGCGAAACGGTCAGGAAGACGCCCCGCTGCTGCGCGAGCTGGGCCGCCTGCGCGAGATTGCCTTTCGCGCGGTGGAGGAAGGGAGCGGCAAACGTCGGGACACCGACAGCTACGACGATGATTATCTGCACCTGATCCTGTGGGATGAGGACGATCTGGAGATCGTCGGGGCGTATCGCTTTATGCCGACGGCCATGCAGATCGAAAAGCGCGGCGTTGAGGGGTTGTACAGCTATAGCCTGTTTCACTACGACGACAAAATGCAGGACGTGCTGGAGCACGGCATTGAGCTGGGGCGCAGCTTTATTCAGCCGCGCTACTGGGGGCGCCGCGGCCTGGACTATTTATGGTCCGGCATTGGCGCCTATCTGGCGCGTTATCCGCACTACCGCTACCTGTTTGGCCCGGTCTCGATTTCCGGTGGCTTACCGCCTGCCGCGCGGGATCTGCTGGTCGCCTTTTACCGCCTGTGGTTCCCGGCGACGCATCCGCTCGCCGCCTCGCGCCAGCCGTATCCCGCGTCCCTGCCGGACGTGCTGGCGCAGTTTGGCGGCGTGGATTACGTGGACGATCTGACGAAGCTGAAATCCCTGCTCGGCAATCTTGGCTGCGGCATTCCGCCGCTCTACAAGCAATATTCCGAGCTGTGCGAGCTCGGCGGCGTGCAGTTTATTGATTTTGGCAGCGACCCGGCGTTCAACAACTGCGTCGACGGGCTGGTGCTGGTGGATTTGTGTTACCTGAAGGCGAACCGCTATCAGCGGTATATTGAGGCGCACCTTTAAATGTGCGGTATTTTGTAGGCCGGGTAAGGCGTAGCCGCCACCCGGCAATTGTGCACCGTTTTCGCCGGGTGGCGCTGCGCTTACCCGGCCTACGGGAGCGACGGGTTAAGGACGATAAAACGGCTTATCGCCCAAAATCGTCGCCCGCTGCATAATCCGGCGCTGCGGCAGATAGTCCGCATTGGCATAATGCTGCGTTACGCGGTTATCCCAGATCGCCAGATCGTTCTCCTGCCAGCGCCAGCGCACCTGGAACTCCGGTTTGGTGATATGCGCAAACAGGAAACCTAACAGCGCCTCACTCTCTTTTTCCGTCACGTCCACGATGCGCGTCGTGAACCCTTCGTTCACAAACAGCGCCTGTTTGCCCGTCACCGGATGGGTCCGCACCACCGGGTGCAGCAGCGGAGGATGCTTCGCCACAGCCTCCTGCCAGCGCTGATGTTCCTCTTCCGTTTTACGGTACTTGTACTCCGGGAACGATTTTTTGAAGTCGTGCTCCGCCCGCAGCCCGCTCAGCAGCGTCCGAAGCGGCGCGGAGAGCGCCTCATACGCTGCAATCCCGCTGGCCCACAGCGTATCACCCCCCGTCTCCGGCAGCCGTTTCGCCGCCAGAATCGCCCCCGCAGGCGGTGTGTCGATAAAGGTCACATCGGTATGCCAGTTATCGTTATCCGGCGGGTTATCGTTGTGGGTGTCGAGGACGATAATCTCTTCCACCCCTTCCGCATGCGGATAGACCGGGTGGATATGCAGATCGCCAAAGCGCAGGGCCAGCGCGCGCTGCTGCTGCGGGGTGATCGCCTGCTCGCGCAGGAACACCACCTGATGGCGCAGCACCGCGTGGTACAGCTGCTCAAACTGGTTATCGCTCAGCGGACGGGTCACATCCAGGCCCGATACCTGTGCGCCAATGTACGGCCCCAGCGGGGTAATGGTCAGACGTTCACTCATTGTATTTCTCCATGCCAGGGCGTCAGACGGCGCTGTAACGCGCGCAGCCCCAGTTCTAATCCGAAGGCGATCGCGGCGATCACCGCGATCCCTGCCAGCACCACGTCAGTCGCCAGGAACTCTCCCGCCGACTGCACCATAAACCCAAGGCCGCGCGTGGCCGCAATCAGCTCCGCCGCCACCAGCGTGGACCAGCCCACGCCGAGGCCGATGCGCAGCCCGGTTAAAATCTCCGGCAGTGCGCCCGGTAAAATCACGAACAGCAGTACCTGCGTACGGCTGGCTCCCAGCGACTGCGCCGCGCGGATCCGCACCTGCTGGGCGCTCTTCACGCCCGCCAGCGCCGACATGGCCACCGGGGCAAAAATCGCCAGATAGATCAGCAGGATTTTTGACGTTTCACCGATGCCGAACCAGATCACCATCAGCGGCAGATAGGCCAGCGGCGGGACCGGACGATAAAGCTCAATCAGCGGGTCGAGGATGCCGCGCACCGTCGGGCTCAGCCCCATCGCAATCCCCACGGGAATGCCGATAATCACCGCCGCCAGCAGCGCCACCAGAATACGCGCCAGGCTGGCACCTAAGTGCTGCCAGAGCGTGGCATCCATAAAGCCCTGCGGCCCGGCGATGGTAATGAGTTTGGCCAGCACCTGTCCCGGCGGCGGCAGAAACAGCGGGCTGACCCACTGCAGGGCAGCAACTGCCCACCACACCGCCAGCAGTACCAGCAGCGTGCCGACGCTCAACGTGATTTGACGTGAGAAAGGCCAGCGCAGCGCCAGACGCGTGCGGCGCGTTTTTTCACTGAAGACGATGCTCATGAGAAAGCCTCCCGCTGTTCAAACACGCGGCTTAAAACGTACTCACGCTGTTCGATAAACAGCGGATCGGATTTGATGCTGCGCACGGGTTCCCCCGCGACGTAGCGGCGGGCGAATTCCAGCGGCAAGCGCTCCAGCACACGGCCCGGCCCCGGCGAGAGCAGCACCAGCTCGGTGGCCATAAATACCGCCTCTTCGATATCGTGGGTAATCAACAGCACCTGCTTGCCCGTCTCATGCCAGAGGCGCAACAGCAGGGTTTGCATCTGCTCGCGGGTGAAGGCGTCGAGCGCCCCGAACGGCTCGTCCAGCAGCAACAGCTGCGGATTCGCTGCCAGCGCGCGGGCAATCCCGACACGCTGTCGCTGGCCGCCGGAAAGCTGCCAGATATAGCGTTTTTCCGCGCCTTCCAGCCCCACTTTTTTCAGCATCGCCCGCGCCGTTTCCAGCCGCTGTTCACGATTGATGCCCGCAAGCTGCAGCCCAAACGCCACGTTTTCCTGCACGTTGCGCCACGGGAGCAGGCCTTCATTCTGGAAGACCACGCCGCGCTCGGCGCCGGGGCCTTCCACCTTTTTGCCTTCCAGCTGAATGGAGCCATGCTGATAAGGGACAAACCCGGCGATCAGATTCAGCAGCGTGGTTTTTCCGCATCCGGACGGACCCAGCACCACCAGCAGTTCACCGCTGTCCAGCGTCAGGTTGATCTCCTCCAGCGCGGGTTTGCCACCGTAATCAGCAGACAGATTTGTAATATTCAGCATGGCGGACTCCTTATTTCACAAAACGATCGGTCACGTACTGGCTGTAATCCGTCGCTACCGCGGGCACTTTGCCCTGCTCTTTCAGGAAGGTGGCGGTATCAACAATCGCTTTGTTTACCGGCCCGGTCAGCTGCTGCACCTGCTGCGCGGGGGTCAGATAGGTATTGCCCTTCACCAGCCCCGGCACGTCCGCTTCCGGCACGCCGCTCAGGCGGGAAAGTTTTTCCAGGTTGGCGGGCTGCTTCAGCCATTCATCCGGGTTACTGATGTACGGCTGCTGGGCGTCAATCGCGCTTTTCGCGAAGGCTTTCACCACCTCAGGATGTTTCTCGGCGAAGTCTTTACGCACGACCCACACGTCGAGTGTTGGCGCGCCCCACTGGCCCACTTTTTCGGAGTCGGTCAGCACGGTGCCGTCTTTTTCCAGTTCGTTCACGGCCGGTGCCCACACATAGGCCCCGTCAATGTCGCCGCGCTGCCAGGCCGCGATAATCGCTGGCGGCTGGAGGTTAATAATTTGTACCTGCCCCGGCTTGATGCCCCAGTGTTTGAGCGCCGCCAGCAGGCTGTAGTGGGTGGTGGAGATAAACGGCACGGCGATGCGTTTGCCGATCAGGTCTTCCGGTTTGGTGATGTTTTTCTTCACCACCAGCGCTTCAGAGTTACCGAGCTGCGAGGCGAGCAGGAACACCTCAATCGGCACCTGCTGGCTGGCCGCGACCGCCAGCGGGCTGGAGCCAATATTGCCGATCTGCACGTCGCCGGAGGCTAACGCACGCACCACGGACGCGCCGCTGTCGAACTTGCGCCAGTCAACTTTCGCGCCGCTCTCTTTGGCAAAGGTGTTATCCGCCTGCGCGACTTTCGCCGGTTCCGCAGAAGTTTGATACGCGACGGTGACGTCCACCGCCTGCGCCTGAAATGCCCACAGCGCCAGTGCGCCGAGTAGTGTGATTCGCGATGAAATTGCCATAGTACCTGCTCCCCTTGTTGTTATGAGGGCAGTATTTCCAACGCGGGAATTTTGATAAAGGAATAAAAATGAATCGCTCATAACGATTCGTTTTTAGATAAAAAGCGGGAAAGGATAGTTGGTTTTGTGCGTTTATTTATGCCGGGTGGCGCTGCGCTTACCCAGCCTACACATTGTGCTATCCCTAGGCCGGGTAAGGCGCAGCCAAAAAACTCAGCGCTTCGCGTTAAGCTCAGCAATATCCTTCGGCGTAGTGCGACAGCATCCGCCAATCAGCTTCGCGCCGGCGTCCAGCCACTGGGGCAGATACCCCGCCAGCGTCTCGCACGCTTCGCCGTGGTGGTGCCAGGTTTTGGTCACCGCATCATAATGCTCGCCCGAGTTCGGGTAGACCACCAGCGGCAGCGGCGTCAGGCTTTGCAGGTGCTTCAGTGCCGCCGTGGTGTTTTCCAGCGCGATACAGTTAATGCCCAGCGCGACGATATGCGGGGAGTCGGCCAGCGCGCTGACTACGTCACGCAGCGGCGTGCCGTCGCTCAGGTGTTCGCTGTCACGCAGGGTAAAGGAGAACCACGCCCGGGCGCGGGGATAGCCGGCCAGAAGGGCCGCCAGCGCCTTAATCTCGGCAAAAGACGGCAGCGTTTCGCAGGCCAGCAGGTCAGCGCCCGCATCCAGCAGCGCTTCCACGCGCGGGCGGTGGAAGTCGGTGAAGGCTTCCGCACTGCGCACGTAGTCGCCACGATACTCTGAGCCATCCGCCAGATAGGCACCATATGGTCCAACGGATCCCGCCACCAGCAGCGTGCCCGCATGTGGATTTTCAGCCAGATACGCTTCACGCGCCTTACGCGCCAGCTCCACGCTTCTGCCAATCAGCGCCCGGGACTGCGCCTCGTCCAGGCCGCGCGCCGCAAAACCCGCAGGCGTGGCCTGATAGCTGGCGGTGATCGCTACCTGCGCACCTGCGCGGTAATAATCAAGATGCACTTCGCGGATAAGCTCCGGGTTTTCCACCAGCACTTTGGCAGACCAGAGGCTGTCTGCCAGGTTACAGCCGCGCGCTTCCAGCTCCGTCGCCATCGCGCCATCCAGCACCACAAAAGGCTGCTTTTCAAGGAGGGCGGTAAGCGGATTATTCTGCGACATGTTCGGGCTCCTGCGATGTCATATTTCGGGTCAGATAGTAGGCACCATAGCACAGGGCGACAAACGGAATCCCGCAATAAAGGGCAATGCGCTGGCTTGGGTCAAACCACAGGCCGACACAAGCCACTACGCAGAGGATAAACCCGAGCACCGGTACCAGCGGATACCACGGCGCGCGGTACTGCAGTGCAGAGAGCGGTTGCCCGGACTGCAGATGGCGACGACGGAAAACGAAGTGCGACGCGCAAATGCTGATCCAGACGGCCACCACCGCAAAGCCAGAAATCGCCGAGAGCGCGACAAACACAGTGTCAGGCGCCACGACGCTTGAGAACAGCGCCAGCACGCCGCCGAGCATAGAAACCGACAGCGCCGTCAGCGGCACGCCGTTTTTGTTCACGCGGGCAAAGCAGCGCGGGAGCGTTTTCTCATTAGAGAGCGACCACAGCATGCGCCCGGAGGCGTACAGCCCGGAGTTCGCCGCCGAGAGGATCGCCGTCAGGATCACAAAGTTAAAGATATCCGCTGCGTAAGGAATACCGACCTTTTCAAACACCAGCACGAACGGGCTCTTTTCCACGCCAGCCTGCTGCATCGGGATCAGCGCCGCCAGCACAAACACGGTGCCGATAAAGAAGATGATCAGGCGCGCAATGGTGGTACGGATCGCGACCGGAATCACCTTGTGCGGATTTTCCGTTTCCCCTGCGGCAATACCGATAAGCTCGGTCCCGGAGAAGGCAAAGTTCACCGCCACCATGGTCATCAGGATCGGCAGGCCGCCGTGCGGGAACCAGCCCTCGGCGGTGATGTTGCTTAAGCCCGGCGCGGGGGAACCGTCCTGCATCGGGATAAAGCCAAAGACCGCCGCGCCGCCAAGAATAATGAAGGCAATGATGGTGATGACTTTCACCAGGGAGAACCAGAATTCACCTTCCGCAAAAAAGCGCGTTGAGATGACATTCAGGCCAAAAATCACCACGCAGAAGACCACGCACCAAGCCCATACGGGCACCTGCGGGAACCAGTACTGCATGCAGAACCCGGCGGCGGTAAAGCTTGACCCGAGCGCCACCGTCCAGGTGAGCCAGTAGAGCCACGCCACGGTATAGCCCGTCGCCGGGCCAAGATAACGCGCGGCATAGACGTGGAACGCGCCGGTTTCCGGCATCGCCACGGAGAGTTCGCCCAGACACTGCATCACCAGCCAGACCACCAGCGCGCCGATCAGATAGGCCAGCAGCGTGCCCGCCGCCCCGGTCGTGGAAATGATGTAGCCGGTATTGAAGAATAACCCTGTCCCAATCACGCCACCCAGCGAGAGCATAATCAGGTGGCGTGTTTTCATGGTGCGCTTAAGCTGCCCATTTTCTTGTTGTGTTTGCATATTACCTTCTATACGTATGGACATCTAAACATCCAAAGAAGGTGTGTTATACCGCGATTGTTAATAAAAAGCTAGATGACCAGACGCAAACGGGCGCGCCGCGCGCTGAGTCTGGGGTGGGTTGTGAGGATGACATAGAGAATCGGACGCCAGGCCATAAGCACCTCCGCAAGCAGATACTTACAGCATGGTGCGGGAAAAGGCGATCTTCGGTCAGTCGAAAGTGGTATCCGTAAAGCGCGAAGTCATACCGTAACACTGCCCGCAGGACGGGTAAGGCGCAGCCGCCACCCGGTGCAAGGTTGGTAATTCTCACAATCGGTTCTATAGTCGTCACAGTTTCTTAGTAACCAGGACTGACTGATGCGCTTTAACGGACTGACTAAAGGTTTCTTTATTTTCATTCTCGCCCTTGTGACCTGGGCCTTCTTCGACGTGCTGTCGCCCTACTTCTCCGCGATACTGTGGGCCGCCATTCTGACCGTTATCTTCAACCCGGTAAAAAACAAGCTGCGCGCCGCGCTGGGGGATCGCAACGGGCTGGCCTCGCTGTTGACCATCGGTATTATCTGCCTGATCGTCTTTATTCCGCTGATGGTGATCCTCTCCTCGCTCGCCATTGAGCTGAATGTGGTTTACACCAAACTGCAGGAGAACAACACCCAGTTCCCGGAAGTAGTGGCGAGCATCTTCAACCACCTGCCTGACTGGGCCAGCGGCTTCCTCGCGGATCACAACCTGACCAACGCGGCGCAGATCCAGAAAAAACTCTCCGATGTCGCCCTGCAGGGCGGACAGTATCTGGCGGGCAGCGCGTTCCTGATCGGCAAGGGGACGTTTGGCTTTGCGATTAGCTTCGGCATCATGCTGTATCTGCTGTTCTTCCTGCTGAAAGACGGCCCGTATCTGGTACGCCAGATCCTCGACTCCCTGCCCCTGTCCGATTTTGCCAAGCAGCATCTGTTCGCCAAATTCGTCGGCGTGTCACGCGCCACGGTAAAAGGGACGGCGGCGGTGGCCGTGGTTCAGGGCATCCTCGGCGGGATTGCGTTTGCTATTGTGGGTATTGACGGCAGCGTGCTCTGGGGCGCATTGATGGCGTTCCTCTCCCTCGTGCCCGCCATCGGCTCGGCGATTGTCTGGGTGCCCGCCGCTATCTTCCTCTTCGCCACGCACCAGATCTGGCAGGGGCTGTTTATTGTCGGCTTTTTCGTGATTATCGTCGGGCTGGTGGACAATATCCTGCGCCCGCTGCTGGTGGGGAAAGACACCAAAATGCCGGACTACCTGATTCTGATCTCCACCCTCGGCGGCATGGAGCTGTACGGCATTAACGGCTTTGTGATCGGGCCGCTCATCGCCGCGCTGTTTATCGCCTGCTGGAACCTCTTTTCCGGACGCGATCACGAAGGTAACGCCGAAGAGCTGGACGCGGATTTCATCGAAGAAGGAAAAAATCCTCCAGATTTGTAAGGATGTGACGATAAAGACCACACCAGGCGGCACTGTGCCGCCTTTTTTTTCGCCTTAAATCAGACGTTTTCTATAATTTGAAGAACGCCATCCTACTCATGTCGTAAAAGGATCATCTGGTGCGAATCGCGACGATAACAAACTGGGCCTATGGGGCCACGGTCTGCCTGACCATCGCCTCCGGCATCATCATGCTGATGGCGTCCAGTGCGGATACCCTCGAACGTCAGGCCGTTGAACAACGGCAGAAATTTGATCAGCTGACGGAAGATATCGAAACCGATATCTGGGCGCAGTCTGATTTAGCGCGGCTGTACGTCATTAAAAAAGATCCTCAGGTGCTCAAGGAATATAACCAGGCAGAAAACAGCCTGAAGCGCATCGAGCTTCGTCTGGAAAAGCTGCAGGATAACGGCGCATCGGATGAAGAACTGGCCCTGCTGCATGAAGGAATAAAGATCGTCGATGAGCTGCAGGACGAGCAGCAAACCGCCCTCGCCAGCCTGGAACGCGGTGAAGACGCCCAGGCCGTTGCCTTGCTCTATGGTCAGCCCTATGAGCAGGAGCTGGATCGCGCGCAGAATCAGATCGATCACTTTCGCCAGATACTCGACAAGCGCGTTATCGGCTCCGTAAAAGATGCGACAAAAAAATCGAAAGCGCTGCGTACCGCCTCTGAGCTGACGGTTGGCCTGACCGCCCTGCTGTTCCTGTTTGTGCTCGGCTTTATATTAAAGCGCCGCGTGCTACGCCCCGTGGTGCGCCTGAGCGACGTGGTGCACCGTCTGGCATCCCAGGATTACGCGGTTGAAACACCCAATTTCAACCAGATCGATGAGATAGGCGATATGGCTCAGGCCATTAGCATCTTCCGTGAAAACGGCCTGGCGCGGCAGCGTCTGGAAAAAGAGCGCGATGCCGACTGGGCCATCCGCGAGCTGCTGGCGCGCATGACCCAGCGGCTGCAGGGGTGTGAGAACTTTAACGATGTGATTAACGTGGCGGAGCTGTTTGCCCCCAATATCGCGCCGGGGATCGCGGGCCGGCTCTACGTCCTTGACCGCGAGCCGTGGCAGATGCGCTGCGTCGCGCAATGGCTTTCGCCGGTTGGTGAAGAGACGACGTTCCACCCGGACGAGTGCTGGGCCGTGCGTCGCGGGCAGAGTCACCCGCCGGTGAACGGCGAGCCGGATATTGCCTGTTATCATCTTCCGGCATCCCAGGCGGAAAGCGCGCTTTGCGTGCCGCTTATCGCTCAGGGTGAGGCCATTGGCCTGCTCTCCTTTCAGAATATCACGGCGGATAATGCCCCTTCCCGCGCGTATCTGGAGCTGATGGCCGAGGCGCTCGGGCTGGCGCTGGCCAACCAGCGTCTGCGCGACGCGTTGCTGGAAAAAGCGTTGTTTGACCCGCTCACCGGCCTGCGTAATCGTCATCATCTGGAAGATACCCTGCAAACCCAAACGGCACAGGCGATACGCACTGGCGTACCGTTAAGCTGCATGATGATTGATATCGATCACTTCAAGAGCATTAATGACCGTTTCGGCCATGAAGCGGGCGATCTGGTGATCAAAAGCGTGGCGTCAATTGTTCAGCGGGCCGCACATGACAACGGGTTGGCATTCCGCTACGGCGGCGAGGAGTTTCTGGTGCTGCTTTCCGGTGCCGATGAAGCAGAAGCGTACGCCTGCGCGCAGAAGATTTACACCGGCGTGCATGAGCTGTCGCTTCGCTACGGGCTGACCGAGATTGGGCCGGTGGACGTGTCGATTGGCATTGCCAGCTACCCACAACATGCCCAGACCGACAACCTGCTGCGCGCCGCGGATGTGGCGCTATACCGGGCAAAAGAGCTGGGACGCGCGCGGATTGTGAGTTTTGGGATGCTGGAGGCGGGCTGACGCTGATTCTCTCGCCCTGACTTTCCCCGATTCAGGCGCGCGTGATAGCCCAAAGCACGACAATCCCCAGGGCATTGCTCCGCTTTTCCACATACAGGGTGGTATCGGAATAAACGTTACCCTGCGGGTTACAGATGCGGATCTCTTTCTTTAATTCCGGCTCGTAGACTTCCGCACCCGAGCAGGTGTGGCGGGTACTGGACTCATACCGGTAAGGTTTGCTCCAGGCCGAATAGTCCCCCTCCAGCAGCCAGGCCGTTGTAAAGACCGCGAACATGGCAACCGGCAGGCTGCAAATAAAGAAGCCGAGGTAGATTTTTACCGCGTCAGCAAGGCGCTTACCTTTCAGTCTCCCCTTTCTGATGAAATAGACCATCGGCACCAGCGCCAGCAGCAAAGCCCCACAGGCAAGGTACTGCTCCCCGCGGATCGAAAGGTATGTCACGCGGTAAATGTTGACTGACCAGACCACAAAAGCCGATATCAGTGCTATCCCGCCCGCGATGAGAGGGATCCAAAAGGAAAAACGCGCTTTTTTCATGGTGGACTCGTCCTTGTCATTCTTGTCGGGTCAGAAGGTCAATCATTGCCCGGGTGGCTGCTGACTGACGTCGGTGCGGGGCAAACAGCACGGAGAAAGGTCGCGATCGTCCCCGAAGGTGCGGCAGCACCTCAACTAACTGGCCGCCCTGTATTCTGTCGCGGACGATAAATTCATAGCTTTGGCAGATCCCCATCCCCTGCTCCGCCAGCGAAACCACGCCGAGTACATCGTCTGATATTTCGATAGTTGAGCCCGGCATCCAGTCAATATCGCGCCCTTCGTCATGAAATACCCAGGGGGCGATACGCCCGGTGCGCGGCATGATAAACGGCAGGCACTGATGGCGCTGCAACTCTTCCAGCGTCTGAGGCTTTCCTCTCCGATGCAGGTAGTCCGGAGAGGCGACCAGAAGCAATGCCGCGTCTTCCAGCTTACGCGCCACAAGTCCACTGTCAGGCAACTGTCCCAGACGGATCGCCAGATCGAACCCCTCAGCGATCAGGTCAACGTTGCGATTGGTAATGTTCAGCTCCACCTGTACGCGTGGGTAGCGTTGATTATAGTGCGCCAGCAGCGGCGGCAGGCGGTAGTGGGCATAGGTGGTCGGGACACTCATTCTCACGCGACCGGTCAGATCGCCCTCCTGACCCCGGCCAACGCGTTCGGCGTCATCGAGCAGAGAAAACGCAGAACGCGCCTGCTCAAGATAGACGCGTCCGGCTTCAGTCAGCCCCACCCGGCGGGTCGTGCGCTGTAACAGTTGCCGTCCAAGACGCGCTTCCAGACGGGTGACCGCGCGGCTCAGTACCGAAGGGGTGGTTGAAAGGGCAACCGCTGCGGCAGTAAACGAGCCGTGCTCAACCACAGCAATGAAGACTTCTACGTCGCCGAGGTAATCGAATTTCCGGCTCATTTTGCTCTCTCAGGAACAAATGTTTTTCAATTTGGCTAATTTATCTCCCGTTGGGCGATGAGTAAAGTGGCCAGCATTCATCACCTGAACGCGCTACTGGAGCCTGTCAATGTTCAACCGCCCCCTTATTCTGCCCGCCATCGCAATGGCGGCGTTGTTCGCTTTCCCGAGTGTTGTCAACGCGGCGAACCACCCGCCTCTGGAGCGCTGGCGAAGCTATGCCGGTGTGAGCTGGGATACCGCTCAAGACGGGAAGATTCCTGCGACGTTTTCCGGTTCGGTCAATGCACCTATTGCAGGTATCCACTTTGATGCAATGGACCGGGCCTTTGTCAGCACGCCCCGGCTGGTTTCCGCCGCAGCACCCGCCACGTTAAGCATTCTGGATACGACGGCGCAGTCTGGCCCTGCCCGCCTGACGGCGTTTCCCTCCCGCGAGGGGAATGCGGTGAACACCGATCCGGCTCAGAGCCTGCGCAACGTGCTCGGTTTTTATATTGACCGTAAAAACGGCTGGCTATGGGCGCTGGACATGGGGTTTGTTGCAGGCGAAACAGAGTCCCCCGTGGGGGCGCAGAAACTGGTCGTACTGGATCTCCACTCTGGCCGTACCATCAAACGTATCGCCCTGGACAGCGTAGCGGACCGCAAGGCCAGCTTTCTTAATGATGTGGTGGTCGATGAGAACCGCCGTGTCGCCTATATCTCCGACAGCGGCTCGCGGAGTGCGCCTGAAAACCAGGTGGGACTAATTATCGTCGATTTCGCTACCGGTACAGCCCGGCGCGTGCTCGATCGTCATCCTGCGCTGCAGATTGAGCCAGGCGTAAACGTCGTCTCGCACGGGGTTGAAGTCTGGCCTGGTAAACCATTACTGATTGGTATCAATGGTATTGCGCTTTCACCCGATGCGGGCACGCTGTACTGGACGGTGACAACCGGCACGCACGCCTATGCGGTACCAACTGCGATACTGAGGCAGCCTGCGTCAACCAATGCGCAAATTGCCGGGCAGATCCGCGATCTGGGTCGCGTGGGGGGCAACACCGACGGAATGGTGACAGATGTAAAAGGTAACCTCTACATTACCGATGTCACACGCAATGGTATCGTCAGATACGATCCTGAAACCCATTCCATGTCGCTGATTGCGGCAAGCGAAGAGGTGCGCTGGCCAGACACGCCGGCAATCCGTCCGAACGGAGACCTGGTATTTACCTCGAGTCGCCTCAATGACCACTTCGCGGGAACCGTTAAACCGGGAGAAGAACGCTATGATTTGTGGCGCTTGCGTCTCGATGCTTTACAAAAATAAGGGCAAGTAAACCAGGAGACCTGCATATATGGGCTCATAATTTCACACGTTCTTATTTCCTTAAAGGCTGAACGTGATGTCTTCCCCCTGCTCAGAAAGAAGTGGTTAATATTGCGCTCCTGGAAATTCCGTGAGGCGCGTTTTACTTCGCGCTTCACCGAAGTAACGCACGTTTGCACAACGTAGACTGGGTCTCCTTTAATCAGAGGATGATAAAATGAAAACCCAGCAGGTCGATTTTTCTTCTTTATATTTTGGTACACCGGTCGCCATTATCTCCAGCCAAAATCCTGACGGTTCAACCAACCTGAGCCCGGTCTCCTCGTGGTGGATCCTTGACCGGAATATCGTGTTCGGGCTTGGCACCTCCGGAAAGTGTTATGAAAATATCACGGGTAACCCCGATATTGTTCTGAACATACCGGACAGCAGGCTCTGGCCGAATATTGAAGCTATCGCAAATAAAACGGGAAAAGCATCGCCACCGGAATGGAAGAAAAAAATGGGATATGTTTTTGAACAGGACAAGTTTAGCTGCGGAAATTTCCATAAGGAAAAGGCGGTGACGATTAACTCCTTGAGAATTAAAGAGTGTCCTGTACAAATAGAGGCTAAGGTTGGCGGGATAGCGCCCCTGACCGGTTCGCAGGAAAACCTGGTGTCCGTTGATGCCACGATAACCTGCGTCCACATATCTGAGGCATTATTAATTCATACTCAGAGAGGAGTAAAATTTAATGTGGAGAAATGGAACCCCCTCTATTATCTATTTCGCCACTATTTCTCGCTGGGTTACCGACTCGGTCACAACTTCCGCCACGATGAGTAACCCGGTCTTTTTTGCAGCGGAAAGGTTTAAACTTTTCGTGATATTCTTTCTTTACGCCCCTTAGTTCCTATACTCGAGCCATATTCGCCACTGTATTAACACCTGTCACGCGCAATTCATAGCGCATGACAGGTGAAGATATTTTGTTCTGGAAAAACGTCTATGTCGAAACTGGATTTGAGGTCCAAAAAAACCTGGGGCGCGCTGGCAGCGATCGCCGTTGTCGCCGGTACGCTGGCATCTGCTTTTGCATGGACGGCGGGCTGGCTTGGGTCACGCACGGTCAGCCAGGCACTGGTGGGTGAAACACCGAAACCCTTCCCACCGGGTTTTCGCCGCGCGCATGGAAAAGGCATCTGCTTTGCCGGCACCTTTACGCCAAACGGCTCGGCGGATTCCCTTTCAACCTCCCGCCTCTTCTCACAGCAGGAAGTGCCCGTAGTGGGTAGATTTTCTATTGGTACCGGCGATCCGCATGCCCCGGATAGTACGACCAAAACCCTGAGCATGGCGCTGCTGCTGAAGACAGATGACAAGCAACAATGGCGAATGGCGATGAACAACGAGCCTTTCTTCGCCACGCACAGCCCGGAAGGTTTTCTGGCCTTGCGAAAAGCCACGTCCGTTGATGCGTCCACCGGCAAACCGGATCCACAGCGTCTCAAAGACTTTTTGAAAGCGTACCCGGAGGCGGAGAAATACCTTAAATGGGCAGCACAAAAACCCGCGCCCGGCAGCTTCGCGGGCACGACGTTTTACAGCATTAACGCCTTTTACCTTGTGAACGCGCAGGGGGAACGTCAAGCCGTTCGCTGGATGATGCGTCCGCACGAGCCTTTCCTGTCGATAAGCGATGAGCAACGGCAGAAAGCCGATGACAACTTCCTGTTCGAAAACCTGCGTCAGCGCCTGGCGCAGAAGCCACTCTACTGGGATTACGTTTTGCAGCTCGCACAGCCGGGCGATCCGGTGGATGACCCTTCCCAGCCATGGCCGGACGATCGCAAAAAGATGGTGGCCGGTACGCTGGAAGTGACGCGGGTCGAAGCACAATCCACAGGCGCGTGCCGCGACGTTAACTTTGACCCTTCTGTCGTTCCTGCAGGCGTTGCGGTATCTGATGATCCCATCTTAAACGCCCGCTCCGCGGCCTACTCCCACTCTTTCAGCCGCCGTGAACGGGAAATCGGCTACGGCAAAGCCACCGAAGCCGTGCAAAAGCAGGAGGTAAAATGAGCTCAAATAAAGACAGGCGAGCGCACGCGCCGCAGCATTTCAATACCCTGGCGCGAAGCCTGCACTGGCTGATGGCGGTGATGATCCTTGCCATGCTGTTCATCGGTGCCGCGATGATGACGTCGTTACATCACCGGATTTGGCTAATCGACCTCCACCGGCCGCTGGGGATCGCCATTTTACTGCTGGCACTGGTTCGTCTGGTCAACCGGATCCTGAGCCGGACGCCCCCACTTCCTGCCGATTTGCCCGTCTGGCAGGTGCTTGCCGCAAAGGCATCACACTGGATGCTGTATGGGTTAATGCTGGCAATGCCGCTGCTGGGCTGGGCGCAGCTGTCGGCAGCGGGCCTGCCTATTGTCATGTTTGATGGCGTCAACCTGCCGGCAATTGTCCCGACCAGTCCGGCACTCTTTGCCTGGTGTCACGACGCCCATAGCCTTCTGGCAAAATTGCTTTTTGCCGTGGTGCTGGTCCATCTCTCCGCCGCACTCGTTCATGCGTGGATCTACCGGGACGCAGTGTTTGCCAGCATGGCGAAAGGGGGTAAGCCGGTGTCAGCCATCCGGGATGATCTGAAGTAAGGCAAGCGCCAGGGGACACGCACAATCAGAATGTTCGTGTCCTCGCTTATCGTCGCCATCCTGAAACAGCCACACAACCGGGGCGCGTATTTAGCCGCTAAATTCCGCGCGCCAAAAAGCCTTGGACACCCCACAATTATCGTGGAAGATAATATCTCTCAATTAAAACGATTATTTTTTAAACAGAAGAGCATTTATGCCCGCAATTTTAGCTTTTATCAAAAAGTTAAGCGTCGCTCGCGTATCAAACATCCTGACACCCGCAACACATAACTCATTGATTAAAATGGCTTTACATCAATAAAAACGATAAACCCCCCTACTCCCCAACAAAATATATCAACTCGTGTGATATCTAAATTATAATTCTTATACTTCTGTTAAAAAGGTGGAGGTCAAAATGCGATTAACCCTACTGCTGTTATGCTGTCTGGTACAAAGTGTAACCTGGGCTGGCGACCTGCCAAAACCAGTTGGTAAACCCATTTTAACGATTTACGGTAATATAGAAAATACCAACGAAAATGGAAAAGCAGTGTTTGATCTCGCCAGCCTTGAAAAACTCGGAGTAGTGAGTTTCGAGACGACCTCTCCCTGGTATAACGGTCGTACGAAGTTTGAGGGTGTCCCCATGAGCAAGCTCATGGATTATGTGGGTGCAAAAGGTACGAACGTGAATGTTATTGCGCTCAATGATTACTCAACCATCATCCCTCTCAGCGACTTTAAAAAATACAACGCCATCCTTGCCTTAAAGGTCAATGGCGAATATATGCGCATCCGCGATAAAGGCCCATCGTTCATTGTATACCCCTATGACAGTCTTCCTGAGTTGAATAATCAGATTTATTACTCACGATCAGCATGGCAGGTAAGCAAAATGAAGATTGAGTAGCCGTTCAGGAGAACATAATGAACAGGATACTGGTTGGTATCATTTTTTCTCTTTTTATCACGACAGGATATATTGCATACCTTGTTTATGATCGACAGCAGGAATTGCAAAAACTGACTCAATACACTGAGTCCTGGTCCGTGGCACAACTGGTATCAGAGTATTACCGTTTTGAATCATGGCTTGGTCTATACGCAACCGATACTGATGACGTTACGATAGACCAGGTCCGCATGCGCCTCGAAATTATGCTCAGTCAGGGCGATTTAATGAAGGGGGGCGATTTAGGTCGCTACATTGATAGCGATAAAACGCATCAGGAGCTCGCTTTACGCTTAGAAAAAATACTGGCCTATCTGGATAGTCATCTTGAAACAATGAGCCATCCGGAGTTACAGGCGTACCTGACAAATATGCATGAGCTCGACGCACCGCTCAGCCAACTGTCTGCAACGGCATTAACAAAAGATATTAACACGGTTAATGAATCCAACAACAAAATACAAATCCTGTATTATATTTATTCCGCACTTTCTTTGCTTCTGGTGATTTTAAGCTTTATTCTTGGCTTCTTAATGATCTACCAGAATAAAAACATTCTGAAAGCACACATGCAGGTTAAAAGCCTGGCAGATGAACTTCAAATATCAAAAGAAAAACTGCAAATTCAGAACTCGAAGCTGGAGTATGATGTTTATCATGACTCCCTCACCGGCATGAAAAACCGCCTTTTCTTCTGGGACGATCTCAATAAAATTAATCTTCAGGCAGATAAAAACCACGTCCCCGTCACCGTAATGTTATTTGATTTAGACCGCTTCAAAGAGGTCAACGATACCTATGGCCATGATACGGGAGATTTGCTGCTGAATCAGGTATCCCGACGGCTTACCTCGATGAGCAGCGCAACGGATACGTTTTACCGTTTGGGCGGCGATGAATTCGCCCTTCTCTCCAGCGGACTCACGGAAACCGCCGCTGTTTCGCGCGCCAAAGAAATCAGCGATCACATCAGCCAGCCCTATACGATTAATAACCAGCTGATAAAAATTGCCACCTGCGTGGGCATCGTTTTATCAGATAATGAACGACGCTCTGATTATCTTTACAAATTTGCCGACTTGGCCCTCTACGAAGCGAAAAAAGAAGGTTCGCAGCAGATCAAGGTCTTCCGGCAGTGGATGCTGCAAAGACTACAGGAAAGCAGAACCCTTGAACATGATATGGCTCTGGCGATCGATCACAATGAATTCGTTGTCTATTACCAGCCTATTGTTGATTCATTCAGCAATGAAATTTACGGCTATGAAGCGCTTATTCGCTGGATACACCCGGTGAAAGGGATACTCGCACCAGATTATTTTATTTCCGTCGCTGAAAAAACGGGAATGATCAATGAGATCGGCAAGTCAGTTCTTGAGATGGCCTGCCGGGAAGCGGTGTCCTGGGCGGTACCGGCCAGGATCTCGGTGAACGTCTCACCCGTTCAGTTAGGCACGAAATCGTTTACCACAATGGTGCAGTCCATCCTGAAAGAGACAGGGCTACCGGCCAACCGACTCGAGTTAGAGGTAACAGAGTCTTCACTCTTCAGTGACAGCAACATGCCGATCACCATTCTCAAAAAGCTCCGGGCGCTGGGTGTCAAAATTTCCATCGATGATTTCGGAACCGGATATTCCTCGCTCTCGCGACTGAGTGAACTTAATTTTGATAAAATTAAAATAGATAAATCCTTTGTGAATCCGATATCCACGCAGGATGATGCCCTTAATATCGTTAAGTTAATTACCGGCATGGCGAAGAGCCTCAACATGCGGGTCATTGCAGAGGGTGTTGAAACCGAAGCGCAGCTTGAACGTCTTCAGGCGCTTGGCTGCGATCTCGTGCAGGGATACCTGTTCGGAAAACCACAGGCTGAGATTGACAGGAAGATTAGATACGGTTGAAATGGTTGTCCGGTTTTTTCTGGCCCAAAATCACGTAGATGGTTGATAATCAAAGGTTAAACAATGAAAAAAACAGCCCCGGCCTATACGCCTGTTGATTTATCTCGTTGGCCAAGGAAGGAGCATTTTGAAGTCTTCCAGTCATTCGCTGAATGCACAATTAACCAAACCGTTCTGATCGACATTACCGCGCTGCGAAAACATATCAAAGCGGTGGGCTGGAAGTTTTACCCGACGATCATTTTTCTCCTTTCTAACATCATGAACCGGCATCCTGAGTTCCGTATGGCCATGAAGGACAATGAGCTTGTCATATGGAATGAAGTTCATCCCAGCTACACCATTTTCCACCCCGAAACGGAGACGTTTTCGTCATTGTGGAGCCACTATGACGGCAATATTCATCACTTCCAGAACACGTATGCAGAAGATACGGCCCGCTATGGCAATAACCTTTCCTACTGGCCTAAGGAAGAGTCCCGGGAAAATGTCTTTTTTGTCTCGTCTATTCCGTGGGTAACGTTTACGAACTTTACGATGAACATTGCGCATATGAAGAACTTCTTTTCGCCTATGTTCACGTTTGGGAAATACTACGAGCAGGATGGAAAAGTGCTGTTACCGCTCGCGGTGCAGGTGCATCATTCGGTGTGCGATGGCTTCCATGTGGCAAGGATGTTTAATGAGTTGCAGGAGATGTGTGATGGTTTGTCGGGGCTGTCAGAGGAGAGGAATGGCTAATGCACTAAAATATTTTGATAGGTAACTGGCAGCAAGAGATACTGTTATAACGGCTGTCCAAAATGCATGTGCTACCATATGTTCTCAGTTTTATTACGATTCGAGGGAAAGAATTGGATATCTATACAGATGGTAATCGCTTTTCTGGCTATTTCCTGACAATGGCCTCATTAGAAGTGAATCAACTAATGAATACAGCGCTCGCTGTATCGGGATTTCATATTAAAGATGCTCTGACACGCATGCGTTTTCAGGACAATGTGCGTGACTTTGGAAAATATCAACTGGCAACCATCAGGAATGGCGCGACGGAACAGGAATGTCAGCTGTGTATCCAGAATATTCGCGAGGAAAATAATAATCTGAAGATTCAGGACAGAATGCTCAGAACAGGTGAGTCTGTTCTCACGGCATCAGTCAGGATCTATGAAGAGAATGGTAAATACTTTGGTTATGCCATCGATTTTATCGGTGTAGTCATTTCCGGTTTGCAGGTTGCAGGCGGTATTGGAGTTATTGCCTCATCCGTTCCGGTCGGAAATATGCTTGGGATCATAGCTGGCGCAACGCTGGTACTTAATGGCGTATCTTCAGCAGCAGAGAGTGTCCAGAAGTTGGCGGGAAAGGCGTCACCCATCAATTTTATGCGTGATGGCTTTGAAGGTTCGGCAGAATTTCTGGGCTTTGACCGCAAAGTGGGTTTACTTGCTTATCAGATGGTAGATCTAAGTACGTCCTATTATGGCATGTTCAAACTCACTCTGAAGCCCGATGCCTGGCGTCTGTACCGTTATCTCGCCCCGGACTTCATGAGACAGGTAAACACCATGAGTCGGACGGCTCTGGCGATTAAGGGCGCCGGAGCAACGTTGAAAGGCGCCAAAATTGGGCACACTCTTTACCAGTTGCAGAGTAACGAAAGAACGCAGTGAGCCCGCTACCGGCCTTTCATAATCTTATGCGCTTTCCATGAAAGGCCTAGCGGTATGAGATACCAGACTGCAATAACGCCAAAAGCTGCAATAGGTAGGTAATATACCAGCATAGAGGGGGTATAAAAGACGGGAAGGAAAATCAGCGGTGCCAGGATAAGCATCAGACAAATCACTCCACCATAAAAACGCTTACTTAGATCATCCACTAATGTTGAAAGCGTTTCGCCAGCATTTTCATTCCTGCTCAATACCTCTTTCAGACGAGATAATTGCTTACGCGAAAAACCACTATCTAGTAGATCTTTTTCCGTCAGTTCACTGGCCACTTGCTCGCCTATCTTCATCATTGGTATGTTCATGCAAGAATACCTTTAAGATGAGCTTTTTTAAACACTAACCTTACTAACGAAATTCCTGAGATAGCCGGGCGGGTGAAGATAAACCAGCATTATCTGCAAGCTTATAGGCTTTCTTCCTTGATTTAACATCTTCTCTCTGGTGTACATTCAGCTTCAATGTGGGCATCACTCTCGACCTTACTCTGAATGCCCCAACTTATGCCGCATACAAAATAGCCCTCCAGAAGAAAACACTGACAAAAGGCTTTTCCTCCGGCTGCCAATCCCGGATTATCAACCTCTACCTAAAAACGGAGGCCCGGATGGAAGCCAGAGGGGCCGAAGAAGCAGCCATTGACAACCTCAGGGCTCTGCCGCCGGCATCAGATCGAAACTGAGCAGGCCAGCAAAGACAATCGGGCGCAGTTCAGGGAATTGCTTAACCAGAGCGGCGGCATCGTAACGCCGGAGATGAAAGCTCTTCGGGCTGAGTATCTGGAACAACAGGAAACAGCCACAGAACTGGCCGGGCAGATTACTGAAAAAGAAGAGCTGCTGCCGCTACTGGCTGACACGACCGCGCGTAAGGCAAACGCCTATGTGAACTGCCATCATGGCATCACTGAGGAGCGTATCGATGAGCTTTTACGAGACTTTTTTATTTTCCACGGTTCCGAATTGAGCAGCCAACTCTGGATGAAGTACAGGCAATTCGAGCGGAATAGCTCAGTGCATATACAGGGCATTATTGAAGGGACAAATGATGCAGATACGTTGTATCGTGAATTTATCCTGAATCTAATGCTGAAGTGGACGAATGAAATATTGCCGTTGAGATTCCGGGACGACGTGATGAGTCTGACCGGTTCAGCACCGGTATCAGGATCACATGACGCCAGAAAAAAAAGAAAGCTGTTCTGACCTGAACAGAAAAGCTCACTTAAGCCCGGCCAGTGCCGGGTTTTTTGATGTCTGTAGCCTGAGTGCATGTCTATACTGCATGAAATCGCATGACTTTATGCACTTGCATTTTTACTTCCCAGGCCAGATACGGCGCGGTTGAGAGCCTATCATGCACCTGCATGAAAACCACTCCATAAAGCGGGCAGGCGTGGCGGGGCTACGAGCGCGCACTGTGGGGTTAAATGGTGCCGAACGTACAAACCTCAAGAAGCAGGCTGGGTCAAGATAGGTGGAAATCACGCCTCTTTGGTGCGCTGTTGAAACGCAAGGCATGAGGGAGAAGAGTAGCAGGTCAGAGTAGAACGACGCGGTAGAAAGCATTACAGGCTTGATGATGCTTAGTGGGTAAATAATTTTGAAAAATTTACCGCTGAAGAGTGTGATCTACCTCTTCCGACGCGCTGAACCTGCCGTGGGTAGTCAGTCAAAAAAATCACATAAATCCATCATTTTTCCCCCAATTAAAGAATGCATCAAAATGGTGCATTGTTTTGCATGCACTCTCCCGTTCCTGTACTCCCTACCAGCGCCAGTTCCAGAGCAGCCTAAGTCCACCTTTGCACCAGCATTAAAAGCGCCTCCTTAAGCTAGCAGGCGCGCCAGAACAATAATTTAATTTATACTCTTTTTAGGAAAAACTCCCGTTGCACCATCAAAGTTAAGATCAATCAACTTTATGTCATCATTATTTTCTACAGTAAAGGATGGACCTTTATTTTCAATTAGTATGACCTGAATGGTTGAATTGGAATTTATTAAGTAACTATAAAATGCATCAGTTAAAGTTAAAGGGTTAACTTCTGATTTTTTAATTTCTCTTTTTTTATCGAAGTGTGTAACTAACGGACTATCTAACAGTACAAAGCCTGTCTGCGGATTTCCCTTTCTAGCTAAAACATCAGCAAGCGAAATCACAAAGCAAGCATATATAACAGCACGACTACCTTTACCAAATAAAGAACGTTCTTTTTCATTTATGATAAAGTCATACTTGTTTTCATCAAATTCCACTGAGTTATCGGTGCGCCCGTCGAATTTTATTGAATTGAGCACAAACCTTAACTGATTTATTACCTCATTTATTTCATCAACTTTCAGATCATCAAAATCATCAGAATTATAGACATCCAAGTCAAGATTATCCCCCTTGGATTCCAAAGCACTTATAATTTGATGCTTAGAATAGTCTGATAATAAGCATTCTTTATGCTCATATAATTCCTCTATCACTCTCCGGGAGTTCTTTAAATCAACATCATGTAAGCGTTCGTACTCTGGCATTTCCAAATTCAATAGGAACTCACTTTCTTTAATTGACAAATTAATGGATGACAACTCATCTTCGTTTGATTTGATTGACTTAAGCAACCCAGCCAGTTGGATGTTTATTTTTTCTGATTCGGCCATACATGAAGCGTAATAATCTTCATAATTTATCTCCGGCGAATGGTTTATTGTATGCCCGCAGTTATCGCACAACTCCTCAGCAAAATTCTCCAAGAAAAATGTCGCTTGCGATATAGAGTTAATTCGCTGAAGGTCGGAAAGATAGCAATCTTTGAGCATCTTGAATCGGTCAATAAGCATTGATATATAACTACTTTTCTTTTGCAATAATCCGATCTCATTTTTAATCTCATTAATAACCGTAACTTTATTCTCATAAAGCTCCAGAAAATTATCCACTTCTATTGCAGCATTTTCAATTTGCGTTTCAACTTTATGTAGCGCTTCATTAATCAATAAAAAGTTCAAATCTGGGAAAATTAGATCGCGGCTTAACCCATCTATTATATCTTTCACCTGTTGTTTCAAAAATACCTTTGCCTTTTTATTTGGCTTTTCCTCTCCGATTAAGGCATCATCCCTTTTAGTTAGTAAAAATTTAAATTCAGACTTGCTTTTTATTTGTTCAGCATATTGCTCAGAAAGTAACATTGATTTAGATGTTAATATCCTAATTTCATCTATAAAAAAGAAATCAAGTACATTACTTAAATTAAAATTCTGAACACCACCATTATTATTAATTCTTACCTGAGCTTTTTTGAAACCTAACTTGCTATAAAATATCGAATTAAAGCTATTCTTGGATTTTGCACTTTTTACAATTTTCTGAATAAATGTAGCAGGACTAATTGTATCTATTCCACCAGAATATAGTTTATACTCAGAGTTATCATGTAACCCTCTTTCAATAGAATATGAGCTTTCATTTATAGAAAACTCTATAAATGATGAGTCATAACCCTTAGCCTCATTTATACCTGCATTTTCAAGCTTATCACTACCTAAAAGGTATCGAATAAGATTAAATAAATACGTTTTCCCTGAATCTGAACCACCTGTGATAATCGTTAGTTTCGATCCAAATTCAATTAAAACATTATCAAGCATGGCACCCGTTATCAATATTTTCTTAATCTTAATGTATTGACTCATAGTATCC
The DNA here is from genome assembly GCF_020567405.1 of Enterobacter sp. TCD1-1. NCBI lineage: Bacteria > Pseudomonadati > Pseudomonadota > Gammaproteobacteria > Enterobacterales > Enterobacteriaceae > Enterobacter > Enterobacter sp. TCD1-1. Next base: position 42,533 of record NZ_JAJCXF010000001.1, on the reverse strand, counting down.
ATCCTTATCCAAACATCCAAATTTTGATCCCACTAGCTTTTTCAACTCTGATTCATTTAAAGAACCAAATGTCTCTCTTGCAATGTTTATATTATGCCCCATTTTTGAAACATACTCATTCTGTACAGAATTTATGAACGAAAAAGTTTTATCAGTTACCGAGAACAAGATTCCATGCCTAGTATAATCCTCCTCTACTATTTTATATTTTTTCATTAAAACAAGCGCATCTGTGAATGTTTTCCTAGTAATTGCCAATTGGCTATCTCGCCTTGGAATTGCAGGATGCAAGCTACTCTGCTCAGGAATAAAATCACTTAAATTAAGGACAAGAAAATCTAGACATATTAACTTTTCAATGGTCAAACCATTCGGATTAAATGCCATAAGAATTTTGGCAAGTCTCAGCGAGATTTCTACTTGAGAATTGTACAATCTCAAATTTTCCATTGTAATTCACCATCGTTAATCATATGATGACAAATCCCTTTTTTATCTGGGGCTTCACATATTTTTGATAAAATGGAATGGGATATGGGAGTGAGAGAAGCTTGTTTTAAAATATCATTACACCTATCAAATGAGTTTCCATGAGTTTTATACAATTCAGTTTCGATAGAAGATGCAATATAACGCTTCAGAATTTTAAAATTATCTTCAACGAACGAGTCTCTTATATATCTACTTAGTGAGGATGCAAAATAGAAATCATCTCGACAACCCCTGAAATGATTGCTGAATGGCGCAATTAAATTTGTTAGGTCCATGTTTCCTACTGGTGAAACCTCGGAATAAACATCTAATAACTGCCCCACATAGACGGACTCAATCAATGGATCATATTCTGGTGTTGATTTAGGAAAGTCTCTAGCGTAAAACATTTCATTGAAATATTTAAAGTTTAGAGGGGTCTTTGTTATCTCACTTAAAATTATAGACAAAGGAAGCGAATGGAAAATATTAAAATTAAAATCATTTATATATTCAACCAAATCCTTAGTTAATGGAATTACCTTTGTAGATGTGATTTTATTGCTTATTGACTCATCCCAGACAGCTAAAATCTTTGCTTTTAATAAAGAAGAATCCCTTAATAATTCAGAAAATTTGGTGGATAGGTCTTTGGGAGAAACAAAAAAATATTTTTCAGGTATTGGATAATCACCGTTCTTAGTAAAATAAATGAGCTTCCCAAATTCATCGGCAACGTCAGAGAAACTAAGTCTTTTGGAGTAAAATTTACATTGATAGTTATGCCAGATGTATTCTTTACTATGCGGATCAGTTACAAATCCGACAATATCCCGACCTTTATCCCCCGCTCCCCCTAACCGTTCATTAGAAAAATATTCTCCAGCATGACATTCAATAAGCCAATCATGAATGAACTCCTCCCAAGTCGTATCATCCCAAGTCATAATTGTTGCCAGCGCTTTAGCCATATTTATGTACCCATCCTATAAACTAAATGCCTAACTGGGTCGCATACCATTGCATCATATCTCTGCGATCCTCTAAATATTGTGCATGGTTATACGTGCCACGGATTTTGTTCTTGTCTGTATGGGCTAACTGCATTTCAACCCAAGCAGTTGAATAGCCTTCTTCATGTAGTATCGTCGATAAGGTATGTCGAAACCCATGCCCCGTCACCTTCCTGCTATAACCAATTCGTTTGATGACTTGATTGATACTCGCTTCACTCATAGGCTTGTTCGGATCATTCCGCCCTGGAAAAACATAACGATAGTTCCCTGTCATGATCTTAAGTTCATTGAGTAAATCTAACGCCTGAGTAGACAATGGCACAAGATGCGGCCTGCGCATTTTCATCCTTTCAGCAGGAATTTCCCAAATAGCGTTATCCAGATCAAATTCTTGCCATAATGCCGCGCGTAATTCGATGGTTCTCACGCCCGTAATCATCAGTAATTTCGTTGCTATCTGGATAAGCTTACTCCCGGTGTAACTCTCTAAGGCACGCAGAAATTCGGGTATCTCATCAGCTTTTAGGAACGGGAAATGATTGGATTGGTGCACTTCGAGAGCGCTGGAAAGATCTGCCGCAGGATTGTACTCCGCTCTACCCGTTGCAATTGCGTAGCGAAACACTTCAGAGCAACGCTGACGCACTTTCCGCATTTTCTCCAACGCACCACGTTTCTCAATTTTACGCAGTACGTTCAGCAGCTCTAGCGGTTTAATCTCACTCACAGGCCTTGTTCCAACATAAGGAAAAATGTCGTTCTTAAACGCTTCCATGATGTCTGATGCATATCCTGCCGACCATTTAGCAGATTTAAGTTGATGCCACTCTCTGGCTATCTTTTCGAAGGCGTTCTCTGACTCTGCTTGCAGAGCCAGCTTTTGCTCTTTTCGAACATCACTAGGGTTCTTTCCTTCTGCCACAAGTTTTCGAGCTTCATCACGACGGGAACGAGCATCGGCAAGAGTGATCGTTGGGTAAACGCCAAGCGAGATCATCTTGGGTTTACCGGCATAGCGATAGCGGAACCGCCAGCTCTTGCTTCCATTAGGTTCTATAAGCAATGACAAGCCTTGCCCATCCCCAAGCGTATAGGGTTTATCTTCAGGCTTAGCGCGGCGAATCTGCATATCGTTTAAAGGCATGTGTATAGGAATCCATGACCGAACAGGAACATATACACAATCCTATACACATTCTTTATCGGATTCTACTGGATGGCTGCGGACGATGATGGACTAGAAAACGGTAAAATCGTTATAAATCAGGGTATTTATGGATGAATACGGACATTTGGGGAAGTTGAGATGGTGCCGATAATAGGAGTCGAACCTACGACCTTCGCATTACGAATGCGCTGCTCTACCAACTGAGCTATATCGGCCCTGAGAGGCCGGTTACGAGTGTAACCACGGGGCAAAAGGTTAGATCTATCCGGGTGATGCGTCAATGCCCTTTTGAATCAAACGGCTATTTTTGCATCACCCGTGATTATTTACGCACGAATCGTATCGTCGCCAAAGCCGATCCACTTGTACGTGGTCAGCGCTTCCAGTCCCATCGGACCGCGCGCGTGCAGTTTCTGCGTGCTGACCGCTACCTCAGCGCCGAGGCCGAACTGGCCGCCGTCGGTGAAGCGGGTGGAGGCATTCACATACACCGCAGAGGAATCCACTTCGTTCACGAAGCGATCCGCATTGCGCAGCGTACGCGTCAGGATGGCGTCAGAATGCTGCGTGCCATGCTCACGGATGTGCGCAATCGCGTCGTCAAGATCGCTCACGATTTTCACGTTCAGATCCAGTGAGAGGAACTCGTCGTCGTACTGCTCCGCGTTGACGGGAACGACGTTAGCCGGGCCATCCTGCAGAAGCGCGAGCGCACTGGCGTCAGCATGCAGCGTCACGCCGCTCTCTGCCATCTGTTTGCTCAGGGCCGGCAGGAAGGTATTCGCAATGTCCTGATGCACCAGCAGCGTTTCAACGGTGTTACAGGTGCTAGGACGCTGGGTCTTCGCGTTCACGATAATCTTCAGAGCAGGAGCAATCTCAGCGCTGTCGTCTACCACGATATGACACACGCCAATACCGCCGGTGATCACCGGAATCGTCGACTGCTCGCGGCACAGCTTGTGCAGGCCCGCGCCGCCGCGTGGGATCAGCATGTCGATGTATTTGTCCATGCGCAGCATTTCGTTGACCAGCGCGCGGTCCGGGCTCTCAATTGCCTGCACGGCACCCGCCGGTAAGCCACACTCTTCCAGCGCCTGCTGAATGACTTTCACCGTCGCGGCGTTGGTGCGCCATGTCTCTTTCCCACCGCGCAGAATAGCGGCGTTACCGGTTTTCAGGCACAGGGAGGCAACATCCACCGTCACGTTTGGACGGGCTTCATAAATAACGCCGATAACGCCGAGCGGCACGCGACGGCGCTCCAGGCGTAAACCGCTGTCCAGCAGCCCACCGTCAATCACCTGCCCTACCGGGTCGGCCAGATTGCAGACCTGACGAACATCGTCGGCGATGCCTTTCAGACGGGCCGGGGTCAACGCCAGACGGTCGAGCATCGCTTCGCTCAGACCGTTGCGACGCGCTTCCAGTAAATCCTGCTCGTTGGCGAGCAAAATTTCCTGGGACTGAGATTCCAGATAATCAGCGATTTTTTCCAGCACGCGGTTTTTCTCGCGGCTGGAAAGGAGCGCCAGTTTATAAGAGGCGGCCTTCGCGGCGGCGCCCATTTGTTCCAGCATGTTCTGGCTCCTTAACGAATAATCATGTCATCGCGATGCACGGCAACCGGGCCATATTCATAGCCCAGAATGGCGTCGATCTGCTGCGAATGGTGACCCGCGATGCGGCGCAGGGCATCGCTGTTATAGCGGCTTACGCCGTGGGCGATGTCGCGGCCTTCGAGGTTACGGATACGGATCACTTCACCACGGGAGAAGTTGCCTGTCACGCTTTTAATTCCTTTAGGAAGTAATGAACTTCCTCGTTCCAGAATCGCGGCAGTCGCCCCTTCATCAACGACGAGTTCGCCCGCAGGCGGCGCGCCAAATATCCAGCGCTTACGGTTTTCCAGCGGAGATTCCTGAGCGTGGAAGCGGGTGCCAACGGAGATGCCTTCCATCACGTCGCCAATCACGCCAGGGCGGCTGCCCGCGGCAATAATGGTGTCGATACCGGCGCGGCACGCCACGTCGGCGGCCTGCAGTTTGGTCCCCATCCCGCCCGTTCCGAGGCCGGACACGCTATCACCGGCGATGGCGCGCAGCGCATCGTCGATACCGTGAACGTCGGTAATCAGCTCGGCTTCCGGGTTGGAGCGCGGATCGGCGGTGAACAACCCCTGCTGATCGGTCAGAAGCAGTAATTTATCGGCGCCAGCCAGAATGGCGGCCAGCGCAGAGAGGTTATCGTTATCACCCACTTTGATTTCAGCGGTAGCAACGGCATCGTTCTCGTTAATGACCGGAACGATATTGTTGTCCAGCAGCGCGCGCAGGGTATCGCGGGCGTTCAGGAAGCGCTCTCTGTCTTCCATATCCGCACGCGTCAGCAGCATCTGCCCGACATGGATGCCATAGATAGAGAACAGCTGTTCCCAGAGTTGAATGAGTCGGCTTTGTCCCACGGCGGCCAGCAGCTGTTTGGAGGCGATCGTCGCGGGGAGTTCGGGGTAACCCAGGTGTTCACGCCCGGCGGCAATCGCCCCGGAGGTCACAATCACAATACGATGCCCTGCGGCATGTAACTGAGCGCACTGACGTACAAGCTCAACAATGTGGGCGCGATTTAGGCGGCGCGATCCGCCTGTTAAAACACTGGTACCGAGTTTTACCACCAGCGTCTGGCTGTCACTCATGATTCTCTGCCGTTCAACGATAAGGGAAAGTAATGTCGAACGAACGTTTTAGCAGGAGTCAGCCCCGTTGCCAACTGCCTTAGCACATCGCGAAACACTTTGTTGCGCGGGATCAGGAAGCGTAGCGGGAGAATTTGACACTTTTATTACCGAAATAATAAATCACAGTTTTTTAAAATTATTCTTAGTTTGTCATAAAAGTTTCATTCCAGAACGATAAAACCCTTCCTGTTTTTTCACGGGACTTAAGCATGAGCTTATCGTCCAGCGAATTTTTTAGCGCGTTTATAAGACAGGATCGAAAATGAAAAAGAGCACTCTGGCATTAATGGTTATGGGCGTAGTGGCTTCTGCATCCGTTCACGCAGCTGAAGTTTATAATAAAGATGGTAATAAGCTGGACGTGTACGGCAAAGTGAAAGCCATGCACTACATCAGCGATGATGCCACCAAAGACGGCGATCAGACTTACGTTCGTTTCGGTTTTAAAGGCGAAACCCAGATTAACGATCAGCTGACGGGCTATGGTCGTTGGGAATCTGAATTTGCGGGTAACAAAGCCGAGAGCGACTCCTCTCAGAAAACCCGTCTGGCGTTCGCGGGCCTGAAGCTGAAAAACTTTGGTTCTCTGGATTACGGTCGTAACCTGGGTGCCCTGTATGACGTTGAAGCATGGACCGACATGTTCCCTGAGTTCGGCGGCGACTCTTCCGCGCAGACCGATAACTTCATGACCAAGCGTGCGACCGGTCTTGCTACCTACCGTAACACCGACTTCTTCGGCGCGGTTGACGGCCTGGACATGACCCTGCAGTACCAGGGCAAAAACGAAAACCGTGACGCCAAGAAACAGAACGGTGACGGTTTTGGTACCTCTCTGAGCTATGACTTCGGCGGCAGCGATTTCGCCGTCAGCGGTGCTTACACTAACTCTGACCGCACCAATGCGCAGAACCTGCTGGCGCGTGGCCAGGGCCAGAAAGCCGAAGCCTGGGCTACCGGTCTGAAATATGACGCGAACGATATTTATCTGGCAGCGATGTATTCAGAAACCCGCAATATGACGCCAATTTCTGGCGGATTTGCTAATAAAGCACAGAACTTTGAAGTCGTCGCACAATATCAGTTCGATTTCGGTCTGCGTCCGTCCCTGGGTTATGTCCAGTCTAAAGGCAAAGATATCGAAGGTATTGGTGACGAAGATCTGGTGAAATATATTGACGTTGGCGCGACCTATTACTTCAACAAAAATATGTCCGCGTTTGTTGATTATAAAATCAACCAGATTGACGACGATAATAAACTGGGCGTGAGCAGCGATGATATCGTTGCTCTGGGTATGACCTACCAGTTCTAAGATTATCCGAATAAGAAAATCCCGGCAGATAAGCCGGGATTTTTTTTGCCCGGTGGCGCTGCGCTTACCGGGCCTACGGGGTAGTGCATTCTGTAGGCCGGGTAAGGCGAAGCCGCCACCCGGCGCTGTGACGCTATCAGGCAGTCAGCTTCACCGCTTCGCTGGAAAAGTCATCCGCTGGCTCGAACCTGAGATCAAGAGTCGCCAACAATGCGCGTGCCTTATCGTGGAACTCTTTCAGCGTGTATTCCAGGCGGTCAATCACTTCCTGATCTTTAATGGTGGTCGCCTGCCAGTTGCCGTCTTTATTAAACAGACCAAACTGGTAGCTATACGTAAAGCGTTTTTCCTCTGCTTCCATTTCCATCCACCAGCCCCAGAATTCACGTTTTTCGGGTGCAGGCTTCACGTTGACGCATACAGCCAGGCAGTCGAAAAAAAAGCGATTCTCTTCACACTGCTCTTCTCGAATATACGGGCCAAGAGCCATGAACTTCTTAATCAATCTACTTTTCGGGTGTCCACTCGGTAACGTCATTGCGATCTCCTTTTGTGAAGCCACTGTTTTACCAAACCAGCGAAATTTAGCAATCTATTAACACAATCTCTGAGCGATCCAGCGCGTAATCTCTTTCAGTGCTTTATCGAAATTCTGATAGACCGGGCTGAACGGCACCTCAAGCAGTTTGCCATCCGCAGATGACGACGTGATTAAGCGCGACTCTTCTTCCGGACTGAACGGATCGTTTTTCCAGAACCCCGACAGCATCGGCGTTGGGCAGCGGCGTCCCAGCAGCCCTTGCGTTTTTAACGAGTAGCGATTGAGCTCCACGCGCAGCGCTTCGTCTGATGCATCATGCATGCCAAGACGGCTGGCCAGCACATCAAGGTACATTTCAGGCACGCTCCCCTGGCGGGCGGGATCGCTGAGCAGGGCGTGAACGACCGGACCAAGACAAGCGACGGCTTTCAGGCGGGAGGATTCAAGGTAAGCCAGACGCACCGCGACGTTTGCGCCAAAGCGGAAGCCAAATGCCGCCACGCGGGTGTGGTCAACCCATGGAATGTTTTCCAGCGCTTTTAGCGCATGCTGGTGCAGCAGGCTGGAATCCTGAGTCAGTTTCCATTTGGAGGAGAAGCCAATTGAGGGCATATCCAGCGTCAGCATCGCGATCCCTTTTGGTGCGAAGTAGCGCTCATACAGGCTGTAATAGTCAATTTGCAGAGAGTCCAGCCCCCCGCACATGAGGACTGTCGGGAACGGACCTTCACCTTCAGGCATATGCAGGAACCCGGTAATGGATGACCCGCCCGGAATGGTAAACTCGAGTTCGCGCATCTGGCCCGGCAGGCGTTGAGCCGCCTCTTCGTAAGCGCGATTCGCCAGCGCCTGTGCCTGCTCAGCCAGCTCATCGCCTTTTAAATGCGGGTAGGCGGCAATGGCGTAGAGATTGGCCGCATGCAGCCAGTGCTTGCCGCTGCGCGTGGCATCCTCTTCCTGGGTGGCTTTTTGCTGCCAGAGCATCGCCTGTTTAGACCATTCGTAGATCCAGTTTCCCCCCCGGTACCCCACCACCGTATCATAGAGTTCGCTGTCGGTGCGCTCGGCTTCACTCATCACGATACGCGCCTGCACATCAAGGATTTCACGAGGATCGATACCGCGCCAGACCCACATCAGGCGGTTAATCATACGATACCAGTGGGGCACGTTTTTACCGTCTAACGCGGACTGGACGGCAGGCTGGGTCCCCGGATTAAAGCGACGCACCAGCGTCGACGTTTCAGGGTGTTTGAAACGGGGTTTGAAAAGTGTCTCGGTGAGATTCGCCTGCGTCATTGCGTTGCCTCCATGAATACGTCATATGAAGACTATTGTAACGCGTGGCAGGTCAAAAAGAACAACGCCCGGCATAGCCGGGCGTGTAAAGTTACGTACTGGTATTAACGGCCTGAAATCGGCGGTACGAAGACCACGCCCATATCCCATGGCTGTTCAATCCAGGTATCCTGCGGGATATCAATCACGTAATCGTCAACCAGCGGGCGACCAGCAGGTTTCGCGAAGATAGTGACGAAATGGGCTTTCGGATACATTTCACGGATAGCCACCGCGGTACCGCCGGTATCCACCAGGTCATCAATAACGATGAAGCCTTCACCGTCGCCTTCCGCGCGTTTCAGCACTTTCAGCTCACGCTGGTTATCATGGTCATAGCTGGAGATGCAGACGGTATCGACATGACGAATACCCAGCTCACGTGCCAGCAGCGCCCCCGGTACCAGACCGCCACGGCTGACGGCAATAATGCCTTTCCACTGTTCGGAAGGCATCAGACGCGCAGCCAGTTTGCGTGCGTGAATCTGCAACATGTCCCAGGTGACGACGTATTTTTCGCTCATGTGAAGTGTCCCAGCCTGTTTTTATACGGCTTAAAAAGTGTTCGAGGGGGAAATAGGTTGCGCGAGATTATAGAGATCTGACGCACTAAAAACCAGTGTTTAGCGCTCTCAGCCTGAGTTTTTACATGCTTTATGCTACCAGCCAGCAGAGAAAGTGGTATTCTCAGTTTCATCTCGCAAGCCTGACTTGTGGTAACTATTAACCTGCTAACCCTGTGACCTGCAACCCTGTTTGCAGCGCCTCGACAAGGAGACTTATCGTGTCTGAACTGTCTCAACTATCTCCGCAGCCGCTGTGGGATATTTTTGCCAAAATCTGCTCCATTCCACACCCTTCCTACCATGAAGAACAGCTTGCCGAACATATTATGGGCTGGGCGAAGGAAAAAGGCCTGCATGCGGAACGTGACCAGGTTGGCAACATTCTGATCCGCAAACCCGCCACCGCAGGCATGGAAAACCGTAAACCGGTTGTGCTGCAGGCGCACCTGGACATGGTGCCACAGAAGAACAACGACACCGTTCACGACTTCACCAAAGACCCGATCCAGCCGTACATCGACGGCGACTGGGTGAAAGCGCGCGGTACCACCCTGGGCGCGGATAACGGCATCGGTATGGCCTCTGCGCTGGCCGTGCTGGCTGACGACAGCGTTGAGCACGGTCCACTGGAAGTGCTGCTGACCATGACCGAAGAAGCGGGCATGGACGGGGCGTTCGGTCTGCAGGCGAACTGGCTGCAGGCGGATATCCTGATCAACACCGACTCCGAAGAAGAAGGTGAGATCTACATGGGCTGCGCGGGCGGAATTGATTTTATCTCTACCCTGCCGCTGTCACGCGAAGCGATCCCTGCCGGTTTCCAGACCTTCAAGCTGACGCTGAAAGGGCTGAAAGGCGGCCACTCCGGCGGTGATATTCATCTGGGTCTGGGCAACGCCAACAAGCTGCTGGCACGCTTCCTGGCAGGCCATGCGGCCGAGCTGGATCTGCGTCTGGTAGACTTCAACGGCGGTACCCTGCGCAACGCGATCCCACGCGAAGCCTTCGCCACAGTAGCAGTGCCAGCGGCAAAAGCCGACGAGCTGAAAAAACTCTCCACCGTGTACCTGGATATCCTGAAAAACGAACTGTCGGCGAAAGAGAAGAACCTGACCGTGGTGCTGGAATCCGTCTCCACGGATAAAGCCGCGCTGACCGCGAAGTCTCGTGACACCTTCGTTCAGCTGCTGAACGCGACGCCAAACGGCGTGATCCGCAACTCTGACGTGGCGAAAGGCGTGGTGGAGACCTCACTGAACGTGGGCGTGGTAACCATGAGCGACGACAGCGCGGAGATCATCTGCCTGATCCGTTCCCTTATCGACAGCGGTAAAGAGTATGTGGTGAGCATGCTGGAATCTCTGGGCACGCTGGCGGGCGCGAAAACCTCTGCCAAAGGCAGCTACCCGGGCTGGCAGCCGGATGCAAGCTCTCCGGTGATGGCGCTGGTGCGTGAAACCTATCAGCGTCTGTTCAACAGCACGCCGAACATTCAGGTGATCCACGCGGGTCTGGAATGCGGTCTGTTCAAGAAACCCTACCCGGACATGGACATGGTATCTATCGGGCCAACCATTACCGGTCCGCACTCGCCGGATGAGCAGGTTCATATCGAAAGCGTCGGTCACTACTGGACGCTGCTGACTGAACTGCTGAAAGCGATCCCAGTTAAGTAATACTCTCATCCCAGCCCTCTCCCACAGGGATAGGGTGAAAAACCCAGGCCCGGTAAGCGTAGCGCACCGGGCTTTTTTACAATCCCAATACCAGCTGTCGCTCTAACTGCGGATCCAGCAGCGTGACGTGCAATCCCACCAGCCTCACTCCTCGCCCACCTCGTCGCTCTTCCCATGCCTTTTTTGCCGTCGCGATAAGATCGTCTTTATTCAAACGCGGCCAGACATGTTCCTGCGTGGTCTGCTGGAAATCGTTGAATTTGAGCTTGATGCCCTGACGGGCGATGAGCAGGTCCGGTTTTACCTTGCTTAAGCGTCGCTCCAGCTCCGGGTAGAGCTGTTCCGTGATAATAGATTCGCACTCGGACCAGTCATGAATATCTTCAATGAGGGTACGCTCAACGCCGACGGATTTCCGCAGCCGTTCGCTGTTAACATCGCGATCGTCAATCCCCTGGCTGCGCTCCCACAGCACGCGGCCAAACTTCCCGAAGCGCTTAAGCAGCATCGCGAGATCGCTTCGCTGCACGTCTTCACAGGTGCGTAACCCCATGCTTTCCAGCTTTGCGGCGGAGACTTTTCCTACCCCGGGGATTTTGCCGAGCGGCAGCGTTTTTAAAAATGCAGGCACCTCTTCCGGCGTAATGACGTACTGACCGTTGGGCTTATTTAAATCCGAGGCGATTTTGGCAAGGAACTTAACGGGCGCCACACCCGCCGATGCCGTCAGATTCAGCTCGTTGAAAATCGTCTGGCGGATCTCCTGCGCCATCAGCGTGGCGGAGCCGTGGCAGTGCACACTGTCGGTCACATCCAGATAGGCTTCGTCCAGCGACAGCGGCTCTATCAGAGAGGTATAGCGGGAGAAAATTTCCCGAATATGAAGGGAAGCCTCTTTATAGGCGTCGAACCGCCCTGGCAGAAGCGTGAGATGAGGGCAAAGCTTTAAGGCCATCGCCGTCGGCATGGCGCTTCGCACGCCAAATTTGCGCGCAGGATAGTTGGCGGTGCTGATGACACCACGCTGAACGCGGCTGCCGCCAATGGCGATGGGAATATCCCGCAGCGCCGGGTTGTCACGCATCTCCACTGCGGCAAAAAAGCAGTCCATATCAACATGGATTATTTTGCGCATAGTAAGCCCTCACTCATCACTGGATAAGTATACAGTAAATAAATGAGGATTGAGAAGCAGATGTAAGAATGCCGGGTGGCGGCGTTGCCTTACCCGGCCTACAAAAACTTAAATAATGCGCTGCTGCTCGCGCGCCATGCGTTTTTTGCGGGCGTCGCACGGTTCCGGGCAGTCGCAGACCTTCTCCATACCAATGGAGGAAATACCGCCGCAGCTGCCCTGAATGCTTTTCCGCTTAACGATCCAGCCTAACGACATGCCGAAGATGACAAGCACAAAAACCACAAAGGTTGCCAGAAACGTCAGCATCATCAGCCTCCAAAGTCATCAAGCATGATGTTCTCATCTTCGACGCCGAGATCTTTCAGCATCTTAATCACGGCGGCGTTCATCATCGGCGGACCACACATATAGAACTCGCAGTCCTCGGGCGCCGGGTGCTGTTTGAGGTAGTTTTCATACAGCACGTTGTGGATGAACCCCGTATAGCCCGTCCAGTTATCTTCCGGCTGCGGATCGGAAAGCGCTACGTGGAAGGTAAAGTTCGGGTTTTCACGTGCCAGCTGTTCAAACTCGTCGTCGTAGAACATTTCGCGCAGCGAGCGCGCCCCGTACCAGAAGCTGATTTTACGCTTGCTGCCGAGCCGCTTGAGCTGGTCAAAAATGTGCGAGCGCATCGGGGCCATACCGGCACCGCCGCCGATAAAGACCATTTCCGCGTCGGTATCTTTCGCGAAGAACGCCCCGAACGGACCGGAGATGGTCACCTTATCTCCCGGCTTCAGGGACCAGATGTATGATGACATCACGCCCGGCGGCGCATCCGGCACATTCGGTGGCGGCGTGGCGATACGCACGTTGAGCATGATGATGCCCTTTTCTTCCGGGTAGTTGGCCATCGAGTAGGCGCGCAGCGTCGGCTCTTTAACCTCTGATACAAAGCGGAAGAGATTGAATTTGTCCCAGTCGGCGCGGTACGCCTCCGGAACGTCAAAGTCCGCATACGCCACGGTATGCTCAGGGCACTCAATCTGAATGTATCCGCCGGCGCGGAACGGGACATCTTCCCCTTCCGGTACGCGCAGCTTCAGCTCTTTGATAAAGGTAGCTTTGTTATCATTAGAGATAACTTCACATTCCCATTTTTTGACGCCGAAAATCTCTTCCGGCAGTTCAATCTTCATGTTCTGACGCACTGCGACCTGACAGGCCAGACGGCAGCCCTCTTTTGCCTCACGCTTAGTGATATGCGCCAGCTCGGTGGGCAGAATATCGCCACCGCCCTCTTTTACCGTCACGCGGCACTGCCCGCAGGAGCCGCCGCCGCCGCAGGCTGAGGAGACAAAAATACCGTTACCGGAGAGCGTGTTGAGCAGTTTATCTCCCGCAGGCGTGCGGATCTGATTCTGCGGATCGTCATTAATATCAATCACCACGTCGCCGGAATTCACCAGCTTCGCCCGCGCTGCCAGAATGAGTCCTGACAGCACCAGTACAATCAGCGTGAACATCACCACGCCAAGAATAATTTCCATCTGTTAGCCCTTATAGCTGCACACCGGAGAAGGACATAAAGCCCAGCGCCATCAGACCGGTGGTGATAAAGGTGATCCCTAAGCCACGTAGACCCGCAGGCACGTTGGCATATTTCATTTTCTCGCGGATCCCCGCCATGGTGACAATCGCCAGCATCCAGCCGACACCGGAGCCGAAACCGTACACTACGGATTCACTGAAGTTGTAATCACGCTGAACCATAAACGAGACGCCGCCGAAGATGGCGCAGTTCACCGCGATCAGCGGGAGGAAGATCCCCAGCGCGTTGTAGAGTGAAGGGAAGTACTTATCGAGGATCATCTCCAGGATTTGCACCAGCGCCGCGATCACCCCGATAAAAGTAATGAAGTTCAGGAAGCTGAGATCAACCCCTTCCACCAGCGCACCATCCCGCAGCACGAAGTTGTACACCAGATTGTTAATCGGAACCGAAAGCCCCAACACAACGGTGACCGCCACGCCCAGGCCAAATGCCGTGGAGACCTTTTTAGACACAGCAAGGAACGTACACATGCCGAGGAAAAACGCGAGCGCCATGTTTTCAACAAACACCGCGCGCACAAACAAACTCAGGTAATGAGCCATCGTCGGTTACTCCTTTTCCTGCTGTTCTGGTTTCAACGTACGAATCAGCCAGATCAACAAACCGATAATGAAAAATGCGCTAGGGGCCAGCAGGAACAGGCCGTTTGGCAGATACCATCCGCCGTTTTGCACCGTGTCCAGCACCGGGATGCCAAACAGCTTGCCGCTGCCAATCAGCTCTCGCAGGAACCCCACGGTCAGCAGGATCGCGCCGTAGCCGAGGCCGTTGCCGATACCGTCCATAAAGCTCGCCAGCGGCGGCATTTTCATGGCGTAGGCTTCCGCACGCCCCATGACGATACAGTTGGTGATAATCAGCCCGACAAACACCGAGAGCTGTTTGGAGGTTTCATAGGCGAAGGCGCGCAGCAGCTGATCGACCACGATCACCAGCGAGGCGATGATCGCCATCTGCACGATGATCCTCACACTGTTGGGAATGTGGTGGCGGATCATCGAGATAAACATGCTCGAAAACGCCGTAACCAGCGTGACGGCCAGCGTCATTACCACCGCCGTTTCCAGCTTGGTCGTCACCGCCAGGGCTGAACAGACGCCCAGCACCTGCAGCGTGATCGGGTTATTGGCGAGCAGTGGGCCAATGAGCACCTTTTTCACTTCTTTCAGTTCACCGGTATCAGCCATTGTTCAGCGCTCCTTCACGTACGTTTTTCAGGAAAGGACCAAAGCCCAGCTCGCCCATCCAGAAATCAAAACTGTGCTGCACGCCGTTTGAGGTGAGCGTGGCGCCGGAAAGCCCGTCGACCGCGTAGTCGTCACCGGGACGTGCCGCTCCTTTCATCACCTTCAGCGCAGGCAGGCCGTTATCGTCGAGCACTTTCTTGCCGACAAACTGTGCCCGCCAGTTCGGGTTTTCCACTTCGCCGCCCAGCCCCGGCGTTTCGCCCTGGTCATAATACGTAATGCCTTTAACGGTGCGGCCATCCGTATCAAGGGCCACAAAGGCATACATCATTGACCACAGACCGTTGCCGTAGACAGGAAGCACCACTTCCTGAATGCGTTTTTGGGGGTCACGCACCAGGTAAATTTCGGCGAGATTACTGCGGCGCTTAATCCCGGCGGGGTCTTGCGATGCCTCGAGCGTCAGGCTCATCTGCGGATCTTTCAGCGCCAGCGCCTGGTTGAAGGTTGCCGGGTCTTTATCCAGCAGCTGGCCGGTTTTTAAATCCACCAGACGCGCGGAAATTCGTTCGGCAAAGACGGCCGAAACCTCATCTGCGCTCATCCCCTCCTGCATCAGTCCGGCCACGGCCAGAATGTTGCGCTGTTTATCCAGGGCACGTTGCTCCTGCTGCAGGGGTTTTAACCCCACGGCAGAACCGGCCACGACAATGGAGCAGACCAGACAGAGCACCAGCACCACCAGCAGCGTTTTGCTGATGCTGTCGTTATTTTTGACTTCAGCCACGCGCCTTCCTCCGCTTGATGTTGGCCCGCACCACCAGGTAATCGAAGAGTGGCGCAAACAGATTGGCAAACAGAATCGCCAGCATCATCCCTTCCGGATACGCCGGGTTGACCACGCGGATCAGGACACACATCGCGCCAATGAGCACGCCATAGCTCCATTTACCTTTATCGGTAAACGAGGCCGAGACGGGGTCCGTCGCCATGAACATCATGCCGAACGCGAAGCCCCCCAGCACCAGATGCCAGTACCACGGCATAGAGAACATCGGGTTGGTGGTCGAACCGATAAGGTTGAACATCGTGGCGGTCAGCACCATGCCGATCATCACGCCTGCCACAATCCGCCAGGAGGCCACGCGCCCAAAGAGGATGATCGCCCCGCCAATCAAAATCATCAGCGTCGAGACTTCACCGATAGAGCCAGGAATGTTGCCAATAAAGGCATCAAACCAGGTCACGGGCTGACCCGTCGCGTTGTTCACCAGCGTTTCGCCGCCGTGTGCCGCCCACTGTGAAAGCGGCGTCGCACCGGAAAAACCGTCTGCCGCCGTCCAGACCAGATCGCCTGAGATTTGCGCCGGATAGGCAAAGAAGAGGAACGCTCGTCCCGCCAGCGCCGGGTTGAGGAAGTTCCGCCCGGTGCCGCCGAAAATTTCTTTAGCAATGACCACGCCAAAGCTGATGCCCAGCGCCGCCTGCCAGAGCGGTAAGGTTGGCGGGACAATCAGGGCAAACAGAATCGAGGTCACGAAGAAACCTTCGTTGATCTCATGTTTACGGATGATGGCGAACAGCACTTCCCAGAAGCCACCCACGATAAAGACCGTGAGGTAAATCGGCAGGAAGAACACCGCGCCCAGTGTCATCATGCTGATCCAGCCCGCCTCTGGCGCGAAGTTCACCCCTAAGGACTGGGCCAGGCGGTAGTGCCAGTCAGACTGAAGCACCTGCGCCAGCTGCTGCGCATCGTACATGTGGTGCAGCGCCGGAAGGGTCTGCAAACCGACGTTGTACATCCCCCAAAACATCGCCGGGAAGACTGCAAACCACACCAGAATCATCATCCGTTTAAGGTCGATGGCGTCACGAACGTGCGCCGCCCCCTTCGTCACCAGACCCGGCGTATAGAAAATGGTTGCCGTTGCTTCATACAGCGGGTAGTACTTTTTGAGCTTCCCTTCGGTAAAGTGCGGCTCCATTTTTTCAAAGAGGTGTTTTAAGCCCATCGGTTATCCTTCCTGCTCAATGCGGGTTAACACCTCGCGCAATACCGGTCCATATTCGTATTTTCCCGGACAGACATAGGTACAGAGCGCCAGATCTTCTTCGTCCAGTTCCAGGCAGCCCAGCGCCTGCGCGCTGTCGGTGTCACCGGCGAGCAGATCGCGCAACAGCATGGTCGGCAGAATATCCAGCGGCATGACGCGCTCGTAGTTGCCAATCGGGACCATGGCGCGCTCGCCACCGTGCGTAGTGGTCGAGAAGTTAAACAGCCTGTTACGCAGGAAGTGGCCCAGCGTGGTCCGGGTGACGGAGTATTTTTCCGCACCGGGCAGCACCCAGCCGAACAGCTCTTTGTCGCGTCCTTCCTGCACAATGCTGACCTGCAAATGGAAACGCCCCAGATAGGCGTGCGCCTGCATGGCATGGCGGCCACTGAGGACCGAACCGGAAATCAGTCGGTTTTCGCCCGCTTTGGTTTCGTCGGTCAGTAGTTCATTGATATCCGCGCCAATCAGCGTTTTCACCAGACGCGGGTTTACCGCCTGCGGCCCGCCGATGGCGATGACGCGTTCCGCGCACAGCTCTCCGGTGGTGAAGAGCTTCCCGATGGCGATGACGTCCTGATAATTAAGGTGCCAGACCTGTTTCGCCAGGCTTACCGGCTCAAGAAAGTGGATGTGCGTTCCAACCAGACCCGCCGGATGCGGGCCCGCAAACGCATTAAACGTGACCTGCCCCTGCGGATGTCCGCCGAGCTTGCCGCCGCCGGCCTGGCAAACGTGGACTTTCCCCGACGTCAGGCGGGTTAACACGGTCAGCCCGGCATCAAAGGCTTTGCGCTGCGCCAGGATAACCGGCTGCGGGTCCACGCTGAGCGGGTTGGTGTCCATTGCCGTGACAAAAATCGCGGCCGGTTCCGTGCCCGGCACAGGGGATTTGCTGAAGGGACGGGTACGAAGCGCGGTCCATAAACCGGATGCCAGAAGCTGAGCCTGAACAGCGTCACGGCTCAGCGACGCGAGGTCTGCGGCATCGTAATGGGCGAATTCACGCTGTTCGTTGCCTTCAATGCGGATAACCACCGACTGCAGAACGCGTCGTTCGCCACGGTTAATCGCCACAACGGTGCCACTTGCGGGGGCCGTGAACATCACGCCGGGATTTTTTTTGTCCTCAAAGAGCGCCTGTCCTGTGATCACGCGATCGCCTTCCTGTACCAGCATAGAAGGTCGCATTCCCAGGTAGTCGTCGCCCACAATGGCGACATGACGGACACGTGCGCCTGTCGAAACGTGCTGCGCGGGCACGCCTGCAATCGGCAGATCAAGTCCTTTTTTTATTTTAAACATGTGGTTAGCAGGTTTCCATGAACAACAATCCAGTGGCCGCGAAGTGTAACATTTTCCCCTTCTCGCGGGCAGGGAAACCGCCGTCGCGCGCGCCAAATTGCGAGCTAATGCGCAAAGTTCCTGGAGCCATCGCGATTTTGATGGTTTATAAAGTAAAACTAATTTGTAAACTCACCGCCCGGCTCTTGCGAAAATCTATAGCGGTGCTAATGTGAGCGCTCCTAACAGAATAATCTGATTTCGGGTCTCTTTTGCCGTCCTGGCAAGTTGGTCATGGTTTTATCAAGGAACTAGTAGTATGCGTAAAATCGCATTGTTCATTGCGATGCTTCTGATTCCGTGCATGTCGTTTGCCGGACTGCTCAGCAGTAATAGTTCAACGACGCCGGTCAGTAAGGAATATAAACAGCAGTTAATGGGATCGCCGGTTTATATTCAAATCTTCAAGGAAGAACGCACTCTCGATCTGTTTGTGAAGATGGGCGAGACATATCAGCTGCTTGATAGTTACAAAATTTGTAACTACTCCGGCGGACTGGGGCCAAAACAACGTCAGGGCGACTTCAAAAGTCCGGAAGGGTTCTACAACGTTCAGCGCAGCCAGCTCAAGCCTGACAGCCGCTTCTATAAAGCCATTAACATCGGCTTCCCGAATGCCTATGACCGTGCACACGGTTATGAAGGTAAATACCTGATGATCCACGGTGCCTGCGTGTCTATCGGCTGTTATGCGATGACTGATTCCGGCATTGATGAGATCTTCCAGTTCGTGACCGGCGCGCTGGTCTTTGGGCAGCCTAGCGTACAGGTCAGCATCTATCCGTTCCGCATGACGGACGCCAACATGGCACGTCACAAGTACTCATACTACGCGGATTTCTGGCAACAGCTTAAGCCGGGTTATGACTACTTTGAGCAGACCCACAAGCCACCGGTGGTCTCTATCGTAGATGGCCGTTACGTGGTCAGCAAACCGCTGAGCCACGAAGTCGTCCATCCACAGCTGGCGTCAAATTACACGGTCCCCGAGACAAAATAGCACCCACTCGCCTGGCATAATCTTTTGCCAGGTTTCGTTGCCCGTCAGCGGCTGCGTTGCAATAACAGTGACCACATCGTTCGGTGTGGTCTCCTTCTGAAAGTCTATCTCCACATCCTGATCCAGCAGCGTCGCCACGCCAAACGGCGCACGGCGGGTGATCCAGAACAGATTCGTCGAGCAGAACGCCATCACATAGCGGCCGTCAGAGAGCAGCATGTTGAACACGCCTTTTTCACGTAGCTCGGTCGCCAGCGTCGCGATGTATTTAAACACGGCAGCCATGTTGCCTGGCGTACGGGGATAGCGCTCCGTCAGCTTGTGCAGCAGCCAGCAGAAGGCTTTTTCGCTGTCGGTTTCGCCAACCGGGCGGAAATTGCCCGTTTCCAGCGACTTATAGCCCGTGAGTTGCCCATTATGCGCGTAGGTCCAGTTACGGCCCCACAGCTCGCGGGTAAACGGATGGGTATTTTCCAGCGCTACTTCGCCGCGGTTAGCCTGGCGAATGTGGGCGATCACCGAGCGGGACTTGATGGGATAGTCCTGCACCAGTTTGGCAATCGGTGAGTTAAAGCTGGGCTGTGGATCTTTGAACGTGCGACACCCTTTACCTTCGTAGAAGGTGATGCCCCAGCCGTCTTTATGCGGCCCGGTTCCTCCACCGCGCTGCACCAGCCCGGTGAAACTAAAGCAGATATCGGTTGGCACATTCGCGCTCATCCCGAGCAGTTCGCACATACATCACCTCCACAACAGCGGGGGCAGCGCCCCAATGGATATGCCCCCCGCGAAGTCTTACTTAGCCATCTCTTTTTCGATCAGCTGGATCAGGATGTGGATCACTTTGATGTGAATTTCCTGAATGCGGTCAGCATAACCGAAGTGCGGAACGCGAATTTCAACATCCGCCGTACCGTCCATCTTACCGCCATCTTTACCCGTCAGGGTGATGACTTTCATCCCTTTTTCACGCGCGGCGGCGATCGCTTTGATCACGTTACCGGAGTTGCCGGAGGTAGAAATCCCCAGCAGCACGTCGCCTTCACGGCCTACCGCTTCAACGTAGCGAGAGAAGATGTGGTCGTAACCGAAGTCGTTGCCTACGCAGGAGATGTGGCTCACGTCGGAAATCGCAATCGCCGGGTAGCCCGGGCGGTTTTCGCGATAGCGACCGGTCAGCTCTTCTGCGAAGTGCATCGCGTCACAGTGAGAGCCACCGTTACCGCAGGAGAGCACTTTGCCACCTGCTTTGAAGCTGTCGGCCAGCAGGACCGCAGCGCGCTGAATAGCGTGAATATTGGCATCATCTTTCAGAAAGTTAGCCAGCGTTTCCGCCGCTTCGTTCAGTTCGTTACGAATAAGATCCTGGTACATGAGGATAATCCTTCAGTATTGATGAAATAACACAGTGGAGTGTACCGGATAGCGGGAAAAGCGAGAAGCTAAAGCCATGCGAAACGTCCGGCGTTTTGCTTTTTCGTGCCGGGTAAAACGCGAACAATGTGAACCAGGTTGTAATTATTTTGTAAACACATTGCTAAAGGAAATAACATCAACTACAACCATATCATCACAAGTGGTCAGACCTCCTACAAGCAAGGGAGCTTTTCTTTATGATGATTTTGAGCATTCTCGCAACCGTTGTTCTGCTCGGTGTGTTGTTCTATCACCGCGTAAGTTTATTCCTGAGCAGCCTGATTCTTCTGGCCTGGACGGCTGCGCTTGGCGTCGCAGGTCTCTGGAATATCTGGCTTTTAGTCCCTCTTGCCATCATCCTTCTGCCGTTTAACTTTGCCCCGATGCGTAAATCAATGATCTCTGCACCGGTGTTCAAAGGCTTCCGCAAAGTGATGCCACCAATGTCGCGCACTGAAAAAGAGGCGATTGATGCGGGCACCACCTGGTGGGAAGGCGATCTGTTCCAGGGCAATCCGGACTGGAAAAAGCTGCATAACTACCCGCAGCCGCGTCTGACCGCGGAAGAACAGGCGTTTATTGACGGCCCGGTAGAAGAAGCCTGCCGTATGGCGAACGACTTTGCTATCACCCATGAAATGGCCGATCTGCCGCCAGAACTGTGGGCGTACCTGAAAGAGCATCGCTTCTTCGCGATGATCATTAAGAAAGAGTACGGCGGTCTGGAGTTCTCCGCTTACGCTCAGGCTCGCGTGCTGCAAAAGCTGGCAGGCGTTTCCGGGATCCTGGCAATTACCGTTGGCGTGCCTAACTCCTTAGGCCCGGGAGAACTGCTGCAGCATTACGGTACGGAAGAGCAAAAAGATCACTACCTGCCGCGTCTGGCACGCGGTCAGGAAATCCCTTGCTTCGCGCTGACCAGCCCGGAAGCAGGCTCCGATGCGGGCGCGATTCCGGATACCGGCGTGGTCTGCATGGGCGAGTGGCAGGGCGAGCAGGTGCTGGGCATGCGCCTGACCTGGAACAAGCGTTATATCACGCTGGCCCCTATCGCCACCGTGCTGGGTCTGGCCTTTAAGCTCTCTGATCCGGAAAGACTGCTGGGCGGCGAAGAAGATCTGGGCATTACCTGTGCGCTGATCCCAACCTCCACCCCAGGCGTCGAAATTGGTCGTCGTCACTTCCCGCTGAACGTGCCGTTCCAGAACGGTCCAACCCGCGGCCAGGATATCTTTGTGCCGATTGACTACATCATCGGTGGCCCGAAAATGGCCGGTCAGGGCTGGCGTATGCTGGTGGAATGTCTGTCGGTGGGCCGCGGTATTACCCTGCCGTCGAACTCAACCGGCGGTCTGAAGTCGGTGGCGATGGGGATTGGTGCCTACGCGCACATCCGCCGTCAGTTCAAAATCTCCATCGGCAAGATGGAAGGTATCGAAGAGCCACTGGCGCGTATCGCGGGCAACGCCTACGTGATGGACGCCGCCGCCACGCTGATTACCTACGGTATTATGCTGGGCGAAAAACCGGCCGTACTGTCCGCCATTGTGAAGTACCACTGTACCCACCGCGCGCAGCAGTCAATCATTGACGCGATGGATATTGCAGGCGGTAAAGGCATTATGCTCGGCGAAGGCAACTTCCTGGCGCGCGGCTATCAGGGCGCACCGATTGCCATCACCGTGGAAGGGGCAAACATCCTGACCCGCAGCATGATGATCTTCGGTCAGGGCGCAATTCGCTGCCATCCATACGTGCTGGAAGAGATGGCCGCTGCGCAGAACAACGACGTGGATGCCTTCGATAAGCTGCTGTTCAAACATATCGGTCACGTGGGCAGCAACAAGGTGCGCAGCTTCTGGCTGGGCCTGACGCGCGGCCTTACCAGCGCCACGCCGACCGGCGATGCAACTAAACGTTATTATCAGCATCTGAACCGTCTGAGCGCCAACCTGGCCCTGCTGTCTGACGTTTCCATGGCGGTGCTAGGCGGCAGCCTGAAGCGTCGCGAACGTATCTCTGCCCGTCTGGGCGATGTGCTGAGCCAGATCTTCCTGGCCTCTGCGGTCCTGAAACGTTACGACGATGAAGGCCGTCAGGAAGCGGATCTGCCGCTGGTGCACTGGGGCGTGCAGGATGCGTTGTATCAGGCTGAACAGGCGATTGACGATCTGCTGGCAAACTTCCCGAACCGCTTCGTGGCAGGCGCCCTGCGCGCAGTGATCTTCCCGACCGGTCGTCACCATCTGGCGCCGTCCGACAAGCTGGACCACAAAGTGGCGAAGATCCTGCAGGTTCCGAGCGCAACCCGCTCCCGCATCGGTCGCGGTCAGTATCTGGCGCCGACGCCGCATAACCCGGTGGGTCTGCTGGAAGAAGCGCTGCTGGACGTGATGGCCGCCGATCCGATTCACCAGAAGATCTGTAAACAGCTGGGCAAAAACCTGCCGTTTACCCGTCTGGACGAACTGGCAAAACAGGCGCTGGCCGGTGGCATTATCAGCAAAGATGAGGCTGCTCTGCTGGTGAAAGCCGAAGAGAGCCGTCTGCGCAGCATTAACGTGGATGATTTCGAACCGGATGAGCTGGCGACGCAGCCGGTAAAGCTGCCGGAGAAGCACCGCAAACCTGAAGCGGCATAACGCGTTTCGCTTATACAAACCCCGCCTCGCGCGGGGTTTTTTATTGCCACATTTTCTCGTTATGTCGTGCTACAGTGTCAAAAAGTGGTCGTTTGAGGAGTCTGAATTGTGCCTGGTCTGAAGATTTCTATTTTGCAGCAACCTTTAGTGTGGATGGATGGCCCCGCCAACCTGCGCCACTTTGATCGTCAACTGGAAGACATTACCGGGCGTGATGTGATTGTCCTGCCGGAAATGTTCACCACCGGCTTCGCCATGCAAGCGGCAAAACAGTCAATGCCTCAGGATGAGGTGGTCGCCTGGATGCACGCCAAAGCGCAGCAGACTAATGCGCTGATCGCCGGCAGCGCCGCCCTGCAGACCGAACGCGGGCCGGTGAACCGCTTCCTGCTGGTGGAGCCGGAAGGGAACGTGCATTTTTACGATAAACGCCACCTGTTCCGCATGGCGGATGAACATCATCACTATGAGGCCGGTAACGAGCGCGTGGTGTTCGAATGGCGCGGCTGGCGTATTCTGCCGCTGGTCTGCTACGACCTGCGTTTCCCGGTGTGGTCGCGTAACCGCAACGATTACGACCTGGCGCTGTATGTTGCCAACTGGCCTGCACCGCGCTCCCTGCACTGGCAATCGCTGCTGGTGGCGCGCGCGATTGAGAACCAGGCGTACGTGGTGGGCTGCAACCGCGTGGGGACGGACGGCAACGGGCATCACTATCGCGGCGACAGCCGGGTGGTGAATCCGCAGGGCGAGATCATCGCCACCGCCGAGCCGCATCAGGCGACGCGTATTGATGCCGAATTATCGTTAACGGCGCTGAAGGAGTACCGGGAGAAGTTTCCGGCGTGGCAGGATGCGGATCCTTTTAGCATTGAGTGAAAAAAAAGCCGGGTGGCGGCTACGCCTTACCCGGCCTACCAATGTTGCTCGCTTCTTTTAACTCACCAGCGCCTGCCCGTCCTTGCGGCTTTCCGTCGCGGCCACGTAGTGTCCTTCCGGCAGGCGGTAAATCACCTGCGCGCCACCGAAGTTGTAATCCTGAAGCGGATCTTCCACCACGATCTGATGTCCGCGCTCGCGCAGAGCGGCAATCGTGTTGCGATCGAACGTCGATTCAACGATCACCTCCCTGCCCTGCACCACGCGCCAGCGCGGAGCGTCGATTGCCGCCTGCGGGTTTTGCCCGTGCAGCATGATGCGCAGCGCCATCTGCATGTGCCCCTGCGCCTGCATCGGGCCGCCCATCACGCCAAAGGACATCAGCGGCTGGCCGTTGCCGTCCATCGCAAAGCCCGGAATGATGGTGTGGAACGGGCGCTTGCTGCCCGCCAGCGCGTTCGGGTGCTCAGGATCCAGCACAAATCCGCAGCCCCGGTTTTGCAGGCTGATCCCCGTATCCGGCACCACAATGCCTGAACCGAAGCCCATATAGTTGGACTGAATAAACGAGACCATCATCCCGCTGGCGTCCGCGGTGCTGATATAGACCGTGCCGCTCTGCGTCGGGGAACCGTAGACAAAATCAGACGCGCTGTCGTGGTTGATCAGCGCCGCACGCGACTTCAGATAATGGTCGCTCAGCAGCTCTTTTGCCGCGAACGCCATGTGCTCTTCGTCCGCCACGTAGCGGTCGAGATCCGCCAGCGCCAGCTTCATCGCCTCAATGGAGAGATGCAGAGACTGCACGGAATCCGGATGATGCTTCTCAATGCCGCACTGCTCAAGAATGCCGAGCGCGATCAGCGTGGCGATCCCCTGACCGTTAGGCGGGAGCTCCTGCACCGAACCGCCCGCGAAGTCGCGCGACAGCAGCTCTACCCAGTCCACGCGATGGTTGGCCAGATCCTCAGCCGTCAGGTGCGCGCCATGTTCTTTGGCGAAGGCGGCAATTTTCTGCGCCAGCTCGCCGCGGTAAAAGGCGTCGCCGTTGGTGCGGGCGATCAGCTCCAGCGAGTTTGCCTGCGCCGGGTTACGGAAGATCTCCCCCACGCGCGGGGCGCGGCCTTCCGGCGCGAAGCAGGCGCTGAAGCCCGGCTGATCTTTCAACTTGTGATAGCCGCGCTGCCAGAGATGCCCAATCAGCGGGGAGACCGGGAAACCGTTGCGCGCGTAGTCAATGGCGGGCTGCGCCAGGGTGGTCAGCGGCAGCGTGCCGAAGCGTTCCGCCAGGGCGACCCAGCCGGATACCGCGCCCGGCACGGTCACCGCGTCCCAGCCGATTTCCGGCACTGCGGTTTTTCCGGCAAACAGATCCGCATGCCAGCTCGCAGGCGAACGACCGGAGGCGTTCAGGCCGTGCAGCTTTTCACCGTCCCAGACGATGGCAAAGGCGTCGCTGCCGATCCCGTTGCCGGTCGGCTCAACCACCGTCAGCGCCATCGCGGTGGCAATGGCCGCATCCACGGCATTCCCGCCTAGCTGCAGCATCTTCATTCCCGCCTGCGCCGCCAGCGGCTGAGACGTTGCAACGGCGTTATGGCCCAGCATCGGCGGGCGTCGTGAATCGTAACCGGACGTAAAATCAAGCGCTTTGGTCATCATGACTCCTTAGTCATGGCGCGGATCGAGCGCATCGCGCAGCCCGTCGCCGAGTAAATTAAAGCCCTGCACGGCAAGGAAAATCGCCACGCCGGGGAAAATGGACATCCACGGGGCCTGCTCAAGAAAACCTTTGGCGGTGTTGAGCATAGAGCCCCAGGACGGATTGGGCGGCTGCTGTCCCAGCCCCAAGAACGACAGGCTGGCTTCAGCGATAATCGCCGAGGCAATGGCCAGCGTGGCCTGCACCAGGATCGGCGACATCACGTTGGGCAGGACGTACTTGATGATGATCCAGCGATCCGGCAGGCCAATCGCCCGCGCGCCGTCGATATACTCTTCGTTGCGAATGGCGATCACCTGCCCGCGCGTCAGGCGGGCGAAGATCGGCATCGCCGAAAGACCGATGGCGATCATCGCGTTGGTCAGGCTCGGGCCCAAAAATGCCCCCAGCGCGATCGCCATGATCAGGAACGGGCAGGCCAGCAGCGCCTCGATCACGCGCGAGATGACGCCGTCCCACATCTTCTGGAAGTAGCCCGCCACCAGCCCCAGCGGTACGCCGATAACCACGGCAATCACCACAGACATACAGCCCGCCATCAGCGAGGTGCGCGCCCCCCAGATAATACGGGACAGGATATCGCGCCCCAGCTCGTCGGTGCCGAACCAGTACATCGCCGACGGCGCTTTGCGCACCGCCAGGAAGTTGGCCTTGACCGGATCGAACGGGGCGATCCACGGCGCCAGCAGCGCCACCAGTACAAAGAAGCCCACCACCGCCGCGCCAATGACAGCACTTTTATTGCCGAGGAATTTCTTCAGCACCCGGTTTTGCGCTCGCGGCAGCGCAGGCACAACGGTTTGCGTCGTCAGTTCCGCCATGGTTAACCTCGCATTTTCGGGTTGATGAGGACGTAGAGCACGTCGGCCAGAAGGTTCAGCATCAGGAAACCAATCGCCACGATCAGCACCACGCCCTGCACCACCGCATAGTCACGGTTGAAAACCGAGTCGACGATCATCTTGCCAAAGCCCGGAATGGTGAAAACCTGCTCGGTCAGCACCGCACCGCCCAGCAGCTCGCCAAACAGCAGCGTGGTGAGGGTGATTACCGGCACCAGCGCGTTGCGAAACGCGTGCTTCAGGATCACCGCTTTCGGCAGCAGCCCTTTCGCCCGCGCGGTGCGGATGTAATCCGCTTTCAGCACGGCAATCATCGAGGCGCGGGTATGGCGCATCAGCGTTGCCGCGAGGCCCGTTCCGAGCACGGACGCGGGCAGCAGCAGCGTGCGCAGGTTCTGGAGCGGATCTTCACTGAACGGCACATAGCCGGACGCGGGGAGCCATTGCAGGTTCACCGAGAAGACCAGAATCAGCAGGATCCCCAGCCAGAAGTGCGGGATCGAGATCCCCGAGATCGCCACGAAGTTCGCCCCGTGATCGACCCAGCTGTTTTTGTTCACCGCCGCGAGGATCCCCATGCTGATGCCAAACACCAGCGCGATAATCATCGCCAGCAGCGACAGCTCCAGCGTCACCGGCAGTTTGCTGGCAATCAGCTGCGTCACCGGCTCGTGCGTGCGTAAGGAGACGCCCAGATCGCCCTGCAGCGCCCGCGTCAGCCAGTGGAAATACTGCACGGGGATCGGCGCATCGAGGTTCAGCTCCGCGCGCAGCTGAGCGATAACTGCCGGGTCGCGCTCCTCGCCGGCCATGGCGATCAGCGGGTCGCCGGGAAGCAGCTTTTGCAGCCCAAACACCATCATGCTCACCAGCAGTAGCGTCGGGACGGCCAGCAGCAGACGTTTGCAAATCAGTTCCAGCATGGGCTCTCCTCAGGACGGTTATTTCGCCAGCGTTAAGCCAGCCAGACGCACGATGCCGTCCGGGTACGGCTTAAAGCCCTGCACGCTTTTGTTCAGGCCAAAAATACGCGGCTCGAAGTAGAGGTAGGCAATCGGCATATCCGTTTGCAGCTGTTTCACCACCTTGTCGTACAGCGGCTGGCGCGCGGCCTGGTCAGTACTCTGGCGCGCCTGGGTCAGCCACTCATCAACCTGCGCATTGCTGTAGCGGCCGTCGTTCAGGGTGCCTTTGCTGTTGATAAAGCCGTAGATGCTGCCGTCCGGATCCGGGCGCCCCGACCAGCCGGAGAAGCTCAGCTGATAGTCCCCGCTCTGCTGGCGGTCCAGCAGCGTGGCGAATTCGGTCATCTGCAGGTTCAGGTTAAAGCCCGCCTCGGCGACCATCGCCTGCAGCACCTGCCCCACCTGCTGTGAGGTGGGGTTGTTCGGCACCAGCAGGTTGACGGTCAGCGGCGCGCTGACGCCAGCCGCTTTGAGCAGCGCTTTGGCCTTGTCGACGTCACGCGGCGGGACCGGCAGGTTGACGTGATACGGGCTGACCGTCGAAAACGCCTGGTTAGCTGGCGTATACAGTCCTTCAAAGACCACCTGGTTTAGCGCATCGCGGTCGATAGCCTGCGAGAAGGCCTCGCGCACGCGGGCATCTTTGAACGGGTCGTTGGCCGGCACCTTGCCGTTGTTGATGTTGAAGGTGATACCCTGATAGCCCAGGCCCGTTACCTTCGCCAGCGCCAGCTTGCTGTCGGCCTCGACGGTTTTCACGTCGCTGGCGGCAATCCCTTCGGTCAGATCGAGATCGCCCGCGCGCAGGTTTGCCAGACGCACGGAGGCATCCGGGATCGGCAGGTAGATAATTTTGTCGAAGTGGTAGGCGTCTTTGTTCCAGTAGTTGTCGAAGCGGGTCAGAACAATGCGGTCCTGAGATACGCGGCTGTCGAATTTATACGGGCCAGAACAAACGGGATGGGCAGCAAAGTCAGGCTTTTTCGCCGCCTCGGGGGCCATCATCGCGCCCGCGCGGTCGGTGAGCTGCATCAGCAGCGCGGCATCGGGGGTCTTCAGGTGCAGCGCAATCTGCATCGGGCCGGTGACCTCGACCGATTCAACGGAGGAGATCTCGCTTTTACGCAGGGAGCCTTTCAGGGTCAGGGCGCGGTCGAGGTTGTATTTTGCTGCAGCGGCATCGAATTTCTCACCGTCGTGGAAGGTCACGCCTTCGCGCAGATTGAGCGTCAGGGTTTTACCGTCGTCACTCCACGCCCAGTCTTTGGCCAGGCCGGGGACAACCTTCAGATTTTCATCCACGTCCACCAGCCTGTCGCACAGGGAGGCAAAGACGAAGCGGCCATAGTAGGTGCGCGCCAGGTGCGGGTCGAGCATGTCCGGATCTGCCCCCAGGCCAATACGCAGCACGCTTTCAGAATGGGCGGGCAGCGCCGCGCCAAGCAACATAACACTTCCCAGTACGGTCAAAAGAGAATTACGCATTGTCATTATCATGAGTTCCTTGAAGGAAGGGATGAGTGGGTGGCCGCGTGTTCAAACAGCGCGCGGCGGCGCAGAAAAGCGGCGGATGGCGGTGCGATCTGGATAACGCTGCGATCGCGGTTGATCTCCTGCCAGCGGTGGCAGGCAACCTGACGCCCGCCATCGAGCACCTGATTAATCGGCTCGACCTGGCGGCATTCGTCGGTAACGTACGGGCAGCGGGTGTGGAAACGACAGCCGGACGGCGGGCTGGCAGGGTTCGGTAAGTCCCCCTGCAGCAGCGGCGCGGCGCGTTCAGCGTCCGGCTGCATCTGCGGCGCCGAGGCGATCAGCGCCTGCGTATAAGGATGAAGCGGCGCGTCAAATATCTCATCCACGGTGGCGAGCTCGACGATTTGCCCGAGGTACATGACCGCCACGCGGTCGCTCATGTGGCGGATCACCGCCAGACCATGGGCGACAATCACCATTGTCAGCCCCAGCTGCTGCTTCAGGCTTTCCAGCAAATTGACCACCTGCGCCTGAACGGAGACGTCCAGCGCGGATACCGGCTCATCGCCCAGCAGCAGCTTCGGTCCCGAGGCCAGCGCGCGCGCAATGCCAATACGCTGGCGCTGCCCGCCGGAAAACTCGTGCGGGTAGCGACCGGCCCAGGCGGCGGGCAGGCCTACGGTTTTAAGCAACTCGGCAACGCGGTACTGGCGATCCGCTTTTTTCATGTTCTGATGCAGCCACAGCGGCTCGCCGACGATCTGCTCCACCGTCATGCGCGGGTTCAGGGAGGCGAAGGGATCCTGGAAGATGATCTGCAGCTCGCGGCGGAGCTGATTGAGCCGCGCCCCCGAGGCGTGGGTGATTTCTTCCCCCTGGTAAAACACGCGCCCTTCGCTGGCGGCCAGCAGGCGCAGCAGCAGGCGGCCAAGCGTGGATTTTCCGGAACCGGACTCGCCGACAATCGCCAGCGTTTCGCCCGGCATCACGGCAAGCGACACGCGATCGACTGCCGTCACAAACCGTGCTGGGGTAAAGAGTTTTTTCGGACCGGGGAACAGCTTGCTGAGGTCCCGAGCTTCAAGAATGGGCGTGGTCATGCGGTCTCTCCCAGGGCGATGTGGTGTTCGAGCGGCACGCGGAAGCAGGCAACCTGATGGCCCGCGCCGAGCGTGGCGAGCTGCGGTTTTTCATCATGGCAGCGCGCCTGCGCAAACGGACAGCGGGTGGCAAAACGACAGCCCTTCGGCATGGATTCCGGCAGAGGTACCGAACCGGGAATGGTGGAAAGCGGGCCTTTACGTGCGCCAAGGGAGGGAATCGACCCCATCAGGCCGATGGTGTACGGGTGCTGCGGATCGGCAAATATCGCCTCAACGCTTCCCTGCTCTACCACCTGTCCGGCATACATCACCGCCACCTGCTGCGCCACTTCGGCCACCACGCCTAAATCGTGGGTGATCATCAGCACCGCCGTGCCGGTCTCTTCTTTGAGGGCGTTGAGCAAGGCGAGGATTTGCGCCTGGATGGTGACGTCAAGCGCGGTGGTCGGTTCGTCGGCAATCAGCAATTTGGGATGGTTAATCAGCGCCATGGCAATCATCACGCGCTGGCGCATGCCGCCGGAAAGCTGATGAGGATAAGCCTTGAGACGCATCTCTGCCGCCGGGATCTGCACTTTCTCGAGGATCTGCAGCGCGACCTTCATCGCCTCTGCGCGCGAGACGTCCTGGTGTCGCATGACCGCTTCACTCAGCTGATCGCCCAGCGTAAACGCCGGATTGAGCGAGGTCATCGGCTCCTGGAAAATCATCGCCAGCTCGCTGCCGCGCAGATCGGCATATTCCCGCGGCGAGAGCTTGCGCAGATCGTGGCGGCGAAACTGCATCTCCCCGCTGACGATCCGTGCGCTGGCGGGCAGTAGCCCCATCAGCGCCAGTGAGGTGATACTTTTCCCGCAGCCGGACTCTCCCACCAGCGCCAGCGTTTCACCCGCCCTGACGGTCAATGAGATACCGTCAAGCACGCTAACCGGCGAGCCCGCGAACGTAACGTTGAGGTTTTGTACTTGCAGTACGGGCGTGGCGTCCTTAAAGGGGATTGTCGTCATGGCGTGAAGTCGTCCTCAAGGTGGATCGCCTGAATCAGGGCGGTTTGCAGGCTGAGCAGGTGTTCGCGCATGGCGGCCGCAGCTTCATTAGGCTGGCGATGGATAATCGCCGCCATGATCTTGTGATGGTGGTCGTTATAGCTATCGACACGTTCGGGCGTGCGGGCTAATTCGCGCAGATGCTGCCAGCCCGGTTCACGTCTGACGGCATCAATCGCATCAAACAGGCCGAGCATCAGACGGTTGCCCGCAGCCTCGGCAATTGCCCGGTGAAAGGCGCTATCCCAGAGTTCGTTGAGATCGCGGTCATCCGGGCTGACCTTATCGATGCGTTCCAGCATGCGCTGCATAAGCGCGAGGTTTTCCCTGGTGGCACGCAGTGCCGCAAGCCGGGCCAGGCCGGGTTCAAGCTGAAGACGAGCTTCCATCACTTCCAGCAGGTTGGTTTGCTGCACCAGTCCCTGAAGGGCCAGCGGTTCAACAGGTGCTGACGGGCCGATAAAGGTCCCTTTGCCCTGCTTACGCCAGATACGCCCCTCCTCTTCCAGTACGTCCAGCGCACGACGGACTTCACGTCGCCCTACGCCGAGAGTGTCCGACAGCTCACGTTCCGTGGGCAGCGGAATGCCTGGTGTTGACTCATGCTGGTTGATTAGCCCGCGCAACTGCTCAAGCGCGGTGCTGGAATTGGCCAGAAACCGTGACGGTTTTTCCATATTGGTTCGCTCGCTTTCATCATTGCTTTATTTTTATTAACGATAAGTTATTGATATAGAATGAAGCTTATCGTGCTAATGATTAAGCAATAACCAAACCAATACGTAATTGGTTCGCTATTTTTTTGGCAAGCGGGAGATAACCAAATGATTCTGCGTGAATTATTTTTACAGAAAGACACATTCTGAATGAGTTCTGAAGAGAGGCATGGTGGCAAAATGCACAACGATAGTGCAAATAACGCACTGCAACCGTGCAATTGTTAATTAATTGCACCATTGATATTAACTTTTTGTTAACGATAAGTGAGAGTATGGGATTACAGAACGCTGAAACGACGAAGGCCTGAATCATTTCTGATTCAGGCCTTCTGAATAGTGGCGGAACGGACGGGACTCGAACCCGCGACCCCCTGCGTGACAGGCAGGTATTCTAACCGACTGAACTACCGCTCCACTGTTCCCGTTTGGGGAACGAGGCGCATATTACGGTGCGCCTCCGATCTCGTCAACGCTTTTTCTCGCGTTTTGAATCGTTTGCTGCAAAAATCGCCCAAACGATGATTTTACAGGCATTCCGGCGTTTTTTCAGGCACGCCAGAGACAGCTGCCGCCCTTCTTCTGCACCAGATCAAGACGGGATTCGTGGTTAAGCAGCTCTTCATCACTGGCTAAAACAACCCGTAGTCGGCTTGCCTGACGGACAACACGCTGAATACCCGCTTCGCCCTGCGTCTGCTGAGACTCATTTTCCATACTGAACTTCATTGACGTCTGCCCGCCGGTCATCGTCAGATAGACATCGGCGAGGATCTGGGCATCGAGCAACGCCCCGTGGAGCGTTCGTTTGGTATTGTCTATCTCGTAGCGCGAACAAAGTGCATCCAGGCTGTTACGCTTGCCGGGGAACATCTTCCTCGCCAGCGCCAGACTGTCTGTTACCTTACAGAAGGTGTTCGTCTTCGGGATATCACGATTAAGCTTGCTGAATTCATAGTCCATAAAGCCGATATCGAACGAGGCGTTATGGATGACAAGCTCGGCGCCCTTGATGTATTCCAGGAACTCGTCAGCCACATCCGCAAACGTCGGCTTATCCAGCAAGAACTCATCGGCAATACCGTGAACGCCGAACGCTTCGGGATCCACCAGCCGATCGGGCTTGAGGTAGACGTGGAAGTTGTTCCCCGTAAGACGACGGTTCACCACTTCAACGGCGCCGATCTCGATGATCTTATGCCCTTCGTAGTGCGCGCCGATCTGGTTCATACCGGTGGTTTCGGTATCGAGGACGATCTGGCGAGTAATTGCAGTGCTCATAGCGGTCATTTATGTCAGACTTATCGTTTAACTGAACGTTTCAAATACAGGAAGTCTACCAGAGATGCGTAAACAGGTAGAAATTTTCACCGATGGATCTTGTCTCGGCAACCCAGGTCCCGGCGGCTACGGCGCGATTATGCGTTATCGCCAGCACGAAAAAACTTTTAGCGAAGGCTATTTTCTGACCACCAACAACCGGATGGAGCTCATGGCGGCCATTGTGGCGCTGGAGGCGTTAAAAGAACATTGTGACGTGGTGTTAAGTACCGACAGTCAGTACGTCCGCCAGGGAATTACCCAGTGGATCCATAACTGGAAAAAACGCGGCTGGAAGACGGCAGATAAGAAACCGGTCAAGAACGTCGATCTCTGGAAACGTCTTGATGCTGCGCTGGGCCAGCACCAGATTAAGTGGGAGTGGGTTAAAGGGCACGCCGGCCATCCGGAAAACGAACGCTGTGACGAGCTGGCGCGTGCGGCGGCCGCTAACCCTGCGCATGAGGACGCGGGCTATCAGCCTGAATCCTGATCACGGCTTTTTGTATTGCCGCGTGGCGCCAACGGTCTGACGGATTGGCGTTTTCGATTTGCTCTGCTTCATGGGATTAAGCGTAAGGGGAATGGTTCGCTTACGCGCGACGATAAACTGCATGCAGCCTAAGGCAGGCAAATGCGTGCTCAACAAGACGCCCCCCTGCCGCGCCCAGGGCAGCACCTGAAAACCGCCGTAACAGAGCACTTCGAAGTTCAGCAGTGACAGCCAGTCGAGCTGGCGCATCATGGTAAACATCCGGCTGTTGTAAGGCGGCGTCCGACGCAGCACCGGTACCAGCTTACGCAGGCCCATCAGGCTCAGCGGATTGAATCCGCTCAGTACCAGCCAGCCGTCATCAATCAGCACGCGATCGGCTTCGCGAAGCAGACGGTGCGGATCGCTGCACCAGGGTAACGTATGTGCGAGCAAACACGCATCAACGGATTTTTCCGCAAACGGCAGATGTAACGGGTCTGCTTTCACCTGTACCGGCGATCCGCCGAGAGAGACGTTGACCTGATGCGAGATAGCGCAGCTTTCGGTATTGATTTCCGCGCTGAGATTGCCAATCTTAAGCAGGTGAAAGCCATACATTTTCGCCAGCCAGGGCTTCAGCTGTTGCTCTAACGCTTCGCGATAGTATTCACCCCAGGGCAATTCCGCCCAACGTTCCGGTGCTGCGACAGTCTGAGGTATCCTTGCCGGTTTCATCAACACACCCGCCACGCTATTAGAGGTAATGTATGAATCTTATCAGTATTTCCGCTTTTGAGGACAATTACATCTGGGTTTTGGTGGACGATGAACGTCGATGCGTCATTGTCGATCCCGGAGAATCCGCCCCCGTACTGCGCGCAATAAAAGAGAACGGCTGGCAGCCGGAAGCCATTCTGTTGACGCATCATCATCACGATCATACGGGCGGCGTGCCTGAACTGCGCGCCCACTTTCCGCATGTTGTGGTTTACGGACCGGCAGAGGCACAAGATAAGGGACTCACGCAAGTAGTCGAAGAAGGCGAAAAAATCCTCATACGTGAGTGGGAGTTTTCCGTATTTGCTACACCGGGTCACACTTTGGGACATCTGTGTTTCTACAGTAAGCCTTATCTTTTTTGCGGCGACACGCTGTTCTCCGGAGGCTGCGGAAGACTGTTTGAAGGCACACCTGCACAAATGTATCAGTCTTTACAGAAGATTAACGCATTACCCGATGATACCGTTATTTGTTGCGCGCATGAGTATACATTAGGAAATATGAAGTTTTCCGTCAGCCTGTTGCCTGAGGATCGGGCGATTCAGGATTATTATCACAAAGTGAAGGAGTTACGTGCAAAAAACCAAAAAACACTCCCCGTAATTCTGAAAAACGAGCGCCAAATTAATTTATTTTTACGAACAGATGATATTGATTTAATTAATAAAATTAACCAAGAAACAAATTTGCAACAACCAGAACAGCGATTTGCATGGTTAAGGTCAAAGAAAGATAACTTCAGATAATTGCGGGTTGCCTTTTCAAAATTTCGCCGTTATCATCGCTCGTCTTTTAAGCAACTATTGACACACACATGAAGGCAAAAGCGATATTACTCGCCTCTGTCCTGCTTGTAGGTTGCCAGTCCCAGAACGGCAGCAACGTACAACAGCACGCACAGAGCCTTTCTGCAGCTGGTCAAGGGGAAGCAGGGAAGTTTACAAGTTCGGCGCGCTGGATGGACGATGGAACATCTTTCGCGCAGGATCAAGACTTGTGGACCTCTATTGGCGACGAGCTAAAGATGGGAATTCCGGAAAATACCCGGATTCGCGAACAGAAACAGAAGTATTTAAGTAATAAGAGCTATCTCCACGATGTAACGTTACGGGCAGAGCCGTATATGTACTGGATAGCCGGGCAAGTTAAGAAACGTAACATGCCTATGGAGCTGGTACTCCTACCCATAGTGGAGAGCGCTTTTGACCCACACGCGACGTCTGGCGCCAATGCCGCAGGCATTTGGCAGATCATTCCGAGCACCGGGCGAAACTATGGTCTGAAACAGACCCGCAACTATGATGCGCGTCGCGATGTTGTCGCTTCAACGACAGCCGCTCTCGACATGATGCAACGTCTGAACAAGATGTTTGACGGCGACTGGCTGTTAACGGTCGCAGCGTACAATAGCGGCGAAGGTCGTGTACTGAAGGCAATGAAAGCGAATAAAGCACGGGGTAAATCCACCGATTTTTGGTCGCTCTCACTGCCACAGGAAACAAAGATTTACGTACCGAAAATGCTGGCACTGAGCGATATTCTCAAGAACAGCAAGCGTTACGGTGTGCAACTGCCAACACCAGACGAAAGTCGTGCACTGGCGCGTGTTCGCCTCAGCAATCCGGTTGATATTCAACAGGTTGCTGATATGACGGGTATGTCGGTAAGTAAACTGAAAACCTTTAATGCTGGCGTTAAAGGCTCAACCCTGGGGGCGAGTGGTCCGCAGTATGTTATGGTTCCGCAGAAACATGCTGAGCAGTTACGTGAGTCTTTAGCTTCGGGTGAAATCGCTGCCGTTCAGTCAACGCTGATCGCGGATGCCTCACCCGTCAACAGCCGCAGTTATAAGGTTCGTTCAGGTGATACGCTTTCAGGCATTGCATCACGTCTTGGCGTGAGCGCAAAAGATCTCCAGCAGTGGAACAATCTGCGCGGATCGGGCTTGAAAGTGGGTCAGAATCTGACGGTTGGCGCAGGTAGCAGTGCGCAGCGTCTTGCCAACAACAGCGATAGCATTACCTATCGCGTGCGTAAGGGTGATTCGCTGTCCAGTATCGCAAAACGTCACGGCGTGAACATCAAAGATGTGATGCGCTGGAACAATGATACTGACAATCTGAAACCGGGCGACCAGCTGACGCTGTTTGTGAAGAACAGCGCGACGCCAGACTCCTGATAACACGACCGAAAGATAAAAAGGCACCGATTCCCCTCGGTGCCTTTTTTGTTTATCCCGCTTTTTGCGCTTCCGCCATGATGGTATCGCTGGTAAATGAACCATCGTCCTGCAGTTCAAAGTACGCCTTCACCTCTGCGGACGCACTCTCCTGATACAGCCTGATTGCCTGACTTAACGCTTCCGGGGTGCGCATACGCGCAATCCACGAGCTAAACTCCAGCGGCAAACGGTCTGTGATTAACGAGCGTGTAATCAGTCCCGCTTCCGTGATAAGCGATAACCACTCTCCGCTGGCGTAGTTTTGCACATGCGAGGTGTCGCGCAGCGCTTCCACCGTTTGCAGCCAGATATTGCGCACCGGATGTCCAGGCGACATCACATCCATAATAATGAGGATGCCACCCGGCTTCAGAACGCGTTTGACTTCGCGTAATGCCTGGCCAACATCATGCCAGTGGTGCGCGGAATAACGGCTGATCACCACCTCAAACGAGGCATCATCAAAAGGTAAGGATTCGGCATAGCCCTGACGCGTATCAATGTTGTCCAGCCCCTTCGCTTTGGCCGCTTCAGCAACCACCTCCAGCATCTGGCTGGATAAGTCATATGCGGTAACCTGCGCCACCTGCTGCGCAGCCGTGAAGCTGGCATGCCCTGCCCCGCAGCCTAAATCCAGCACGTGCGCCTGCGGAAATGCCGACAGGCGCTCACCGAGACGCACCAGATCGCGGCCTGAAGCGTGTACGGCGCTGCTCAGATACGCATTTGCCTGCGAACCAAACTGTTTTTCTACGTTGTCATGATGGGAGTGTGTTGTTGTCATCGTACTGTCCTTTGTGGGTTAAAAATAAAAGGGCAGCACCTGCACAGGCCTGCCCCACGGCAGACCTGACACACCATTATTTATCAGGTTTGCCGGGACTGAATTCGACGAGTAGAGGGTTATGATCGGAGGCGCGCGTCACCAGCACGGAGGCATCGTGCACGCTCAACCCACGATAGAAGACAAAGTCGAGAGGACGACCAAAGGCTTTTTTGCGCTGGTCATCGCTAAAACGAACTTCACGCAGCGACATTTCGCGCGCAAAGCGATACAGCGCATTCATGCGCGGACGGCTCCAGGCATTGAAATCGCCGGCCATAATGATGGGCCCGCTGTGATGCGCTATCTGATCGCCAATCGGAAGTAACTGCTTACTGTACACATCCACGCCCAGGCTGAAGTTCACCGCGTGGATATTCACGACCATCAGCATACGGGTATCCGGCAGCGGATAGACCGTCACCAGCGCCGATTTCGCCAGGCGCAGAATAGGCTCTCGTTCGCGCAGTGGACAACAATAGACGGGATGTGCCGCTGAAAGCGTCATCACGCCCGAGGGGTGCTGAGGCAGAACAAAGGCGGGTACCTGGTCGGCGGCAAGATAGTGAGTGGTAGCAAACCGAACGAGCTCAGGCGTGGTTTGAGCCTCCTGGAGCAGAACCAGATGGGCATCTTTGCCAAAATTCTTGAGGACCGATAACCACTCCGCACGCTGCTGCTTAAAGATATTCCACACCAGTACACGGATTTTTTCATCGCTGCTTAACGGTGTGCCGGCGGGTAATGCCTGGCTTATGCTCGCAAATGACCCCGGAGGCAAGATCCTCTCCGCGGGCATTCCGGCTACATAACGCATGGCATAGGTATTTTTTCGCACTTTTGGAAACAGCCTCTGTAACATGAACCAGTCCGGAAAACGGACTGGTTCTAATGTTATAGGGACTTTAGGTCACACTTTCAACGCAATTTCTGAGAAACCGCTTTCCAGTTTTGTAAGCAAGCGCTTACTGATGTTAACCCAGCGCGACGCGAGCGGGTTTATCAAGACGTCCGCTCAGACCAATCAACAGGAAAGCGACCAGGACAATGACCGCGCCAATCCATGGCGTCTGGGTTAATCCGACGTGTTCAACGGTTTGCCCACCAATGATGGAGCCCAGCGCGATACCAATATTAAAAGCGGCAATATTCAGGCCGGAAGCCACATCCACCGCATTGGGCGTATAAAGCTCGGCTTTCTGTACAACGTAGACCTGAAGCCCGGGCACATTACCAAAGGCGAAGATCCCCATGACCAGCACGGTGACCAGCGCGGCGTACTGTAGCGAAGCCGTGAACTGGAAAATCATCAACAGAACGACCAGCGCGGCGAAGATGAATTTCAGCGCCGGTACCGCACCATGCTTATCCGCAAGCTTGCCGCCCCAGATATTGCCAATCGCAACGGAAATACCGTATCCCAGCAAAATCCAGCTCACGGCATTGGGGGAGAAACCTGCCAGGTCCTGCATCATCGGTGCAAGGAAAGTGAAGGCGGTGAATACGCCGCCATAGCCCAGCGCCGTAACCGCGTAGATGAGCAGCAAACGCGGATGCGTGAGCACCTTCAGCTGATCGCTCAGGCTGGCGCTGGCCCGGCCAGGAATATTCGACGGCACCAGCAGCAGGCTGGTCACCAGGGCAATGACGCCCAGTAAGGAGACGGCCAGGAACGTTTCACGCCAGCCGAAGTGTTGTCCGATAAACGTCCCCAATGGTACGCCCGTGACGAGTGCAACGGTCAGCCCACCGAACATGATCGCAATGGCGGAGGCCGCTTTCTCTTTTGGTACCAGGCTGGTTGCAATAGTGGAACCAATCGAGAAGAACACCCCGTGTGCAAGGCCGGTCAACAGACGAGCGATGACCAGCGTGGTGTAGTCCGGCGCCTGCCAGGCCAGCACGTTGCCGGCGGTGAACAGCACCATTAATGCAACTAACAGCTGCTTACGCGGAAAGCGTCCGGTCAGGGCCGTCAGCACGGGGGCACCGACGGCAACACCCAGGGCATAGATGGACACCAGCAATCCGGCGGAGGGCAATGAGATCGCAAGCTGGTTAGCAATGGTGGGAACCAGTCCCACGATAACAAATTCGGTCGTGCCAATTGCAAAGGCACTGATCGTCAGGGCAAGAAGCGCCAGTGGCATAAAATACTCCGTATCATCAGGATTAAGATGACAGGCAGTATGCGCCAGTGCTTAAATAACAAAAATGGTCAAAATATCAATAGAATTTTGCGGGTGGTGCAACAATGAAAGCAACGTCAGAAGAGCTGACAATCTTTGTCGCCGTCGTCGAAAGCGGCAGCTTTAGCCGCGCGGCCGAACAGCTGGGACAGGCTAACTCAGCCATTAGCCGCTCGGTTAAAAAGCTGGAGATGAAGCTTGGGGTGAGCCTGCTTAACCGAACGACGCGGCAACTGAGCCTGACGGAAGAAGGAGAGCGTTATTTTCGCCGCGTGCAGTCGGTACTGCAGGAGATGGCCGCAGCCGAGACCGAGATTATGGAAACCCGCAGCACGCCGCGTGGGTTACTGCGCATTGATGCGGCCACGCCGGTTGTGCTTCACTTTCTGATGCCGCTGATTAAACCTTTCCGCGAACGTTATCCGGAGATGACGCTCTCTCTGGTCTCCTCAGAGACGTTTATCAACCTCATCGAGCGAAAGGTAGATGTGGCTATCCGGGCGGGAACGCTGACCGATTCAAGCTTGCGTGCCCGCCCTCTGTTTGCCAGCTACCGAAAAATTATCGCGTCGCCACAGTATATTGCTGAACATGGTAAACCGGAGACGGTTGAAGAACTGAAGCAGCATCTGTGCCTGGGCTTTACGGAGCCGGTATCGCTGAACACCTGGCCTGTCGCCTGCCATGATGGGCAACTTCATGAAATTACAAGCGGATTGTCGTCTAACAGCGGGGAAACGCTGAAGCAGCTGTGCCTCGAAGGCAATGGTATCGCCTGCCTGTCAGACTATATGATCGATAAGGAGATTGCGCGGGGTGAACTGGTGGAATTGATGGCCGATAAACGCCTGCCGGTCGAAATGCCTTTTAGCGCGGTGTACTACAGTGACAGAGCGGTGAGTACGCGCATTCGTGCCTTTATTGATTTTCTGAGTGAACATATAAAAACAGCTCCCGAAGGAGCTGTGTGAGGGTTCAGGTTACAGAGGGTGGGTCAAACTTAATCCCAGTGAGGGGCTAAGCCTTCCGGGCTGACCAGGCGATCGTTGCACTCCAGGGCTGCGATCGCTTTTTTATCGTCAGCATCCAGGTGAAGATCCGTTGCTAACAGGTTGCTCGCCAGGTTTTCACGTTTAGTTGAAGATGGGATCACGGCATAACCTTCACCCATTGCCCATGCCAGAATAACCTGCGCGGCAGTCGCGTTATGTTTCTCAGCGATACGCGTAATCACTTCATCTTTCAGCGCTTTACCATAGGCCAGCGTCATGTATGAGGTGATGTGGATCCCGTGCTGTTTTGCCCAGTCCACGACTTTGCGGTTCTGCAGGTAAGGAGACAGTTCAATCTGGTTGGTCGCAATATTTTCTGCACCTACAGCCGCAATGGCTTTTTCCATCAGCGGGATCGTGAAGTTGGAGATCCCAATTTCGCGGGTTAAGCCCTGCTTTTTCGCTTCCAGCAGCGCCTGCATGAATTCTTCCACGGAGACGGCATCGTTTGGTGATGGCCAGTGGATCAGCGTCAGATCGACGTAGTCAGTACGCAGTTTTTTCAGGCTTTCTTTCAGGCTTGGGATCAGCTTGTCTTTGCTGAGATTCTCAATCCAGATTTTCGTGGTAATGAACAGCTCATTACGCGGTACACCGCTCTCTTCGAGAGCTTGTCCAACGGCAGCTTCGTTTTCATAGATCTGCGCCGTATCAACTGCGCGATAGCCCAGTTCGAGTGCGGTTTTAACTGATGCGATAACAACGTCGTCTTTCAGGCGGAAAGTGCCCAGACCAAATGCAGGGAGAGTCATAATTTTCCTCAATCGTTATGTTCGTAAACTGAGGACGATTATCGCTGGCGGTGTTATAGAGAAAAAGATCGTAAAACGCAGAGGATTTTTGCTGATTTCGCAATAATTAGACGTCAGATATGAAAAAAGCCCTGAGCGTTAGCTCAGGGCTTTTAATAAGTGGCGGAACGGACGGGACTCGAACCCGCGACCCCCTGCGTGACAGGCAGGTATTCTAACCGACTGAACTACCGCTCCACCGAAGACTGCTTGTAACCACCGGATTAATGCACCGGCTTACTACTTAATTTGATGCCTGGCAGTTCCCTACTCTCACATGGGGAGACCCCACACTACCATCGGCGCTACGGCGTTTCACTTCTGAGTTCGGCATGGGGTCAGGTGGGACCACCGCGCTAAAGCCGCCAGGCAAATTCTGTTTAATCTGTATCAGGCTGAAAATCGTGTCTGTCTCTTCGCCAAAACATCTTCGGCGTTGTAAGGTTAAGCCTCACGGTTCATTAGTATCGGTTAGCTCAACGCATCGCTGCGCTTACACACCCGACCTATCAACGTCGTCGTCTTCAACGTTCCTTCAGGACTCTCAGGGAGTCAGGGAGAACTCATCTCGGGGCAAGTTTCGTGCTTAGATGCTTTCAGCACTTATCTTTTCCGCATTTAGCTACCGGGCAGTGCCATTGGCATGACAACCCGAACACCAGTGATGCGTCCACTCCGGTCCTCTCGTACTAGGAGCAGCCCCCCTCAATTCTCCAGCGCCCACGGCAGATAGGGACCGAACTGTCTCACGACGTTCTAAACCCAGCTCGCGTACCACTTTAAATGGCGAACAGCCATACCCTTGGGACCTACTTCAGCCCCAGGATGTGATGAGCCGACATCGAGGTGCCAAACACCGCCGTCGATATGAACTCTTGGGCGGTATCAGCCTGTTATCCCCGGAGTACCTTTTATCCGTTGAG